>NZ_CP053553.1:1380000-3565000 GCF_013154915.1 Diaphorobacter sp. JS3050
ACACTGGTGCGCGAGATGAGTATTCTAAGGCGCTTGAGAGAACTCAGGAGAAGGAACTCGGCAAATTGATACCGTAACTTCGGGAGAAGGTATGCCGCAAGTAGGTGAACTTGTACAAAGGGAGCCAAAAGCGGTTGCAAAAAATCGGTGGCTGCGACTGTTTAATAAAAACACAGCACTCTGCAAACACGAAAGTGGACGTATAGGGTGTGACGCCTGCCCGGTGCTGGAAGATTAAATGATGGGGTGCAAGCTCTTGATTGAAGTCCCAGTAAACGGCGGCCGTAACTATAACGGTCCTAAGGTAGCGAAATTCCTTGTCGGGTAAGTTCCGACCTGCACGAATGGCGTAACGATGGCCACACTGTCTCCTCCTGAGACTCAGCGAAGTTGAAATGTTTGTGATGATGCAATCTCCCCGCGGAAAGACGGAAAGACCCCATGAACCTTTACTGTAGCTTTGTATTGGACTTTGAACGGATCTGTGTAGGATAGGTGGGAGGCTTTGAAGTGAGGTCGCTAGATCTCATGGAGCCAACGTTGAAATACCACCCTGGTGCGTTTGAGGTTCTAACCTAGGTCCATTAGCTGGATCGGGGACAGTGCATGGTAGGCAGTTTGACTGGGGCGGTCTCCTCCCAAAGCGTAACGGAGGAGTTCGAAGGTACGCTAGTTACGGTCGGACATCGTGACGATAGTGCAATGGCATAAGCGTGCTTAACTGCGAGACTGACAAGTCGAGCAGATGCGAAAGCAGGACATAGTGATCCGGTGGTTCTGTATGGAAGGGCCATCGCTCAACGGATAAAAGGTACTCTGGGGATAACAGGCTGATACCGCCCAAGAGTTCATATCGACGGCGGTGTTTGGCACCTCGATGTCGGCTCATCTCATCCTGGGGCTGTAGTCGGTCCCAAGGGTATGGCTGTTCGCCATTTAAAGAGGTACGTGAGCTGGGTTTAAAACGTCGTGAGACAGTTTGGTCCCTATCTTCCGTGGGCGCTGCAGATTTGAGGAAGCCTGCTCCTAGTACGAGAGGACCGGAGTGGACACACCTCTGGTGTATCGGTTGTCACGCCAGTGGCATTGCCGAGTAGCTAAGTGTGGAAGAGATAACCGCTGAAAGCATCTAAGCGGGAAACTCGTTTCAAGATGAGATCTGCCGGGGCCTTGAGCCCCCTGAAGGGTCGTTGTAGACCACGACGTTGATAGGCTGGGTGTGGAAGTGCAGCAATGCATTAAGCTAACCAGTACTAATTGCCCGTGCGGCTTGACCCTATAACTTTGACTGCCAATCGCAGTTCAAGACTGTTATGCCAAGTACGCAATCAAATCCACGCTGATTCACAGACTCTATGAATTCGCTGTGCAGTCCTCACTGCTCAGCAACCCTTTATGCCTGATGACCATAGCAAGTTGGTCCCACTCCTTCCCATCCCGAACAGGACAGTGAAACGACTTCGCGCCGATGATAGTGCGGGTTCCCGTGTGAAAGTAGGTCATCGTCAGGCTCTTACAGCCCAAACCGCCCTCCCACTACAACAGTGGGAGGGCGTTTTGCTTTGCAGCGATAACGCCGTATTTCATGCAGCTTCAGGACATTCTCTATTCGCAAGGATTCGGCACGCGCCGCATTTGCGCCGGCTTGATTCAGCAGGGCAGAGTTGCCATTCATGCGACAGGCACCCGAGAGCCCACGATCTGCCAAGACGCGACGCAGGATATTGATGTCGAAAGTTTGGTGTTGCGCGTTCAAGGAGTGGATTGGCCATACCAACCCAAGGCCTATGTCATGCTCCATAAGCCTGCAGGAACCGAGTGTTCGCAGAAGCCATCGGCCTATCCCAGCATCTACACGTTGTTGCCCGCTCCGCTTAGGCAGAGGCCCAGCAAGGGTGCTGTGGATGGTGTGCAGGCCGTGGGGCGCTTGGACCAGGACACCACCGGTTTGCTGTTACTCAGTGACGATGGGCAATTCATCCACCGCATGAGTTCGCCCAAAAAGCATGTGCCAAAGGTATACCGTGTGACTGCCAAGCATCCCGTGACCAAGGAACAGGTCGACCGCTTGCTGGAAGGTGTGGTGCTCGATGATGACCCACGCCCTGTGCGGTCGGCTGCCTGCGCGCTAGTCGACGCGCATGTGCTTGACCTGACCCTGACGGAAGGGAAGTACCACCAAGTGAAGCGCATGATTGCCGCGGTAGGCAATCGGGTGGAAGCCTTGCATCGGTCGCACATCGGCCGTTTGGCATTGCCGGCGGATATGCAGCCGGGGGAGTGGCGTTGGCTCGGCGAAGAGGACCTCGCCCTGCTGCGGTAGCGAAAGACAGACAAGTGGTCTGCGCCCGTCGCGATCCAATAGGCGGTTGCGTCAACGTCGCGCACATCGCGTCCGTTGTCTGCAAGTCACTTCTGTGAGTGATGTCCGAATGTTCGCAGGCGGGTGCCCAGTAGGAAGGGGAGCAGGGTGGTCAATCAGATGATGAGGCGCGTGGCATGCGCGTGGTGGGCTGCTTGGCTGGTGTGGGGAACGTCCGCTGGTGCGAGTGAGCCACCGGTGTTCGTTCTCAATTCGCTGCAGGCGGACATCAGCGTCATCGACCCCGCGACCTGGACCGAAATCGGCCGTATTGCCACTGGCAAGGAGCCGCACCACCTGTACCTCACGCCTGACGAGAAATCGCTGATTGTTGCCAACGCGCTCGGCGATAGCCTGACCTTCGTGGACCCGGCCACTGCGCAAGTGCAGCGTACGGTGCGGGGGATCGTGGATCCTTACCACTTGCGGTTTTCACCCGACATGAAATGGTTGGTCACGGCGGCCAACCGCCTCAACCATGTGGACTTCTACCGTTGGGACGGCAAGGAGCTCACGCTCGTGCAGCGCGTGTCCACTGGCAAGACGCCAAGCCACCTGTGGATCGATGCCGGCAGCCGCACGGTGTATTCGACCATGCAGGACAGCGATGAGCTGGTGGCCATCGATATATCGACGCAAAAGATCAAGTGGCGCACAAAGACAGGTGCCATGCCGGCGGATGTGTACGGCAGCCCCGACGGCAAGCATCTTTTTGTCGGCCTTACCGGCAGCGATAGCGTGGAGGTCTTCGATATTGTCGGTGAGCAGCCGCGCAGCGTGCAACGCATCAAGACGGGAGATGGCGCCCATGCCTTTCGCGCTGCGGGCGACGGTCGCCATCTGTTCGTGAGCAACCGAGTGGCCAATACCATCAGCAAGATCGACATGCAGGCGCTGCGCGTGGTGGATGGCTATCCGGCGCCCGGCGGGCCGGACTGCATGGATGTCTCGGCGGATGGTCGCTGGCTCTACGTCAGCGCCCGCTGGGCGCGCAAGATGCTCGTGATCGACACGGTGGAGCGCAAGGTGGCACGGGCCGTTCAAGTGGGCAAGTCTCCCCACGGCGTTTGGACACTCCGACATGCCAGGCGCTGAGCCACGCGGCCGCTCCCCCGGAGCACGGCGGACGTGGCATATTTGTTTTGCTTCAATTTTGATAGCTGCTTGCGCTTATCCAGCAAGCGCTACAGGCCAAAATGACTGCAAAGGCGCGGTGTACCTGACTTTTGACACTGGCCACATGGGCGTTGCGCATCTGGTGGCCGAGGTGCTGCAGCGCCAGCAGGTCAAGGCGACCTTCTTTGCCGCAGACGAACCGACTCAGACGGGCGGCAGCAGCCTGGATGGCTACTGGGCGCCCTGGTGGCGCGCGCGCGCTGCAGAAGGGCACGAGTTCGCATCGCACACGCTGCACCATGTGTACTGGCGTGCCGACCAGGGGACGCCGCTGCAGCCGCGGTTCAAGGTCAGACCATCGGCCGGTCCTCAGGCAGGTCAGGACCTGACGATGACGGGGGCGCAATACTGCGCACAGATCGATGGCGCTGCGAGCAGGTTGCGTGTCCTGACGGGCCGGGAGCCGCTCCCGCTATTCCGCGCGCCGGGCGGCAAGACCTCGCAGCGCCTGCTGGAGGCTGCCAAGTCCTGCGGTTATACGCATGTGGGATGGAGTGCTGCAGGGTTCCTCGGGGACGAGCTGCCCAGCGACCACTACAGCAATACGGCCCTGCTGGAGCGTGCGTTGCGCACCGTTCGTGACGGCGACATCCTGCTGGCGCATCTGGGCATCTGGTCACGCAAGGATCCATGGGCACCCGCTGTGCTGGAACCTCTCGTCAAAGGCCTGAAGGCGCGGGGCCTGTGCTTTCGCACGCTGCGCGAGCATCCTGTGTACGGAGCACAAGCGCAGAGAAAATGACACAACGCCCGGCTATGCTGCCGCGCACCCACGCAACGCCACGGTGACTCATGTCAGGGCTGACCTATTTATTCGATACCGCGCAGCAATGGCTGTTCGAGACGCTGGTACAGCCCGCGCTCTTCATGCTGGGCCAGGCCAATGTGCTGGAGGACGGTTATGCCGCCACCGGGTGGCTGCTGGTGGGACTGCTGCAACTGGGGGTGATGGTCACGGTGATCGGGCCTTTGGAGCGCTGGCGCCCGGTGGAGCCGTTGCGCGACCGTGGTGCCGTGCACGTGGACATGCTTTACACGCTGATCCATCGCCTGGGTCTTTTTCGCCTGGCACTGTTCTTCACCACGGAGCCTCTGTGGAATGCACTGTTTGGCGCCCTGCGCGCCCATGGCTGGAAGACCCTGCAGCTGGATGCGCTCTGGCCGGGTGTCTCCGACTTGCCCGTCGTGAGCCTGCTGCTGTACCTGCTGGTGTTCGACTTCGTGGACTATGGGATCCACCGCGGCCAGCACCGCTTTGAATGGTGGTGGAGGCTGCATGCGCTCCACCATTCGCAGCGGCAGATGACGATGTGGAGCGACAACCGCAACCATCTGCTGGACGATCTGCTGCGCGATGCCATCATCGTGTTCGTCGCGCAGTGCATCGGTGTGGCGCCGGGGCAGTTTGTCGCCATCGTGGCCCTCACTCAGCTCAGCGAGAACCTGCACCACGCCAACCTGCACCTGTGGTTCGGCCAGGTGGGCGAGCGCCTGTGGGTCAGCCCGCGTTTCCACCGCATGCACCACGCCATGGGCCTGGGCCCTGAAGCTGCGCCTGGGCAGGGAACCCACCAGCACCCGCATGCGGCAGTGCTGGGGGGCAATAACTTCGGCGTGTTGTTGCCGTGGTGGGACATGTTGTTCGGTACGGCCAACTTCGAGCACCGCTACGAGCCCACGGGCGTGCGCGACCAGGTGGAGGCGGACGCGGACGGCCGCGTGCGTGATTACGGGCAGGGGTTCTGGGCGCAGCAGTGGCGCGGCCTGCTGCGGCTGGTGGGGCGGGCGTAGAGAGCCGATCGCGCTATGCTCGCGCGCATGGGGCTTTTCATCGATTCCTTCTGGCGCGCAGTGGGCTATTGCCTGATGCCGCGCGTCATTGCGCTGTCGCTGCTGCCGCTGGTGCTGATCACGGTGGTGGCGCTGGGCAGCGGCTACCTGTTCTGGACGACTGCCGTGGCCTGGACGCAGACGGCGCTGGAAAGCTCCACCTGGCTGGGCCTGCTGTGGGGGTGGCTGCACAACTTTGGCGTGGATAACCTGCCCGTGGCGCTGGCGCCGCTGCTGGTGCTCATGGGAGCCACGCCGCTGATCGTCATTGTCTGCGTGCTCGCGGTGGCCGTATTGATGGCCCCTGCCATCGTGACTTTGGTGGCGCAGCGGCGTTTTGCGCAACTGCAGCGCAAGCGGGGCGGTTCATTCCTCGCCAGCGTGCTGTGGTCTCTGGGGTCGACCATCGCGGCGCTCATTGCGCTGGTGCTGTCCATGCCGCTGTGGCTGGTCCCGCCGCTGGTGTTGATCCTGCCTCCGCTCATCTGGGGATGGCTCACCTACCGGGTCATGGCCTTTGACGCACTGGCCGAACACGCGAGCAAGCCGGAGCGGCAGGAGATTTTCAAGCGCCATCAGCTCAGCCTGCTGAGCATTGGCGTGCTGAGCGGATTTCTAGGGGCCGCGCCCGGCATTGTCTGGGCGTCGGGCGTGGTGTTCGCAGCGGCGTTCCTCGTCCTGGTGCCGATCGCCATCTGGATCTATACGCTGGTGTTCGCCTTCTCATCGCTGTGGTTCACGCATTTCTGTCTGGCCGCGCTGCAACAGCTGCGCGAGCAGCGAGGCGAACGGCCGCCGGGCGATACGCCTGCAACCGCCGCGCCCGCAACGCCAGCGTCTTCTTTGCCATCCTCGTCTCACCTGCAGGACAACCCATGACACCGGCTTTCGGCCTCATCATCGTTGGCGATGAAATCCTCTCGGGCAAGCGGGCGGACAAGCACCTCGCCAAGGTCATCGAACTGCTTGCGGCACGCGGGCTTGCGCTGTCCTATGCGGACTACGTAGGCGACGACCGTCCGCGCATCACGGCGGCGCTGCAGCGGGCCTTTGCCTCGTCGGACATCGTGTTCAGTTGCGGCGGCATTGGTGCCACTCCCGACGACCACACGCGCCAGTGCGCGGCGGCCGCATTGCAACGCCCGCTGGTCCTGCACCCCGAGGCCAAGCGCCTGATCACCGAGCGCATGCAGGATGTGGCACGGGAGCAGGGCGAGGCGTTCGACCCCGACCGCGCCGACAATCTGCATCGGCTGAACATGGGCGTTTTTCCTGAGGGCGCGCGCATCATTCCCAACCCTTACAACAAGATCCCCGGCTTCTCGTGTGACGGCCCTGGGGGCGGCATGGTGCATTTCGTGCCGGGGTTCCCGGTCATGGCCTGGCCTATGGTGGACTGGGCACTCCAGCATTACTGTGCCCGGTGGTTCAACCAGCAGCCGCAGATGGAGCGCTCCGTCGTGCTTTACGGCGCGATGGAAGCCGCGCTGACCCCGCTCATGGAGCGGGTCGAGGCCGGACATCCGGGGATCAAGGTGTTCAGCCTGCCGAGCGTGGACCATCCGGTGCACGGGCGCCATGTGGAATTGGGCGTCAAGGGGGCCGCTGCCTTGGTGCCTGCCGCGTGGCAGGCGCTGCAGGAAGGTTTGCACCAAACAGGTGCATCCATAGGCCCTGAAATGGTGCGCAAATGGTAAGAAGGCGGGCCACTTAAAATCCTGCACGCGTTTGGTGCGCCGTCGCAGGGCTCTGCGCCCGGCTTGCCCCGTACGGGTGTCCCCATTCGCTGGCACGCAAACTGCTTTTCTGTGCGCATCATTGTTGATGAGCACTTCTATCCCTGGAGAACCCTGATGGCCAAGACCGTTGCAGACGTGATGAAGATGGTGAAGGAAAACGAAGTCAAGTTCGTGGACTTCCGCTTCACGGATACCCGCGGCAAGGAACAGCACGTCACCGTGCCGATCTCGCACTTCGACGAAGACAAGTTCGCCTCGGGCCATGCGTTCGACGGCTCGTCGGTCGCCGGCTGGAAGGGGATCGAGGCGTCGGACATGCTGCTCATGCCCGATCCGAACACCGCCAACATCGACCCGTTCTTCGAAGAAACCACCATGATCATGGCGTGCGACGTGGTGGAGCCGGCCGACGGCAAGGCCTACGACCGCGACCCGCGCTCCATCGCCAAGCGTGCCGAGGCGTACCTGAAGGCCTCCGGCATGGGCGACACGGCCTACTTCGGCCCGGAGCCCGAGTTCTTCATCTTCGACGGCGTGCGCTGGAGCACCGATCCCAACCACACCTTCTACGAGATCGAAGAGTACGAAGCCCCCTGGAACACCGGCGCCAAGCTCGAAGGGGGCAACCGCGGCCACCGTCCTACCACCAAGGGCGGCTATTTCCCCGTGCCCCCGGTCGACAGCACGCAGGACATGCGCGCCGAGATGTCCCTGATCCTTGAATCCCTGGGCATTCCGGTCGAGGTGTTCCACCACGAAGTGGCCGGTGCCGGCCAGAACGAGATCGGCACCCGGTTCAGCACGCTGGTGGAGCGTGCCGACTGGACCATGCTGCAGAAGTACGTGATCCACAACGTGGCCAACGCCTACGGCAAGACCGCCACCTTCATGCCCAAGCCCTACCACGGCGACAACGGCTCGGGCATGCACGTGCACCAGTCGGTCTGGAAGGACGGCAAGAACCTGTTCGCCGGCGACGGCTATGCGGGTCTGTCGGACTTCGCGCTGTACTACATCGGCGGCATCATCAAGCACGCTCGCGCACTGAACGCCATCACGAACCCGGGCACCAACAGCTACAAGCGTCTGGTGCCGCACTTCGAGGCGCCGGTGAAGCTGGCTTACTCGGCCAAGAACCGCTCGGCCTCCATCCGCATCCCGTTCGTGGCCAACCCGAAGGGCCGCCGTGTGGAAGCGCGCTTCCCCGATCCGCTGATGAACCCCTACCTGGGCTTTGCGGCCCTGCTGATGGCGGGTCTGGACGGCGTGGAAAACAAGATCCACCCGGGCGAAGCCGCTACCAAGGACCTGTACCACCTGCCGCCCGAGGAAGACAAGCTGGTGCCCACCGTGTGCCACAGCCTGGACCAGGCGCTGGAAGCGCTGGACAAGGACCGCGCGTTCCTGACCAAGGGCGGCGTGTTCACCGACTCCATGCTCGACGCCTACATCGAGCTGAAGATGCAGGAAGTCACGCGCTTCCGCATGGCCGTGCATCCCGTCGAGTACGACATGTACTACTCGCTGTGATGGCAGGGGCTTAGGCCCCCGGCTGTTGTCAACAGGGCGGCTCCGGCCGCCTTTTTCTATGGGCGGGCTGCGTGCCGGGTGGACGGAGCACGGCAGCCCGTCGCACCAAAACCGCAGCGTTGGGCCGCCGCAATTGGCGGGTTGGAATGATTGGGGGATACTCACCGGCACCGCGCATGCCCGACGCATGCCATGTGAGGAATTCGATGAAAAGCACTTTGTTCGCCCTGACCGTTATCGCCGCCGTGCTGCAGCCCGCCTGGGCGCAGGACCGCATCTACCGCTGCGGCAACGAATACACCAACAACGCCACGCAGGCCAAGGAGCGCGGCTGCAAGCTCGTGGAAGGTGGCAATGTGACGGTGCTGCAGGGTTCGCGACCGGCGGCGGCCTCCTCGGGCGGCAGCGCCGGCGCTTCCGGTGCCAGCGCCAGCAGTTCGCCCGCGAACGCTCCGCGCGTGGGCGCGGCCGACCAACGTGCGCGCGACGCCGATGCGCGCGCCATCCTGGAGTCTGAACTGAGCAAGGCGGAAACCCGCCTGGCCGAGTTGCGCAAGGAGTACAACGACGGCTCGCCTCAGCGCACGGCGCTGGAGCTGCGCAACCCGCAGGGCTACATCGAGCGCACGGCCGAGCTCAAGGCCAGCGTGGCCCGGGCCGAGGCCGATGTGGCCGGCATCAAGCGCGAACTCTCGCGCCTGAACAAGTAAACGCCGCGGTCCCCGCGTGCGGCACAAAGGCGCGATCATCCAAGAGCCCACCCCAACGGACCGCTACCAGGCGCTGGACCTCGTCTCCACGCTGATTGCCGTGCTGCACCCCGGCGGGGCGGCCCTCTTCGTCAACGCTGCGCTGGAAAACGCCCTGGGCCTGTCGCGCCGCACGCTGGAAGGCGTGGACTTCGCAGGCCTGTTCACCGATCCGACCATCCTGCAGACGGCGTTGGCCGGCGCGCGCGGGCGCGACTTCGCGGCGCTGCGCTTCGAAGCCGTGCTGCGCCGCTCGCCGCAGGAGCCTTTGCCGGTGCACGCCAGCGTGGCGGTGGTGGAGCACAGCGGCGACGTGATCGTAGAGCTGTGGCCCCTGGAGGCGCAGGCGCGCCAGGACCGCGAGGAGCGGCTGCGCGAGCAGGCGCAGGCCAACAAGGAGCTGATCCGCAATCTGGCGCACGAGATCAAGAACCCGCTGGGCGGCATCCGAGGGGCGGCGCAGCTGCTGGAGATGGAGCTGGAAAGCCGCGACCTGACCGAGTACACCCAGGTCATCATCCACGAGGCCGACCGCCTGCAAAGCCTGGTGGATCGGCTGCTGGCGCCGCACCGCCACCCGCACCTCGTCGGCGATGTGAATATCCACGAGGTCTGCGAGCGCGTGCGCTCCCTGGTACTGGTTGAGCATCCGCAGGGCCTGGCCGTGCTGCGCGACTATGACACCTCCATCCCTGAGTTTCGCGGCGACCGCGCGCAGCTCATCCAGGCCGTGCTGAACATCGTGCAGAACGCGGCGCAGGCGTTGCACGAGCGCATTGCCGCGGGCGACGCGGTCATCACGCTGCGCACGCGCGTGGCGCGGCAGGTCACGTTCGGGCGCCAACGCTACCGGCTGGCATTGGAATTGCATGTCATCGACAACGGACCGGGCGTGCCCGAAGCCATCAAGGAGCGGATCTTCTATCCGCTGGTGACGGGGCGGGACGGGGGATCTGGACTGGGCTTGACGCTGGCGCAAACCTTTGTGCAGCGACACCATGGGCTCATTGAGTGCGAGAGCCAGCCGGGCCGCACCGACTTCCGCATCCTCATACCACTGCCTTGAGTCCCTGACACGCACGACCCCAACGGGTAAAGGTAAAGGGAGCTGGAACACATGAAGCCGATCTGGATAGTAGACGACGACCCTTCGATCCGCTTCGTCCTCGAAAAGGCGCTGGCGCGCGAAAACCTGCCCACGCGCAGCTTCACGCAGGCGCGCGATGTACTGGACGCGCTGGCCGATGTGGCCGCGGGCGACCCCACCCACCAGGGACCGCAGGTCCTAGTGAGCGATATCCGCATGCCGGGTGGCTCCGGCCTGCAATTGCTGGAGAAGGTGCGCGGCCTGCAACCTGGTCTGCCGGTCATCGTGATGACGGCGTATTCCGACCTGGACAGCGCCGTGTCCGCCTTCCAGGGCGGCGCCTTCGAATACCTGCCCAAGCCGTTCGACCTGCCCAAGGCGGTGGAGCTGATCCGCCGCGCCGTGGAGGAGAGCCAGCGCGAGGAGGTCGCCGAGCAGCAGCTCACCGCCATGCCCGAGATGCTGGGCCAGGCACCCGCCATGCAGGACGTGTTCCGCGCCATCGGCCGGCTGAGCCAGAGCGTGGTCACGGTGCTGATCACGGGCGAATCCGGCTCGGGCAAGGAACTCGTGGCACGCGCGCTGCACAAGCACTCGCCCGTGGCGGGTGGGCCCTTCGTGGCCATCAACACTGCGGCCATCCCGAAGGACCTGCTGGAGAGCGAGCTCTTCGGCCATGAGCGCGGCGCCTTCACGGGCGCGCAGACGCAGCGGCGCGGGCGCTTCGAGCAGGCCGAGGGCGGCACGCTGTTCCTCGACGAAATCGGCGACATGCCCTTCGACCTGCAGACGCGCCTGCTGCGCGTGCTGTCGGACGGTCAGTTCTACCGCGTGGGCGGCCATGCCGCCGTGAAGGCCAATGTGCGCGTGATCGCCGCCACGCACCAGAACCTGGAGCAGCGCGTGAAGGACGGGGCCTTCCGCGAGGACCTGTTCCACCGCCTCAACGTGATCCGCCTGCGCCTGCCGGCGCTGCGCGAGCGCAGCGAAGACGTGGCCATGCTCACACGCTACTTTCTGCAGCGCAGCGCAAGGCAGCTGGGCGTGGAGCCCAAGCGCATCTCCGACGCGGCGCTGGCCCTGCTCACACGCTTTGCCTTCCCCGGCAACGTGCGCCAGCTGGAGAACATCTGCCACTGGCTGACGGTGATGGCGCCCGCGCAGGTCATCTCGGCGCAGGACCTGCCGCCCGAGGTGCTGGAGGCCACGCCGCATCCCGCCGCGCCGTTGCAGGGCGTGGCGGACGAGGTCGCCGCTGGCGCGACGAGCGCGTCGGCCCCCGCGCTGCCGCCTGCGCCGGCGGGCACGCGCACCGACCAGGCTGCGGCCCTGGATGGCATGGGCTGGGAGCCCGCGCTGGTGAGCGAGGCCCAGCAGTTGCTGCGCAGCGGCCAGGCCGACGTGTGGGACGTGCTCACGCGGCGTTTCGAGTCGCGCCTGATCCGCACGGCGCTGCAGGCCACGCACGGGCGGCGTATGGAAGCGGCGCAGCGCCTGGGCATCGGCCGCAACACCATCACGCGCAAGATCCAGGAACTGGGCCTGGATGCGCACGATGATGAGTGAAACAAGGCGCTGGCGCTTTGAGGACAAGCGCTAGAAGCTATTGATTCGATAGCATAAGACCTTGTGGCGCGCATGCACAGCGTGCGCGTGAGTCCTACAGGCAGGGGATGCCGTCACCGACCCGATGGTGCCCGGGGGGCTTCAACAATGAATTCATTGTTCAACCAACCGGAGTCGATACATGTCGGATTTCAAGGATGCCAATCGTGACCCCCTGACCAATGAACCGGGGGCCCACCCCATCGGCACGGGCGTAGGCGCCGCGGGCGGAGCCGTTGCGGGCGCCGCCACGGGCGCCATCGGCGGCCCCATCGGTGCTGCCGTGGGCGGTGTGGCGGGAGCCATTGTCGGCGGTCTGGCCGGCAAGGCGGCGGCCGAGGCGGTCAACCCCACGGCCGAGGACGCCTACTGGCGTGAAACCTACCAGCGCGAACCGTACTACGTGACCGGCCGGGCCTACGAAGAATACCGCCCCGCCTATGAGATGGGCTGGAGCGCCGCCAGCCGCTACCCCGGTGATTTTGAAACGGTAGAGCCCGAACTGTCGCGCGACTGGGGCCGCGCCCGGGCCCAAAGCTCGCTGGAATGGGCGCAGGCCCAGCCCGCCGCGCGCGCCGCGTGGGACCGCGTGCGCCGCAACCCCACGGTGACCGCGTCGGGCACCGCGGCAGGCGCCACGCTGATGGACAACGAGGACGTGGTGGACGTGCTGGACGATCTGCTGGAATGCAGCCGCGACGGCGAGTACGGGTTTCGCACCTCGGCCGAGCGTGCGGAATCGCCCGAACTCAAGAGCCTGCTGGAGCGCCGCGCCCAGGAATGCGCAACCGCCGCCACGGAGCTGGAGAGCGCGATCCGCAGCCACGGCGGCGAGCCCTCCAGCGGCGGCACCATGGCCGGCGCGCTGCACCGCGGCTGGGTGTCGGTGAAGGCGGCGCTGAGTACCTATGACGACAAGGCCGTGCTGGAAGAGTGCGAGCGCGGCGAGGACGTGGCCGTGGCCCGCTACAACAAGGCGCTGGAGAACGCACTGCCACCCGCCGTGCGCGCCCTGGTCGAGCGCCAGGCCCAGGGCGTGAAGCGCAACCACAACGAAGTGCGCGCGCTGCGCAACCGTTACCAGGCCGCGTCCTGATGGCCTTCAGCGCGGGCGCCTGTCGCCCGCGTTGGCCACCTCAGCCCAGCGACACCACGACCGGCGCGTGGTCGCTGGGCTGCGGATTTTTGCGCGGCGCGCGGTCGATGCGGCAGGCCGTCACGGAGGGCCGCAGCGCAGCGCTGACCAGGATGTGGTCGATGCGCAGCCCGCGGTTCTTCTGAAACCCCAGCATGCGGTAGTCCCACCACGAGTAGCTCTTCTCGGGCTGATCGAACAGGCGGAAGGCGTCGGTCAGGCCCAGCCCCAGCAGGTCCTGGAAGTGCTGGCGCTCCTCTACCGTGTGGTGGATGGTGTCCTTCAAGCCCACGGGATCGAAGGAGTCGCGGTCCTCGGGGGCCACATTGAAGTCGCCCACCAGCACCAGCCGTGGATGCGCGGCCAGCTCGGTGCGCAGCCAGTCGCGCAGCGCCTCCAGCCACAGCAGCTTGTAGCTGAACTTCTCGGTCCCTGGCGCCTGGCCATTCACAAAGTAGCAGTTCACCAGGCGCAGCGGGCCTTCAGGCGTATCCAGCGTAGCGGCGATGACGCGGGCCTGCTCGTCGCCATGGCCCGGGATATTGCGCACCACGTCGCGCAGCGGCGTGCGGCTGAGGATGGCCACGCCGTTATAGGTCTTCTGGCCGAAGCACACCGCGTGGTAGCCTGCTGCTTCGAAGGCGTCGTGCGGGAATTTCTCGTCCACCAGCTTGAGCTCTTGCAGGCCAATGGCGTCCACGGGGTTGGCCTCCAGCCAGGCCAACACCTGCGGCAGGCGCACGGAGAGGGAATTGATGTTCCAGGTGGCGATTTGCATTTTTTTGGCCTCCAGCGCTTGTCCAGCAAGCGCAAGCAGCTATCAAAAATAGAGTGATAAAGGCGGGGCGTCAGCCGCGGCGCTCGAAGGTCACGAAGGCGTAGGGCAGGCCGCCCGCGCCCACATGGCTGCTGCGAGCCGTTTCCACCCATTCCGGTCCCAGGGCCGGCGCGTAGGCATCGCCCTCGTAGTCCTGCGCGATCTCGGTCACCTCGACGCGCGCCGCCAGGGGCAGTGCCTGGGTGTAGATCTGCGCGCCGCCGATGACCCATGCCGTGGTGCTGCCGGACTGCTGGGCCAAGGCGAGTGCCTCAGGCAGGCTGGACGCGCGCTGGGCGCCGCTTTCCTGCCAGTCGGCCTGGCGCGTCACGACGATGTTGGCGCGCCCCGGCAGCGGCCGAAAGCGCGGGGGCAGCGAGTCCCAGGTCTTGCGGCCCATGATCACCGGATGGCCCTGCGTGAGCGCCTTGAAATGCGCCAGGTCTTCGGGCAAATGCCAGGGCATGGTGCCGTTCTTGCCGATCACGCCGTTGGCGGCGCGCGCGTAGATCAGGTTCACTTGCATGGCCGTCCGTCCCGCCTCAGACCGCCACCGGCGCCTTGATGGCGGGGTGGTGTTCGTAGCCCACCACTTCGAAGTCTTCGTAGGCGTAATCAAAGATGGATGCGGGCCGGCGCTTGATCTGCAGCGTCGGGTAGGCATAGGGCTGGCGTGCCAGTTGGGTCTGCACCTGCTCGAAATGGTTGCTGTAGATATGGCAGTCGCCGCCGGTCCAGATGAAATCGCCCACCTGCAGGTCGCACTGCTGCGCCACCATGTGCGTGAGCAGCGCGTATGACGCGATGTTGAACGGCACGCCCAGGAAGATGTCTGCGCTGCGCTGGTAGAGCTGGCAGCTCAGTTTGCCCGGCTCACCAGCCACCTGCGATGGCGCCACGTAGAACTGGAAGAACGCGTGGCAGGGCATGAGCGCCATCCGGTCCAGCTCGGCCACGTTCCAGGCGCTCACGATGATGCGGCGGCTGTCGGGGTGGGTCTTGAGCGTGTCGATCACCTGCTGGATCTGGTCGATGTGGCCGCCGTCCGGCGTGGGCCAGCTGCGCCACTGCACGCCGTACACGGGGCCCAGGCTGCCGTCGTCGCGCGCCCACTCGTCCCAGATGGTGCAGCCGCGCTCCTGCAGCCAGCGCACGTTGCTGTCGCCGCGCAGGAACCACAGCAGCTCCAGGATGATGGACTTGAGGTGCACCTTCTTGGTGGTCACCAGCGGAAAGCCTTCGGCCAGGTCAAAGCGCATCTGGTGGCCGAACACGCTCCTGGTGCCCGTGCCCGTGCGGTCGCCCTTGGCCGTGCCATGTTCGAACACATGGCGCATCAGGTCTTCGTATTGGTGGCGGATGGGGCGTGGGGTCATGGTCTTGAATGAAAAGTGGCTCCAGCGCTTGCTAGACAAGCGCCAACAGCTCTCATTTTTGAAGAATGCAGCCCGGGTTCATGAGGCCCTGCGGGTCCAGGGCCTGCTTGATGGCGCGCATCAGCCCCAGGGCCACGGGCGACTTGTACTGCGCCAGCTTGTCGGCCTTGAGCACGCCCACGCCGTGCTCGGCCGAGAACGAGCCGTCGAACTGCGCCACCGCGTCGTACACCAGGGCGTTGACGCGGTCCTCCTGCGTGCGCAGGAACTCCCGCGCATCGCCGCCCGCCGGCGCCTGTACGTTGTAGTGCAGATTGCCGTCGCCCAGGTGGCCGAAGTTGACCAGGCGCACGCCGGGAATCTCGCGCTGCAGCAGCGCATCGGTGTGCTCCACGAACGCGGGGATGCGCGACGCGGCGATCGAAATGTCGTGCTTGATGTTCAGGCCTTCTTCGGCCTGGGCCAGCGGAATGCTCTCGCGGATATGCCACAGCTCATGCGCTTGCGACAGGCTCTCGGCGACCACGGCGTCCAGCACGCAGCCGTCCTCGAAGGCCAGTTCCAGCAGCGCCTCGAAGCGCTGGCGCGCGTGTTCTTCGGATTCGCTGTCGCTGTTTTCCAGCAGCACGTAGTAGGGTGGCGCGCCGTCCAGCCCGGCGAACGGCACGCGCAGCTGCGGCATGTGCTTGATGACCAAAGACAGCGCGAACTGCCCCATCACCTCGAAACCCGTGAGCCCGGCCCCCAGGTGCTGATGCGACAGGCCCAGCAGGCGCACGGCCGCCCCCATCGACGGCACGGCGGCCCAGGCGGTGAGCTGCGCAGCGGGCTGGGGGAAGAGCTTCATGGTGGCCGCGGTGATGATGCCGAGCGTGCCTTCGCTGCCGATGTACAGGTCGCGCAGGTCGTAGCCGGTGTTGTCCTTGCGCAGGCCCGAGAGGCCGTTCCACACCTCGCCCCGGGGCGTAACCACCTCCAGGCCCAGGCACAGCTCGCGCGTGTTGCCGTAGCGCACCACCTGCGTGCCGCCGGCATTGGTGGACAGGTTGCCGCCGATGGTGCAACTGCCTTCTGCGGCAAGCGACAGCGGGAACAGCAGATCGGCTTTCTCGGCCGTCTCCTGCAGGGCCTGCAATATGCAGCCGGCCTCCACCGTCATGGTGAGGTTGTCGCGGTCGATGGCGCGCACCGCGTTCATGCGCGTGAGGTTCAGCACCACCTGTGTGCCGCTGCCGTCGGGCGTGCTGCCCACCGACAGGCCGGTGTTGCCGCCCTGCGGCACGATCGCCACGCCGGCATCGGCACAGGCGCGCACCACTGCTGCCACCTCGGCCGTGGAGCCCGGGCGCACCACGGCCAGTGACTTGCCATGGGAGCGCTTGCGCCAGTCCTGTTCATAGGCGGCAAGGTCGCCCTCGGTCAGTACATGGGCGGCGCCGACGATCCGGCGCAGGGTGTCGAGCAGGGCAGTGGTCATGGCGGTCAATCCAGTCGATGTCAGGCAGAGGCTCAGTACGCTCATGCAGGCGCGGCAGCGCGGGCCGCCTTGGCGGCACGCTGGCGCAGCCGCACATGCAGCGCGCAGGCGGTGAACAGCAGCAGGCACAGCACGATCTCCAGGCCCGCCAGCCAGTTGCCGGGCGCCGGGTCGCTCCATGCGCGCACCACCCCTTCGGTGAAATACAGCCACACCAGCAGGCTGACCCAGCGGTAGGTGTACATGCGCCGCTTGAGCAGCCCGGCCAGCGGCACCGCCAGCGGCAGGGCCTTGAGCGCCAGCCACGAGCCGCCCGGGCGCACCGGCGCCAGCCACAGCTCCCAGGCCAGGCACAGCACGATCAGCGCCGCCAGGCTGCCCACGGCCAGCCAGCGCGTGGCCGCCACGTCGGTGGCGATGTGCAGGGCGGGGGCGGGGGGCAGGGTTTCGCGATGCATGGGGCTGGCATCATATCGGTCATGTCGTTGTCCCTACAGTCCATTGCAGTGCGTGCCGAGGAGTGGCTGGTGGAGCTTTCCCACTTCCCCTGGCGCACCACCGCGCAGACGCTGCGCGAGCGCTTTCGCGAGGACCGCCTGGGGCTGACGGCCAGCAGCCTCACCTTCACCACGCTGCTGTCGCTGGTGCCGTTCGTGACGGTGGCGCTGGCCATGTTCACCGTGTTCCCCATGTTTGCCGAGATGCAGCTCGTGCTGCAGCGCTGGCTGGTGGACAGCCTGGTGCCCGACAGCATCTCGCGCCCGGTGCTGGGCTACCTCACGCAGTTCGCCGCCAAGGCGCATGGCCTGGGCGCGGCGGGCTTGTCCATCCTCATGGTGACCGCGCTGGCGCTGATCCTCACCATCGACCGCACGCTCAACAACATCTGGCGCGTGCAGCGCCTGCGCCCGCTGGGCCAGCGCGTGCTGATCTACTGGGCCGCGCTCACGCTTGGTCCGCTGGTGCTGGCGGCCAGCCTGGCGCTGACCACCTCGGTCGCCAGCGCCGCGTCGCGCGGTATCGGCGACACGCTACCGGGCGGAGCGCGCCTGCTGTTCGATGCGATCGAGTTCTTCGTGCTGGCCGCCGGCATGGCGGCGCTGTACCGCTATGTGCCCAACACCCAGGTGCACTGGCGCCACGCCTGGGCGGGCGGGGTATTCGTCGCTGTGGGCATCGAGCTGGCCAAGAAAGTGCTGTCGCTGTACCTGGCGTCGGTACCCACCTATTCGGTGCTGTACGGCACGTTCGCCACGCTGCCCATCTTGCTGCTGTGGGTGTACGTGGCCTGGGTCATCGTGCTGCTGGGTGCGGTGGTGGCCGCCTATCTGCCGAGCCTGCTCGCCGGCGTGGCGCGCTGCGCCACGGGCGAGGGCTGGGCCTTCTTGCTGGCCGTGGAGGTGCTGCAGCAGCTGCACCGCGCGCGCCAGCAACCGCCCCACGGGCTGAGCGTGCTGGAGCTGGCCCAGCGGCTGCGCGTGGATGTGCTGCAGGTGGGGTCCGTGCTGCCGGTGCTGGCGGCGCTGGATTGGGTGGTGCGGGTGGACGAGACGGCCGCCGATGGGTCCGACGCAGCCGACGCACGCTACGTGCTGCTGGCCGAGCCGGCCACCACGCACATGGAGCCGCTGGTGCAGCGCCTGCTGCTGGCGCGCACCCCGCCGCTGGAGCGCCTGTGGGCGCACACGGGGCTGGAGGTGCTCACGCTGGCCGACGTGCTGCCGCGCGAGTCCGTGCAGCGGCCGCCTGAGATGCTCCTTAAACGATAGCTGTTAGCGCTTGATAGGTAAGCGCTAGAGGCTGCTTTGGCCTAAATCCTGCGCGGCCGCCGCGCCGTGCAGTACCGCGCCCTCCAGCGTGGCGGGGTAGGGCCCTGCCACGTAGTCGCCGCAGGCCTGCAGGCCAGGCGCAATCACGCGCGGCGGGCGCGCCAGGGCGGGCGTGCAGGCAAAGGTGGCGCGCTTTTCCACCACCGTCTGCACCGCGCGCAGGCCGGGCAGGGCCAGGTCCTCGGCCGCCTGGGCCAGCACGTCGCGCTCCAGCGCGGTGCGCTCGCCCTCGAAGGCGCTGACCACGAACGCCAGCAGCCCGGCCGGGCCGCCCAGCAGCGCGCGGTCGAAGACGAACTGCGCGGGCCGCTGCGCGCGCGCGCGCAGCGCCAGCATGGGGCGGGGCAGCAGCGGGGTGCGCGCTCCCGGCAGTTCGGCATACACGGTGGCGATGGCGCCAAAGCGCAGTGCCTGCGCACCGGCGGCCCAGGTCCGCAGGGCGGGACGCTGGGGCGCGGGCACGGCGGCTTCGGCCACCAGGCGGGCGGACTCGGTGCTGCTGGTGGCCAACAGCACGGCGTCGAACGCGCAGCCGTCCACGCGCCAGCCGGCCTCGTCGCGTGCGAGTGCCTGCACGCGTTGGCCGCGGTGCACCGCGTGGCCGCGCTGCTGCAGCCACTGCGCGGCGGGCTCGGGGAACAGCGCGCCCAGGTCGGTGCGCGGCAGCAGCAGGTGGGAGCCGCCCCGGCCGGCGAACAGGCTGTCGTGCAGCACACGCAGGAACACCTGGCCGCAGGAATCTTGCACGGACGTGTTCAACGCCGACACGCACAGCGGCGCTATGAACTCGTCCACCAGCCGCTGCGGCAGGCCTGCGCACAAGTCCGCCACGCTGGCGCCCGGCGCGCACCGGAATCCCGCCAGCCGCCAGCGTGCGGCGCGCGCCAGCAGGGCCGCACGCTCGCGCAGGCTCCAGCCGCGTGCGCGGGCGATGCCGGCCAGCGCATCCCAGGGCGGCGGGGCATCGGGCAGGGCCAGGCCGCTGCCATCGGGGAACACCAGGGCCAGCGGCAGGCGCAGCAGGGCGGAGTCGGGCGTGACGCGCACGGCGCGCATCAGGCGCAGGCATTCGGCATAGGCGCCGATGAGGATGTGCTGGCCGTTGTCCAGCACCAGGGGCGAGCCGTCCGCGCGCTGGCCGGCCACGGCGCGCGCGCGCCCGCCCAGGGTGCGGCTGGCCTCGAACACGCTGACCGCGTGGCCCGCCTGGGCCGCATGCACGGCCGCGGCCATGCCGGCCCAGCCGGCGCCGACGATGGCAACCTTCACATCATCCCCAGCGCCTGCACCTTCCAGGCCAGCCAGAACTTGCGCAGCGGCGTGAGGCTGGTGCGCTGGTGCAGTACCTGGAAGTTGTCGGCCTCGATCTCGCGCAGCAGCGTGCGGTAGATGCTGGCCATCATCAGGCCGGGCTTCTGCGCGCGCCGATCCACGTCGGGCAGCAGCGCCAGCGCCTGGTCGTAGAAGAGGTGCGCGCGCTCGGCCTGAAAGCGCATCAGCGTGGTGAAGCGCTCGGAGTACTCGCGCTTGGTGATCTCGTGCGCCTTCACATCGAACTGCTGCAGCTCGGAAATGGGCAGGTAGATGCGCCCGCGCATGGCGTCCTCGCCCACGTCGCGGATGATGTTGGTGAGCTGGAACGCCAGGCCCAGCTTGTGCGCGTACTGCGTGGTGCGCTCATCTTGCTGGCCGAAGATGCGCGCCGCCACCTCGCCCACCACGCCGGCCACCAGGTGGCAGTAGCGCGCCAGACCCGCGAAGTCCAGGTAGCGCGTCTGCTCCAGGTCCATCTGGCAGCCCTCGATCACGGCCAGCAGGTGGCGCTGTTCGATGCCGTAGGCGGCCGCATGCGGCATCAGCGCCTGCATCACCGGGTGGCTGGGTTGCCCGGCAAAGGCCTTGGCCACCTCGCCCTGCCACCAGGCCAGCTTGGCCTGGGCCACGCTGGCTTCGGAGACTTCGTCCACCACGTCGTCCACCTCGCGGCAAAAGGCGTAGAAGGCCGTGATGGCCGTACGCCGCTCGCGCGGCAGGAAGAGGAAAGCGTAGTAGAAGCTGCTGCCGGAGGCGGCGGCCTTTTGCTGGACGTACTGTTCAGGACTCATGGGGGCGTGATTCTCCCATGGCCCTGGGCGGGGCTCGCGGGGGAAACATGCGCGGCGCAGGGCCTGAGCGCTGCGCCGCCGCAACGTCACGGGCCAGACGTGGAAATGTCATGCCGCTGTCGTGGCGCCGGCCCACCATGCCTGTTCATGATGCGCGACGATGCCTTCCTGAACGCCTGGAAATCCTCGGCGGCCCGGCCGCCGGACGACCCAGCGGATGATGCATGCGACCCGGCGCGCCCCCCGCTGCGCTACCGCACGCTCTGGATCTCCGACCTGCACCTGGGCACGCCCGGCTGCCAGGCGCAGGCGCTGCTGGACTTTCTCAAGCACACCGAGTGCGAGACGCTGTTCCTGGTGGGTGACATCATCGACGGCTGGCAACTGCGCCGCCAGTGGTACTGGCCGCAGGCGCACAACGACGTGGTGCAGAAGCTGTTGCGCAAGGCCCGCAAGGGCACGCGCGTGATCTTCATCCCCGGCAACCACGACGAGTTTGCGCGCCGTTATGTGCAGCTCAACTTCGGCGGCGTTGCCGTCGCCGAGGACTGGGTGCACGAGACGGCCGACGGCCGCGCACTGTGGGTGATCCATGGCGACCTGTTCGACGGCGTGATCCAGTGCGCCAAGTGGCTGGCCCATGTGGGCGACTCGCTCTACGAATTCACGCTCAAGCTCAACCGGCACCTGAACACCCTGCGCGCGCGCCTGGGGCTGCCGTACTGGTCGCTGTCCAAATATCTCAAGCTCAAGGTCAAGCGCGCCGTGAGCTACGTGGGCGACTTCGAGAACGCGGTGGCGCGCGAAGCGCGCAAGCGCGGCCTGCACGGCGTGGTGTGCGGGCACATCCACCATGCGGAGCTGCGAGACATCGACGGCATCCTGTATGCCAACGATGGCGACTGGGTGGAAAGCCTCAGCGCGCTGGCCGAGCACGCCGATGGGCGCCTGGAGATCCTGCACTGGGCGCAGCACATGCCCGTGCAGCGCAAGAGCGGCGCAGAACTACCGCAACCCATTCCTGTCACTACCGATTGAAGTCCATGGCGCCTGAAGCTGCCCCGTTGGTCGAGCTGATCTATTTCAATGCCGGGGGCGGACACCGCACCTCCGCGCTGGCGCTGGAAGCGGCCATCGCCCGCGCCGGGCTGCCGTGGCAGGTGTGCCGCACCAATCTCTTCGAGGTGCTGGACCCGAACGCGCGCTTTCGCCAGTGGACGGGCATGGAGCCGGAAGACGTCTACAACAAGCGCCTGGCCCGGGGCTGGACGCTGGGGCTGACGCACGAGTTGCGCCTGCTGCAGGGCATGATCCGCTGGAGCCACCAGCGGCTCATGCAGTCGCTGCGCCGGCACTGGGCGGCACGCCGGCCGGCGATGGTGGTGTCGCTGGTGCCCAACTTCAACCGCGCCATGGCCGACGCGCTGGAGCAGGCCCTGCCAGGCGTGCCCTACGTCACGGTGATGACCGATCTGGCCGACTGCCCGCCCAGCTTCTGGATGGAGCCGCAAACCCAGCAGATCGTGGTCTGTGGCTCGCCTTATGCCGTGGACCAGGCGCGCGCTGCGGACTTTCCGCCCCACCGCATCTGGGAAACCTCGGGCATGGTGCTGAGTGCGCAGTTCCATGCGCCGGTGGACCAGGATCGTGCCGCCGAGCGGGCGCGGCTGGGGCTGGACGAGCGTCCCGTGGGGCTGGTGCTTTTCGGCTCCGAGGGTTCCAGGGAGATGGTGACGATAGCCCGCCGCTTGACGGACACCCCGCTGATCCTGGCGTGCGGGCGCAACGCGGCCCTGGCGCAGGATCTGCGGGTACTGCGCCGCAACGCGCCTACCGTGGTGCTCGAATACACGCGCGAGATGGCGCGCGTCATGCAGCTGGCGGACTTCTTCATCGGCAAGCCGGGCAGCGGCAGCCTGAGCGAGGCGGTGCACATGGGGCTGCCGCCCATCGTCACGCGCAATGCGTGGACCATGCCGCAGGAGCGTTACTGCACGGAATGGGTGGGTGAGCAGGGCCTGGGACTGGTGTTGCCGAGCTTCCGGTCCATCGCATCGGGCGTGCAGGCCCTGCTGGCCGACCTGCCGCGCTACCAGGCCGCGACGCGGCGCATGCACAACCGTGCGGCGGCCGAAGTGCCGCAGGCGCTGGCGCAGATCCTGCGCCATGCGCAGGCCCGCGCCGAATGGGCCGGGCGCTGGGTGGCCTGAGGGTTGCACGCGCGCCGCGCGATGCGGTGATGGGGGGCCATTGACCCCCGCGCGCTCGCGCTGCTGCAGCGGGTGGGGCGGCCCCTTACATGCGCGCGGCGCGCGCCAGCATGCGGGGCCAGTCGAGCGTGCCCAGCCGCGGCCGCGCGAGCAGGCTGGCGCCATCCAGCGCCTGCACCTTGTCCAGAATGCGCAGACCGCCCTGCACGACCAGGCGCAGCTCCCACCCCACACGGCCGGGCAGCCGGTGTACCAGGGGGCTGCCCTGGAGCATGAGAGCGCGGGCCCAGGCGGCGCAGTCCAGCACCAGCCGGTCGCTGGCGGCGGAGCGGCGCTGCGCCGCGAGGTCCGCGCGCGCCACGCCATGGGTGGCGCAGTCGGCATCGGTGAGGTAGTGGCGCCCGCGGGGCAGGTCCACGCTCAGGTCCTGCCAGAAGTTGATGAGCTGCAGCGAGCTGCAGATGGCGTCGCTCTCGCGCAGTGCGTCCTGCCCGTGCTCGCCATACAGGTGCAGCAGCAGACGCCCCACGGGATTGGCCGAGCGGCGGCAGTAGTCCAGCAGCGCGGCGCGGTCGGGGTAGGTGGCGCCGGCCTCGGTCAGGGTGACGTCCTGCATGAAGGCGTCCAGCAGATCATCCAGCAGCGGCACCGGCAACTGGTGGCTGTGCAATACCGCCTGCAGCGGCCCGAAGACGCTGGCCCAGCGGGGCTCGGGTGCCTGGCCGCTCGCCACTGCCTGTAGTTCGGTGCGGTAAGCGCGCAGGTCCGCCAGGCGCTCGGCTGCGCAGGCTGTGCCCTCGTCGGCAATGTCGTCGGCCGTGCGCGCAAACGCGTAGATCGCGGCGATCGGCGGGCGCAGCCGTGGCGGGCACAGCAGCGAAGCCACGGGAAAGTTCTCGTAGTGCGTGACCGGCGGCGCCTCGGCGGGCGCGGTGCGCGGATCGCGCAGGGGGGCGGGGGACTCGGGATGCTTCACGCGGCCATTGTCGTGCTTGACAAGAGCGACCGGCCTCTCATAGATTACTAACCAGTCAGTCAGTAATTTGGCATACCGGATGTTTCCATGACCCACCCTGTCGCACAGCGCGCCGCGGGCCTGCCGGGCCCGTCTTCATTGCAACCCCGCCGCGGGGTTTTTTTGTGGCCGCCGCGTGGCGGCGTGGCGGGTGCTGCACTGGTGCTGGCCGTGGCTGCCTTGGCGCTGGCGGGATGTTCGCGCCGCGAGCCGGCGCCAGAGCCGGTGCGCGCGGTGAAACTGCTCACCGTCGGCGTGGCGCCCCTGCAGATGCACCTGGAATACGCGGGCGAAGTGCGCGCGCGCGTGGAATCGCGCCTGGGTTTTCGCGTGGCCGGCAAGATCGTGCAGCGCCAGGCCGAGCTGGGCCAGCGCGTGCAGGCCGGCCAGGTGTTGGCGCAGCTGGATCCGCGCGACTATGAGCTGGCTGCGCAGGCCGCGCGCGCCCTGGTGGCGTCCGCCACCACGCAGCGTGATTTGGCCGCGGCGGATTTCGAGCGCTTTTCCAAGCTGCGCGCGCAGAACTTCATCAGCGGGGCGGAGCTGGACCGCCGCCAGGCTCAGCTGAAGGCCGCGCAGGCTTCGCTGGACCAGGCGCGCGCGCAGCTCGCTTCCCAGGGCAACCAGACCGAGTACACGCGCCTGGTGGCGGATGCGCCGGGGGTGGTGACGTCGGTTGACGCCGAGCCCGGCCAGGTGGTGTCTGCGGGCACGCCGGTGGTGCGCATTGCTCGCGACGGCCCGCGCGACGCGGTGTTCTCGGTGCCGGAGGACAAGGTGGGCCAGTTGCGCGCAGGGCAGGCCGTGCAGGTGCGCGCCTGGTCGGGCGACGCGCTGCTGCAGGGCCGGGTGCGCGAGGTGGCGGCCAGCGCCGATCCGGTGACGCGCACCTTCCTCGTGAAAGTGGCGGTGGAGGGCGCGGACGTGCCGCCGCTGGGCTCCACCGTGTATGTGGCGCCGCAGGTGCTGGCGCGGGGCGGCGTGCCGGCGATCAAGCTGCCCACCAGCGCCCTGCGCCAGGAGGGCGGCCAGACGGTGGTGTGGGTCTATGAGGCCAAGGACGGCAGCGCCACCGGCACCGTGCGCCTGCAGCCGGTGCAGATCGCCACGGCCGACGGCAACGAGGCCGTGATCGCCGCCGGCCTCACCCCCGGCATGCAGGTGGTGGCCACGGGCGTGCATGTGCTGGCCCCGGGGCAGGTGGTGACGGTTTACAAGCCAAAAACGGCTCCAACGCCCGAAGGACAAGCGCTACCAGCTATTAATAATGAAGCGCCAGCGGCCTCCGCTGCCGCTCGCTGAGGAGCCGCCCCATGCAGCAGACGCAGCCCAAGCAGGGCTTTAACCTGTCGCGCTGGGCGCTGGAACATGCCGCGCTCACGCGCTACCTGATGGTGGTGCTGATGGTGCTGGGCATCGCCGCGTACTTTCAGCTGGGGCAGGACGAGGACCCGCCCTTCACCTTCCGCGCCATGGTGGTGCGCACCTACTGGCCCGGCGCCACGGCGCAGCAGGTGGCCGAGCAGGTGACGGACAAGATCGAGCGCACCCTGCAGGAGGTGCCCTACGCCGACAAGATCCGCAGCTACAGCAAGCCGGGCGAGTCGCAGATCATCTTCGAGCTCAAGGACTCGTCCAAGCCGGCGGAGGTGGCCAACATCTGGTACCAGGTGCGCAAAAAGGTGGGTGACATGCGCTACCAGCTGCCGGGCAATATCCAGGGGCCGTTCTTCAACGACGAGTTCGGCGACGTGTACGGCGTGATCTACGCCCTGCAGGGTGAGGGCTTCAGGTATGCCGAGCTGAAGGACTTCGCCGACGACGTGCGCCAGCAGCTGCTGCGCGTGAGGGACGTGGCCAAGGTCGAGCAGTTCGGCGTGCAGGACGAGCGCGTCTGGGTCGAGGTCTCGCAAAAGCGTCTGGCGCAGCTGGGGCTGGACTTCAACGCGGTGTTGCAGCAGCTGGGTGCGCAGAATGCGGTGGAGAGCGCGGGCGCGATCCAGTCGCCGCAGGACGTGGTGCAGGTGCGCGTGGGCGGGCAGTTCACCAGCGTGGAGCAGCTGCGTGACATGCCGATCCGCGGCGGCTCTGGAGCCCAGCTGCGCCTGGGCGACATCGCCGAGGTGCGAAGGGGCTATGTCGATCCGCCGGGGGTGAAGGTGCGCTTCCAGGGGCACGAGGTCATCGGCCTGGGCATCTCCATGGCCAAGGGTGGCGACATCATCCGGCTGGGCAAGGCGCTGCGCGCTGCAGCGGCCGACATCCAGGCGCGGCTGCCGGCCGGCGTGCAATTGCACCAGGTACAGGATCAGCCGGCGGCCGTGGCCGATTCGGTGGGCGAGTTCATCAAGGTGCTGATCGAGGCCGTGGTGATCGTGCTGGCCGTGAGCTTCATTTCGCTGGGGCTGCACAAGGGCGGGCGTTTTGGCTGGCACGTGGACTACCGGCCGGGGCTGGTGGTGGCGATCACCATCCCGCTGGTGCTGGCCGTGACCTTCCTGGCCATGCACTATTTGGGAATAGGGCTGCACAAGGTGTCGCTGGGGTCGCTCATCATCGCGCTGGGGCTGCTGGTGGACGACGCCATCATTGCCGTGGAGATGATGGTGCGCAAGATGGAGGAGGGCTACGACAAGGTGCGCGCGGCCACGTTTGCGTATGACGTGACGGCCAAGCCCATGCTCACCGGCACGCTCATCACGGCCGCGGGTTTCTTGCCCATCGGCATCGCCAAGTCGGTCACGGGCGAATACACCTTCGCGATCTTCGCGGTGACGGTGATTTCGCTGGTGCTGTCGTGGATCGTGTCGGTCTATTTCGTGCCCTACCTGGGCACGCTGCTGCTGAAGGTGAAGCCGCATGCGCCCGATGCGCCGCCGCCCGAGGTGTTCGACACGCCGCTCTACCATCGCTTCCGGCACATGGTGGACTGGTGCGTGGCGCACCGGTGGATCACCATCGGTGCCACCATCGGCATCTTTGCGCTGGGGCTGATGGGCATGGGGCGCGTGCAGCAGCAGTTCTTCCCCGACTCCAGCCGGCCGGAAATCATGGTGGACCTGTGGTTCCCCGAGGGCACCTCCTTCGCAGCCAACGAGGCCGTGGTGCGCCGGGTAGAGCAGCGGCTGATGGAGCAGGAAGGCGTGGCCAGCGTGGCCGCGTGGGTGGGTTCGGGCGCCCCGCGTTTTTACCTGCCGCTGGACCAGGTGTTCCCCCAGCCCAACGTATCGCAGTTCATCGTGCTGGCCAAGAGCCTGCCCGAGCGCGAGTCGCTGCGCCTGCGCCTGCCCCGGTTGTTGGCCGAGGAGGTCCCCGAGGCACGCGGCCGCGTGAAGCTGCTGCCCAACGGCCCGCCCGTGCCCTACCCGGTGCAGTTCCGCGTGGTGGGCAGCGACCCGGCCGTGCTGCGCGAGCGCGCCGACGAGGTGAAGGCGCTGATGCGCGGCAACGCCAACCTGATCGGCGTGAACGACAACTGGAACGAGTCGGTCAAGGTGGTTCGCCTGGAGGTGGACCAGGACAAGGCGCGCGCGCTGGGAGTGACCAGCCAGTCCATCGCCCAGGCTTCGCGCATCATGTTCAGCGGCTCCACGGTGGGGCAGTACCGCGAGGGCGACAAGCTCATCGAGATCGTGCTGCGCCAGGCGCAGGACGAGCGCGAGGCGATCTCCGACATCGGCAACGCCTACCTGCCCACGGCTTCGGGCCGCTCCATTCCGCTCACGCAGATCGCCAGGCCCGTGTTTACCTGGGAGCCGGGGGTGATGTGGCGCTGGAACCGCAACTACGCCATCACCGTGCAGGGCGACCTGGTGGAGGGGCTGCAGGGCGCCACCGTCACGGCGCAACTGCTGCCCGAGCTGCGCGCGCTGGAGGCCCGCTGGCAGGCGGCCGGTGAGAACGGCGTGCGCATCGAGGTCGCGGGTGCGGTGGAAGAGAGCAGCAAGGGCTCGGCCTCCATCGTGGCGGGCGTGCCCGTCATGCTGTTCATCGTGTTCACGCTGCTGATGCTGCAGCTGCACAGCTTCAGCCGCTCCGTGCTGGTGTTCCTCACCGGCCCGTTGGGGATTGCGGGAGTGGCGGCGGCGCTGCTGCTGCTGAACCGGCCCTTCGGCTTTGTGGCGCTGTTGGGGGTTATCGCTCTCATGGGCATGATCCAGCGCAATTCGGTGATCCTGATCGACCAGATCGAGCTCAACCGTGCGGCCGGCGTGCCCGCGTGGGACGCGATCGTGGCGGCGGCCGTGTGGCGCCTGCGGCCCATCGTGCTGACGGCGGCGGCGGCGGTGCTCGCCATGATCCCGCTGTCGCGCAGTGTGTTCTGGGGGCCTATGGCTGTGGCCATCATGGGTGGACTGGTCGTGGCCACGGTGCTCACGCTGCTGGCACTGCCCGCGATGTACGCCGCGTGGTTTCGTGTGCGGCGGCCCGATCCCGGAGCGCCGATAACCGATTCCATTTAAAGGCGGGCCGCAACAGGGTAAAATCTGCCGTTTGACCTATTTCACCGGGGTGGCCTGCTGTGCCTGCCATCCGGGTGGCTTTCAGAACTGCGCGGGTGGCGAAATTGGTAGACGCACCAGGTTTAGGTCCTGACGCCAGCAATGGTGTGGGGGTTCGAGTCCCCCCCCGCGCACCAACGTGAGACTTTGGCGGAACGTGGTGCAGGCTTGCACTGCAAGTCGGCACGGTCCACATCCAGACACTAGGAACAACCATGGCCGTAACTGTTGAAACCCTTGAAAAGCTTGAGCGCAAGATCACGCTGAGCTTGCCCCTGACCACGATCCAGACCGAAGTGGACGCGCGCCTCAAGCGCCTGGCCCGTACGGTGAAGATGGATGGTTTCCGTCCCGGCAAGGTCCCTATGAGCGTAGTGGCTCAGCGTTACGGCTATTCGGTGCAATACGAAGTGCTGAACGACAAGGTGGGCGAGGCGTTTGCACAGGCCGCCAATGAAGCCAACCTGCGCGTGGCAGGCCAGCCCCGCATCACGGAGAAGGACGGCGCGCCTGAAGGCGAAGTGACTTTCGAGGCCGTGTTCGAGGTGTTCCCCGAGGTCAAGATCGGCGATCTGTCCACCGCGGAAGTCGAGAAGCTCTCCGCCGAAGTGACCGACAGCGCCATCGACAAGACCTTGGACATCCTGCGCAAGCAGCGCCGTACCTTTGCACAGCGTGCCCTGGCCGCTGCTGCAGAAGACGGCGATCGCGTGACGGTGGATTTCGAGGGCAAGATCGACGGCGAGCCCTTCCAGGGCGGCAAGGCCGAGGACTTCCAGTTCCTGGTGGGCGAGGGCCAGATGCTCAAGGAATTCGAAGACGCAGTGCGCGGCATGAAGTCGGGCGAGAGCAAGACCTTCCCCCTGGCCTTCCCCGAGGACTACCACGGCAAGGACGTGGCTGGCAAGACGGCTGACTTCATGGTGACCGTCAAGAAGATCGAAGCGGCCCACCTGCCCGAGGTGAATGAGCAACTGGCCAAGTCGCTCGGCATTGCCGACGGCACGGTGGAAGGCTTGCGCGCCGACATCAAGAAGAACCTGGAGCGCGAAGTCAAATTCCGCCTGCTGGCCCGCAACAAGCAAGCCGTGATGGACGCTCTGGTGTCCAAAGCGGAACTGGATCTGCCCAAAGCCAGCGTGCAGGCTGAAATTGCCCGCCTGCTGGAGGCTGCACGCGCTGACCTCAAGCAGCGCGGCATCAAGGACGCCGACAAGGCCGAAATCCCCGAGGACGTGTTCCGCCCTCAGGCCGAGCGCCGCGTGCGCCTGGGCCTGGTGGTCGCCGAACTCGTGCGTGCCAATAACCTGCAGGCCAAGCCGGAGCAGTTGAAGGCCCACGTGGACGAGCTGGCTGCCAGCTACGAGAAGCCTGAGGACGTGGTGCGCTGGTACTTCAGCGACCGCAATCGCCTGGCTGAGGTGGAAGCCGTGGTCATCGAGAACAATGTGACCGACTTCGTGCTGGGCCAGGCTAAGGTGAACGACAAGGCCGTGTCCTTCGATGAACTGATGGGCCAGGCCTGAGTAGCTGGCCCTTGCCCCGGGCTTTGACCCAGGGGTGAGGACGAAACCCGGCGGGGCTTGTGCTTTGCGGCACAAGCGCCAATTCATTTTCTGGGTACAGTATCCGCCTGACTGGAGAAACGTATGAGCGCATTGGAAACGCAAGCCCTGGGCATGATCCCCATGGTCATTGAGCAGTCCGGCCGCGGCGAGCGGTCCTACGACATTTATTCGCGCCTGTTGAAGGAGCGCGTGATCTTCCTGGTGGGTGAGGTCAATGACCAGACTGCCAACCTGGTGGTTGCGCAGCTGCTGTTCCTTGAGAGCGAGAACCCGGACAAGGATATTTCGTTCTACATCAACTCCCCGGGGGGCAGCGTGACGGCGGGCATGGCCATCTATGACACCATGCAGTTCATCAAGCCGGATGTGTCCACGCTGTGCTGCGGCTTTGCGGCGAGCATGGGGGCTTTCCTGCTGGCTGCAGGGGCCAAGGGCAAGCGCTATTCGCTGCCCAACTCCAAAATCATGATCCACCAGGTGCTGGGCGGCGCCCGCGGACAGGCGACGGATATCGAGATCCACGCCCGCGACATTCTGCGTACCAAGGATCAGATGAACCGCATCCTGGCGGAGCGCACGGGACAGCCCATCGAGAAGGTGAAGGCGGATACCGAGCGGGACTATTTCATGACCGCGGACGAAGCCAAGGATTACGGCATCGTGGACCAGGTCATTGCCAAGCGCCCCTGAGTTTTGGCCGGCGCGCGCGGCGTTTCCCCCTGTGGGAAACGCCGTTTTTATTTCGTTATCATCTTGACAACATCCCCAGTCATAAGGCATTGCCCCCATGGCCGAGAAAAAAGGCTCCTCCAGCGAAAAAACCCTTTACTGCTCTTTTTGCGGTAAAAGCCAGCATGAAGTAAAGAAGCTGATCGCCGGTCCGTCGGTCTTTATCTGCGACGAGTGCATTGACCTGTGCAACGAGATCATCCGTGATGAGCTGCCCACCGGCGATGCCGGACGCGAAGGCCGCGGAGATCTGCCTACGCCTGCGGAAATCAAGACCAACCTCGATCATTACGTGATTGGCCAGGAAAAGGCCAAACGTACGCTGGCCGTCGCCGTGTACAACCACTACAAGCGCCTGCGCCACAAGGACAAGGCCGGTAAGGACGAGGTGGAACTGTCCAAGAGCAACATCCTGTTGATCGGCCCTACGGGGTCGGGCAAGACGTTGCTGGCGCAGACCTTGGCGCGGCAGCTCGATGTGCCTTTCGTGATGGCTGACGCCACCACGCTGACGGAAGCCGGCTATGTTGGAGAGGACGTGGAGAACATCGTCCAGAAACTCCTGCAAAGCTGCAACTACGATGTGGAACGTGCCCAGCGGGGCATTGTCTACATCGACGAAATCGACAAAATTTCGCGCAAATCCGACAACCCCAGTATTACGCGGGATGTCTCAGGTGAAGGTGTGCAGCAAGCGCTGCTCAAGCTCATCGAGGGGACCATGGCGAGCGTGCCTCCACAAGGTGGACGCAAGCATCCCAATCAGGATTTTCTGCAGATCGATACCACCAACATTCTGTTCATTTGTGGTGGTGCGTTTGCTGGGCTGGAAAAGGTCATTGAGAACCGTACTGAAGCTTCCGGTATTGGCTTTGGCGCGGCAGTGCGTAGCAAAAAGCAGCGTTCTTTGACCGAGGTGTTTCAGGATATCGAGCCTGAGGACCTCATCAAATTCGGCCTGATTCCAGAGTTGGTGGGTCGCATGCCCGTGGTCACAGCGCTGGCCGAACTGAGCGAGGACGCGCTGGTGCAAATCCTCACCGAGCCCAAAAACGCCTTGGTCAAGCAGTACAGCAAGTTGCTGGCGATGGAAGGCGTTGAGCTGGAAATTCGTCCCGCTGCGTTGAAGTCCATCGCGCGAAAAGCCATCGCACGCAAGACGGGTGCCCGCGGCTTGCGCTCCATTCTTGAGCAAGCGTTGATTGGCACCATGTTTGACTTGCCCAACGTCTCCAACGTGGAAAAGGTGGTGGTGGACGAGGCCACCATCGAAGAGAACAAGGCCCCTTTGCTGGTTTATCGCGAGGCCGCCAAGACCGCCTGAAAGCCGTGTGTCGCCGGGAGTCGCGCGCGTTAGTGATGCGCCCCGGCGAGCCATGTTGCTAACACCTGGGTGCAGATGCTGCCGGGTTGAAAAATGTGGTCCATGGACCATATTCCATGGAACTACTAGAGGATTGCCCCATGTCCGGACACACACCCCTGCCCGATACGCCCCTGGATCTACCACTGTTGCCTTTGCGCGATGTGGTGGTCTTTCCTCACATGGTGATTCCGCTGTTTGTGGGGCGTCCCAAGAGCATCAAGGCGCTGGAAGCCGCCATGGATGCCGATCGACGAATCATGCTGGTTGCGCAAAAAGCAGCCGCCAAGGATGAACCGCAGGTTTCGGATATGTTCGAAGTCGGTTGCATATCCACCATCCTGCAGATGCTGAAGCTTCCCGATGGCACGGTGAAGGTGCTGGTGGAGGGGCAGCAGCGCGCCCACGTTCGCATGGTGCATGAATCGGACGTTCACTTCACGGCGACGGTTGAGCCCATGCAGGCATCCGCTGAGGACGCCGCTTCGAGTGAAATTGAAGCGCTACGCCGGGCGGTAATGCAGCAGTTTGATCAGTACGTCAAACTGAACAAGAAGATTCCCCCTGAGATTCTGACTTCCATTTCGGCCATCGACGATCCGGGGCGGCTGGCTGACACCATTGCCGCGCACTTGCCGCTCAAGCTGGAGAACAAGCAGGTTGTTCTCGACTTGGCAGGCGTCAAGCAGCGTCTGGAGAATCTGTTCGAGCAGTTGGACCGCGAAGTGGATATCCTCAATGTGGATAAGCGCATTCGCGGTCGCGTGAAGCGCCAGATGGAGAAAAACCAGCGGGACTTCTATCTCAACGAACAGGTCAAGGCGATCCAGAAAGAACTGGGCGAAGGCGAAGAAGGCGCGGATCTTGAGGAGATCGAGAAAAAGATCAAGGCCGCGCGCATGCCGGTCGAAGCGCGCAAGAAGGCGGAAGGCGAGCTGAAAAAGCTCAAGCTCATGTCTCCTATGTCTGCCGAAGCCACTGTGGTTCGCAACTACATTGATGTGCTCACGGGACTGCCCTGGAGCAAGAAGTCCAAGGTCAAGCACGATCTTGCCCATGCAGAGGCTGTGTTAAACGAGGACCACTATGGCCTGGAAAAGGTGAAAGACCGGATCCTGGAATATCTCGCCGTGCAGCAGCGGGTGGACAAGGTGAAGGCGCCCATCCTGTGCTTGGTCGGCCCACCGGGTGTGGGCAAGACTTCGCTCGGTCAGTCCATTGCAAAGGCAACGGGGCGCAAATACGTGCGTATGGCGCTGGGGGGGATGCGTGACGAAGCAGAGATCCGGGGTCACCGTCGTACCTACATTGGGGCGATGCCAGGCAAGGTGTTGCAGAGCCTGGGCAAGGTGGGGGCGCGCAATCCGTTGTTCCTGCTCGATGAAATTGACAAACTAGGCATGGACTTTCGAGGTGACCCCTCGAGCGCGTTATTGGAAGTCCTCGATCCTGAGCAGAACCACAAGTTCGGCGACCACTATGTAGAGGTCGACTTCGACCTTTCCGATGTCATGTTTGTCGCGACTTCGAACTCGATGAACATCCCGCCGGCGCTACTTGATCGCATGGAGGTGATACGTCTTTCCGGATATACCGAGGACGAAAAAACCAACATTGCCATCAAGTATTTGCTCCCCAAGCAGATGCAAAACAATGGCGTGAAAGACGCCGAGTTGCAGGTCACGGAATCCGCCGTACGGGACATTGTGCGCTACTACACGCGTGAAGCGGGCGTCCGCTCCCTAGAGCGCGAACTCTCCAAAATCTGCCGAAAAGTGGTCAAGGCAATCCAGCTCAAGAAGCTGACGGCTCCCGTGGAGGTGTCGGCGGACAACTTGCCTGAATACTTGGGAGTGCGCAAGTACACCTACGGTCGCGCGGAACAGCAGAACCAAGTGGGACAAGTGGTTGGCCTGGCATGGACCGAAGTCGGCGGGGATCTGCTCACGATCGAGGTCGCGACCATGCCCGGCAAAGGCAACATCCTTCGCACAGGATCGCTGGGCGATGTCATGAAGGAGTCGGTCGAAGCGGCCCGCACAGTAGTACGTAGCCGTGCGCGCTTACTTGGTATTCGCGATGAGGCGTTCGAGAAGCGAGATCTTCATATCCACGTGCCCGATGGTGCGACCCCTAAAGATGGTCCTAGCGCCGGCATTGCGATGACGACGGCGATCGTTTCTGCGCTGACCGGAATACCGGTCCGCGCAGATGTTGCGATGACGGGGGAGATCACATTGCGCGGAGAGGTCACAGCAATTGGTGGGCTCAAGGAGAAACTTTTGGCGGCATTGCGTGGAGGGATCAAGACGGTGTTGATTCCTGAAGAAAACGTAAAAGACCTCCAGGAAATTCCAGACAACGTCAAGATGGGGCTGGAGATCATTGCTGTGAAGTGGATCGACAAGGTGCTGGAGATAGCACTCGAGCGCAAGCCTGTTGCATTGGCAGAGGACGACGGTGCCCAAACCGTGACGGTGCCTGCACCCGCCGATGTGTCACGGGGCTCCGTGAAACATTGATGGAAAAAACTTTGCACTATTCTTGGAGCCCGCGAAAAGTACTCTATAATTTCACTTATCGACGCTAAACATGCTACAGTGTGAGGCTTAGATAAATGCGGGAATAGCTCAGTTGGTAGAGCGCAACCTTGCCAAGGTTGAGGTCGTCGGTTCGAGACCGATTTCCCGCTCCATATCCAAGAAAAGAGGAGGCAATGCTTCCGCTTTTCATCAAGGCGCAAGACCTGGCGCGGTAGCAAAGCGGTTATGCACCGGATTGCAAATCCGTTTAGCCCGGTTCGACTCCGGGCCGCGCCTCCAGATGGTGTTATGTAGAGGAGGCGCAAGCTTCTTCAAAGGGTCAATTGGAAGCCTAATGGTGGAAAATTGATGCTACAATCAAAGTCTTTCCGGTACCAGTTGGTGGCGGAAAATGCGGGAATAGCTCAGTTGGTAGAGCGCAACCTTGCCAAGGTTGAGGTCGTCGGTTCGAGACCGATTTCCCGCTCCAAAATTTGAAAGGGAAGCTACGGCTTCCCTTTTTTATTGGTCGAAGTGCTGGTGCAAGAAGTCGGTTCGTCTGTGGTGTTGCGCAACAATGCCGGCCCCGCTACTCTGTCTTCATGGCTTGCATACCGACCGGCGCCCCGATGGTGAAATTGGTAGACACTGCGGACTTAAAATCCGCCGCTTCCTGAGAAGGGGCGTGCCGGTTCGACCCCGGCTCGGGGCACCATCTGGATTCGCTATGTCACATTACAACGCTCCCTTTGAAATCCACGTCCATGGTCAAGTGCAATTGCGTGCTGATGTGGACTTCAATCAGCTTCAGGAAGCACTCAAGCCATTGTGGAAGTACGCTGGTGCGCGTTCTCTCGCGGATGGGGCTTCGAGCGCCTATGAGGAGGAGCCGGGCATACAGTTCGATGCCAAGGAGCACATTCTGCAGATGTGCTGGACGGTGCGTGGCGACGAAGACTTCCGCCAGTCTTTGGATGAAATGTGCATGAGTCTCAATGAATTGGCCGAGCAGGGCGCAGCCATCGAGGTGACGTTCTATGATGCCGAGTTCGATGAGGATGAGGCACCCGAGGACGAAGAGGCGCGTGATGATTTCGTGATGCTGTTTGTGGGGCCCACTCCCGCCGCCATCATGCAAGTACAACGTGACCTTCTTGTGCAAGATGTGGTCAATCTGATGGAGCGGCACTTCGACGGCTCCGAGCTCGGTGGCGTTGTCTCAGAGATTGACAAGCTCTTCTCTCAACGTTTTGATGCGCTGGTGAGTTCGCTTGAAATTGGTAAACCGCCACGAGGTCCGGGTGGCAGCGGGCATGGCGGCGGACGCCGGCCGCGTCACCTTCACTGACGTGCTCGACAAATCTTTGTATCGGACACCATGGCGTGAGTTGCAGTGCTCCCCTCGCACGGTATAGAAGAGGCTTTCGACGCGTGCCCACAATAGCGTCATGACCACAACCTATTCGGATGAGCTTCTGGCACAGGTGGCGGCGCTGCCACCTTTGCCAGGGGTGTACCGCTACTTCGATGCACAGAATGTCTTGCTATATGTCGGCAAGGCGCGCAACCTGAAAAAGCGGGTCAGCAGCTACTTCAGCAAGCAGCACGGAGGCACGCGCATTGGCCATATGGTGGGCAGAATTGCGCGGCTGGAAACGACGGTGGTGCGCTCCGAGGCCGAAGCGCTTCTGCTGGAAAATAATCTCATCAAGTCCCTGGGCCCGAAGTACAACATTCTTTTTCGGGACGACAAGAGCTACCCTTATCTCAAGATCACCGGTGTCTCGGCAAAGGACGGTACGGGGGATGCTCCGGGACAGTGCTACCCGCGCATGGCGTATTACCGCGGGGCAGTGGATAAACGTCACCGATACTTCGGTCCTTACCCTGGCGCATGGGCCGTCAAAGAGAGCATTCAGCTACTGCAGAAGGTTTTTCGGTTGCGTACTTGTGAAGACACGGTGTTTGCGAATCGCACGCGTCCCTGCTTGCTGTACCAGATCAAACGCTGCTCCGCTCCGTGTGTGGGTTTGATTTCCCCAACGGCCTATGCAGCAGATGTCCGCAGTGCGGAGTCGATGCTGCTGGGTGAAACCCAGGAACTGCTTCAAACGCTGGAAGAACGCATGCTCGCGTACGCCGAGAAGCTGGAGTTTGAACAGGCTGCCGAGGTCCGCAACCAGATCACGGCACTCGCACGTGTGTTGCACCAACAAGCGGTGGAGACGGCATCGGACAAGGACGTGGACATACTCGCCGTTAAAGTGGCTGGCGGCCGTGCCTGCGTCAACCTGGCGATGGTGCGCGGTGGCCGGCACCTTGGCGACAGGCCTTACTTTCCGGTTCACGTAGAGGAAGCGACAGGTGTCTTCCAACTGGAAACGCGCGAGGATGCCCCGGATAACCTGATGGTAGAGGAGGCTGGCGGACTCGAGCAGTCGGTGCCGGCGCAGATCCTTGCTGCGTTCATTGCGCAGCACTACCTTGGGGTACCCTTGCCACCGACACTGATCACGAACGAGCCAGTCGACCCCGCATTGCTTTGGGTGCTGGCACAGCAGACGGGGGTGCGAGCGACAGTCGTCCACCAGCCGCGCGAACAACGGCGAATCTGGCTGGAAATGGCGGAGCAGAACGCACAGATTCAGTTGGCACGGTTGCTGGCGGAGGAGGGTTCCCAGCGGGCGCGCACGCGTGCCCTGGCGGAAGCGCTGGATCTGGAGGCAGAGAGCTTGGATGACCTCACCATCGAGTGTTTCGACATTTCGCACACTGCAGGGGAGGCGACCCAGGCTTCCTGCGTGGTTTTTCATCACCACAAAATGCAAAGTGGCGAGTACCGGCGTTTCAAAATCGAGGGCATTACCCCGGGCGATGACTATGCAGCTATGCGTCAGGTACTCATGCGTCGCTACAGCAAGGTTGCCGAAGCACAGCGTGAGGCAGGGGAGCGGAGGTGACAAATGCCCCGCGCTTGCCGGACCTGGTGCTGGTGGACGGTGGCAAGGGGCAAGTAAGCATGGCGCGCGATGTGTTCCAGGAACTGGGCCTGGATATCTCACGCATCGTTGGTGTCGAAAAGGGGAGGGCCGCAAGGTGGGGCTGGAAGAACTGGTCTTTGCGGATGGACGCGACAAAGTCTATCTGGGGCGAGACTCGGCTGCGCTGATGCTCGTGGCGCAGATCCGTGACGAGGCCCACCGCTTCGCCATCACCGGAATGCGCGCCGCTCGTGCAAAAGTACGCGTAGGCGGCAGCCGATTGGAAGATATACCCGGTGTGGGGCCTAAAAAACGGGCAAGGCTGCTTCAGCGCTTTGGCGGCGTGCGCGGCGTGGCAGATGCCAGCGTGGACGACCTCGCCACGGTCGAGGGCATATCTCACGACTTGGCAGAAGAGATCTATCGCGCGCTGCGCTGACCCGGTTGACGGCCCGGGGCATTGCCGCGCGTGCCACAATTGGCACCCATGTTTTTCACTATTCCCACCATCATGACTTGGACGCGCATTGTCGCGATACCCTTGATCGTGGGAGTGTTCTATGCGCCGCTGGACCCTGCGATGCGCAACCTCATCGCCACGGTGATGTTCATCGTTTTTGCGGCCACCGATTGGCTCGATGGGTTTCTTGCACGCAAGCTCAACCAGACCTCCGCGTTCGGGGCGTTTCTGGATCCCGTGGCTGACAAGTTCTTGGTATGTGCGTCGCTATTGGTACTCGTGCATATGCAACGTGCCGATGTGTTCGTGGCACTCATCATCATCGGCCGCGAAATCGCTATCAGTGCCTTGCGGGAATGGATGGCGCAGATCGGGGCGAGCAAGAGTGTGGCCGTGCACATGATCGGCAAGCTCAAGACCACGGTGCAGATGATTGCCATTCCTTTCCTGTTGTATGACGGGCAGTTGTTTGGCGTCATTGACACGGGTGTGTGGGGTACCTGGCTGATCTGGGGCGCCGCAGTGCTGACGGTGTGGTCCATGGTTTATTACCTGCAAAAAGCACTGCCAGAAATTCGAGCGAGAGTCCGTTAAGTTTCTTGCTGCTGCTGGGAGAGCCTTGTGTCAAAAGGGTTCATTGCTATATATGACATAGCAAGGCAATCCGCGCCCACATGGAGACGGCTGGTGGCGGCAACTCGGCACCGCAGGGCGAAAGTGCTTGTCAATACGGAATGCGCCTAGCGCGCAAGGTCGAAACAAAAGCGGTGCTCGAATCCGGGACGGGGATCAAATACGACTAGAATTCGCTCCCACGCTGTCGCCCACGCGGTACGTCTTATTGACACCCTACAGTGCGATGGCTTTAATCTGACACAGCAATTTCTGACGCTGCTTCAGTTCCCTCCGCCTCTGCCTTTCGGACCGCTTCCGTTGCAGGGGGCGCGGAGGCCAGATTTGCATAAAGACATTCATCCACTCTTTTCCCGAGAGGCTTCTTGTGAATAAAACCGAATTGATTGAGCACATCGCCAACAACGCTGATATCTCCAAGGCTGCAGCTGCGCGCGCACTGGAGTCCACGATCGAAGCGGTTAAGAAGACTCTCAAGAAGGGCGGCACGGTGTCGCTCGTCGGTTTCGGCACATTCGCCGTCGGCAAGCGCGCTGCGCGCACTGGTCGTAATCCCCGCACGGGGGCTACGATTAAAATCAAGGCTGCTAAAGTTCCAAAGTTCCGTCCAGGCAAAGCACTGAAAGATGCTTTGAACTGATTGTGAAATATGGGGGGTGCTTAGCTCAGTTGGTAGAGCGGCGCCCTTACAAGGCGTAGGTCAGCGGTTCGACCCCGTTAGCACCCACCACCCCATTCAAAGGCGAACGCAAGTTCGCCTTTTCTTTTGCAGCTGTTGAAAGATTGACCATGTTCGAATCCATCCGCAAGCACTCCAAGATCGTCATGTTCTTGTTGTTCTTGCTGATCATCCCGTCGTTCATCCTCGTGGGTATCGACAGCAACTATTTCAGCGGAGGAAGCCCGGTGGTAGCGCGGGTCGATGGCAAGGACATCACCCAAGCCGACTGGGACAACGCCCACCGTATGGAGAGTGATCGAATCCGCGCTCAGTCGCCAGGTATCGACGCCAAGCTGCTGGATTCACCGCAGGCACGCTATGCCACGTTGGAGCGGCTGGTGCGTGACCGCGTGCTGCAAGTCGCGGCGCAGGACATGCACATGCTGACCAGCGATGCGCGGTTGGCACGCGAGCTGCAGAGCATTCCGCAGATAGCGGCGTTGAAACGAGCTGACGGCACGCTGGATGCCGAAGCCTATCGCGCCCTGGCTGGTGCGCAGGGACTCACCCCTGAGGGGCTTGAAGCACGCATCCGGCAGGACTTGTCGGTCAACCAGGTCATGGGCGGTGTCATGGGTTCAGCATTCAGCGGCCCGGCGGAAGCACGTTTGGCACTGGATGCACTGTTCCAGCGCCGTGAAATCCAAATCGCTCGTTTCAATGCTTCGGCGTTTGTGTCCAAGGTCGTGGTGACGGATGCCGACCTGGAGGCCTATTACACCGCCCATCCTGCGAAATTCCAGCAGGCTGAACAAGCGTCAGTGGAGTATGTGGTGCTTGACCTTGATGCCGTGAAAGCGGGAATCACGCTCAGCGAAGATGACCTGCGCACCTATTACAAGGAAAACCTGAATCGCCTCGCGGGCAAGGAGGAGCGTCGCGCAAGTCACATACTGATCAACGCCAGCAAGGACGCCCCTGCGGATGCGCGCACCCAGGCCAAGGCCAAGGCGGAGGAACTGCTCGCGCAGGTACGCAAAGCGCCGGGCAGCTTCGCGGAGATTGCCAAAAAGGAGTCGCAGGACCCGGGCTCAGCACCGTCCGGCGGTGACCTCGGTTTTTTTGGCCGGGGAGCCATGGTCAAACCCTTTGAAGACGCCGTTTTTTCCATGAAGAAGGGGGAGATCAGCGACGTAGTGGAAACCGACTTCGGCTTCCACATCATCCTGCTTTCCGATATCAAGACTCCGCGCCAGCCTAGTTTCGAGGAGCTGCGCCCCTCGCTCGAGGCAGAACTCAAGCAGCAACAGGCCCAACGCAAGTTCGCCGAAGTGGCCGAGGCGTTTGCCAATGGTGTGTATGAACAGGCGGACAGCCTGCAACCCGTCGCCGACAAGCTCAAGCTCAAGATTCAGACGGCCGACGGGGTTACCCGTACTCCGGCTGCGGGCGGCGCGGGGCCGCTTGCCAACGCACGCTTCCTGGAGGCGCTGTTCCAGTCGGACTCGCTGCAGAACAAGCGCAATACCGAGGCTATCGAGATCGGTACAAGTGTGCTGGCAGCCGGCCGCGTTACGGCATACCAGCCCGCCATGACGCTGCCGCTGGACAAGGCGCGCGACCAGGTGCGCGCGATCTATATCGCCGAGAAGTCCGCTGAACTTGCGCGGCAGGAAGGCCAAGCCAAACTGACCGCTTGGAAGGCCGCGCCGGACGCAGCCTCCGGGTTGACTGCTGCGTTGACGGTGTCGCGGGACCGGCTGCAGGATCAACCTCGTTCCGTGGTGGATGCCGCCTTGCGTGCCAATGTGGACCAACTCCCGGCCTGGACAGGTGTGGACCTTGGTGCGCAGGGCTATGCCGTGGTGAAAATCAACCGCGTCGTTCCCCGGGACGGTGTGGACGACGCTCGTGCGCGTATGGAGCGAGAGCAATACTTGCAATCGTGGGCGTCGGCCGAGGCGCTAGCGTATTACGATTTGCTCAAGCAGCGTTTCAAGGTCCAGATCAAGGCCCCCCGACCGGTGGCCCAGGCAGAGCTACAAAACTAAGCCGGTTACCTCAGCGGGTAGATTTATCAGGCTATAATTCAAGGCTACGGTGGCTGTAGCTCAGTTGGTAGAGTCCAGGATTGTGATTCCTGTCGTCGTGGGTTCGAGTCCCATCAGCCACCCCAAATAACAAAGGCCCCCGCAGCGCAAGCTGCGGGGGCCTTTGCATTCAACAAGGTTGGTGTGACCGGTGGCCTGACTGAAGAGGCACTCCCGAACAGCAGACTGATCGTGCCGGAAGTCGTTCGCCTGCATACGGTTTTGTCCGACGGGAGTGCCAAGTGCAAAGGCACTACAACCAGCACAAAGGATGCCCCATGCCAGCAACCCCCGCCCCTCAACCGGTCCCGCCCGTCCCGCCAAATCCCGGCGAGGTGCCGCCGCGACCTATTCCCATTGATCCGCCCGACAATACGCCGCCCATCGAACTACCCGGTGACCCTATGCAAGAACCAAGCTAGTGGAGCCTGCAGGTGGTTTAACCCGGCAAGTTGGCTGGTATTTCCTCGTTGGGCTGCCGCGGTGGCGAGGCCGGGGGTGGGGCCGGTGGCAAATCACCGGGCGGGCGCGGTAAGTCGTCTGGCACAGTGTGCAGCGGGTGTTCTGTCGGGTCCTGGGGCGTCATGGCGTGAGTCCTGGGAAGGGGGCGGGGTACCAAAGGTTGCTCTGCACAGTCGCACCGCACACTATCCTCCCGCCCCTTGAGGCAGATAAGCTGGCATGCGTTGGTGCGGCTCCCGAGGCTTCTTGAGCGGGGTCACACGTGGAATGGGCCCCGCCGGGTCGAGGATCAACCGCGAAGGTATGCCCGCAGTTGCGGGAGCCAGCTCGGCTTCCAGCCGTGCAATGCGCTGCCGGTACATCCGTGCCAGTGCAGCATGGTGTTCGGCAGCGTTTTCGTGTTCGAATGCCCCCATTCGCGCCTCATTCAGGCTGGTCTCGAGACGGTGGGCATACATGGCAGCGGGATCAAAGAGGCGCTTGAGCATGGTCTTCTCCTGTGAAGGGGTAGCAAGACCATAGAGCGCGCAACGCGCTGTAGGGTGTCGGACGGCGTCCCGCATTTCCGCCCGACAGTGGCACTTCGGCCGCAGAGAGACGTCTTCTCCAGGATGCGGATGCACACTCGAAGCCCGGACGAGTTCACATAACGCCTTGAAAGCCGCACAGATGCTACGTTTCGTACTTTCGATTTTGAAAAGTACCATCATTTTCGGTGCGTCTCGTTTGTGGCGCTTAGGACACGCTATGAGACGGCTTTAATGGTAGTGATTCTTTCGGTGGTCTCGGGCAGGGGCGGTAGTATCCGGTAACAACCACACGCCGCCTTTGCATGCACTGGGATGGTGCGAACTGCCGAATGGATAAAACCAAACTCTCCGAAAGCGACATTTGCGAAAAGTTCATCCGGCCGGCCATGGAGCAGGCGGGCTGGGACGGCATGGACCAGATCTACCGGGAGTACCCGTTGCGCGCGGGCCGTGTGGTGGTGCGCGGCAAGCAGGCCCAGCGCGACAAAAGCACCGTGCTGCGTGCCGACTACGCCCTGTTCTTCAAGGCCAACATCCCCCTGGCCGTGGTGGAGGCCAAGGACAACCAGCATGCCGTGGGCGCAGGCATGGGGCAGGCCATCCAATATGCCGAGCTGCTGGGCGTGCCGTTCAGTTTCGCCAGCAATGGCGATGGCTTCGTGTTCCGTGATGCCACGCTGGCCGATGGTGTGCTGGAGCGCAACCTGACTCTGGAGGAATTTCCGTCACCTGCCGAGCTGTGGAGTCGCTACTGCGCCTGGAAGGGCTGGTCCGCCGAAGAAAGCCGCATCGCCGGCTTTGACTACGCCCCCAACAAGACCCCGCGCTACTACCAGCTCAACGCCGTCAACCGCGCCGTCGAGGCCATTGCCGCAGGGCAAGACCGCGTGCTGCTGGTCATGGCCACTGGCACCGGCAAAACCTACACCGCCTTCCAGATCATCTGGCGCCTGTGGAAGAGCGGCGCCAAGAAGCGCATCTTGTTCCTGGCCGACCGCAACATCCTCATCGACCAGACCATGGTCAACGACTTTCGCCCCTTCAAGGGCGCCATGGCCAAGCTCAGCCCCAACGCCAAGGGCGTGGAGCGTGTCGATGCGCAGGGCGCGGTGTCGGTCGAAGACGTGGACTTGGCTGTCAACAAAACCACCAAGCTGGTGGACAAGAGCTACGAGATTTACTTGTCGCTGTACCAGGCCGTCACCGGCACCGAGGAAGAGCGCAACATCTACAAGCAGTTCAGCCCCGACTTTTTCGACCTGATCGTGGTGGACGAATGCCACCGGGGCAGCGCGGCCGAAGACTCCGCTTGGCGCGACATCCTCACCTACTTTGCCAGCGCCACGCAGATCGGCCTCACCGCCACGCCCAAAGAAACCAAGGACGTTTCCAACACCGACTACTTCGGCGAGCCCGTCTACACCTACAGCCTCAAGCAAGGCATCGAAGACGGCTACCTGGCGCCGTACAAGGTCATCCGCGTCGATCTGGACAAAGACACCTTTGGCTGGCGCCCCACGGCGGGCATGACCGACAAACACGGCCACGCCATCGAAGACCGCATCTACACCGGCGCCGACATGAACCGCAAGCTGGTGCTGGAGCAGCGCGACGCCGTGGTGGCCGCCAAGATCACCGAATACCTCAAGGCCACCGACCGCTACGCCAAGACCATCGTCTTTTGCGAAGACATCGACCACGCCGCTCGCATGCGCCAAGCGCTGAGCAACGCCAATGCCGACCTGTGCGCCACCCAGCCCAAATACGTGGTGCAGATCACCGGCGACAACACCGAGGGCAAGCTGGAGCTCGACAACTTCATCGACCCCGAGAAAACCTACCCGGTGATCGCCACCACCTCCAAGCTCATGAGCACCGGGGTGGATGCCCAGACCTGCAAGCTCATCGTGCTGGACCAGACCATCAAGTCCATGACGCTGTTCAAGCAGATCATCGGCCGTGGCACCCGCCTACGCGAAGACCTGGGCAAGACCTGGTTCACCATCCTCGACTTCAAGCGCGCCACCGAACTGTTTGCCGATAAGGACTTTGATGGCGAGCCCGTGCAAATCTACGAACCCGGCGGTGGTGAACCTGTGGCCCCGCCCGAACCGGCACTGCCTGGCTCCACTCCTGGCGACCCAGGTGCGCCAGACCCTCTGGATCCTTTGAGCACTTTAGGCCCCTTTGCTGGCGGCAGTGGCGAATCAGATGGCCCCAAAAAATACGTCCTCGGCAACAACGTCACCGTGGCCGTGGCCCGCGAGCGCGTGCAGTACCTCAACGCCGAAGGCAAGCTCATCACCGAGAGCCTGCGCGACTACACCCGCATCAACGTGCGTAAGCAATACGAGTCGCTCGACCAGTTCCTGCAAGCCTGGCAACAGGCCGACCGCAAGGCCGCCCTGCTGCAAGAACTGGAAGCGCAGGGCGTGCTGCTCGATGCGCTGGCCGACGAGGTTGGCAAAGACCTCGACCCCTTCGACCTGCTGCTGCACGTCGCCTACGACCAGCCCCCGCTCACCCGCCGCGAACGCGCACGCCGCGTGCAAAAGCGCAACGTTTTCACCCAATACGGCCCCGTGGCCCGCAAGGTGCTGGAGGCATTGCTCGACAAATACGCGGACGAAGGCATCACCACCATCGAGAGCAACGAAGTCTTCAAGCTCCAACCCTTCACCGACCTGGGCAGCCCCGTGGAGCTGGTGCGCAGCTTTGGCGGCCGCCCGCAGTACCTGAGCGCGCTGCAAACCCTGGAGCGCGAGCTGTACGCTCCTCGCTGACTGCTGCCCGCCGAAATTCAGACAAACGCCAGCCTCTCAAGAGCCGCGTTGGAAACCCCTATGACGAACAAAAAATGCATCGACCCTGCAGCGGCACGGCACTTCATTGCCAACTACCAAAGCCTGCTCGAAACCATCCCCACCACCAAGCGCAAGGCGAACCTGGTGGCGCAACTGACCGCGGCACGCGATGCCCTGTATGCCAACCCTGCGCTTTTGCAGCAAGCGCTGGCACAACTGCAGGACCAGGGCCGCTTCTGTGCCGACGACGTGCTGCAAGCCGTGCACACGCTGCGCGTTGACAACTGGATCTATGTCAACGACACCGCCATACACAGCCACTTTCTGGAGCCCCATGAGACGAATGCGGGGTATGCCATCAAGACGCTGACCACGCCCCTCAAAGAAATGCTTGGCAGCAGCGGTGCCGTCATCTCCTGCGGTCTGCTGGTGTTTCAAGGGCAGGTCATCTGCGACGGGTTGGTGGGCTTTGGCGCCTGGCTGGGGCCAAACTACCGGAGCAGCTTCAAAGAGCAACTCGCCGCCTGCCGTGCCCAAGGGACGCTTTATCGCGACCGCCTGTTGCCCCGGACACCGCCCGAAACAGTGGCGCAGTAGCTCATAAAATGATAGCTACTAGCGCTTATCCCATAAGCGCTAGAGCCTGTTTTGACTTAAATTTTGCACCCCATGTCCAACCTCACCCCCGTGATCAAATCCATCCAAGACATCATGCGCCAGGACTCTGGCGTGGATGGCGACGCCCAGCGCATCAGCCAGCTCACATGGCTGCTGTTCCTCAAGGTGTTCGACGCTCTGGAAGAAGAACTCGAACACACCCGCGACGACTACCAAAGCCCGATTGCCGAGCACCTGCGCTGGCGCCACTGGGCGGCCGATGCCGAGGGCATGACCGGCGACGCCCTGCTCGACTTTGTGGACAAGCAACTCTTCCCCGCCCTCAAGGGCCTGAGCGCCGACCCCCAGCGCAACCCGCGCGGCTACGTGGTACGCGGCGTGTTTGAAGACGCCTACAACTACATGAAAAGCGGCCACCTGTTGCGCCAGGTGGTCAACAAACTCAACGCCATCGACTTCAACCGCCAGGCCGAGCGCCACCAGTTCAATGACCTGTACGAGAAGATATTGCGCGACCTGCAAAGCGCAGGCAACGCGGGCGAGTTCTACACCCCCCGCGCCGTCACCCAATTCATGGTGGACATGACCAACCCCCAGCTGGGCGAAAGCGTCATGGACCCGGCCACCGGCACCGGCGGCTTCCTCGTCTGCGCCATCGAACACCTGCGCAAACAAGTGCACAACGCAGAGCAAGAAGCCGTGCTGCAAAACAGCATTCGGGGTGTAGAGAAAAAGCAGCTCCCGCACATGCTGTGCGTTACCAACCTGCTGCTGCACGGCATTGAAGTGCCCAGCCAGATCGTGCACGACAACACCCTGGCCCGCCCGCTGCGCGACTACACGGCGGCAGACCGCGTCAACGTCATCCTCACCAACCCGCCCTTTGGCGGCATTGAAGAGCCGGGCATCGAGGCGGGCTTCCCCGCCGACGTGCGCACCAAGGAAACCGCCGACCTCTTCCTCGTGCTCATCCAGCACCTGCTCAAACCCGGCGGCCGCGCCGCCGTGGTGCTGCCCGATGGCTTTTTGTTTGGCGAAGGCGTCAAGGCCCGCATCAAAGAGCAACTGCTGCAGCACTGCAACCTGCACACCATCGTGCGCCTGCCCAACGGCGTGTTTGCGCCCTACACCGGCATCAAAACCAACTTGCTGTTCTTCACCAAGGGCCAGCCCACCCAGCACATTTGGTACTACGAACACCCCTACCCCCAGGGCGTCAAAACCTACAACAAGACCAAACCCATCCGCATCGACGAGTTCGACGCCGAGAAAGCCTGGTGGGGCACCGAGCAGGACGGCTTTGCCGCCCGCGTGGAAAACGAACGGGCCTGGAAGGTCGGCATCGACCAGATCAAGGCCGCAGGCTACAACCTGGACCAGAAGAACCCCCACATCGGCGAACAGCAAAGCCACGACCCCGACGCGCTGCTGGCCGACTACGCCCGCCTGCAGGCCGAGGCCCAGGCCCTGCGCGATGAGCTCAAGGGCATCCTGGCCCAGTCTTTGGCAAAAACAGCCGCTAGCGCTTGAAGGACAAGCGCTAGTAGCTATCAAAAAAAGAGCAGTTCGTGCACCCGCCAAGCCCCTGAGCCACGTTGGGGGGGGCGCCGGGGGGCTGGACATTCATGCGCCGGAACGCATAATTTGTTCTCTAAAAGAAAACATTCGTTTCCATTTTGAAAACACCACCCACCCTGGCCGAGCTGCTGTTCCCCAACCAGTACCGCCGCAAAGTGCTGGCCTTGCTGCTGATGCAGCCCGACCAAAAAATGCACCTGCGCGAACTGTCTCGGCAAACACAGGCCGCCCCCGGCACCCTGAAAAAAGAGCTGGACGCGCTGTGCCATGTGGGCCTGCTCACCAGCGAGCGCGTAGGCAACCAGGTGCAGTTCCAGGCCAACCAAAGCCACCCCGTGTTTGCCGAGCTGCAAGCCCTCATCCGCAAAACCACTGGCCTGGCTGATGTGCTGCGCCAGGCCCTGCAGCCGCTGGGCGACCAGGTGGCGCTGGCCTTTGTGTTTGGCTCCATGGCCAGCGGCAGCGCCCACGCAGGCAGCGATGTGGATGTGCTGGTGGTGGGCAGCGCCAGCTTTGCCCAGGTGGTGGAAGCCACCTACGCCGCCCAGACCCAGCTGGGGCGCGACATCAACCCCAAGGTCATGACCCCCACCGAATGGGCCGCCAAACGCGCCGAAGGCCACCCCTTTGTGCAAGAGCTGCTGGCCAAGCCCCGAATTTTGCTGACCGGAACCCTCGATGCCTGAAGAAGAACTCAACAACCTGGCCCGCATTGGCATGCTCGACAAGGTGCCGTTTTCTGCCGCCCTGCTGCAAAAAATGCTGGCCACCGCCCACACCCGCCTGCAAGACGCACAGCGCACCGACAACAGCACGGAAACGCGCTTTGACTGCGCCTACACCGCCATCCGCGCCCTGGCCGACGCCGCTTTGCACGCCCAAGGCTGGCGCACCTCCACCAGCAAGCCCGGCCACCACCAAACCACCATCGGCTGCTTGGTGCACACCCTGGGCGTCAGCCCCGCCACCGTGCGCGTGCTCGATGCCCTGCGCAAACAGCGCAACCTGAGCGACTACGACGGCGAGCTGGTCACCGAGCAAACCCTGCGCGAATGCCTGCAACAGGCCCAAACGCTCAGCGAGCTGGCGCAGCACAAGCTGGCCCCGTTATTGAACAAAAACGCCTCTGGCGCTTGAGGAGCAAGCGCATGCTGCTATCAAATATGGAGCTAATCGCCACCGCCCCCGGTGGCGTCGCCAAGTTGCGCGAACTCATCCTCACCCTGGCCGTGCAAGGCAAGCTGGTGCCGCAAGACCCGGCCGATGAACCGGCGAGCGTGCTGCTGCAGAAGATTCGGGCGGAGAAAGATCGGCTGATCGCCGAGGGCAAGATCAAGCGGGACAAGCCGCTGGCGGAGATTGCGGAGGAGGAAAAGCCGTTTGGGTTGCCGCAGGGGTGGGAGTGGGTGCGGCTTGGCCAACTTGCAAACTTCATCGACTATCGCGGCAAAACGCCGACGAAGACCGAGTCAGGTATTCCACTGATCACCGCAAAAAATGTTCGGCAAGGGTTCATCAACCGTTTGCCGCGCGAATTCATTGCTGAAGCGGCTTACGCTGGCTGGATGACTCGCGGATTCCCGAAAGTCGGTGATCTGTTGTTCACAACCGAAGCCCCGCTTGGAAATGTCGCTGCAATTGATATTGAAGAACGCTTTGCACTCGCCCAGCGCGTCATCTGTTTTGGACTGTACGAGCCCCAAATGTCCGGTGCGCTCTCAACATTTCTCCGGTCGCCCTGGATGCAAGGTGTGTTCTCAGACCAAGCTACTGGCGTAACAGCCCAAGGAATCAAATCTGCTCGTTTGCAACTGATACCAATTCCAGTACCGCCCCTCGCTGAACAATCCCGTATCGCAAACCGTGTCGAAGCCCTCATGCGCCTGTGCGATGCGCTGGAGGCCAAGGACCGGCTGGAGGCCGCGCAACACGCCCAACTGGTCAGCACCCTGCTGGGCACGCTCACCGCCAGCACCACGCCTGAAGAGCTGGCCGCCCACTGGCAGCGCGTGGCCCAGCACTTCGACCTGCTGCTGGACCGCCCCGAAGCCATCGACGCCCTGGAGCAAACCCTGCTGCAACTGGCCGTGCGCGGCCTGCTCGTGCCCCAAGACCCCACCGACGAACCCGCCAGCGCCCTGCTGCAAAAAATCCGCGCCGAAAAAGACCGCCTCATCGCCGAGGGGAAGATCAAACGCGACAAACCCCTGCCGCCCATCACCGACGAGGAAAAACCGTTTGAGTTGCCTGTTGGGTGGGAGTGGGTGAGGTTTGGGGATGTTGTCTCGGTTTCCAGTGGCGTCACGCTTGGGCGAAAGACGCCTTTGACCAAGCCTGTGTCTTTGCCATATCTGCGTGTTGCGAATGTTCAGCGGTGGCGCTTAGACCTCACTTCCATGAAGGAAGTTGTTGTTGATCAGACTGAACTGCCCCGTTATCAGCTGCAAAAGGGGGATTTGCTCATCACCGAAGGTGGCGACTGGGACAAGGTGGGACGAACAGCCATTTGGCGCGATGAAATCACAACATGCTTGCATCAGAACCATGTGTTTAAAGCACGAGGGATCACGAGTGACTGGAATGCCGTTTGGGCAGAGCTTTTTCTCAACTCGGCGGTGGCCCGGAGCTATTTCGCTTCCTCTGCAAAGCAAACAACCAATTTGGCTTCGATCAACATGACGCAGTTAAAAGATTGCGCATTTCCAGTGCCACCCCTGGCCGAACAATCCCGCATCGTCACCCGCGTCACCGCCCTGCGCCGCCTGTGCGCCGACCTGCGCCAGCGCCTGGCCGAACGCCAGTCCGTGCAGGCCCGTCTGGCCGAGGCGCTGGTGCAAGAGGTCGCCTGACCATGTCTTGGGTAGGCGAAGCCACGGGCCTGTGGGGTGTGCTCAGCAAGGGCTGGGACTGGTGGCGGGGCAGGCGCGACCCGGCCCGTCGTGCGGCTCAGCGCCTGATCCGTGCCTTTGAGGCGCATGGCGTGCCTCGGCAGTAGATCATTCGCCTGGTGCCCGCCGCTATCGCCCAGGCCAAGCCTGGGCTGGGTATGGCCGATTGCTCGTCGCCTGAGCAACTCAAGCCCAAGCTGACCCCGGCATTGCTGGATTGGGCGGCAGGTTATTTGAATCTGCGCAGGGATTGGTTGGACGGCAGGGAGGATGTGCCGCCGCACTTGGTTGTAGACCATTACAAGCACCCCGCCCGATACGGACCTTGGCTGCAGGCGCGCAAGGCGGAAGCGCCGGACGTGCAACGCTATTTGTCCGTCTGGAAAGCCTACGGCACCCCGGTAGGGCCGGGTGCGGATGGTCCACTGTGTCTGGTCTATGAGGAAACCATCGCAGGGCTGGACGGCATGGAGCGGTCGCGTTACTGGCTGTTGGCCGATGGATGGACCATGGGCCATGCCCCCTGTGTGGAAAACCTGGCGGCCGTGGTGCATGTGGCGCAGCAGGCGGGTGTGCTGGTGGTGGGCAAGGAGTTGAGGGCGCCTGACCTGGTGCGCCTGCAAGAAGGCCAAGCGGTGGTGCCGGAACTGCTGCAGCGCACGCGGGGCAGTTGGTATCCCACCGATCTGGTGAACCCACCTCCCCAGCACGATTCGCCGTGGCGTCAGGCTATGTGGCATGGTGGGCAGGGTTTGTTGGCGCGGCCAGACACCGTCACTGCGTCCCAGGCCGCAACGCCTGCGGCAGAGCCTCTCGATCAGGCTGGCCAGTAGAGCTTGCGCACCTGTCGCGCAGCGGGAAATCGAAGACGGCCGAGTCAGCGCTGGAGCAGGCCCTGATCGCGCGCTTCGCCACGCTGGGCCGAGTACCCGAGCCGTTCCTGCTGCGTTCGGACAATGGGTTGGTCTTCACCAGCCGCAGCTTCACGGCCCTGGGAAGCTACGGACTGCGTCAAGAATTCATCACGCCGCACAGCCCTGAGCAGAGCGGTCTGGTCGAGCGGGTGATCCGCACGCTCAAGTGCGTGCATCGGCATCGCTTCGACTCGCTGCAGCATGCCAGTCGCCTGATCGGGGACTGGATCCATTTCTACAACCACCGGCGCCCGCACCAGGCGCTGAACGTGAGAACCCCCGCTGAGGCATTCGCATTAGCGGCATGACCTGTGACCTGTGCAGTTTCTGCTGGGTCAACAGTATGTGGAGATGCCGGCAAAAGTACCAACTTTTTGTTGGTATGTCACGGTACGCGGTGAAACGGCTTGAGACAACAAAAAACCCGCAACGCTAGGAAGCATGCGGGCTCTAAAAGGTCGTGAGATTGTGTGGAGGTCTGTTTTGGCCTGCCCGGAGGGACTCGAACCCCCGACCTATTGCTTAGAAGGCAATTGCTCTATCCGGTTGAGCTACGGGCAGATGATGCAGGTATGCGGTGCGAGCGGTGATGTGCGCGCTCGAAGTGCAGGATCATACAGGCGCCCGGAGCGCTTCCGCGCCAGCCTGCGCAGCCCATGAAATAGAAGACGGCATGCGGGTGCTGTGTATGATGCCAAATATGCCTTTAGCGCTTATCCAGCAAGCGCAAGCAGCTATCATTTAAAGAGTGGCCGCAGTCTGGCGTGCTCTTCAGTCCATCTCCTCAAACACCAGCGATGGAGGTGCCATGACCCGTGCCACATCGCCGAGCTGGCCGATGACATGGTTGGCGAAATAGCTGTTCTGCGTATCGGGCTCCAGCGCTGCCACGGCCAGATTGGCCAAGGGCTGGTTGAGAGACACGTAGTAGCTGCCTCCCGGCACGTCGATGGCGCTGCGCATGGGGGTCACGGTGGCGCGGATGATCGGGCGGGCGCCAGGGATGGCTCCGCGCACGTCCTCTCGCTCGGAGCTCTCCCGGCTGGTTTCCTCATAGATGTCGGCCAGTACGGAGCCCGCCTCGGCGACGTGCATCACCTGGATGCCCAGCAGCTTCAGGCGCTCCACTGCATCCGTTGCGCCGCTTGCCAACCAATAGCCGCAGGGGCGGTGGCGTTTTTTGACCGGCTTGAGTTGCAGCGAGGAATTCCAATCCACGCGCAGGGTCCGGTCTGCGCCGGTCTGTGGGTCCAGCATGACCAGGTCGCGCTGGCCGGGGGTTTGCGTGGCTTCCACCACGATCTCGCCACGGCATGCCTGGGAGGCAATGTCCCGCGCTTCATAGGAGCGCACCTGCTCCAAGTCGGCGGCGCGGTCCACGGTGCTGCGCAGTGCACTGGTGAGGGCCGTCACCTGCGAGTGCACGCGCCGCTGGATGTGGGTGCGGCCAATGCCCACGCCGCGCGTTTCCACGAGCATGCTGACGGCGTTCTTCAGACCATTCACGTTGCGGCCGGTATCGGTTTGCGTCCCTCCCATGGACAGGCGAAGGTCTTCGGCGCGGGTCGAGGTGGTGTAGTACCACTCCTGGCTCAGGCCTTCCGCTTCCAGGGCCCTGATCATGGGGTGGTGGAACCATTCCAGAGCTGCCTTGGTCATGAATTCCGGCAGGTTAGCCGTCGTTGCGTGCTGCAGCAGCACGTCGTAGCGTTGGATGGCATGGAATTTCTCGAGGAACCGTCCGGTGACGGTGTATTCATGCGCATCGAAAATGGCGATCGGGCGATAGTTGCGCACCAGTTTGGCGAGTGCCTGGGCCTCCGGAGTTTGCAAAAGCAGGTGGTCCCGGTTCATGTCGATGCCGTTGGACGTGGCTCGTGTGCCGGCCTCGGCTCCGTCGGGATTCGCGCGGGGAACGACGATCACGTTGATGCGCTCCAGCATGGGCTCCAGCAGACCCTGTGCCAGTTCGCGCGCCAGTACGAGCAATGCCTCGCTGCCGGCGGGTTCGTCGCCATGTTGCTGCCCAAGCAGCAGCACCGTGGGGCGGCGGCTGGCGTCCAGCGCGGCCACGTTGGTGCCAGCCGCGCGGGTCAGCACCAGGCCGTGCAAGGGTGTGCCGCGCTGCGATACCCCCAGGTCCAGCATTTGCACACGGGTCGTGCCGCGCTGCGCCGTGGCCAGATTACGCAGCCATTGGGTGAGTTCGGCGTTGGTGGTGAAAGCCTGGCGCCCCTCGGCGAGCCCCGGCGTTTCGTACCGCACGGAAGGCGCGGGAAAGCGTGCCGCGACAGCCGCGCTGTAGGGGAGCGCGGTGGAGGCCGGCTCGGTGGCCGGGGCGACGGGCGTTACCGTGACCGGGCTGGGCACGACTTCGCCACGCTGCACTGTTCCCAGCGGCGGCGGTACGGCGCGGGACGTTTGCGGACCAGTGGGCGCGGGGGGGGAGGACTGCGCGGGCCACGGAGGCAGGGGCGTGCTGGAGCAGGCGGACAGCAGGAATGCGCCCAGCAGCGCGGTAGCGCGGTGCCGTGCAGCGATTGCGGCGATTGGCAGCGCGTAAGTGTGGGAGAGCAGATTCTTCGGCGTCATGGTGGGCGTGGCGGAAGTGGTGCTGGGGCGGATGTTACCCGGCAGCTTTGATGTCCTGCGCGTGCGGCGGGGTGGTTGGCTCAGGGGCCATGGAAAAAAGCCCGGCTGTGCCGGGCTTTCTGTTGTCGTGAAGGTCTCAGCGGCCGAAGCCGCCGCCGCGTGGGCCGCGGCCACCACCGCCGCCGCCGTTGCCACGGCCGAAGCCGCCCCGACGCCCGCGGTCCGCCATGCTGTCCACGCTGGTGCGCATGGGGTCCGGCTGGCTGGCACGGCCGCTGCCATGGCGTGGGCCGATGCCAATGTTGCCGAGCTGCGTGCCCAGGTGAGCGTTCTCGCTGCGAGGCTGGCTGTCGTCGAAACGGCGATTTCCGCCATTACCGCCATTACCCCCGCCATTGCCTGCACCAGCGGGACCGCCGCGGCGGCGGCCACCGGCCGTGTTCTGCGGACGTTGCTGATCACGTGGACCGGCAGTACGGCCTGCATTGCCTGCGTTGCCGCCGCGGCCCCCGCTGCCGTTCTGACCCCCGGCGCGCTGCTGGCCTTCGCCCTGGCCACCGCCTTGGCGCGAACCGCGCTGGCCGCCAGTGGCCGCCTTGTTGGTGCGGATGCGCTCCATCATCTCCTGGCGTGCCGCCTTGGCCGCTGCCTGCATGACTTCGCGGCTGGGCGGCTTGCCCGCGCCGCCCCAGATGGTCTGGCGGCCCATGGCGATGGGCTCGGCCTTCTCTCCCTCGTCCGGGCCAAAGCCGTCGATCACCTGCACGGGGATTTCCTGCTTGGTGAAGCGCTCGATCTCCATCATGAAACCTTCCTCGTCCATGCAGACGAGGCTCACGGCATGGCCCTCGCGGCCGGCGCGGCCCGTGCGGCCGATGCGGTGCACATAGTCCTCGGGCACGTTGGGGATTTCGTAGTTCACGACGTGCGGCAGGTCGTCGATGTCGATGCCGCGTGCCGCGATGTCGGTAGCCACCAGGGCACGGATCTGGCCCGTCTTGAAGCCCTCCAGCGCCTGGGTGCGGGCGCTCTGGCTCTTGTTGCCATGCAGCGCCATGGCCGAAACGCCGTTCTTGGTCAGGTACTCGGCCACGTTGTTGGCGCCGAACTTGGTGCGCGTGAACACCAGCACCTGGCTCCAGTCGTGCTCCTGGATGATGTGCAGCAGCACCTGCTTCTTCTTGCCGCGCCCCACGGGGTGGATCACCTGGCTGATGCGTTGCACCGTGGTGTTGCGCGGGGTGACCTGGATGCTCTGCGGGTTCTTGAGCAGTGAGTTGGCCAGTTCACGGATGTCGTCGCTGAACGTGGCCGAGAACAGCAGGCTTTGCTTGGACTGGGGCAGCAGCGCCAGCACCTTCTTCACGTCGTGGATGAAGCCCATGTCGAGCATGCGGTCGGCTTCGTCCAACACCAGGATCTCGACGGTGGACAGGTCCATGAAGCCTTGCTGCTGCAGGTCCAGCAGGCGGCCAGGGGTAGCCACCAGCACGTCCACGCCGCGCTTGATGCGTTCGATCTGCGGGTTCATACCGACGCCGCCGAAGATCACAGTGGAGTTCAGATCCAGGTATTTGCCGTAGCCGCGCACGGATTCTTCGACCTGCGCTGCCAGCTCCCGCGTGGGCGTGAGCACCAGGGCGCGCACACCCTTGCCGCCAAACTGGCTGCGTGGGGCTTGGCCTTCGGCCAGGCGGTGCAGCATGGGCAGCGTGAACGCGGCGGTCTTGCCGGTGCCGGTCTGTGCGCCGGCGAGAAGGTCGTGTCCAGCGAGGACGGCTGGGATGGCCTGGGCCTGGATAGGGGTCGGGTTGTCGTAGCCTTGTTCTTGCACGGCCCGCAAAATGGCCGGCGCCAGCTTCAGTTCTTCAAATGTCATGTAATTGGATGCGCCCATCCGGGGCGCTGGGTATCGGCCTGTCGCAGGCGACTTTACGGGCCGCCGAGCCAGTTTGTTAGGCAGATGATTGCAAGGGTGGGAGCCCGGAAAATTCTTCCTTCGTCCCCAGCTTGTCTAGGCTGATGCCGTGGGCAACTGGAGCCCAAGACGGGGTCTATTGTCGCATGCGCCGATAATCCGCGTTTGTGCGCAAAAAATTTTGGCGCCTTCTTCTGCCCGTTTCCTGAATAAATCCATGGCCCAATACGTTTTCTCGATGAACCACGTCACCAAGACCGTGCCGCCCAAGCGGCAGATCTTGAAGGACATTTCCCTTAGCTTCTTTCCGGGCGCCAAGATCGGCGTGCTGGGCCTGAACGGCTCCGGCAAGTCCTCTCTGCTCAAGATCATGGCGGGCGTGGACAAGGAATTCGAAGGCGAGGCACTGCCCATGCCCGGGCTGTCGATCGGCTACCTGCCCCAGGAGCCCCAACTCAATCCCGAGCACACCGTGCGCCAGGCTGTGGAAGAAGCCATGGCCGAGGTGAACAACGCCAAAGCCCGCCTGGAAGAGGTATACGCTGCTTACGCGGAAGAGAATGCCGACTTTGACGCGCTGGCCAAAGAGCAGGGTGAATTGGAGGCCATCATCGCCGCGGCCGGTACCGATTCCGAACACCAGTTGGAAATTGCGGCCGACGCGCTGCGTCTGCCGGCGTGGGATGCGGTGATCGGCAAGCTATCGGGTGGCGAAAAGCGTCGCGTGGCCCTGTGCAAGCTGCTGCTGTCCAAGCCCGACATGCTGCTGCTGGACGAACCCACCAACCACTTGGACGCCGAATCCGTGGACTGGCTGGAGCAATTCCTGCACCGCTTCAGCGGTACCGTGGTGGCGATCACCCACGACCGCTACTTCCTGGACAACGCCGCTGAGTGGATTCTGGAACTGGACCGAGGCCACGGCATCCCCTACAAGGGCAACTACTCTGACTGGCTGATCCAGAAGGGCAACCGTCTGGAAGCCGAGCAAAAAGGCGAGGAGGCTCGCGCCAAGGCTTTGAAGAAGGAACTGGAGTGGGTGCGCCAGAACGCCAAGGGCCGCCAGGCCAAGTCCAAGGCACGTATTGCCCGCTTCGAAGAGCTGAGCGATTACGAATACCAGCGCCGCAACGAAACGCAGGAGATCTTCATTCCTGTAGCGGATCGCCTGGGCTCTAAGGTCATCGAATTCAAGAATGTCTCCAAGGCCTTTGGTGACCGCCTGCTGATCGACAACCTGAGCATGAACATCCCTGCCGGCGCCATCGTCGGCATCATCGGCCCGAACGGTGCCGGCAAGTCGACCCTGTTCAAGCTGATCGCGGGCAAGGAGCAACCTGATTCCGGTACCGTGGAAATCGGTCAGACCGTGAAGATGGCCTTTGTCGATCAGCACCGCGACGCACTGGCCGATGACAAGACCGTGTGGGAGGACATCTCCGGCGGGCTGGACATCATCAACGTGGGCAAGTTCCAAATGGCGTCGCGCGCCTATGCCGGGCGCTTCAACTTCAACGGCCAGGACCAGCAGAAGAAGGTGGGCAACCTGTCCGGGGGCGAGCGCGGCCGCCTGCACCTGGCCAAGACGCTGATCCAGGGCGGCAACGTGCTGCTGCTGGACGAACCGTCCAACGACCTGGACGTGGAAACCCTGCGTGCGCTGGAAGACGCGTTGCTGGAATACGCTGGCACCGTGCTGGTCATCAGCCACGATCGTTGGTTCCTCGACCGTATCGCGACGCACATCCTGGCAGCCGAGGGCGACAGCCAATGGGTATTCTTTGACGGCAATTACCAAGAATACGAAGCTGATAAGAAAAAACGATTGGGTGAAGAGGGTGCGAAACCGAAGCGTATGCGCTACAAGGCCCTCAAATAAGCACTTACAGGTAGTAGCATCGGGCGGACCGCCGCCCATTCTTCGTCCGTCCCCACCATGTCCCTTTCCGCGTCCCGCGCCCGTACGGTTTTTCGCGCCTGCGTTGTCAACGCCGTCAGGGACAGCGAGGCCCTGATGGAGGCGCTGGTGACTGGTACGCGCGAAGCGCTCACGGCGCAGGAGTCCTCCACCCGCGACCTTCACAAGCGTACCCAGATCAGCGATGCCTTGCGCCTACTCAAGCAGCACGAGGCGTCGTTGCCCAAGGCCTACCCCATGGCCTTGCTGGAGATTTTTGCCGAAGGCCCCTCGGCCGCGAAGACGAGGGCCGGGCAGCCCGGCGGAATGGACCTGGGCGAGCTCGCCCTCATGGACGATGCCGACGTGCTGGTCCAGGTGGAGCTGTCGCGGGCGCAGCAGATCGCCGCTCTGGCGACAGAGGCAACGCTGGCGGAACTCAACACGCTCGTCAGTTCGGCGCAGGGCCTGCACAGCGTGCAACCCGAGAGCAACCCTTTTCGCCCTGAGAACTACATCCGCGCGCTGCAGCAAGTGGTGAGCGATACCGGTGTAAGTGGGGAAGTGCGGCAGCTGTGGATGAGCCAGATGCGCGAACTGCTGGGCATGCAACTGGTAAGCGCCTATAAGCGCGCCGCCCAGAGCCTGCGCGAGCATGGCGTCGAGCCCGTGGGCTATGCGGTGGCGGGAGCCCCGGGTGTGCGCAGCGGGCATGGTGGTGGATATGCCCACAGTTCCCAGATGGGCGTGGGCTACGCGCCGCCCTCCGCCTATGGTGCGCCGGCCAGCGAATATGGTGCCGCGAGCGCCTATGGCCAAGGTTACGGGGCAGGCTGGGGAGGCGCATCGGGCAACGTGGCCTTGGCGCCGCAGGCCGAAGAAGCGCTGCTGACGGTGGGTATCCTGCGCCAGATGCTGGCCGGTGGTGGTGACCCTTTCGCCTACGATGCACGCGGCGGCTATGCGGCAGCTACTCCGGCCAACGCGTACGTCACGCCGGCCGCGGCGGAAGCAATGGAAGACATTGCGCAGCTGGAACGCATCGTGGGCCGTCTGTCGGGAGGGGCTGCGGTCCCGGTGACGGGCTGGAACGGCACCTCTGCACATGCGCCGGTGGCGGCATCCCCCACGCGGACGGCGCATGAGGTCGTGAGCCGCATGATGGACAACATTGCGCAGGATTCGCGGCTGCTGCCTCCCATGCAGCGTGCCGTGCAAAGCCTGGAGCCCGCGCTGAAGGAGTTGGTGCAGCACGACACGCGGTTCTTCACGGATGAGCAGCACCCCGCCCGGCGCCTGCTGGACGAGTTGACCCAGCGCAGCCTGGCATTCAACGCCGAGGATGGGCCCGCCTTCAGCCGCTTCATGCGGCTGGTGAACGAAGCCGTAGGCCACCTGGCTTCCATTGAGATCCGGGATGCCGCACCGTTCGCCCAAGTGCTCAAGGCGCTGGAAAAGGCCTGGACCGCGCAGGAGCGTCGCCAGCTTGAGCGCCATGAAGCGCAGCAGCGCGAACTGCTCCAGCGGGAGCAGCGGGAATTGCTGGCCGAGAAGATTGCCGCCGACTTCCGCCGCCTGCCCGATGCGGACAAGGTACCGGCCGACCTGCTGGCCTTCGTGACCGGCCCGTGGGCGGACGTGGTGGCGCAGGCGCAAAGCAGCCAGCCCCAGGAAACCGGCGGAGACCCCGGAGGCTATTTGGCGTTGGTGCCGCTGCTGCTGTGCTGCGCGCAGCCCGAGCAGTTGCGCTCGGACCCGGAGCGCCTGGGCCAGGCCATTGCCGACATGGTGCCGGTGTTGGTGCGTGGGCTGGAGAGCATTGACCACCCGATCGAGCGTATTGCCGAAGTGACGCAGCGCTTGGCGCAGCTTCAGGGTGAAGCGCTGAACTACGCAGCGGCGAGCGTCTTCGGCGACACGCCGGCGGAAGAGGTCAGCCCTGAAACCCGCGCTGACGATGTGCTGTCCTCCGATACGGCCGCCGCGGCGGACCCGTCGATGGCCGGAGCAGTGGCTCAGCCCGCATTGCGCATCGGCCAGTGGGTGGAAATCATCACCAACCAGCGTGCGGTGCGAACCCAGCTCACCTGGTGCAGCCCGCACAACACGCTGTTTTTGTTCACCGGAGCCGACGCGAGCACGCAGTCCATGACGCGGCGCATGATCGACAAACTGTCCTCTGACGGGGCATTCCGCCTGATTTCCGACCAGCCGGTGGTGGACCGCGCTTTGCGCGCCGTGCGCACCAAGCCTGCCAAGCTGCGCTAGGGCGCTCCGCAGGTCGCGGGGACTGCCGTTCAGCCTGCCGCGCGTGGCAGGCGCCGGCGCACCAGTTGGATGTGGTTGCGCAGGGCGTAGAGCTCGTCGGCATAGGACAGTGGCACGCTCACTTTTTCCACCTGCGCCTCCATGCGGTCCAGCCGTTCGCGCAGCGCGTCGGGGGTGGCCTCTCCTCGTTCCATGTCGTCTTCGATGTCGCGCAGATGCCCATACCAGCGGAACACGCGCGAGCGCACGCGGAACTGGTACAGCGGCGGCACCACGCGCGACAGCGGCAGCATGACCGCAATCAAGATACCCAGTACCAGCCACATGCGCTCGACGAGGTTGGCGATCCAGAATGGCAGATAGCGCTGCATCAGCGGCGCCGGTTCGTTGATGGCGCGCTCGCCCTCCTTGGCAATGGGCAGTTCCGCGTGCCGGGTGCTGGGGAATTCGCGCGCACGGTTGAACCAGCCCGCATTGCCATGGATGCCCTGCGCGCTCTGGGCAAATAACTGCAGCAGGGCGGGGTGGGTGCCTTCACGCGCCAGCAGGGATGTGGTGGATGCCACCAGCCGTACGTCGCGCGGAGGTACGTTGGCCGCCAGGTCCACCACGCCGCGTGGCAGCACTACCGGCGTGAGGAACGGAAAACGGCGGCTGTAGGCCTCGTTCTGCGGGAAGTGCATGAGCTGCACGCCGGGCGTTTGCAGCAGCATCTGCACCATCAATGACTCGGGGGCGGAGGCAAACACCAGGGCGTCCAACCGCCCCGCCAGGAACGCCACCGTGGCGGGCGTCTGCTCCAGACGGGTGAGCGTCAGGGCATCCAGCGGAATGTGGTTGGCGTCCAGCAGGCGCTCCATGAGCGTTGGTACGCCGCTGCCGGGCGAGCCGACGTTCACGCGCAGCCCGCGCAGCTGGTGCAGCCCCTCCAGCCGGGCCGATCGGTGGATGCGGCGCGCCACATCGCCGCGGTAGAACAGCCAGATGGGCTCCACGAAGAGGCTGCCCAGCGAGACCAGCTCATCACTGTCCTCGGGACGCAACTCACCCGTGCCACCTTGCACGAAGGCGAGGTCGGCGTGGCCATCGCGCAGCAGCTGCAGGTTGGATGACGAGCCATCGCTGGGCAGCAAGACCACGTTGATCCCGCTTGCCGCCAGTGCGTCGCGATAGCGCTGGCCGAAGGCCTCGTAGGCGCTCTGCGCGGGGCCGGTGGCCAGCGTCACCGTGCGCGGCGGCGTGGGGTTGAGCCACCAATAGGCCAGGAGCACCAGGCCCGCGCCCAGTAGCGCCAGCGGCCCGGCAGACACCAACAGGTCGCGCAGCGACAGCAGCGCCGTGCGCAGGCGGCGTGACATCTGTCCCATGGTTAGCTCCCGGCAGCCAGATCGGCATGGCACGGAAGTGCCAGGCCCTCGGCCGTGCGCAGGGTGCGCGCGGCGAGCACGGCGCGCACGGTGGCGCGGGCCACCGCCTCGGCCGCCATCGTGGCCAACACCATCATGCCGGGGTGGTGCGGCACGTGGCCCGTCGCCAGCGTGAACAGCGTGTCTCCGTCGCTCATGGTGTGCACGGGGTTGATGCTGCGGGCCAGGCCGTCATGGCCGGCGACGGCCAGTCGCTGAGCCTGAACCTTGGTCAGCCGCGCGTCGGTGGCGATCACGCCGATCGTGGTGTTGCTGCCGGCCAGCAGGGGATGAGGGGGCTCGCCGCGCAGCAGCGCGTGCCGTGTATCGCGCAGCGTCAGCCCGTCGGCAGCGCGGGCGCCCGCCAGTGGGCGCCCGGTGTCCGGGTCGACCACGTCGCCCACGGCGTTGCAGGCAATGAGCGCACCCACCGTGACGCCCGCGACGGTGACCGAGGCTGTGCCCACGCCGCCCTTCATGGCGTGCTGCAGGCCGAACATCTTGCCCACCACGGCGCCAGCGCCGGCGCCTACGTTGCCCTCGGCTGGCGGCTCGCATGTGGCGGCAGCGCAGGCCGCATAGCCGGCCGCCGCATCGGGACGCACCTTCATGTCGCCCACGTGCAGGTCGAACAGCACGGCCGCTGGCACCAGTGGCAGGCGGCCCACGCCCACGTCCAGCCCTACGCCGTGCTCCTCCAGCCAGCGCACGGCCCCCGTGGCGGCCTCCAGCCCCCAGGCGCTGCCACCCGCCAGCATGATGGCGTGCACCTGCTCCACCAGGTTGCCCGGGGCCAGCAGGTCGGTCTCGCGCGTGCCGGGGGCGGCGCCGCGCACATCTACGCCTGCCACGGCACCCTCGCGCGCAATCACCACGCTGCAGCCGGTGGGGCGGCGTGGGTCGGTGAAGTGGCCGACCTCGATGCCGGCAACGTCGGTGATGGCGCCGCAGGCGCTGTGCAGGGAGCAAGCTTGCATGGGCGCCGATTATGGTGCCGCACCGGCACCTGTCCCCGCGTCTTGCGGCGTGCTCTCAAAGCCGTGCGCGGCGTAGCCGCAGGGCATTCGTGATCACCGAGGCCGAGCTCAGGCTCATGGCCAGCGCCGCGATCATCGGCGACAGCAGCCAGCCCGTGAATGGGTAGAGCAGCCCGGCGGCCAGCGGCACGCCCAGCGCGTTGTAGACGAAGGCAAAGCCCAGGTTTTGGCGCATGTTGGTCACCGTGGCCTGCGACAGCGCGCGCGCCGTGGCGATGCCGCGCAGGTCGCCCTTGACCAGGGTGAGCTGGGCGCTGTTCATGGCCACGTCCGTGCCGGTTCCCATGGCGATGCCCACGTCGGCGCGCGCCAGTGCCGGCGCGTCGTTGATGCCGTCGCCGGCCATGGCCACGGTGCGTCCCTCGGCCTGCAGGCGTTCGACCAGGGCCAGCTTATCGGCGGGCAATACCTCGCCGTGCACCTCGTCGATGCCCAAGCGCCGTCCCACGGCACCTGCCGTGGTCAGCCCGTCGCCGGTGGCCATGATGATGCGCAGGCCGGCCGCATGCAGGGCGGCCAGCGCGTCGGGCGTGCTGGCCTTGATGGGGTCGGAGACGGCCAGCAGGCCCGCCAGTTGCCCATCCACGGCCAGGAACATCACGCTGGCGCCTTCGCCGCGCAGTGCCTCGGCGGTCTGCGCCAGCGGTCCCGTATTCACGTTGGACTGCTGCATCAGCACCGTGTTACCCAGCGCCAAGGTGCGGCCCGCGATCCGGCCGCGCACGCCGATGCCCGAGGCCGAGTCGAACTGCTCGGCCGCGTCCAGCGCCAGCCCCTGCTGGCGTGCCGCGGCGACGATGGCCGCCGCTAGCGGATGCTCGCTGCCCTGGTCCAGGCTGGCGGCCAGGCGCAGCACCTCTGCCTCGCCCCAGCCGGGCGCGGCCACGGTGCGCTCAAAGCGCGGCCGGCCCTCGGTCAGGGTGCCGGTCTTGTCCACGATCAACGTGTCCACGCGGCACATATGCTCGATGGCGGCCGCATCGCGGAACAGCACGCCCTGCGTGGCGCCGCGCCCCGTGGCCACCATGATGGACATCGGCGTAGCCAGGCCCAGCGCGCAGGGGCAGGCGATGATGAGAACCGCCACAGCGTTGATCAGGCCGTAGACCCACCTGGGCTCGGGCCCGAACAGGCCCCAGCCCAGCAGCGTGAGCACAGACACGCCGACCACGGCCAATACGAACCAGCCCGCAACGCGGTCGGCCATGCGCTGCATGGGCGCGCGCGACCGCTGGGCCTGCGCCACCAGTTGCACGATCTGCGACAGCATCGTGGCCGCACCCACGAGTTCGGAGCGCATGACCAGCGCCCCGCTGGTGTTGAGCGTGGCGCCGATCAGCTTGTCGCCCGTGCGCTTGCTCACTGGCAGCGGCTCGCCCGTGAGCATGGACTCGTCCACGGCGCTGCTGCCTTCGACGACCACGCCGTCCACCGGCACCTTCTCGCCGGGACGCACGCGCAGCAGGTCGCCCACATGCACGTGGGCCAGCGGCACGTCCTCCTCGCTGCCGTCGGCGGCGATGCGGCGCGCAGTCTTGGGCGCCAGGCCCAGTAGCGACTGGATGGCGGCCGAGGTCTGTGATCGCGCCTTGAGCTCCAGCATCTGGCCCAGTAACGTCAGCGAAATGATGACCGCGGCCGCCTCGAAGTACACGCCCACGCGCCCCATGGACTGGAGCGAGGCCGGGAACACGCCCGGCGCCACGGTGGCCACCACGCTGTAGAGGAAGGCCGCGCCCGTGCCCAGACTGATCAGAGTCCACATGTTGGGGCTGCGCTGCACCACGGATTGCCAACCGCGCACGAAGAACGGCGCGCCGACCCACAGCACGATGAGCAGCGTCAGCACCAGCTCTACCCCGCTTTGCGTGGCCATGCCGACCCAACCCAGCCGGTGCCCGGCCATGGCCAGCGTGGTGACGATCACGGTGAGCGGCAGCGTCCACCAGAAGCGGCGCGAGAAGTCGCGCAGTTCGGGGTTGTCATCGGCTGCGTCCAGGCTGGGCAGTACCGGCTCCAGCGCCATGCCGCACTTGGGGCAGTGGCCGGGGCCGCTCTGTCGCACCTGCGGGTGCATGGGGCAGGTGTAGACCGTGTCGGCGGTTGGTGGGGCGGGTGGAGCGGCCGATGGCCGGGGCACGTGGGGGCTGTGGTGTAGGTGCTGCCCGTGTGGGGCAGCCGCGGGCGGCGTGCTGTGGGAATGCATGAGGGCTCCTTGGTGCGGCAAGGGGCCGGGCAACTGCCGCCCGGTCCGTGGGGCGTCAGCGCAATGGTTCGATATGGGTGACGACGAATACGCCCTTCACCCGTTCGGCCCGAAAGCGCACCTTGTCGCCAGGCTTGAAGGTGGCCGCCTGTGCCGGGTCGCGCAACGTGAACACCATGGTCATGGGCGGCATGGCAAGGTTCTTGAGCTCGCCGTGGCGCAGCGTGATCTTGCCGCTGCGTGCATCCCAACGCGTGACTTCGCCCTCGCTGAGATCCTGCGTGCTGTCGCCGGATGCGGCGGGCGTCTCGGTGTGATGGGCGTCGTGGTCCGAGCCCTGGGCATGTGCCCAGCTGCCGGGCAGGCCCAGCAGTGCCAGAGCGGCCACGGGTGCGAGGGCGATGCGCGGCGCGCGCGCAGGCAGGGTGTGCGATGGCATGGCGTGGCCTTTCATGGTGTGCATCAACGGTAGCTGGTGAATACGCGTGTGGAGACGTCGCTGTTCATCAGGTTCTTGGTGACCAGCAGCACGTCGTACGGGTCCTTGCGGCCGTTGTACTCGGGCCCGTCCATGCCGGGGCTGCCCACCGGCATGCCCGGGACGGTGAGGCCCAGGGCCTTGGGTTTGTCCTTGAGCAGCTTGCGCACGTCGGCAGCGGGCACATGGCCTTCGAGCAGGTAGCCGCCCACCAGCGCGGTGTGGCATGAGCCCAGGCGCGTGGGCAGGCCGAGCTTGGCGCGTACGGCGGCGTTGCCCGTTTCGTGCACGGTGACCGTGAAGCCGTTGGCCTGCATGTGGGTCACCCAATCCTTGCAGCAGCCACAGTTGGGGTCTTTCCAGACCTCCACGGCAGTCTGCGGGGCGGCGGCACGGGCCAGGGCGGGCAGGGCAGCGCCGGCCAAGCCGGCGGCGAGGGCCGTCATCCATTGGCGGCGGGTGGGTTGCGTGATTCGCATGGTGGACTCCTGATGATGCGGGTGGTGGTGTTGTTCAGGGCGTGACGGTGAAGGTGCCGCGCATGCCTGCTTCGTAGTGGCCGGGGATCAGGCAGGCGAAGTCGAAGCGGCCGGGCCGGTTGAAGTGCCAGACCAGGTCTTCCTTGGCGCGCGGGGCCACGTGTGCCATGTGGGGTTCGGCGTGCTCCATGTCGGGGTACTGGCGCATCATGGCCGCATGCTGGTCCAGCGTGCCCTGTGTGCCCAGCACCACCTCATGCATGACCTGGCCCTGGTTCTCCACGCGCAGGCGCACGGTCTCGCCTTGCTTGACGGTGAAGTGCGACGGGGTAAAGCGCATGTCGTCTGTCATGCGCAAGGTGATGGTGCGCTTTGCGCCCTTGACCTCTCCCGCAATCCCCCATTCCTGCTGCTGGGGTGCGACGGCAGGGTGGCTGTTGTGCATGTTCTCATGGCCAAAACTGGCTGTAGCGCCCGCCAGTAAAGCGCAAGCAGCTATGAATTTGATAGATTTCATGGGTTTCTCCGAGGGTTTCAATGGTGTTCGTGGTCGGCGCCCGGCTTGCGCACGCTGGGGGCGCCGGGGGCCCGGCCGGGCGGGGTCTGGCGCGGGGCTGTGGCGTCCAAGGGCGCACCGGCCCATTCGTGCGCCACCGTTCCCGCCGGGTGCTGGTACCAGCCCGGGTCGCGCCAGTCCTGGGCGGCCAGGCCCTGGCGGACCTTCAGGGTCGTGAACATGCCGCCCATCTCCAGCGGGCCGAAGGGGCCGGTGCCGGTCATCATGGGATAGGTGTTGTCGGGCAGCGGCATTTCCATCGCGCCCATGTCGGCCATGCCGCGCTCGCCCATGACCATGTAGTCGGGAATGATTTTCTGGATCTTCCCGACCAGTCCGCGATGGTCCACGCCGATCATGGTGGGCACGCCGTGGCCCATGGCGCCCATGGTGTGGTGGCTCTTGTGGCAGTGCAGCGCCCAGTCGCCGGGCTCGTCGGCGATGAACTCCAGCTGCCGCATCTGGCCCACGGCGACGTCCGTGGTCACCTCGGGCCAGCGCGCGGCCTTCGGGGTCGGCCCGCCGTCGGTGCCCGTGATCTCGAACTCATGCCCATGGATGTGGATGGGGTGGTTGGTCATGGTCAGGTTGCCCACGCGGATGCGTACACGGTCGCCCTGCCGTGCCACCAGCGGGTCGATGGCGGGGAACACCCGGCTGTTGAAGGTCCAGATGTTGAAGTCGGTCATGGTGTTGACCTTGGGCGTGAGGCTGCCCGGCTCCACGTCGTAGGCGCTGAGCAGGAAGGCGTAGTCGCGTTGCACCTGAGCGATCAGGGGGTGGCGCGCCTTCGGGTGCGTGATCCACAGGCCCATCATGCCCATGGCCAGCTGCACCATTTCGTCCGCATGCGGGTGGTACATGAAGGTGCCGGGGCGGCGCGCCGTGAACTCGTACACAAAGGTCTTGCCCGCGGGGATGTGCGGCTGGGTAAGCCCGGCCACGCCGTCCATGCCGCTCGGCAAGCGCTGGCCGTGCCAGTGCACGCTGGTGTGCTCGGGAAGGCGGTTGGTGACGAAGATGCGCACGCGGTCGCCTTCCACCACCTCGATGGTCGGGCCCGGGCTCTGGCCGTTGTAGCCCCACATGTTGACCATGAAGCCGGGCGCCACCTCGCGCACTACCGGCTCGGCCACCAGGTGGAATTCCTTGACGCCGGCGTTCATGCGCCATGGCAGCGTCCAGCCGTTGAGCGTGACCACGGGCTGGTAGGGCCGGCCGCTGGACGGGGTTAGCGGCGCGGCCGTGTCGGCAGAGGATTGCGAGGGCGCCTCGGGCAGCGCGGCCAAGGCCACGCGGCTCACCGATGCGGCGGAGGCGGCGACCACGGCCGTGGCGGCGCCGGAGAAGAAATGGCGGCGCTGCATGTCAGTGGCCTTCCGAAGGAGCGTTGGGGGTGGTGGGAGCGGACGGCAGGCCGGTGGGCGCGCCGGGCGATGTGCCCGTGAGAGCCAGTTGCAGGTCGGTCTGGGCGAGCCAGAAGTCGCGCTGCGCCTCGGTGGCGGCAGCCACGGCCTGGCTGGCGCGGCGCGCCTCGGCCAGCAGCTCCCACACGCTGATGAACATGCCGTTGTAGCGCAGCACGGCCTCGTCCTGCATGAAGCGCGCCAGCGGCAGCGCCTCGGCCTGCTGCTGGTGCGCCAGCTCCCAGGCGGTGCGGTAGCGCAGCCAGTGGCTGCGTGCCTCGCTGCGCGCGCGGATGGCGGCATCCTGCAGTTGTGCGGCGCTGTGCTGCAGCTCGGCCCGCGCGCGGCCCGTGGCGGCGCCGCCCCAGTCGAACAGCGGCAGAGGCAGCTCTACCTCCCAGCCGCGTGTGGTCTCGCGGTGGCCGGAGGCGCGCTCGGTGGCAGTGTTGCGGCTGTAGCTCAGGCCGATGTCGCCGAACACGGATCCAACACCGGCCCAGCCGCTGCGGTCGGCGGTGGTGTCCAGGTCGCGGCGCAGCGCGCGCAGGTCCAGCCGCTCGCGCAGGGCCGTGGCTTCGGCGTCGTCGCCGCTGCGCAGTGCATCCGCCGTGGGCAAGGCGGGGAGCGCATCGGGCAGTGTGAAGTCGGCCTGCGCGCCCCACAGCCCCATCAGCCGCGCCAGTTGCTCGCGCTCCAGCGCGGCATTCAGCCGCGCGCGGGCCAGCTGTGCTGCCGCGTCCTGTGTGATGGCGATTTCGCGTGCCTGCTGCAGACGGCTGAAGTTGCCCACGCGCGCCATGCGCCGCGCCAGCTCGCCGCCGGCCTCGGCCGCCTCGTGCATGCGTTCGCGCGCGGCCAGCACCTGCCGGGCGGCCACGGCGCGCAGCCAGGCGCGGCGTGTGTCCGCGGCCAGGCGCAGCACGTCCTGTGCGGCGGCCAGCGTGGCCTGCTCCATCTGCCAGCCTTGCCAACGCGTGCGCCAGGGCAGGGTGATCACGTTGACCAGGCTGAAGCCGAGCTGGCGCTCGATCTCGCGTTCATGCCCGCTGGTGAATCGCCCCAGCGTCAGCGTGGGGTTGAACAGGGTCAGCGCCTGTGCGCGCTGCGCATCCTGCGCGGCCAGATTGGCCAGGCGGGCCTGCAGCGCGGGGCTGTTCAAGAGCGCCACGCGCACGGCGGTGTCCGCATCCACGGGAAGGCGCAGCCATTCGGTGATCTGGGCCTGCGCGTCCCCGCGGCTTTGCGTATCGGGCGCGGGCAGTTGCGCGCCGTCGGGCAGGCGGGGCTGGACATGGCTTTGCACGTCGCCGCGCAGCCCATCGGGGGCGACGTTGGCGCAGCCGGCCAACACCAGTGCGGCGGCCAGCGCAGCCAGGGCAAGCGGAGGGCGCCTCATGGCCGGCCTCCGTGGTGGTGTTTCGGGGTGGGCATGGCAGGGCTGGGCGGCGCGGCGCGTGCCTGCCCGGCTTCCCAACGCACGATGTCGGAGTGGCCACCGGGAAAGGCGCCCACGGCGGTGTTGGCGGCCTTCCAGCCGATGTCGGCCTCAGCCACGTCGCCGCTGGGGAGCAGGGGCTGGTGGCGCAAGGGCAGACTGGGGGCCTGTGCCGAGTCGGCGGTGGCGGTCTGCGATGGGGCGGCAGGAACATTGTCAACCTGCGCCCAGGTCGGCGGTGCGATGCCGGCCAGGGCCGCCAGGGCCATCATGGCCGCAGGGCTGGTGGGGTGCGCGAAGCGCATGGGAGTCTCCCGTCAAACATGACACAACCGCGTCCGCGACACTCGGCTGCGGCCCCGTCGGGGGACATGCCGCCGATTGCGGACGCACTTCGGGCGTCAGTGCTCAGGAGATGGGTGGCTTGATGGCTTGCGCAGCCGTGGCGCTGGCAAAGGGGGTGCCAGGGTGCGGTTGCAACCTGCTGTCGTGCCGTCCATGGAAGGCGGGCGCCCAGACCGGCGCGTAGAAGGCCGAATGGCAGGCGCCGCAGGCCGAACAGCCGGCGGGGTGTTCCGCGTGGACCGCCCCGCCGGTATCGCAGCAGTGCGGCTGTGCTGATGCGCTGGCATGGTCGCCGTCATGACCACCGTGGTCGTGCGTGTCGCTTGCCATAGCGTGGCGGGTAGCGGCTGCCGCGATGGTGGGCTGCGCGGGCGTGGCCGGTGCAATGCCCATGGCCATGGCGTCGCCCAGCAGGCCCCGCAGGACCAGCAGCAGACCCAGGATCATGGCAACGGCGTGGCGCATGCAGCGAATGATACCGGCGCGGTGCAGGAAGTTCCCGCCAGAGCGAGCGCCGGGCGATGGCCCGTCCGCGTGCCGTCAGACCGCCATGTAGCGCCCTGGCCGGTGGTTCATGGCCAGCACCAGGTTGAGCGCCACGGCGCCGATGACCGACCACAGCACGCGCAGCGGCTCCACTGTGACCAGCGCCGCCAGCACGATGCAGCAGTCCACGGCCATCTGCACCTTGCCGGCGCGCCAGCCGAAGCGGTCCTGCAGGTACAGCGCCATGATGCCCACGCCCCCCAGGCTGCAGCGGTGGCGGAACAGCACCAAAAAGCCCATACCCATGATCAGCCCGCCGGTGATGGCCGCATACAGCGGCTGCAGTTCGCTGATCTGCAGGAACTGCGACTGCAGCTCCGACAGCACCGACAGCAGCGCCACGGCCGCGAAGGTCTTGAGCGTGAAGGCCAGGCCCAGCTTGCGCAGCGCCAGCCAGTAGAACGGCAGGTTGAGCGCGAAGAACAGCTTGCCGAAGCCGATGCCCGTGGCGTAGTGCAGCACGAAGGCCAGCCCCGCCATGCCGCCGGTGAGCAGCCCGGCGCTGGCGAGGAAGGCCACGCCCACGGAGATCAGCGTCACGCCGACGCCAATCGCCACGGCGTCTTCGGTGCGGGTGTGCGGGACCATGGCGGGAGCGGCGTTGGCGGTGGTGGTGGACATGGGCGGGATCGGCAGGCGCCGTGGTGACCGGCGGGGGCGCGATTGCACCACGGCATCGGTCGCTGTGTCTTGCGCTGGGTCAAATTCCCGTGTCTGGGTGGTGTGATGCTCCTAAAAAGTGAGCTGTGTGCGCTTGTCAGGCGGGCGCTAGAGGTCGATTTGACTCATCTCTGGCGCACCCGGCGTGCCGGGGGGCTGGGTGGCCTGCATGGCTTCGGTGATGCATGCGCGCACGGCCACGCTGGGCACCATGGGCCGCAGCGCGGGCACGCTGGCACGGCCGATGTTGCCCTGCGGCAGCCGGCGCACCAGGTGGCCCACCAGCGTGAGGCCCAGCCGCGCCCATTGGCCCCGAGCCTCCGGCGCGTCGCCCAACTGGCGCGCAAAGCGCAGCATCTGCCAGTGCGCGCGCCAGTGCAGGCCCAGGCGGTTCTGGCCCACCACATGGGCGGCCTCCAGGTAGCGCCAACGCTGTTCCGCGGGCGCGTCCACGCTGGTGCGCCAGCGCTGCAGCAGGTAGTCGTAGGCGGCGCGCTGGCGGCTTTGTGGTGATTGGGTCATGGTCATGCGGCCTCCTTCGCCGCGATAGAGGCGCCGCGGCGCAGGCGCAGCCCGTTGGCCACCACCAGCAGGCTCACGCCCATGTCGGCTGCCACGGCCATCCACATGCTGGCCATGCCCAGCAGCGCCAGGGTGAAGAACGCGGCCTTGATGCCCAGTGCCAGGGTGATGTTCTGCCACAGCACGGCGTGTGCGCGGCGTGCCAGCCGCACGGTGTCGGGAATGCGGCGCAGGTCGTCGTTCATGAGTACCACGTCGGCCGTCTCCATGGCCATGCCGGTGCTGTGTGCGCCGCCCATGGCGAAGCCCACGTCGGCCTGGGCCAGCGCGGGCGCATCGTTGATGCCGTCGCCCGCCATGGCGGTGGGGCCGCGCGTGCGCTGCAGCGCGGCCAGGGTGTCGAGCTTGTCCTGCGGCAGCAGGCCGCCGAGCGCGTCCTGCGCGTCGGTAATGCCCGCCTCGGCCGCGATGGCCTGTGCGGTGGCCGGGTTGTCGCCGCTCAACACCACCGGGTGCACGCCCAGCGCGCGCAGTTCGGCGATGGCCTGGCGCGCGTGGCCGCGCAGCGGGTCGGCCACGGCGAACAGCGCGCGCACGGCTTGCGCGTCGGCCAGCAAGGTGACGGTGCGGCCCTGCCGCTCCTGTTGGGCCAGGGCGTCTTCGAGCGCAGCGTCGGCCAGGCCTTGTTCGCGCATCAGGCGCAGGTTGCCCAGCCACCAGCGCTGGCCGCCCACCTCGGCCTGCACGCCGCGACCGGGCAGGGCCTGCAGGTTCTGCACGCCGTTGTGGGTGGCCGCGGGCAGGCCGGCGGCGATGGCGCGCGAGACGGGGTGCTCAGACCGGCTGGCCAACTGCCAGGCCACATCTGCCACGGCGTCGGCATCGGCGCCGTTCAGGGCACGCCACTGCACCAGGGCAGGGCTGCCAGTGGTCAGCGTGCCGGTCTTGTCCAGCGCCACCACGCGCAGGCCGCGCGCGGCCTCCAGCGCGCTGCCGCCCTTGATGAGGATGCCGCGCCGCGCGGCGGCCGTGAGCGCGCTGACCACCGTGACCGGCGTGGAGATGACCAGTGCGCAGGGGCAGGCGATGACCAGCAGCGCCAGCGCCTGGTAGGTGGACTGCGTCCAGGTCCAGCCCATCAGCGGGGGGGCCAGCAGCGCCAGCAGCACGGCCAGTGCGAACACGACGGGCGTGTAGATGGCGGCAAAGCGGTCCACGAAGCGCTGGATGGGGGCCTTGCTGGCCTGCGCCTGCTCCACCGTGCGCACGATGCGCGCAATCAGCGTGTCGCCGGGCGGGGTGTTCACCTGCATCAGCAGCTCGCCCTGCTGGTTCACGCTGCCCGCGTACAGCGGGTCGCCGGCGGCCTTGTCGGCCAGTTGGCTCTCGCCGGTGATGGGGGCCTGGTTCACGCTGCTGCTGCCGTGGGTGACGGTGCCGTCCAGCGGCACATGCGCGCCCGGGGCGATGCGCACGGTGGCACCCAGCGGCACCTGGTCCACGGGCAGGCTCAGGGTGCTGCCATTCGGCTGCAGCACGTCGGCCGTGGCGGGCGCCAGTTGCAGCAGCTGGCGTATGGCATGGCGCGCGCGGTCCATGGCGCCGTCCTCGATGCGCTCGGCCGCCACGTACAGCGCCATGACCATCGCTGCCTCGGGCCACTGGCCGATGAGGAAGGCGCCCGTCACCGCCACGGCCATGAGCGCGTGGATGCCCAGGCGCAGGCGCGCAAGGTCTTTGAGGCCCACCCGGTACACGCCCAGGCCCGACAGTGCAATCGCCACCACGGCCAGGGCCATGCCGGCGTGGTCCTGCTGCATCCAGTGCGCCGCCTCGGCGCCCGTGGCCAGGGCCAGCGCCGCGGCGATGCGCGGCCAACCGGGCAGGGTGCCGTGGTCGTGGCCGTCGCCCGCCGATGTGCTGCAGGCGCAGCCGCTGCATGCGGATGCAGGCGAAGGAGGCAGGTTTGCCGCGCCCGGGCCATGGGAATGGGACGCGGAATGGGAGGGATGGCTTTGGCTCATGCCATGATTGGAAACCTTGAAGCCACTCCAAGGTCAAGCCATGCTGCGACAAAGCCCCCGCCACCGTATCGGTGATGCCGCCCGGCTCTCGGGCGTGCCACCAGCCAACATCCGCTATTACGAAAAGGAAGGCCTGCTGCCCGCGCAGACCCGCGCGGACAACCGCTACCGCCTCTACAGCGACGAGGAGGTCCACCGCATGCGCTTCGTGCGGCTGTGCCGCGCCATGGACATGTCGCTGCAGGAGGTGCGCGGCCTGCTGGCATTGGACGCCTGCAGTACCGCCGACGGCCATGCCGCCTGCGTCACGCTGGACGAGCACCTGGCGCACGTGCGCACGCGCATGGCCGAGCTGGCGACGCTGGAGCAGGAACTGCTGTCGCTGCGCAGCCGTTGCGACGGCACGGGAGGGCAGTGCCACGTGATCGAGGCGTTGCATGCACGCGCCGATGCCGATCCCGTGCCGCCCGCAGGGCCGGCGACCCGCAGGCATGTATGAGGCCCATGGCACAGGTTGCTATGGTGTTAATAGCTGCTAGCGCTTGCTGCATAAGCGCTAGCGGCTAATTTGTTACTTATCGAATGCAGCCTTCGCCTATGATCCGCGCATGAACGCCAGCCTGCACCCTTCCATCGTGCCCCGGCGCCTGTGGGCCCAGGCGCGGCGTTGGGCCGTGGCGTGGTGGCGCATCATCTACCTGGGCGCCGTGGTCATGGTGCTGATGCTCTCGCCGTCCAGCTACGGCCGCGCCACGCGCTGGCGGCTGGCGCGCCACATGTACCAGGACACCGCGCCCATCCTGCTGGGTTTCACGGTGCTGGCGGCACTCATCAGTCTGGTCATCACGCGCATCGTGGTCGTCACCGCGCTCAGCTACGGCCTGTCGCGCTATGCGCTGGAGATGGTGATCCGCGTGCTGGTGCTGGAGCTGATCCCGCTGACCGCCGCGCTGTTCGTGGCGATGCGCGCCACCATTCCCAACGGCACGCAGCTGGCGCTGATGCGCCAGTCGGGCCACCTTCAGGCTCTGCGCCAGCGTGGCGCCGACCCCGTGCGCATGGAGCTGCTGCCGCGCGTGGTGGCCGGCGTGTATGCCAGCATCACGCTGGCGGCGCTGTCGTGCGTAGTGGCGCTGGTCATGGCCTACCTGGGCGTGTATGGGCTCAACACGGCGGGGCTGCCGGTGTACACGCGCATGTTCGGCCATGTGTTCGCGCCGCAGATCACGCTGGTGTTCGTGCTCAAGACCGTGTTCTTCAGCCTGGCCGTGGCGCTGATTCCCATGGCTTCGGGGCTCTACGAGAGCGGCGACGCACGCCAGGCCCAGCAGCCCGACTCCGAGCTGGGCGGCTTGGCGCGCATGTTCGCTGTGCTGCTGCTCATCGAGGTGATCTCGCTGATGGGCAATTACTACTGATTTCATGGCCACGCGATGACCGATCCGCAACGTCCCCAACCCCCGCTGTCCGAACCGCCGGCGAACGCGCCGGTAGAGTTGCTGCGGCCCGTGGCCCATCTGGAGCGCAAGGCGGCGGCGCTGCTGCTGTTCACGCTGGTGCTCGTGCTGGGTGCGGGCCTGTACCTGCTGTACGCGCGCGGCGCGTTCGAGCCCACGCAGCGGCTGGTGCTCACGGCCGAAGATTCCGAGGGTGTGGTCGTGGGCATGGACATGACGTTCTCGGGCTTTCCCATCGGCCGGGTGCGGCGCATCGAACTGGCCGAGACCGGCAACGTGCGCATCCTCATCGACGTGGCCCAGCGCGACGCGCACTGGCTGCGCACCTCCAGCGTGTTCACCCTGGTCAGCGGACTGGTGGGCGGCACCACCATCAAGGCCTACAGCGGCATGCTGGCCGACCCGCCGCTGGAGGACGGCGCCGAGCGACCCGTGCTGCGCGGCGACGCCACGGCGGAGATTCCGCAGCTCATGTCATCGGCACGCCAGCTGCTGGACAACCTGAACGCCATGACCGGCGCAGAGTCCGCCCTGGGTGGCGCCATGGCCCAGGTGCGCACACTCACCGAGCGGCTCAACGCGCCAAGCGGCGCCCTGGGCGTGCTCATGGGCAACGAGGCGGACGCGAAGAAGATCCTCACCACGCTGGAGCGCACCAACCAGCTGCTTGCGCGCATCGACGGCATGGCCGCCAAGGCGGACAGGCAGGTCTTCGGTGCGCAGGGCGACCCCGGCCTGGTGCCCGAGGTGCGGGCCGCCGTGGTGCAGCTCAACGGTTTGCTGGCCGACGCGCGCCAGAGCCTCACCAAGGTGGACGCCGTGCTGGCCGAGGCCCAGGCCGTGGGCGCCAACGCGCGCGAGGCCACGACCGACCTGGGCACGTTGCGCGCCGAGGTGGAAGGCAGCCTGCGCAAGGTGGATGCGCTGGTGAACGAGATCAACCGCAAGTGGCCCTTTGCCCGCGAAACGGAGCTGAAACTGCCATGACCTCCCTGCAGCTTCTCTTGTGCCGGGGCTTGGCACCCGCGCTGGCCGTGGTGCTGTCGGCCTGCGCCGGCAAGGCGCCGGTGCCCGACTGGCAGATGAATGCCCACGGCGCGGCCGAGCGGGCGACCGAGGCCTACCTGTCCGGCAACACCCGCGTGGCCGACCAGGAATGGACCCGTGCACGCGCCGAGGTGGCACGCACCGGCCGGCCCGAGTTGCTGGCGCGCGTGGAGCTGATGCGCTGCGCCGCGCAGGTCGCCAGCCTGCAACTGCAGCCCTGCACGGCTTTCGAGCCGTTGCGCGCCGATGCGGCGCCGCCGGAGCAGGCCTATGCCGACTACCTCGCAGGCCGCGCCACGCCCGCGCAGGCGGCGCTGCTGCCCGAGGCACAACGCGCCGCCGCAGCCAGCCCCCAGTCCATTGCCGGGATTGCCGACCCCTTGGCGCGCCTGGTGGCAGCGGGTGCGGCCGTGCGCGCCGGGCGCGCTACGCCGGAAGTCATGGTGCTGGCCACCGACACCGCCTCGGCGCAGGGATGGCGCCGCCCGTTGATGGCCTGGCTGCTGCTGCGCGCCGAACGGGCGGGTGCGGCGGGCGATACCGCGTTGGAGGCCGCGCTGCGGCGGCGCGTCGCTGTGGTGGAAAGCGGCGGCGCACCCGCCAGCGCCGTGCCCTGAAGCCCGGCCCGGGCGGCCCGCAAAAAAGCCGCCCGAAGGCGGCTGGAGGGGAGGAGTGAGAGGGAGCTCAGTCGAAGACGCCAGCGGGAACGAGTTGCTCCAGCTGGCTGTGCACCTGCGAGTCGGCCACCTGGGTCGTCTGGTGGGGCACCAGGGTCATGACGCTGGCCGCGAAGGCCAGGACCACGGTGACCACAAAGGCCGCGTAGGCGCGCGATCCGGGGCGGAAATGGCGTTTCATGGCAGTACCTCAGGTGGGTGGAACACACGGTATGCATGCATACCAGGACATGGAGCGATTAAAGCGCTTCAGTCCGCATACCGTCTGTAAGACAAGGTAGATATGCGCAGCTTGGAAACCACCGTTACCGTTGGATGCAATCGTGCGGCGACCGGACCGCGCGGCATGCTGCGCGGTCACCCAGCGTTCAGTGCGCGTGCGAGCGCTCCCGCGGTGAGGGACCTCCCGGTGGGCCAGCGGTCGGCGGCAGCGCCGTGCTCCCAGCAGGCGCGGCCCGCCGCCGCAAATGCCGCACCGGCCTGTGCAGGCTCCGCGGCCAAGCGCGCCCCCACCAGGCCGGCCAGCACGTCACCGGTGCCGCCCGTGGCCAGGCGTGCGTTGCCCGTGGGGTTGACGAGGGGCGTGCGCCCCGGTGCGGCAATCACGCTGCCCGAGCCCTTGAGCAGCACGGTGCAGCCGTACTGATCGGCCAGCGTGCGCGCGGCGGCCAGGCGGTCGGCCTGCACGGCGGCCGTGGTGCCGGCCAGCAGCCGCGCGGCCTCCAGGGGGTGCGGAGTCAGCACGGTGGGGCGGCCCTGCCGGCCACGCTCGCGCAGCAGATGCTGCAGATGGGGGTCGGCGGCCACGGCGTTCAGCGCGTCTGCGTCCAGCACCAGGCGTGCCGATTGCTGCAGGACGTCTGGCAGCACGGCCGCCACGGCCGCGCCGCCGCCACAGCCGCAGACCACGGTGGCGTGGTCCAGCGCCAGCGCGTCACAACGGCGCAGCATCAGTTCAGGCTGCTGCGGCAGGGCGGGGAGTGCGCCGGCGTCCAGCAGCGCCACCATCACGCGGCCCGCGCCGGCGTGCAACGCCGCGCTGGCGGCTAAAAGGGCCGCACCCGTCATGCCCATGCCGCGCGCCTGCAGGCCTTCGCCGCCGATGACGGCCACGTCGCCGTAGCTGCCCTTGTGGCTGGCATGGGCGCGTACGGCCGGGGCGGGGGGGCCGGCGAGCCAGGCGCAAGGGGTTTCGGTTGATGCCGGCGCGCCCAGGTCATCAAACCACACGCTGCCCGCTGCGTCGCGGCCCTGGCCGGTGAACAGGCCTGGCTTGAGCGTGAGCAGGCTCAGCGTGTGGCGCGCCGCCGTGGCACCTGGTTGGGCCGGCGCCAGCCCCGGGATGTACTGGCCTGATTCCGCTACCAGGCCGGAGGGCAGGTCCACGCACAGCGTGGGTGCCGCGCAGGCGTGCATGCGGGCCAGCCATTGCAGCAGCCGCGCGTCGGGCCTGCGGGGGCGCGGATCGGCGCTCAGGCCGATGCCCAGCAGCGCATCCACGCACAGGTCCTGCGGACCGAGAAAGGGTGGCTCAGCCGCGAACGGCACACCGGCCTCTTGTGCGCGCTGCCAGGACTGGCGCGCGTCGGCAGGCGCCGTCTCGGGCGTTCCCAGCCAAGTCACCACGACCGGGTGGCCGCCGCGGTGCAGCAGCAGGGCGGCCTCCAGCCCATCGCCGCCGTTGTTGCCGCCGCCGCAGGCGAACCAGAAGGTGCGCGCATGTGGAGCCAGCGCGAGCGCCAACCGGGCCGTGGCCTGGCCGGCGCGCTGCATCAGCGTGTGGGGCGCGAGGGCAGCGGCGGCGCTGGCCTCCAGGCGGCGCGTGGCCGCGGTGTCGAACAGGGGATGGGGCCGGTCAGGTGCGATGCGCTGCATGCCCGGCATTGTGGCGCCGGGCGGGGGCCGTGCGAAGCGCGCTAGGGCCTGTTCACACTATTTTTGCCAGATGCGTTGCGATCAAAAAGGGCCAGGCGCAAGGCGCCAAACGAAGCTGGGGTGCTACCCCAGCGAGGCTTGGCAACGCCGCGAATGGCCCTTTTTGATCGCAACCCGGAGGGAACGGAGTGAAAACCGCGCCATTCGTCGTTGCCCTCCTAGCCAAGGCCCCGGCCTTGGCGTCGTCACGCGCCTAGATTGGCGCGGTTTTCACGCCATTCGCACTGGCAAAAATAGTGTGAACAGGCCCTAGAAGCGCTGCGGCGCAAAGGGCTGCAGGTCAATCGCCGGACTGCGCTGGGCGATCAGGTCCGCCAGGGCGCGGGCACTGCCACAGGCCTGGGCCCAGCCGCAAGCGCCATGGCCGGTGTTGATCCACAGGCCGGACACATCGCTCGCGCCGATGGCGGGGGCGCCATCGGTCAGCGTGGGGCGCGCGCCGCGCCAGACCTGCACTTGCGGGGACGAGGTGAGTGCGCCGCCCGGGAACCAGCCCGACAGCGCGAGGTAGAGCGTCTGCAGCGTGGGCGCGTGGTGGCTGCCGTTGCTGTGCCCGATCTCGGCGCCGCCGGACACACGCACGCGCTGACCCTGGCGGGTGATGGTGATGCGGTGCAGCGGATCGATCACCGAGCCCTGGGGTGCATGGCTGTCCTCGCGCACCGGCGCGCTGACGGTGTAGCCATGTACGGCCTCCAGGGGCAGGTGGCGCCCCAGCGGGCGCAGCAGCGCGGCGCTGGCCACGCCGGCGCACAGCACCACGGCGTCGGCCTGGCGCGGGGCGGCTTCGCCTACGACGTGGACGCCGGGCGGCGATGCGCTGAGAGCGCGGACATGCGCGCCGAACACGAACTGTGCGCCGCGCTCCTGCGCCGCGTGGCGCAGGATCTGCGCAAACAGCCGGCAGTTGCCGGACTCGCCATCCGGTACATGCACGGCGCCCGCCAGCGGCACGTCGGTGGACAGGCCGGGCTCGATGAGCCGCGCGGTGTCGGCATCCACATCGCGCAGGCCCACGCCCGCGTCGCGCAGCACCTTCAACGCGGGCTGCAGGCGCTCCACATCTTCGGGGCGGCGCAGCAGCACCAGAGTGCCGCGGCTGGTTTCCAGGTCCACGTCCCATTGGTGGATGAGTTCGCGCGTGCGTGCCAGGCTGTAGCGGCCCAGACCTTCCAGCGCGGCCAGCCGCGCCGCCGTCTCGGGCCGGCGACCCGCCTGGGACCAGCGCCAGCGCCAGCGCCGGCCTGCCATGCCGGCGCCGCGTACCAGGCGCAGCGTGGCATCGCGGCTCCAAGGCCAGCGGCCGAGCGGCCCGCCCAGGCCCGGCGCCGCCCACGGCATGAGTAGCGAGGGCGCCAGCAGGCCGGAGCTGCCGAAGCTCGCCTCCTCTGCCGCGGCGCCGCGCTGCTCGACCACGGTGACCTGATGGCCGTCCGCGGCCAGTTCATAAGCAGTGGCCGCGCCGACGATGCCGGCGCCCACGATGATGATGTGCATGAAAATTGAAGCGAAATATGCCTCTAGCGCCCGTAGGATAAGCGCTAGTAGCTATTGTTTTTGTAGTTCTTGTTCGATCAGCAGGCCGATGTTCAGCACCGGGTCGTCGCGCAGTGCGCCGTGCCACACCATCAGGCCCACGGGCAGTTCGCCCGCTTCGTGGCAGGGCAGGGACAGGGCGCAGCCGTCCAGCATGTTGACCACGCTGGTGTTGCGCAGCAGCAATCCGTTGACGCGAAAGAACTCCGCGTCGCGCTCGCTGCCCGGCGCGACCGATGCGATGGGGGGCGCCACGATGGGCACAGTGGGCGAGAGCAGGGCGTCGAAGTCGGCCATGGCGGTCTGCATGCGTGCGATCCAGGCGCGCCGCGCGTGCAGCAGATCGATGTAGTCGGCGGCGGACATGCCAGCGCCGCGCTCGATGCGGCTCTTCACGCGCGGATCGTAGGCGTTGCCGTGCTGCGCCAGCAGCGTGCGGTGCCAGGCGTAGCTTTCGGCGGCGGAAAACCCGCCGGTGGCGTTCACATCGGCCAACTGGGCGGTTTCTGTTAAGGCAATCTCGGTGATCTGGGCGCCGGCCGCGCGCAGGCGTGACAGCGTGCGCTCGAAGGCGCGTGTCACGGTGGCGTCCAGTCCGTCCAGGAACAGTGTGGCGGGTACGGCCAGCCGCCAGGCCGACAGCGGTGCGGGGCTGCGCGTGACGCGCCGTGCCGCCAGGATCTCGTGCGCCACGACGGCATCGCGCACCGTGCGGGTGAGTGCGCAGGCCGTGTCCAGCGTCGTGGACAAGGGGACGGCGCCTTCGGTGGGCACGAGGCGCGCGGTGTTCTTGAAACCCACGATGCCGTTCAGCGCGGCCGGGATACGGATCGAGCCGCCCGTGTCGGAGCCCAGGCCAATGAAGGCCGCGCCCGTGGCCACCGACACCCCGGCGCCCGACGATGAGCCCCCGCACACCCGCGCCGGGCCGGGCAGCGCGCCGTGGCGGGCGTCAAATGCGGCGGGCGTGCCGAAGTGCGGATTCACACCCACGCCGGAGAAGGCGAACTCCACCATGTGCGTGCGGCCGATGAACGCTGCGCCCGCGCGGCGCAGGCGCGCCACGGCCGGGCTGTCGGCCGGCGCGGGCGGCGCATCCCGCAACACGGTGGAGCCCGCGGCGGTGGTCATGCCCTGGATGTCGAACAGATCCTTGACCGACACGGCAAGGCCCGCCAGCGGCAGACGCTCCACGCAGGGCACGGCGGCTGCTGCGCGGGCCTGGTCGAAGCTGGTCTGGCGGAACACATGGGCGCAGGTGGGCCCTTCGGCGGCGGCGATGCAGCGCTCGATTTCATCGCGTGCGCTGCTATGCCCGGCAGCTACGTGGCTGCGGGTGGAGACGAGGTCAGCCAACATGGGGATATGCTAGAATCTTTGGGTTTTGCTGAGAGCTGCGCCGCCGCCGTGCTGCCAGGCACCATGCAGAACTTAATCGCAAACCAGCCCTCTCAAGGTGTTGCCCTCTGCCCTCTCGTGGGACTGCAAGTTCCACGCAAGAGCGATTCAGTGGGCAAGTATTGAGGCTGGATTTTAGACCCAACCTTCGGAGAAACCTCATGTCCGTCACCATGCGTGAAATGCTGGAAGCCGGTGTCCACTTTGGTCACCAAACGCGCTTCTGGAACCCCAAGATGGCCCCCTTCATCTTCGGCCATCGCAACAAGATTCACATCATCAACCTGGAAAAGTCGCTGCCGATGTTCCAGGAGGCGCAGAAGTTCGCCAAGCAGTTGGCTGCCAACCGCGGCACGATCCTGATGGTCGGCACCAAGCGCCAGGCCCGCGAACTGGTAGCCGAGCAGGCCCAGCGCGCTGGCGTGCCCTATGTCGACCAGCGCTGGCTGGGCGGCATGCTGACCAACTTCAAGACCGTCAAGACCTCCATCAAGCGCCTGAAGGACATGAAGGCACAGCAGGAAGCCGGCCTGGAGTCCATGAGCAAGAAGGAGCAGCTGATGTTCTCGCGCGAGCTGGAAAAGCTCGAGAAGGACATCGGGGGCATTCAGGACATGGCTGCGCTGCCCGATGCCATCTTCGTGATCGACGTGGGCTACCACAAGATCGCCGTGTCCGAAGCCAAGAAGCTGGGTATCCCGCTGATCGGTGTGGTGGATTCCAACCACTCGCCCGAGGGTATTGACTACGTGATCCCGGGTAACGACGACTCGGCCAAGGCTGTGGCTCTGTACGCTCGCGGCATCGCCGACGCTATCCTTGAAGGCCGTGCCAACGCCGTGACGGAAGTGGCCAAGGCTGTGGCTGCCGAAGGCTCCGACGAATTCGTGGAAGTGGACGAGAACGCCGCCTAAGTCAAGGGCCGCGCGATGCGTCGCAAAAAAAGCGGGGCCCCTGGTGAGCCCCCTTTTTTTTTAGCTTCTGATCCTGTAACGAACTGAACTCAAGAACTGGAGAAACACGATGGCTGCAATTACCGCAAGCATGGTTGCCGAACTGCGTGGCAAGACCGATGCCCCCATGATGGAATGCAAGAAGGCCCTGACCGAGGCCGACGGCGATATGGCCAAGGCCGAAGAGCTGCTGCGCGTCAAGCTGGGCACCAAGGCCGGCAAGGCCGCTTCCCGCGTGACGGCCGAAGGCGTGGTGGCATCGTTCATCAACGGCAACGTGGGTGCGCTGATCGAAGTGAACAGCGAAACCGACTTCGTGTCCAAGAACGACAGCTTCATCGCCATGGCCAACGCCGCCGCCAAGCTGGTCGCTGAGCACAACCCCGCGGACATCGAAGCCCTGGGCCAATTGGCCTATGAGCAGGATGGCTTCGGCCCCACCCTGGAAGATGTGCGCAAGGGCCTGATCGGCAAGATCGGCGAGAACATGTCTTTCCGTCGTTTCAAGCGTTTCAGCGGCTCCAACCTGGCCGCCTACCTGCACGGCTCGCGCATCGGCGTGGTGGTGGAGTTCGACGGCGATGCCGTGGCCGCCAAGGACGTGGCCATGCATGTGGCCGCCATGAAGCCCGTGGCGCTGACCAGCGCCGACGTGCCTGCCGACCTGATCGCCAAGGAGCGTGCCGTGGCCGAGGGCAAGGCCGCCGAGTCCGGCAAGCCGGCCGATATCGCCGCCAAGATGGTCGAAGGCTCGGTGCAGAAGTACCTCAAGGAAGTCTCGCTGGCCGACCAGGTCTTCGTGAAGGCCGCCGATGGCAAGCAGACCGTGGCCCAGATGCTCAAGGCCGCCAACACCACGGTGAAGGGCTTCACCCTGTACGTGGTGGGCGAGGGCATCGAGAAGAAGGTGGACGATTTCGCCGCCGAGGTGGCTGCGCAAGTCGCTGCCGCCAAGTCGGGCGCCTGATAGCGCCTGCCGCCCACGCCCTTCATCCCCCCAGTCCAGCCTTACGGAGAATTGCCCATGACCCTCGCCACGCCAGCCCACAAGCGCATCCTGCTCAAGTTGTCTGGTGAGGCGCTCATGGGCGATGACGCATTCGGCATCAACCGTGCCACGATCGTGCGCATGGTCGAGGAGATCGCCGAGGTCACCCGCCTGGGCGTGCAAGTGGCGGTGGTGATCGGCGGGGGCAACATCTTCCGCGGTGTGGCGGGCGGGTCCGTGGGCATGGACCGCGCCACGGCCGACTACATGGGCATGCTGGCCACCGTGATGAACGCGCTGGCCCTGGCGGACGCCATGGACAAGCAGGGGCTGACGGCCCGCGTGATGTCCGCCATCGGCATCGAGCAGGTGGTGGAGCCCTACGTGCGTCCCAAGGCGCTGCAGTACCTCGAAGAGGGCAAAGTGGTGGTGTTCGCCGCCGGAACCGGCAACCCGTTCTTCACCACCGACACGGCCGCCGCGCTGCGCGGCGCCGAGATCGGCGCCGAGGTGGTGCTCAAGGCGACCAAGGTCGACGGCGTGTACACGGCCGATCCGATGAAGGACCCGTCGGCCACCCGCTATGCCAAGCTCACGTTCGACGAGGCCATGAGCCGCAACCTGGGCATCCTGGACGCGACGGCCTTTGCCCTGTGCCGCGACCAGAAGCTGCCGATCCGCGTGTTCTCCATCGTGAAACATGGCGCGCTGAAGCGCGTGGTGATGGGCGAAGACGAAGGCACGTTGGTGTACGCTTGATGGCTTTGCCGCGCCTGGCCTGATTGCCCGCTTGCAGAGGAACCACACATGACGATTGCCGACATCAAGAAGACGACCGAGGCGAAGATGGACCAGTCCATCGCCGCCTTCAAGAACAACCTGGCCAAGATCCGCACCGGCCGCGCCAACCCGCAGCTGCTCGACACGATCCATGTCGAGTACTACGGATCCATGGTGCCGTTGTCCCAGGTGGCCAACGTGGCCTTGCTCGACGCGCGCACCATCAGTGTGCAGCCCTGGGAAAAGAACATGGGTGCCAAGATCGAGAAGGCGATCCGTGAAAGCGATCTGGGGCTGAACCCGGCCTCCATGGGCGACCTGATCCGCGTGCCCATGCCGCCGATGAGTGAAGAGCGCCGCAAGGAGATGACCAAGCTGGCGCGCAGCGAAGGCGAGGGCGCCAAGGTGGCCATCCGCAACCTGCGCCGCGACGCCAATGAGGGCGTCAAGAAGCTGGTCAAGGACAAGCTCGCCTCCGAGGACGACCAAAAGCGCGCCGAGGCCGATGTGCAGAAAACCACCGACAAGCACATTGCAGAGATCGATGCCTTGGTGGCGGCCAAGGAGCAGGAAATCATGGCGATCTGATCCGGTTTTGCGGATCGATCCTGGATTCATGCCCACCGTGCAGGGAGCCATTCCCCACCACATTGCCATCGTCATGGATGGCAACGGCCGCTGGGCGACGCGCCGCTTCCTGCCGCGCCTGGCGGGGCATCGGCAGGGCGTGGAATCGCTGCGGCGCTGCGTGCATGCCTGCGTCCAACGCGGCGTGGGCGTGCTTACCGTGTTCGCGTTTTCCTCCGAGAACAGGAACCGTCCGGCGGACGAGGTGTCCGGTCTCATGGATCTGCTTGCCAAGGCGCTGACACGTGAGGTGCCGCAACTGGCCCGGGATGGCGTGCAGGTGCACTTCGTGGGGGAAAAGTCGGGCATTTCGGCGCAGGTGCGCGAAGGGCTCCAGCGTGCCGAGGCGGCCACCGCAAGCAACCAGCGCCTGGTGCTCAATGTCTGCTTCAACTACGGCGGCCGCTGGGACATCACGCAGGCCGCAGCTGCGCTTGCAGCGCGGGGCGAGCCCATCACCGAGGCCAGCCTGCATGCCGCCATGGGCATGGCCCATGTGCCCGATCCGGATCTGCTGATCCGAACCGGTGGCGAGCGGCGCATCAGCAACTTCCTGCTGTGGCAGGCCGCCTATACCGAACTGTATTTCAGTGACCGCCTGTGGCCCGATTTCGACGAGGCCGCACTGGATGAAGCCATCGCGGACTTCGCGGCGCGCGAGCGCCGCTTTGGCCAAACCTCCGACCAGGTACAAGCGCAGCAGCCCGGTTCGCTGCGTGCCTGATTCCGTCCACCGCACATCGCTGAAGGGGCCTGGATGCTCAAGCAACGTGTCATCACCGCGTTGGTCCTGCTGGCCATTCTGTTGCCGGCATTGTTCTATCCCTCGTTCGTGCCCTTTGCCGTGGTGACGCTGGTCATGATGGCTGCGGCGGCGTGGGAATGGGGTCGGCTCAACGGCCTCGGCGGCGGCGCCAGCATCGGCCTGGGGGCGGCGTGTGTAGTGCTGTGCGGCCTCGGGTGGGCCGCGGGCTGGCTGCACCAGCCGCTGCCCTGGCTGTGGCTGGTGGGCGGCGCTGCCTGGGTGCTGGGTGGGGCCGCCTTGCTGCGCGTCGGCGTGGCCGGCTGGCCGCAGCTGCCGCGCGGGCTGCGCGTGGCCGGCGGCGTGCTGGCGCTGTGGATGGCCTGGCTGGCCGTGGCCCAGGCGCGCGTGGTGGGGGTCAATTTCCTTCTGTCGGTTCTGACCCTGGTGTGGGCGGCCGACATCTTTGCCTACTTTGCCGGCCGCGCTTTTGGCCTGCGCTTCACGCGCAACAAGCTGGCTCCCTCTATCAGCCCCGGCAAGAGCTGGGAAGGGGTGTGGGGTGGCATGCTGGGTGTGCTGGTGCTGGCCGCGGCCTGGACCGCGGCCGATGGGGCCTGGCAGGCCAGCGTGCCCAGCCTGTACTCACGCCTGGCAGCCCAGGGCGTATGGCTGCTGGTCGTTGGCGCATTGTTCATGGCCGCAATGAGCGTGGTAGGCGACCTGGTGGAGTCGCTCATCAAGCGCAGCGCCGGTGTCAAGGACAGCAGCGGCCTGCTGCCCGGCCACGGCGGCGTACTGGACCGCATTGATGCGCTGCTGCCCACGCTGCCCCTGGCCATGATGCTTTCTCATTTCGCATCCGCATGAAACAACGTCTCACGGTGCTGGGTTCCACGGGATCCATCGGCACCAGCACCCTCGACGTGGTGGCACGCCACCCCGATCGCTACGAAGTCTTTGCGCTGAGCGCGGCCACGCAGGTGGACCTGATGCTGGCGCAGTGCGCGCAGTTCCGTCCGCGCTATGCGGTGATGGCCAGCAGTGCGCATGCGCGGCAGCTGGCAGACAAACTGCAGCAGAGTGGCTTGCCCACCGAGGTGCTGCAAACACCCGATGCGCTGCAAGCCATTGCCTCCCACGAAGAGGTGGACGCGGTCATGGCGGCCATCGTGGGCGCGGCGGGCCTGGCGCCGTGCCTGGCGGCCGCGCGTGCGGGCAAGCGCCTGCTGCTGGCCAACAAGGAGGCGCTGGTCGTCGGGGGCGAGGTGTTCATGGCCGCGGTGCGCGAAGGCGGCGCCACGCTGCTGCCCATCGACAGCGAGCATTCCGCCATCTTCCAGAGCCTGCCCGAAGACCCCGCCACCTGGCCGCGGCGCGTGGACCACGTGCTGCTCACCGCGTCGGGCGGGCCGTTTCGCACGCGCGACCCGGCCACGCTGCGCGACGTGACGCCGGCGCAGGCCTGCGCGCATCCCAACTTCTCGATGGGCCGCAAGATTTCCATCGACTCGGCCACGATGATGAACAAGGCGCTGGAGGTGATCGAGGCGCGCTGGCTGTTCAACCTGGCGCCCGAGCAGATCAAGGTGGTCATCCACCCGCAGCAGATCATCCACTCCATGGTGCAGTTCGTGGACGCGTCCATCATTGCCCAGTTGGGCACGCCCGATATGCGCGTGCCCATCGCCTGTGGCCTGGCCTGGCCCGAGCGGGTGGAAAGCGGCGCGGCACCCCTGGATTTCACGCAACTGGCGGCGCTGACCTTCGAAGAAGCGGATGCCACGCGCTTTCCCGGGCTGCACCTGTCCTGGCAGGCGTTGCGCGCGGCGCCCGGCACCACGGCCGTGCTCAATGCCGCCAACGAGATGGCAGTGGCGGCTTTCCTGGAGCAGCGCATACGTTTCGACCAGATCCATGCGCTCAACCTTGCAACTTTGGAAGCCGTCGAACCGTCCAACCCGGACTCGCTGGACGCACTGCTGGCGCTGGATGCGCGCACGCGTGCGCGGTCCGCGGAGTTGATGGTGCGCTTGTGAGGATGCTCTTAAAAGGTGAGCGTTTTGCGCTTGTCACACAAGGGTTACAGGTGCGTTTTATATTCAAACCATTGCTGGATAAGCGCAAGGCGCTCTGATTTTTGTAGGAAACCCCAGGCATGCTGCTGACTGTCGTTGCCTTCATCGTCGCGTTGGGCGTGCTGATCGCCGTGCACGAGTACGGCCATTACCGCGTGGCGGTGGCCTGCGGTGTCAAGGTCCTCCGCTTCTCGGTCGGCTTTGGCAAGCCTTTGCTGCGTTGGCAGCCCAAGGGCTCACCCACGGAATTCGTCATCGGCGCCTTTCCGCTGGGAGGGTACGTGCGCATGCTGGACGAGCGCGAGGCGCCCGTCGAGCCGCATGAACGCCACCTGGCCTTCAATACCCAGCCCCTGCGTTCGCGCGCCGCCATCGTTGCCGCGGGGCCGCTGGCCAATCTGCTCCTGGCGGTGCTGTTGTATGCCGCCGTCAACTGGAGCGGCGTGGACGAGCCCAAGGCCTACCTGGCCAGCCCTGTAGCGGGCTCGGTGGCCGAGCAGGCGGGCCTGCGCGGCGGCGAACTGGTGGTGTCCGCCGGGCTGGGCGAGGGCGATTTCGAGCCCGTGCGCTCGTTCGAAGACCTGCGCTGGACGCTCACGCGCGGCGCGCTGGACGGGCAGAACGTGCGGCTGCTGCTGCAGCCTGAGCGCGGCTCGACGCCGCGCGAGGTGCTGTTGCGCATAGATCAGCTGGACGTGCGCGAGGCCGATGTGCAGCTGTATCGCCGCATCGGCATCACCGCGCCCTGGACGCGACCCGTGCTGGGCGAGGTCGTGCCAGGCGGCGCGGCTGCGCGTGCGGGGCTGCGCGCTGGCGATGTGGTTCTGCGCCTGGGCAGTGCGGCGGTGGTGGATGGCGTGCAACTGCGCGAGCTGATACGCGCGTCCGTGCAGGCGGGCCAGCCGCTCACGCAGGTCTGGCGCATCGAGCGCGACGGTCAGCCGCGCGACCTGGAAGTCACGCCCGAAGTGGCACAGGAGGCGGGCGGCGCCGTGGGACGCGTCGGCGCCTATGTGGGCGCGCCGCCCGAGATGGTGAACGTGCACTACGGCCCCTTGGAAGGGCTCTGGAAAGGCACGGTGCGCACATGGGAGGTGTCGGTCCTCACGCTGCGCATGATGGGCCGCATGGTGATCGGTGAGGCTTCGCTCAAGAACCTCAGCGGGCCGCTGACCATCGCCGATTACGCAGGCCGTTCCGCCAGCATGGGGCTGACCCAGTACCTCAGCTTCCTCGCACTCATCAGCGTGAGCCTGGGAGTGTTGAACCTGCTTCCGCTGCCCGTATTGGATGGTGGGCACCTGATGTATTATCTTTGGGAGGGGGTGACGGGACGGGGCGTGTCCGAAGCCTGGATGGAGCGGCTGCAGCGCACAGGCGTCGCGGTGCTTCTCCTCATGATGTCCATCGCCCTGTTCAACGACCTCACCCGGCTTTTTGGCTAACCTTTTCGCCGCCGTTGCGCTGCACTGTCGGCTCCAGCTTCATCCATGAGAAAACATATCAATCGCCTGGGCGTGCGTACGGCATCCGCCCTCGCAGCCATGGTTTTTGCCTCCCAAGCCGCATGGGCGCTGGCGCCGTTCAAGGTGCAGGACATCCGTGTGGAAGGCCTGCAACGTGTGGAGCCGGGCACCATCTTCGCGTCGTTGCCGCTGCGCGTGGGTGACGAGTACAACGACGACAAGGGTGCAGCAGCCATCCGCGCGCTGTTTGCCCTTGGCCTGTTCAAGGACGTGCGCCTGGAGGCTTCCGGCAACGTGCTGGTGGTGGTGGTGGAAGAGCGCCCGACCATCGCCGACGTGGATTTCGCCGGCACCAAGGAGTTCGACAAGGACACCCTCAAGAAGGCCATGCGCGACGTGGGTTTGACCGAGGGGCGCCCCTTCGACAAGGCCCTGGCCGACCGCGCCGAGCAGGAACTCAAGCGCCAGTACATCAACCGCAGCCTGTACGGCGCGGAGGTGGTGACCACCGTCACGCCGATCGAGCGCAACCGCGTCAACCTCACCTTCACCGTCACCGAGGGCGAGCCCGCCAAGATCAAGGAAATCCGCATCGTCGGCAACAAGGCCTTCAGCGAATCCACGCTCAAGGGGCTGTTCGACCAGGACACGGGCGGCTGGATGAGCTGGTACACCAAATCCAACCGCTATTCGCGCGCCAAGCTCAATGCAGACCTGGAGACGCTGCGCTCGTACTATCTGGCGCGCGGCTTCCTGGAGTTCCGCATCGAGTCCACGCAGGTGGCAATCTCGCCCGACAAGCAGGACATCTCGATCACCGTCAACGTGAACGAAGGCCAGAGCTATGTGGTTTCAGGAGTGAAGTTGGAAGGCAACTACCTGGACCGCGATGACGAGTTCAAGTCGCTCATCACCATCCGCCCTGGCGAGCCCTACAACGCCGACAAGGTGGCCGAAACCACCAAGGCTTTCACTGACCACTTCGGGAACTTCGGCTTCGCCTTCGCGCGTGTGGAGGCCGTGCCCGAGATCGACCGCGAGAACAACCGCGTGGCCCTGGTGCTGCGTGCAGAGCCCTCGCGCCGCGCCTATGTGCGCCGGATCAACGTGAGCGGCAACAACCGCACCCGCGACGAAGTCATCCGCCGCGAATTCCGCCAGTTTGAAGCCTCCTGGTACGACGGCGACAAGATCAAGCTGTCGCGCGACCGCGTGGACCGCCTGGGCTATTTCACTGAGGTGAATGTGGAAACCCAGGAGGTGCCGGGCGCGCCCGACCAGGTGGACCTGGTGGTGAACGTGGCCGAGAAGCCTACGGGATCGCTGCAACTGGGGGCGGGCTTTTCCAGCGCCGAGAAGGTCTCGGTGTCGTTTGCCATCAAGCAGGAGAACGTCTTCGGTTCAGGCAACTACCTTGGCGTGGACGTCAACACCAGCAAGTACCGTCGCACGCTGGTGTTCTCCACCACCGATCCGTACTTCACGCAGGATGGCATCTCCCGTACCTTCGACGTGTACTACCGCACGGCCAAGCCCTACGAAGACCAGGGCGGCAACTATGAGCTGGTCACCGCGGGCACCAGTGTGCGCTTGGGCATACCCTTCAGCGAGACCGACACCGTGTTCTTCGGGGGGGGAGTGGAGCAGACGCGCATCAAGGCCGGTACCAATATCCCCGCCGCCTACCTCGCCTATGCGCAGCAGTTTGGTGAAACCAGCCTATCCGTGCCGCTCACCATTGGCTGGTCGCGCGATGACCGTGACAGTGCGTTGGCACCGAACTCCGGGCGGTACCAGCGCCTGAACTCCGAATGGTCCGTGGCCGGCGATGCGCGCTATGTGCGAGCCAACTACCAATACCAGCAGTACATTCCCTTGAACAAGCAGTTCACCATTGCCTTCAACGGCGAGTTGGGCTTAGGCAAGGGCATGAATGGCCGTCCCTTCCCGGTGTTCAAGAATTTCTACTCCGGCGGCCTGGGCTCGGTGCGCGGCTTCGACCAGGGCACACTGGGTCCGCGGGACGTGACCGGTGCGTCGCTGGGCGGCCCCAAGAAGATCACGCTGAATGCCGAACTCATCGCGCCGTTCCCCGGCGCCGGCAACGACCGCACGCTGCGCTGGTTCACTTTCGTGGACGCGGGCAACGTGTACGGCGAGGATGAGAGCTGGGAGCTGGGCGACATGCGCGTCTCGGCTGGTCTGGGCCTGAGCTGGATTTCCCCGCTGGGCCCGCTACGTATCGCCATCGCGCAACCGGTGCGCAAGTTCGCCGGCGATAAAATCCAGAAACTGCAATTCCAGATCGGAACGTCTTTCTAATGAAATCCCTTTCCCGCCACATTCCCCTGGTCGTCCTGTTGGGCTCCCTGGCTGCCGCCGTGCCTGCACAGGCACAGGAGTTCAGGGCCGGCTTTGTGAATACCGACCGCATCTTCCGCGAAGCCAACACCGCCAAGGCGGCGCAGGCCAAGCTGGAGCAGGAGTTCTCCCGCCGGGAGAAAGAACTGGTGGACATGGGCAATTCGCTCAAGTCCGCCACCGAGAAGTTCGAGCGTGAGGCGCCCACGATGGCCGAGAGCCAGCGCACCGCACGGCAACGCCAGTTGGTGGACCAGGACCGCGAATTCCAGCGCAAGCGCCGCGAATTCCAGGAGGACCTGGGCGCGCGCAAGAACGAGGAACTGGGCCAGGTGCTCGAGCGTGCGAACCGCGTCGTCAAGCAGGTGGCCGAGCAGGAGAAGTACGACGTGATCCTGCAGGAGGCCGTCTACATCAATCCCAAGCACGACATCACCGACAAGGTGATCAAGGCGATGAACGCTGCCAACGGCGGCAAGTAAAGCACCGGCACGAGGCAGTAGCGCGTGAGCTTGCGACTCGGGCAGATCGTCGATGCACTTGGGGGCAGCCTGGAAGGAGGGGACAGGGATACCGAAATCCTCCGCATCGCCCCGCTGGAATCCTCCGGCCCGGGTGACCTGTCCTTCCTGAGCAATCCGCGCTACCAGTCACAACTGGCCGCCTCCCAGGCGGCCTGTGTCATTGTGGCCCCCGCGATGCGCAATGCAGCCTTGGAGCGCGGCGCTTGCATCGTTGTGGAGCAGCCCTACACGTACTTTGCACACGTGACGCAGCTGTGGGTGCGCGCGCATGGCCAAGGTGCGCCTGCGGGCATTCACCCCAGCGCCGTGGTTGATCCTCAAGCCCGGGTGGCCCCGACGGCCTCCATCGGTCCCCTGTGCGTGGTCGAGCGCGGCGCAGTGATTGGAGCGCACACGGTGCTCAAGTCGCGGGTGACGGTCGGCGAGCGTTGCACGGTTGGCGAGCGCTGCATCCTGCACCCTGGCGTGGTCATCGGGGCCGACGGCTTCGGCTTTGCGCAGCAGCGCGGCGAATGGATCAAGATCGAGCAACTGGGCGCGGTGCGCATCGGCAACGATGTGGAGATCGGTGCGAACACCTGCATCGACCGCGGAGCGCTCGACGACACGGTCATCGAAGACGGCGTCAAGCTCGACAACCTGATCCAGATTGCGCACAACGTGCACATCGGCCGCCACACCGCCATGGCGGGCTGTTCCGCGGTGGCGGGCAGCACCCGCATCGGCGCGCACTGCACGATTGCAGGGGCCGCGTCCATCGTGGGGCACCTGCAGTTGGCGGACAATGTGCACATCTCCACCAACACGGTGGTGACGCACTCGATCACGCAACCGGGGCAGTACACCGGGGTGTTTCCCATGGACGACAATGCGAAGTGGGAAAAGAACGCGGCCACGCTGCGGCAGCTGTACCGGCTGCGTGAACGCATCAAGGCTCTCGAACAAACACGAAAAGACGGCTAGGCCGCTCACAGAAAAATGATGGATATCCACCAAATTCTCAAACTCCTGCCCCACCGCTATCCGTTCCTGCTGGTGGATCGGGTGAATGAGCTCGAACGCGGCAAGCGCATCCTGGCCATCAAGAACGTGACCATCAACGAGCCGTTTTTCACGGGGCACTTCCCCGCACGCCCGGTGATGCCGGGGGTGTTGATTCTCGAAGCACTCGCGCAGGCGGCGGGCTTGCTGTCGTTCGACATGATGGGTGAGGCGCCGGGCGACGACAAGGTTTTTTACTTCGTCGGGATCGATGGTGCGCGCTTCAAGCGCCCCGTGGAGCCAGGCGATCAGCTCATCCTCGACGTGGAACTGGACCGCATCAAGGGCGGCATCTACAAGTTCAAGGGCGTCGCGCGCGTGGGCGACAGCGTCGCGTGCGAGGCCGAGATCATGTGCACCATGCGCACGGTGGCCTGACGGGCCGAGGATTTCGCTTGGCGCCCAACATCCATTCCACGGCCCTCGTTGATGCGGCCGCGCAGTTGGACCCTACTGTTACGGTGGGGCCGTATGCGGTTATCGGCCCCCACGTGCAAATCGGCGCGCGCACGTCGATTGGCGCGCACTGCGTGATCGAGGGCCATACGCGCATTGGCGAAGACAACCGCATCTTCCAGTTCAGTTCGCTGGGAGCAGCTCCGCAGGACAAGAAATACGCGGGCGAGCCCACGCGTTTGGAGATCGGCCACCGCAACACCATCCGCGAGTTCTGCACCTTCAACGTCGGCACCGTGCAGGACCGGGGCGTCACCACCATCGGGGACGACAACTGGATCATGGCCTATGTGCACATCGCGCACGACTGCGTGGTGGGCAACCAGACCATCCTGGCCAACAACGCCACGCTGGCCGGACATGTGCAGGTGGGTGACCAGGCCATCATCGGCGGCTTGACCGGCGTGCACCAGTTTTCACGCATCGGCGCCCACGTCATGGCGGGCTTTGCCAGCCGCATCTCGCAAGATGTTCCGCCCTTCATGATGGTGGACGGCAATCCGCTGGCCGTGCGCGGGCTGAACCTGGAAGGGCTGCGCCGGAGGGGTTTTTCCGCGCAGCGCATGGCGGGCATCAAGCAGGCCTACCGCCTGCTGTACCGCCAGGGCCTCACGCTGGAGGCCGCGCTGTCGGCCATGGCCGACGTGCCGCATTCGCATCCCGAGGCGGAAGGCGATATCGCCCTGCTGCGTGATTTCGTGATCGCGTCGCAGCGCGGTATCGCGCGCTGAGACGCCACTGGCGCCATGGTGGCTGAGTCTCCCCGCGTCGCAATGGTGGCTGGCGAAACCTCCGGCGACCTGCTGGCCGGCCTGCTACTGGACGGCCTGCGTGCGCGGTGGCCCGCCGTGGCCAGCATGGGCATCGGCGGGCCCCGCATGCAGGAACGGGGCTTTCAGGCCTGGTGGCCCAGCGAACGGCTGGCCGTGCACGGCTACAGCGTCGAGCTGGTGCGGCGCCTGCTGGGCATTCTGCGGATTCGCCGGCAGCTGCGTGCCAGATTGCTGGCGGACAAGCCCGACGTCTTCATCGGCGTGGATGCGCCCGATTTCAACCTGGGGTTGGAGGCGGACCTGCGTGCCGCCGGCATAAAGACGGTGCACTTCGTCTGCCCTTCGATCTGGGCGTGGCGCGCCGATCGGGTCGAGAAGATTCGTGCCAGCGCGGACCATGTCCTGTGCATCTTTCCGTTTGAGCCGGAACTGCTCGCGCGCCAGGGCATCGCCGCCACCTATGTCGGCCACCCATTGGCCAGTGTCATCCCCCGGGTGCCCGACAAGGCGGCTGCACGCGCACAGCTGGGCCTGGCGGTACACGATGAAGTGCTGGCCATCCTGCCGGGCAGTCGCTCGGCGGAGGTGGCCTACATTGCCAAGCCGTTCTTTCAGGCTGCAGCGCTTATCAAAAAAGCGCGACCAGCTATAAAAATAGTAGTACCCGCGGTGCCTGCCCTGAGGGCTCGTATCGAGCAGATCGCGCGCGAATGCGGGGTGCTGGATGCGCTGACCATCGTCACGGGCCAATCGCACCTGGTGCTCGCGGCCTGCGACGTGACGCTGATCGCCAGTGGCACTGCCACGCTGGAGGCCGCGCTGTTCAAGCGGCCGATGGTCATCTCCTACCACATGCATCCGATCAGTTGGCGCCTCATGCGCCGCAAGCAGTTGCAGCCCTGGGTGGGCTTGCCCAACATCCTGTGCAGGGAGTTCGTGGTGCCCGAGCTGTTGCAGGACGCCGCGACGCCCGACGCACTGGCCACCGCGGTCCAGGACTGGCTGGACGCGCGGTTGCAGGATCCGGGCCGTATCCAACGGCTGGAACAGCGCTTCACGGCATTGCACGACGATCTGCAGCGCGATACCCCGCGACTGGCTGCCCATGCGATCCAGAACCTCCTTGCTTGAACAGGCCGCCCTGGACTGGCATCCGCCCGGCCTCGTCGCCGGCGTGGATGAGGCCGGGCGCGGGCCCTTGGCCGGCCCCGTGGTGGCGGCTGCGGTGATCCTGGACGACCTGCAGCCCATCGCCGGCCTGGCCGACTCCAAGGTGCTTACGGCCGCACGGCGCGAGAAACTCTACGACGAGATCCGCGCCAAGGCGCTGTGCTGCAGCATTGCGGAAGCATCGGTGGAGGAGATCGATCAACACAACATCCTGCAAGCCACGATGCTGGCCATGCGCCGTGCGGTGCTGGGGCTGCGGCTGAAGCCGGTGCGGGTGTTGGTGGATGGCAATCGCTTGCCGCCGCTGGACGTTCCGGCGGAGGCCATCGTCAAGGGCGATGCGCTGGTCGCGTCGATCTCAGCCGCCTCCATCCTTGCAAAGGTCACGCGCGACCGCTGGTGCGCGCAATTGCACCAGCAATACCCGGTGTATGGCTTTGCCGGCCATAAGGGCTACGGCACGGCAGAGCACCTGGCCGCGCTGGAAGTGCATGGGGCCTGTCCCCAGCACCGGCGCTCGTTCGCGCCGGTGGCGCGCGCCTTGCAGGCGCCCGTCGCCGCCTGAGTCAGATCGCTATCCCCCTTTGCGTTTCCTATGCACGCCACGCCTGCTTTCATCCAATCGCGCGACAACGCACTGCTCAAGGAGTTGCGCCGCCTGTCGCAGGACAGTTCCGCATACCGCAAGCAGGGCCGTGTGTGGCTGGAGGGAGATCATCTGTGCAGCGCTGCGCTGGCGCGTGGACAAAAGCCAGCGGTAGCGGTGTTTTCGGAGTCATTTTGGCCCCAAGCGCCCGCTGAATATGCGCGAGCAGCTACGAAAAATGTAGTGATCGCTGATGTGCTCTGGAGTGACATCAGCGCTCTGGAATCTCCGGCGCCCATGGGGTTTGTGTTGCCGCTGCCTGAAGCGGAGGGGTTGGACGGCAGGATGCCGACTGTCGTGCTCGACCGCCTGCAGGATGCGGGTAACGTGGGCTCCATCCTGCGCAGCGCATCGGCATTCGGGTTCACTCAAGTGGCGGCGCTGAAAGGCACCGCTGCGCTCTGGAGTGGCAAGGTGCTGCGCGCGGGCATGGGCGCCCATTTCGCCCTGCGGCTGGTCGAGGGGTTGGCGCCCGTAGACATCGACCGGCTGGAGGTCCCGTTGCTGGCAACCAGCTCGCACGAGGGCGACTTCCTCCATCGCGCAGCCTTGCCCTGGCCGTGTGGCTGGATCATGGGCCACGAAGGGCAGGGCGTCTCGCCCGCCCTGCAGCAGCGTGCGAGGCGCCACATCCGCATTGCGCAGCCCGGGGGCGAGGAGTCGCTCAACGTGGGGGCCGCCGCGGCCATCTGCCTCCATGCCAGCGCTGCGGCGCGCGACTCGGCTGGCTGAGGCGTTCACGGCCCTGGCCGCACGTCCGCCGGCGGTAGGGCGAATCGGTGGGAGAGCCTACTCAGTGCCCGCGAGACAGGGCACATTGATGTCGCGCGCGAACAGCCGGCAATTGATCGAGTGGCTTGCTTCCACGCCGGCGTTGCGGTTGCGTTGAAATGCCGCCAGCTTGTTCTCTTCGTAGCGCGGATGGGGCGGCGCGCCTTCGGGGCGGTCCAGGCTCTCGGCCCACACGGAGGCATGGCACAGGCTCTTGCCTTCGCAGGCATTGGCCGCGGCGCGCTGCACATAGGCGCGGTTGCCCGCCTTGTCGGTCGGCACCATCACATACACATGATGGCCATACCGGCCGATCACGGCATCTTGGGCCAGGGCATGTGGAGCGCTCAGTGTGAGCATCAGTCCCAGCAGGGCGAAAGTGGGTCGCTTCATGATTCTCCTCCGGTAATGTTTATTGTGTGGCTCGCTGTGCCAGCACTGAATCTCGGGCCTGCAGGGGCGTTACAAACAAAAAAGCCGCTGAAAAAATCAGCGGCTTTTGCTTGTCTTTGGTGCCCAGGAGAGGACTCGAACCTCCACGATGTTACTCGCTAGTACCTGAAACTAGTGCGTCTACCAATTCCGCCACCTGGGCATTTCAGGGAAGCTCAGATTATAGGAGCCTTTTTGATCGCCTGAACGGCATTTCCAAAAATTTTATGTATCCCTCGCGCTGCTCCAACATGCCCACATTGTTGAGACGCAGATAACAAAAAAGGCCACTTCAAATGAAGCGGCCTTTGCTGTCAGAACCCTGGCGGGTTCTCGTTAAACTTGGTGCCCAGGAGAGGACTCGAACCTCCACGATGTTACTCGCTAGTACCTGAAACTAGTGTAGTGTTTGATTCTTAATGAAACTTAATTGAGCAACCACGCTCCAATGCTCTACTACGGTTTGCATTGGAGTGAAAAATTGCGAGTTGCCCCGACGATTGTGTTGACGGATGAAGAGGAAAGCGAGCTGAGCCGGCTGGCGCGCTCCAAGCGCACCAGCGTCAGATTGGCCCAGCGCGCCCAGATCGTGCTGCTGGCCGCGCAGGGGCTGCAAAACAAGGATATTGCCGAGCAGCTTGGCATTGGGCGCGTGCAGGTGGCGCGCTGGCGTGAACGCTACCTGCAATTGGGGCTGCAAGGTATCGAGCGCGACTTGCCGCGCGGCGCACCGCCGGTGAAGGTGGATGTGGCCAAGCTTGTGAAGCTAACCACACAGACCAAGCCCGAGGCGGCCACGCACTGGAGCACGCGCACGATGGCCGCTGAGTTGGGCGTCAGCGCCAGCACCGTGATGCGCCATTGGCAGGCCCACGGTCTCAAGCCTCACATCGTGCGCGGCTTCAAGGTCTCGCGCGATCCGCAGTTCGTGCAAAAGCTCGAAGACATCGTGGGGCTTTACATGTCGCCGCCCGAGCATGCGCTGGTGCTGTGCTGCGACGAAAAGAGCCAGGTGCAGGCGCTGGACCGAACGCAGCCCGGGCTGCCGCTCAAGAAGGGGCGCGCGGCCACCATGACGCACGACTACAAGCGCAACGGCACAACCACCTTGTTCGCTGCGCTCAACGTGCTCAACGGTCAGGTCATCGGCCAGTGCCAGCAGCGCCACACCCACATCGAGTGGCTGAAGTTCCTGCGTCAAATCAATCGGGAGACGCCCAAGGACAAGACGCTGCATCTGATCGCCGACAACTACGCCACGCACAAGCATCCAGCTGTGCAGGAGTGGCTGGCCAAGCACCCCAGATTCAACATGCACTTCACGCCGACCTCGGCATCGTGGCTGAACATGGTCGAGCGCTTCTTTCGCGACATCTCCGAGAACCGGCTACGCCGCGGGGTGTTCACCAGCGTGCCCGAACTCGTCTCGGCCATCGATGAGTACATCGCGCATCACAACACCAACCCCAAGCCGTTCATCTGGACCAAGAACGCTCGCGACATCCTGCAAAAGGTCATCCGCGCCAATAGCCGATTAAGTTCCAAACAGAATGCAACACTACACTAGTGCGTCTACCAATTCCGCCACCTGGGCATTTCAGGAAAGTCATAGATTGTATATCAAAAAAAATCACTCTGAATCATCCGTCGCCAAAGTTTCACTGGACGAGATCGAAGGCACCGTCCAGGGACACCGCGACGGGCATGGCTTCGTCCTGCGCGATGACGGCCAGCCTGACATCTACCTTCCTGCCAATGAAATGCGGGCGGTATTGCACAAGGACCGGGTGCGCGTGCGCATCGCGCGCCAGGACCGGCGCGGCCGGCCTGAAGGCCGCGTGGTTGAGATTCTGGAGCGCCCGCCCCAACCCATCATCGGGCGCCTTCTTCAGGAGAGCGGTGTCTGGCTGGTCGCTCCTGAGGACAAACGGTACGGCCAGGACGTGCTGATTCCCAAGGGTGCTACGGGGGCTGCTGCGACGGGACAGGTCGTGGTGGTGGAACTGACCGAGCCGCCGGCTTTGTTTGGGCAACCCGTGGGGCGGGTGGTCGAAGTGCTGGGGGAGGTAGATGACCCCGGGATGGAGGTGGAAATTGCCGTGCGCAAATACGGGGTTCCGCACGAATTCTCCGAAGCGTGCCTTGACCAGGCGAAGGCGCTGCCGGACAAGGTGCGCGCTCAGGACAAGCGTCGACGCGTTGATCTGACAGATGTCCCCCTGGTCACCATCGATGGTGAAGACGCGCGCGACTTCGACGACGCGGTGTATTGCGAGCCCGCCAAGATCGGGCGCGCCAAGGGGTGGCGCCTGCTCGTGGCCATCGCGGACGTGAGCCACTATGTGGAGACGGGCAACGCCATCGATATTGACGCCTACGACCGGGCGACCAGCGTTTATTTCCCGCGGCGCGTTATCCCCATGCTGCCGGAGAAGCTCTCCAACGGGCTGTGCTCGCTGAACCCCCATGTCGAGCGCCTGTGCATGGTGTGCGACATGATGGTTACCGCCAAAGGTGAAATTCACGCCTATCAGTTCTATCCTGCGGTCATGCTCAGCCACGCGCGGCTTACCTATACCGAGGTGGCTGCGGTGCTGGCCAATACGCGCGGCCCGGAAGCGCTGAAGCATCAAGAGCGCGTGGGCAACCTGCTCAATCTCTACGAGGTCTACCGCGCATTGCTGGCCGCGCGGCAGGCGCGCGGCGCCGTGGACTTCGAGACGACCGAGACGCAAATCGTCTGTGATGACAATGGCCGTATCGAGAAAATCGTCCCGCGTGTACGCACCGAGGCGCACCGCCTGATTGAGGAGGCGATGCTCGCCGCCAACGTCTGCAGCGCCGATTTCATCGGTCATGCCGGCCGGGCGGGGCTGTATCGCGTTCATGAGGGGCCTACGCCGGAGAAGCAAGAGATCCTGCGTGCATATCTCAAAGCCATGGGTGTTGGCATGTCGATCGGGGACGACCCGCGGCCGGCAGAATTCCAGGCGATTGCCGAGGCCACCAAGGACCGGGTGGATGCGCAGCAGATCCACACCATGCTGCTGCGTTCGATGCAGCAGGCGATCTACACGCCTGTCAACAGCGGTCACTTCGGTTTGGCATTCGAAGCCTATACACACTTCACCAGTCCTATTCGCCGCTACCCGGATCTGCTGGTGCATCGCGTGATCAAGTCCATCTTGAGCGGCACAAAATATGTGCTGCCCGCGCTGCCGACGCCGGGGGAGGCTCAGTTCAAGCTGGCCAAGCGTCTGGCTTCCAAGGGGGGGGAATCCTCTGCACGCCCTTCCAAGACGGGTGGCGTTATCAGCGTCCGGGAGACGCAGGCGTGGGAGGCCGCGGGACTGCACTGCAGTGCGAACGAACGCCGTGCGGACGAGGCCAGTCGTGACGTGGAAGCATGGCTCAAATGCCAGTACATGCGTGAGCATCTGGGTGAGGAGTACAGCGGTGTCGTCAGCGCGGTGACGAGCTTCGGCATCTTCGTGACGCTTGATGCCCTCTATGTGGAAGGGCTGGTGCACATCACGGAACTGGGTGGGGAGTACTTCAAGTTCGATGAGGCGCGGCAAGAACTGCGGGGGGAGCGCACGGGTATCCGCTATGCGATTGGTGCACGCGTGCGTGTTCAGGTCAGCCGCGTCGACCTCGATGGCCGCAAGATCGACTTCCGGCTGGTGCACGAAGCCGGCGACGGTTTCTCCACCAAAGGCCCCAAGTCCAGGGATGGCGCGAAACGCGGTTCCTCGGCAGCGGCCTTGGATGGTCGATCCGCCTCGGTGCCCACGGCCCGGGAAAGCAGAGAGGAGGGGAGCCGGCGGCGCCCGCATAAGCAGGCCTTGGCCGGCAAAAAAGCGGCAGGTGGCAAGAACCCTTCTAAGGGCCGCAAATCCCGCGGTTGAGTAGATTGATGGGTAAGAAGGACAGGAGACAAGCGTCGCATATGGTTAAAGCATCGAAGGTGGCCATCGTTACGGGGGCTGGGTCAGGGATTGGCAAGGCGGCGGCTTTGGCGCTGCTGCGCGATGGATGGAGCGTTGTTCTCGCTGGGCGGCGTGAGTCGCTATTGCAGGATGTCGTGGGCGAATCCGAGGGTGGGGTGCGTGCGCTCGCCGTTCCCACCGATGTGTCCGACCCCGCTGCGGTGCGCACGCTGTTTGACCGGGCTGTGCTTCAGTTCGGGCGCGTGGATCTGTTGTTTAACAATGCGGGCGTGAGTGCTCCCGCCGTGCCGCTGGAGGATCTGGCGGTGGAGCAGTGGCGGCAGGTGGTCGACGTCAACCTCAATGGCATGTTCTTTTGCATGCAGAACGCTTTTCGGGTCATGAAGACGCAGTCGCCACGGGGCGGGCGCATCATCAATAACGGCTCGATTTCAGCGCACGCCCCGCGGCCCAACTCCATTGCCTACACCGCCACCAAGCATGCGGTGATGGGCCTGACAAAGACAGCGGCTCTCGATGGGCGCAAGTACGATATTGCGGTGGGACAAATCGATGTCGGCAACGCCCAGACCGAGCTGGCCCAGCGCATGACGCAGGGCGTGCAACAGGCCAATGGCCAGATTGCGGCGGAACCTCTGATGGACGTGGACATCGTGGGGCAGTCCGTGCTTTACATGGCCAATCTTCCGCTGGAGGCCAATGTGTTGTTCCATACCGTCATGGCGACCAAAATGCCTTTTGTCGGACGTGGTTGAGAAATTCATACGCGCCTTGCTGCACGCGGCAGGGGCGCTGTGCATGCTGCTCGCTGCCTCGGTGGCCGCCGCGCCGGCCGTGGATATGGCGCCGCGTGTGCAGGCCTGCACCGCGTGCCATGGCAAGCAGGGGCGTGCCACTCCTGACGGTTATTTCCCTCGCATCGCGGGAAAGCCGGCGGGATATCTGCACAACCAACTGCTCAATTTCCGGGATGGCCGGCGCAGCTATCCGCAGATGGCGTACTTGCTGCAGCATCTGACGGACGACTATCTCCGGGAGATGGCGGACTACTTCGCAAGATTGGACCTGCCTTATGCGCCACCGGTGGCTGCAGCTGTATCAGCAGCCACACTGGCGCAGGGAGAGAGGCTTGTGCTGTGGGGGGATGCGAGCCGCCAATTGCCGGCCTGCGTGCAGTGCCATGGCGATGCTCTGGCGGGCGTCGCGCCTTTCATTCCAGGGTTGCTGGGACTGTCTCGCGATTATGTGAGCGCCCAGTTGGGGGCCTGGCAGACCGGTCTGCGGCGCGCCCATGCGCCAGATTGCATGGCGCGCATCGCCAGCAAACTGACCGCTGCCGATATAAGTTCCATCGCGGCGTGGCTGTCCTCCCGTCCTGTTCCCTCAAGGTTCACACCGGCGCCGGCAATCAAGGCGCCGCTGCCAATACCCTGTGGCGGCATGGATTCTCCGGCGTTGCGGGCTGGCGCGGAGCAGGTGCAATGAGTGCTTGGCGCAAAAGGCTTGCGACGGCGGGGCTTTCCGTAGCGCTGGTTGCGGGAGGGATCTGGGTATTGAACCGGCTGGATGAGGCTCCGCTGCCGCACGCCGAACGCGTGACCACCACGGCCTCTCTCGACATTGCCAGAGGCCGGTACTTGGCACGTGCTGGTAACTGCCTCGCCTGCCACACCCGGCAAGGAGGCGTGGCATTCGCAGGGGGCCGTGGGATAGAGACGCCTTTTGGCGTGATTTACGCCCCCAACCTGACACCCGACCGGGAAACGGGTATCGGAGCGTGGTCTGCATCGGAATTCTGGCGTGCCCTGCACAATGGCCGTTCGCGCGATGGCAGGCTGCTTTCGCCGGCCTTTCCTTATCCCAGCTATACGCGCGTCACCCGTGAAGACTCGGATGCCATCTTTGCCTTCTTGCAAAGCTTGCCGCCGGTGGTGCAACCCAGCGTGCCGTCGCGCATGCGCTTCCCGTTCAATACCCAAGCGGCATTGGCAGTGTGGCGAGCGTTGTATTTTCGGCCTGGTGTATTCGAGCCCGTACCGTCCCGCTCTGCGGAATGGAATCGAGGCGCCTATCTCGTGCAGGGGCTCGGGCACTGTGCTGCATGCCATTCGCCGCGCAACGCGATGGGGGCGGTATCTACAGACGGGCGTTTGAGCGGGGGGATGGCGGCAGGCTGGTACGCCCCAGCGCTCACCACCTCGAATGAAGGAGGTGTGGCGGAATGGCCCAGGCAGGATGTGGTCATGCTTCTGGGGGCGGGGCGCTCACCCCGGGCCGCGGTATCCGGCCCCATGGCGGAGGTGGTCTACCACAGCCTTCAGTATTTGAGCGATGCCGATCTGCAAGCGATGGCGGACTATCTGCAAGCGCTGCCGCCAACGGACAAGGTCGCCGCGCCTCGGCGGCCCCCTTCACCTGCGTCGATGCAGCGTGGGCGGGCCACGTACGAGCGTCAATGCATGCAGTGCCATGGAGGCGAGGGCCAGGGCGATCCTGAGGCCTTTCCTCCGCTGGCAGGCAATCGGGCGGTGATGCTGGAAAATCCTGTCAATCTGGTGCATATGGTGCTGCGGGGCGGGTATCTGCCAGCCACCGGCGGTAATCCGCAACCCCATGGCATGCCGCCATTCCTGCAGCGTTTGAGTGACGCAGAAGTGGCGGATGTGCTTTCATATATTCGTAACGCCTGGGGTAATGCGGCTTCCAGGGTCGATACGATCGATGTCCATCGGACCCGTGAGGGGCGTGATTCTTAAGGAACTTCTCATGGACTCCGAAGCCTTTTTGCCGGATGCTGCTTCACATGCCAGCGCAACGCCGCAGTGGTGGGTTGTGTGCCTGTGCGCACAATGGTGCGGTGTATGCCGTGAATACCGTCAAGCCTTCGACCAAACTGCGCGCGCTTGGCCGCAAATGCGCTTTGAATGGGTGGATGTGGAGGATGAGGAAGAAGTGGTCGGCGACCTGGATGTAGAGACTTTTCCTACTGTCTTGATTGCCGATGGCAGGGCTGCACGGTTTCTGGGACCCCTATTGCCTCAGGCCACAGTGTTGGGGCGCATGCTTCAAAGCATGCAGCAGGCTTCCCAAGTAGCCACGATGGACAGCGCAGCGCAGGACCTTTTTGAGAGAATACGGTCAAGCCGCCAGGGTTGATTCCCGCCCGAACGCAAGATACGTGCCTTTGATCTTTGCAGGTGCCTCGCATATTGGCTACAATACTGGCTTCACGACCAAAACGGGCGGGTACTTACCGCCCTTTTTTTTGGGCGTTTGATTTTGGTTTTTGCAGCCTTGCCGGCCCCGGCGGGGCCTTCACTTGGAATTGGATAGAGCGCACGCACGTGGCATTGCAGCAAATCGTTGAACAAACCGTGGCCGGGCTGGGCTATGACCTGGTGGAGATTGAGCGCTCCGCCGGAGGGTTGCTGCGCATTACCATTGACCTGGTTTGGGTGCCGCCCACGGATGAGGTGTCCGCTGTCGTAGGCGTCGAGCAATTCATTACCGTAGAGGATTGTGAAAAGGTCACCCGTCAGTTGCAGTTCGCGCTGGAGGTGGAAGGGGTGGACTACACGCGGTTGGAAGTCTCATCTCCTGGGATCGACCGCTTGTTGCGCAACGAGGCGGACTTCAAGCGTTTCGAGGGCGAGGTGATCGACATCACCCTCAAGCAGCCCATGGGCGCTGCGGCGGGAGGGCAAGTGCATGCCAACCGCAAGAAATTCCGGGGAGCACTCGAGCGTGCCGATTCGGGCGGTTGGCAGATTGTCTGGAGCGATGAGCCGCCCGTGAAGCCGGGGCAGCGCATCAGCAAGAAGCGCGTGCCAGCGCCTTTGCAGGCCCTTGGTTTCACTTTGGATGAGTTGCGCGAGGCGCGGCTTGCGCCGATCGTGGATTTCAAAGGACGAGGGACCAAGCCTGGGGAGCCGGGCTGAAGGTTGCATAACCGGACTGTCCTCTGAACGGGCAGTTCGTCAGGAATTGAGAAACAGGAGAGCCGTCGCATGAATCGCGAGTTGTTGATGTTGGTAGAAGCCATTTCGCGCGAAAAGAACGTGGAGCGCGATGTGGTCCTGGGCGCTGTGGAGTCTGCTCTGGCACAGGCCACGAAGAAGCTCTACCAGGGTGAAGTGGACATCCGCGTGTCGATTGATCGCGACAGCGGCGAATACGAGACTTTCCGTCGTTGGCTGGTGGTGCCCGACGATGCCGGATTGCAGAACCCCGACGCCGAAGAGCTGCTGATGGATGCCCGCGAACGGGTGGCCGATATCGAGGTGGGGGAGTACATCGAGGAAGCCGTCGAGTCGGTGCCGATCGGCCGCATCGGGGCCATGGCGGCCAAGCAGGTGATCCTGCAGAAGATCCGCGATGTCGAACGCGAGATGCTGCTCAACGATTTCATGTCACGCGGCGAGAAAATTTTCACCGGCACGGTGAAACGCATGGACAAGGGCGACATCATCGTCGAGAGCGGCCGGGTGGAAGGGCGCCTGCGTCGCGGCGAGATGATCCCGAAGGAAAACCTGCGCAATGGAGACCGTGTGCGCGCCCTGATCATGGAGGTGGACCTCACGCTGCGCGGAGCACCCATCATCCTCTCGCGCTCCGCGCCGGAGTTCATGATCGAGTTGTTCCGCAACGAGGTGCCCGAGATCGAGCAGGGCCTGCTGGAGATCAAAAGCTGTGCCCGTGACCCCGGCAGCCGCGCGAAGATCGCTGTGCTCAGCCATGACAAGCGCGTGGACCCCATCGGCACCTGCGTGGGCGTGCGCGGAACGCGTGTGAACGCCGTGACCAACGAACTGGCGGGGGAGCGCGTGGACATCGTGCTGTGGTCCGACGACCCTGCGCAGTTCGTGATCGGCGCGCTTGCTCCGGCCAACGTGACCTCCATCGTGGTCGACGAAGAGAAGCATGCCATGGACGTCGTGGTGGACGAGGAAAACCTCGCCATCGCCATCGGACGCGGCGGCCAGAACGTGCGCCTGGCGTCCGACCTCACGGGCTGGAAGATCAACATCATGGATGCGGCCGAATCCGCGCAGAAGCAGGCCAATGAAACCGATGCCGCGCGTCGCCTGTTCATGGAGAAGCTGGATGTGGATGAGGAGATCGCCAACATCCTGATCGAGGAGGGCTTTGCCAGCCTCGAGGAAGTGGCCTATGTGCCGCTGCAGGAAATGCTGGAGATCGAGAGCTTCGACGAGGACACGGTGAACGAGCTGCGCGCACGTGCCAAGGATGCGCTGCTCACCATGGAAATCGTTCGTGAAGAAAGCGTGGAAAGCGTATCGCAAGACCTGCGTGACCTCGAAGGTCTGACGCCCGAACTGATCGCCAAGTTGGCGGAAGGCGGCGTGCATACGCGTGACGACCTGGCCGATTTGGCCATTGACGAACTGACCGAGCTGACCGGCCAGTCTGCCGAAGATGCGACCGCCTTGATCATGAAGGCGCGCGAGCACTGGTTCACGGGGCAAGAGTAAGGGTCAGGGAGGTTCGAACACAATATGTCGAGTAACACTGTTGCTGAGTTCGCTGCAGAGCTCAAGAAATCGCCTGAAACCTTGCTGGACCAGCTGAAGTCCGCCGGTGTGGTCAAGGCGTCGCCGTCGGACGTTCTAAACGAAGCCGACAAGCAAAAGCTGCTGGCCCACCTGCAGGCCAGTCATGGCACTGCGGGGGGTGACCGCAAAAAGATCACCCTGGTCAAGAAGTCCACCAGCGAGATCAAGCAGGCCGACGCTTCTGGCAAGGCACGCACGATCCAGGTCGAAGTGCGTAAGAAGCGTACTTTCATCAAGCGTGACGACAGTGTCGACGCGCCTTCCGATGCGACTGAATCCGCTCCTTCGGCGGAGGATCTCGAGCTCGTGCGCCGCGAGGAAGAGGCGCGCCGTCAGGCAGAGCTGATTCGCCGCCAGGAGGAAGAGTTGGCCTTGACACGCCGCGAGCGTGAAGAGCGCGAGCGCCGCGAGCGCGAAGCCGAAGAACGCGCTGCCGCCTATGCCGCCCAGCAGGCGGAAAAGAAGGCGCAGGAGTCTGCGGAGCGTGCCGAGGCGCAGCGCGAAGCTGCCGTGGAGGCCGAAGAACGTGCGAAGGCGCAGGCCGATGCCCGGGCAAAGGCCGATGAAGAATCCAAGGCACGCGCGGCGGAAGAAACCGCGCGTGCGGCCGACCTGGACGAGCGCCGCCGCAAGGCGCTTGCCGAGGCCGAGGCCATTCGCGCAATGATGGCTGCCCCCAAGAAGGTGCTCGTGGCGAAGAAGCCCGAGGAACCCAAGCCTGCCGCCAAGGCGGGAGCTTCCGGGGAAGCCAAGAAGGGTACGCTGCACAAACCCGCCACCGGTTCCGGCACGGGCGCGCGCACCGCTGCGCCATCGGCGCCAGGCGGGGCGGGCAAGGAGGTCAAGTCGGCCAAGCTGTCGTCCAGCTGGGCCAACGACACGACCAAGAAGAAGGAAATCAAGACCCGCGGCGACAGCAGTGGCGGCGTGGGGCGCAACAACTGGCGTGGCGGCCCCCGCGGCCGCCGCGGCAATGACCGCGACGACCAGCGCCAGCAGCAGGCAGCCACAGAGTTCCGCGTGCTCGAGGTCTATGTGCCCGAGACCATCACGGTGGCCGAGTTGGCGCACAAGATGGCCATCAAGGCTTCCGAAGTGATCAAGTCGCTCATGAAGATGGGCCAGATGGTCACCATCAACCAGCCGCTGGACCAGGACACCGCCATGATCGTGGTGGAGGAAATGGGCCACACCGCGAAGGTGGCCGCTCTGGATGATCCGGAAGCCTTCACCGCCGAGGAAGTGTCCAGCCAGGATGCCGAACAACTGTCCCGCGCCCCCGTGGTGACGGTGATGGGCCACGTGGACCACGGCAAGACCTCGCTGCTGGACTACATCCGGCGCAGCAAGGTAGCCTCTGGCGAAGCTGGCGGCATTACCCAGCACATCGGCGCCTACCATGTGGAGACGCCACGCGGTATCGTCACGTTCCTGGACACGCCGGGCCACGAGGCCTTCACGGCCATGCGTGCGCGCGGCGCCCAGGCCACCGACATCGTGATTCTGGTGTGTGCGGCAGACGACGGCGTGATGCCCCAGACCAAGGAAGCCATCAAGCACGCGAAGGCGGCTGGTGTTCCCATCGTGGTGGCGCTTACCAAGGCAGACAAGCCCGAGGCCAACATCGAGCGCGTCAAGCAGGAACTGGTGGGCGAGCAGGTGGTGCCTGAAGAATATGGCGGCGATTCGCCGTTCGTGGCCGTGTCGTCCAAGACGGGAATGGGCATTGATGCTCTGCTGGAGCAGGTTCTGCTGCAGGCCGAGGTGCTGGAACTCAAGGCTCCCGTCGATGCGGCTGCCAAGGGTATCGTCATCGAGGCCCAGCTGGACAAGGGCCGCGGGTCCGTGGCCACCGTGCTGGTGCAGTCCGGTACGCTCAAGGTGGGCGATGTGGTGCTGGCAGGCCAGACTTTCGGCCGCGTGCGCGCCATGCTGGACGAAGACGGCAAGCAGACCAAGGAAGCCGGCCCGTCGATCCCGGTGGAGATCCAAGGCCTGAACGAAGTGCCCCAGGCGGGCGACGACTTCATGGTGCTGCAGGACGAACGCCGCGCCCGCGAGATCGCGACGTACCGCGCTGGCAAGTTCCGCAACACCAAGCTGGCCAAGCAACAGGCGGCCAAGCTGGAGAACATGTTTGCCGAGATGGGGGCGGGCGAGGTGCAGACCCTGCCGCTGATCATCAAGGCGGACGTGCAGGGCTCCCAAGAGGCGCTGGCGGCTTCGCTGCTCAAGCTCTCCACCGAAGAGATCCGCGTGCAGATCGTGTACTCCGGCGTGGGCGGCATCAGCGAGTCGGACGTCAACCTGGCGATCGCCTCCAAGGCCATCGTTATTGGCTTCAACGTGCGCGCCGATGCGCAGGCCCGCAAAACGGCCGAAGGCAACGACGTGGACATCCGCTACTACAACATCATCTACGACGCCGTGGATGAAGTGAAGGCAGCGATGTCCGGCATGCTGGCGCCCGAACAGCGCGAAGAAGCCATCGGCACGGCCGAGATCCGTACCGTGTTCGTGGCCTCCAAGATCGGTACCGTGGCGGGTTCGTACATCACGTCGGGCCAGGTCACGCGCAACTGCAAGTTCCGCCTGCTGCGCGACAACATCGTCATCTACACGGGCGATGTGGAATCGGTGCGCCGCATGAAGGACGACGTCAAGGAAGTCAAGGAAGGCTTCGAGTGCGGTATCAAGCTCAAGAACTACAACGACATCAAGGAAGGTGATCAGCTGGAGTTCTTCGAGATCAAGGAAATCGCACGCACGCTGTAAGGTCCGCACGACATGGCTGCCAAGAAATCCTCTTCCCCCAACCGCGGCTTCAAGGTCGCGGATCAGATCCAGCGCGACCTCACCGAGCTGATCCGCGATCTCAAGGATCCGCGGATCGGCATGGTGACGCTGCAAGGGGTCGAGGTGACGCCGGACTATGCGCACGCCAAGGTGTTCTTCAGTGTGCTCATCGGTGATGGTGAGGCCTCCGAGGAGGCCTTGAACCAGGCGGCTGGCTTTCTACGCAACGGCCTGTTCAAGCGCCTGCACATCCACACCGTGCCCACGCTGCACTTCGTGTACGACCGCACCACCGAGAAGGCGGCCGACATGAATGCGCTGATCGCGCGCGCGGTGGCCTCTCGTTCCAAAGACGACGACGCAGCATGACCGAACGCGCTCCCCGCATCCGGGTGCAGCGGCGCCCGGTGCACGGAGTGCTGCTGCTCGACAAACCCCTGGGCCTGTCCAGCAATGACGCCTTGCAGAAGGTGAAGTGGCTGCTGCGCGCCGAGAAGGCTGGCCACACGGGCACGCTGGACCCGCTGGCCAGTGGTGTGCTGCCGCTGTGCTTTGGTGCCGCCACCAAGTTCAGCCAGTTGCAGCTGGAAGCGCCCAAGACCTATGAAGCCGTCGCACTGTTGGGTACCACCACAACCACCGGTGACGCCGAGGGTCAGGTGCTGGCGCAGTGCGCGGTCGATCCGGCCATGCTCACACCCGAGCGGCTGGCGGCGGTACAGGCGCAGTTCACTGGCCCCATCCGCCAGGTGCCGCCCATGCACAGCGCGCTCAAGAAAGACGGCAAGGCGCTGTACGAGTACGCGCGTGCCGGCATTGCCGTGGAGCGCGAGGCGCGTGATGTCACGATCCATGCATTGAAACTGGCGCTAACGCATACGGAGCAAGCGCAACCAGCTATTAAAATAGTAGTGACCTGCAGCAAAGGTACCTACATCCGCACCCTGGGCGAAGACATCGGCCAGGCGCTGGGCTGCGGCGCGCATCTCACGTTCCTGCGCCGTATCGACACGGGCGGTATCGGCGTGGAGCGATGCGTGACGCTGGAGGCGCTGCAGGCCATGGACGAGGATGCGCGCATGGCCTGCGTGCACCCGGTGGAGACCTTGCTGGCGCAGCACACGGCTGTCACGCTGGACGATGACAATGCCGGGCGTTTCCTCTCGGGCATGCGCCGGCGCGGCCCCTGGCCCGACGCGCCCGCCGTGGCCGTGTTCGGGGCGCGCCCGCGCGTGCTGCTGGGGGTCGGGCATGTGCGGGGAGGAGAGCTGATTCCAGACCGGCTGCTCAGCCCCCTTGAAATTCAACAGATTCTGGAGAGCTCGCCGCGGGCTGAACGCGGCACATTGGAAGCAACTACGCTATGAGCAAACAAATCCGCAACATCGCCATCATCGCCCACGTCGACCATGGCAAGACCACGATGGTGGACCAACTGCTGCGCCAGTCCGGCACCTTCGCCGAGCACGAGAAGGTCGTGGACACCGTGATGGACAGCAACGCCATCGAGCGCGAGCGCGGCATCACCATCCTGGCGAAGAACTGCGCCGTGAGCTGGAACGGCACGCACATCAACATCCTGGACACGCCCGGCCACGCGGACTTCGGCGGCGAGGTGGAGCGTGCACTGTCGATGGTGGACGGCGTGGTGCTGCTGATCGACGCGCAGGAAGGCCCCATGCCCCAGACGCGCTTCGTGACCAAGAAGGCGTTGGCGCTGGGCCTCAAGCCCATCGTGGTGGTCAACAAGGTGGACAAGCCCGGCGCGCGCCCCGACTACGTGGTGAACGCCGCTTTCGATCTGTTCGACAAGCTGGGCGCCACCGACGAGCAACTGGACTTTCCCGTGGTCTACGCCTCGGGCATCAACGGCTGGAGCTCCCTGGAGCAGGGCAACCCCGGCGAGCAATGGGGCCCCGACATGTCGGCGCTGTTCGAGACCATCCTCAAGCATGTGCCGTCCGTGAAGGGTGACGCCACGGCACCCCTGCAGATGCAGGTATCGGCGCTGGACTATTCCACCTTCGTGGGCCGCATTGGCGTGGGTCGCATCACCCAGGGTACGCTCAAGGCCGGGCAGGACGTGCTGGTCATGGCTGGCCCCGATGGCGCCAGCTACAAGGGCCGCGTGAACCAGATCCACCAGTTCCAGGGCCTGGACCGCGTGCAGGTGAGCGAAGCCGGCCCCAGCGAGATCGTGCTCATCAACGGCATCGAGAACGTGGGTATCGGCGAGACCCTCACCGACCCCGCCAACCCCCAGCCGCTGCCCATGCTGAAGATCGACGAGCCCACGCTGACGATGAACTTCTGCGTGAACACCTCGCCGCTGGCGGGCCGTGAAGGCAAGTTCGTGACCAGCCGCCAGATCTGGGACCGTCTGCAGAAGGAGCTGCGTTCCAACGTGGCCCTGCGCGTCAAGGAAACCGACGAGGACGGCATCTTCGAGGTGTCCGGCCGCGGCGAACTGCACCTGACCATCCTGCTGGAAGAAATGCGCCGTGAAGGCTACGAGTTGGCCGTCTCCAAGCCGCGTGTGGTGTACCGCGACATCGACGGCGAGCGCTGCGAGCCTATCGAACTGGTGACCGCTGATATCGAGGAAGGGCACCAAGGCGGTGTGATGCAGGCCCTCGGCGAGCGCAAGGGTGAACTGGTGAACATGGAGCCTGACGGCCGTGGCCGCGTGCGCCTGGAGTACCGCATCCCGGCCCGTGGCCTGATCGGTTTCACCAACGAATTCCTGAACCTGACGCGCGGCTCGGGCCTCATCAGCAACATCTTCGACAGCTATGAGCCGCATAAGGGCGACATTGGCGGCCGCAAGAACGGCGTTCTGATTTCCATGGACGATGGTGAAATTTTCACCTACGCCCTGGGCAAGCTCGACGACCGTGGCCGCATGTTCGTGAAGGCAGGCGACCCGGTGTACGAAGGCATGATCGTCGGCGTGCACAACCGCGACAACGACCTGGTGGTGAACGCCACGCGTACCAAGCAGCTCACCAACTTCCGCGTGAGCGGCAAGGAAGACGCGATCAAGATCACGCCCCCGATCGACCTCACGCTGGAGTACGGTGTGGAGTTCATCGAGGACGATGAACTGGTGGAGATCACGCCCAAGAGCATTCGCCTGCGCAAGCGCCACCTCAAGGAGCACGAGCGCAAGCGCGCCAGCCGCGAAGGCGCGTGATCGGCAAGGCCTGTTCTGCCTGAACCGGCTTGGCTGCGGCAGCCAAGGCGCTGCGAGCCGACGAAGGGTGAGCCCATCCGCTAGGAGGGTTCGCCCTTCGCGCATCTGAGGCAGCGCGGTATGGCGCCAGCCGCTAACATGCGGGCCTCACGGCATGCGTGGGTAGCACATGCCGACGACACAAGAAATCCACAGGGAGGAGACAGCGATGACCGCGAATGCCTTGCCCGGCCACGCGCGGGCGGTCTGGCTGATGGTGGCCGTCACCTTCATGTGGTCCATCGCGGGCGTCGTCACGCGCCATCTGGACCAGGCGCGCAGCTTTGAAGTGACCTTCTGGCGCAGCTTCTTCATGCTGCTGTCGCTGTGCGTGATCCTGCCGGTGCTGCAGGGCAGGGCGTTGCTGGCCAATCTGCGGCGCGGGGGGCGGGCGGTGTGGATCTCTGGCGTGTGCTGGAGCGTGATGTTCACGGCCTTCATGATCGCCATATTGCTCATCCCCGTGGCCAGCGTATTGGTCACCATGGCCATCGGACCGCTGCTCACGGCATTGCTGGCGCGGGCCTTCATTGGCCACCACATCGCGCCGCGCACCTGGTGCGCGATTGCATTGGCGGGCGCAGGCATCGGGTGGATGTATGGCTCGGGCATCTCCGGCCTGTCCGTGGTGGGCGTGCTTGTTGCCTTGTGCGTGCCGGTCGCGGCGGCCGTGAACTGGGTGGTGGTGCAGCACTCGCAGCGCCAGGGCCATGCGGTGGACCTGGTGCCCGCCGTGCTGCTGGGGGCGGCGCTGTCCGCCCTGGCCACGCTGCCGCTTGCGTGGCCGTTCCAGGCCACGGCGCGTGATTTGTCCCTTCTGGCCCTGCTGGGTCTGGTCCAATTGGCGATCCCCTGCGTGCTGGTGGTGTACTGCGCGCGCGTGCTCAAGGCGCCTGAGATTGCGCTGCTGGGCCTGCTGGAAGTGATCTTTGGCATTCTGCTGGCCTGGGTGGGCGCTGGAGAGCGCCCAGCCCCGGCCGTGCTGATGGGAGGCGCGCTGGTGATCGGCGCGCTCGTTTTCAATGAACTGCTTGGATGGAAGGAGCAACAATGACGGAGATGACGGCGGAAGTCGTGACCGAGGTGCGCGGCCAGGTCGGCTGCATCACGCTGAACCGCCCGAAGGCGCTGAATGCCTTGTCGCTGGGCATGGTGCGCGACCTGATGGCGGCGCTGCTGGCCTGGCAGCATGACGACAAGGTACTGGCCGTGGCGATCCGCGGCAACGGCCGCGAAGGGCCCTTCGGCGCCTTCTGCGCGGGCGGCGACATCCGCTTTTTGCACGCCGCGGGCAGCACGGGCAATCCGCAACTGGAGGACTTCTTCACCGAGGAATACGCCCTCAACCATCTGATCCACACCTTCGGCAAGCCCTACATCGCCTTCATGGACGGCATCGTCATGGGGGGCGGCATGGGCATCAGCCAGGGCGGCACGCTGCGCATCGTGACCGAGCGCACCAAGATGGCCATGCCGGAGACGGCGATCGGCCTGTTCCCCGATGTGGGCGGCGGCTACTTCCTCTCGCGCTGCCCTGGCCGCGTGGGCGAGTGGCTGGCACTGACGGGCGACGCCATCGGCGCAGCCGATGCCATTGACTTCGGCCTGGCGGACGGCTTCCTGCCGGCGGGCCAGCAAGCGGCGGTGTGGGACGGTCTGGCGTTGCAGACGTTTGCCGACGGCGCTGCCGTTCAGCAGTGGGTTGCATCAAAATTTGTAGCTGCTGGCGCTTGCGCTGTAAGCGCTAGAGGTCAAATTGATCACTACTTCGCGTTGGATGATGCGGCGGCCATCGTGGCTGCGCTGGAGCAGTCTGACGACGAGTGGGCACGCGCCACGGCTGCCACGTTGCGCAAGCGCTCTCCACTGATGCTGCATGTCGCGCTGGAGCAGGTCCGCCGTGCGCGCAGCATGGGTCTGGCCGACGACTTGCGCATGGAGCGCGACATGGTTCGGCACTGCTTCTACCTGCGTCCCGGCCAGAGCGAGACGGTGGAGGGCATTCGCGCCCTGGCGGTGGACAAGGACCACAGCCCGCGCTGGAACCCCGCGCGCGTGGAGGATGTGGAGCCCGCGCTGGTGCAAGCGTTCTTCAAGAGCCCTTGGCCGGCGCACGCGCACCCGCTGGCGGCGCTGCGCTGATCTGCTGGTACACCGCCGTGGCCAGCGCCTGCAGCGTGGGCCGCGGCAGTTCGCCGCTGAGGGCGTAGCCAAAACCCTGGTCCACCCAGTAGAAACTGGACACGGTCCCTTCGTCGTGGAACTGGAACGCGGTGGTCGGTGCCGCCGCAGCCTGTAGGCCGTCGAGTGCGCCCAGGTACAGCGTGATTCGCGCGCCCGCGGCGTTCTGGTACATGAATTGCGCGCGCGCCCCGCTGCCGCCGGGCAGCAGGCGCCCGCCCATCAATTCGAACCCCTCGGCCTGCAGCCGCGGCACGGTGAGCGGGCGCGCCAGCCGCTTGGACAGCCACTGCACCAGGTGGTCCTGCTGCGCGGCCGCCACTTCCACAGGATGGCGCTGTTCGGGTTGGTAGACCGCGTGCGCCACGGCCGCCTGCTGCACGAACCGTTGCGGGGGGGCCGTGGCCAGTGTGGTTTGTTTGCCGTCCGTCGCATGCAGGCTCCAGCCCAGCCCGAACGCCAGCACCCAGCCCGCGGCAAAGCCGCCCCAACGGGCCCAGTGCTGTTGCGTGTCGTGTGCGTCTTGCAGGCGCTCTGCCGCCTGTACCAGCACATTGGGCACAGGCTGCCGCAACCAGTCAGCGTGCAGGGTCTGCAGCTGCGCACGCTGTTGCGCCCACGCTTCGGCACGCTGCCTCTGCGAGGAGTCCATGCGGGAGTGCAGCGACTCTGCCTGGGCGCGCGGCAGCCGGTCGTCCGCCAAAGCATGCAGATGCGTCTCGTCCGAAGGGCTGAAAGGGTCGGGCTTCATGGCGGGCTCACTACGGGCGGAAAGGGCGCTTCATTTCATGCGGCGCAAGGCAGTCGGGGTGGATGACGGCTGGGCGTGGACTGAGGGCTCCATCAATTCGCGCATGCGTGCGCGAGCGCGGGACAACCGCGACATCACCGTGCCTTCCGGTATACCCAGCACACGCGCCACGTCGGCATAGGCCATGTCTTCCAGTGTCACCAGGAGCAGCACGGCCCGTTGATCGACGGGCAGGCGTTGCAGGCAGCGGTCCAGGTCCATGGCTGTTTCGTGGGAGGCGTCAGGCGCGTCCGCGATGGCCGCCAGGGCATCCACATCCAGCGCCTGCACGGGCACCAGGCCGCGGCGCTGGTTGAGGTACAGGTTGTGCATCAGCGTGAAAAGCCAGGCGCGCAGATTGCTGCCGCCGCGCCACAGCAGCCACTTGCGGCAGGCGCGCTCCAGCGTGTCCTGCACCAGATCGTCGGCTGCCCATGCGTCGCCGGTGAGCGCGCGCGCATAGCGGCGCAACCCCGGCAGTTGCTCCACGATCTGGACGCGGTTCATGGACGCATTGTGGGGCTCATGGCTTGGCGGCGCGCCACAGGTTGTTCACGCCGTCCCCCGTCTTGTCGCCGGGCTTGCCGTCCTTGATCCAGTAGTACAGCGGCTTGCCCTTGTAGGCCACCTGCTTGCTGCCGTCGGCGCGCTGGATCAGACTGTAGCCTTCACCCGCGGGGGCGCTGGTGGCGGTCAGGGGTGGCCAGTTGGTGGCGCAGGCGCCGTTGCAGGCCGACTGGCCATCGCCCGCTACGTCCTTGTCGAAGGTGTAGAGCGTCATGCCGTTCGGGCCGACGAGCACGCCGTCCTGGGTGCTGACTTGCGCGGGCGCGAGGGAATAACAGCCGGCGAGTGCCAGCGCGGCGAGCAGGGAACTGAGCTTGGTCATGGTGTTCTCCGGAAGGGTGCCGGCCAGAGGAATTGTGGCCGGACGCTGGCATGAACACCGGGGGCGGTGCGTTTATTCCACCCTCCGCCAAAAAAAGATCAGCGGTGGCGGCTCTTCATGACGCGTTCCACCTCGCGCTTGCCTTCGCGCTCCTTGATGGTGTCGCGCTTGTCGTGCTCGGCCTTGCCCTTGGCCAAGGCAATCTCGCATTTGGCGCGGCCGTCCTTCCAGTGGAGATTCAGCGGCACCAGGGTGTAGCCTTTTTGCTCGACCTTGCCGATCAGGCGCCGGATTTCGTCCTTGTGCATCAGCAGCTTCTTGATGCGCGCCGCGTCGGGGCTGACGTGCGTGGACGCGGTCTTGAGCGGGTTGATCTGGCAGCCGATGAGAAACAGTTCCCCATCTTTGATGATCACGTAGCCGTCGGTAAGCTGCACCTTGCCCTCGCGCAGTGCCTTGACCTCCCAGCCGTGCAGCACCAGCCCCGCCTCGTAGCGCTCTTCAAAGAAATAGTTGTATGCCGCCTTCTTGTTGTCGGCGATGCGGGACGATGTGTCAGGTTTCTTGGCCATGGTGAATAGATGCGGCGCAAACCGGGAGATCAAGGGTCTCCCTACAATTGTTGTCGTCTCGCACCATCGATTCTAGGCCGGCTGTGCCACCAGGCCCATCCAGCCTTCGCCTGCATGAAAACTGTCAACAAGTCCGTCCTCATCTGGTACAGCCCCGAAGAAATGTTCGCCCTCGTGACGGACGTGGCCAAGTATCCGCAGTTCCTGCCGTGGTGCGACCACGCCACCGTCCTGGAAACCCATGCAAACGGCATGAAGGCGGAAGTGGGCATTGCGTTGGGCGGCATACGCAAGTCGTTTGTTACGCGCAATACGCATGAGCCCGGGCGCCGCGTCAAGATGGAGCTGGTGGAGGGCCCCTTTTCACAGCTCGACGGCGACTGGCACTTTCATCCTGTGGGGGACGGTACGCAGCGCGCATGCAAGGTCGAACTCCAGCTGAGCTACGGCTTTGACAACCGGGCATTGGCGGCGTTGGTCGGCCCCGTGTTTGACCGCATCGCCGCCACGTTCATCGATGCCTTCATCAAACGGGCCGAGCAGGTTTATGGCTGAAACCTTGCCCCCGCCGGAGCGGCTGCGCATCGCGGTGGCCATCTCGCGGCAACCGGGCGATGTGCACGAGTGGGTGCTACTGCTTCCGGCCGGTGCTACGGTGGCCGATGCTCTGAGCGCCTGCGGACTGGATGCACAGGCTGAGGGGCTTGTCTGGGGCATTTGGGGCAGGGAAGGCAGACTGGACGACCTGTTGCACGATGGTGACCGCGTGGAAGGCTGCCGCCCCTTGCGGGTTGACCCGAAGCTGGCGCGCCGCCAGCGCTTTGCGCGCCAGGGCGCTCGTGCGGCGGGATTGTTCGCCAAACGCCGGCCGGGGGCCAAGTCCGGTTATTGAGAGTGCTTCTCAGCATACGCTGAAAACAAAACGGCCGCCTCATCCATGCAGAAGGGCGGCCGGTGGCGCGTTTATGGGGTAGCTGCTACTTGCAGTCGGAAGCGATGGTCGCTTCCGCTCGGCGTAATTCTGCTGCGCGGGTTGCGTCGTCCATGAAGCCCCGCTCCCCCTTGGCATTGACATTGCTCACCAACTGGCCGGGCGCCAACTGCTCCTTTGCGCGTTTGGCGCGCGCGCAGTTGTCGGCACGGGCCTTGGCCACGCGGTCTTCCTCCGCTTTCTTCTTGGCGGCTTCGGCGGCGTCAGCCTTGGCCTTGTTCTCCTCCAGCTGCTTGTCCTTGCCGCTGGCAGGCGCGGCGGCTTCGGATGCGGGAGCCGACGCTGGCGATGCGGGCGCTGCCATCGCGGTACGCGGCAGGGCGCGCTGCGGTTGCTTGAGGATGCTCTTGTCAGGAATGTCCTGTGGCGGTGGGCGGTCGCTGAACACCTTGCGCCCATCCTTGTCCACCCATTGCCATTGGGCCGATGCGCCCATGGCCCAGGCGCAGCCCAGCGCCAGCAGAAGAAGCTTGTGCGGTTTCATGCGGGCGAGTGTAGCGGTGAGCGGCTGCACCCACCAAGGGGCGTTCACGCGGGACGTGTGCGATTTGTCGCGCGGCGGGTACAATCCTTTTTTTGGAGCTTTCACATGCGCCTTCTTGGAAAAGCGCTCACCTTCGACGATGTGTTGTTGGTGCCGGCGTACTCCCAGGTCCTGCCCAAGGACACCTCCCTCGTCACGCGCTTCACGCGCAACATCACCCTGAACCTCCCGCTCGTGTCCGCCGCCATGGACACCGTGACCGAAGCGCGTCTGGCCATCGCCATCGCGCAAGAAGGGGGGATTGGCGTCATTCACAAGAACATGACGGCCGAGCAGCAGGCGGCCGAGGTGTCAAAGGTCAAGCGGCATGAATCCGGCGTGGTGCACGATCCCGTGGTCATCACACCCGAACACACGGTGCTGCAGGTGCTGGAACTGTCCGAGAACCTGGGCATCTCGGGCTTCCCGGTCTGTGACGGTGGCAAGGTGGTGGGCATCGTCACCAGCCGCGACGTGCGCTTCGAGACGCGCTACGACGTCAAGGTGCGTGAGATCATGACGCCGCGCGAGAAGCTGATCACCGTCAACGAAAAAGACGGCACCACCCCCGCGCAGGCCAAGGCACTGCTCAACCGCCACAAGCTGGAGCGCCTGCTGGTGGTGAACGACGCCTTTGAGCTCAAGGGCCTCATCACGGTCAAGGACATCAACAAGCAGACCACGTTCCCCAACGCCGCGCGCGATGCGGCAGGCCGCCTGCGCGTGGCTGCTGCCGTGGGCGTCGGCGCGGGCACCGAAGAGCGCGTGGCGTTGCTGGTCAAGGCCGGTGTGGATGCCATCGTGGTGGATACAGCCCACGGCCACAGCAAAGGTGTGATCGACCGCGTGCGCTGGGTCAAACAGAACTACCCGCAAGTGGACGTGATCGGCGGCAACATCGCCACCGGCGCTGCCGCGCTGGCCCTGGCCGAGGCAGGCGCCGATGCGGTCAAGGTCGGCATCGGTCCCGGCTCCATCTGCACCACACGCATCGTGGCTGGCGTGGGCGTACCCCAGATCATGGCCATCGACAGCGTCGCCACCGCGCTTCAGGGCACAGGTGTGCCACTGATCGCCGACGGCGGCATTCGCTTCTCGGGCGATATCGCCAAGGCGCTGGCCGCAGGCGCGTCCACCATCATGATGGGCGGCATGTTCGCTGGCACCGAGGAAGCGCCGGGCGAAGTCATCCTGTACCAGGGCCGCTCCTACAAGAGCTACCGCGGCATGGGCTCGATCGGCGCCATGCAGCAGGGCTCGGCCGACCGCTACTTCCAGGAGGCCACCACGGGCAATCCCAACGCTGACAAGCTGGTGCCTGAAGGCATCGAAGGCCGCGTGCCCTACAAGGGCTCCATGGTGTCCATCGTGTTCCAGATGGCCGGCGGCGTGCGTGCGGCCATGGGCTACTGTGGTTGCGCAACCATCGAAGAGATGAACAACAAGGCCGAATTCGTGGAGATCACGGCGGCTGGCATCCGCGAGTCGCACGTGCACGACGTGCAGATCACCAAGGAAGCCCCCAACTACCGGGCGGACTGAGTTTTCGCCATTCCGCAGGCCCGAACCCGTCTCCAGGTGTTCGGGCCTTTTGTCTTTTACCGACCCTGTCGCTCTCCATGCAACACGACAAGATCCTCATCCTCGACTTCGGCTCCCAGGTCACCCAACTCATCGCGCGCCGCGTGCGCGAGACGCATGTCTACTGCGAGGTCCACCCCTGCGACGTGAGCAGCGACTGGGTGCGCCAGTTCGCCGCAGACGGCAAGCTCAAGGGTGTGATCCTGTCGGGCAGCCACGCCAGCGTCTACGAAGTGGACGACCGCGCCCCTGACGCCGTGTTCGAGTTGGGGGTGCCCGTGTTGGGCATCTGCTACGGCATGCAGACCATGGCCGCGCAACTGGGCGGCAAGGTCGAGGGCTCGCACAGCCGCGAGTTCGGCTATGCCGAAGTCCGCGCCCATGGCCATACCGCGCTGCTCAAGGGCATCGAGGATTTCTCCACGCCCGAGGGCCACGGCATGCTGAAGGTGTGGATGAGCCACGGCGACAAAGTCACCGAGCTGCCTCCCGGTTTCAAGCTGATGTGCTCCACCGGCAGTTGCCCCATCGCCGGCATGGCGGACGAAACGCGGCGCTTCTACGCCGTGCAATTCCACCCCGAGGTCACGCACACGGTGCAGGGCGCCGCGCTGCTCAACCGCTTCGTGCGCGAGATCTGTGGCGCCCAGGCGGACTGGATCATGCGCGACCACATCGAGGAAGCCGTGCAGAAGATCCGCGAGCAGGTGGGCGACGAGGAAGTGATCCTGGGCCTGTCTGGCGGCGTGGATTCGTCGGTGGCTGCGGCCCTGATCCACCGTGCGATTGGCGACCAGCTTACCTGCGTGTTCGTGGACCACGGCCTGCTGCGCCTCAACGAAGGCGATATGGTCATGGACATGTTCGCAGGCAAGCTGCACGCGAAGGTGGTGCGCGTGGATGCCTCGGACCTGTTCCTGGGTGAGCTGGCCGGTGTGTCGGAGCCCGAGCAAAAGCGCAAGATCATCGGCCGCCTGTTCGTGGACGTGTTCAAGGCCGAAGCCGAAAAGCTCAAGGCCAGCGGCCAGGGCCACAAGGGCGCGACCTTCCTGGCGCAAGGCACCATCTACCCCGACGTGATCGAGTCCGGCGGTGCCAAGAGCAAGAAGGCCGTCACCATCAAGAGCCACCACAACGTGGGCGGGTTGCCCGAGCAACTCGGCCTCAAACTGCTGGAGCCGCTGCGCGACCTGTTCAAGGACGAGGTGCGTGAGCTCGGCGTGGCCCTGGGACTGCCGCGCGAAATGGTCTACCGCCATCCGTTCCCCGGCCCGGGTCTGGGTGTGCGCATTCTGGGCGAGGTGAAGAAGGAATACGCCGACCTGCTGCGCCGCGCCGATGCCATCTTCATCGAAGAGCTGCGCAACTTCACCGACGAAGCCACGGGCAAGACCTGGTACGACCTCACCAGCCAGGCCTTCACCGTGTTCCTGCCCGTCAAGAGCGTGGGCGTGATGGGCGATGGCCGCACCTACGACTATGTGGTGGCATTGCGCGCGGTGCAGACCAGCGACTTCATGACAGCCGACTGGGCGGAGTTGCCCTATGCGCTGTTGAAGAAGGTCTCCAGCCGCATCATCAATGAGGTGCGCGGCATCAACCGCGTGACCTACGACGTGTCGAGCAAGCCGCCTGCCACCATCGAGTGGGAGTGACGCTTACCGGCGTCTAGGAGGCAGTAGGTGCTGCTCCTGTAACCCCCGTCAACTTCCGCACAACGCCCGGTCTGAACACCGGGCGTTGGTCTTTTGCTCTAAAAATAGGAGCTGCTGGCGCTTGCTAGGTAGGGGTTGCAGCCTTTTTATGTGAATATGGATTGCATTGGGGAAGAGGGCGTGGATTGCGCCGAACGGGGCGCACACGGGGCTGCCTATGAACGTGGGGCTTAGTGCTGGTGCCTGCCAGGCTGCCTGAACAAGCAGAGCGAGCCGCTGGTCCGTGTGCGGGCAGTGCAGTTGTCGGGTGCAGGGCGATGCACCGGGGGCGCGGCGATGGGGATGCGACAGCGTCCGCACATCAGGCCGACGGCAAGAAGCCTCCGCACATAGTCCGACGCCCCAGGATGATCGGAGATTCCACCACGATAGAAGCAACCGCTGTCCTACATCTGCGCCCCTGCGCCATGGATAGCGTTTGCACATGCGATCTAAGCAACCCACCGCGAGCGACGCTCTCCCATCTGGCGCGAAGCAGGGGCAGGGCAAGGCCCCCACCTCGACACGCACCCTCTGGAAGGGGGCGATCAGCTTTGGCCTCGTCCATATTCCTGTGGGCTTGTACTCGGCGACCGTCAGCTCGGGCATCGACTTTGACTGGCTGGACCGCCGGTCGATGGAGCCGGTGGGGTACAAGCGTGTGAACAAAATCACGGGCAAGGAAATCGCCACGGCCGATATCGTCAAGGGTGTGGAGTATGAAGAAGGCCGCTACGTCATTCTGACGCCCGAGGAAATCGCGGCCGCCTTTCCCAAGGTCACGCAGACGATCGAGATCGAGGCGTTTCTTGACGCCGACGAGATCCCCTTTGTCTACCTGGAGCGTCCCTATTACACGGCACCTCTCAAGCGTGGCGAAAAGGTGTACGCACTGCTGCGCGAGGCCCTGCGCCAGAGCAACCGCGTGGGCGTGGCCAAAGTGGTGATCCAGTCCAAGCAGCACCTGGCCGTGCTCATTCCGTGCGGCCGAGCGCTGATCCTCAACCTGCTGCGCTGGGGAGGGGAGATCCGCTCATTCGAGCAACTGGCCCTGCCGCCGCTGGATGCGAAAGCCGCGGGTATCAAGGACGCGGAGCTGGCCATGGCCATGCAGCTCATCGAGGACATGACGCAGGAGTGGAACGCGGACCGCTTCCGCAATTCTTTCTCTGAGGAGATTCACAGGCTGGTCGAGGCCAAGGCCTCAGCCGGAGAGATTGCCCATGTCGCTCAGCCGGATGAAGGGCCGGCGGTGGCTGCGGGGGCGGAGGTGCTGGACCTCACGGCGTTGCTCAAGCGCAGCCTGGAGGGTGCCTCGGCCACCCCGCCGCGCAAGGACAAACCCGCCTCCGTGACCCGCCTTGCACCGTCGGGCAAGGCAGCGGCCAAATCGACCGCCGCCAAAAAGTCACCGGCCCGCAAGACGGCGGCCAAGGCGGCGCCTGCCAAGCCCGCTGCGGCCAAGAAACCTCGCCGCGCACACGGATAGCCGTGCGTACACCGGACAAGGCGACGGACCATGCCCCGCAAAGACCCGCTGGCGGCGTACAAGCAAAAGCGCAACTTTGCCGTGACGCCAGAGCCCGCGGACGGCGGAGCGCAGTCGCAGGCGCTGCAGTACGTGATCCAGAAGCACTGGGCCAGCCGCCTGCACTACGACCTGCGCCTGGAACTGGACGGCACCATGAAGAGCTGGGCCGTACCCAAGGGCCCCAGTTACGACCCCGCGGACAAACGCATGGCCGTGCAGGTGGAAGACCACCCGATTTCCTACAACCAATTCGAAGGGCAGATCCCGCCGGGCCAATACGGCGCGGGGCGGGTCATCATCTGGGACCGCGGCTATTGGGTGCCGCAGGGCAATCCGCGCGAAGACTACCGCAAGGGGAAGCTCAAGTTCGAGATCCACGGTCACAAATTGCATGGTCACTGGACCCTGGTGCGTATGCATGGCCGGGACGACGATAAGAAACCCCCCTGGCTGCTGATCAAGGAGCGCGACGGGCTGGAGCGTGCGGCCGAGGAGTTCAACGTGGTGGACGAAATGCCCGACAGCGTGGCAGACCAGCCGCCGGTTGCGCCACCAGCGCGCGCATTCGCTCAGAGGGCCGGGCCCGCGCAGATTCAGCCTCCCACGGCAGCGGCGGTGCCGTGGACATCCGCGCCCACGGCACCGCTGCCTGACCAGCTATCCCCGCAACTCGCCACGCTGGTGGACGGACCGCCGGCCGAGCTTTCGCAGTGGCTGTGGGAGCTCAAGTTCGACGGCTATCGCATGCTGGCGCGGGTTCAGCGCGGCAAGGCACGGCTGTACACCCGTAACGGCAACGACTGGACCTCGAGGATGCCCGCCCTGGCGCAAGCGCTGGCCGCCTTGCCGCTGTCCTCTGCATGGATCGACGGCGAGGTGCTGGTGCTGGACGCCCAGGGTGTCCCCGACTTCCAGGCGCTGCAGAACGCGTTTGACGGGCGATCGACCGACGCGCTGGTCTTTTACGCCTTCGACTTGCCTTTTGCGCACGGGCGCGATCTGAGGCAACTGCCCCTCACTGAACGGCGCGCGCTGCTGCGCAGCGTGCTGCAGCCAGCCTCCTCAGACCGTGTGCGGTTCAGCGAATCGTTCGAAGCCCGGCCGGCGGACCTGGTGGCCTCGGCCTGCCGGCTGGGATTTGAAGGGGTGATCGGCAAGCGCAAGGACAGCGTGTATGCCTCCCGCCGCAGCACGGACTGGATCAAGCTCAAGTGCAGCCATCGGCAAGAGTTCGTCATCGGCGGATACACCGACCCGCAGGGCTCACGCACAGGGATCGGTTCACTGCTGCTGGGCGTGCATGACGAGGGCGGTGCCCTGCGCTATGCCGGCAATGTGGGCACGGGTTTCAGCGAGCGCGTCCTCGCGGACCTGGCCCGGCGGCTGGGCGCTTTGCGCACCCAGGACAGCCCGTTTGCCCAGCCGCGCTCCATCCCCCGCAAGGTGCATTGGGTGAGGCCCACGCTGGTGGCGGAGGTTTCCTTCGCCGAATGGACGAAAGAGGGCAAGGTGCGCCACGCCGTGTTCCGCGGGTTGCGCGACGACAAGCCCGCCGCCGCCATCGTCCACGAGGAGCCTGCGCACCTGCAGGGGGCTGCGCCCAGCCGCGCCGCGCGCGTGGGGGGGCTGCAGGTGACAAGCCCGGCGCGCGTGGTCGATCCCTCCACGGGGTTCACCAAGCTTGATCTGGTGCGGTACTACGCCACGGTAGCGCCCCTCATGCTGCCCCACCTGCAGGGGCGGCCCGTATCCCTGCTGCGGGCGCCGCAAGGTCTGGAGGGCGAGCTCTTCTTTCAAAAGCACCTGGACACGGGGACATTGGACGGGGTGAGTGCGCTGTCACCTGACCTGGATCCTGGGCACCCGCCGCTGCTGGAAGTGGCCACGGCGCAGGGCCTGCTGTCGGCCGCGCAGATGAACACCGTCGAGTTTCACACCTGGAATGCTCGCAAGGACCGGATCGAGCGGCCCAACCGCATCACCTTCGACTTGGATCCGGGCGAGGGCGTGCCGTGGGCGCACGTGCAAGAGGGCGCAGCGCTCGTGCGCTTGATGCTCACCGAGCTGGGCCTGCCATCGTTCCTTAAGACCAGCGGCGGCAAGGGGCTGCATGTGGTGGTGCCCATCAAGCGACTGCACGGCTGGGATACCGTGAAAGACTTCAGCCAAGCCGTGGTGCAGCATCTGGCGCGCACCCTGCCGCAGCGTTTCGTGGCCAAGAGCGGGCCCCGCAACCGCGTGGGAAAGATCTTTGTGGACTACCTGCGCAATGGCTTTGGCGCCACCACGGCCTGTGCGTGGACGGCGCGCGCGCGGCCGGGCATGGGCGTGTCCGTGCCCGTCGCCTGGCAGGAACTGGACGCCCTCACGGGTGGCGCCCACTGGACGGTGCAGACCGTGGACCGGCGCTTGAAGACCGGCAACGGCCCCTGGTCGGGCTATGACGAGGCTGCCGTGTCCATCGGGCCGGCGATCAAGGCGCTTGGGGAAAAACGCCACGCATAGCCCTGGTGCCCTGCAAGCACTCAGGGTGAGGGGAAGGCATACAAGCGGTTAGGCGGCCCTCATTGAACCTGGTTGCTTCCTGTATCCTTTGAATCGCCCCGGTCATCGGCCGGGGCCATTTCTTTTCGCTGCGCGTGTGCCCGGCCACCGGTGGTCGCGGGCCTGCGTGTCTAGGGCCTGTTCACACTATTTTTGCCAGATGCGTTGCGATCAAAAAGGGCCAGGCGCAAGGCGCCAAACGAAGCTGGGGTGCTACCCCAGCGAGGCTTGGCAACGCCGCGAATGGCCCTTTTTGATCGCAACCCGGAGGGAACGGAGTGAAAACCGCGCCATTCGTCGTTGCCCTCCTAGCCAAGGCCCCGGCCTTGGCGTCGTCACGCGCCTAGATTGGCGCGGTTTTCACGCCATTCGCACTGGCAAAAATAGTGTGAACAGGCCCTAGTGTGGTGTCTCAAAAATAGATAGAACTATTTTGACCGGTGTTGGTCGAATCAGCTTCCTTATAGGAGACTACGCTGATGGCCCACCCTGGACGCCCCGCCACGAAGCTGCAGATCACCGATGCCGAGCGCGCAGAGCTGCATGCGCGACTGCGCGTACGCAAAGCGCCCGAGGACGAGAAGCTGCGCATGCGAATCGTGCTGGGCTGCGCAGATGGGGAGTCGGGCACCATGATTGCCCAACGCTTGGGCACGACGGTGCAAACTGTCTCCAAGTGGCGGCGGCGCTACCGGGCGTATCGTCTGGCGGGTTTGACCGATGCCCCGCGCGCTGGCCGCCCGCGCAGTGTGGGCGACGAGCAGGTTCAGCTCATTGTGGACAAGGTTCGCCAGAGCAAGCCTGACAACGCCACGCACTGGAGCGTGCGCCAGATGAGTCGGCACGCTGGCGTATCGCCCGCGACGGTGCAGCGCATCTGGCATGCCTTTGGGCTGAAGCCGCACCTGCAAGAAACCTTCAAGCTATCGACGGATCCCCATTTCGTGGACAAGGTACGGGATGTGGTGGGGCTGTATATGGCACCACCCGATCGCGCCTTGGTGCTGTGCGTGGACGAGAAGAGCCAGATCCAGGCTCTGGATCGCACCCAACCAGGGTTACCACTGACGTTTGGCAAACCCAGCACGCGCACGCACGATTACAAGCGCCATGGCACAACGTCGCTGTTTGCAGCGCTGGATGTGGCCACTGGCAAAGTCATAGGACAGCTCAAGCGCCGTCACCGCAGTGTGGAATTCCTGCAGTTCCTCAAAGCCATCGATGCAGCGGTGCCAGGCGAACAAGACATCCACCTGATCATGGACAACTACGGCACGCACAAGACGCAGGCAGTGCGGGCCTGGCTAGCAGCCCATCCTCGCTACCACGTTCACTTCACGCCCACCTCAGCGTCCTGGCTCAATCTGGTCGAGCGTTTCTTTAGCCAGATCAGCGAGCAGTGGATCAAGCGCAGCGCCCACACCAGCGTTGCTCAGCTGGAGCAATCCATACGGGAATACATTGATCGTCACAACGAGGATCCCAAGCCGTTCGTGTGGCATAAAAGTGCGGACACCATCTTGGCATCTGTGGCGCGGGCAGCGAGTACCATTATTTGATGATTACTTTTGAGACACCACACTAGTGGCAATCCTTCGTTCAAAGACTTCAACATGTCCCTTGATTTCCACGGCCGTGTGGCCATCGTGACGGGTGCGGGTGGCGGCCTGGGCCGTCAGCATGCTTTGGCGCTGGCAGCGCGTGGCGCCAAGGTGCTGGTCAATGACCTTGGCGGTGCCGTGGACGGCAGCGGCGGCTCGGTGTCCGCCGCGCAGGCCGTGGTGGACGAGATCCGCGCCGCAGGCGGCGAGGCGCTGGCCAACGGTGCGTCGGTGACCGATTTCGCGGCCGTGCAGGCCATGGTGCAGCAGGCCATGGACGCGTGGGGTCGCGTGGACATCCTGGTCAACAACGCCGGCATCCTGCGCGACAAGTCGTTTGCCAAGATGGACATGGCGGACTTTGCCCTCGTGGTCCAGGTCCACCTCATGGGCGCGGCCCATTGCTGCAAGGCGGTGTGGCCGCACATGCAGGCGCAGAACTATGGGCGCATCGTGATGACGACGTCCTCCACGGGCCTGTACGGCAACTTCGGCCAGGCCAACTACGGCGCGGCCAAGCTGGCCCAGGTGGGGTTGATGCAGACGCTGGCGATCGAAGGGGCCAAGTACGGCATCCATGTGAACGCCTTGGCACCCACGGCCGCCACCCGCATGACCGAGGGCCTGATGCCCGAGGAAGTGCTGGCTGCCCTCCAGCCCGAGGCGGTGGTACCCGCCATGCTGGTGCTGGCGCATGAGAGCGCGCCCACGCGCACCATTCTGTGTGCAGGCGCGGGCACATTCGAGGCCGCGCACATTACGCTCACCCAGGGCATCCACCTGGGACAAGGTGCCGATGTGCCGGAGCAATTGGCCGCGCGCCTGGCCGAGGTGACGGCCCGCGGAGCGGGTGAGCAGGTGCCGCAAAGTGGCGCCGCACAGGGCACGAACGAGGTGGCGCAGGCCATGGCTGCTGCGCACCGCTGACATGGCCTGCCCGGGGCGGTGCTGCCCGGCTGCTACCGTACCAAGAGCGACCGTGCCGAGGTCGGTGGCAGTTCCCCGGCGGCGGGCCGGCGCTTGATGTGGGCGCAGGCAGGCCGCAGCGCGGCGTGCTAAGTTCCGACCCCACCTCAAAAAAGATGGAACAACCACCACCATGAGCACACTCCCACAGCGAATCGCAGCCCTGTCCGCCGACCGGCTGGCAGGCATGCGCCGCGGCATCGAGAAGGAGGGGCTGCGCGTGCTGCCCACGGGCGCCCTGGCGCTCACACCCCATCCGGTGGCGCTGGGCTCGGCCCTCACGCACCCTTGCATCACCACGGACTACAGCGAATCGCAGATCGAGCTCATCACCGGTGCCCACCGCACGGTGCAGGAATGCCAGGATGAACTGACCGAGATCCACCAGTTCGTGCACCGCGTGCTGCAGCAGCAGCCGGGCGGCGAGATGCTCTGGGTGTCCAGCATGCCCTGCATGCTGCCCACGGACGAGACCATTCCGTTGGCGCGCTACGGCTCGTCCAATCCGGGGCGCGCCAAGAGCGTGTACCGCATGGGCCTGGGCCACCGCTACGGCCGTCGCATGCAGACCATCTCGGGCATCCACTACAACTGGTCGCTGCCGGGTGTGGGCAGCGACGAATACTTTGCGCTGATCCGCAACTTCCGCCGGCATGCCTTTGTGCTGCTGTACCTGTTTGGCGCTTCGCCCGCGCTGTGCCCCTGCTTCGTCGAAGGGCGCCAGCATAGTCTGCAGCCGCTGGGCGATGGCAAGCGCGCGCTGTACCTGCCCCATGCCACCTCGCTGCGCATGGGCCGCCTGGGATACCAGAGCGATGCCCAGGCCACGCTGGCGGTCAGCTACAACGGCCTGCAGGGCTATGCCGACTCGCTGCACGAGGCGCTCACGCGGCCTTATCCGGCCTACGAGGCAATCGGCGTGCGCAATCCCGGTGGCGACTACAACCAGCTGGGCACCAGCCTGCTGCAGATCGAGAACGAGTTCTACGGCACCATCCGGCCCAAGCGCACCGTCCACAGCGGCGAGCGCCCGTTGCACGCGCTGCGCGAGCGCGGCGTGGAGTATGTCGAGGTGCGCCTGATGGACCTGGACCCGTTCGTGCCCGTGGGCATCACCGCCGACACCATGCGCCTGCTGGACGTGTTCCTGCTGCACTGCCTGCTGTCGGACAGCCCGCCCGACACGCCAGCCGAGATCGCAGAACTCAAGAACAACCAGCACCTGGCGGCCGAGCGCGGGCGCGAGGCCGGCCTGCAGCTCATGCGCCGCGGCCAGCGTGTGCTGCTGACCGATTGGGCCGCCGAGGTGCTGGCCGAATGCGCGCCCATCGCCGCCACGCTGGATGCCGCCCACGGCGGCGAGGCTTATGCGCACGCGCTGACGGCGGCCCAGGCGACACTGGCGGCCCCGCACTCCACACCGTCCGCGCGCGTGCTGGCCGAGCTGCAACAGCAGCATGACAACGACTTCACCGCCTTCGCACTCGCGCATTCCCAGTCGGCGCGGGACATCCTGATGGGGCAGCCCTGGAGCGAGTCGCAGCAGGCGCGCTACCAGGCGCTGGCCGAGCGGTCGCTGGAGGAGCAGCGGGCCATTGAAATGGCAGATGACCTGCCGTTCGAGGCGTGGCGCGAGCGGTTCATGGCGGTCGAGCAGTTGGGGTAGTTTTTTGAGGGCGGCGCTTATGGCGTAAGCGCAGCCAGCTATTCTTTTTGATGTTGCTGCGCGGGGGCGCATAACCTGGTCGGCACCCAAGCATTCGGCGGCAAACTCAAAAACGATAGCTATCCGCGCTTGCCCCACAAGCGCAAAGCCCCATTTAGCCCTTCAGATCACCCCTTGCGCGCCATTGCCGCCGACCGGATGCCATCCAGCGTTCCCGTGGGTGTGATCGCCTGCGGATCGATCAGGCAGTGCAGCACGCTCGGCAGCCCGCTCGCCCGTGCGCGTGCCAGTGCCGGGGCGAAGTCTTCGGTGCGCTCCACGCGCTCGCCGTGCCCGCCGAAGGCCTGGGCATAGGCCTTGAAATCGGGGTTCTTGAGCTGTGTGGCGCTGATGCGTCCGGGGTACTCGCGCTCCTGGTGCATGCGGATGGTGCCGTACATGGCGTTGTCCAGCAGCACCACTATCAGCGGCAGGCCGTACTGCACGGCGGTGGCGAACTCCTGGCCGTGCATCAGAAAGTCGCCGTCGCCCGCAAACACCACCACCTCGCGCTCGCGCCACAGGCGCTTGGCGCCCACGCCGGCCGGCAGGCCGTAGCCCATCGAGCCGCTGGTGGGGGCCAGTTGGCTCGCATAGGTGGTGAACGGCCAGAAGCGGTGCACCCAGGTGGCGAAGTTGCCCGCGCCGTTGCAGAAGATGGTGTTGGCGGGCAGCACCGCGCGCAGGTGCTGCATCACCTCGCCCATCTGCAGCTTGCCGGGGATGCGGATGGGCGCCGGGTCGCTCCAGGCAAGATACTCGGCGCGCGCAGCCTCGGTGTGCGCGGTCCAGCGCGGCTCGGCCGCGGGGCGCAGGCTGGCCAGTGCGGCGGCCATGGCCTGCGGCGTGGCGTGGATGGCCTGCACCGGGCGGTAGAGTTTGCCAAGTTCGTCGGCGTCGGCATGCACATGCACCAGCGGCTGCGCCGGCACGGGAATGTCGAACAGCTCGTAGCCCTGCGAGGGGATCTCCGACAGCCGCCCGCCCAGCACCAGCACCAGGTCGCTCGCGCGGATGCGCGCCAGCAGCTGGGGGTTGACGCCCAGGCCCAGGTCGCCCGCGTAGCTGGCGTGGTTGGCCGGGAACAGCATCTGCCGGCGGAACGAGCAATACACCGGCAGCCGCCAGGCGCTGGCAAAGGCCTGCATGTCGCGCACCGCCTGGTCGGACCAGCGGCTGCCGCCCACGATGACCACCGGCCGCTCGGCCGCCTGCAGCCGCGCCGCCAGTGCCTGCAGTGCGGGCGCGCCGGGGTAGGTCTCGGGCACGGTGTAGGGCAGGGCATCGGCCACCTGCACGGCATCGGTCAGCATGTCCTCGGGCAGGGCCACCACCACGGGGCCGGGGCGGCCCGAGGTGGCGACGTGGAATGCGCGCGAGACCAGCTCCGGCACGCGCCGCGCATCGTCGATCTGCACCACCCACTTGGCCATGGTGCCGAACACGGCGCCGTAGTCCAGCTCCTGGAACGCCTCGCGCCCCAGCGCACCGCGCGCCACCTGGCCTACGAAGACGATCAACGGCGTCGAATCCTGGTGCGCGATGTGGATGCCCGCCGATGCGTTGGTGACCCCCGGCCCGCGCGTCACGAAGCAGATGCCCGGGCGGCCGGTCAGCTTGCCCTGCGCCTCGGCCATCATGGCCGCGCCGCCCTCCTGGCGGCACACGGTGACGGCGATGTTGGCGTCGTGCAGGGCGTCCAGCACGGCCAGGTAGCTCTCGCCCGGCACGCAAAAGAGCTGCTGCACGCCGTGCACGATGAGCTGCTGGACGAGGATCTGCCCGCCCGTGCGGGATGCGGCGGTGGAGGTAGCGGTGTGCGGCATGGAGGTCCAAGAGAAGGCGAAGCTGCAAATATCGCCCAGCCATGCGCGCTTGCATAGCAAAAAAGCGGAACGACTTGTTGCTTAAATCGCATCAAGTGGCAATATCCCGTCCCAGCCCTGCCTGCCGCCAGCGCTTATGGATCAAGCGCTGACGCCTTATGCGTTACCACAAGCCTTGGTCGGGTTCATTCTTTGACTGCATGAATTAACGCCATGTTTCGCAAACTCTTCCTGCCGCCCGTGGCCGACCTGCTCGCCTTTGAGGCCGCCGCGCGCCACGCCAGCATCTCACGTGCGGCGGAGGAGCTGCACCTCACGCAAAGCGCCGTCTCGCGCCAGGTGCGCCAACTGGAGGCACAGCTCGGTCAGGCCCTGTTCACCCGGGTGCGCCAGCGCGTGGTGTTGACGGATGCGGGGCGCCTGTACGCCGCCGACGTACGCGCCGTGCTGCAGCAGCTCGGTGCCGCCACGCAGAAGGCCATGGCCCTGGCCGATGGCGGCGGACTCCTGCACCTGGCGGTGCTGCCCACGTTGGGCGCGCGCTGGCTGGTGCCGCGCCTGCCTGCGTTTGCCGCGCTGCACCCGGAGCTGACGGTGAATCTTTCTGCCCGTGGCGAGCCTTTTGACTTCGCCCAGGAACCGTTCGATGCCGCTATCCACTACGGTGCGCCCCACTGGGCCGGCGCCGTGTGCGACTACCTGCTGCACGAAGAAGTGGTGCCGGTGTGCAGCCCCGCGCTGCGCACCCGTCACCGCATCGAGACCCCTGCCGACGTGGCCGGCCTGACCCTGCTGCACCAGACCACGCGCCCCATGCTGTGGGCCGACTGGTTCGAGCAGGAGGGCGTGCCCGCGCCCCAGGCCCTGCGCGGCCCGCGCTTCGAGCAGTTCGCCATGATCGCCCAGGCCGCCATCTCCGGCCTGGGCGTGGCCCTGCTGCCGCGGTTTCTGATGGAGGAGGAATTGGCGAGCGGCGCGCTGGTGGAGCTGCCCGGTGGCGTGCTGACCAGCAGCGATGCGTACTACCTCGTGGTGCCGCTGGCGCGTGCAGAGTCGGCGGGGGTGAAGGCCATCAGGGCGTGGCTGCGGGAGGTGGCGGGCCAGCAGGAGCGGGGCCGCGTTGGTGGATGAGCGCATGGTGCGCACTGCGGGCGGACACCTTCCCTGGCAATAGCGGTCAAGCGTCGCCGGACCGTTTCATGCCTGCGGCCAGGGCGGCCAATGCCAAAGATGCCAGGACCGCCAGTGTGGCGGAGAGCCAGAGCGCCGCGCCGCCCCAGCGCTCCACGGCCAGCCCGAACAGGAACGGCGCCCCGGCCTGCACGATGCGCGCGGGCACCATCAGGAACCCCTGCCGCTGCCCATAGCCTTGTGCGCCGAAGATCAGCAGCGGCAGGGTGCCGATGGCAATGGTCAGGATGCCGTTGCCGAGCCCGTGCAGCACGGCGAACGCGGGCGCCGCGTGGCTGCCCAGCAGCATCAGCAGTACGACGCCCAGCGGATGCGCCAGCGTGGCCAGCCGCGCTGACAACAGCGGATGCGACCGCTTGAGTACGGTGAATTCGACCCATCGCCCCGCGACCTGGGCCGGCCCCACCAGCGCCGCAATGCCGATCGCGCCAGCCAAGGCCACGCCCGAAGCCTGCAGGACCTGCGGCAGATGCGCCGCCATCGCGGTGCTGTTGAACCACGCAATGGCAAATACGCAGGCCATGAGCACGGCCGCACGCCGCCGGGCCGGTGCTAGGCTTGCCGCTGCCTGTGGATGAGGGCTCCCTGCCGCAGCGGCCTGCGCACCGGCCGAAGCGGCCGGCGCGGCCGTGGGCAGCATCGCGTTCAGCGGCAGGCCGATGAGCAGATGCAGCGCCGCCCATGTCAGGCAGGCCTGCCGCCAGCCGAACGCCGACTCCAGGGAGGCCGTCAATGGCCAGCCGATCGTGCTTGCAAAGCCTGCCAGCAAGGTGATGCCGGTGATCGCCCGCCGGGCGTCCTGGCCATGCAGGCGGACCACGGTGGCGAACGCGGCTTCGTAGAGGCCGCTGCCCATGGCCAGGCCCATCAGGGCCCAGGCAGCAAAGACATGGGCGGGCTGTGAGGCCAGGCTGAGCGCCGCGAGCCCTGCGGCAAACACCAGGTTGCTGACGACCAGTACCGGCCGCCCACCAGCCCGGTCAATGGCGCGCCCCGCCCAGGGGCCGGTTGCTGCGGCAACCAGCAGCGCCATCGAGAACGCCCCAAACACCGCCGACGAGGACATGCCGACGTCTCGCCCCATCGGCGCGGCCACCACGGCCGGCAGGTAGTACGACGACGCCCACGCCAGTGTCTGGGCCACGCCCAGCATCAACGTGGTGGTGGTTCTACGCTGCACGCTTTGCACCCGCGTCGTACCAGCCCTTGGATGAATTCACGACTTTGACGACCAGCAGCATCACCGGCACTTCGATGAGCACGCCCACCACCGTGGCCAGCGCCGCGCCCGACTCGAAGCCAAACAGGCTGATGGCGGTGGCCACGGCCAGTTCAAAGAAGTTGGATGCGCCAATCAGGGCGGACGGGCAGGCGACCGCGTGCTTTTCACCCGCCGCGCGGTTGAGCCAGTAGGCCAGCGCCGAGTTGAAGAACACCTGGATCAGGATGGGCACGGCCAGCAGTGCGATGACCAGGGGCTGGCGCAGGATGGCCTCGCCCTGGAAGGCGAACAGCAGCACCAGCGTGAGCAGCAGCGCCGCAATGGACCACGGCCCGATGCGCTGGAGTGCCGCATCGAACGCGGCCTGCCCCCGTGCCAGCAAGGCGCGCCGCCACCACTGGGCCAGCACCACCGGAATGACGATGTACAGCACCACCGAGGTGAGCAGGGTGTCCCATGGCACCGTGATGGCCGACAGGCCGAGCAGGAAGGCCACCAGCGGCGCGAACGCCACGATCATGATGCTGTCGTTCAACGCGACCTGGGACAGCGTGAACAGGGGGTCGCCGCCGGTCAGGCGGCTCCACACGAACACCATGGCCGTGCAGGGGGCGGCGGCCAGCAGGATCAGGCCGGCGATGTAGCTGTCGAGTTGGTCCGCAGGCAGGTAGGGGGCAAACCACTGGCGGATGAACAGCCACCCGAGAAAGGCCATGGAAAACGGCTTGACCAGCCAGTTCACAAACAGGGTGACCCCGATGCCGCGCACGTGGTGCCGCACCTCGCCCAGGGCGGAGAAGTCCACCTTGAGCAGCATCGGGATGATCATCACCCAGATGAGCAGCCCCACCGGCAGGTTCACGCGGGCCACCTCCCACGACCCAATGGTCCGCGCTGCACCGGGAAACGCCTGGCCCAGCCCGATGCCTACCACGATGCACAGCAGCACCCACACGGTGAGATAGCGCTCGAACACGCTCATGGGAGCGCCTGCCGCGCGTTGGGCGGTGGTTTCGCACTGGGTACTCATTTCATTTCCCTGCGAGTTCGCGGGCGCTGGTCTGCAATACCGCTTTCTCCAGCTTGTCGGCGGGCAGGTTGATCAGCAGGTCCAGGCGGCGCTTGATCAGGTGCAGCGTCTGGCGGAAGGCTTCCAGCTTTTCTGAATCAGGCGCGTCGCCTTCGGAAGGATCGGCGAAGCCCCAGTGCGCCGTTGCGGGGTGCCCGGGCCAGATCGGGCAGACCTCTCCCGCGGCGTTGTCGCACACAGTGATGATCAGATCCATCGTGGGCGCGCCTGGGGCGGCAAACTCATCCCAGCTCTTGCTGCGCAAGCCCTCGGTGGAGACGCCTGCCTTTTGCAGGACCTGCAGGCCCAGGGGATGCGGCTGCTGGTTGTCGCGCGGGCTGCTGCCGGCAGACCAGGCCTTGAAGCGCCCGCCTGCCATGGCGTTGAGCAAGGCCTCGGCCAGGATGCTGCGCGCGGAGTTGTGCGTGCAGAGAAAAAGAACGTTCAAGGGCGTCGTCATGAAGGACCTTCAGCGGATCAGCAGCAGGTGGATGAGGAAGTGGCGGGCCCGCAGCAGGGCGCCTTGGATGCCGTGGCCGCAGGCGCCTTTGGCGCGCAGCACGCGCCGGCGGCAGCCGTTGGGCTGGACTCGTTGAACATGGGAATGTCGCCGAGCGTGTGAAAGTGCTCCCACGCGATGCCCTGCGGGTCGGTAACCCAGTGCTTCTCGCTGCGCGCATAGCAGCAGGTGGTGGCGCCTTCGTCGAGCAGGGCCATGTCGGCCGATGCGGCCCTGGCCTTCAGTTCTGACAGTTCGGCGGCGTCGTCCACCTGAAAGCCCAGGTGATCCAAGCCTGGGGAGGTGCCCCGCGTGGAGATCGCGAAGTTGACCCGCGGATCGTCGAGCATCCACTTCGCGTAATCGGCCTCCACGCGAGCGGGCTCAGCCGCGAAGAGCTGGGAGTAGAAACGGATGCTCTGGGCCAGGTCTTCCACATGCAGGTGGACATGGAATCGCTTCATGGGTTCTCCTTCAAAAGTGGGTCAACAGTCGCAGCTCTTTGCTGTCTCCGCCAGGCAGGACGCGCCCTGGCAGCAGTTCTCCGTGAGGTAGCCGAGCAGATCGTCCATCGTGTCGAAGGAGGCCCGGTAGATCAGGTTGCGCCCCTGACGCTCCTGGCTGACGAGGCCGGAGTGCACGAGCTCCTTGAGGTGAAAGGACAGGGTGTTGGGTGCTACCGCCAGTTGCTCGCACAACGAGCCCGGTGTGAGTCCCTCTGCGCCGGCCACGACCAGTGCGCGAAACACCCGCAGGCGTACTTCTTGGGCCAACGCTGCGAGGGAGCGGATGACATCGATTTCTTGCATAAAACGACTATACAACGATAATGGAAGTATTGTAAATTTCTTTGGCGCAACATTACGCATGCCTGAGGCACGCCCTTATCCCAGCCCATACGGTGCATTGACCACGAACGCCTATGCCATCTCACTTCACCCTTCTGGACGCGCCCACCAAGTATTTGTTCTTCACCGGCAAGGGTGGGGTCGGCAAGACCTCGGTGTCCACGGCCGTCTCCATCGCCTTGGCAGACGCGGGCAAGAAGGTTCTATTGGTCAGTACCGATGCGGCGTCGAACCTTGATGAAATGCTCGGCATTGCGCTGTGCAACCATCCTGTTCCTGTGCCGGGGGTTCCGGGTCTGATGGTCCTGAACATCGATCCGGAAGCCGCGTCGCAGAACTACCGTGCCCGCGTCATTGAACAGATGGGCACACAGGCTACGGCTGAGGAGGTGGACCTCGTGCGCGAGCAGCTCTCGGGTGCCTGCACCACCGAGATCGCCACCTTCGATGAGTTCTCTCAACTTCTGTCGGAGGGAGGGCGGGATTTCGACCATGTCGTGTTCGATACCGCCCCCACGGGCCATACCTTGAGGCTTCTCAGCCTGCCCAAGGCATGGAGCGGGTTCCTCAAGGGCAATGACCGCGGAGCATCCTGCCTGGGGCCGCATTCGGGGTTGAAGATGCAGGAGCAGCTTTTCAACCGGGCGCTGGCATCCCTGAACGACGCTTCGCTCACCACCATTGTTCTGGTGGCGCGGCCTGAGGCGGGAGCGCTCAACGAAGCCGCCAGGTCTTCAGACGAACTGCGTGAGTTGGGCCTTTCCCACCAGCGCCTGGTGATCAACGCGGTTTTCAAGGCGCAAGACCCTCGCGATGCCGTCGCCCTGGCCATCGAGGCTCTGGGACAGGAGGCCATGCAGGAGATGCCGCAGGCGCTGAAACGTCTGGCGGCCGACGAGATTCCCATGCGGCCCGTCGATTCCGTGGGGCTGCAGGCGCTGCGGGCGCTGCTGTCGCCATCACCGACCGAGGTGCCTGCGGCAGTCCTGGACGCGCCCGACTTCGCGCACCAGAAACTGTCCGCGCTGGTGGCGGAGCTGGCGCGGGGTGAGCGTGGATTGATCATGGTGATGGGCAAGGGCGGCGTGGGCAAGACCACCATTGCCGCCGCGATCGCCCTGGGACTGGTCAAGCTCGGCAAGTCCGTGCACTTGAGCACCACGGACCCCGCCGCCCATTTGGCGGTGACGCTCGACGGCGAGGTCCCGGGCCTGACCGTCGGGCGCATTGACCCCAAAGCAGAGACCCAGAAATACGTGGACAAGGTCGTTGCCGCCAAGTCGGCCGGCATGACCCCGGCGGAGAAGGACCTGTTGATGGAAGATCTGCGTTCTCCATGCACGGAGGAAGTGGCGGTCTTCCATGCGTTCTCGCATGTGGTGTCTCAGGCCCGCAGTGCGTTCGTGGTGCTCGACACCGCGCCCACGGGCCACTCGCTGCTGCTCATGGATGCCACGGGCGCCTACCACCGCCAGATGGTGCGGGAGTTCGAAGGCAAGGCGTCGGGGCGCATCACCACCCCCTTGATGCGGCTACAGGACCCTGACTACACCAAGATCATTCTGGTGACGCTGCCCGAGGCCACCCCGGTGTCGCAGGCCGCCGCGCTGAAGGAAGACCTGCAGCGGGCCCGGATCGGCACCTTTGCCTGGGTGGTCAACAAGTCACTGTTGGCCAGCAACACCCGCGATCCCCTTCTTCAGGCCCGGTTGAACAGCGAGAGGCGGCAGATGGAGCGGGTTCAAGCATTGGCGCAAGGCCGGTTCTATCTGATTCCCTGGGCGGCGACCCCGCCCGTGGGCGCAAAGGCGCTGGGGGATCTGCTGGAGCCTTGACCTGCAGAGGCGGCCCTTCCTGGCATGCAAGAGCCTCGCGGCCCGCGGCACACATTCAGCCCCGATGCAGCGTCAGCAGGAGCCCCCGCCGGGCTGCGCCAGCGCGCCCTGCGCATCTTCGCACCACCACTGCGCCGCCGCATAAAAGCCCTCCCACACGCACCCGTTGCACCCGCGCCCGCAGCAGGTGGTGGGCTCAGGCGGCGGTGGGCGCAGCGCTACACCGGCGTGGGCGGCCTGCGCCTGCAGGGCGGCGAAGCGCTGGCGGGTGGCTTGCAGCATGAAGGTGACGGGGCCTTACCGGCGCCCGCGCCAACGGACCAAACCGTAGCGCGCCAGAAAGGCGCAGCCCAGCACCAGCGCGAACCACCCCACGACGTGGCCCTGGGCCATCATCTCGCGCACGTCGGGCGAGCGGGCAATGTAGGGGGCCAGCAGGATGATCACGCCAACGAGCGCGCACACCGCGCCCTTGAGCAGCAGCTCGGAATCTTGTTTGCGCTGGGAGAAAGAGGGCATGGCGGCGATTATCCTTGGCGGCTTCGCAAGCCCCATTCGTGAAAGTACACAGTCCATGGCCATCCAGTGGTTTCCCGGTCACATGCACCTGACGCGCAAGGCGATCGGCGAGCGCATCAAGGACATCGATGTGGTGATCGAGCTGCTGGATGCGCGCTTGCCCGGCTCCAGCAGCAATCCGCTGCTGGCCGAGCTGACGGGCCATAAGCCCGCGCTGAAGGTGCTCAACAAGCAGGACGTGGCCGACCCGGCGCGCACGCCGGCGTGGCTGGCCTGGTACAACGCGCGGCCCGGCACGAGCGCGATTGCGCTGGATGCGTCCGACGCCGCGCCCGCGCGCCGGCTCATCGACGCGTGCCGGCAGCTTGCGCCCAACCGGCGCGGCCTCTCCAAGCCCATGCGGGTACTGATCTGCGGCATTCCCAACGTGGGCAAGTCCACGCTGATCAACACCTTGTCCGCCAAGCGCGAAGCCAAGACGGGCGACGAGGCCGGCGTGACCAAGCAGGAGCAGCGCATCGTGCTGGACGATGACTTTTACCTGTGGGACACGCCCGGCATGCTGTGGCCGCGCATCACCGTGCCCGAAAGCGGCTACAAGCTCGCCGCCAGCGGCGCCGTGGGGCGCAATGCGTACGACGAGGAAGAAGTGGCGCTGGAACTGTTGGCCTACCTCAAGCAGCACTACGCACCGCTGCTGGATGCGCGCTACAAGCTGGGGCTGGACGCGGCGGCCATCGCCGCCAAGCACGACGACGAACTGCTGGAGCTGATTGCCAGGAAGCGCGGCGCGGTGATGAGCGGCGGGCGCCTCAACCTGCAAAAGGCCGCCGAGATCGTGCTCACCGACCTGCGCAGCGCAGCGCTGGGCCGTGTGACGCTGGAGACGCCGGCCGAGTTCGAGGCCTGGCTGGCCGACGCCGAGGTGCAGGAAAAGGAACGCGCCGCGCGCAAGGCCGAGCAGCTGCGCCGCAACGAGCGCCGCGCGCGCAACGCCCCGCGGGACGAGGACTGATCAGGGCCAGGTTCGCTCGCAGGATCTGCGCAGTTCACAGGCCCTAGGGCCTGTTCACACTATTTTTGCCAGATGCGTTGCGATCAAAAAGGGCCAGGCGCAAGGCGCCAAACGAAGCTGGGGTGCTACCCCAGCGAGGCTTGGCAACGCCGCGAATGGCCCTTTTTGATCGCAACCCGGAGGGAACGGAGTGAAAACCGCGCCATTCGTCGTTGCCCTCCTAGCCAAGGCCCCGGCCTTGGCGTCGTCACGCGCCTAGATTGGCGCGGTTTTCACGCCATTCGCACTGGCAAAAATAGTGTGAACAGGCCCTAGGCCAGCACCGGATCGCAGCGCACCTCGGTGGTGACCGAGTTGGCGATGAAGCACTGTTCATGCGCCTCATGGTGCAGGGCATGCAACTGTTCGTGCGTGGGCTGCGGGTCGCCGCCAAAGCGCACCGCCGGGCGCAGCGTGACCACGGTCATGGCCATGCGGCCTTGGGCGTTGCGGGCCATCACGCCCTCGGCTGCGTCGCGGTAGTCGTCCACGCAAAAACCCTGCCGCGCGGCGATGGAGAGGAACCACAGCATGTGGCAGCTCGACAGTGCGGCGACGAAGGCTTCCTCCGGGTCCACGGCGGCCGCGTCGGACCAGGGCAGCGGCACGACGTGGGGCGACGAGGAGCCGGCCAACTGCGCGCCACCGTCAAAGCGCAGCAGGTGGCGGCGGCTGTAGCGGTTCTTGAGGAAGTCCTGCGGCGTGGCGTCGCGCGTCCAGGTGATTTCGGCGTGGTAAATGGCCATGGTGGTGTTTGAGTGAAAAATGCCTCTAGCGCCCGCCTGTCAAGCGCGAGCAGCTATGGATATTGAAGCAACGCACGCGCTGCCCCTACCAGGCCAGCGGGCTGGATGCATCCGCCCAGAAGATGAAGCGCCGCAGCTCCGCATAGCGCGACGTGCTGAGCAGGGCCGGGTCGGTGCCGCTGCCCTTGCGCAGCAGCACCAGGTAGCCGCTGGCGCTGCCCACGGCCAGGGTGTGGCCGTCGGGCGCTGCGGCGATCGCCAGGATGGCGCCGCCGATGTGGTGGCGCCAGAGGGCCGTGCCGTCCTCGGCCAGGCCGTGCAGATCGCCCTGTGCGTCGCCCTCCACACGCAGGCCATGGGCGGTGGCGGCGGGGCACGATGCAGGCAGGTTTGGCGGTGCGGCCGTGGGGCTCAGCGCCCACGCATCGACACTGATCCGCCACCACGCGGGTGCTTGCGTGGGATGCACGGGCTCCGTGCGGGCCAGCAGACGGCCATCTTCCAGCCACTGCAGGGCGTCCACGGCGTGGCCGGTGCGCGCGGCGTGGTGGGCATAGACATGGGGCGCGAAGGCAAAGCGCCGGTGAAAGCGTGCGGACAGGTCGCCGTCGGCCAGCGCGTGTACAGCGCGTGCCAGTTGCAGCACGGCGCCAGCCTGGGGGCCGCGCGGGTCGGTGGGCTGCGCAGGCATGAAATGCACAGGGGCGGGCAGCGGTACGGTCGCCGGGGGCGTGCCGGCTGCCGCGGCACCGGGCGCCACACCACGGGCGGGTACAGCATCGCCTACCGCTGCGGCCGCCACGGCAGCGGCCGCCGCAGCGGATGACGCCGCGGGTTCCGTGCCGTGCTCCAGGGCCGCCGCGGCATCAGCGGCGTCGGCCTGCCGCAGCCAGTGCTCCCGCACGCGGGCGGCGTGGGCCCGGCCGTGGGCCTGCCAGTCGTGCGACAGCGCCATGAGGACGGGCCCGAACACCTCGGCGTCGGCCTCGTGCGGCGCGAAGGGCGGCAGGCGGGGCAGGGGCGGGGCATCGCCGGACAAGCCGCTGGAGTGCAGCGCCTGTTGCTCTTGTGCATGGGCGGCGTGCAGGCGCTGCTCCAGCGTGGTGAACAGCTCCAGCAGGTGCTGCATGTGCTGCACGGCGTGGTTGGGCAGCGGCGTGCGCGGATCGCTCTGGCGCTGGCTGTAGCTGATGCGCAGGCCGTTCGGGTGGGCCGTGCCCTGCGGCAGGGCATCGCCGGGCGTCAGGTCGATCTGGTAGCAGGCATGTGCGTCGTCCTCGGGGTCGCCGGCGCGCTCGCTGCCGTTGCGCCAGCTGAACTTGAGCGCCCGGCCCCATGAATGGCCCCCCTGCTGGCCGGGCTGGCGCGCGCCGATCCACACGTCGCCCTCCCACCAGCCGTTGCGCTCGGGGTCGCTCCATGTGTTGTAGCGGGTGGTGAATACGGGCAGCAGCGTCAGCGCCTCGATGCGCGCGGGGGTGAGCGTGGCATGCAGCCGCTCGCGCACGGGCCGGCCGGCGCGGCGCTGGCCCTCGGCCAGGCGCCAGTAGGCCAGCACCTCGCGCCAACCCTCTCCGCAGGCGGCCAGCGCGCCGGCTGCCGCGTCGTCCGGACCAGCCTGTGCGGCGAGCGGTTGCCATGCGCCGGGCTGGCCGGCGCTGTCGTAGGCGCGGTATTGGCGCACCAGGCCGTCCGCGCCGGGGGCGGAGGCGGGATGCCAGAGCGCAACCGCGCCCAGGCCTGCGCCAGCGCGTGGGTAGGTGCGCTCTCGGCCGGGGCAGGGCGAGCCAGAAGTCCCAGCGCTTCCAGAGAGTGATGAACAGGGCGTCGTGGTAGGCGTCCTGGTCTTCATCCACGTGGCTGCGCGTGAGCAGAAAGTCCGTCTGCCCGAACCAGCCGGCTGCCTTGTGCTGGCTCTTGTCGGGCAGGGCCGCCTGGAGCAGCCGCCGCAGTTGCGCCGCGTCCATCGCATCGCCTGCGCACAGTCCGTGGTCCACCGGCAGCCCGGGCTCTTTGGACAGAGCCGGCTCGACCGCGCTGGCAGGCGGAGGCACGAATGAAGAGGGGCTGGGCATGGCAAAGGCGCACGGTTGTGTGGCGCATGGTAGCGCCGACACCGCTGCGCCATCAATGTGCGGCCCGTGGGCCCCTACGGGCCATGGCTGGGCCTGGGTTCTGCCGTTGTGGCGGGCAGCGCGGGGCCTTGCCGAGCGGGGCCCGCACGCGGGAGGGGCTACAGCACGATCTTGCCGTCGGCGACATACAGCTCGTACTGGTCGCGCGGCAGGGCGGTGAGGCCTGCGGTGTTGTTGTCGTCGCGCCAGCTCAGCGTGACGCTGTCGGTGGCGAAGGTGAGTTCCACCGGTCCTTCCGGAATGGCAATGGGCATGCCGTCTCCTTCCCGGTAGGTGACGTGGCCTTGGATGGTGGCTTGCTGGGGCATGTGCGTGCTCCTGGGTCGTTGCGGTCAAAAGGGGGACGGGTGCCCCCTATCGCATTACAGGCCATCCTGCGGAGTGTCGGCTGTCAGACCAGCGCGCGTTTTGCGCCGCAGGCGTTTGCGTCGAGCCGGAGGCTGGCCCGGGTCCGTCGGGGCGGCGCGCTGTGCCAGAGGAATCACCCACAGCACCACCACTGCCAGCAGCGTGCCCAGGATGGCCGTGCTCTCACGCCCCAGGCCCGCGGCCACGCCGATGGCGGCCGTGAGCCAGATGCCGGCCGCGGTGGTCAGGCCCTTGACCTGGCCTTCCGCGTCGCCCTTCAGGATGGTGCCCGCACCCAGGAAGCCGATGCCGGCGATCACCCCTTGCAGCACACGGCTGTTGTCCGCCGGGGCAATGCCCGCCTGCTGCGCGACGAGCACGAACAACGCGGCGCCCATGGCCACCAGCATGTGGGTGCGCATGCCTGCGGCCTTGCCGGCCTGCTCGCGCTCCCACCCCAGCAGGCCGCCCAGCAGCGCGGCCACGCCCATGCGCAAGACCACCCGCGTGGTTTGCTGGGGGTCGCCAATGTCCGAGAACTCGTGGGCGGCCACGGCCAGGGCGTCAGCCCACCAGCTGGTCATGGCGTGCCAGGCCTGAAGACCAGGCGAGAAAGGGGCAAAGCGGGGAGGAAAGCGTGGGGCGCTGCACGGTGCATGGCCGCCAGTGTGAAGCGCGCAGGCCGGGGTGGGCAGCGGCGGCCGCCGCTCCTGCGGGTAGGACACGGCCGGGTGGCGGGATGCTCCGAAAAGCTGCAGGGCGTTAGATAAAAATTGGCCGTTAGCGCTTGCTAAGTAAGCGCTACAAGCTACTCTTTTGGTAGCGCGTCTTCGATGTCCTGCTGCCAGGGCAGGGTCCAGATGTGTTGCTGCCAATCCGGCGCCGCGTCCGCGTTTGGCTGCGGGGGTGCGCTGTCGGTGGTGGATGTTCTGGCAGCGGGCCACTGCAATCCACTGTGCAGCGTGACCAGGCGGCCGTCTGCGGGGTGGGGCAGGCTGAGCTGCCACGCATGCAGCCACAGGCGGTGCAGGCCGAGGCGCTGTGCCCACCAACGGTTGAGCGGCCCCTTGCCGTGGGTGGCGTCACCCAGGATGGGGTGGGCCAGATGCTTGAGGTGGCGGCGGATCTGGTGGCGGCGCCCCGTGGTCGGCTCGGCCCGCACCAGCGATGCGCGCGTCGTGGCAAAGCGGGGGTCGCTGCATTCGGGCAGCTCCAGCCGCGCCAGGCGCATGAGGCGCGTGTGGGCAGGCTGGGTGGGGGCGTCGGGCGGCGCGTCGTCGGGGCGCAGCGGGTGGTTCACTTCGGCCTGCGCCGGCGCCCAGCCGCGTACCAGCGCCAAGTATTGCTTGCGCACGGCATGCCGGGCGAAGGCGTCGGCCAGGGCCCGCGCGGCGGCGGGGTGCAGGGCCATGACGAGCACGCCGCAGGTGCCCTTGTCCAGCCGGTGCACGGGGTAGACGTGCTGGCCGATCTGGTCGCGCAGCGCCTGCATCACGAAGCGCGTTTCGCCCGCATCCAGTCCTGTGCGGTGCACCAGCCAGCCCGCCGGCTTGAAAACGGCCACCATGTGCGCGTCCTGCCACAGCAGGCGCAGCGGAGGGTGCGCGGGCGTCAGGGGTTGCGCCCCGGGGTGAGCTGGATGGTACTCAGGCCCGAATGGGGCGGGTCCTGCTGCGAGGTGAGCCAGTACACCCACAGGCCGCGCAGCCACGCGCCCATGTAGATGATGGACACGGCAAAGATGCCCCACTGCTCGGCCTTCCACGAGGCGTAGAACCAGAACGGCTGCCCCAGCAGCCCGAAGATGCAGGCCCAGCGGCGCAGCGCCGTTCTGCGCGCCTGCGACAGCCAGGCGGCGGTGGCACCCAGCAGGGCGATGGCGATCTGGTCAAGTCCCATGGTGATGTGGCCGTTGCGTGGTGGTAGGGTGTTAACTGGATGTTTGTACAGCCATGATAGCAGTGGCGGGGGCTGCAGCGGCCAGGAGCCCCCGCAGGCGACGCGGGCGCGCTACGCCTTGGCGGTGGAGAGGGGCGTGCCGGGGAGTCGGTCGCGCCGGGCGATGAATTCGCGGGCCGCCTGGGCGCGCAGGGTGGCCCGGCCCAGCCCGGTGATGGTGATGACGCGTGCGGAGCGTACGGATTCGCCTTCGCCGGGCAGTTCAGCCTGCACCATGCCCGCGGCGCGCAGGACACGCAACTTGTCCACCTCTGCCTCACCGACGACGGGGGCGGGAAACTGGTCCCGCTGCGCAAGTTGACGGAGAAGTTCCATGGGCATGTGACTGGCTCCCGGTGCTGCGCCGCGCAAACGGTGCGGCGGACGGGGTTATTGTGGCCCCTGGGGCGAGGCCGGTACAACAAAGGCCCCGTTCACAAGTGGGCAGTTCGGCGCCGTGCGCTGACCGACAATCCCGCCATGACTGTGTCTTCGCGCTCCACCTTCCTGCCCCTGTCGCTGCTGGCCGCGCCGCAGCGGGACGACCCGCACCCGCTGGTGCTGTACCACGGCCGCTGCGCCGACGGTTTTGCCGCCGCGTTGGCCGCCTGGCGCTTTTATGGCGGTCAGGTCGAATGCCTGGGGCTGACCCACGGGCAGGTGGCTACCGTGGACGACCTGCCGCCGCTGCAGGGGCGGGCCGTCTATGTGCTGGACTTTGCGTTTGCGCCCGACCTGCTCGCCGCCATCGACGCGCGTGCCGCCCGGCTGGTGCTGCTGGACCACCACAAGAGCGCGGCCGAGCAGTTGGAGGGCTTTGCCTGCCGCTGCGGGGGCCTGCACTTCGACATGGGCAAGTCTGGCGCGCGCCTGGCGTGGGAGTTCTTCCACCGTGACGCACCACTGCCCGCCCTGGTGCGCCACGTGGAAGACCGCGACCTGTGGGCCTGGCAGTACCCCGACACCGCGGGCTACGTGGCGGCGCTGGACATGGAGCCATTCGACTTCGCCCGTTGGCAGCAGATCGCTGACTTCACGCCCGCCGAGACGGCGGCCTTCGTCGCGCGCGGGCAGGCCATGGACGAGAAGTTCCGCCATTTGGCGCAGGACGTGGCGGGCGGCGCACAGCCGCTGGTGTTCAACGGCGAGGCCGGGCTGATGGTGAACGCGCCCGGCGCCTTCCACAGCCTGGTGGGCGAGTTGCTGTCGCGCCAGAGCGGCACCTTCGCGCTGATGTGGGTGGTGGGCAAGGACGGGCAGGTCAAGGTGGGCCTGCGCTCGCAGCGCGGCTACGACTGCTCGCCCCTGGCCGTGAGCATGGGCGGCGGCGGCCATGCCCAGGCCTGCGGCTTTCGCCTGCCTGGCGAGCGGCTGGCGCAGTTGCTGTCAGGTGTGTTCCAGGCCGACGAAACGGGTGCGAGTTCCTAGCCAAAATGGCCAGTAGCGCTTGATGGATAAGCGCGAACAGCTATTGAAATGATAGTTGCCTACCGCTGCCGGCGCCGGTAGTCCCAGGGCGCCTGCGGGCGCGGCTGCGACCACAGCCCGGTCTGGCTGGCGCGTGCCTGGCGCTGCAGCGCCACCAGGTGGGGGTAGCGCTGGGCCTGCGGTGCATAAACCCAGGCCAGGCCGGCGCGCACCTGGGCCGTGCCCACGTCCTGCCCCTGGCAGCGCACATGCGCCAGCGTGCGGCCGTAGTCGTCGTGGCCCAGCGTGCGCAGGGCGGCCTGCTGGCGAAAGCACAGGCGCGCCAGGTTCTGGCGCGCGCGCTGGCCGAAGGCCTGGCGGCTCTCGGGCGCGTCGATCGCCACCACGCGCACGCGCTGCGGGCGCCAGGTCCCCGGCGTGCCGCAACGCACGGTGAGCGTGTCGCCATCGCTGATGGCAATCACAAGGCAGAGGAGGGCGGCAGCGGACACAGGTGGGGCAGAGGTGAAGAGCGGATAAAAGCGCGGTGGCGGTGGCGGTGGCGGTGGCGTGTGGGCATGCGGCCGCTGCGGCCGCGCCGGTGTCGCACGGTGACGCCGCAAGGGCGCGCACTATAACCGCGTGTGATGCGCGCTTGCAGGTCCGCGCGGCATCGCGGCCTTGCCCATGCCGATTGCCTAAAAAATGGGCGATGCGCTGCAGCCCAAAGCCGGCGCGGCCTGCGCGGGGTTGTCCCGGCGGTTGTCCACAGGGCCGCCCACAGGCGGTGGGCATAAGTGGTGCGGCGGCGGGGCGCGCGCCAATGGCCGACAATCGCGGGTCGCACGCGGGCAAAGGCCTGCCCTTTCCTCGTTCTGGTACATGCCTGCTGTTCTCATCCGGATGCGTGCCTGTTGTTGTCTTGCCCGAGGCGGCGACGCTGCGTTGTCGCCGGGTTTCCCGCATCGTTTCTTGTCCACCTGCTGCCGTTGTGATCCAAGGTCTTGTTGCGTCCATCGTCGCGTCCGTTCTGTTCGGTGCCATGTATTACCTGGCACCGGCGCTGGCGCCGCTGGACGGCGAGCAGATCTTCGGCTGGCGCGTGCTGTGCACGCTGCCGTTCACCACGGCGCTGCTGCTGGCGCGCGGGCAGTGGCCGCGCGTGCGCCTGCTGGCCGCGCGCGCGTGGCGTCAGCCGCTGCTGGCGCTGGGGCTGCTGGCCAGCGCCGCCATGCTGGGCGTGCAGCTGTGGCTGTTTTTATGGGCGCCGCTGCACGGGCGGGCGCTGCCGGTGTCGCTGGGCTACTTCCTGCTGCCGTTGGTGATGGTGCTGGCCGGGCGGGTGCTGTACCGCGAGCGGCTGTCGCACCTGCAGTGGCTGGCCACGGCACTGGCGGGCGCGGGTGTGCTGCACGAGGTGCTGCGCGCCGGCGGCATGTCGTGGGAGACCTGGCTGGTCGCACTGGGCTACACCGCGTATTTCGTGATGCGCCGGCGCCTGGGCACCGACCACCTGGGCGGCCATTGGCTGGACATGCTGCTGCTGGTGCCCGCGGCGCTGTGGTTCGTGGTGCGCGCGCCGTCGTCCCTGCCGCTGGTGCTGGAGCATGCGCACCTGTGGGCGATGGTGCCCGTGATGGGCGTGCTCAGCGCCGTGGCGCTGGCGCTGTACATGGCCGCCAGCCGCCTGCTGCCGCTGGGGTTGTTTGGTCTCTTGAGCTATGTGGAGCCGGTGCTGCTGGCGCTGGTGGCGCTGGCGCTGGGCGAGAGCATCGGCGCGGCGCAGTGGCCTACCTATGGCCCCATCTTCGCCGCCGTGGCGCTGCTGGTGCTGGACGGCGCACTGCGCCTGCGCCGCCCGGCCGTGCAGGTTCAAGACAAAAAGCCGCTCTAGCGCCCATCCATCAAGCGCTGGCAGCTATTAAAATCGATGCAAACGGTGCCATTCGCAGCGCCGCACAGCCACCCGAGGGAGCCCCCACATGCACGCCACCGTGTCCTGTCCGCGCCAGCGTTTGCGCGCCTTTTCTGCGGCGGGCGTGTGCTTTGCCCTGGCCACCGCTGGCCTGCTGGCGCTGCCCGCCACGCCCGCGGGCGCGCGCGACGCGTCCACCGCCTGGGGCAAGCGCCTGGTGGAGTCGTTCGAATTGACGCCCGAAGACCTGGCGCGGCTGGCGCGCCACCAGGACAAGACGGCCGGCAGCAAGCCCGCGGGCTTTTTCTCCGAAACGGTGGCCTGGAAGGCGCCGCGCGCGCTGGACCTGCCCGCCAGCGGCAACCCCTACACGCTGGTGGTGCACGTGGCAGGCGTGGCCCAGGCCGATGGCGAAGGCCTCACGCGCTGGATGGCCGGCTGGGACACGGACAACGGCACGCGCCTGTCGATGGTGCAGGGCGCTTCGTTCGGGACGGGCACGCGCGCGGGCCAGGTGCTGCAGCTGGCGGGCACGGCCGGGCCGGTGAGCTTCAAGGAGGACCGCAAGGTGGCGCCGGCGCTGGAGTTCGCAGGCGCGAGCAACCTGCGGCTGGACGGCGTGCGCGTGGAGGTGTGGTCCGGCATGCGGCGCAGCTCGTTCGTCGAGCTGCTCATGTCCGCCGTGCCGCTGCTCACGGGTGTGGTGTTCCTCGCGCTGGTCGTCTGGTGGCGCAAGCGCTAGCGCCGCGCGGCGCAACTGCACACCGTGCAGGCCGCCCGTGGCGCTGGCGGGCGCGTGCCGCGCTAGAAGCCCAGCGGCTGGCCGGGCTTCCAGGCGTCGGCCAGACGCTCGGCCTCGGCAATGTCGCTGGGATGCAGCTTGTCCTTGAGGCGGACCAGGCCTGCACGCGCGCTGGACGGGTAGTGCTGCTCGGTCAGCAGCGCGTCGCGCACCGGCGCGGCGCGCGAGGCGCGTTCGGCCAGCGTGAGCAGCATCCACGCGGGGACGGGGCGTTGGCTTACGGGATCGGCGCCCCGCGCGTAGAGCATGCCCAGGCTGTACAGGCCCGCGCCGTCGCCCTGGCGCGCGGCACGCAGGTACCAGTTCTCGGCCAGTGAGGGCTGGCGCGGCACATGTTCACCGCGCTCATACAGCCCCCCAGGCGCACGGCGGCGGTGGCATCGCCCGCGCGGGCGGCGCGCTCCAGCCATTGCAGCGCCTCGGCCGGGTCCAGCGGCTGGCCGATGGCGTTGCGGTAGCTGCTGCCACCCAGCAGCATGGAGCCCAGCAGCACCATGGCCCGCGGCTCGCCCTCGTCGGCCAGCGCGCGCACGGCAGGCAGCGCCTGGGCGCCTTCGCCCATGCGCCACTGGTGTTCCAGTGCATCGATGCGCGCCCGCCCGTCCTGCACGGCGCGGGCCTGGCTGACATCGGCGGCGCGGCTGTCGCTGGCGGCGCGTTGCACCTGCTGGGCGCTGCGCTGGCGCTCGCCGTTCCACTTCCAGCCCAGCAGCGCGGCCCCGGCCAGCACGGCGCTGCCCAGGGCGATCCAGGCCCAGGGCAGGCCCGCGCTGGCCCGGGCGCGGCGCGGGTCCAGCGGGACGGGCTGGGTATCGTCATCTTCATCGTGGCCCGCGCGTGCGCGTGGGCGCGGCGTGGCCTTGTCGTAGACCACCGCGCAGCGCGGGCATTGCCAGGCGGGGGCGGTGTCGCTGGCCTGGCGCGTGTAATGGCAGCGTGGGCAGGTGCGTGCGACGTGCGATGAGGCCGCAGCAGGCGCGGGTTGCGTGGGCGCGGGGTCGAGCGGGGCGAGGGACAGGCCGTCGCCAGGGTTCGTGGTCATGGTGTTCAGTTCCTCCCGTCGCGATTGTCGCTGCTGGGTGGAGGGTGCTGAGCGTAAGTGAAGAATCCGGCGCAAAGCCAATGCAGGAAAGCGCCAGCAGCTCTACTTTTTGCGGTGGTGCGGCACCGGCGAGGGCGGGCTGGCGGGCTGCCAGCAGCCCGGCTCCAGCCCGTCCAGGGCGTAGGGGCCGATGGCCGCGCGCACCAACCGCAGCGTGGGGTGGCCCACGGCGGCGGTCATGCGGCGCACCTGGCGGTTGCGGCCTTCGCGGATGATGAGTTCGATCCAGCAGTCGGGAATGTTCTGGCGCACGCGGATGGGCGGATCGCGCTCCCAGAGGGCGGGGGGCGGCTCCAGCCGGCGCACGCGTGCGGGCAGGGTGGGGCCGTCGCCGAGCTGCACGCCCTGGCGCAGGGCCTGCAGCGCGGCCTCGTCAGGAATGCCCTCCACCTGCACCCAGTAGGTCTTCTCCATCTTGTGGCGCGGATCGCTGATGCGTGCCTGCAGCGCCCCGTCGTCGGTGAGCAGCAGCAGTCCCTCGCTGTCGGCATCGAGCCGCCCCGCCACATAGACGCCGGGCACGTCGATGAAGTCCTGGAGCCCGCGCCAGCGCCCCTCGGGCGTGAATTGGCTCAGCACGCCATAGGGCTTGTTGAAGCGCAGCAGCCGCGCCGCGCGCTGGGGGCGGGCGCCAGCGCGGCCGCGGGGCGGCGCAGCGCCAGGCGCGGGCGTGGGGCGGGGGGCGTGCTCATGCGGGCAGGAACAGGGCCGGGTCCACCATGGTGCGGTTGAGCATCACGCCCCAGTGCAGGTGCGGGCCGGTCACGCGGCCGGTGGCCCTACCTTGCAGAACGCATCGCCCGTGCGCAGTACGTCACCCACCTGGCACTCCATGCGGCTGAGGTGGCAGTACATGCTGAGCAGGCCGCCGCCATGGTCCAGCCACACGGTGCCGCCGTTGAAGAAATAGTCGCCCACATCGATCACCCGGCCCGCCAGCGGCGCGGCGACAGGGGTGCCCGTGGCGGCGGCAATGTCCATGCCGCTGTGCGGATTGCGCGCCTGGCCGTTGAACACGCGCCGCAGACCGAAGCTGCTGGAGCGCCGTCCCGGCACGGGCTGGCGCATCTGCAGCCCCTCTGGCAGGGGCGTTGAAAAGGTGGCCATGACGTGCTGCTGGTGCGCGCGCTCACGCTCGTGGCGGGCCAGGTCTTCGGGTGCCAGGTCCACCGTGCGCGGTGCCACGGTCAGGCGCTGCTCGCGGTACTGCTTGGCTGCCACGCGGTAAGCCACGCGCCGCGCCGGTGCGGTCGGCGTGGCCTGTACCGTCACCTCGGCCTCGCCCGTAGGCGCGGCCAGCGGGATGCCGACGATGGCCGTCCACTCGATCGCATCGCCCAGCACCAGCACCGGGATGTCGCCCGCGTGCACCACCGGCCGCTCGGCCGCGGGGCCCAGCGACAGCCGGGCCACGCCCCCGGGCACGGCCAGGGCCTGCGGCCATTGCTGGGCGGTGCCCGCCCGGACCAGCGCGGGCACGCCGGGCGCCAGGGCGAGGCCCAGCGCCTGCAGCAGCGCGCGGCGCCGTGCGCCTGAGGGGGAAAGGGGCGGAAAAGTGGGGTCGCAAGGAAATGGCACGGCTGCAGTGTAGAGCGCTCCTGGCCGGCGCCTGCCCGCCGCGTGGGCATGGTTATGCGCAAAGCTAAGGTTCTCATGCGCGTGCGAGGCAGTGGGTCATAATCCGCACCCAATGCCCTGGGCGCCATGGTGCCCGGGGCATTGCCACGTCTGGCCCGGCACTTGCGCCCCCAAGGTGCGCGCCCGGCTCCAGGGCGCTCCACGGCTGCACCCACCAAGCACCGCCTGCACCTCAGGCGGTGTTTTCACTTGGGGCCTGGCTTTGTTCCCCTTTTGTTTATTCCATTTCGCTAGAGAGCAGATCGACCATGCGTCAAGAACATGACTTCATCGGTATCAAGACCATTCCCCCGGACGCGTATTGGGGCGTCCACACCGCTCGTGCCGTAGAAAACTTTCCCATCACCGGCCACACCGTGGCCCACATGCCCGAGTTGATCCGGGCCTTTGCCTTCGTCAAGAAGGCCGCCGCCCACGCCAATCTGCAGCTGGGCGCGATCAACGCAACCCAAGCCCGCGCCATTGCCCAAGCCTGCGACGACCTGATCGCCGGACAGTTGCACGACCAGTTCGTCGTGGACGTGATCCAGGGTGGTGCCGGCACCTCCACGAACATGAACGCCAATGAGGTGATCGCCAACCGCGCCCTGGAGCACCTGGGATTGCCCAAAGGCCGCTAAGACACGATCCACCCGAACGATCACGTCAACGCATCGCAAAGCACCAACGATGCCTACCCCACGGCGCTGAAGATCGCCACCTATTTCGGTATCGAGACGCTGCTCAAGGCCCTGTCGGCCCTGCGCGGCGCGTTCGAGGCCAAGGCCGAGGAATTCAAGGGCATCCTGAAGATCGGCCGCACCCAGTTGCAGGATGCCGTGCCCATGACGCTGGGCCAGGAGTTTGCCGCCTTCGCCGCCATGATTGCCGACGATGAGCGCCGCCTGCGCGAGTCCGCCTACCTGATGACCGAGGTGAACATGGGCGGCACCGCCATCGGCACCGGCATCAACGCGCCCGTCGGCTACGTGGACGTGGTCATCCCTGAGCTGGCGCGGCTGTCGGGCGTGCCGGTCAAGGCTGCGGCCAACCTGATCGCCGCCACGTCGGACACGGGGGCCTTCGTTGACATCTCGGGCGTGCTCAAGCGCATCGCCGCCAAGCTCTCCAAGATCAGCAACGACCTGCGCCTGCTGTCCTCGGGCCCGCAGGCCGGCGTGGGCGATATCCAGCTGCCCGCGCGCCAGGCGGGCTCGTCCATCATGCCCGGCAAGGTCAACCCCGTTATTCCCGAGGTGATGAACCAGGTGTGCTTCGAAGTGATCGGCAACGACGCCGCCATCACCATGGCTGCCGAAGCGGGCCAACTGCAGCTCAACGCCTTCGAGCCGCTGATGGGCTGGGCGCTGCACAAGAGCCTGCACCACCTGGCCAGGGCCTGCCACACCCTGCAGGTGAACTGCGTGGAGGGCATCGTGGCCAACCAGGGGCTGCTGACGGAACGCATCGCCGCGTCGGTGACGCTGGTGACCGCGCTCAACCCGCTGATCGGCTACGAGAAGGCGGCCGCCATCGCCAAGTCGGCCATTGCCACGGGCAAGCCGATTGCCGTGGTGGCCGAGGACCTGGGCATCATGACCCAGGCCGAGATGCACAAGCTGCTGGTGGCCGAGCGCCTCACGCAGGCGGGCGCCATCCAGGCCGCTGATTGACGGGCGCTGCCGGGGCCTCGGCCGCTGCCGAAGGCGCCGGTAGGCCGCGGCGGTCATCCGCCCAAAAAAAAGCCCAGTCAGGGACTGGGCTTGAAGGGATCCAGGAAACCAGAGTTTCGAGAGGATCCAAGGAGACAACTGGAGGGCCCTGCGACATTCATTCCCATCGCCGGGCCAGTGAGTGAATTATAGGGGTAAACCCTGAAATCTGCCAGCGACGTGGCAGCGATTCACTCAACGCTTGCGGGGAGCCGCGGTTGCGGCGGTCGCCGTCTTGGCCGCGGTGGCGGCAGAGCTGGCCACGGCGTTGAAGTTGGCTTCGGCCACATCGCTGGCCTGCTTCACGGCCTTTTGCACCGACTCGAAGGCGTTGTTGGCGGCAGACACAGCGCTCTTGAAGACGGCGACAGTGGTCTCGGAACCAGCGGGGGCGTTCTTGGCGGCGCTGTCCACCAGGTTGGTGAAGTTGCGCTGCACTTCTGCGGCCTGTGCTTCGAAGGTCTTGCCGAATTCGGCGCCCGTGCCGGAAGCGATGTCGTACAGGTGGCGGCTGTAAGCCACGGCCTTTTCGGCCAGGGGCTGGAACAGGCTGGCTTGCAGTGCGAGCAGCTCTTGTGCGTCCTTGGCGGACAGCACGGCCTGGGTGTGGCTGGCGGCTTCGGCCAGAGCGGCGCGCGAGGCGGTCACGTTCAGTTCGACGAGCTTCTCCACGCCCTCGAAGGCCTTGTTCGTCAGGCCGAACAGGGTCTCCAGGTTGGCCTTGTGGGAAGCGAGGATTTGCTCAGGGGTCAGCGACATGTCATATCTCCATTGAATGCCCGGGATGGGCGGGTTGAGACATCTGCCCTGACTGACCTGTGCGTCATGTTGCAGTGCAGCATGAACCGAATTTTAGGGATCCTGTCGTTAGGTGCAAGCGTTTTTGTTGCAATGCAGCATTTTTAGGGGCAACTCCCAAAGTTCTGTTGGTTACATCTGGACCGGCGGTGGACTGCGCGCTGCCTATTACGAAGACAGGGGACAAGGGGAGGCCGCCGCTGGCCGCTGGCAGAATCAGCGCCTCATGAACACGTCCCTCTCTCCCTCAGGTGCGGCAGGCGCTGCAGGCACGGCCCCGCAGCCCCGGCCGCAGCCGCAGCCGCGCGAGGCCTACGCGGTGTTTCGCTCCATCGGTACGCGCTGGATGGACAACGACGTCTATGGCCATGTGAACAACGTCGTGTACTACAGCTGGTTCGACACCGCGGTGAACGCCTACCTGATCGAGCAGGGCGCGCTGGACATCCATCACGGCGACACCATCGGGCTGGTCATCGAGACGCAGTGCAACTATTTCGCGTCGCTGGCGTTCCCGCAAACCATCGACGCCGGCATCCGTGTGGCGCGGCTGGGTGACACGAGCGTGCGCTACGAGGTCGGCCTGTTCGCCCAGGGCGAGGCCATGAGTGCGGCTTGCGGCCACTTCGTGCATGTGTACGTGGGACGGGACGACCGCCGTCCGCGTGCGCTGCCCGATCGGCTGCGCCAGGCACTGCAGCCCTTGTGCGTGGCGCGTTGATCGCGAGCGCGGCGCGCCGGCTTTCCCTGAGGGCTGCCGGGGCTGCGCGCCGGTTCGCGGCGGCCCGGGTGGTTGATGCCAGAATCAGGGGCTCGCCGGCCCGGCCACGCGTGTGTGGCGGCGCGGCGGATCCCCATCGCCATGTCCAGTAGCGGGACAGTCTGCCCCGCGCGCATCCATGATCATCACCAGCCTGCTCGACACCGACCTGTACAAGTTCACCATGATGCAGGTGGTGCTGCACCAGTTTCCGGGCGCGCAGGTGGAGTACCGCTTCAAGTGCCGCAACCCGGGTGTGGAGCTGGCGCCCTTCGTCAGCGAGATCCGCGACGAGATCCGCGCGTTGTGCAGCCTGCAGTTCCAGGACGCGGAGCTGGCCTACCTGCGCTCGCTGCGCTTCATCAAGAGCGATTTCGTCGACTTCCTGGGGCTGTTTCGCCTCAACGAGAAGTACATCCGCGTGAGCGCGCTGCCCTCGGGCGAGATCGACATCACCATCACCGGGCCCTGGCTGCACACCATCCTGTTCGAGATCCCCGTGCTGGCGATCGTGAACGAGGTGTACTTCCGCAACACGCAGAAGGTGCCCGACTTTCCCGAGGGGCGCCGCCGGCTCGAAGCCAAGATCGGCCAGCTGCAGCAGCCGGGGTTGGACAGTCTCAAGATTGCCGACTACGGCACGCGCCGGCGCTTTTCGCGCGCCTGGCACGAGGAGGTGCTGCGCGTGCTGTGCGTGCGCCTGGGCTCTGACGACCGGCGCGGCGCGCCGGGGCAGTTTGCGGGCACGAGCAACGTGTTGTACGCAATGAAGCTGGGCGTGACGCCGCTGGGCACCATGGCGCACGAATACCTGCAGGCCTGCCAGTCCCTCGGCCCGCGGCTGCGCGACAGCCAGGTGTTCGGCTTCGAGATGTGGGCCAAGGAATACCGCGGCGACCTGGGGATCGCGCTGTCCGACGTGTACGGCATGAGCGCCTTCCTGCGCGACTTCGACCTGTACTTCTGCAAGCTGTTCGATGGCGCGCGCCACGACAGCGGCGACCCCTTCGCATGGGGCGAGCGGCTGCTGCAGCACTACCGCGACAACCGCGTGGACCCGTTGACCAAGACGCTGATCTTCAGCGACGCGCTGACCGTGCCGCGCATCATCGAGCTGTACCAGCGCTTCAATGGCCGCTGCCAGCTGGCGTTCGGCATCGGCACCAACCTGACCAACGATCTGGGCTACGAGCCACTGCAGATCGTGATCAAGATGACGCGCTGCAACGGCCAGCCCGTGGCCAAGCTGTCGGACGCACCCGGCAAGAACATGTGCAACGACGAGAAATACCTGGCTTACCTGCGCCAGGTGTTCGAGATTCCCTCGCCGCAGTGAGCGCGCGCCTGGCGCCGCCGGCGGCATTTCAACTTTCCCAAGAACGACCCGAGGAGACCTGTCCATGAACCCCATCCGCACCCTGGCCCTTGGGCTGCTGTGCCTGGCACCCGCGCTGGCGGGGGCGGCGGAGATCGACGGCAGCCAGCTGTCGGTGCTGTGGGGTGTCCCGTTTGCCGGCGTGCTGTTGAGCATTGCGCTGCTGCCGTTGCTGGCGCCGCTGTTCTGGCACCACCACTTCGGCAAGGTCACCGCCGCGTGGGCGCTGGCGTTTCTGGTGCCGTTTGCCGTGGTCTTTGGCCCCGGCGTGGCGGCGGCGGGCTTCGCGCATGCGCTGGTCGCGGAATACCTGCCCTTCGTGATCCTGCTCACGGCGCTGTTCACCGTGGCCGGTGGTATCTATATCCGTGGCAATCTGCACGGCAGCCCGGCCCTGAATGCCGGCTTTCTCGCCGTGGGCGCGGTGCTGGCCAGCTTCATGGGCACCACGGGCGCGTCCATGCTGCTGATCCGTCCGCTGATCCGCGCCAACGACAACCGCAAGCATGTGGCGCACGTGGTGGTGTTCTTCATCTTCATCGTCTCCAACGCCGGCGGCTCGCTCACGCCGCTGGGCGATCCGCCGCTGTTCCTGGGCTTCCTCAAGGGCGTGGATTTCTTCTGGACGGCGCGGCACGTGTTTCCGGAAACGCTGTTCCTGATTGGCGTGCTGCTGGTGCTGTTCTATGCGCTGGACAGCTGGTACTACCGCCAGGCGGGTGAAGTCAGCCGCACCGATCCCACCCCCGACTCGGCACCGGCCGCGCTGGGTTTTGACGGCAAGATCAATTTCGTGCTGCTGCTGGCCGTGGTGGGGCTGGTGCTGCTCAGCGGCATTTGGAAGTCGCCCGTGGAATGGGTGATCGCCGGCACGCCGCTGGGCCTGCCCGGCCTGGTGCGCGATGCGGGGCTGATCGCGGTGACCGTGGCATCGCTGGCGCTGACGCCGCGGCAAGTGCATGCAGACAACCAGTTCGGCTGGGGCCCGATGCAGGAGGTGGCCAAGCTGTTCGCGGGCATCTTCCTGACCATCATTCCCGTCATTGCCATGCTCAAGGCCGGCGTGAACGGGCCTTTCGGCGCCATCGTCTCCGCCGTCACGCGGCCCGACGGTTCGCCCGATCCTGCGATGTACTTCTGGGCCACCGGCCTGCTCAGCTCGTTCCTGGACAACGCGCCCACCTACCTGGTGTTCTTCAACACGGCCGGCGGCGAAGCGGCCACGCTGATGACCACGCATGCCGCCACGCTGGCCGCCATCTCGGCGGGCGCCGTGTTCATGGGCGCCAACACCTACATCGGCAACGCGCCCAACCTCATGGTCAAGGCGATTGCGGAGGATCGCGGCGTGAAGATGCCCAGCTTCTTCGGCTACATGCTGTGGTCGTGCGGCATCCTGGTGCCGCTGTTCGTCGTGATGACCTTCATCTGGTTGCAATGAGCCCGGGCCTGAACCGCGGGGTGCCTCGGCACGGCCGCGCGTTCAGGCTGCCGACACCTGACCGAAAGGAGCACTTCCCATGTCCAAGCCCCACATCCTCGTCGCGCGCAAGATCTTCCCCGAGGTCATTGAGCGCCTGACGCAGCATTTCGAGGTGTATGCCAACCAGGACGACAACCTGTGGACGCAGGCCGAGCTCATCGAGCGGCTGCAGGGCAAGGACGGCGCATTGCTCACCGGCACCCAGCCGGTGAACGCCGAGCTGCTGGCCGCCTGCCCGCAGCTGCGCATCGCGGCCAACATGACGGTGGGCTACAACAACTTCGACATCGCCGCGATGACCGCCGCCGGCGTGCAGGGCACCAACACGCCCGACGTGCTGACCGAGACCACGGCCGATTTCGGCTTTGCGCTGCTCATGGCCACGGCGCGGCGCATCACGGAGAGCGAGCATTACCTGCGCGCCGGCCAGTGGACGCGCTGGAGCTACGACATGTTCGCCGGCTGCGAGGTGCATGGCAGCACGCTGGGCATCCTTGGGATGGGCCGCATCGGACAGGGCATTGCCAAGCGTGGGGCGCACGGCTTTGGCATGAACGTGATCTACCACAACCGCTCGCGCCTGTCGCCCGCGCTGGAGGCCGAATGCAAGGCGCGTTACGTGGGCAAGGACGAGCTGCTGGCCCAGGCCGACCACCTGGTGCTGGTGCTGCCCTACACGCCCGAGTCGCACCACGCCATCGGCGCGGCCGAGATCGCGCGCATGAAGCCCACGGCCACGCTGATCAACATCGCGCGCGGCGGCATCGTTGATGACGCGGCGCTGGCCCAGGCGCTCAAGGAGCGCCGCATCGCTGCCGCGGGGCTGGACGTGTTCGAAGGCGAGCCCGCGGTGCACCCCGCGTTGCTGGAGGTGCCCAACGTGGTGCTCACCCCGCACATCGCCAGCGCCACCGTGCCCACGCGGCTCGCCATGGCGCAACTGGCGGCGGACAACCTGGTGGCGTTCTTCGACGGGCGCGGTGCCCTCACTCCCGTGAACACGCCCGCCAAGGTGTGAATGAAATTGGCCTCTGGCGCTTGATGGACAAGCGCTAACAGCTATTGTTTTGATAGTTCAAGAATGACATTCGAAATGACCGCCGCACTGGCGTTGCTGGTGCTCACCGTGGTGTTGCTGGCGGTGCTGCTGTTGCGCCGCCCGCGCGTGGACCTGCCGCCCGAATGGCTGGCGCGCCTGCAGTCGCTGGAATCTGCGGTGCAGGCCACGCAGCTGGCCGTGGCCAAGAATGACGGAGCGCTGGATGCCATGGCCCAGCAACTGCGCGGGTTCACCCAGACCACGCAGGCCCTGCTGGACGAGCGACTGGCGCTGGCCGCGCAGGAGTCGCGCACCAGCCGCGGCGAGCTGCAGGCGTCCTTTGCCGCGCTGCAGTCGCGTCTGGAGCAGCACCTGGCGCAGGCGCGCGCCGATGCCGCCGTGGCCCGCAAGGAGCAGGCGGATGCGCTGTCCGCCTTTCGTGCCGAGCTGAGCCAGACGGCGCAGGCGCTGGCGGCCGACAGCCTCAAGTCGCGCGACGCCATGGCCGAGAGCACGCAGCTCTTCGGCCAGCGCATCCAGGAGCGCTTCGAGGCGCTGAGCGGCACCACGCGCGGCACGCTGGACTCGCTCAAGGGCGACATCCAGGGCCAGCTGGGCACCATGTCGGGCGCGCTGCGCGACCAGCTGGAAGGCACCACGCACCAGTTGCGCAGCCAGTTCTCGGCCCTGCAGGAGTCCATGGGGCAGCAGCTGTCCGGCCTGGTCGCCAGCAGCCAGAACAATGCCGAGGCGCTGCGGGGCGCGCTCAACGAGCGCCTGGCCGCCATCCAGGGCGACAACGCCGCCAAGCTGGAGGAGATGCGACGCACCGTGGACGAAAAGCTGCACGCCACGCTGGAGCAGCGCCTGGGCGAGTCCTTCAAGCTGGTGAGCGACCGGCTGGAGCAGGTGCACAAGGGCCTGGGCGAGATGCAGACGCTGGCCGGCAGCGTGGGAGACCTGAAGCGCGTGATGACCAACGTGAAGACGCGCGGCACCTGGGGCGAAATGCAGCTGGGCGCGATCATCGACAACGTGCTCACGCCCGAGCAGTTCGCCCGCAACGTCAAGACCATGCCGGGCAGCGACGATCTGGTGGAGTTTGCCATCCGCCTGCCGGGCAAGAGCGACGAGCAGCCCGTGTGGCTGCCCATCGACTCCAAGTACCCCGTGGAGCACTACCAGCGCCTGCTGGACGCGCAGGACACGGCGGACAAGCTCGCGATCACGGCGGCGGGCAACGCCTTCGAATCCTCCATCCGCCTGGAAGCCAAGAAGATCTTCAGCAAATACGTGGCGCCTCCGTACACCACCGACTTCGCGGTGCTCTACCTGCCCACCGAAGGGCTGTTTGCCGAAGTCATGCGCCGCCCCGGGCTGGTCGAGGCGGTGCAGAACGACTGCCGCGTGATGATCACCGGGCCTGCCAATCTGGCGGCCATGCTCAGCAGCCTGCAGATGGGCTTCAAGACGCTGGCCATCGAGAAGCGCTCGTCCGAGGTGTGGAGCGTGCTGGGCCAGGTGAAGACCGAGTTCGCCAAGTTCGGCGACGTGGTGGAGGCCACGCGCAAGTCCATCGACGCGGCGGCCAAGAAATTCGAGCAGGTGGATGTGCGCACACGTGCCATCCAGCGCAAGCTGCGCGGCGTGCAGGAGCTGCCCGCGCCGGAGCCGGCGGCGGGGCAGGGCGATGCAGAGGGTGCACCCTTGCCGGACCTGCTGATCGAAGACGAAGGCGAGTGACTTGAACCTGGCGCTCGCGCGGCTGATCGCCGGCCAGATCTGCATCCACGCCAGCATGGCGGGCATGCGCATGGCCGCGCCGCTGCTGGCGCTGCGCGAGGGCTACAGCGCGGCGGCCGTGGGCGTGTTGCTGGCGCTGTTCGCGCTCACGCAGGTGTTCCTGGCGCTGCCCGCGGGGCGCTATGCCGACCGCCATGGGCTCAAGCGCCCGGTGCGCCACGCGGTCGTCGCGGCCGTCCTGGGTGCCGGCGCGGCGCTGGTGTGGCCGACGTTTGCGGTGCTGTGCGTTGCGGCACTGCTCACCGGTGGCGCCACGGGGGCTGCCACGATCGCCTTGCAACGCCACGTGGGCCGCGCCGCGCACGGCGGCACGCAGCTGCGCCAGGTCTTCAGCTGGCTGGCCATCGGGCCGGCGGTGTCCAACTTCCTGGGCCCGTTCTGCGCGGGGCTGCTGATCGATCACGCGGGTGCGCAGGCGGGCGCGACCATGGGCTTTCGCGCGGCCTTCGCGCTCATGGCGGTATTGCCGTTGGCCACCTGGTTCTGGGTGCGCGGCACGCAGGAGATGCCGCCAGTGGTGGCCGCGGAGGACGGCACGCGCGCGCGGGCCTGGGACCTGCTGGCCGAGCCCGGCTTTCGGCGGCTGCTCATCGTGAACTGGCTGCTGTCGTCGTGCTGGGACGTGCACACCTTCGTGGTGCCGCTGCTGGGGCATGAGCGGGGGCTGTCGGCCTCGGTGATCGGCTCCATCCTCGGCGCGTTCGCGATTGCCGCCGCGGTGATCCGCGTGCTCATGCCGCTGGTGGCCGACCGGCTGCGCGAATCCACCGTGGTCACCGGCGCCATGGTGGCGACGGCACTGCTGTTCGCGGTCTATCCGCTGCTGCCGACGGCCGTGACGCTGGGAGCGTGCTCGGTGCTGCTGGGGTTCGCGCTGGGCTCGGTGCAGCCCATGATCATGAGCATGCTGCACCAACTCACGCCCGCGCACCGCCATGGCGAGGCGCTGGGTCTGCGGCTGATGGCGATCAACGGCTCCAGCGTGGTGATGCCGCTGCTGTTTGGCACCGCGAGCGCGCTGGTGGGGCTGAGTGGCCTGTTCTGGGCCGTGGGCGCCACCGTGGGGCTGGGTGCGCGCGTGGCCTGGCGGCTGCGCGGCGAGGCGCCGGCCCCTCCGCCGCATCCCTGACAGGCCTGGATTGGCAAGGCGGTCCGCAGGGTGTGCCGCGCCGCTGGTGCGCGGTCAGAGTTCGTAGAACGTGCGGATGATGCTCCAGGCCTCGGCTGGGTCGTCGGTGTAGTGGAACAGCTGGAGGTCCTCGGGCGAGATCGTGCCTTGCTCCACGAGCGCCTCGAAGTTGATCAGCTTCTTCCAGAAGGCCACGCCGAACAACACGATGGGCACGGGCTTGGCCTTGCCGGTCTGCACCAGCGTGAGCACCTCGAACAGTTCGTCCAGCGTGCCGAAGCCGCCAGGGAACAGCACCAGGGCCTTGGCGCGCATCATGAAGTGCATTTTGCGCAGCGCGAAATAGTGGAACTTGAACGACAGCGAGGGCGAGATGAAACGGTTGCCGCTTTGCTCGTGCGGCAACGAGATGTTGAGGCCCACGTTGAGCGCCCCTGCGTCGTGCGCGCCGCGGTTGGCCGCCTCCATGATGCCCGGGCCGCCGCCGGTGCAGATGTACAGGCGCTCGGCGGGCGGGCGGCTCTCGCTGTACTCGGCCACCAGGCGCGCGAACTGGCGGGCCTGGTCGTAGTAATAGGCGTTCTTCACCGCACGCTCGGCGCGCGCAATGCGCTCGGTATCGCCGCTGGCACGTGCATCGGCCAGTTGCTGCTCGGCCGCTTCGGGCGAGATGAAGCGTGCGCTGCCGTACACCACGACGGTGTGCTCGATGCCCTGCGCCGTCAGGCCCAGGTCGGGCTTCAGCAGTTCCAGTTGAAAACGGATGCCGCGCGTCTCGCGGCGCAACATGAACTCGGGGTCGGCGAAGGCGAGGCGGTAGGCGTCGGCGTGCAGCGGATTGCCGGCAACGGCGTAGTTGTGCAGCTCGGCCCAGGCATGCGCCAGGCGGCTGTCTTGAAGGTCGGTATTGGCTTGCATGGATGATTTTTCAGTGGAGGCGGCTGTTTGTGGGGCAGTCGCCGGGGTGCGCAGTGTAGCGAGGGGATTTTAATGAAAATGGCCTGTAGCGCTTATGTATCAAGCGCTAACAGCTATTAAATTAATAGCGATCAAACGCCTTGCCGCGCGCCCGCCCACAGCCAGGGCAGGCTGTGCAGCCCGGCCCAGGTCATGCACAGCGAGCCGGCCACATGCAGCGCACACAGGCCCAGGGCCTGCGCCAGGCGCTGCTGCTGCAGCAGCCCGACCACTTCGGCCGAGAAGGTGGAGAAGGTGGTCAGCGCCCCCAAAAAGCCCGTGATGAGCAGCGCGCGCCATACCGGGTCCAACTGCGGCAGTGCCTGGAACAGCGCCAGGCACAGGCCGATGAGGTAGCCGCCGATGAGGTTGGCCGCGAGCGTGCCCCAGGGCAGCAGCGCGCCCTGCGTGTTGAGCCACAGGCCCAGCCGCCAGCGCGCGAGCGCGCCGGCGCAGGCACCGGCGCAGATGGCAAGAACGTGGAACATCGGCGCATTGTAGGGAGGCGCTGCCGAGCGGCGGCGGCCTCGTCAACGCGCCGTCATTTGCTGCGGGAGCCAGGTCACGATGCCCGGAAACACATAGATCAGCGTGACGGCCGCGCACATCAGCAGGAACATGGGAGCGGCCACGCGGGCGATCCACGGCAGCTGCTTGCCCGTCATGCCCTGCAGCACGAACAGGTTGAAGCCCACGGGCGGGGTGATCTGCGCCATCTCCACCACCAGCACGATGAAGACGCCGAACCAGATCGGGTCGATGCCCGCTGCGCTCACCGTGGGCATCAGCACGCCCATGGTCAGCACCACCATGGAGATGCCGTCCAGGAAGCAGCCCAGCACGATGTAAAACACGGCCAGCGCCACCACCAGTTGCGCCTGGCTCAGCCCCAGCGAAGAGATCCATTCCGCCAAGTGCCGCGGCAGGCCGATGTAGCCCATGGCCAGCGTGAGGAAGGCCGCGCCCGCGAGGATCAGCGCGATCATGCAGTACAGCCGCGTGGCGCCCATGAGCGCGTCGCGAAAGCTCGCCCAGTTCAGCGACCCCTGCGCCGCGGACAGCGCCAGCGAGCCCACCACGCCCACGGCGGCGGCCTCGGTGGCGGTGGCGATGCCCGTGTAGATGGAGCCCAGCACCGCGGCGATGAGCAGCACCACGGGAATCAGCGCGCGCGATTCGCGCAGCTTGTCCAGCAGGCCTATCTGCCGATCTGCCGCTGGGACCTGGTCGGGGTGGCGCAATGCCCAGAACATGATGTAGCCCGAGAACAGCGCGGCCAGCAGCACCCCGGGCAGCATGCCGGCAATGAACAGCTTGGAGATCGATACCTCGGCCGTCACGCCGTAGACGATCATGATGATCGAGGGCGGGATCAGCAGGCCCAGCGTGCTGGCGCCGGCCAGCGTGCCGATGACCATCTTCTCGGGGTAGCCGCGGCGCGTGAGCTCGGGCAGCGTCATCTTGCCGATGGTGGCGCAGGTGGCGGCGCTGGACCCCGACACGGCGGCAAAGATGGTGCAGCCCACCACGTTGGTGTGCAGCAGCCGCCCGGGCAGGCCCTGCACCCACGGGGCCAGGCCCTTGAACATGTCTTGCGACAGCCGCGTGCGAAACAGGATCTCGCCCATCCAGATGAAGAGGGGCAGGGCGGTGAGCGTCCAGCTCGACGAGGAGCCCCAGATGGTCACCGCCATGGCATCGCCCGCGGGGCGCGAGGAAAACAATTGCATGCCGATCCAGGCCACGCCCGAGAGCGTGAGCCCGATCCACACGCCGCTGCCCAGGATCAGGAACAGCGACAGGATCAACAGGCCGGTGATGGCAAGGTCACTCATGAAGGCGTCTTCCGGTCATTCGTCTTCCGGTCATTCGTTGCGCAGGGCTTCGCCCGGCGTGGCGCCCGCCCGCCGGCCCAGGAGCTGCAGCACCAGTTCGTCCACGAAGGCTATCGCCATCACCATCGCGCCTACGCCCATGGACAGCTGCGGCAGCCACAGCGGCGTGGCGTCGCTGCTGGTGGAGATGTCGTTGAACGCATGCGACTGCCAGGCCAGCCGCACGCTGTAGTACGCGAACAGCACGGCCAGCAGCGTGCCCAGGGCCAGCGCGAACAGCTCCAGCGCCTGGTGCGCGCGCCCCTTGAGGGCGCTCAGCACCAGCGTCACGCGGATGTGCTCGCCGCGCTTGAGGGTATGCGCCAGCGCCAGAAAGCCCGCAGCCGCCATGAGGTAGCCCGCATAGGCGTCGATGCCCGGTACATGGAAGCTGAGCTGCCGGCTCACGATGGACAGCAGCACGGCGCACAGAAGCGCCACCATGCACAGCGCCGCCAGCGCGGCGGCGCCGTCATAGAGGAAGTTCAACAGGCGTCGCATCGTGGTCTGGCGCGTGGAGGCTCTGGGCGGGGAGGTGTTACTTGCGGTAGGCGTCGATCAGCGCCTTGCCGTCGGGCCCGGCCTTGTCCAGCCATTCCTTGAGCATGGTGTCGCCCACCTTGGCCATGTCGGCCTTCAGCTGGCTGCTGGGCGGCACTACCTGCATGCCCTCGGCCTTGAGCTTGGCCAACGTGTCCTCGTTCACGCGGCGGCTGGCGGCCCAGCCGCGGGTCTGCGCGTCGGCGGCGGCCTTGAGCACGGCGTCCTGCACGGGCTTGTCCAGCGCATCGAATGCCTTCTTGTTCATGATGAGCGCGTTCTTGGGCAGCCAGGCCTGGGTGTCGTAGTAATACTTGAGGTGCTCGTAGAGCTTGCTGTCCACGCCCGTCGCGCCCGAGGTCATGGTGGACTCCACCACGCCGGTGGCGAGCGCTTGCGAGAACTCGGCGGCCTGCACCGTCACCGGCTGCGCGCCCACCAGCTCGGCGATGCGCGCCGTGGCGGGACTGTAGGCGCGCCACTTGATGCCCTTCAGGTCGGCGGCGTTGTTCACGGGCTTCTTGGTGTAGATACCCTGTGGCGGCCAGGCCACGGCGTACAGCAGCACCATGCCTTGCTCGGCCAGCTTCTTCTCCAGGAAGGGCTTTTGCGCCTTGTACAGCTTCATCGACGCGTCGTAGCTGTCGGCCAGGAAGGGCAGGCCGTCCACGCCGAAGATCTGCCATTCGTTCTGGAAGTTGGCGAGCAGGATCTCGCCGAGCTGCGCCTGCGCGCCCTGCACGGCGCGCTTGATCTCGGGCGCCTTGAACAGTGCGGCGTTGGCATGCAGCGTGATCTTGAGCTTGCCTCCTGACCCCTTGTCCACGTCGCTGATGAACTGCGCCAGGTTCTCCGTGTGGAAATTGGTGGCCGGGTAGGCGGCGGCCAGGTCCCACTTGGTCTGGGCATGCAGGGCGGGGGCGCACAGGCCGGTGAGGGCAGCCAGTGCAACGGCGGCAAGGTTTCGACGCTTCATCTCGGGGGTCTCCGCAAGGGTTGAGAAGAGAGGGGGCTCAGCGCGTTCACTGTAGCGGGGGCCACAGGGAAACGGCCTAGGTGATTCACCTGAATGTCGATAAATTGCCGGCAAATCATCGGGCTGCTCCCTACAATCAATCGACATGCACATCCCATGCCAATGCCATCTGTCGCTTTTTGCGCAGTCCTCGGAGTGAAACCATGACCGCAGCCGCCAGACCCAAGTCCCCAGCCCCCGCTGCCACTGCCAAGGTGGGCAAGGCCGCCAAGGCGCGCGGGCCCATCGTGTCGTCCGCGCACCTGGTGTCGGACCGCAGTGCGGAGATGAGCGAGTTCGAGTTCGGCCTCATCGTCGCGGGCAATGCGTTTCACCGCTGGGTGGTGCACTGCATGGCCGCGGCCGGTCTGCGCGACCTCACGCCGCTGGACGTGGTGGTGCTGCACCATGTGACGCACCGCGCACGCGACAAGCGGCTGGCCGACATCTGCTTCATCATGAACGTGGAAGACACGCACGTGGTGAACTACTCGCTCAAGAAGCTGCTGGCGCTGGGCGTGGTGGCCTCCAGCAAGAACGGCAAGGACGTGACCTACGCCGCCACCGAGGCGGGCCGCGCCCATGTGCAGCGCTACCGTGAGATCCGCGAGAGCTGCCTGATCGATGCGCTGAATGCCGACGACGGCCTGAACCGCGACATTGGCGAGCTGGCGCGCCTGCTGCGCGTGCTGTCCGGCATGTACGACCAGGCGGCCCGTGCCGCGGCGTCCATGTGAGACGTGCTATATATTTAATAGCTGTTAGCGCTTGTCGGTAAAGCGCTAGAGGCCTGTTTGGCTTGAAGTGCCGACGGGCGATGGCAGATGCGTGGCAATGTCCTGCCAGGCCTGCACGGCGGCCAGGGCGGTGTGCATCTGCACCGTGTGCGCAAAGCGGAAGGCGTCGCCGTGCACCGTCTCGTCGGGGAACTCGGTGATCAGCGTCACCGGCGCATCGTGCGACGTCTGCGACTGCATGCAGGCGATGCCATCCAGCACCTCGAAGGGCAGCGGGCCCGCGTGGTGCTCGTAGAGGGCCCGCTGGCGTGCGTTGAAATCTGCCAGCCCCGGCACTTGCCGCAGGCGCGCGCACACGGCCTCCAGCAGCGCACGCGCGGGCTGCTGCCAGCCGGCGTGGTAGCGCAGGATGAGGAAGAACCCCTTGGGCAGCATCCACTGCTCGAATCCACGCGGCACATAGCCCGACAGCGGTCGCGTCCACTCATGCGCGGGGTAGCCATGCAGGTTCACATGCAGTTGCGCGCCCGACAGCGCCAGCGCGGACTGGCGGGCCTCGCGCTCGTAGAGCGGCGCGTGGTCGCGGTATTCCACATCGTCGCCCAGCGCGGTGTAGCGCGCGGCATGGTGCATGTGGCCCGGGTGGCGGGCGCACAGCGCGCGGTGCAGGGCGTAGCCGTCGGGGTTCTCCAGCGCGATCAGCGCGAAGTGCGCGCCGGGTTGCGCCTGCAGCACTTCGGCGGCGCGCAACGCGCCCACGATGCCCGATGTCTCGTTGGCATGCTGGCCCGCACTGATGAACACCGGTGCCTGCGTGCCCGCGTGGTACTGCCCCCATACGGTGCGTCCCTGGCGTGACCGGGCACTGAAACGTTGCGCGGGCCAGGCGTGCAGGGTCTGGGTGATGCGATCAGGGGCAGGGGACTCGGCCAGCGTCGCCAAACTGTCCGGGGCGTGGGCCGTTGGGTGGGCTGGCAGGTCGTCGGCGCACGCCGCGAAGGGCAGCAGGTCCACCTGTACGTGCGGAGCGCCGTCGCCCGCGCGCACGTCGGGCACGATCTGCCCGGGCTGCAACCGGCGGTCGCCCACGGGGCGGCCGCTGTGCTGTTGGAAGAACTCCAGCAGCGTGAAGTACAGGTCCTCGTGCAGCGCCTCCAGGGTGCTTATGGTCTCGCCGGTGGCGCCCACGGGCTGCTCGTAGCCCGGCAGGTCCACGCGCAGCAGCAGGCGGTCGAAGTACGGCTCATGGTCCGGCCACGCGTGACCGCGCACCGCCTGCACCGCCGCGGCGAAGGCCTGCTCGTAGTCGGTGCATACGGCGGTGTCGATCAGGTCGGCAGCGCCTTCCTGTGTGCCCACGCGCAGCCAGCCGGTGGGCGAGAGCACCGTGGCGCCCGTCATGTCGGTGTGTACGCGGTTGGGTGCGTGCACGTGCTGCACGGTGCGGGTGCCGTCGCGCAGTTCCAGTTCCACGCGGTAGCCGCCACTGGCGTCGTCGTGGGGCTCCATGTGCAAGATGCCGCCCCCCAGCAGGGCGGCGAGCGGATAGGCCTCCAACCGAAAGCGCTGTGCAGGCCCGTGCGCCGCCAGCGGGTAGCGCACGCGGGCCTGCACCACCTGGGTGCAATCCACGTGGTCCATGAAATGCTGTACCAGCGGCTTGTAGGCACTGTGAAAGCGTGCATGCACGCCTGCGGCCGCCAGCTGCTGCGCCGCAGCAAGGCGCGCGGCCTGGCTTTCGAACACCCAGCCTTCCACGTGGCAGCCGCGCCAGCGCGGCTCGCCAAAGCGCTGTACCCAGGCGTGCAGCGTGCGCTCCAGTGGCAGGTCAAGCAGCCGGGAACCTGTGGCGGCGGGCGGTTGGGTCATATGCGTGGGCGGGGTGGTGAATATCCGGTATGGATCATGCAGGCTTGCAGATAAATTATCGGTAAATTGTGGGTTCTTTCTCCGCAATGTTTCACACGCGGCACACAAAGGAAACGGGTATGGCAAAGAAACTCTGGCAGTTCTGGGTGGATCGGGGGGGGACGTTCACCGATATCGTGGGCCGGCGCCCCGACGGCAGCCTGGTGACGCACAAGCTGCTCTCCGAGAACCCCGAGCAGTACCGCGATGCGGCGGTGGCGGGCATCCGCCACCTGCTGGGGCTGGCGCCGGGCGAGGCCGTGACGCCTGAATTGGTGGAGTGCGTGAAGATGGGCACCACCGTGGCCACCAACGCGCTGTTGGAGCGCAAGGGGGAACCCACGCTGCTGGTTACCACGCGTGGCTTCAAGGACGCGCTGCGCATCGCCTACCAGAACCGCCCGCGCATCTTCGACCGGCACATCGTGCTGCCGCAACTGCTGTACAGCCGCGTCATCGAGGCGCAGGAGCGCGTGGGCGCGCACGGCGAGGTGGTACAGCCGCTGGAGGAAGACCACCTGAAGGAACGCCTGTGGGCCGCTTATGACGCCGGCTTGCGCAGCGTGGCCATCGTGTTCATGCACGGCTACCGCTATCCCGCGCATGAGGAAGCAGCCGCCCGCCTGGCGCTGGCTGCCGGGTTCACGCAGGTCAGCACTTCGCACGGCACCAGCCCGCTGATGAAGTTCGTGAGCCGGGGCGACACCACCGTGGTGGACGCGTATCTGTCGCCCATCCTGCGGCGCTACGTGCAGCAGGTGGAGGCCGAGATGCCGGGCGTGCCGCTGTATTTCATGCAGTCCTCGGGGGGGCTCACGGATGCGCACCGCTTCCAGGGCAAGGACGCCATCCTCTCCGGGCCGGCCGGCGGCATCGTGGGCATGGCGCGCACGGCGCAGATTGCGGCGCAGGCCGAGGCAGCGCCAGGGGGCGGTGCGGCCGCCACGCAGCCGCCGGTGCGCGTGATCGGTTTCGACATGGGCGGCACGTCCACCGACGTGAGCCATTTTGCGGGTGAGTTCGAGCGCGAGTTCGAGACCCAGGTGGCGGGCGTGCGCATGCGTGCACCCATGATGAGCATTCACACGGTGGCCGCGGGCGGCGGTTCCATCCTGGAGTTCGACGGCGCCCGTTTCCGCGTAGGTCCCCAAAGCGCCGGCGCCAACCCCGGTCCCGCCAGTTACCGCCGCGGCGGCCCGCTGGCCGTGACCGATGCCAACGTGATGGTGGGCAAGATCCAGCCCGCGTACTTCCCGCGTGTGTTCGGCCATGGCGCCGACGAGCCGCTGGACGCGGTCGTGGTGCGTGAGCGTTTTGCGGCGCTGGCGGGCCTGACCGCAGGCGCGGCGGATGGCGCAGCCGCGCTGACGCCCGAGGCCTGCGCGCATGGCTTCATCCAGATCGCGGTGCAGCAGATGGCCAACGCCATCAAGAAGATCTCCGTGGCGCGCGGCTACGACGTCACGCGCTACACGCTGCAGTGCTTTGGCGGCGCGGGCGGCCAGCACGCCTGCCTGGTGGCCGATGCGCTGGGCATGCAGCAGGTGCTGGTGCATCCGCTGGCGGGCGTGCTGTCGGCCTACGGCATGGGGCTGGCCGACCAGAACGTGATGCGTGAGAAGGCAGTGGAGGCACGCCTCACACCCGAGGCGCTGCCCGGCATCACCGCCACGCTGGATGCACTGGCCGAGGCCGCCGAGGCCGAGATGGCGCAAGAGCGCCTCTCGGGCGGCGACATCGTGGTGCGTCGGCGCGTGCATGTGCGCTACGAGGGTACCGATTCGGCGCTGGCTGTGCCCTTTGGCGACCTGCAGGCGATCACGCGGGGCTTCGAGGCCGCGTACCGCCAGCGGTTTGCCTTCCTCATGCTGGGCAAGGCACTGATGGTGGAGGCGGTGTCGGTGGAAGCCGTGGTGGCGGGTGATGCGCCGGTCGAGCACGCGCAGGACCTGCAGCCCGAGCGCGAAGTGCCGCGGCGCGACACCGTGCGCATGTTCACCGTGGGCACGGACGGCACACCGGCCTGGCACGACGCCGCGCTGGTGGTGCGCGAAGACATGCGCCCCGGCGACCTGCTGCAGGGCCCGGCCATCATTGCCGAGAAGAACGCTACCACGGTGGTAGAGCCGGGCTGGCAGGCACGGCTCACGTCCCTGGACCATCTGGTGCTGCACCGCCACCTGCCGCGCGCCCAGCGCCATGCCGCGGGCACGCAGGTGGACCCGGTGCTGCTGGAGGTGTTCAACAACCTGTTCATGAACATTGCCGAGCAGATGGGGCTGCAGCTGCAGAACACCGCGTACTCGGTGAACATCAAGGAGCGGCTGGACTTCAGCTGCGCGCTGTTCGACGCCGAGGGCCAGCTGATTGCCAACGCGCCGCACATGCCGGTACACCTGGGATCCATGGGCGAGAGCATCCGCACCGTGATCGCGCGCAACCGTGGCCGCATGCGGCGCGGCGACGTGTTCGTGCTGAACGACCCATACCACGGCGGCACGCACCTGCCGGACATCACCGTGATCACGCCGGTCTACATCGGCGACGACCACGGTGAAGCGGCCGAGCCCACCTTCTACGTGGGCAGCCGCGGCCACCATGCGGACGTGGGGGGCACCACGCCGGGGTCGATGCCGCCGTTTTCCACACGCATCGAGGAAGAGGGCGTGCAGATCGACAACGTGAAGCTGGTGGATGCCGGCGTGCTGCGCGAGGCCGAGATGATTGCGCTGCTGGAGAGTGGCGAGTACCCCAGCCGCAACCCGCAGCAGAACCTGGCCGACCTGAAGGCGCAGATCGCCGCCAACGAGAAGGGCGTGCAGGAGCTGCGCCGCATGGTGGAGCACTTCGGCCTGAGCGTGGTGCAGGCCTATATGCAGCATGTGCAGGACAACGCCGAGGAGTCCGTGCGCCGCGCCATCACGCGGTTGGCCGCGCGCGTGCAGGACGGGCATTTCACCCTGCCGCTGGACAACGGCGCGCAGATCACCGTGGCCGTGCGCATCGACGCGGCCACGCGCAGTGCGGTGATCGACTTCACCGGCACCAGTGCGCAGCAGTCCAACAACTTCAATGCGCCCACGGCGGTGTGCATGGCCGCGGTGCTCTACGTCTTCCGCTCGCTGGTTGAAGACGACATTCCGCTCAACGCCGGGTGTCTCAAGCCCCTGCAGGTCATCATTCCGCCGGGCTCCATGCTCAACCCCAACCCGCCGGCATCGGTGGTGGCGGGCAACGTGGAGACCTCCAGCTGCATCACCAACGCGCTGCTGGGCGCCTTGGGCGTGTCGGCGGCCAGCCAGTGCACGATGAACAACTTCACCTTCGGCAACGCGCGCTACCAGTATTACGAGACCATCTCGGGCGGCAGCGGGGCGGGCGGCCAGTTCGACGACGCGGGCGCGCTGGTGGGGGGCTTTGATGGCACGAGCGTGGTGCAGACGCACATGACCAATTCACGCCTGACCGATCCGGAGGTGCTGGAGTTCCGCTTCCCCGTGCGGCTGGAGAGTTACGCCATCCGCGCCGGTTCGGGCGGCGGCGGCCGCTGGAAGGGCGGCGATGGCGGCGTGCGCCGCATCCGCTTCCTGGAGCCCATGACCGCGAGCATTCTGTCCAACGGCCGGGTGCACGGCGCCTTCGGCATGGCGGGTGGGCAGCCGGGCATGCCCGGCGTCAACCGCGTCGTGCGTGCGGACGGCCGGGCGGAGCCGCTGCAGCACATCGGGCAGGCGCAAATGGAAGCGGGGGATGTGTTCGAGATCCAAACGCCGGGCGGTGGTGGCTTTGGTGGACGCTGAGTGGGTTTGAGTGAAATAAGGCTCTAGCGCTTGCTGGTCAAGCGCTAGTAGCTATATTTTCAATAGCAAATCACGAGTCGAGCGTGCTGCTGTCCGCCACGCGGCTGAGGCTGGGCGGCACCTTCTCGCCCGCGCGGCGCGCGCGAAACAGCGCGGCGCGCATCAGGAAGATGTTGGTCACGGGCACGGTGATGGCGATGAACAGGGCAATCAGCAACGCATGCAGCGCCAGGCCGTTGCCCGTCACGGAGAAGTACACCAGCGTGGCATGCATGATGCACCAGCAGCCCATGGTGGCGATGATGGACGGTGCGTGCACGCGCTCGAAGTAGGTGGCCAGGCGCAGCAGCCCCAGTGACCCCATGAACGCGATGGCCGCGCCGCACAGCACCAGCGCGGACAGCACGATGTCCAGCCACAGCGGCAGTGCGTCGCTCATTCGATCACCTCGCCGCGCAAGAGGAACTTGGCCATGGCCGTGGAGCTGACGAAGCCCAGCAGCGCGATCAGCATGGCGGCCTCGAAGTAGTTGGTGCTGCCGTAGTAGATGCCCAGTACCAGCATGAGCAGCATGCCGTTGAGGTACATGCAGTCCAGCGCCAGCACGCGGTCCTGCGCGGCGGGGCCCTTGAGCAGGCGCACCAGGCACAGCACCATGGCCGCGGCCAGCAGGAACATGGCGATGGGCAGCGCCCAGGACAGTACGGAACCGGTCATTCGAAAATCTCCATCAGCGGGCGCTCGTAGCTCGCCTTGACGTGGTCGATGATGGCCTGCGCATCGCCCACCTCCAGCACATGCAGCATCAGCAGGCTGCGGTCCAACGACAGCTCGGCCCAGGAGGTGCCAGGGGTTATGCACACGATCATGGCCAGTACGGCGAGGGCGTTGGGGTCGCGCAGTTCCAGCGGAATCTTGACGAAGTCCGGCGGGTGGCGGCGCTGTGACGGCAGCAGCAGAAAGCGCAGCACGGCAAGGTTGGACCGCGTGGTGTCCACCATCACCGTGAAGCACAGCCGGATGATCGTGCCGAGGTGGCGCACGCGCACCTTCTGCGGGCGCAATTCGCTGAACAGCACCGGCAGGCCCCATGCGAGTACCAGTGCCAGCAGGACATGGCCGATGCTGGTGGTGTGGTTGAGCAGCAGCCACATCACAAACAAACCCAGGGAGACCAGCGGGGCGGGCAGCAGCTTCTTCATCATGGTGCGGCCTTCGTGGTGGCAGAGCTTTCCGCGCGCTCAGGCGTCGGCGTCGTGGTGGGGCCGGGAATGGGCGCGGCCGTCATCACGGCGCGTACATACGTGCCCGGCGCATGCAGCCCGTTGGCCGTTGCCTCGGTGAAACGCATCACGCCGTTGGCCTGCAGGGTGAGCGCCACGCAGGCCCCCAGCAGTATGGCGATGGGTAGCCCCTCCATCACGCGCAACTGGGGCGTGGGGCGGTCGTGCGCGGCCCAGAAGTGGCGTATGCCCGAGCGCGTGAGCGCCAACAGCGCCAGCAGACCCGTGGCGATCATCAGCGCGATCAACGTCCAGCCCGGCAGGCCGGGCTGTGTGCCGGCCGAAGAGCCGAGCCCCAGCGGGTTTACCAGCGCCGTCAGCATCGCGAACTTGCCGATGAAGCCGGACAGCGGCGGTAGGCCCGCAATCACCAGCGTGCAGGCCATATAGGCCAGACCCAGAAACGCGGCCGCGGCGGGGATGACGCGGCCGACCAGCACTTCCTCGTCCTCGTCCAGGTTCAGGCCGGTGGTGGGCATCAGCTCGGGGGTGAGGAAGGGGGCCACGTCGTCCAGTTCGTAAGGCGCCAGCGACGCGCCATCGTTGCGCCAGCGGTCGATCAGGTCGGCCAGCAGGAACAGCGCGCTCACGGCCAGCGTGGAGCTGGGCAGGTAGTACAGCAGCCCGGCAGTGAGCGCGTTCTGCCCGAAGCCTGCTGCCGCCAGCAGCGTGCCCGACGACAGCACGGCCGCATGACCGGCCAGGTGGGTGAGGCGCTGCGAGGCCATCATGCCGATGGCGCCGAAGGCCATGGTGACCATGCCACCGCCGATCAGCCACAGGCTGCCGAACAGGGAGGAGGGACCAGCCTCGCTGCTGAACATCAGCGTCCACAGGCGCAGCAGCGTGTAGATGCCCACCTTGGTCATCAGGGCGAACAGCGCGCCCACGGGCGCCGTGGCCGCGCTGTAGGCCGGCACCAGCCAGAAGTTCAGAGGCCACACAGCCGCCTTGATGAGAAACGCCGTGGCCAGGATGGCGGCCGCCGAGTGCAGCAACCCCCGGTCGGCGGCCGACACCTGCGGGATGGCCTGCGCCAGGTCGGCCATGTTGAGCGTGCCCGTGATGCCGTACATCATGGACGCGCCGATCAGGAACAGCGAGGACGCCGCCAGGTTGATGGCGATGTAGTGCAGGCCGGCCTGCACGCGCGTGCGGCCGGCGCCGTGCAGCAGCAGGCCGTACGAGGCTGCCAGCAGGATCTCGAAGAAAACGAACAGGTTGAACAGGTCGCCCGTGAGGAAGGCGCCCCCCAGTCCCATGAGCTGCAACTGGAACAGCGTGTGGTAGTGCACGCCGGCTCGGTGCCAGCGCGCACCGGCGAACACAATGGAGCACAGCGCCACGAAGCCCGTCAGCAGCAGCATCATGGCCGAGAGCCGGTCCAGCACCAGCACGATGCCGAACGGCGCCGGCCAGTTGCCCGGCAGGTACACACCCATGGTTGCGGGCGCTCCGGATTCGTGCGACCACAGCAGCAGCGCCACGGCCACCAGCAGCCCGAGCAGGGTGGACAGGATGTTCAGGCCCAGCTTCAGGCGCTGCTGCTCTTCCTTCATGGTGAGCAGCAAAGCGGCCGTGAGCATCGGCAGCCCGATGGGCGCCAGCATCAGGTGCGGCATGAGCAGGGAGGTCAGCTCCGCGATGCGGCTCATGGCATCTCCTGCGTTTCACGCGAGTGCGAGCCGTCCACGTGGTCGGTGCCCGACATGCCCCGCGAAGCCAGCAGCACGACGAGGAACAGTGCGGTCATGGCAAAGCCGATCACGATGGCGGTGAGCACCAGCGCCTGGGGCATGGGGTCCGCGTAATGCTGCAGATCCTGCGGCACGCCGGGCACGAGCACGGGCTCCTTGCCCACGGCCAGGCCCAGGCGACCCATGCTGAAGATGAACAGGTTCACGGCATACGACAGCAGCGACAGGCCCATGATGACCTGGAAGGTGCGGGGGCGCAGCAGCAGCCAGACGCCCGAGCCCGTGAGCACGCCGATAGACAGAGCCAGCACGATTTCCATCAGACGACTCCTTGTGTGGCCGGGACGGCTGCTTGCTCGCTGGCCGCTTGTTGTTCTTCTTCCATGAGACGGGCGTGGTAACGGTGGCTGCGCACCGACTGGTGGGCGATGGCAGTGAGGATGAGCAGCGTGGAGCCGACGACGAGCGCGAACACGCCCATGTCGAAGAACATGGCGCTGGCCACGTGGAGGTCCCCGATCAGCGGCAGGTGCAGGTGCGCGGTGTGGCTGGTAAGGAACGGATAGCCCAGCGCCACGGCGCCCAGTCCGGTGCCCAGCGCCAGCAGCAGGCCGGAGGCAATCCAGCGCCGCGGATACAGGGGCAGGTGCGCCTCGACCCACGATGTGCCCGAAATGATGTACTGCAGCACCAGCCCCACCGAGAACACCAGGCCCGCCACGAAGCCGCCGCCCGGCTGGTTGTGCCCGCGCATGAAGAGGTAGAAGGCCACCAGGGCCGAGAACGGCAGCAGCAGCCGCACCAGCACCGCGGGCACCATCAGGTAACCGACGGCCGTGTCGGTGGCGTTGCGCGGGTTCAGCAGGTCGGTCTGTAGATCGGCCGGCAGGTAGCGCTGCTGCTCGGGCAGGTCCATGGTCTCCACCGCGGGGCGAAAGCGCCGCAACAGCGCATACACCGTGAGCGCCACGATGCCCAGCACCACGATCTCGCCGAACGTGTCGAACCCGCGGAAGTCCACCAGCATGACGTTGACCACGTTGGTGCCGCCGCCCTCGGTGAGGGCGCGCTCCAGGAAGAACGTGGAGGTGCTCTGCGCGAAGGGCCGGCTCATCATGGCAAATGCCAGCCACGCCATGCCGCCGCCCGCGGCGACGGCCAGCAGCAGGTCGCGCACGCGCCGCGTGCGCGCCAGCGCGGCGCTGGCGGGCGAGGCGGGCAGGCTTTCGTCGCGCTTGGGCAGCCAGCGCAGGCCCAGCAGGATCAGGATGGTGGTGACCAGTTCCACGGCCAGCTGGGTGAGTGCGAGGTCCGGCGCGGAGAACCACAGGAAGGTGATGCAGACGCACAGCCCTGCACCGCCCATGAGGGTCAGCGCGGCCAGGCGGTGGTACTTGGCCTGCCAGGCCGAGGCCACGGCGCAGACCATGCCCAACGCCCAGATCAGCACGAAAGCGGGCGACAGCGGCAGCGTGCCCCGGTCTCCCAGCTGCAAGCCACGTGTGTACAGCGGCATGGCGGCGCCCACGAGCGTGACGAGCACCAGCCACAGCATCTGCCACTGCAGGCGGCGCGTGGACAGCAGGCGCCGCCCGCTGTGCCCCCAGCGCGTGATCTGCACCAGCACTGCCTCGAACACGCCGCGTCCGCTGACGCGGTGCATCAGTGGGGCGGCGTTGATGCGGCCTTGCTTGCGCTCCCAGCGCAACACCATGTACAGGGCGGTGCCACCGACCAGTGCCACCAGGCTCATCATGAAGGGCGTGTTGAAGCCGTGCCAGACCGCCAGGCTGAAGGCCGGCAGTTCGCCCCCCACCACCGGCAGCGCCGCGGCATTCAGGTACTGGCCGATCGACCACGCGGGCAGCACGCCCACCACCAGGCAGGCGCAGACCAGCAGCTCCACCGGCACGCGCATCCAGTGCGGCGGCTCATGGGGCTCGTGCGGCAGGTCGGTGGCGGGGGGGCCCCAGAACACATCGACGATGAAGCGCAGCGAATAGGCCACGCTGAACATGCCCGCGACGGTGGCCGCGATCGGCAGTATCTGGGCCACGGCCGGCGCAGCGTCGAAGAACACCGTCTCCGCGAAGAACATCTCCTTGGACAGGAAGCCGTTGAGCAGCGGCACGCCCGCCATGGCGGCGCTGGCGACCGTGGCCAGCGTGGCGGTGACGGGCATCATGCGCCGCAGGCCCGAGAGGCGCCGTATGTCCCGCGTGCCGCTTTCGTGGTCGATGATGCCCGCGGCCATGAACAGCGACGCCTTGAACGTGGCGTGGTTCATGATGTGGAACACGGCGGCCACGGCGGCCAGAGGGCTGTTGAGGCCCAGCAGCAGCGTGATCAGGCCCAGGTGCGAGATCGTGGAATACGCCAGCAGGCCCTTGAGGTCGTTCTGAAACATGGCCGCGTAGCCGCCGATGAGCAGCGTGGCCAGGCCCGCGCCGCCCACCAGCCAGAACCACGGCTCGGTGCCGCCCATGACGGGCCACAGCCGTGCCAGCAGGAAGACGCCCGCCTTCACCATGGTGGCCGAGTGCAGGTACGACGACACGGGCGTGGGCGCAGCCATGGCGTTGGGCAGCCAGAAGTGGAACGGAAACTGCGCACTCTTGGTGAACGCCCCCAGCAGCACCAGTACCAGCGCCGTGAGGTACATGGGGTGGTCGCGCACCAGCTCGGCTGCGCCCAGCACGCGGTCCAGGTCATAACTGCCCACGATGTGGCCCAGCACCAGCATGCCTGCCAGCAGGCACAGTCCGCCCGCGCCCGTCACGGTGAGGGCCATGCGCGCGCCCCGGCGGGCGTCTTCACGGTGGTGCCAGTAGCCGATGAGCAGGAACGAGAACAGGCTGGTGAGCTCCCAGAAGAACACCAGCTGGATGATGTTGCCCGACAGCACCACGCCGGCCATGGCGCCCATGAAAGCCAGAAAGAACGAGAAAAAGCGCGGCACCGGGTCCGCCGGCGACATGTAGTAGCGCGCATACAGCACCACCAGCGTGCCGATGCCGAACACCAGCATGCTGAACATCCAGGCGAACCCGTCCATGCGGATGACCAGGTTCAGGCCCAGGGCAGGCAACCAGGTGATCTCCTCGCGCAACACGCCCGCTTCGGCGATCTGGGGGAAGTACAGCGCCGTTTGCACCGTGCAAAACAGCGCGACCAGGCCCGCGAGCGTGGACTCCGTATTGCGCGCATTCGCGGGCAGCACGGCCGCCAGCAAGCTGCCCACAAAGGGAAGAAGAATGAGGAGGGTCAGAGGCATCTGCGTCTGATTCTAGGGCGTCGCCCTTTCCCGCGTGCTATGAAAACCCGAGCAAGTGGCGGCGATTACGCTGCCGTCCAGCGCGTTATGGCGCGCGGCTACCGGTGTGTGTCAGCGTGAGGAGGGGCTGTCGCCAACCCCCGCGCCGGAGGCTGCAGGCGCGCCCGCGGGCGTTGCTACGGCTGGATAGGCGGCGCCATTGACGGTGAGCCCCTGCGCCGACAGCCGGGCGGCGGCCGCGGGGCCGATGCCCTTCACGCGTGCGATCAGGTCGCTCCAGTCCTGGAAGGGCCCGCGTGCCCGCTCTGCCAGGATGCGCGACGACATTGCCGGCCCAATGCCCCTGACGCCATCCAGGTCCGCTTCGCGTGCGTGGTTCACGTCCACGCCGGCCAGCGCGACGGCGGCATGCAGCAGCACGAGCGCTACGCTCGCATGCCGCAGGGCCGGGGGCATGCGCACGGCTACAGCTCCTCGACGCGCCGTGCCGGATAACTGTCCCAGGTCTGGCAGCCCGGGCATTGCCAGAAGTGCTGGCGTGCCTCGAACCCGCAGGCTGCGCAGCGGTAGCGCGTGAGCGGCTTTGCCGCCTGCTCCAGCGCGCGCTGGATCTGCGGGTGGAACTGCTCATGGGTCAGCGTCTCGCCTGCCAGCCACTTCGTCGCGGCGACCAGGGAGGGCTCGCGCTCCAGGTGGCGCACGTACCACTCGCGCCCAACGGCCGCAGTGTTCGCGTTGGCAGCCTCCAGCGCCACCACGGCTTCCAGCAGATCCAGGGATGGCATGTCCTCGTAGTGGTGCTGCAGCAGCGCCTGGGCCTGCGGCGCTTGTCCCGTGGCGGTGGCGGTCTCCACCAGCAGCGGTGCGGCCAGCGGCAGCGCGGCGGGTGCGGCCTGGGCGAGCGCTTGCAGGGTGTCGAAGGCCGCTTCGGGCTGGCCCTGGCGCTGCTGCAGCCGCGCCAGCTCGATGCGCGCGCGCGGCGCCTGGGGCGCCGTGGCCAGGGCCTGCTCCAGCAGCGCCTGGGCGGCGGGCAGTTTGCCATGGGCTGCCAGCGCCAGCGCCTGCTCGCACAGGTAGTGCGCCAGCCGGGTGCTGAAGTCGCCCTGCTGCGCATCGTGCATGCGCCGTGCAATGTCCGACGCCTGTGGCCAGTCGCGCGAACGCTCGTAAATGGCCAGCAGGGCCATGCGTGCCTGGCCCTCGAAGGCGCTGCCCTCCAGGCGGCGCAGTGCGTCTTCCGCGCGGTCGAGCAGGCCTGCCTTGAGGAAGTCCAGCGCCAGCGCATGCTGCGCGCGCTCGCGGTCGGCGCGGCTCAGGTCGCCGCGCGACAGCAGGTGCTCGTGCACCCGCACGGCGCGGTTGTACTCGCCGCGGCGGCGAAACAGGTTGCCCAGGGCGAAGTGCAGTTCGGTGGTGTCGGGGTCGTTCTGCACCGCCTCGATGAAGGCGTCGATGGCCTGGTCTTGCTGCTCGTTGAGAAGGTAGTTCAGGCCCTTGAAGTAAGCCTTGGGTGCGCGGCGGTTCTCCTCGCGCATCTGCCGCAGGTCGAAACGCGAGGCGAACCACCCCAGCCCGAAGGCCAGCGGCAGCCCCAGGAAGATCCAGCTCAGGTCAAATTCCATGGACGGGTGGCTGCGGCAGGGCGGGGTCGACCGCCGCCGGAGATGCGGCAGCGGATGCGGCGGTGGGCGCGGCGGTGGGCGCGGCGGGGTGCGGCAAGGCCTGGTGCGCGCGGCGCGCGGCGCTGCGGTGGCGCCACCAGCGCGGCACCATGCCCAGCACGCCTACGGCCACGCCAAGCGCGAAGGCCGTCAGCACGATCAGCACGGCCGGTGCCGTCCACTGCGTGCCGAAGAAAAAGTACACCGTGGCGTCCTGCTGGTTGTTCAGCGCGAACGCGAACAGGGTAAAAAAAATGGCTGCCTTGAGCAGCCACAGGAGGTATTTCATGCATCTCCCCAGTGGTGGCGAGATTCTACGGGCAGCGTAGCGGCCTGAGCGGCAGGCCATCCGTTGGCCTCAAGCCGAAAACGGCTCTAGCGCCTGCCCAGCAAGCGTGAACAGCTATGGTTTTATTGCGCCTGCACGCCCTGCAGTTCAGCGGTGCGCTGGTCCACAGTTTCGCGCAGGGCCTTGCCGGGCTTGAAGTGGGGAACGCGCTTTTCGGGGATATGCACCGCCTCGCCGCTGCGCGGATTGCGGCCCATGCGCGGGGGGCGGCGGTTGACCGAGAAGCTGCCAAAGCCGCGGATCTCGATGCGGTGCCCGCGCACCAGTGCATCGCTCACGGCGTCCAGAATGGTCTTGACGGCGTATTCGGCGTCGCGCTGGGTGAGCTGCCCGAAGCGGGCAGCCAGTTCTTCGACGAGGTCAGATCGGGTCATGGGACGGCATTCGGGCAGAGGTTGATGTGACAGCGGACGCTACCAGAGCGCCCGCTGTGTGTGGTGTGCCGCCACCCGCAGGTGGAGGCACACCGGCGCCTGCAGGGCAGGCCGCGACGGATTACTTGTCGGAGTTGTCCAGCTTGGCGCGCAGCAGGGCGCCCAGGCTGGTGGTACCGGCGTTTTCCTTCGCGGACTGGGCCGACAGGTGCGCCATGGCTTCCTGCTGGTCAACCATGTCCTTTTGCTTGATGGACAGCTGGATGTTGCGGGTCTTGCGATCCACGTTCACCACCACGGCCGTGACCTCGTCGCCTTCCTTCAGCACGTTGCGGGCATCTTCCACGCGGTCGCGGGAGATTTCCGAAGCGCGCAGGTAGCCCACGATGTCTTCGCCCAGATCGATCTCGGCGCCACGGGCGTCCACGGTCTTGACCTTGCCGGTCACCGTCTGGCCCTTGTCGTTCACCGTCACGAAGGTGGTGAACGGGTCGCCGTCGAGCTGCTTGATGCCCAGGGAGATACGCTCGCGGTCCACGTCCACGGCCAGCACGATCGCCTCGACTTCCTGGCCCTTCTTGTAGTTGCGCACGGCGGATTCGCCGGGCTCGTTCCAGGACAGGTCGGACAGGTGCACCAGGCCGTCGATGCCGGCAGCCAGGCCCACGAACACGCCGAAGTCGGTGATCGACTTGATCGGGCCCTTGACGCGGTCGCCGCGCTTGGTGTCCTGCGCGAATTCTTGCCAGGGGTTGGCCTTGCACTGCTTCATGCCCAGGCTGATGCGGCGCTTGTCTTCGTCGATCTCCAGGACCATGACTTCGACTTCGTCACCCAGCGACACGAGCTTGGAAGGAGCCACGTTCTTGTTGGTCCAGTCCATTTCGGAGACGTGCACCAGGCCTTCGATGCCGGGCTCCAGCTCGACGAACGCACCGTAGTCGGCGATGTTCGTGACCTTGCCGAACAGGCGCGTGCCCGAGGGGTAGCGGCGCGATACGCCCAGCCACGGGTCGTCGCCCATTTGCTTGAGGCCCAGCGAGACGCGGTTCTTCTCGGTGTCGAACTTGAGGATCTTGGCCGTGATTTCCTGGCCGGCGGTGACCACCTCGGAGGGGTGGCGCACGCGGCGCCATGCCATGTCGGTGATGTGCAGCAGGCCGTCGATGCCGCCCAGGTCCACGAACGCACCATATTCGGTGATGTTCTTGACCACGCCGTTGACGATGGCGCCTTCCTTCAGCGTTTCCATCAGCTTGGCGCGCTCTTCGCCCATGGATGCTTCCACCACGGCGCGGCGGCTCAGCACCACGTTGTTGCGCTTGCGGTCCAGCTTGATGACCTTGAACTCCAGGGTCTTGTTTTCGTACGGAGTCAGGTCCTTGACGGGACGGGTGTCGATCAGCGAACCGGGCAGGAAGGCGCGGATGCCGTTGACCAGCACCGTCAGGCCGCCCTTGACCTTGCCGGAGGTCGTGCCGGTCACGAATTCGCCGGACTCCAGCGCCTTCTCCAGCGACAGCCAGGAGGCCAGACGCTTGGCGGTGTCGCGCGACAGGATGGTGTCGCCGTAGCCGTTTTCGATGGAGCCGATGGCCACGGACACGAAGTCGCCCACTTGGACTTCGATCTCGCCCTGGTCGTTCTTGAATTCGTCGATCGGCACATAGGCTTCCGACTTCAGGCCAGCGTTCACCACGACGAAGTTGTGCTCCACGCGCACGACTTCAGCGGTGATGACTTCGCCGGGACGCATTTCGGTGCGTGTCAACGACTCTTCAAAAAGGGCGGCAAAAGATTCAGACATGTAGTTCCTTGCCCGCATGCAGGTTTCCGACGGCACCATTGCCTTCGTTTCTAAGACTGCTTGCGGAGGTTGTGCGGCATCACACCGCGGGGTTGAGGTTGTAAGAACCACACGGCCAGTGCGCAGTCAGGGCGCGGCGGGAGCCGTGTGGGCCATGTACCGGCCGTCAGCACTTACGCGCCGAACGGCTGGCGAGCCTGCCACCAGTCAATCACCTGCATCACGGCCTCGTCGATCGTGTGCTCGGAGTTGTCCAGTACCAGGGCGTCCTGCGCGGGCTTCAGGGGCGAGGCACTGCGGTTTGCGTCCCGCGCGTCCCGCGCTTCCAAGTCTGCGCGAAGGTCGGCGATATTAGCGGAAATTCCCTTGGAAATCAACTGCTTATAGCGGCGCTCGGCCCGGCAGGCAGCGCTGGCCGTGAGGAAGACCTTGAGCGGTGCCTGCGGGAAGATCACCGTGCCCATGTCGCGCCCGTCGGCCACCAGGCCCGGCAGGCGGCGAAAGCCATGCTGCAGCGCGACCAGGGCGCCGCGCACCGCCGGCAGCGCCGACACGCGCGAGGCGTTCATGCCGGCCTGCTCGGTGCGGATGGCGTCGGTGACCTCTTCCTCGCCCAGCCAGATGCGGTTGCCCGCGAAGCGCACGGGCAGTTGCCGCGCCAGTTCGGCGATGCGCGGCTCGTTGTCGGGGCTGATCTCCAGGCCCGCACGGGTCGCCGCGAGGGCGGTGATGCGGTACAGCGCCCCCGAATCCAGGAAGTGGTAGCCCAGCGCACGCGCCACGGCAGCGGCCACCGTGCCCTTGCCCGAGGCCGTGGGGCCGTCGATGCAGATCACGGGGATGCGGTCCTCGTCCGTCTGCGCCACCTGGAACAGGGCCTCGAAGTAATCCGGGAAGGTCTTGGCGACGCACTTGGGGTCTTCGATGCGCACGGGCAGCCCGGCCGGGTTGAAGGCCGCCAGCGAAAAGCACATGGCCACGCGGTGGTCGTCGTAGGTGTGGATGCTGGCGGCGCGCCAGTCGCCGGACTGGGCGGGTGGCGTGACGCACAGGTAGTCCGCGCCTTCCTCCACCGTGGCGCCCAGCTTGCGCAGCTCGCAGGTCATGGCGGCGATGCGGTCGGTTTCCTTGACGCGCCAGCTTGCGATGTTGCGCAATACGGTCGTGCCCCGCGCATACAGCGCCATGACGGCGAGGGTCATCGCTGCATCGGGGATGTGGTTGCAGTCCAGGTCGATCGCCTTGAGCGGCCAGGTGTCGCGGGTCACCTCCAGCCAATTGGGGCCGCCGGTGACGCGTGCGCCCATGGCTTGTGCGGCCTCCACGAAGCGGATGTCGCCCTGGATCGAATCCAGTCCGACGCCCAGGATCTTGATGCCATTTTGGCCGCTATCGCCCGCGGCGATTGCGCCAGAAGCTATGAAATAGCTAGCAGATGATGCATCCGCCTCCACATGGATCAGCCCCGGCGATTGGTAGCGGCTGCCCGCGGGAATGGTGAAGCGCTGCCACTGCTCGTGCCGCACGGCGATGCCAAAGCGCGCCAGCAACTCCAGCGTGATGTGGATGTACGGCTTGGAGATCAGCTCGCCCACGACTTCGATCACCACGTCCTGCTGCCGGGCCACCAGCGGCAGCGCCATCAGCAGCGCGGTGAGGAACTGGCTGGACACGTCGCCGCGCACGCGGATCGGCGCCTGCAGCTGCAGCGGCGGCAGGCCGTCCGCGTGGGCGATGCGCAGCGGTGGAAAGCCTTCGTTGCCCAGGTAGTCGATGCGGCAGCCGAGTTGGCGCAGGGCGTCCACCAGGTCGCCAATGGGACGCTCGTGCATGCGAGGCACGCCCGACAGTTCGTACTCGCCGCCCAGCAGCGCGAGTGCCGCGGTGAGCGGGCGCATGGCCGTGCCGGCGTTGCCCATGAAGAGCTGCGTGGGCGAGGGCGGCGTGGACGATCCCAAACCCGTGATGCGCACGGTGCCGCCACCGGCTTCGTCGACCGTGCAGCCGAGCTGGCGCAGCGCATCCAGCATCACGCGCGTGTCGTCGGAGGCCAGCAGGTCGCGCACCTCGGTCGTGCCCTGGCTCAACGCGGCCAGCAGCAGCACGCGGTTGGAGATGCTCTTGGAGCCCGGCAGCTGCACGCTGCCCTGCACGCTGGCCAGGGGCGGCAGGTCGAGGAACGCGGTGGAGAACATCAGTGGTCCTTGTGCTTGCGGGGCGCGCCCATGCGCCAGTGCGCGCGGGTGTGACTGGCGAGCGTGATGAGGTCTTCCAGCGCCTGGTCGTTGTCGGCCTGCATGGCCTCCTCCAGCGTCTGCAGTGCCTGCTTGAACACGCGCGACTGGGCCAGCACCTCGTCGCGGTTGGCGCGCAGGATGTCGCGCCACATCTTGGGGTCGCTGGCCGCGATGCGGGTGAAGTCGCGAAAGCCGGGTCCGGCCAGTGCGAGCAGTTCGTCCGCGTTGGGCTGCGCGGTGATGCCCGAGATCATGGCGAACGCGAGCATGTGCGGCAGATGGCTCACTGCCGCGAAGCTGGCGTCGTGCGCCTCGGGCGACATGCTGCTCACGTGGCAGCCCAGGGCGCGCCACACTTCCTCCGCGCGGTGCAGCTGGGCGGTGAGGGTGCGTTCGGTGGGGGTCAGGATCACCTGGCGGCCGGTGTACAGGTCGACGTCGGCATGTTCCACGCCCGACACCTCGCGCCCCGTGATCGGGTGCGCCGGCACGAACGAGCCGATCTGGTCACGCAGCGCGCGGCGCGCGGCCTGCACCACGTCGGCCTTGGTGGAGCCCACGTCCATGAGCAGCATCTGCGGCGTGACCAGGTGCTTGATGGCCTTCAGGGTGGATTCGGTCGCGGCCACGGGAACGGCCAGCAGCACGATGTCGGCACCCGCGGCGGCCAGCAGCGCGGAGGGCGCCTCAACGTCGATCACGCCGAGCTGGCGCGCCCGATCGGTGGTGGAGGGCGACTTGCTGTAGCCCACGACGCGCTTGACCAGCCCCGCCTTCTTCAATGCCAGGGCGAAGGAGCCGCCCATCAGGCCGCAGCCGATCAGTCCCAGTTGTTCAAACATGCTGCCCCCTCACGCCGGAACGGGGTAGGTGCCCAGCACCTTGTAGAAGGCGCACAGCTGCTGCAGCTCGGCCAGCGCGGCAGCCACGTTGGGCTGGGCGGGGTGGCCTTCGATGTCAATGTAGAAGTAGTACTCCCACTGTCCGGTGCGCGCGGGGCGGGATTCAAAGCGCGTCATGGACACGCCGTGCTTCTTCAGGGGCACCAGCAGGTCGTGCACCGCGCCGGGGCGGTTGGGCACCGAGATGATGAGGCTGGTGCAGTCCCGCCCCGTGGGCGCGGGCGTGGCCAGCGTGTGCGGCAGGCAGATCACGGCAAAGCGCGTGCGGTTGTAGGCGTCGTCCTGGATGGCGTGGGCCACCACATGCAGGCCGAACTGCTGCGCGGCGCGCTCGCTGGAGATGCCGGCCCACGCCGGGTTGGTGGCGGCCAGGCGTGCGCCTTCGGCATTGCTGGACACGGGCCGGCGCTCGGCGTGGGGCAGGTGCTTGGACAGCCAGCCCTGGCACTGTGCCAGCGCCTGGGGATGGGCCAACACGGCCTCGATGTGCTCGGCGCTGTTGGTGGAGCGCAGCAGGTTGTGGCGCACCAGCAGGCTGACCTCGCCGACCACATGGCAGGGGGTGTGCAGGAACATGTCCAGCGAGCGCGTGACCACGCCCTCGTTGGAGTTCTCCACGCCCACCACGCCGTACTGCGCGCTGCCCGCGGCCGTGGCGTGAAACACCTCGTCGAAGCTGTTGCAGTACATCAGGTCGGCCGCGCCGCCGAAGTACTCGATGGCTGCCTGCTCGCAGAACGTGCCCTCGGGGCCCAGCACGGCCACGCGCTGGGGCGATTCCAGCGCCAGGCAGGCCGACATGATCTCGCGCCAGATGGCGGACACGTGTGCGCCCTTGAGCGGTCCGGGGTTGGCGTTGGTGATCTTCTCGATCACCTGGGCGACGCGGTCGGGGCGGAAGTAGGGCGTGCCCTCGCGCTTCTTCAGCTCGCCCACCTGCTCGGCCACGCGGGCGCGCTGGTTGAGAAGCTGCAGCAGCTGGTGGTCCAGCGAATCGATCTGCACGCGCAGATCGGCCAGCGCGGGGCTGGCCTGGGGTGTGGGGCTTGAAGCGTTGTCTGCCATGGATTTGATAGCTGCCCGCGCTTGTCTGTTCTGTGTTTGAGTGGAGAAGCTATCTCAAACCCAGATACGTCAAGCGCGAACAGCTCACATTTTTATGAAAGGGCCGTGCCGTGGCTTCAGGCAGCGGTGCGTTCGAAGTCCTGCAGATAGTCCACCAGCGCCTGCACGCCCGCCAGAGGCATGGCGTTGTAGATGCTGGCGCGCATGCCGCCCACGGACTTGTGGCCCTTGAGCTGCAGCAGGCCGCGCTCCTTGGCGCCGGCCAGGAAGGCGTCGTTGCGCGACTCATCGCGCAGGAAGAAGGGGATGTTCATGCGCGAGCGGCAGTTGGCCGCCACCTTGTTCACGTAGAACTGCGACTGGTCGATGAAGTCGTACAGCAGCCGCGCCTTGGCGATGTTGCGCTGCTCCATCGCGGCCACGCCGCTGGCCGCGCCCTCGCGCTGACGCTTGAGCCACTGGAAGGTGAGGCCGGCCATGTAGATGCCCCAGGTGGGGGGCGTGTTGAACATGGAGTGGTTCTCGGCCACGATCTTGTAATCGAAGGCGCTGGGGCAGGCGGGCAGGGCGTGGCCCAGCAGGTCCTCGCGCACCACCACCAGCGTCAGGCCTGCCGGGCCCAGATTCTTCTGCGCGCCGCCGAAGGCCAGACCCACGCGGCTCCAGTCGACGGGGCGCGACGCCACGTGAGAGGAGAAATCGATCACCAGTGGCGCATCGCTGCCCAGGGCGCGCAGGTCGGGCAGCTCCTGGAATTCCACGCCGTGGATGGTCTCGTTGCTGCAGATGTGCACGTAGCTGGCGCCGCGGCTCAGCTGCCAGCCGGCCGGGTCGGGCAGGGTGGTGAACTGGCCATCCTCGCCGGAGGCCGCGGTGCGCACCTCGGCGGCGTATTTGGCTGCCTCCTTGCGCGACTTCTGGCTCCAGCTGCCGGTGACCACGAAGTCCACGGTGGCTGCGCGCGAGAGGTTCAGCGGCACGATGGCGTTCTCCGCCAGGCCACCGCCCTGCATGAACAGGATCTTGAACTCTGGTGGCACCGCCAGCAGCTCGCGCAGGTCGGCTTCGGCCTGCTCGTAGATCGCGATGAACTCCTTGCCGCGGTGACTCATCTCCATCACGCCCATGCCGCTGCCGTGCCAGTCCAGCATCTCGGCGGCGGCCTGCTGCAGCACTTCCTCAGGGATGGCGGCCGGACCGGCCGAGAAGTTGTAAGGGCGATTCATGGTCATGGGTCAAATGTGCTGTCAGCGCTTGACTGACAAGCGCTGGCAGCTATCGTTTTGGAAGCGTTTTCAGGCGTCAGCAGGCGGCGGGGCGTCGGCTGCATCGAGATCGGCGGCGTTCGCGTCGTTCTCCACGATGCGCTGCAGTCCGCTGAGCTTGGCGCCTTCGTCCAGCGAGATCAGCGTCACGCCCTGCGTGGCGCGGCCCAGTTCGCGGATCTCGGACACGCGGGTGCGCACCAGCACGCCGGTATCGGTGATCAGCATGATCTCGTCGTCGGCATGCACCAGCGTGGCGGCCACGACCTTGCCGTTGCGCTCGCTTTGCTGGATGGCGATCATGCCCTTGGTGCCGCGCCCATGGCGGGTGTACTCGACGATGCTCGTGCGCTTGCCGTAGCCGTTCTCGGTGGCGGTGAGCACGCTCTGGTTCTCATCCTCAGCCACCAGCATGGCGATCACGCTCTGGCCGTCCTCCAGCATCATGCCGCGCACGCCGCGCGCCTGGCGGCCCAGCGGCCGCACATCGTTCTCGTCGAAGCGCACGGCCTTGCCGCCGTCGGAGAACAGCATCACGTCGTGCTGGCCGTCGGTCAGCGCCGCGCCGATGAGGTAGTCGCCATCATCCAGGTTCACCGCGATGATGCCGCCCTTGCGGGGGTTGCTGAACTCGTCCAGTGCGGTCTTCTTCACCGTGCCCATGCTGGTCGCCATGAACACATAGTGGTCGGCGGGGAAGGTGCGCATACCACCCGTCAGGGGCAGCACGACGTTGATTTTTTCGCCCTCGGCCAGCGGGAACATGTTGACGATGGGGCGCCCGCGCGAGTTGCGCGAGCCGGAGGGCACTTCCCACACCTTGAGCCAGTACAGCCGGCCGCGGTTGGAAAAGCACAAGATGTAGTCGTGCGTATTGGCAATGAAGAGCTGGTCGATCCAGTCGTCTTCCTTGGTCGCCGCCGCCTGCTTGCCGCGCCCGCCGCGCTTTTGCGCGCGGTACTCGGACAGTGGCTGGCTCTTGATATAGCCGGTGTGCGACAGCGTGACGACCATGTCGGTGGGCGTGATCAGGTCCTCGGTGGACAGGTCCTGGGCGCTGTGCTCGATGGTGCTGCGGCGCGCACCCACCTTGGACTGGCCGAACTCCTGGCGCAGCGTGGAAAGCTCTTCGCCGATGATCGTGGACACGCGCGCGGGCTTGGCCAGGATGTCCAGCAGGTCCTCGATGACCGACATGACGTCCTTGTACTCGGCCACGATCTTGTCCTGCTCCAGGCCCGTCAGGCGCTGCAGGCGCATCTGCAGGATTTCCTGGGCCTGCGTGTCCGACAGGCGGTACAGGCCGCCATCCTGCATGCCGAACTCGCGTTCCAGCCCTTCGGGGCGGTAGTCGTCCGCGTTGACCACGCCGCCATCGACGCGCGTGCGCGTGAGCATCTCGCGCACCAACTGGCTGTCCCAGGAGCGCGCCATCAGTTCGGCCTTGGCCACGGGCGGCGTGGGCGACTCACGGATGATGCGGATGAACTCGTCGATGTTGGCCAGCGCCACGGCCAGGCCTTCCAGCACGTGGCCGCGCTCGCGGGCCTTGCGCAGCTCGAACACCGTGCGGCGCGTGACCACTTCACGGCGGTGCTGCAGGAAGACCTCGATCAGGTCCTTCAGGTTGCACAGCTTGGGCTGGCCGTCCACCAGCGCCACCATGTTCATGCCAAAGGTGTCTTGCAGCTGGGTCTGCTTGTACAGGTTGTTGAGCACCACCTCGGGTACTTCGCCGCGCTTGAGCTCGATCACCAGGCGCATGCCGGATTTGTCCGACTCGTCCTGGATGTGGCTGATGCCTTCGAGCTTCTTCTCGTGCACCAGCTCGGCCATGCGCTCCTGTAGCGTCTTCTTGTTGACCTGGTAGGGCAGCTCGTCAACGATGATGGCCTGGCGCTGGCCCTTGTCGATGTCCTCGAAGTGGCACTTGGCGCGCATCACCACCTTGCCGCGGCCCGTGCGGTAGCCTTCCTTGACCCCGTTGATGCCGTAGATGATGCCGGCCGTGGGGAAGTCGGGCGCGGGGATGATCTCCATGAGTTCGTCCACCGTCGCGTCAGGCTGGCGCAGCAGGTGCAAGCAGGCATCCACCACCTCATTGAGGTTGTGCGGCGGGATGTTGGTTGCCATGCCCACCGCGATGCCGGCCGATCCGTTGACCAGCAGGTTGGGCAGCTTGCTCGGCAGCACCAGCGGTTCCTTCTCGCTGCCGTCGTAGTTCGGGCCGAAATCGACCGTTTCCTTGTCGATGTCCGCCAGCATCTCGTGCGCTATTTTTGACAGGCGGATTTCGGTATAGCGCATTGCCGCGGCGCTGTCGCCGTCCACCGAGCCGAAGTTGCCCTGGCCGTCCACCAGCATGTGGCGCAGAGAGAAGTCTTGCGCCATGCGCACGATCGTGTCGTATACCGCGCTGTCGCCGTGGGGGTGGTACTTACCGATCACGTCACCGACGATACGGGCGGACTTCTTATAAGGCCGGTTCCAATCGTTGTTGAGCTCGTGCATGGCAAACAGCACGCGCCGGTGCACAGGCTTCAGGCCATCCCGCGCGTCGGGCAGGGCGCGCCCGACGATCACGCTCATCGCGTAATCCAGGTAACTGCGCCGCATCTCCTCTTCGAGACTGATGGGCAGGGTTTCTTTGGCAAACTGGGTCATGTCGACGGAGGGGTGGCGGCAGGAAGCGGCCATTTTAGGTGCAACGCCCTGTAGTAGCTGAGCAACACATCCCTGGGATTGCGCTTTTGTCCTACGGTTTGCACCTCGTCAAAGCAGCCCCGGCCTTGTTACGTATGGCACAATCATTTCAACGTTTTTGGTGATGGTCACTGACGACGTCCCTGATTCGCAGCGCGGCTGCGGCTTTTTCCCCAAGAGGAGAACCATGAAGAAACTGAACAAAGTGGCGATGTTGTTGGCCTCTGCTGTGCTTGCTACCTCGGCTGTTGCTCAAGTGAAGGCGGCAGACGGCGGTAAGGTCATCGATAACTGGCAAAACGGCTCGGGCGAGCTGGTCTGGAAGAACGGCACGAATGAACTGTGCTGGCGCGACGCCAACTGGACCCCCGCAACCGCTGCTGAAGGTTGCGACGGCGCTCTGGTGAAGGCTGCTGCTCCTGCTCCCGCAGCTGCACCCGCTCCTGCAGCCGCAGCTCCTGCCGCTCCGGCCCCCGCACCTGCTATCGCTAGCAAGGTGACCTATGCAGCCGACGCTTTCTTCGACTTCGACAAGTCCGTCCTCAAGCCCGAAGGCAAGGCCAAGTTGGACGACCTGGTTTCCAAGGTCAAGGGCATCAACCTGGAAGTGATCATTGCCGTGGGTCACACCGACTCCATCGGTACCGACGCCTACAACCAGAAGCTGTCCGTGCGTCGCGCTGAAGCCGTGAAGGCTTACTTGGTGTCCAAGGGCATCGAAAAGAACCGCGTCTACACCGAAGGCAAGGGCGAAAAGCAGCCCGTGGCGGACAACAAGACCAAGGAAGGTCGCGCCAAGAACCGCCGTGTGGAAATCGAAGTGGTTGGTACCCGCGCCAACTGATCGATCCATCGGTCACAAAAAAGCCCCGGCAACGGGGCTTTTTTTATGCCTTGCTCGTTGCAGATGGGACAATGAAAACATGACTGTTTCTGTAAACGCCGATCCCGCTGAGTTGGCCAAGTTTTCGGAACTGGCCCATCGCTGGTGGGACCCCGACAGCGAATTCCGTCCGCTGCACCAAATCAATCCGTTGCGGCTGGATTGGATCAATCAACTCTCGCCTCTGGAAGGGCGCAAGGTTCTCGACGTGGGGTGTGGCGGGGGAATTCTGTCGGACTCCATGGCCCGCAAGGGGGCAGAGGTCACGGGGATCGACCTGGCGTCCAAGGCATTGCGCGTGGCGCGGCTTCATGCCCTGGAGGCGGAAACGCCGCGCGTACAGTACCGGGAGATCAGCGTCGAAGAGTTGGCAAACGAGTGTCCTGGGTCGTTCGACACGGTCACCTGCATGGAGATGCTGGAGCATGTGCCCGATCCCCAGTCGGTTGTGGCCGCATGCGCGCGCCTAGTCAAGCCAGGCGGATGGGTGTTCTTCTCTACGATCAACCGGAATGCGAAGTCCTTTGCGTTGGCGATCGTGGGGGCGGAATACCTGCTCAAGATGCTGCCCCAGGGAACGCACGAGTACGCCAAATTCATCCGCCCCAGTGAGCTGGCATCCGCATGCCGCCAGGCGGGCCTTGATGTGTTGCATACGCGCGGCATGCAGTACAACCCCGTAACCGGCCGCTATTGGCTGAGCGGGGACACCGATGTGAATTACCTGTTCGCTACCAGGCGGCCCACTGCATGAGCGAGTTGTCTTTCACGGCGGTGCGCGGGGTGTTGTTCGACCTGGATGGCACCTTGATCGACAGTGCGCCTGACCTGGGCTTTGCTGCGGACCAGTTGCGGTCCGTCCGCGGGCTCCCTTCGCTGCCGCTGGAGGCCTATCGCCCCCTGGCTGGCGCGGGCGCGAGGGGTATGTTGTCGGTGGCATTCGGTATCACGCCGGACCATCCGGACTTTCCCGGCTTGAGGGAAGAGTTTTTCACCAACTACGAGCAATGCATCCACGATCAAACGGCATTGTTTCCTGGCATCCAGGAATTGGTGGCTACTCTTGAGCATCGTCCGTTGAAATGGGGTGTGGTGACCAATAAAGTGGAGCGTTTTACCTCGCTCATCGCCCAGCGCGTGGCGCTTTTCGCCAACGCGGGGGCCATCGTCAGTGGAGACACCACTGCGTATTCCAAGCCTCACCCAGAGCCTTTGTGGGAGGCTGCACGGCGCCTGGGGCTGGAGCCGCACGAGTGCATTTACGTCGGTGACGACGAAAGAGATATTCAGGCAGGGCAAGCCGCAGGCATGAAAACCGTGGTGGCCATGTACGGCTATCTTGGCTCGGGCGCCTCCCCGAAGAGGTGGGGCGCGGATGCAGAGATTTATTCCCCCCTTGACCTCTTGAAATTGATGGGCCTGGACTAAAATAGTCATCCAAGGGGCTGTCCCGGTTTCGACGTGGGTTCGGAATCGGAGCGGTGCATGTCGAGCTTGAGTGACGCTCGTAAATCTCCATTCACTAAACTAACTGCAAACGACGAACGTTTCGCACTCGCCGCTTAAATACCGGTGAGCCTTGCAACAGTACGCTGATGGGCTGGGCAAGGGGGCCGCAAGGCCTCCCGGCTGCAAGGGAATTTACATCAGCTGGTGGCATGCCGGGCACCTTGGCATGGCACGAGATTCAAGGGTGCTGGCATCTTGCGTAGCGTGTGCCTGCGCGACGTGAGATGCAAGAATGAAAACAGAGCACTAAACATGTAGATCTGCCCGAAGAAGGCTTGCGGACGCGGGTTCAATTCCCGCCAGCTCCACCATACACAAGGGCTCGGATAGTCTCCGGGCCCTTTTTCTTGCCCGAAATCCCCGCACCACGCGGGGTTCCGGCCGTCTGTGCTGCGGGTGGCCTGCTGCCGAAACGCCCGAAATCGGCCACTTTCTCGGCCGGAGCTGTCTCTGTTCTCCGTTTGGCCTGCGGGTAGGCGCAGATGGTGGCCTAGCAAAATCAACAACTTACGCGCGTCGGTTCATCGTCAACCAAGGCCGCCGGTCACCACCGCAACTAGACGGCGTGCGTCACTTGTACTAACATTGCGGCAGTTGATCTAACAAAAGAGGTGCTGCCATGACTGCCGTTGCATCGTCGCCTTCCGCCCGTTCTTCCCGACTTGGGCTGCGCGCTACCCCCGAACAGGAGGTGGTGCTGCGCCGTGCCGCCGAGGTGGCCCACAAATCGCTGACAGACTTCATCCTCGACAGCGCGTGCCTGGCCGCCGAGCAGACCCTGCTCGATCAGCGGTTGTTCATGGTCTCGGGTAGCCAGTACCAGGCCCTGATGGATCTGCTGGATCGCCCCGAACAGACCAATGAAGGTTTGCGTGACCTGTTTGCCCGCAAGGCGCCCTGGGATACGAAGTGACGTTGCGCGCACCGGAGCCTCTGGCCGCGCAGCATCGGCTGGAAGGTTTTGATTGCGGCAAGCCCGCGTTGAATGACTGGCTGTTGCGCCACGCCCGCCAGGCGCAGGGCAGTGGCTCGGCCAAGACCTTTGTCGTTGCCGTGGACGATGGCCGCGTGGCGGGCTACTTTAGCCTGACCGTGGGACAAGTCGACACGCTGGAGGCGCCGGAGCGCATTCGCAAGGGGATGGGGCAATACCCGTTGCCGGTGGTGATTCTGGCGAGGCTCGCTGTCTCGGTGGTGGACCAGGGGCGAGGCATCGGCTTTGGCCTGCTGCAGGACGCGATTCGCCGCACGATGCTGATTGCCGAACAGGCCGGCATCCGTGCCATGCTGACCCACCCCATCGATGAAGAAGCGGCGAGGTTCTACACCCGGTTCGGGTTCATCGCGTCACCGCTGCGCGAACAGCAATTGTTGCTGCTCTTGAAGGACGCCCGTCGCTGGGTCCTCTGAACCATGACCATCGAATCACTGCCCACTTTTACCAAGCCGGCCCGCCAGCGCTGGGAGTCCATCCCTGCCGACATTCGCCAGCGGCTGCTGTCCAACGTCTGGTGCGGCCAGTGCCGTCACGAAACCACGATCACCAATTTCAGCGGCACCATCAAGGGTGGCGACTTGCTGCTGCTGGGCAAGTGCGCCGAATGCCGCAGTGATGTGGCACGGGTCATCGAGGGCTCGTAACTCGGTCAGGCGTCGAACCCCGCCACCACTTCCCGCTGCGCCACCCAGTCGGTCGGAAGTGGGTTCCGTTGGAACCACAGCAGGCTCATGCACTTGGGCTGCTGTCCGGCAAGGATGCTCTGGATGATGGCCGGCTCCAGCAGCGTCAGACGCAGCAGCTCGTTGACCGTCGAGTGGTGCAGGCCTTCGCGCTGGGCGATCTCGCTGCCACTGCCGACCACACCGTCGTCGAGCAGTTGCTGCCAGTAGAAGGCCCGCGTCAGGGCCACCAGTAAGGGCTGGTCGATCTGGTTGGCGACTTTGCCCGGCGACTCGACCGTATCCGTCCGGCCACCCCATATTGACCGTCGCCGGCGGTCATGACTGAGACTCAGATCGTGGCGCTCTGCCACCGATGCGGCAACAGTTCCCCGATGCGGCTGTCCTTGTGTGTGGGCAGTCGGGTCATCACATCCTTGAGGTAAGCGTGTGGGTCGTGGCCATTGAGCTTGGCCGACTGGATCAGGCTCATCACGGCAGCCGCACGCTGTCCCGCCCGCAGCGACCCGGCGAATAACCAGTTCTTACGACCGAGCGCGACCGGTCGCATCTGGTTCTCGATCCAGTTGTTGTCGATCGGCAGTTGGCCGTTGTCCAGCAAGCGCGTGAGCGGCTGCCAGCGCCGCAGGCTGTAGTCGATGGCCCGTGCCGTGGCTGAACCCTCGGGTACCTTACTGCGGTGCTCGCTCAGCCAGGCGTGCAATTTGTCCACGATCGGGCGGCTGTGCTGCTGGCGCATTCGCAGCCGCTCGGTGCCATCGACATTGCTCGCCTGCCTCTCCACCTCGTAGAGCTGCCCGATCTGCACCAGCGCCTGCTCGGCGATCTGGCTCTTGTTGGCTGCGTGCAGCTCAAAGAACTTGCGCCGGGCGTGCGCCCAGCAAGCCGCTTCGGTGATGTGCTCGCCCATGAGCTGCTTGTAGCCCGCAAAGTCATCGACCAGCAGCGTGCCGCGCCAGCCGTTGAGAAATTCACCGGCGTGCTTGCCCGCGCGGCTTTCGCAGAAGTCGTAGACCACGGCCTTGAGGTCTTCGTGCCGCCCCGGGGTGTAGGCCCACAGGTAGGCGCGGTGCGTCTTGCCATCGCGCTCGCTGCCGCGCTTGAGCATCTGCACCGGGGTCTCATCGGCGTGCACGATGCTGTGTGCGAGCACCTCCTGACGCAGCGCATCGACCAGCGGCTGCAGTTGCACGCCGCAGCTGCCCACCCACTGCGCCAGGGTCGAGCGTGCCAGCGGCACCCCAGCACGGGCATAGATGCTCTCCTGGCGGTACAGGGGCAGGTGGTCCGCGTACTTGGCCACCAGCACCTGGGCCAGCAAGCCGGTGGTGGCCAGGCCCTTGTCGATGATGTGCGCCTCGACCGGCTGCTGCTTGAGCGTCTGGCAGCACGCGCACACCCATTTGCCGCGCACATGGCGGTGCACCATGAACACGCCGGGCGTGTAGTCGAGCTTCTCGGCCACGTCCTCGCCCATGCGGCGCATGGCCTGGCCGCAGCACTCAGTCACCTCGGGCTCGTGTGTGAATTCCTGGCGCAGCAGTTGTGCCGGCAATGGCAGGCGCTTGGGTTGCTGGCGTGGGCTGCGCTCTTCAGCCGAGCGCAGCTGCTCGATCTCCTCATCCACCGCCTGCAGGTCTTCTTCGAGCGCGTCTTCCAGCAGACTGCGCTGATCGGCGTTCAATGCCTCGGTCTTGGCGGCGAACTTCAGCCGCTTGAGGATGGCCATCTCGTAGCTGAGCTTGTCCAGCAGCGTCTGCTTGTGTTTGAGCTCGCTCATGAGGTGCTGCAGCATCTGGCGCATTTGCGCCTCGTCCATGCTCTGCAGATCCACCGGTTCGTTCATGGCCGTCATCATCCCCGATGGGTGGGCAGCCGCCTACTGGCATATCCACGAATTGAACGCCGCCCCAGGGGCGACCAACATCACAGCACCGTGATCACAGCGTCTTCTCCCAGGCGCTGCCAGGGCAAGCCCGTGACCAGGGCTTGCAGTTGTTCGACGCTGAGTGTGAGCCGAGGACCCAGGCGCTCATCGCCCCAGGCAAACTTGCCCTGGTTCAGGCGCCTTGCGGCCAGCCAGACGCCAAAGCCATCGTGCACCAGTACCTTCAGGCGGTTGGCCCGTGCGTTGGCAAAGAGATAAGCGTGGTGCGGGCGGGCCGCGCCAAAGACTTGCACCACTCTGGCCAGGGCCGTCTCGGGGCCGGCGCGCATGTCCAGCGGTTGCGTGGACATCCAGACCGCATCGACCCGGATCACCGCAACACCTCGCGCAAGAGCGCCCCGCACTGGCCCAGTGGGCACTGCAGGCTGACCACCAGTTCGCCGCGTTGCAGGCGCACATGGACTGGCGCAGACGGCAGCGGTAAAGGCGCGGATGGCGGTAATGCAGCCAGCGCCTGCTCCTCATGGGTGCTGTCCGCCATTGCCGTCAGCGGCAGCGAGATGAAGCCGGGCTCAGCATCCGAACAAACGCCCGGTTGAGCGCGCACAGGGCCCGCCTCCCGAATCCATCGGTGCACCATGTTCGCGTGCAGCCCGTGCGACAAGGCCACACCACCGACACTGGCACCGGGCTGCGCGCACGCAGCCACCAACTGTGCCTTGAACGCTTTGCTGTATTCACGCCGGCGCGGCCGGCCTTCGCTTGAAACCTGTTCCATCGTCTCCACGATCCTCCAATCGTGGGCACGATGCCCGCTTCTCACGGCGCGTTCAATATGGGGTCACCGGACGGATACACTCGACCGCCCCATCTGGTCGCACCACCACCTTGCTGGCGCCGCGCTTCCTGATCTTCAGCGGGATGAAGGTGGACAGCTTGACCTGGCCGCCATCCCGGCGTTCGCGGGCGATTGCTGCCCCCAACGGCTGCACTTTCGGCTTCATGCCTCCACCTCCTGCTGTTCCCATTCCTGCAATTCCGCGCCGATGGTGCCGGGCATCAGTTCCCCGGCCAGTTCCTGCCAGCCCTGATCGCGCCAGATGATTTCCAGCCCGCCGTCGGCAATCACCACGCGCTCGATCAGCAGCTGCGCCAGTCGACACTGTTCAACGGGGAACAGGTGTTGCCACAGGCCCGCCAGATTTCGCATCGGAAGCACGACCTCAGGCTCCGACAGGTCTGGGCGGGTTGTCCGAATCCGATCCCACACCGACTGCACGATGTGCGGTGCTGATAGCGCTGCTACGATCTGCTGGGTCACCAATTCCTCGATGGGCGCCGCTGGCAACGGCCCGTGGCTGCTGGCCCAGGCGCCAAAGCGCCGGTGCTTGATCGGTGTGTAGTAGCGGTAGGTTTTGCCCTTCTTGACGGTGTAGCTGGGCACCAGCCGTTCACCATCGGGCGTGAACAGCAGGCCACGCAGCAACACCGGTTCCCGCTGGCGGTCATTGGTCTCGCGCCGCCGTTCGATGCCATCGGTGGCGATCAGGGCGTGCACAGCATCCCACTGCTCCTGGGTGATGATGGCCTGATGCTGACCCGGAAAAGCCTGCCCCTTGTGCACGATGTCCCCCAGGTACATCCGGTTGTGCAGCATCTTGTAGATGGTCTGCTTCGTGAAAGACTTGCCACCCTTGGTGACCACGCCTTCCGCGCCGTAGGCCTTCACCATCAGCGTGGCCGAGCGCATCGTCACGAAGTCGTCGAAGATGCGATGCACCAGTGCCGCCTCGGTGTCGTTGACGATCAGTTGCCGGTCGCGCACGTCGTACCCCAGCGGCAGCGGTCCACCCATCCACATCCCCTTGGCCTTGCTGGCCGCGATCTTGTCGCGGATGCGCTCGCCAGTCACTTCCCGTTCGAACTGTGCGAAGGACAGCAAAACGTTGAGCATCAACCGGCCCATCGACGTGGCCGAATTGATCTGCTGCGTGACGGCGCTGAAACTGACCCGGTGGCGGTCAAACACATCGACCATCCGCGCAAAATCCGCCAGCGAGCGCGACAGCCGGTCGATCTTGTAAACCACCACGATGTCGACCTTGCCCATCTTTATGTCTGCCATCAGTCGGCGCAGGGCGGGTCGATCCATATTGCCGCCAGAGAAGCCGCCATCGTCGTAATCATCGGCCACGGCGATCCAGCCCTCGTGGCTCTGGCTCTTGATGAAAGCGTGCCCGGCTTCCTTCTGGGCATCGATGGAATTGAAGGACTGGTCCAGCCCTTCGTCGCTGGACACGCGGCAATACACTGCGCAGCGCTTGGGTGGCACGAGCAACGGCGCGTTCATTGACTATCCCCCTTGCCATCGCGCAGACCAAAGAACTTCGGCCCGTTCCAGCGCGTGCCGGTGATGTGGCGGGCCGCCGCCGACAGGCTCTTCCCATTCCCGGATCAGCGTGGTGCCGGGCATCAGCAGGGTCTGCGCGCTACGACCGGCGGCGGATTTGATCTTGGAATGCTTGGCACCGGCCTCGACCAGCATCTTGCGGATGTTGGTTGGCAGCGTGCCGTAGGCTAGTGTAGTGTTGCATTCTGTTTGGAACTTAATCGGCTATTGGCGCGGATGACCTTTTGCAGGATGTCGCGAGCGTTCTTGGTCCAGATGAACGGCTTGGGGTTGGTGTTGTGATGCGCGATGTACTCATCGATGGCCGAGACGAGTTCGGGCACGCTGGTGAACACCCCGCGGCGTAGCCGGTTCTCGGAGATGTCGCGAAAGAAGCGCTCGACCATGTTCAGCCACGATGCCGAGGTCGGCGTGAAGTGCATGTTGAATCTGGGGTGCTTGGCCAGCCACTCCTGCACAGCTGGATGCTTGTGCGTGGCGTAGTTGTCGGCGATCAGATGCAGCGTCTTGTCCTTGGGCGTCTCCCGATTGATTTGACGCAGGAACTTCAGCCACTCGATGTGGGTGTGGCGCTGCTGGCACTGGCCGATGACCTGACCGTTGAGCACGTTGAGCGCAGCGAACAAGGTGGTTGTGCCGTTGCGCTTGTAGTCGTGCGTCATGGTGGCCGCGCGCCCCTTCTTGAGCGGCAGCCCGGGCTGCGTTCGGTCCAGCGCCTGCACCTGGCTCTTTTCGTCGCAGCACAGCACCAGCGCATGCTCGGGCGGCGACATGTAAAGCCCCACGATGTCTTCGAGCTTTTGCACGAACTGCGGATCGCGCGAGACCTTGAAGCCGCGCACGATGTGAGGCTTGAGACCGTGGGCCTGCCAATGGCGCATCACGGTGCTGGCGCTGACGCCCAACTCAGCGGCCATCGTGCGCGTGCTCCAGTGCGTGGCCGCCTCGGGCTTGGTCTGTGTGGTTAGCTTCACAAGCTTGGCCACATCCACCTTCACCGGCGGTGCGCCGCGCGGCAAGTCGCGCTCGATACCTTGCAGCCCCAATTGCAGGTAGCGTTCACGCCAGCGCGCCACCTGCACGCGCCCAATGCCAAGCTGCTCGGCAATATCCTTGTTTTGCAGCCCCTGCGCGGCCAGCAGCACGATCTGGGCGCGCTGGGCCAATCTGACGCTGGTGCGCTTGGAGCGCGCCAGCCGGCTCAGCTCGCTTTCCTCTTCATCCGTCAACACAATCGTCGGGGCAACTCGCAATTTTTCACTCCAATGCAAACCGTAGTAGAGCATTGGAGCGTGGTTGCTCAATTAAGTTTCATTAAGAATCAAACACTACACTAGCTCTTGGATGCGGTAGGCCAGACGCGATTCCACGTAGTTGCGATTGCGGTGGCTGGGCCTCCGGGGAAAGTGCTGATCCCAAAGTGCCCAGAGGTCAGTCATTGGAAGATTGGGCAACGCCGCCAACTGCGCTGCGATGGTGTGTTGCTGTTCGGTGGCCATCCTCAGTCCTCCCAGATCGCGGTGCCACCGAGCGTGATCCACAGGCGGGCATCGTCAGCGGTCGCCATTTCGCGGGTGGCCACGCCACTGGCGCGGTGGGTGCCGGATTTGCCCGTGAACCAGTAGGTGTGGCCATCGTGCTGTACGCGGTAGGGCCCAACGTGGTCGAAATCGGCCTCGATGGTCATCACGCCGCGCGGGCGCTGGTTGGTGTCGGTGACCTGCACGCGCAGGGTTTGATGGGTGCTCATTGCTTTCTCCGAGAGGGGTTTGCGGACCTCCATGAACGCGCTGTGGCGACCAGAAGCCAAGTCAAACCGCGCTCTGTTCGGGGGCGTCGGCTTGCCCTGTCGCAACATCGACACGCTCTCCCAGCAGCGTCTGCGGTTTGCCGGTGCGCCGGTCCTTGATGCCCAGGATGTAGATCTCACCGTCCCACACCCCGCAGGCCACGTCGGTGTCACTGGCCGTGGCCGGCATCAACCAGCCGGTGATGCCATTGGGCAACTGCAGCAGGTCTTCCATCCGGTGGACAGGCCAGCGCATGGCCTCCTGGTAGTGGTCGGCAAACTCCAGGAGTTGCTGGGGCACGTCCGGGAAGTTCTCCTGGCTGAGGATGGGAATCCAGACCAGCGGCTGGCCGCTGGCAAACCAGCCTTGCACGCGCTGCTCGACTTCGGGGTTGTAGTGCTGCAGGCGTTCAACGGGCACGTGGCGGGCGCCATCGCTGGCTTGGGGTTCTGTCGAGTGGTTCATCAAAAGCTCCTTGAGTGGTAACCCGGCACGGTGCCGGGCGGTAACCGGGGTGGTAACTGGTAACCCGTTTCGGGGGCTGTCGGTAGCGGGGCAGCGCGCTCGCGCCCCCCGTATTGCTTTATGGCGAGGAAGGACCCAATTCGCCTGTGGGCAGGTCGCGTGACGGTCAAGCCGCTGGCATTTCTGCCGCCAGTGCATCGCTGGCTGCTTCGATCAGATCGCGTGGAATCTCAACCGGGAAGCGACTTTCGTCGTGGTGGTAGTTGATCTGGCGCCGGGCCGCCGAGGCGCGAGCCAGTGCGTTCATGACCGGCATCAACTGTTCGTGCAGCTCGATTTCGGCCATTGCCGCACGGCAGTGGATGAAGTGGTCCCGCGCCTTGCGCGCGGCATCGGGCAGGCCAGCCAGTTGACCTTGAATCGCATCACGCTGGCGCTCGAGTTCAACCTGCGATGCCCGGGTGATGCGCAGCTCCATCTCCAGCTTGGTCAAGGTTTCAGGCGCCACGAATTCCGCTTCGGTGTCCAGCAGCGCCCGAGATGCCGACTTCGTCTCGACAGCAATGCGCGCTTCGAGGTCCGCCAGCCGCTTGGCGATCTTGGTCAGTTGGCCATCGACCGTCTGCACCTCAGCGGTGAGCGCCTTGCGTTGTGCCATCAGATCGTCAAGCTGCTTGCGGGCCAGTGCAAAGCGCTCGGGCGTGGCCAGGACCTGCTGCAGCGGACGCAGTTGGCTCTCCAGGTTGGACACCTTCGACTTGAGCCTTTCCATCCGCTGGTTCGCCTCACACAGGATGGGCCAGTGGGCTTTGGCGGCCGATGGCGTGTTCATCGACATCGAGCCAGCGGCATCACGCAGCCGGGTTTGCTTCTCGCGTGCCGCAGCGTGCTCCGCTTCAGCCTCAGCCAATTCGGCTTTGAGGGGCGTGAGCTCTTGGTTGAGCGCGTCGTGCTCGGCCTTGATCTTGTCGAGGTAGCGGTTGGACTTCTTGCTGGACGGGTTCAGTTTCATGGTGATGGTCTCCAGGTTTGATCAGGGATGGACGGGGGTCAAGCGGGATACAGGGCGTCGCCGGGCCGTGCGACGGTGCTGACCCACAGGCCTGGGCCGACTTGCTTTTTGATGCCGACGGGCGCGCCGGGGCGGCGGGGATGGCTGGTGGCCTGCCAACCCTGGTGGGAGTTGGTTTGCCCGGTCATCGCCGCAATCGCGGCAGCCAGCGGGGACAGCTGCGTTTCGGCAGAGGTGGATGGGCTGGTGGTCTGCGGCGTGATGCCGAGAACCTTGGCCCAGATGGGATGCAAGTTGGGATTACTCACGGTGAGCTCCATATCGAGTGCCACCCTCGATGCCGGGTGGCGTGGCAGGATTGGTTTGGGAACGGGTCCGGGCAATGCGCCAGCGCGCCCCCTCCCGGCTGTGGCCGAGGTGGGTGATGTCGATGCCCTTGGCGCGATAGGCCGGGGCGATGCGGCGCAACTGATCCGACAGACCCTTGGGCGAGCGCGGCCAACTGCTGCGGTCGGGGATGCTGTGGGTGTTCAGCAGGTCGTAGAGCTGGCCGGCGGTGCCTTGCCAGTTCAAGGGCAGCACGCGCTCGGCGATGTACCTGTCCAGTGCCTGCGCGACGGCGTTGCTTTCCAAGGCCCGGTCGATGCCCGCGCGCACGAGCTCGGCGTACTGCTGCTGGAATTCACCAGCGGCGAAGCCCATGGCGCGGGCTACTGCCTCGCCCAGGCGCTCGTAATCAGCCATGCGCTGCTTCTGGGTCAGCTTGACCGTTGGCAGAATGGCCAGCGCCGCCGAGAACAGATCGAGCAGCCCAGCGAACACCTTGGATTGATCACGTTCCCAGCCCGCGTACGTGTCGGCATCGTCGCGCCGGGCATCGGCGGGAATAGTCGGCAGATCGACGTGGATCACCCGGTCGATCAGGTCGGGGCGCGTGGCAACCACGGCGATGCCGTTGAGCACCACAGGCCGTTTGGTTTCCATGACGTGCTCTTCGCCATTGGTGTAGAGCTGGCGCGAAGCAAAGCCGCCGCCGGTGGCCAGGGTGCAAAAGGCATCCTGCTGCTCAGGCGTGAGGCCAGAGAGGTTCTCGTAGCTGACCAGCCAGTTGTTGGCGGCGGCGACGAACACGTCCTCCACCGTCTTGGGCCGCCCGCGCAGCATCACCTTGTTCGGATCGACCAGGCTGCGCAGCACGAATTGCGTGGTGGACTTGGCCGAGCCTTGTTCGCCCACCAGTTCCAGCACCGGGAAGGGGGTGTCCGGGCGGAAACAGTCCAGCAGCCACGCCAGCATCATCACCCGGCTGTGCGCCGGGATGTTGGTGTGCTGCCAGAGCAATCCGACATCGCCATGGGCCACCGGCATAGGCAGCGGGCGCATCGAAGGCGTGCGGGTGAAATACACCGGCGACTCGTTCACCACCCGCCAGCCCTGGGGTGTGACGTGGATGGCCTGCCACTGCTCATCGGCCAGATCGATCAGGTAGCCATCGTCGCAACGGGCGGCGCGGACGTGGACTTCGATCTCGTCGCCATCGTTGATGCCTGCAGCGGCGAGCGTGGCCAGGGCCGATTTCATCGTGGTCTCCGGCACGCCCATTTCCTTGGCACGCCAGTACGCGGCCCGCAGCCATTCCTCGAAGCCTGAGGAATACACCCGCCACACTTCGCGCCGACTGGGCATGGGAATCACGGCGACCGCATTGCGGTCGGCATCGTGGTGCAACTGGCACTGCGCCCGGGCCAGGGCGACCAGTTCATCGAGCGCGCTGGCGTCGTCGTCGCTGCCGGGCAGTTCGTCTCGCACCAGTTTGTCGAGCACCGTCACCGAGCAGTCGCGATTGGCCTTCTTGGCAGCTTGGCGCAGGCGCAAGTAGCCGGGCAGGTCCGTGGCCTTGAGGATCGAGAAGGCGCGCACCACGTCTTCCTCGGCCAGCACGCCCACGTCATCGACCAGACGGACCAGCGCCGCCTCGATCACGCCAACGGGATCGGTGTCAGGTGTCGGTGCCGGAGTGGCCGCGGCATCCATCTCGACCGTGTGATGGTCGTGATGGTGGTGACGGTCGTTCTCTACTACTCCGTCCGGAGAAGGGATGGGCGCGCTCATCGTCACCGCCCGAATCAGCGAGAGCGTTCGATGAGATTGCGAATGTCTTCAGCGCGCCAGACCGTGGTCTTACTGCCGAGTTTGATGCCTTGGGGGAATTTGCCTTCCCGGATACCCGCCCACCAGGCCGAGCGGCTGATGGGGATCAGGGACAGAATCTGCGGCAACCGAACGAAGCCGGTTTCGGGCAGAGCAGGACGGGGTTGGTACATGGCGAGCATCCGTGGTCGTTTGGGGATGCTCTGTATTGAATGCCACAAGAATTGGCATTCATAGACACGGTGCGCGCACGATGATCACGCTGCGCGCAGCGTGAAGGTTCGCAGTGAAATTACTTGGGCGGCGAGTCTTTTGGAATGCCCGCGATCCAATTCTTGATCGTGCCCGGTGCCTTGCAGACCTGCGCGCCGATGATGCGGTAGGCCTCTTCTTTGGTGCGGTAGGTGTTCGAAGCGAACAGTTCCAGGGCTTTTTGCCTTGCGGCCCGGTTGCTGGCGTGTCGAGCATCGGCCGCCCGTCTGACTGCCTGGCTTTGGGCCTTGCGCACTTCGTCGGCGGCAACGGGCTCCGGCGTGAGTCCGGCCTTCCACGCTTCCTCGATGAGCTGTTCCATTGATGGCGGTTCCGGCAACAGATCGGCCACCACCAAGGATTCCAACGATTCCATCAGCGCATCGACCGCCGGCCTGATGATGATCCCTGACGGGGTATCTGCTGTGGCCTCAATCACCACGCCCAACTTGTACAGCGCCAAGAGCCGGAGGTAATCCCGATCCGTTGCAGGTGCTGACCTCAGGCGCGGCCATTCGGCTTGATTGGCGACCTCGATGAACCAGTCCAGGTCGCGCTTCTCGTAACGGTCGATCAGTTCGCCGCCGTACTTGATTTGCGCCAATGTCACGGTATCGGTGATGGCGGCATCCATGCTGGCCAACATCTGCGCCAACTGCTCTGCGCTGAAGTGCTGCAAATCTTCTCGGGCGCAGGCAGCAATCCGCACCGCGTTCGGCAACTCCAGCAGTTGTTCGAGCGGTGTGGTCAGGGCCAGGGTGAGCAGATGTGGATTCATTGCCCATCAGTCTACCGAGGGTGGTCCAACACCGTCCACGTTCATCCATGCTGGTTCGCCATCGCTCAGTACGATCCATCGCTGCGTTCCCAGCGTGATGATCGTGCCGAGGGCATATCTGTGCTTTCGCCGGTGTAAACAATAAGCGGCGACCGTCACGACCATCACCACTGTCACACCGGGCGAACGACATCATCAAACAATCGTCACCATCAAGGGTCTCGAGACCCGCAGTACGGAGCAAGCAATGAGCGACGATCAGCACAACATCTTCACCGAGCCACCAGACGAGCTCGGGGAGTACGAGTTTCACTTTGGAACGTTCGCGGTCGGCGCGGGAGGCATGAATGAATTCCAAGTGGCCCGTGCATTTGGCAAAGCAGCCGACGGACTTTTGGCTACGGCGGCCGAGCGGCGCGAATCGTGGGAAGCCGCCTACCCGATCCTGTTTTGCTACCGGCACGCCCTTGAGTTGTATCTCAAAGCGCTCATGCCCAATCAAAGGCATGGCCACAGGCTGGGTGATTTGGCAAACTCTTTGAAGCCACATATCGAAAGCAGATATCCGGCAGATCAGGTCAGTTGGCTCCTTGATCGGATCGCAGAATTCGACCGGCTTGACCCGAAGTCCACGGTGTTTCGCTACCCTGACGGCGCGCATTCATCCTACAAGGCAGGCGCTGCGCCAGATCCGGAGACGTGGGTTGATTTCAGACGCTTGCAGCGGTCAGCTCACAAGATGTTCCAGAGCTTTGAGCGTATTCGACTGCACCTTCTGGACTCAGACCTGCACCGCAGACCAGTCCGGCCGTGATGGTTGTGACGATGGTGATGGTCAGCGTCTATTGTTATGGTCGGCGCACGCATACATGCCCCAGGCGAAAGGGGTCCTTCCTGGCGATAATCCAATACGGGGGGCGCGAGCGCAGCATTTCGCCACCGTCTGGCTAGGAAACAAGATTTGCAGGGTTTGCGGTTCGCACCCGACGGTGTGGGCCAGCGGGCCGAAAGCCCGGCCAGCGCGGGCCTATGCGGGATGGTGAGTAATGGGAAAGGTGCGAACCAGGGTGCGTACCCGGTTTGCAGGTTTGCACCCCGGCCAAACGAAAACGGCCAGGGACGAAAACTCAATGCTGGTGCGGGTTTGCGGCTGATTCGCTGCCTGGATTGCAGAAATCGGCCCACGAGCGCTTTGCGCACCGTCTGACGCATCGGACACATCTCTACGTAACTCTCTATACGCGTGCGCGTGTGCGCGCCTCAGGGGAAGTTACGACAACCTGTGTCCGATGCGTCAGAAGCGCCGGGGTATGGGCAAGGGCCTCCATAAACTGGACACCCTTGGCGACCTATCAGACCACCCGGTACACCCTTTCGCCGCTGTCGTTGTGAGCCAGCACCACGTTCAGGCCCAGCTTCTTGCGCAGCAACCCGGAAATCGCCCCGCGCACCGTGTGCGGCTGCCAGGCGGTGGCCAGCATCAGTTGGAGACTGGTCGCCCCCTGCGGGCTGCGCAATACCATCACCAGTGCGGCAAGCTTGGTGCCAGGGCGCACCGGGATGCCCTCCAGAAGTTGGAGGTCGTCGGTGGTGTCCATCGACTGGACGTCATCCAGCGGTGCGGGGCGCTGCAGACCGATGGCTGCGTAGCCCGCGTCGGTCATCACGTGGCCGTCGTCGGCAGGCTCGATCCAGCCACGCTGCAGCAACGCGGCCAGTACCTTGACCCGCGCGCCGCCGCGCAGGGTTTCGGGCGGAATCACGCGCCCATCAGCGCGGCGAGTGGCGGTACGCAGCAACAGGGCTTGGGCTGGGGAGAGTTTCGGCAGTGCCTCCATCGTGGCCTCCCTTACTTAGCCTGATCGTCGAAGATCGCCAGCAGATCATCCAGTGCCTGATCCACCCGCCCCAGGTCACCGGCGTGGCCCCAGTGGATGGCGTCCAGGTTGTGGCCGAAGTGGTTGTCGGCCAGTTGGCGCAGCCGGGCTACCTTGATGTGGATGGCTGCGGTGCGGGCGAGATAGGTGTCGATGGCAGTGGTCTTGGTGTTCATCGTGGGGCTCCTTGATTGGTGGATCACGCCACCATTCACGCGCTGAACGATCAAGAAGCCAAGAAAAAGATGATGCCCACGGCATCGAACCCTCGTCTGGTGGCCTTCAACCTGATAAATTGCAGTCTTTGCGATTCAAACCGACTTTATGCCGCCCCAACCGCTGCTGCCGGAGCCCTGCCATGACCGCTGAACCGTGGGTTTCCGTGGACCAGATTGCCGAGCATCTGGGTGTCACGCGCGATTCGATCTACCGCTGGATCGACCGCAAGGGCCTGCCTGCACACCGCGTGGGGCGGTTGTGGAAGTTCCAGGTTTCCGAGGTGGACGACTGGGTGCGCGCCGGTGGTGCGGATGAGCATGCGGCTCAGGAAGAAAAGGGCTCGTGATGACTGGGCCCATCGAATTGCTGAATGAACACGAGTCTGTTGCCCGCGCGGGTTGGCAGGCCAAAAGGAGGGAAGTTTGTCCGCCATTGATACCCTGATCGCCCAAATCAGCGATCCGCGCCTGCGCGAGCGCCTTGCTGCCGAGTGGGACAACGCGAAGAAAGAAAAGAAATTCGGTTTGGTGTTCGAAGATCACCTGCCCGAGTTGTTGCCACTGCACGGTGCCAAGCCACGCAAGGGCGATCTGGTGTGTCGCCGGGTATACGGCCAGATCGGTGCGTTGAAAGACGTGTGGCAAATCCAGTCCATCCACGCGGGTGTGGCCACCTGCGTCAAGCCCAGCAACGAGGCACACCCCAGCGAACCGACCCGCGCTGCGGCAGAGCCGGTGCAATTCCCGGTGGATGAACTGCTGGTGGTGCGTGAATTTGGCGAGCCCATCTTCCCCGCGCTGGTGCCCGTGGATGCCGTGCAAAACGGCCCGGCAGATGCCCCCTGGCACACACTGATCGAGGCCGACAACTACCACGCGCTGCAACTCTTGGATTACCTCTATGCCGGCAAGGTGGATTGCATCTACATCGACCCGCCCTACAACACCGGCGCGCGCGACTGGAAATACAACAACGACTACGTGGACGGCAACGACCAGTGGCGGCACAGCAAGTGGCTGGCCTTCATGGAAAAGCGGCTGAGGCTGGCCAAGCGCCTGCTCAAGCCAGACACCGGGGTGCTGATCGTGACGATTGACGAGAAGGAGTATTTGCACCTTGGGATGCTACTGGAGCAACTCTTTCCCGAAGCTCGCATTCAGATGATCAGCACCATGATCAACCCGGCGAATGTCGCCCGCGCGGGTGGTTTTGGCCGCAGCGATGAATACATCTTTTTTGTCATGTTTGGTAAGGCAGGGCCTGCGCGGCTCCAGTTGAGCCGTGAATGGGTATCGGCCAAGGGACGCACTCACACTGGAAGTATCCGGTGGGACTTGCTACGCCGATCGGGAATTGGTTCGTCAAGAAAAGAATCTCCGGGTTGCTTCTATCCAATATTCATTAATCCAAAAAATCTTCGGATCGCGCATGTGGGTAATCCTTTGCCCGAAGGAGTATCTCGTCCAGAGGCCATCCCCGGGCTGGTTCCCGTACTGCCAATCCGCAAGGACGGTAGTGAAGGTCGCTGGCAATGGACACCTGAGACTCTTAAGGAACGTATGGCGCAGGGCCGTGTTCGCATCGGCGGGAATGCGAGGCGAAGCTTTGTCATCTACATCCTCAAAGACGGTGAATACGCCAAAATTCAACGCGGGGAGTTCCAAGAGGCTGGACGCGCCGCAGATGGATCAATCATCGTTGAAGATAGCAATGCCAGCTTTGTGCTTGCGGTGCCCGGCAGTCAGTGGCGCATTGCAAGCCATGACGCGACGCAATATGGCTCCCGATTGCTCGGGGACATTCTTCCCGACCGAAGATTCCCGTTTCCAAAGAGCCTGTACGCAGTACGTGACACGATCCGCTTCTATCTCGAAGACAAGCCAAACGCCCTGGTCGTCGATTTCTTCGCTGGCAGCGGTACCACGTTGAATGCCGTCAACCTGCTCAACGCCACCGATGGCGGCCAGCGGCGCTGCATCCTGGTCACCAACAACGAAGTCTCCGCCGAGGAGGCCGCATCCTTGAGCGCCCGCGGCCTGCAACCCGGCGACGCGGAATGGGAAGCGCAAGGCATCTGCCGCTCGGTGACCTGGCCGCGCAGCAAGTTCACCATCCTTGGCCAGCGCGACGATGGCTCGGTGCTGACCGGCGAATATCTGACCGGCAAAACGGTGGAGCGCGAGAAAGCGCGCGGCTTCACGCAGATTGGTTTTGTCGATCCGGCGCAGCTCGACACACTGCCCAAGAAGAAGCAGGTGCTGGCACTGATCGACGGCTTGCCGCAAACGCTGGTGAAAGATCCCTGTCGGTTCATCGTTTCCGAAGACCACAAGGCCAGCGTGCTGTTTGACCCAGCAGCCGCAGAAGATTGGCTGGAGGCACTCGACGGACAAGAGCACATCACCGACTTCTATATCGTCACGCCCGTCAAGCGCGTGTTCGACCAATTGAAGGCACAGGTGGTGGAACTGCTCGGGCCGATCCTGGTGCCGGAAGAAGAAAAACGCCCGATGAGCGCGGGCTTTGCCGCCAACCTCGCCTACTTCAAGCTGGATTTTCTGGAGCGCGAACGCGTTTCGCTGCGCCGTGCCTTTCGTGAAATCTTGCCGCTGCTGTGGCTGAAGGCGGGCGCGGTGGGGCCGCGGCCTGAATTGAAACGCGGCGAGCCTGAGCCAGTGCTGTTTGCACCGGAAGGCAGCAACTTCGTGGTGTTGCTGGATGAAACCCGTATGGGCCGTTTGCTGAAGTCGCTGGAGGGGCGTGCCGGCTTGTCGCAGGTGTTCATCGTCACCGACGCGGACGAATCTTTCAAAACCATGGCGCAGGACGTGCGCGAGGTGGCGGGCAAGGCCAACCCAGGCTTGGCGATGGTGCAGTTGTACCGCGATTACCTGCTCAATTTCATGATCAACAAGAATCAGGACCGCGCTGCCGGTCACACCGATATCCAGGGAGCGCGGGCATGAAGGTCACGCTGTTCGATTTTCAGAAAGACGCGCTGGGCAAACTACGCGATGCCTTGGTGAGCGCCCGCAAGAGCGTGTCGCCGGATAACCAGCAAGTCGTGGCCTTCTCGGCCGCTACGGGCAGCGGCAAGACCATCATGATGACGGCGCTGTTCGAGGCGATTCTGGATGAGCCCGATGACCAGTTGGCCTGGCCGCTGGATTGGGCGCCGCAGCCCGATGCCGTCATCCTGTGGGTGTCGGACATGCCCGAGCTCAACGAGCAAACCAAGCTCAAGATCGAGAGCAAGTCGGACAAGGTGTACCGGGTTAATCAGCTCATCACCATTGATGCGCATTTCGACGCGCCCCGGCTGGATGGCGGGCGCATCTATTTCATCAACACGCAGAAGCTGGCCGTAAATCAACCGCTGACCAACCGTGGCGACGGACGGCAGCATTTGATCTGGGAAACGCTGACCAATACGGCACGGGCGATTCCGGATCGCTTCTATGTGGTGATCGACGAAGCGCACCGCGGCATGACCTCGGGCAAGGGAGCGCAGGCTGCGCAAACCTTGATGCAGCGCTTCTTGCTGGGGTACCCCGAGGTGGGCCTGGTCAAGATGCCGATGGTGATTGGCGTCTCGGCTACGCCCAAGCGGTTTCTGGATTTGATTGCCAATGCCGAACACACCGTGACCACGCACAAGGTGGCCGTACCGGCAGAAGAAGTGCGTAAATCCGGCCTGCTGAAAGACCGCATCCTGATTCATCACCCTGAAGCTGCCACGACAGCCGAGATGGCGCTATTGGAAGAAGCCGCCCGGCGCTGGGGACAGATGACGGCCGCCTGGGGCGCGTATTGCCATGACGAAAAAGAGCAAATCATCTGGCCGGTGCTGGTGGTGCAGGTCGAAAACGGTTCCGACCGTCAACTCACCAAGACCGATCTTGGCGCAGCGCTGACCGTAATCGAGAGCGCCATTGGCCGCCGTTTGAACGAAGGCGAGGTCGCCCATGCGATGCATGACACGGGTGACCTGGATGTGGGTGGCCGCCGGGTGCGCAAGGTGGAAGCCTCGCGCATCGATGCGGACAAGAATATCGGCGTGGTGTTTTTCAAAACCAGCCTGTCCACCGGTTGGGATTGCCCGCGCGCCGAGGTGATGATGTCGTTCCGCCGTGCGGAGGATCACACCTACATCGCCCAGTTGCTTGGCCGGATGGTGCGCACGCCACTGGCACGGCGCATCGAAAAAGATGCTGCGCTCAATGATGTGCATCTGTTTTTGCCCTACTTCGATACGGGCGCCGTGGAAAGCGTGGTGGCCTCGCTGCACAACGCGGAAGATGTGCCGCCCGCCGAAACGGGCTCCAGCCGCAATCTGGTGGTGCTCAAGCGGCGCGAAGGCTGCGAGGCCATCTTTGCGGCACTTGATGAAGTGATCACCTACCGCGTGAATGCTGCTCGAGCACAAAGCCCGCTGCGCCGGTATATGGCCATCTCACGCAGCCTGACCATCGATGAGATCGATGACGATGCCTGGGGCCAAGCCAAGCAGCAGATTGTTGAGTGGATGGGGCAGCAGGTCGCCGCGATCAAGGCGGCAGGCCAGTTCGATGCTGCGGCCAAAGCGATCACGCAGGTTGGCCTGCGGACCTTGGCTGTCAATAACGGCGCTGGCGTAGCTGAGCCGACTGCGGACTATCACATCGACGCCTCGGACGTGGACATTGATCGGCTGTTTGAAGAAGCTGGTCGCGCCTTCAGCCATGGCCTGCAGATGGAGTACTGGCGCGCCCACGCGGATCGCGATGCGCTGGAAGTCAAGGTTGAGGCCATCGTTCTGGCTCGCAACGCGGCAGAAATGGCCAAGCTGGAATCAAAGGCAGAAGCGGCCTTCGATGCGCTTTACGATCAGCACAAAAAGGCCATCTACAAACTCAAGGAGCAGCGGCGCCTCAATTACGAGAAGCTGCGGCTGGCGACGGCCAAGCCTAACGAAGTGCCATGGCATTTGCCGGCATCCATCGACTTCAAGCGACTGCCGACTGATCCCCTCTGGGAGCGCCACCTGTATGTGGAAGGCAACGGCCAGTTCCGTGCTGAGCTCGGCACTTGGGAAGCCGGGGTGTTGAAGGAAGAACTGGCCAAGCCTGAAGTGGTTGGCTGGTTGCGCAATCTGGATCGCAAGCCGTGGTCACTGGAAATTCCGTATAAAACGGGTGGTGACGTGCGTCCGATGTTTCCGGATCTGGTCGTGGTGCGCAAAGCTGGCAGTGCATTCGCCATCGACATTCTGGAACCCCATGATCCCAGCCTCAGTGACAACTTTGAGAAGGCCGTCGGGCTGGCAAAGTTTGCGGAAAAGCACGGCGGGTTATTCGGGCGCATCCAACTGATCCGCAAGCAGTCTTCGGCTGGTGGCGAGCATTTTGCGCGCCTGGAAATCAATCAGGCCGCCACGATCAAGAAGTTGCTGCTGATCACCAGCAACCCGCAGCTTGATGATCTGTTTGCTAGTGCATCCAAGTAATCCCAGGGAGTGGAAATGAGTTCAAGCAAGAAGGGCCAGATCGAAAGCGCCAAGATTGTCATCGGTGAGGTGTTCTCGCGCTTCTGGTTCCGCATCCCGGATTACCAGCGTGCCTACGTCTGGGGCAAAGACGAAATCTCGGAACTCATCGACGATGTGAATTACGCCAGTGAGCACAATCCAGAGGGGCAGTACTTTCTGGGTTCGATGGTGCTGCGCAAGGCGACTCGCACCACCGACGGGGTGAGCTTTGAAGAGTACGAACTGCTGGATGGTCAGCAGCGTCTGACCACTTTGATGCTGATGCTGGCCTGTATCCGTGACCGAGTGACGGATGACAAGCTTAAAGCCGCTTGCCGTGAAATGCTGTTCCAGGAAGAGAACAAGTGGAAGAAGATTCCCGGTCGCAATCGCATCGTCTATGACATTCGCGATAACGTTGGCACCTTCATCGAAAGTTACATCAAGACTGATGGTGGCTCTCAGAGCCCGGATTTGCTGGGCATCGCAGCCAGCAAGAACCTGTCGCTGTCGAATATGGCCGCAGGCTTGCAGACCATACATGCCAGTATTGATGACACCACCCGTTTTCCGTCTGAGGCAGACTTTGACCGCTTTGTCGGATATTTGCTGAACAACGCACTGTTCATCTATGTCTCCACCGAGGATCTGGACGACGCTTTCCGCCTGTTCACCATCCTTAACGACCGGGGCATCCCCCTGTCGAACAGCGACATCCTCAAGGCCAAAAACCTTGGCGCCATCAGCAAGGACAGTGAGCGCACCAAATGGGCCGAATACTGGGAGGAGGTCGAGGGCGAGATGGGTCGTGATGAATTCGACCGATTCCTATCCCTGGTGCGCACGATCTACGTGAAAGATAAGGCGCGCGAAGGTCTGCTCAAGGAATTCGACGAGCGCATCTACGGTGCCAAACCACCGTTGCTGGCGCTGGGCACTGACAGTTTTGAGGCTGTCAAAGCCTACAAGGACGCTTTCGACGAGGCAATCCAGTTTGATGGCCTGCCAACCAGCCTTGGCAACGCGTACCGCAACCGCATCAACGTGATGCGCCGTGGCTTGCCTGCCACCGATTGGATTCCACCGGTGCTGGCCTGGTATCGCAAATTCAAGGCTCAGAAACTGCTCGACCTGATCGAGCGCATCGATAACAAATTTTCGGCCGACTGGATTGTGCAGCTGACACCAACCCAGCGGATCAGCAACATGAACGAGGTGCTCAAGGCCATCGAGTCAGCCAGGACTCCAGACGAGGTCTTGGCCAGCAGGGTTTTCGATTTCGACTCTAAGCAGCTGATGGATCTGCTCGACGGTGCGATCTATGGGCGGCGCTTTGCCAGGTATGTGCTGTTGCGTTTGGAATATCTGCTGGCCAGTCATGCCGCACCCTTGAACTTGCCCGACGAGATCAGCGTCGAGCACATTCTGCCGCAGACACCGGGCAAAGCCAGCCAATGGCTCAAGGATTTCACCGATGCGCAGTGTGAGGTATGGCTTCACCGGCTCGGCAACCTGATGCTTCTGTCACGACGTAAGAACACGTCGCTGGGCAACCTGGACTTTGCCGATAAACGGGTGCGTTACTTCGAGGACCGAGTTGAAAGCTTGCCAAACTCCCAGCGTCTCCTGGCCTTGGGTACCTTCACTCTGGGTGATCTAGAGGTGCGGCATAAGGATTTGCTGAATCGTCTGGCCGGGTCATATGGGATCAAAGCATGACTCCGCAGCTGGTGGGCGGGAACTGGATTCTCGCTCGTATGTTGGCGACGGAGTTCTTGGCCCCGACTTTTAAACACAGCGCAACGATTCGGCCCAGGGAGTGAAGCGCGTGGCAACGAAGAAAACTCCGAAATCGACCCCCAGCTGGAGCGACGTTAAAACCAAACTGGCCGACTTCGACCGCGCTGGCCTGATGGGGCTTGTGCAAGACCTGTACGCCGCCAGTAAAGACAACCAGGCATTCCTGCACGCCCGCTTCGGACTCGGCGAAGATGTGCTCAAGCCCTACAAGGCCGCCATCGACCGCTGGCTCTGGCCCGACGTGTTCAAGAACCAGGACACCTCGGTAGCCAAGGCGAAAAAGGCTATTTCGGATTACAAGAAAGCTGTCGGGCAACCCGACGGACTTGCGGAACTGATGGTGTTTTACTGTGAGCGTGCAGCCGGATTCAGCAACGACATCGTCATGCAGGACGAGGGGTACTTCGACGCACTGGTGCGAATGTTCGAACAGGCCTTGAAGGCGATTGCCGCATTACCCGATGCGGCGCGATCCACGCTCTGGGGACGTCTGTGCGTGGTTCGAAACATCAGCCACAACTTTGGTTACGGCGTAGGCGACGATATGGATGAGTTGCTTTCCGAGTACGGGGTCGATGACTGAGCGGACCGATATCTCAACTTTGCAGGCCGAAAACGCCCGCCTGATCGCACTTCTTGAATCCCACGGCATTGAGTGGCGTGCGCCGCAATCAGCTATCGTCGTGGCGAGGGAGCCGGAACCGTCCCGGCTTTCCACTGCCGAAAAGGTGGCGCTGTTCCGCCGTCTGTTTCGAGGCCGCACCGATGTCTATCCAGTTCGCTGGGAAGGCAAGACCTCAGGCAAGTCGGGCTACGCACCGGCCTGTGCCAACGAATGGCGCGCCGGGGTCTGCGAAAAGCCGCGCATCAAATGCGGCGATTGCAGCAACCGCCTGCTGATCCCAATGTCCGACGCAGTGATCTACGATCATCTTGCAGGCAAGCACGTGGTCGGTGTCTATCCGCTGTTGGAAGATGACACTTGTTACTTCCTCGCTGCGGACTTTGACGAGGCCGACTGGCGTGACGACGCACGAGCCTTCATGCAATCCTGTGAGGAACTGGGTGTTCCAGCGGCGCTGGAAATCTCTCGGTCTGGGAATGGTGCCCACGCGTGGATTTTCTTCGCCAGCCGTGTTTCTGCACGTGACGCCCGGCGCCTTGGCACCGCCATCATCAGCTATACATGCTCGCGCACCCGGCAACTGAAGCTGGAATCCTACGACCGGCTGTTCCCGAACCAAAACATGATGCCCAAAGGCGGCTTTGGCAACCTGATCGCTTTGCCGCTGCAAAAGTTGCCTCGCGAGAGCGGCTGCAGCGTGTTTGTCGACGCTGACCTGCAACCTTATCCAGATCAGTGGGGATTCCTGGCGTCTATCCAGCCCATGCCGGTCCACGACATCGAGCCGACCATAGTGCGTGCCACGGGTGGCGTCCATCCACTCGACGTCACCTTCATCGATGATGAGGACCTGGCCACACCCTGGAAGCGGCAGAGCACGGCGACCAATAAGCTGGCTGGGCAGATGCCCAAGTCGCTGACCGTGACGCTGGCCAATCTGGTTTATTTTGAGAAGGCCCAACTGCCGCAGGCACTGGCCAACCGCCTGATCCGTCTGGCAGCCTTCCAGAACCCGGAGTTCTACAAAGCCCAGGCCATGCGCATGTCGGTCTGGGACAAGCCCCGTGTCATCGGCAATGCGGAGAACTACCCGCAGCACATCGCCTTACCTCGCGGCTGCCTCGAAGCGGCGCTGGATCTGCTGCGGGAAAACAGTATCGACTGTGACCTGCGCGATGAGCGCTTCGGCGGGGAACCCATCGACATCTCTTTCGTCGGCACTTTGCGTCTGGACCAGGAGGCTGCAGTTGCTGGAATGCTGCATCAGGACACCGGCGTGCTGTGCGCTCCAACGGCCTTTGGCAAAACGGTCACTGCCGCCGCAATCATCGCTCGCCGTGGTGTAAACACACTGGTGCTGGTGCATCGAACGGAACTGCTCAAGCAATGGCAGGAACGTCTGCAGGCTTTTCTGGGTGTTGGAAAGGGCGTAGTCGGCACCATCGGAGGTGGCAAAGCCAAACCTACGGGAAAGATCGACATTGCCGTGATGCAGTCCGTCTCACGACAGGGCGAAGTGAACCCATTGGTAGAAAACTACGGTCAGGTGATTGTGGACGAGTGCCACCACGTTGGCGCCGTATCGTTCGATGCAATCCTGAAGCGGACCAAGGCCAAGTATGTGCTGGGCCTGACGGCGACGCCCATCCGCCGGGATGGTCAGCAGCCCATCATCTTCATGCAGTGCGGGCCGATCCGATACACGGCGGCCAGCCCCGCTGGCGCGCCACACGACCTGGAAGTGCTGCCTCGCTCACGCTTTACGCGTATCGATCTGCCCACCGATGCAGGTATTCAGGACGTGTTTCGGCATCTCGCCAATGACCAGGCAAGAACGGAGTCCATCGCCTCCGAGGTTCGTGATGCAGTCGGTCAGGGACGCAAGGTGCTGGTTCTGACCGAGCGCACGGAACACCTCGATGCCATCAAGACCGAGCTCGACGGCCTGCTACCGGTACCGTTCGTCTTGCACGGTCGAATGTCGAAGAAGCAGCGGTCGGCGCTGGTGGCAGACCTTGATGCGCTATCGCCCGATGCGCCGCGCGTTTTACTTTCGACTGGGAAGCTGGTTGGCGAGGGCTTCGATCACCCGCCGTTGGACACCCTGGTCCTGGCCATGCCGGTTTCCTGGAAAGGCACCCTCCAGCAGTACGCCGGGCGCCTGCACCGTGAGCACGCCTCCAAGGTCGACGTGCGGATTATTGACTTCGTGGACACCGGTCACCCGGCGCTTCTGAGGATGTGGGACAAGCGGCAGGCCGGTTACAAGGCGATGGGATACCGATTGGGTCGTGACATGGCTGTGACTGAATGACGGCTGCAAATTTCCTCTCAAACCCGCAGCAACCCGCGCCAGTGCTCATAAGCTCGGGAGGCCAGTCAGCAGGTGGTCAACCGTCCGCCACCAATATTCAAACCCCAACCACTCTCGGTTGGGGTTTTTTCTTATGTGCTCCCGCCAGACCCCGCGAACATGCGCGGAACGCTGAGTAGGTTTGCGGACTTCGACAGTCCGGCTGCCAGCTGTTGATTTCCACGCAAAGCTGACCCACCATTTCCATCGAATCTTGACCCACCCTGGTTCGTGAGCTTCACGCTCACGTTGTGGATAAGTTCTTGGTCGCCTTCTCCTTCTTGGTGGTCTGTGGTGGTTGCTGTGCGGAGCTGTTCTTGAACCTGTAGCTGTCGTTGCCGGTTTCCAGAATATGGCAGTGATGCGTGAGTCGGTCCAGCAGCGCCGTGGTCATCTTGGCATCTCCGAACACATTGGCCCACTCGCTAAAGCTCAGGTTGGTGGTGATCACGACGCTCGTGCGCTCGTACAGCTTGGACAGCAGGTGGAACAGCAACGCTCCTCCTGACGTACTGAACGGCAGGTAGCCCAGCTCATCCAGGATCACCAGGTCAGCGTAGGCCAGGCGGTGCGCGATCTGCCCCGGCTTGCCCTGGGCCTTCTCCTCTTCCAGTGCATTGACCAGCTCCACCGTGGAGAAGAACCGCACCCTGCGGTGATGGTGCTCAATGGCCTGCACTCCCAAGGCTGTGGCGATGTGGGTCTTACCTGTACCTGGCCCTCCGACCAACACCACGTTGTTGGCATCTTCCAAGAACTCGCACCGGTGCAACTGGCGCACCAGGGCTTCGTTGACTTCACTGTGGTTGAAGTCAAAGCCAGCCAGATCTCGATACGCGGGGAACCTGGCCACCTTGAGCTGGTAGGCCACAGAGCGCACTTCGCGCTCGGCGGTCTCGGCCTTTGAGCAGTTGGGACAGGATGGGCTGCGCTGCGTCGAAGGCCGGTGCACCTTGCTCAGCCAGTTCCGCAACCGCCTGAGCCATGCCGTGCATCTTGAGCTCGCGCAGCATGATCACGATGGAAGCGATGGCAGGGTCATGACGCATAGCGTGCCTCCCTCAATTGGTCGTAGCGAAGCACATTGGCTTGGGGTTCCACCTCCAGCTTGAGGGCCTGCGGCGATGTGACCGGTGCTGGAGCGGGCTTGCCGTTCAGCAGGCGGTGCAGCACGTTCAGGATGTGCGTCTTGCTGGCAGCCCCTGACTCCAGTGCCAACTCCACTGCAGCGAGCACAGCCTGTTCGTCGTGGTGCAGCACCAGTGCCAGTACCTCCACCATCTCCCGGTCGCCACCGGTTTGCTTGAGCAAGGTGGCCTGCAGGCGCTTGAAGGCCGGCGGCAACTCCAGGAAGGGAGCTCCATTGCGCAGGGCCCCGGGCTTGCGCTGCAGCACCGCCAAGTAGTGGCGCCAGTCGTACACAGTCTGACCCGCACCATGGTGGTTACGATCGATCAGGCGCTGGTGCTCGCACACGATCTGGCCCTCGGCGGCGACCACCAGGCGGTCCGCGTAGACCCGCAGGCTCACCGGCCGATTGGCATACGGTGCCGGCACGCTGTAGCGATTGCGCTCGAAGTGGACCAAGCAGGTGGGTGAGACGCGCTTGGTGTGCTCCACAAAGCCATCGAAGGGCCGGGGCATCGGCATCAAGGTTGCCTTCTCTTGAGCCCAGACATCCGCGACGGTGCCCGGCAGCTTGCCGTGCTCGATCTCGTGCCACAGCGCCACGCAGCGCTCCTCAAGCCAGGCATTGAGATCGGGCAGGCTTGGGAATGGCGGCACCACCTGCCACAGGCGATGGCGGGCATCGCGCACGTTCTTCTCCACCTGGCCCTTCTCCCAGCCCGATGCGGGATTGCAGAACTCGGCCTCGAACAGGAAGTGGCTGACCATGGCCGCAAAGCGCGCATTGACGTCGCGCTCCTTGCCACGGCGCACCCGGTCTACAGCGGTGCGCATGTTGTCGTAGATGCCACGGCGGGGCACGCCACCCAGGACTACGAATGCATGGTTGTGGGCATCGAACAGCATCTCGTGCGTCTGCAGGGGGTAGGCGCGCAGGTAGAACGCTCGGCTGTGGCTGAGCTTGAAGTGGGCTACCTGCAGCTTGGTGCGCACGCCAGCGAGGACAGCCCAGTCCTCGCTCCAGTCGAATTGGAACGCCTCGCCGGGGCCGAAGGCCAACGGCACAAAGGTGCCGCGGCCGGTGGTCTGCTGGGCCACCAGGCGTTGTTCTTGCCAGAGGCGGACAAAGGCCGCGACCCGGTTGTAGGAGCCGGTATAGCCCAGCGCCTGCAGATCGGCGTACATCTGCTTGACGGTACGCCGCTGCTTGCGGGATCGGCCAGCTTCCGTCTTGAGCCAGCCCGAGAGCTTCAAGGCAAAAGGATCGAGCTTGGATGAACTCCGATCTGGCCGCGGCCGAGGGCGTGGGCGACGAGGTGGCCGCCGTGGGGCGGTACATCGTGAACAACCCGGTACTGTCCGCGGCGCAGGCGGCCGGCTCCTTCGTGGGGCCCGGCCTGGCCGTGAAGGGCGCGACGACGGCCGCGCGCGCCGGGCGTGCTGGTGGCGTTGCCGCGGGTGCTGCGATGGCGGGCGGTGACGCGGCAGGCACGGCGCATGATCTAGCGACGCAGGCCGGCGCCACAGACGAGCAGGCGGTGGCCGCGGGCCGGCAGGCGAGCGTGATCCCGGCCATCGTGGGCGGCGTGGGCGGCGCCTTCGGTGCCGAGAAGCTTCTGGCCGGCGCCAAGGGTTTTGCCGGCGGCACTGCTGCGCGCGCGCTCAAGACTGGCGCGTCCGAGGCGCTGCAGGAGGGCATCGAGGAGGGCGTGACCCAGTACGAGGGCCAGCGCGCGGCGCTGCCCTATGACCCGAACATCGACCCGAGCAAGGGTGTTGCTGGCGCGGCGGCGATGGGAGCAGCGCTGGGTGGTATCACCGGCGCGGGCATGGGGGTCTTTGATGGCATCCAGGAGGCGCGACACCAGCAGGCCAGCGACCCGCTCTCCCGCCGGTTTGGAGGCCAAGCTGAACCAGCACCACGGCGAGCAAGACCGCGAGGGCGCGATTCAAGGACTGGAGTCCCGCGGCAACCATGGGCTCGCCAAAGCCATGAGGGAGGCGACGTCCCCCACATCGTGACCCGCAACTCCTTGGCCGGCCGGCTTGCGGCCATGCGCGGAGCGGGGTGGCGGGCCTCAGTGCGTTGCGTGCCAGGTGATGCGCTGGCCAGCAAACGATCCAGGCCCTGACCTAGTGTAGTGTTTGATTCTTAATGAAACTTAATTGAGCAACCACGCTCCAATGCTCTACTACGGTTTGCATTGGAGTGAAAAATTGCGAGTTGCCCCGACGATTGTGTTGACGGATGAAGAGGAAAGCGAGCTGAGCCGGCTGGCGCGCTCCAAGCGCACCAGCGTCAGATTGGCCCAGCGCGCCCAGATCGTGCTGCTGGCCGCGCAGGGGCTGCAAAACAAGGATATTGCCGAGCAGCTTGGCATTGGGCGCGTGCAGGTGGCGCGCTGGCGTGAACGCTACCTGCAATTGGGGCTGCAAGGTATCGAGCGCGACTTGCCGCGCGGCGCACCGCCGGTGAAGGTGGATGTGGCCAAGCTTGTGAAGCTAACCACACAGACCAAGCCCGAGGCGGCCACGCACTGGAGCACGCGCACGATGGCCGCTGAGTTGGGCGTCAGCGCCAGCACCGTGATGCGCCATTGGCAGGCCCACGGTCTCAAGCCTCACATCGTGCGCGGCTTCAAGGTCTCGCGCGATCCGCAGTTCGTGCAAAAGCTCGAAGACATCGTGGGGCTTTACATGTCGCCGCCCGAGCATGCGCTGGTGCTGTGCTGCGACGAAAAGAGCCAGGTGCAGGCGCTGGACCGAACGCAGCCCGGGCTGCCGCTCAAGAAGGGGCGCGCGGCCACCATGACGCACGACTACAAGCGCAACGGCACAACCACCTTGTTCGCTGCGCTCAACGTGCTCAACGGTCAGGTCATCGGCCAGTGCCAGCAGCGCCACACCCACATCGAGTGGCTGAAGTTCCTGCGTCAAATCAATCGGGAGACGCCCAAGGACAAGACGCTGCATCTGATCGCCGACAACTACGCCACGCACAAGCATCCAGCTGTGCAGGAGTGGCTGGCCAAGCACCCCAGATTCAACATGCACTTCACGCCGACCTCGGCATCGTGGCTGAACATGGTCGAGCGCTTCTTTCGCGACATCTCCGAGAACCGGCTACGCCGCGGGGTGTTCACCAGCGTGCCCGAACTCGTCTCGGCCATCGATGAGTACATCGCGCATCACAACACCAACCCCAAGCCGTTCATCTGGACCAAGAACGCTCGCGACATCCTGCAAAAGGTCATCCGCGCCAATAGCCGATTAAGTTCCAAACAGAATGCAACACTACACTAGCAGGGTGGGCACTGGTGGTAAGCCCGGCCATGGTGGCTGCGGTGCAATCCGTCAGCGGACCTGCCGGGGCGGTAATGCCCGGCAGTGTGGTGGCGGATCGCCTCCTGCGCGCCTCGGTGAAAGCCGCGCGCCGCATCGCGTGCCGTCGCGTTGGCGCAGAGCGTGCAATGGCGACGCCGGAGCCGGTCGGCACGGATGCCTTATTCCGCGAGCGGGCCCATGAAGGATCCCGAGGGTTGCCGCATCTCGCCCGCGGGCATGGCACCATGCGGTTTTCTATGTGGGAGTGAATCCATGAAATTCTGGCGGGCGGGTGCGTTTGGAGCGTTGGTGTTGGCGGGCTGTGCCAGCCAGCAAACGCTGGTGCCGCAGATTCAGCAAGGCGAATCTGAAGGGAAAAAGACCGTGACGGTGGCGCCCGCGAGTGCCGCGTGCTCCCGGCCCCAGTGCCCCGTGCTGGCGGCGGCGTGGAGCGCGGCGAAGCCGGCGCAGGCGGTGCTCACCGTGGGCCTGCCCCATCAGGCGGCGGAGGTCACGGGCGCGGACTTCCATTTGGGGGGCGGGCAGGCGGTGCGCGTGCGGTCGCGTTCGCGCGCCGAGGCCGCTGCGCTGGGCTACCCCGCCACGGCGTTCGATGTGCCCTTGCGGCTGGTGGACCAGATCGCCTATACGCCGCGTAGCTGGGTGCGGGTTCACACCGCCGATGGGCGCAGCGTGGATGAGACGCTCAACAGCGGTGAGGAGCGCAGCAAGGCCGTCGAGGCGATGAGCTACTTTGTCACTGCCGTGGAGTCCGCCAGCGGCCAGGTGGCCAACCCCGACAGCTCTCGCGGCGGCTTGATGGACCGCCTGGGCGGCGGCAAATAGGGCATCAGCGGTCCACGTCCAGCCAGCCCCACATCGACACGAACAGCGCCACCGCAGTGGCGGCGCCCAGCAGGCTGTGGATGTAGAACAGCGCCAGCGGCACCGCCCAGATCATGAGGCGCAGCGACTGGCTGTAGTACAGGCCCGCGCGCATCAGACTGCGCTCGCCCAGGGTCTGCCATGACCGGCGCGCAGCGGACTCCACCGGCATGCCCGCCACGAAACCGGCGTGGTGGTAGTTGCGCGCCGCCAGCATCGAGGTCAGAAATGCGAGTGCCAGCAGCACCAGCACGGCGAACGCGTTCCAGAAGGCCAACCCCTGGTCGGTGCCCAACGGTGGAAAACCGTGGTGCCACCACTGCGACGGCCAGTGGCCCTGGGTGAGCGTGAGCCCGCCCATGAAGGCCAGGGTGGCGGTGGTCGCCGTCATGGTGCAGGACATGAGCGAGTTGCGTAGCGTCTGGACCCCCAGCACTTCGGTGCCCTTGTGCTGCGCAATGGCCGCAAACCATTCCTGCCGCAACCGTGTATGGGCGCGTGTGGCGGAAGGTGCCCACGCCCAGTGCCGCACAAGGTACAGCAACGGCAGCGCGGCGGTGAGGAGAAACAGCAGGGAGTCCATGTGCATCGCTATGAATTAAGGAGCTTATAGCGCTTTTTGGTATTGGTTTTCAATGCGTTACTGCAATGAATTCAGCCAATGACAAGCGCTGCCAGCTATTTTTTCAGGAGCGCGTGCGGCGATCCCAGAAGTGTTGCAGCTGCATCCCCGCCAGCATGGCGGCCACGAACAGCCAGACCTCGCCGCGCAGCGTCCCCAGGTTCATCACGGCCGGGCCGGGGCAGAACCCCGCCAGGCCCCAGCCAATGCCGAACAGCGCCGCGCCGGTCAGCAGGCGTTTGTCCACCGCGGTGGAGGAGGGCAGCTGCATGGGGTCTCCCAGCAGCGAGGTCTTGCGCTTGCGGGCCCAGGTGAACGCCACCAGGCCCACAAGAATGGCGCCCCCCATGACGAAGGCGAGCGAAGGGTCCCATGCGCCGAAGAAGTCCAGGAAGTTCTGTACTTTTGCGGGATTGCCCATGCCCGACAGGATCAGGCCCAGTCCGAAGACCAGGCCGGCGAGCAGTGATGCGATGGCAGAAGCCATGGTGTTTCTCCTTGAGATGGGGTCAGGCCAGCACGTGACGCACCACGAACACCGTGGCGGCGCCGGCACCGATGAAGGTCAGGGTGGCGGCCAGGGAGCGCAGCGACAGGCGCGACAGCCCGCACACGCCATGGCCGCTGGTACAGCCCGACCCCAGCCGGGTGCCAAAACCGACCAGCAGGCCGGCCAGCACGATGACCAGCGGGTTGCTGGGCATCTCCATGGGGGGCAGAGGGGCGATGAGCTGCCAGACCAATGGCGCCGCCACCATGCCGATCACGAAGGCCGCACGCCAGCCCCAGTTGGCAACGCTGGCCCAGCTGCTGCGCTGCAGCAGCGCGCCCACGATGCCGCTGATGCCGGCGATGCGCCCCAGCAGCACGATCAGCAGCGCCGCGGCCAGGCCGATCAGCATGCCGCCGGCCAGCGATGACCAGGGGGTGAACGAATTCCAGAGGATGGTCATGGGATCAAGCTCCTTGCTTGCAGAAAAGGCGATGGATGGCCTGCATCAGCTGCAGTGCGCGGTCGTCCGCCAGTTGGTACCAGATGAATTTGCCTTCACGGCGGGTTTGCACCAGCCCGTCGCGGCGCAATACGCCCAACTGCTGTGACAGCGTGGGCTGGCCGATGCCGGTGAGCTGCTCCAGCTCGCCCACGGTGCGCTCGCCTTCGGTCAGCTGGCACAGCAGCATGAGCCGGTCTTCGTTGCCCAGCAGCTTGAGCATGGTCACGGCTTCGCCCGCATGGGCGCGCATGGCGGGCAGGTCCAGGGTCGTGGCGTCGTCAATCATGATGGAGGTGCAAAACAATATGTTTTCATATAATATATCAAAAAATAAATTGTTGTTGGCTGGTGGTGCTGCTTCGGCACTTCCGTCTTCATTGCGAAAGGACCTTCATGCCCCACGCCTCCATGCATATCGAGCCCTTCTTCGACCCCGTGACGGGCACCGTGAGCTATGTGCTCGCAGACACCGACGCCGGCCAAGCGGCCGTGATCGACCCCGTGCTGGATTTCGAGCCGAAGTCCGGCACGCTGACCAGCGCCTCATCGGACCGCATCATTGAATACGTGCGCCGCCAGGGCTGGCAGGTGCAGTGGATCCTGGAAACCCACGCACACGCCGACCATCTCTCGGGCGCGCAGCACATACGCCACCACCTCGGCGGCAAGGTCGCCATCGGCGCGCACATCCGCGCGGTGCAGCAGCTCTTTCGCAGCGTGTTCCATTTCGAGCGCAGCTTCCTGCCCGACGGCAGCCAGTTCGACCACCTGTTCGAGGTCGGCGAGACCTTCCATGTTGGCGGCCTGGAGCTGACGGCGCTGCATGTGCCGGGCCACACGCCTGCCGACATGGCCTACCGCGTGGGCGACGACGTGTTCGTGGGCGACACGCTGTTCATGCCCGACGTGGGTACGGCCCGCGCGGACTTCCCGGGCGGTGACGCCGCCACGCTGTACCGCTCCATCCAGCGCCTGCTGGCGCTGCCCGCGCACACCCGACTGCACATGTGCCACGACTATCCGCCCGAGAACCGCGCACCCGCCTGGGTCAGCACCGTGGCAGAGCAACGCAGCGGCAACATCCATGTGCACGAGGGCGTGACCGAGGCCGCGTTCGTGCAGATGCGCACCGCGCGGGACGCCACACTGGCGATGCCCACGCTCATCCTGCCTTCGGTGCAGGTCAATGTGCGCGCCGGCAAGCTGCCGCCCGCGCAGGACGACGGGCGTACCTATATCCAGCTGCCCATCAATGCGTTCCTGAAAGGGGCTGGCGCGCCGCAGGGCATGTCGTGATGCCGGCGGCGCACCTCTTTGCGCCAGCGGCCGCGTTGCTAAGGGGCGGAGTGGCCGCTGATGAGCGCGAGGTGTTGGGCCAGCGTGGCAGCCGACAGCTCGCCCACGCGCACCGCGGCCAGACGGCCGAGGCGGTCATAGAACAGGGTGGTGGGCAGGGCTTTGTGGCCCAGCGCGCTACCCAGCTGGCCCGCTGAGTCCAGCAGCACATCGGCGGCCGGCAGGCGCTGCTGCGCAGCAAACCGGGCGACTGTCTCGGGAGGCTCCCCCTGGTTCACCCACAGAAAACGCACCTGTGACTGGGGCGACTGGGCCTCGCGCGCCTGCAGCATGACGGGCATCTCGCGCCGGCAGGGTGGGCACCAACTGGCCCACAGGTTCACCACCACGGGCTGCCCCTTCAGTTCTGGCAGGGCGACCGTGCGCGCATCCAGCGCCACGCCTTGCCATGAGGGCAGGGCGGCCTGCTCGCGCGGTGCCGTAGCCTGCAGCACGCCCCAACCCAGCAGCCATACTCCGGCGAATGTGGCCAGCCCTGCCGTGGCGCTCTGCCGCCATGGGCTGCGGCGCAGCCACAGCAGCGCGACATAGAGCAGCGCGGCGCCCAGGCCCGCCCAGGGCGACCACCCGCCGTCGCGGATGTCGAGCACAGCCACCGGCGCGCTGGCATACAGATCCGCATAGCGCAGCACAAAGCCCAGCCGCGCCGCGATCAGTGCGACCAGGGGCAGCCGCCAGCCATGCGGGCCGCCCGTCAGGCCACGCCGTGCGGCCAGTCGCTCATGCACCATCGTGCCCAACTGCCAGGCGCCCAGGAGCACCAGCAACATCCACGGCAGGACCAGTGGGCCCAGGTGCAGTACGCGGTCCACGGCGGCGTCAGTCCCTTGCCGCCGAAGAGGTCACTGCCAGCGCCGGAAGGCACAGCCGCGCCCGCAGGCCGGGCTCGGCCGGTTCCAGCGTCAGCGTGCCATGGGCGCTTTCGGCGATGCGGCGCACGATCGTCAGGCCCAGGCCGCTGCCGGGCGAGGTGCTGGACTTGCGCCAGAAACGCCGCAGCGCTTGCTCGCACTCCGCAGGGGTCAGGCCGGGGCCTTCGTCGCGCACACAGACTTCCACCGTGCCCGGGCCGGCATCATCGGCTTGCCAGCGCAGCGTGGCACTCACAGGGGCGGGGCCCTGGTGATGGCGCAGCGCGTTGTCGATCAGGTTGGTGATGGCGCAGGCCAGCAGCGCGGGGGGCAGCGGTAGCTGTATTGCCTGCCAGGCTGCCGGGTCGGCGGGTATTTCTGCCGCGTCCAGCGGTGGGGAGGGCAACTGAATGCCCTCGTTCTCGGCACGCTGCAGGGACTGGCTGCAGGCCAGGCGGAAGGCCTGCGCGATGCCGGTGCCCACGGTGGCGCGCGCCTCTCCCGCGCTGGCGCTTTCCACGCGTGCAAGCTGCAGCAGTTGCTCCAGCGTGGCGTGCATGTGGTCGATGCCTTCGCCCGCTTGGCGCAGTGCGTTGGCGGCCTTGTCGGGGCTGGCGTTGTTGTTGCCCGCGGCAAGTGTCAGCTGCGCCACCTGCACATGGGTCTTGATGGCGGTGAGCGGCGTGCGCAGCTCATGCGCCGCGTCGGCGGTCCAGCGGCGCTCGTGTTCCATGCTGGCGTCCATGCGCGCCAGCAACTGGTTCAGGCTGTCCACCAGCGGGGCCAGTTCCTTGACGTCGCGGCCCGACTGCACGGGCGTGGGGTCGTGGGGTGGGCGCTGCACCAGCTCCTCGCGCAGGCGCTGCAGCGGGCGCAGGCTGCGCGTGCCCATCCACCAGGTCAGCAGCAGGATGACGGCAAGCGCCAGCACGAAGGGCAGCACCAGCGTGCGCACGAAGGTCTGCACCAATTGGTCGCGCACATCCAGCCGGTCGGCGGTGGCCACGCGCACGCCCTTGTCCTCCAGCACATAGGTGCGCCACTGCTTGCCGCCCTTGGTGATCTGGCCAAAGCCCGCGCTGCCGGCAGAGGCCATGTCCGGGATGTTGTTGGTGCGCGCGATGGGCAGGATGTCCACTTCGCTGCGCACCAGGCTCACCTCGCAGGCCACGCCATCGCGGCCAATGACCGACAGCAGCGCATCGTTGCTGGCGCGCGGCGCTGCCGCCAGCTCGGCCTGCTGGAACTGCTGCACGATGCCCACCACCATCCGGGCCGATGCGATGAGGCGGTCGTCCAGCAGCGTGCGCAGCTCGCGCTGCATGTTGGTGAACTGCCAGATCGCCACGCCGCTCCAGACCAGGCAAATGGTCAGGCTCAGGCCCAGCACCAGCCGAACCCGCAGGCTTTGCATAGGTCGTGCCGTCATGCCGCACCGCCGCAGTACCGCGCGCCCAGCCGAAAGCCCAGGCCCCGCACGGTGTCGATCACATCGGCGCCGAGCTTCTTGCGCAGATGGTGCACGTGCACGTTCACGGTGTTGCTGTCCACGTCCTGGTCCAGGCCGTACAGGCTGTCATGCAGCTGCGCCGCGCTCAGCACGCGCCCATGCGCCTGTAGCAGGGCCTGCAGCAGCGCCCATTCGCGACGCGAGATGTCTATCGCCACGCCGTTGCGCGTGACTTCGCCGGTGGCCATGTTGACCTGGCAGTCGCCCAGCGCCAGCAGGTCGCTGGTGCGCCCGCCCGCGCGGCGCAGCAGGGCGCGCAGGCGCAGCACCAGCTCCTGCAGGTCGAAGGGTTTGGTCAGGTAGTCGTCGGTGCCGGTCTGAAAGCCGGCCACCTTGTCCTCGATGGTGCTGCGCGCGGTAAGGATCAGCACCGGCAGCGCCAACCCCTTGGCGCGCCACTGGCGCAGCAGGCTGATGCCGTCGCCATCGGGCAGGCCCAAGTCCAGCACGCAGGCATCGAACTGGCGGCTGGTCATGTGGGCCTGCGCCTGCGCCACGCTGCCCGCGGTGTCGCTGGTGAAGCCGTGCAGCTCCAGCCCGGCCTGGATGCCGCTGGCCACCAGCGCGTTGTCTTCGACGATCAGGATGTGCATGCGGCCCGCTTGGCAAAAGCCCGCATTCTAGGAACGGCGCGTTATCCCCACATTAACGGCGCACCCGCTGCGCCGGTATCATTGACTGTATAAACGCACAGTCTTTTGTATGCCGCAGCCCGGCCCTGCGCCTGCACCGCACCGCTTTTACTACCTGCACAACTTCCAGCGTGCGCTGGACTGGCTGCACACGCGCTATGGCGACCTGCTCGGTGTGGACGACCTGCAGTTCCTCACCGACTTTCGGCAACTGCCCCAGGCCGCACAGGCCCTGCTGGTGCGCATGGTGATGCGGCGCAGGCCGTGGTTTCGCGCGAGCAAGCTGGCCTATGACGAGATTCCCGACACGCGCGACGCTGCCGCGCCGTTGCTGTCGCGGGGCTGGCTGTGCGCCGATGCGCCCCTGGGTCTATCGGAGCTGTTCGCTTTGCACACCAAGCGCGAGCTGCTACAGATTTTGCAGGGCACTGCGCTGCACCCCACCATGCGCAAGGCCGAGATGCTGCAGGCCCTGGTCGACCGCGCTGACCTGCGGCAGCCCTACGCCGCGTGGCACCCGCACGCCGACGAGCCCGTTTGGCACGTGACGGTGGGCGCGCGCTGCGAGCGCCTGCGGCTCATGTTCTTCGGCAACCTGCACCAGAGCTGGGCGGAGTTCGTGCTGGCCGACCTGGGCGTGTTCCGCTACGAGGCCGTGCCGCTGGACGCTGCCTCGCGCGCCTTCCAGCATCAGGCCGATGTGGACACCTACCTCGCCCTCAGCGCCTGCCGCCAGGCGCTGGACGCGGAGGGCTTCGACGCCGCTGCGCTGCTGCAGGCCCTGGCCGCCGCGCACAGCGCCACGCCGTGGCTGGAGCAGCGCCGCGCGCGGGTCCTGCTGCGCGTGGGCCAGGCCTGCGAGCGCGCGCGCGACTGGCCGCTGGCCGCCCAGGCCTACGCCGCCAGCCGCGCCCCCGGTGCGCGCCACCGCCAGATCCGCGTGCTGGAGCGCATGCAATGCTCCGATCAGGCCCTAGCCCTTGCCCATCAAGCGCTGGCTGCTCCTGAAAGTGAAGAAGAACACCAGCGCGTGGCGCGCATGCTGCCGCGCCTGCGCCGCAGCCTGGGGCAGGGCGGCGGGCCGCGCCGGCCCGCGCTGGCCCCGGCCGTGGCTGCGCTGCGCATGGACGTGGAACTGCCCGCGCCCACGCCGCCCCAGTCGGTGGAGCACGCGCTGCGCGCGCACTGGCACTGCGCCGAGGCACCGGTGTTCTATGTGGAGAACACGCTCGTCAACGCGCTGTTCGGCCTGCTGTGCTGGCCGGCCATCTTTGCGCCGTTGCCGGGCGCGTTCTTCCACCCGTTCCAGAGTGGCCCGGCCGACCTGGGCGCGCCCGACTTCGTGGCGCGCCGCCAGGCCCTGTTCGACGCCTGCCTGGCCGAGCTGCACGACGGTCGCTACCGCGCCACCATCGTGCAGCGCTTTGAAGAGAAGCACGGCACCCAGTCGCCCTTCGTGGCTTGGGGCGCGTTGAGCGCCGAACTGCTGGCGCTGGCGCTGGACTGCATTCCGCCGGCGCACCTGGAGCGGCTGTTCGCCCGGCTGCTGCGCGACGTGCAGGCCAACCGCACCGGCCTGCCCGACCTGGTGCGCTTCTGGCCCGGCCGCCCGCCCGGGGCCGAGCGCTATGCGCTGGTGGAGGTGAAGGCCCCCGGCGACAAGCTGCAGGACAACCAGATCCGCTGGCTGGATTACTGCGTGGCGCAGGGCATTCCGGTGCAGGTGTGCCACGTGCAGTGGTGCGGCGCGGCATGACGGCCGCCCCGCGCCCCCACGTGGTGGCCGTGCGCGCGCTGTGCGAGTTCACGGCCCGCACGGGCGACCTGGACCTGCGCTTCACCCCCGCTCCCAGCGCCCTTGAGGGCATGGAAGGCCACCGCGCCGTGCAGCAGCGCCGGGGCGCCGGCTACGAGGCCGAAGTGCCGCTGACCGGCACGTACGACCACCTGACGGTGCGCGGCCGTGCCGATGGGTGGAACGCGGCGCTGGGCCAGCTCGAAGAAATCAAGACCTACCGCGGCACGCTGGACAGCGTGCGCCCCCACCACCGCGCGCTGCACTGGGCCCAGGCCCAGGTGTACGGCCACCTGCTGTGCCAGGCGCGCGGGCTGGCGGGGCTCAAGCTTGCGCTGGTCTATGTGCACGCCACCACCCATGCCGAGACCGTGCTGGTGCAGGAACACACCGCCGCCGCGCTGCAGGTGTTCTTTGCCACGCAGTGCCAGCATTACCTGGCCTGGGCGCACAGCGAGGCCGCGCACCGCCAGCAGCGCAACGCCGCCCTGGCGCGGCTGCGCTTTCCGCTGCCCGCGTTTCGCGCCGGGCAGCGCGAGCTGGCCGTGGCCGTGTACCGCACCGCACACCCCAACGCGGAAGGTGCCAGCGCCCCCGCCGGGCGTTGCCTGCTGGCCCAGGCGCCCACCGGCATCGGCAAGACCCTGGGCACGCTGTTTCCGCTGCTCAAGGCTATGGCGCCCCGGCCACGGTGCCCCGGCCACGGTGCCCCCGGCCACGGTGCCCCGGCGATCACCACGCCAGGGCAGGGCGGGCCGGCGCCGGCCGCTGCCGCATCCGGCGCCGCCGCCGATGCGGTGCCCAACGGGGATACGGAAGTCATCAAAAAAGAGAGCGCGCCCCGCGCACCCAGCGGGCTGGAAAAGCTGTTTTTCCTCACGGCCAAGGGCACGGGCCACGGCCTGGCGCTGCACGCGCTGGCCCAGTTGCAGGGGCACTGGCACCCCACGCGCCCGGCACGCCGCTGCGCGTGCTGGACCTGCACGCGCGCGACAAGACCTGCGAACACCCCGGCAGCGCCTGCCATGGCGATGCCTGCCCGCTGGCGCGCGGCTTCTTTGACCGGCTGCCCGCCGCCCGCGCCGCCGCCGTGCAGCAACCCGCGCCGTGGGATGCGCCCGCCGTGCGCAGCGTGGCGCTGCAGCACGGTATCTGCCCCTACTACCTGTCGCAAGAGCTGGTGCGCTGGGCCGACGTGGTGGTGGCCGACTACCACTACTACTACGACAGCGCCGCCATGCTGTACGCCCTCACGCAGCAGCAGGGCTGGCGCGTGGCCGTGCTGGTGGACGAAGCCCACAACCTGCTGGAGCGCGCGCGCAGCATGTACACCGCGCCGCTGTCCCCCTTCGAGCTGGCCGCCGCACGCCAGGCCGCCACCGGCACTGTGAAGAAGGCACTCGACGCGCTGCACCGCCAGTGGAACGCGCTGAACAAGACCGTGGGCCAGGCCGCAGAAGACGCTGGCACGCCGGGCGCACCCGGCGCACTGCACACCGGCGCCACCGCACCCGCGCACCCCCTCGCCGCCACGCCCACCTACCAGGCCCACGCCACCGTACCGCCCGCGCTGCTGGGCGCGGTGCAGCGTGCCGTGGGCGCCATGGCCGAGGCCCAGGCCGACCAGCCCCTGCCGCCGGGCGACGCGGTGCTGGTGTTCTACTGGTCGCTGCTGCACTTCCAGGCCCTGGCCGAGCAGTTCGGCCCGCATGCGCTGTTCGACCTGCAGCGCACCGCCACGCCACCGCGCAGCCGCAGCGGGCGGGCCCGCGCACCCGCCACCACGCTGTGCATCCGCAACGTCATGCCCGCGCCGCACCTGGCCGCGCGCCACGCGGCGGCGCAGGCCACGGTGCTGTTCTCGGGCACGCTCAGCCCGCCGCAGTTCTACCGCGACCTGCTGGGCCTGCCGCCCGACACCGCCTGGCTGGACGTGGCCGCCCCCTTTGCCGCCCACCAGCTGCAGGTGCGCGTGGCCCCGCACATCTCCACCCGCTGGCGCGACCGCGAGGCCTCGCTCGCCCCCATCGCCGATCTGGTGGCCGCGCAGTACGCGCACCAGCCCGGCAACTACCTGTGCTTTGCCAGCAGCTTCGACTACCTGCAGCGCGTGGCTGCCACCCTGGCCCAGCGCCACCCGCAGGTGCCCCAATGGCAGCAAACGCGCGAGATGGACGACGCCAGCCGCGCCGCCTTCCTCGCCCGCTTTACCGAGGGCGGCCAGGGCGTGGGCCTGGCCGTGCTGGGCGGCGCCTTTGCCGAAGGCGTGGACCTGCCGGGCACCCGCCTGATCGGCGCGTTCATCGCCACGTTGGGCCTGCCGCAAGTGAACGCGGTGAACGACGCCATGCAATATGCGCTGGATGAGGTGATGGGCCCTGGTCAGGGCTATGCCTGCACCTACCTCTACCCCGGCCTGCGCAAGGTGGTGCAGGCCGCAGGCCGTGTGATCCGCACCGAACAGGACCAGGGCGTGGTGGTGCTGATGGACGACCGCTTTCAGCGTGCAGAGGTGCGCGCGTTGTTGCCACGGTGGTGGCAGGTGGGGTGAGGGGCTTGGTTCGGATGTGGGGCAGCACGCGTGCCCGTGATACCGAAAGGCGCTGGATGCTATGAATTTGGTAGCTGCTAGCGCTTATCTAAAGCGCCTTAGCGGCCTATTTAACTGATAGGCCGGCAGGATTTAATTCCCCGAATCGGCTTGAAGGGAAAGCTGATTTTTCAGTGAAATGCTCAGAAGGCGCTGAGCAAAGACCGCGCTTCAAAGGCTGTGGGGCAGCTTGCGGCCAGAAGGGGCCGGTCGCAACGCCTGCTGGGCTGGCTGCTTCAGGCTGATCTCCGACACTCGAACCTAACGCCTGAAAGTTCGCGTGTTGCGCAACTGGTCATTGGCCGAGCAGGGTCTCAAGCGACCGCTTTGTTGCTCAGACCGGTCACTCTATTGATGCGAGCCGGGCAAGGTAGCAGGAGCAACTGATCACACCAAGGATGAATTGGTTCTCCCGACCCGCTGCGGTCGGTGTTGATGTAGGCAACGATCCCAGAAAACCGTCCGAGAAACCGGGGGAATCCCACCCCGGATACTTGGCGGCACGGCTTATCGGAACCATTGCGAAGAGCATCCGCAGTTGGCCCGCGGGTCCGAAACACGTAGCCAAGGTCTTCTCAAAGAATTAGATCGGCCAGAACCATAGAACGTCCAAAAGCATTCTCTGGTGTGGTGACCTCATGGCTGCACCGAGCAGTGCGAAGCTGCCACATGAGCCGCTCGGTGCGATGCCTCGTAGTGTGCAAGCAGCTCATTACCATTTAACGCAACGAGCAAATTTTCAGCAGCGCGCAACTCGATAGCGAGACGGACCTTCTTCACAGCCGATCCGATGTGGGGAGTGAAGACGGTGGAGGGGTGTTGCAAGAGTTCCGGATGAATCTGGCGAGGGCGATCTGCAAGCAGCCAGTCCTCCATCTCATAGACATCGGCGGCGTATGCACCCAGGCGCTCGTCCTTGAGCGCCCGTGCCACGGCAGCCTCGTCCACAACCGAGCCTCGCCCAATGTTGACCAGGATCTGCCCCCGCCGAACACCTTCAAGCATGGTGTCATTGACGAGGTGACGCGTTACGTCCAGCAGCGGAACGGCCAGAATGACATAGTCGGATTGCGACAGGGCCTCACCCAGGCTCACCATGGTCAGGCGTTCGTCATCACCATGCGGGTCCACGCCCAGCAGTTGAGCGCACCCGAAGCCACAGAGACGGTCCACAATGGCCCGCCCAACGGCGCCAAGTCCGACGACCGCCACTATCGAGCCGTGCAACCCCATTCCGTACAGCTGGGGACGCCATCCTGCGTAGCTCTTGCGAACACTGACGTCACCTGCCAGCACATGGCGCGCGGCGGCGATGGCCAGCCCAATGGCGAGTTCTGCCGTGGGTTCTGTGAGCAGGTCAGGAACGAAGCTCACGCTGACACCGGCTTGCGCACATGCCTTGAGGTCAAAGTTGTCATACCCCTTCAGGGCGCAAGCGATGGTCTTGAGCCTGGGAGCGTGCAACAGGGTTCGCTGATCTACCCGGTCAGGCATGAAAGCCATCATTGCGTCGGCATCCTTCAGATGACGGTGGAGCTCGGCCTCGCTCCACGGCTCAGGACCGGGATTCATCACCACTTCACCAACCTGCATAAGACGCGCCAGTACCTCTTCATGAATGGGCTGCGTCACCACAATTTTCGGCATCATTACCTTCCTCTCTCTTTCTATTTCAGATGTTTGCGAAGCGCCGACCCAATGCCGTCGACCACGAGCACGCATATGAGGATGGACAGCAAAATGGCGGAGACTTCGTCGTACTTGGTCAGGCGCAGAGCCGCCATGAGTTCAAAGCCAATGCCGCCCGCACCCACGATGCCCATCACTGCCGATGCGCGAAAGTGATATTCCCATCGGTAGATGGTGATGTCCGCCAACTGGGGCAAAACCTGCGGTAACACAGCATGGGTGATGACCTGAAACCGGCTTGCGCCCGCGGCCTTAGCGGCCTCCAGAGGTTTCGGGTCCACGTGCTCTATGGCTTCGGCGTAGAACTTGGCCACCATGCCCGTGGAATGCAGGGCCAACGCCAGCACACCAGGCAATGCCCCAAAGCCCACGGCCGCGACGAACAGAATGCCCAGGATGATTTCAGGCACAGACCGAAATGCAGCCAAGATGGTTCTGACGATTCGCCCAACCACCGCATTCGGCGCGGTGTTGGGCGCCGCCACCAGGGCCAGCGGCAACGACGCCAGAACGGTCAGCGCCGTGCCTGCGATCGACATGGCTAAGGTGTCACGCAATGGAATGACCCAGTGCTCCCAGCGCTCGAAATTCGGCGGCACCATCTCAGAGGCCAACTGCTGAATGGCAGGAGCCCCTTCGATGAAACGCTGCGCGTCAAAGAAACCGGTGACAAACAATGCCAGCGTGCAAACGAGCAGGACTACGCAGGCTGCGCCCAGCCGTCTGAGTCGCCGCTGTCCGTCAATGGCAATGATGGATTCCAAGGCTACCGATGTCATTTCATGCGTCCCAGATCAAGCTTGAGAATCTGTGCTGTGTCGCGAAGAATGTCGTAGGCCTTGTCATCGGTCGCGGCAAAGGCCTCGATACGGAATGATTTGAGAATCTCGGCGTCCTTCATCTGAAGAAAGGCGGCTCGGATGGCTTCCTTGAGCTCCGGCGTGAGATTACCTTGCATCGCAATGGGATAGTTCGGAATGGGTGCCGACAGTTCAAGTTGCACAATCTTGTTGGCATCCACCATGCCCTTTGCGATGAGGTTGTCCAGAATGGTTTTTGACAGAGCGCCGGCGGGAACCTGCCCTGCCTGAACAGCTCGGGCCACGGCATCGTGCGTGCCCAGGTGAACGGGGCGGTAGTCAGTCTCGCCGTTCAGTTGGTGGTTTTTAAGCAAGTGCGCGCGCGGTACAAGGTGACCGGACGTCGAAGCCTGATCGCCAAAGCCAAAAGGCTTTCCACGAACGTCAGCCAGGGTCTTGACCGGGCCGCCCGCCGTGGCAATGAGAACCGACTGGTAGGTCGGAGAGCCGCGCTCCACGCCAACGGCAAAAGGCTCAATGTTGGGCGCCTTGGACTTGGCCAGTACGTAAGAGAACGGTCCAAAGTAGGCCACCTCGATGCGGCCAAAGCGCATGGCTTCAATCATCGACGAGTAGTCCGTAGTCACCGTAATCTCTATTTCCTTCTTCAGGGTCTGCTCCAGATACCGCTTCAGAGGCTGTGCGTTCTGAATGATGGTGGCGGCGTTTTCGTCCGGCAACAGTGCAACGCGAAGCTTGGAAGGATTTTTGCCCTCGGCATGGGCGCCAAGTGGCAACAGGGCGGCCAAAGTGACGGCAGCGATAAATTGGAAACGGCGACGATTCAGCACGGTAAAAACTCCTTGGATTGAGAGGGGGAATCAAATTGACTGCCCATGTTGGCAGGTGACGACTTCGCGTACAGGGCAGACTGGGCTTCTTCCGTCAACTGCGCTGCTGTCCCGTCGAACACCACCTGGCCCTGGCGAAGGCCCACAATGCGGTCGGCGAACATGCGCGCGAGGTTGACTTGATGCAGACTCACGATGGCCGTGAGTCGGTCTTTCTTGCAGATGTCGTGAAGCAGGGTCAACACACTCTGCGCGGTCGCCGGGTCGAGGCTGGCCACCGGCTCATCGGCCAGCAGCAGGCGGGGCTTTTGCACCAAGGCACGCGCAATGCCAATGCGTTGTTGTTGCCCACCAGACAAGGTGTCTGCCCGTGCTAGGGCTTTCTCAAGCAGGCCTACGCGGTCAATGGCCGCCAGCGCCTCCAGCTTGTCAGCCTTGCTCCAAGGCCACAACGACGCCAGAGATCCGCGGGTGGCGAGCTTGCCCATCAACACATTGGCCAGCACGCTTTGCCGCCCGATCAGGTGGTGCTGCTGGAACACCATGCCGCAGTGGCGCCGATGCTCAAGAAGGTTGCGTTTTGAGACGGTGCCGCCCGGCAGATCGGCCACCGACACCTCTCCGTCTGTGGGGCTAACCAAGCCATTGATGCTGCGCAGCAGCGTTGACTTTCCCGCGCCCGACGCGCCCAGCAGCACAAGGAACCCGCCATGCTGTACCTCCAGCGAGGTGGGCGCAAGCGCTGTGTGACCATCGGCATAGGTCACCGTGATACCCCGCAAGCTCAGATGGCTCTCGCGAATTGCAGTTTTCATAGCTCGGTTTCATTTGTTGTGGTGCGCTAGACGCACACCAGGACTCAAGTGGTCAGAGGTATCTCTCGGGAAAGAGGAGGTTCTGGAAGAAACAGCTTCAGTGGAAGCACAGCTCAAGTCTGGGTGACCAAGGTGTCATGAATATGAAACTTTCATCCCTAAAAATGAGGGCACCCATAGATCACATCAATGTCTGGACTCAGCCTCCTCGCAGCCTTGAAGGCCTTTGACGCAACGGCCCGAGCCGGCAGCATGACCGCTGCCGCGAGAGTGCTCGCTATTCAACAACCGACTGTTTCTTCACACATACAGCGCCTGGAGGTCGACTTCGGCGTGGAGCTTTTTCATCGGCGCGGGCGGCGGCTTGAACTCACGTCCTTTGGACGCACTCTGTTGGACTACACCCGGCGTACCTTCAGTGGCGAGGAAGATGCGCACGCACTGCTCGCTGCTGCGAAAAATCAATACGTAGGGCGACTGGTCATCCATGCCATCGGGCCGCACAACGTGCTGCCCGTGTTGAAGCTGTTCATGAAACAGTTCCCCCAGGTCAACGTGGCTGTTGGCGTAGGCGACTCGCGAACCATCACCGAAAAGATTCTTGACTACCAGGGAGACGTGGGCATGGTGCTCAATCACGTCGCTCACCCAGATCTATTTGGCGCGGCTTACCGTACCCAGCGATTGGTGATATTCGGCAACACCCAACACCCACTCGCGCAACGGGCCACTCTCAAACTGCGTGATCTGCAGGGTCAGAGGTTCGTCATCCGAGAGGAAGGATCGACGACCAGACGCGTGTTTGAACAAGAACTAAAGGAGCGAGGCGTCGAGGTGCAGGTGGCTCTGGAGATGGGCAGCCGCGAGTCCGTTCGAGAGGCGGTGGCGGAGGGGCTGGGCCTAGGCGTCGTGGCGGAAACAGCCTACAGGCCAGATCCTCGCCTTGTTAAGTTAACTATTTCAGACACCAGCATGGCGACACAGGTGCACTTCATCTGTAGAAAGGAGCGGCATCAAGCTCCTCTGATCTCGACCTTCCTGGGTTTGGCGCATAGCGTAAGTCAGAAAATTGCCTAGGTATGGAACTTGGATTCCATGCAGCCGTGGGGCATGGGACCGAGGGGCAACTGTTCGCCTGTAGGCCGACTTAAGTTAAGGGTTGTAGGACGCCCGTAATCGCGCGGCGATCCCATCTTGACTGCGGGGCGCGGTCGTGTATCTGAATATGCGCTGTCAGGCTGACTGCCAGCGGTATGGCAGCAGCTCGCCGATCTGGGTGGCGGGCTGCATGGGCAGGCGTGCCATGACATCGCGCAGGTAGGCGTAGGGTCGTGCCCGTTCATGGGGAGACGTGTGCTAGACCATGACTGCAGCTCCCTCGATACCGGTCATCGATGCTGCCGCGCTGCTGGGTGAGCCAATGACAGCTTTGTGCCAGGCACCGTGAACTCAGGTCACGGCCGCGACCGACAGCAACCGCTGCAAAGCAGCCGTTGCTCGTTACAGATCGGACGGCGGCTCAGGGTCGAAAGCCGCCGCTGATAAAAAAAGCCCATCGCAGTTGCGATGAGCTTTTACATTCAAGAGCACCTGCGCCCGCAAGCGCCCGGTGCTCAGCACCCGGCAGGCATCACACCTTCCGCACCTTCACCGGCAACCCCTGCCGCACCACGGCCCCCGACACCCAGTCGATCCAAACGTTGTCCTTGGCGGGACGGGTGGGGTCGGCAAAGCCCAGCGCGTTCAGATTCACGCCGTTGCCGTGCTGCGGGTTGTGGGCCATTGGCTTGCCGTCCACGGTGTGGATGGCGGCGCCCAGCTGCTTGTGGCCGTAGCCGTATTCGATGGCCAGGGCGCCCTGGGCGATGCCGCTGCGCACCAGGGCCACGCCCTGCAGCTTGGCGCCGGGGGTGCTGACCTCGATGCGGTCGCCGTTGGCGATGCCGAGCTTGGCCGCATCCTCCTTGTTCAGGCTGATGGGGTTGTGCGGGTGCACCTGGCGCAGGCGCGAGGCGGCGATCGACATGCTGCTCATCAGGTTGGACTTGTAGCTGCTCATGGTCAGCGGCCAGTCCTGCTCGGTGAAGCGCTCGCGCATGCTGCTGCCGTCGGCAAAGCGGGTGGGGAACCAGGTGGGGCAGCCCACGTAGCGCTCGCCGGTCATGGAGTGGCGCATCTTGGCCAGGCCCTCGTGCCACAGTTGCACCGGGAACTTGTAGGCGGCCTTGATCTGCTCGCCCTTCCAGGCGTCTTCGATCTTGTCGAAGCGCCCGCCACGGCTCATCACCATGGCCACGCGGCGCACCTCCTCGGGCTTGAGGCGCTTTTCCACTTCGGGCATCCAGCGGGTGACGCCGGTGAGGGCGATGTCGTCGTCGCTGGCTTCGGGCACGGGCTTGCCGGCCTGGTAGGCGATGTTGCACATGCCGCGCAGGTAGAAGTCTTCGGCACTTTCCAGGTCGAGCGGCTCGCCGTCCTTGGTGCTCATCGCGCCCTTGCCAAAGCCGGGCAGCTGCAGCTGCTTGGCCACGGCAAAGACGAAGCTCTCGAAGCTCACCGGCTTGCCATCGGCCGTCTTGGCGGTGGCGGGCTCCACGGTGGGCCAGCGCACGGTGCTGCTCTTGGCAATCACATCGGCCCAGGGGGCGCCGATGCCCCAGCTTTCGTACGTGACGGTGTCGGGCACGATGTAGTCGGCCAGGGCCGAGGTCTCGTTGATGAAGGGGTCCACCGACACGAACAGCGGCAGCTTCTTCGGGTCCTTGAGGGCACTGACCAGCGTGTTCTCAAAGCCGCAGATGGCATACACCGGGTTGCTCATGTGGTTGATCCACGCCTTCACCGGGTAGGGGTAGCCGAGCAGGCCGGCGGCCAGCATTTCGCTGCTCAGGCCCCCGGGCGCCGGGTACCACGGCGCCTTGGCGGGGTAGGGGTTCTGGCCGGCTTCCTTCTTGCGCTTGAACTCGCTGGTCTTCTCGTACGGAAAGCGCGTGCGCGACAGCGCCACGCCCGTGGCCTTGACCGCACCCTCGAACTGCGCGAAGTTGTAGCGCGGGCCGGGGCCGAAGGGGCCGAACGGGCCAGCGTCCAGCACCCAGCCGCCCTTGACGTTCAGGTTGCCGATCAGGTTGTTCAGCATGGCGATGGCGTAGGCGGTGTAGAAGCCCGCGCCGCTCATGGTGCCGCCGTGCGAGTTGGCCACAGCCTGCTTGCCATGGCTGGTGAATTCGCGCGCCAGGTCTTCGATGTCTTTCACCGGCACGCCGCACAGGTCGGAGTATTCCTGCAGCGTCTTGCGGCGCGCTTCCTCGCGCAGCTTGACGAACGATGTGCACACGGCGATCGGCGCGGGCTCCTCGGTGGCGCCCGCGGCCTTCAGGGGCGTGAACTCGCGTTCCACCACCAGCTCGGCCGGCTCGGCCACGGTGTGGGGCACCAGCTTGACGCCGCCGTTGCCATCGGCCACCTGCACCACGTACACGTCTTCGGCCGGGGTCTTCTCGTCCACCGGCTCGGGCATGGGCAGGCCGAGGTCGGCGCCGCGCAGGAACTGGCCGTAGCGCGGGTGCTTGGGGTCGTTGATGAGCAGGTGGGTGGCGTTGCTCCAGCTGGCCTCACCGGCGGCGGCCATGGCGGCCGGGCCGGGCTGGGTGAGGTACTTGGCGTCGTAGCGCTCGTTGTCGATGATCCAGCGGATCAGCGCCATGGCCAGCGCCAGGTCGGTGGCGGGCTTGATGGGCAGCCAGCGGTTGTTGTCGCCGGCCGCGTGGCTGGACGACATGGGCAGCACGGGCGACACCACCACGTAGCGGTAGGTGTTGTCGTCGCGCGAGCGGGCCTCGGCCAGCTCGCGGCCCTGGCGTTGGAAGGGGTTGCCCGCCTGTGCGGGTGCCGTGCCCAGGAACAGGCCGAAGCGCGAGTTCTTCCAGTCCGGCTTGCCGTGCGGCATGCCGGGGATGTTGCCCAGGGCCGCCGCCGTGCCCACGCGGTAGGTCTGGCCGCAGTAGGCGCCGTGGTTGGCCACGTTCACCGTGCCGAAGGACTGGCGCGCAAAGCGGTTGATGAGCGGGGTGCGGCCTTCGTTGGAGGCGTCGGTCACCAGCAGCTGGTTGGCCTTGGGGCCGTACTCGGGGTTCTCGGGGTCGATCAGCGTTTGCACGTCGCGGATGGCGGCCAGGCCGTCCACATGGCCTTCGCCGAACAGGTCGCCGCCCTCGCAGATTTCCTTGACCAGCTGCTCCAGCGAGATGCTCTTCCACTGGCCGGAGCCGCGCGGGCCCACGCGCTTGAGCGGGGTGAGCACACGGTGGGCCGCAGTCTGGTGCTCCAGCATGGCCGAGCCGCGCGCGCAGCTGGTGGCGCGGCCTTCCAGGCCGTTGTCGCCGCCCAGCAGGGCGTACACCTCGCGCACGGGCGTTTCCATGGGCGCGTGGTGCGTGGTGGCCAGCGGGTGGTAGGGGTTGCCGGCAATGCGGATGATCTTGTTGTGCTCGGTATCCACGCGCACGCGCACGCCGCACTGCGTCCAGCAGCCCAGGCAGCTGCTGGGGCTGACCACCTGGCCCGGCTGGGTGGTGAGCTGGCCGGTCACGGGGTCGATGCGGAACTCGGGCGTGAGCGAGTTGCCACGCGTGGCGCTCTTGGTGGCAGTGCCCGAGGTGCCGGTCACCAGCCCCTTGGCGCCCTTGGCCACGGTTTCGCCGTAGCCGGCGGCAAAGGCCGCCAGGCCACCGGCCACCGCGCCGCCGCGCAGCAGCAGGCGGCGGCGGTTGGCGTCGGGGTGGGCCTCGGTCTCGGGAGAGGAATGCGGTTTCTTGTCAGTCATGGTCTGTACCTTCAAGGGCAGCGCCAGCGGGTATCACTTCAGTATTGATAGCTGCTCGCGCTTGCTGATATTGCGCTAAAGGCCGATTTGTCTATGAATTTCAGGCGGCGGTGGCCGTGGGTGCCTTGCGGGCCGGGAACAGCTCCAGCGCCCAGCTCGCCAGCCCGACCAGTGCCACGCACAGGCCTGCCACACCCACCATGCCCAGCAGCCCGTCGCCGCCCAGGGGCATGTGGTACAGGTACAGGCCCGCGCCGAACTTCGGCACGCCCTGCACGCCCATGAACAGCGCCCAACGGAAGGCCCAGGCGGCGGCCAGCCCCAGGCCCAGCACCAGCGTGTAGCCCTTGGCATGCAGGCGGTGGCGCCCGCGCAGCAGCGCGCCCAGCACGGCGGCGCCACCGACGGCCGAGCCGATCATCGTCAGGCGCCACACGGGGAAGTCGTTCCACAGGCGCAGCGCGGCGTTGAACGAGGGGCTGTCGCCGCCCAAGCCGCTCGCGGCCCAGGCCAGCGCCACCACCAGCAGCGCGCCGGCCAGCGCCAGGCCCATGCCGCGCAGCGTCTGCAGCGCTTCAGCGCCGGGGCGCAGCGCGGCGGGCAGGAAGCGCTCCAGCACGAAGGCCGCGCCCACGGTGGCCAGCCAGCCGGTCAGCGCCAGGTTGACGGGCACCCACAGCGTGTTCCACAGCGGGCGCGAGCGCACCACCATCATCTCGGCGCCGGTATAGACCGAAATGGTGAGCGCCGAGAGCACGAGCAGCGGCGCCAGCAGGCGCATCCAGCCAGTCTTGCCCAGCCACCAGGCGGCGCACATGGCCACGCTGAGCGTGACGAACACCGGCAGCAGCAGCGCGCCGACCGACATCCACGACCAGGGCGTGAAGTGCGCATAGAAGTGCCAGAAGCGCGCGGGCTGGTGGAGGTCGGCCAGCAGCGACACGGGGGCGGCAATGGCGCTGACGGCCAGCGTCAGCACGGCCGCGGGCAGCAGGCGCTGCAGCGTGCCGCCGTCTTTGCCCCAGGCGCACAGCGCGGCCAGGATGGCGGCGCCGGTGGCCACGCCGACCAGGAAGAAGTACTGCACGGCCCAGGGCAGCCAGGCCGCCTCGTAGTGCGGGGTCAGGAGTTCGATGATTTGCATGGTGCGCTCCTTGGGGTTCAGTGGTCGGACAGCAGGCGCACGCTGGCCTGGCCGTCCACGCCGTTGACGAACGCATCGGGCAGGCCGATGTAGTACACGCGCGGCGAAGTGTTCATGCCGGGCTTGAGCACCTTGAGGTCTTCCTTGTGTTCGGCCATGCGGCGGTTGATCTCGCTGCCCTGGTCGTTCAGGTCGCCGATCACGCGCGCGCCGCCCACGCAGCTTTCCACGCAGGCGGGCAGCAGGCCGGCCTCCAGGCGGTGCTCGCAGAAGGTGCACTTGTCGGCCGTCTGCGTCTCGTGGTTGATGAAGCGCGCGTCGTACGGGCAGGCCTGCACGCAGTAGCCGCAGCCCACGCAGCGCTCGTTGTCCACCAGCACGATGCCGTCGGTGCGCTGGAAGGTGGCCTGCACCGGGCACACGGGCACGCAGGGCGGCTCGTCGCAGTGGTTGCACAGGCGCGGCAGGCTGACCATGGCGGGCGCGCTGCCGTCATCCTTGTTGATCTCGTACTGCAGCACCGTGGTGCGGAACTGGCCGATGGGCGGCTGGTTCTCCACCGAGCAGCTCACCGTGCAGGCTTGGCAGCCGATGCACTTGCGCAGATCCACCAGCATGCCGAAGCGCTTGCCCTCCATGCCGGGGCGGCGCGGCGGCTGGCCCGGCGCGAAGGGTGTGGCGGCCTGGCTGGCGCCGGCCAGGCCAAAGGCGGTGGCCAGGCCGACGAGTTCTTGCAGGAAGGTGCGCTTGCCGGGTTGCGGCGCGGCGCAGGCGGTGGGGGAGGGGGGACTTTTTGACATAAATACTTTGAATATTTACTGCGTAGATGCATTATTCTCCTCGCATCCTGATTATCCGTTTGATTAACGTCAAATGACTTTGTTGATATTCTTCTTGGATTGTTTTGGTTAAACTTTTTTAGTTTATTAATTGAAAATTAATGAAATATTAAATAATCCCGAGCAATTGCGTATGGAATGTGGAGCGGCCGCAAACGGCCATACGTGCGGGTTCCGGGCCCCGCGGGAAGTCAGCCTTCTGGGCTTGGGGATACGAATGCCATCCTGGGTACCAAAATCCGAAAATTGCCGATGAATGGGCGGTGAGGCGATATGCCTCAATTGCCGCCATTCCGATTAAAAATATCGGTTATTGCCCGCGCCGGCGGAGTGCCTGTTACCCACAAGGGCCAGGGGCGGCGCTACAGTGGGGCGCATGGACGCTCACCAACTGCCGCTCGCCGGCGTGGAGCCCGATGCGCCACGCCCCAACCACCATCTTTTCTTTGCCGTGCTGCCCGAGCCCGGAGCGGCGCAGGCTGCGGCCGATCTGGCGCAGACGCTGATTGCGCGGCACGACCTGCAGGCGCAGGTGCGCGCGCAGCGCCTGCACGCCACGCTGCTGTCGCTGGGGTGGGAGCCTGCGCTGTCGCCCCGGCATCTGCAGTGGGCGCGCGACGCGGCGCAGCAGGTGCGGGCGAGGGCGTTCTCGCTGCGGTTCGATCGGGTGTTGAGCTTTCGCCGCGCGCCGCAGGCCAAGCGGCCCTGCGTGCTCTGCGGCCCCGCCGACGGGCAGCAGGGCTTCATCGCGTTGTACGAGGCGCTGCACACGGCGCTGTGGTCGCAGGTGCGGGGGCTGGACGGCGTGCCCCATGCGCCGCACATCACCCCGCACATGACGCTGTGCTACAGCCGCCAGGCCGCGCCCGAGCAACCCGTGCCGCCGCTGGAATGGACGGTGCGCCGCTTCGTGCTGTTGCACAACCTGCGCGGCTCGCCCGGCCCTTACGAGGTGTTGGGCGAATGGCCGCTGGCGGATTGATTGCTATCGTTTATATAGCTGTTGGCGCTTGATGGATAAGCGCTAGAGGCCAATTTACCCTGGCATCACGCCATGGTCATCAGGCTGGCATTGCCGCCTGCCGCCGTGGTGTTGATGCTGACCGCGCGCTCCAGCAACAGGCGCAGGGGCGCCTGCAGTGCGTCGGCGGGGCCGTCCACCGCCGTCACGCCCACGATGGGGCCGGGGCGCAGGGCCACGCGCTGGCATTCCACGCGGCGCGTGTCCGGGCTGCCGCTATGCAGCACGGCGTCGTAGCCCAGGCCATCGCCGCGCCAGTCGGACACCAGGGCGATGCGCGCCCGCACCTCGCTCGGCAGCGTGGCGCACAGGGCCTGAGCGTCCTGCGGCCAGAGCGCAAGCGCGCCCGCGGCCAGCACCGCGCTCAACTGCAGCAGCAGCGCCTCGTCCGTGTCGGCCAGGCACAGCACGCGTTCGCGCGGCAGCAGCCGATAGGTGTTGCGCTCGCCGGTGGGGCCGGGCAGGGTGCAGGCCAGGCCCGCGCAACTGGCCTGCGCCTGGGCCGCGCAGGCCTGTGCCAGCGCTGCGTTGCCTTGCGCATGGGCCCAGTGCTCCAGCGCCGACAGCGGGGCGAGCAGCGCGGGCTGTGCGCTGGCGTCGGGCACCTGCACGGCCGTCGCCGCCAGCGCGCCGTGCGTGGCGTTGGCCGGGTGGCGCGACAGCAGGCGCAGCAGATACAGCGGGCCGCCTGCCTTGGGGCCCGTGCCCGACAGGCCCTCGCCGCCGAAAGGCTGCACGCCGACCACGGCGCCCACCATGTTGCGGTTCACATAGACGTTGCCGGCCGTGCTGTGGGCCAGCACCTGGGCCACGGTTTCGTCGATGCGGGTGTGCAGACCCTGGGTGAGGCCGTAGCCCGTGGCGCTGATCTGCGCGAGCAGCGCGTCCAGCTCGCCGCGCTCGTAGCGCACCACGTGCAGCACGGGGCCGAAGACCTCGCGCTCCAGCTCGGTGATGCTGTTCAGCTCGATCAGCGTGGGCGGCACGAAGGTGCCATGCGCCGTGCCCTGCCCACCGGCATGGCTTTGGAACACCGGCCGGCCGCTGGCGCGCAGGCGCTCGATGTGGCGCGCGATCGTGGCGCGCGCCTCCTCGTCGATCACCGGGCCTACGTCCACCGCCAGTTGCGTGGGGTTGCCCATGTGCAGTTCCTGCATGGCGCCGCGCAGCATCTCCAGCAGCCGGTCCGCGCAGTCGCGCTGCACGCACAGCACGCGCAGGGCGGAGCAGCGCTGGCCCGCGCTGTCGAAGGCCGAGGTGAGCACGTCCGCGACCACCTGCTCCAGCAGGGCGGAGGAGTCCACGACCATGGCGTTTTGCCCGCCTGTCTCCGCAATCAGCGGAATGGGCCGGCCGCTGGCGTCCAGCCGTGCGGCCAGGCTGCGCTGCAGCAGCCGCGCCACCTCGGTGGAGCCGGTGAACATCACGCCCATCACGCGCGCGTCGCCCACCAGCGCCGCGCCCACCGTCTCGCCGCGGCCGGGCAGCAGCTGCACGGCGGCGGCAGGCACGCCGGCCTGGTGCAGCAGGCGCACGGCCTGGCAGGCAATGAGGGGCGTCTGCTCTGCCGGCTTGGCCAGCACCACGTTGCCCGCGGCCAGTGCGGCGGCCACCTGCCCCATGAAGATGGCCAGCGGGAAGTTCCAGGGGCTGATGCAGGTGACCGGCCCCAGCGGCGGGTGGGTGGCGTTGTCGAAGTGCCCATCCACCTGCGCCGCGTAATAGCGCAGGAAGTCCACCGCCTCGCGCACCTCGGCCACGGCGTTGGCGCAGGTCTTGCCGGCTTCGCGCATCAGCAGGGCCAGCAGGGCAGGCATATCGCGTTCCAGCCCATCGGCCGCAGCGCGCAGCAGCCGTGCACGTTCTGCGGGTGGCGTGGCAGCCCAGGCGGGCTGCGCCGCGGCGGCAGCCCGCAGCGCGGCGTCCACATCGGCGGTGGTGGCTTCCTGCACCTGCCCGACCACATCGGTGGCATCGGCAGGGTTGCGCACGGGGACGCGCGGGCCGGCGGGAGCGCCGGCGGCGATGAGGGGTGTGGCTTCCAGCGGCGTGGCGGCGCTGGCGGCCAGCGCGTCGGCCACGCACTGCAGCGTGGGCTCGGCCGCCAGGTCCAGGCCCTGCGAATTGGCACGCGCCGGGCCGTAGAGCTGCGGGGGCAGCGCGATGCGCGGGTGCGGCAGGCCGGTGGCACCTTCGGCGCGGGCCTCGGCATCCACCGTGTCCACGGGGTTGTCGATCAGCGCCTCCAGCGGCAGCGTGGCGTCGGCCACGCGGTTCACGAACGAGGTGTTGGCGCCGTTTTCCAGCAGGCGGCGCACCAGGTACGCCAGCAGCGTTTCATGCGTACCCACCGGGGCGTAGATGCGGCAGGGGCGCTCGGGCACCACCTGCTCGTACAGCGGCTCGCCCATGCCGTGCAGGCACTGGAACTCGTACTGGCCGGGGCGATAGTCCGCGGGGCCCGCCAGCTCATAGATGGTGGCCAGCGTCTGCGCGTTGTGCGTGGCGAACTGGGGGTACACCGCGTCGGGTGCGCCCAGCAGCTTGCGTGCGCAGGCGATGTAGGAAATATCGGTGTGCGCCTTGCGCGTGTACACGGGGTAGTCCGCCAGGCCATCGACCTGGGCGCGCTTGATCTCGCTGTCCCAGTACGCGCCCTTGACCAGCCGGATCATCAGGCGGTGGCCGCTGCGGCGCGCCAGATCGATGCAGTAGTCGATCACGCGCGGGCAGCGCTTTTGGTAGGCCTGGATCACGAAGCCGATGCCCTTGAAACCCGCGAGGGACGGCGCATGGCACAGGCGCTCCAGCAGGTCCAGCGACAGTTCCAGCCGGTCGGCCTCTTCGGCGTCGATATTCAGGCCGATGTCGTAGCCGTGCGCCAGTTCCGCCAGTTGCAGCACGCGCGGGTACAGCTCGTCCATCACGCGCTGCCACTGCGCGCGTGCGTAGCGCGGGTGCAGCGCGCTGAGCTTGATGGAGATGCCGGGCCCTTCGTACACGCCGCGGCCCGCGCTGGCGCGGCCGATGGCGTGGATGGCATCCACATAGGACTGCATGTAGCGGTCGGCGTCGTGTCCCGTGAGCGCGGCCTCGCCCAGCATGTCGTAGGAATAGCGAAAGCCCCGTGCCTCCAGGGTGCGCGCCTTGCCCAGCGCCTGTTCGATGGTCTCGCCGGTGACGAACTGCTCGCCCATCATGCGCATGGCGACGTCCACGCCCTTGCGGATCAGCGGCTCTCCCCCGCGTGCCGTGATGCGGCGCAGCGCATCCTTCAAGCCCCCTTCGCTGTGCGTGGTCACCAGCCGTCCGGTGAGCAGCAGGCCCCAGGTGGCCGCATTGACGAACAGCGACGGGCTCTTGCCCAGGTGCGCGGCCCAGTCGCCCGTACCGATCTTGTCGCGGATCAGCGCGTCGCGCGTGGCCGCGTCGGGAATGCGCAGCAGCGCTTCGGCCAGGCACATCAGCGCCACGCCTTCTTGCGAGGACAGCGCGAACTGCTGCAGCAGCCCCTGTACCAGGCCGGACCGCCCGCTGGCATGTTCGCGCTGGCGCAGCCCTTGCGCCAGGCGCAGGGCGCGCGCCTGGATGTCCTGCGCCATGGCAGCGGGCAGGCGCGCCTGCGCCAGCAGCGGCGCCAGTGCCTCAGGCTCGGGCGGACGGCAAGCCTGGGTGACCGCCAGGCGCAGCGGGTCGGTGTCGCGGGGGCGAGGGGAAAAGTGGGCGGCGTGGGGGGCGGCGTTTGTCATGGGGTCGCATCATCCTTGGGTGAATGGCGAATGAATCACTAAAATCGGCAAGCACCACCGAATTTTTGCTCAATGACCGGCCAATTTCCCACTGATCTGGATCGCATCGATCGCAGGATATTGAAGATCCTGCAAGACGATGGGCGCATCTCCAACCTCAAGCTGGCAGAGACCGTGGCGCTGTCGCCCACTGCCGTGCTCGCGCGGGTGCAGCGGCTCACGCGCGAAGGCTACATCCTGGGGTATGAGGCGCGGCTCAATCCCCTCAAGCTGGGCGCGGGCATGCTGGTGTTCGTGGAGGTGCTGCTGGACCGCACCACGCCCAACGTGTTCGACCAGTTCAAGGCCGCGGTGCAGGTGCATCCCGAGGTCATGGAATGCCACATGGTGGCCGGCGGTTTCGACTACCTGCTCAAGACGCGCTGCGCCGACATGAATGCCTACCGCCAGTTCGCCGGCGCCGTGTTGTGGCAGTTGCCCGGCGTGCGCGAGACGCGCACCTACGCGGTGATGGAAGAGGTCAAGCACTCCAACCACCTGTACCTGGGTTGAAGCCCTTCGGTACGGAAGACGCAACGCCCGCGTCGTGCGGGCGTTGTGTTTCCCATCAGCCCGCCGGGTACAGCGATGGGCGTTGCCTGTGTTGTGCCGATGTTTCGTTGCGCATCTCATCGATCACCTGCTGGCGGGTCCTGGTCGAAGTCGTTGAGGGTGCCGGTTCCGGAACGCTGCTTTCCCCATAGGACAGGCGGTCCTGTCGCACTGCGGTCTCGGTTTCTGCCCTGACTTGCTCACGGGTCCGATCACTCTTGAAGTGCTCGGGGTGAACGACCACGCCCGCTTCGTTGTTGGCAGGGTGCCAGTAGCCGGCAGATGCCATCGTTGGCAGACCGAGTGCTGCGACGGCAGCCACGCTTGCGATCACGGAGAAAAGGGGAAGACGGCGACCCGTCATGTTCAATATCCTGTGTTGGTTTGCCGGAGCGTGCATATCCCGCCCTTGCGCAGGGGGGCGCAAGGGGGCGCTCACAGCAGATGAATGCTTGGAAGGGGGCTGGCATGCACCGGGGTGTGCAGCCGCCCCTCCTGTACTTGCGGTCTGCCCCTTAGTGGGACAGCGGGATGGCCTTCCAGCCGCTGTGGCTGAAGTACTTGCCGTAGGTATTGGAGGCCTGGGCCACCTTGACCACGCCCTCGGCGCGCTTGTCCTCGCCGTGCTTGCCTTGCGCGGCCTCGGCACCGGTCATCAGGTCGGCCACGATGATGTGCAGCTGTGCATCGGCGGCGGGCGGCAGCTTGCAGTTCTCCACCATGTAGGCGACCTGCTGGTTGACGGTGTTGGCGAAGGCGTCGTAATCGGCCGGAGTGGCCTTGCCCGAGTGGGCGGTGGGCAGGATCTGCGTGACCGATCCGCGCACGGCCGTCATGGCCTTGCGTAGCGGCGCGTCGGTTTCCCACTTCTTGCCGGCGTTGAGCTGCAGTTGGTGGGTTTCGGCACTGCCGCCATGGTTGTGTGCGTCGGCGGCGTAAACGGCCAGCGGGGATGCCAGGGCGGCGGACAGCAGCAGTGCGGTGAAGGTGTTCATGAGAATGCTCCGTTGAAAAGTTGAACCATCAAGGCAGCCGCTCAAGGGAATGTGTGGCTGCCTTGCCTACTTCAACGAAGGGGGTGCCTCAATGTTCCATCTGATTTGCACCTTTTTCCTTCTCTCATCTCGGCGTTCACTTGCGGTGCAGCATTTCCTCCTCGGTGGCTTCTTCTGCATAGCGGGTCAGCAGCAATTGCAGCAGCCGCGTGCGCTGGGCGTCGTTCAGCATGGCGCGCTCGGCCAAGAGTTGGTCAATCACGCGCTGTTGCTGCGTGGCCTGCAGGCGGGCGATGGCGGCCTGCTCGGCGTCAATGGCGGTGCGCTCTGGTGCGTCAGCAAAGATGTGGCGCACCAGGGCTTCGCGGTGGCGGCGTATGTCACTCCAGTTGGACGACAGGTCATGGAGGAAGGGGGTTTCCATTCCTTCCCAGCGCGCGCGCTGTTCGGGGGTGAGCTTCAGATACTCGGGCAGGTGGACCACGGGAGGCGCGCCCCCCTCGGGCACCGTGTCCGGCGCAGGGCGCAGCACCAGTGCGGCAACCACGCCCAGGTTGAGCGCCAGCGAGATGGCCAGCAGGGTGCGAATCCAGACAGGGTTTTTCATGGCAGGGTTCTCGGCAAACGGCAGATTTCGGCGGCGGCGCACAGCCCGCCTGGCGGCACAGGGTCGAACACGCGCGCCATGGCAGGGCTGGCAGCCGGAAGGGCCGCGCCCGTGCCCAGCAGCAACCCACCCAGCCAGACGCCGGACACCAGCGCGGCCCCCGCGGCGATGCCCGTGGGCATCCAGCCCAGCAGGTTCCAGCCGGTGCGCCGGGACCGGGTGGGGCGTTGCGCCAGGTCGTGTGCCAGGCGGTCCTGCAGTTGCGCCGCCAGGTCGAAACCCAGCGCGGGCGAGGGCAGGGCCAGCAGTTGCTGGCGCTGCGTCTGCAATGCGGCAAGGTGCTGGCTGCACTGGGGGCAGGCGTGCAGGTGCTGCTGCAGCGCGACCTGCGCATGCGCGGGCAGCGCATGGTCGATCAAAGCGGAAAGGTCTTCGGTGCGAGGGCAGTTCATGGCGGCTCCTTGCGTTCAGCGTGGCATGAGTTGCAGCAGCCCGGCGCGTGCGCGGGCAATGCGGGATTTGACGGTGCCCAGGCTGATGCCCAGCACCTCGGCGATGTCCTCGTAGGCCATGTCTTCGATGTCGCGCAGCAGCAGGATCTCGCGGTGCTCCACCGAGAGCCGCTGCAGCGCGCCTTCCAGCGCTTTGATGCGCTGGCGGGCCTGCAGTGCAGCCTCGGGCGTGGGCGTGGCCGCCGGCACCTGCTCGGACAGGGTCTCGTCCAGTTCCACGAACGCGACACGCTGCGCGCGGCGCAACAGGTCCAACGCCTGGTTGCGCGCGATGCGAAACAGCCAGGTGGACAGTTGTGCGTCCGGCTGCCAGCGGGGCAGTGCCTGGTAGGCGTTCAAGAAAGTCTCCTGGGCGAGTTCGCGCGCATCCTCCTGCGAGCGCGTCATGCGGAACAAAAAACGGTAGATGCGGTCCTGGTAGCGGGCCACCAGTTCGGAGAACGCCGCGACCTCGCCGCGCTGGGCGCGGGCGATGCAGTCGCTCTCTTCAAGGTGGCTCAGGGGGCGCATTGCCTCTTTCAACGCAGGGCCGCAGCAAAAGTTCCATGAAACCGTCGACACGGGGCCGGGAACAGCCGCTTACCGGGGCGGGCGCAAACTCCGCAATAATGCGCCGCATTCACAGCACAAGAAGGAAGGGAACCCTCATGCGAGCCATTCGCTTTGCCACGGCCTCCGCCGCCATGATTGCCGGACTGTTTGCACCGGGCGCGTGGGCTACTTGCTACGTGATCTATGGCGCAGACCAGCAGGTCATCTACCGCTCGCAGACCCCCCCTGTGGACCTGTCGCGCAACCTGCACGAAACCCTGCCCCTGGTCGCGCCCGGCGGCACGCTGGTGTTTTCCTTGGACAACTATGGCTGCGAGGTGGAAGTCAACCGCCTGCCTTCCAATGTGGCTGCGGTCCGCAAGGATGCGGCTGCAGGCGCCCCCACCGCGCCCCGTGCGCCGCGCGCCAGCCGCAGCTGAAAGCCGCCCGCGCGGCGGCAGGGGTGGGCCGGCCTGAGACAATCGGGGCATGAGCGACCCCACAGAATTCAGCCCACCACCGCCCACCTCCACGGATCTTCCCCCCGGCTGGCTCGAAGTCACCGCCATGGACATGGACGCCCAAGGCGTCGCGCGCAAGCCCGATGGCAAGGTGGTGTTCATCGACGGCGCACTGCCCACCGAGCTGGTCAGCGCCAACACCCACCGCAAGAAGAACAACTGGGAGCAGGCCAGCCTCACGGAAGTCCACCGCCAGTCCAGCCAGCGCGTACAGCCCGGCTGCCCGCACTTCGGCCTGCACGCGGGCGCCTGCGGCGGCTGCAAGATGCAGCATCTGCACGTGGCGGCCCAGGTGGCCGTGAAACAGCGCGTGCTGGAAGACAACCTCTGGCACCTGGGGAAAGTGAAGGCCGAGACCATCCTGCGCCCCATTGAAGGCCCTGCCTGGGGCTACCGCTACCGCGCGCGCCTGTCCGTGCGCTACGTGCCCAAGAAGGACAAGGTGCTCGTGGGCTTTCACGAGCGCAAGAGCCGCTACATCGCCGACATGGAGACCTGCAAGATCCTGCCGCCGCATGTGGACGCCATGCTGATGCCGCTGCGCGCCCTGATCGGCAGCATGGCCGCACGCGACACCTGCCCGCAGATCGAGCTGGCCTGCGGCGATACGGTCACGGCGCTGGTGCTGCGCCACCTGGAGCCGCTGTCCCCGGAGGACAAAGACAAGTTGCGCGCCTTTGCCGCCGTGCATGGCGTGCAATGGTGGTTGCAGCCCAAGGGGCCGGACACGGTGCATCTGCTGGACGAGGGCGGCGAGCCGCTTGCCTATGGGCTGCCCGACTTCGGCATCACCATGCCCTTCAAACCCACCGACTTCACGCAGGTCAACCCGCACATCAACCGCGTGCTGGTCACGCGCGCGCTGCGCCTGCTGGACGCGCGCAAGGACGAGCGCGTGATCGACTGGTTCTGTGGCCTGGGCAACTTCACGCTGCCCATCGCCACCCAGGCGCGCGAGGTGCTGGGCATCGAGGGCAGCGAGGCGCTGGTGGCGCGTTCGCGCGAGAATTACCAGTCAAATCAGGCCCAAAGGCAAGATGGATCTGCGCTGGCAGCTACCAGCTTTGTAGCGCGCAACCTGTTCGAGATGACGCCTGAGATGCTCATTGCCGATGGCGCCTCCGACAAATGGCTGGTGGACCCGCCGCGCGAGGGGGCGTTCGCCTTGTCCAAGGCGCTGGCGGACATCCACCAGGCGCGCATCGGTGCCGAGGACGCGCCGCCGCTGCCCGCTGGGCACGAAGGCTGGCAGCCGCCCCGGCGCATCGTCTACGTGAGCTGCAACCCCGCCACGCTGGCGCGGGACGCGGGCCTGCTGGTGCACCAGGCGGGCTACCGCTGTGTGGCGGCGGGGGTGGTCAACATGTTTCCGCACACGGCCCATGTGGAGAGCATGGCAGTGTTCGAGCGGGGCTGACGCCCGCGGTGGCTCAAGACGTTTTTGGCCAGGGGCGCTTGCCTAGCAAGCGCCAGCAGCTATCGTTTGGATAGCATCAGCTGCGGTTGCGGGAGGTGCGACCCTCGGTCTGCAGGTCCGCCTCTTCGTCGCTTGCGCGGCGACTGGCGGGCTTTTTCTCCAACTGCGTGAGCACCGAGGCCGTGCCCTCGATCTTGTTCTCGCGCATGTACAGATCCATGTCCTTCCAGCCCGCGAACACCTGGGCCTTGGGGGCCTTGGGGTTCAGCGTGAAGCAGTCCTCCAGCCCGCGCAGCGCATGCCGGCAGGCGCCACCGATGGCCTTGGCCTCGGCCTCACGCTGGGCCACGCGCGGGTCCGGCCCCATGCCGGGAATCTCACAACCCGCCAGCGGCAGCAGCGCGGCAGCGATCAGGGCGGCGCGAGCGCCGGCGGCAAGGAGGGGGGGGTGGCGAGGCAGCATGTACAGGTGTTATCGGCAGGCGTGCCGTCAAGTTGAGGCTGTCAGCCAAGGGCGGACGTGAAAAAGGCCCCGGAAATCGGGGCCTTGCGACGCTTGTGCGGTGGGAAGGCCGTTCAGTCGCGCTCGCCGCCCATGATGCCCAGCAGGGCCAGCAGGCTCTGGAACACGTTGAAGATGTCCAGGTACAGCGCCAGTGTGGCGCTGATGTAGTTGGTCTCGCCGCCGTCCAGGATCTGCTTCAGGTCGTACAGCATGTAGGCGCTGAAGATGCCGATCGCTGCCACCGAGATGGCCATCATGCCCGCCGACGAGCCGACGAACACGTTGATGATGGCGCCCACCATGAGCACCAGCGCGCCCACGAACAGCCACTTGCCCATGCCCGACAGGTCGCGCTTGATGACGCTGGCCAGGCTGGCCATGACGAAGAACACGCCCGCCGTGCCGGCGAAGGCCGTCATGACGAGGTCGCTGCCGTTCTTGAAGCCCAGCACCATGCCGATCAGGCGCGACAGCATCAGGCCCATGAAGAAGGTGAAGGCCAGCAGCACCGGCACGCCCGCGGCCGAGCGCTTGGTTTTCTCGATAGCGAACATGAAGCCGAAGGCGCCGCCGAGGAACACGATCAGCCCCAGGCCGCCGCGCAGCGACTGCGTGATGCCCGTGGCCACGCCGATCCAGGCGCCCAACACGGTGGGCAGCAGGCTGAGCGCCAGCAGCCAGTACGTGTTGCGCAGCACGCGGTGGCGCTGCTCCTGCGAGATGCCATAGCCCGCGGAGCCGACACTGGTGATTTCTGGGTTCATCTGGTTTCTCTCCTGATTGGCCTGCACAGCGCAGACCCGAATGATTCTAGGTGGTGGCTTTTGGCGCCGAATGCAATACCCGCGCACCATCCCGTACTTTATGGGTTGCATTCTTTTGCCCTGCGGCGGGGCATTGGGCGGGCCCGCTGGCACTATGCTTTTCGTTTTCCCGTTGCGCGCCCTGCCGGCTGGCCGGGCGCATCCACCCACCTCCTGCAGGACTGCCTCATGAAGACCAAACCCGAACTTGAACTCTCCGACGTCAAGCTGATCGCCGCCGCCGCCGAGGCCGAGGCCCTGAAGAACCAGTGGGCCGTGACCATCGCCATCGTGGACGACGGCGGACATCTGCTGTGGCTGCAGCGCCTGGACGGGGCGGCAGCGGTGTCCGCGCACATCGCGCCGGCCAAGGCCCACACGGCCGCCTTGGGCCGCCGCGAGAGCAAGGGCTATGAAGACGTGATCAACGGCGGCCGCACGGCCTTCCTGAGCGCGCCTGCGCTGCAGGGCATGCTGGAAGGCGGCGTACCCATCATGAAGAACGGCCAGTGCCTGGGCGCCGTGGGCGTGAGCGGCGTGAAGTCCCATGAGGACGCGCAGATTGCGCGCGCGGGGATTGCGGCGATCGGGCTGTAAGCACTCATCGGGACTGGATTGCTATTGTTTTGATAGCTGCTAGCGCTTGTTGGAAGGGCGCTGGAGGCCAAAAACATATTGGGTTCCAACAGAAAAACCGGCGCGTGCTCCGGTTTTTTGCATGGGTGTGCAGGGAAAAAAAGCCTGGCTACGCGGGCATGCCCGTTGGCTGGCCAATACGACCCTTCGGACCGAGGTCCTGGAGTCGCCCCACGATGAAACTTATTTGGTCAGGATCAGCTTGCCGAGTTTGGTGGCCTGCAGCCGGTAGACGGCGCCGTTGTGCACGATGGCCACGGCCTTCTGGCCGCGCAGCAGGGTGCTGCTGTCGACCGCGCGGCCTTCGGCGTGGGACGCCGGGCTGGAATCGGCGGGCACTGCGAACATGCGGGGTGCGGTCAGTGCGGACGGTGCGGTCAGGCTGGCATGCATGGTGAAGTCTCGGTGCGTTACGGTGATCAAATGATAACCATTCTCAATTAAAGATCAAGCATCCGGGGCTGAAAATTTCCTGTCGATTCGTATCCAGATGCAAGAGGCAGCCCCCGCAGGTGGCGCTGGCGACGCTGCTGCGCCGCCCGTGGGGCTGCTGCTGTGAAGGCCGGCGCGCCGGCGCGGCCGTGGTGCGTCAGGGCGCCGGGTCGGTCACGAAGCCGATCTTGCGCACGCCCGCGCGTTGCGCCGCCGACATCGCCTGCGCCACGCGCTCGTAGCGCACGTCCTTGTCGCCGCGGATGTGCAGGTCCGGCTGCGGGTCCTTGCGGGCCTCGGCCTGCAGGCGCGGCTCCAGCTCGTCGTCGCCGATCGTGGTCTCGTTCCAGTGGTACTTGCCGTCGGCCGTCACCGACAGGCGGATGGTTTCGGGCTTGATGATTTCGCGCTCGTTGGACGCACGCGGCAGGTCCACCGGCACCGCGTGCTTCATCACCGGCACGGTGATGATGAAGATGATGAGCAGCACCAGCATGACGTCCACCAGCGGCGTCATGTTGATTTCGTTCATCACCTCGTCGGCATCGTCCTGGGTTCCGAAAGCCATGGCGCATCAGCCTTTCTTGATGGGCAGCACCTTGGCCGCCTCGCCGTGTACCGAAACGCGCGCGCCGGTGACGAAGTAGGCGTGCAGATCGTGCGCAAAGCTGTTGAGGCTGTGCAGGATGGATTTGTTGCCCCGCACCAGGGCGTTGTATCCCAGCACGGCGGGAATGGCCACGGCCAGGCCCAGCGCGGTCATGATCAGCGCCTCGCCGATCGGGCCGGCCACCTTGTCGATGGTCGACTGGCCCGAGGCGCCGATGGCCACCAGCGCATGGTAGATACCCCACACGGTGCCGAAGAGGCCGATGAATGGCGCCGTGGAGCCCACGGAGGCCAGGATGGCCAGGCCCGACTGCACGCGCGCCGTGAACTCGTCGATGCAATTGCGCAGGCAGCGCGTGACCCAGTCGCTCACATCCAGGCTGTCGTGCAGATGGGCCTGCGTGTTGCGGTGGTGCTGCGTGGCTTCGCGGCCTTCCAATGCAAGGTGGCGAAAGGGGTTGCTCGGGTCGGAGCCCAGCTTGGTCAGGCCGGCGGCGAAGTCTTCGCTGTGCCAGAAGTCGCGTGCCTGGCGGGCGTGTTTCTTGAACTTCAGGATGTCCAGCGCCTTGATGATGATGACGATCCACGATGCCAGCGACATGCCGATGAGCAGCACAGCGACGGCACGGGTGACGAAGTCGCCCTGTACCCAGACATTGGCAATGCCGAAATGCGATTCCATGAAAACTCCTGCGAGACTTATTGTTGGAGAACGAAATTGATCGGGACCAGATTCCACATGGCTTCTGGCACGCCGTTGCGCTTGCCGGGTACGAAGCGCCAGCGCATGACGGCGTCGATGGCCTGGCGGTCCAGGCGCTCGAAACCGCTGGACTGCTTGACCTCCACTTTCTGCGGCAGTCCGTCGGTGCCGATGAGCACGCGCAGCATCACTTTGCCTTGTTCTCCCAGCCGCTTGCTCACGGCGGGGTAGACGGGCTTGGGGTTGTTCAGGTAGCTCGCGTCGCTGGAGGGCAACTCGATGCTGGGTGCGGCCGGCGCCGGTGGAGCCGCGGGGGCCGCCGGTGCGGTGACGGGCGCGGCCGCAACCGGCGGGGCCGGGGGCTGAGGCTCTACGACGCCCGTGGGCGCGGCGGGGCGGGTGTCGGGTCGGGGACCGCCACGGGCATGGGAGCGGGGCGCGGCTTGGGCGCCACGGGTTTGGGCGGCGCCGGGGCTGGTTTGGGCGGCGGCGGAGCGGGGGGGACTGGTGGGGCCGGAGGCGCGGGCGGCGCGATGAATTCGCTCAACACCTCAGCAGGGATGATGATCTCCGCCGTCTTGCGCACCAGACCCGATTGCAGGGCCCACAGGCCGGCCACGTGCAGCACCACCACGGAGCCTGCGATCACGGCATTGCGGCTCAAGCCCCCGGGGGAGCCGTATCGGTCAGAGGACATAAAAATGATAGCTGCTGGCGCTTGTCCAGCTTGGTCGAAAGGCCAAAAAGCCTTGAATAGGCGGTCTATTTATGCAGGATCCACCAGACCGAGCATATGACGATGATCAGACTTCCTGCGAGTGCGTAGAACAGTTGCATGCCTTGCCTTCCGGGATGAGGGTGGCAAGCTGGACGGCTGTGGGATCGGTGTCCTTGTACAGGGCGGCCACCGGCTGCGATGCGCAGCACTGCGCCACGACATCGCGGGCACAGTCTTCGCAGCGGCCGCACTGGGTGGCGACGCCCAACTCGAACTGAATCTCATCGAAGCTCATACCTGCGCGCGCGTGGCGTGCAATCTCCCGGTCGGAAACGCGGTGGCAAACACAGACGATCATGGTGCAGGCAGTCGTGGCTGGCTATGGACGATGAACTGATTATAAATGCGAATTCATCGCATTTGCAGTCCTTGACCCCACTGCCGTGTAAGAAACCATTGCCGAGTGCCTTGCAGGCGAAAAAAAAACCGGCATGCGCATGCCGGTTTTTGTTCGCCTGGCTCTCGCAGAGAGCCTGGCAGGGCAGATTACTTGACGTGCTTGCCAATCAGCCCGGCCATTTCGAACATCGAGACCTGGGGCTTGCCGAACACTTCCTTGAGCTTGGCATCCGCGTTGATCATGCGCTTGTTGGAGGCGTCCTGCAGGTTGTGCGCCTTGATGTACACCCACAGCTTGCTGATGATCTCCGTGCGCGGCAGCGGGGTGGCGCCGACCACGGCCGCCAGAGCGGGGCTGGGGGTCAGGGGCTTCATGAAAGCGGCGTTGGGGGTGCGCTTCTTTGCGGGTGCTGCGGACGCGGTCTTTGCAGTTGCCATGTTGGGTTGTTCCTTGTTGGAAATGAAATATGTCACCAGCGAACGCCGCAGCTCCACTGGCAGCGGTGATGCTACTGGGAAAAAAACCGGTTTCCAAGGCGAGCTGCCTCTTTTTTGCCTCGATTTGTTGCTCTGGCGGCCAACCGCCGTCACGCGCGAGAATGCGCCACCGCAGCTTGCTGCGGCGCACCATCCCCCTTTATGCACAGAAAGGCTTCCCTTCCATGTCTGCACACCCGACCCCGGCCATCAGCACCTGCGATCTCTGCGACGCCCACAAGGGTGACGACAGTGGCGCGTTCCGCGTGCTGCCGCCCGTGTTCCAGAGCTACGGAGCGCTCCCCGCTTTCAGCGGTCCCGTGAGCACGGTGAAATGCTTCGAGGACAACACGCTGGTCAAGGCGGCCGTGGATTCGCCGGGCAACGGGCGCGTGTTGGTGGTGGACGGTGGAGCTTCGCTGCGTCGCGCGCTGGTGGGGGGCAATCTGGCAGCCAGCGCGGCGCGCAATGGCTGGGCCGGTATCGTTGTGAATGGCTGCGTGCGCGACGTGGCAGAACTGAATGCCGAGCGCGTGGGTATCCGCGCACTCGCACTCATGCCGTTGCCCACCGAAAAGCGGGGCGAAGGGCTTTCTGACGTGGCGGTGCAGGTACAGGGCGTGTGGGTGCGGCCGGGCGACTGGCTGTATGCGGATGCCGACGGCATCGTGATCAGCGACCACGCGCTGTAACGCCGCCGGTCAGGCACGCATATCGCGGTCGGTGCGCCACGGCAGCCGTGCGGGCATCGTGGCCAGTACGACGCTGGCCAGTGCGATGCCAAAGGCCATGAACTGCATGGTCGTGAAGCGCTCGCCCAGCGCCAGCACGCCCACGAGCGCCGCGCTCACCGGCAGCAGCACGGTGAATACGCCGCTCTGCGCGGCGGGGACGGTCTTCAGGCCGGTCATCCACAGCCACACGCTCCACATGCATGCTGCCATGGCGTAGAACACCAGCAGCAACCAAGTGGGCCAGCGTACGGCCGTGAAGTCGAAGTACAGGGCGAAATACAGCCCGAAAGGCATCGAGAGCATGAAGCCCCACAGGTTGATCAGCGCCGTGATGCGCCGTGGCCCCAGCGCGCCGGTGAGCTTCTTGCCGATGACGGAATAGGCGGCCTCGCACAGCGATGCGGCCAGCAGCAGGGCATAGCCCAGCCATTGCAAGTTTTGGGCATTTTCGGGCTGTAGGGCATTGCTGGCGTGTGCGGAGTGCTCTGGTTTGGATAGCGCAAACAGCACAATACCCGCCACTGCGCAGGCCACCGCCACCCAGGTGCGGGTCGCCACCTGTTCACGCAGGAACAGCCAGCTCATGACCGCCACACATGCGGGGATGGTCGCCATGATCACCCCGGCAGAGGTGGCGCTGGTCAGGCTCACGCCGTAGATCATGCAAACGGTGAACAGAAAGTTGCCCAGCAGCGACTGCAGAAAAAGCAGGCCTTGGGTCTGCCGCGTCAGAGGTGGCTCCTGGTGCGGCTTCTTCAACCATCCGAGCATGGCCATTGCGCCGATACCGAAACGCAACCACGCCAGCAAAAGCACGGGGAACGCCGCGGCCAGCGGCTTGGAGAGCGCCACGTAGGCACCCACCAGCATCATGCTGAGCGCCAGGCAAAGGTATGCGGTGGGGCGGTTTGGCATCTGATGAAGATTCCGAACGGAGGCTCCATCATGCATGAGCGCGGGGCAGCCCATGGAAAGGAACTCACCAGACCTGCTATTTCGCATGGAGAAAGTCTAATTTCTCATTGCGAAAATTTTGTTTGTTGCGTTGCGGAAAAATTTCTCGATACGAGAAATGAGTTTTCATATAGAGATATATAGAGCATAAGCCATTGATTTTTATGGCTTAAATTTATCTCTTATATAAGACATAAGAGATTGATGTGGTCTTATAGAAGACTTAAAGTTGTGTCCAAGGGTCCCGGGAGCGGTACCCGCCCATTCCTTCATCTCTTGGAGAGCAACATGCCAGATTCCCTGAACGCACAACTGAGCCGTGAGCAGCAAATCGCAGCCCTGGAAAAGGACTGGGCCCAGAATCCCCGCTGGAAGAGCGTGAAGCGCGGCTACACAGCAGCTGACGTGGTGCGTCTGCGTGGCAGCCTCCAGCCCGAATACACGCTGGCCAAGCGTGGCGCAGAGAAGCTGTGGGACAAGATCAATGGCGGCGCCAAGAAGGGCTATGTGAATGCCTTCGGTGCCATCACCGCCGGCCAAGCCATGCAGCAAGCCAAGGCGGGCCTGGAAGCCGTGTACCTGTCGGGCTGGCAGGTGGCCGCTGACGGCAACACCAGCGAGACCATGTACCCCGACCAGTCGCTGTATGCCTATGACTCGGTGCCCACGATGGTGCGCCGCATCAACAACACCTTCAAGCGTGCCGACGAGATCCAGTGGGGCCGCGGTATCAATCCCGGCGACAAGGAATTCATCGACTACTTCCTGCCCATCGTGGCCGACGCCGAAGCCGGCTTCGGCGGTGTGCTGAACGCCTTCGAACTGATGAAGAACATGATTGCCGCTGGCGCGGCCGGCGTGCACTTCGAAGACCAACTGGCTGCCGTGAAGAAGTGCGGGCACATGGGCGGCAAGGTCCTCGTGCCTACACAGGAAGCCATCGAAAAGCTGATCGCTGCCCGCTTCGCTGCCGACGTGATGGGCGTGCCCACCATCGTGCTGGCCCGCACCGATGCCGAGGCCGCCAACCTGATCACCAGCGACCACGACGCCAACGACAAGCCGTTCTTGACGGGCGAGCGTACGCAGGAAGGCTTCTATCGCGTGAAGAATGGTCTGGAGCAAGCCATCAGCCGCGGTGTGGCCTACGCCCCCTACGCCGACCTGGTGTGGTGCGAGACCGGCACGCCCGACCTGGGTTTTGCCCGCGAGTTCGCCCAGGCCGTGCATGCGAAGTGCCCCGGCAAGCTGCTGTCGTACAACTGCTCGCCGTCCTTCAACTGGAAGAAGAACCTGGACGAGAAGACCATCGCCAAGTTCCAGGACGAGCTGTCGGCACTCGGCTACAAGTACCAGTTCATCACGCTGGCCGGCATCCACATCAACTGGTACAACACGTTCCAGTTCGCCCATGCTTATGCCCGCGGCGAAGGCATGAAGCACTATGTGAACATGGTGCAGGAGCCCGAGTTCGCCGCACGTGAGCAGGGCTACACCTTCGTGTCGCACCAGCAGGAGGTGGGCGCAGGCTATTTCGACGACGTGACCACCGTGATCCAGGGTGGTTCTTCGAGCGTGAAGGCGCTGACCGGCTCCACCGAAGAAGAGCAGTTCCACTGATCTTCTTGGTTGATGCGAGAAGCCCGGGGCCCCCGCCTCGGGCTTTTCTATTGCTGCAGGGTAAAATGCCACATCTGTTCACCAACAAGGGCGAGAAAGGCAATCTGGTTATGACACCGCGAACTACGACGGAGATCTGCTCCAGCCGCTGAGGCTGGCCGTTCGCGCCTGCACGAGATTTCTCTCGCCCCCATAAAAGCGCGGACCTGTACCGCGCTTTTTGCTTTCTGAACCCCAGTCAAGCGCAGCTCACCTACCGAAAAAGACTCGATAAGGATTTCCATGATTCACATTACGCTTCCCGACGGTTCCCAGCGAGAGTTTGCTGGTCCCGTGACTGTGGCGGAGGTGGCTGCCTCCATCGGTTCGGGCCTGGCCAAAGCGGCGCTCGCCGGCAAGATCGGGGACAAGGTGGTGGATACCAGCTACCGGATCACGCAAGACAGCCCGCTGTCCATCGTGACGGCCAAGGATGCCGACGGCCTGGAGGTGATCCGCCACTCCACGGCCCACTTGCTGGCCTATGCGGTCAAGGAACTGTTTCCCGATGCGCAGGTGACCATCGGGCCGGTGATCGAAAACGGCTTCTACTACGACTTCTCGTACAAGCGTCCGTTTACGCCGGAAGACTTGGCCGCCATTGAAAAGCGCATGGCGGAACTGGCTGCGAAGGATGAACCAGTGGTGCGCCGTGTATTGCCTCGGGACGAGGCGGTGGCGTACTTCAAGGGCCTGGGCGAACACTACAAGGCCGAGATCATTGCCAGCATCCCGACGAATGAAGACGTGAGCCTGTACCGCGAGGGCGGCTTTGAAGACCTGTGCCGTGGTCCCCACGTGCCCAGCACCGGCAAGCTCAAGTTCTTCAAGCTCATGAAGGTGGCGGGCGCCTATTGGCGCGGCGACCACCGCAACGAGATGCTCCAGCGCGTCTATGGCACGGCATGGGCCACGAAGGAAGAACTGCAGCAGTACCTGCACATGCTGGAAGAGGCCGAGAAGCGCGACCACCGCAAGCTGGGCCGTGAGCTTGACCTGTTCCACATCGACGAACATTCGCCTGGTACCGTGTTCTGGCACCCCAAGGGCTGGACGCTGTGGCAGGAAGTGGAGCAGTACATGCGCCGCGTGTACCGCGACAACGGCTACCAGGAGGTCAAGGGCCCGCAGATCCTGGACAAGACGCTGTGGGAGAAAACGGGACACTGGGACAAGTACCGCGACAACATGTTCACCACTGAGAGCGAGAAGCGCGACTACGCTCTCAAGCCGATGAACTGCCCGGGCCATATCCTGATCTTCAAGCAGGGCATCAAGAGCTACCGCGACCTGCCGCTGCGCTACGGCGAGTTCGGCCAGTGCCACCGCAACGAGCCCACGGGTGGCCTGCACGGCATCATGCGCGTGCGCGGTTTCACGCAGGACGATGGTCACATCTTCTGCACGGAAGACCACATCCTGGCCGAATGCACGGCTTACACAGCGTTGCTGCAAAAGGTCTACAAGGACTTCGGCTTCCACAACATCATCTACAAGGTGGCCACGCGCCCCGAGGCCCGCATCGGCTCCGACGAGAGCTGGGACAAGGCCGAGCATGCGCTGATGGAAAGCCTGCGCGCGTCGGGTTGCGAATTCGAGATCGCTCCCGGCGATGGCGCCTTCTACGGCCCGAAGATCGAATACACGCTCAAGGACGCGATCGGACGGCAGTGGCAGTGCGGCACCATGCAGGTGGACTTCTCGATGCCCGAGCGGCTGGATGCAGAGTACGTGGGCGAGGATGGCGGGCGCCATGGGCCGGTGATGCTGCACCGCGCCATCGTGGGCAGCCTGGAGCGCTTCATCGGCATCCTGATCGAAGAACACGCCGGGGCCTTGCCCGTATGGCTTGCGCCCGTACAGGTGGCGGTGCTCAATATCACCGATGCACAGTCCGATTACTGTCGTGAAATCGCCGCAAAGCTGCAAAAAGCGTTGCCGAATCAAGGCCTTAGGGTGGTGACTGATCTGCGTAACGAGAAGATTACGTATAAAATACGGGAGCATTCGCTGCAAAAGCTGCCCTACATCCTTGTCGCCGGCGACAAGGAAAAGGCTGCAGGGGCTGTGGCAGTGCGTGCCCGGGGTAACAAAGACCTCGGCGTGATGTCCCTCGACGCATTCGTCGATCTGATCGCGCAGGACATTGCCTCCAAAGTCTGAATCATCGCTTGAAGCGCATCCCTGGTGCGTAAGCTGCTACGCTTTTCGTAGCTTTTTAATTGAAGGTGAGAGCCATCGCTACCGAATTTCGTGACCGTCGCCAGCGCGAGGAGCGCAAGCATCGACTGAACCGTGAAATCATGGCGCCTGAAGTGCGCCTGTCCGGTCCGGACAACGAGCCCCTGGGCATCGTCAGCCTGCAAGAGGCCCTGCGCATGGCGGGCGAGCTGGATGTGGACTTGGTTGAAATTGCAGCCACGGCTAATCCCCCGGTCTGCCGCCTGATGGACTACGGCAAGTTCAAGTATCAGGAGCAGAAGAAGGCGGCCGAGGCCAAGGCCAAGCAGACGGTCATCGAGATCAAGGAAGTCAAGTTCCGCCCTGGTACGGACGATGGCGACTACAACATCAAGCTGCGCAACATCCGCCGTTTTCTGGCGGAGGGCGATAAGTGCAAGATCACGCTGCGCTTCCGTGGCCGCGAGATCACGCACCAGGAGCTGGGCCTGGCATTGCTCAACCGCTTGAGGGATGACCTGGGCGACACCATTTTGGTGGAGCAGTTTCCCAAGCTGGAAGGTCGCCAAATGATCATGATGATCGCGCCGGCCCGCAAGAAGCCGGCAGGTAAACCTGCCGCCGAAAGCGCTCCCGCCGCTGGCGACAACGCTGCGTAAGCAAGGAGATTTGGCGGGCGCCCCCTAAAAAAGGGTGCCGGCCGATAGGCGGCATGCAAGTGCCGCCGCACGGCGCGCCGCAAGGCGCGTCGTTTGAAAAAGTGGCTCGGGGCCAACAAGGTTGCACAGCGGTGTGCAAACGCCTCACGAGCACAACCAACAGGAGCATTCACATGCCCAAGATGAAGACCAAGAGCAGCGCGAAGAAGCGTTTTCGCGTTCGTCCAGGCGGTACGGTCAAGCGTGGCCAAGCTTTCAAGCGCCACATCCTGACCAAGAAGACCACGAAGAACAAGCGCCACCTGCGTGGCATTGTGAACGTGCACGAAGGCGATATGGGTTCCATCGCAAAGATGCTGCCCTCCGCTGGCCTGTAATCAACTGACGAACAAGGAGAAAACACATGCCTCGCGTCAAACGTGGTGTAACGGCCCGCGCCCGTCACAAGAAGGTCCTCGCCCTTGCCAAGGGCTTCCGTGGTCGCCGCGGTAACGTCTTCCGCATCGCCAAGCAGGCGGTGATGAAGGCGGGGCAATATGCCTACCGTGACCGCCGCACCAAGAAGCGCGTGTTCCGCCAGTTGTGGATCGCCCGTATCAACGCCGCTGCCCGTGAACTGGGCCTGACCTACAGCCAGTTCGCCAACGGCCTGAAGAAGGCATCCATCGAGATCGACCGCAAGATGCTGGCCGACCTCGCGGTGCATGACAAGGCTGCCTTTGGCAGCATCGTGGAGCAAGTCAAGGCCAAGCTGGCTGCTTGAGTTCACGATTGGTAGCTATAAATTTTATAGCTACTAGCGCGCAAACAACAAGGGCTAGGGCTTGAAAAGGCACTAGCCCTTGTTTCTTTTTCAAGAGTCGATATGAACGAGTTGGATTCCTTGGTGACGAGCGCGCGCGAGTCGTTCGCGCGTTCCGCAACCCCTGCCGAACTGGAGAACGCCAAGGCGCAGTTCCTGGGCAAGTCAGGCCGCCTGACAGAGCTCATGAAGGGCATGGCGCAGCTCTCGCCCGAGGAGAAGAAAACCCGCGGCGCCGCCATCAACGTGGCCAAGCAGGCCGTGGAGGCAGCGCTCGCCGCACGCCGCCAGGAGCTGGCGGACGCCGAGCTGCAGGCACAGCTCAAGGCCGAGGCGCTGGATGTGACGCTGCCGGGCCGCCAGCGCGGCCGCGGCGGCCTGCATCCCGTGTCGCTGACGCTGGAGCGCATCGAGCGGATCTTCGGTTCGATGGGCTTCGAGGTGGCGGACGGCCCCGAGATCGAGACCGACTGGTTCAACTTCACGGCGCTGAACACGCCCGAGGACCACCCCGCCCGGTCCATGCACGACACCTTCTACGTGGAAGGCGGCACACCCGAAGCCCCCAACCTGCTGCGCACGCACACCAGCCCGATGCAGGTGCGCTACGCCGTGCAGCATGTGAAGAAACACCGTGGCCTGATCGACGCCGGCCAGGCCATGCCCGAGATCCGCGTGATCGCTCCGGGCCGCACCTACCGCGTGGACTCCGACGCCACGCACTCGCCCATGTTCCACCAATGTGAAGGCCTGTGGATCGGCGAGAACGTGAGCTTCAAGGACCTGAAGGTCGTGTTCACGGACTTCTGCAAGACCTTCTTTGAAAGCGACGACCTGGTGCTGCGCTTTCGCCCCAGCTTCTTCCCTTTCACCGAGCCCAGCGCCGAGATCGATATCCAGTTCCAGTCGGGCCCGTTGGCCGGCAAGTGGCTGGAGGTGGCGGGCTCCGGCCAGGTGCACCCCAACGTGGTGCGCAACATGGGGCTGGACCCCGAACGCTTCATCGGCTTTGCCTTCGGCATGGGGCCGGACCGGCTGACCATGCTGCGCTACGGCGTGAACGACCTGCGCCTGTTCTTCGACGGCGACATCCGTTTCCTGTCGCAGTTCCAGTAATGCAAAAAAGTGAGCTGCCAGCGCTTGTTAAACCTAATTTTCAATATGTTTTCATATGGAAAACAATAGGTAGCAAGCGCTAGCAGCTCTCTTTTCAAGAGCACGCCAAAGAAGTCTGAATATGCAATTCCCTGAATCCTGGTTGCGCGAGTTCTGCAACCCTCCGCTCAACACCCAAGAACTGGCCGACACCCTGACGATGGCAGGGCTGGAGGTCGAAGAGCTGCAGCCCGTCGCGCCGCCGTTCACGAAGATCGTCGTCGGCGAGATCAAGGATGCCCAGCAGCACCCCAATGCTGACCGCCTGCGCGTGTGCCAGGTGGATGTGGGGCAGGGCGAGCCGCTGACCATCGTCTGCGGCGCGCCCAATGCCCGCGTGGGCATCAAGGTGCCGTGCGCCATGGTGGGCGCGGAGCTGCCGCCCGGCGAGGATGGCAAGCCGTTCCTCATCAAGGTGGGCAAGCTGCGCGGTGTGGAGAGCTTTGGCATGCTGTGCTCGGCGCGCGAGCTGAAACTGTCGGAGGACCATGGCGGCCTGCTGGAACTACCGGCCGACGCGCCGCTGGGCCAGAACATCCGCCAGTACCTGAACCTGGACGACACGCTGTTCACGCTCAAGCTCACACCCAACCTGGCGCATTGCCTGAGTGTCTACGGCATCGCGCGCGAGGTGTCCGCGCTGACGGGCGCGCCGCTGAAGGCGCCGCAGTTCCCCACCATGGCCACCGCGATCGATGACCGCTTGCCCGTGCGCGTGAGCGCGCCTGACCTGTGCGGGCGCTTCTCCGGCCGCGTCGTGCGCAACGTCAATACCCAGGCCGCCACGCCGCAGTGGATGGTGGACCGCCTGGCGCGCTGCGGCCAGCGCAGTGTCTCGCCGCTGGTGGACATCTCCAACTACGTGATGTTCGAGTTCGGCCGCCCGTCGCACATCTTCGACCTGGACAAGATCCATGGCGGCCTGGAAGTGCGCTGGGGCAAGGCCGGCGAACAACTCAAGCTGCTCAACGGCAACACCGTCACCGTCGATGAGAAGGTGGGTGTGATCGCCGACGAGCGCGAGGTGGAGTCGCTCGCCGGCATCATGGGTGGTGACGCCACGGCTGTGTCGGATGACACGCGCAACATCTACGTCGAGGCGGCCTTCTGGTGGCCAGAGGCCGTAGCCGGCCGCTCGCGCCGCTACAACTTCTCCACCGACGCCGGCCATCGCTTCGAGCGCGGCGTGGATCCCGAGCTGACCGTGGAGCACATCGAGCGCATCACGCAGCTGATCGTCGACATTTGCGGTACGCCAGAGACGGCATGCGCTCCCATTGATGATCAGCGCGTCAACATGCCCGTGCAAACACCGGTGCGCATGCGCATCGCGCGTGCGGCCAAGGTGATCGGCATGCCGCTCACGCAGGCGCAGTGCGTGGATGCGCTGCGGCGCCTGGGCCTGCCGCTGCAGGGGGAAGAGGGTGCCGTGACGGTCACACCACCGTCGTTCCGCTTCGACCTGCGCCTGGAGGAAGACCTGATCGAGGAAGTGGCGCGCGTGGTGGGCTACAACAACCTGCCCACCACCCCGCCGCTGGCGCCGATCACGCCCAAGCTGCGCGCCGAATCGCGCCGCAGCAGCTTCGCGGTGCGCCGTGAACTGGCGGCATTGGGCTACCAGGAGACCATCAACTTCAGCTTTGTCGAAGAGCATTGGGAAAAGGAACTGGCCGGCAACGCCGCGCCGATCAAGCTGCTCAACCCCATCGCCAGCCACCTGAGCGTCATGCGCTCGTCGCTGCTGGGCTCTTTGCTGCAGGTGCTCAAGTTCAACCTGGACCGCAAGGCCGGCCGCGTGCGCGTGTTCGAGCTGGGGCGGGTGTTCCTGCGTGATGCGAGCGTGCAGAACACCGACCGCACGGTGGAAGGCTTCGCGCAGCCGATGCGGGTCGCGGGCCTGGCATATGGTGCGGCCGATGCGCTGCAGTGGGGCCGCAAGGACAAGGCGGTGGACTTCTACGATGCCAAGGGTGATGTGGAAGCGCTGCTCGCGCCGCTGCGCCCCACGTTCGAGCCAGCAGCGCATCCGGCACTGCACCCGGGCCGCTGCGCGCGCGTGCTGCTGGAGGGCCAGCCCATCGGCTTTATGGGCGAATTGCATCCGCAATGGCGCCAGTCCTGGGACCTGCCGGCTGCGCCGATGATGTTTGAACTGGAGCTGGACGCCGTGCTGCAGCGCAAGGTGCCGGGCTTTCGCCCCGTGGCCAAGCGCCAGTTGGTGGAGCGGGACATTGCCGTGGTTGTGGCCGAGCGGGTCTCGCACGATGAGGTGATGCGTGCCATTGGCGGTGCGCTGGCGGGCGATCTGCTGCGCTCCGCGGTGCTGTTCGATGTCTTCCGGCCCCAGCCGCAGCGTGCGGGCGAGGCCGTGCCGGCGGGTGCTCTGGCGCAGGGCGAGAAGAGCCTGGCCATTCGCCTGACGCTGGGCAGCGACGCCGCCGCGTTGACGGACGCTGAGATCGAAGCCGCAGTGCAATCGGTGCTGCAGGCGCTGGGTACCCACACAGGAGCGAGGTTGCGATGACTCGGGGGATGGAGCCAGGACCGGTGGAGTTCGCCGTGGAAAGCCTGGAATCGCCTGCGCTGACCAAAGCGCAGCTGGCGGATCTGCTGTTCGAGCACATCGGCCTGAACAAGCGCGAGTCCAAGGACATGGTGGACGCCTTCTTCGACCTGATCGTGCAAAGCCTGGTCGACGGCCAGGACGTGAAGCTGTCAGGGTTTGGCAATTTCCAGATCCGCACCAAGGCGCCGCGCCCGGGGCGTAACCCGCGCACCGGCGAAGCCATTCCCATCAAGGCGCGACGCGTGGTGACCTTTCATGCCAGCACCAAACTCAAGGAACAGATCCAGGGGCAGGACAAAGCTTGAAGTAGTTGACCCGAACCGGTGTTTTTGGCCCAGAGATCCTGGCCGCCGGTAAGGGGCTGCAGTACGCTCCACAGTCCTGCCCGTTTTTTGCGCCATTCCCATGAGCACCTTGCTGCCACCCATTCCGGCCAAGCGCTATTTCACGATTGGTGAAGTGGCGGAGCTCTGTGGCGTCAAACCCCATGTCCTGCGCTACTGGGAACAGGAATTCACGCAGTTGCGCCCCATGAAGCGGCGCGGCAACCGGCGCTATTACCAGCACCATGAGGTGCTGATGATCCGCCGCATTCGCGACCTGCTGTATGACCAAGGCTTCACCATCAGCGGTGCGCGCAACCGGCTGCAAGAGCTGGCCCATGCGGACAAGGCCCTGCGCGATGGTGGTGCGCCGCATGTGGACGGCCTGGAAGCGGCTGTACCCGCACAGGGTGCGAACGAGGGGATGAGCGTCGCGCAGGCGGTTCCTTTGAATGCGGCGACCCTGCGAAAAGAATTGGAAGAAATTCGCGCACTTCTTCTTACGGTCTGATTTTTCGGTATAGAATTCAAGTCTTGTCGGCGTGTAGCGCAGCCTGGTAGCGCACTTGCATGGGGTGCAAGGGGTCGCGAGTTCGAATCCCGCCACGCCGACCATTTATGCCAAAGGGACCACCGTGAAAACGGTGGTCCCTTTCTTCTTGGGCGCGTTTGGATCCTTGGCGGGACCAATGTCCTGTGCGCAGTGGGCATGCGCCTCTCGCGCTACAATGAGAGGCTTTCCCGCAAACAAGTCGCCCGGCCGCATCCAAAGCAATTTTCAACAAGCAGTAGCCTTCAGGAGCATCGCCGTTCCTGCGGCTCCCGGGCGACCCGTAAACCATCGGAGAACCCAGTGCTTTTGTCTCTCAAGGGAACCTTCCCGCCCGCCATCCTGGCGCTCGCAGACGGCACGGTCTTTATCGGTAACTCGATCGGTGCCGCCGGCACCACGGTCGGCGAAGTGGTCTTCAATACCGCCATCACCGGCTACCAGGAAATTCTCACGGACCCCAGCTACTGCCAGCAGATCGTCACCCTGACGTATCCGCACATCGGCAACTACGGCGTCAACGCAGAGGATATCGAGGCTGAAAAAGTCCACGCCGCAGGCCTCATCATCAAGGACCTGCCGCTGCTGGCCAGCAACTTCCGCATGACCGAGACGCTGCCCGAGTACCTCGTGCGTGCCAAGACGGTGGCCATCGCCAACATCGACACCCGCAAACTGACCCGCCTGCTGCGCACCCGGGGCGCGCAGAATGGCGCCATCGTCGGCTTGGCGGCTGGCGAGGCCGTGACCCAGGCGCGCATCGACGAAGCCGTGGCCGCGGCGAAGGCGGCGCCCAACATGAACGGGCTGGATCTGGCCAAGGTCGTGACCACGCGTGCCGCGTACGCCTGGGACCAGACTGAGTGGAAGCTGGGCGAAGGCTACGGCACGCAGACGGCCCCGCGCTTTCACGTCGTGGCCTATGACTATGGCGTGAAGCTGAACATCCTGCGCATGCTGGCCGAACGCGGCTGCAGGCTCACCGTGGTGTCCGCGCAGACCCCGGCGGCAGAGGTGCTGGCCATGAATCCCGATGGCGTGTTCCTGTCCAACGGCCCGGGCGACCCGGCGGCCTGCGACTACGCGATCACGGCAGTCAAGCAGATCATCGACAGCGGCGTGCCTACCTTCGGCATCTGCCTGGGCCACCAGATCATGGCGCTGGCCAGTGGCGCCAGGACTTTCAAGATGGACAACAGCCACCATGGCGCAAACCACCCTGTGAAGGACTTGGACAGCGGCCGGGTAAGCATCACCAGCCAGAACCACGGTTTCGCGGTGGACATGGCATCGCTGCCGGCCACCTTGCGCGCCACGCACATCAGCCTGTTCGACGGCACTCTGCAGGGCCTGGAACACAAGGACAAGCCGGCCTTCTGCTTCCAGGGGCACCCCGAGGCGTCACCCGGTCCGCACGACATTGCCTACCTGTTCGACCGCTTCACCACTCTGATGCAGGCCGCCAAGGCCCAGTAAGCCCAAAAGGAAACCGGCGCCATGAAACTCTTCAGCTTCCCGGCTGCAGCGCTTGAGAAAGCCATTCACAAGCGCGTGCTGACATTGCCTCCAATGCACCGCGAGTGGTTCACCGAACGCTGGCAGCAAAAGCCCTACAAGAAGTCTTTCGTCGAGAACAAGGCCATGCCCCTGGTCACGCTGATCGCCAAGGGCAAGACCTGGGACGATGCGACCTTCGCAGAGGCCATGCAGGAGTGGGACGTGACGTTCTACGAGGCAGAAGCCGAAGTGTTGCGACCCCTGGTTCAGGGCGACGGCCTGCTGCAGCTGATGCAAAAGAACCTCCCCGCCGAGCGGGCCCAGGCGCTGCTGGACAGGCTGAATACGCGGCGCCCCGCAGCGGTGTCTGCCGCCCCAGCCTCAGCCCCAGCGACCGATTGATAGACATACCATGCCAAAACGCACAGACATCAAAAGCATCCTCATCATCGGCGCCGGCCCGATCATCATCGGCCAGGCCTGCGAGTTCGACTACTCGGGCGTGCAGGCCTGCAAGGCGCTGCGCGAGGAGGGCTACAAGGTCATCCTGATCAACAGCAACCCCGCGACGATCATGACCGACCCGGCCACGGCCGACGTCACCTACATCGAGCCCATCACCTGGCAGACGGTCGAGAAGATCATCGCCAAGGAGCGCCCCGACGCCATCCTGCCCACCATGGGCGGCCAGACCGCGCTGAACTGCGCGCTGGACCTGTGGCGCAACGGCGTGCTGCACAAGTACAAGGTCGAACTGATCGGCGCGACGCCCGAGGCCATCGACAAGGCCGAAGACCGCCTGAAGTTCAAGGATGCGATGACCCGCATCGGCCTTGGGTCGGCGCGCTCCGGCATCGCCCACAGCATGGACGAGGCCTGGGCCGTGCAGAAGAACGTGGGCTTCCCCACCGTCATCCGTCCCAGCTTTACGCTGGGCGGCACGGGCGGCGGGATCGCCTACAACCCGGAAGAATTCGAAACCATCTGCAAGCGCGGCCTGGAAGCCTCGCCGACCAACGAGCTGCTGATCGAAGAGTCGCTGCTCGGCTGGAAGGAGTACGAGATGGAGGTCGTGCGTGACAAGGCGGACAACTGCATCATCGTGTGCTCGATCGAGAACCTGGACCCGATGGGCGTGCACACGGGCGACTCGATCACCGTGGCACCCGCGCAGACGCTGACCGACAAGGAATACCAGATCATGCGCAACGCCAGCCTGGCAGTGCTGCGCGAGATCGGTGTCGACACGGGCGGCTCCAACGTGCAGTTCTCGGTGAACCCGAAGGACGGCCGCATGATCGTGATCGAGATGAACCCTCGCGTGTCGCGTTCGTCGGCGCTGGCCTCCAAGGCCACGGGCTTCCCGATCGCCAAGGTCGCTGCCAAGCTGGCCGTGGGCTATACGCTCGATGAACTGAAGAACGAGATCACCGGCGGCGCCACACCCGCGTCGTTCGAGCCCTCCATCGACTACGTCGTCACCAAGATCCCGCGTTTTGCGTTCGAGAAATTCCCAGCGGCCGACAGCCGCCTGACCACGCAGATGAAGTCCGTAGGCGAGGTGATGGCCATGGGCCGCACTTTCCAGGAGTCCTTCCAGAAGGCGTTGCGCGGCCTGGAGGTGGGCGTGGATGGCATGAATGAGAAGACCCAGGACCGCGAGTTGCTCGAGAAGGAACTGGGCGAGCCGGGACCTGAGCGTATCTGGTACGTGGGTGACGCGTTCGCCATGGGCCTGTCGGTGGACGAGGTGCATGACCTCACCAAAATCGACAAGTGGTTCCTCGTGCAGATCGAGGAGATCGTGAAGATCGAACTCGACCTGGACCAACTCACGGCCGAGAAGGGCGATGGCGCGCTGGCCTCGCTGGATGCGGACACGTTGCGCGCTCTCAAGAAGAAGGGTTTCTCCGACCGCCGCCTGGCCAAGCTGCTCAAAACCAACGAGAAGGCTGTGCGCGAAGCGCGCCATGCGCTGAATGTGCGCCCGGTGTACAAGCGCGTGGATACCTGCGCCGCCGAATTCGCCACCAATACCGCCTACATGTATTCGACCTATGAGGACGAATGCGAAGCCGAGCCCACCAACAAGAAGAAGATCATGGTGCTGGGTGGCGGCCCCAACCGCATCGGCCAGGGCATCGAGTTCGACTACTGCTGCGTGCATGCGGCCCTCGCCATGCGTGAGGACGGGTACGAGACCATCATGGTCAACTGCAACCCCGAGACTGTCTCGACCGACTATGACACGTCGGATCGCCTGTACTTCGAACCTCTGACGCTGGAAGACGTGCTGGAGATCGTGGACAAGGAAAAGCCCGAGGGCGTGATCGTGCAGTACGGCGGCCAGACGCCACTGAAGCTGGCGCTGGGCCTGGAGGCCGCTGGCGTGCCGATCATTGGCACCACCCCCGACATGATCGACGCCGCCGAGGACCGCGAGCGTTTCCAGAAGCTGCTGGGCGACCTGGGCCTGCGCCAGCCGCCCAATGCCACCGCGCGTACCGAACCCGAGGCGCTGGAGAAGGCCGCTGCCCTGGGCTACCCGCTGGTGGTGCGCCCCAGCTATGTGCTGGGCGGCCGTGCCATGGAGATCGTGCATGAGCAGCGCGACCTGGAACGCTACATGCGCGAAGCCGTCAAGGTAAGCAACGATTCGCCCGTGCTGCTGGATCGCTTCCTCTCCAATGCCATCGAATGCGATGTGGATTGTGTGCGCGATGCCTCCGGTGCCGTGTTCATCGGCGGCGTGATGGAGCACATCGAACAGGCTGGCGTGCACTCGGGCGACTCCGCCTGTTCGCTGCCGCCGTACTACCTCAAGGCCGAGACGGTGGACGAGATCAAGCGCCAGACCACGGCCATGGCCCATGGCCTGAATGTGGTGGGCCTGATGAACGTGCAGTTCGCAATTCAGGAAACCGACGACGGTGATGTGATCTACGTGCTGGAAGTGAACCCGCGCGCCTCGCGCACGGTGCCGTTCGTCAGCAAGGCCACGGGCATCCAGTTGGCCAAGGTGGCGGCGCGCTGCATGGCCGGCCAGACCCTGGCCAGCCAGGGCATCACCAAGGAGGTCACGCCGCCGTACTTCAGCGTGAAGGAGGCCGTGTTCCCCTTCGTCAAGTTCCCGGGCGTGGACACCATTCTGGGCCCCGAGATGAAGTCCACCGGCGAAGTCATGGGCGTGGGCAAGACCTTTGGCGAGGCCTTCGTCAAGAGCCAACTGGGTGCCGGTACGCGCCTGCCGCGCTCGGGCAAGGTGTTCCTCACCGTGAAGAACGCCGACAAGCAGCGCGCGGTGGCGATTGCCCGCGACCTGGAGGCCATGGGCTTCGAGCTGCTGGCCACCAAGGGAACGGCCGCGGCCATCGAGGCCGCCGGCGTGCCGGTGCAGGTGGTCAACAAGGTGACCGAAGGCCGCCCGCACATCGTGGACATGATCAAGAACGACGAGATCGCCATGGTCATCAACACGGTGGAGGAGCGCCGCAACGCGATTGCCGATTCGCGCGCGATCCGCACCAGCTCGCTGCTGGCGCGCGTGACCACCTTCACGACCATTTTCGGCGCCGAGGCGGCCGTGGAAGGCATGAAGCACCTCGACAATCTGGACGTGTATTCGGTGCAGGAACTGCACGCCCGCCTGGCGGCTGCAGCCTGAGCGCGGCACCGGGTTTTAGGGGATGACCGCCGCGGCAAACGCGGCATAATCGCCCTTGATTTGTGAGACCGCCGCGCGGCAACGCGCGGCGGTTTGCTTTTTGCATCTGGAATCTGGAGACTGACCCATGGCCACCATTCCCATCACCAAGCGCGGCGCAGAGAAACTCAAGGAGGAACTGCACCGCCTCAAGACCGTCGAGCGGCCCGCCGTGATCAGCGCCATTGCGGAGGCGCGCGCGCAGGGCGATCTGAGCGAAAACGCCGAGTACGAAGCCGCCAAGGACCGCCAGGGCTTCATCGAAGGCCGCATCATGGAGATCGAAGGCAAGCTGTCGGCGGCCCAGATCATCGACCCCTCGGCGCTGGACGCCGGCGGTCGCGTGGTCTTCGGCGCCACGGTGGAGCTGGAGGACGAGGATACGGGCGACGCCGTGAAGTACCAGATCGTGGGCGAGGACGAAGCCGACTTGAAGCACGGCCTGATCAATGTTTCCAGCCCGATCGCGCGCGCGCTCATCGGCAAGGAAGAGGGCGACACGGCCGAGGTGCAGGCGCCTGGGGGCGTGCGGCGCTACGAAGTGGTGGCCGTCAGCTACATCTGAGGGTGCACGCCATGCGCGAACGCCTGCCCGTGCTGGCTGCGGCCCTGTGGTGGGGTAGCCTCTCGGCCATGGGCTTCGTGGCCGTGCCGATGCTGTTCGTCCACCTGCCCACGCCGAGTGTGGCGGGGCAGATGGCAGCCCGTTTGTTCGAGGCGCAGACTTATATTTCGATAGCGTGTTGCGCTTGTCTGTTGGTGCTTTCCAAAAGAAAACACGCGGAAACCGAGGAGCAGTGGGCGCGAGCAGCTATGGTTTTTGTGATCCTCGGCCTGCTGCTGGCCTTGCTGGTGCAATATGGCGTGGCGCCGCGCATCGTGGCGCGCCAGAACCTGCGGCTGTGGCACAGCGTGGGCAGTGCCATGTATCTGGTGCAATGGCTCTGCGCGGGCATCACGTTGTGGAAAACTGCCAGGCAAGGAGGGTGAGCGAGCATGGAATCCCAGGTCGTACGCATCGAATCCCGTGATTGGTCGGTACCGGGGACCGACGCCTGGCGCGCTGCGCTGGAGGGCGGCAAGGTGCTGTTCTTTCCCAACCTCGCCTTCGAGGTGCAGCCTGACGAGCGCGCCCTGCTGCGGCCTGACATCCGCGACCCTGGTGCGCGCAACATCAGCCTGAATGTCGACGGCAGCCTGAAGGGCGCGGTGGGCGACGCCGCCACCCAGGCGCAGTTGACGGCCATGATCACGCGCTTTCGGGCGCAGGCGCTGGGCTTGATCGAGGCACTGCTGCCGCATTACACCTCTGCGCTGCGACTGGCCCCCACCAGCTACCGGCCGATGCAGGTGGAAAGCCGCCAGCAATCCTGGCGGGCCGACGACCGGCGGCTGCACGTGGATGCGTTCCCCTCGCGTCCCAACTATGGCGAACGCATCCTGCGCGTGTTTGCCAACGTCAACCCCGACGGGGCGCCCCGTGTGTGGCGCGTGGGTGAGCCCTTCGAAGCCATGGCGCGTAAGTTCCTGCCACGCGCCAAGCCGTATTCGGCGTGGCAGGCCAAGGTGCTGCAGGCGCTGCGTGTGACCAAGTCCTTTCGCAGCGAGTACGACCACCTGATGCTGCAACTGCACGACGGCATGAAGGGCGACCTGGAGTACCAGCGCACCAGTCCGCAGGAAACGGTGCCGTTTCCGGCGGGTTCGGTATGGATGTGCTTTTCGGACCAAGCCACGCATGCGGTCATGTCCGGCCAATACATGCTGGAGCAGACATTGCACCTGCCCGCGTCGCATGGGTATGACCGGGAAGCGAGCCCCTTGGCGATCCTCACGCGATTGACGGGCCGGCCGTTGCACGGCGTTCCGACGGCCTAACCGGCGCCTTGGCGCTGACGGTTCCTGTCCGCCCCGCTTCATGGCGGGGTGACCTCGTCATTCGCGCCAGTGGCGCGCCACCCAGCGTGCGGGCTGGATGTGGTGAAAGCGCTTGTTGCGCCGTCCCTCCAGCGCATCCGGCGGATTGCATTCGCCGTGGAAGATCATGATGCGTGCGCCTTCGGGCACGAAGGGCTCGCGCCAGTAGTTGCTCGGCCACGCGGGAATGCCGTCGTACTTGAAGCTCGGGCACCAGCCTTCAGGCCAGTACGACAGCTTGCCCTGGGCATGCAGGAAGCGTGACAGAAAGGCCTGCTCGTTGCGATAGCTGGCCTGCACCTCGTCCATGTGCGTGCGAAAGTACGCCAGCACATCGGCATGCGCGCCCAGTTCAAAGCGGTAGACCGAGGAGTTGCCCGTGATCCGCTGGCCAAAGCGCCAGAAACGGGGGTAGTCGTGGATGATGAGAAATTCACCCGGCTGCTCGAAGAAGGGATCCAGCCCGCCCACGATCACCACGTCGAGGTCGAGGAACAGCGCTGTGCCGCGCAGGCCGTGCAGGTCGGCCTCAAAGGTCGTGAGCTTTTTCCAGGCGCCGTCCCGCTGGCCGGGGGCCAGCTGCAGATTCAGCGGCGGGATGGGCAGGCACTGCACCTCGGGGCGTATGCCTGCATCGTCGTCCGTGAGGCAGACGAAGTTGAACTCGCCACTCAGGTGGCGGCGCACCATGGCGTAAAGACGGTTGACGTACTCGGGGCCATATTTCGTGCCCCACTTCATGCAAAGGATGTGGCGCTGGTGCTGCTGCGGTGCGTTCATGGGATCTAGGGTCAATCGGCCTGGCGTTTTTTCACCGACTTCTGCTTGGGCTTGGCACGCTTGATCTGCCCGCCAGGCGTCAGACGCTGGTTACCCAGCACACGCAGTTGCTTGACCTCGGGGCGCTGGCCGCCGCGCTTGCTGAACTTGAGTACCTTCACATCGCGGGGACCGGGCATGCGGTCTTCGTCGATGGCTTTCTCTTTCGCAGGAATGGGCCGCCACAGCACCAGCAGCTTGCCGATATGCTGGATGGGTGCGGCGTTCAGCGCATCGGCCAGTTGCTGATACATCTCCTCGCGTGCGGCGCGGTCGTCGTTGAAGACGCGCACCTTGATGAGGCCATGGGCCTTGAGTGCGGCATCGATCTCCTTTTGAACGGCGGCCGTAAGTCCGTCGCCACCGATCAGGACCACGGGGTCCAGATGGTGGGCATTGGCGCGGTGTTCCCGGCGCTCGGCGGGAGTCAGTTGAATTTGAGGCATACCCGTATTATCTCAACGCCCCGGCAATGGCCGGCATACTGCTGTCCCCCGATCCGGGGCGGCGCACCGATCTATCCATGAAAGCCCAGACCAAAAGCAAGAAGGTGAACAAGGCATGGCTTCACGACCATGTCAACGACACCTACGTCAAGCTCGCCCAGAAGGAGGGCTACCGCGCACGCGCCGCCTACAAACTCAAGGAGATCGACGAACAGCTCGGGCTGATCAAGCCCGGCCATGTGGTGGTGGATCTCGGGTCGTCTCCGGGGGCCTGGAGCCAGTATGTGCGCCGGCGGCTGTCGCCGGACGGGGCTGCCGTGGGGCAACTCAACGGCGTCATCATCGCGCTGGACATCCTGCCGATGGAGCCGATTGAAGGCGTCACCTTTTTACAGGGGGATTTTCGGGAGGAAGAGGTGCTGGCAGGCTTGCAGGAGGCCGTGCAAGGGCGGCCCGTGGATGTGGTGGTGTCGGATATGGCGCCCAATCTGTCGGGCGTGGAGTCGGTGGATGCCGTGCGTATCGCGCACCTGATCGAGCTGGCGGTGGACTTTGCCGTGCACCATCTGAAGCCTGAGGGGGCACTGGTTGTGAAGCTGTTCCACGGCAGCGGTTACTCCCAGCTGGTGCAACTCTTCAAGGACACCTTTCGCGTGGTCAAGCCGATGAAGCCCAAGGCCTCGCGCGACAAATCATCGGAGACCTTTCTGGTGGGCATGGGGCTCAAGCGTCAAGGTTGACCGCAGCGCCTTGACCATGGCCTGTGCCGGGGTTAATGGGCGGTGCTGGCGGGTTGAAACGCCTAAAATGAACCCCAATTGCGTTAGGACGTTTCCATGACAGTGTCGTGGCCGGCCTCCCACTTCTGAATCTGGAGTTCCGCTTGAACAATCAGTGGTTTTCAAAAGTCGCCGTCTGGCTGGTCATTGCCATGGTGCTCTTTACGGTGTTCAAACAATTTGACACCCGTGCGGGCGCGGGCGCCGGAACCATCGGCTATTCGGAATTCCTGGAAGAGGTGCGCAGCAACCGCATCAAGAGCGCGACCATCCAGGAAGGGCAGGGCGGCACCGAGATCGTGGCGGTCACCAATGATGACCGCCGCATCCGCACCACGGCCACCTACCTCGACCGCGGCCTCGTGGGCGACCTGATCAACAACAACGTCAAGTTCGACGTCAAGCCGCGCGAAGAAGGCTCGCTGCTCATGACCCTGCTGGTCAGCTGGGGCCCCATGCTGCTGCTGATCGGCGTGTGGGTGTACTTCATGCGCCAGATGCAGGGCGGCGGCAAGGGTGGTGCCTTCAGCTTCGGAAAATCGAAGGCGCGCATGCTGGACGAAAACAACAACACCGTCACCTTCGCGGACGTGGCGGGCTGCGACGAGGCCAAGGAAGAGGTGAAGGAAGTGGTCGACTTCCTGAAAGACCCGCAGAAATTCCAGAAGCTCGGTGGCCGCATCCCGCGTGGCCTGTTGCTGGTCGGCCCTCCGGGCACCGGCAAGACGCTGTTGGCCAAGTCCATTGCTGGCGAAGCCAAGGTGCCTTTCTTCAGCATCTCGGGCTCCGACTTCGTGGAAATGTTCGTTGGCGTGGGTGCGGCGCGTGTACGCGACATGTTCGAAAACGCCAAGAAAAACGCCCCCTGCATCATCTTCATCGATGAAATCGACGCCGTGGGCCGCCAGCGTGGCGCGGGCCTGGGGGGTGGCAATGACGAACGCGAGCAGACGCTGAACCAGATGCTGGTCGAGATGGATGGCTTCGAGACCAACCTGGGCGTGATCGTCGTGGCTGCGACCAACCGTCCCGACATCCTGGACGCTGCATTGCTGCGTCCCGGCCGTTTCGACCGCCAGGTGTATGTGACGCTGCCCGACATTCGCGGCCGCGAGCAGATCCTGGGCGTGCACATGCGCAAGATCCCGGTGGGGCAGGATGTGAACCCCGCCATCATCGCGCGCGGAACGCCCGGCATGTCCGGCGCAGACTTGGCCAACCTGTGCAACGAAGCAGCGTTGATGGCTGCACGGCGCAATGCGCGCACCGTGGAGATGCAGGACTTCGAGAAGGCCAAGGACAAGATCATCATGGGCCCCGAGCGCAAGACCATGGTCATGCCCGAGGAAGAGCGCCGCAACACGGCCTACCACGAAGCAGGCCATGCGCTGATCGGCAAGTTGTTGCCGAAGTGCGACCCGGTACATAAGGTCACCATCATTCCGCGCGGCCGCGCGCTGGGCGTGACCATGAGCCTGCCCGAGAAGGACCGCTACTCCTACGACAAGGAGTACATGCTGAACCAGATCGCCATGCTGTTCGGCGGGCGCATTGCCGAAGAAGTGTTCATGAACCAGATGACCACGGGAGCCAGCAATGACTTCGAACGCGCCACGTCCATCGCGCGCGACATGGTGATGCGCTACGGCATGAGCGAGGCCCTGGGGCCCATGGTGTACGCGGAGAACGAAGGCGAAGTGTTCCTGGGCCGTTCGGTGACCAAGACCACCAATATCTCCGAAGAAACCATGCAGAAGGTGGATGCCGAGGTGCGTCGCATCATCGACGAGCAGTACGGATTGGCACGCCGCCTGATCGAAGAGAACCAGGACAAGATGCACGCCATGGCGAAGGCCATGCTGGAGTGGGAAACCATCGATGCCGAACAGCTGGACGACATCATGGCCGGCCGGGCACCTCGCCCGCCCAAGGACTGGACGCCGCGCACCCCTCCTTCGGGTGGTGATGGTTCCAGCGGGGGCACTCCGGCCGTCAAGCCGGACCCGGCGCCCTCCGCCGCCTGACAGCGGTTTGGCATGAAGAACGGGGCCTCGCGCCCCGTTTTCTGTATTTCACGGCTCTCACTCACTCACGCATGCGCTGGCAAACCACACGTTTCGACGTGGACCTCACGCGTCCCCAGGTCATGGGGATCGTCAACGTCACCCCAGATTCCTTCTCAGACGGCGGCCGGCATGTCGATACCCGGGGAGCGTTGCGGCACTGCGAGCAGCTGATCAAGGATGGCGCGGATATCCTGGACATCGGCGGTGAATCCACGCGCCCGGGTAGCCCGGCGGTGCCGCTGGAGCAAGAGCTGGCGCGCGTCGTGCCGCTGGTGGTGGAGGCGGTGCGCCTGGGGGTGCCAGTCTCGGTCGACACCTACAAGCCCCAGGTCATGCAGGCGGTGCTGGACCTGGGGGCGGACATCGTCAACGACATCTGGGCGTTGCGCCAGCCAGGGGCGGCCGGGATCGTCGCCGCCCATCCGCGCTGCGGCGTGTGCCTGATGCATATGCACCGGGACCCGCAGACCATGCAGGCCACGCCCATGGAGGAAGATGTGGTGCCGTCAGTGCTCTATTTTTTGGAGCGCTCAGCGCAGGAACTGCAAGCGCTGGGCGTGGAAAAGGCCCGCATCGTACTCGACTATGGCATTGGGTTCGGCAAGACAGTCGAGCAAAATTTCGCCCTGCTGGCCCGCCAGCCCGAGCTCCTGGCCTTGGGCTACCCGTTGCTGGCCGGCTGGTCGCGCAAATCGTCCATCGGTTCCGTCACTGGCCTGCCTGTGCACGAACGCATGGCACCAAGCGTTGCCGCGGCCGTGCTTGCCGTGGAGCGCGGTGCGCGGGTGGTGCGTGTGCATGACGTACGCGAGACCGTGGCGGCGCTGGCGGTGTGGAGCGCGATGCGGCAGCAGGACACCGGCGCCGCCATTTCCCAGTAATCAAGGAATTTCATGACCCGCAAGTATTTCGGCACCGATGGCATCCGCGGCACGGTGGGGCAGTCGCCCATCACCCCCGACTTCGCGCTGCGCTTGGCACATGCGGTAGGGCGCGTGCTGCGCCGCACGCAGGAGCGTCCCACGGTGCTCATCGGCAAGGACACGCGCATCTCCGGCTACATGCTGGAAAGCGCGCTGGAATCGGGCTTCAACTCGGCGGGTGTGGATGTCGTGCTGCTGGGGCCGCTGCCCACGCCGGGCGTGGCCTACCTCACGCGTGCCCAGCGTGCGAGCCTGGGCGTGGTCATCAGCGCCAGCCACAATCCATACCCCGACAACGGCATCAAGTTCTTCAGTGCGCAAGGCACCAAGCTGCCCGACGCATGGGAAGAAGAGGTGGAAGCCGCCCTGGAGCAACCGCCCGTGTGGGCCGATTCCGCATCGCTGGGCAAGACGCGACGGCTGGATGACGCCGCCGGCCGTTACATCGAATTCTGCAAGAGCACTTTTGCCAACGACCTCACCCTGCGGGGCCTGAAGATCGTCGTGGATGCCGCACATGGCGCGGCTTATCACATCGCGCCCAAGGTGTTCCATGAACTGGGGGCCGAGGTCCTGGCGATCGGGTGCGCGCCCGATGGGCTCAACATCAACCATCAGGTGGGCGCCACGCATCCGGACGCGCTGGTGCGAGCCGTGCGTGCCAACCATGCTGACTACGGCATTGCGCTGGACGGCGACGCGGACCGCGTGCAAATGGTGGATGCGGCGGGGCGGCTTTTCAACGGTGACGAACTGCTCTACGTGATGGTCGCCGCCCGGCTGGCGCGCGACGAGCATGTGCCCGGCGTAGTCGGCACCTTGATGACCAACATGGCCGTGGAAGAAGCCCTGCAGCGGCGCGGCGTGAAATTCATGCGCGCCAAGGTAGGGGACCGCTATGTGCTGGAAGAACTCCAGCGCCAGCATTGGCTGTTGGGCGGGGAGGGCTCGGGCCACCTGCTCGCGCTGGACCGGCACACCACGGGCGATGGCCTGATCAGCGCGTTGCAGGTGTTGCAGGCGTGCGTGCGCAGCGGCAAAACGCTGGCACAGCTGCTCGCGGACGTACCGTTGTTTCCTCAGGTGTTGCTCAATGTGCGCTTGAACCCGGGACAGGACTGGAAAACCAACCCTGTGCTCGCGGATGCCATCCGCGACGCAGAGGCCGAATTGGGCGCCCATGGCCGCGTGCTGGTACGCGCCAGCGGCACGGAGCCACTGTTGCGCGTGATGGTGGAGGCACGTGAGGCCGAGCAGGCGAACCGCTGCGCACAACGCATGGCAGACGCGGCGCGTGCGGGCTGATTTGCTATTGTTAGTGTAGCTGCTTGCGCTTGATAGACGGGCGCTACAGGCACTTTTGAGTGTTCAATCAGGCAGGGCGCTGCAGCAGATACTGTTGCAGATGCGGGGCCCCCAGGGGCCGGCTGAAATAGAAACCCTGGGCTTCATCACAGCCCTGTTCGCGCAGGAACGTCAGCTGATGGGCGGTTTCTACCCCCTCGGCCGTGGTGCGCATGCCCAGCGCCTGCGCCATGCGGATGATGGCGCTGACGATGGCGCGGTCGTTGCCGTCATGGTCCAGGTCGCGCACGAAGGACTGGTCGATCTTCAGCCGGTAGATCTGGAATCGCTTGAGATGGCTCAGCGACGAATAGCCGGTACCAAAGTCATCCATCGACAGGCGCACGCCTTTGGCGTGGAGCTGGTCCATCGTCGCGATCGCGGCGTGGGGGTCCGCGACGGCCACGTTCTCGGTCAGTTCCAGCTCCAGCAGGTGGGGCTGCACTCCGTACTCGGCGAGGAGCCGGTCCACCAGCTCCAGCAACTGCGGCTGGCGGAACTGCACGGCGGACAGATTCACTGCCATCGTCAGGGCCGGAAGTCCCTGGCTATGCCAGGTGCGCAACTGCGCCAGCGCCGTGCGCAGCACCCACTCGCCAATGGGCAGGATTTGCCCAGTGTCTTCTGCCACCGGAATGAATTCTGCCGGCGATACCGCACCCAGCTCTGGGTGATGCCAGCGCAGCAGCGCCTCCACGCCGCAGACTCGGCCCGTCGCGATGGACACCTGGGGTTGGTAATGCAGCGACAACTGGTTGCGCTCCAGAGCCCGCCGCAGCGCGTTGGTCAACTGCAGCGCTCGGGCCGACTGCGCCTGCATCGTGGGCGTGAAGAACCGGAAGCTGTTGCGTCCGTCCGCCTTGGCGCGGTACATCGCGGTATCGGCCGACTGGATCAGGGTCTCGAAATCGCTCCCATGCTCAGGAAAGAGCGCAATCCCCATGGACAGGGCCAGCGACAATTCATGGTGCTGGATATGCACCGGCTGCAGGGCTGCTTCCTGCATCTTGGCCGCAACCCGGGCGGCGCCTTGCGCGTTGGCGCCGGGTAGCAGGAGCACGAACTCGTCACCCCCTAGGCGCGCCACGGTGTCCCTTTGCCGCACCGTGGTGCGCAGGCGCTGTGCGATTTCCACCAACAGTGCATCGCCGATGCGATGGCCCAGCGAGTCGTTCACGTGCTTGAAGTTGTCCAAGTCCAGGAACATCACGGCCAGGGGCGCACCGGACTCTTGCGCGTGGCGGATCGCGTCCTGGCCGCGCTCGGCCAGAAGGACGCGGTTGGGCAGTTCGGTGAGCGCGTCGTAGTGCGCCATCCAGTAGATACGTTCCTGGTCGCGTTGACGGTCCTGGATCTCGCGGTGCAGGTTGCCCACTGTCTCCTGCAACTCGCGCGTGCGGTCGCGCACTTGCTGCTCCAGTGCGCCATGCATGCCCGCGAGCTGCCTCTGAATGCGCAATCGCTCGCTCACATCCATCACGATCCAGATGGAGCCCTGCGCGACATTCGACGGATCGACGGCCTTGCTGCGTACCTCACATTCAATGGCGCGCCCATCGCGGGTGCGCAAGACCATCTGGCCTTCGAAGGCCTGTCCCTGCACCAGCGGCGCATAGCAGCGCACCCCGGCCTCGTGCCAGTCTTCGTCGCTCAAATACCACCGCCGCGACGAGGACCCTGCCAGTTCGCCCGGGCCGTACCCCAGGATCTGCTCGAAATGGCGGTTGCACCGTGTCATGCGCCGCTCTTGCAGGAAGACGATGCCCACCATGGCACTGTCGAACAGCACCTGCTTTTCCCACAAGGCCGCCTGCAACTGCGCCTGAGCACGCTTTTGCTCGTCGATGTCGTCGATGATCCAGATGGACCCTTCGCGGCTGTCCCGGGGGTTGATCAATCGCCCGGTGAGGTGCGCCCAGAACAGTTGGCCGTCGCAGCGTTTCAGCTGGCGCTCCGTGCGATACGCCTGACCGCGCGCGAGGGTCGGATAAGCGGCGCGGCCGAGTTCGCGGAACGCTCCCCGGCTTGGATGCAGGGCTTCGCTGCTTCGGCCAATCGCGTCTTCGGGCGAGGGTAGCCCGAAGATCTCGGCGCAGCGCTGGTTGCACCGCACCAAAGCGCGGTTGCGAATGAACACGATCCCGACACCCGCGCTGTCCAGCAAGGTCTGCTGTTCCCGCAGGACGCGCTGCATCGCCCCGGGAGAAACCTGCCCTGGGTCCTGCGCCAGGGCGGTGGACGGGTGCGACATGGACCAGCAGTCCGAAGATGGTGACGTTGGAAATCCTGATTTGTAGCAAATTGTATTAGCGGCGGGACGTTTTCGGCCATCTCTTTTTGGCAGGGTTCGTCCCATGACACAAAGTCGCCACGAAGGCGACACCGCGCCGTCACGGGCCGTATGCACAGTCATGTCCAAGGAATGCGGTGCTCCGGCCTCTTCGGGCAGGCACGCGTGGTCCTTGCGACATCAGGAGTGCCAATGAGCGACTTGCCGAACCCCACCATGCCCTTGAGCCCCGTGACCCTTCCCAGGGGGTCACTTCACCGCCCACGCAGCACGGAAGGTGTGGGCCACGGTGCAGCGTCGCACGGCGGTGTGGAGGTGGCCTGGGCGCGGCATCTCGATGAAGTCCGTGAAGCGCAGCGGTTGAGATTCGATGTCTTCGCTTCGGAAATGGGCGCACGTCTGCAGACCGCGCTGCCCGGCCATGATGTGGACCTCTTTGACGACTACTGTGAGCATCTGCTGGTGCGCGACACGCAGTCGCGGCAAGTGATCGGCACCTACCGGGTCTTGACGCCTGCGCAGGCCCAGCGCGTGGGCAGCACGTATAGCGATACCGAGTTCGACCTGACGCGCCTGCGCGGCCTGCGTGAGCGCATGGTGGAACTGGGCCGCAGTTGCGTTCACCCCGACCATCGCCATGGCGGCGTCATTCTTGCGCTGTGGGGCGCACTGGCGGACTTCATGGCCCGCAACCGGCTGGACACGATGATCGGCTGCGCCAGCATCCCGATGCTGCACGGCGGCATTGTCACGGGCGACGTGGCCGCCAGCATCTGGCACCAATTGCGCCAGACGCATCTCGCGCCCATCGAATACCATGTCTTGCCCCGCTTGCCGCTGCCTGTCGAGCACCTGGACAGCAGCATGGATGTGGAGCCGCCAGCGTTGATCAAGGGCTATTTGCGCCTGGGTGCCAAGATTCTGGGAGCGCCTGCCTGGGACCCGGATTTCAACACGGCCGACCTGCCCATGCTGATGCGCCTGGTGGATCTGCCCCCTCGCTACCGGAAGCACTTCCTGGGACATTGACGAGTACGCCTTCGGAAAGGTATCCCGAGCAACGCATGACAGAAACAAGTCAATGTCATGAATTTGTCATTGGCATGGCGAATACTGGCAGTCACTTCTTCTTCTGTGTGCTCCCATGTCCTCTTCCGTGACTCCGTCCGCTGTCTCTCGCCAGATCGACGAGGAACCGGATACCGGCGTGGAAAAGAAGGGGGCCGCCGCCGCTCTGCCGGTTCCCGTGGGTGGCGTGCCGTTGCTGGACCGTGACCACAGCATTCTTGCTTTCAATGAACGGGTGCTGGACTGGGCGATGCGGGAAGACGTGCCGCTGCTGGAGCGGCTGCGCTACCTGTGCATCGTTTCTTCCAACCTTGACGAGTTCTTCGAAGTACGTGCCGCTGCCCATCTTGCCGCGGCGGACGGTGGTGAAGCCAAGCAAGGCTACAGCCTGCATTCGTTTGAGGCGCTGGCACGCAAAGCCCACGATCTGGTCGAGCGGCAATACGCCCTGTACAACCATTCGCTGATTCCCGCGTTTGCCGCGCAGGGCATACGCATGGTCTCGCATGGCGAGCGCACGGCGGCGCAGCGGCGGTGGGTGCGTGAGTATTTCCAGCGCGATGTGCGCCCGCTGCTCATTCCGGTGGGGTTGGATCCGGCGCACCCATTTCCCCAAGTGGCGAACAAATCCCTGAACTTCATCGTGCGCCTGCGCGGCAGCGATGCCTTCGGGCGTGAAAACGAGATCGCCATTGTCAAGGTGCCGCGCGTATTGCCGCGCATCATGCGCCTGCCCGCACATGTGGCGCCCACGGGCATGCAGTTCGTCAGCCTCTCCAGCATCATCCGCACGCACCTGGTGGACCTGTTTCCGGGCCGCGAGGTGTACGAATTTTCGCAGTTCCGCGTCACCCGTCACTCGGACCTCGCTGTGGATGAGGAAGACGTGCGCAACCTGCGCACCGCCCTGCGGCAGGGACTGCAGCAGCGGCACTTCGGTCAAGCGGTGCGCCTGGAGGTGTCTTCCGGTTGCTCGCGATTCCTGGCCGAATTCCTGCAATCCCAGTTCGCTCTGCCTGCCGCGGCGCTGTACCGGGTGCATGGCCCTGTCAACCTGGTGCGGTTGGTGCAGATGGTGGAACTGATTAATGTGCCAGCCTTGCTGTTCCCTCCGTGGCGCCCGGCATGGCCAGTGCAGTTGCCGCGCTCCAGCTCCATCATGGCGGAGCTGCGCCGCAGAGACCTGCTCATCCACCAGCCTTTCGAGAGTTTTGACGGAGTGCTGGCATTCCTGCGCGAAGCGGTCAACGATCCGCAGGTGCTGGCCATCAAGCAGACCATCTATCGCACGGGCTCGGATTCGGAACTCATGGAGCTCCTGCGTGAGGCGGTGCGTCGCGGCAAGGAAGTGACGGCAGTCGTGGAACTGAAGGCACGCTTTGACGAGGAGGCCAACATCAACTGGGCCGAAGCGCTGGAGTCCATCGGCGCGCAGGTGGTGTATGGCGTCGTGGGCTTGAAGACCCATGCCAAGATGCTCTTGGTGACGCGCCGCGAAGGAGGGCGCCTGCGGCGCTACGGGCACCTGTCCACTGGCAATTACAACCCACGCACGGCCCGGCTCTATACCGATCTAAGCTATCTGACGGCGGATGCGGACCTGACGGCGGACATGGATCTCGTCTTTGACCATCTGGCCAATCAGAACCGGCTGCCACCGCTGAAGCAGTTGGTCATGGCGCCCTTCGACCTGCACTCGTTTCTGTTGGAGCAAATCGAGCAGGCAGGGCTGGCGGCTGAGCGCGGCGAGGGCGGCCGCATCGTCGCCAAGAGCGGTACGCGGGAAGACCTTTACCTGTCCAGCGCCGATTGGATGAACCGCAACATGCTGCGCCGCGTGGAACTGGCGTGGCCGGTGACGGACAAGAAGCTGCGCCAGCGCATCATTGACGAATGCCTTGTGGCCTACCTGCACGACAACCGTGATGCGTGGAGCCTGGAGAGCGATGGCAGTTATTCCCGCGCGCCGCATGTGCTGGATGGCGCGGGAGCCCAAAATGCCCTGATGGCGCGCTACGCCCCCGTAGCTGCGCCCATGCCCCGGAAAGAAAGCGCATGACGGATCTCATACTTTGGCGCCATGCCGAGGCGGAAAATGCCGGTGAGAACGAAGACGACCTGGACCGGCCGCTGACGCAGCGTGGCGAAAAACAGGCGGCACGCATGGCGGTGTGGCTCGATCGCCAACTGCCCGACGGATTGCGCGTGCTTGCCAGCCCCGCACGGCGCACTGAGCAGACCGCAAAAGCACTGGGCCGCAAATACAAGCTGCGTGCAGAACTGTTGCCCGGCGGACAACCCGATGAGCTACTCGAACTGGCCCAGTGGCCGCGTTCGCGGGGGGCCGTGCTGGTAGTGGGCCATCAGCCGATGCTGGGGCAAACGGTGGCGCGGCTCCTGGGCTTGCGTGCCGATGAATGTTCCATCCGCAAGGGAGCCGTATGGTGGCTGCGCCATCGGCAACGACAGGATGCCAGCGAGACCATCCTGCTTGCGGTGCAATCGCCCGAATTCCTGTAGCTGGAGCGCAGGACAGGGCAGGCGATCTTCCAACCTGCCTTGCAAAGCAGACTATTTCTTGTCCGACTTAGGGCGCCCGGTCTTGATGGCGGGTATGGACTGCATTGCCTTTTGCAGGGTGGCATCGTCCAGTTGCGACAATACCTTGAGGCCGGCCCGCAGTAACTCGCTCTTCTTGGCAGGCGTCGACAAGCGGGCCGTGCGTTCCTTCAGCGTTTCGATGACGGCGTACTCGTCCTTCGGGATGGTGAAGCTATCGCGCACCAGCTTGGGCTTCTTGGCCTTCATGTCTTTTTCTTTGTCGGCCACAGATGGTGCTGCCTTGGTGGCCGCCTTGAGGGGCGCTTTTACGTGTGCCCTGGAAGGCTTTGCCGGCGACCTCTTCGGCGAAGCCGCTGGCGCTTCTGTTGCCAGATCTTTTGCCGGAGCTGGAGCTGGGGCCTGCGCGGCCGGGGCCGCTGTGTCGGTAGCGGGAGTTCGTGCCATATACCTTGCCTGACTGAAAAACGATATAAACAGTTTATATCGTTTTATGTTGCGGCGCCATCAGATCAAGAAAGCTCGGTCACGAATTCCCATGGCGTTTTTTGCCATGCATCGGATTCTTCCCGCAGCAGGTGCGCAGACTGCGGATAGGCCGCTGCCCAGCCGGTGCGCGACTGCACGGTACAGCGGCGGCCTTCCACCTGCAGATGGATACCTTCTACGTCTGGAGGGCGCCGCGCGTGGCAGAGGGCCACTGCTGCGCGCAGGCACATGAGCTGCAAGGCAAAGACCGGATCGGCGAGATTCGCGGCTTCCAGCTTGCGCACCTTCCCCCGGTGGCCCAGCACCAGGAGCCCCAGATGGTGCAGTTCGGGCAAGGCAAAGCCGGCTGCATCCGTATGGTCCAGGATGTAGGCGCCGTGATGGTGGTAGTCGCTGTGTGAAATGCGGCATCCGATCTCGTGCAGGCAGGCGGCCCAGCCGAGCTTGCGGGCGGCACGTTCGCTGCCTTGCGGGGAAGCCTCGCGGAACAGGCGGCAGGCCAGTTCGGCAACGCGCTCGGCATGGGCGTGGTCCACTGTAAAACGATGCATGAGCGAGCGCACGGTAGCTGAGCGCAAATCCGTTTCGGGCTGGTCGCGGTCCAGAAGATCGTAGAGGGCACCTTGGCGCAGGGCGCCTTGGGCCACGGTCATGCGTTCGATATCCAGCAGATCAAAGATCGCACGCACGATGCTGACGCCCCCTCCAATCACCGCCTTGCGGTCGTCCTTGAGGCCGTCCAGTCGCAGGCGGTCTACATGGCGCGCACGCATCAGCTGGTCCTGCAGCCAGTCGAGGCCCTCCCGGCGGATCACACCCTCCTCACCGCCAGCGGCAGCAAGGATGGAGCCAACGGCCCCGACGGTGCCTGATGAGCCATAGGCCACATCCCACGTCTGGCGCCGGTAACTGTCCATCGCCTCGTCCAGCACGGCCTTGGCGGCGATCTCAGCGGCTTCGAAAGCGTGGCGCGTGAAGGAACCGTCAGCGAAGTAGCGGGCAGACCAAGCCACGCTGCCCACGCGGTAGGACGCCACGGTACCTGGCGTGAACTGCTGCCCCAGAATCAATTCCGTCGAGCGACCGCCGATGTCCACGACCAGGCGCTTTTCGTCGGATTGCGGCAGCAGTCTTGCCACGCCCTGGTAGATGAGCCGCGCCTCTTCAGGCCCGGATACGACGTCGATGGGAAAGCCCAGAATCCGGCTTCCTCGGGTAATGAATTCTTCCCGGTTGCGTGCCTCGCGCAAGGTTTGCGTCGCCACCGCACGGACATGAGCGGCTGGAAAACCCGCAAGCCGCTCTGCAAACCGGGCAAGGCAATCCCAGCCACGCTGCATGGCGTCCTGCGTGAGGTTGCGGTCCTCATCGAGACCGCCGCCCTGGCGAACGGTTTCTTTCAGGTATTCGACACGGCGGATCTGCCCGTGTTCGAGGCAGCCGATTTCCAGGCGAAAGCTATTGGAGCCCAGATCCACGGCTGCCAGCAGTATTCCATCTTGCATGGGGATGCACGCTGTGCGCAGGTTTTCCAGCGGTGCAGCATAGCATCGGCGCCGGGGAGAAAACGACTGCAGGGCGGCCACGTCTCATCCCACGATGCGTCCGTCGGCCGTGAGCATGCTTTGTGTGACGTGGGCATTGGCCAGGCGTCTGTCTTCGTAGGCCACCAGGTAGCCGCCGACCTGGATTTCCACGCGTTTACGCAACGCGGCGAGAACGCTGGCGCGTGTGACCGGCCCGGCCACCGACTGCAGCACCTCTGCGGTATACCGTGCGGCGATGAAGCCCGCCAGCCCCTGGGGCGAGGGGGGCTCGTCGTAGAGCTTGGCCATGACCTCGCGGTAGTTGCGCACGATGGACATGCCGTGCGACACCAAGGGAACCGGCTGCGTGGCGATGACGGAAATGCCGCGCGGAATGCCACCCAACTGCGCCAGCACCTGCAGATTCGCATCGGCAAGGGCCACTACATAGCATTGCCGGCCCTGGGGCAGGGTCAGGTGTCTTACATATTCGTGAAGCTCCGGAGTGCCCCCGATGAACAGCACGATGGCAGGGGGAATTCCGCGTTGCTCCTGGGGCGAGAGGGGCTGGATGCGCAACCCCATGGCCTTGCCCACTTCGGTGACCAGACCCTGCAACTGCTGCTGGAGTGTCGCATTGGCGTAGACCGCACCTGCCTGTTGCACTCCCATGACCGCGAGAGAGCGAATGGCATGGGTCATCTGGGCACGGTAATTGGGAAAGATGGGAAAGACGGTGTCGCTGTCGTCCTTCCATTGCCGCAGGAGCCAGGGTGCCAGGTGGGCCAGTGCGGCCTCGCCCGTCTGAAGGGTGGCGATGGCGGCCGCCGTGCTGTCCCCCACGCACCCGGACAATGCCACACACGCGGCGTTGTCGTATGCCGCCTTCCAGGCCGTGCGAACTGCGGCAGCCGACCCGTCGGTCTCCACCACCACATGCTGGACGGAGCGGCCGCGAATGCCGCCGCCACGAGCGTTCAGGTCCGTCCATGCAGCCCGGGACCCGATCAGGAAGTCACGGCTGACGTCCTGGTTCTGTGGCGACAGATCCACGATCTGTGTGACTGCGAGAGCGCGTGGCTCCTGCGCCCGCGCCACGGGCGCATATGCCGCTGCGCCGATGGCGCAGGCAGCGCCCGCCGCCTTCAACAGGGCGCGCCGCTGCAATCGCAGGCTGCAAGAAAGGGGAGGATGCATGGTCTGGAAGGACAGGTTGGCGTGGAGCGGCTTACTTCTTGCGGGGAGGCACCAGCACGCGATCAATCACGTGCACGACACCGTTGCCCGCCTTCAGGTCGGCCTGTTCCACCAGGGCGTCCTCCACGGTCACAAAGTCTGCGGCGCGTGCCAGAGCAATGTCCGAGCCCTGCAGGGTCTTCAGCTTGCCGGCCTTGGCGCTTGCGGTGACGTGTGCCGGCACGATGTGATAGCTCAGCACGGCCTTCAGCTGTTCCTTGTCGTTCTTGAGGGCGTCGCGCGTCTTCGCAGGAAGCGCCTGGAAGGCTGCATCGCTGGGGGCGAAAACCGTGTAGGGGCCGGAGCCGTTCAGCGTGGCTGCCATGCCTGCGTCGGCGACCAATTGGTTGAAGGTGCTGAGGTTCTTGGTCTTGGCAACCACGCCGCCCACCGTGTTAGGGGCAGACGCGGGGGTAGAGCAGGCGCCCAGGGTCGCGACGATCGCGAGGGCCAGGGTGGTTTGAAGAGTCAGGCGACGGAACATGTGGTTCTCCCGAAGAGGTGTGTTTGTTACCGACTGTTGTCGGTGGCGGGAGCGTACGTTCCCCGTGCGACAGTTCCGTGACAAGGAAGTGGGGCAGCGCTGCGGACGGTGTATGACGGTCAAGAATGAATGTCACGGTGATGTCACAAACGGCTTCTAGAGTCGCGGCATTGAGTTTTTTCAACCAAGAGGTCTCTTCCATGAAACTCTCCGCGATTCGCGTTCTGGTGTCTGGTGTTGTGGCAATGGGCGCGTTTTCTGGCGCCTGGGCACAGCAGGAAGCAACGGGCGCTGGCGCCAGCTTCCCTGCACCCCTGTATTCCAAGTGGGCGGCCGACTACAACAAGGCCACGGGCGTCAAGATCAACTACCAGTCTGTCGGCTCGGGCGCCGGTCTGCGTCAGATCGAGGCCAAGACGGTTGATTTCGGCGCTTCCGATGCGCCCCTGAAAGACGAAGAACTGGCCAAGAAGGGGCTCGTGCAGTTCCCTACCGTGATCGGCGGTATCGTTCCCGTGGTGAACATCAAGGGTATTCAGCCCGGCCAACTCAAGCTCAACGGTCAACTGCTCGGCGACATCTATCTGGGCAAGATCACCAAGTGGAACGACGAAGCCATCAAGGCCTTGAACCCGGGCCTGAACCTGCCTGATGCCGCCATCGCCCCGGTGCGCCGTGCCGATGGCTCCGGCACCACCTTCGGTTTCACCAACTACCTGAGCAAGGTGAACGCCGAGTGGAAGGCCAAGGTGGGCGAAGGCACTGCCGTGAACTGGCCCACCGGCGCGGGCGGCAAGGGCAACGAAGGCGTGGCCGCGTTCGTGGGACGCCTGCCCAACTCCATCGGCTACGTGGAGTACGCCTACGTGAAGCAAAACAAGCTGACGTTCGCGCAGATGCAGAACAGCGCTGGCAACTTCGTGTCGCCTGATGAGGCCACCTTCAAGGCCGCCGCCGCGGGTGCGGAGTGGACCAAGAGCTTCTACCAGATCCTGACGAACCAGCCCGGCAAGGATGCATGGCCGCTCACCTCCGCCACCTTCATCCTGATGCAGAAGTCGCAGGACAAGCCGGTGCAGGCTGCTACGGTACTGAAGTTCTTCGAGTGGGCATACAAGTCGGGCGACAAGACCGCATCCGATCTGGACTATGTGCCCATGCCGGAAAATGTGAAGGCCGTGATCATGAAGTCGTGGGGCGAGATCAAGGACACTTCGGGCAAATCCATCGCCCTGAAGTAAGCTGAGACGGTGGTCCGCCCTCCCGGGTGGGCCACCGGTTCCCCTGTTTTACAAGGCAATCAGACGTGTCCAGTACCATGCCCGTCCACGAGGCCCCGCCGCTTGATGCGGCTGTTGGCGCATCCAGGGGTTCACCCCCGCCCCGTACCACCCTGTTTTCCGGCGTGATTGCCGATCGCATCTTCGGCTGGTTGGCGCGCGGCGCGGCCGTGCTGACCCTGGCGCTTTTGCTGGGCATCATGGCGTCGCTCGTGCACGGTGCCTGGCCATCGATCCAGCAGTACGGCCTGGGCTTCCTGACGAGCAGCGTCTGGGATCCCGTGCAGAACGAGTACGGCGGCCTGGTGATGGTCTATGGCACCCTGACGACCTCCATCATCGCGCTGTTGATCGCCGTGCCGGTCAGTTTCGGCATTGCGCTGTTTCTGACGGAGCTTTCCCCTGCATGGCTCAAGCGTCCTCTGGGAACGGCCATCGAACTGCTGGCGGCTGTGCCTTCGATCGTCTACGGCATGTGGGGCCTGATGGTGTTTGGCCCCATTCTTGCCACTTATGTGCAGCAGCCGCTGCAGTCGCTGTTCCACGGCGTGCCTTACCTTGGCGCGCTGGTGTCGGGGCCGCCCGTGGGTATCGGCATTCTGTCGGCCGGCATCATCCTGGCCATCATGATCATCCCCTTCATCGCGTCGGTCATGCGCGATGTGTTTGAGGTCACTCCCGCGCTGCTCAAGGAGTCCGCCTACGGCCTGGGTTCCACCACCTGGGAGGTGGTGTGGAAGGTGGTGCTGCCCTATACCAAGTCCGGTGTCCTGGGCGGCATCATGCTGGGGCTGGGCCGTGCGCTGGGCGAGACCATGGCCGTCACCTTCGTGATCGGCAATATGAACCAGCTGAATTCACTGTCCGTGTTCGAGGCGGCCAACAGCATCACCTCCGCGCTGGCCAACGAATTTGCCGAAGCCGGCGAGGGCCTGCACCAGGCGTCGTTGATTTATCTGGGACTGGTGCTCTTCTTCATCACCTTCGTGGTGCTGGCCTTGTCCAAGCTGCTGCTGGCGCGCCTCAAGAAGAACGAAGGGGCCCGCGCATGAGCACGTCGCAGAAACTCATCTCCGCGGCCGAGCTGGCCCAGGTGCGCCAGGCGCGCTATGCGTCGCGCAAGCGCCTGAACCAGATCGCATTGACGCTGTCGCTTCTGGCCATGGCGTTTGGCGTGTTCTGGCTGGTCTGGATCCTGTGGGAAACCATCCGGCTGGGCGTGGGCGGGCTGAGCGTGGCGCTGTTCACGCAGATGACGCCCCCGCCCAACGAAGCCGGTGGTATCGCGAACGCGATCTTCGGTTCCTTCGTCATGGTGCTGCTGGCGACGTTCGTGGGCACGCCCATCGGCATCATGGCGGGCGTCTACCTTGCGGAATACGACGCACGCGGCTGGCTGGCATCCACGACGCGCTTTGTGAACGACATCCTCCTGTCCGCACCCAGCATCGTGATCGGCTTGTTTGTTTATGCCGTGGTGGTCGCCCAGTTCAAGAGCTTCTCGGCCTACGCCGGGATCATGGCCTTGGCGCTCATCGTCATCCCCGTGGTGATCCGCACCACCGAAAACATGCTGATCCTCGTTCCGGCCAGTCTGCGCGAGGCGGCCTACGCGTTGGGCACGCCCAAATGGAAGGTCATCACCATGGTGACGCTGCGCGCGGCCCGCGCCGGCGTGATCACCGGCATATTGCTGGCGGTGGCACGCATCGCAGGCGAGACGGCGCCCCTGCTGTTCACTGCACTGAACAACCAGTTCTGGAATGGCGACCTGTCCAAGCCCATGGCCAGTTTGCCGGTGACCATCTTCAAGTTCGCCATGAGCCCCTATGAGAACTGGCAGCAGCTCGCCTGGGCTGGCGTGTTCCTCATCACCCTTGCGGTGCTGGGCCTGAACATCCTGGCCCGCGTGGTCACGCGCCAAAAGTAACTATTGCCTCCGGAAGACATTCATGCCCTCCACCAAGACCTCCGCGCCCGTGCAATCCAAGATCACGGTCCGTGACCTGAACTTCTATTACGGGAAGTTCCATGCCCTCAAGAGCATCAACCTCGACATTCCCGAGAAGAAGGTCACCGCCTTCATCGGGCCGTCGGGCTGCGGCAAATCCACGCTGCTGCGCACCTTCAACCGCATGTTCGAGTTGTATCCCGAGCAGCGCGCCGAGGGGCAGATCATCCTCGACGGCGAGAACCTGCTCACCAGCAAGCAGGACGTGGCGCTGATCCGCGCCAAGGTGGGCATGGTGTTCCAGAAGCCCACGCCGTTTCCCATGTCGATCTACGACAACATCGCCTTTGGCGTGAAGCTTTTCGAGAGCCTGAGCGCGAGCGACATGGACGACCGCGTGGAATGGGCGCTGCGCAAGGCGGCCTTGTGGAATGAGGTCAAGGACAAGCTGGACCAGAGCGGCGCGGGCCTGTCCGGCGGCCAGCAGCAGCGCCTGTGCATCGCACGCGGCATCGCCATCAAGCCGGAAGTGTTGTTGCTCGACGAGCCCTGCTCGGCGCTGGACCCCATCTCGACCGCCAAGATCGAGGAATTGATCGCTGAACTGAAGGACGACTACACCGTGGTCATCGTCACGCACAACATGCAGCAGGCGGCGCGCTGCAGTGACTACACCGCCTATATGTATTTGGGCGACCTGGTGGAGTTCGGGGACACAGAGCAGATGTTCTTCAAGCCGCAGCGCAAGGAGACAGAGGACTACATCACGGGCCGCTTCGGCTGATGGAGGTACGGGACATGGCAGACAAACATCTTTCTTCACAGTTCGACAGCGAACTGAACAACATTTCCTCCCGCGTCATGGAACTGGGCGGCCTGGTGGAGTCGCAGATTCGCCAGGCCATCTATGCGCTTTCCCACTTCAACCTGGAAGCCGTCGAACAGGTGGAGCAGTTGGAGCGCCGCGTGAACGCCATGGAGGTCGAGATCGACCATGAGCTGGCTTCCGTCATCGCGCGCCGCCAGCCCACCGCACGCGACCTGCGCCTGCTGATGGCCTTCTCCAAGGCCATCGCCAATCTGGAGCGCATGGGTGACGAGGCCACGCGCATGGCGCGCATGGTCAAGTCCATCATCGAAAGCGGGGCCGCCCGTTCGCTACCGTCCAGCGACCTGCGTGTGGCGGCCGACCTGGCTTCGGGGCTCCTGCGCAAGGCGCTGGATGCGTTTGCCCGCCTGGACACCAAGGCCGCTGTTGCCATCCTGAAGGAAGACGATCTCATCGACCGGGAGTTCGACGGTTTCGTGCGCAAGCTCATCACCTACATGATGGAAGACCCGCGCACCATCTCCGCCAGCCTGGACCTGCTGTTCCTGGCCAAGGCCATCGAGCGCATCGGCGACCATTCCAAGAACGTGGCCGAGCTGATCATCTATCTCGTCAAGGGCAAGGACGTGCGCCACACGGCGCTGGACGAGATCGAGTCGGCCGTGGCCTGAGAAAGGCGGTGAACCGATGAAGAAGCTTCCCCGGGTACTCATCGTCGAGGACGAGTCCCCCATCGCAGAATTGGTGGCCGTGAACCTGCGCCACAACGGCTTTCAGCCCATCTGGGCGGAAGACGGCGAGTCGGCGCAGCGCGAGCTGGACGCGGTGCTGCCCGATGTCATCTTGCTGGACTGGATGCTGCCGGGCCAAAGTGGCCTGCAACTGGCACGCAAGTGGCGTGCCGACAGCCGCACCAAGCAGATCCCGATCCTCATGCTGACGGCGCGCGGTGACGAGCCCGACAAGGTGGCCGGGCTGGATGCCGGCGCCGACGACTACATCACCAAGCCGTTTTCCACGCAGGAACTGCTGGCGCGCATCCGCGCCGTGCTGCGCCGGCGTGCGCCCGAGCAGGTCAGCGACAGCGTCTCTATTGGTGAACTGGTGCTGGATGCGGCCACGCATCGCGTCAGCTACCAGGGCCAGCAGCTCAAGGTCGGGCCGACAGAGTTCAAGCTGCTGCACTACCTGATGAAGCACCCGGAGCGCGTGCACAGCCGCGCGCAACTGCTCGACAAGATTTGGGGGGACCACGTCTTCATCGAGGAGCGCACGGTGGACGTTCACGTGAAGCGCCTTCGCGAAGCATTGGGTGTGGGCGGCGCCATGGTGGAGACCGTGCGTGGAGCGGGATACCGGCTCACCGCGCAGCCGCAGGCACTCATGCGGGCGTAACGGAGAGCGTGCCTCGCTCCCGTGTTTTTTCAGGCGTCCGTATCATGTGCGGGCGCCTTTTTTGTTCCTGACCTGAGCCCTGCGGCCATGCTCCTGCGCTTCTTTTTCTTTCTGCTGTGCCAACTGATCGGCGGTGCGCTGGGCTGGTGGCAGGCGGGCCCCTGGGGTGCCGGCATCGGCGCCTGTTTCGCCGCATGGTTGTGGTTTGCCTGGGATCTGTGGCGCGGCGCGCGCGTGCTGAACTGGTTGCGCCAAGGAGACCCCACGCAAACGCCACGCCTGAGCGGCCTGTGGGGAGAAGCAGCGGACCGCGCACGGCGCCTGGTGCGCCAGGGCCAGTTGAAGGCGCAGGCTGGCGATGCGCGCCTGCAGGAAATCCTCCAGGCGCTGCAGGCATCGCCCAATGGCGTGATGCTGCTGGATGCCGAAGGCCATATCGAATGGTGCAACCAGATGGCCGAGGAACACTTTGGCCTGGATGCGGAGCGTGATGCGCAGCAATCCATCGGCAACCTCGTGCGGGACCCGGACTTCAGTACCTACTACGCGTCCAAGGACTACACGCGCGACGTGGTGCTGCCCGGACGCGCCAGCACGCCCTCGCGGCCGGTGCGCGTATCGGTGCACCTGCACCCGTATGGCGATGGCCGCAAGCTGCTGCTGTCACGCGACGTGACGGCGCTGGAGCAGGCCGAGGCCATGCGGCGCGACTTCGTCGCCAACGTGTCGCATGAGATCCGCACCCCGCTCACCGTGCTGATGGGCTTTGTCGAAACCCTGCAGACCCTGCAGCTCAGCAACGAGGAGCGTGCGCGCTACCTGCGCATGATGTCGCAGCAGGCCGTGCGCATGCAGAACCTGGTGCAAGACCTGTTGACGCTGTCGCGCCTGGAGGGAAGCCCTCCGCCCAGCATGCACGAATGGGTCGCGGTCTCGACGCTGCTGCGCCGCTGCGAGGACGAGGGGCGCGCGCTCTCGGCCCTGCTGACGCAGAACCAGCCCGGCAAGCTTCACCAGATCACGTTCCCCACGGCCGAAGCAGCGCAGGCGGCCGGGCAGGTGGCCGGCAATGCGGCCGAGCTGCAAAGCGCCCTGGCCAACCTGGTCAACAACGCCGTGCGCTACACGCCACCCGGGGGCAGCATCACCGTGGCGTGGGACGTGGAGCCTGATGGCAGCGCCCGTTTCATGGTGCGCGACTCAGGGCCTGGCATTGAGCCGCAACACCTGCCGCGCATCACCGAGCGTTTTTACCGCGTGGACCGCAGCCGCTCGCGCGACACGGGCGGCACGGGCCTCGGACTGGCCATCGTGAAGCATGTGGTGCAGCGCCATGGCGCAGCGCTGCAGGTGGCCAGCGTGGTGGGGCAGGGCTCGACGTTCACGGTGGTGTTTCCGCCGTCGCGCCTGCGGACGCCGCCGCGCGGCCTCAGCGGTGGGGGTCCTGCCGTAGCGGCGGAGCCGCCCGGCGTGTCTGCAGCCTGAGCACGCCCAGCAGCAGGGCCGTGAAAATCAACGCCGTCGCGCCTAGAGCGGCAGCGCTGGCGGCCCAAAAAGGCGAAGGGGAATGCATCGGCCCCCAACCCGCCAGGCCGCGGTAGGCCAACACGTAGCCTCCATACAGTCCCACGCCCCACAGCAGCACGCAATAGACCGCCAATGGCGCCAGCGTGATGCGGTAGCTGCGCAGCACGAAGATGCACAGCGTCTGCAGGGCATCCGCCACATGGTAGGCGGCCACCCATACTGCCAGCGCGCCAGCCATGGCGACGACTTCCGCGCTGGTGGAGTACAAGGCCGTGATCGTGTCTTTTGCTATTAATAATATAGCTGCTAGCGCACATCCCATAAGCGCTGCAAGCCAAAAACCCTTCAAGGCGACGGCAGCGGCCTGGTGCTCGTTCCCCGCGCCACGCCAGAAGCTCACGCGGGCGCTTGCGGCAATGGCCAGCGACAAAGGCACCATGTAGAGCACGGCGGCGAGGTTGGAAGCGATCTGGTGCGCAGCCGAGGCCAACGCCCCCTGGCGTGCGATGAACAGCGCCATCAGCGTGAAGGAAGTCACCTCCACCAGGATGGACAAGCCCGCTGGCAGGCCCAGCCGCAGAAAGCGCGCAATCTGCGCGGGGTCGGGCCGCTCCAACGGGCGCCACAGCCGCAGCGGGCCGTACATCGTGTGGCGACGCAGCATCCACCAGCCCAGCAGCATCAGGCCGTAGTTCACGGCCAGCGTGGCCCACGCGCAGCCTGCAGCACCCTGCGGCGCCAGACCGGCACCGCCGAAGGTGAACCAGACCGAGAGCGGCACTTTGACCGCCAGCGAGCCGACCTGCAGCCAGGTGACGAGCTGCGGGTGCCCCAAAGCCTGGTTGAGGGTGCTGTAGATGCGAAACAGCAATGCAGGCGGCAGGCCGAACGCGAGGATGGCCAGGTAGGCCTGCACCTCGCCGCGCAGCGCCGGCGGCACCTCGGTCCATTGCAGGAGTGGGCCTGGCGACAGCAGCACGGCCATGCCCAGCACCGCGGCACCCGCCCACAGGTACAGCGACTGGCGCACGCTGGCGCCCATGCCGGCCTGTGCGTTCGCGCCGCGCTGCTCGGCCCAGATGGGCAGCAAGGCCTGCAACACACCCATGAGCGCCACGTACACGCTCACGAACACGGCTGAGCCGATGGAGAGGGCGGCCAGGGACTCCTGCGAATGGCGTCCGGCAACGATGGTGTCGGTGACCCCGAAGGCCATCACCGCAAGCTGCCCGGCCAGCACGGTGAGTGCGTGCCGTGCAATGGTGGACAGCTCGGACATCAGCGCTTGCGGGCCGCGCGGCGCAGCACCAGCATGCGGTCGCCGCGGTCCGTGGGGCGGCTGACGCTCGCCATCTCCTGCCACTGCGCCGGGGGCAGCAACGCGCTCACCAGCGGTGCGGCGGAGGCGTCTGCGATGACCCAGTCGCACTGCGCCAGCTGTTCGGTGGGCACCATGTGCAGCTGCCCATGGTGCAGCAGCGCGGCCAACTGCGCACGGTTCAGCCCGTAGCCGACCACGCAGCTGTCGCGGTCGGTGATGGCGGCAGCCACGCCGGCCACCTGGGGTGCGAAGCTGCGGCCATAGTTCAGCAGCGGCAGCCACAAGGTCATCATGAGCAGCCAGCCCAGCGTGGCGCCGCCTGCGGGCAACACCAGGCTGCGCCAGATGACGGGGCGGTTGCGTGCCGCGCGCCAGACCACCAGCAGGCACCACGCAGCCGTGGCGGCCAGCGCCACGCCGAAGGCCAACAGCGAGAACGACGGCACGTAGCCGGGCGCCAGCTTGGCCACGTTGGCCGCGGGCTTGGCCGGCACCCCTGTCTGCACCGCCAGCCACACCACCCAGATACCGATGGCCGAGGCGCTGAAGAACAGCAGGGTGAACCAGTCGATCAGCGCTGCGATGCTGCGCCGCAGCGTCGGCAGCGCAAAGGCGGCCAGCGCCGCCAGGGCGGGCAGGCCCAGCAGCAGTGCGCGGTCGGCCGGCTGGGTGGTCAGTGTGGCTGTCACGGCCACGAGGGCAAACCACAGCGGCAGCAACAGGTGCCGGTGCCATTCGCGGCTGAGGATCTGCTGCCGCCAGCGCCACAGCGTCCACAGCGTGAGGGGCCAGGCGGGCCAGCTGAACCAGATGAACAGGCGCACCAGGCTTTGCCACTGTTTCAGATCTTCGAAGCGCACGATGCGCCAGCGCCATAGGTCCAACTGCAGCGCCAGCGCGGCAGCGGCCACCGTGGCGGCCAGCAGCACGCCCCCTGCCACTGCGCGGCTTCGCAGTGTCGCGCCGCGCGTGCAGGCCACCAGCCAGGCACAGCCCAGGCCCAGCAGCACTGCGAGCGTGGGGGCGCCGCTGAGCACCAGCCCCAGCAGACCGGCAATGGCGGTGAAGGTGGGCCACGCCGTGCGCCAAGGCATTGCGGAGCCAGCGTAAAACAGCAGCGCGGTGCAGCACAGCTGGGTGAGGTAGCTCGTGGTTTCATGCGACAGCTGGGCCAGTCCCAGGCAGGCGATGAAGGCCAGCAGGCCGGCGTCGGCCATGGCGCGGGCATAGTCGGCGGGCTGCGCCTCGCCGCCGAAGGCAAAGGCCACGGGCTGTGCGCCGGGGCTGCGCGCCAGGTAGTACACGCTGTACCAGGTGGCCGCCAGGGTCAGCAGCAGCAGAGCGACGAACGGCAGGCGCGCGGCAAGCTCCGCCGGCAGCCAGCCGTCCAGCGCCTGGATGGCCCACGCGCCCAGCCAGTAGGGCAGCAGTCCGTCGCCATCCGGCGGCACGCCCACCAGCAGCGGGTCCATCCAGGAGGTGCGCCCGAGGGCCAGTTCGCGCATGTAGCCGAACGAGGCGATGTCCGCATTGCGCCACGGGTCGCGCCCCACGAAGCCGGGAACGGCATAGGCCAGGCACAGCAGCAGCAAGGCCCAACGCGGCAGCGGGCGCACGGCGCTCTGGGCAACGATGGCGGGGGTCGGGTGTATCACGCGGACGGGGGGAAATGGCGTTGGGCCGAGGATAGCGGAGTGCGCAATAAAAAAGGCAGCGCGGAGAAGCCGGGCTGCCTGGTGTGTGCAGGTGCGGCGAATGGGTTCGCCACCTGCCTGCACGGGCCTGCACGGGGCAGGCCTTGCTGCTTACTTCGCTGCGGTCTTGCCGAAGCGGTTGCGGAAACGCTCCACGCGGCCGCCCATGTTGTCCACCGACTTTTGCGTGCCGGTGTAGAAGGGGTGCGATTCGGAGGACGTGTCCAGCTTGTACAGGGGGTATTCCTTGCCTTCGAAGGTTTCGGTTTCCTTCGTGTTCACGCAGGAACGGGTCACGAACTTGAAGCCGTTGGACAGGTCAACGAACAGCACTTCGCGGTAATTGGGGTGGATGCCTTCTTTCATGATCTTCTTCCTCAAGTCAGCGGGAGCCGCACCAGCCTATTCCAGTGTACTTTCCGCAAAAAAGCCTGCAATTATCGCACAAGCTGATTCAGCGGTGCTAGGCCATGCTGCTGATGGTGCGGCGAAAGCGCGCCAGCGACAGGGCGAACAGGACCGAGCCGATGCCCGCCAACGCCAGGAACTGCGGCCACACCACGTCCATGCCTGCGCCGCGGTACAAGATGGCCTGGCCCAGCTCCACGAAGTGCGTGGTGGGGGCCGCCAGCATCAGGTCCTGCACCAGCGCCGGCATGCTCTCGCGCGGCGTGGTGCCGCCCGACAGCATCTCCAGCGGGATGAGCGTGAGCACCATGAGCAGCCCGAACTGCGGCATGCTGCGCGCCACCGTGGCCATGAAGATGCCCATGGAGGTGGTGGCGAACAGGTGCAGCGCCGCCCCGGCCAGGAAGAGCCCCAGTGAGCCGCCAATGGGCACGCGCAGCAGCCCCTGCACCACCAGGACCAGCGACGTCGTGGCCGCCAGCAGCACCACCAGCGCCATGGACCAGACCTTGGCCAGCATGATCTCGGTGGGCGTGACGGGCATGACCAGCAGGTGCTCGATGGTGCCGTGCTCGCGCTCGCGGATCAGCGCCGCGCCCGTGAGGATGATGGACAGCATGGTCACGCTGTTGATGATCTGCATCAGGCTGCCGAACCATGCCTTGTCCAGCGACGGATTGAAGCGCATGCGCAGCGCCAGATCCACGGGTGGGGCTGCGGTGCCGCGGTAGCGTTGCACGAACTCGCTGACCTCGCTCAGCACGATCTGCTGCACGTAGGCATTGCCGCTGAAGGCCTGGCTCATGCGCGTGGCGTCCACGTTCAGCTGTACTTCCGCTGCCCGGCCCGCGAGCACGTCGCGCTGGAAGTCGGGCGGGATGTTGAGCACGAAGGTGTAGTGCCCCGCGTCCATGCCAGCATCCATCTCGCGCGCGGTGATGAGCGCCGGCGTGTTGAACTGCGGCGGGTAAAAGGCCGAAACGATGCGCTGCGACAGTTGCGACTGGTCCTCGTCCACGATCGCGATCGGCGCCTTGTGCAGGATTTCGGGCATGGCCGTGGCGGCGGCGTACACCAACAGCGTGAACACATACACGATCAGCACCAGCATGGTGGGGTCGCGCAGCAGGCTCCACAACTCCTTCACGCCCAGGCGGTAGATGTTGAGCAGGTGCAGGCGCACGGATGAGGAGGAGCCGGGCATTGGTCAGCGCTCCTGCTTCTTCAGCAGCGCAATCGCGCCCAGCATGACCACGGGCACCGACGCCAGCAGCGGCAGCAGCGCGCCCTGCAGGTCGGCCAGTCCCAGTCCCTTGCTGAAGACGCCGCGGCTGATCATGAACATGTACGTGGCCGGGTAGACCGAGCCGATGAGGCGGCCGCTGCCCTCCAGCGACGAGACGGGATCGATCAGGCCCGAGAACTGCACCGCCGGTATCAGCGTGCCGATGAGTGCGAAGAACATGGCTGCAATCTGGCTGCGCGTGACGCTGCTGGCCAGCAGGCCCATGCCGGTGGAGGTGACCGAGAACACCAGCGCTGCCAGCGCCAGCGTGGCAAAGCTGCCGGTGATGGGCACGCCGAACACGGTCACCGCCAGCAGGCACATGAGCAGGAAGTTCAGCATGGCCAGCAACACGTAGGGCAGTTGCTTGCCCAGCAGGAATTCGGTGCGTGTGACGGGCGTCACGTACAGGTTGAGGATGGAGCCCATCTCCTTCTCGCGCACCACGGCCAGCGCCGTGAGCATCGCCGGCAGCATGAGCATCAAGAGCTGAATCACCGCCGGCACCATGGCGGGCAGGCTGCGCACGTCGGGGTTGTAGCGGTAGCGCGATTGCACGGTCACGCTGCTGGCCAGGCGCTGCCCCGTGCGCTCGTGCAGTTGCGCGGCCAGCCAATGCTGGTGCATGCCTTGCACATAGCCGCGCACGGTTTCCGCGCGCATGGGCATGGCGCCGTCCACCCAGGCGCCGATCTCCACGTTCTTGCCGCGCAGCACGTCGCGGGCAAAGCCGCTGGGGATCTCGATGGCCAGCGAGAGCTCGCCGCTGCGCATGCGCCGGTCCAGCTCGGCATGGTCCGACAGCGGCGGTTGCTCGATGAAATAGCGCGATCCCGAGAGCGCGTTGGCATAGCTCTGGCTCAGCGTGGTCTGGTCGCGGTCGAGCACGGCGTAGCGCAGGTTCTCCACATCCATGTTGATGCCGTAGCCGATCACGAACATCAGGATCAACGAGCCCGCCAGCGCCAGCGTGGCGCGCACCGGGTCGCGGCGCAGCTCCAGCGACTCGCGCCACATGTAGCTCAGCATGCGCTGCAGGCTGAAGGCGCGGTGCCGGGGTGCTTCTATTTCAGGAGCTGCTGCCGCTTGATCTGCGGGTGTTTCAAACTCTTTTGCGTTTGATACGACCGTCGATTGAGCGCTGAAAGCTCCTGTTTTTGTAGCGCCGTCATCGGCCGCGGGCTCGCCAGCGGCCTCCAGCAGGTAGCCGATGAACGCCTGCTCCAGCGTCTGGGCGCCGCGCCGGGCCATCAGCGCGGCCGGCGTGTCGCTGTCCAGCACCCGGCCCGCGTGCATCATGGACATGCGGTCGCAGCGCTCGGCCTCGTTCATGAAGTGGGTGGAGATGAAGATCGTCACACGGTCGCGGCGCGACAGTTCGACCAGCAGGCGCCAGAAGGCGTCGCGCGCCACCGGGTCCACGCCGGAGGTGGGCTCGTCCAGGATCAGCAACTCGGGCCGGTGCACCATGGCCACGGCCAGCGACAGGCGCTGGCGCATGCCCAGCGGCAGGTTGGCGGGCAGGGTGGCACGCTCGTCCTGCAGGGCAAAGCGCTGCAGCATCTCGTCCACGCGCGCTGTCACCTGTTCTTCCGGCACATGGAACAGGCGCGCGTGCAGCACCAGGTTCTGCTCCACCGTCAGCTCGCCATACAACGAGAACGCCTGCGACATGTAGCCCACGCGCCGGCGCGTGGCCATGTCGTGCGGGTCCACCGCCTGCCCGAACAGCCAGGCACGGCCCTCGGACGCAGGCAGCAGTCCGGTGAGCATCTTCATGGTGGTGGACTTGCCGCAGCCGTTGGAGCCCAGAAAGCCGAAGATCTCGCCGCGTCGGATGCGAAAGCTCACCTGGTCCACGGCCACGAAGTCGCCAAAGCGCATGGTCAGGCCCTGCGCCTCGATGGCAATGTCGTCCTCGCCGTTGGTCGGCAGCGGTGGAATCACCACCGGGCTGTGGCCGCGCTTTCTGGCTTCGGGCAGCAGGGCGATGAAGGCTTCCTCCAGGGTGTCGACGCCAGCACGCTGGAGCAGCTCTTGCGGTGTGCCCGTGGCAAGAACGGCGCCATCGTCCATGGCCACCAGCCAGTCGAAGCGCTGCGCCTCGTCCATGTAGGCGGTGGCGACGATCACGCTCATGTGCGCGCGCTCGGTGCGGATGCGGGCGATCAGTTCCCAGAACTGCGCGCGTGCAAGGGGGTCCACGCCGGTGGTGGGCTCGTCCAGGATCAGCAGGTCAGGGTCATGGATCAGCGCGCAGCACAGCCCCAGCTTTTGCTTCATGCCGCCCGAGAGCTTGCCCGCGGGCCGCGCGAGGAAGGGATACAGGCCTGTGCTGCGCGTGAGGTCGTCAATGCGCCTGCGCCGTTCGGCCGCACCGTGGCCGAACAGGCGCGCGAAGAACTGCAGGTTCTCCTCGACCGACAGCGTGGGGTAGAGGTTCTTGCCCAGGCCCTGCGGCATGTAGGCGATGCGCGGGCAGATCGCGTCGCGGTGCGCCTTGCGCGCCATGTCGCCGCCCAGCACCTGCACGCTGCCCTGCTGCAGTGCGCGCGCGCCGGCCATCAACGCCAGCAGGCTGGACTTGCCCACGCCGTCCGGCCCGATCAGGCCCACCATGCGGCCGGTCGGTATGTCCAGCGTGATGCCGCGCAGGGCCTGGGCCGCGCCGTAGCGCAGTTGCACGTCCCGCAGCCGGGCCACGGGGGTGGCGGTCTCAAGGTGCTGGGGCATGGAGCAGCCGGGCGTTACGGTCCGTCAGGGGGCCACGACGTTGTGCAGGTGCGCCGGCCAGTCGCGGCCCTCGTCCAGCTTGATCCAGGCCTGGCCGGGCAGGCCGGTCTTCACCTGCGTGATGTGCTTGCGCAGCAGCTCGGGGGCGATGCGCGCGCGCACGCGGAACATGAGCTTTTGCCGCTCGCTGGCCGTCTCCACGGTCTTGGGCGTGAACTGCGCCGTGCTGGCGACGAACGACACCTTGGCCGGGATCACATACTGCGGTGCGGCGTCGAGCACGATGCGCACCTCGGTTCCCAGCGCCACGCGGCCGGCCACGGTCTCGGGCAGGAAGAAGCTCATGTACACGTCGGTCAGGTCCACCAGGTTCAGCAGCTTGCCGCCGCCGCCCAGCACTTCACCGGGCTGGGCCAGGCGCAGCTGCACGCGGCCATCGCGCGGGGCGGCGAGTTCGCTGTCGGCCAGGTCGGCGTTGATGCGCTGCACGGTCGCATCGGCGGCTTTTACCGCCGATTCGGCACCGGCCACCTGGGTGCGCGCGGCAACGATGGCCGCGCCCGCGGCCTGCGCCTGTGCCTGCGTGGCCTTCAGCGCGGCCTGTGCGCTGCGCACGCGGGCCCGGTCATCGTCCAGTTCCTGCTCGGAGGATGCGCCCTCGCGCGCCAGCGTCTCCGACCGTGCCGCGCGGCGCTGAGCGGCGTCCAGGTCGGCCTCGCGCTGGGCGATCAGGGCCTGGGCGGCCGTGTGCTCGCTCTCGCGCAGTGCCACCTGGGCGCGCGCGGAGGCCACGGCCTGCAGGGCGCGGTCGCGGCTGGCCTCGGCCTCGCGCTGCTGGGCCAGCAGGCTGTCCACCTGCATGCGTGCCAGTGGCTGGCCGGCCTGCACGAAGTCGCCTTCCTGCACCAGGATCTCGGCCACGCGGCCGGCGTACTTGGTGGCCACGTCCACCTCGGTGGCCTCGATGCGCCCGTTGCCGCCCACAAGGCCGGCGTTCTGCTGCGTTTCCTTCCACTGCAGCCAGGCGTAGCCGCCCAGTGCGGCGATGGCAGCGATTGCGGCTGCGGCGATGAGGATTTTCTTGGGAATGGTCATGCGAGGGTCCCGTTGGGTTGTCAGCGCGCGGGCGCGCCGCCGCCCAGCGCGGCATAGACGGCGATGTGTGCGGCCTGCAGCGCATAGCGTGCCTGCACGAGTTGCTGCTCGGCGGCCAGCAGGTCGCGCTGGGCATCCAGCACTTCGAAGTAGGGCGTGGCACCGTGGTCGTAGCGCAGTTGCGCCAAACGTGCGCGTTCATGCAAGGCGTCGCGCTGGGCCTGCTGCAGCGTGATCTGGCGCGCTGCCGTGGCGCGCGTGGCCAATGCGTCTGACACTTCGCGGAAGGCCGTCTGCACGGTCTTTTCGTAGTCGGCCACAGCGATGTTCTGGCGTGCGGCGCTCAGATCCAGGTTGGACTGCAGCCGCCCCCCGTCGAAGAGCGGCAGAGAGACGCTGGGAGCGAACGTCCAGGCGCGGCTGCCGCTGTCGAACAGGCCGTCCAGGTGCGCGCTGGCGGTGCCCGCACTCGTGGTCAGGGCGATGCGCGGAAAGAACGCTGCGCGCGCGGCTTGCACGCGGGCGTTGGCGGCGTGCAGGGTGTGCTCGGCGGCGGCAATGTCGGGGCGGCGCAGCAGCAGGTCGGAAGGCAATCCCGCGGGCACGGTGGGAAGGGCGACGGCAGCCTGGGGCGGCGCCAGGGCCAGCGCATCCCACGGTACGCCCACGAGCTGCGCCAGCGCATGGGCCTGCAGTGCCTGCTGCTGCGCGAGCTGGGTGCCGATGGATTCGGCCTGGTACAGCAGAGATTCCACCTGCGTCAGCGCCAGGCGCGAGATGGCGCCGGCCGCGTGGCGGCGCCCGAAGATGCGCAGGCTCTCGCGGCGCGTGGCGATGGTGTCTTCTGTCAGCGCGATGCGTTCCTGCGTTTCGCGCCATGCGAGGTAGTTGCGTGCCACCTGGTTCACCAGTGCGGCCTGGGCGGCGCGGCTGCCTTCGGCGGAGGCGAAGTAGGCCTGCTGCGCTGCCGCCTCCAGGCTGCGCACGCGGCCCCACAGATCCAGCTCCCAGTTGCTGATGGCAAGGCCCACGCGGTGCTCGCCGGTGGTGACGGCGCGGCCGCTCACGTTCAGGTCCCCCGGCACGCGTGCGCGGGTGTGGCTGCTGCCCACGGCCAGGGTCGGCCAGCGTTCGGCGGACTGCAGGCCCAGGGCGGCGCGCGCCTCGTCCACGCGCAGCATTGCCAGGCGCAGGTCGCGGTTGTTCTCGAGCGCCTGGCGCACCAGGCCTTGCAGTGTGGGGTCGCGGTAGAACATCCCCCACTCGGCCTGGTCGTCAACGCTGACGGTGCCGTCATCGAAGGCGACGGGTGGCACGGGCCATGCGGCGGGCAGCAGCGCAGGGGAGGGCACGTCCGTTCGCACCCCTGCCATGCATCCGGCGACTGTGACGCAGATCCCGAGCAGGCCCGTGCGCAGCGCTGGGCTGTCAAGGAGCGACACGAGGGCGGGGAGGGCGAAGGGCATACGCAGGCCGGCGATGGTAATCCGCAATTTCGTTCGCAGCGCCCGGTCCGTTGGGCGCCCCATTGCGGGCCACCATGATATCGAAATGAGATGACAGCCAGTATGGGCCGGCGCGTCGCGCCGTGTCTTGAGGCGAATCAAGTGAGCGGTGGGCGGGGAGTCACGCCTGCGCACAGCGAGGGGCAATGGGCGGCCATGAAAAAGCCCCGCACGAAGGCGGGGCTGGGCAAAAGCGGTGGAGCAGGTCAGCCGCCGCGGCGCATGGCCTCGAAGAACTCCACGTTGTTCTTTGTTTCCTTCATCTTCTTGATCATGAGTTCCATGGACTCGATCTCGTCCATGTTGTACATGAACTGGCGCAGGATGCGCGTCTTCTGCAGGATCTCGGGTGCCAGTAGCAGTTCCTCGCGGCGTGTGCCGCTCTTGTTGAGCTCGATGGCCGGGAACACGCGCTTTTCGTAGAGGCGGCGGCTCAGGTGGATTTCGCAGTTGCCTGTGCCCTTGAATTCTTCAAAGATCACTTCGTCCATGCGGCTGCCGGTATCGACCAGCGCCGTGGCAATGATGGTCAGCGAGCCGCCTTCCTCGACCTTGCGCGCCGCGCCGAAGAAGCGCTTGGGGCGTTGCAGGGCGTTGGAGTCCACGCCGCCGGAGAGCACCTTCCCGCTGGAGGGCACCACGTTGTTGTAGGCGCGGGCCAGGCGGGTGATGGAATCCAACAGGATCACCACGTCCTTTTTCAGTTCCACGAGGCGCTTGGCGCGCTCGATCACCATCTCGGCCACATGCACGTGGCGTGCGGCGGGCTCGTCGAAGGTCGACGCAATGATTTCGCCCTTGACCGAGCGCTGCATCTCGGTCACTTCCTCGGGGCGCTCGTCCACCAGCAGCACCATCAGGTGCACATCGGGGTTGTTGGCCGTGATGGCATGGGCGATGTGCTGCATCATCACCGTCTTGCCGCTCTTCGGAGGCGCGACGATCAGCGCGCGCTGGCCGCGGCCGATGGGGGCAATGATGTCGATGATGCGGCCGGTGATGTTCTCCTCGCCCTTGATCTCGCGCTCCAGCCGCATCTGCTCCTTGGGGAACAGCGGCGTGAGGTTCTCGAACATCACCTTGTGCTTGTTCTGCTCGGGCGGGCCGCCGTTGACGGAGTCAAGCTTGGTCAGCGCGAAGTAACGCTCGCCATCCTTGGGCGTGCGCACCTCGCCTTCGATCATGTCGCCGGTGTGCAGGTTGAAGCGGCGCACCTGGCTCGGACTGATATAGATGTCGTCGGTGCTCGCGGTGTAGCTGGTGTCGGGGCTGCGCAGGAAGCCGAAGCCGTCGGGCAGGATCTCAAGCACGCCGTCGGCAAAAATCTGCTCGCCGGCTTTTGCACGCTTCTTGATGATGGCGAACATCAGCTCCTGCTTGCGCATGCGGCCGCCGTTTTCGATTTCCAGGTCTTCGGCCTGCTTGAGGACTTCAGACACGTGCAGTGCCTTGAGTTCGTTAAGGTGCATGGAGTGACTCCTGGACGGAGTGGAAATGTCTGTGTGAGGGGAAGGGGTGCGTTTCGTGCGGGCCATGGGTGATGGCGGACTTGGCGAGCCTGTGATCCGGAGCCGGCCGCTGGGTGCACGTGCGGCGAGGCGATCAGCGCGAATTATGACAGGAAAAGTTCTGCGCTATTCGCAGGTTGCCCGGGTGCTGCGCACCTCGGAAGACTGCCGGCCGCGGAGGGCGGCCGGCAAGAAGGGAATCAGGCCAATTGCTGGTCGATGAAGGCGGTGAGCTGGGCCTTGCTCATGGCGCCTACCTTGGTGGCGGCGAGTTCACCGTTCTTGAACAGCATCAGCGTGGGAATGCCGCGGATGCCGAACTTGGCGGGAATCTCGCGGTTCTCGTCCACGTTCATCTTGGCGATGGTGAGCTTGCCCTGGTAGGCGCCAGCCACCTCGTCCAGGATGGGGGCGATCATCTTGCAGGGGCCGCACCACTCGGCCCAGTAGTCCACCAGCACCGGAGTGCCGGCTTTCAGCACGTCGGCTTCAAAGCTGGCGTCGGAGAGATGTTTGATGAGTTCGCTGGCCATGGCGCGTTCCTTGGTTCCTTGTGTGAGCAGTGGGCGATGCCGGTACGTATAAAGTCCAGTCATTGTGACAGAAACCGAATCCCCGCATCCTCATATGGCCGGTGCTTGTAACGCTATGACACCCATAGCAAAAGACGATCACGCCGCAGCGTGCAGCGCGGGGTGGCGCGCGGTTTTCGAGCAGGTGCGCTCGGCGGCAGCGCAGCGCGGCGCGCACCTGGCGGCCACCGTGGTGCTGGTGCCGTATGCCCAGCTCATGGGCGAGGCGCGCCGGCAATGGCAGCGCGCCTACCCGCAGGGTTTCGCGCCGCGCTTCGAGACCACGCGCAACTGGGCTTCCCAGCTGGGCGCGCCTCTGGCGGAGGGCAGCGAGTACGCGGGCGATATGGCACGCGATGCGGTCACCGCACGTGCATTGCTCGACCGCGCCGGTCTTGCCGCGCACCGCGAAGTCCTCAGCGGTCCGCTGCTGGAGATGGCCGCGCAGTTGGCGGTGGTGGCAGCGGCCGTGGCTCCTGACCGGCGCCCGGACTGGGGCGAGGCGGCGCGCGCCCTGCTGCCGGCGGCGGGCGACGGTGGCGCGCTCCGGCTGGAGGCCGCCGCAGCGCGCATCGCCCTGGAATGGGTGCTGGCCTCGCGCCACGTGGGGGATGTGCTGTTCGAGTCTGGCGTGCGTGCGGCCGTGCCGCTGCTGGTGGTGGTGCAGGGCTTCCAACCCGACCCCCTGGCCCGCACATTGGCGCGGCACTGGGCAGAGGCGGGCCTTGTCGTGGACCTGCCGCAGGTGATGGACGGCGGGAAGGCCGGCGTGCCAACCTTGCATGCCGTGCCCGATGCCGAGGACGAGGCCCAGCGCGCCGCCGCCTGTGTGTTGCAGCACCTGGCGCAGGGACAGGCGCCCGTGGCGCTGGTGGCCAACGACCGCGCGCTCACCCGCCGCATCAGCGCCTTGCTCGGCGGCGCAGGCGTGGCTGTGCACGACGAAAACGGCTGGCTGCTCTCCATCACCCACGCCGCGGCGCGGCTGATGGCGGTGTTGCAGGCCTGTGCCTGGGACGCCACCGCCGATGCCGTGCTCGACTGGCTCAAGCAGTCGCCCGCGGTGGATGGGGCCGCACTGCGCGCGCTGGAGCACTGGCTGCGCCGTGCGGGCGCCCGGCATTGGAGCGGCGCGGCGACGCAACTGCAGGTGTTGGCTGAGCGGCGCCCGGCCGAGGCCGCGTTGGCGGACCAGGTACAGGCCTGGCGCGCGCAGCTGCGGGCCGCGCGGCCGCTGGCCCAGTGGTTGCAGTCGCTGCGCGTGCTGCTGCAGGACTGCGGCCTGTGGGACGGGCTGCAGCAGGACGAGGCCGGTGTGCGCGTGCTGGCCGAACTGCGCCTGCCCGAGGGCCTGCAGGACGATCTGCAGGACATGGACGGGGCCGGTGCGCGCATGGCGCTGGCGGACTTCACACGCTGGGTGGGGGAGGTGCTGGAATGCGCGCGCTATCGACCGGCCTATGTGGACGATGCACCCGTGGTGGTTCTGCCCCTGCCGCAGCTGCTGGCGCGCCCGTTCGCTGCGCTGGTGCTGCCCGGCTGCGATGAGAAACGCCTGCAGGCCGCGCCTGAACCGCCCGGCCCCTGGACGCAGGCGCAGCGCGAGGGACTGGGGCTGCCTACGCGCGACCTGTTGGCCGCCGCGCAGCGCGCCGCCTGGCGGCAGGCCCTGCGTATTGCGCGTGTCGACCTCCTGTGGCGCGTGGGTGACGAGGGGGGCGAACCCCTCCTGCCGAGCCCGCTGGTCCAGGCGCTTCGGCTGGATGGAACCGGCATGGACGGTGCCGATCCCCGGGTGACGCGCAGCGTGCCCGCGGCGCCCACGGCGCGTCCGCTGCCGGTGGGCGCGCAGCTGCCGGTGCAGCGGTTGTCGTCCTCGGCATATTCCGACCTGCGCCACTGTCCTTACCGCTTCTTCGCGCTGCGCCAACTGCAGCTGCAGGAAGACGACGAACTGGACGCCGGGCTGGACAAACGTGACTTCGGCACCTGGCTGCATGCCGTGCTGCAGCACTTCCATGAGGCGTTGCAGGACGCGCCCACGGGCGACGCCGCGGCGCGCACGGCGCTCATGGACGAGGCGGCTGCGCGCGCCACGCGCGAGCTGGGGCTGCAGGAGGGCGACTTCCTGCCCTACGCCTCGGGCTGGCCCGCGCTGCGCGCCGGCTATCTGGAATGGCTGGGCAAGCACGAAGCCGCTGGCGCCTGCTTTCGCCAGGCCGAGCTGCGCGCGCGCCAGCCGCTGGGCGCGCTGGAACTGGTCGGCACACTGGACCGTGTGGACGCCGTGCGTCCGCAGGGCGGCGGCGAACCCCTGGCGCTGGTGATCGACTACAAGACCGAAAGCGACGCCCTCACGCGCGGGCGCATCAAGGCCGGGGCCGAGGACACACAGCTCGCCTTCTACGCCGCATTGCTGCAGGACGACACCCTGCGGGCCGCGTACGTGAATGTGGGTGAGCGCGGCGAAACCCGGCTGCACGAGCAGGAAGACGTGGTGCACCTGCGCGACCTGCTGCTGGACGGCATCACGCACGACATGCAGCGCATTGCCGCCGGCGCGCCGCTGCCCGCGTTGGGCGAGGGCAGCGTGTGCGCATGGTGCGCCGCGCGCGGTCTGTGCCGCAAGGATTTCTGGAATGAGTGAAGCTGCCGCGCAAGCCGCCTACGAACACAACGGCCAACCGGTCACGCGGGAGGCCTTCTATGCCATCGCCTGCGACCCGCAGCGCAGCGTGGCCGTGGAGGCCTGCGCCGGCGCCGGCAAGACCTGGATGCTGGTCTCGCGCATGCTGCGCGCGCTGCTGGACGGCTGTGCGCCGCACGAGATCCTGGCCATCACCTTCACCAAGAAGGCCGCGGGCGAAATGCGCCAGCGCCTGCAGGAATGGCTGCAGGAGTTTGCGGCCAAGCCGCTGCCTGATCTGGAAAAGGAGCTGATTGCAAGAGGAATCGGGCCGCAGCGCGCTCTGGACAAGCGCGAGCAGCTACAAAAACTATACCGGCAGACGCTGGACGCGGGCCGCCCCGTGCAGATACGCACCTTTCACAGCTGGTTTGCGGCGCTGCTGGGCACGGCGCCGCTGGCGGTGCTGGAGCAGCAGGGCCTGCCCGCCCATTACGACTTGCTGGAGGATGACGCCGAGGCAGTGCGCGAGGTCTGGCGCCCCTACCTCGCCGCCGTGGCGCAGGACGCCGCGCTGCGCGCGGATTACGAAGCCTGCGTGGCGCATCACGGCCGCTCGCAGACGCACAAGGCGCTTGAAGGCGCGCTGGCCAAGCGCGTGGAGTTCGCGCTGGCCGACGAGGCGGGCGTGGTGGACGCATCGATCCCGCATTTCGGCACGCAGTTCGCGGACCTTGCCGGCTTGCACCATCCGGCCGATGCGCTGGCCAGCGACGCAGCGCGCCAGCGCTGGCATGCCTGGGCCCAGGTGCTGGGGGCGCAGGCGAACAAGACGCCGCAGAAGGCCGCCAACGCGGTGATCGACGCCTGGCTGTGCGACGACCTGGGCCAGCGTCTGGACACGCTGCGCAAGGCCTTCTTCGTGGCCAGCGAGGATCGCCTGTCCAAGAATCTGGAGAAGTTCGCCGCCGCGCAGGAGGCCGAGGGCGAACTGCAGCGCCTGTGCGCCGCGCGCCGCCAGCACGAGGCCTGGCTGCACCAGCAGCGCATGGCGCGGCTGGCGCGCGCGCTCATCGCGCAGTTCGCCCAGCTCAAGCGCGAGCGCGGCTGGGTGGACATGAACGACGTGGAGCGCACGGCGCTGGTCATGCTGTCCGACCCCATCCTTTCGGGCTGGGTGCAGGAGCGCCTGGACGCGCGCGTGCGCCACCTGCTGGTGGATGAGTTCCAGGACACCAACCCGCTGCAGTGGCAGGCGCTGCATGCCTGGCTGGCCGGTTACGCGGGCGCGGGCGGCGGCCAGCAGCCGCCCAGCGTGTTCATCGTGGGTGACCCCAAGCAGAGCATCTACCGCTTTCGCCGCGCCGAGCCGCAGGTCTTCAAGGCCGCCCAGGCCTTCGTACGCGAGGGGCTGGGGGGCGACCTGCTGGCCTGCGACCACACGCGGCGCAACGCCATCGGCGTGATCGCAGCGGTGAACCAGGCCATGCAGGCGGCGCAGGCGCAGGGCGAGTACGCGGGCTTTCGCGACCACACCACCGAATCGCGCGACCCGGGGCAACTGCTGCGCCTGCCCCCGATCACGGCGCCTGACGGGGGTGATGCCGCCGCGGCCACTGCCCCCGAGTGGCGCGACACTCTGACCCAGCCGCGCCATGAAGCCGAGGAAACCCTGCGCATGCGCGAATGCGCGCAGGCTGCGCAATGGGTGGCGGCGCAGATCGCCGCGGGCGTGCAGCCGCAGGAGATCATGGTGCTCGCGCGCAAGCGCGACCGGCTGGCCTCCCTGCAGGAGGCCCTGCGCGCGCTGCACGTGCCCTGCGTGCAGCCCGAGAAGGCCGAGCTGGGCGAGGCGCCCGAGGTGCAGGACATCGTCGCGCTGCTGGATGCCCTGGTCTCACCGGGGCATGACCTTTCGCTGGCGCGTGCGCTGCGCTCGCCGCTGTTCGGCCTGACGGATGACGCGCTGGTGCAGATTGCGCTGCGGGTACGCCAGACGGCCGCAGAAGGATCCCCGTGCAGCTGGTTCGACGTACTTCAAAAAAGTGAGCTGCTTCCGCCCGACCTGCAAGCGCTGGCGCCTGTTTTGGCTCAATACAAGCGATGGGTGGAAACACGCCCCCCCCACGATGCGCTGCATGCCATCTACGAACACGGCGACGTGCCCGCGCGCTTTGCCGCCGCGGCTCCCGCCTCGCAGCGTGCGGGCGTGCTGGCCAACCTGCGCGCTTTGCTGGCCGCGGCGCTGCAGCAGGACGGGGGGCGCTACCTCACGGCCTATGCCTTCGTGCGCGCCATGAAGCGCCCGGGCATGCGCGCACCCGGCCGCGTGGAGGCGCAGGCCGTGCGCCTGCTCACCATCCACGGCGCCAAAGGGCTGGAGGCGCACAGCGTGCTGCTGCTGGACACCGATGCGCGCGCGCAGAAGGCCGAGACCATGGGCGCGCTGGTCGACTGGCCGGGCGAGCAGGCCGCTCCGCTGCGCTTTGTCTTTCTGGCCAGCGAATCCAACCCGCCGCCCAGTGCGGTGGACCTGCTGGCGGCGGAACTGGCGGAGCGCCAGCGCGAGGAGCTCAACACCCTCTATGTGGCCATGACACGCGCCAAGCATTGCCTGGCCTTGTCGGCGGTGCAGTCCAGCACGGCCGCGCCCGGCAGTTGGTGGAACCGGCTGGCCGAGTCCCTGCAGGACGCGCCAGTGCCGCCCGCCGCGCCATTGGGCGATGTGGCTGACGATGCCGCCGTCGCGTTGCCGCAGCTTCCGCCGTATGCGGGGGCTGCGCCGGGGGCACAAGCCGCTGCGGCGGGTGCTCCCGCCTCCACCCCGCAGTCGCGCCAGGGCGAGGCCATGCACCAGTTGCTGGAGCAGGCGGGCGTGGTCGGCGCCCTGCGGGCGGGCGGCGTGTGGCCCGCGCGGCGGCTGGCGCAGCTGGCGCGCGATTTCGATATCACGACGGAGGCTGCCGCACAGGCCGCAGCGATGGCGCGGAGCATTCTGCAGGGCGAGGGTGCCTGGGCGTGGAACCCCGATCACGTGGAGCAGGCCCTCAACGAAGCGCCGCTGGTCTACCAGGGCCAGGGTCTGCGTCTGGACCGCCTGGTGCGGCTGCGCCAGCCGCGCGAGGGTGCGCGCTGGTGGGTGCTTGACTACAAAAGTGCCACCGCGCCCGAGCGCCAGCCGCAGCTGATGGCCCAACTGCGCCTGTACCGCGAAGCGGTGGGAGCGCAGTTTCCGGGCGAGCGGGTGGGCGCGGCTTTCTTGACGGGCGATGGGAGGCTGGTGGTCGTGGACGCGCCAGGGCAGGGCGTGCTGTTCTGACCGGGTGGGCAGGCGCCGGGCCTGTGGCTGGCGTACGGGAATACCCCGCGTCGTGCGCAGGGGTAGGTACCATCGGTTGATTCTGCCGATTGATCGATGACCCATGAACCACACCCTCGTCCCTGATGAACTGGATGTCCTGGTCGAGTTGCTGCCAACCCCCGGCACGCGCGTCATCGAACTCGGATGCGGCGGTGCGCGCATGGCGCGGCAGATGCTGCAGCGTTGGCCGGACATGCGGTATCTGGGGCTGGAAGTGGACCTCCGGCAGCACGCAATCAACTTGCAGGACACGCCGCCGCGCATGCGCTTTGCCGTGGGTGGTGCGCAGGCCATTGCAGGCGATGACGCGCAGTTCGACCTGGCGCTGATGCTCAAGTCCCTGCACCACGTGCCGCTGGATGCGATGGACCAGGCGCTGACCGAAGTGGCGCGCGTGCTGCGTCCCGGCGGGCATCTGTACGTTTCGGAGCCGGTCTACGAAGGCGCGCTCAACGAGATCGTGCGCCTGTACAACGACGAAGGCATCGTGCGTGCCGCTGCGCAGGCGGCGCTGGATCGCGCCCTGGCCGTCCGCGGCACCTGGGAGCAGGTGGCGCAACGGCGATTCGACATGCCTGTGAATTTCGAGGACTTCGCTCAGTTTGAGCGGCGGATGATGAACCCCACCTTTGCCGACCACCGCATCGACGCGCGCTTGCGCGAGCGCGTGGCGGCGGCCTTCGCGCCGCATTGCACGATGGAGGGAGCGCACTTCGTGCGGCCCATGCACGTGCGCCTGCTGCGGCGTGTGGGTTGATGAAAGCAACACCATGATGGATACGGATCTGCGATCCTGCGAGATCGCCGTGATTGGCGCGGGCCCGGCTGGCCTGATGGCCGCCGAGACCGCCGCAGCGGCGGGCCTGAGCGTGCAGGTGTTCGACGCCATGCCTTCGGTGGGACGCAAGTTCCTGCTGGCGGGCAGGGGCGGGCTGAACCTCACGCATTCCGAACCGCTGGCGGCCTTCATGGCGCGCTATGGCGATCGCCAGCAGGCGCTGACGCCCTGGCTGCGAGACTTTGGCCCCGAGGACTTGCGCGCGTGGGCTGATGCCTTGGGCGCGCAGACCTTCGTCGGTACGTCGGGCCGGGTGTTCCCCAAGGACATGAAAGCCGCGCCGCTTCTGCGTGCCTGGCTGCACCGCTTGCGCGGGCAGGGGGTGCAGCTGCACATGCGCCATCGCTGGATGGGCTGGGCCGACGCATTGAATGGCATCACGCCGCCTGTGCTGCGCTTTGCCGCGCCGGCGGGAGAGGTGCGGGTAAGGGCGCGCGCTGTCGTGCTGGCCCTGGGCGGCGGCAGCTGGGGCCGCCTGGGCTCGGACGGTACCTGGGCGCCGCTGCTGGCGCAGCGCGGCGTGCCTGTAGCGCCGCTGGCGCCGTCCAACTGCGGTTTCGACGTACCGCGCGTGGATGCGCCCGTGGGCGAGACGCGGCGAGAGTTCTTTCTGGAGCTCATCGGCCGAGGCGCGCCCGCCGTCGGCTGGACGCCGCATTTCGTCGAGCGCTTCGCGGGCCAGCCCTTCAAGTCGGTGGTGCTGTCCTTCACCGACAGCCAGGGCCGGCGCTTTGAGCGGCGCGGGGAATTCGTGGCCACGGCCACGGGCGTGGAAGGCAGCCTGGTCTATGCGGTGTCCAGCCTGCTGCGCGACGAGATCGTGGCACACGGTCACGCCACCTTCCACCTGGACCTGCTGCCCGACCACACGCCCGAGCGCGTGCTGGCCGAGGTGCGCCACCCGCGCGGCTCGCGCAGCCTTTCCACCCACCTCAAGAGCCGGCTGGGCCTGGACGGCATCAAAACCGCCGTCCTCTACGAACAACTGGGCAAGGACGGTATGTCCGACCCGGTGGCGCTGGCCCATGCCATCAAGGCCTTGCCCATCACCGTGGTGGCAGCACGCCCATTGGATGAGGCCATCAGCACGGCCGGCGGCGTGGCCTTCGAAGCGCTGGATACGCGCCTCATGCTGCGCACCATGCCCGGGGTTTTCTGCGCGGGCGAGATGCTGGACTGGGAGGCGCCCACCGGGGGGTATCTGTTGACTGCGTGCTATGCCACCGGGCGTGCGGCAGGAGCGGGTGCCGCGCACTGGCTGGCAACGCAGGCGTAGTACAGCAGGGGCGCCGCCTTGGGCCATGCTCTGCGGTCATTGCGGGAAGGTCGGCGTCAACCCAGAGCGTTGCTGAGCGCGCGGTCAAAACTTCGCGCGGTAATACACCATGGGCCCGCCGCGGCGGGCGCGCAGCACCAGCCGCGCATCGCCTTGCAACTGCACGCCGATGGCACCCAGCTCGGGGACCAGACCGCGCGTGCGCGATGCGGACCATTGCACCTCCAGACGGGTGCCAAAGTTGCTGCCTTGGTCGCGACCCCAGATCATGCCCATGGCGTCGTGCAGGCCCGTGTGCGGGTGGGTGCGGGCCCAGGCCTGCAGGTCCAGCCGTACGCGCGGCTGCAACTGTGATCGCCAGCGCAGACCCAGGTCGTAGGCCAGCGGGGTGCCTGACGGGTAGGCCGGGCTGACGGCTCCTGCGCGGGCCGCGCCGTCCGACGGAACCACCACGCCCAGCGTCAGCCCCAGGCGAGAGGCTTGCAGCGGTGTAAGCCAACGGGTGATGTCCGTGTACTGAACGCTGTTGCCGAATGCTGCGCGCGGAAGATCGCTGCCGTTCAGGTCGGGGTAGGTGGCGGTGTCCTGCGTGAAGGCGGCGGAAGAAGGCTCATCCTGAGCCTGTCGCAATGCGGCCGCAGCACCGTCTGGCAGGCTCTCATCGCCCCGGGCGGGAAATGCCGCGCACAGGCACAGCAGGCACACAATGCCCCAATCCATGGCCGGCCGTGGCAGCGGCCGGAGCAGATGACTTGCAAGCAGCGCGGACATGGCAGACAGCATGGCGGCACGGGACAGCAAGAAAGTGGATCGGTGGCGAGAACTCCTGGGGCGCAGTATGGACCGCGGGCACGTGCTTGTCGCGATCGCCGTGCTTGTTCCACTGTAGGACGGAGCTGACGCATCGCGTTCATGTGCGGGAACGCCGCAACCGCCCGATGAAACGCAAAGCGCTCAGGCGACGCAAAAAAAGAAGGGGGAAGAAAAGAAGAAGGTGACGAGCCTTACCCCCGGCACTGGCTCCACAGTTAGGGCTGCTTGGTTCCCCACCTGACCCGGTTGGCCGCTTCACCATGCGGGGAGGCCCGTCGCCTGTGATTGTACGACGAACCACGCTCTGCCCGTGGCCTGTCAGAACTTTGCCCGGTAGTACAGCATGGGGCCACCGCGCCGGACGCGCAGCAGCAAACGTGAGTCGCCCTGCAGCTGCACGCCGATGGCGCCAAACTCGGGCGTGCTGGGCAGCGAGTAACCGTCTGGCTCGGGGTAGTCCCGCGCACGCAGATCCAGGTCCGCAGGTAATGCCTGGTGCTGCGTCGGTGGATCGACGGCGGAGGTGTCTTTAGAACCATCCTGGGCCTGCGTCGGCGGCTGCAGGCACAGACACAGTAGCCAGCAGGCGAGACGCACCCCAGCCGACCGGGTCGGCAACCCTTGTCGCGATAGCCGCCTGCGGGCCGCAAGGGATGGAAGCAGGGCGGGCAACATGGCGGTGCGGTGGGACTGGCAGTTTGCAGTCGTTCCCGGGGAGTATGAAACCTGGCAGAGAACAGATCACCCTCGGTCGGCGCGGTGGCCTGCGTAGGCACGCACCAGCTAGAAGCCTTGGCGCGCTGCGTGTCTGGCCCGCACATAGAATCACGCCCCATGTCCTATCTTGTGCTCGCCCGCAAATACCGTCCCAAGACCTTCTCTGAGATGGTGGGGCAGGAGCACGTGGTGCAGGCGCTCTCCAACGCGCTCACGCAGCAGCGGCTGCACCACGCCTACCTGTTCACCGGCACGCGCGGCGTGGGCAAAACCACGGTCTCGCGCATCCTGGCCAAGTCGCTCAATTGCCAGGGGCCGGACGGCCAAGGCGGCATCACTGCCACGCCCTGCGGCGTGTGCCCGGCCTGTACCGACATCGACAGCGGCCGGTTTCCTGACTACACCGAGCTGGATGCCGCCTCCAACCGCGGCGTGGACGAGGTGCAGGGGCTGCTGGAGCAGGCCGTCTACAAGCCGGTGCAGGGGCGCTTCAAGGTCTTCATGATCGACGAAGTGCACATGCTCACGAACACGGCGTTCAACGCCATGCTCAAGACGCTGGAGGAGCCGCCGGAATACCTCAAGTTCGTGCTGGCCACCACCGATCCACAGAAGGTGCCAGTCACGGTGCTCTCGCGCTGCCTGCAGTTCAACCTGCGGCCCATGGCGCCCGAGACGGTGCTGGAGCACCTCACCCGCGTGTTGGCCGCCGAGAACGTGCCCGCCGAGCCGCAGGCCCTGCGGCTGCTGGCCCGCGCCGCGCGCGGTTCCATGCGCGACGCGCTCAGCCTGACCGACCAGGCGATTGCCTTCGGCAGCGGCCAATTGCAGGAAGCCGCTGTGCGCCAGATGCTGGGCAGCGTGGACCGCAGCCATGTGTTCCGTCTGATCGACGCGCTGGCGCAGGGCGATGGCCGCACGGTGGTCGAGACGGCGGACACCCTGCGCATCAACGGCCTGTCCGCCGCCTCCACGCTGGAGGACATGAGCGCCGTGCTGCAGCGCATGGCCGTGCTGCAGGCCGTTCCGCAGATGGCTGCGGCCGCGGACGCCAGCGACCCTGAGGCGGCAGAGGTTGCGCGCCTGTCTGCCGCCCTGCCGGCCGACGAGACGCAGCTGCTGTACACCATCTGCCTGCACGGCCGCGCCGATCTGGGTCTGGCGCCCGACGAATATGCCGCGCTGACCATGGTGCTGCTGCGCCTGTTGGCGTTCAAGCCGGCGGCTTCGGAAGGCGGCGCGGCTGCCTCGGCTGAAAAAAAAACTCTGACGCGGCCTGAAGCCGCAGCGCCGTCGGCCCATGCGCCGGCCGATACGCCGGTAGTTCAGGCACCGCAGGCTGTGCCGGCCGCCGCGGACCGGGCTCCTGCACCGCCGCCGGTGTCGGTGCACCCGGCTCCGGTCGAGGCGCCCGCGATGGACTGCGCGACTGCCGCGCCCGCCCGGCCCGCCGCATCGGCAGCGCCTACGCGGGCGCAAGCCACGCCGGACGATGTGAACCAGGCCGTGCAGGACGCGTTGGACGCGGGCGACCGCGAATCTCCCCCGTGGGAAGCCGGCGACGCGGCCCAGGCGCCCGTACGGGCCGCAGCGCCTGTGCGTCTGCCCGTACGCTCCCCTGAGGATTTAAGGCAAAAAACACCTCCAGCGCCCGCCCATACAGCGCAAGCAGCTCCTGAAACGGTAGCAATCCCCGTGCGTACCGCGCCGGAACCCGGCGCGCGCCTGCAGCCCCTGCCATCGGCAGCCCCGGCACCCGCGCGGCTGGTGCGCACGGAGGAGGGCGATGTCTGGCATGCCACCGTGCAGCAGCTCATTGCCCAGGAGGCCATCACCGCCCTGGTGCGCGAACTGGCGCTGCAGTCGCAACTGGTGGCGCGTGACCCGGACCATTGGCTGCTGCGCGTGGAGCGGGAGTCGCTCAACCAGCCCACGGCGCGCGAGCGCCTGCGCGCGGCGCTGGAGGCCGCGGGTCATGCGCGCCAGATCAGCGTGGAGGTGGGTGTGGTGATCGACAGCCCCGCGCGCCGCAACGCGCACGCCGCGGCCGAACGCCAGCGCGTGGCCGAGGAGATCGTCCACAACGACCCCTACGTGCAGCAACTGATGCGTGATTTCGGGGCGAAAATCGTGCCGGGCAGCATCAAGCCTGCATAACCATTTTTGAAACGCAAAGGAAACCATCCATGTTCAACAAGGGACAGCTCGCCGGCCTCATGAAGCAGGCCCAGGCCATGCAGGACAACCTGAAGAAGGCCCAGGATGACCTGGCCAACATCGAGGTCGAAGGCGAATCCGGCGCCGGCCTGGTGAAGGTGCTGATGACCTGCAAGCACGACGTCAAGCGCGTGACCATCGACCCCAGCCTGCTGGCCGACGACAAGGACATGCTGGAAGACCTGGTGGCCGCCGCTTTCAACGCCGCGGTGCGCAAGGCCGAGGAAACCTCGGCGGAGAAGATGGCCAAGATCACGGCCGGCATGCCAGGCCTTCCCGGCGGCATGAAATTCCCCTTCTGAGGGCAGGCTACTGCGCGCCGGCCATGCGTCGTGGGGCGGTGCTCGCAATCCTCACGTACTAGGCAAGTACGTTCCGGTTGCCGTGCTCCGTCCGCCTCGCCTGGCAGGCGCTCGCTACGCCCTTTGGGGCGGCGTTTGCACTCCGAAATCCATTCTTCATGTCCGACACCAGCTCCCTTGACGCACTGATCCAGGCCCTGCGGCGCCTGCCCGGTGTGGGCGTGAAGTCGGCGCAGCGCATGGCGTTTCATCTGCTGCAGCATGACCGCGCCGGCGCGCAGGTGCTGTCGCAGGCGCTGGCGCAGGCGGCAACGCAGGTGCGCCATTGCGAGCGCTGCCACACCTTCACCGAGGGCGCGGTGTGCGAGACCTGCCTGGACCCGGCGCGCGACGCCTCCCGCCTGTGCGTGGTGGAGACGCCCGCCGACCAGGCCGCGATGGAGCGCACCGCGGCGTTCAAGGGGCTGTACTTCGTGCTCATGGGGCGGCTGTCGCCGCTGGATGGGGTGGGGCCGCGCGACATCGGTGTGCACAACCTGCTGGAGCGCGCCAGCGACGGCGTGGTGCAGGAGGTGATCCTGGCCACCAGCTTCACGGCCGAGGGAGAGGCCACGGCCCACGCGATCGGCGAGGCGCTCAAGCGCCGCGGCGTGCACGTCACGCGCCTGGCGCGGGGCGTGCCCGTGGGCAGCGAGCTGGAATACGTGGACCTGGGCACCATCGCTCATGCGCTGGCGGATCGGCGCTGAATATCAAAAACAATAGCTGCTAGCGCTTGTTGGATAAGCGCTGGAGGCCAAAAACACTGCAAAAATGAACACAACAATGCATGTGGCCCGCTTCACCGTGGCCTACTGGTGCGTGCTGATTGCGGCGCTGCTGCCCATGGCTTGCGCGCTGCTGGCCAAGCGGGGGGGCTTTCGCGGCAGCGACAACCACGACCCGCGTGCGTGGCTGGCGCGCCAGACCGGCTGGCGCGCCCGTGCCAATGCGGCGCAGGCCAACAGTTTCGAGGCGCTGCCGTTCTTCATCGGCGCGGTCATCATTGCCCACCAGCTGGGTGCGCCGCAGATGATGCTGGACCTGCTGGCCTTCCTGTTCGTGATGCTGCGCGTGTCCTACATCACCATGTACGTGGGCGACATGCCCACGGCGCGCAGCCTGGTGTGGGGCGCGGGGCTGCTGGTCAACATCGCCATCCTGCTGATCGGCTGGCGCTGACACCAGCGGTTAAAGGTGCTGCTGCGGCACGGGGATCTCCGCGGTGCGCATGCCCAGCGCGGTGACCACGGCGCTCAGCAGCGCCATGGCGCCGCAGAACACCAGCAAGCCGCGGTTCAGGCCCACGTGGTCCGACAGCCAGCCCATACCCAGGATGGGCACGATGGTGCCCAGGTATCCCACGATCAGGTAGGACGACAGCAGGCCGCCGCGCTCTTCGGGCGTGGTGAGCTTGGCCACCACGCCCATGCCCGCCACATTGGCCAGCCCATGGCCGAAGGCCGTGGCGATCACCGCCGCGCCAAACACCAGCGTGGCGCCGGTGAGCGTGGTCGCCATGAGCAGCAGGTTGCACAGCACCAGCGCGCAGCCGCTGGCCAGGGCCACGCGCTTGGTGCGCCAGTTGCGCACCATGAACTGGAACGCGGACGACAGGAACAGGATCATCGCGATCGACAGTCCGCTCACGGCCGGCCCATGCCAGGGCACGATCTCCTGCATGAAGCTGGGCGCCAGCGATGAGTACAGGCTGAACATGCCGAAGGCGCTGAAGGCGCCCATGCTCGCCAGCCAGAACTGGCGCCGGCGCAGGCGCGGCGGCGGTGTGAGCCGCGGCATCCACTGCGCGATCACGCCGCGCCAAGTGCCGGGCGGCAGGGCGTCGTCCCGCGTTCCCCCTGTGGGCAGCCCGCGCAGTTGGTGCAGCGCATACACCGCCAGCAGGCCCATGGCCGCCGTGGGCACGTAGGCGGTGACGAGCGGTTGGGGCATCCACTGGGCCATCAAGCCGCCCACGAGCGGCCCCAGGCCGAAGCCCAGCGTCATCGCCACGGTGGTCAGTGCGGCCGTGCGCCGTGGATCACGCCCGGGGCGGGCCTGCACCATGCCGATGGAGGCCGAGGTGGTGATCATTCCCGACGCCAGCCCGATCATGAGCCGCGCCAGCATGAAGACGGGCACATTCCACGCCAGGGCTGACAGGACCACGCCCGCGGTCATCAGCGCGAGGCCCGTGCGCAGGATGGCCAGGAAGCCGTGGCGCTGCGTGAGCCGCCCCAGAAACAGCAGGCTGGTGAGCGCGCCGAACATGTACACCACGAAGAGATGCGTGATGTCGCTGGGCTTGAGCCCCCAGGCCTGCTGGTAGAGCGGGTACAGCGGGCTGGCCAGCGCCGTGCCCATGACGCCGACGCACATGGCATAGCCAATCCAAACAACGGGAGACCAGGAGCGTTCTTGCATAGGTGGAGGGAGAAAGCCCGCGCGGTGGGGAGCGGCGGCGACGGGGAGCCGGCAGCGGGGCGTGTCGGGAACGGTGAATGGTGAATGGTACGGTGGGCGAGGGCCCCCATGGAGGCCGCCGGCGCTAGACCCCACGCGCCACGCAGCCGTGGATAGGTGGTGCGCCATACGCCTGTGCTGTCGGTGGTAGGCGAGTCTTGCGCATCGCTGGGCGGGCGGGCGCCGTTTCGCCACTCGCCCTGGCAGGACGGCTGCAGTTGCGCGTGTTCCTGCCCCAGGCGCAGGCGCACGCCGGCCCGGGGATGTGCCCCGTCACCTAAAATCGCCCCTGTGCTCCGCTACTGCGTGGCACTGCCGCCCGGCAGGGGCAGCGCCCGGCTCGCTGAAGCACGCCTCATAACGGGGCCGTCTTATGTGCCTACTTTTTGTTCGTTGGGTTTTTCATAACGAACAATTACATTCACCCGCTGTTCTGATCTTCACCCGCCGCGGCTGGCCATCCCTGAGGGGGCAGCCTGCGCGCGCTTTGCATTGCATTTCATGATTGACCTTCGGGGTATCACCCAGATCTACCCGGGCCCGCAGGGCCCCGTCGAAGCCCTGCGCGGCATCGACCTGCATGTCACGCCGGGCGAGGTGTTCGGCATCATCGGCCGTTCGGGCGCGGGCAAGAGTTCGCTGGTCCGCGTCATCAACCTGCTCAACCGCCCCACGTCGGGACAGGTGATGGTGGCGGGGCGCGACATGACACAACTGTCCGACGCCGACCTGCGCGCCGCGCGCCGCGAGATCGGCATGGTGTTCCAGCACTTCAACCTGCTGTCGTCGCGCACGGTGTTCGACAACGCCGCGCTGCCGCTGGAGCTGGCGGGCATGCCGCGGGCCGAGATCAAGAAGCGCATCGACCCGCTGCTGGACCTGGTGGGCCTGGCGCACCTGGCCGACCGCTACCCGGCGCAGATCTCGGGCGGGCAGAAGCAGCGCGTGGGCATTGCGCGCGCGCTGGCCAGCAACCCGAAGGTGCTGCTGTCCGACGAGGCCACCAGCGCGCTGGACCCCGAGACAACCCGTTCCATCCTGGACCTGCTGCGCCAGGTGAACCGCGAAATGGGCGTGACGGTGGTGCTGATCACGCACCAGATGCAGGTCATCAAGCAGATTGCCGACCGTGTGGCCGTGATCGACGCGGGCCGCATCGTGGAGATGGGCCCGGTGGTCGACGTGTTCACCCGCCCGCAGCAGGACATCACCAAGAGCCTGATCGACGAGATCGTGCCCCAGGAGCTGCCCGCCGGGGTGCTGGCGCGCGTGCGCAGCCTGGCCGCGCGGCTGGAGCCGGGCGCGAGCGGCCAGTTGCTGCGCCTGTCGTATGCGGGCGAGCATGCCTACGAGCCGATCCTGTCGCACCTGATCCGCGAGCTGGGACTGGACCTGTCCATCCTGCATGGCCAGATCGACGAGATCCAGGATCAGACCTTCGGTTCGCTGGCGGTGTATGCCAGCGGCAACATGGCGCGCATCGGCGCGGCCATCGACTATCTGCGTGCCAACGGCGTGGTGGTGCGCACCGTGGAAGTGACAGGCTGAGGGGCGGGCGATGTTCGAGAACTTTTCTGAAATGATGCTGGAGCTGTTCGTCACCTCGCTGTGGGAGACGATCATCATGGTCGGCGTGTCCGGCATCGTCGGCGGCCTGGTGGGCATTCCGCTGGGTGTGTTCCTGCGCCTCACGGACGCGGGCGGCGTGCTGGAGAACGGCCCGGCCAACAAGATCGTGGGCTGGATCGTGAATGCCGTGCGCTCCACGCCGTTCATCATCCTGCTGGTGGCCATCATCCCGTTCACGCGCTTCATCACCGGATCGTCCATCGGCACCTGGGCGGCCGTGGTGCCGCTGACCATCGCCGCCGCGCCGTTCGTGGCGCGGCTGGTGGAGACGGCGCTGCGCGAGGTCGACAACGGCCTGGTGGAGGCCGCGCAGTCCATGGGCGCCACCACCGGCCAGATCGTGTGGAAGGTGCTGCTGCCCGAGGCGCTGCCCGGCATCGTGGCGGGCCTGACCATCAGCTTCGTGAGCCTCACGGGCTACTCGGCCATGGCCGGCGCCATCGGCGGCGGCGGGCTGGGCGACCTGGGCATCCGCTACGGCTACCAGCGCTTCCTGCCCGACATCATGCTGGCCGTGGTGGTCATCCTGATCTTCTTCGTGCAAGCCATCCAGAGCCTGGGTGACTGGGCCGTGCGCCGCCTGTCACACCGCTGATGCAGGACAGGAGGGCGCACACGGGATGTGTATGCTCCTGATTTGATAGCTTCTGGCGCTTGTGCAGCGGGCGCTGCGGGCTGTTTTGACAGAAGACCTGCGTGTGCGGGCGGCTTGGCCGATACTCGATGGCAAAGCCACTACCACGAAGGAGACCCCGCCATGTCCGCACTGCCCGCCTTTGCGCCACCGGATGACGCGCTGTTCCAGCGCGCCCAGTCCCTGCTGGACGATGAATGGCTGGCCCACGATGCCGATCTGGCTCCCGTGCTGCCCATGGTGCTGGCGCGCGGCGTGGGGCAGGACTGGCACAAGGCCGGAACCTTCCGCCATCACCTGGTGGGCGTGGCCCGGTCGCTGGCGCTGTGGGGCCAGCCCCGGGACGTGCGTCTGCTCGGGCTGCTGCACAGCGTGTACGGCAATGCCTTCGTCGACCTGGTGAAGTTCGACGCGGCCAGCGAGCGCGGCCGCCTGCAGGCGCTGGTGGGCGAGAGCGCCGAGCACCTGGTGTACCTGTTCTGCACCATGAGCCGCGCGCAGTTCGTGCAAAAGGTGCTGGCCGGCGAGCTGCAGGCCGACGGCTCGCTGGTCGTGGAGAAGAACGGCCCCGCGCCGCGCCAGACCGTGCACCTCGCACCCTACGAGGTGGCGGCTTTCACCATCGTCAGCATGGCCGACACGATCGAGCAGTGGTTCAGCTGGCAGGACGACATCTACTCGCGCTTTCCCGCCGTCGATCCTTCGCGCCCACAGGCCGTGCACTGGGCCGCGTCGCTGTGGCCCGGACCCATGCGCCCCACGGCCCGCATGGTCAGCCAGATCGCGGCGCTGGGCCTGGCGTTGCAGCACCCCGGGCTGCGCGGGCAGTTGCCGCTGCCGCCCGTGTTCGACCACTGCAGCCAGGGCCTGACGGCGCAGGACGAGGCGGCCGCCACGGCCCTGTATTGGTCGGTGATCCAGTTGGCGCAGCCGCTGGTGGACCTGGACGGCGCCACGGCCACGCTGGAGCAGGCCGTGCGCCTGAACCCCTGGGTGGGCGAGCCGCAGATGGTGCTGGCACAGCTGTACCTGTCTGCCGGCCGCACGCAGGACGCGGCGTGCGCCGCACGCGGGGCGCTGCAGGCCTTCAGCGCCTGGGGCAATGCCTGGGACAAGCGCGTGCAGTGGGACGCCTGGATCGCCTGGACGCGCATCCTGCTGCAGTCGGCCGAGGAGGGCGGCTGGCCCGCGCGGCTGGACAAGCTCAACAACGTGGCGCTCAAGGGCTGACGGGGCGGCGCTGCGGCCTTCCCGGGGAGTGGAGAATGCGCGGCCTTTCACCCCCTCAGGTGCTCTGTCGCTCGGGTGCTCTTCATGTGTGCGGGTTCTTTGGATATGGAAAAGTATTCGTTCGGAGGGCGTGCCGCAGGGGCTACGATGCCGGCTCTCCCTGTAACGGTATGAAAGGTTTCCCGTGATTTCCAAGCGCTCCCTGCTCCAATCGACCCTGGCCCTGGCAATGGCCGCCGGCCTCTCGGGCCACGCCCTGGCGCAGGACAAGCCGCTGAAGATCGGCGTGACGGCGGGCCCGCACGCGCAGATCTTCGAGCAGGTCAAAAAAGTGGCCGAACAGCAGGGCCTGAAGATCCAGGTGGTGGAGTTCAGCGACTATGTGCAGCCCAACGCGGCCCTGGCCGCCGGCGACCTGGACGCCAACAGCTACCAGCACAAGCCCTACCTGGATGCGCAGATCAAGGACCGTGGCTACAAGTTCGCCGTGGCGGCCAACACCGTCAACTTCCCCATCGGCCTGTATTCCAAGAAGGTCAAGAAGCTGGCCGACCTGAAGGAAGGCGCGCGCTTCGGCATTCCCAACGACCCCACCAACGGCGGCCGCGTGCTGCTGCTGCTGCAGGCGCAGGGCCTCATCAAGCTCAAGGACGGCGCAGGCCTGAAGGCCACGCCGCTGGACGTGGTGGGCAACCCGAAGAAGCTCAAGTTCGTGGAGCTGGACGCCGCGCAGCTGCCGCGCTCGCTGGACGACCTGGACGCCTCGGCCATCAACACCAACTTCGCCATCTCCGCCGGCCTGAACCCCAAGACCGATTCCATCGCGCAGGAAAGCCCGGACGGCCCCTACGTCAACCTGCTCGTGGTGCGTGAGGCCGACAAGAACAAGCCCTGGGTGGCGCAACTGGTCAAGGCCTACCAGAGCGAGGAGATCCGCCGCTTCATCGAGACGCAGTTCAAGGGCTCGGTGCTGGCAGGCTGGTGATGGCGCGCGGCGGGGGGCCTCGACCGGCCCCCGGCCCCGGTGCCGTGACCGCCGCTTGTCTGACAGCGGCGTTCCACGGCGGCCCGTAAGATGGTCCGGCCGCCCGCCATCGCGATGGCGCTGTGCGGCGCCTACCTCTGCCAGAAAGGGTCCGTATGAGCCACTACCGCATTGCCGTCGTCGTCGGCAGCCTTCGCAAGGATTCGTTCAACCGCAAGCTGGCCCACGCGCTGGCGCGCATGGCGCCCGCGGACTGCGAATTCCACCAGGTGCGCATCGACGACCTGCCGCTGTACAACCAGGATGACGACGGCCAGCAGGCCGAGTCCGTGCAACGGCTCAAGAAGGAGATCGCCGGGTCGCAGGGCGTGCTGTTCGTCACGGCGGAATACAACCGTTCCATCCCCGGCGTGCTCAAGAACGCCCTCGACAACGCATCGCGCCCCTATGGCCAGAGCGCCTGGGCGGGCAAGCCCGCGGGTGTGATCGGCGTGTCCATCGGCGCCATGGGCACGGCGATGGCGCAGCAGCACCTGCGCAATGTGCTGGCCTACCTGGACATGCCCACGCTGGGCCAGCCCGAGGCCTTCATCCATGCCAAGGACGGCCTGTTCAACGAAGACGGCACCATCGGCGAGGGCAGCAAGGACTTCTTGCAGCGCTGGATGGACCGGTACATCGCCTGGGTCAAGCGCCACAACGGCTGACAGTTGCTATCGATTAGATAGCTGTTTGCGCTTGACTATCAAGGGTTAAATCCCATTTTGATATGAAAAAACCCGCCCCGGCATGGCCGGAGGCGGGTTTTGTTTGGCGAGGCGCCGGGGCTGGTCAGGCGGCCTGGCTGACGCGGTCCTGGTTGGCGGCATGGGCCTTTACGTGGGCCTCGATCGCCTGGGCGGCGGCGGCCAGGGCCTGGGCCCTGGCATCGCCACCCATGGCCACGCCCTCGGCGCGCACGAAGCGCACGTCGGTCACACCGAAGAAGCCCAGCACGGTCTGCAGGTAGCTTTCCTGGTGCTCCATGGCGCGGCCGCCTTCGCTGGTGGAATACACGCCGCCGCGGCTCGACGCCACGATCACCGTCTTGCCCTTGGCCAGGCCCTCGGGGCCGTTGGCGGTGTACTGGAAGGTGCGGCCGGGCTGGGCGATACGGTCGATCCAGGCCTTGAGCTGCGTGGGGATGGTGAAGTTGTAGAACGGTGCGCCGATCACCACCACGTCGGCCGCCAGGAACTGGCTCACCAGCCGCTCGGACACGGCGTTCTCGCGCTGCTGCGCCTCGCTCAGGCCGTCGGTCTGGCCGGTACGCGGTGCCATCGCATCCATCGTGAAGTGCGCAGGCGCGTCGGCCACCAGGTCCAGGTAGCTCACCTGGGTGGCGGGATGGCTGGCCTTCCAGGCCTCGACGGTCTGCGCCGTGAGCTGGCGCGAGACGGACTGGTCACCGGTGATGGCGGAATCGATGTGCAGCAGTTGCATGGAAATCTCCTGGAGATAGGGACAAACCCGCAATGGGGCGATGGATAGATTGTCGTTTTGGAACGAATGTTTGATAAGCAGGCGGTGATGCGATAGATTGTTCTGAATTTGGAACGAAAGGCGCACGATGCAGGATCTGAACGACATGCTTTATTTCGCCGAGGTGGCCGAGCGCGGCGGCTTCGCCGCGGCGGGCCGGGCGCTGGGGATCCCGAAGTCGCGCCTGTCGCGCCGCGTGGCCGAGTTGGAAGCGCGCCTGGGCGTGCGCCTGCTGCAGCGCACCACGCGCACGCTGTCGCTCACCGAGGTGGGCGAGGCCTACCTGCGCCATTGCCAGGCCATGCGCGATTCGGCCCAGGCAGCGCAGGACACGGTGGACCAGGTACAGACCGAACCGCGCGGCACCGTGCGCGTGACCTGCCCGGTGACGCTGGCGCAGACGGTGGTGGCCGAGCTGATGCCGCAGTTCCTGCAGCGCCACCCCCAGGTGCGCCTGGAGATGCAGGTCACCAACCGCGTGGTGAACGTGGTGGAAGAGGGGGTGGACGTGGCGCTGCGCGTGCGCCCCACGCTGGAGGACAGCGGCAGCATGGTGGTCAAGCGCCTGGACGAGGTGCGCCTGCTGCTGGTGGCCAGCCCCGAGCAACTGCGGCGCCAGGGCACGCCCACCTCGCTGCGCGACCTGGCGCTGCTGGACACACTGGCCATGTCCGCGGCCGACGGGCGCGCCAGCCTGCGCCTGATCGGCCCCGAGGGGCGCGAGGAAACCGTGCACTTCACGCCGCGCTACGTGGCCGACGACCTTCTGACGCTCAAATTCGCCGCGTTGGCGGGCACGGGCCTGTGCTGGATGCCGGACTACATGTGCATGTCCGAATTGCAGGAGGGCCGGCTGGTGCACCTGCTGCCCCAGTGGACGCAGCCGCGCAGCGTGGTGCATGCGGTGTTTGCGTCGCGGCGCGGCTTGTCGCCGGCGGTGCGCAGCTTCCTGGACTTTCTGGGTGAAACCGTGCCCGGCCATTCCGCCGCGGTCTGTGAGCGGGGCGACACGGTCACGGCCGGCGCGGCACTGCCCCGCTGATGCGGCGGCGCGTGGTGTACGCAAGAGCGCGGGATGCATGGGCGGTGCGGCTTGATCCCCAGTGGGGGGGCGATGTAAGGGCGCTTTGCTTTTGATAGCTGTTAGCGCTTATCGCATAAGGGCTAGAGACCCATTTGACTTTCCATGGCGGTGCCGGGAGCCTGTGTGCCAGATGGCATTGCATATGCTCATCCGTGGATAAATTTACAAAAATATATTCTTTTGAGTTTTAACCTGCGCTCTCCACAATGCATGATTTCCTGCAACGTGGAGGCGCTCCCATGACCCCGGCAACCAAGCTCAAGACCCTTCTCGCCACGCTGGCCCTGGCGGCCAGCGGGCTGGCCTCGGCCCAGGCCAATGCGCTGCTGAACGTCTCCTATGACGTGGCGCGCGAGTTCTACAAGGACTACAACCAGGCCTTCATCGCCCACTACAAGAAAACCAAGGGCGTGGACATCAAGGTAGACCAGGCCCATGGCGGCTCCAGCGCCCAGGCGCGCGCCGTGAACGATGGCCTGGCCGCCGACGTGGTCACCTTCAACACCACCACCGACGTGCAGTTCCTCGCGGACAACGGCGTGGTGGCGAAGGACTGGGCCAAGAAATTCCCGCATGACGCATCGCCCACCACCTCCACCATGCTGTTCCTGGTGCGCCACGGCAATCCCAAGAACATCAAGGACTGGAACGACCTGATCCGCCCCGATGTGAAGGTGGTGGTGGTGAACCCCAAGACCGGTGGCAACGGCCGTTACGCCTACCTGGGCGCCTGGGGCTCGGTGCGCGAGAGGGGCGGCAGCGACGCGCAGGCGGCGGAGTTCGTGGGCAAGCTCTACAAGAACGTGCCCGTGCTGGCCAAGGGTGGGCGTGATGCCACGGCCACCTTCCTGCAGCGCAACATTGGGGACGTGCTGATCACGTTCGAGTCGGAGGTGGTGTCGGTGGAGCGTGAGTTCGGCAAGGGCAAGGTGGATGCGGTCTATCCCTCGGTGAGCGTGACGGCCGAGAACCCCGTGGCCATCGTGGAGCGCACGGTCGCCAAGAAGGGCACGGGCGAGCTGGCCAAGGCCTACCTCGACTACCTGTACTCGGATGAAGCGCAGGAGATCGCCGCCAAGCACGCGATCCGCCCGCGCTCCGAGGCGGTGCTCAAGAAGCATGCCGACCTGTTCAAGCCCATCCAGCAGTTCACGGTGGCCAAGTACTTTGGCTCGCTGACCGAAGCGCAGAAGGTGCACTTCAACGACGGCGGTCAGTTCGACAAGCTCTACACGCCTGGCAAGTAAGCAGTGAACACGCCCCTGAGCCGCCTGGCGCCTTCACCCCGGCCTGACTGCCCGGGTAGGGTGGCGGTGCCCGCGCATGCAAGCGCGGTGCCTGCGGGCGTGGGCCGCACCGGCTTTTGACTGGCGGCGAATAACGGATAACTCCATATGAGTGGCAAGAAAAGCGCCCCCAGGCGAGCCAAGAGGGTATTGCCCGGCTTTGGCCTCACGCTGGGCTACACGCTGTTTTACCTGAGCATCATCGTGCTGATCCCGCTGCTGGCGCTGCTGCTCAAGACGTTCACCATGACCTGGCCGCAGTTCTGGGAAGCGGTGGCGTCGCCGCGCGTGCTGGCGTCGTACCGCCTCACGTTCGGTGCCTCGTTCATCGCCGCCTGCGTGAACTTGGTGTTCGGCCTGCTCATCGCCTGGGTGCTGGTGCGCTACAAGTTCCCGGGCAAGAAGATCGTGGATGCGCTGGTGGACCTGCCGTTCGCGCTGCCCACGGCGGTCGCCGGTATTTCGCTCACCGCACTGCTCGCGGGCAATGGGTGGGTGGGGCAGTACCTGGAGCCGCTGGGCATCCAGCTCGCATTCAACCCCAACGGCATTGTGATTGCGCTGATTTTCATCGGCCTGCCGTTCGTGGTGCGCACGGTGCAGCCGGTGCTGGAAGACAGCGAGAAAGAGTTGGAAGAAGCGGCCACCAGCCTGGGCGCCACGCGTTGGCAGATCTTTCGCCATGTGATCCTGCCGGCCATCATGCCCGCGCTGCTCACCGGCTTTGCCATGGCGTTCGCGCGTGCCGTGGGCGAGTACGGCTCCGTCATCTTCATCGCCGGCAACATGCCCATGGTGTCTGAAATCACGCCGCTGATCATCATCGGCAAGCTGGAGCAGTACGACTACGCAGGCGCCACTGCCGTGGCGGTGGTGATGCTGGTGATCTCTTTCGTCCTTCTGCTGGTCATCAACGCCTTGCAGGCCTGGCAGCGCCGCCACGCAGGAGCACCCGCATGAGCGCCGCGAACACCCATACCGTGCGGCGCGCGCAGGCCGGAACGACCGAGGCGCGCTGGATCCAGTGGGCGCTGATTGGCCTTGCCATGGTGTTCCTGCTGCTGTTCCTGGTGTTGCCGTTGGCCGCCGTGTTCACCGAGGCGCTGCGCAAGGGTGTGAATGCCTACCTGGAGGGCCTGCGCGAGCCCGACGCCTGGTCCGCCATCCAGCTCACGCTGCTCACGGCCGTGATCGCCGTGCCGCTGAACCTGGTGTTCGGCATCGCCGCGGCGTGGTGCATCGCCAAGTACGAGTTCAAGGGCAAGGCCTTCTTGACCACGCTGATCGATCTGCCGTTCTCCATCTCGCCCGTGGTGGCGGGCCTGATGTACGTGCTGGTGTTCGGCGCCAACGGCTGGCTGGGGCCCTGGCTGGCGGCGCACGACATCAAGATCATCTTCGCCGTGCCGGGCATCGTGCTGGCCACCGTGTTCGTCACGTTCCCGTTCATCGCGCGTGAACTGATCCCGCTGATGCAGGCGCAAGGCAACGACGAGGAGCAGGCGGCGGTGGTGCTGGGCGCGAGCGGCTGGCAGACCTTCTGGCACGTGACGCTGCCCAACATCAAGTGGGGCCTGCTGTACGGCGTGATCCTGTGCAACGCCCGGGCGATGGGCGAGTTCGGCGCGGTGTCGGTGGTGTCGGGCCACATCCGCGGCCAGACCAACACCATCCCGCTGCACGTGGAGATCCTCTACAACGAATACCAATCGGTGGCCGCGTTCGCAGCCGCCTCGCTGCTGGCGCTGCTGGCATTGGTCACACTGGTCATCAAGTCGGTGGCCGAGTGGAAGAGCGAACAGGAAATGAAGGCCGCGGCCGCGCTGCCGCCCGAGCGGCCTGCGCCCGCGCCCGGCGCGCCGCGCTGAAGGACGAACACATGAGCATTGAAATCCGCAACGTCAGCAAGCAGTTCGGCGACTTCCAGGCGCTGCGCGACGTCAGCCTGGACATCCAGTCGGGCGAACTCATCGCGCTCCTGGGCCCCTCGGGCTGCGGCAAGACCACGCTCTTGCGCATCATCGCGGGGCTGGAGACCCCCGACGTGGGCAGCATCCACTTCAGCGGCGAGGACACGACCGACGTGCACGTGCGCGAGCGCGGCGTAGGCTTCGTGTTCCAGCACTACGCGCTGTTTCGGCACATGACGGTGTTCGACAACGTGGCCTTCGGCCTGCGCATGAAGCCGCGCAAGGAGCGGCCGTCCGAAGCGCAGATCAAGGAGAAGGTGATGAGCCTGCTCAAACTCGTGCAGCTGGACTGGATCGCCGACCGCTATCCCTCCCAGCTTTCGGGCGGGCAGCGCCAGCGTATCGCCCTGGCGCGCGCGCTGGCCGTGGAGCCCAAGGTGCTGCTGCTGGACGAGCCCTTCGGCGCGCTGGATGCCAAGGTGCGCAAGGAGCTGCGCCGCTGGCTGCGCCGCCTGCACGACGAGCTGCATGTGACCAGCATCTTCGTGACCCATGACCAGGAAGAAGCGCTGGAAGTGGCCGACCGCGTGGTCGTCATCAACCAGGGACGCATCGAGCAGCAGGGCACGCCCCAGCAGGTGTGGGACAACCCTGCCAGCCCCTTCGTCTATGGCTTTTTGGGCGACGTGAACCTGTTCAAGGGCCGCGCCAACGACGGCCGGGTGTACCTGGACGACGGCATGCAGCTGGAGAGCCCCGAGGCCCAGCACGCCGACGATGCGCGCGCGTTCGCCTACGTGCGCCCGCACGACCTGGACGTGGAGCGCTATTCCCCCGGCCAGGCGCTGGACGCGCACGGGCGCCCGCGCGGCATCGTGGTGCAGTTGGCGCGCGCCATTGTGGTGGGGCCGATCGCGCGGCTGGAACTAATCCCCGAGGGCGATACCCAATCGGCGGACAATGCGCCCTCGGACGCGTTGATCGAAGCGCAGATTCCGGCGCAGCAATTCCACGAGATGGGGCTGCGTGAGGGCGAGACGCTGGTGGTGACACCGCGGCGCGCCAAGGTGTTTCTGGACGAAGCCGCCGGCATCTGAGAGCCGCTGCCTGCCAAGGGAGCGGATGCGGAGGCCGCTCCCTGCAAGGAAAACAAAAAGTGTTGTTGAACTGGATTGATACCGCCCCGCGCCGCATCCTGGCGCTGATCAGTGCCGCCTGCGTGGCCATGCTGGCCTTTGGCATGTACCTGCAGCATGTGGTGGGACTGGAGCCTTGCCCGATGTGCATCGTGCAGCGCTATGCTCTCATAGGTGTAGCGGTCTTCGCAGGACTGGCAAGCGCTAGAGGCCAAAAAGGCTGGTGGATGACATGGAGCGTGCTGGCCCTGGTAGCGGCTGGATTCGGCGCCTTCGTGGCGGCGCGCCAGAGCTGGCTGCAGTGGTACCCGCCAGAGATCGCCACTTGCGGGCGCGACTTCTACGGAATGATCGAGAACTACCCCATCAGCCGCGCCATCCCCATGATCTTCCGCGGCTCGGGCGACTGCACGGCGGTGGACTGGACGTTCCTCGGCGGCTCCATCGCCAACTGGTCGTTTGTCTGGTTCTTGGTGTTTGCCGTGCTGCTGCTGGTGCTGTTGGTGCGCGGCGGGCGCGGCGCGCCGGACACGCTGGCCCGGGCATAACTACGCGTCTTTTTTTGACCTCTCGCGGGGCGCCTTCGGGCGCCCCGCGGCGCTTCACCTCGTCTTCACCCCGTCTCCAACCCATCTCACGCGGTTGTGGGTGGGAAGACCACGGGCGGCGCGCCGGGCTTCCAGGCCTCGTACTTGTGCATGACGCCCAGGAACAGCGGCGACTGCTGCCAGCGCACCAGCCATGCGCGCAGATGTGGCCAGGGTGCGGCCTGCCACTGCGCGTCGTCGATGCCGGCGAACTGGCGCACGAAGGGCGCGATGGCCATGTCGGCCAGGGCGGCGCGCGGTCCGAAGAGGTGCCCGCCCGGCTCCAAGGCCAGGCGCTGTTCCAGCACCCGCAGCCAGGCATGGGCGGCGGCCCGTTCGTCCGCCGGGCTGGCGTCGGGGTAGCGGTTGGGGTACTTGCAACGGTCCAGCGCCCGCTTGAACGGACCATCGCACTGCGCGATGAGCTCCAGCATGGCGCCCAGGTCACCCCGGCCGGGGTTGAGCCAGCCGTGCGGGTCATGGGCCGCCAAGGCCCATCGCATGATGTCCAGGCTGTGCTCCAGCACCTGCCCCGGCAGCACCAGCACGGGCACCGTGGCCTGGGGCGATACGGCCAGCAGCGCCGCCGGCTTGTCGCGCAGCACCACTTCGCGCAGTTCGCAGCGCTGGCCGCTCACCGCCAGCGCCATGCGCGCGCGGATGGCATAGGGGCAGCGGCGAAACGAATACAGAACGGGCAGGGCAGACGTGGCGGGCATGCGCCCGAGTATGCAGCGCTGTCCATCACCGCATCGGGGCACGGGTTGCGGCAGGTGTGTGCCAGCCCAGCTTGCGCCGTACGCGCCGCCAGCCCAGCACGATGCCGCTCAGGCTGATCACCGTGCCGCCCACACTCAGCGCCACCAGCAGCACGTCCCACAACGGCCGGCGCTGCAGCAGCGGCAGCCAGTCCCAGCTGTGCAGCAGGCCGAACAGCCAGCGCGAGGTGCGGCGGTGCCGGTCCAGCCGACCCAGCACTGCGCCCGTGTGTGGGTCCAGGTGCACCCAACTGGCGTGCGGGTCGCCGAACACCAGCCGCAGCACGGGCAACGGTTTGTCGGTGCCGCCGGTCATGGTGTGGGCGTCCCGCGTGTAGTAATAAGCGTCGTACGCGCGCAGGGTCTCGACGCGCTGCAGCGGCGCATCGACCAGCCGGGCTGCGGTGGCTTCCAGCTCGCCCGGCTGCCATGCGTGGGGCAGGGCGGTATGCGCGTCCAGCACCGTGGGCGGGCCAGAGGCTGGCAGCGCCTGCACCAGCGCATGGCCGGCGGTGCGTGTCCAGCGTAGTTCGCGCGTGTCGGTGGGCGCAGCCTGCAGCAGGGCGGTCACGGGTGCGCCTGCGTGCGGCAGCTGCAGGGGCCCGCCGTGCATGGCGTTGGTGCGTAGAGCGGGTGCGCCGCTGTCGAAGATGCGCCAGGGGTTCATGGACATCAGGCCGCTGAAGATCCACGCGAGCGTGACGACCATGAACAGCAGGCCCGCCACGTGATGCCAGCGCGCCCATGCGGACGGGAACGGCGTACGCCGGCCGCTGCGGTAGGTGCCCGCGAAGCGCCAGCGAAGGATGCCGATCACGCCGCCTGTGACCACTGCGGCGATACCCAGCAGCGACAGCGCATTGACGATGTCCGCCCAGTAGCGGTCCACCAGGCCGCCGCGCAGCGGGTACAGCCAGTGCAGCCACGCGCCCGCGTAGTTCCATTGGCGCTCGGTGCGTGTGGCATCGCGCACCACCTCGCCGGTCGTGCCGGAGATGTAGAGCACCGTGTCGTGTGCATCGCCCAGGCGCACGCGGTGCAGGGGCCGGTGCATGTCCAGCGCGCGGGAGTGGGTGAAGGCGTCTTCCTGCAGCCTGCCTTCGTGAACGGCATGGGCCGGACCCTGCGCGTAGGCTGCAGCGCTGGCCAATGCCCGTGGCGCGTCGACGGCCGTGAGCACGGCGCCGGTGCGGGCGTCGATCACCACCGGGGCGCCGCGCGGGCGTGCGTCGCCGGGCGGGGCGGCCTTGGACGGCTGGGGCGTGGCCAGGTACACCGCCCGCCCGCCGCTGGCCACGGCCAGCCGCAGGTCGCGCAGCGGGCCCTGCAGCCCGGCGGCGGCCAGGGCCTGGTCGGGCTCCAGCGCCACGGCGGCGCCGCGCAGCGGCGGCAGGTGCATCAGCCGCTCGGCGGGCGTGAGCTTGGGATAGCCCACGTACATCATCACCACGCCGGAGACGAACCACATGGCGAAGAAGGCGCACAGCAGCACGCCCAGCCAGCGGTGGACCAGAAACAGCCAGCGTTTGGCATGCACCATCATGGCCTCCGGTTGCTCAGAAGGCGACGTGCAGCGTCACGTCGGCCGTGCGCGGCGCGCCCAGGTAGGCCTGGCCCGGGCGTCCTTCGGCGGCGTAGATCCGGTCGGTGGCATTGCGCAGGCGCCCGGTTAGCGAGGCTGTCTTGCTGATCTTCCAGGACAGCCCCAGATCGAGCAGCGTGTATGACGGCCAGTAAATGGTGTTGGCTGCGTCGGCATAGGTCTTGCCCACATGGCGCAGTCCCGCGCTGGCATGGAGGATGGGGGTGATGGCGTAGGTCACCCACAGGTTGGCGACGCGTTCGGGCGTGAACGTGGGGTCTTGCCGGCCAGCGAAACCCCGCCCTGCATGAAGTTCTCGTACCGGGCACGGGTTGCCATCAGGTTGGCCTGCACTTGCCATTGGACGGAAGGGCGCAGGCCCACCGCGAGTTCAATGCCACGGGAGGACTGCTCGCCGACCAGGATGGTCAGGCCGGGGTTGTTGGGGTCCTGCGAGGCGATGTTGTTGCGTGTGATCTGGAAAGCGGCCAGGGTTGCGGAGCCCTTGCGGTCCCAGAAATCGAATTTACTGCCCAGCTCGAACTGGCGCCCGGTCGTCAGTTCGCTGTTGTTGCGCACATCCCCGAAGGTCGCGGTGGAGAGCGAGCCGGAGGGCGGATCGCCGGCGGTGGCGTACTGTGCGTAGAGATTCGCGTCGGGAGCTATGTCCCAGACCATACCGATGCGTCCCGTGGTGGGGCGGTAGCCGCGGCTGAAGGTCGCGGGGTTGGCGGTCGTGACGGCGCGTCGGTTGGTCAGGTCCAGCTCGATGCGCTCGTGGCGCAGGGCGGTGACGAGGTGGAGGGCGGGGAGCACCGCAGTGCGGTTCTCTAGATACAAGGCCGTGGACGTGGTTTTGTTGTCGCGGTCCGGGTTGAAGCCCGGTTGCATGTCGGGAATGTCGAAGAAGTTCTCAGTCGTGAACTGGTAGGGGTCCACCGTGCTCACGATGCTGGAGAGTCCGTTGGGGAAGCGCGTTTGCCGGTTCACGCTCACATCCAGGCCGAAGGCCCAGTCGCTCTTGCGGCCAGCCAGGCTGCCTTTGTAGGTGCCTTCGAAACGGTTGCCCAGCACTTTCTGGTCATGGCGTTGCAGGTAGGTGCCCGTGCGGATCACCTGGGTGTTGCTGGCATTGAAACGGTAGGTTTCCACGTTGCGGTAGTCCCGCAGCGCGTCATAGGCATAGAGCGTGTTCTTGAACTGCAGCGCATCGGAGGTGCGCCATTGGGCAATCGAGCGCAGCCATTGCACCTGGTGAGCGTAGATGCCGTCGGCGCTGTTGTAATTCTTGAACCGGGTGGCTCGGTCGATTCGGGTTTCCCCGGCCGTCGGATTGAGTGTGGGTGTGCCCCAGTAAGGGCGGTCCACGTTATCTTTTTGCAGTTCGTAGGCGAGGGTGTGCGTGAAGCCGCCCCCGAAGTCGGACAGCAGCGAGGTAGCCAGTTGGGTGGATTGTGTGTGCATTCCTTCGACCCAGCTGCCGGCATTGCGGTGGTTCAGATCGATGCGCGCGAAATGCTGCGTGCCCGCCGTGCCATCGCTGCTTCCCAGACGGCGGTTCAGGCCCAGCGAGATTTCCTTGAGGTTGTTCTGGCCCAGCCGCAGCTGGCCTTCGCTGAAATCGTAGCGTTCGGCCGTCTTGGTGATGTAGTTGAGGGAGCCACCCACGGCGCCTGAACCATACAGAAAGCTCGATGCACCGCCCACGGCCTCCACGCGGTCGTAAATCCAGCTGTCCACGGCGCGCGTCGCGCTGCCGAAATCCAGCTGTCCACGGCGCGCGTCGCGCTGCCGTAGTGGACGGTGATGCCGTTGTAGAGCTGGGTGACCGAGTTGCCGGTGAAGCCACGGTAGCTGGCCGACATGGAGCCTGGGGCGTTGTGGGCAGAAACGCCGGGGATGGCGCGCAGGATTTCCTGGGTGTCCTGGGCGCCGCGCGCTTCGATGGTGCTGCGGTCCACCACGGTGACGCTGGCGGGCGTCTCGCGCGGGGTCAGGCCCAGGCGGCTGCCGGTCTCCACCGGGGTGTCCAGCGGCAGCAGGCCGGGGGGCCTGGGTGGCGTCGCTTACCTCCACGGTGGGCAGGGTGGGCGTCAGCGGGTCGGCGGATTGGGCGGAGGCGGCACCGGCCAGCGCGGCCAAGGTGAACGCGCCGGCGCTCTGGCGTATGTCGATACGGAACATGCGTGAAAACTCTCTCGGTCTCTGCGGAAGAACGGCCGACGAGTGCAGCGCGCCGCCCCAGTGGTGTGCGGGGGGTGGTGCTGTCTCGTGCGGCAAGGCACACCCAGTGCGTGGGCGTGGCAAGGGCCGCCTGGGGAGCCAGCAGGCTCCTTGCGGCCCGGCAGGGTCAGAGAGTCGAGGGAGGGCCGCGCGCCGGCAGCGGCGCGGCGGTGGCCGCGGCAATGCGCGCCGCCTCGATGGGCTGCAGCGCATGGGCCAAAGGTGGAGGCGGCTCGACCACCGCGGTTTCGGGGGCGGGCGGTGCGCCTGCGGGCGCGCACAAGGGGCAGTCCATACCGGACGCGCCCATGGCGCCCACACTGCCGTCGTCCGCCTGGACCATCAGCATCACCGCGCCCGAGGCCGAGCACACCAGCTGCAGGGACTGTGGGTGCACCAGCGGCGAGGCCACGGCCACGCCCAGTGAAGCCATGAACCAGCCCAGCATCCAGGTGCGCAGTGTGAGCGAGAGGCGGGGCCAGTTCATGGCGGCGATTATGCCCATTGCGGGGCTGCGCCGCGCAGGCATTTTTCAACCAGGGTGCTTCCAGTTTTATAGCTGCCGGCGCTTGATCTATAAGCCTGAAAGGCTTTTTTGATGCGGTTTTGCTGGCGGGGTGGCATCACTGCGGCGGCGCGGACTCGCGCAGCAGCCAATCGCGGAACGCCTGCAGGGCATCGGTCGGGGCGCGTGACTTGAGACGACACAGCCAGTAGTCGCCCAGCGCTGCCGTGCACGCGAAGGGCTGGACCAACCGCCCCTGGCGCAGTTCGCGCTCGAACATGCGCACGGGCAGCAACGCCACGCCCGCGCCTTGGGCTGCGGCCTCGGCCAGGGTCAGCGACGAGTCGAACACCGCGCCGCGCAGCACGGGGCAGGGCGCGCCCGCGGCGGTGAACCATGCGGGCCACTCATCGGCACGGTAGCTGCGCAGCAGGGCCTCCGCGCCCAGGTCAGCAGGTTCGCGCAGGCGCGCAGCCACTTCTGGCGCGCACAGGGGCGCCAGCGGCGCGGGCATGAGCCGCTCGGCGTCTGTGCCGTGCCAGGCGCCGTCGCCGAAGCGGATGGCGCAGTCCAGCCCTTCGCCCGCAAGGTCCACGCGGTTGTTGTGCGTGAGCAGGCGCAGGTCGACGAAGGGGTGGCTTTCATGGAAGGCGCGCAGGCGCGGCAGCAGCCACCCCACGGCGAACGTACCCACCACGCCCACGGTCAGCACCTCGCGCGGGCGGGTGTCGGCCAGGCGCTGCAGGGCCTGGCCGATGCGCGCAAAGCTGTCGGACAGCACGGGCACCAACTGGCGGCCCTCATCGGTCAATGCCAGGCCGCGCGGCAGGCGGCGAAACAGCGGCTTGCCCACGCGTTCCTCCAGGTTGCGGATGTGCTGGCTCACCGCGGTCTGGGTGACGTGCAGTTCCTCCGCGGCGCGTGTCAGGTTCAGGTGGCGGGCCGCCGCCTCGAAGGCCCGCAGCGCATTCAGGGGCAGATGCATGGGTGAAGTTTTTCTAAGGGCTGGTGGCGATTATTGTCGATGGTCAAGCCCTATGTGCCGCCTTATCGTGGCGCCTTCTTTCCACACATAACGAGGTAAAACAATGGACCGAAGAAGCTGGTTACTGGGCGCCGCGCTGCTGCCCCTGGTAGGTTGTGCCCAAACGGGGGTCGAGAAAAACAGGGCTCAGGCCACACAGCAGTTGCAGGCCGCGCTGGGCCGGGTGGAGCGGCGCGTGGGCGGGCGGCTAGGCGTGGCCGTGCTGGACACGGGCTCGGACGCCCTTGCGACCTACCGCGGCGACGAGCGCTTTGCGCTGTGCAGCACCTTCAAGCTGCTGCTGGCCGGCCAGGTGCTGCAGCGTGCGGACCAGGGGCTGGAGCGGCTGGATGCACGCGTGCGTTATGGCCGGGAGGATCTGGTGGAATATTCCCCGCGCACCGAGCCGCACGCGGGCGGCGCCGGCATGACCGTGGCCGAGCTGTGCGAGGCCACCATGGTGCTCAGCGACAACAGCGCCGCCAACCTGCTGCTGCGCCGCCAGGGCGGGCCCGCCGGCCTGACGGCCTGGCTGCGCACGCTGGGCGATGCGCACACACGGCTGGACCGCATCGAGCCCGCGCTCAACGATGTGCCTGCGGGCGAACTGCGCGACACCACCACGCCGCGCGCCATGGTGCACACCGTGCAGAAACTGGTGCTGGGCGATGCGCTGTCTTGCGAGGCACGGGCGCGGTTGCAGGGCTGGTTGCTGGGCAACCTCACGGGCGACAAGCGGCTGCGCGCGGGCATGCCGGCGGGCTGGCGCATCGGCGAGAAGACCGGCACCGCCAACGGCACCAGCAACGACGTGGGCGTGGTGTGGCCGGAGGGCGGGGCGCCGGCCGTGGTGGCGTGCTATCTCACGCAGTGCCCCGCTGCGCCCGCGCAGCGCGACGCGGCGATTGCCGAGGTGGGGTCGCTGGCGGCCGCATGGCTGGCGGCCGCGGGGTGAGGCTCAGAGCTTCTTGACCAGCACCTGGCTCTTGCGGTCCCAGTTGTACTTGCGCTTGCGTGCGTCGGGCAGCCAGTCTGGGTCCACGGGCGAAAAGCCCCGCTTGATGAACCAGTGCATGGTGCGCGTGGTCAGCACGAAGATGCTGGACAGGCCCAGCATGCGCGCGCGCTGCTCGATGCGCTTGAGCAGCTTCTCGCCGTCGCCGGTGCCCTGGCTTTGCGGGGACACGGTGACGGCGGCCATCTCGGCCGTGCCGGCCTCCGGGTAGGGGTAGAGCGCGGCGCAGCCGAAGATCACGCCGTCGTGCTCGATCACGGTGTAGGCGGCGATGTCGCGCTCGATCTCGGTGCGGTCGCGCTTGACCAGCGTGCCGTCGCGCTCGAACGGCTCGATGAGCTGGATGATGCCGCCAACATCGTCGATGGTGGCTTCGCGCAGCTCTTCCAGCTTTTCGTCGATGACCATGGTGCCGATGCCGTCGTGCACGTAGATCTCCAGCAGCAGCGCGCCGTCCACCGCGAACGGCAGGATATGGCTGCGCTCCACGCCGTGCTCGCAGGCCCTCACGCAATGCTGCAGGTAAAAACCCACATCGGTCGGCTGCTGCGCGGGCGGCAACTGGGCCAGCAGCTGGCGCGCTGCGGCCAGGGGCAGTTCGGTGTCGATGGGGTTGTCCTCGGCGTCGGGTTCCAGCGGCTGGATGCGGATGCCCGGCACTTCGGTCAGGAACAGCAGCTTGTCTGCCTTGAGCTCGGTGGCCACGCGTGTGGCGACTTCCTCCATGGCCAGGTTGAAAGCCTCGCCCGTGGGCGAGAAGCCGAAGGGCGAGATGAGCACCATGGCGTCGGACTCCAGCGTGCGTCGGATGCCTTCCACGTCCACCTTGCGCACCAGGCCCGAGTGCTTGAAGTCCACGCCGTCCACGATGCCCACGGGCCGCGCCGTAAGGAAGTTGCCGGAGATCACGCGCACGCGCGAGCCCGCCATGGGCGTGTTGGGCAGGCCCTGGCTGAAGGCGGCCTCGATCTCATAGCGCAGCTGGCCCGCGGCCTCCTGGGCGCAGTCCAGCGCCACGGAATCGGTCACGCGCATGCCGTGCGAGTAGCGCGGGGCGTGCCCCTTGGCGTGCAGCTGTTCGTTGACCTGCGGGCGAAAGCCATGCACCAACACGATCTTCACGCCCATGGCCTGGATCATCGCCAGGTCCTGCACGATGCTCTGCAGCTTGCCCGCGGCGATGGCCTCACCCGTCAGGCCCACCACGAAGGTCTGGTGCCGGAACTTGTGGATGTACGGCGCCACGGACCGGAACCAGGGAACGAAGGTGAAGTTGAAGACCGTGGACATGGGCGGTGCGTCAAAGGGTTGGCGGTGGAGCGGTGAAAAGAGGGGCGGAGACGAAAAGCGCTCGCGGCTTCCCGTGCGCCTGTACCAGGGCAGGGGCGTCAGCAAGCGCAGGCCGCAGTGTAGCGGGCTGCGCGCCGTGCCGCGGGCAGCGCGGGGAGGGAGGAGGAATGCTCCTCAAATAATAGCTGCCAGCGCTTGATTGTGATGGTTTCCGAAGGGTTTTCTTTTGGAATCCACCGCAGGACAAGCGCAGACAGCTATTCAAATAATAGCTGCCCACGCGGCCATCAGCGCTCGCCGCGCGCCGACAGCGCCAGCGAACCACGTGCGGCAGCCGGCCGCGCCGTCCGCACGGGGGCCGGCTTGCGCTGGGCGGGGCGGGCATCGCGCCAGCGCATGGCCCAGCGTTCCACGGTGTAGTACGACAGCGCCGCCAGTGCCGCCGAGATCAGGAAGCCCAGCACGACCACGGCCGGCCACGGCAGGTCGGCGCGCAGGTAGCGCACCACGGGGTAGTGCCACAGGTAGATGCCGTACGACAGCTTGCCCACCAGCATCAGGGCCGGTGCGCTCAGCATCTGGTGCAGTGCGCCGCGGTGCTGCTGCACCGCCAGCAGCACCACCAGGGCGGCGCATTCCACCACCGTCATGCCCCAGAGCATGGCGTTCATGTCGTCCCAGGACTGGGCCATCAGCAGCGGCACGGCCAGCACCACCCACATGAAATGGTGCAGCCGCTGGCGCAGCGCCTGGAACCAGGCGGGTTGCTCGTGCAGCAGCGTAGCCAGCAGGCTGCCGGCCAGCAGGCCCGTGGCGCGGGTGTCGAAGCGGAAGAAAATCTCGTAGAACTGCTGGCCCTGCGCCACCCACAGCACGCGCCAGGCCCACGCCAGCACCAGCAGGCCCAGCACCGGGCGCCACAGCGCGCCGCGCGGCGTGAAGCGCGCCAACACCACCAGGAGCGGTGGCCAGACCAGATAGAAGTGCTCTTCCACCGACAGCGACCACATGTGCAGCAGCGTGTCGGGGCTGTCGAAGAAGGCGATGCCGTAGTCGGCCAGGTACAACAGGGACACCAGCGCGTCGGAATACACGTCCGTGAGGTCCGGCCACAGCAGCGGCGCGAACACGCAGTACGCCCCCAGGAACAGCGCCAGCGCGGGCATCAGGCGGAAGAAGCGGCGGCGGTAAAAACGCCAGTAGTCCAGCCGGCCGTTGCTTTGCAGTTCCTGCAGCAGCAACGAGGTGATCAGGAAACCGCTGAGCACGAAGAACAGGTCCACCCCGTAGAACGCGCCGTCGAACAGTGGCGCATGGGCGTGCGACAGGATCACCAGCAGGATCGCCACGCCGCGCAGTCCGTCCAGTGCGCTGTTGTAGGCCAGGCTCGGCGCGCGGCCGTCATGGCTGAGGGGGTTCACCCGGGGGTTGTCCATTTTGTCTGCCAAAACGCGGCACCTCCATTGCTGGGCAGGCCTGGCGCCCGCCGTGTTCATCACCAATCACATCCCGACCCGGAATGGGCTTGTCGCCAGTCCAATGCGCTGCCCAGGCCGTGCCTGGCCGCATTGCGCTGGCTGGGAGTGGTCGACACTGCCAGCCGTCCCTGAGGACGGCGCGGCACCCTTCGCTCCTGTGTCGGTAAGGCAGGCCGTGAAAGCGGTCCTGCGGTCGTGGGCACGCGCTGCGTGCCGCGCCGGATCTGCGCCCGGCCGTCGGATTCTAGGGGCCGTCCATAGGCGGCGGGTTACCAAATGTCGCTACCAATTCAGGGTGATGACTTTCGGGTGAGTGCGAAGTTCCGCTGCAAGCCACCGTGGCGTGACCGCGGGCACGCGGGGCCCATGGCGGAGGCGGTGAAATTGTCTTTCCGGTTACCATCAAAGGGTTAACCCTGATGATGCGTTCGCCCCAGCGGACGCTTTTTCTTTTCTGCAAGCGGCCCTTCGCGGGCCTCGTACACCGGCCCCACAAGGGCCCTCACTGAAGGAGAGCTTATGTTCCGCAGGACCGTTCTTGCCGCTGGCGCAGTCCTGGCCCTGGCCGCAGGCGCACCCACGATGGCGCTGGCCAAGGATGCCTGGCCGGTCAAGACCATCACGCTGGTGCAGCCCTACGCACCCGGCGGCACCAGCGACATGCTGGCGCGCATCATCGCCAACGAGCTGGAAAAGCGCATCACTGCCAGCGTGATCGTGGAAAGCAAGGCCGGTGCCAACGGCAACATCGCCACCGCCTACGTGAGCCGCGCCAAGCCCGACGGCGGCACCTTCCTGGTGGGCTCCAGCAGCCCGGTGGTGATTTCGCCCACGCTGTACAAGAACGTGCCCTACGACCCGGTGAAGGACCTCACGCCCATCACCCCGCTGGCCAAGGCGCCGTTCCTGCTGGTCACGGGCGCCAACTCGGGCATCAACTCGGTGGACGAGCTGCTCAAGCTCATCAAGGCCGACAAGATCAACTTCGGCTCGGCCGGCGCGGGCTCGCCCCAGCACATGATCGTGGAGATGTTCCACATGCAGGCCAAGGCCAAGACCATGCACGTGCCCTACAAGGGCTCCGCGCCGCTGGTGCTGGCCGTGATGTCCAACGAAGTGCAGTACGCCATCGACAACCCCGTGCCGCTCAAGCCGCAGATCGAGGCCGGCAAGATCAAGGCGCTGGCCATCACCAGCAAGACCGCCTCGCCCAAGTTCCCGGGCGTGAAGCCGCTGGCGGAGCAGGGCTTTCCCGGCTTCGAGGCCGAGCCCTGGTACGGCATGATCGGCTCCAAGGGCCTGCCCCAGGACCTGGCCGAGCGCATGAACAAATACGTGCGTGAGATCCTGGCCCAGGAGAACGTGAAGCAGAAAATCTCCGACCTGGGCGCCGAGGCCTATGGCCTGAGCACGGCCGACTTTGCCAAGCTGATCGCCGCCGACATTCAGAAGTGGGGCGCTGCGGTCAAGGCATCGGGCGCTACGGCGGACTAAACGCATGCAATAGGTGACAAAAAAGGCCGTGAGGATTCACGGCCTTTTTTGCGTCTGACGCCCACCGGTCAAGCGCGGGCAGCTATCAATCAATGAGTGCTGCTACTGTCCCGGAGCCTCCAGGGCGAACAGCGGCACCTGCGCCTGGCGGCTGAGCCACAGGCCCCCGCCCATGTCGATGAAGTGCCGCGCAAGGCCGCGGCGGTACAGCGACGCGCGGTGGCGGTACAGGCGCGGGTCGGTCAGGTCTTCGTCGATGATGTCGCGCTCGTAGTCCTCGCGCGTGACGGCCTCCAGGTACAGCGCGCCGCGGCACAGGCGCCCCAGGTTGTCCAGCGCCCGCGCCAGGTCCTGCGTGCCCAGGTAAGGCAGCACGCCCTGGCAGATGACGAAGTCGAAAGGCTCGCGCGCCGTGTAGTCCACCACCGAGCCGCGCTCCCACCCGAAACGCTCGCACAGGTAGGGGCTGTACTCCACGCCCTGGTAGAGCGCGCCGGGCAGGTGGTGCTGCACCATGTCCCGCCACAGACCGATGCCGCAGCCCACGTCCAGCACCCGTGCCACGGGCACGCGCAGGTAGTGCAGATAGCTGCAGACGAAGCTGCCCAGCCGCTGCGCATGGCCGGGGTCCACCACGCTGGTTTTCTTGTCGAAGTAGTAGCGCTGGTAGTACGCCTCGTCAAACCACTGCTCACACGCCGATTGCACGCATGCTCCTGAAGAAGGCGGCGCCGGGCTGGTACCGCTCTCCGGGAGTATGGACCAGTCCATCGCGATGGCGGGCGGTTGCCATGGGGGGCCCCCCGGTGTGCCACGCGTACTGCGGCGTCTATATTGCGCGGCAGTGCCGTATGAGAACCCGATGAAAGGAGCGCCCATGTCCGCCGGAGACTGGAAAGACCTGTACGCCGCCGCCTCCACGGGGGATCTGGCCCGGGTGCGCTATCACATCAGCGCGGGCGTGGATCCCAACTACCAGCACCCCGAGGTGCTGTGCACGCCGCTCGTCGCCAGCCTGGTGCAGGGCCACGATGCGGTGGCGCGCTACCTGCTGGAGCACGGGGCGGACCCGCACCTGCTGTCGGAGTTCGACGGGCTCACGCCGCTGCAGGCTGCGCTGCGCCATGGCCGCGGTGAGCTGGCCGCACTGCTGCGCAGCCGGGGTGCGCGCGACGTGCCGCCGCCCAGGCGCGTGGCAGCGTGGCGGCGCTGGCTGCCGTTGTAGCGCGCGGGGCGTAGCGCTAAGGCGTTATTGTGCTGTAGCGCTTACTGATAAAGCGCTGGCAGCTATAAAAAAAGGAGTAATCAGCCTTGGGTAGCAGCCCCTCAGCGCTGGCGCAGGCTCTGCCAGCCCAGCAGCGCCAGCACCACCGCCACCATGGGCAGCATGCCGGCGTTGATGCCGCCCCAGCCGACGCTGTGCAGCAACTGGCCCGAGCCGAAGGACGCCACGGCCACGGTGCCGAAGACCAGGAAGTCGTTCAGCGCCTGCACCTTGGCGCGCTCGGACGGGCGGTGGCAGTCGGCCAGCAGGGCCGTGGCGCCGATGAAGCCGAAGTTCCAGCCCACGCCCAGCAGCACCAGAGCGCCCCAGAAATGGGTGAGCGCCAGTCCCATCAGGGCCAGCAGGCCCGACGCGGCAATCAGCACCAGCCCCAGGCCCGTTACGGCGCGCTTGCCCCAACGGGCGATCAGACGGCCGGTGAAGAAGCTGGGTGCGAACATGGCGAGCACATGCCACTGGATGCCCAGGGCGGCTTCGCCCACGCTGTGGCCGCAGCCCACCATGGCCATGGGAGCGGCCGTCATCAGAAAGGCCATCAGCCCATAGCTCACCACGCCCGCGATGGCCGCCACGATGAACTGCGGCGTGCGCGCGATCTGCGACAGCGGCCGCGCGCCATGCGACTCGGCACGCGGCGGCGCGGGCGGCAGGCGCAGAGCCAGCAGCAGCGGCAACGCCAGCAGCGCAAGCGCGGCCTGGCTGTAGAAACTGCCGGCGAACGGCGTGGCGGGCAGGCTGTCGCGCGTCCAGATCACCACCTGCGGGCCAATGATGGCCGCGATCAGCCCGCCCACCATGACCCGCGATATGGCGCTGGCGTGGCGCGTGGTGTCGCCTACCGCGTCGATCGCGGCGAAACGGTAGCTCTGCACGCAGGCGCCGTAGAAGCCCGCCAGCGTCGTGCCCAGGCAGAACAGCAGGAAGTCCGACTGGCTGATGCCCCAGGCCGCGATCAAGCCCGACAGCACGCCCAGCACCGCGCCCAGCAGATAGGCCGTGCGGCGGCCCGCGCGGTGCATGAGCCATGCCGCGGGCAGGGTAGAGAGGGCCAGGCCCAGCTGGTACAGGCTCACGGGCAGCGTGCTGGCGGTAGGCGTGCTCGACAGCATCTGGCCCACCAAGCCCCCGAGCGAAATGATGATGGGGGGCGAGGCGCCACCCAATGACTGGGCGGCGACCAGCAGGCCAAGATTGCGGCGTTCAAGAGCGGTGGAAGAGGTCTTCATGGGCGGGAGGCGGCGAACAGGACGCCTATTGTCTTCGCTGGACGTACGGTTCCGGGATAGACCATGCATCATTTTTCGCGGTAGATGACGCGATAAAGGATGCAGATGGTGGCATGAAGAGGGTGGGTTGTCGCAAATGAGCCCAGTTGAAGATAACTGCGTTGAAAGGGCCGGATTTTTGTGCTCTTTTGCTGAAGGTTGCGGGTGTGATTTGCCTGCTTATTAGTGGAAATTGATTGGCGATAGATGCTTTTTGCTGAAAGAAAAGGATTTTTAAGGGGCGTAGAATCCGCGGCGAATTTGCTTGGCTTTTTGGCATGCCCCCCTCCTGTTCCTCTCACCCCTCTGACGCTCCCGTGCTGCAAGTGCGGCAGGTGCGCCTGCGCCGCGGTGTCACGCAGGTCTTTGACGGGCTTGATCTCACGCTGGCCGAGCCGCGCATTGGACTGATCGGCCACAACGGCGCAGGCAAGACCAGCCTGCTGCGGCTGTTGTGCGCGCTGGAGGTGCCCGACGACGGCCAGGTGCTGTCGCACGGGCAAGATTTGCAGGCACTGCCGCAAGGGCAATTGCGGGCCCAGCGCGTTGGCATGATGTTCCAGAACCCCGACGATCAAATCATCTTCCCCACGGTGGAAGAGGAACTCGCCCTGGGCCTGCAACCGCAGGGCCTGTCCCGGCGTGATGCGCTGGCGCGCGCCCGCGCCTTCCTGGCCGAACGGGGCCTTGCCGACTGGGCCGCGCGCGCGGTCGGGGCGTTGAGCCAGGGCCAGCGCCAGCACGTTTGTTGGCTTGCATTGCTGCTCGCCGGGCCGCGAACGCTGTTGCTGGACGAACCCTTCGCCAGCCTGGACCTGCCGGGGCAGGCACGGCTGGCCGATGACATTGCCGCCTGCGGGCGGCAGGTGGTGGTGTCCACCCATGTGCTGGAGCATGTGCGCGACTACCCGCGCGTGGTCTGGCTGCATGAAGGCCGGGTGCAGGCGGACGGCCGCGGCCACGATGTGTGCGCGGCGTATGAAGCCGCCGTTGCCCAACAGGTGGCGCGGGCCCGCGCCGCGGCGGGCATGCCACATGCCCATATGCGCGCCGCGGCCTGAGCGAAGGATGCAATGCCATGGGTAGCCTCTACAGCGAACACCTCACCTGGCTGCACCGCTGGCCCGCGGGGTGCAAGCTGGCCGGCATGGCGGTGCTGGGCACGTTGCTGTTCGTGCTGTCGGCGCCGGGGGCGTTGGCGGCGGCGGGCGTGGCGTGCGCACTGTTGTGGTGGAGCCTGGGGCCGGCCACGCGCGTGGCGCGCCGGCTCATCGTGTCGGTGTTCATCGCTGCGGCGCTGGTGGCGGGCTTTCACCTGTGGATGGGCCGGCCCGAGGTGGCGGCGGTGAGCGCGCTGCGCCTGGCCTGCGCCTCCACACTGGGGGTGGCGCTCACCGTGAGCACGCGTCCCACGGACTTGCTGCAGGTGCTGGATGCGCTGCTGCGGCCCCTGGCGCACCTTGGCCTGCGGCCGGAGCGCGTGTCGCTGCAACTGGCGCTGATGCTGCGGTTCACCGAACATTTCTTCGTGCAGTGGAAGAAGCTGGACGAAGCCCACCGCCTGCGCACCGGCCGCGCCGGCGGCCTGCGGCTGATCGCGCCGCTCACCGTGCAGATGCTGCAGGGGGCGCAGCGTGTGGCCGATGCCCTCTACGCCCGTTTGGGCGGCTGACTATTCCTGTTTTTTCTTGTCGACCCAAGGAGTTGTATGACTGCTGCCCTATCCCGCAAAGCCTCTCACTCCATGGCGCTGGTGGCGCTGTTCGCCGCGCTCATGGCCGTGATGGGGCTCATTCCCAAGATCGACCTACCGCTGGGCGTGCCGATCACACTGCAGTCGCTGGGCGTGATGCTGGCCGGCTGCCTGCTGGGCGCGCGCCGGGGCTTTCAGTCCATGCTGCTGTTCCTGGCGGCCGTGGCGGCCGGCCTGCCGCTGCTGTCGGGCGGGCGGGGCGGCCTGGGGGTGTTCATGGCGCCGTCGGCCGGCTACCTGGTGGGTTACGCGCCGGCCGCAGGGGTGACAGGCGCGCTGATGCGCACACTGCCGCAGGGCACGGCGCTGCGCACGGCCGCGAGCGCGTTCATCGCTTCCGTGCTTGGCGGGTTGGTCTTCCTGCATGCCATGGGCATTGCCGGCCTCGTGCTGCTGGCGCAGATGCCGCTGGACAAGGCCTTTCTGGCGGACCTGGTCTTCGTGCCCGGTGACCTGGTCAAGTGCGCGCTCTGTGCGGTGGTGGTGCATACCGTGGCCAAGGCGCTGCCAGACTGGCCGTTTGGTGGGCGCGAACGTTGAACACCCACCCTTGCAAGCGGCAGGCGCTGGCGCCCCTGCCGCAACTGCTGACGGGCGATGCGCTGCCTGAGCTGTTCGAGTGGGTACATGGCCCCCTGGCGCACTGGGCCCGCACGCGGCCGCACTCCCTGGCGCTGGCCAATGAAACCACCCAGTGGGACTTCGCGACGCTGCACGACCGTGTGCAGACGCGGGCGCGCTACTGGGATGCGCAAGGCGCGCCGGCCACCGTGCTGCTGCCCGGTGATGCCGGCACGCTGGAGGGGGTGGTGGAATTCCTGGGCGTGATCGCCAGCGGGCGCTGCGCGGCGATGGGAGATCCCCAGTGGCCGGCGGGTGTGGCCCGGGCGGTTGCCGGGCGGCTGCCTCTGGGCTCCGGAGCCCCGGCAGCGGCCACGCCGCAGTCGCCGTTCTACGTGGGCTTCACCTCGGGCAGCACGGGCCTGCCCAAGGGCTTCATGCGCCACCACCGCTCCTGGGTGGAGAGCTTTCGCGTCAGCCTGCAGGACTTTGGTGTCGCGGCGGCCACGCGCGTGCTGGCGCCGGGCCGCATGTCGCATTCGCTGTTCCTGTTCGGCGCGCTGCTGGGCCTGTGGACGGGCGCTGGCGCGGTGCTGCAGGAGCGCTTTTCCGCGCCGCGCGCGCTGGACACCCTGCGCGCGGGCGGCGCGCCCTTGCTGGTGGCGGTGCCCAGCCAGCTTGTGCTGATGCTGCAGTGGGCCGAGCGGCGGCAGCTGGCACCTATCGAAGGGGTGGAGCTGGTGCTGATCAGCGGCGCGCGCTGGCTGCGCGAGCGCACACCCGCGCTGCGCCGGTTGTTCCCGCGCGCACGCATCGTGGAGTTCTACGGTGCATCCGAGGCCAGCTACGTCGCCTGGATGGATGCTGAGCCGGGCGCACCGGCCCAGGCCGTGGGCCGGCCGTTCAGCAACGTGGACCTGCACATCGGCCCCGATCCCCGCAGTGCCGCGCTGCCGCAGGGCGTGCCGGGGCTGATCTGGGTGCGCAGTCCCATGCTGTTCATGGATTACGTGAACGCCGCCGACGGCACCGCCGCCCTGCGCGAGGGCGACTGGCTCTCGGTGCGCGACATGGGTTACGTGGACGACAGCGGTTTGCTGCACCTGTGCGGTCGCGAGAACCGCATGCTCGTCACCCAAGGCAAGAACCTGTTCCCCGAGGAAGTGGAGGCGCGCCTGCTGGCCCACCCACAGGTGGCGCAGGCCAGCCTGCAGGGTGTGGCCGACGGCCTGCGCGGCCTGCGTGTGCAGGCGGTGCTGCAGTGGCAGGGCGACGCGCCGCCACCCGGCGCACTGGAGCTGGCGGCCTGGTGCCGCGCGGTGTTGGAGCCTTACAAGGCGCCGCGCCACTGGTGGGTGTGGGTGGGCGACTGGCCGCAGACGCCCAGCGGCAAGACCGACCACACAGCCATCGCCCGCGCGCTGCAGGCACCGTCGCCCTCGCTGGAGCGCTGGCGGTGAACGCTATTCCCATATTGGCCTGGGCGCGCACGCCGGTGGCGCCGGTCGGCGGGCCGCTCGCGGCCTGCCAGCCGCACGATCTGGCGGCGCCGCTGGTGGCGCGCATGCTGGCGGATGCCGGGTTGCCGCCCGAGGCCGTCGATGCCGTGGTGCTGGGCAACGCCCTGGGCGCCGGGGGCAACCCCGCCCGCATGCTGGCGCTGGCGGCCGGCCTCCCCGAGGGCATTCCCGCCGTGACGCTGGACAGCCAGTGCTGCGCGGGGCTGGATGCCGTCACCCATGCCTGCGGTCTGCTGGCGCTGGGCCAGGCCGATGTCGTGGTTGCCGGCGGGGCCGAGGCGTGGAGCCGCGCACCCCTGCGCATGCACCGGCCTCTGCAGGCGGAGGAGGCACCGGTGCCCTATGACCGGCCACCCTTCACGCCCTGGCCCGCGCGCGACCCCGACATGCTGCTGGCCGCGCTGGACGGCGCGCGGCGCCTGGGGCTCACGCGCCACGCGCAGGATGCGTACGCCATGGCCAGCCACGCGCGCAGCGTGGCGGCGCGCGCTGCCATGGCCCATGAAATCGTGCCGCTGCGGGGGTTGGCGCACGACGCCTACCCGCGCCTGTTGAGCGCCGCGCGTGTGGCGCGCATGCCTGCGGTGGCCAGCGGTCAGTCGGTGGACGACCAGGATTGCAGCCTCAGCACCGTCGCCGTGTCGCCCAAGGCGGACGGCGCGGCCCTGCTGCTGTTGGCCACGGCCACGGCCTGCGCGCGCTGGGGCGTGCGGCCGCGTGCGCAGTGGCGCGGCAGCGTCAGCGTGGGCGGTGCGCCCGAGTCGCCCATGCTCTGCGCCGTCGACGTGGCACGCGCCGCGCAGCAACGCTGTGGCTGGGATTGGGCGGCGCTGGAGGCGCTGGAACTGCACGACGCCTTTGCGGCGCAGGGCCTGGCGTTCTGCAATGCGCTGGGCTTGCCGCTCGGTGCCATCAACCGGGGCGGGGGTGGCCTGGCGCGCGGGCACCCCATCGGTGCATCGGGCGCCATTGCGCTGGTGCGCGTGCTGGCGCAGATGGCGCAGCGGCAGGGTGCCGACCGCACCGGCCGCACGCTGCGCGGCATGGCGTGCATTGCGGGTGCGGGCGGCCTGGGTGCGGCCACCTGGGTGGAAATACCGGAGTGAGAATGACCGAACCCCTGGTGATGCCTGTGGCGCAGGACGCCTTCGAGACGCTGGCGCAGGCGCGCCATTCCGTGCGCGCCTTCCTGCCGCGGCCCGTGCCCCTCGCGCTGCTGGAGCGGTTGCTGGCTGCGGCGCGGCTGGCGCCCAGCGGGGCCAATCTGCAGCCGGGCCGCTTCTGGGCCGTGGAGGGCGCGGTGCGCGAACGCCTGAGTGCCGCGCTGTGCCAGGCGTGGCGCGACCAGGTGCCTGAGGCCGAGGACTATGGCTATTTCCCCCGCCCCATGCCGCTGGCATTGCGCAAACGCCAGGTGGCAGCCGCGCACGCGCTGTACGGGGCGCTGGGTGTGGCGCGCGGCGACGGCGCGGGTCGGGCCGCACAGTTCGAGCGCAACTACCGCTTCTTTGATGCACCCGTGGCGCTGATCGTCACCATCGACCGCGGTTTCGGCGCAGGTGGCTTCATGGACCTGGGCATGTGCCTGCACGGACTGATGCTGGCCGCGCAGTCCCAGGGGCTGGCCAGCTGTGCCATTGGTGCGCTGGCGAGCTACCCGCAGATCGTGCGCGACGCGCTGGACCTGCCGGCCAGCGAGGTGGTCGTCTGTGGCATGGCGCTGGGCTGGGAAGATGCGGGCGCACCCGTCAACCGCATGCGCACCGAGCGCGAGGCGCTGGAGCGCTACTTCACCGTGCTGCGCTGAGGCAATGCGGAACACGTTCCCTCGCGTGTCGTGAGCCCCACCTTTTCTGCGGCCTGCTGCGTTGCATAACGGTCGCGATGGTGATGGCGGGGCTTTGCGTGCGAGGTGCGTCCCCTCGCAGCCCAGGCAGTACCCTCGTGCCGACTTATTCAGTATTTGACGGCGCCGGGCCGTCGCGCGGTCTTACGACGCTGTGCCACGGCGCAGCACCAACAGGTCGATATGGGGCTGAACGCCCAGCCGCACTGCGAAGCCGGCCCACAGGCCCGCGCCCGCGCTCACGAACAGGCGCATGCCGTCCACGTCGTATTGCCCGCGCACGAAACCGTTGTTGAACGGAGCGACCAGCCAGCGGTCCATGCCGCTGATCAGCCCGCCGTGCGTGTGGCCCGAGACCTGCAGGTCCACGCCGTGCGCGGCGTTGTCGCGCGCGAGCTTGGGCTGGTGCGCCAGCAGCAGGTGGAAGTCGGCCTGCGCCGCGCGCGCCTGCCGGGCCACCGCGGCTACATCGGGGGGCACGCCCTCGGGCACGCGCGGGTCGGCATTGTGGTGAGAGGTGCGGCCGTAGACCGGGTCGCCCACGCCGGACAGTGCCAGATGCGCGCCATTCACCTGCAGCACCTGGGTCTGGTTGGCCAAGACGCCCAGGCCCAGGCGGCGAAATTCCGCCATCCAGGCGTTGTAGCCGCCGTAGTACTCATGGTTGCCGGGCGCGGCCCATACGCCGTGCGGTGCGCGCAGTTGCGCCAGTGGAGCCACGAAGGCGGCGCTGCTGCCTACGTCGCCATCCACCAGGTCACCGGGCAGCACGATCAGGTCGGGCCGCGCCGCGTGGGTGCGCTCCACCACGCTCTGCACGTAGGCGGTATGGTTGATGGGGCTCGCGTGGATATCCGCCAGCACGGCCACACGCAGGCCATCCAGGGCCTCGGGCAATTGCGGCAGGTGCACCAACTGTTCACGCACCGTGGGCGGCTGCAGGCCCTGCGCCGTGCCAAAGCCCGCCGCGCCCAGCGCCAGCGCCACGGCGGTGCCGGTCAACCGCCTGCCGCGCAGTCGCAGGTGCCATGTGTCGCCCCCGCCCATGAGCGCGGCGGCCCGCGCCGCGAGCCATGCGGCATCACGCGCCAGAAGAAAGGCAATGATCAGCACCAGCGTGCCCAACACCCAGCCGCCGGGCACCTGCAGATAGGCCAGCGTGGCGTAATCCATCGCGCCGGCCTGCAAGAGCTTGAGCAGCAGGGCCGGTGTCACGCCCAGCAGGGCGGTCAGCGCAATGGCCACCAGGCGCGCCTGGCGCGACATGCCGCGCACGGGCCCCCAGAGCCAGACCGCCAGCAGCGGAATCACCAACGCAGCAAGAGACACCATGGGAAGCCGGGATGCAAAGAAGAAAGCAGCACCGGCGTACGGGGCCGGCGTGGGGGTGGTCGCGGCGACAGGGGTTGCGCCCCGCCGGCCGAGAGCGTGCGCAGGATAACGGTCCTTTTCAATGCCTTGCAGGCGGTGGGGTACTGGGCGGTGTCCCGGCCTAGGGCGTATCCCAAGAGACGTGGGGCGTACCCTGCGCTACGGTGGCTGTGGGATTCCCACCGGCCCGCGCGCCAGCAGGCGCCGGGGTTTCGCGCCGCAGCGGCGCACTTCATCATTTGCCATACCCATGAACCTTCACCAGAAACTGCTGCAGCGTGCCCGGCAAGGGCGTCCCATCCGCATTGGGCTGATCGGCGCGGGCAAGTTCGGCGCCATGTACCTGGCGCAGGTGCCGCGCATGCCGGGCGTGCACCTGGTGGGCATTGCCGATCTGTCGCCGGCCAACGCCCGCGCCAGCCTGGCGCGCGTGGGATGGGCGCCCGAGCAGTCGGAGGCCGCGTCTGCCCAGCAGGCGCTGGAGCAGGGCACGACCTGGATCACCGAGGACTGGCAGGCCCTGGTGCGCCACCCGCAGATCGAGCTGATCGTCGAATGCACGGGCAACCCGCTGGCGGCGGTGGACCACATTCTCGACGCCTTCGCCCACGGCAAGCATGTGGTGAACGTGACCGTGGAGGCCGACGCTTTCTGCGGCCCGCTGCTGGCGCGCAAGGCCCAGGCCGCGGGCGTGGTCTATTCGCTGGCCTATGGCGACCAGCCCGCCATGATCTGCGAGCTGGTGGACTGGGCCCGCACCTGCGGCTTTCCGGTGGTGGCGGCCGGGCGCGGGCACAAGTGGCTGCCGCATTTCTGCGAATCCACGCCCGAGACGGTGTGGGGCTACTACGGCCTGACGCCCGAGCAGGCGCAGCGTGGCGGCCTGAACCCCAAGATGTTCAACAGCTTCCTGGACGGGTCCAAGCCCAGCATCGAGAGCACGGCCGTCTCCAACGCCACGGGCCTGGCCGTGCCGAGCAACGGCCTGCAGTACCCGCCCGCCAGTGTGGAGGACATTCCCTACGTCACGCGCCCGGTGGGCGAGGGCGGAGTGCTAGAGAAAAAAGGCATGGTGGAAGTGATCTCGTCGCTGGAGAAGGACGGCCGCCGGATCCCCTACGACATCCGCATGGGCGTGTGGGTCACGGTGGAAGGCGAGACTGACTACATCCGCCACTGTTTCGAGGAATACAACGCCCACACCGACCCCACGGGCCGCTACTTCACGCTGTACAAGCGCTGGCACCTCATCGGGCTGGAGGTGGGCATGTCGGTGGCCAGCGTGGCGCTGCGCGGCGAGCCCACCGGCGTGCCCCAGGGCTGGAACGCCGATGTGGTGGCCACGGCCAAGCGTGACCTGCGCCCGGGCGACCTGCTGGATGGCGAGGGCGGCTACACCGTCTGGGGCAAGCTGCTGCCGGCTGCGACGTCGCGCAGCCTCAGGGGCCTGCCGCTGGGCCTGGCGCACAGCGCGCGCGTGGTGCGCCCGGTGGCAAAAGGCCAGGCATTGTCCTGGGACGATGTGGAGATGGACACCACCACCCACGCCTATCGGGTGCGCCGGGAGATGGAGGCCATGTTCCCCGCCTGACCCTGGTGCGGCACGGGTGCCTGGGGGCTGGGATAATTCCCGCCCCTATGCCCCTCACGATCACCTTTCCCGAGCAACTCCCCGTTTCCAGCCGCCGTGACGAGATCATGGCGGCCATGGCCGAGCACCAGGTCATCATCGTCTGCGGCGAGACGGGCTCGGGCAAGACCACGCAGCTGCCAAAAATAGCGCTGGCCCTGGGACGCGGCAAGTGCAACGCCCCCGAGGGCACGCGCGGGCGCCTGATCGGCCACACCCAGCCGCGGCGCATTGCCGCCAGCAGCGTGGCCAAGCGCATTGCCGAGGAGCTGAACACCCCCTTGGGCGAGGTGGTGGGTTACAAGGTGCGCTTTCAGGACACGCTGCAAAAGGGCGCTTCGGTCAAGCTGATGACCGACGGCATCCTGCTGGCCGAGACGCAGACCGATCCGCTGCTCAAGGCCTACGACACGCTCATCATCGACGAGGCGCACGAGCGCAGCCTGAACATCGACTTCCTGCTGGGCTACCTCAAGCAGATCCTGCCGCAGCGGCCCGATTTGAAGGTGGTCGTGACCTCGGCCACCATCGACGCGGAGCGCTTCGCCAAGCACTTCGAGGGCAAGGCCGGTCCGGCGCCGGTCATCATGGTGTCGGGGCGCACCTATCCCGTGGAGATGCGCTACAAGCCCTTTGAAGAAAAGAAGGACTTTGACCTCAACGATGCCATTGCCGACGGCGTGGACGAGTTGTGGGCGGGCGGCAAGGGCGGAGACATCCTCGTCTTCCTGCCCGGCGAGCGCGAGATCCGCGAGGCGGCGGACCACTTGCGCAAGCACCTGCAGCACTCGCCAGTGCTGCGGAACGCCGAGGTACTCCCCCTGTTCTCGCGCCTGTCGCAGGCCGAGCAAGACCGCATCTTCGACGGCCACACCGGACGGCGCATCGTGCTGGCCACCAACGTGGCCGAGACCTCGCTCACCGTGCCGGGCATCCGTTACGTCATTGACGCAGGTACGGCGCGCGTGAAGCGCTATTCCTTCCGTAGCAAGGTGGAGCAGTTGCTGGTGGAGCCCATCAGCCAGGCGGCGGCCAACCAGCGCGCCGGGCGCTGCGGCCGCGTGGCCAACGGCATCTGCATCCGCCTGTACGACGAGGCGGACTTCCACCAGCGCGACCGCTTCACCGACCCCGAAATCCTGCGCTCGTCCCTGGCGGGCGTCATCCTGCGCATGAAGTCGCTGGGCCTGGGCGACGTGGTGAACTTCCCGTTTCTCGAGGCGCCCTCGGGCCGTGCGATCGCCGACGGCTATCAACTGCTGCAGGAGTTGGGCGCCGTGGACGAGCGCGGCAATTTGCTGCCCATGGGCCGCGAACTGTCGCGCCTGCCCTTGGACCCGCGCGTGGGCCGCATGATCCTGGAGGCCCGCACCCGCGGCGCCGTGGCCGAGGTGCTGGTCATTGCCTCGGCCCTCAGCGTGCAGGACGTGCGCGACCGGCCGCTGGAGGCGCAGCAGCAGGCCGACCAGCAGCATGCCAAGTTCGATGACGAGAAAAGCGAGTTCACCGGCTACCTGCGCCTGTGGAAGTGGCTGCAGGATGCGCGCGGCGGCAAGATCGTCGCCAAGACGCGCAAGGAGATGGCGGCCCAGACCGCCCCCGCGGCCCAAGCGCGCAACACGGCCTTCCTGCCCGTCGCACAGCGCAGCAGCGGCGCGCAAGCGGAGGCCGCAGGCGAGGAGCGCCTGGCGCAGTTCCACCCCGCCGATGCGGAGGAGGCCACCCACAAGCTCAGCAACCGGCAGTGGGAGCAGTTGCTGCGCCAGAACTACATCAACATCCGCCGCGTGCGCGAGTGGCGCGACATCCATTCGCAGCTGCTCACCGTGGTGCGGGAGCACCAGTGGCAGGTGAACACCGAGCCCGCGGGCTACGAGGCCGTGCACCTGTCCATGCTGTCGGGCCTGCTGGGCAACATTGGTTACAAGGCCGAGGAGAGCGAGGCCTACCTGGGCGCGCACGGCATCAAGTTCCACCCGCACCCGGGCGCGCACCTGTCCAAGAAGCCCGGCCGCTGGATCGTCGCAGCCGAGCAGGTCGAGACCTCGCGCCTGTACGGCCGCGGTATCGCGGCGATCGAACCGCAATGGCTGGAAGAGGTGGGCGGCCATCTGCTCAAGAAGCAGCTGCTGGACCCGCATTGGTCCAAGAAACAGGCCGACGTGGTCGCGCTCGAGCGCGCCACGCTCTACGGCCTGGTGGTCTACAACGGCCGCCGCGTGAGCTATGGCCGCGTGGATCCGTACGAGGCGCGCAACCTGTTCATTCGCCAGGCGCTGGTCGAGGGCGAGTGGGAGACGCATTGGCCGTTCCTGGGCGCCAACCTCAAGCTGGTGCGCAAGGTGCAGGAGCTGGAGCACAAGAGCCGCCGCCAGGACGTGCTGGTGGACGACGAGCTCATCTTCGCCTTCTACGACCAGCAGATTCCCAAAGACGTGTACAGCGGCGCCACGTTCGACAAGTGGTTCCGCAGTGCCGGCAAGGAGAACGCCGGCCTGCTGTTTCTCAAGCGCGACGAGCTGATGCGCCATGAGGCCGCGGGCATCACCACCGACAACTTTCCCAAGACGGTGAAGCTGGGCGGCGTGGACTGCACGGCCAGCTACCTGCACAGCCCCGGTGACGCGCGCGATGGGGTCACCGTCACGGTGCCGCTGTTCGTGCTGAACCAGGTGAGCGAGGAGCGTGCGGAATGGCTGGTGCCCGGCATGCTCAAGGACAAGATCCAGGCGCTGCTCAAGAGCCTGCCGCAGCGCCCGCGCAGTCGTTTCGTGCCGCTGCCGGAAAGTGCTGCGCGGCTGGCGTCGCTGTTCACCGAGGAAGAGCGTTGGGCCCAGGGCAGCTTGATCGACACGCTGCTCAAGCAAGTGCGCGATGAAACCTCGCTCGACGTGAAGCGCGCGGACTTCAAGCTGGACATGCTCAGCCCGCACCTGTTCATGAACTTTCGCGTGACGGATGAGCACGGCCGCCAGCTCGGCCAGGGACGCAACCTGGGCGCGCTCAAGGCGGAGTGGGGGAGCAAGGCTCGTGGGGCGTTCCAGGCGCTTGCTTCATTAAAGATAGCTGGTGGCGCTCACCAGAAGCCAGATTCCGGTGGAAAACCATCTGAAACCAAGGAAAATAGAGCGCCAGCAGCTATCAAAAAAGAACCACTCGTCGGCGCGCCCGCGGCACGCAAGGCCGATGCCCGCTACGAGGATTGGAGCTTTGGCGAACTGCCCGAGCTGATGGAAATCGCCAAGGGTAGCCAGACGCTGATCGGTTTCCCCGCGCTCATCGACCATGGCGATGCGGTGGGCATCGAGGTGTTCGACGAACCCGAAGTCGCCGCCGCGCGCCACCGCGTGGGCCTGCGCCGGCTGTTTGCGCTGCAGATCAAGGACGCGCTCAAGTACCTGGAAAAGAACATCCCCGATCTGCAGAAGATGGCTGTGGCCTTCGTGCCGCTGGGCACGCAGGAGGAGCTGCGCGCACAAATCATCGACGTGGCCATCGACCGCGCCTTCCTCCAAGAGCCGCTGCCCAGCAACGAGGCACAGTTCAAGCAGCGCGTGCAGGACGGGCGCGGGCGCCTCACGCTGATCGCCAACGAGGTGGCGCGCATGGCGGCGGCCATCCTCATCGAATACGCCGCCACGCAGCGCAAGATCAAGGACACCAAGAACGCTCCCGAGGCCACGGCCGACGCGTCACAGCAGCTGCAGCGCCTGATGCCCAAGCAGTTCATCGCCGCCGCGCCCTGGGCGCAGCTGCAGCACTACGCGCGCTACCTCAAGGCCATCGCCACGCGCCTGGACAAGTACCGCGCCGACCCGGCACGCGATGCCGCCAAGCTCAAGGAACTGCAGCCGCTGGAGCAGCGCTATTGGCGCATGGTCGCCGAGCGCAAGGGCCAGGTGGATGCCCGCATGCAGGAGTACCGCTGGATGCTGGAGGAACTGCGCGTGAGCTTCTTCGCGCAGGAGTTGCGCACGCCGTATCCGGTCAGCGGCAAGCGGCTGGACAAGGTCTGGTCGCAACTGGTGTCTTGAGAGGCTCTCGCGCGGGGCAGGCTTTCAGGGCAGGTGTGCCGCCACCGGCCGCCGTGGGCGGGGCCGTTCATGCTTGCGCGCACGGCGCGCGTCCGCCAACCAATCACCAAACCGGCCCTGGCAGCGGCCCGTATGGCCTTCCCGGGCACCGGGCTTGCGGCCGCCAGCGCTCGCCTGGGCGGAACGGCCCTTGCCATCCAACTGCTGGCGGCGCCGATCGCCCCAGCGTCAAGACGTGAGCAGCGCCTTCAGCTCCTCGGCAGATAAATCCCGCGCCGCGCCAAACCCTGCCACGTGGCGGCCCACCGAAGGGATGATCTGCACGAACTGGAAGTCGCCCAGCGCCGTCATGGGCGCTGCCTCAGGGAAGCGCTGCAGGTAGGCGGCGCGCGCGCTGGCGGCTGCCTCGGGCGCAAGCAGCACGGCTTGCCCTTGGATGGCGACGCGCTCCAGCGCATGCACGGGCTGGGCCGCGTCCTCGGGCGCCGTGATCAGGAGAGAAACCGCGGGCGATTGCCGCAGGTTGCGGGTATGGGCGGCGAGGGCGCTGACATGCAATACCAGCACCTGGGCCGTGGAGTCGATGGCATACGGAACGAACGACACCGCCGGCGTTGTGAATGGAACCGTTTCCGCGCCGGGCAGGGTTTGCAGCGTTGCCAGCGCGGCCGTGCGCCGGCCCCACAGCAGTTGCCGCAGCAAGCGGTCCAGGCGGGACTCGTGGGTCATGGCGTGCTTGGGGGCGGACAGTTGCAAATGCCGTGCATTGTAGAAACGGGCCTGCGATGAACGCGCTGCGGCCGCGACGCCTTCGAAAAGTGTCAGAAGCGGTCGCAGCAGTGCCCCGCGGTCAGCGCAGGGCCAGGCGCTCCAGTTCCGCGCACACATCGGCCATGCGGCCGGAAATCACGAGCTTGCACGCGTCGTCGGTGTCATGGCGCAGGATCACGCGCAGGGGGAGCGAACGGGTGGAGATCGCAGGCCGCAGACCTGTGTGCTGCATGGCCGCATCCGCGGCAGGCATGGCAAAGGCGCGGTGGCGGGCCGGATTTTCTTGCGCCATGCCCGCCACGGCGGGGCTATCGGGAGGGCCGGCGTTGGGCGTCGCTCGCTGGTGTGCATCGGCGCGTCCGTGCGTGGTGCAGGCAGAGGGTGCAGCGCCGCGCGACATATGGCGTGCGGCCCGTCCCCATCGGCGCAGGCGGCGCAAGGGGCGGGAAAGGGAGGCAAAGGCAAAGAGGGCAAATCCCATGTGAAGACTCCGGCATGCCAGGGCATGAAGGTGGAACACAGGCAGGATTGCCAAGGACGTCAAGCGCGCATCCGCAGGGTTGGCATGCCGCAGCCACGGGGCATGCCCGGGCTACCGCCTGCCAGACGCCCGCCACCTGCGGCGGCGCTGCATTCAACGGACTACATGAGCATGGTGTTGCGTATCAGGCCCACGGCCAGCCCTTCGATCTCGAAAGGTTCGCCCGGCTCGACGCGGATCACCGGGTAGTCGGGGTTCTCGGGCAGCAGCTCGATGGCGCTGCCTGTGCGGCGCAGGCGCTTGACCGTGACGTCATCGCCCAGGCGCGCCACGATGATTTGCCCGTTGCGCGCCTCGCGCGTTGCCTGTACGGCAAGCAGGTCGCCGTCCATGATGCCCGCGTCGCGCATGGACATGCCGCGCACCTTGAGCAGGTAGTCGGGCTTGTGCGCAAACAGGCTGCCTTCCACCGTATAGGTCTGGTCCACATGCTCCTGGGCGAGAATGGGCGAGCCTGCCGCCACGCGGCCCACCAGCGGCAGCGTGAGCTGCGACAGGCCGGGTATCGGCAGGTTGAACTGGGCGCCGCGCGCCGCATTGATGTTGCGCACGGTTTCGCCGCGCAGCCGGATGCCGCGCGAGGTGCCGCTGACCAGTTCGATCACGCCCTTGCGGGCCAGCGCCTGCAGGTGCTCCTCGGCCGCGTTGGCGGACTTGAAACCCAGCTCTGCCGCGATCTCGGCGCGGGTGGGCGGGGCGCCGGTGCGCGCGATGGCGGTCTGGATGAGGTCCAGGATCTGCTGCTGGCGGGCGGTGAGCTTGGGACTGTCGAGCATGGTGCGATCCAATGCGGTCGGTGGTTGAGTGGGTTACTGTTTTTTAATCCAGTATCTGTATTTTTGAACAGTTTTTGGAGGGATGCAAGTGGCAGCTGCAAGAAAAATCGTCGTTATGGGCACCGGCGGCACGATTGCGGGCTCTTCCGCGGTGCAAGGCGCGAACGTGGGCTACACGGCCGGGCAGATCGGCGTGGAGCAATTGCTGGCCGCGGTGCCCGGGCTGGTGCAGGCCGCGGGCGGCGCGCTGGTGGCCGAACAGGTGGTGCAGCTGGACAGCAAGGACATGGGCTTTGACGCGTGGGCGCGCCTGGCCGGTCGTTGCGCCGCACACCTGGCCGACCCGGCCGTGGCCGGCGTCGTCATCACCCACGGCACGGATACGCTGGAGGAAACCGCCTGGCTGCTGCACAACCTGCTCGATACCACCGCCAAGCCGGCGGTACTGACCTGTGCCATGCGTCCGGCCACGGCGCTCGCGCCGGACGGGCCGCAGAACCTGCTGGATGCCGTCACGCTGGCGGCCGATCCCTCAGCGCGGGGGGTTCTGATGGCGGCCGCTGGCGTGGTGCATGGGGCACGCGAGGTGAGCAAGGTGCACCCGCTGCGGCTGGACGCGTTCGACTCCGGCGATGCCGGGCCTCTGGGCTGGATGGAAGCGGGGCGCGTGCGCTGGGCCCGCGGCCTTGCGCCGCAGGTGGAACAGCCCGCGCATGGCGCGCTGGTGCCGATCCTGCCAGATGCCGCCTGGCCACGCGTGGAAATTGTTCTCAGCCACGCCGGCGCGGATGGCGCGTTGGTGGACTGGCTGGTGGAGAAGGGCGTGCACGGCCTCGTGGTGGCCGCCACCGGCAATGGCACGCTGCACCATGCGCTGGAGGCCGCGCTCGCGCGTGCCGTGGAGGCCGGGGTGCAGGTGCGCGTGGCTTCGCGCTGCCCGCAGGGGCGGATGATGGACCTGACGGGCACGCCCTGGCGCGATGCGGATGGGCTGAGCCCCGTGAAGGCGCGGGTCAGCCTGGTGCTGGAGTTGATGCAGTCCGCTAATTCATAAGCACCGTCATGGGCCGAGGCGCTTGCCTGGGCACACAGCACAACGCCCCGCGTTGCGGGGCGTTGGCGGGAGCCGGCGGCGGGTTCGTCAGCTCGACAGCGCCGTCAGGGCGCGCTGGGTGATTTCCTCGACGCTGCCGGTGCCTTGAATGGCACGGTACTTGGGCGCGTTGGCGGGATCGGTCTTGGCCCAGCTGGAGTAATAGTCCACCAGCGGGCGGGTCTGGTCGCTGTAGACCTGCAGGCGCTTCTTGACGGTTTCTTCCTTGTCGTCCTCGCGCTGTACCAGGGGCTCGCCCGTCACGTCGTCCTTGCCTTCGACCTTGGGCGGGTTGAACTTCACGTGGTAGGTGCGGCCCGAAGCCGGGTGGGAGCGGCGGCCGCTCATGCGCTCGATGATGGCGTCGAACGGCACGTCGATCTCCAGCACATAGTCGAGCTTCACGCCCGCGGCTTTCATGGCGTCTGCCTGGGGGATGGTGCGTGGGAATCCGTCGAACAGGAAACCCTGGGCGCAGTCGGGCTCGGCGATGCGCTCCTTCACCAGGTTGATGATCAGGTCGTCGCTGACGAGCTGGCCCGCATCCATGACGGCCTTGGCCTGCAGGCCCAGGGGCGTGCCGGCCTTGACGGCGGCGCGCAGCATGTCGCCGGTGGAGATCTGTGGGATGCCGAATTTCTGGCAGATGAACGCGGCCTGCGTACCCTTTCCGGCGCCGGGAGCGCCGAGCAGAATCAGTCTCATGGATGTCCTCTAGTGTTTTGAAATCAGCGGGCACGCTTGCCGTCGGCGCGCCAGCGCGGGACAGGTGCTCTTGTTGCGAACAAGGATAGCACGCGGGCCATGCGCCAAGCTGACGACCGCGCTAGCCGCCCAGGAGGGTGCGCACGCGCTCCAGGTCGGCTGGCGTGTCCACGCCCGCACCGGGTGCGCTGCCGGTCACGTGCACGGCGATGCGGTGGCCGTGCCAGAGGGCGCGCAGCTGCTCCAGCGCTTCCAGTTGCTCGGTCGGCGCCGCTGGCAGCTGTGGAAACCGGCGCAGAAAGCCTGCCCGGTAGCTGTAGATGCCGATGTGCCGCAGCGGTGCGAAACCCACGGGCACCCCCGATTGGCCCGGCTGCCACCAGAGGCTGCCCGGCGCGTGGTCGCGTGCATGGGGGATGGGGGCGCGGCTGAAGTAGTGCGCGAGGCCCTGCGCGTCCAGCACCACCTTCACCACGTTGGGGTTCGCAAAGTCCTCCGCGCTGTCGATGGCGTGCGCGGCGGTGCCCATGCTGGCATCGCCGCGCGCATGCAGCAGTGCGGCCACGGCGTCGATCAGCCGTGGGTCGATGAGGGGCTCATCACCCTGTACGTTCACCACAATGTCTTCGCCCGCCAGGCCCAGCAGCTCGCAGGCCTCGGCCAGGCGATCGCTGCCGCTGGCGTGGTCGGCGCGCGTCAGCAGAGCCTGCACCCCGTGCGCCTGGCAGGCCTGGACGATGCGCGCGTCGTCCGCCGCGACCACGCAGCGCTGGGCGCCGCTCTGGCTGGCGCGGCGGGCCACATGCACCACCATGGGCAGCCCGGCGATATCGGCCAAGGGCTTGTTGGGCAGGCGGGTGGAGGCCAGGCGCGCCGGTATCAGCACCGTGAACGGTGCGGCGCGACTCACTGTTCCAGCTCCTCGTCGCTCAAGGGGCGGGCCTCGTTTTCCAGCAGCACGGGAATGCCGTCGCGCACGGGATAGGCCAGCCGCGCGCTGCGCGAGATGAGTTCCTGGCGTTCGCGGTCGTAGGTCAGCGGGCCCTTGGTGACGGGGCAGACCAGCAGTTCAAGCAGTTTGGGATCCATGGTGTTCCTCAATGGCCGGACGATGATAGCGACGCCAGGCGGGCGTCGAGCGCGTCGAAGAAGGCCGGCGGGATCCGCACGGCCAGCGGCACGGCCAGCGCGTCCGGGTGCGCGGGCCAGAGCTTGACGGCGTCTTTTTCGGTACAAATCAGCCGTAAGCGCTTATCTGGCGGGCGCTGCCAGCTACAAAAATCATAGTGATCGGGCAGTGCTTCCTCGCTCTCGGGCTGAAGGCCCCTCGCGTGCAGCATCGCAAAAAAGTCGTGCGGCCGGGCGATCGCCGCGAGTGCGTGCGACGGTTCGCCCTGCAATTGCTCCAGCGGCAGGTGCTGCCCGCTGGCATTCACGGCATGGGCGGCGAGTTCACGTGACAGCGCGAATTGCGGCGCGCCCCCACCGGGCGGGGAGCCGGCGTGGAGCACCAGGTCCACCGCGCGCGGCCAGGGCTCGCGCAGCGGGCCGGCGGGCAGCAGCCAGCCGTTGCCGGCGCCTTCGTCGTTGAAGACGCAGACTTCCAGGTCGCGCGCCAGGGCCAGGTGCTGCAGGCCGTCGTCACAAACCAGGATGTTGGTGGCGGGGTGGGCGGCCAGCAGCGCGCGCCCTGCCTGGGCACGCCTGCGCGCCACGAAGACCGGGACGCCGCTGGCGCGGGCGATGAGCAGCGGCTCGTCGCCCACCTCGGCCGCGCTGCTGGCGGGCAGCACTTCGCGGCAGTCTGCGGTGGCGCGGCCGTATCCCCGCGAGATGACGCCCGGCCGCCAGCCGCGGGCCTGCAGGTGGCGCACCATGGCCAGGGTCACGGGCGTTTTGCCGGCGCCGCCGGCGATCACGTTGCCGACCACGATGACGGGCACGGGCAGTCGCTCGCTGCGCAGCAGACCCGTGCGATAGAGCGCGCGGCGCAGCGCCGTGAGCACGCCGTACAGCAGCGACAGCGGCCACAGCGCCAGGGCCAGCGCGCCACGGTGCTGCCAGGCGCCGCGCAGCCGCTCGGCCAGGGGGACGGGCGGCCGGGCGCGGCCATCGGCGCAGGCTTACTTGCCGGCCGTGGCCGACGACTGGGTGGCAAAGGTGATCTGCGACAGGCCCACGCGGCGCGCGGCCTCCATCACCGTGACCACGGACTGGTGGGGGGCCGATGCGTCGGCGCTGATGATGACCACGCTGTTCGGCCCCGCAGTGGCGGCATCGGCCAGCGCCCGCGCCACCTGGTCGACCTGCCGGCCCTCCAGCGTGGTCTTGTTGATGGCGTAGCGTCCGTCGGCGGCCACGGCCACGATGACTTCCTTGGGGTGGTCGCGCAACTGCTGAGCGTCCGCTACGGGCAGGGTGAGCTGCAGCTCGGTGAACTTGCTGTAGGTGGTGGTCAGCATCAGGAAGATGAGGATCACCAACAGCACGTCGATGAAGGGGATCAGGTTGATCTCCGGTTCTTCCTTTTGGCGGGGGCGAAAGTTCATGGCGAAACGTGCCTCTGTGCGCTGGCGCCGCTCACTTGCGCAGGCGGTTGATGTGCCGCACGAATTGTTCGGACGCCAGTTCCAGCGTCAACAGGTAGGCGTCCACGCGGCTGCGGAAGTAGCGCCAGAAGATCAGCGCCGGGATGGCCACGATCAGGCCGAAGGCGGTGTTGTACAGCGCAATGGAGATGCCGTGCGCCAGTTGCGCGGGGTTGCCGCCGCCGGTCGCGCCCACGGCGCCCGTGCCGGCCTGGGAGCCGAAGATCTCGATCATGCCGATCACCGTGCCCAGCAGGCCCAGCAGCGGTGCGGCCGAGGCGATGGTGGCCAGGGCGTTGAGGTACTTCTCCAGCCGGTGGGCGACGGCGCGGCCGGCACCCTCCATGGCGGCGCGCACGTCGGCCTCGGTGCTCTGGGGGTTGCTGTTGAGCGTGCGCAGGCCGCTGGCCAGCACTTCGCCCAGGGCCGAGTTCTGCGCCAGCTGGTTCACCACGTCGGGCGAGGGAATGGACTTGGAGGAGACCGAGATAGCCTCGTCCAGCAGCTTCGGGGGGGCCACACGGGCGGTCTTCAGTGCGACGAAGCGCTCAAAAACCAGCGCCAGCGCCAGGATGGAACAGGCAATCAGGGGCCAGATCGGCCAGCCCGCGGCTTGTATGATCGACAGCAATTCTCACTCCGCTCACGTAAAAAGCAGCGGGGATTATGGCGCACCTTCCAACCCGGCCTTTGGGCGCATCGTCTGCTTTACGCCACCCCTGTTCGGAGCACAGGGCCGGGGCACGTAGAGTCGCCGGGGAGACTCACATTTTCTGTGGATAACTTTGTGGGAAACCACGTGCATACCCGTCGCGAAGCGGCGCCGTTACGTGGTTTGCTTAGTTTGATGAAAAACTGCGCATCAAAAAAACCTTTGAAATCAATGGGTTGCACGTACTCTTGTGGTATGGGGCCGGGTTGGCGCATGGCCTTCCGCCGTGGCGCCGGATGCCCGGATCTGTGGACTAGTGCACCGGCCCGGTGCGCGTACAAGCGTGGAGCGGCCTGTGTTTGAGCGTGCAGATACAGGCGTGGCGCCGCGAATCTGGGAGGTTGGCGCGTTATGCCGCGCCATTGCTGATGCGCTGGAGGCGCGGTTCAATCCTGTCGCGGTGCGCGGGGAGATCACGGGCTTCTCGCGCGCGTCCAGCGGGCACTGCTACTTCACGCTGAAGGATGGAAATGGTCAGATCCGCTGCGCCATGTTCCGCCGTGCGGCGGGCGTGCTGGATTTCACCCCGCGCGACGGCGAACTGGTCGAAGTGCGCGGCCGGCTGGGCGTGTACGAGGCACGCGGCGACCTGCAGCTCATCGTCGACAGCCTGCAGCGCGCGGGGCAGGGGGCGCTGTTCGAGCAGTTCATGCGCCTCAAGGCGCAACTGGAGGCCGAAGGCCTGTTCGACGCGGCGCGCAAGCGCGCGCTGCCGGCCATGCCGCGCGGCATCGGCGTGGTCACGTCGCCGGGCGCTGCAGCACTGCATGACGTGGTGACGGCACTGCGCCGGCGCGTGCCGCACATTCCCGTGGTGCTGGTGCCGGCCCTGGTACAGGGGGCGCAGGCGCCGGCATCGATTGCCGAAGCGCTATCAAAAATGTATCTGCTTGCGCAGGAGGGGCGGGCGCTGGGCGGTGATTTGGCTATGAATGCCGGGGCGCCGCCAGCCATCGATGTGATCCTGCTGGTGCGCGGCGGTGGCTCCATCGAAGACCTGTGGGCGTTCAATGACGAGCGCGTGGCCCGCGCCATCGTGCAGAGCCCGGTGCCGCTGGTCAGCGGCGTCGGGCATGAGACCGACTTCACCATCGCCGACTTCTGCGCCGACCTGCGTGCGCCCACGCCCACGGCCGCCGCCGAGTTGGTGGCACAGCCGCGTGCCGTGTGGCTGGGGGCACTCGACCTGCTGGCGCAACGGCTGGCCGACGGCGTACAGCGCCAGGTGGACCTGCGGCACCAACGGCTGGACCAGACGGCCCAGCGGCTGGGCCGGCCTTCGGGTTTCGTGGGGCGGCAGCAATTGCGGCTGAGCGGCCTGGAACAGCGCCTGCGCCACGGATTGCTATTGAAAACGCAGCGGCTTGCGCATGCGGGGCAAGCGCTGCAGGGTCATTTTCCTCAAATCGTGCAGCGCAGCCTGGTGCAGCGCAGAGAGCGCCTGGAGCGCGCGGCGCTGCGGTTGCAACTGCTGGATCCGCGCCTGGTGCTGCAGCGCGGCTATGCCTTGCTGACCGATGCGCAGGGGCAACCCGTGACGCGCCCCGCCCAGGTGCGCCTGGGCGACGCCGTGCATGCCCAGTTGGCCGAGGGTGAACTGGACCTGACGGTATCGCAGCGCCGCTTGCTGTGAACGGCGTGGGTCAATCCCGTACCAGAGGGCAGGAGTCGCCGCCCGCCTACAGCGGCGAGTGCTATTACTTTCCTACAATGCCCGTTGCTTCGCCGCGCCCTGGTGGCCGCGATCTCCCCCATCCCAACCCACGAAGGACTTGACCATGGAACATACCCTGCCTCCGCTGCCCTACGCGATTGATGCCCTGGCCCCGCACTACAGCCAGGAAACGCTGGAATACCACCACGGCAAGCACCACAACGCCTACGTGGTGAACCTGAACAACCTGCAAAAGGGCACCGAGTTCGAGAACATGACGCTGGAGGAGATCGTCAAGAAGTCGTCCGGCGGTATCTACAACAACGCCGCGCAGATCTGGAACCACACCTTCTTCTGGAACTGCATGGCCCCCAACGGCGGTGGCGAGCCCAGCGGCGCCCTGGCCCAGGCGATCCATGCCAAGTGGGGCAGCTACGCCGCGTTCAAGGAAGCGTTCGTGAAGAGCGCCGTGGGCAACTTCGGCTCCGGCTGGACCTGGCTGGTCAAGAAGGCCGACGGTACGGTGGACATCGTGAACACCGGCGCCGCCGGCACGCCGCTGACCACGGCCGACAAGGCGCTGCTGACGGTGGACGTGTGGGAACACGCCTATTACATCGACTACCGCAACCTGCGTCCCAAGTTCGTCGAGACCTTCCTGGACAAGCTGGTGAACTGGAAGTTCGCCGAAGCCAACTTCGCCTGAGCCGAAAGCGCACGCCGCGCCCTGCGGCGTTGAGCGACCCAAAGACAAACGGCCCGCAGAGGAATCTGCGGGCCGTTTTTTCGTCTGGCTTGACGGCCCGGGCGGCGGCCTCATTGGGTACGGCCTCCCTGGGTAATTTGGCAGCGGGACGACAGTCTTGTAGAAGACTTGCAAAAAAAAGTGCCAGTTCCCCTGTCAATTTTTTGCAATGCGATATTCGATTGCAAATTACACGATTTCCGCGCAACGACTCGCGCACAATCCGGACTGTCACATCGGATGACTGCGCGCGAGGCCGCGGACCGGCGGCGCAAGACCTCTGTTTTGTTTACCTGAGAGACGAGATGAGCACCCAGAAACCCACCATCATCTATACCCTGACCGACGAGGCTCCCCGCCTGGCCACGGCCTCCTTCCTGCCCATCGTGCGCAGCTTCGCGTCGGTGGCCGGTATCGAAGTGGCCGAGAGCGACATTTCCCTGGCGGCGCGCGTCCTGGGTGAGTTCCCTGACTTCCTGACGCCCGAGCAGCGCGTACCCAATACGCTGGCTGAACTGGGCAAGAAGACGCTCGAGCCCGACGTCAACATCATCAAGCTGCCCAATATCAGCGCGTCCGTGGCGCAGTTGATCGCCGCCATCAAGGAACTGCAAGGCAAGGGCTACAACCTGCCCGACTACCCCGAGAACCCCACCACCGACGAGGAAAAGGCCATCAAGGCCCGCTATGGCAAATGCCTGGGCTCGTCCGTGAACCCGGTGCTGCGCGAGGGCAACTCCGACCGCCGCGCGCCTGCCGCGGTGAAGAACTACGCCAAGAAGCACCCGCACTCCATGGGCGAGTGGAAGCAGTGGTCCCAGACGCATGTGTCCCACATGCACGAGGGCGACTTCTATCATGGCGAAAAGTCCCTGACCCTGGACAAGGCCCGCGACGTAAAGATGGTGCTGGAGACGAAGTCCGGCAAGACCGTCGTGCTGAAGGAAAAGGTCGCGCTCAAGGACGGCGAGATCATCGACTCCATGTTCATGAGCAAGAAGGCCCTGTGCGCCTTCTACGAGAAGGAACTGGCCGACTGCAAGGAAGCCGGCATCCTGTTCTCGCTGCACGTGAAGGCCACGATGATGAAGGTCTCGCACCCGATCGTGTTCGGTCACTGCGTGAAGATCTACTACAAGGAAGCCTTCGAGAAGCACGGCGCGCTGTTTGACGAGCTGGGCATCAACGTCAACAACGGCATGGCCACGTTGTACGAGAAGATCGAGACGCTGCCGGCCTCCAAGCGCGAAGAGATCATCCGCGACCTGCACGCCTGCCAGGAGCACCGTCCGGCGCTGGCCATGGTGGACTCCGCCAAGGGCATCACCAACTTCCACTCGCCCAACGACATCATCGTGGACGCCTCCATGCCCGCCATGATCCGCCAGGGCGGCAAGATGTGGGGCGCCGACGGCAAGCCTTACGACTGCAAGGCCGTGATGCCCGAGTCGACCTTCGCCCGTATCTACCAGGAGATGATCAACTTCTGCAAGTGGCACGGCAACTTCGACCCGCGCACCATGGGCACCGTGCCCAACGTGGGCCTGATGGCGCAGAAGGCCGAGGAATACGGCTCCCACGACAAGACCTTCGAGATCGCCGAAGACGGCGTGGCCAACATCGTGGACATCGCCACGGGTGAAGTGCTGCTGTCGCAGAACGTGGAAACCGGCGACATCTGGCGTATGTGCCAGGTCAAGGACGCTGCGATCCGCGACTGGGTGAAGCTGGCCGTGACCCGCGCGCGCAACTCCGGCATGCCCGCCGTGTTCTGGCTGGACCCCTATCGCCCGCACGAGAACGAGCTGATCAAGAAGGTCGAGAAGTACCTGAAGGACCACGACACTACCGGCCTCAACATCCAGATCATGAGCCAGGTGCGAGCGATGCGCTTCACGCTGGAGCGCGTGGCGCGCGGCCTGGACACCATCTCGGTGACCGGCAACATCCTGCGCGACTACCTGACCGACCTGTTCCCGATCATGGAACTGGGCACTTCCGCCAAGATGCTGTCCATCGTGCCCCTGATGGCCGGCGGCGGCATGTACGAGACGGGCGCGGGCGGCTCCGCTCCCAAGCACGTGCAGCAGCTGCTCGAAGAGAACTACCTGCGCTGGGACTCGCTGGGGGAATTCCTGGCGCTGGCCGTGTCGCTGGAAGACCTGGGCCTGAAGGAAAACAACCCCCGCGCCAAGCTGCTGGCCAAGACGCTGGACCAGGCTACCGGCAAGCTGCTGGACGAGAACAAGTCGCCCTCGCGCAAGGTGGGCGAGATCGACAACCGCGGCAGCCAGTTCTATCTGTCGCTGTACTGGGCCCAGGCCCTGGCCGCGCAGTCCGAGGACGCCGCGCTGGCCGCCAAGTTCGCTCCGTTGGCCAAGACCCTGGCCGATAACGAGGCCAAGATCGTCGAGGAACTGCGCGTGGTGCAGGGCAAGCCCGCCGACATCGGTGGCTACTACCTGCCCGATCTGTCCAAGCTGGACGCCGTGATGCGCCCCAGCGCCACGTTCAACGCGGCCATCGCAGCGCTCGCCTGACGGAGCACCGGCCGGGTGTCATCCTGGCCGTCACCGGCCTTCCCGCAAGGGGAGGCCGGTTTCTTTTTGCACGGCCTTTGGGTGGGGTGGACCCTCGCAATCGCGGACAGGGATGCTATGAAAAATGAAGCTCTTCGCGCTTGATACGCAATGGTTTCAAGGTAAATATCTCATGAAATCCTTGCGGGAAAAGCGCTGCCAGCTCCTGAATAAATAGCGCGCTACCGCTGCGTGAACGGTCTTCCGCTGAGCCTGCTGCCCGCCTTCAGTCCGCGCTTGGCGAACCAGCCCTGGTTCATCTCCAGCACGAAGCGCACCGGCCGCTTGGAGCAGTGCGATTCTTCGGACAGCGGCTGCATGTCCACCAGGTTCACGATGGTGCCGTCGTCGGCCACGAAGGCCGCGGTGAGCGGCAGCAGCGTATTGCGCATCCAGAAGCATTGCGTGGCCGGCTGCTCGAAGACGAACAGCATGCCCTCGTGCATGGGCATGTCGCGGCGGTGCATCAGGCCGACTTGGCGCTCCTGCGGCGCGGTGGCGACCTGGGCGTCGATGCGGTGCATGCCGGCCTGCAACTCCACGCGCGGCAGGTTCATTTGCGGAACACCCTGCGCCGCTGCGGCTGCGCACAGGCCTAAGGCCACGCCGTATGCCAGCAGGGGAGACAGAAAGCTGCGCAGCAAGCGCGCGATGGGCATGGCAGGTGCGGTGAGCGAAAACATGGGCATGGAAGACATGGGTTGGCAGGGGCAATGCGGAACCCTGAGCGTAGCAGGCAACAAAAAGCCCGCCGAAGCGGGCTGTTCAGCAGTGGCCGCGGCGATCAGGCGGCCGTCTTGCTTCGCTTGGCGGTCTTCTTGGCGACCTTGGCGCTCTTGTGCTTGGCGGGCGCCATGGCGTGGTGGTTGCGCAGCTTGGCGGGTTTGGTGGCGGCGGCCGGAGCCGGTGCGGCGGCCGCAGGGGCGGCCGTGTCGGGGGCGGCCACAACGGCCGGGGTGGCGGGAACTGCTGGCGTGGCAGGGGTCGATTGCGCGAAGGCCCCCGTTGCGAGCAGACCGCCGGCCAGGATAGCGAGGAGTTTTTTCATATGTGCCAATTCCTTGGAAGGGTCGGTATACCGGTATACGCCAGGCGGCCAGGCCGCATGGCACGGATGCGTGCGTCGGCCGCGGAGCCTGTTGCACGCCCTGTCTCAACGGCTTCCCGGAGCGCGCGTTGACAGCGACCCTTCGCGGGGCATCATGCCGGGCCGACATGCGCTGCGGGGCGGGCCACCCTGCAGCCTTGCCCTAGAATCTTTGGGCGCCGTTCCTGCGCGAGCAGCCCGCCGCCTTGCGCACGCACCTACAGGAGACCTTCTTCATGACCAGCTACCAGCACATCCAGATTCCGCCCCAGGGCCAGAAGATCACCGTCAACGCCGACATGTCGCTGAACGTGCCCCACCAGCCCATCATCCCGTTCATCGAGGGCGATGGCACGGGCATGGACATCACGCCCGTGATGCTCAAGGTGGTGGATGCGGCTGTGGCAAAGTCTTATGGCGGGCAGCGCAAGATCCATTGGATGGAGGTGTATGCCGGCGAGAAGTCCACCAAGGTCTATGGCCCCGACGTGTGGCTGCCCGAAGAGACGCTGCACGCCGTGCGCGACTACGTGGTTTCCATCAAGGGGCCGCTCACCACGCCCGTGGGCGGCGGCATCCGTTCGCTGAACGTGGCGCTGCGCCAGGAGCTGGACCTGTACGTCTGCCTGCGCCCAGTGCGCTACTTCAAGGGCGTGCCTTCGCCGGTGCGTGAGCCCGAGAAGACCAACATGGTCATCTTTCGCGAGAACTCCGAAGACATCTATGCCGGCATCGAGTTCGAGGCCGAGTCGGACAAGGCCAAGAAGCTCATCAAGTTCTTGCAGGAGGAGTTCGGCGTCAAGAAGATCCGCTTTCCTGAGACGTCGGGCATCGGGGTCAAGCCGGTGTCGCGCGAGGGCACGCAGCGCCTGGTGCGCAAAGCCATCCAGTACGCCATCGACAATGACCGGCCCAGCGTGACCCTGGTGCACAAGGGCAACATCATGAAGTTCACCGAAGGGGGCTTTCGTGACTGGGGCTATGAACTGGCAGCCCAGGAATTTGGCGCGCAGCTGATCGACGGCGGCCCGTGGATGCGCATCAAGAATCCCCGCACCGGCAAGGACATCACCATCAAGGACAGCATCGCCGACGCCTTCCTGCAGCAGATCCTGCTGCGCCCGGCCGAGTACAGCGTGATCGCCACGCTGAACCTGAATGGCGACTACATCTCCGACGCATTGGCGGCGCAGGTGGGCGGCATCGGCATCGCCCCGGGTGCCAACCTGTCCGACAGCGTGGCGATGTTCGAGGCCACCCATGGCACGGCCCCCAAGTACGCGGGAAAGGACTATGTCAACCCGGGCTCCGAGATCCTCTCGGCCGAGATGATGTTGCGCCACATGGGCTGGACCGAGGCGGCCGACCTGATCATCAGTTCCATGGAGAAGGCCATCCAGAGCAAGAAGGTGACCTATGACTTTGCGCGCCTCATGGACGGGGCCACGCAGGTGAGCTGCTCGGGCTTCGGGCAGGTGATGATCGACCACATGTAAGCGCCCCGCCAACCACGGGTGCGTGACTGGGCCCGCCGCTGGTCGGCGGGTTTTTTTGCCCTAGCGCAAGGTCAGCGCCCAGCAAAAAGGCCATCCCAACAGATGCTGGAATGGCCTTGAATGGCTCCTCAACCTGGGCTCGAACCAGGGACCTACGGATTAACAGTCCGGCGCTCTACCGACTGAGTAACCGTCTTCGAAGTCAAGCGCAATGAAGCGACTTGTCCCAAGGTTTTCCAGTGCGCACAATGGCGTTGAGCGTGGTGAGCAACTTGCGCATGCAAGCGACCAGGGCGACCTTGGGCAACTTGCCAGCGGCCTTCAGACGCTCGTAGAAGGCCTTGATGGCCGGGTTGTAGCGGGTGGCCGTGAGCGTTGCCATGTACAGCACGCGGCGGATCTCGAAGCGCCCGCCTTGTACGCGCCGCCTGCCCTTGCTGCCGCCGGAGTCATTGGCCATGGGCGCCACGCCCACCAATGCAGCGATCTCGCGCCGGTTCAGCCGGCCCAGCTCTGGCAGCTCGGCAATCATCGTGGCACTGGCCACCGGGCCGACTCCCGCAGCCGACTGCAGCAGCGTGTCGAGCTCCCCAAAGTGCTCGCGCACATGCGTGACCATCTGCTCTTCGATCTCATCGAGCTGCGCCTTGATCGCCGCCTCGATGGCCTCGATGCTGGCGTGCAGCTTCTTGGGCGTGATCTGCAGCCGTTGGCGCTCCGAATGGAGCATGGTCAGCAACTGGCGCCTGCGCGTGACCAGGGCCGCGAGCCACTGCTGGCGCTCATCGGCCAGGGGGCGCAAGAAGCGCTGCAGATCGTCGCGGCGCAGCAGCACCGCTGCCAGCTCGGCCAGCGTGCGCGCATCCACCGCGTCGGTCTTGGCCAGGCGTCCCATGGATTTGGCGAAGTCGCGCGCCTGGCGCGGGTTGATGACCGCCACGGGCAGGCCTGTGGCCTGCAGGGCACACGCTAACGCGGCCTCGTAGCCGCCGGTGGCCTCCATCACCACCAGACCCACGTCCAGGGGCTGCAGGGCAGCCGCCAGCGCCGAGTGGCCTTCGGCATCGTTGTCAAACCGCTGGGCGCTGCTCTTGGCACCCAGCACACAGACATCCACGTGCGCCTTGGCCACGTCGATGCCCACCGTCACAGAGGTAACAGACATGATCTTCAGATCCCTTGCTTGTGCATGCGCGCTCAATCAAGGCGCGCGTAACCGTTCGGGCTTCACGAAGACCAGCGCGGCGGCCATGCGTTCTGTACTCAGTCACGGGCTCTATCACCCCAGCGCCTACCAAACTGCACGGGCCGGTCTGGCCGCCTCAACGGCGTTCAGACTCTACCGCGCTGGTCTGGTTTAAAGATACAAGCTATTGAGGAATGATCGGTGCTTGTTTTTGGCAGGCCTTGTGCAATTGCAAGGCTTGGAATTTGGCTCCTCGACCTGGGCTCGAACCAGGGACCTGCGGATTAACAGTCCGTCGCTCTACCGACTGAGCTATCGAGGAACAAGACTTAGATTATATACATAAAAAAGTGCTGCCTTGACGCTGTGCTGTGCAAGGGATGCGAAGGGCAATGTCAGCGCTGCGGCTCAGGGCGAAGCCACAGCCACACCAGTACGCAGGCCATGCTGACCACCGCGCTGATGGACGCCCAGCGCGGGATATGCACCACCCACAGCACCAGCGCGCACAGGGCCATCAGGAAGGTGGCGCTCCACTTCGCATGGCGGCTCACGCGCCCGCCGTTGGCCCAGTTGCGCAGCATGGAGCCGAACAGCGGGTGGAACCACAGCCAGCGGTACAGGCGCGGCGAACTGCGCGCGGCCGCCCAGCCCGCCATGAGGATGAACACCGTACTGGGCAGGCCCGGCACGACGATGCCGATCACCCCCAGCGCCAGGCAGAGTGCGGCAAACACCAGCAAGAGCCAGCGCGCCAGCGCTGGCAGGGGCGCTTGCTCAGGGACGGGCGGCAGTGGCTCGGGCGGCGGGGACATGCCCGCCATTGTGCAGGTGTTGCCGGGCGTTATGCTCCAAGGCAGGGACGCCGCCATGCCTTTCGCCATGCCCTGCGCTTGGCGGCTGCAGCCCGCAGACCCACCATGACCATCCGCACCATCCTGAAGATGGGCGACCCGCGACTGTTGCGGGTCGCCCAACCCGTTACCGCATTCGATACGCCCGCGCTGCACCAACTGGTGAACGACATGCGCGAGACGATGCAGGCCGTGAACGGCGCGGGCCTGGCAGCACCGCAGATCGGGGAGGATTGGCAGGTGGTGATCTTCGGCTCCGGCGAGCGCAACCCGCGCTATCCCGACCGCCCCATCGTGCCGCCCACGGTGCTCATCAATCCCGTGATCACGCCGCTGGGCGCCGAAGAGGAGGACGACTGGGAGGGCTGCCTGTCCGTGCCGGGCCTGCGCGGCAAGGTGCCGCGCTTTGCGCGCATCCACTACCGCGGCGTCGACCTGCTGGGCGCGCCTATCGACCGTGTGGCGGAAGGTTTCCACGCGCGGGTAGTGCAGCACGAGTGCGACCACCTGATCGGCAAGCTCTACCCAATGCGCGTGCGCGATTTCACGCAGTTCGGTTACACGGAGGTGTTGTTTCCGGAGATTGGTGCGGTAGAAGACGATTGAGGGCTCAATCAGGCTGTAGCGCCCTTGTGGCAAGCGCAAGCAGCTATCAAAATCATAGTTATTGATCGGCCAGCGCCTGCAGTAGCTCGGTCTCGATCTGGATCTGTCGCGCGTTGTTCTGCATCTCCGGGCCCTGCACCAGGAACACGTCCTCCACCCGTTCGCCCAGCGTGCTCACCTTGGCCAACTGCACGCTGAGGCCGTGGCGCGAGAGCACGCGCGCCACCAGGTACAGCAGGCCGGCACGGTCGCTGGCGGAAATGCTGATGAGCCAGCGCTGGGCCTTTTCGTCAGGGCGCAGCGTGACGCGCGGCGCGATGGGGAAGCTCTTGACGCGACGCGACACGCGCTTGCGCGTAGGCTCGGGCAGCGGCCGCGGGTCTTCGATGGCGCGCAGCAGGTCGTTCTCGACCATGTGAATGAGCTCGCGGTAGGCGCCTGGCTGGCTGGAGGCAACGACCTGGAAGGTGTCCAGCGCATGGCCGTTGTTGGCGGTGTGCACGCGCGCATCCAGGATGGAAAAGCCCGCACGGTCGAAGTAGCCGCAGATGCGCATGAACAGGTCGCTCTGGTCGGGCGCATACACCAGCACCTGCAGGCCTTCGCCCGCCAGCGACTGGCGTGCGCGCACCACCGGCTTGCCGACGCCCACGTGGCGCGAGAGGTGGCGGGTGTGCCAGGCGATGTCCGCCGCCTCGTGGCGCATGAAATAGCTCACGTCCAGCGTATCCCACAGCTTCTTGTGCGCCTCGTGGGGCTGGGAGGCCAATGCCAGCAGCACCAGCGCCTCGCGTTTGCGCGCCTCGATCTCGGCGGCGGCGTCGGGTGCGCGCCCGCCCAGGGTGCGCAGCGTCGCGTGGTACAGGTCTTCCAGCAGCTTGCCCTTCCAGGCGTTCCACACCTTGGGGCTGGTGCCGCGGATGTCGGCCACGGTGAGCAGGTACAGGGCGGTGAGGTAGCGCTCGTTGCCCACGCGGCGCGCGAAGGCGGCGATCACGTCGGGGTCGGACAGATCCTGCTTTTGCGCCACCTGGCTCATGGTGAGGTGCTCGGCCACCAGGAATTCAATGAGCCGCGCGTCCTCGCGCGTGATGCCGTGCGCCGCGTGCTGGCGGCAAAAGCGCCGCACTTCCTGCGCGCCGATCTGTGAATGGTCGCCGCCGCGCCCCTTGCCGATGTCGTGGAACAGCGCAGCGATGTAGAGAATCCACGGTTTGTCCCAGCCTGCGGCGAGCTGCGAGCACGACGGGTATTCATGCGCGTGTTCGGCCATGAAAAAGCGCCGCACGTTGCGCAACACCATCAGGATGTGCTGGTCCACCGTGTAGACATGGAACAGGTCATGCTGCATCTGCCCCACGATGCGCCGGAAGGGCCACAGGTAGCGGCCCAGCACGGAGGTCTGGTTCATGAGCCGCATGGCATGCGTGATGCCTGCGGGCTGCTGCAGGATCTGCATGAACAGCGCGCGGTTCGCGGGGTCGCGCCGGAATTCGCTGTCCATCACGCCACGCGCGTTGTAGAGCGCTCGCAGCGTGCGTGCCGACAGATCCTTGAGCCCTACGGTGGTCTCGTAGAGCAGGAAGGTTTCCAGGACGGCGTGGGGTTCTCTTTCGTACAGGTCGTCGCTGGCCACTTCGATCATGCCGGCCTTCTCGAAGAAGCGCGGGTTGATCGGACGCAGTTCATGCGTGGAGGGGTTCAGTCGCTCCTCGATGCCCAGCAGCAGGATCTGGCACAGCTGCGACACGGCCTTGGCGGCCCAGTAGTAGCGGCGCATCAGCGTCTCGCTGGCACGCATCGCCAGGCGCTGGCCGTCCGGTGCGGTGGAGCGGTAGCCGAAGGTCTCGGCCACGGCGGTCTGCAGATCGAACACCAGGCGGTCTTCGCGCCGGCCGGCCAGCGCATGCAGGCGTGCGCGGATCAGGAACAGCAACGCCTCGTTGCGCTCGATCTGCCGCACCTCGAACGGTGTGGCCAGGCCACTGGCCGCCAGCTCGCGCCAATTGCGCCCCAGGCCCGCGGCGCGCGCCACCCACTGGATGAGCTGCAGGTCGCGCAGGCCGCCAGGCGACTCCTTGCAGTTGGGCTCCAGCGCGTAGGGGGTGTTTTCGTATTTCGTATGGCGCTGGCGCATCTCCAGCGTCTTGGCGACCAGAAAGGCGCGCGGGTCCATCTGCGCGTCGTAGCGCTGGCGGAACGCATCGAACAGTGCGGCGTTGCCGCACAGCAGGCGCGCTTCCAGCAGCGATGTCTGCACCGTCACATCGGCGGCGGCCTCGCTCAGGCATTCGGCCACGCTGCGCACGCTGGACCCAACCTCCAGCCCCGCGTCCCAGCAGCTGCCGATGAAGGTCTCGATCGGCGTGCAGGGCGCCGCACCTGCATGGCCCGCGGCCACGCTCATGCCGTCCGGCAGCAGCAGCAGCACGTCCACGTCGGAATAAGGGAACAGCTGTGCGCGTCCGTAGCCCCCCACGGCGACCAGCGCCATGCCTTCAGGCAACTGCGCGCGGTCCCACAGCCGGCACAGCAGGCCGTCGGTCAGCGACGAGAGGCGATGCAGCAGGCTGCGCACGCCGCGCGTGGACGCTCCGGGCGCGCGCAGGGTCGCCAGCAGGGCGGCCTTGTCCTGGCGGTAGGCGTCGCGCAGCGCATGCAGCTGCGCGAGATCCGGTGCAGTGGCGGGGGGGCAGGGGGGGATGGAAGGCATGGAGGACGTTTAGCAAGAACCGTGCATGCCTTGCGGCGCTCTGGGCGCGGTGGCCTGGCTCAGGTCGTGGTGGCGGTGACGAAGGCCGGCAGTGCGGGGGAGCCGGCGGAGAGGGTCAGCACGTCGTAGCCGGTCTCGGTCACGAGCACGGTGTGTTCCCACTGCGCCGACAGGCTGTGGTCTTTGGTGATGATGGTCCAGCCGTCCTTGCCCAGCTCCTTGATGTCGCGCTTGCCCAGGTTGAGCATGGGCTCGATGGTGAAGGTCATGCCGGGCACCAGCTCCTCGCCCGTGCCGGGGCGGCCATAGTGCAGCACCTGCGGGTCCTCATGGAATTTCTGGCCGATGCCGTGGCCGCAAAACTCGCGCACCACCGACAGGCCGTGGCCCTCGGCGAACTTCTGGATGGCGTGGCCGATGTCGCCCAGGCGCGCGCCCGGCTTGACCTGCTGGATGCCCAGCCACATGGATTCGAACGTGAGCTGCGACAGCCGCTTGGCCGCAATGGAGCATTCGCCGATGAGGTACATGCGACTGTTGTCGCCATACCAACCGTCCTTGGTGATCACGGTGACGTCCACATTGACGATGTCGCCCTTCTTGAGCGGCTTGTCGTTGGGAATGCCGTGACAGACCACATGGTTGACCGAGGTGCACAGGTGGCCGGGGTAGGGCGGGTAGCCCGGAGGCTGGTAGCCGATGGTGGCGGACACGGTGCCCTGGGCGGCCATGCATTCCGCGCCCAGGCGGTCGATCTCTGCGGTGGTGATGCCGGGCTTGATGTGTGGGGCAATGTAGTCCAGCACTTCGGACGCCAGGCGGCAGGCCTCGCGCATGCCGGCGATGCCCTGCGCGTCTTTGATGGTGATGCTCATGGCGCAAATTATCCCATCGGCCTTTGCCCCCTGTGGGCGAGGGGCGGGCAAGGGCGGGTGCCGCGGGCTAAAATAGCGGGCTCCCACCAACACGCGCTGCCGGCGCGGCGGCCCCATTCAGCGGCTGCCTCAACCAGCGGGCGAAACGCCTCTTTCTGCCACCACACAGGCCGCTACCGTGACCTTGCACATCACCCCGCTGGAGGGCGGCAATGCCCTCAGCACCTTCCGCGCCCAGCAACTGCAACCCGCCCTGGCGGCCATTCATCCCAAGATCGACGGCATTGCGGCGCGCTTCGTGCACCTGGTGGCCGGCGACGCCGCACCCGATGCCGCCGCGCGCGAGCGCCTGGCCGCGCTGCTGACCTACGGCGACCCATACGCCGGCCCGCGGGACGGCATGGTGCTGTATGTCACTCCGCGCCTGGGCACGGTGTCGCCCTGGGCGTCCAAGGCCACGGACATCGCCCACAACTGCGGCCTGGCGGTGCGCCGCATCGAGCGCATCACCGAATACCGCATCAGCCTCAAGGGGGGGCTGCTGGGTGGCAAGCCCGAGTTGAGCACCGAGCAGCTGCAGCAGGTTGCAGCGCTCTTGCACGACCGCATGACGGAATCGGTGGTCACCACGCTGGACGAGGCGCAGCGCCTGTTCACCGAGCTGCAGGCCGAGCCCATGGCCTTCGTGGACGTGCTGCAGGGCGGGCGTGCGGCGCTGGAGGCTGCGAACAAGGCCTGGGGCCTGGCCCTGGCCGACGACGAGATCGACTACCTGGTCAACGCCTTCACGGGCCTGGCGCGCAACCCCACCGACGTGGAGTTGATGATGTTCGCCCAGGCCAACAGCGAGCACTGCCGCCACAAGATCTTCAACGCGCAGTTCACCATCGACGGCGTGGCGCAGGACAAGAGCCTGTTCGGCATGATCCGCAACACCGAAGCCGTGTCGCCCCAGCATACCGTGGTGGCCTATGCCGACAACGCCTCCATCATGGAAGGCAGTCAGGTCGAGCAATTCATCGCCAAATTCGAGTCTTTCGCCCAACAGGTAAGCGCTCCAAGCTATCAAAAGCGTAGTGCAACCCACCATGTTCTGATGAAGGTGGAAACGCACAACCACCCGACGGCCATCTCGCCGTTCCCCGGTGCCGCCACCGGTGCGGGGGGCGAGATCCGCGACGAGGGCGCTACCGGCCGCGGCTCCAAGCCCAAGGCGGGCCTGACGGGCTTCACCGTGTCCAAGCTCTGGGGCAGCGAGGTGGGCAAGCCCGAGCACATCGCCAGCCCCCTGCAGATCATGACCGAGGGGCCGCTGGGCGGCGCCGCGTTCAACAACGAGTTCGGCCGGCCCAACCTGACGGGCTACTTCCGCGAATACGAGCAGGTGGTCGGAACGGGCGAGGGCGCCATCATCCGCGGCTACCACAAGCCCATCATGATCGCGGGCGGCCTGGGCACGATCGACGCGCGGCTCACCCAAAAAATCCTGTTCCCCGCCGGCACGCTGCTGATCCAGCTGGGCGGCCCCGGCATGCGCATCGGCATGGGCGGCGGCGCCGCCAGCTCCATGGCCACGGGCACCAACGCGGCGGAGCTGGACTTCGACTCCGTGCAGCGCGGCAACCCCGAGATCGAGCGTCGTGCGCAGGAGGTCATCAACCACTGCTGGGCGCAGGGGGCGGACAACCCCATCCTGGCCATCCATGACGTGGGCGCGGGCGGCCTGTCGAACGCCTTCCCCGAGCTGACGAATGACGCGGGCCGCGGCGCGCGCTTCGACCTGCGCGCCGTGCCGCTGGAGGAGTCCGGCCTGGCGCCCAAGGAAATCTGGTCCAACGAGAGCCAGGAGCGCTATGTGCTGGCCATCGCGCCCGAGTCGCTGGCGCAGTTCACGGCCTTCTGCGAGCGCGAGCGCTGCCCGTTTGCCGTGATCGGCACGGCCACCGAGGAGCGCCAACTGGTGCTGGAAGACACGGCGGTCACGTCGGGCGACCAGAAATTTCCTGTGGACATGCCCATGGACGTGCTGCTGGGCAAGCCGCCCAAGATGCACCGCGATGTGACCAGCGTGCAGCGCAGCTTCGCGCCGCTGAACGTGGACGGCCTGCCGCTGGAGAAGGCCGTGATCGAGGTGCTGGCCCACCCCACGGTGGCCTCCAAGCGCTTTCTCATCACCATCGGCGACCGCGCCGTGGGCGGCCTGACCCACCGCGACCAGATGGTGGGCCCCTGGCAGGTGCCCGTGGCCGACGCGGCCGTGACGCTGGCCGACTTCCGTGGCTTTGCCGGCGAGGCCATGGCCATGGGCGAACGCACGCCGCTGGCGGCGCTCAATGCGCCTGCGTCGGGCCGCATGGCGGTGGCGGAGAGCATCACCAACCTGTTGGCGGCACCCATCGAACTGCCGCGCGTGAAGCTGTCGGCCAACTGGATGGCGGCCTGCGGCGAGCCCGGAGAAGACGCCGCGCTGTACGAGACCGTGAAGGCCGTGGGCATGGAGCTGTGCCCGCAGCTGGGCATCTCCATCCCCGTGGGCAAGGACAGCCTGTCCATGCGCACCCAGTGGAGCGAGGGCGGCGAGACCAAGAAGGTCACCTCGCCCGTCAGCCTCATCATCACCGCGTTCGCCACGCTGGCCGACGTGCGCGGCACGCTCACGCCGCAGCTCGACGCCAAGGAAGAGGACACGACCCTCGTGCTGATCGACCTGGGCCGCGGCAAGATGCGCATGGGCGGCTCCATCCTCGGGCAGGTGCTGAACCAGACCGGCGACGAGACGCCCGACCTGGACGACGCCAAGGACCTGATCGCCCTGGTGGACGCCGTGAACGCGCTGCGCGCTAAAGGAGCGATCCTCGCCTACCACGACCGGGGCGACGGCGGCCTGCTGGCTACCGTGGCCGAGATGGCCTTTGCCGGTCAGGTGGGCGTGGCGCTGAACGTGGACATGCTCATCACCGAGGGCGACGGCATCACCGACGGCCGCATGGACAGCGGCGAGGGCAAGAACTGGGGCGCCCAGATCAGCGGCCGGCGCGAGGAGCGCACGCTGCGCGCGCTGTTCAACGAGGAACTGGGCGTGGTGCTGCAGGTGAGGACCAGCGAGCGCAACGAGGTCATGCAGACGCTGCGCGCGCACGGCCTGTCCACCTGCAGCCACTTCGTGGGCAAGACGCGCCCGCTGTCCTCGCCCATCGATGCGGGCAAGGGCGAGTTGCAGGTGTGGCGCGATGCCAAGGCCGTGTTCAGCGCCAGCCTGCCGGACCTGCACCAGGTATGGGACGCGGTGAGCTGGAAGATCTGCCAGCAGCGTGACAATCCCGCCTGCGCTGACAGCGAGCACGCCGCGGCCGGCGATCCCGCAGACCCCGGCATGCACGTGCAGCTCACGTTCGACCCATTGGACAACGTGGCCGCGCCGTACATCGCCACTGGCGCGCGCCCGCGTGTGGCGGTGCTGCGCGAGCAGGGCGTGAACTCGCACGTGGAAATGGCCTACACCTTCACCGAGGCGGGCTTCGAGGCGTTCGACGTGCACATGACCGACCTGCAGACCGGCCGTGCCGACCTGGCGCAGTTTGCTGGCGTGGTGGCCTGCGGCGGCTTCAGCTACGGCGACACGCTGGGCGCGGGCATCGGCTGGGCGCGCTCCATCACGTTCAACGAGCGCCTGTCGGCCCAGTTCCAGCAGTTCTTCGCGCGTGGCGATACCTTCGCCCTGGGCGTGTGCAACGGCTGCCAGATGTTTGCCGAACTGGCCGACATCATCCCTGGCGCGCAGGACTGGCCGCGCTTCACCACCAACCAGAGCCACCGCTTCGAGGCGCGCCTGTCGATGGTCGAAGTGCTGGAATCGCCCAGCATCTTCCTTCAGGGCATGGCCGGCAGCCGCCTGCCGATCGCCGTCGCGCACGGCGAGGGCTATGCCAACTTCCAGTACCGTGGCAATGCCGACAAGGTGGTGCGTGCCATGCGCTTCGTGGACAACCATGGCCAGCCGACCGAGCGCTACCCGTTCAATCCCAATGGCAGCGCCGGCGGGCTCACGGCCGTGACGACGGCGGACGGACGCTTCACGGCCATGATGCCGCACCCCGAGCGTGTGTTCCGCAACATCCAGATGAGCTGGACCGATCTGGCCGCCACGGGGGGCAAGGACGCGTTCAGCCCCTGGATGCGCGTGTGGCGCAACGCACGCAAGTGGGTGGGGTGATCGGCGCCGCGGCGCGCGGCTAGCAGCCGCCGCGCGCCTGGCACTCGGGCACGATGCGCCCGTGCGAGTCGCGCCACTGCAGGGTCGGGCCGCCGGAAGACGGCGCCGCCGGCGCGGGTGGCTGCGGCGGCCGGTACGGATCGTGCAGCACGGTGGATGAGCCCACGCCGGCTCCGACGTGTGCGCCGCCCATGGGAACCGAGGCACCCACGCCCACGCCGCCAGTCACCTGGCCGCTTGGGTGCACTCCCACTCCGACGCCCACCGGCCCCACGCCGGTGCCCACCCCGGCCGATACGCCGCCCGAACCCACGCCGACGCCCACGCTGAACGGCCCCACCGGCACACCCACGCCCAGGCGCGCCGACGGGCCGGCGCAGGCGGACAGCACCAGCGCGGCCAGCGCGGCGGCGGTGCGCACGGGGCGCGAGGACGCAGTGCGAGAGGGCATGCCGCCATGGTACGCCTGCCCACCGTATTGCAAAAACAATAGCTGTCAGCGCTTGTCCCACATGCGTTAGGGGTGTTTTCATTCAGAATGGCGGCTTCTTGAAAGGAACTCACCCATGGCCGGCGCCAGCCTTCTGACCCTGCTTGACGACATCGCCACCATCCTGGACGACGTGGCCCTCATGACCAAGGTGGCCGCCAAGAAAAGCGCCGCCATGGCCGACGACGTGTCCGTCATGACCAAAGTGGCGGCGCAAAAGACCGCAGGGGTGCTGGGCGACGACCTGGCGCTCAATGCCCAGCAGGTCACGGGCGTGCGGGCAGAGCGCGAGATCCCCGTCGTGTGGGGCGTGGCCCGCGGATCCCTGGTGAACAAGGCCATCCTCGTGCCGGCGGCGCTGCTCATCAGCGCGTTCGCGCCGTGGGCCGTGACGCCGCTGCTCATGGTGGGCGGGGCCTTCCTGTGCTTCGAAGGCTGCGAAAAGCTCGCGCACAAGCTTTTGCACACGCCCGAGGAAGATGCCGTGCAACACGCGATCCATGCGCAGGCCAACGCCAATCCCAATGTGGACCTGGCGCGGGTGGAGAAGGACAAGATCAAGGCGGCCGTGCGCACCGACTTCATCCTCTCTGCCGAAATCATCGCCATCACCCTGGGCGCCGTCGCGGGCGCGCCTTTTGCGCAGCAAGTGGCGGTACTGGCGGGCATTGCCGTCCTGATGACGGTGGGGGTCTATGGCCTCGTGGCGGGCATCGTGAAGCTGGACGACCTGGGCCTGTGGCTCAGCCGCCAGGCCAGCAACGCGGCACAGGCCCTGGGCCGCGGCATCGTCGCGGCCGCTCCCTGGCTCATGAAGACGCTGTCGGTGGTCGGCACCGCAGCCATGTTCCTCGTCGGCGGGGGCATCCTGGTGCATGGCGTGCCGGCGCTGCACCATGCCGTCGAGGGCGTGGGCGCGGCGGTGCAGGGTTGGCCGCTGGGCGGACTGTGGTCGGTGCTGGTGACCAACCTGCTCAATGCCATGGTGGGCTTGGTGGCGGGCGCCGTGGTGCTGGCGGGGTGGACGCTGGTGGGACGGCTGCGCGGCAAGGCGGCTGCCAATGGCACGCATTGAGTGAGGCCATATGCCGCCGTTTGTGACGGAATAGACACATACGAATATACACACAGATTCTGGGTTTGATCTGCGGCAATATTGACCATATTACTCGTGGGCTTAATACGTGCACGGGGGTCGTCCCCGGTCAACCCAACGTATCGAGTCAACATGAAAAAGAATCTTCTGGCCCTGGCCGTTCTGTGTGCGATGACCTCCGGCGCTGCCTTCGCGCAGCAGGTTGCGGAAGGTTCCTGGCTGGTGCGTGCACGCGCGGTGCATCTGGACAGCGCCAACAACGGTGCCGCCGGCGACGCGGGCGTGAGCATCAACGACAAGTGGATTCCTGAAGTCGACGTCTCGTACTTCTTCACGCCCAACCTCGCTGCCGAACTGGTCCTGACCTACCCGCAAAAGCACGACGTGCGCCTGAACGGCGACAAGATCGGCTCGCTCAAGCACCTGCCGCCCTCGCTGCTGCTGCAGTACCACTTCACGAACTTCGGCGCGTTCAAGCCGTACGTGGGCGCTGGTGTCAACTACACGCGCTTTTCCAGCGTGAAGCTGCCCGCGGGCCTGGACGTGAAGCGCAACAGCTGGGGCGGTGCCCTGCAAGTGGGCTTCGACTATGCGCTGGACAAGAACTGGTCCCTGAACGTGGACGTGAAGAAGGTGTACATCGACACCGACGTGCGCGGCGTGGGCACTTTCAAGGTCGACCCGGTGCTGTTCGGCGTGGGCGTGGGCTACCGCTTCTAAGCACGCAAGTTCCGTTCTTCATGGTGGGGTGGGCCGGCGCATGCGCCGGCCCTTTTTTTATCCTCGGCGGACGGTAAATCGATGCTCTCATTGAAGGAGCTATTTGCGCTTGATGGGCAAGCGCTTCCGCCCGATTTGATCCTTTATTGGCAGGGCGGCGAAAAAGCCAACCACAGCGGGCAATCCGGCACAAGAGGTGCACTGTGGATTGCCCTGCAGATCGCGCGTGCGTCCTACCTGAAGAGGTGTCGTTGGATTGCAGGGGCGCGTTGGCAGGTGGCCTACGCTGCAGCGCTATGTCTGCAGTTTCTCCCCTTGCTCGGCTTGACGGCGTCCTTCACCACCTCGGCCTGGCACCGCCGCAGCCGCCCGCGGATGTGGGCGACGAACGCGACGAGATCCTGGCCGGCCTGTTGCAGCCGCAGGCGGCGCTCTCACCCAAGTATTTCTACGACCAGCGGGGCTCGGAACTCTTCGAGGCCATCACCCGACTGCCCGAGTACTACCCCACGCGTACCGAGCGTGCCTTGCTGCGGCGCCACGGGCACGCCATTGCCCAGGCCGTAGGCCCGGCGCGTGTGGTGATCGAGCCCGGGGCGGGCAATTGCGACAAGGCGCGCGAGCTCTGCGCGCTGGTGCGGGCCACGCACTTCGTGGGCGTGGACATCTCCGCCGACTACCTGCGGGATGCCATCGCGCGCCTGCGCGTGGCACTGCCGGGCCTGCATGCCCGCGCCGTGGGCGCGGACATCACCCGGGGTGTGCACCTGCCGCCGGACGTTCCCGGCGCGCGCCGCCTCGTCTTCTACCCCGGCTCGTCCATCGGCAACTTCGACCCACCCCAGGCACTGGCCCTGCTGCGGCACATGCGCGAACTGGCGCTGGACGATGGCGGCCTGCTGATCGGGTTCGACCTGCCCAAGGACGTGGCCGTGCTGGAGGCCGCGTACGACGACGCCGCCGGCGTGACCGCGGCCTTCAACCGCAACGCGCTGGCCCACGTGAACCGCCTGGTCGGCAGCGACTTCGTGCCCGCGCAGTGGCGCCACCGCGCCTTCTTCAACCCCCATGCCTCGCGCATCGAAATGCACCTGGAGGCCGCGGGGCCGCAGCGCGTGCGCTGGCCGGGCGGCGGGCGCGACTTTGCGGCGGACGAGCGCATCCATACCGAGAACAGCTACAAGTACCCGCTGCCGGATTTCACCGCGTTGCTGCATGAAGCGGGTTTCACGCGCACGCAGGCCTGGACGGACGATCGCGGCTGGTTCGCCATGGTGCATGCCCAGGCGTGATGCCGCCAGGGGATACCACATGCGCTTGCCACCCTCGACTCCCACGCTGCCGTCGTCGCCGCAGCAGTCGCAGCCCTCGATGGCGCTGCGCTACGCCGTGGTGCGCGCGGCCACCGAGGCGCTGGCGCGGCCCCTCTCGGCCGAGGACTGCTGCGCCCAGTCCATGCCCGACGCCAGCCCCGTCAAATGGCACCTGGCACACACGAGCTGGTTCTTCGAGACCTTCGTCCTGGAGGCGCACGAGAGCGGCTTCCGAGCATTCGATCCGGCGTTCCGCGTGCTGTTCAACTCGTACTACCACGGCGTGGGGCGGCAGCACCCGCGCCCGCAGCGTGGCTTGATCACGCGGCCCGACCTGGCCACCGTGCGGGCCTACCGCGCCGACGTGGATGCGCGCATGCAGCAGCTCCTGTCGCAGCCCGAAGTTCCGGGTGACGTGCTGGCGCTGGTGGAACTGGGCCTGCAGCATGAGCAGCAGCACCAGGAGCTGATCCTCACCGACGTCAAGCACCTGCTCTGGTGCAACCCGCTGTGGCCGGCCTACCAGGGCACAGCCGCGGCCGTGGTGGCGGAAGCCATTGCGGCACAAGACACCGCGTGGCGGCGCCTGGAAGGCGGCCTGGCGCAGATCGGCCACGATGGCGAGGGCTTCGCCTTCGACAACGAGACGCCGCGCCACACCGTCTTCCTGCAACCCTTCGAGATCGCCACCCGACCGGTGACCAACGCGCAGTACCTGGCTTTCGTGCAGGCCGGCGGCTACCGCGAGCCGGCCCACTGGTTGGCCGAGGGCTGGGACTGGCGGCGTGCGCAAGGGCTGGAGCACCCCATCTACTGGTGCGGTGATGGGGAGTGCGGCCAAGGTGGCGGGCCGGGCGGCTGGAGCGAATTCACGCTGACAGGCGAGCGCCCGCTGCATCCTGCGCAACCGGTGGTGCACCTGTCCTACTACGAGGCCGATGCCTTTGCCCGCTGGGCCGGCGCGCGCCTGCCCACGGAAGCCGAGTGGGAGGTGGCCGCGGCGGCCTGTGCCGGGCCCGCGGGCTGCGTGGGCCATCCCGCTGATGCCGATGTCTTGGACGACGGCGGCCGGCTGCATCCCCGCCCCGCGGCGCCGGCGGTCGGCGCTGATCCCTTCCAGCCGATGGGCGGCGAGGTCTGGGAATGGACGCAGTCCAGCTACGCCCCGTACCCCGGCTACGCGCCCGCGCCCGGCGCCGTGGGCGAGTACAACGGCAAGTTCATGGTGAACCAGTACGTGCTGCGCGGCGGCTCCTGCGCCACGCCGCCTGGCCATGTGCGCGCGAGCTACCGCAACTTCTTTCCCGCCACGGCGCGCTGGCAGTTCACGGGCCTGCGGCTGGCACGCGATGCCCGCTGAGCAGTGGGTATGCTCCTGAATCAGGAGCTACTAGCGCTTGCCAGGAAAGCGCTAGAGCCGAAAATCGCTTAAACCGCGTCCAGCGCCTGGTGCAGGTCGGCCAGCAGGTCGTCGATATGCTCGATGCCGATGGACAGGCGCACCATGCCCTCGGTCACGCCCGCCTGGGCCAGTTCTTCGGGATTGAGCTGGCGGTGCGTGGTGGAGGCCGGGTGCGTGGCCAGCGACTTGGCGTCGCCGATGTTCACCAGGCGTGTGAACAGCTGCAGCGCGTCCAGGAAGCGCGCACCGGCGGCGCGTGGGTCGCCGCTGGCCTTCAGGCTGAACGACAGGATGCCCGAGGCGCGGCCCTTCATCTGGCGCTGCACCAGGGCATGGTCCGGGTGGTCCGGCAGGCCCGCGTAGCGCACCCACTCCACCTTGGGGTGGCCCTGCAGCGCCTCGGCGATCTTCTGCGTGTTCTCGCAGATGCGGTCCATGCGCAGCGCCAGCGTCTCGATGCCTTGCAGGATCAGAAAGGCGTTGTGCGGCGAGATGGCAGCGCCCGTGTTGCGCAGCGGCACCACGCGTACGCGGCCGATATAGGCGGCCGGGCCCAGGGCCTCGGTGTAGACCACGCCGTGGTAGCTCACGTCGGGCTCGTTCAGGCGCTTGAAGCGTGCCTTGTGCTCAGCCCAGGGGAACTTGCCGCTGTCCACGATGGTGCCACCCATGCTGTTGCCGTGGCCGGCCAGGTATTTGGTCAGGGCGTGCACCACGATGTCGGCGCCGTGCTCGATGGGGCGCAGCAGGTAGGGGCTGGGCACGGTGTTGTCCACGATCAGCGGCACGCCGTGGGCGTGGGCCACGTCGGCGAGGGCGCGGATGTCGGTCACGTTGCCCAGCGGGTTGCCGATGGATTCGACAAAGATGGCCTTGGTGCGCGCGTCGATCAGCTGGCCGAAGCTGGCGGGATCGCGTGCGTCGGCAAAACGCACCTCGATGCCCTGCTGGGGAAAGGTGTGGGCAAACAGGTTGTAGGTGCCGCCATAGAGCGTGCTGGCGCTGACGATGTTGTCGCCCGCCTCGGCGATGGCCTGGATGGCGTAGGTGATGGCCGCCATGCCCGAGGCCACGGCCACGGCGGCAATGCCGCCCTCCAGCGCCGCGACGCGCTTTTCCAGCACGTCGGTGGTGGGGTTCATGATGCGCGTGTAGATGTTGCCGGGCACCTTCAGGTCGAACAGGTCCGCGCCGTGCTGGGCGCTGTCGAAGGCGTAGGCCACCGTCTGGTAGATGGGCACGGTCACGGACTTGGTGGTGGGGTCGGGCGAATAGCCGGCGTGGACGGCCAATGTCTCGATGCGCATGTGCTTCCTTTACGGGTGAAGGGGAGGGCGGGGCCCGGCGTCCTGGGGCGCTTCCTAGTGCGAGCCCCTGGGCGCCCTGGGGCGGAGATAGCCGCGCGATTATGGCGGTCCACCCTCCACAGGCCAACGATGCATTGGCAATGTCGATATGCGCCCGCGCGGCGTCGGGCGGGCGGCGCGCCACGTTATCCCCGCAGCCTGTGGGCTGTGCTGTGGAAAACCCCGTGGGCAACTGCGCGAAGCCGCGCCAGTCATGGCCTGGCACCCGATGCCCATGTTTTGGGCAGCAGGCCAGGATCAGGCGGAGGTGGGCGCCGGTCGCGTGCGGTAGAACTGCAGCGGCTGGGCCTGCATGTCCTTGATGTGCTGGTTCATCACCGACTTCTTCATCTTGCCCACCACGTGCATCTCGCAGGGCTTGCAGTCAAAGCGCAGGGTGAGTTTTTCCTTGCCGTTGATGAGCTGCAGCGGCTCGGCCTTGATGGTGCCCTTTACGCCGATCACACCCTTGGCCTGCTTGGGGCACAGGCTCATGGAGAAGCGCACGCAGTGCTTGGTGATCATCAGGCTGACTTCACCTTCTTCCTCTTTCGATTCGTAGGCGGCGTCGATCACCTTCACGCCATGCTTCACGTAGAAGTCGTGCGCCTTGTGGTTGAACACATTGGCCAGGTAGCTCAGCGTGTCTTCGGGGAAGGGCACGGGTGGCTGCACCGGCACGGCGCGCGGCAGGCGCACGAAGCCGGCGGTGCGCGCGTCCTCCAGCGCGACCACGGCGTCACGGCGCAACTGATTCAGTGCCGATGCGGGCACGAACCACGGCTGCGAGAGCTGCAGCGCAATGGCGTGCACGGCAAAGCGGGTGGCGCCAAAGCGCCCGAGCTGATCGCGCAGCGTGGCCTCCGCCTTGACCGCATCGGTGGCTGGCTGGTGGGGCTGGATGACCGACGCACTGCCCACGAAGCCGTCTTCGTCGGTGAGCGTGAGCGCAAAGCCGTCGGCGGTCTCGGCCAGATGGGCCCACAGGCCGATGCGACGGTCGCTGGATTTCTTCTCCAGCGTGCGCACCCAGTCCATGTCGCGGTTGCGGTTGATCTCCAAGCCCTTGCGCAGGTCCTTGAACTCGGTGATCTCGTTCTTGGGGAACACGCGCCAGATGCCCTTCTTGGGCGCCACGCATTCGGCGCGGTTGATGTGCACGCCCACCAGTTCCTTTTGCAGGTCGTAGTAGCACAGGCCGTCGCCGTTGTGCAGTGCGGTGGCTTTGTCGCTCACCTCCAGCTCGAACCAGTTGTCGCCGATCTGCGTCACCCAGGCGATGGCGCGGCCCGGCGTCTTCGGGGTGTCGAAGGCGCCGATGTCCTCCTTGCGGCCGTTGACGAAGTAGTCGGTGAACTCGCGGTTGAAGTTCTGGTCGGGATCGGGCTCGAACGTGAAGGTGGTGCGGCCGCTGGACGAGCGCGCCAGCGGCTCGCCCGTGAACTCGCGCTCCTCGATGATTTCGTCCAGCAGCTTGCGGTAGTGGGCGGTGATGTTCTTCACGTAACCCATGTCCTTGTAGCGGCCCTCGATCTTGAAGCTGCGCACGCCAGCGTCGATCAGCGCGCGCAGGTTGTCGCTCTGGTTGTTGTCCTTCATCGACAGCACGTGCTTCTCGTGCGCGATGATGCGGCCGGCGCCGTCCAGCACCTCGTAGGGCAGGCGGCAGGCCTGGTTGCAGTCGCCCCGGTTGGCGCTGCGCCCGGTGTGGGCATGGCTGATGAAGCACTGCCCCGAATAGGCCACGCACAGCGCGCCGTGCACGAAGAATTCAATGGTGGTGCGGCTGGGGTCGGTGGCTTCGCGAATGGCCTGGATCTGCTGCAGATCCAGCTCGCGCGCAATCACGATCTGCGACAGGCCTGCGTCCTGCAGAAAGCGCGCCTTCTCGGGCGTGCGGATATCGGTCTGCGTGCTGGCGTGCAGCTGAATCGGCGGCAGGTCCAGCTCCAGCAGGCCCATGTCCTGGATGATGAGCGCGTCGGCGCCGGCCTCGTACACCTGCCAGGCCATCTGGCGGGCGCCCTCCAGCTCGTCGTCGCGCAGGATGGTGTTCAGCGTGATGAAGATGCGGCTGTTGAAACGGTGCGCATGCTGAATGAGCCGCTCCAGGTCGCGGATGTCGTTGCCCGCCGTGGCCCGCGCGCCAAAGGCGGGGCCGCCGATGTAGACGGCGTCGGCGCCGTGGTTCACGGCCTCGATGCCGATGTCGGCGTCGCGCGCGGGGGAGAGCAGTTCGAGCTGGTGGGGCAGGAGGGACATAGGGCGTGAATTATCCCGGTCTGCGCCCGGCCGTGCCGGGGCGGGGGTACCCGGCGGCAGGTACGTGTCTGGCAAAATTGCGGGTTTTCCCGGATGGTTCATGGACAGGGCGCTTAGCGCGCGTGTGGTTTGTGCGCCTGCCGCTTCCACCGCCAGCGGCACGGCTGGGTTGCGTCCGCCGGCGTGGTTCTTCCTTTGAGATCACATGGATATACAGTTCAGCACCTACTACACCCTGATCTTCGCGGCCATCGTGCTACTGGTGGGCAAGTTCCTCGTGCAGCGCATCCGCTGGCTGCGCGAATTCAACATTCCGGAACCCGTGGCGGGCGGCCTGGTGGCGGCGCTCATCTCCTGGGGGCTGAACGCCGCGTTCGATGTGCGTGCGTCGTTCGACACCGGCCTGCAGACCGCCTTCATGCTGGTGTTCTTCTCCTCCATCGGGCTGAGCGCCAACTTCCTCAAGCTGCGCGAGGGCGGCATGGGGCTGATCGTCTTCCTGCTGGTCGTGGTGGTGTTCATCGGCGTGCAGAACAGCGTGGGTGTGGCGCTGGCCACCGCGCTGGGGCTGGACCCGCTGATCGGCCTGATCGCGGGCTCCATCACATTGGTGGGCGGGCACGGCACGGCCGGGGCCTGGGGCTCGGTGCTGGAAAACGACCACGGCATCCCTGGCGCCATCACCTTGGGCATTGCCTGCGCCACCTTCGGCCTGGTCATCGGCGGGCTGATCGGCGGGCCGCTGGCCAAATGGCTGATCCAGCGCCACGGGCTGAAGCACCCGCAGGGCACGGGCGATGCCGGCGCGCTGGAGGCGGGCACGCCCAACTTCGAGTTCCCGCACAAGACACGCCTGATCACGGCGGACGCGGCCATCGAGACCATGGCCCTGTTTGCCGGCTGCCTGGCCTTTGCCGAGTTCATGAGCCAGTTGACGAAGGGCACGGCGCTGCAACTGCCCACCTTCGTGTGGGCGCTGGGCGGGGGCGTGCTGATCCGCAACGTGCTGGACTACGTCTTCAACTTCGAGGTGTTCGACCGCGCCATCGACGTGTTCGGCAACACCGGGCTGTCCGTCTACCTGGCGATCGCGCTGCTGTCGCTCAAGCTGTGGGAGCTGGCAGGGCTGGCGGGTCCGCTGGTCATCATCCTGGGCGTGCAGACGCTGGTCATGGCGGCCTACGCGGGCTTCGTCACCTTCCGCCTGATGGGAAGCAACTACGATGCGGCCGTGCTCTGTGCGGGGCATTGCGGCTTCGGCATGGGCGCCACGCCCACGGCGGTGGCCAACATGCAGGCCATTACCAACCAGTACGGCGCGTCGCACAAGGCTTTCCTGATCGTGCCCATGGTGGGCGCGTTCTTCATCGACCTGGTCAATGCCGTGGCCATCCAGGTCTTCATCAACGTGTTCGGCTAAGCGCCCACCACGGCGCGGAGGGCAGGCGGTGCGTACAGGATTCGGACTGATCGGGCTGCTGCTGGCCCTGGCCCTCGTGGCCGTGCTGGTCAAGAAGCAGATGGGCGCCACGCGCGTCGCCGTGCCGCCCGCCGTGCAGGGGCTGCCGGCGCCGGCGGAGGGCGCCGCTTCCACGGTGCGCGCGCAAAGCCAGCAGGTGCAGCAGCAGGTGAAGCAGCAGATGGACGCACTGATGCAGCAGCCACGCACCCTGCCCGAAGATTGATGGCCAAAATGGCCTCTAGCGCTTACCCATCAAGCGCGAGCAGCTATTGAAAGATGAGCGAATCCGACGACGCCCACTGGATGCGCGAGGCCATCGCCCAGGCGCGCGCCGCGCAGCAGGCGGGCGAGGTGCCCGTGGGCGCCGTGCTGGTGCGCGATGGGCAGGTGATCGCCACCGGGCGCAATGCCCCCATCGCCGGGCACGACCCCACGGCGCATGCCGAGATGGCCGCGCTGCGCGCCGGCGCGGCGCAGCTCTCCAACTACCGGCTCGACGGCTGCACGCTCTACGTCACGCTGGAGCCGTGCGCCATGTGCAGCGGCGCCATGCTGCACGCGCGCCTGCCGCGCGTGGTCTACGGCGCGGCGGACGCCAAGACCGGCGCGGCGGGCTCGGTGGTCAACCTGTTCGCCGAGCCGCGTCTCAACCACCAGACCGCAGTGCAAGGCGGCGTGCTGGCCGATGAATGCGGTGCACTGCTGAGCGACTTCTTCCGCGACCGCCGCCGCTTCCAGCGGGCGCAGCAACTGGCCGCCCACCCGCTGCGCCAGGACGCGCTGCGCACGCCCGACGCCGCCTTCGCCCATCTGGGCGGCCCCGCGCCGCATTACGTGAGCGATCTGCCCGCGTTGGCCGGCCTGCGCCTGCACTACCTGGACGAAGGCCCGCGCGACGCCGCCCGCACCTGGCTGCTGCTGCATGCCAGCCCTGGCTGGAGCCATGGCTGGCAGCCCATGCTGGCGGCCTTCGCGCAGGCCGGCCACCGCGTGGTAGCGCCGGACCTGATCGGCTTCGGCCGCAGCGACAAACCCAAGAAAGAAGCCGCCCACCGCCTCGACTGGCATCGACAGGTGCTGGCCGAGCTGGTGCAGCGCCTGGCCTTGCGCGGCGTGGTGCAGGTGGCGCAGCCCGGTGCGCCGCTGCTGCCCGATGCGGCGTCGGCGCCCCTGGTGCGCGTGCTGCATGTGCGGGGTGGCGCGCCCTGCGACGCCGCGCCGTTCCCCGATGCCGGCCATCGCGCCGGGCCGCGCGCCTTCGCCCGTTTTGCCGATGCCGATGCCGCGCCGCTCCTCACCGTGCCGGACGCCAGCGCCGCCTCGGCGCTGCGCGCTATGGAATACTTCACCCGCTATGCCTAACCACCCCCACGACTGCGGCCACGATCACTGCGATCACCCTCACGGCCCCCGGCACATCTACATCTACTCCCCTTCCGGCGCGGTGCGCGACAAGGCCGCGTTCAAGCGCGGCATTGCCCGCCTGCAGGCCATGGGCCACGAGGTGGAGGTGGACCCCGACGCGCTTGCGTCCCACACGCGGTTTGCCGGCGACGATGCCACGCGCCTGGCCGCCATCCACCGCGCGGCCGCCAGCGGCGCCGACGTGGCGTTGATCAGCCGCGGCGGCTACGGTCTCACGCGCATCCTGCCGGGCATCCAGTACAAGGCCGTGGCCAAGGCGGTGGAGCGCGGAACCCAGTTCGTGGGCGTGAGCGACTTCACGGCCTTCCAGTCCGCGCTGCTGGCCAAGACCGGCGCCACCACCTGGGCCGGCCCGGCGCTGGTGGGAGACCTGGGCGTGCCGGGCGAGCCCGACGACATCATGCTGGCCTGCCTGGACGATCTGCTCACCGGCCACGGCGAGGGCAGCGGCTGGCGCATGAACGCCGAGAAACCCCGCGCCGACGGCCAGCCCGCCGTGCGCGACATCTACGTGAAGAAGGCCACCCTGTGGGGCGGCAACCTGGCCGTGCTGTGCTCGCTGGTGGGCACGCCGTATTTCCCGCAGATCAAGGGGGGCGTGCTGTTCCTGGAGGACGTGGGCGAGCACCCTTACCGCGTCGAACGCCTGCTCACCCAGCTGCTGCACGCCGGCGTGCTGGGTCAGCAAAAGGCCGTGGTGTTGGGCCAGTTCAATGAATACAAGCTCACGCCGCACGACAAGGGCTTCAAGCTGCAGAGCGTGATGGACTGGCTGCGCACGCAGATCAAGGCGCCCGTGCTCACCAACCTGCCGTTCGGCCATGTGCCCACCAAGGTGCTGCTGCCCGTGGGCGCGGAGGTGTCGCTGTCGGTCGAAGGGCGCGACGCGCTCATCTACTGGGGCCATGCCCACTGAGATGCTATTGATTTAAGGGCTGCCAGCGCTTGAAGGGTGGGCGCGATGGCAGGTTCTGGCTTGAAACGCCGCGACGGCGGGGGGGCGGCATGGGCAGATTGCAACGCATCGGCGCGGGCGCCGTGGTGGCGCTGGTGGCAGCGCTGCTGCTGGCCGGCAGCGTGGCCGCGGTGTATGCGCTGCGCAGCTTCCCGCAACTGGACGGGACACTGCGCGCCGCCGGGCTGCAGCACGCCGTGGCGGTGCGCCGCGACGAAGCCGACGTGACGCACATCGAGGCGCAGACGCCCTGGGACGCGTGGTTCGCCATGGGCTACGTGCATGCGCAGGAGCGCACCTGGCAACTGGAGTTCAACTGCCGGCTGATGCACGGCGAGCTGTCCGAGATCCTCGGCCCCGCCACGCTGGACACCGACAAGCTCATGCGCACGCTGGACATCATGGGTGCGGCGCGCCGCCAGTACGCCGCGCTGCCCGCGTTCGCGCGCGAGGCGCTGCAGGCCTACAGCCGTGGCATCCAGTCCTTCCACACGGCGCGGACCCAGGCGCTGCCGCCGGAGTTTTTGCTGCTGGGTGCGCGGCCCGGCGGTGCGCAGGGTGTGGCCTGGGCGCCTGAGGACAGTGTGGCCTGGGCGCTGATGATGGCGCTGGACCTGGGCGGCAACTGGGGCAACGAGTTCGCGCGCCTGTCGCTGGCGGCCACGCTGCCCACCGAGCGGCTGTGGCAGCTCATGCCGCCCTATCCTGGCGAGGCGCCCGCGACGGCGGTGGACCTGCAGGCGCTGTACCGGTCGCTGGGCGTGTACCGCACGCCGCAGGCGTCTGCACCGGCCCCGCAGGCCGATGCCGAGCCCGCAGGCGCAGGCGCGGCGCAGGCGCTGCAGGCCTGGTCGCAGGACTTCGTGGCGGGACTGGGCACGCCCGGCGGGCGCGGCAGCAACAACTGGGTGCTGGACGGCACGCGCACGGCCAGCGGCCGGCCGCTGCTGGCCAACGACCCGCACCTGGGCCTGGGCGCGCCGGCGCTGTGGTACTTCGCGCACCTGAAGGCGCCGCAGGGCAGGGCGTCCGACGGCACGCCCGTCGCGGCCATTGACGTGATCGGCGCCACCTTGCCGGGCCTGCCCTTCGTGGTGCTGGGCCGCACGGCCGAGGTGGCCTGGGGCTTCACCAACACCGCGCCCGATGTGCAAGACCTGTACATCGAGGCCATCCACCCCGACGACCCCACGCGCTACCGCACGCCCGAGGGCTGGCAGGGCTTCGAGCAGCGCGAGCACGTGATCCGCCTGAAGGGCCGCCCCGACGTGCGCCACACCGTGCGCAGCACGCGCCATGGGCCGGTGATCAGCGATGCGCAGCCCGCGCTGCACGGCAGCGTGCTGGACCTGCGCCGGCATGTGATCGCGCTGCGCTGGAGCGCACTGGATGCCGACAACCACACCGTGCTGGCGGGCCTGCTGAGCAACCAGGCGCGCTCGGTGGAGGAGCTCTTCGCAGGCATGGCGCACTACCACTCGCCCATGCAAAGCGTGGTGGCGGCGGACGTGCATGGCGCGATCCGCTTCCAGGCCTTTGGGCGCGTGCCCCTGCGTGCGGCCGACAACGACCTGCGCGGCGTGGCCCCCGCGCCGGGCTGGGAGGCGCGCTACGACTGGCAGGGCTGGCTGCCCCTGGCGCAGACGCCGCAGGACGACGGCGGCGCGCGCGGCTGGATCGCCACGGCCAACCAGCGCATCACGGCGCCGGGCTATCCGCACTTCCTGACGCAGGACTGGGCCTTGCCCTACCGCTACCAGCGCATAGAGCAGCAGCTGGAGGCACGGCGCCTGCACGACCTGCCGTCCCTGCGCGCGCTGCAGGGCGACACGGTGTCCCCCGCCGCGCTGCGCCTGTTGCCCCATTTGCTGGCGGCTCCGGTTTCGCAGCCGCTGGCGCGGCAGGCCCAGGCGCTGCTGCGCGGCTTTGACGGCGACATGCGCGCCGACCGCGCGGCGCCGCTCATCCTGTCGGTGTGGGCCGACGAGCTCACGTGCGCACTGGTCGTGCCCCGCGTGGGTGAGGAGCGCTTTGCCGCCACCTACGGCCGGCGGGACTTCCGTTCGGGCCTGGAAGGCATGCTGGAGCGCGGCGACACCTGGTGGTGCCCGCCCCACGGCTGCGCCGCACATGCCGGCGCGGCGCTGGAGCGTACCGTGCAGCGCCTGGCCGCGCGCTATGGCAACCAGCCCGAGCGCTGGGCGTGGGGCGCGGCGCATCCGGCGCTTTCCGTGCACAAGCCGCTGGGCAGCGTGCCCGTGCTGTCGCGCTGGTTCAACGTGGGCGTGCCCTCGGGGGGCGATGCGTACAGCGTCAACGTGGGCCAGTACAACGCTGCGCAGCCCGTGGAGCCCTTCGCCAGCCGGCACGCGCCCTCGCTGCGCGCGCTGTACGACCTGCAGGACCCGGAGCGTTCGCTGTTCATTTACCAGACGGGTCAGAGCGGGCTGGTGTTCTCGCCGCGCTACGCCGACATGGCCCAGGCCTGGGCCGGCGGCGGCTACCGCCCCCTGCAGCGCCGGCCGCGCCGCTACGTGCACCAGTTGCAGCTGCGCCCCTAGTGTGGTGTCTCAAAAATAGATAGAACTATTTTGACCGGTGTTGGTCGAATCAGCTTCCTTATAGGAGACTACGCTGATGGCCCACCCTGGACGCCCCGCCACGAAGCTGCAGATCACCGATGCCGAGCGCGCAGAGCTGCATGCGCGACTGCGCGTACGCAAAGCGCCCGAGGACGAGAAGCTGCGCATGCGAATCGTGCTGGGCTGCGCAGATGGGGAGTCGGGCACCATGATTGCCCAACGCTTGGGCACGACGGTGCAAACTGTCTCCAAGTGGCGGCGGCGCTACCGGGCGTATCGTCTGGCGGGTTTGACCGATGCCCGCGCGCTGGCCGCCCGCGCAGTGTGGGCGACGAGCAGGTTCAGCTCATTGTGGACAAGGTTCGCCAGAGCAAGCCTGACAACGCCACGCACTGGAGCGTGCGCCAGATGAGTCGGCACGCTGGCGTATCGCCCGCGACGGTGCAGCGCATCTGGCATGCCTTTGGGCTGAAGCCGCACCTGCAAGAAACCTTCAAGCTATCGACGGATCCCCATTTCGTGGACAAGGTACGGGATGTGGTGGGGCTGTATATGGCACCACCCGATCGCGCCTTGGTGCTGTGCGTGGACGAGAAGAGCCAGATCCAGGCTCTGGATCGCACCCAACCAGGGTTACCACTGACGTTTGGCAAACCCAGCACGCGCACGCACGATTACAAGCGCCATGGCACAACGTCGCTGTTTGCAGCGCTGGATGTGGCCACTGGCAAAGTCATAGGACAGCTCAAGCGCCGTCACCGCAGTGTGGAATTCCTGCAGTTCCTCAAAGCCATCGATGCAGCGGTGCCAGGCGAACAAGACATCCACCTGATCATGGACAACTACGGCACGCACAAGACGCAGGCAGTGCGGGCCTGGCTAGCAGCCCATCCTCGCTACCACGTTCACTTCACGCCCACCTCAGCGTCCTGGCTCAATCTGGTCGAGCGTTTCTTTAGCCAGATCAGCGAGCAGTGGATCAAGCGCAGCGCCCACACCAGCGTTGCTCAGCTGGAGCAATCCATACGGGAATACATTGATCGTCACAACGAGGATCCCAAGCCGTTCGTGTGGCATAAAAGTGCGGACACCATCTTGGCATCTGTGGCGCGGGCAGCGAGTACCATTATTTGATGATTACTTTTGAGACACCACACTAGGGCCTGTTCACACTATTTTTGCCAGTGCGAATGGCGTGAAAACCGCGCCAATCTAGGCGCGTGACGACGCCAAGGCCGGGGCCTTGGCTAGGAGGGCAACGACGAATGGCGCGGTTTTCACTCCGTTCCCTCCGGGTTGCGATCAAAAAGGGCCATTCGCGGCGTTGCCAAGCCTCGCTGGGGTAGCACCCCAGCTTCGTTTGGCGCCTTGCGCCTGGCCCTTTTTGATCGCAACGCATCTGGCAAAAATAGTGTGAACAGGCCCTAGACACCGGGCGGGCGCACGCCGCGGTGCCGCTTGTCACGCTTGTCACGCCTGTCGCATTACAGTGGCACGGACAACCCTGAAGGAGAGCCGTCCATGACCATCCAGTTGCAGCGCATCGAGGGCACCCCCATGGCCCAGCGCCTCACCATCCGCAGCCACGAATGGGCGGTGGACGGCACGGCCGCCGAAGGCGGCGACGACACCGGCCCCAACCCGCACGACCTGTACGACGCCGCGCTGGGCGGCTGCAAGGCGCTCACGCTGCTGTGGTACGCGCGGCGCAAGGGCTGGGACGTGCAGGACGTGCGCACCGTGGTGGAGCGTGATGCCTCGCAGGAGCGCAGCGGTACCTATCGCCTGGCCACACGGCTGCAAGTGCAGGGCGACTTGAGCGATGCGCAGATCGCCGAGCTGCAGGCCGCGATCGGCAAATGCCCCGTGCACAAGCTCATGACCCAGGTGACCACCGAGATCACCACCGTGGTGGAGCGCGCATGAGCGCCGGCGCCATTCCTGCGCAGGGCCCTCTGCGCCTGAGCGGGCACTTCAAGGACCTGGGCGGCGGCTTCACCGTGCGCCGCCTGCTGCCGGCGCTGCAGCGCCGGTCGGTGGGGCCCTTTGTGTTCTTCGACCATTTCGGCCCCGCGACGGTGGCGCCTGCATCCGCCTATGACGTACGGCCCCACCCGCACATCGGGCTGGCCACGGTCACCTACCTGATCGAGGGCGCGATCCTGCACCGCGACAGTGTGGGTTCGCTGCAGCAGATCGAGCCCGGCGCCATCAACTGGATGACGGCGGGGCGCGGCATCGTGCATTCCGAGCGGCGCCCGCCCGCGCTGGCGCACAGCACTTATGTGAACCACGGCATCCAGCTCTGGGCGGCGCTGCCGCAGGCGCATGAGGAAGCGGCGCCGCATTTCGCCCATACCCCTGCGGACCAGATCCCGGCCTACCAGCATGGCGGCGCAGCGGTGCGGGTGCTGATCGGCGCGGCCTTCGGCTGCCAGTCGCCCGTGGCCACGTTTGCGCCCACGCTGCTGCTGGATGTGCGGCTGAAGCCGGGTTCTGCGCTGGACCTGCCCGCGCTGGCCGACGAGATGGCGCTCTACACCGTGAGCGAGGGGCTGTGGCTGGACGCCGGGGCGTTGCCCGCGCAGACGCTGGCGCTGCTGGAGCCCGGCCGCTCCACCAGCGTGCGCGCGGGTAAGTCGGGGGCGCGGTGTGTGGTGATCGGCGGCGCCGCGCTGGACGGCCCGCGCCATATCTGGTGGAACTTCGTTTCCAGCCGCAAGGAGCGCATCGTGCAGGCCGCCGATGACTGGGAGCGCGACGCCATGGGCCACATCCCGGGCGAGAGCGAACGCATTCCCCTGCCGCCGCGGAGGTTCCTGGGGTAAGTTGTTGAGAGAAAAATTGGCTGTAGCGCTTGTTGGGTAAGCGCTAGCAGCTATTTTTTCAGGAGCGATTTGCGCCCGGTCCTTCGGGGGATGGCGTGAGCATCGTGGACTCCACCTTGTTCGCCAACTGGGCCACGGCCAGCGCGGCGGGGCAGCCGGGCATCTGCAGCATCAGCAACTGGCGGCGCATCACGGCGTCGCGCACCGAGGTGTCGGCGGGAATGTCCCCCACGTGGATCAGCCGCATGGGGCGGCCGGTGTCGGTGGTCACGAAGCGGTCCAGCACCTGCTGCAACTGCCCGGTGATGGCGCGTCCGTCCCCCGGACGTGCGGCCTGGTTCACCACCATGCGCACGTGCTGGCGCTTTTGCTGGGTGGCCAGCACCTTGATGGCGGCGTAGGCGTCGGTGAGCGACGTGGGCTCGGGCGTCGCGACGATGAGCACCTCGTGCGCCAGCGAGACGGAAAACAGCACCACGTCGGAGATGCCCGCGCCGGTGTCCAGCAGCACCACGTCAAAGCGGGGTGCCAGCGTGTGGATGACGTTGAGGAATTCGTTGCGCACCTCGGGCGTGAGGCGCGAGTACTCGACCATGCCGGAGCCGGCCAGCAGGACCGAAAAGCCGCCGGGCGCCTTGATCACGGCGTCTTCCAATTGGGCCTTGCCGGTAAAGACGTCGTGCAGCGTGACCTTGGGGGGCAGGTTCAGCACCACGTCCAGGTTGGCCAGGCCCAGGTCGGCGTCCAGCACCAGCACGCGGTGCCCGCGGCGGGTGAGGGCGGCCGCCAGGTTGGCGGACACGAAGGTCTTGCCCACGCCGCCCTTGCCGCTGGTGATGGCGATGATGCGTGCGTTGGCAGGTGTGGTGGAGGGCACGGAAGCAGAAGCCGGCGCAGCGGCGCCGGCCGGTGGAGTCGTCGGGTTGGGGGACAGCGCGTCGTTCATCACTACTGGGCTTTCAATAGGCGCTGCCTGTGGATGGATCCAAAGGCGGGGGCAGCTCGCCACATCCCGACGGAGTGTATAGCGGGCCGAACAGCAGACTCTTTTCTTCCGCAGTGACCGTGCTGTCGGGTTGTTCTTCGATGCTGATGCAGTTGCGGCCGCCGAGCTTGGCCTTGTACAGCTCGGCATCGGCCCGGTCGGCCCACAGGGCGGTGGTGCTGCGGATCCATTGCAGCGCGAAGGCGCCGCCGATGCTCACGGTGACGTTCAACGTGAGCGATGGCGAGATGCGCACGGGCGTGGCTTCGATCGCGAGGCGCACGCGTTCGGCGATCACCCGGCCAAAGCCGAACTGGCAGGCGGGCAGCACGATGGCGAATTCCTCGCCGCCGTAGCGGGCCACGGTGTCCATGGGGCGTACGCAGCTCTCCAGCGTACGCGCGACGGACTGCAGCACGATGTCGCCGGCCAGGTGGCCATGGCGGTCGTTGACCTGCTTGAAATGGTCGATGTCCAGCATCAGCAGCAGCGCGGCTTCGCCCGAGCGCGCGACCCGGTCGATCTCGCGCTCCAGCACCGCACGCACGTGGCGGCGGTTGGCCAGCCCGGTGAGCGGGTCCTTCAGCGAGAGTTCGCACAGGCCGTCAATGAGGTTCTGCAGGTACAGCAGCGGCGTCTGGCCCTGCAGGGACACTTCGGAACCCAACGACTGCGCCACCAGGGCATGGGCCGTGGCCAGACGCAGGTCGCGCAGAGAGACGGAAGCGGGGGACGCGGTGTTTGTCACAACCAGAAACAAATATCTATCGGCAGTGTAGCAGCTATAGCTTCGGTAGCGGCTGAGCTGGGCCACTTGTGTCGGACTGCGGGGCCGAGGCAGGCTTCCCGGCGTCGGGAGGAGCCAGCCTCTGCAGTGCCGCGATGGCCTCGGCGTCGGTGCGGTACAGCGCGAAGTTGGGTCCCGGCGCCAGCGCGCCTGCATTGTCCAGCGTGTGCTGTACCGGCAGCTTGATGCCGGTCACATGCAGCGTGCCGCCGTGGCTTTGCAGCAGCGCGCGCAGGCGGATGAAGGCCTCCACGCCCGTCACGTCGATGCGGTTGATGGGCAGCGCGAACAGGCACAGGTGGCGGATGGACGGGCGCTGGGCCAGCTCGTCGGTCACACGGCGCTCCAGCGCATTGGCGGAGGCGAAGTCCAGCTCGGCATCCATGCGCAGGGCCAGCAGCTCTGGCGCCAGCGGGGGCAGCTGCCACAGGTGGCGGTCGCGCAGGCTGCCGTCGGGGTGCAGGCCCACCTCGATGATGCGCGGGTGCAGCCGCTGGTAGAGAAAGTGGCTCAGGTTCATCAGCAGGCCCACCAGCACGCCCCAATACATGCGTGGTGCCGTGGCCAGCGTGAGGCCGAAGGTGACGAGGCCGATGGCCGTCTCCACGCGCGAGACGCGCCACAGGCGGAACATGCCGACGGGCTTGATGAGGCTGGTGACCGCTGTCACCACCACGGCGGCCAGCACCGGCTGTGGTACGTGGTACAGGGCCGGCGTGAGCCACAGCAGCGTTGCCAGCACCAGCACCAGCGCGAACAGCGTCGCCCAGCCGCTCTTGGCGCCCGCATACAGGTTGATGGCGGAGCGCGAGAACGACGCGCTGGTGGCAAAGCTGCCGCACAGGCCCGAACTGATCTTGGCCATGCCATGGGCGATCAGGTCCTGGTTCTCGTTCCAGCGGGTGCCGCCCTGGTGGTGCTCCACCTTGGCGCTGGAGGCGGTCTCCAGGAAGCTGACCAGCGTGACGACCATCACCGGCATCACCAGCGCGCCCATTTCTTCCCACGAGAGCCATCCCGGCCAGTACAGCGTCGGCAGGCCAGAGGGCAAGTGGCCGATCACGGCGCCGTCGGCATCGGCATAGCCCATGGCCCAGCTGATGAGCGCCGCCAGCGCGATCACCACGATGGCGGCCGGGAAGCTGGAGCGCCAGCGCCGCGCCAGCACCAGGCAGCCCAGGCTGCCCAGGCCGAACGCCAGCGCGCGCAGGTCGAAGTGGTGCAGCGACGGGCTGACCGCCAGGGCGCTCCAGCTGGTGCGAAGGCCCAACAGGTCGGGCAGTTGCGAGGCCAGGATCAGCAACGCCGCAGCCTGCGTGAAGCCGCCCAGCACCGGCGAGGTCACCAGGTTGAGCAGCCAGCCGAAACGCACCACGCCCAGCAGCAGCTGCAGCAGGCCCGACAGCAGGGCCATCCACACCGCCAGCGTGACCCAATGGGCGCTGCCGGGCTCGGCCAGCCCGGTGATCGACGCGCCGATGAGCAGGCTGGTGAGCGCCGTGGGCCCGACGCCGAGGCGGGTGGATGAGCTCCACAGCACGGCCACCAGTGCCGGCACCAGCGATGCGTAGATCCCCGTCACCAGCGGCATGCCGGCCAGCGCGGCGTACGCCACGCCCTGCGGCACCAGCATCAGCCCGACGGTCATGCCGGCCCAGAACTCGCCCTGCAGCAGCGCGGATGTCGGGCGGGGCCAGGAGAGAAAGGGAAACCAGCGATGCAGCAAGGATGAGGACATGGGCCGATTGTCCAGGCTTGCGTCGGCACGTGCCTGAGAGCCGCTGTTGCCTGAGAGCCGCTGTTGTCCTACTGCGGTTTCGGCCCTGTCCGACCGGCTCGGCAGCCAGTGCTTTCTACAGTGGACCCCGTACCCACTGGAAGGAGATATGCCCATGACAACCCCTCTTTTTCGAGCGTCGCGCTGGACCACTTTCGCCGCTGCCGCTGCCCTGGCCGCCGGGCTGAGTGCTTGCAACAAGGCCGAGGAACCCACGGCCGGTCAACGCCTGGATTCCGCCATCAACAAGACCGAGCAGGCGGCCCAGGATGCCAAGCAAAAAATGGAATCCGCGGCGCAGGAAGCCGGGCAGGCTTCACGCAACGCCACGGCCGACGCAGCCGCCCTAGTGGACGATGCCGGCATCACCGCCAAGGTGAACGCGGGCCTGGCGCAAGACCCGGACCTCAGCGCCATCAAGATCGACGTGGACACCCGCGCGGGCGTCGTCACGCTCAATGGCCCCGTGAAAAGCGAGCAGGCCCGTGACCGCGCCAGCCAGATCGCGCAGGCCGTACCGGGCGTGACCTCGGTGGTCAACAACCTCACCATCTCCAGCGGCGGCTGAGCCTGGGCGGGGGACAGGCTCTACCATCGGCGCATGAAGCAGCCCTCCACACCCGACCTGTCCACCCGCCTCATTCACCACGAGTACACACCGCCGCAGGGTTTCCATGCCCCGCAGCCAGCGGTGCACAAGGCGTCCACCGTCATCTTCCCCAACGTCGCCGCAATGCGCGCGCGCGAGTGGAAGGACAAGAGCAGCTACACCTACGGGCTGCACGGCACGCCCACGACCTATCAGCTGGAAGAGCGCCTGGCCACGCTGGAAGGCGGGTTGCAGTGTCTGCTGGTGCCCAGCGGATTGGCCGCCATTTCCACCGTATCGCTGGCGCTGCTGCGCCAGGGCGACGAGGTGCTGATCCCGGACAACGCCTATGGTCCCAACAAGGCACTGGCCGAGGTAGAGCTGCGCCACTACGGCATCCGCCACCGTATCTATGACCCCTTGGACCCGGCGGACCTCGCATCCAAGATCACCGACGCCACGCGGCTGGTGTGGCTGGAGGCGCCGGGCTCCGTCACGTTGGAGTTCCCCGACCTGGTGGAGCAGGTGCGCATCTGCCGCGCACGCGGCGTGGCTACGGTGCTGGACAACACCTGGGGCGCGGGCCTGGCTTTCGCACCCTTCGACCTGCTGGGCCGTGGCGCGGGTGCCGAGGGCGCGCTGGGCGTGGACGTATCCGTGCATGCGCTCACCAAGTACCCCAGCGGCGGGGGCGATGTGCTGATGGGCAGCATCACCACCCGCGACGAAGGCTTGCATCTGCGCATCAAACTCACGCATATGCGGCTCGGGCTCGGAGTGGGGGCGAACGACGTGGAAGCGGTCTTGCGGGCGCTGCCCAGCATGGCGCTGCGCTACCACGCGCACGATGCGGCCGCGCGCGACCTGGCGCAGTGGATGGGCTTGCAGCCCGCGGTGGCCCAGGTGCTGCACCCGGCGCTGCCCGGATCGCCCGGCCATGCGCAGTGGAAGGCGCTGTGCGGCGCAGCCAATGGCGGGCAGGGCGCTGCCGCCGGCCTGTTCAGCGTGGTCATTGACGCACGCCACAGCCAGGCGCAGGTGGATGCCTTTTGCGACGGCCTGCGCCTGTTCAAGCTGGGCTACAGCTGGGGCGGACCGATGAGCCTGGTGGTGCCCTACGACCTGCCCAGTATGCGCACGGGCGCCACCGCGCATCTGCGGCCCGGCACCGTGGTGCGCTTCTCCGTGGGGCTGGAGGCCGTGGACGACCTGCGTGCCGACCTGGCGCAGGCGATGCACCAGGCCTTTGGAGCTGCCTGATGCGTTGGCGGCTGGCGCGGCGAGGGTGGTAGTTTCCTTGATGGTGGTCAGGCAGTCAGGTGGTTAAGGTGGCAGCAACGCCACTGCCGCAGCGATGCCGACCGCCATGTCTGATTCTTCCGCGCCAGTCACCTCCGCGCCGGTGTCCGCACCGGTGACTCTCAACCCCTTGCGCTGGCCGGACCCGCTGCGTTGGCTCGTGCTGGGGGCGCGCGACATGATGGCCGCGCCCGGCGTGGCGCTGTTCTACGGTACGTGGTTCTGGGGCATGGCACTCCTGCTGGGCTGGGTGTTCCAGGCGCGGCCGGAATACACCATGTCGTTTGCCAGCGGCTGCCTGCTGGTGGGCCCATTCCTGGCCATGGGGCTGTACGACACCAGCCGCCGGCGCGAACAGGGATTGGCACCCGATCTGGGTGAATCGCTGACCTGTTGGGACCGCCACCTGGGCAGCATGGGCATGCTGGTACTCGTACTTGTGGTGCTGGAGCTGCTGTGGGGCCGCGCGTCGCTCGTGGTGTTTGCCGTGTTCTTCAACACCGGCATGCCGTCCACCACGGGGGTGGTGCAGGCGGTGTTCAACCCGGCCAACTGGCAGTTCGTCGCCGTGTACCTGCTGGTAGGCAGTGTGTTCGCGGCCCTGGTGTTCTCCAGCATGGTGGTGTCCATTCCGATGATTCTGGACCGCGACACCGATGCGCTCACGGCCGGCATTGCGAGCATGCGGGTGGTGGTGGAAAACCCCGGCGTGATGCTGCTGTGGGGCCTGCTCATCACGGCGCTGGTGGCGTTGTCGCTGTTCGCCTGGGGCGCGGGCTTGCTGGTGGTGGGGCCGGTGCTGGGGCATGCCAGTTGGCATGCCTACCGCGCGGCGGTGGCGGCGCCCCCTGCGACCCCTGCGTCCGCGCAGGCGCCGCAGAGCGCCGGCTGATTCTTTGACGATGGTTTACAGCAAGGCGCGCAGCGCGGGCCACACGTTGTCCAGCATGCGCGGGTGCGCCTGGGCCGTGGGGTGGATGCGGTCGGGCTGGAACAGCGCCGTGGGATCGGGCCCATCGGCCACGCCCTTGAGCAAGAAGGGCACGAGCGCTGCCTTGCGCTCCTGGGCCACGTTCTCGAAGACCTCGGCGAACTGCCGGGTGTAGTTGGCGCCGTAGTTGGGCGGCACCTGCACACCCACCAGCAGCACGCGCGCGCCCGCGGCCTGGGCCTGTTCGGTCATCCACGCCAGGTTGCCCTGGGTGCTGGCCAGCGGCAGGCCGCGCAAGGCGTCGTTGCCGCCGAGTTCGATCACCACATGCGTGGGCCGGTGCTGCTGGAGCAGTGCGGCCAGCCGCGCACGGCCGCCGGCGGTGGTGTCGCCGCTCACGCTGGCGTTGACCACCGTGGCGGGGATCTTCTCCTGCGCCAGCCGCTTGTCCAGCAGCGCCACCCAGCCGGTGCCGCGCGGAAGGCCGTATTCGGCGCTGAGCGAGTCGCCCACCACCAGGATCACGGGCGCGCGGGTGGGCTTCTTGCCACCGGATTGCGCAAGGGCGGGCGCCGCGCCCCACAGGGCCAGGGCGCCCGCCACGATAAAGTCACGCCGAACCATATGCTTCACTGCCGAGAACCTTTCATGTCCGAAACCTCCGCCGCCACGGCCCCTGCCGCCTCCAACGACCGCATGCCGCCCGAATCCATCATCGCGGTGGAGCATGTGTCCAAGTCCGTCACGGACTCCACGGGTACGCTGGAGATTTTGCGGGATATCGATTTCCGCCTGGCGCCGCGGGAGACTGCGGCCATCGTGGGCGCCTCGGGATCGGGCAAGAGCACGCTGCTGTCCATCATCGCCGGGCTGGACACGCCCACGCGCGGCACGGTGCGCCTGGGCGGGCAGGACCTGTTCGCACTGGACGAGGACGACCGCGCCGCACTGCGCGCCCGGCAGGTGGGCTTCGTGTTCCAGAGCTTTCAGCTCATGGGCAACCTCACGGCGCTGGAGAACGTGATGCTGCCGCTCGAGTTGGCGGGCATTCGCGATGCACGCCGCCGCGCGACCGACATGCTGGAGCGCGTCGGCCTGGGCCAGCGCCTGACGCACTATCCCAAGGTGCTGTCGGGCGGCGAGCAGCAGCGCGTGGCGCTGGCGCGCGCCTTCGTGGTGGAGCCCGCCGTGCTGCTGGCCGACGAGCCCACTGGCAGCCTGGACTTCGCCACGGGCGAGACCATCATGGAACTGATGCTGGCCCTCAACCGCGAGCAGGGCACCACGCTGGTGCTGGTCACGCACGACCGCGGCATTGCCGCGCGCTGCGACCGGCGCATCACCATTGAGGCCGGACGGCTGGTCGATAACTCCTGAAAGAATAGCTGCCAGCGCTTGATGGTAGCTGGTTTTCAATGAATTTCATATTGAAACCCTTGCATAGCATGCGCTGACAGCTCTCGTATCGATAGCGAGCTGGTGGTGAATCAGACCTGCGCCTTGCGCTCCTGTGCCAGGCAGGCGGCGGCGGTGAAGATCACGTCGGTGGAGGAATTCAGCGCCGTCTCGGCCGAATCCTGCAGGATGCCAATGATGAAGCCGATGGCCACCACCTGCATCGCCACGTCGTTGCCGATGCCGAACAGGCTGCACGCCAGCGGAATCAGGAGCAGCGAGCCGCCTGCCACGCCCGATGCGCCGCAGGCGCACAGCGACGCAACCACGCACAGCAGCAGCGCGGTAGGCAGATCCACCTGGATGCCCAGGGTGTTGGCCGCGGCGAGCGACAGCACGCTGATGGTGATGGCCGCGCCGGCCATGTTGATGGTGGCGCCCAGCGGAATGGCAATGCTGTAGGTGTCCTCGTTCAGGCGCAGGCGCTTGGCCAGGGCCAGGTTGATCGGGATGTTGGCGGCAGAGCTGCGCGTGAAGAACGCCGTCACGCCGCTCTCGCGCAGGCACATCAGCACCAGCGGATAGGGGTTGCGGCGGATCGCCACGTACACGATCAGCGGGTTGACCACCAGCGCCACGAACAGCATGCAGCCCAGCAGCACGGCCAGCAGTTGGGCATAACCCCACAGCGCCTGGGCACCGGCTTCGGCGAACGTGCTGGCCACCAGGCCCAGGATGCCCAGGGGCGCCAGGCGGATCACCAACTGGATCACCTGCGTCACGGCCGCGGCGCCGTCCTGCAGCATGGCGCGCGTGCCCGCGCTGGCGTGGCGCAGCGCCAGGCCCAGCGCAATGGCCCAGGCCAGGATGCCGATGTAGTTGGCCTCCAGCAGCGCCTTGACCGGGTTTTCCACCACGCTCTTGAGCACGTTCATCAGCACCTCGGACACCGACCCCGGCCCCGCGGCGGCCTGTGCGGGCGCCTGCAGCGTGAGCGTGCTGGGAAACCACATGCTGGCCACCACACCCACGGTGGCCGCGGCCAGCGTGCCCACCGCGTACAGCACCAGCACCGGGCGGATGTGCGTCGTCTCGCCCGGTGTGTGGTTGCTGATGGCGGCCATCACCAGCACGAACACCAGCACCGGCGCCACCGCCTTCAGGGCCGAGATGAACAACGCGCCCAGAATGGACAGGTGGGGCGTGGCGGCGGGCCATACAGCCGCCAGCACAATGCCGATGACCACGGCGATGGCGATCTGGGTGACCAGACTGGTGCGCTGCACCCAGCGCAACAGGGGAGAGAGGATCATGATCTGAACAGAAGGAGGGCCTGAGCCGCTGCGCAGGCCGCGCAGCGCGGCGCCTTGTGGCAGGCGCGGCCGCCACAGGGACGGCCATGAAGGCGGTCAGGCAAGCGGCGCCGCTTGTGGCAGCGGCCCGTTTGTCAAGGGAAGAAACGCGGATTTTAGCGGCTGTCCGGCGGTGGCCTGCGCCGCGCCACGGTGCCAGTGGGGTCGCCGGCGGGATAATCGCTACCCATGTCCTCCCCCAAAGTCCTCTTCGGCTTTCACGCCGTGGGCGTGCGCCTGAAGACCGCGCCGCAAAGCATCATCGAGATCTATTACGAGCCCACGCGCCGCGACGCGCGCATGCGCCAGTTCCTGGAGCGCGCACGCGAGGCGGGGGCGCGCCTGATCGAAGCCGACGGCCTGCGCCTGGCCAAGCTGGCCGGCAGCCATGGCCACCAGGGCGTGGCTGCGCGGGTCGAGGCCGTGGCGCAGGTGCGCACGCTGGACGAGCTGCTGGACGAGCTGGAGGCCCGTGGCGTGAAAAATCCGCTGCTGCTGGTGCTGGACGGCGTGACCGACCCGCACAACCTGGGCGCCTGCCTGCGCGTGGCCGATGGCGCGGGCGCGCATGCGGTGATCGCCCCCAAGGACCATGCGGTGGGCATCAACGCCACCGTGGCCAAGGTGGCCAGCGGCGCGGCCGAGACGGTGCCGTACTTCATGGTCACGAACCTGGCGCGCACGCTGAACGAGCTCAAGGAGCGCAACATCTGGGTCATCGGCACCAGTGGCGATGCCGACAAGACGCTGTACCAGGTGGACCTGAAAGGCCCGGTCGCCCTGGTGCTGGGCGCCGAGGGCCCGGGCATGCGCCAACTCACGCGCAAGACCTGCGACGAACTGGTGGGCATCCCCATGCAGGGCGCTGTCGAGAGCCTGAACGTCTCGGTGGCCAGCGCGGTGTGCCTCTACGAGGCGCTGCGCCAGCGCGCCTGAACGCCGAAGGCGCCCGGCCCCTAGCCGCGGCGCGCCGCCTCGATGGCGGCAATGTCGATCTTGCGCATCTGCATCATCGCGTCGAACGCGCGCTTGGCGGCGGCGCGGTCGGGGTCGGTCACCGCGCGGGTCAGGGCCACGGGCGTGATCTGCCAGGACAGGCCCCATCGGTCCTTGCACCAGCCGCAGTCGCTTTCCTGGCCGCCGTTGTTCACGATGGCATTCCAGTAGCGGTCGGTTTCTGCCTGGTCGGCGGTCGCCACCTGGAACGAGAAAGCCTCGCTGTGCTTGAAGGCCGGGCCGCCGTTGAGCCCCAGGCAGGGGATGCCCAGCACCGTGAACTCGACCACAAGCACATCGCCCTCGTGGCCTGACGGAAAGTCCCCCGGCGCGCGGTGCAGCGCGCTCACGGATGAGTCGGGAAAGGTTTTCGCGTAGAACCGCGCGGCTTCTTCGGCAGTGCCGTCGAACCACAGGCAGACGGTGTTTTTGGCGGGTTGCGTCATGGAGTGCTCCTGCTGAGTCGGGACTGCTGGGCCTTTAACCCGGGATGTCGGGCTCCACCAGTGCGGCCAGCTGGGTGAGAGATTCCTGCCAGCCCAGGTAGCACATTTCCAGCGGAATGGCCTGCGGAATGCCGGCCTGGGTGATGCTCAGCTCGGTGCCGCAGCTCACGGGCGTGAGCCGGACGGTGACCTCCAGCGTGCCGGGCAGGTGCGGGTCGTCGAACCGGTCGGTGTAGCGGATGAGCTCCCCCGGCACCAGCTCCAGGTATTCGCCGCCGAAGGCGTGCGACTGGCCCGAGCCGAAGTTGTGGAACGACATGCGGAAGGTACCTCCCACGCGGGCGTCGAGTTCTTGCACCCTGCAGGTAAAGCCGTGGGGTGGCAGCCATTTGGCCATGGCGTCGCCCTCCAGGAAGGCGCGATACAGCTTGTGCGGCGTGGTGCGCAGCGCCCGGTGCAAACGAACGGTGCGGTCGGACATATGGCCTCCTTGGGTGTGGAGCATCAGGCCTGTGCCGTCACGTTGACCATCCACGGCGTGCCGAAGCGGTCGCGCGCCATGCCGAAGCCGGGCGACCAGAAGGTCGCGGCAAATGGCATGACGGTCTCGCCGCCGGCGCTGAGCGCATCGAACAGGCGGCGCCCCTCGGCCGCGTCGGCGGCCTGGATCGACACCCACAGGCCCTGCGGCAGTTGGTAGCCGCCACCACAGGCATTCGGGTCCTGCCCGGGAATGGCCGGCATGGCGTCCGATCCCATCAACGACTGGTCCTTGATCTGCAGCTGCACATGCATGATGCGGCTCTTGGCGGCCTCGGGCAGCGGGGGCATGTTTTCGGAGGGAGGTATCTCTCCAAAGGTGCTCTGGTGGACGATGGTGCCGCCGAACAGCTTGGCGTAGAAGGCAAAGGCCTCGGCACAGTTGCCGTCGAAGTTGAGGTAGGGTGTGAACTGCATGGTGTCTCCTTGGGGGTGGTTTGAGTGGAGTAGAAGAGGGGAAGAGGTGCGCGCCGTTTACGCGTGTACCAGCACGCGAAAACCGCCGTAAATCACACGCTGGCCGTCGAAAGGCATGTCCTTGGGGCAGAGCGGGTCGTCCATGACGGCCTGCATGCCGGCATCGCGCACCGCGCGCGAGGGCCACACGACCCAGGAAAAGACCACGGTCTCGTCGTCCTTGCGCTGCACGGCCAGGGGCATGGAGGTGAGCTTGCCCTCGGGCACGTCGTCGCCCCAGCATTCCACGATCTCCAGGGCGCCGTGCTTCTTGAAGATCTGCGCGGCCTCGCTGGCGTGCTGGCGAAAGGTTTCCTTGTTGGCAGTGGGGACGGCAAGCACGAAGCCGTCGATGTAGCTGTCGGGTTCCATGGCGCACTCCTTTGTGGACAATGTACACTTGCAGTGTATTCGGGCTGCGTCGATAAATGTGGACGGTGTATCTGTAAAAACTCGTAAATGCCGAATGAAGACCTGAGCCCCGCGCGTGCCACGTACCGCCATGGGGATTTGAAGCGCGCGCTGCTGGACGCCGGTGTGGCGCTGGCGCGCGAAGGCGGCCCTGCCGCGGTGGTGCTGCGCGAAGCCACGCGCCGTGCCGGTGTCGTGCCCAATGCGGCGTACCGGCACTTTCAGAACCACCAGGCGCTGCTGGAAGCCGTGCGCGCGGAGGCGCTGTCGGAACTGGCGCGCGCGATCGAGGCCGAGATCCATGCCACGCGCCGGCTGCGCGATCCGCGCCAGCGTGCACGCGCCGCGTTCCGCGGCGTGGGCCTGGGCTATCTGCGCTTTGCGCGGCACGAGCCGGGCCTGTTCCGCACCGCTTTCGTGGCGCGGCCCTTTGATGTGGACGAGCGCGCGCCGGACGATGGTGCGGCGCGCGGGGCCAGCGGCATGGATCCGTTCGAACTGCTGGGGCACACACTCGACGGCATGGTGCAGGCCGGTCTGCTGCCACCCGCACGCCGCCCGGGCGCCGAGTTCATGGCCTGGTCCGCCGTGCATGGCATGGCGATGCTGATGCTGGACGGCCCCTTGCGCGGCCTGGACGAGGCCGGCTGCCAGGCGCTGGCCGAGCGGCTGGTCGCCATGGTCGAGCAGGGCCTGTTGGCCGGGGCTGCGGCATGACGGACGATGCCGGAACGTCCGGCCCCTGCACCCCGCTGGACGAGGTGCGAGCGTGGGTGCGCGATGCGCGCCGCATCGCGGTGCTGACAGGCGCAGGCATCAGCGCCGAGTCGGGCGTCCCCACGTTCCGGGATGCGCAGACGGGCTATTGGGCGCAGTTCAACCCCATGGAGATGGCCAGCGAGACCGGCTTCAGGGCCCAGCCCGCGCGGGTGTGGGACTGGTACGCCCACCGCCGCGGCTTGCTCGCGGGCGTGCAGCCCAACGCGGGCCACCGGGCGCTGGCGGCGTTTGCGCAGCACGGGCGCGGGCGGCTGACGCTCATCACCCAGAACGTGGACGGCCTGCACCAGCGCGCCGGCAGCCCGGATGTGCTGTGCCTGCATGGTGACCTGACGGCCGACCGCTGGCTCGACCGTCCGCGTGCCTGCTGCGATCTGGCCCACGCTGCGCCCGGCCACCCGCCGCGCTGTCCCACCTGCGGCAACCTGGTACGCCCTGGCGTGGTCTGGTTCGGCGAGGCCTTGCCGCTGCCGGTGCTGGCCGCGGCGCAGCAGGCGGCGCAGTCCTGCGAGCTGATGCTGGTGGTGGGCACCGCGGGCGCCGTGTACCCGGCCGCAGGGCTGGCGCACCAGGCGCGCCATGCCGGTGCGCGCGTGGTGGTGGTCAACACCGTGGCCAGCGAACTGGACGGTATCGCCCACGCCGTGCTGCGCGGCCCGGCGGCGCGGCTGTTGCCGTTGCTGCTGGACGGGCCGCCGATGGTTGGGGCGCCATAATCGGCAGGTCTTCAGGGCGGGGTGGAATTCCCCACCGGCGGTAGGCGGCGCATGGAGGTTTTCTTGCACCGCGAGCCCGCGAGCGCCCCGGTTGTCATCAGTGCAACCGGGGGTCAGCAGACCCGGTGCGGGGCGGCGCAGGCCACTCCCAGTCCGGGGCCGACGGTCATAGTCCGGATGAAAGAAGACGTGCCGCGACCGGGGCCCAGTGCCCTGGGCGCGGCCGTGTGCTTCGCGCGTGCCGGGCCCCGGGCCCATGGCGCGCGTGGGTGCTTCTTGCATGCCTTGAGGCGTTTCTTCATTTCAACCGAGGAGCGTTTCATGTCTTTTCCCGCCACTTTCTTGTCCGCCCCTGGCGATCTCCCACGGGAGGTCACGCTCGCGCCCCTGCCCGCGGTGATCGCCGCGATCGCGGCCGGCCGCCCGGTGCTGGTGCTCGATGACGCCGACCGCGAAAACGAGGCCGACCTGGTCTGCGCTGCCGCCAACATGACCGAGGCCACCATGGCACTCATGATCCGTGAGGGCAGCGGCATCGTTTGCCTGTGCCTGACGCCCGCGCATGCCAAGGCGCTGGGGCTGCGGCCCATGGTGGAGGTGAACCGCTCGGCGTTCTCCACCGCGTTCACCCAGTCCATCGAGGCCGCGCATGGCGTGAGTACCGGCGTGTCGGCGGCCGACCGCCTGCAGACCGTGCGATGCGCCCTGCGCATTCCGGCGCCGGGGTGTGCACCCGAGGTCGTAAGCCCGGGCCACGTGTTCCCACTGGTGGCACGCGCGGGCGGGGTGCTGGAGCGTGACGGCCATACCGAGTCGGCCGTGGACCTGGCCGTGCTGGCCGGCCTGCCGCCTGCGGGCGTGCTGTGCGAGCTCATGAACCCCGACGGCAGCATGGCGCGCGGCGCACAGGTGGCCCGCTTTGCCCGTGCGCATGGCTTGCTGTGCACCACGGTGCAGGCGCTGGCGGACTACCGTCGCGCGCTGCGGCCCTGATACCGCGCTAGACCCAGCCGAACGCGCCCAGCAACGCCCCCGCGCCCAGCAGCCACAACAGGTGGATGCGCGTGCGCCACACCAGCAGGGTGGTGGCCGCGCTCAGCAGCCACAGTGGCCAGTCTTGCGCGGGCTCGCCATGGGCGCTGCCCAGCACCCAGGCCGTGGCCAGCAGCAGGCCGATCACCAGTGGTGCCATGCCTTGCTTGAAGGCGCGCACCGAGCGGCGCTCGCGGTTGCGGTGTGCCCAGCGCGTGGCGGCCCAGGTCAGCAGGCTGCTGGGCAGCAGCACCCCCAGCATGCAGACCGCCACGCCCAGCGCGCCGAAGGCCCAGGCCGCATGCGTGCCGGTGCCGGCCGCGTTCAGGCCCACGTTCCAGCCCAGCAGGGCGATGAACAGTACGTTGGGCCCGGGAGCCGACTGTGCGATGACGATGGAGGTGTTGAACTGCACCTCGGTCAGCCAACCCTGGCGCTCCACCAGGAAGCGGTGCATGTCCGGTGCGGTGGCGATGGCGCCGCCCACGGCCAGCAGCGACAGCGACAGGTAGTACAGGAACAGGTTCAGCCAGTCCAGCGGCTGCAGGTGCAAGGTCAGCGGTGCGGCCATGGCTGCGTCAGTGCCCCGCGGGAGCGAGCTTGCGCCAGGTGAGGGCGCAGGCCGCGCCGCCCACCACGGGCAGCACCCAGGCCAGCGGCAGGCGCAGCACGCTCATGGCGACGAAGGTGGCGGCTGCGATCGCGCCGCAGGCCCAGGGCCCCAGCGGGTGCTTGCGCAGCGATGCAGCCAGACGGCAGCCCACGCCCGCCACCAGGCCTGCGGCCACGGCGCCCATGCCGCGCAGAGCGCCGGCCACCATGGGCTGGTCGGCAAAGCCGGCGTAGACCACGGCCAGCACCACCACCAGCAGCATGGGCAGCAACAGCATGCCCGCCACGGCCACCAGCGCGCCGCGCAGGCCGAAGTAGCGGTCGCCCACCATGATGGACAGGTTCACCACATTCGGGCCCGGCAGGATCTGCGCGGCGGCCCAGTCCTCGACGAACTGCTCGTTGCTCATCCAGCGGCGGCGTTCCACCAGCTCGCGCTGCACCACGGCCAGCACGCCGCCAAAGCCCTGCAGCGCCAGCCAGGTGAAGGCCCAGAACAGCTCCCGCAGGCTGTGCGGGCGTGGATGGTCGTCCTCGGCGGTTCTGGCGGGCGATTCGGGGATGTGGGTGTGCATGGCGGGGCGGCGAAGCTGCGCATCGTACGCGTGGCGCGGGGCGGCCGTGCCGGCCTCGCCATCGCCAAACGCGATGCGGCCATCAGTCGATGCGATGGATGAACGGGATGGCATGCATAAGATCGTCCCGATCAAACCCACGGAGACACCCATGAAACTCGTCCGCCACGGACAACCCGGCGCGGAGCGCGCCGGCCTGATCGACGCCCAGGGCGTGCTGCGCGACCTGTCCATGCTGCTGCCGGACATCGGCCCCACGCAGTTGGCGCCACGCACGTTGGCCGCGCTGGCCGCCATCGACGCCGCGCGCCTGCCCGCGGTGGTACCCGGCACACGCCTGGGCTGCCCCGTGGGCGGTGTCGGCAAGATCGTCTGCGTGGGCCTGAACTACGCCGACCATGCGGCCGAGGCCGGCTTGCCCGCGCCGGCAGAGCCCGTGCTGTTCATGAAGGCGACCAGCGCGCTCAGCGGCCCCACGGACGCCGTGCGCATCCCGCCCGGCGCGCTCAAGACCGACTGGGAGGTGGAGCTGGGCATCGTCATCGGCACGCGCATGCAGCAGGTGGCCGAGGCCGATGCGCTGGCCCATGTGGCCGGCTACGTGCTGGCCAACGACGTGTCCGAGCGCAGCTACCAGATGGAGCGTGGCGGGCAGTGGGACAAGGGCAAAGGCTGCGACACCTTCGCGCCCGTGGGCCCCTGGCTGGTGACCACCGACGAGATTCCCGACCCGCACGCCATCGGGCTGTGGCTGGAGGTGAACGGCCAGCGCATGCAGGACGGCCACACGCGCAATTTCATCTTCGGCGTGCCCCGGGTGCTGGCCTACATCAGCCAGTTCATGACGCTGGAGCCGGGCGATCTGGTGCTCACCGGCACGCCCGCCGGCGTGGGCCTGGGACAGAAGCCCACGCCGCGTTTCTTGCGCGCGGGCGACGTGATGCGGCTGGGCGCGACGGGGCTGGGCGAGCAGCGGCTGGTCTGCACGGGCGGGTAGGGTGTAGCGTGGGAATTTCAAGCCAAATATGCCTGGAGCGCTTTCCCATCAAGCGCGAGCAGCTATCATTTTGATAAATCTCGCACGCACCGCACTTTCTTACCCATGCATCCGTACCTTCTGCTCGGCATCTCCATCATGGCGGAGGTGGTGGCCACCTCGGCGCTCAAGTCCTCGCAGGGGCTCACGCGGCTGGGGCCCAGCGCGCTGGCGGTGCTGGGCTACTGCGTGGCGTTCTACCTCGTCTCCAAGGTGATGAACCACATGGCCACGGGCGTGGTGTACGCCGTGTGGTCGGGGCTGGGCATCGTGCTGATCTCGCTGGTCGGCTGGCTGCTCTATGGGCAGAAGCTGGACCTGCCGGCCGTCGTCGGCATGGCCATGATCGTGGGCGGCGTGCTGGTGATCCAGCTGCTCTCCAAGGTCACGGGGCATTGACCCGTGCGGCCTGTCAAGCTATCGAAGCCATAGCGCAAATGCGCGGCGGGGCAGGGCGCCCGTTCCTACAATGGCTCACACCTTGACGCTGGAGAACCCCATGACCGCCACGCCCGAACGCCCCGCCCTGGACGAAGCCACCCTGGCCTTTGCCGAGAAGGTGTTCGACGCCGCGCGCCAGGGCGACGCCGCGCGTCTGGCGCTGTGGCTGGACAACGGCCTGCCGCCCGACCTGCGCAATGCCCAGGGCGACAGCCTGCTGATGCTGGCCAGCTACCACGGCCATGCCGAGGCCGCGCGGCTGTTGCTGGCGCGCGGAGCCGATGCGGGGCTGGTGAACGGCCGCGGGCAGACGCCGTTGGCCGGCGCCGCCTTCAAGGGCGACGTGGACATGGTGCGCCTGCTGCTGGACGGTGGTGCGGCCGTGGACGGGCCTTCGCCCGATGGCCGTACGCCGCTGATGTTCGCCGCCCTGTTCAACCACCCGGCCGTGGTGGAACTGCTGCTGTCACGCGGCGCCAACCCGCGCGCGGCCGACCTGCAAGGCAACACCGCCCTGGGCTGCGCCCTCGCGATGAAAGCCGACGCGGCAGCCGCCCTGCTGCGCTCGGCAGGTGCCGAAATTTTTTGAGTAAAAAGACGAGCTGGCGCGGGTTGGATAAGCGGTTGAAGCTATTTTATTGATAGCAAGATGGGTGGCGTATGCCCGGCAGCGGATGCCACCGCCGGGGCAATGCGCTTTGGTGCCCAAGCCGTTAACCACCCCACAACTGCAACACCACCTGCGTATACAGCGGGATGCCCAGCAGGATGTTGAGCGGAAACGTCACACCCAGCGACAGGCTGACGTACAGCGAAGGATCTGCCTCGGGTATCGCATAGCGCACCACCGCGGGCACGGCGATATACGACGCACTGGCGGCCAGCACTATCAACAGCACGGCGTCGCCCGCGGGCACCTGGGCGAGCCACGCCAGGCCGACCGCCACGCTGGCATGCACCAGCGGACCCCACACTGCGTAGGCCAACAGCCAGGGCGACTGTTTGCGCACGGCGGGCAGATTGCGCGCGGCAGACAGGCCCATGTCCAGCAGGAACAGGCAGAGCATGCCCTTGAACAGGTCACCCGAAAACGGCTGCATGGCGGCCTTGCCTGCGTCGCCCGTGATGAGGCCGATGAGCATGGCGCCGAGCAACAGCAGTTGGGTGCCATCGGTGAACGATTCGCGCAGGATCGTCCCCACCGACAAGGCCGGACCGCCCTTGCCCGCTGGGGTGGGGCCCGCGGCACCCACCCCGCCGGGGCAGGCCAGGGCGGCGCCTGAAGGAGAAACGGCCATCACGGGCGCAGCATGGGCTGCGGGCGCGGCCTGGCGCTGGCGCAGCGCATTGGCCAGCATCACGGCCAGGAGGATGGCGGGCGACTCCATCAGCGCCATGGCCGCGGCCATGTAGCCGCCGTAGGAGATGGATTGCGATTCCAGGTACTGCGTGGCGGTCACGAATGTCACTGCGCTGACCGATCCGTACGTGGCCGCCACGGCCGCCGCGTTGAAGCCCGACAGCACCCGTCGCAGCAGCGCGTAACCCACCAGGGGCACCACCACGGCCAGCAGCACCGCCAGCCCCAGGCTGCTGGCCACGCTGGCCGTGAAGCCCGAGGCCGCCAGCGCAAAGCCGCCCTTCAGGCCCAGCGCCGTGAGCAGGTAAATCGACAAGAACTTCGAGATGGCTGCAGGCATCTCCAGGTTGGACCGCACCAGGCCCGCAAAAGCGCCCAGCGCAAAAAAAAGGACCGCAGGGTCCAGCAAGCTTTGCATTCTTCAACTCCACATGGGTGATGGGAGGCGATGCTAGAGAGGGCAGGGGGCAAAGTAAAATCGATTCGAATGCGGTTATCTATAGATAAAAATCTATGAATATCACTTTTCGCCAACTGCGCCTGTTTCTTGCGCTGGCCGAGACCGGCAGCGTGAGCGCCGCCGCCAAGCTCATGCACGTGACCCAGCCCACGGCTTCGATGCAGTTGCGCGAGGTAGCGCAAGCGGTGGGCGTGCCGCTGTACGAGGTGGTGTCGCGCCGCGTGTACCTGACCGAGGCGGGCCAGGCCCTGGCCCGCACGGCCCGCGCGATCGCCAGCGAGTGGGATGCGTTTGAACAGGGCATTTCGGGCGCCAAGGGCCTGACCAGCGGCCGGCTCAAGGTGGCGGTGGTGAGCACCGCCAAGTACTTCGTTCCCCGCCTGCTGGGCAGCTTTTGCAAGCTGCACCCCCAGATCGACATTTCGCTGGAAGTGCTCAACCGCGACCATGTCATCACCCGTCTGCGTGCCAACCAGGACGACCTTTACGTGATGTCCATGCCGCCGGGCGATCTGCCGCTGGAGGACCATGTGCTCATGCCCAACCCGCTGGTGGTCATCGCTCCCGCGGGGCACCGGCTGGCCGCCAAGAAACGGGTGGCCTTGCCGCAGCTGCAGAGCGAGCGGTTCATCCTGCGCGAGAAAGGCTCAGGCACACGAATGGCGACGGACGCCCATCTGCGCCAGTTGGGCTTTGCGCCCGCTGCGGTACTGGAGCTGGGCAGCAACGAGGCCATCAAGGAGTCGGTGCAAGGGCAACTGGGCGTTTCCATCGTTTCGCGGCACGCGCTGGGTCCGCACCTCGATGGCCTGGCCATTCTGAACGTGCAGGGTTTTCCCATCCAATCGCAGTGGCACCTGGTCTGGCCCAAGGGCAAGCGGCTGTCGCCCATTGCCGAAGTGTTTCGCGGGCATTTGATGGATGAGGCTGCTGGATGGATGCAGAGCCGCTGAGGGCTGCGGCGGCGCGCGGCTTATCCCTTGGCCAATGAAGGCGCGGTCGCCGCCGCCTCATGGCTGTGACTGACGATGGTGGCCGGACTCGGGGCAGGCACCGGTTTGCACGTCCATCTAGGCAGCACCCTGTGGCAAAGGCTGTCGGGCACCGAGCTGCTGCGGGGCGTGGCCCCACAGGCTTTTCACCGACGGGGGCGGCTGCCGCACCCGGCTGGACCGGGCCCGACTGTTATGGGTGCGTGAGTGCGACGCCACCCGCCAGCCGCGCCTGCACGGTGCGCTGCAGCGTGGAGGGGGCGTCAGCCAGCAGTGCGGGCCAGTCGGCCTGCGCGCGGCGTACCAGGTCCCGCAGCAGTGCCAGGTGGCGCGGTATGCGCAACAGGCCGGCGGTCTTGATGAGGGCCTGCAGTGCGTCCCAGTCCAGCGCGCGCATGCTGCGGTCGATGGCGCGATTCACCGCGTACTGGTGCTCGGTCGCTCCCTCGAAGAACGCAGCCACGCACACCGGGTCGTACAGCGGCGCCAGGCGCGGCGTGTGCCCGTCGGGGTAGACCAGTGCCCAGTTCTTCAGGTGAGCGTCGGTGTTGCCCATGAGGATGAACGCCACCATGCGCGCCAGGAACTCGCGGGTGTCTTGCACCGGCTGGTCGCTCAGGCGATCGACCACGCGCAGCATGGTGGCCCAGTCCTGCAACAGGCCCTTGCCGTACTTCTGGCGCGGCGCGTAGCCCAGGGCCTGGTTGAACTCCTCCATGTGCACGCGGGTGCCGTCGGCCAGATGGTCGAAGCGTTGCACGGCCAGGATGTCGTCGAACGGCACGGCCTCGGGCAGCTCGGCCTCGGCGCGGGTGATGATGCGCGCCTGGGCGCAATGCAGGCCCAGGCTACCGGCCAGCTGGTAGCAGGTGAACTCGTTGGCCACCAGGTCCGGGTGGGCGGTGGTGGGCAGCTTGAGGATCACGCTGCCGGCGGCGCCGCGGCGCTTGACGAGGTAGCGGCGCCCGTCCTGCACGGCGCTGAACTTGGTGACCACACCGGGCAGCGAGGCGGCGTCTTCCACCGGGTATTCGACAAACCCGGGCTCCAGCACGTCCAGGCCCTGCGTGGTGTGCCAGTAGCGCACCACGTCGGGCACGCCCTCCTGGGCGGGCACGGGTTCGACCTCCAGCGCGCCCATCAGGTCGTGGCCGGCGGCGGCCAGCAGCTCGAATTCGTCGTCGGGCGCGCAGCCGCGTTCGCGCGCCAGGCGGTCGCGGTTGTGGCCCTCGGGCAGCAGATTCTGGAAGTACGCCGGCCAACGTCCGTCGGTGCGCACCAAGCGGGCGTCACGCGCCGAGCGCAGGATCTGCTGCGTGTCCGCCTCGTTCGCGCCGCGGTAGCTCAGCGACAGGGTGGGGCGCTGCGGGTCGGCGATGTAGTCCTCATCGAAGGACACGCGCAGGATGTCGCCGTACTGGGACAGGTAGCCGATGCCGCGCCGCCCGCCCCCCTGCGCTGCAGGGCGGTGCAGGTACAGGCGCAGGTAGCGGATGGCGGTACTCATCGTGCGTCTTGTCGTGCGTCTTGATCAGCGACCCAGGCTCTCCACCACCGAGGGGGGCGCATCCGCCCCCGAGGGCTGGCCCAGGAACTTGCCCCCCGACTGGATGAAGGCCTGCAGCGCGGGGCTCAACTCGGCCGGCACGGCGATCAGCTCCATGCCGAGCACGCGGGCCATCTCGGCCAGGGTGGAAAAGCGCGGGTCCACGTCCCCCGTCTCGGTGCGCTGCACGGCCATGCGCGACAGGCCGGCTTGCGCGGCCAGGTCGGCTTGTGTGATGCGCCGGGCTTTGCGCACTTCTGCCAATGTGGTGATCAACGAATGCGTCATGTCATCCTTTATACGCTTTTTTAGTAAAAAGCGCTTTATAAGTTTCTTTTTTCAAGCGGGACACGGCAGCAGAGCCCCGCGCAACTCCGCAAAGCGCTGTGCCTGCAGCGCCAGCCATTCCTTGACCAGCAGCATCGGCGGGCTGGGATGCGCCGTGGTGACGAAAGAGTACGACGCCCGCGAGCGCACGCTGCACCCGAACAGCGGCACCAGCCGCCCGTGCCGTACGTCTTCCAGCACGAGGGCCGCGCGCCCCATGGCAATGCCTTGGCCCGCCAGGGCGGCGCTCAGCGCCAATTGCGACAGGTTGAACTGCTGCCCGGCGCCCCAGGCGGGCGGCGCTGTGTCCGTGCAGGCGCACCAGTGTTGCCATTCCTCGAATGGGTCGGCACCCTCCCAGGCACTGCTGTCGTGCAGCAGCCATTCACCGCGCAATTGCGAGGTTGACTGCAGGTCAGGATGGGCGGCCAGGAAGGCGGGGCTGGCCACGGGAATCAGCCACTCATCCAGGAACACGCTGGCGCGCAGGTCGGTGTAGCCGCCCAGGTCGAAGCGCACTGCCGCCTCGACCCCGTCGCGCACCATGCGGGTGCGGTCCAGCCGGTGGAACTCGCCAAACACGCGCAGGCCCACGTCCGGGTGCTCACGAAAGAAATCCCCCAGCCGCGGCGTGAGCCATTGCATGGCAAACGAGGGGGAGCAGCTCAGCGTGGCCACCGGCGTATCGCCGGTCACACGCATCTGCGACAGGGCGTCCTCGATGGCGCCGAAGCTCTCACGCAGCACCACGGCCAGCCATTTGCCCTCGGGCGTGGGCATGAGGGTGCGGGGCGTGCGCACGAAGAGGGGGCGCCCCAGCCAGGTTTCCAGTTGCTTGACCTGCTGGCTCACCGCGCCCTGGGTAATGCACAACTCCGCCGCCGCGCGCGTGAAGCTGCCGTGGCGTGCGGCTGCTTCAAAGCAGCGCAGCCACGCGAGCAGGGAAGGAAAAAGCCGTGAATTCATTATTCAAACTAATGCACTCGTCAATATAAATGAGTTGTATCGGTGCCGGGGCATGCCAAGAATGCCGTCTATACCCACCTTCCACCGACCGCAGCCCATGCCCTCCGTTGTTTCCACACAGGACCACTTGCAGGACGACGCCCCGGCCGCACAGCTGCGCCGCGCCGAGCCCTGCCTATGGCTCAACCCGCACAGGCAGTCCATACCCGCCGCACGGCAGGCCGTGGCCGGTGATGGCATTAGTCTGGATGATACAAAGGAGGCGGCGGCACGCTTCGCGCGCTTTGCGCCGCTGCTGGAGGGCGTGTTCCCCGAGTTGCAGGCGACGGGTGGCGTGATCGAGTCGCCCCTGTTACCCGCATCCAGCCTGCATGCCGCGGCGGGGCTCGTCGCGGGCCAGGGCGCGCTGTGGATCAAGGCGGACCACCGGTTGCCCGTGGCCGGGTCCATCAAGGCACGCGGAGGCATCCATGAAGTGCTGGAGCTGGCCGAGCGCCTGGCACTGCAGCACGGCCTGCTGACGCCGCAGTCCGATGCCGACGACTACCGCGCCCTGGCAAACCCCGCTGCGCGCGCCGTGTTTGCGCGCCACACCGTGGCCGTAGGCTCCACGGGCAACCTGGGCCTGAGCATCGGCGTGGCGGCATCGGCGCTGGGCTTTCGTGCCGTGGTGCACATGTCGGCCGATGCCAAGGAATGGAAGAAGCAGCGTCTGCGCCAGCGCGGCGTGCAGGTGGTGGAGCACGCGGGTGACTACGAGGGCGCCGTGTCCGCGGGGCGTGCGCAGGCGGCGCAGGACCCGTTCAGCCATTTCGTGGACGACGAACGCTCGCTGTCGCTGCTGCTGGGTTACAGCGCCGCGGCGCTGCACCTGCGCCAGCAGTTGCAGGACGCGGGCATCGCCGTGGACGCGCAGCACCCCCTGTTCGTCTACCTGCCCTGCGGGGTGGGGGGGGCGCCGGCGGGCATCACCTTCGGCCTGCGGCAGGTGCTGGGGGCGCATGTGCACTGCTTCTTCGCGGAGCCCGTGCAGTCGCCGTGTTTCATGGTGCAAATGATGGCCGGACAGGGCGCACACCCCTCGGTGTACGACTGGGGCCTCACCAACCGGACGGAAGCCGACGGCCTGGCCGTGCCACGCGCGTCCCTGCCCGCGGCCGAGCTGATGGAGCCGCTGCTGTCGGGCTGCTTCACCGTGTGCGACGACACCCTGTTTCGCCAACTGGTACAGGTGCTGGATGCCACGGGCGAGCGCATCGAGCCGTCCGCGGCGGCGGGCCTGAGCGGCCCCGGTTTCCTGACGGGCACCGAGACGGGCCGCACCTGGCTGCACGCGCAAGGGCTGTGGCCCCACCTGGCACATGCCACGCACCTGGTGTGGACCACCGGCGGGCTGTACGTGCCGCCCGAGGCCTACGCGCGCTTCGAGGAACGTGGCCGGGCCCTGGGTTGACGCGCCTTCGCCGAGTCCTGGCCCCGCGAAAGGATCTTTTTTTTGACTGGCTTGACTGGAGAGAACGCCATGAACCGCAAGACGATGTTGTCCATGCTGGCCTGCGCCCTGGGTGCCGCCGCTTTCGCCCCCGCGCATGCGCAGGAGGCGTTTCCCTCCCGGCCCATCACGCTGGTGATTCCGTTCCCCGCGGGTGGAGCCACCGACGTGCTGGGCCGCTTGATCGGCAAGAAGCTGGGCGACAAGCTGGGGCAAAGCGTGGTCATCGACAACCGCGCTGGCGCGGGCACGGTGATCGGCGCGAGCTACGTGGCCAAGGCCGCGCCGGACGGCTACACGCTGCTGCTGAGCTCAGGCACCACCTTCACGGTGAACCCGGCGGTGCGGCCCCGGCTGCCGTATGACCCCGTCAAGAGCTTCGATCCCATCGGCATCACCGGGCGCACGGGGCTGATCCTGCTGGCCAGCAAGAGCGTGCCGGTCAACGACGTGAAGCAGTTCGTCAGCGCCGTGAAGGCCGCGCCCGACAAGTATTCCTACGGCTCATTCGGTGCGGGCACGACCTCGCAGTTCGCGGGCGAGATGTTCTTTCATGCCGCGGGCCTGAAGATCCAGCACGTGCCCTACAAAGGCAGCGCGCCGGCCATGGTGGACCTGATCGGCGGGCAGATTCCGTTCACCGTGGACACGGTGTCGGCCGCGCTGCCCCAGCTCAAGGAGGGCAAAGTCAAGGCGATTGCCGTCACCACCGAGAAGCGCTCGACCCTGCTGCCCCAGGTACCCTCGCTGGCCGAGAGCGGTTACCCCGGCCTGAACATGGACACCTGGCTGGCCCTGGTGGCGCCCGCAGGCCTGCCTGCCGCGGTAAAGACGCGGCTGGAGAAGACGCTGGCCGAGGTCGTGGCCGACCCGGACACGCGCGAGCGCCTGCTCGCGCTGGGCTTCGAGCCGGCATTCGCCTCGTCGGCCGAGCTGGCCGCGCTGATCGAGCGGGAGCTGCCGCTGATGCGTGCCATTGCGCAGCGCGCGGGCATCACCGCCGACTGAGGCGCGGCTCATCCACAATGGCCCCTGGACCTTCTTCACGACCATGACTGCTGATCCCACGCTGGTGGAACTGTCCGCCAATGAACTGCGCCACCGCATCGGCACGGGCGAAATCTCGCCCGTCGAGCTGCTGCAAGCCTGCATCGACCGCATCGAGGCGGTGAACCCCTATGTGAACGCCGTCACCGCCACCTGCTACGACCGCGCCCGCGCCGAGGCGCAGGCCGCCGAGCGGGCGGTACGCGCCGGCGAGCCCCTCGGCCTGCTGCACGGGCTGCCCATGGGCGTGAAGGATCTGGAGGCCACCGCCGGCCTGCTGACCACCTACGGCTCGCCCATCTACCGCGAGAACATCCCTGCGCAGGACAACGTGCTGGTGGCGCGCCTGCGCGCGGCCGGCGCCATCGTCACGGGCAAGACCAATATTCCCGAGATGGGCGCGGGCGCCAATTCGCGCAACGTGGTCTGGGGCGCTACGGGCAACCCGTTCGATCCGCGCCTGAACGCGGGCGGCTCGTCCGGCGGGTCGGCCGCGGCGCTGGCCTGCGACATGTTGCCGGTGTGCACGGGCTCGGACACGGGTGGCTCGCTGCGCATCCCCGCGGCCAAGTGCGGCGTGGTGGGCTTTCGGCCGTCGCCCGGCGTGGTGCCCAGCTCGCGCAAGCTGCTGGGCTGGACGCCGATCTCCGTGGTCGGCCCCATGGGCCGCACGATGGCCGAGGCCTGCCTGCAGCTGGCCGCATCGGCCGGCCTGTCGGCGGGCGACCCGCTCACCTACCCGCTGGACCCCCATAGCTTCCTGCACCTGGAGCCGGCCGACCTGGGCGGCCTGCGCGTGGGCTACACCGAAGACTTCGGCGCCTGCGCGGTGGACGACGGCATCCGCGCGGTGTTCCGCGCCAAGATCGGCGCCATGCGCCACCTGTTCCGCTCCTGCGAGGAAGTCCGGCTGGAACTGGGCGACGTGCACCGCTGCTTCGACGTGCTGCGGGCCGAGAGCTTCGTGGCCGGCATGCGCGAGGCCTACGAGCGCGACCCCGCCAGCCTGGGGCCCAACACGCGCGCCAACTACGAGATGGGTGCGGCCATGTCGCTGCTGGACAGCGCCTGGGCACAGGCCGAGCAGACGCGCATCCTGGCGCGCTTCCAGGAGGCGTTTGCCAACTTCGACGTGATCCTGGCACCCACCACGCCGGTCTCGCCCTTCCCGTGGACCGCGCTGTACGCGAGTCACATCAACGGTGAACCCCAGGCCAACTACTACCGCTGGCTGGCACTGACCTATGTGACCACGCTGACCACGCACCCCGCGCTCAGCGTGCCCTGCGGGCGCGACACGGCCGGCATGCCGTTCGGCCTGCAGGTGGTGGGGCGCTTTCGCGACGACCATCGCCTGCTGTCCATCGGCCTGGGGCTGGAGCAGGCCTTCGCCCGCATCGATGGCCTGCAGCGCCCGCGGCCCGACCTGGCCCGGCTGGGGCCGGTGCAACCCGCGCTCACCTCCATCGTCACCCACGCGCCGGACCCCGATGACGCGCGCGGCGTGCCGCGGCTGGGCGCACGCGGTGCCGCGGCGCAGGCATCGGCGGTCTGACAGTGATTGGCGAGGGAACCCATGCAACCCTATGACTTCGTGATCATCGGCGCGGGCATTGCCGGCGCCTCCGCCGGTTGGGAACTGGCCGCGCACCGCCGCGTGCTGCTGCTGGAGCGGGAGGCCCAGCCCGGCTACCACACCACCGGCCGGTCGGCTGCGCTGTACTCGGCCACCTATGGCACGCCCAACATCTGCGCACTCACACGGGCCAGCCGCGCGTTCTACGATGCGCCGCCGCCCGAATTCGGCAGCGCCCCCATCCTCACGCCGCGCGGCGTGGTGTACCTGGCGGGGCCCGACCAGCTCGACCTGCTGGAGGCCGCCTACGCCGAGGCGCTGCCGCGCAACCCGCAGGTGCGCCGCCTGACGCGCGAGGAGCTGCTGGAGCAGGCCCCGTGCCTGCGCCCCCAGGCCGTGGCCGCGGGCATGAGCGAGCCCGGCGCCGCCGACATCGACGTGCATGCGCTGCACCAGGGCTACCTGCGCGGCTTGCGCCAGCGTGGTGGCGAGATCCGCACCCATGCCGAGGTGACGGCCCTGCAACGGGGCGAGGAGGGCTGGCACATCACCCTGGCCGATGGCGAGGTGCTGCACGCGCGCGCCGTGGTCAATGCCGCAGGCGCCTGGGCCGATGTGGTGGCAGCCCAGGCGGGCGTGCCGCCCATCGGGCTGGAGCCGCGGCGGCGCACGGCCTTCACCTTCCCCGTGCCGGCCGGCATGCAAGCGGCCCACTGGCCAGCCGTCATCGGCATTGCGGAGGACTACTATTTCAAGCCCGACGCGGGGCAGATGCTGGGCTCCCCCGCCAATGCCGACGCCGTGGCGCCGCACGACGTGGTGCCTGAGGAACTGGACGTGGCCATGGGCATCCACCGCATCGAGCAGGTGACGTGCTTTCAGATCCGCCGCCCCTCGCACACCTGGGCGGGGTTGCGCTCGTTCGTGGCCGATGGCGACCTGGTCATTGGCTGGGACAACCATGTGCCCGGCTTCTTCTGGCTGGCCGCGCAAGGCGGCTATGGCATCCAGAGCGCGGCGGGCGCGGCGCTGCTGACGCGGCAGTTGGCACTGGGCGAGCCGCTGGCCCCCGAGCTGGCGCGCGAGGGTGTGGACGTGGCGGGCCTGTCGCCTGCGCGGCTGCGCTGAGCAAGGCCAGGGCTGAAGCCGGCCTGAGCCGGCGAAAAAAAGCCAGCGCGCCGTGCGCGTCAGGCGTAGGTGTTGAGCTGCGTGCCCAGCGGGCCTTCGGTCGCCAGCGGTGGCTGGGGCAGGGCGGCGAGCAGGGTGGCGGCGGCCGTTTCCTGCGTATCCAGGGCCTTCTTCAGCACGGTGACCTGGACGGCATCGGCCGTCTCGCGGCTGGCGAGGGCGCTGGCGGTGCTGACGATGGATTGGGTGAGGGCGACGTCCATGGTGATCTCCGGTGTACCTCTTGTTATCGGCCAGTTCACCGCGGATTCAAGGGTGCTTCTATAAACATAGCTGTTGGCGCTTGATACGTAAGAATTTCAAGCTGTTTTGGTGCTGAAAATCCATCCTGGCAAGCGCAGCCAGCTATTGTTTTTGTATCAGTCCAGCGCGCTCGCGCCGTAGGCCTCGCAGGCGGCGAGGTCGGAATCGCTGGCCTTGGGCAGGCGCGAGGCCGCATCGCGCAGCGCCGTGCGCAGGCCTTCCTCCAGCACCGGATGGTAGAAGGGCATGCGCAGCAGGTCGTGCACCGTCAGCCGCTGCTCGACGGCCAGCGCCAGCAGGTGGGCCATGTGTTCGCCCGCTGGCGCGCACAGCTCGGCGCCCAGCAGGCGGCCGCTGCCGTGTTCGGCGTACACGTTCAGGCGCCCGTGGTTGCACTGCGCCACGCGCGCGCGGCCCTGGCGCGCAAAGTCCACCGTGCCCCCCACCCATTGCCCCTCGGGCAGATCGGCATGGCGCTGCCCCACCACGGCGGCCTGAGGCTGGCTGAAGGTGATGGCCAGCGGCGTGCGCCGGGCGAAGCCGCGCGGCGTGGGCGCCAGGGCGTTCAACCCCGCAATGTGGCCCTCATCCGCGGCCTCATGCAGCAGGGGGCGGTCGCCATCGGCATCGCCCGCGATGAAGACGGGCAGATCGCCCACCTGCAGGGTGCACGGATCGATGGGCGGGCGGCCCTTGTCGTCCAGCGCCACGCCCAGCGTGTCCAGCCCCAGGTGCTCCAGATTCGGGCGCCGGCCCATGGCGGCCACCACCTGGTCCACCACCACGGTCGCGCTGCCGTTGGTGACCTGTATGCCGCCGGCCACCTCGCGCAACTCGGCCTTGTCGCCCACGTTGACGATGAATTCGTCCTTCAGCCGCGCCAGCAGCGCGTCGTTGATGGCGGGGTCGCTCAGGCCGGCCACGGTCTTGCCCGTCGCGAAGGCCATCACCTCCACCCCCAGCCGCGCGAGCGCCTGCGCGATTTCCACCCCCAGCGGCCCCAGCCCGATGACGGCCACGCGCGGGCCGAGCGTGGGTTGCTCGAACAGCGTGTCGGTGGTCAGGATGCGGTCGCCAAAAGCCAGCCAGTCCTCCGGCACGATGGGGCGCGAGCCCGTGGCGATGATGATGCGCCGCGCGGTGTGCACCTGGCCGTTCACTTCCACGCGCTGCGCGTCCAGCAGCCGGGCGTGGCCGCTGATGGCGCGCTCGCCCGCGTCGGTGGCGGCCAGCGTGCCGGCCACGAAGTCATCGCGCAGCGCGCGCACGCGGCGCAGCACGGCGGGCAGGTCCACCCGCAGCGCATCCGCGCCCTCGATGCCGAAGGTGTGCAGCGCGCGCCGCGCATGGTAGGCGTTGGCGGCCTCGATGAGCATCTTGGACGGCATGCACCCCACGCGCGCGCAGGTGGTGCCCCAGGGGCCGTCGTTCACGATGCGCCAGTGGTCGGTGCGCTTGCGCACCTCGCGCAGCGCCGCCAGTCCGGCGGACCCGGCGCCCAGGATGATCACGTCCAGCGGCTGGCTCATGGAGGGGGTTCCTTGTCAATGCGGGCCGCCAGTGTCGCCGCGCGCGCCGGCGCGGCATGTAGGCGCGCAGGCATTGTTGGGCTTGCGTGGGCGCGGCCCGCCCCCGGTCTTCAGTCCGTGGATTCGCCCCAGGCCACGCGGCCCTGGCCTGCTTCGTTCACCTGGTGGACGAAGGCCTCGGCCTCGGCCTCGGGCAGGCGCAGTTGCAGCGTGACCAGCGTGGCATGCTGCACCTGCAGCAGCTGCACGCCAGCACCGTCGATCATGCGGCGCAGCAGTCCTTCCAGGGCGTAGGGCACGCTGCATTCCAGGGTGCGCATGCGCTGCAGCGGCACCTTGTCGGCCTGCAGCAGCGCCTGGGCCACGGTATCGGTATAGGCGCGCACCAGGCCACCCGCGCCCAGCTTCACCCCGCCGAAATAGCGCACCACGGTGGCCAGCACGCCCTCCAGGTCCTGGTGGCGCAGCACATCCAGCATGGGCCGCCCGGCGGTGCCGCTGGGCTCGCCGTTGTCTACCGCGGCGGACTGGCCGCCCGCCAGCAGCGCCCAGCACACATGGACCGCGCCCGGGTGTTCGCGCCACAGCGCATCCACCACGGCCTGCGCGCTCGCGCGGTCGGCCATGGGCTGCACGCAGCCGATGAAGCGGCTTTTCTTGATGATGAGTTCGCTGTGAACGGGGGCGCTGAGGGTGTAGGGCATGGGGGCGGCCGAGCTTACCCCATGGGCCGACGGCGACAAGGGCCATGCGGGGGCGGTTAGGCGCAAAGGGGGCATGGCTTCTAAAATGCCCGGCCCCCCCTGCAGGCCCGCCCATGAACGCCCCGATCGATGTTTCCTTCTTCCCGCGCAACGCCAAGCCGTTGACCAGCTACCGCCCCTACTGGGCCAAGCGCTTTGGCGTGGCGCCGTACCTGCCCATGAGCCGTGCCGAGATGGAGCAGCTGGGCTGGGACAGCTGCGACGTGGTGCTGGTGACGGGCGATGCCTATGTGGACCACCCGAGCTTCGGCATGGCGGTGATCGGGCGGGTGCTGGAGGCGCAGGGCTTTCGCGTGGGGATCATCGCGCAGCCGGACTGGCAGAGCGCCGACGCGTTCAAGGTGCTGGGCAAGCCCAACCTGTTCTGGGGCGTGACCGCGGGCAACATGGATTCGATGATCAACCGCTACACGGCGGACCGCAAGATCCGCAGCGACGACGCTTATACGCCGGGCGACGTGGGCGGCAAGCGGCCCGACCGCGCCGCCGTGGTCTACAGCCAGCGCTGCCGCGAGGCGTACAAGGACGTGCCCATCGTGCTGGGCGGCATCGAAGGCTCTCTGCGCCGCATCGCCCACTATGACTACTGGAGCGACAAGGTGCGCCGCTCCATCGTGGTGGACAGCAAGTGCGACATTCTGCTGTTCGGCAACGCCGAGCGTGCCCTGGTCGAAGTGGCCCACCGCATCGCGCGGCGCGACCCGGTGGAGACCATCACCGACGTGCGCGGCACGGCCTTTGTGCGGCGCGCGTCCGAGCCCGGATGGTTCGAGATCGACTCCACCGAGGTGGACGAGCCCGGCCGCGTGGATGAGCTGATCAATCCCTACATGACCACCAGCGAGCAGGCTGCGGCCCAGGGCCAGACGTGTTCGCAGGAAGATGCTGCAAATTCAATAGCTGCCAGCGCTGACCCACAAAGCGCTGCAGGCCAAAAACCCTTGCAGACCGTGCAGATCGTGCCCAACCCGGCGCTGCCCTCCAAGGGGCGCAGCGGTCGGGCGCTGCCGCCGCGCGAGCGCACCGTGATCCGCCTGCCCAGCTACGAGCAGGTGAAGGCCGACCCGGTGCTCTACGCCCACGCCAACCGCGTGCTGCACCTGGAGACCAACCCCGGCAACGCCCGCGCGCTGGTGCAGGCGCATGGCGAGGGCGCGACGGCGCGCGACGTGTGGCTGAACCCGCCGCCCGTCCCGCTCACCACGGCCGAGATGGACTGGGTGTTCGGCCTGCCGTATGCGCGCAACCCGCATCCGCAGTACCTGGACGCGCAGGGCAGCTACGAGGGGCCCACCAAGATCCCGGCATGGGAGATGATCCGCGCGTCGATCAACATCATGCGCGGCTGCTTTGGCGGCTGCACCTTCTGCTCCATCACCGAGCACGAGGGACGCATCATCCAGAGCCGCTCGGAGGATTCCATCATTGCCGAGGTGGAGGACATCCGGGACAAGGTCAAGGGCTTCACCGGCACCATCTCCGACCTGGGCGGCCCCACGGCCAACATGTACCGCCTGGGCTGCAAGAGCCCAGAGATCGAGGCCGCCTGCCGCAAGCCGAGCTGCGTGTTTCCCGGCATCTGCCAGAACCTGCACACGGACCATGCGCCGCTGGTCAACATCTACCGCCGCGCGCGCAAGCTGCCGGGCATCAAGAAGATCCTCATCGGCTCCGGCCTGCGCTACGACCTGGCGGTGAAGTCCCCCGAGTACGTGAAGGAGCTGGTGCAGCACCACGTGGGCGGGTACCTCAAGATCGCGCCCGAGCACACCGAGGCGGGGCCGCTGTCCAAGATGATGAAGCCAGGCATCGGCAACTATGACCGCTTCAAGCAGATGTTCGAGCAGTACACCGAAGAGGCGGGCAAGAAACAGTTCCTGATCCCGTACTTCATCGCCGCCCACCCCGGCACCACCGACGAGGACATGCTGAACCTGGCCATCTGGCTCAAGAAGAACGGCTTTCGCGCCGACCAGGTGCAGGCCTTCTACCCCAGCCCCATGGCCAGCGCCACGGCCATGTACCACTCGGGCCGCAACCCGCTCACGCGCGTGCGACGGCAGATGCGCGACGTGGCCGTGGAACAGGTGGACGTGGTGCGTGGCGAAAAGCGCCGCCGCCTGCACAAGGCCTTCCTGCGCTACCACGACCCCAACAACTGGCCGCTGCTGCGCGAGGCGCTGAAAAGCATGGGCCGGGCCGACCTGATCGGTAACGGCAAGCACCACCTGATCCCCACCTTCCAGCCGCTGGTCGACGGCAGCTACCAAAGTGCCCGCAAGAAGAACAGCACCGGGCCCAAGGGTGGCGGGGCCGGCGTGGGCTACACCATCAACAAGGACGGCAAGGCCGTGGCGCTGCGCCGCCGCCCGCAGGAGCCGGAGGAGCCGCAGGGAGACGTGCGTTTTCGTAGCAGCGCGCCGCAGCCGGGCCGCATGCTCACGCAGAACACCGGCCTGCCGCCACGTGCCGGCACCGGTGCCCGCACTGGCAGCCGTGGCAATGCCGGCGGCAACGCGGCGGGCGCCGCGGGGCGCCGCCAGGGCGGGGCCGGCACCCCGGCGTCGGGCAAGGGTACGGGCCGGCGGCGCTGACGGGGCGGCACCCGGCCGTCAGCGCGCGGGACCGGCGGGGCAGGCACCAGTTCCTCAATGACCAGGCGGCGGTAGTAGAACGCCGCCAGCGGGCCCAGCGGCTGCAGCAGGTCGCGCAGCGTCTCCGGAGCGTCGGAATCCGCAGCACGCAGCAACAGGCCGTGGGCGCCGTCGCTGGCCAGTTGCGCGATGCGGCGCACGATCACGCCCTCCGCACCGACCGAGGGCAGGGGTGCATCGGCATTGCCCAGCGTGCGCACCACATGTTCCAGGATCATCGGCGGCGTGGCGTGCGCCACGTCGTCGCGACCCTGGGCCTGCAGCGCCTGGCCTGCGGAGCGCGCCGCCTCCTCGTTCGCAAACAGCGCGAACACATGGCCCGTGGGGTAGAAAGTCCCGGTCGCCGTGGTCATGCTCGGGTCGAGGGCGAAAGGCTTCATGGCGTCGTTCTCCAATGCGGCAAGAAACTGGACCCATTGGAGGTGCCGCAGCGTCGCCTGGCTGTCGGGCGATGGAAGGCCGCGCTGTCGGACGTGGCCGCAAGGCATGCCGCAGATCCCGATAAAAACCGGCCCCGCCGCAATGCTGGAAAGCGCTAGCAGCTATAAAAAAGAAAGCACTTCGCGCAGCGTCTGCGGCCGCAGCGTCCACACCGCCAGTGCGACGCAGTTCAACACCACCGTGCCCCAATACACCGCGCGGAAGTCCTGTTTGCGCGATTTGTGCCGCAGCCACTGCTGGGCCCACCATGCGGCAGGCCAGCCGCCCAGCAGGGCGAGCAGGTGCAGGTGGCTCTCCCGGGTGCGCCACGTGCCGCGTTGGGCGGCGCTCTTGTCCAGCGCGTAGGTGAAGAAGGTCAGCAGGTTCAGGGCCGCCGCCGCGCCCAGCCACCACAGCGGCAACCGCTGCGCCCAGGCGCCCCAGGCCCACAGGCCCAGCCAGAGCAGCATCAGCGCCAGGGCGAGGCCCGCGCCTGCGGGTGCCTGCGGTGCGCAGCGCGGGCGCGTGTGCCTGGCGGTGGCCGGCGTGGGGCGGGCGGTGGGTCGCGTGGATGGAGGGCGGATGCTGCGCGGGCCGGAGACCGGTGGGCGGAAGGGGAGCCGCTCGGTTGGCTGCGTGGACGCACATCCATCGCGCGTGGTCCCTTGCCGCCCACGTGGATCTCTTCATACTCCACCGGCATCCCGTGGGCGGGCGGCGCCGTGCCCCGGAAGTCCCGTACATGAAAGAACACCTGGGTGCTGGCAGCGCCCTGGATGAAGCCGAAGCCTTTGTCCGCATTCCATTGCCGGACGATGCCGTGTGTGCGCATGTTCAAACATCCGCCGCGCTGGACGGCGGAAGTGTGGCCATGGGCTGGCCATCAGGGGGCAGGGTGGCGGCCTGTGGTCCAGGACATGCGCGGGCACTGAGCCGGCGGCATGCCAGCGGGGCAGGGGGATCGAGCGCGAGAGGCATGGGCGGAAAGCGGAAGCGGTGAACGGAGGGCCGCGGCTGGAACTTCGGCGCCCGTGCGCGCCCCGATCCCGGCTGACCGCCAAAATCATATCGTGCCCTCTCACGCCTTCCTCTTGCCGCAGCGCCGCCGCACCATGGCCGCGCTGGCGGGCCTCGCCACCCTCCCCGGAGTCTTCATGAGCCCCCTGTCCGAAGCCGCCCCGTTGCTGGAGGCGCTGCGCCCCTCGCCGCGCATGCCGGTGCTGTTCGTGGGCCATGGCAGCCCCATGAACGCCATCGAAGACAACGCCTGGCGCCGCACTTGGCAGGACATGGGGGCGGAACTGCTGGCGCGCGGGCAGCGGCCGCAGCTCATCCTGTGCGTGTCGGCCCATTGGCTCACGCGCGGCGGCTGGCAGCTGACGGGCATGGCTGCGCCCCGCACCATCCACGACTTTGGCGGTTTCCCGCGCGAGCTGTTCGAGCAGCAGTACCCGGCGCCGGGCGCGCCGCAGGTGGCGCGCAGCCTGGCGCAGGAGCTGCGCTCACCCGCGACGGCGCGCGCCCTGGAGGTGGACGCGGGGGCGTGGGGCCTGGACCACGGCACGTGGTCCGTGCTCAAGCCCATGTTCCCGGCGGCGGACATTCCGGTGCTGCAGCTGAGCATGGACTACGCGCGCCCGGCGGCCGAGCATTACGCCCTGGGCCAGCAGCTGCGCGCGCTGCGCGAGCGTGGAGTGCTCATCGTGGGCAGCGGCAACGTGGTGCACAACCTGCGCGCCGCACGGCGCGGCACAGGTATCAATGCAGCCTACGAGTGGGCGAACGAATTCGACTTCAAGGTGCAGGAACTGGTGAAGGCGGGCCGCCTCGACGCGCTGGTGGCCTTCCAGCAGTGGGGCCCGATGGCGCCGCTGGCGCATCCCACGCATGAGCATTACCTGCCACTGCTGTATGCCGCAGGCGCTGCGCTGCCCACGGAGATGCCGCGCTTTTTCAACACGGGTTTTCAGTCGGCCTCGATCTCCATGCGCTCCATGCTTTGGGGTTGATCTATCTAAATTGATAGCTGCTAGCGCTTGCTGGATGGGTGTTAGAGCCCGAAAACACATGAAAAAACCGCCCGAAGGCGGTTGCTTTTTTGGGGCGTCGCCGTGGCTCAGATCACCTTGGCGATGGCCTGGCAGACGTAGTCGATGTTCTTGCTGTTGAGCGCGGCCACGCACATGCGGCCGGTGTCGGTGCCGTACACGCCGAACTCATTGCGCAGGCGCACCATCTGGTCTTTGGACAGGCCGGAGTAGCTGAACATGCCGATCTGCGTGGTGATGAAGCCCATGTCCTGCTTCACACCGGCGGCCTTCAGGCCGTCCACCAGCTTCTGGCGCATTTCCTTGATGCGCACGCGCATTTCGCCCAGCTCCTTTTCCCACAGGGCGCGCAGCTCGGGGTTGTTCAGTACCGCCGCCACCACGGCGCCGCCGTGCGTGGGCGGGTTGCTGTAGTTGGTGCGGATCACGATCTTGAGCTGCGAGAGCACGCGCGCGGCCTCGTCCTTGTCGTTGGCCACCACGGACAGCGCGCCCACGCGCTCGCCGTACAGGCTGAAGCTCTTGGAGAACGAGGTGGACACGAAGATGTTCAGGCCGGCCGCGACGAACTTGCCGATCACGGCGCCGTCCTCGGCAATACCGTGGCCGAAGCCCTGGTAGGCCATGTCGAGGAAGGCCACCAGGCCCTTGGCCTTCACGGCGGCGATCACCTGCTCCCACTGCGCGGCGGTGATGTCGTAGCCCGTGGGGTTGTGGCAGCAGGCATGCAGCACCACGATGGTGCCGGGCGCGGCGGCGTTCAGGTCGGCCAGCATGCCGTCGAAGTCCACCTTGCGGTTGGCGGCGTCGTAGTAGCGGTAGCTGCCCACCTCGAAGCCGGCGTTGGTGAAGATGGCGCGGTGGTTTTCCCAGCTCGGGTCGGAGATCAGCACCTTCGCGTTCGGGCTGATCTTCTTGAGGAAGTCTGCGCCGATCTTCAGGCCGCCCGTGCCGCCAATGGCCTGCACCGTGGCCACGCGGCCGGCCTTGACGACGTCGGACTCCGCGCCGAACACCAGGGCCTTGACCGCGTTGTCATAGGCGGCGATGCCGTCGATGGGCAGGTAGCCGCGCGCAGCGGGCTTGTCCATCATGGCCTTTTCGGCTGCCTGCACGCACTGCAGCAGGGGCAGCTTGCCGTTGTCGTCGAAGTACACGCCCACGCCCAGGTTGACCTTGGCTGGATTGGGGTCGGCGGCGTATTGTTCGTTGAGACCCAGGATCGGGTCGCGGGGAGCCATTTCGACGGCGGTGAACAGAGACATGAAAAGTCCTTGAGGGGATGGAAATCTGACGACGGGACCTCACCTACGGTAGGCTTTCGGTCCACTCTTGATTTTAACGGCCGCCCCCGCGCGCCGTTTACCTCCGCCATGCATGAAGTCACCTCTGAGCCGGCCGCTGGCGCGGCGGACGGGCAGTTCGTCCAGTTTCCAGGTTCGCCCTTTTCGTTGTACCAGCCATACCCGCCCGCCGGTGATCAGCCCGAGGCCATCGCCAAGCTGGTGGAGGGCGTGCAGGACGGCGAGGTGTTCCAGACCCTGCTGGGGGTGACGGGCTCGGGCAAGACCTTCACCATGGCGAACGTGATCGCCCGCCTGGGACGGCCGGCCATCATCTTCGCGCCCAACAAGACGCTGGCCGCACAGCTGTACAGCGAGTTCCGCGAGTTCTTCCCCAAGAACGCCGTGGAGTACTTCGTGAGCTATTACGACTACTACCAGCCCGAGGCCTACGTGCCTCAGCGCGACCTGTTCATCGAGAAGGACAGCGCCATCAACGAGCACATCGAGCAGATGCGCCTGTCGTGCACCAAGAGCTTGCTGGAGCGGCGCGATGTGGTCATCGTGGCCACGGTGTCGGCCATCTACGGCATTGGCGAGCCCGAGAGCTACCACCGCATGATCATGACGCTGCGCGTGGGTGACCAGCTGAGCCAGCGTGACGCGATCGCGCAGCTGATCCGCATGCAGTACCAGCGCAACGAGCAGGACTTCAGCCGGGGCAAGTTCCGCGTGCGTGGCGACACCATCGATGTGTTCCCTGCCGAGCATTCCGAGCTGGCGGTGCGCATCGAACTGTTCGACGACGAGGTGGAAAGCCTGCAGCTGTTCGACCCGCTCACGGGGCGTATCCAGCAAAAGATCCCGCGCTTCACGGTGTACCCCAGCAGCCATTACGTGACGCCGCGCGACAAGGTGCTGGCGGCCGTGGAGACCATCAAGCAGGAACTGGACGAGCGGCTCAAGTTCTTCGTGGCCGAGGGCAAGTTGGTGGAGGCGCAACGGCTGGAGCAGCGCACGCGCTTCGACCTGGAAATGCTCAGCGAAGTGGGGCACTGCAAGGGCATCGAGAACTACACGCGCCACCTGTCGGGTTCTGCGCCTGGCGAGCCGCCGAGCACGCTGACCGACTACCTCCCGCCCGATGCGCTGATGTTCCTGGATGAGAGCCACCAGATGATCGGGCAACTCAACGCCATGTACAACGGCGACCGCGCGCGCAAGACCACGCTGGTCGAGTACGGCTTTCGCCTGCCGTCGGCATTGGACAACCGGCCGCTCAAGTTCGAGGAATTCGAGCAGCGCATGCGGCAGGTGGTGTTTGTATCGGCCACTCCGGCTGATTACGAGAAGGAGCACTCGGGCCAGGTGGTGGACCAGGTGGTGCGGCCCACCGGCTTGGTGGACCCGGAGGTGGAGGTGCGTCCCGCTACCCATCAGGTGGATGATGTGCTGCAGGAAATACGCATTTGCACGAAAAAGAATCAACGCGTACTCATTACGACGCTGACGAAGCGCATGGCGGAGCAACTGACCGATTACCTGAGCGACAACGGGGTCAAGGTGCGCTATCTGCACTCCGATATCGACACTGTGGAGCGCGTGGAAATCATTCGCGACCTGCGCCTGGGAGCCTTCGATGTCCTGGTGGGGATCAACCTGCTGCGTGAGGGGCTGGACATTCCTGAGGTCTCCCTGGTGGCCATCCTGGATGCCGACAAGGAGGGATTCCTGCGCGCCGAACGCAGCCTGATCCAGACCATCGGCCGGGCGGCGCGCAACCTGCACGGCAAGGCCATCCTGTATGCCGACCGGATCACCGACTCAATGCGCAAGGCGATCAGCGAAACGGAACGCCGCCGCGCCAAACAGATCGCATACAACGAGGCCCGGGGTATTACGCCGCGCAGCATCGTCAAGCAGGTGCGAGACCTGATTGACGGCGTTTATAGCGAGAAGGCCGGCCAGGAAGCCCAGCGACTCCGCGAAGATGCGGCGCGGCAGGCCGAATTGGAGGAGATGTCCGAAAAGGACATTGCCCGCGAAATCAAGCGGCTGGAAAAGCTCATGCTGGAACACGCCCGCAACCTGGAGTTTGAGCAGGCTGCTCGGGTGCGCGATCAATTGACCCGTCTCAAGGACCGGGTGTTTGGAGCGCATGGCGGCGACCAAATCCCTGCCGCATGACCAGGCTTTGCGACCCTGCAGGAGAAAACGCGACTGTTTAGTCTAGTTACCCGACAAAATTAATAGGGATTTGTGCTATACTTGTCTCAAATACTCAAGAAAGAGCCCCACAACAAACAAGGGCCTTGGAGGCTGCAGCCGTAGCGCTTCAGGGAAAGGGTGGAGACGGTGCCCGGTTGGCTATACGCATGCCGCGGCGTTTCTATAACGATCAAGCCTAGACAAGGAGCTTGCGATGCGTCTCACAACCAAAGGCCGTTTTGCGGTCACCGCCATGATCGATCTGGCCCTGCGCCAGAACAACGGGCCCGTCACCTTGGCGGCCATCAGCCAGCGCCAACAGATTTCGCTGTCCTATCTGGAACAATTGTTCGGAAAGCTGCGCCGCCACGAACTGGTGGAATCCACGCGCGGCCCTGGCGGCGGTTATACGCTCGCCCGCAAGGCGGGCGATATTACCGTGGCAGACATCATCGTCTCCGTGGACGAGCCCATTGATGCCACGCAGTGCGGTGGCAAGGAAAACTGCCTGGGCGAGGCGGGGCGTTGCATGACGCACGAGCTGTGGGCCTCTCTGAACCAGCGCATGGTGGAATTCCTGGATTCCGTCACGTTGCAGAAACTGGTGGACGACCAGCTCGCCAAGGGCGTGCAAATCGAAGACAAGCCGGTCACGCGCCGCGCGATCTCCACCACGCCGGTGGTCAAACCAATCCGTGTGAACGCACCCAATTCGGTGTTTGCCCTCGGCAACGCGTTCGCCAAATCTTGAGCTGCAGGCTGACCTGCGCCGGCCACGGGCTGCGCGCGGGGCGGGCTCGCCACGTCGACCCTATTGCTTTCTGATGCCAGCCAGAACCTTTCACTGAGCCAGCCATGGACATGACTCCGCATTTCCCTATCTATCTTGACTACGGCGCCACGACCCCCGTGGACGGCCGGGTCGTCGACGCGATGATTCCCTGGTTGCGCGAACACTTCGGCAACCCGGCGTCGCGCAGCCACGCCTGGGGCTGGGAGGCCGAAGAGGCCGTGGAGCAAGCCCGCGGCCATGTGGCCGATCTGATCGGCGCCGACCCGCGCGAGATCGTGTGGACCTCGGGCGCCACTGAATCCAACAACCTCGCCATCAAGGGCGCTGCCCATTTCTACCAAGGCAAGGGCAAGCATCTCATCACCGTGAAGACGGAGCACAAGGCCGTCCTTGACGTGATGCGTGAACTGGAGCGCCAGGGCTTCGAGGTGACCTACCTCGATGTGCAGGAGAACGGCCTGCTTGACATCGAGAAGTTCAAGGCCGCCATCCGCCCTGACACGATCCTGGCCAGTGTCATGTTCGTGAACAACGAAATCGGCGTGATCCAGGACATTCCCCAGCTGGGTGCGCTTTGCCGCGAGAAGGGCATCATTTTTCACGTGGATGCCGCGCAGGCCACCGGCAAGGTCGAAATCGACCTGACCCAATTGCCCGTGGATTTGATGAGCCTGGCTTCGCACAAGACTTACGGACCCAAGGGCATCGGAGCCCTCTACGTGCGCCGCAAGCCGCGCGTGCGCCTGGAAGCGCAGATGCATGGTGGCGGCCACGAGCGCGGCATGCGTTCGGGCACGTTGCCCACCCACCAGATTGTGGGCATGGGCGAGGCCTTCCGCCTGGCCAAGCTGGAAATGGCCCAGGATTTGGACAAGGTCCAAGCGCTGCAAAAGCGTCTGCTGGACGGTCTGAAGGATGTGGAGCAGGTCTTTATCAACGGCGACCTGGAGCGGCGCGTACCCCACAACCTGAACATGAGCTTCAACTTCGTGGAAGGCGAATCCCTGATCATGGGCATCAAGGGACTGGCGGTGTCTTCCGGGTCGGCTTGCACTTCGGCGAGCCTGGAACCCAGCTATGTGCTGCGCGCCCTGGGCCGCAGCGATGAGCTGGCACACAGCAGCCTGCGCATGACCATTGGCCGCTTCACGACGGAAGAAGAAATTGACTACGCGATCAGCACCATCCGGCACAACGTCGCCAAGCTGCGTGAGTTGAGCCCCCTCTGGGAGATGTACCAGGATGGGGTGGACCTGAGCACCATCCAATGGGCGGCTCACTGACCACACGCGGAACGACGGAATACAGGAGAAACACACCATGGCTTACTCGGACAAAGTGATTGACCATTACGAGAACCCCCGCAATGTGGGTTCCTTCGACAAGGGTGACGACTCGGTGGGCACCGGCATGGTCGGTGCGCCGGCTTGCGGCGACGTGATGAAGCTGCAGATCAAGGTGAACCCCGATACGGGCGTGATTGAGGATGCGCGCTTCAAGACCTACGGCTGCGGCTCCGCCATTGCGTCCTCGTCGCTGGTGACGGAATGGGTCAAGGGCAAGACGCTGGATGAGGCTGCCTCGCTCAAGAACAGCCAGATCGCCGAAGAGCTGGCGCTGCCGCCGGTGAAGATCCACTGCTCCATCCTGGCGGAAGACGCCATCAAGGCCGCCGTCAACGATTACAAGGCCAAGCACGGAGCGGCTGTCGAGGCCGCCTGAAGACCATGGCGATCACGCTGACCGAAGCTGCCGCGCGCCATGTGACGCGCTACCTCGCCCGGCGGGGAAAGGGCGTGGGCGTGCGCCTGGGTGTCAAGACCACCGGGTGCTCAGGCCTGGCTTACAAGCTTGAATATGTCGATGAGCAGGCACCCGAAGACGTTGTGTTTGAAAATCACGGCGTCAAGGTGCTGATCGATCCCAAGAGCCTTGCTTATATCGACGGGACCGAGTTGGATTTTGTGCGCGAGGGCCTCAATGAAGGCTTTCGCTTCAATAACCCGAATGAGCGCGACCGCTGTGGTTGTGGAGAGAGCTTCCGCGTGTGAGCACGCCGTAGGCCGCTTATTGCACAGGACCGCCATCGCCCGCCGCGCTGGCGGTTTTTTTTATTGCCATGAACCTCCAATCCGACGATTTCGAACTTTTTGGCGTGCCACGCCGCTTTGCGCAGGACCGCGACGCTCTGGACGCGCGGTGGAAGGACCTGCAGCGCGAAGCCCATCCCGACCGGTTTGCGGCGCAGGGCGCCGCCGCCCAGCGTGTGGCGATGCAATGGTCGGTGCGCATCAACGAGGCATACCAACGCCTGAAGGATCCTTTGAAGCGGGCGGCTTACCTTTGCGAACTGGGCGGCTCGCCCATCCGCGCCGAGGACAACACCGCCATGCCCGCGGCCTTCCTGATGCAGCAGATGGAGTGGCGCGAAGCCCTGGATGAGGCCCGCAGTGCTGCGGAGCTTGACGCGCTGGACGACACCACCCATATGGCGCGGCAAGTGGCGTTGGCCCGTTGTGCGGAACTGCTGGACCAGCAGCAGGACTATGCCGGCGCAGCCCGCGAGGTCAGAGCCCTCATGTTCATTGCGCGATTTGCGCACGACATCGATTTGCGCCGAGAGCAACTGGGACAATAGGCGCTTTATTCGGTCACTCCTGCCTGGGCGTGCGCTCGCGGGCCCCGGCTTTTCCACACTCATTTCATGGCGCTTCTGCAGATTTCTGAACCAGGGCAATCGCCCGATCCTCACCAGCGGCGCGTTGCCATCGGCATTGATCTGGGCACCACGCATTCGCTGGTGGCGGCGGTGCGCAACGGGGTCGCCGAGTGCTTGCCCGATGCGCAGGGCAGGGTGCTTTTGCCTTCCGTCGTTCGCTACCTGGGCGGGGGCGGGCGGCAGATCGGCTACGAGGCCGCTGCAGCGCAGATGCAGGACCCGGCCAACACGGTGTCATCCGTCAAGCGATTCATGGGCCGGGGCCTGGGCGACATCACGGGGCGCGAGAAGCTGCCTTACAACTTCATTGCAGCGACCGACAGTGGCGGAATGCTCTCGCTGTCCACCGCGGCAGGCGTGAAATCGCCGGTGGAAGTCAGTGCCGAGATCCTTGCCACGCTGCGCTACCGTGCCGAAGACAGTTTCGACAGTGACCTTTACGGCGCCGTGATCACGGTGCCCGCATATTTCGACGACGCGCAGCGCCAGGCGACCAAGGATGCCGCCCACCTCGCGGGCCTGAATCTGCTGCGCCTGATCAACGAGCCGACGGCCGCCGCGATTGCCTACGGGCTGGACAACGGAGCCGAAGGCGTCTATGCCGTGTACGACCTGGGCGGTGGCACGTTCGATATCTCCGTGTTGCGCCTGGCGCAAGGGGTGTTCGAAGTCATTGCCACCGGGGGGGACTCGGCCCTGGGCGGCGACGATTACGACGCGGCTCTGGCCGAGTGGGTGATGCAGCAGACAGGTGTTCGGGCGAGTACGCCCGAGGACAAGACGGCGGTGCGCTTGGCCGCGCGCGCCTGCAAGGAAGCGCTGACTGCTACTGATAATGTAGCTTTTACCGCAGATGTGGCGGGCGCTACAGTGCAATTTGATGTTAAGCGTGAAGATTTTGCGGCAGTGACAGCGGATCTCACCCAGCGCTCCCTGGCGGCGGTGCGCCGCACCCTGCGCGATGCGCAGATCGAGCGCGATGAGGTCAAGGGCGTGGTGCTGGTCGGCGGCTCCACGCGCATGCCGGTCGTGCGCACCGCGGTGGCCGAATTCTTCGGCCGTGAACCGCTGACCAACCTCAACCCGGACGAAGTGGTGGCCATCGGCGCGGCCATCCAGGCCAACCAACTGGCCGGCAACGATGCGGCCGGCGATCTGCTGCTGCTGGACGTGATTCCGCTGTCGCTGGGCATCGAAACCATGGGTGGGCTGGTCGAACGCATCATCGGCCGCAACGAGACCATTCCCACGGCCAAGGCGCAGGACTTCACCACCTACAAGGACGGCCAAACCGCTCTTGCCATCCACGTGGTGCAGGGCGAGCGCGACCTGGTGCAGGACTGCCGCAGCCTAGCGCGCTTTGAGCTGCGGGGCATTCCGCCCATGGCAGCGGGCGCGGCGCGCATCCGCGTCACGTTCACGGTCGATGCGGATGGTCTGCTCAGCGTGGCTGCGCGCGAGCAGGGCAGCGGTGTGGAGGCGCGTATTGACGTCAAACCATCCTACGGGCTCAGCGACGAGCAGATCGCGCGCATGCTGCAAGAGGGCTTTGCGACCGCGCAGCAGGACATGCAGACGCGCGCATTGGTTGAAGCCCGTGTGGATGCCGACCGCCTGCTGATCGCCACGCAGAGCGCACTGGACGTGGACGGCGATGTACTAGCGGCCGCGGAGCGCACGGCGATCGACGACCTGATGCATGCACTGCGCGCCACGCTGGAGACCAGCACCGACGCGGCGGCTGTCGAGGCCGCAGCGCAGGCCCTGGCCAAGGGCACCGAGGCGTTTGCAGCGCAGCGCATGAACCGCGGTATCCGCCAAGCCCTGGCAGGCAAGAACGTCAGTGCCCTCTGACCGCACAAACCTCATCCATTGATTCAAACACCCATGCCCGTCATCAAGATCCTGCCTCATCACGAATACTGTCCCGAGGGCGCGGAAATCACCGCGCCGGCCGGCACCTCAATTTGTGAGGCATTGCTGGACAACGGCATCAAGATCGAGCACGCCTGCGATATGAGCTGCGCCTGCACGACCTGCCATGTGGTCGTGCGCAAAGGATTCGAATCGCTCAATGATGCGGAAGAGGAGGAGGAAGACCTGCTGGACCGCGCGTGGGGCCTGGAGCCGCAATCGCGCCTGTCGTGCCAGGCCATCCTGGCGCAGAGCGATGTGACGGTGGAGATTCCCAAGTACTCGATCAACCACGCCAAGGAGAACCACTGATGTCCCGACAGATTGTTCTGGACACGGAGACCACCGGCCTGTCGGCGGAAGGGGGCGACCGCATCATCGAGCTGGGCTGCGTGGAACTCGTCAACCGCAAGCTCACCGGCAACAATCTGCATCTGTATCTGAACCCCGAGCGCGACAGCCATGAGGACGCGCTGAAGGTGCACGGCATCAGCAATGAATTCCTGCGCGACAAGCCCAAGTTTGCCGAGCGGGTGCAAGACATCCTGCAATACCTGCAGGGCGCGGAACTCATCATCCACAACGCGAGCTTCGACGTGGGCTTCCTGGACAAGGAGCTGGAACTGGTCGGCCTGGCGCCGCTGTCCGCGCATGTCGGGGGCGTGATCGACACCCTGGCCATGGCCAAGGAGATGTTCCCGGGCAAGCGCAACTCGCTGGACTCGCTGTGCGACCGGCTGGGCGTTGACAATTCCAGTCGTACGCTGCACGGCGCCTTGCTGGACGCGGAGTTGCTGGCGGATGTCTACATCAACATGACCCGCGGGCAGGATGCCCTGCTGATCATGGATGAGGCCACCGCCGGGGCAGGAGGCACCACCGTGGCCGCGGTAGATCTGAGCCGCATTGCACTGACGGTGCTGACCGCCAGTGCGCAGGAGCTTGCCGAGCATGAGGAAGTACTCGTGCAGATCGACAAGTCCAGCAGCGGTAAAACAATTTGGCGGACTTTGTCTGAGGCGTAAGAAAGCTATGCCATAATCGCGGGCTGTCGCAGCAACGACACGGGTGATTAGCTCAGCGGTAGAGCACTGCCTTCACACGGCAGGGGTCACATGTTCGATCCATGTATCACCCACCAATCCGAACCCCTTGCAGCCGGTATGGCCGCAAGGGGTTTTTTCTTGGCGCTGAGGTCGTGAGGGACTGCCGGCGTCGATGACAATCCGGCAGTCGCGATTGACTTGGCCGCCGTCGATGATCACCTTCCATAACCCGCTGCAGCACACCCACGCTCCCGAGCACGAATTTTTCCGCGGCGAGCGTATACCCTGTTTCGAGAACCCGACGCGCGCGGCCTATGTGGAAGCCGCTTTGACTGCGCGGGGTCATGTACTGCACCCCCCGGATGTGGATTGCACGGAGGTACTGGCAAAGATCCATGCGCCGCGCTACCTGGCTTTTCTGGCTTCGGCGTGGCAGCAATGGGTGTCGCTGGGTGAAGGGCAGGACCGTGTGCAGCCGTTTCCGTCGGTATGGCCGGTACGCACATTGCGCTCGGATATAGAGCCCGACAATTTCATTGCCAAGCTGGGGCTGTACTCCATGGACAACGGCTCGCCGCTTGCAGCGGGCACCTGGACGGCAGCCAAAGCAGGCGCCGACGCGGCGGCCAGTGCCGCGGCGCGCCTGGCGGCTGGCGAGCGCGCCGCGTTCTGCAGCACACGCCCGCCGGGGCACCATGCAGGCCCCGATTTCATGGGCGGGTACTGCTTCTTGAACAACGCGGCCGTGGCGGCCCAATGGCTGCGCGACCACGGCGCAGCCCGTGTGGCCGTGTTGGACGTGGATTACCACCACGGCAATGGCACGCAGAGCATCTTCTATGACCGTGCGGACGTGCTCTTCGTCAGCATCCATGGCGATCCCCGCACCGAATACCCCTTCTATCTGGGACATGCCGATGAAACCGGCGCAGGCCTCGGTGCGGGCGGCAACCTGAACCTGCCTCTGCCGGCCGGCACCGATGCTGCCACTTGGTTTGCGGCCCTGGAGCAGGCCTGCGCGCGCATCGCCGCTTTTGGAGCGGATGCCCTGGTGGTCTCGCTGGGACTGGATACCTATGAGGGCGATCCGATCTCGCGCTTTCGGCTGGCGACGACGGATTTTCTGCGGCTGGGTGCGCGGCTGCGTGGTGTGGGACTGCCCACTGTGCTGGTGCTGGAAGGCGGCTACGCAGCGGCGGAGTTGGGAACGAATGCGGTGAATGTGCTCGAGGGTTTCGAGCAGGCATGACAACGGAGGCATGAGCGATGAGTGAGACGGTCGATTGCGTCGTGGTGGGCGCGGGGGTGGTGGGGCTGGCGGTGGCGCGCGCATTGGCGCTGCAAGGGCGCGAGGTCTGGCTGCTGGAAGCGGCCAATGCCATTGGCACCGAGACGAGTTCGCGCAACAGCGAGGTGATCCACGCCGGTATCTATTACCCGCAGGGTTCGCTCAAGGCGCGCTTGTGCGTACAAGGCAAGGCCATGCTGTACGACTACTGCAGCGAGCGCGGCGTGCCTCACAGTCGCTGCGGCAAGCTCATCGTCGCCACGTCGACCGAACAGCAGAACGCGCTGACGGGCATCAGGGCGCGCGCGCAGGCCAATGGCGTGGATGACCTGCAATGGCTCTCGCGGGAGGAAGCGCGTGCGCTGGAGCCCGAACTGGAATGTGTGGCAGCGCTGCTCTCGCCCAGTACCGGCATCGTGGACAGCCATGCCCTCATGCTGGCGTTGCTGGGCGACCTGGAGAACGCGGGTGGTGTTCTGGCATTGAATTCGCCTCTGGCCAAGGCCCGTTGCACGCCACAAGCTATCCATTTGGAAGCAATGGATGGCACGTGCATCAGTGCGCGCACCGTGGTCAACGCGGCCGGTTTGCATGCGCCAGTCCTCGCGCGCCAGTTCGAGGGGTTGTCCGCGGTGCATGTACCGCAGGCGGCCTATGCCAAAGGCAACTATTTCACGTTGTCCGGCCGGGCACCCTTCAGCCATCTCATCTATCCCGTACCGGAGGCGGCGGGGCTGGGCGTGCACCTGACGCTCGACCTGGGGGGGCAGGCCAAGTTCGGCCCCGACGTGCAATGGGTGGAAGGCCCCGAGGACCTGGTGGTGGATGCGAGCCGCTCCGAGGCCTTTTACGCCGAGGTGCGCAAGTACTGGCCTGGCCTGCGCGACGGTGCACTGGCGGCGGGCTACGCCGGCATACGCCCGAAGATCCACGGCCCCCATGAGCCCGCGGCGGACTTCCTGATCCAGGGGCCGCGCGATCACGGAGTCTCGGGGCTGGTCAACCTGTTTGGCATCGAATCACCTGGGCTGACCAGCGCGTTGGCAATCGGTGCGCACGTGGCCGGTCTGCTGCACCAAGACGCCGTGTCATGATGCAACGCGGTCATTTTGTGATAGCGGCCATGCCCTGCGGCGCGAGCACTGGGCTAAGATGAGATACCCGCCTACATGGTTTGCCATGCACGGCGTATTACCATTGTTTCCTGCTATGAAAGGCTCCCGTATGACCACCGTATCCGAAACCATTTCCTCCACCCAGGCAGAACTCGAAAAGCTGGTAGGCGACCTGCGCGGTCTGCTGGCCAGCAAGGATCTGGACGGTATTCCCGAGATCAAGCAACTGCGCCAGCGTCTGGATGACGGCATCCATTCGGTGCGCGATTCCGCCGTGCGTGCCGCTCAGGAGGCAGCCCTGCAGGCCAAAGATGCCGCGCGCGCCGCCGACCGTTATGCCCACGATGAGCCCTGGCGCGTTGCCGGCGCTGCGCTGGCCGTAGGGGCGCTGGTGGGCTTCATGCTGGCCCGCCGCTGACCGGTAGCGCAATGGCAGGGCGAATCGTCAACGCTGCGGCGCGCTCCAGCGCCAGGGAGGGGCTTGCATGAACTGGTTGTCCCTGCTCGGCCTGGAAGGCTGGGTTGCACGCTGGCGGGCCGCCATCATCGAAGGCGTGATCGCGGCGGAAGACCGTATCGAACTCGCACGGCTCGAATGGGCCGACCAGAAGCGCCGCATGGCCCAGCTGGTGGTGCTGCTGGTTCTCTTTGGGTGCGTGGCCGTGATCGCCCTGCTGCTGTTGTCACTGGCTGTGCTGGTCCAGTTCTGGGATTCACCGCAGCGCGTGCTGGTGGCATGGTTGCTGGCAGGCGGCTGGTTGCTGGCCTGGGTGGCAGTGGCGGTGGCCCTGGTGTCCATCGGCCGACAGGCGGGTAATGCCTTTGCCCTTACGCGGCGGGAGTTGCAGCAGGACTGGCGCACCATCAAGGAGCAGTTATGAGCCCCTCTTCCCTGAACTCTGGGCAGCCGGCGCGCGTGCCCACCCCGCAGCAGCAGAAGGTGCTGGACCGCATTCTGGTGCAGCGCGAGCGGCTGCGTGCTCGGCGCGCGGCCCTGCGCCAGGCGCGCGCCGTGGCCGCAGGCGCGGAAGTTCGGGTGGAACCCGATGCGCCGCTGGCGGCACGGCTGGTGGCGTTTGCGCGCCTGCATCCCGTTGCGGTGGCAGCGGTGGTGGGCGCTGCGGTGCTGGCGGGGCCTCAACGGCTGGTGCGCTGGGCCACCCTGGTGATGCCGCTGGTCATGCGCATGCGGCGCGGCTAAGGCCTTGTTCCACAGTCTCTATCAGGCCGCATCGCGGCCTTTTTTCTTGGCCCGTTTTTAACGCAGATCGCGGATCGCCTTGGCCGCACGGCCCACGAGGGCAGGGCCTTCATAGATCAGGCCGGTGTAGATCTGCACGACATCGGCGCCTGCGCGGATTTTGCTCACAGCATCTTCGGCGCTCAGAATGCCGCCCACGCCGATGATCGGGAAAGCCGGGCCCAGCGCGGCACGCAACTGGCGGATCACGGCGTTGCTGGCTTCCAGCACGGGTGCACCGCTCAGGCCTCCAGTCTCGCCGGCATGGCGCAGGCCCTGCACGGCGTCCCGGCGGATGGTGGTGTTGGTGGCAACCACGCCATCCATGCCGTGGCGCTGAAGTGTGGTGGCAATCACGGCCACTTGGGCCTCGTCCAAATCCGGCGCAATTTTCACGAAGATGGGCACGCGGCGGCCCTGGGCGGCGGCGAGCTGTTCGCGGTGCTCGGCAATGGCGCCCAGCAGGCCGTCAAGCGCCGCATCGCTCTGCAGAGCGCGCAGGTTCTGCGTGTTGGGCGAACTGATATTCACCGTAACGTAGTCGGCATGCGGGTACACGCCCTCCAGGCAGGTGAGGTAGTCGCGCGTGGCGTCTTCGATGGGCGTGGTGGCGTTCTTGCCGATGTTCAGACCCAGCAGCAGTTTGCTCTGGCCGCGGCCCTGTGTGCGGACCTGCGAGCGCTGCACGTTGGCCACGAAGGCATCCAGCCCTTCATTGTTGAAGCCCAGGCGATTGATGAGCGCACGCGCCTCGGGCAGGCGGAACATGCGCGGCTTGGGGTTGCCGGGCTGCGCACGGGGCGTGACGGTGCCAACCTCCACGAAGCCGAAGCCCATGGCGGCCAGCGCGTCGATACAGCGGGCGTTCTTGTCGAGCCCCGCCGCGAGGCCCACGCGGTTGGGAAAGCGCAGGCCTGCCAGTTCGATGGGGTCGCTCACGGTTTCGTTGCACCAGGCCCATTGCAGCGGCGTGCGCTGGCCGCGCGCCAGCATGTCCATGGTGAGTTCGTGGGCGGCTTCGGCGTCCATGCCGAAGAGAAAGGAGCGGGCGAGGGCGTAGGGCAGCAGAGACATGGGGATAATTCAATGATCTTTCCGGATTTTCCCCCATGACTGCACCCACATCCCTTTCCCAAGACGAACTCAAGACCCTGGTCGGCCAAGCTGCACTGCAATATGTGGTGCCGGGCGAACTGCTGGGCGTGGGGACCGGCTCTACCGTCAACAAGTTCATTGACGCGCTGGCATCTATCAAGGACACCATCCGCGGCGCGGTTTCCAGCTCCGAAGCCAGCACGGCGCGGCTGAAGGCGCTGGGCATCCCCGTGCTGGACGCCAACGACGTGCGCTCGCTGTCGGTGTACATCGATGGCGCCGACGAGATCGACGGCAACGGCTACATGGTCAAGGGCGGAGGGGCGGCCCTCACGCGCGAGAAGATCGTCGCCGCGCTGGCACGGCGCTTTGTGTGCATAGCGGACGAGTCCAAGCTGGTGACCGTGCTGGGCGCGTTCCCGCTGCCGGTGGAGGTCATTCCCATGGCCGCCGCGTACATCGCGCGGCGCTTCGAGTCGCTGGGGGGGCAGGCGACGCTGCGTCTCAAGGATGGCCAACCGCTCGTGACCGACAACGGCCAACACATACTGGATGTGCGCGGCCTCACCATCAGCGATCCGCTGGCGTTCGAGACCGAGGTGAATCAATGGCCGGGGGTGGTGACGGTGGGCGTGTTTGCGCTGCAGAAGGCCAACGTCTGCCTGCTGGGCACGGCACAGGGCGTGCGTACGCTGTCCCTGTAAGACGGTGGACGGCAGTGGCGCGGCAATGCCGCGCCGAGCATCCCCTCGCTTTTAGAAAATGATGCCGGCCGGATTGGAGGGAGACGGCCCCGTGGGCGCTGCCGGTGGCGCTGAGGGGCGTCGTGCGGGAGCAGCGGACGCCTTGTCCGCAGCCGGTGCTGCAGGCTGCGCAGGCACCGCAACGAGCGGGGCTGCCGCAGGACGGCGGTAGTTCGGCGGCAATTGCGACTGCTTGGGGTAGCCGGCGGCGTCCAGGTACTGCGTCCACTCGGTGTCGGAAAAGCCCCGCAGCTGCTGTGCGCCAATGGTGCCGAAGGGCAGGCTGGATTCACCGCTCATGCGCTTGAGCGCGTCGATGTCCTCGTTGGTGCTGACGGTGCGCTCGGTGAAAGGAATGCCACGGTTGATCAGCAGATTGCGCGCGCTGTTGCAGGGCACACAGTCGCTGCTGGTGTACAGCGTCACGGGAAAGCGCGTGGCCACCTGGCGCAGAGCGTAGGGCAGGGCCTCGGCGCCGCCGCCGCCGCTGCGTGGTCCGGCGCCGACCGCTGTGCCCTCGGCGTTTGCGGCAGGAGCGCGGTCGGAGAAGGTCACCTTGCCATCCGGCCCGACGATGCGGTACACCTGCTGGGCCAGCGCGGCCGTGGACAGCAGGGCGGCCGTGGTGCATGTGGTGGCCAACACGGCAGCGTTGCGAATGATGGACATGGGTTCCTCTCCTCTTGGTTTCTTAAAAATAATAGCTGGTCGCGCTTGCTGCAAGCCATTTTTCAGTAGAAAGCAGGCGCAAACGCCCGGCAGACAAGCGCGAACCGCTCACTTTTATGCTGCCATGCCCTGGTGGCGCAGCAGCGCGTCCAGTGTGGGTTCGCGGCCGCGGAAGGCCTTGAAGGAGTCCATGGCGGGGCGGCTGCCGCCCGCTTCCAGGATGGCCTGGCGGTAGCGCCGGCCGGTCTCCGCGCTGGGCTCCCCGCCCGCGCCGGCAGTTTCCTCGAACGCGGCATACGCGTCGGCGCTGAGTACTTCGGCCCATTTGTAGCTGTAATACCCCGCCGCGTAGCCGCCCGCGAAGATATGGCTGAACGTGTGGGCCGAGCGGCTGAAGGCGGGAGGCTTGAGCACGGCCACCTCGTCGCGCACGCGGTCCAGCAGCGCCAGCACGTCGCCTTGGGGGTCGTGCTCGGTGTGCAGCAGCATGTCGAACAACGCGAACTCGATCTGGCGCAGCGTGGCCATGCCGGCCTGGAAGTTCTTGGCCGCGATCATCTTGTCGTACAGCGGGCGCGGCAGCGGCTCGCCCGTGTCCACATGGGCGGTCATGTGGCGCAGCACTTCCCATTCCCAGCAGAAGTTCTCCATGAACTGGCTGGGCAGTTCCACGGCGTCCCATTCCACGCCGCTGATGCCTGACACGTCGCGCTCGTTCACCTGGGTGAGCATGTGGTGCAGGCCATGGCCGAATTCATGGAACAGGGTGATCACGTCGTCGTGCGTGAGCAGGGGTGGGCGGCCGTCCACCCCGTCGGCGAAGTTGCACACCAGATGCGCCACCGGTGTCTGCAGCAGGCCCGTGTCCGGGCGCAGCCAGCGGGCGCGCGCATCGTCCATCCAGGCCCCGCCGCGCTTGCCCTGGCGGGCAGGCTGGTCCAGGTAGAACTGACCCACCAGCTCGCCGCCGCGCTCGATGCGGTAGAACTCCACGGCGCTGTTCCATACGGGCGCGACGTCGCGGCGGATGGCCACCTCGAACAGCGTCTCGACGATCTTGAACAGCCCGGCCAGCACCTTGGGCGCCGTGAAGTACTGCTTGACCTCCTGCTCACTGAAGGCGTAGCGCGCTTCCTTGAGTTTCTCGGAGATGTAGGGCCAGTCCCAGGACTGGGGGTTGGCCAGGCCCAAATGCTCAGCGGCAAAGGCGCGCAGGTCGGCTACGTCCTTCTCCGCAAAGGGCCGGGCGCGGTGCGCCAGGTCCCGCAGGAAGTGGATGACTTGTTCGGGCGACTGCGCCATCTTGGGCACCAGCGACACCTGGCCGAAGTTGCCATACCCCAGCAGCTGCGCCTCTTCCTTGCGCAGCGCGAGGATCTCGGCCATCACGGCGGTGTTGTCGAAACGCGCGGCGTCGCCGCTGGCCTGGTCCGATGCGCGTGTGACGTAGGCGTGGTAGAGCTTCTCGCGCAGGGCACTGCTGGTGGCGAACTGCATCACCGGCAGGTAGCACGGCATCTTCAGCGTGAGCTTGTAACCGTCCTTGCCCTCGGCCTGGGCCGCGGCGCGGGCGGCGTTCTGCACGTCGGCCGGCACGCCGTCCAGCTCCTCGGCCGTGGCGTAGTAGGCGTAGGCGTCGGTGGCGTCCAGCGCGTTCTCGCTGAACTTTTGCTGCAACTCGGCCTGGCGTTCCTGGATGGCGGCAAAGCGCTCCTTGGCTGCGCCCTGCAGCTCGGCGCCCGACAGCACGAAGTTGCGGATCGCATTGCTGTGCGCCTGCCGCTGTTCCGGGTTGAGCGTGGCGGGGTCGATCGCCTTGTATTTGGCGTACAGGCGCTCGTCGGCGCCCAGGCGGGTCCAGAACTCGGTGACCTTGGGCAGCGCCTCGTTGTAGGCGGCGCGCAGCTCGGGCGTGTCCGCCACGCTGTTGAGGTGGCTGACGGCGCCCCATGCGCGGCCCAGTTCCTCGGTGGCGACATCCAGTACCTGCGCAATCGCATCCCAGCGGGCCGGGAAGTCCGGCTGGGTGACGGTTTCCAGTGCGCCGTCTGCGCGTTGCAGCAGCACATCCACCGCAGGGGCTACGTCGGCGGGGGTGATGCGGTCGAAGGGAATGTGGCCCGAGAAGTCGAGGAGGGGATTGCTCATGCTGGCTTAGATGGCGTTGCCGTGAGTGGGTTCAAGCCGTTGGCGCAAACGCGCGCCCACCGGCACTCGGGTCAGGGGTGCCTCGCGTCAGAGGCGCTCAGCCGCTTCCAGGGTGTTCACCAGGAGCATGGTAATTGTCATCGGGCCCACGCCGCCGGGCACTGGCGTGATGTAACCCGCCACCTGCTTGACGCCCTCGAAGTCCACGTCGCCGCAGAGCTTGCCTTCGTCATTGCGGTTCATGCCCACGTCGATCACCACGGCGCCGGGTTTGACCATGTCGGCCGTGAGCACGTTGCGCTTGCCCACGGCAGCCACCACCACATCGGCCTGGCGCGTCATGGCGGCAAGATCCGCTGTGCCGCTGTGGCAGACCGTGACGGTGGCGTTGGCTGCCAGCAGCATCATGGCCATGGGTTTTCCCACGATGTTGGAGCGACCGATGACCACGGCGTGCTTGCCGCGCAGGTCCTTCATACCGATGGATTCGAGCATCTTCATGCAGCCGTAAGGCGTGCAGGCCTTGAAGCCCACCTCGCCCACCATCAGTGCCCCGGCGCTGGCGACGTGAAAGCCGTCCACATCCTTGAGGGGCGAGATCGCTTCGATGACCTTGTGGTCGTCGATGTGCTTGGGCAGCGGCAGTTGCACCAGGATGCCGTGGATGCTGGGGTCGTTGTTCAGCGCCTGCACGCGCGCCAGCAGCTGTTCTTCGGTCATGCTGGCGTCGTACTTTTCCAGCACCGAGTGAAAGCCCACGTCCTCGCAAGCCTTGACCTTGTTGCGCACGTACACCTGGCTGGCAGGGTTGTCGCCCACCAGCACCACTGCGAGGCCAGGGCTGATGCCGCGGTCTTTCAGCGCGGCCGTGCGCGCGGCGACTTCAGTGCGCAGTTGGCGGGAGAGGGCGTTGCCGTCGATCAGTTGGGCTGTCATTGATGAATCCACGATACAAATGAAAAAGCTGCCTGGCGCTTGTCTGGTATGCGCAGGCAGCTATTAAAAACGGAGCAATTAGGCCTTGGCGCTACCTGGCCCCAGGGCAATCTTGAGTAGGTCGGCCACGGTGTTGGCGTTGAGCTTTTCCATGATGTTGGCGCGGTGCGCCTCCACCGTCTTGATGCTGATGCCCAGGTCGTCAGCGATCTGCTTGTTCAGGCGGCCGGCAACGATGCGCTCCAGCACCTGCGCCTCGCGGCTGGTGAGCTTGGACAGCAGCGCGTCGCGGCTGGCGGCCTGTTGGTAGTCGGCAAAGGCTTCGCGTGCATGGTCCAGCATGCGCTCAACCAGGCCCAGCAACTCTTCTTCGTTGAAAGGTTTCTGGATGAAGTCCAGCGCGCCTTTCTTCATGGTGTTCACGGCCATGGGGACGTCGCCGTGGCCGGTGATGAAGACGATGGGCAGGGGCGACTTGCGTTCGACCAGGCGGTCCTGCAGCTCCAGGCCCGTCATGCCGCCCATGCGGATGTCCACGATCAGGCAGGCGACTTCACGCGGGTCATAGCGTGCGAGGAACGATTCCGCCGAATCAAAGCAGCGTACACGGTAGTCCTTGCCCTCCAGCAGCCACTGGAGCGAGTCGCGGACGGCTTCGTCGTCGTCGACGACATAGACGGTGCCTTTTTTCGGAATCAAACTCATGCAATAGTCCTTGGGGTTGACGTTGCTGCGGAATTGATAGTGGCATCCGCAGCAGTGGCGAGCGGAAGCCAGAAGGAGAACCGGCAGCCGGTGACCTCCGATCCATTGTAGAGGTTCTCCGCGTGCATCCGGCCCTGGTGCGACTCGACGATGCTGCGGCACAGGTTCAGGCCCATGCCCATGCCTTCGCTCTTGGTGGAGAAGAATGCCTCGAACAGGTGCGCCAGCACTTCCGGGGCCAGGCCCTTGCCCGTGTCCTGCACCGAAAACTCGATCACCCCGCGGCCATCCACATGGCGCGGCACCACGCGCAGCTCCACGCTGCGTCCGGATGGGGGGCGGTGGGCCTGGGCGATGGACTCGGCGCCGTTCTTCATCAGGTTGATGAGCACCTGCTCGATCAGGATCGTGTCGGCCATCACCTGGGGCAGCCGGGCGGCGACGTAGTGCGTCAGGTGGACGTTGTGGCGCCGCAGCTCGATGTCGGCCAGTTCCACCGCTTCGCTCACCATCTCGTGCACGTCGGCCAGCGTGCGGTTGGGTTCGCTTTTTTTCACGAAGGCGCGGATGCGCTGGATGATCTGGCCGGCGCGCTGCGCCTGGTGGGCGGTCTTTTGCAGCGCCGTGAGCAGTGCCTCCTCGCTGATCTGGCCGCCCTGGATGCGCGAGACCATGCCGCTGCAATAGTTGCTGATGGCGGTGAGCGGCTGGTTGAGTTCGTGGGCTACGCTGGAGGCCATCTCGCCCATGGTGATGAGGCGGCTGACCGACTGGGCGCGTTCGGCCTGGCGCGCGGCCTGCTCCTCGGCCTGGCGGCGCGGCGTGATGTCGGTGGCAATGACCATTTGCGCCAACCGGCCGTCCACCCAGTTCAGGTAGCGCGAGCGCACCTCCAGCCACTTGCCCAGATCGGGCAGGTAGATCTCGGCGTTCTCCGAACGGGCGCTGGTCAGCGAGTCGGTGGGCAGGCCCATCAGGCCATCTTCGTCGTCCATGCCGCCGGAACTGTAGGAGGTGGGCAGCACGCCTGCCTGCGCCACCAGTTGCAGGTGGCCGCTGGTCTGCGAGCCGAACCATTGGCGGTACAGGCGGTTGGCAAACAGCAGCTCCTCGCTCCCCAGCGGCGCCACGGAGACGGAGGCGTCCAGCGCCTCCAGCACGATGGTGAAGCGCTCATGCGAGGCGGTGAGTTGCTCGCGCACGCGGTTGGGCTCGGTGATATCGGTCATCGAGGTCATCCAGCCTGTCTGGTGACCGCGTGCGTCGATCAGCGGCGAGACGTACAGGCGCGCATCGAACAGCGTGCCGCTCTTGCGCCGCACGCGTACCTGGAATCCACCGGGCACGGTCTTGCCCGAGAGTTCGTCGCGCAGATTGGCGTGCAGCGACTCATATTCGCCCTCGGGCCAGTAGCTGTAGGGCGGGGTCTGCCCGACCAGCTCGGCCTCGGTCCAGCCTGTCATCTGGCAGAACGCGGCGTTCACATAGGTGATGCGGCCCTCCAGGTCCAGCGCGCGCATGCCGGTGAGGATGGAGTTCTCCATCGCCCGGCGGAAGTTGGTTTCTGCCACCAGTGCTTCCTGGGCCTGCAGCCGCCTGCGCGTGTGCCGCCAGGTGGCGATGAGCATCCATGCCGTCATCACGCTGAGCGTGCCCACGAGCCAGAACAGCCCGCTGCCCACCACGCCCAGCGACGTACGGTACGCCTGCGCCCGCATCACGAGGCCGTTGCCCACCGGGGAGACGGGGATCTCGTACTGGTTGGCCTTGGTGGTCCAGGGCAGCAGTGCATTGGTGCGCGGGGGCAGGGGCGTGCCCGCCAAGGTGCGGCCATTGCCGTCCAGCAACGTGACGGCGTAGCGCGCCAGCACCTCCGTGGGAGTGCCGTAGCGCAGCAGGCTGTCGATGGAGTATTCCGCCAGCACCACGCCGCCGAACTTGCCCTGGGGCGACAGGGGCACCTGCAGTTGCAGCAGGGGCGCGCTCTCGCCCTCGGTGGCCGTGGGTTGCGAATACAGCGGCTGTTGCAGGTCGCGGACGGCGTTAAAGAGGTTGGTGGTCTCGCCGGGCTTGAGCACCTCCCCGCCCACGCGCAGCTGGCTGCTGGTCACGGCAGGCGCGGCGTGGCTGGCGCGGATGCGCCGGCGCTCGTCGATCCAGGTGATGGCCTGCAGCTCGGGGTACTGGCTGATGAGCGGCTCGGCGCGGCTGCCGAAGTCCGCGCGCTCCACATCCTGGTTGGATAGATCGCGCGCGATGCGCATGATCTGCTCTTGCCGCTCCAGCAAGCGCAAACGCACGCGCTGCTGGGCGTATTCCACGTCGCGCCTGAGGGCTTCCTTCTCGCGTTCCACCTCTTCCGTGCGCAAATACCAGAACGAGGCCACGATGGCAGCGAGGAACATCAGCACCGATGCCACGGGCGCCAGCGCCGCGAACCGGTCCTGGCGCGTGGGCGAGAGGCTGCGCCACCAGGCACGCCACCAGCGCGCCGGGGTTTTAACGGCAGACACGGTGGAAGAGGGCGCGACAGGGGACTCCATGGGCGCGGAGTTTAAAGGCTTCGCGGGAGCGATTTCATCTGAAGAAATAATGTGCAATCGCAGCAATTTTTCATATTAAGAGATGAAAAAGCATCATTTGAAATGATGAAAATTTGTGCGAAACTCGCGCCCGTATTACCGTTATTGCCACTGAATCAAGGAGACAGGTATGTCTGATCCGACCAAAGTCCTGACCGCTACCGACATCGACCAACAGGAAACCCGCGAATGGCTGGACGCGCTGTCGGCAGTGATCGACAAGGAGGGGCCGGAGCGTGCCCACTTCCTGCTGGAGCAATTGCTGGAGCAGGCCCGCCAGAGCAGTATTGACCTGCCGTTCTCCGCCAATACGGGATACGTGAACACCATCGAGCCGGACCAGGAGGCCCGCTGCCCCGGCAATATCGCCATCGAGAAGCGCCTGCGCGCCTACATGCGCTGGAATGCCATGGCCATGGTGGTGCGCGCCAACCGCCTGCATCCGCATGACGGCGGCGACCTGGGCGGCCACATCGGCTCCTTCGCTTCGCTGGCCTCCATGTGGGGCGCGGGCTTCAACCATTTCTGGCATGCCGAGAGCGAGAGCCACGGCGGCGATTGCATCTATTTCCAGGGCCACAGCGCGCCCGGCATCTACGCCCGCGCCTACCTGGAAGGCCGCATCACCGAGGACCAACTCGAAAACTTCCGCCAGGAAGTGGGCGGCAAGGGCCTGTCCAGCTACCCGCACCCCAAGCTGATGCCGGGCTTCTGGCAGTTCCCCACGGTGTCCATGGGCCTGGGGCCGATGATGGCCATCTACCAGGCGCGCTTTCTCAAGTACCTGCATGCCCGCGGCATCGCCAACACCGAGAACCGCAAGGTCTGGATCTTCCTGGGCGACGGCGAGATGGACGAGCCGGAGAGCCTGGGCGCCATCGGGCTGGCGGCGCGCGAAGGGCTCGACAACCTGATCTTCGTCATCAACTGCAACCTGCAGCGCCTGGATGGCCCGGTGCGTGGCAACGGCAAGATCATCCAGGAACTGGAGGGTGCCTTCCGCGGCTCGGGCTGGAACGTCATCAAGCTGATCTGGGGCAAGGGCTGGGACGAACTGCTGGCGCGCGACAAGAGCGGCAAGCTCAAGCAGCTGATGATGGAGACGCTGGACGGCGACTACCAGACCTACCGCGTCATGGACGGCGCGTATATCCGCAAGCATTTCTTCGGCAGGTACCCCGAGACGGCCAAGCTCGTGGAGCACCTGAGCGACGACGAGATCTGGGAACTGCGCCGCGGCGGCCACGACCCCGAGAAGGTGTACGCCGCCTTCCATGCGGCCAATGAACACCAGGGTCAGCCCACGGTGTTGCTGGTCAAGACCGTCAAGGGTTACGGCATGGGCAAGGCCGGTGAGGGCAAGAACACCGTGCACCAGACCAAGAAGCTGTCGGACGAGGACATCAAGTACATCCGCGACCGCTTCAACATCCCGATCCCCGACAGCGAGCTGGACAAGCTGCCCTACTACAAGCCGGCCGACGACACGCCGGAAATGAAGTACCTGCACGAGCGTCGCAAGGCCCTGGGCGGCTACCTGCCGCAGCGTCGCACGCACGCCGACGAGAGTTTCACCGTGCCGGCGCTGGAGACGTTCAAGGCCGTGCTGGAGCCCACCGCCGAGGGCCGCGAGATCTCCACCACCCAGGCCTACGTGCGCTTTCTCACGCAGCTGCTGCGCGACAAGGCCCTGGGTCCGCGCGTGGTGCCCATCCTGGTGGATGAGGCGCGTACCTTCGGCATGGAGGGATTGTTCCGCCAGATTGGCATCTACAACCCCAAGGGCCAGCTCTACACCCCGGTCGACCGCGACCAGGTGATGTACTACAAGGAAGACAAGGCCGGTCAGATTCTTCAGGAAGGCATCAACGAGGCGGGCGGCATGTGTTCATGGATCGCTGCGGCGACGTCGTATTCGACGAACAACCGCATCATGATCCCGTTCTACGTGTACTACTCGATGTTCGGCTTCCAGCGCTTTGGCGACTTCGCCTGGGCCGCGGGCGACATGCAGGCGCGCGGCTTCATCCTGGGGGGCACGTCGGGCCGCACCACGCTCAACGGCGAAGGCCTGCAGCACGAGGATGGCCACAGCCACATCCTGGCCAACACCATTCCCAACTGCGTGAGCTACGACCCGACCTTCGCGCACGAGGTGGCGGTCATCATGCAGGACGGCCTGAAGCGCATGGTGGAGAAGCAGGAAAACGTCTACTACTACATCACGCTGCTCAACGAGAACTACGCCATGCCGGGCCTGCAGCCGGGCACGGAAGAGCAGATCATCAAGGGCATGTACCTGTGCAAGGCCGGCGCGGACGGCGACAAGCGCGTGCAGCTGCTGGGTTCGGGCTCGATCCTGCGCGAGTCGATCGAGGCGCAGAAGCTGCTCGCCGCCGACTGGGGCGTGCAGGCCGACGTGTGGAGCTGCACCAGCTTCAACGAGCTGACCCGCGAGGGCCAGGACGTGGCGCGCTGGAACCTGCTGCATCCGCTGGAGACACCGCGCGTGTCCTTCGTGGCGCAGCAGCTGGGCAAGAGCACCGGCCCCGTGGTCGCCTCGACCGACTACATGAAGAACTACGCCGAGCAGATCCGCGCCTTCATTCCCGATGGGCGCTCCTACACCGTGCTGGGTACCGACGGCTTTGGCCGCAGCGACTTCCGCTACCGCCTGCGCGAGCACTTCGAGGTCAACCGCCACTACATCACCGTGGCCGCGCTGAGCGCACTGGCCGACGAGGGCAAGCTGCCCAAGGCGAAGGTGGCCGAGGCGATTGCCAAGTACGGCATCCAGACCGAGAAGATCAACCCCCTGCACGCCTGAAGACCGGGAGACACGACATGGCATTGGTAAACATCCAGGTTCCCGACATCGGCGACTTCGACGAAGTCGGCGTGATCGAGCTGCTGGTCAAGGTGGGCGACACGGTGAAGGCGGAGCAGTCGCTGATCACCGTGGAGTCCGACAAGGCCTCAATGGAAATCCCGTCGAGCCACGCGGGTGTGGTCAAGGAACTCAAGGTCCAGCTGGGCGACAAGGTCAAGCAGGGCAGCGTGATCGCCGTGCTGGAGGCTGCGGGCGAAGCCGCTGCTTCTGATGAAAAACCGGCTCCAGCGCCCGCCGCACAAGCGCCGGCAGCTATCGAAACGCAAGCGCCGGTCGCGCCTGCTGCACCCGCCGCCCCTGCTGCGGGTGGTGGCGCGGTTGAGGTGCGTGTGCCCGACATCGGTGACTTCAAGGACGTCGCCGTGATCGAATTGCTGGTCCGGCCCGGCGATGCGGTCAAGGTGGAGCAGTCGCTGTTCACCGTGGAGTCCGACAAGGCCTCGATGGAGATCCCTTCGCCCGCCGCCGGCGTTCTCAAGGAGCTCAAGGTCAAGATCGGCGACAAGATCAATGTGGGCGATCTCGTGGCGGTGCTTGAAGGTGCCGCCGCTGCACCTGCCGCCGCCCCGGCGCAGGCATCTACACCAGCGGCCGCTTCCGCTCCGGTCGCTGCCGCGCCCGTGGCGGCTCAGGCCTCCGCACCGGCTGCGGCAACGGCAACGGCAACGGCAACGGCGCCCGTGCCGGCCCACCAGCCCTCGACGCCCACGCCGGGCCTGCCGCACGCCAGCCCCTCGGTGCGCAAGTTCGCCCGTGAACTGGGTGTGCCGCTGGCGGAGGTCAAGGGCACGGGCATCAAGGGCCGCATCACGCAGGATGACGTGGCGGCCTTCACGCGCCAGGTGATGAGCGGTGCGCTGCAGACCCAGGCGCAGGGCAGCAAGGCGCCCGCTGCGGGTGGCTCTGGGGTGGGCCTGGACCTGCTGCCGTGGCCCAAGGTGGACTTCGCCAAGTTCGGCCCCATCGAGCGCAAGGAGCTGTCGCGCATCAAGAAGATCAGCGGCGCCAACCTGTCGCGCAACTGGGTGATGATTCCCCATGTCACCAACAACGACGAGGCCGACATCACCGAGCTGGAAGCCTTCCGCGTCTCCACCAACAAGGAGAACGAGAAGAGCGGCGTCAAGGTCACCATGCTGGCCTTCGTCATCAAGGCCGTGGTCGCGGCGCTGAAGAAGTTCCCCGAGTTCAACGCCAGCCTGGACGGCGACGCCCTGGTCTACAAGCAGTACTTCCACATCGGCTTTGCGGCCGACACGCCCAACGGCCTGGTGGTGCCCGTGCTGAAAGATGCCGACAAGAAGGGCATCCTGCAAATCAGCGCCGAGATGGCCGAGCTGGCCAAGAAGGCCCGCGACGGCAAGCTGGGTGCGGCCGACATGCAGGGCGGCAGCATGTCGATCAGCTCGCTGGGCGGCATTGGCGGCACGCATTTCACCCCCATCATCAATGCGCCCGAGGTGGCCATCCTCGGCCTGTCCAAGAGCCAGATGAAGCCCGTGTGGGACGGCCAGCAGTTCGTGCCGCGCCTCACGCTGCCGCTGAGCCTGTCGTACGACCACCGCGTGATCGACGGCGCCTCTGCCGCGCGCTTCAACGCCTACCTGGGCCAGGTGTTGGCGGACTACCGCCGCATCCTGCTGTAAGGACGGAGCACAACATATGGCAATCATCGACATCAAGGTGCCCGACATCGGCGACTTCGCCGAGGTGGGCGTGATCGAAGTGCTGGTGCAGCCGGGCGACACCATCCGGGCCGAGCAGAGCCTGGTCACCGTGGAGTCCGACAAGGCCTCCATGGAGATTCCCAGCAGCCACGCCGGCGTGGTCAAGGAGCTCAAGGTCAAGCTGGGCGACAAGGTGGCCGAGGGCTCCGTGCTGCTGACGCTGGAAGTGGCGCAGGGAGCGGCGGCGCCGGCTGCGGCCCCTGCCGCGGCGAGCACGCCCAGCGCACCGCCATCTGAGTCAAAACCGGCTACAGCGCCCGCTGCTCAAGCGCCAGCAGCTCCTAAAACCGAAGCGGCCAGCTTCGGCGGCAGTGCCGACGTGGAGTGCGATGTGCTGGTGCTGGGCGGCGGCCCCGGCGGTTACAGCGCCGCCTTCCGCGCGGCCGACCTGGGCCTGAACGTGGTGCTGGTCGAGCGCTACGCCACCCTGGGCGGCGTGTGCCTGAACGTGGGCTGCATTCCCTCCAAGGCGCTGCTGCACGTGGCCGCGGTGATGGACGAGGTGAGCCACCTGAAGAGCGCCGGCATCGACTTCGGCGCGCCGCAGGTCAACATCGACACCCTGCGCGGCCACAAGGAAAAGGTCATCGGCAAGCTGACCGGCGGGCTGGCGCAGATGGCCAAGATGCGCAAGGTGACCGTGCTGCGCGGCTACGGCCACTTCGTCGGCGCCAACCACCTGGAGGTGGAGGAAACCACCGGCACCAGCCAGGACAAGACCGGCGCCAAGAAGGTGGTGGCGTTCAAGCGCGCCATCATCGCTGCCGGCAGCCAGGCCGTGCGCCTGCCGTTCATGCCCGACGATCCGCGCGTGGTGGATTCCACCGGCGCGCTGGCGCTGCAGGGCGTGCCCAAACGCATGCTGATTCTGGGCGGCGGCATCATCGGCCTGGAAATGGGCACGGTGTACAGCACGCTGGGCGCGCGCCTGGACGTGGTGGAGATGCTGGACGGCCTGATGCAGGGCGCTGATCGCGACCTGGTCAAGGTATGGCAGAAGATGAACCAGCACCGTTTCGACAACGTGATGCTGAATACCAAGACCGTGGCCGCCGAGGCCACGCCCGAAGGTATCAAGGTGAGCTTCGCGCCCGCCAAGGACGGCGTCACGGTGCCCGAGCCCCAGGTGTACGACCTGGTGCTGCAGGCCGTGGGCCGCACCCCCAACGGCAAGAAGATCGCCGCCGACAAGGCCGGCGTCGCCGTGACGGACCGCGGCTTCATCAACGTCGACATCCAGATGCGCACCAACGTGCCGCACATCTTCGCCATCGGCGACATCGTGGGCCAGCCCATGCTGGCGCACAAGGCGGTGCACGAGGCGCACGTGGCGGCCGAGGTCATCGCCGGCGAACTGCAGGGCAACAAGGAACTGGCAAGCGCCGCCTTCAACGCCCGCGTGATCCCGAGCGTGGCCTATACCGACCCCGAAGTGGCCTGGGTGGGTCTGACCGAGGACCAGGCCAAGCAGCAGGGCATCAAGGTCAAGAAGGGCCTGTTCCCCTGGGCGGCCAGCGGCCGCGCCATCGCCAACGGCCGTGACGAGGGCTTTACCAAGCTGCTGTTCGACGACAGCCCCGAGGCAGGATCAGGAGACGGCCATGCTGGCCGGGGCCACGGCAAGATCCTGGGCGGCGGCATCGTCGGCACGCACGCCGGCGACATGATCGGCGAGATCGCCCTGGCCATCGAGATGGGCGCCGACGCGGTGGACATCGGCAAGACCATCCACCCGCATCCGACGCTGGGCGAGAGCATCGGCATGGCGGCGGAGATTGCCCACGGCAGTTGCACGGATGTGCCGCCTGCGCGCAAGTAAGTCCGCAGCCAAGCTACCCTGACAAGGCCCGAACTGGCGACGGTTCGGGCCTTGTGCTTTGCGTACCCAAACAATCGCCGCAGAATACTGTGCATTTGTACAGTATTCATGTCAGCCACTTCCAAGCCCAAGCTCTACAACCCACGCCACCCGAACGCACGCTGCTCTACCAAACGGTAGCCGAGCACTACGAGACCTGGCTAGAGTTGGCCAGCGCGGGTCAGTTCGACGGCCAGGGCGACCACCACACCCCCAAGCCCTTCGTGCGCAAAGCGTTTGCCAAGTATCTTGAGTGCGGCATCTTTGCCCATGGCTTTGCCCGCGCTCGCTGCGGCGACTGTGGGCACGACTACTTTGTAGCCTTCTCCTGCAAAGGCCGGGGAGTCTGCCCCTCGTGCACCACCCGGCGCATGGTGGAGACAGCAGCGCACCTGAACGATCACGTATTCCCCCGCCTGCCGGTGCGCCAGTGGGTGCTGTCGGTTCCCAAGCGGCTTCGTTACTTCATGCAGCGCGACGGAGCGGTGCTGAGCATGGTGCTGCGCATCTTTCTGCGGGTGATCGCACAAACTCTGCAGACCCACAGCCCCGGTGCGGCCCATATGGACAAGGCAGGCCTGCACATCGGTGCCATCGCCTTCATTCACCGATTCGGCTCCAGCCTCAATGAACACGTCCACTTCCACGTTTGTGTGGTGGACGGGGTGTTTGAGGAAGTGGAGGGCGAGGGCGATGCTGATGCGACCCCTCGAATCTCATCGCCGGGTGTCATCTTTCACGCGGCCACCGGCATCGATGCGGCTACCGTGGCCCCAGTGCAGACCACACTGCAAAAACGCATCCTGCGCGCCTTCGTTGCTCGGGGCCTGCTGGAGAACTGTGACGCCAAAGACCTGCTGGGCTACAAACACAGCGGCTTCTCGGTGGACGCCGGTGTCTGCATCGAAGCCCACGACCGCGCTGCGCTGGAGCGGCTGCTGCGCTATTGCGCGCGTCCACCGTTTTCCATGGAGCGCCTACGCAAAGAGGGAAGCAAACTGGTGTACCGCTGTGCCAAACAGCGCAGCGAGCCCACCAGTGACCAGCGCGGTGCCAAGGCAGATGAGCTGCACCTCACACCGCTGGAACTGATCGACCGCATCGCCGCGCTGGTGCCACCGCCACGCACCCACCGGCACCGCTACTTTGGCGTGCTGGCACCGAACTCGCCGCTGAGAGCGGCGGTAACGGCGCTGGCTCAGCCTGCTGCGTCGCAACCAGCCACGGTGGAGACTGCACAACCTGGCGCGGGCGTACCAGGGGTGGCGGCGCCGGGCAACGCGGCCACACCCACACCCGAACCTGAAGCACGCCCGAAGCGAGCGGCGCATTACTTGTGGGCGGTGCTGATTGCCCGCATCTACGAGGCATTTCCGCTGCTGTGCCCCATGTGCGGTGGGCAGATGCGCATCATTGCCTTCATCACCCACAGCGCCGAAATCCGCCACATCCTGAACCACATCGGGGTGGACTCGCAGCCACCGCACATCACCCCGGCACGCGGGCCACCGCTGTGGGAGGACTGCGACGCGCCGGTGGATGACGGGGTGCAAGGCGAGCCCGATTGGGATCTGGCAGCTCAACCCGCACCCGATTACGAGGTGGACCAGCGCGTCAATTGGTGACCCAGTGAAGCGGCGGTATCAATCGCTGCGGTGAGTAGCTGCGTGCGCGCCAGACCCAAATGCATACTGCCTCCCAAGCTCTTGCCATTGAGCGGCAAGCGAGCGCTCAACCTTCCTTGGCCGAACGTGTTTCGAGGCCCAAAACTCGTGCCATACTTGGCCTCATGCGGTTGAATTTCCTATCCGTGACCATCATGTGGAGATCGAAGGCCACCGCTACAGCGTGCCCCAGAACCTCGTGGGCCTGCTGCTGGAGGCGCGCATCACAGCCCACGCGGTCGAATTGCTGCACCGTGGACAGCGCGTGGCCGCGCATCAGCGCAGTGCACACAAGGGGGGCTTCACGACCGTCGTCGCCCACCTGCCTGCAGCGCACCGCGCGCATCTCGAGTGGACGCCCGAGCGCCTGGTCCATTGGGGGCAAAGCATCGGCGTGGCTACGGGGCGCCTGGTGACACGTCTGATCGAGGAGCGGCGCCATCCCGAGCACGGATATCGGGGATGTCTGGGGTTGCTGTCGCTGGCGCGTCGCTACGGCAAGGAGCGCTTGGAGGCGGCCAGCCTGATCGCCCTGGAGCTGGGAACGGCCAAGTACGTGCACGTGAAGGCCATCCTGGTCAATGAGCGCGACAAGGCGGCCGCGAGCACGGCGCCTAGCTGGACCAGTCCGCCTCACGAGCATGTGCGGGGCCCGGCGTATTACCAGTAACCACCGGACTGCATCCGGCACTTGAACAAGAAGGAACTCCAATGATGATGAACACGACCCTCGATCAACTGCGCAGCCTGAAGTTGCTGGGCATGGCGGCGGGACTGCAAGACCAGCTCACCAGCGCCGGCATGACGACCATGAGCTTCGAAGAGCGCACGGCCTTGCTGGTGGAGCGCGAAGTGCACTGGCGCAGTGACAAACGCCGAGAGCGCCTCTTGAAGGACGCGCGCCTGAAGTACCCACAGGCGGCCATCGAGGACATGGATGCTCGCGCCGGTCGCGGCATTGACCGCAAGGCCGTGATGAGCTTGGCGCTGGGCGACTGGATCGATTCGGGCCACAGCGTGCTGATCACGGGACCGACGGGTGCGGGCAAGTCGTGGCTTGCATGCGCGCTGGCGCAGTACGCGTGCCGACGCGGTCGCTCCGCCTACTACCAGCGCATGCCGAGGCTTGGCGAGGAACTGCGCATCCGCCACGGCAACGGGACCTTCGGCAAATGGCTGATCCAACTGGCCAAGACCGATGTGCTGCTGCTCGACGACTGGGGCATGGCCGCGCTGGACGTTCAAGCCCGCGGCGATCTGCTGGAGATCATCGACGACCGGGCGGCCAGCAAGGCCACCATCATCACCAGCCAGCTGCCGATCGAGCACTGGCACGCATGGGTTGGTGACGCCACGATCGCTGACGCGATCCTTGATCGCCTGATGCAGCAGAACCACCGACTCACCCTCACGGGCGAGTCATTGCGCCAGACCGCGAAAACGCCCCAAAAGGAGAAGAACAAAGACCCATCGTGACCGCCACTTCTACAATCTGAACGCGCAACTCGACACGCATGACGACCGGTCACGATAGAGCGGAATCGTCGGTCACGTTCGCCGGAATACGCACTGGCCATCGAACCAGAGCACCTTCAGGATGTCGCCGCGATTGCCGAGGAAGACGAAGACGTTGCCGCAGAAGGGATTCGCCGCGAGCGCCGTCCGGAGCATGGCCGCCAAGCCGCCGAAGCCTTCCTCATGTCGGTGTGGCCGGCCACGATCCACACGCGCGTGTTCGAGGGAAGACCAATCACGCGATGGCACCCAGCAGGCGCAGCACACAACGCACGCTGGTCTCGTCGACGGCTCCGCGCAGACGAACTCGCGTGGCACCCACGTCGATCTCGATCACGCCGCTCGAAGGACGCGGCGCTATGACCTTGGGGGTCTTGACCGCGGGCTCCATCTGCACCGTCACCGGCAGGAGCGTCGGCGACGCTGCGGCCTCAACTGCTGGAGCCTGCGCGCGCAGGTGAAGCCGGCGCCAGTTGAACAGGAGGTTCGCGTTGATGCCATGCTCCTGCGCGATGGCGGCGACCGATGCGCCAGGTTCCAGGCTGCGTTCGACCAATGCCTGCTTGAGCTCTTCGCTGTGCTTGCGCCGGGTGTCCTTGCCCGAAGTGACTCGCTTGTCCATGTGTGCACGTACCGGTTAAATGCACACATCCAAGCGTGAGCATGATCAGGCGATCCTGCTCATGCTCGCGTGGTCTCGCCAGAGGGTATTGAGGCCACGCTTACGCTGATTCCACCGGCCAGTGCACTACTGCGGTGGCGCTACCTCGCTTCAGTTCGATGCGGATGTCACGGGCTGGCGTCTCGGCTTCGGGCTGCACATCGAGCGCGATGAAGTCGGGCATCGGCAAGGTTGGAACATCAGTCGCCTTCGGCGACGCAGCCTCGCGATCGCCGCGGCAGAAGCATCCCGCTGCCGGCACGCCTCAAGAACCTCAGCCTTGAACCGCGCTGTGCTTGCGACGAGTCGCCTGCTAACCGCACCATCTATTACGTCCACATCCACGGTGTCTACCGACTCTCAAGCAATCAAGATGAATTCACCGTGCGCTTGCGAGAGATCGCCCCGAGAGGGTGCCACCAAGGATGCGAAAGCAGTCGAGGAAGATCAACTAGACAAGACATATGTCGAATGCGATAGGGTAGCGCTCGATATACAGGAGGCCGCGGACTATGCAGACGGGGTCGACATGCGAGCAATCAGGTAGGAAAGCGCAGGGAGAAATCTTGCCCTCACATGCAGCCCTAGCAAGCCATCACCCCAGGCTAAACCCTAATACAGTAACTGATTGACAAGCCGATAATAGACCAATCGCCTGTCTAGATGCTGCCGGCCATGAATCAACCACGCGCAAGCGTGGCGGCGCCAAGCGGTCAAGTGTTCCGTCGTTATGCATGGCTGCAGTTCATGTTGTGTGGCTCCGTGGGTTGTCAGGGCTTGTTGTCCGCGACTCCTTGCCTCCCTCTGCTTGTCCCGCAGGCGGTTCAAGCGACTCGGCGTTGTGAGGCGAATGGAGCTTTCGAGGTTGTGCAAATGAGAACGGAGAATCTGTGAACCATAACGATAATGCGATTGCCGCGCGTCCTGGCTTCCGGCGCCGCGGCTTGGTGCTAGGAGCTGCGGCGAGCATGCTGCCCTTGATGTCGAGTGCGCAGCATTCAGCATATCCGTCTAAGCCGGTGCGAATCGTTGTTCCCTTCGCGGCCGGGACTTCAAGTGATTCTCTTACCCGGGTAATAGCGGAGGAGCTGAGTGAGCGTCTGAAGCAACCGTTTTTAATAGAAAACAGGCCTGGTGCGGGCGGCAATATCGGGACCGAGTTCGTGGCACGAAGCCCGGCTGATGGTTACACGTTGTTAATGGCCTCGACGCCGAACATTGCCATTAACCCAACGCTTTACACCCATATCGCAATAGATCCGCAGAACACGTTGCGGGCCGTGGGGCTGGCTATGTCCGCTCCGAATTTGATCGTGGCGGGAAATAAAGTCCCGTTCCATGATTTTGCGGGAATGGTGGCGTATGCGAAGTCCCACCCGCGCAAACTGTCGTATTCAACGTATGCGAATGGAAGTACTGGTCACCTCGCGGGGGCGATGTTGAATGTACAGGCAGGCATCGACCTTTTGCATGTTGCCGCAAAGGATCCTCTATCCCTGGCTGTGGGGGAGCATGTTGAATTGGCCATCGTGACGCCAACGGCAACGCTGCCGTTGGTGCGTGCTGGAAGCCTAAAGGCAATTGCAGTGACGTCTATCGACCGAATCAGCATTGCTAGAGAGATTCCGACAGTGAGTGAATCCGGGCTCAAGGGCTTCGATGCGGTTGCGTGGTACGGATACGTTGCACCCATACGAACTCCAGACGCCGTGGTTAGTCTCATCGAGTCGCAACTGCAAAGCATACTCCGGTCCAGCAAAATGAAGGATTTTGCCAAGACAACGGGAAATGAAATTACCTGGCGGGGAGCGAGTGATTTTTCATCATTTATGGTAAGTGAGCGTGCTAAGTGGGGTGATGCAGTTCGCCAATCCGGCGCCCAAGTGTCGTGATTGTCCAGCAGAAAGGGTGAACTTATTTCGGCGATCTATGTGGCGCTATTTCAAGTCGCTCGCACTAGTTGCATGTATGAGCTATAGCTTGATGGACAGAATCTGGCCCTATCTTCGCCGGTCATTGCCAGCCGCGAAGTGTGACTTTTGTAGACCCGGGCGTTCCGCTCTAAAGCGCTGCTACGGGTGCGCCTGCGCTCGCGAGAAGAGCGGCTGCACGCGTACGGTAAAAGTGGCGAGCTAATTCGACTATATCGACATACAATAGGACGAATATGAAAAATACTGAAGTTAAAGCCACATTCCAGATTGATGAGCAGTCCGCTTGGAGGCCCGCCGATCCTGATGCCACGATGGGCTCACTGACGGGAACGCTTAGTACGCTGCTTCGTATTCCGTTTGAAGCCCAGGCATCGCGCGTCTACCGCGCGCTTGCGACTTCCGGATATCCCGAGATTCGCGAAGCGCACGGTGCAGTGTTCAGGCATCTACCACTAGCAGGCGCTTCTGTTTCTGACCTCGCGCGGCGCGCCGGGATGGTTAAGCAAAGTATGGGCTACTTGGTTGATTCGCTGGTGTCGCTGGGATATTTGCAGATCCGAAAGGATCCTGTGGACAAGCGTGCCAACGTGGTTCGAATGTCCGCGAAGGGAATCAAGATGCAGCAGTTTGCTATCGAAATTGGCAAACGTATTGAGGCGGAGTGGGCAGAACGAATGGGCGTTGTTGAGATGGGCGCTTTACGTGCCTTGCTCAAGCTACTGGCGAGCTCGATTCCGGATCTGCCAGAGCAGAATTCAGCAAGGCGCCGAGGGGTCGATGTGCCTTCAAATTTTTAAAAATGGAGAATTAGATGTACGTTGCAATATTTTTTCAAGATTTGCCGGGGACGGCAAATAAACGCCAAGCCGTCGTGTCTGAGCACCGGAAATACATGGAAGCCAACGCATCGAAGGTGCTCGCCGCAGGCGCTACCTTTACCGACGATGGAAAGGCGGTAAAGGGGGGGAGCTACGTCGTGCAAGTTGCTGATCTGGAGGAGGCGCGCAAGTTTGTAGACGAAGACCCCTTTACCAAAGCCGGATTGCGTTCAGTTGTGTTCATTCAGCCTTGGATCCGGGCTGTCTTTGATGGAAAATTCAACATCCCGACCGATGACAGTCCGCTCTATGCCGATTCAGTCGCTTAAAAGTCAATATAGCTCTTCGAATATATGCGAGATTTCACATTTCAAGGCTTAGCCAGCCGAGTGATCTTCGGGCGGGGCACTATATCGTTGATCAAACGCGAGGCGGAGGCATTGGGTTGCAAGCGGCTTCTTGTCGTGTCCACTTCGCAGCAGACGGCAGATGCCGATCGCACGAAGAATCTCCTGGGTGAACTGCACGTGGCCACATTTGATGGAGCGGCGATGCACACTCCTACGGACGTCACCCTCAACGCGCTGAAACTTGTTCGCGATTGGTCGGTCGACGGAGTTATCGCCATCGGGGGCGGTTCGTCGATCGGACTTTCCAAGGCTATCGCTTTGCACACTGACTTGCCGCAACTGGTTGTGCCGACCACATATGCAGGATCAGAAATGACGCCGATCCTAGGCCAAACCGAAGACGGGGTGAAGACGACGCAGCGCACCTTAAGGGTGCTGCCAGAAACCGTAATCTACGACGTCGATATGACATTGACGCTTCCGCCAGTAATGTCAGTGGCGAGCGGAATTAACGCAATGGCGCACGCTGTCGAGGCGCTATACGCCGTGGACACTAACCCGGTTGTGTCTCTGATGGCGGAAACGGGGATTGCCTCGCTCTACAAGAGCCTCCCAAAGCTTAAGGAACGGCCGCACGATATCGATGCGCGCACCGAGGCCCTATATGGCTCTTGGTTGTGCGCAATCTGCCTCGCATCAACGTCCATGGGATTGCACCACAAGCTCTGTCATACGCTGGGTGGAACGCTCAACCTCCCACACGCGGAGACACACACTGCCATTCTCCCCCACGCTCTTGCGTACAACGCTTCTGCGGTGCGCGAGGCCGTTGACGTAATTAGTCGAGCGCTGGATGGTGGTGACGTCTCCGGTCGAATCTACGACGTTGCAAGCAGGAGTGGCGCTACGGTAGCTCTGAAGGACCTTGGGATGACCGAGGCCGACATCGACGTCGCAGTCGCGGCGGTGATGTCGAAGCCGTATGCCAATCCCCGGCCGCTAGATGCGAGCATGATCAAGAGGTTGATCGCAAACGCTTGGGCTGGAGTGCGTCCCGATCAATCAACCTATGCGCCTGCGTAACATGCACACCGACAAAAGTAGATTTAGCAACGAAAGTTGTGTAGCGGCCGACCCGATTGAGTCGATCGAAACGCGCATTGTTGATCTTCCGCTGAAGAAAGTTCACAACCACTCCACTGGAACACATTTAACCCAGTCCCTCGTATTGGTGACGCTAAGGACCAAGCATGGCGCCACTGGATATGGCGAGGGTGCCACGCCGGCTGGCACGTCCTTTTGGGGCGGGGAATGTAGCGAAACGATCAAACAGGTCATTGATTGCTACCTGGCACCAGCAGTGTGCGGAATCGATATTTTCGCGCATGAATCGATTCTTAAGGCGATGGATCGAGCTTCGGCAGCCAACAACTTTGCTAAAGCGGCCGTGGATGTCGCCGTGCATGACGCGGTTGGAAAACTGCATGGGCTTCCGGTGAGCGCGCTCTATGGAGGGCGCGTTCGAACTTCCATCCCGGTTCTATGGGCCTTAGCGTCGGGCGATTTGGACAGCGACGTCGAAGATGCGAAACGTCAACTTGAAGCGCGGCGGCATCGAACGTTCAAGATGAAAATTGGCATGGGGGATGCGTCAAAGGAGACCGCTCGTGCGATCCAGACAGCCGAGGCCGTTTGGAAGGTCGAGCCAACCGCAGTGTTCACGGTGGACCTCAATCAGGCATGGGATGAACCAACGTGCATGCGCTTCCTCCCGCGTCTGGAGAGTGCCGGCTTCGCGATGATCGAACAGCCGCTGCCAAGATGGAACCATGAGGGCATGGCGCGGGTGGCCGCGCGCATGGATATCCCGATTTCAGCGGACGAGGGACTTTGGGATTTTCACGATGCTTACACGTCATTTAAGGCTTGCTCAACCGATTTGTACGGTGTGAAGGTCGGTAAGGGCGGTGGGATTCGGCGTGCCTACAAGGCTGCCGCGGTTGCAGAGGCAGCGGGGGTGCCTATCTACGGCAGTATGGCGCTCGAGAGCTCGATCGGCACCGCTGCAGGCCTGCAATTATTCAGCGCATTGCCTGAAATGCCGTGGGGCTGCGAGATGATCGGTCCGTTGCTGTTGGCGGATGATCTGACAACAGTTCCCATCTCATATTGCGAATACGAGGTAGTCGTTCCGAACGGCTGCGGCCTCGGGGTCGAACTAGACCATGAAAAAATCGAGCACTATAGCCGCGAAAAATGACTAACTTCAACTTTGAAATCCCTTCTGGCCACGGTTTTTTCGACGGATATTTGACGTCGAAAGATGGTCCGGCGCGACCGGGAATAGTACTGTTACCCGAGATTTTTGGAGCTAATAACGCCATGCGCATGGCAGCGGACCAGTTCGCTGACGCGGGTTTCGTCGTCCTTGTGCCAGATCTCTTTAATCAGCTGGAGCCTCGAATCGAGTTGGGGTACTCTGACGCCGAGCGCACAAGAGCGATTGGACTTTGGCAGAAGATGGACGAAGGCGTAGGCCTCGCAGACTGCTACGCTGCCGTCGATGCGCTGAAGGCGCATCCAAACTGCGATGGACGCTTAAGTGTTCTTGGTTTCTGTCTCGGTGGAAAATTTGCACTCCACATGGCTGCCGCAGGTGGCATCGACGCGTGTATTTCGTTCTACCCAGTTCGGGTGCAGGATTACGCGGACACCCTCCACGCGCTGAAGTGTCCGACCCAAGTTCACGTCGGAGATCAAGATGCGCATATCCCTATAGAAGTCCAGAACCTCCTAAAGGGGGCACTCGACGCTCCTGGCCAATTGGAGTTTCATCTCTATGAGGGTGCCGGCCACGGCTTTTTTAACTCTGTGCGCGCATTTGGCTACGCTTCAACTGCTGCGAAGCAATCATTTGAAGCATCTCTTGCGTTCCTCAATCGTAATAAGCGATGACTAGGGCGCGTAGCACCTAAAGGTCAGCTTGGCAGTAAAGTCGAAGCCCCCTGTTCGGAAGTGCCGCATGCGTCAACGACGCCTGCCGTCATTCGTCGGATCGGGAAAGTTGAACTCGCTCGCTGTGATTTCCTGCGGAACGAGAGCTCAAATGTTGATCAGTGGAGATCCGGACGAAATGGCTCTGCCCCTTTGTAGTTCTAGCGAAAATCGCCAGTAGCATTTTGATGATACAAAAAGCGTTCGCAGTGTGGTTCGAGAATGCAAGAGTAATCCCGATTGGCATCCTAGGATGCTTTCTCACTTGTGCAGGAGGATTGGCAGTAAGTATTTTTTACGAGAGCGGTGGGTGGGAATGGAGCATCTTTTGGTATCGACTGGTAATTGCTTACAGTGGCGCGGTACTTGTAGTAATAGTATTATTTCCCTTCCTCGACGCATTCAAGAAGGCAATTTATCAGCGGCGCAATAAACGAACACGCCAATGGTAGCACAACATATGGCAATCATCGACATCAAGGTGCCCGACATCGGCGACTTCGCCGAGGTGGGCGTGATCGAAGTGCTGGTGCAGCCGGGCGACACCATCCGGGCCGAGCAGAGCCTGGTCACCGTGGAGTCCGACAAGGCCTCCATGGAGATTCCCAGCAGCCACGCCGGCGTGGTCAAGGAGCTCAAGGTCAAGCTGGGCGACAAGGTGGCCGAGGGTTCCGTGCTGCTGACGCTGGAAGTGGCGCAGGGAGCGGCGGCGCCGGCTGCGGCCCCTGCCGCGGCGAGCACGCCCAGCGCACCGCCATCTGAGTCAAAACCGGCTCCAGCGCCCGCTGTTCAAGCGCCAGCAGCTCCTAAAACCGAAGCGGCCAGCTTCGGCGGCAGTGCCGACGTGGAGTGCGATGTGCTGGTGCTGGGTGGCGGCCCCGGCGGTTACAGCGCCGCCTTCCGCGCGGCCGACCTGGGCCTGAACGTGGTGCTGGTCGAGCGCTACGCCACCCTGGGCGGCGTGTGCCTGAACGTGGGCTGCATTCCCTCCAAGGCGCTGCTGCACGTGGCCGCGGTGATGGACGAGGTGAGCCACCTGAAGAGCGCCGGCATCGACTTCGGCGCGCCGCAGGTCAACATCGACACCCTGCGCGGCCACAAGGAAAAGGTCATCGGCAAGCTGACCGGCGGGCTGGCGCAGATGGCCAAGATGCGCAAGGTGACCGTGCTGCGCGGCTACGGCCACTTCGTCGGCGCCAACCACCTGGAGGTGGAGGAAACCACCGGCACCAGCCAGGACAAGACCGGCGCCAAGAAGGTGGTGGCGTTCAAGCGCGCCATCATCGCCGCCGGCAGCCAGGCCGTGCGCCTGCCGTTCATGCCCGACGATCCGCGCGTGGTGGATTCCACCGGCGCGCTGGCGCTGCAGGGCGTGCCCAAACGCATGCTGATTCTGGGCGGCGGCATCATCGGCCTGGAAATGGGCACGGTGTACAGCACGCTGGGCGCGCGCCTGGACGTGGTGGAGATGCTGGACGGCCTGATGCAGGGCGCTGATCGCGACCTGGTCAAGGTATGGCAGAAGATGAACCAGCACCGTTTCGACAACGTGATGCTGAATACCAAGACCGTGGCCGCCGAGGCCACGCCCGAAGGTATCAAGGTGAGCTTCGCGCCCGCCAAGGACGGCGTCACGGTGCCCGAGCCCCAGGTGTACGACCTGGTGCTGCAGGCCGTGGGCCGCACCCCCAACGGCAAGAAGATCGCCGCCGACAAGGCCGGCGTCGCCGTGACGGACCGCGGCTTCATCAACGTCGACATCCAGATGCGCACCAACGTGCCGCACATCTTCGCCATCGGCGACATCGTGGGCCAGCCCATGCTGGCGCACAAGGCGGTGCACGAGGCGCACGTGGCGGCCGAGGTCATCGCCGGCGAACTGCAGGGCAACAAGGAACTGGCAAGCGCCGCCTTCAACGCCCGCGTGATCCCGAGCGTGGCCTATACCGACCCCGAAGTGGCCTGGGTGGGTCTGACCGAGGACCAGGCCAAGCAGCAGGGCATCAAGGTCAAGAAGGGCCTGTTCCCCTGGGCGGCCAGCGGCCGCGCCATCGCCAACGGCCGTGACGAGGGCTTTACCAAGCTGCTGTTCGACGACAGCCCCGAGGCAGGATCAGGAGACGGCCATGCTGGCCGGGGCCACGGCAAGATCCTGGGCGGCGGCATCGTCGGCACGCACGCCGGCGACATGATCGGCGAGATCGCCCTGGCCATCGAGATGGGCGCCGACGCGGTGGACATCGGCAAGACCATCCACCCGCATCCGACGCTGGGCGAGAGCATCGGCATGGCGGCGGAGATTGCCCACGGCAGTTGCACGGATGTGCCGCCTGCGCGCAAGTAAGTCCGCAGCCAAGCTACCCTGCCAAGGCCCGAACTGGCGACGGTTCGGGCCTTGTGCTTTGCGTACCCAAACAATCGCCGCAGAATACTGTGCATTTGTACAGTATTCATGTCAGCCACTTCCAAGCCCAAGCTCTACAACCCACGCCACCCCGAACGCACGCTGCTGTACCAAACGGTAGCCGAGCACTACGAGACCTGGCTAGAGTTGGCCAGCGCGGGTCAGTTCGACGGCCAGGGCGACCACCACACCCCCAAGCCCTTCGTGCGCAAAGCGTTTGCCAAGTATCTTGAGTGCGGCATCTTTGCCCATGGCTTTGCCCGCGCTCGCTGCGGCGACTGTGGGCACGACTACTTTGTAGCCTTCTCCTGCAAAGGCCGGGGAGTCTGCCCCTCGTGCACCACCCGGCGCATGGTGGAGACAGCAGCGCACCTGAACGATCACGTATTCCCCCGCCTGCCGGTGCGCCAGTGGGTGCTGTCGGTTCCCAAGCGGCTTCGTTACTTCATGCAGCGCGACGGAGCGGTGCTGAGCATGGTGCTGCGCATCTTTCTGCGGGTGATCGCACAAACTCTGCAGACCCACAGCCCCGGTGCGGCCCATATGGACAAGGCAGGCCTGCACATCGGTGCCATCGCCTTCATTCACCGATTCGGCTCCAGCCTCAATGAACACGTCCACTTCCACGTTTGTGTGGTGGACGGGGTGTTTGAGGAAGTGGAGGGCGAGGGCGATGCTGATGCGACCCCTCGAATCTCATCGCCGGGTGTCATCTTTCACGCGGCCACCGGCATCGATGCGGCTACCGTGGCCCCAGTGCAGACCACACTGCAAAAACGCATCCTGCGCGCCTTCGTTGCTCGGGGCCTGCTGGAGAACTGTGACGCCAAAGACCTGCTGGGCTACAAACACAGCGGCTTCTCGGTGGACGCCGGTGTCTGCATCGAAGCCCACGACCGCGCTGCGCTGGAGCGGCTGCTGCGCTATTGCGCGCGTCCACCGTTTTCCATGGAGCGCCTACGCAAAGAGGGAAGCAAACTGGTGTACCGCTGTGCCAAACAGCGCAGCGAGCCCACCAGTGACCAGCGCGGTGCCAAGGCAGACGAACTGCACCTCACACCGCTGGAACTGATCGACCGCATCGCCGCGCTGGTGCCACCGCCACGCACCCACCGGCACCGCTACTTTGGCGTGCTGGCACCGAACTCGCCGCTGAGAGCGGCGGTAACGGCGCTGGCTCAGCCTGCTGCGTCGCAACCAGCCACGGTGGAGACTGCACAACCTGGCGCGGGCGTACCAGGGGTGGCGGCGCCGGGCAACGCGGCCACACCCACACCCGAACCTGAAGCACGCCCGAAGCGAGCGGCGCATTACTTGTGGGCGGTGCTGATTGCCCGCATCTACGAGGCATTTCCGCTGCTGTGCCCCATGTGCGGTGGGCAGATGCGCATCATTGCCTTCATCACCCACAGCGCCGAAATCCGCCACATCCTGAACCACATCGGGGTGGAGTCTGCCCCCCCGCACATCACCCCGGCACGCGGGCCACCGCTGTGGGAGGGCTGCGACGCGCCGGTGGATGATGGTGCGCAAGGCGAGCCGGATTGGGATCTGGCAGCTCAACCCGACGAGGTAGACCAGCGCGTCAATTGGTGACCCAGTGAAGCGGCGGTATCCATCGCTGCGGGGAAGCAGCTGCGCGCGCGCCAGGCCCAAATGCATACTGCCTCCCAAGCTCTTGCCATTGAGCGGCAAGCGAGCGCTCAACCTTCCTTGGCCGAACGTGTTTCGAGGCCCAAAACTCGTGCCATACTTGGCCTCATGCGGTTGAATTTCCTATCCGTCCGAGCGGTTCGGTACAACTCATATACTTGGTGAACCTTCATGACGTCACAACCGCTGCTCTCACAACTGCTGCGACAAGCAGGCACGGCGCTCTGCACGATCTCACTGGTCGGCTGCGCGGTTGGTCCTGACTTCGTGAAACCCGACGACAGGCTTGCGACCGTTCAACTGTCGCCCAGGGCGGACTACGCGCAACCGAATGAAACATCCGCTGCGAACTTCCCATCTTCGTGGTGGACCTTGTTCAACGACCCCGTGCTAGCGGGTCTGCAATCCCGTGCGCAGGCGGGCAACCTCAACTTGCAGATCGCCTCCGAACGCATCGAGCAAAGCCGAGCGCAGTTGGGGATTGCCTCCTCGCTGCTGCTGCCCAGCGTGGGCGTCTCGGCGGGCTATTCCCGCGAGGCGATCAGCGAGCACGGCAAGTTTGCCGCGCTGGGCGCACCGACGAGCGCGAGCGATTTCTGGCAGTTGGGATTCGAAGCCAGTTGGGAACTCGATCTATGGGGCCGTGCGCGGCGATCGCGTGAAGACGCCGCGGCTGCCTTCGAGGCCACGGTGTATGAGCGCGAGGCGGCACGGGTGGCCTTGTCCGCCGAGGTGGCCCGCGCCTATCTCCAGTTGCGCGGTGCGCAAGCGCAACTGGACATCACCCGGCAGAACCTGGAGGTCGCCGATCGCACTCTCCGCCTTGCAGAAAGCCGTGAGCGCAATGGTGTCGCCACGCGCTTTGAAACCTCTTCGGCGCGCGCGCAATTGGCAACGGTCGAGGCGCTGGTGCCCGAACTGGTCCAGCGCAGCAACACGCTGATGAACGCCTTGGCACTGCTGCTGGGTGAGGAGCCGCGCGCCCTCGATGCGCAGTTGCTTGAAGCGATGCCCTTACCTTCGCTTCCTTCCAATGTGCCGGTGGGCTTGCCCTCCGAATTGGCGCACAGGCGGCCGGACATACAGCGCGCCGAAGCCCAACTCCATGCTGCAACGGCGGCCATCGGCGTCGCCAAAGCCGATTTCTACCCGCGGATCGGCCTGCGGGGAAGAGTCGGCGTCGAAGCCTTCGAGTTCAACGACCTCGACAGTTGGGATTCCCGGTTCTTCTCCGTCGGCCCCACGGTCTATCTTCCCATCTTCCAGGGCGGGCGTCTGAAGCAGCGCCTTGCGCTGAACGAGGCACGGCAAAGAACTGCCGCCATCGCCTACCGGCAGACGGTGCTGCAAGCCTGGCATGAAGTGGACAACGCCCTGGACGCCTGGGCAGCCCAGCAGAACCGCCATACCGAACTGCTGGTTTCGTATGAGCAGAACAAGCAGGCGCTGCATGTTGCCGAGCGCGGCTATCAGGAAGGCGCTGCCGACTACCTGAATGTCCTGGCTGCGCAACGTGGCGTTCTTGCCAGCCAGACCAGTCTCAATACCAGCGCCACCAACGCCGCGCTCACCCTGGTCAATCTCTACAAGTCGCTGGGCGGTGGCTGGAACCCCGACGCACTCACATCCGAGCGGCAGGCCGGCGGCGATGCGCCCCTGACGGCCACCGCGTCGTCGGCTACCTCGCAGCCCAAGGTTGAGCAATGAGTGCCGTAGAGTTGCAGCCGACAGCGGCGCCGCCCGCACCCGCTGCTGCGGCAGCAGCGCCGAAGCGGGCGATTGCCGGGCTGGTCGGCATCCTCATCGCCGCCATGATGGCCGGACTGAACAATCGCGTGGGTGCATTGGCCCTGGCAGACGTTCGCGGCGCGCTGGGCTTCGGCCTGGACGATGCCTCCTGGCTCACCACCGTCTATAGCGCGGGTGAAATGATCGCCCTGCCGTTCTCGGCATGGTTCGCCATCACCCTCTCGCTGCGCCGATTCGAGCTGTGGATGATCGGTGTATGCACCTTGCTGGCGGTGTGCATCCCCTTCATCCATGACCTCGATCTGCTGCTGGTCATGCGTTTCCTGCAAGGCATCGCCAGCGGCACGATGATTCCCGTGCTGATGATGGCGGCGTTGAAATTCCTGCCGCCTCACATCCGGCTGCACGGACTGGCGCTGTATGCACTGACGGCCACCTTCGCGCCGAACCTTTCGATCTGGCTGGCGGGGCAATGGACCGATGGCCTGTTCGATTGGCGCTGGGTGTACTGGCAGATTCTTCCGCTCGCGGCCATTGCCGCCTTGTTGATCGGATGGGGCCTGCCGAAAGACCCGATCCAGACAGACCGCTTCCCGCAGGCCAACTGGCCCGGCCTGGCTTTCGGCATACCGGCATTTGCCCTGATTACCGTCGCCCTGGATCAGGGCGTGCGGCTGGACTGGTTCAACTCCCCCCTCATCGTCGTCTCATTGGTGGCCGGGCTGACGCTGCTGGCGGCCTATCTGCTGACGGAGTGGTATCACCCGGCGCCGTTCATCAAATTGCAGATGCTCAGTCGCCGCAACCTGGCGTTGGGCTTCACCTTGTTCTTCTGCCTTCTTGTCGTGCTGAACTCTAGCGTGATGTTGCCGATGACCTATCTTGGGCCGCTCCAGAGCTACCGGCCGCTTCAGATGGCACCGATCGGCCTGATCGTCGCGCTGCCTCAACTTATCCTGGGTTTCGTGGTGGCGCTGTTCCTGTACCGGAAATGGGTCGATGCCCGATTCGTGTTTGCGGGCGGCCTGCTGCTGATCGCCTTGGCGTGCTTCTTTGGTGCGCAACTGACTTCCGACTGGAACCGCGACCAGTTCGTGCTGACGCAGACGCTGCAAGCCTTCGGCCAGCCCATGGCCGTTGTCTCGCTGCTGTTCCTGTGTACCAGCGTCGTGCACCCCAGCGAAGGCCCGTATGTGTCGGGGAACATCAACACGCTGCGCGCCCTGGGCTCGGTATTCGGCGGCGCGATGGTCGGGCAGCTCGTGACCGTAAGGCAGCGGTTCCACGCCGAGATGCTGCTGGATCACGCCGCGTCCGTAGGCAACTCCGTTCCGCTTGTCCCCGAGCCCACTCAACTGATGGGAATCATCGGCCAGCAGGCACTGGTGCTGTCGGTCGCGGATGCTTACCGCGTGCTGGGCGTTCTGGCACTGGTGATGGTCCCCTTCGTATTGCGGCTGACCTACATTCCCGCCCCCGATTTGCAGCCCGCTGCCCCTCAATCCACATCGTCGTCCCAAGGATAGTTCCACCATGGCGATGCCGAAGAAAGCCAAGATCACCAGTGCCGTGCTGCTGCTCGCAGTCGCAGCGGGCTGTGTCATTTATCTGAATCGTCCCGAGTCCAGCGCATCGACCCAATCCACGGACGACGCCTATGTACAGGCTGATTTCACCCTCGTCGCGCCCCAGGTGTCGGGAGTGATCGGCAAGGTACTGGTCGAAGAAAACCAGCCAGTGAAGGCAGGGGATTTGCTCGCAGCCATCGACGACCGGGATTTCATCGTTGCGGTGGATGCGGCAAAGGCACAAGTCGCCGCCGCCGAGGCCAGCGTCGCGGGGCTTGCCGCGCGTGTGGCGCAGCAAGAAACCGCGATCCGCCAAGCGCAGGCAGCCGTTGCGGTGGACGATGCCGAACTCAAACTGGCAGAGGCCAACCAAAAACGCTATCGCAACTTGGCAGCCGATGGATCTGGTTCGATCCAGGCACAACAACAGGCCGAAGCGCAGTTGGCCATTCGGCTGGCCAGCCGGGACAAGAACCGCGCGGGCCTGCAAGCGGCGCGGCAGCAAACGGACATCCTGAAAGCCGATCTTGAAAAGGCCAAGGCTGCGCTTTCTCAAGCGCAGGCCGCACAGGCGGCTGCGGAGTTGAAGCTTTCCTATACCCAAATCACCGCGCCCATCAACGGCATGATCGGCCAGAAGTCGGTACGTGTCGGCGCATTCGTGAATGCTGGCAAGCCGTTGCTGGCGGTGATTCCACTCGATGCCCTCTATATCACGGCCAACTTCCGCGAGACGCAGTTGGCGCGTGTACGGGCCGGACAATCGGTGGACATCAAGGTGGACGCCTTGCCGGGTGCCGTACTGAAGGGAACCGTGGAAAGCCTGGGGCCGGCCAGTGGCGTCAGCTATTCGGCTGTCGCGCCACACAACGCCACGGGCAACTTCACCAAGATCGTCCAGCGCCTGCCTGTGCGCATTCGCATCGACCCCGACCAGCTTGACGCTGCAAACCTGCGCGTCGGCATGTCCGTGACGCCGAAGATCCGCATCGGTGAATAGCGTCATTAATGTGGAAGACACCCGCCACCGGACGTGCCGACACCTGACCTGAGGCTGGCCAAGGCCGATGGTCAGCGGGCAAGCGCGTCTCAGGCGGCAGCGGGCGTGGCGATGAAGCCGTGCTTGCGCAGCATTTTGATCCAGCGCGGCGCGTTGCGCTGAACGTTCAGCGCCTCGTAATCGACCTCCTTGTCCTGGTAGTGGCTTGCGTTGCTGAGCATGGCGTAGATGGTGCGCAGCATCTTGTGGGCCAGCGCCACCACTGACTTCTTGTGGCCCTTTCGGATGGTCAGCGCGTCGAACTTGGCCTTGAGTGCGCAGCGCGTTCGTGCTGCAGCCTGGGCGAACTCGCACAGCAGCCTTCTGACCCAGGCGTTGCCCTTGCGGATGCGCCCGGTTTTGCGCTTGCCCGCGCTCTCGTTGTTGCCTGGGCAGATGCCCACCCAACTGGCCAGGCGCTCTGCACTGCCAAACACGCTCATGTCCGCACCAATCTCCACCAGCAGCATGGCCGCCCCCTGCTCGTCGATGCCCGGCAGGGTCTGCAGCAGCCTGAGCTGTGGCTGCCAGGGTTGCAGGCCCTGCAGCAGGTACTGGTCCATGCGGGCGATGCGCTGCTCGATCTGCTCAATGTGCTGCACGATCTCCTGGGCCACAAAGCGGTGCACTGCGCTGAACTGCTCGGTGCTCAGGGCCTCGCACAGTTCTTGCCTGCTCGCTCGCAGCCGCCCCTTGTGGTTCAGCACCTCGTGCATGGGCTGTCCCTCGATCAGGGCTTTGACCATGGCACGCGCGCTCTGTCCGTGGATGTCGGCCACCAGCACGTTGATGCGAATGCCCGCGTCCACCAGCACCTTGTGCAGCCGGTTCTTCTCGGCGCTGCACATGCCCACCAGCTTTTGCCGCTGGCGCGCTACCAGGCGAAGCTGGCGCATCTGCACCGGTGGAATGAACGAGGCGCGCAGCAAACCCGCACGCGCCAGCGTGGCCAGCCACTGTGCATCGGCCATGTCGGTCTTGCGACCGGGCACAGCCTTGACATGCCGCGCGTTGACCACCCAAGCAATAAGGCCCACCGCCTCCAGCGCCGCAAACGGGCTTTTCCAATACACCCCTGTGCTCTCCATCACCACGACCTCAGGGGCCATCTCCAGCGCCCACTGCGCCAAGGCGCGGCGGTCGCGTTTGAAGGCGCCGAAGTCTCGCTTGGTGACCTCTACCCGGCCATCGTCATGTTCGACAACGGCGCAGGCCGTGATCTTGGCCTGGTGAACGTCCAGCGCAATGACGCGCTTGTGCATCGGGGTCAAATCCATTGCGGCTCTCCTGCAGCTTGAATGACAATCACAAGCGTGCGGACCAGCCAAGGTGCCGCCGACCAACGGCCTGCCGGGCAAGCCCGGCGGCTCTCTTTAATGTGGGCTGTCAGGCGCGCTCTGACCCGGCTGGGTCTGGGCAACGCCCGCAGGCAATCCTGGGTACGAGTGGTCGGCAGCGGGTCAAGTTAGCGATCGCGGTCGAGTGCCATCAAAGAATTGACCGACCTCTACCCGCGCTGGCCCGCACGCCCCCAGTGTCTTCCATCATCCAGGGTGAACCGCAAGGGTCATGACAGTTAGCCCAACGTGAGGACCCATGCAAATGAGGCAATACCGTTATCGCGTAACTCTGGAGCAATTGACTGATTCACATGGCGTTCCCACCGATCGCAAGCCTCTACAGTTTGAGGTTGGAAATCATGACGACATCATCTCTGTCGTGACGTGGATTCGCAGCAGAGGTGATTTCAGTAGCCAGGCGGAAGCAGCGCCGCCTTCAACGCCCGCGTGATCCCGAGCGTGGCCTATACCGACCCCGAAGTGGCCTGGGTGGGTCTGACCGAGGACCAGGCCAAGGCGCAGGGCATCAAGGTCAAGAAGGGCCTGTTCCCCTGGGCGGCCTCGGGCCGCGCCATTGCCAACGGCCGCGACGAAGGCGTCACCAAGCTGCTGTTCGACGACAGCCCCGAAGCAGGATCAGGAGACGGCCATGCTGGCCGGGGCCACGGCAAGATCCTGGGCGGCGGCATCGTCGGCACGCACGCCGGCGACATGATCGGCGAGATCGCCCTGGCCATCGAGATGGGCGCCGACGCGGTGGACATCGGCAAGACCATCCACCCGCATCCGACGCTGGGCGAGAGCATCGGCATGGCGGCGGAGATTGCCCACGGCAGTTGCACGGATGTGCCGCCTGCGCGCAAGTAAGTCCGCAGCCAAGCTACCCTGCCAAGGCCCGAACTGGCGACGGTTCGGGCCTTGTGCTTTGCGTACCCAAACAATCGCCGCAGAATACTGTGCATTTGTACAGTATTCATGTCAGCCACTTCCAAGCCCAAGCTCTACAACCCACGCCACCCCGAACGCACGCTGCTGTACCAAACGGTAGCCGAGCACTACGAGACCTGGCTAGAGTTGGCCAGCGCGGGTCAGTTCGACGGCCAGGGCGACCACCACACCCCCAAGCCCTTCGTGCGCAAAGCGTTTGCCAAGTATCTTGAGTGCGGCATCTTTGCCCATGGCTTTGCCCGCGCTCGCTGCGGCGACTGTGGGCACGACTACTTTGTAGCCTTCTCCTGCAAAGGCCGGGGAGTCTGCCCCTCGTGCACCACCCGGCGCATGGTGGAGACAGCAGCGCACCTGAACGATCACGTATTCCCCCGCCTGCCGGTGCGCCAGTGGGTGCTGTCGGTTCCCAAGCGGCTTCGTTACTTCATGCAGCGCGACGGAGCGGTGCTGAGCATGGTGCTGCGCATCTTTCTGCGGGTGATCGCACAAACTCTGCAGACCCACAGCCCCGGTGCGGCCCATATGGACAAGGCAGGCCTGCACATCGGTGCCATCGCCTTCATTCACCGATTCGGCTCCAGCCTCAATGAACACGTCCACTTCCACGTTTGTGTGGTGGACGGGGTGTTTGAGGAAGTGGAGGGCGAGGGCGATGCTGATGCGACCCCTCGAATCTCATCGCCGGGTGTCATCTTTCACGCGGCCACCGGCATCGATGCGGCTACCGTGGCCCCAGTGCAGACCACACTGCAAAAACGCATCCTGCGCGCCTTCGTTGCTCGGGCCTGCTGGAGAACTGTGACGCCAAAGACCTGCTGGGCTACAAACACAGCGGCTTCTCGGTGGACGCCGGTGTCTGCATCGAAGCCCACGACCGCGCTGCGCTGGAGCGGCTGCTGCGCTATTGCGCGCGTCCACCGTTTTCCATGGAGCGCCTACGCAAAGAGGGAAGCGAACTGGTGTACCGCTGTGCCAAACAGCGCAGCGAGCCCACCAGTGACCAGCGCGGTGCCAAGGCAGACGAACTGCACCTCACACCGCTGGAGCTCATCGACCGCATTGCCGCCCTGGTACCCCCACCACGCACCCACCGGCACCGCTACTTTGGCGTGCTGGCACCGAACTCGCCGCTGAGGGAGGCGGTGACGGCTCTGGCCCAGCCTGCTGCGGCGCAACCAGCCACGGTCGAGACTGCACAATCTGGCGCGGGCGTGGGCGTGGGCGTACCTGGGGTGGCGGCGCCGGGCAACGCGGCCACACCCACACCAGAACCTGCAGCACCTCCCAAACGCCCAGCGCACTACCTATGGGCGGTGCTGATTGCCCGCATCTACGAGGTCTTCCCACTGCTGTGTCCGAACTGCGGGGGGCAAATGCGCATCATTGCCTTCATCACGCACAGCGCCGAAATCCGCCACATCCTGAACCACATCGGGGTGGACTCGCAGCCACCGCACATAACCCCGGCACGCGGGCCACCGCTGTGGGAGGACTGCGACGCGCCGGTGGATGACGGGGTGCAAGGCGAGCCGGATTGGGATCTGGCAGCTCAACCCGACGAGGTGGACCAGCGCGTCAATTGGTGACCCAGTGAAGCGGCGGTATCCATCGCTGCGGTGAGTAGCTGCGTGCGCGCCAGACCCAAATGCATACTGCCTCCCAAGCTCTTGCCATTGAGCGGCAAGCGAGCGCTCAACCTTCCTTGGCCGAACGTGTTTCGAGGCCCAAAACGCGTGCCATACTTGGCCTCATGCGGTTGAATTTCCTATCCGTTCCGCAGCCCACGCAGCCGGATACCACGACGACCGGCGGTGGCGAACGCGACGGCATCTTCAACCTGCCGCCGAACATCGCGTTCGGCGTGACCGCGCTGGTCAATTCGTCGGCGCAGCAGACGATCGAGGTCTTCGTCGACGACAACGCGAAACCGGCCGCGACGTTCCAGGGCGCCGGCACGCAGGACACGAACCTGAACACGCAGATCGTGAACTCCGGCAAGGGGAAGGTGCGCGTGGTCGTGACGGCGAACGGCAAGCCGTCGAAGATCGGCTCGCGCCAGGTCGACCTCTTCAAGAAGACCTACTTCGGCCTGGTCGGATCGGAAGACGGGACGGACGGTGACTACAACGACGGTATCGCCATCCTGAACTGGCCGCTCGGCTAAGCCGCGCAATCCTGGCCCTCATCGCCACGCCGCCCGGCGTGGCGATCTGCTTCGGCACACCAGATCTGACGCTGCGAATACGTCCCGCCTCCCTGACCAATCGGCCTGTCCGGATCGATCGCGCAAGGTCGCGGTACTGATGCGACCACGCATCGATCGCCTTTGCATCGAAGCGATTTCCCGTTCCCGACACCGTCTTTCGTCGGGTCGCTCCCTGATTGATCCACGCGCCATTCCGCACACAGGACTTGCGCTCCATAACTACGACTCATAGAATCGTAGTTATGGAGCGCATCGATGCGGCAGGCAACGTCGGTGTTCTACCGACCTCATGCATCAATCAACCGGAGTCAATCAGTGGCAAAGCAAATTCTTGTTATCGGGGCCGGTTTCGCCGGCATGTGGAGCGCGCTGAGCGCGGCGCGCGTGCTGGACGCGCACGGTCGAACCGACGTGGAAATCACCGTGGTGGCGCCGGATGCCCATCTGCACGTCCGTCCTCGCCTCTACGAAGAAGGCCCGGCAAACTTCCGGGCGCCGCTCGGCGAGATCTTCGACGCGGTGGGCGTGACGTTCGTGCAAGGCACGGTCGAGCGCATCGACGTCGCGCGCCGGGCCGCCGACGTGCTGCGCACGAACGGTGAAGCGACGACGCTCGACTACGACCGCCTCGTGCTGGCGACCGGCAGCCGCCTGTTCCGCCCCGCGATTCCCGGCCTGGCCGAGCATACGTTCAGCGTCGATCAAACCGACGAAGCCGTCGAACTCGAAGCGCACATTCGCGATCTGGCGTTGCAGCCGGCCTCCACGGCCCGCGATACGGTCGTGGTGGCAGGCGGCGGCTTCACCGGCATCGAGACGGCAGCGGAAATGCCGGCCCGCCTGCGCGCCGCGCTGGGCGAACACGCAAACGTGCGGGTCGTGATCGTCGAGCGCAACGACGCAATCGGCCCCGACCTGGGCGAGGGCCCGCGCCCCGTCATCGAGGAGGCGCTGCGCACGCTCGGCGTGACGTGGAAGCTCGGGTCCGGTGTCGCATCGGTCGACGCGGCCGGTATCACGACGGCGGACGGCGAGCGGATCGAGTCGAGCACGGTGATCTGGACGGCCGGCCTGCGGGCCAGCACGCTGACGGAACAGATTCCGGGCCGCCGCGACGTGACGGGGCGCCTGCACGTCGATCGCAACCTGGCGGTCGAAGGCGTGCCGGGTGTCTACGCGACGGGCGACGTCGCGTATGCGGCCACCGACGACGAAGGCAACCACACGATGATGTCATGCCAGCACGCGATGAACCTGGGCCGTTCGGCAGGGCACAACGTGGCAGCCGATCTGCTGGGGCTGGAACATATCCCGTACAGCCAGCCGAAGTACGTGACGTGCCTGGATCTCGGCCCGTGGGGTGCGGTCTATACGGAAGGTTGGGATCGTGAAGTGAAGCTGACGGGTGCGGAGGCGAAGAAGCTCAAGCACCAGATCAATTCCGAATGGATCTATCCGCCGCGCGCGGATCGCGCGGAAGCGCTGGCGGCCGCGGATCCGTTGCGGATCGTCGTGGCCTGAGCAACGCGTTTGCCCGCACGATGCGCGGGGGGCAGTGGCTGCATCCCGCGTGTCGTCGTGCGACGCCGCCGCGGCGCGGCGCGAATCAGCGCTCGCCGCCGCGGCTGGCCGCGCGATCGGCGAACCAGCCGACCACCTTGGGGCCGTAGCCCGCAGGCGCTTTCGACCAGGCCTGCCCGGCGAGATCGGCGAGCGACTGCTTCCTGAGTTCCTCCCGCATCGCCCGTTCCGCCGCCTGCATCACCGCGTGAATCGAACAGGTGCCGCGCGTGGCCCACGCGGGCGGCTCGCCTTCGAACACCGCGCACTGGCCGCGCACTTCACGGCAGTCGAACAGCCGCTTGTCGCCGTCGATCGCTTCGACGACGTCCTGCACGGAGATGTCCCGCGCGGGCCTCGCCAACGCGAAGCCGCCGCGAATGCCTTCGCTGGACACGACGATCCCGGCCTTCGCGAGACGCGTGAAAAGCTTGGCCGCGTAATCGACGGAGACGCCCTGCATCTCGGCCAGGTCGCGCACGCTCGCGTCGCGCACGCCCGTGGAAGTGTCGGCGAGATAGAGCAGGCAATGCAGGCCATACTCGACGCCGGTGCTGATGAACGACATGCTATTGCGACTCGGGGTATCGGAGTTGGGAGCGTAGCGCAGTGCGGCGACAATGTCACCCGTCGCGCCATCCGTCCCGTTTTCGGCAGCGATGATTGCTTGCATTCGCCAGCCCTGCAAGAACGATCAAATGCCCCCGCCGCCGATACCATATAGTCCGCTCGACACCCTCAATGGCACGCCATGAATCCGATTGGACAAGCACTCTGGTTTATCGAAACCAAACTGGACAGGGAACTGACGCTCGACAGGATTTCCGCCAATTGCGACATGACGCGCTTCGGCTTCTCGCGCCTGTTCTCGATGAATACCGGCTGGCCACATCGGCTTTGCGGCCGACACGCCCAACGGCCTGGTGGTGCCCGTGCTGAAAGATGCCGACAAGAAGGGCATCCTGCAAATCAGCGCCGAGATGGCCGAGCTGGCCAAGAAGGCCCGCGACGGCAAGCTGGGTGCGGCCGACATGCAGGGCGGCAGCATGTCGATCAGCTCGCTGGGCGGCATTGGCGGCACGCATTTCACCCCCATCATCAATGCGCCCGAGGTGGCCATCCTCGGCCTGTCCAAGAGCCAGATGAAGCCCGTGTGGGACGGCCAGCAGTTCGTGCCGCGCCTTACGCTGCCGCTGAGCCTGTCGTACGACCACCGCGTGATCGACGGCGCCTCTGCCGCGCGCTTCAACGCCTACCTGGGCCAGGTGTTGGCGGACTACCGCCGCATCCTGCTGTAAGGACGGAGCACAACATATGGCAATCATCGACATCAAGGTGCCCGACATCGGCGACTTCGCCGAGGTGGGCGTGATCGAAGTGCTGGTGCAGCCGGGCGACACCATCCGGGCCGAGCAGAGCCTGGTCACCGTGGAGTCCGACAAGGCCTCCATGGAGATTCCCAGCAGCCACGCCGGCGTGGTCAAGGAGCTCAAGGTCAAGTTGGGCGACAAGGTGGCCGAGGGCTCCGTGCTGCTGACACTGGAAGTGGCGCAGGGTGCGGCGGCGCCGGCTGCGGCCCCTGCCGCGGCGAGCACGCCCAGCGCACCGCCATCTGAGTCAAAACCGGCTCCAGCGCCCGCTGTTCAAGCGCCAGCAGCTCCTAAAACCGAAGCGGCCAGCTTCGGCGGCAGTGCCGACGTGGAGTGCGATGTGCTGGTGCTGGGTGGCGGCCCCGGCGGTTACAGCGCCGCCTTCCGCGCGGCCGACCTGGGCCTGAACGTGGTGCTGGTCGAGCGCTACGCCACCCTGGGCGGCGTGTGCCTGAACGTGGGCTGCATTCCCTCCAAGGCGCTGCTGCACGTGGCCGCGGTGATGGACGAGGTGAGCCACCTGAAGAGCGCCGGCATCGACTTCGGCGCGCCGCAGGTCAACATCGACACCCTGCGCGGCCACAAGGAAAAGGTCATCGGCAAGCTGACCGGCGGGCTGGCGCAGATGGCCAAGATGCGCAAGGTGACCGTGCTGCGCGGCTACGGCCACTTTGTCGGCGCCAACCATCTGGAGGTGGAGGAAACCACCGGCACCAGCCAGGACAAGACCGGCGCCAAGAAGGTGGTGGCGTTCAAGCGCGCCATCATCGCCGCCGGCAGCCAGGCCGTGCGCCTGCCGTTCATGCCCGACGATCCGCGCGTGGTGGATTCCACCGGTGCGCTGGCGCTCAAGGACGTGCCCAAACGCATGCTGATCCTGGGCGGCGGCATCATCGGCCTGGAAATGGGCACGGTGTACAGCACGCTGGGCGCGCGCCTGGACGTGGTGGAGATGCTGGACGGCCTGATGCAGGGCGCTGATCGCGACCTGGTCAAGGTATGGCAGAAGATGAACCAGCACCGTTTCGACAACGTGATGCTGAATACCAAGACCGTGGCCGCCGAGGCCACGCCCGAGGGCATCAAGGTGAGCTTCGCGCCCGCCAAGGACGGCGTCACGGTGCCCGAGCCCCAGGTGTACGACCTGGTGCTGCAGGCCGTGGGCCGCACGCCCAACGGCAAGAAGATCGCCGCCGACAAGGCCGGTGTCGCCGTGACGGACCGCGGCTTCATCAACGTCGACATCCAGATGCGCACCAACGTGCCGCACATCTTCGCCATCGGCGACATCGTGGGCCAGCCCATGCTGGCGCACAAGGCGGTGCACGAGGCGCACGTGGCGGCCGAGGTCATCGCCGGCGAACTGCAGGGCAACAAGGAACTGGCAAGCGCCGCCTTCAACGCCCGCGTGATCCCGAGCGTGGCCTATACCGACCCCGAAGTGGCCTGGGTGGGCCTGACCGAGGACCAGGCCAAGGCGCAGGGCATCAAGGTCAAGAAAGGCCTGTTCCCCTGGGCGGCCAGCGGCCGCGCCATCGCCAACGGGCGCGACGAAGGCTTTACCAAGCTGCTGTTCGACGACAGCCCCGAAGCAGGATCAGGAGACGGCCATGCTGGCCGGGGCCACGGCAAGATCCTGGGCGGCGGCATCGTCGGCACGCACGCCGGCGACATGATCGGCGAGATCGCCCTGGCCATCGAGATGGGCGCCGACGCGGTGGACATCGGCAAGACCATCCACCCGCACCCCACGCTGGGCGAGAGCATCGGCATGGCGGCGGAGATTGCCCACGGCAGTTGCACGGACGTGCCGCCGCAGCGCAGGTAAAGGCCACGGCCGTAGCAAAAAAGGCAGCCTCTGGCTGCCTTTTTTATGCTTTTGATAGCGCCTGGCGCTTGCTGTGCAAGGGCTGGAGGCGTTTTTGAGTATGAGGTGCTGGGTTGGCGAGTGTGCGTGGCAGTTCAGGCCTGCACCAGTGCCACGCGGTAGCCCTGGCCCGTCGCGATCACCTGCAGCAGCCGGTCGATGTTGGGATGGCTGCCGGGATGCTGGCGGGCATCGGCGGTGTGTTCGGCGAACAGTTCCAGGCCTTCCTGCGCCGCGGCGACGGTGATGCCGCCGTGCTTGGCGGCCAGCGCGGCGTACACGGTCAGCGAGCCCGTCTTGCCCGGCTGGTTGGGAATGGTGGCCACCACCTGGCCGGCGTCGTCCAGCAGTTGCAGGGCTGCCAGGTGGGCAATGGAGGGCAATTGGCGCAGGTTGTCAGCGAAGGTCATGCAAAAGCCTTGAACGGAGCGGATGAAACCGTGACGATAACGTAAAAACCATAGCTGTTAGCGCTGGCACAATCTGCGTTAGCGGGCATTTTGATGCCTGTTTTTCTTTGCGCCCGACCCCACTCATGCAAGCCCTGCTCGACGCCATCGCCACCCTCACTCCGCCCGTTGAGGCCTGCCGCATCTTCCATGGGCGTGGCGGGCGGTTTCCCGGCAGCGAGCAGTGGACGCTGGATGCCTATCCACCCGTGCTGGTGCTCACCAGCTTCGCCCCGGTGACGGACGACGCACTCGCCACCGTCGACGGCGCCCTGCGCGCACGATGGCAGCAGGTGGCGCCAGGGCAGCCGCTGAACTGGGTGTTCCAGCACCGCGGCGAGGCGCTGCGCATCGAGGGCCGCAGCGATACGCGGCTGATGGCGGGCGAGGTGCCCGAGCTGCATGTGGTCACCGAGGATGGCGCACGCCTGCGCGTCCAGGTGCTGCGCGGGCAGAACCACGGGTTGTTCCTGGACATGGCCGAAGGGCGTCGCTGGGTGCGCGCGCATGTGGCGAACCACCGCGCACGCACCGGGTGCGGCGCTCGGGTGCTCAACCTGTTCGCCTATACCTGTGCGTTCTCGGTTGCCGCGCTGCAGGCGGGCGCGGCGGAGGTGGTGAATGTGGACATGAGCCGGGGTGCCATAGCCACCGGGCAGCAGAACCACCAGCTCAACGGGTTGGGCGCCGGTGCCCGCTTTCTGGCGCATGACATCTTCAGCTCGTGGGGCAAGATCACGCGCAGCGGGCCGTACGACCTGGTGATCGTGGATCCGCCGTCCTACCAGAAGGGCAGCTTCGTCGCGACCAAGGACTATGCGCGGCTCATGCGGCGCCTGCCGGAACTGCTGATGCCGGGCGGCCACGCCCTGCTGTGCCTGAACGCGCCGGAGCTGGGGATGGAGTTTCTCTGCGAGCAGATGCGAACCCAGGCGCCTTCGCTGGCGTTCGTGGAACGCGTTCCCAACCCGGCGGTGTTCGCCGATGTGGACGAGGAGCGGTCGCTGAAGGTACTGGTTTTCCGGGATACGGCGGCGGTGGGTTGAAGGGGCTCCGCGCGCCACAATGCGGTGGACACCGCTTCCCACCCACCGGTTGAAACGCAGCACATGAACACCCCTCGCATCGGACTGATCGGCGTAGGCCTGATGGGCCACGGCATTGCCATGAATATCGCCCGCAAGGGCTATGCGCTGACGGTGCTGGAGCACCCTGGCAACCAGCCCCTGGATGCATTGCGCGCCCAGGGCGTGGCCTGCGCCGCATCGGTGCATGAACTGATGCGACAGGTGCAGGTGCTCATCCTGTGCGTGACGGGATCGCCCCAGGTAGAGGCGGTGCTGCTGGGCGAGGAGGGCGCCCTGGCCGCCCTGCAGCCCGGCACCGTGGTGATCGACTGCTCCACGGCCATTCCCTCGTCCACCGAATCCGTCGCCCGCGCCGTGGCGGCGGCCGGCGGGCGGTTTCTGGATGCGCCGATGACCCGCACCCCCAAGGAGGCCGCCGAGGGCCGGCTGAACCTGCTGGTGGGCGGCGAGGCCGCACTGCTCGACGAAGTGCGCCCGGTGCTGCAGTGCTTTGCCGAGAACATCACGCATACCGGTGCCGTGGGCAGCGGCCACCGCATGAAGCTGCTGCACAACTATGTGTCGCTGGGCAGCGTGGCTCTGATCGCGGAGGCTGCCGCGTGCGCGTTGGCGGCCGACGTGGCGCCGCAGGTGTTCCTGGATGTTCTCGCCAAGGGCGGCGGCGGCGGCGTGGCGCTGGAGCGCCTGCGGCCCTACCTGCTGCAGCAGGACCCCTCCGGGCTGCGCTTCTTCATGTCCAACGCGCTCAAGGACATGGGCTACTACACCGCCATGGCGCACGAAGGCGGCGCGGCCGATGGCATTGCCCAGGCCGTGCACGACACCTTTGCCGCCGCCGTTGCCGAGGGTGGGCCGCAGGCGCTGGTGCCGGAGCTGGTAGCGCTGCTGCGCGCCAAGGGGGCGGGTTGATGAAGGTTGGATTTTTGGCGGGATTCCCTTTTCCCGCCTCCAGTCCTCCCGCCTCCAGCCTGTCGATGCGTGACGGGGACACCCGCGCGGCCCGCTAGTCTGCCGCGAGCACCTGCGTGATGAAGGTCCACTCCTGCGGCTGCAGCGGCGTGATCGACAACCGGTTGCCTCGCTGCAGTACGCGCATCGACGCTAATTCGGGATGGGCGCGCAGTTCCGCCAGGCCAATGAGCCGTGTCTTGCGCACGGCTTGCACGTCCCGCAGCAGCCACCGGGGTTTCTCAAGGGGTGACTTGGGGTCGTAGTAAGGGGATTCAGGGTCGAACTGCGTGGGGTCGGGGCGTACGCCCGAGGCTATGCGTGCAATGCCGGCGATACCGGGTGCAGGGCAGCTTGAGTGGTAGAAGAGCACGCCATCCCCCACCTGCATCTCGTCGCGCATGAAGTTGCGCGCCTGGTAATTGCGCACGCCGGTCCAGGGCACGGTGGCGCCCGGAGCGCCCAATGCATCGTCAATGGAACACTCGTCGGGCTCCGATTTCATGAGCCAAAAGCGCGTAGTGGGTGTGGTCATGGCTGGAAGGACTCAGGACACCTGTGTGGCTTGCACACCGTCACCCCATGTGCAGGCACTGAAAACGCTGGCCCGGTGCGTAGCTACTTACCGCAATTACTACAGCAGTGCCGGACAGGGTGCCGGCCCCGGTCTCAGTTGGCGGCCGGAGCGCGAGCGGACATGGCCATGGCGGCGGCGTCTTCGTCCGTGGTCACACGCCGTGCACCGTTGAAGCGCCGCTGCCAGTAGGAAGCGCCCATGTCTTCCACGCGCACCTGCGCACCGGAGCGCGGGGCATGGATGAACTTGCCGTCACCCACGTAGATGCCTACGTGGCTGAACGCGCGGCGCATGGTGTTGAAGAACACCAGGTCGCCGGGCTGCAGGTCTTTTTTGTCGATGACTTCGGTGGCGGCGGCCTGCTCGTTGGCGCGGCGTGGAAGCACCATGCCCTTGGCCTGCTCATAGATGGCGCGCACGAAGCCGCTGCAATCAAAACCCGTCTCGGCACTGCTGCCACCCCGGCGGTATGGCACGCCGATGAAGCCCATGGCGGTGGAAATCAGGGAGGAGGTGCGGTCTGCCACGTTGTGCTGAACGTCCTGCAACTGGACGAGCAGGCTGCGGTCAATGCTGGCTGCAGGGGTGGCGGCTGCCCGCTCTACCTCGGGGGAGGGAGCGGCGTAGGCATTCGAGCAAAGCAGCAGCAGCAGGCACAACCGACGAAACATGGGGCGCGAGGGTACCACGGCATGGCGGGAAATCTGCCGACAAGTGATAGTAAATAGTTGATTTACATGGATTTTCATGAACGTGCCCGCGGTGATAGGCAACGTCTTGCTGGGTTTTGCCCGGTGATGGGGTGCACTGCCTTTCGCATGCCGGCCACTCACCATCTCGGGAAAACGCTTCTACTTTGATAGCGGTTCGTGTTTGGTGGACAGGGCCCCACACCGTTTCGACGGACATGAACCGCGCGTCAATCCGCAAACGGGTCCCAATGGCACACTTTGGCCTCCTTTTTTGAGCCCGCCCTGGGCGATTTCATGACGCGTGGACCTGTTTCGCCCACTTCGCGCCAGCCGCTGCTGTGGCTGGTCGCCCTGGGATTTTTCATGCAGACGCTGGACGCCACCATCGTCAACACGGCCTTGCCGGCCATGGCGCGCGACCTGGGCGAGAGCCCGCTGCAGATGCACTCGGTGATCGTGGCGTATTCGCTGGCCATGGCGGTGCTGATTCCGGCGTCGGGCTGGCTGGCGGACCGTTTCGGCACGCGGCGGGTGTTCATGTCGGCGATCGCGTTGTTCGTGCTCGGCTCGGTGTTGTGCGCGCTGTCGTCCACGCTGCCGCTGCTGGTGGGCGCGCGCGTGGTCCAGGGGCTGGGCGGTGCGCTGCTGCTGCCCGTGGGGCGGCTGGCGGTGCTGCGGGCGTTTCCGCGCGACGAGTTCATCCGCGCCATGAGCTTCGTGGCGATTCCCGGGCTGGTGGGGCCGCTGATCGGGCCGACCCTGGGCGGCTGGATGGTGGAGTACGCCTCCTGGCATTGGATCTTCTGGGTCAATGTGCCCGTGGGGCTGGTGGGCTTGATGGCCGCGCGGCGCTTCATGGCGGCGGGAGAGGTGCTGGCCGTGCGTGGATTCGACTTCGTTGGCTATGGCCTGCTGGCCTTTGGCATGGCGGCCGTGTCGCTGGCGGTGGAGGGCATGGCCGGCGGTGGTGCGCGCAGCGCGTCGTCGCTGGTGATGATGATCTTTGGCCTGGCCAGTCTGGCGGCCTACTGGCTGCACGCGCTGCGCAGCGATGCGCCGCTGTTTGTGCCGGGGTTGTTCTCGGTGCGCACGCTGCGCGTGGGGCTGCTGGGCAACCTGTTTTCGCGGCTGGGCAGCTCGTGCATGCCCTTCATGATCCCGCTGGTGCTGCAGGTCAGCCTGGGCTACGCACCCATGCAGGCGGGCATGATGATGCTGCCCACGGTGCTGGGCAGCATGGCCGTGAAACCTGCGGTCACCTTCATGGTGCGGCGCTGGGGCTATCGCGAGGTGCTGGTGGTCAATACCTGCGCGCTGGCGTTGCTCATCGCCAGCTTCTGCCTGATCACGCCCGGCCAGCCCCCGTGGCTGCTGATGGTGCAGCTGGCGGCGTTTGGCGGCGTGAACTCCATGCAGTTCTCGGCCATGAACACGGTCACGCTCAAGGACCTGGACACGGGTCATGCCAGCAGCGGCAACAGCCTGCTGTCCATGGTGCAGATGCTGGCCATGGGCATGGGGGTGGCGGCTGCCGGGGCGGTGCTGGCGAGCTTCCAGGGCTACTTTGGCGCCGCAGATGCGCAGGACACGCTCCACGCGTTTCGCGCCACGTTTGCCTGCATGGGGGTGCTGACGCTGGCGGCCACGGCGCTGTTCCTGCAGTTGCCGCCGCACGAGCCGCCGCGCCCCCATCCCCTGGGCCCCGAGGAGCAGAGCTGAACTGGGAGTCTTCAGTCTCTTGTGCTATTGTTATAAGAGCTGTTGGCGCTTGCCAGTATTGCCTTGGAGGCCTATTTCTATCCCGATTGCCATGATCGTGCGCGGCCGATCCTGTATCGCTCAGGCCTCGTCCGGGTCCTGTCCCATGAAGCCGCCGCTCTGGTGCGTCCACAGCCGCGCATAGACACCCCCTTGCGCCAGCAGCTGTGCGTGCGTGCCTTCCTCGACGATGCGGCCGGCGTCCAGCACGATGAGCCGGTCCATGGCGGCGATGGTGGACAGGCGGTGCGCGATGGCGATCACCGTCTTGCCCCGCATCAGTCCGTCCAGGCTCTGCTGGATGGCGGCCTCCACCTCGGAGTCCAGCGCGCTGGTGGCCTCGTCCAGCAGCAGGATCGGGGCGTCCTTGAGCATCACGCGCGCGATCGCCACGCGCTGGCGCTGCCCGCCCGAGAGCTTGACGCCGCGCTCGCCCACCTGGGCGTCGTAGCCGCTGCGGCCCTGCAGGTCGGTCAGCTCGTCGATGAATTGCACGGCCTCGGCGCGTTCGGCAGCCAGGCGCATGTCTTCCTCGGAGGCATCGGGGCGGCCGTACAGGATGTTGTCGCGCATCGATCGGTGCAGCAGCGAAGTGTCCTGCGTGACCATGCCGATCGCCTGGCGCAGGCTGTCCTGCGTGACGTGGGCGATGTCCTGCCCGTCCACCAGAATGCGTCCGCCCTGCACGTCATGAAAGCGCAGCAGCAGGTTGACCAGCGTGGACTTGCCCGCGCCCGAGCGGCCGATCAGCCCGATGCGCTCGCCTGGGCGGATGGTGAGGTTCAGCCCGTCGATCACTGCCGCGCCGTCGCGGTAGCCGAAGCGCACGTTCTCAAACTGCACCTCGCCACGCGTGACCTGCAGCGGGCGGGCATCGGGCGCATCCACCACCGTGCGCGGGCGGGTGAGGGTGTTGATGCCGTCCTGGATGGTGCCCACGCTCTCGAACAGCGTGGTCATCTCCCACATCACCCAGTGGGCGTGGCCCGAAACGCGCAGTGCCATGGCGGTCACCGCGGCCACCGCGCCGGCGCCTACCTCGCCCCGTGACCACAGCCATAGCGCCGTGCCGCAGGCACCGAGGATCATGCCCACCACCAGGGCGTGGTTCACGATCTCGAAGCGGCTGACCAGCCGCATCTGTGCGTAGCCCGTGGTCTTGAACGCGTCCATCGCCGCGCGGGCAAACTCGGCCTCGCGCCGCGTGTGCGAGAACAGCTTCACCGTGGCGATGTTGGTGTAAGCGTCCGTCACGCGGCCGGTCATGACGGAGCGCGCGTCGGCCTGGGCCTTGCTCACCTGGCCCAGGCGTGGCACGAAGTACCAGCACGCGGCCGCGTAGCACAGCGCCCACGCAAGAAAGGGCAGCAGCAGCCGCCATTCAAAGCCGCCCGCCAGTGCCAGGATGGTGACCAGGTAGACACCCATGCCGATCACCACGTCGCAGGTGGTAAAGATCATGTCGCGCACGGCCAGCGCGGTCTGCATGATCTTGGTGGTGATGCGGCCCGCGAACTCGTCTGCATAGAACGCCATGCTTTGGCCCAGCATCAGCCGGTGGAAGTTCCAGCGCAGGCGCAGCGGGAAGTTGATGGCCAAGACCTGGTGGCGCACGGTGGTCTGCAGCGCCACTATGCCAATGCTGGCGACCAGCACCGCAGCCACCCCGGCGAGCAGCGTGCCGCGCTCGGCCCAGAAGCGCTCGGGCGCAGTGGCGGCGATCCAGTCCACCACCCGCCCCAGCACGGCAAACAGCAGCGCCTCGTAGATGGCCACCACGGCAGACAGGGCGGCCATGGCCCCGACATAGCCGCGCAGGCCGCGCGTGCTGGCCCACACGAAGGCGAGGAACCCGGCGGGCGGCACGGTCGGCTCGGCCGCAGGGTACGGGGGGACACGATTTTCGAACAACCGAAACAACACGATGGCGGGCACTCCTGATGCGGCCATGGTACGGGCCGGCGGCTGGCGACGCCGGCGTGGGGAATTGCGCAGGCGCCGCAGCCGCGCGGTCGCAGTAGACGTTGGCGGTGTCTGTTGCCCCCGCACGGGTAAATGCCGCTATGCTCTGCGGCGCGGCGGCTGCCTATCAGCCGTTGTCCTCCTTGTCCATCTGCCCCGCATGCCGACATCCCACGCACAGCGCTCGTTCCCCTGGCACTGGCTCCCCGGAGCGGCCGTGGCGCTGGCCGGTTGCGCGGCAAGCTACGCGCTGTACCACCAGCAGCAATCCTCCATGCAGGCCATCGCGCGGGTGCGTTTCGAGCAGGAGGCCCGGCTGTTTGTCGAGACGCTGCAGCGGCGCATGGAGTCCCACGCGGTTTTGCTGCAGGGCATGCGCGGCCTGCTGACGGTGAATCCGCAGCTGCGGCGCGCCGACTTCGAGCGCGTGGCGCGTGAGCTGGATCTGCAGCATTACCACCCCGGCGTGAAGAACATCAACTTTACGCGGTACGTGCCCGGCCCCCGGCGGGCGGCCTTCGAAGAGCAGGCGCGCTCCGACCCGCATCTGGACGGCGACCTGCCGCGGGATTTCGCCATCCATCCGCAGGCCGTATTGCCCGACTATTTCGTGGTGGACTACCTCTGGCCCCAGGGGGGCAACAGCGGCTTGCAAGGGTTGGAGATCCATTCCCAGCCAGCCAACCTCGAAGCCATGCGCCGTGCGCGCGACACCGGCGGGCTGGTCGCCTCCGCGCCGTTCGAGCTGCACCAGGAAACCGAGCACCGCACGGGCGTCATCATCCGCATGCCGGTGTTTGCCGAGCCGGCGGCCGGACAGGCGGGGCCGGCGCGCTTTCTGGGGGCGGTGGGCGTGAGCCTGCGCATCTACGACATCGTGCATGCCGTGCGCACCGCGGGCAACATGCAGGGCCTGGCGCTGCGCATGGCGGACGTGGGCCCCTTCAACAGCGAGGAGCCTGCTCCGCCGCAATCCCTCTTTGAATCGGAGACGCGCGTCGGCACCTCTGCCATGGAATATGAGCAAAGCGTGCGCGTGGGCGGAAGGCGCTGGAGCCTGCAGTTCCAGCCCGTCGTGCCGTTCCTCTCGCCGCAGGAGTCGCGCCTGCCCTGGCTGCTGGGCTCCGGCGGCCTGTTGGTGACCGCACTGCTCACCGCGCTGGTATCGATGCTGGTGCTGCGGCGGTCGCAGGCACTGGACCATGCCAAGGAGACCGATACGGCCTTGCGCGAAAGCGAGGCGCGCCTGCGCGCCGTGTTCAACCAGGCCGCGGTAGGCATCGCCCAGACCGACTCGCGCACCGGCCGCCTGGTGCGCATGAACCAGAAGTTCTGCGACCTGCTGGGCTACAGCGCGCAGGAACTGCAGCAGATGCGCTTTCAGGACTTCAGCGAGCCCAGCGACCTGGCCGCGGACCTGGAGCAACTGCAGCGGATGCTGGCCGGTGAGCTGAGCGAATACCGCATGGAAAAGCGCTACCGCCGCAAGGACGGCAGCGAGGTGTGGGTGGACCTCATGGTCTCCCCGCTGCGCCTGGAAGGCCAGCCCGAACACCACCTTGCGGTGGTGCAGGACATCAGCAAGCGCAAGCACATGGAGCAGGTGCTGCGCCAGAGCGAGGAGCACCTGCGCAACATCCTGAACCACATGCCCGTGGGCGTGAACCAGGTGCAGGACGGCAAGATCGTGTTCCGCAACGACCGGCACGTCCAGATCTGCGGCTACGACATACGCGAGGCGCCCGACGTGGACACCTGGTGGCGCCTGGTAATGCCCGATGCACACCAACGCGAGCATGCGCGCGAGGCATGGCTCGCTGCGTGCACGGCGGCGGTGAAGAACCCCGACGGTGCCATCCGTACCGTGGAATGCGTGATCACCGCCAAGTCGGGCGTGCGCCGCGCGGTCGAGCTGTCCGGCATGATCCTGGGCGATTCGCACATCGTCACCATGGTGGACCAGAGCCAGCGCAAGGCGGCCGAGGAAGAGGTGCGCTACCTGGCCTACAACGATCCGCTCACCGGCCTGCCCAACCGCCGCCTGCTGCTGGACCGCCTGGAGCAGGCGCTGGCCATGAGCGCCCGCCACCAGCTGTGCGGCGCGGTGATGATGCTGGATCTGGACAACTTCAAGACCATCAACGAGACGCAAGGCCCCGACATGGGTGACCGCCTGCTGCGCGAGGTGGCCCGGCGGCTGCGCGACTGCGTGCCCGAGGACGAAACCCTGGCGCGCCACGGCGGCGACGAGTTCGTCGTGGTGCTCAAGGACCTGGGCGCCGACCCGCAGGAGGCCGCCAACCGCGCCGAGGAGATGGGCCAGACAATCCTGGCGGCCATTCGCGCGCCCTTCGACATCGACGGTCAGCAGCACCACACGGCGCTCAGCGTGGGCATCGCCATCTTCCGCGGGGTGCGCGAATCGGCGGACGAGCTGCTCAAGCGCAGCGACCTTGCCATGTACGAGGCCAAGGCCGCCGGGCGCGATACGCTGCGCTTTTTCGATCCACAGATGCAGGCTGCGGTGTCCGAACGCGCGGCGCTGGAGGCGGACCTGCGCGCCGGACTGGATGCGGGACAGTTAGAACTGTTCTACCAGCCCAAGGTGGACCAGGGCCGCATCACGGGCGCCGAGGCGCTGGTACGCTGGCGCCACCCGGACAGGGGCTTCATCTCGCCAGCGGAATTCATTCCCTTGGCGGAAGAAAGCGGATTGATCCTGCGCGTGGGCGAGTGGGTGATGCGCAGCGCCTGCGCACAGCTGGCGCAGTGGAGCGCGCACCCCGTGCTGGGTGAGCTCACCGTCGCGGTGAACGTGAGCCCGCGCCAGTTCCACGAGGGTAGCTTCGTGCCCCAGGTGCTGGAGGCGCTGGCCGCCTCGGGCGCCGACGCGCGCCGCCTGCGGCTGGAACTGACCGAGGGCATGCTGCTGCAGGACGTGGAGGACACCATCGCCAAGATGGTGCAGTTGCGTGGCTACGGCGTGGGCTTCTCGCTGGACGACTTCGGCACGGGCTACTCGTCGCTGGCCTACCTCAAGCGCCTGCCCCTGCACGAGCTGAAGATCGACAAGAGCTTCGTGCGCGACGTGCTCACCGACCCCAACGATGCCGTGATCGCACGCACGATCGTCGCCCTGGGCACCAGCCTGGGCCTGCGGGTGGTGGCCGAGGGCGTTGAGACCGAGGCGCAGCGCGCCTTTCTGGAGCGCAACGGCTGCCACGCCTGGCAGGGCTATCTGCTCAGCCCACCGCTGCAGGCCGCGGCGTTCGAGGCCTTGGTGCTGAAGCGGGCCGGCGTCTGATCGCTGCGGCCTTCTTTTCCATCACGCATTCACGCATGCTGCCCTTCAAGACCCTGGCCCTGTTCCTGCTCACTGCCGTGGCGGAAATCGTCGGTTGCTATCTGCCCTGGTTGTGGTTGCGCCAGGGGCGCAGCGCCTGGCTGCTGGTGCCGGCGGCCGCCAGCCTGGCGCTGTTTGCCTGGCTGCTCACGCTGCATCCGGCGGCCACAGGGCGTGTGTACGCGGCCTACGGCGGCGTGTATGTGGCCGTGGCGCTGGTCTGGCTGTGGACGGTGGACGGCGTGCGCCCCGGCCCATGGGACTGGCTGGGCGTGGCCGTCACGCTGTGCGGCATGGCCATCATTGCCTTCGCCCCGCGTGGGGGCTGAGCTGCCGTAGGATGCTCTCGTAAGAATAGCTGCTGGCGCTTGCTGGATAAGCGCTGGAGGCCATTTTTGCTTGCAATCGAAGGATGCCCGGCTGGGCATGGGGCCGACACGAGCGCCACGGTATGATTCCGGTCTTTCCTGCACCTGCGAACCGCCCTGTCCAACGCCTGACCCGTGCGTCTTAACTCGATCAAACTCGCCGGCTTCAAGTCGTTTGCCGAGCCCACCAACTTCATGCTGCCGGGGCAACTCGTGGGCGTGGTGGGCCCCAACGGTTGCGGCAAGTCCAACATCATGGACGCCGTGCGCTGGGTGCTGGGCGAGAGCAAGGCCAGCGAGCTGCGCGGCGAGAGCATGCAGGACGTGATCTTCAACGGCACCACCAGCCGCAAGCCGGCCAGCCGTTCCAGCGTGGAGCTGACGTTCGACAACAGCGACCACCGCGCGGGCGGGCAGTGGAACCAGTTCACCGAGATTGCCGTCAAGCGCGTACTCACGCGCGACGGCACCAGCAGCTACTTCATCAACAACCAGCCGGTGCGTCGCCGCGACGTGCAGGACGTGTTCCTGGGCACGGGCCTGGGCCCGCGCGCCTACGCCATCATCGGCCAGGGCACGATCAGCCGCATCATCGAAAGTCGCCCCGAGGAACTGCGCCTGTTCCTTGAAGAAGCTGCGGGCGTGTCCAAGTACAAGGAGCGCCGGCGCGAGACCGAGAATCGCCTGTCCGACACGCGGGAGAACCTCACGCGGGTGGAGGACATCCTGCGCGAACTTAATGCCAACCTCGACAAGCTCGAAAAGCAGGCCGAGGTGGCCGCGCGCTACAACGCGCTGCAGCAGGACGTGACCCTCAAGCAGCACCAGCTGTGGTTCCTGAAGCGCGCCGAGGCGGAAAGCGAACAGGCCCGCGTGCGCACCGAGGGCCTGGCCGCCGTGAACGACCTGGAGTCGCGCATGGCCGACCTGCGCCATGTGGAGGCCGACCTGGAGACCATCCGCCAGGCGCACTACGAGGCGGGCGACAAGGTCAACCAGGCACAGGGGCGCCTCTATGAGGCCACGGCCGAGGTCGGCAAGCTGGAAGCCGAGATCCGCTACGTGGTCGAGGGCCGCCAGCGCGTGGAGCAGCGCCTGGTGCAACTGGCAGAGCAGATCGCCCAGTGGTCCGCGCGCAAGGAAGAGGCTGAAGCCGAAGTCGAGGGCATCGAAGGCGCCGGCATGAATGCCGAGGAGCAGGCCGAGATCCTGGCCGCACAGGTCGAGGAGCAGGCGACACGCCTGCCCGAGCTGGAAGACGCCCTGCGCCAGAGCCAGCAGCGCAGCGACGAGCAGCGCGCCGCCGTGGCGCAGGTGCAGCAGCAGATCCAGGTGCTGGCGGCCGAGCAGCGCAGCCTGGACGAGCAAAGCCGCCAGTTGGAGGCGCGCCTGGAGCGCCTGCGCACCGACCGCAATGCCCTGGCTGCTCCCGACGAGGCGCGCCTGGCCAACCTGCGCCAGCAGTTGCAGCAGGCCGAGGAGGGCGCCGAGATGGCCGAGGCGCGCCTGGCCGAGCTGCAGGACAGCGTGCCCCAGCTCGACGAGGACCGCCGCGCGCGCCAGCAGGTCGTGAACCAGGAAACGGCCCGGCAGGCCGACCTGTCCGCGCGGCTGGAGGCACTCAAGGCCTTGCAGGAAAAGGTCAAGGTATCGGCCAAGCTCCAGCCCTGGCTGGCCAAGCACGGGTTGGAAGGGCTGCAGGGACTGTGGAGCCGCATCCACATCGAACCCGGCTGGGAGAACGCGCTGGAGGCCGCGCTGCGCGAGCGCCTGGCCGCGCTGCCCGTGGGCCGGCTGGACATGGTGCGCGGCTTCCTGGGCGCGGGCGGGCAGGATGCGCCTCCGGCGCGGCTGGCTTTCTACAGCGCGCCGTCTGCGCCCGCGCCCGAAACCCCCGCTGGTTCATCACGCTTGTCGGATCTGCTGCGCGTGCACGACGCCGGGCTGCACGCCGTGCTCGTGGACTGGCTGCAGGGCTGCTACACCGCGCAGACGCTGGACGATGCGCTGAACCGCCGCGCGCAGTTGCAGCCGGGCGAGGCCATCTATGTGGCAGCGGGCCATGCCGTGGGCGCGCACAGCGTGAGTTTTTATGCGCAGGACTCCGAGCAGTCCGGCCTGCTGGCCCGGGCGCAGGAGATCGAACACCTGGAGAAGGAGCTGCGTGCCCAGGCATTGATCGCCGAGGAGGCGCGCACGGCGCTGGTGCGTGCCGAGAGCCTGTACGCCGACGCGGCGCAGCGCCTGGTGGCCGCGCGCCGCGAGGCCAGCGAGGCCCAAGGCCGCGCGCACGAGCTGCAGGTCGAGACCCTGCGCCTGTCGCAATTGGCCGAGCAGACCCGGGCGCGCAGCGAGCAGATTGGCGCCGATCTGTCCGAGGTCGAGGCGCAGTTGGGCGACCTGCAGGAGCGCCGCGTCACCGCGGAGGCGCGTTTTGAAGAACTGGACATGCAACTGGCCGACAGCCAGGAGCGCCACGCCCAGCTGGGCGACCGTGTGATCGAGGCCGAGCGCCGCCTGGCCGAATGCCGTGAGCAGCAGCGCGCGCTGGAGCGCCAGGCGCAGGAGGCCCAGTTCTCCCAGCGCAGCCTGCAGGCCCGGCGTGCCGAGCTGGCGCGCACCATCGACACCGCGGCCACCCAGGCACGCGCGTTGCACGATGAGCGCCAGCGCGCGCAGGACGAGCTTTCGCGCCTGTCCGATGCCGCCGCCCAGGGCGGCCTGCAGCAGGCGCTGGACCTGAAGATCGAGCGCGAAAAAGACCTGGCCGCCCAGCGCAGCCAGTACGACGACCTGACGGCGCGGCTGCGCGCCAGCGACGAACTGCGCATGCAGAACGAGCGCACGCTGGAGCCCCTGCGCGCACGCATCACGGAGTTCCAGCTCAAGGAGCAGGCGGCGCGCCTGGGCCTGGAGCAGTACAGCACGCTGCTGGCGGACGCGCAGGCCGACCTGGCGGCGGTGGAGCGCTCCATCCAGGACGGTGGCGTGCGCATGGCGGGGTTGCAGGGCGAGATCGACCGCCTGCACCGCGAGATCACGGCGCTGGGCGCGGTGAACCTGGCCGCGCTGGAGGAGCTGCAGCTCGCGCGCGAGCGCAAGGGCTTCCTGGACGCGCAGACCGAAGACCTGACGCTGGCCATGACCACGCTGGAGGACGCCATCCGCAAGATCGACGGCGAGACGCGCACCCTGCTGTCGGGCACCTTCGAGACCGTCAACGGGCACTTCGGCCGCATGTTCCCCGAACTGTTCGGCGGCGGCCAGGCCAAGCTCATCATGACGGGTGACGAGATCCTCGACTCCGGCGTGCAGGTCATGGCCCAGCCGCCGGGCAAGAAGAACCAGACCATCCACCTGCTGTCGGGCGGCGAGAAAGCACTCACCGCGATCGCGCTGGTGTTCGCCATCTTCCAGCTCAACCCCGCTCCGTTCTGCCTGCTGGACGAAGTGGACGCACCGCTGGATGATGCCAACACCGAGCGGTATGCCAAGCTGGTGTCCAGCATGTCCAAGGGAACGCAGTTCCTCTTCATCAGCCACAACAAGATCGCCATGGAGATGGCCGAGCAACTGATCGGCGTCACCATGCAGGAGCAGGGCGTGTCGCGCATCGTGGCCGTGGACATGGAGTCCGCGCTGTCCATGGCCGAGGCCTGACCCCGTATTCACCATGAGCAACTTCCAACTTGGTCTCATCATCGCCGGCGCGCTCGTGCTGATCGTCGTCGTCGCCTACAACGCCTGGACAACCCACCGCAACGCGCCCAAGCGCCCGCGGCCGGCCGAGGCCGATCCCGCGCAGGAGCCGGTGGCGCGCCATGAGCCCGCCTTTGATGGCGCGGTGCTTACCGGCGCGGTGCTTACCGGCGCGGGGCTCACCGGCGCGGTGCTTGCCGGGAGCGGCGCCGAAGGCGAGGCCGAGCCCGGCTTTGACGGCCACGCCGTGGATCTGCGTGATGCGCTGGACCTGCCCGTGCCCACGGCCGAGCGCCGCGGCGGGCTGGATCCGCTGATCGACGCCATCGCCCCCATCGTGGCCGAGCAGCAGGTTTCGGGCGATGCGGCCCTGGCCGCGCTGCCGCCCACGCGCCGCGCGGGCAGCAAGCCGTTCGCGGTGGAGGGCTTCAACGACGCCGCGCAGCAGTGGGAAACCCCCCAGCCCGGCCAGCGCTACCTGCAGTTCCAGGCGGGCGTGCAACTGGCCAACCGCCTGGGTGCGCTCAACGAGATCGAGTTCTCCGAATTCGTCATGAAGGCCCAGGGCTTTGCCGACGCGATCAATGCCGCGCCCGACTTTCCCGACATGCTGCACGAGGTGGCCCGCGCGCGCGAGCTGGACCAGTTCGCCAGCGAGCACGACGCGCAGCTCACCTTCGTGCTGCGGGCGCGCCACGCGGCCTGGAGCCCCGGCTACGTGCAGCAGAACGCCGCACGCCTGGGTCTCGTCGCCGGCGCCATTCCGGGCCGGCTGGTGCTGCCGGCGCAGGGGCCGGGCCTGCCGCCCGTGCTCACGCTGACCTACGATGCGCAGGCGGCCATGTCCGGCGACCCCGAGCAGTCCGCCGTGCGCGACATCGTGCTGAGCCTGGACGTGGCCCAGGTCCACCGCTCGCAACAGCCGTTCGCGCGCCTGCGCGAGGTGGCGGCCGCGCTCGGTGAGGCCATGGACGGGGTGCTGTGCGACCAGAACGGTACGCCGCTGCCTGCCATGACCATGGAGCCCATCGCCGCCGATCTTGAGCAGCTGTACGACAAGCTGGACAGCCGCGAACTCTCGGCCGGCTCCGCGCTGGCGCGGCGCCTGTTCAGCTAGGAACCGGCATGATCGACCTGCGCGCCCATGATGTGCGCTCTTTCCTCCCGGCCCAGGACTTCGCGCTGTCCAAGGCGTTCTACGCGGCCCTGGGCTGCACCCTGGAATGGTCGGACGAAGACTTGGCCCTGTTCCATCTGGGCGGGGTGGGGTTCTACCTGCAGCGCTACTACGTGAAGGAATGGGCGGACAACTGCATGCTGCACATTTCCGTGCAGGACGCGGCCCAGTGTTTTGCAGACGTTTCGCAGCTCATCGGCACGGGCCGCTTTCCTGGTGCCCGCGTGTCCGCGCCGAAGCAGGAACCGTACGGCGCGTGCGTGACCTACGTCTGGGACCCGTCGGGCGTGCTGCTGCACCTCGCCCAATGGGACCGGGCCTGACCCTTTCCGGCATGACTGAACAATCCAGCCTTTTTCCGGCTCCCGCGCCCAAGGGGTCTGCGCTGGTAGCTACAAAAATCAAAGCGCTTCGCGAGCAGCTGAACCGCTGGGCGCACGAGTACTACGTCCAGGACACGCCGAGCGTGCCCGATGCCGAGTATGACCGCGCGTTCCAGCAGTTGCAGGCGCTGGAGGGCGCTTACCCCGACCTGGTGACGCCCGACTCGCCCACGCAGCGCGTGCTGGGCGCGGTGCTGGACGGGCTGACACCGGTGCGCCACCGCGTGCCCATGCTCAGCATCCGCACCGAAACCGACACCGAGGCCAGCGGCGCCCAAGCCTTCGACGCGCGCGTGCGCCGTGAACTGAAGCTGCCGCCCGATGCGCCGCCGGTGGAATACGTGGCCGAACCCAAGTTCGACGGCCTGGCGATGAGCCTGCGCTACGAGGGCGGGCGCCTGGTGCAGGCCGCCACGCGCGGTGACGGCGAGGTGGGCGAGGATGTGACGCACAACGTGCGCACCATCCGCCAGATCCCCCTGAGCCTGCCCGCCGGTGTGCCGCCGGTGCTGGAGGTGCGCGGGGAGGTCTACATGCGCCGCGCGGACTTCGACGCACTCAACGAGCGCCAGCGCGAGAAGGGCGACAAGACCTTCGTCAACCCGCGCAACGCCGCCGCCGGCGCGGTGCGCCAGTTGGACTCAGGCATCACCGCGCAGCGGCCGCTGTCCTTCTTCGCCTACGGCCTGGGCGAGGTCACGCCGGCCGCCGAGGGCGGGCCCGACTTCGGCACGCACTTCGGCATGCTGCAGCAGCTCAAGGAATGGGGCTTTCCGGTTGCAGCCCAGGTGCAGATTGCGCAAGGCGCTTCTGAACTCATAGCGTTCCATGAGCGTGTGGGGGCCGAACGGGACGCGCTGCCCTACGACATCGACGGCGTGGTCTACAAGGTCAACAGCCTGGCACTGCAGCGCCAGCTGGGCTTTGTGACGCGCGAGCCGCGCTGGGCCGTGGCCCACAAGTACCCGGCCCAGGAGATGGTCACGCGCGTGGAAGGCATCGACGTGCAGGTGGGCCGCACGGGCAAGCTGACGCCCGTGGCGCGACTCGCGCCGGTGTTCGTGGGCGGCGTCACGGTGACCAATGCCACGCTGCACAACCTGTTCGAGCTGCGCCGCAAGAAAGTGCGCGTGGGCGACCAGGTGATCGTGCGCCGCGCGGGCGACGTGATTCCCGAGGTGGTGGGCGTGGTGCCTGCGGGCGCAGGCCTGGCAGTGCTGGCGGGCTCCGACGCGCTGGTGGACGCCGCCAGCAGCGCGGACGGCACCGCACCCGCGCAGCCGCTGGCGGGGCCGCGCCAGCCCTACGTGCCCAACTTCCGCATGCCACGCCAGTGCCCCATCTGCGGCAGCGCCGTGGTGCGCGAGCCGGGCGAGGTCAACCACCGCTGCTCCGGCGGGCTGTTCTGCCCCGCGCAGCGCAAACAGGCGGTGCTGCACTTCGCCCAGCGCCGCGCCATGGACATCGAGGGCCTGGGCGAGAAGCTGGTGGACCAGCTCGTGGACGGCCACGTGATCCGCACGCTGCCCGACCTGTACCGGCTCGGGCTGTCCAGCCTTGCGCAGCTCGACCGCATGGCCGAGAAGTCCGCGCAGAACGTGCTGGATGCGCTCGACAAATCCAAGCGCACCACGCTGGCGCGCTTTCTCTTCGGCCTGGGCATCCGCCATGTGGGCGAGGCCACGGCCAAGGACCTGGCACGCCACTTCGGCCGGCTCGACGCCATCATGGATGCGGGCGTGGAGCAGTTGCTGCAGGTGAACGACGTGGGGCCCGTGGTGGCCGAGGCCATCCACACCTTCTTCGCGCAACCGCACAACCGCGAGGTGGTGGAGCAGCTGCGCGCCTGCGGCGTCACCTGGGACGAGAGCGAGCCCGCTGCCGCCGCCACGCTGCCCCTGGCGGGCATGACCGTGGTGCTGACCGGCACGCTGCCCACCCTGGGCCGCGACGCGGCCAAGGACCTGCTGGAGTCCGCCGGTGCCAAGGTGGCAGGTTCGGTCAGCAAGAAGACGCACTACGTGGTGGCCGGCGCCGACGCGGGCAGCAAGCTCGCCAAGGCGCAGGAACTGGGCATCCCCGTGCTGGACGAGGACGGGTTGCATGCGTTGCTGCGGGGCACACCGCCCAACGCAGGTGGGGCCTAGATGGCACTGACCCGCCGCGCCCCACGGCTGGGCCTTGCGCTGGGCAGCGGCTCGGCGCGCGGCTGGGCGCACATCGGCGTGCTGCAGGCGCTGCGGGAGGAGGGCGTGCGCCTGGACGTGATCTGCGGCTCCTCCATCGGTGCGCTGGTGGGCGCGGCCTACGCGGGGGGCGAACTGGAGCGCTTTGCCGACTGGGTGCAGGGCCTGGGCCTGCGCGATGTGTTCGGCTTCATGGACTTCAATCTGTCGGGCGGCATGCTCAAGGGCGAAAAGCTCATCGCCTTCTGGCGCCGCAACTTCGCCGATTTCGACATCGACGCGTCGCCGCTGCCCTTCGGCGCGGTGGCGACCGACCTGCACTCGGGTGCCGAAGTCTGGCTGCGCCACGGCTCCATCGCCGACGCGGTGCGCGCTTCCATCGCGCTGCCGGGCCTGTTCACCCCCGTGAACCACACCGACGGGCGGCTGCTGGTGGATGGCGGACTCGTCAACCCCGTGCCCGCATCGCTGGCCCGTGCCATGGGTGCGGACATCGTCATCGCCGTGGACCTGAATTCCGACATCCTGCACCGCCACATGCATCCGCTGGCGGTGGTGCGCGAGCCGCAGGCCTCCGTGCCCACGGATGCGGCGCCGGTCCCCGGGCCGGAGCCGGTACCCGAACCGCTGGTCAGCGCCGACTGGATGCGCCGCCTGAAGTTCTGGGCGCCCGCCAGCGGCGAGGCGCCGCCTCCCAAGCCATCGGCGCTGGACGTGATCATGACCAGCGTGAACATCATGCAGATGCGCATCACCCGCAGCCGCATGGCGGGTGACCCGCCCGAGGTGGTGATCGCCCCGCGCCTGGCGCATTTGGGCCTGCTGGACTTTCACCGTGCCAGCGACGCCATTGCCGAGGGCCGGCGCGCCGCCCATGCCAGCCTGCCGCAGTTGCGCCAGTTCATGGGCTGAGGTGGTGGCGCGGGCCACCGGGCGGTCAGTGGCATCCGTACAGCGGCCCAGCCTTGCGCGGGATTGGCGGTATAAAGCAGGCCCGGCCCGTCGCCAGGCGCCGCGGCTGGTGCGGCGACCGGCGCGTGTTCTGCCTGCCGCGCATGGCCGGGCACCCCTGTCTACGCATTGCTTCTGAATTCATAGCTGCTAGCGCTTGCTGATCAAGCGCTACAGGCCATTTTTGCCCATAAATTACATGGATCTTTCCACGACCCTGCGAGCCCGCTGGGCCCGCCTGCGGCCCGCGCTGGCGCAACTGTTGCATCGGCCCGAGCGCTGGCTGTCCGCGCATGGCCTGGTGTGGCTGCTGGCGGCGCTGGCGCTGGCCGGCGTGCTGTATGTGCTGGCGCTGATCCCGTTCACGCCGGGGATCAGCGACATCCGCAAGGCCAAGAGCGACCAGCCTGCGCAACTGGTGTCTGCCGACGGGCGGCTGCTCGCCGAGTACCGGTGGGTGAACCGCGAATGGGTGCCGCTGGAGACCATCGCCAAGCCCGTGGTCGATGCGCTCATCGCCACCGAGGACCACCGTTTCTACGACCACTTCGGCCTGGACTGGCGGCGCACGCTGTCGGCCGTTGTGCGCACCGTGGGCGGTGACAAGCAGGGCGGCTCCACCATCACCCAGCAGCTTGCGCGCAATCTCTACCCCGAGGACATCGGCCGCGCGCCCACGCTCACGCGCAAGATCAAGGAGGCGATCACCGCGCTGAAGATCGAGTGGCTGTACTCCAAGGACGAGATCCTGGAGACCTACCTGAACACCGTGCCCTTCCTCTACAACGCCTACGGCATCGAGATGGCGGCGCGCACGTACTTCGACAAGTCGGCCGACAAGCTCAACGTGCTGGAAAGTGCCACGCTGATCGGCATGCTCAAGGGCACGGCCTACTACAACCCGGTGCTCAACCCCGAGCGCGCGCAGGCCCGGCGCAACACCGTGCTGGCGCAGATGGCCAAGCGGGGCAAGCTCTCGCAGGCGGAATACGAGCGGCTGATCAAGCGCCCGCTGCGCATCCGCTTCGAGCGGCAGGCCGAGGTGGCGGGTTTAGCGCCGCACCTGGCGCAGCAGCTGCGCCGCCAGCTCATCGACTGGGCCGACCGCAACGGCTACAGCCTGTATTCCGATGGGCTGGTGATCCGCACCACCATCGACGGGCGGCTGCAGGAGATGGCCAACCGGGCCGTGCAGCAGCAGGGCCGGGCGCTGCAGGGTGTGGCCGACAGTGCGTGGGCGCCGCGCAGCGCCTGGGGCCCCAAGAGCGCGCTGGTGCAACAGCTGGTGCGCGAGTCGCCCCAGTACGAAAAGGCGGTGGCCGCGGGGGCCGCACCCGAGGAGGCACTGCGCGAGCTGCTGGACGACGGCAGCTTCCTGCGCACGCTGCGTCAGTCCAAGACCCGCGTTCAGGCCGGCTTCATGGCCATGGACCCGCGCAGCGGTGCGGTGCTGGCCTGGGTGGGCAGCCGCGACTACGCGACCGATCCGTTCGACCACGTGCAGGCCGCACGCCGCCAGCCGGGCTCCACCTTCAAGCCCTTCGTGTATGGCGCGGCCTTTGCGATGGGACTGCAGCCGACCGACACGCTGCTGGACACCGCGGTGGAGATCCCCCTGGGTGGCAAGCGGGTCTGGCGCCCCACGGACGGCCGCACGCCACCCAGCGAGGAGCCCATGACGCTGCGCGACGGGCTGGCGTACTCCAAGAACACCATCACCGCACAGCTCATGCAGAAGGTGGGGCCGGCGCGCGTGGTGCAGCTGGCCCGCGCCATGGGCGTGCGCGAGTCCGAACTGGAGGCCGTGCCCGCGCTGGCGTTGGGCACGAGCTCGGTCACGCTCAAGGAGATGGTCGCCGCCTACGGCACCATCGCCAACGGCGGGCGTTACCTGGCGCCCCGGGTCATCACGCGCATCGAGGACAAGCACGGCAAGCTGCTGGAGGAATTCAAGCCTGCATCGCCCGAGCGCGCGCTGGACGTCACCGCCGCGCAGCAGCTGCGCGACGCGCTGCGGGGCGTGGTGGACAAAGGCACGGGCGCGGCCATCCGCAGCCGCTACGGCATCACGGCGGACGTGGCGGGCAAGACCGGCACCACGCAGGACAACACCGACGGCTGGTTCATCCTGATGCATCCGCAACTCGTCGCGGGGGCCTGGGCGGGCTTCAACGACGGGCGCATCACCCTGCGCAGCGACTACTGGGGGCAGGGCGCGCACAGCGCGCTGCCCATGGTGGGCGACGTGTTCCGCCAGGCCCTGCGCGCCAAGGTCATCGATGCGCGCGAGCGCTTCGTGGATGAGGAGGAAAGCTCCTGGATCGGCTCGGCCGCGGGCACGCTGCGCAACTGGGTCTATGACCTGTTCGGCCGACCCACGGGTGAGCAGGCCGGCCCGGCGGGCGCTCCGGCGCCGCAGCCCGAACTGCCGCAGACGCCGGCGCCGGCCGCCAGCGCCCCGCCGCCGGAAGAGCGCCCCGAGATCACGGATGCGCCCCTTGTGCCGCTGCAGGAGGTCACGCCCCGCCCCGCGCCGGCCGAGCCGCCGGTGTGGGTGACCGAGCCGGATGCACCGTTGCCGGGTCCGCCAGCCGCTGCTCCGGCGGCGCCCCGGCGCCACCCGGTGCCGGCCCCGCCGCGCCGCAGGTCGTTCCTGGCGTGGTGGTCGATCCCGTGCAGCGTGGCGTGGTCGTACCCCGGCCGCAGGACAACGCGCCGTTCTTCGTCGAAACCCGCTGACCACGGCCCTTGGCATGCAGACGCCGCGCCAACCCTCGCCAGCGCGCGTCCCCGCCGCCGTATGGGCGCTGGGCCTGGTGAGCATGCTGATGGACATCTCGTCCGAGATGATCCACAGCCTGTTGCCGATGTTCATGGTGGGCGCGCTGGGCATGTCGGCCTTCGCGGTGGGCCTCATCGAAGGTCTGGCAGAAGCCACGGCGCTGATCGTCAAGGTGTTCTCGGGCACGCTCAGCGACTATCTTGGCAGGCGCAAGGGGCTGGCGTTGCTGGGCTATGGGCTGGGGGCGGTCACCAAGCCGCTCTTTGCGCTGGCTTCGGGCGCCGGCTTGATCGTGACGGCGCGCCTGATCGATCGGGTGGGCAAAGGCATCCGCGGCGCACCGCGCGATGCGCTGGTGGCCGACGTGACCCCGCCGGAGATTCGCGGTGCCGCGTTCGGCCTGCGCCAGTCACTGGACACGGTGGGCGCCTTCGTCGGGCCGCTGCTGGCCGTGGGCCTGATGCTGTTGTGGGCCAACGACTTTCGCGCCGTGTTCTGGGTGGCGGTGGTGCCGGGCGTGCTGTCGGTGGCCATGCTGGCCTGGGGCGTGCGCGAGCCTGCGTCCCAAGGGGGCGTGCGCCGCACCAACCCCATCCGGCGCGAGAACATCCGCCGCCTGGGGCCCGCCTATTGGTGGGTGGTGGCCGTGGGTGCGGTGTTCACGCTGGCACGTTTCAGCGAAGCCTTCCTGGTGCTGCGCGCCCAGAACATCGGCATACCCATGGCACTCGTGCCCCTGGTGATGGTGGCCATGAACCTGGTGTATGCGGCGGCGGCCTATCCATTTGGCAAGCTGTCGGACCGCGTGAGCCACACGCGGCTGCTGGCCTGGGGCCTGGTGGTGCTGATTCTGTCGGACGTGCTGCTCGCAACGGCCCAGCACTGGACCCTGGTGATTGCCGGCGTGGCCGTATGGGGCATTCACATGGGCATGACGCAGGGCCTGCTGTCGGCCATGGTGGCGGATGCGACTCCGGCCGACCTGCGCGGCACGGCCTACGGCGTGTTCCACCTGGCCAGCGGCTTGGCCATGCTGGTGGCCAGCGCGGTGGCTGGGTTGCTCTGGGATGCCGTGGGGCCGGCGGCCACGTTCTGGGCGGGCGGTGTGTTTGCGGTGCTGTGCCTTGCGGGTCTCGGTTGGCGCAGCGCAGGGGCTGGCCGCTTGCTCAGGTGATGTCGATGCAGTGCATGCCGAAGTGCCCCGCGCGACGGTCGGCAAAGAACTGCTCCAGCGTGTGCTTGACGGTGCGAAACGCGATCTCGTCCCAGGGGATCTCGTCCTCGCTGAACAGGCGTGCCTCGATGGTCTCGTGGCCGGGATCGAAGCGGTCGCTGAGCAGCGTGGCCAGGTAAAAGAGGTGCACCTGACCCGCCTGCGGCACATTCAGCAGCGAAAACAGCGGGCCCATCTGGATTTGCGCACCCGCTTCCTCGTCGGTTTCGCGCGCAGCGCCCTCGACGGTGGTCTCGTCCAGTTCCATGAAGCCGGCCGGCAGGGTCCACTTGCCTCGGCGCGGCTCGATGTTGCGTTTGCACAGCAGCACGTGGTCCCCCAGTACCGGCACCGTTCCCACCACCATCAGCGGGTTTTCGTAGTGGATTACGTTGCAACTGGGGCAGACGGCGCGCTCGCGCGTGTCACCGTCGTCGGGCACGCGGTAGGCCACGGCCGTTCCGCAGGCGCGGCAATGCTTGATGGGGCGGCGGAAGTTCATTCGTTGTATGAATAAAAAACGGCTGCAGCGCTTATGGGGAAAGCGCTAGCAGCTATTTTTATGATAGTGAATCAGGCCACGGCCACGCGCAGCGTGCCCAGGCCGTCGATGCCGCCTTCCAGCACGTCGCCGCGCACCACCGCGCCCACCCCCTCGGGGGTGCCGGTGAAGATCAGGTCGCCGGGCTGCAGCTCCCACGCGGCGGACAGGTGTTCGATGGTCTCGGCGATGTTCCAGATCAGCTGGCCCACGCTGCTGCGCTGGCGGTCCGTGCCGTTGACCTGCAGCCAGATGGCTGCCTGCTGCACGTCGCCCGCCTGCGCCGCGGGCGTGATCGGGCCGATGGGCGCGCTGGCCTCGAAGCCCTTGCCGATGCACCAGGGGCGGCCCTGCTTCTTCATCTCGCCCTGCAGGTCGCGACGCGTCATGTCCAGGCCCACGGCGTAACCCCAGATGTGCGACAGCGCGTCGGCCGCGGCGATGTGCTTGCCGCCCTTGCCGATGGCCACCACCAGCTCGATCTCGTGGTGCAGGTCCTTGGTCAGCGTGGGGTAGGGCATCTGGCCGGTCTCGCCCGGGTTCACGGGCAGCACGGCGTCGGCGGGCTTCATGAAGAAGAACGGCGGCTCGCGGCCGGTGAAGCCCATTTCCTTGGCGTGCTCGGCATAGTTGCGGCCCACGCAGTAGATGCGGTGCACGGGAAAGCGCTGGGTTGTGCCCACGACGGGCACGCTGGCCTGCGGTGCGGGAGGGATCACATAGCTCATGGTTCTCTCGGTGGTAGCGGCGGTGTGAAGGGATGAAGCAGTGTGCCACGGCGCGGCGCCGCGCATGGGCTGTGGCCCGCATTACGCCCGGCGCCGGCTTGGCTTATGCTGCGGCCGCATGAAGCTCTACAACTACTTCCGCTCCTCGGCATCGTTTCGCGTGCGCATCGCGCTGGAAGTCAAGGGCCTGCCCTATGACTACCTGCCGGTCCACCTGGTCAAGGCAGAGCATTTGGCGCCCGGCTATGCCGACCGCGTGGGTGACGCGCTGGTGCCGGCGTTGCAGACCGATGACGGCCACCTGCTCACGCAGTCGATGGCGATCATCGAATATCTGGACGAGACCCACCGCGAGCCTGCGCTGCTGCCCGGCGACGCGCTGGCGCGCGCGCGCGTGCGGGCGCTGGCGCAGATGGTGGCCTGCGAGATCCACCCCCTGAACAACCTGCGTGTGCTCAAGTACCTCAAGCACCAGCTGCAGGTGGAAGACGCCGCCAAGGACGCCTGGTACCGCCACTGGGTGCGCAAGGGCCTGGAGGCGTTCGAGCGGCAGCTGGTGCTGCTGGACGGTGAACGCCAGGCCGCCGGGCTGGCACCCTCGCGCCTGTGCTGGGGCGATACGCCCACGCTGGCCGACTGCTGCCTGGTGCCGCAGATCTTCAACGGCCGGCGCTTCCATGTGGACATGGACGGTCTGCCGCGCACGATGGCCGCGTTCGACGCATGCATGGCGCTGCCGGCCTTCCAGCGCGCGCAGCCGTCTGCCTGCTCGGACCACGAGGCCTGAAGCCCGTGGCACAGACCGCTCCCTCCGCAGTGCCGCACGACTGGCTGGTTCCGGACTGGCCCGTACCCGCCCGGGTACGTGCGCTGTGCACCACGCGCAACGGCGGCGTGAGCGCGCCGCCCCGGGACAGCTTCAACCTGGGCCGCTTCGTGGGCGACGACCCCGCCGCCGTGCAGGCCAACTGGGCTGCGCTGCAGGATGCGCTGGGTGCTGGCGGCTCCGCGGTACGGGCGGTGTACCTGCGCCAGGTGCATGGCACGGCAGTGCAGCCGCTGGACGCGCACACGCCCGACGGGATGGACGCCGATGGCTGCACCACGCAGGCCGCAGGCGTGGCCTGCATCGTGATGGCGGCGGATTGTCTGCCGGTACTGTTCACCAACCGCGCGGGTACGCGCGTGGCCGCGGCGCATGCGGGCTGGCGCGGTCTGGCCGCGGGGGTGTTGGAATCGACCTTGGAGTGTTTCAGGCCCGTAGCGCAGGCAGAGCAAGCGCGGGCAGCTATTGAAAACGGAGCGACGGCGGATGCGGATGACGTAATGGCCTGGCTGGGGCCCTGCATCGGCCCCGAGGCCTTCGAGGTGGGCGCGGAGGTGCGCGAGGTCTTCTGTGCGCAGGATCCGCGGGCGGCCGCGTACTTCCGCCCGCATGCCAGCGATGGCAAGTGGCTGGCGGACCTGGCCGGGCTGGCACGCCACCGCCTGCGCGCGTGCGGCGTTACGGCGCAGTACGGCAACGACAGCACCAGCGCCTGGTGCACGGTGGCCAATCCGTTACGGTTCTTTTCGCACCGGCGGGACACCGCCCGGCTCGGCAGCAGCGGGCGCATGGCCGCCTGCATCTGGCTGGCCGCCTGAGGCGGCTTCCACCTCGGCCTGCTGCCGGGCGCGCAGCGCGCGCTTGCGCCCGGGCGTGCCCAGGATGTAGAGCACGATGGACATGGGCAGCAGCCCGTACAGCACGAAGGTGACGCTGGCGCCCAGCACCGTGCCGTTGGCGGACGTGGCCTCGGCCAAGGCCATCAACACGGTGACATACAGCCATGCGATAACCACCAGGTACATGATCGATTCCGAAGGGGCAAAGCGGCGATTGTGGCCGGCTTGCCACGGCGGCGGAAACCCAAAGCCCTGCGAATGCGCTGCAGTTTTCTGCGGCACCGCCTGCTGGGCAACAATGACACATGGGGCCCGCGCCTGGGCCGCGATGGAGGCTGCATGAGCACGAATTTCGACGCCAGCTGGGCCGACAGCGCCCGGCAGTTTCAGCAGATGGTGGGCGAGGGCTGGAGCCAGATGTTGCAGGTCCTGCAGCCCAAGGAAATGGGCGCCGCGCTGTCCATGCCTGCTGCCGGCCCGGTGAGCTTCGCACCCGACAAGCTGGCTGCGGTGCAGCAGCGGTACCTGCAAGAGGTGCAGGCGCTGTGGAGCCATGCGCTGCATCACGACGAGGCACCCCTCAGCAACGACCGCCGGTTCGCGGGCGAGAATTGGGCGCACAACCCGTTGTCGGCGTTCTCGGTCGCGGCCTACCAGTTGCAGGCGCACGCGCTCATGGGACTGGTCGACGCGGTGCAGGCTGACGACAAGACCCGCGCACGCATCCGCTTCAGCGTGGAGCAGTGGCTGGCCGCCATGGCGCCCAGCAACTTCCTGGTGTTCAACGCGGATGCGCAGCAAAAGGCCCTGGAAACGCACGGCGAGAGCATCGCCAAGGGCGTGGCCAACCTGCTGCACGACCTGGGCCAGGGGCATATCTCAATGACCGACGAGAGCCGTTTCGAAGTGGGCCGCAACGTGGCGACCACCGAGGGTGCCGTGGTGTTCGAGAACGAGCTGTTCCAGCTGCTGGAATACAAGCCGCTCACCCCCAAGGTGTACGAGCGGCCCTTGCTTATGGTGCCTCCGTGCATCAACAAGTACTACATCCTGGACCTGCAGCCCGACAACTCGCTGATCCGCCATGCCGTGGCCCAGGGCCACCGCACCTTCGTGGTGAGCTGGCGCAACCCCGATGCGTCGCTGGCGCACAAGACCTGGGACGACTACATCGACGAGGCCGTGCTCACGGCCATCGCCACCGTGCAGCAGATCGCTGGCGCCAAGCAGATCAACGCCCTGGGCTTTTGCGTGGGCGGCACCATGCTGGCCACGGCGCTCGCGGTGCTGGCGGCGCGTGGCGAGGAGCCTGTGGCCAGCTGCACTTTCCTGACCACGCTGATCGATTTTGCCGACACCGGGATCCTCGACGTGTTCATCGACGAAGGCTTCGTGCGCATGCGCGAACTGCAGATGGGGCAGGGCGGGCTCATGAAGGGCCAGGACCTGGCATCCACCTTCAGCTTTCTGCGCCCGAACGACCTGGTGTGGAACTACGTGGTGGGCAACTACCTCAAGGGCGAGACGCCGCCGCCCTTCGACCTGCTGTACTGGAACAGCGACAGCACCAACCTGCCTGGGCCGTACTACGCCTGGTACCTGCGCAACTTCTACCTGGAGAACAACCTCATCCGGCCGGGGCGGCTCACCGTGTGCGGCGAGTCACTCGACCTGACCCAGGTCCAACTGCCTGTGTACATCTACGGCTCGCGCGAGGATCACATCGTGCCGATCGGCGCGGCCTACGCCTCCACGCAGGTATTGCCGGGGGACAAGCGTTTCGTGATGGGCGCGTCGGGCCATATCGCGGGGGTCATCAACCCGCCCGCCAAGAAAAAGCGCAGCCACTGGCTGCGCGAGGATGGGCAACTGCCCGCCACGCTGGATGCGTGGCTGGCTGGGGCCACCGAACTGCCCGGCAGTTGGTGGGACGACTGGTGCGCATGGCTGCAGGGCCATGCCGGTCGGCAGATCGCCGCACCCAAGGCCTATGGAAAGGCGCCGAAGTTCAAGGCCATCGAACCCGCGCCAGGGCGCTACGTGCAGCAAAAGGCCTGAGGCCGGCGCCGCACGCTCCCGGGGCGGCGTTGCGGCGGGCTGCGGGGTGACTACGCAATAGTCCTGACACCGGGCCGACAGACAATGGCTACTGGCCTGCGGCCGTGCAGCCGGCAGGTGCCACTCCCGAAAGGACACACCATGGAAGACATCGTCATCGTTTCCGCCGTGCGCACGCCCGTGGGCAAGTTTGGCGGCGCACTGGCCAAGACCCCCGCGACCGATCTGGGCGCCATCGTCATCCGCGAGGCGCTGGCACGCGCCCGCGTCGCTCCCGATCAGGTGGGCGAGGTCATCATGGGCCAGGTGCTTGCGGCCGGCTGCGGCCAGAACCCGGCCCGCCAGGCCATGATGAAGGCGGGGCTGGCCCAGGAGACGCCCGCGCTCACCATCAACGCCGTGTGCGGCTCGGGTCTCAAGGCCGTGATGCTGGCCGCCCAGGCCGTGGCGACGGGCGACAGCGAGATCGTCGTGGCTGGCGGCCAGGAGAACATGAGCCTGGCACCGCACGTGCTCAATGGCTCGCGCGAAGGCCAGCGCATGGGCGACTGGAAGCTGGTCGACACCATGATCGTCGACGGCCTGTGGGACGTGTACAACCAGTACCACATGGGCATCACGGCCGAGAACGTGGCCAGGCAGCACGGCATCACGCGCGAGATGCAGGATGCGCTGGCCCTGGCCAGCCAGCAAAAGGCCGCCGCCGCCCAGGACGCAGGGCGCTTCACGGACGAGATCGTGCCGGTGACACTTGCGCAGAAGAAGGGCGGCCCCGTCATATTCGCGGCAGACGAATATCTCAACCGCAAAACCAGTGCCGAAGCTCTGGCTGGCCTGCGCCCCGCCTTCGACAAGGCCGGCTCGGTCACGGCGGGCAATGCCTCGGGCATCAATGACGGTGCGGCCGCCGTGGTGGTGATGAGTGCCACCAAGGCTGCGGCCCTGGGCCTGCAACCGCTGGCCCGCATTGCGGCCTACGGCACCAGTGGACTGGACCCCGCCACCATGGGCATGGGCCCGGTGCCTGCATCCCGCAAGGCACTGCAGCGCGCGGGCTGGAGCGTGGGCGATGTGGACCTGTTCGAACTCAACGAGGCCTTCGCTGCCCAGGCGTGCGCGGTGAACAAGGAGCTCGGCATCGATCCCGCCAAGGTCAACGTGAATGGCGGTGCCATCGCCATCGGTCACCCCATCGGTGCCTCTGGCTGCCGCGTGTTGGTGACCCTGCTGCACGAAATGCAGCGCCGCGATGCCAGGAAGGGCCTGGCCGCCCTGTGCATTGGTGGAGGCATGGGCGTGTCCATGGCGCTGGAGCGTTGAAGGCGCGGCACCCTTTGGGACGGGTGCCCTGCATGCAAAAAGGCCGCACGGGGAAGCCCGTACGGCCTTTTTTGTCGGCGCAGGCGGCAACGGCTGGCTACGGAGTGCAAAAACGCGATGATGCCCGGTTTTTTGCGCCGCAACAATAATGCTGGGGCGCAGTGTTTTCCTCCTCGGTATTGTCGTAATTCTTGGGTAGAGTGGTCACTGATCTGATTCACTTTTGACACATCCAAGGAGCACACATGAGCCAGAAAGTTGCGTACGTCACCGGGGGTATGGGGGGCATCGGCACGGCCATCTGTCAGCGTCTGCACCGGGACGGGTTCAAGGTCATCGCCGGGTGCGGCCCCACGCGCGACTACAACAAGTGGCTGGGCGAGCAAAAGGCGCTGGGCTATACGTTTTACGCGTCGGTCGGGAACGTGGGCAACTGGGAGTCCACGGTGGAGGCCTTCACCCAGGCCAAGGCCGAGCATGGCAGCGTGGATGTGTTGGTGAACAACGCCGGCATCACGCGCGACCGCATGTTCCTCAAGATGTCGCGCGAGGACTGGGACGCTGTCATCGAAACCAACCTCAACAGCATGTTCAACGTGACCAAGCAGGTCGTAGCAGACATGGTGGACAAGGGCTGGGGCCGCATCATCAACATCAGCAGCGTGAACGGCGAGAAAGGCCAGGCCGGCCAGACCAACTACTCGGCGGCGAAGGCGGGCATGCACGGTTTTTCGATGGCGCTGGCGCAGGAGCTGGCCACCAAGGGCGTGACGGTGAATACCGTGAGCCCCGGCTATATCGGCACCGACATGGTCAAGGCGATCCGCCCAGATGTGCTGGAAAAGATCGTCGCCACTGTGCCCGTGAAGCGCCTGGGCGAACCCAGCGAGATCGCGTCCATCATTTCGTGGCTGGCCTCCGAAGAGGGCGGCTATGCCACCGGGGCGGATTTCTCGGTCAACGGCGGCCTGCACATGGGCTGACCTAGCGGCAGCTGGAAAAGGCTGCCTTGAAATGCAAAAGGAACGTGGCAGCACGTTCCTTTTTTGTCTCCACCCTGAAGTGGGCGGTGTGAATCGGGGCCGGTAGCTCCCGGCGGGCCCTGGCAGTGGCTTGGAATTGCGCAGTGCGGCGATTCCTCCAACGAACGGCCTTCAGAACAGGCCGAGTGGACGCTTACAGGCGGGCCGGGGCGCGCTTGCGGTCACGTTCGTCTTCGGGCCAGGCAGAGAGGATTGCAGTCATGGTCATAGGGAAAACTCCTTAGATGTACCCACAACGCGGCCCCCTGGGAGGGCGTTGACAGTGCGCTGCAAAAAAATGCAACCCCGGGATATCCCCGGAATTTACTCCTGAAAAAGGAGCTGTCTGCGCTTTATGCGTAAGGCTTGGAGGCTGTTTTTATACATATACCAAAAATACCTGTAGCCCTTAGCGCGCCAGTTCCTCCAGCGCTGAGGAAACATCCAGCCACTTTTCCTCAAGGGCTGTCACCTCTTCGGTGCAGTCCTTGAGCCTCCGTCCGCATTCCGCGATCTCCGCGGGGGGCAACGGCTGCATGAGCCGTTCTTCCAACTGCGCTTTTTCCCGGTTCAGGGCTTCCAGGCGCTGGTCGATTTTTTCCAGCTCTCGCTTGAGGGGGCGGGTTTTCTCGGCCAGTTGTTGGCGGGCCTGGGCTTCCTGGCGGCGCTGTTCGCGGGCGTCGCGCAGGGGAGGGGCGGCAGTGGCGGTTGGGGACGCGGCCTCGGCAACGACCACCTGCTCGGCTGCGCGGGCCAGTTCGCGCAGGCGTTTGGACTCCTCAAGCAGGTAGCGCTGGTAATCGTCCAGATCGCCGTCGAAGGGCGCCACGGCACCCCGGCCCACCAGCCAGAACTCATCGCACACGGCGCGCAGCAGCGCCCGGTCGTGGCTGACCAGCATCACCGTGCCCTCGAACTCGTTGAGCGCCATGGACAGCGCCTCACGCGTGGCCAGGTCCAGGTGATTGGTGGGCTCGTCCAGCAGCAACAGGTTGGGACGCTGCCAGACGATCATGGCCAGTACCAGGCGGGCCTTCTCCCCGCCGCTCATGGTGCCCACGGCCTGGTGCACCATGTCGCCGCTGAAGTTGAAGCTGCCCAGGAAGTTGCGCAGGTCCTGCTCGCGGCTGGGTTCCTGGGCCTGGGCACCCAGTTCGCGCGCCAGGCGCACCATGTGCTCCAGCGGGTTATCGCCGGGGCGCAGCACGTCCAGCTCCTGCTGCGCGAAGTAGCCGATCGACAGGCCCTTGCCCTCGGTCAGGGTGCCGGAGAGCGGCGCCATGGTGCGGGCGATGGTCTTGACCAGCGTGGACTTGCCCTGGCCGTTGGCGCCCAAAATGCCGATGCGCTGGCCGGCCAGTACCGAGCGGTTCACGTGGCGCAGGATGGTGGTCTCGCTGCCATCCTCGGCGCGATAACCGAAGGACGCGTCGGTGATGGCCAGCATCGGGTTGGGCAGGTTGGCCGGCTCCTTGAACTCGAAGGTGAAGTCGGCCGAGGCCAGCACGGGGGCGATCTTCTCCATGCGCTCCAGCGCCTTCACGCGGCTTTGTGCCTGTTTGGCCTTGGTGGCCTTGGCCTTGAACCGATCGATGAATTTCTGCAGGTGCGCGATCTTGTCCTGCTGGCGCTCGTAGGCCGACTGCTGCAGTTCCAGCTGCTGGGCGCGCAGCTCCTCGAACTTGCTGTAGTTGCCGCCGTAGCGGGTCAGGCGCGCGTTATCGATGTGCAGCGTGACCTGGGTCACGGCGTCGAGGAATTCGCGGTCGTGGCTGATGACGACCAAGGTACCGTTGTAGCGCTGCAGCCACGCTTCCAGCCATACCAGCGCGTCCAGGTCCAAGTGGTTGGTGGGCTCGTCCAGCAGCAGCAGGTCGCTGGGGCACATCAGCGCGCGCGCCAGTTGCAGGCGCATGCGCCAGCCGCCGGAGAAGCTGTTGACCGGGCGCTCCAGCTCCGCCACCTGAAAACCCAGCCCCAGGATGAGCGCCTGCGCGCGTGCGGTCGCGTCGTGCGCACCGGCGTCTGCCAGGTCGGAATGCGCCTGGGCGATGGCCATGCCATCACCCGCCTGCTCGGCCGTGTGCAGCGCCTGGCGCAGCTCCGTCAGGCGGGTGTCGCCCTCCAGCACGAAGGCGGTGGCAGACTCGTCCGTCTCTGGCATGTTCTGCGCCACCTGGGCCATGCGCCAGGCCGCGGGCAGGAAGAAGTCACCGCCGTCTTCGTGCAGCGAACCATTGAGCAGCGCGAACAGCGTGGACTTGCCAGCGCCGTTACGCCCGACCAGGCCGACATGCTCCCCGGGGTTGATGGTGACGGAGACACCGTCGAGCAATACCTTGGCGCTGCGGCGCAGCGTGACGTTCTTCAGGGTGATCATGGGTCAAAACCAATGGACGGGGCGGGGGCCGGACGGGCCGGCGCCGTCACTTTGCGGAAGCGAGTGGGAGCAGGGCCTGGCGCGTGAGCAGCAGCACCTGGTCGCTGCCGGCGCTGGTCTCCAGCCAGAACACGGGCAGGTCGGGAAAGGCGGCCTCGAAGTGTTCGCGTTCGTTGCCGATCTCCAGCACCAGCACGGCGTCTTCGCTCATGCGCGCGGGGGCGTCGGCCAACAGCTGGCGAATGAAGTCCATGCCGTCGCTGCCGCCCCGGATATTGCCGGACAGGGCCAGCTCGGGCTCGGCCCGGTATTCGGGCGGCAGCTGGGCCATGCTGGCGGCGTTGACGTAGGGCGGGTTGCACAGGATCAGGTCCCAGGGGCCGGGCAGGGCGGCCAGGCCGTCGGACTCGACCAGCGTGATGCGCTCCTGCAGCCCGTGCCGGTCCACGTTGATGCGGGCTACGGCCAACGCGTCGGGCGAGAGGTCGGCGCCCGTCACCTGCACGTCGGGATATGCCATGGCCGCCAGCACGGCCAGGCTGCCGTTGCCGGTGCACAGGTCGAGCACGTGGCGCGTCTGGTCGCTGAGCCAGTCGTCGATGCTGCCGTCGGCCAGCAGTTCGGCAATGAAGCTGCGCGGCACGATGGCGCGCTCGTCCACGTAGAACGGCACACCCTGCAACCAGGCCTCGCGCGTGAGGTAGGCAGCCGGCTTGCGCGTGGCGATGCGTTCTTCAAAAAGCGTAGCTACCAGCGCTTGATGGGCGGGCGTTACGGGCCGATTTGCCACTGAACCTTCAGCACCCTCGTCGAGCACGCTGTCCAGCGGCAGCCCCAGGCGCCACAGCACCAGCCAGGCGGCCTCGTCCTGTGCGTTGGCGGTGCCGTGGCCGAAGGCCACGCCGGCCTGTGTGAGGCGCGCGGCGCCGCTGGCGACCAGCGCACCGACGGTGTCACCGTGCACTTGCGCGGTCATGCGCCCGCCAGTGCGTTGAGGTGGTCGAGCGTGCGGCGGTAGATGTTCTTGAGCGGCTCGATGTCGACCAAGCGCACGTTCTCGTCGATCTTGTGGATGCTGGCGTTGGGCGGGCCCAGCTCGATCACCTGGGGGCAAATCTGGGCAATGAAGCGCCCGTCGCTGGTGCCGCCGGTGGTGGACAGCTCGGTTTCCAGGCCGGTCTCCGCGCGGATGGCTTGCTGCACCGCCTGCACCAGTTCGCCCGGCGTGGTCAGGAAGGGCTGGCCGCCCAGCGTCCAGGTCAGGTCGTATTCCAGTCCGTGGCGGTCCAGTACCGCATGCACGCGCTGCTGCAGCCCTTCGGCGGTCGATTCGGTGCTGAAGCGGAAGTTGAAGTCGATCACCACCTGGCCGGGGATCACGTTGGTCGCACCGGTGCCGCCGTGGATGTTGCTCATCTGCCAGCTGGTCGGCGGAAAGAAGGCGTTGCCCTCATCCCACACGGTGGCGGCGAGCTCGGTGAGCGCGGGCACGGCCTGATGGATGGGGTTGCGCGCCAGCTGCGGGTAGGCGATGTGGCCCTGCACCCCCCGCACGGTGAGCCGCCCGGACAGCGTGCCGCGGCGGCCGTTCTTGATCATGTCGCCGGTCTGCTCGACCGAGGTAGGCTCGCCCACGATGCACCAGTCCAGCCGCTCCCCGCGCGCGCGCAACTGCTCAATGACCACCTTGGTGCCGTCCACCGAGGGGCCTTCCTCGTCGCTGGTCAGCAGCAGCGCGATATCCAGGCGCGGGTCGGGCGTGGCGGCCAGGAACTCCTCGACCGCGACAACGAATGCGGCGATCGAGGCCTTCATGTCACTCGCGCCGCGGCCGTACAGGCGGCCGTCCCGGTGTGTGGGGGTGAACGGCGGGCTGCTCCACTGCTCCACGGGGCCCGTGGGCACCACGTCGGTGTGGCCGGCGAATACTACTGTTTTGGTAGCTGCTTGCGCTTGTCCAGAGAGCGCTGCACTGCGTTTTGACCACAAATTGCTGACGCGGAAGTTCTCGGGCCCGCTGTCCAGTCGCTCGCAGGCAAAGCCCAAGGGAGCGAGGCGCCGGGCCAGCAAGTCCAGGCAGCCCGCGTCGTCGGGCGTGACGGAGGGGCGGGCGATGAGCTGTTCGGTCAGTAGCAGGGTGGGGGACATGGGTACAGGCGGCGCACTGCCGTGCAGCGGCCGCGAAACGGGCTCAGGCGGGCTTGACGTCCAGCACGATCTCGGTGAACGAGGGGGCATCGTCCTCGGACTGCTGGCCGGCGTCGTTGACGGCGCGCGCCGACTTCGCGGCAGCCGAGAAGTCGTTTTGCAGGCGCCACATGAGGTTGGTGGGGGAATCGGCGTAGGCCAGGCCTTCCTTGCGGTCGATCTTGCCCTCCAGGATCAGGTGGGCCAGCGCTTCCTCGAAGGTCTGCGAGCCTTCGGCCATGGATTTTTCCATGGCCTCGCGGATCCCCGAGAAGTCGCCCTTTTCCACCAGCTCGGCCACCAGCTTGGTGTTGAGCATGACCTCCGCCGCGGGCACGCGCTCGCCGGTCGTGGTGCGTACCAGGCGCTGCGAGATGATGGCCTTGAGCGCGGACGCCAGGTCGCCCAGCATCGTGGGGCGCACCTCCACGGGATAGAACGACAGGATGCGGTTGAGGGCGTGGTAGCTGTTGTTGCCGTGCAGCGTGGCCAGGCACAGGTGGCCCGACTGGGCGTAGGCGATGGCGGCGGACATGGTCTCGCGGTCACGGATTTCGCCGATCAGGATCACGTCGGGCGCCTGTCGCAGCGCGTTCTTGAGCGCGGTCTGCAGCGACTGGGTGTCGCTGCCGATCTCCCGCTGGTTGACGATGGACTTCTTGTTCTTGAACTGGTATTCGACCGGGTCCTCCACCGTGAGGATGTGGCCGGTCATGGACTCGTTGCGCGCGTCCAGCATCGCCGCCAGCGTCGTGCTCTTGCCCGAGCCCGTGGCGCCCACGAGCAGGATCAGGCCGCGCTTTTCCATGATCAGCTCGCTGAGCACCGGCGGCAGGTGCAGCGTGGACAACTGCGGGATGTTCTGCGTGATGAAGCGGATCACCACCGCATAGGTGCCGCGCTGGCGCATCGCGCTGACGCGAAAGCGCCCCACGCCGGTGAGCGGCACACCCATGTTGAGCTCACCGGTCTCTTCCAGCTCTTCGATGCGGTCGGGGGGGACGATCTCGGACAGCAGGTTCTTGGGCGCGTCGGGCGGCAGGATCTGGCTGTTGATCGGCACGCATTCGCCGTTGATCTTGATCAGCGCCGGTGCGTTGGCCGACAGGTAGACATCGGATGCCTTCTTGTCGGCCATCAGGCGCAGAATCCGCTCCATCGTGCTCATGCTGGTTCCCTCTCAGTGCTGGTTATGTATGCGTGCAGTGCCGGTGCGGCGTAGCTTCAGTCGCGCAGCAGGTCGTTCAGGCTGGTGGTGGAGCGGGTCTTGGCGTCCACCTTCTTGACGATGATGGCCGCGTACATGCTGTAGCGGCCGCCGTCCTTGGGCAGGTTGCCGCTGACCACCACGGAGCCTGCGGGCACGCGGCCGTAGGTGGTCTCGCCCGTGGTGCGGTCGTAGATCGGCGTGCTCTGACCGATGTACACGCCCATGCTGATGACCGAGTTCTCTTCGACGATCACGCCCTCGACGACTTCGGAGCGCGCGCCGATGAAGCAGTTGTCCTCGATGATGGTCGGGTTGGCCTGCAGGGGCTCGAGCACGCCGCCCAGCCCCACGCCGCCGGACAGGTGCACGTTCTTTCCGACCTGCGCGCACGAGCCCACGGTGGCCCAGGTGTCCACCATGGTGCCTTCGTCCACATAGGCGCCGATGTTCACGTAGCTGGGCATCAGGATCGCGCCCTTGGCGATGAAGCTGCCGCGGCGCGCCACGGCCGGCGGCACCACGCGCACGCCGGTGGCGGCCATCTCGTCGGCGGACAGGTGGGCGAACTTGGTGGGCACCTTGTCGAAGAAGCCCAGGTCGCCGGCCTTCATGAGCTCGTTGTCCTTCAGGCGGAACGACAGCAGCACGGCCTTCTTGATCCACTGGTGCACGGTCCACTGGCCCACGCCCTCGCGCGTGGCCACGCGCAGCCTGCCGTTGTTGAGTTCGGCGATCACATGCTCGACGGCATCCACCACTTCCTTGGGCGCGGCGGAGGGCGAGAGGCTGGCGCGGTTGTCCCAGGCGTTGTCGATCAGGGTCTGCAATTGTTGGGTCATGGATGGAATCACGTACGGGATTGGATGAATTGCACGATGCGCGAGGCCGCTTCGGCGCATTCCGCGGTCTCGGCCACAAGGGCCATGCGCAAGCGCTGGGCGCCGGGATTGGCGCCACCGGAATCGCGGGCGAGATAGCTGCCCGGCAATACCGTGACATTGTATTGAGCCAGCAGGGCCTGGGCGAACTCCGCATCGCTCATGCCCAGGGCGTCAGGCACCTTGGCCCAGAGGTAGAAACCCGCGTCGGGCAGGCGCACGTCCATCACCTCGGCGAGCATGGGCGTGACCTGGGCAAACTTCTGGCGGTAGAGGGCGCGGTTTTCTTCCACGTGCACCTCATCGTTCCAGGCAGCCACGCTGGCGGCCTGCACGGCGGGCCCCATGGCACTGCCGTGGTAGGTGCGGTACAGCAAAAACGCCTTGATGAGTGCCGCGTCGCCCGCCACGAAGCCGCTGCGCAGGCCCGGCACGTTGCTGCGCTTGGACAGGCTGGTGAAGGCGATCAGGTTGCGGTAGTCGCTGCGTCCGAGCTTGGCTGCAGCCTCCATGCCGCCCAATGGTGGCTCGTCGCGGAAGTAGATTTCGCTGTAGCACTCATCCGAGGCGATCACGAAACCGTAACGGTCGCTCAGCGCGAAGAGCTTCTCCCACTCGGGCAGGGGCATCACGGCGCCCGTGGGGTTGCCGGGCGAGCACACGAAGAGCAGTTGCGTGCGCTGCCATACCTCCTCGGGCACGCTGTCCCAGTCCACGGCAAAGTTGCGCGCTGGATCGCTCGGGGCGTAGTACGGCGTGGCGCCGGCCAGCAGCGTGGCGCCTTCATAGATTTGGTAGAACGGGTTGGGGCACACCACGGTGGCGCCTGCGCGGGTGGGGTCCACCACGGTTTGCGCGAATGCGAACAACGCCTCGCGCGAACCGTTCACCGGCAGCACCTGCGTGGCGGGGTCGACGGGAATACGGTAGCGCCGCTGCATCCAGCCGGCACAGGCTTCGCGCAGGCTGGGGTCACCGGCGGTGGAGGGGTAGCTGGCCAGGCCTGCCAGGTTGGCGGCCAGGGCCTCCTGGATGAACGGCGGCGTTGCATGGCGTGGCTCGCCGATGCCCAGGCTGATGGCGCGGTGTGCGGCCGAGGGCGTCACCCCCGCAAAAAGCTGTCGCAGCCGCTCGAACGGATAGGGCTGCAGTAGGGAGAGCAGGGGATTCATAGGGGGGCGATTATCAGGGATGCGGCCGGGCGCCACAGGGCGCGGCCCCGCCACCCGTTCCCAAAAACAACTACAGGGTTTGATCGCTCTACACAGCCGTCAAATTTGGTTACAAACGGCATCAATTCATCAGTGCGACGCGCCAGGGCGCACATTTCAGCCATCGAGGGGGACAAAAGCGATGACGGTTTCATTCATTCTGCGACCTGGCGTAGGGCTCATGCGGCGCCTGCGTTTCTCGGCCAAGCTGGCCCTGTTGGGAGGCGTGGCCGTGTTGGCACTGCTGGCCGTGGCGGGGGTGCAGGGGTGGGGGCCGCGCGCCACGTGGGCCGTGTGTGGCGTGGCGGTGCTGGCCACCGCCTATCTGGCCACGGCTTTCCAGGCCAGTGTGGCGGGCGACCTGCGGCGGCTGGGCGGCGTAATGGAGCGCACGGCGCAGGGCGACCTGTGCAGCCGGGCCGAAGTGCGCGGCCGCGATGAACTGGCGCACATGGGCGAGCAACTCAACCGCATGGTGTACACGCTCTCGTCGATGGTGGCCGACATTCGCAGCAACGCGGCGCTGGTGGCGCACGCGGGTCAAAGCCTGGCGGCGGACAACCGCGAACTGGCCGACCGCACCGAGCAACAGGCCGCCAGCCTGGAGCAGACCGCGGCCAGCGTGGAGGAGCTGTCTTCCGCCGTGAACAACAACGCGCAGGCGGCTAGCGTGGCCGATCAGCGCGCCGGCGAGGTGCGCCAAGCCGCTGAGGCGGGCACCCAGGCGATGGCGCGGGCGGTGGAGGCGGTGCAGGGCATCCAGAACGATGCCCGTCGCATGGGCGAGATCATCCAGGTGATCGACGGCATCGCCTTCCAAACCAACATCCTGGCGCTGAATGCCGCCGTGGAAGCGGCACGCGCGGGCGAGCAGGGCCGGGGTTTTGCCGTGGTGGCGGCCGAGGTGCGCACGCTGGCGGGCCGCTCGGCCGAGGCGGCGCGCGAGATCCGCGACCTCATTGGCACGTCCGTGCGGCAGGTGGAGGGCAGCGCGGGGCTGATCCGCACCGCCGGTGAGGGCATTGCGGCCATGGCGCAAGGCATCCGTGGCGTGGCCGGGCATGTGAGCGAAATCTCCCACTCGGTCAATGAACAGGGCACGGGTCTGCGCGAGATCAGCACCGCGGTGCAGCAACTGGACCAGATCACGCAGCGCAATGCCCAGATGGTGAGCGATGCCCTGCGCGAGGCGCAGGCGCTGGAGAGCCGGGCGTCCACCCTGTCCCGGGCGGTGCTGGCGTTTCGTCTGCAGCAGGGTACGGCCGAGGAGGCCGTGGCCCTGGTGCAGCGCGCCGCGGCCGTGCAGCGCGGCCTGCCGCGCGACGCCTTTCTGCGCACGTTGACCGACCCCGCACAGCCCTACCACGACCGCGACATGTACGTGTTTGCGCTCGATGCGGGCGGCACCTACCTGGCCTTTGGCGGCAATCCCGCCAAGGTGGGAACGCGGGTGCAGGACATTCCCGGTATTGCCGGGGATGCGCTGGTCAGCGCCATCGTGGCCCAGGCCGAACGCGCGCCGGGCTGGGTGGAATACGACATCACCAATCCGGCCACGGGCGCGGTGCAAACCAAGATGTCCTACGTGCAGCGCGCGGGAGATGTCTATCTGGGCTGCGGCGTCTACAAGTCGCTCGCGGCCTGATGCGGCAGGCCTGTCGCCCTATCGCGCCGTATTGCCATAGCCCGCTGCGGTCGTGAGCGGTAGGGCTGCCGGCGCAGCGGCGTCAGCCGCGGTCGGCGCGCTGCGCGCGGGCGCGCGCCAGGGCCGCGGCAATGGCTGCGCGCTTGGGATCGGGCGCGTTGTCCGGCGCCGGAGGAACGGGTTCGGTGGCGGCGGCCTGCGCCTCCTCGCGCTGCAGCCGCTCTTGCCGCGCCTGGTAGCGCACGCGCGCCTGCTCGGCCTGCGGGGCGGACCATGCGGCCCAGCCAGTGGCCTGGCCGCTGGCATTTTCCATGCGGATGCAATCCACCGGGCACGCGGGCAGGCACAGTTCGCAGCCCGTGCAGTGCGGCGCGATCACGGTGTGCATGCGCTTGTTGATGCCCAGGATGGCGTCTGTGGGGCAGGCCTTGAGGCACAGCGTGCAGCCGATGCACCAGTTCTCGTCGATCACCGCCACGGCGCGCGGGACCTCCGTTCCATGGGCCGCGCTCAGCGGCAGCTCGGGCCGGCCAGTGATGGCGGCCAGGCGTGCAACGCCCTGGGCCCCACCGGGCGGGCACTGGTTGATCTCGGCCTCGCCCCGTGCGATGGCAAGGGCATAGGACTGGCAGTCAGGGTAGCCGCAGCGCGTGCACTGGGTCTGGGGCAGGGCCGCGTCAATGCGCTCGACGAGCGCCTGCTGCGCTGCGGGGGAGGTCATGGCCGGCGTCAGGCGGCGCTGCGTGCGCGGCGGGGGCGTGACGTGGGCTGGGCGGACTGGTTGGCACGGATGAAGTCGCGCACCTGCGGGTAGACCAGCTCGCGCCAGCGGCGGCCGCTGAAAATGCCGTAGTGGCCGGCGCCCTTCACCTCGAGGTGGTTGCGCCGGTCCGCGGCGATGCCGGTGCACAGATCCTGCGCCGCCTCGGTCTGGCCGGAGCCGGAGATGTCGTCGAGCTCGCCTTCGATGGTCAGCAGCGCGGTCTGGGTGATGTCCTGGGGGCGCACGCGCTCCACCGCGCCGTCCGGCGAGCGCACGTCCCAGGTGCCGTTGACCAGGCTGTAGTCCTGGAAGACGGTCTTGATGGTCTCCAGGTAATAGTCGGCATCCATGTCGAGCACGGCGTTGTATTCGTCGTAGAACTTGCGGTGGGCCTCGGCGCTGGCGTCATCGCCCTTGATGAGGTTCTTGAAGTAATCGTAGTGGCTGCTGGCGTGCCGGTGCGGGTTCATGGCCACGAAGCCCATGTGCTGCAGAAAGCCCGGGTACACGCGGCGGCCGGCGCCGGGGAATTTGCTGGGTACGCGGTAGATGACGTTGTTCTCGAACCACTCCAAGCTGTGTTGGGTGGCCAGGTTGTTCACCGCCGTGGGTGAGCGGCGCGCATCGATGGGGCCGCCCATCATGGTCATGGACAGTGGCGTGGTCTCACCGCGGCTGGCCATCAGCGAGACGGCGGCCAGTACCGGCACGGTGGGCTGGCAGACGCTCATCACATGGCAGTTACCGTATTGGCCCTGCAGGTAGCGGATGAACTCCTGCACGTAGTTCACATAGTCGTCCAGGTGGAACTCGCCCTCCTGCAGCGGCACCATGCGCGCGTTCTTCCAGTCGGTGATGTAGACCTTGTGGCTCTCCAGCATGGAGCGCACGGTGTCGCGCAGCAGCGTGGCGTAGTGGCCCGACAACGGCGCCACGATCAGCACCACGGGCTGGCCCTTGAGCTTGAGCAAGGTGGCCGGGTCGTCCGAAAACCGCTTGAAGCGGCGCAGTTCGCAGAAAGGCTTGTCGACGTCCACGCGCTCATGGATGGCCACGCTCATGCCATCCACGTCCACGGTGCTGATGCCGAACTCGGGTTTCTCGTAGTCCTTGCCCAGGCGGTACAACAGTTCATAGCCCGCCGAGATGCGATGGGCCAGTTGCGTCTCGCTGAACGGCCACAGCGGGTTGCTGTAGAACTTGGCGGCGGCCTGCGCCAGGTCGGCGAAGGGCTCCATGAGGGAGCGCTGGGTCTCGTAGAGGGTGTACAGCATGGGGCAGGACCAAGTTATGTTGCAGTGCAATATATCAGCAGTTGCATTTGCTTGCGTGTCGTGCAACTACGCATTCAGTGTCCCGCGCGCGACATTGGCGGGCGGGCTTGATGCAATGCTTTTGATAGCTGTCAGCGCTTGATGGACAAGCGCTGGAGGTCGATTTGACTTATATCAGGGTGGGATTTTCCTGCAACCACGCTTCGAAGGCTTCGCGCGAGCTGTTGCGCAGCGCGCGGCGAAACGCCTGCCGGTCGCCCAGGTACAGGCAGTGGCGGATCACGGTGAAGGGGTTGAAGCTGCCCTCGGGGTTCTGCGCCTCGTAGAACTGCTTGTAGCGCTTGACGGTGGCAATCGTTTCACGCATCAGCGTGTTGAAGCGGGCACGCGTGATGCCCGGTGACCATGCGCGCATGTCGTCCACGAACAGGTCCACCTTCTGCGCGTCGAACTCCACGTCTTTGAAGAAATGGCGGGCAATCTTCAGGAACGTGAAGGCGTTGAGCTCGCTGCCGGGCGCCGGCGTTCGGCTGGCTTCGGTCTCGGCCTCGGTGGTCTCGTCGGGTGCGTAGAGCAGTTCGGCATCGGTGGCATCGCGGATCTGGCGGAACTCGCGGTCCGCCAGTTCGAACAGGGCGGACAGCACGTTGATGCGGCGCTTGAGTTCGGCCGGAATCGACTTCTTGTACTTGATCTTGTGGTCCAGCACGCTCCACGCGTCCTGGATGATGGTGCGCACCTGTAGCTCGAACGGCTGCGCCGCGTAGGCGGCGTTCTCGGGCAGGGCGGCCTGCACGGCGTTGAGCCGCAGGTCCAGGTGCAGGCCCTTGTAGCCGAAAGAGGCCTCGGTGCCCTCCAGGGCGCTGACCTTGTCGGTCACGTCGATCACGTCGAAGTGCGACTGGACGATCTGCGCCACCTTCTCCAGCTCGTCCTCGTACAGGCAGACCACGCGCACGCCGATCAGGTCGGTGATGTAGGGGCGGATTTCATAGGGTGCCCCGCTTTCCTCCAGCGCCGCGCGGTACTTGCGCGAAAACTTGCGCAGGCATTCATCGCGGTCCTTCACGCGCCCTTCGATCTTGGCAATGTCGATGTGGCGCGCCTGCGACAGCAGCGACTGCAGCAGCGCCATGTAAAACGCGCAGGCGTGGTCCAGCGCCGGGCGCTCCTGCGCATAGAACGCGTGGAACGCGGACTCCTCAGGGGTGAGATGGGTCGTGGGTGAGGGGAGGGGCACGGCAGACGCAGGGGTCAAGGGACAGCCACGGATGGTAGGGCAGGGAAGGGCCTGCGGTGGCCCTCGGCGGGGTAGGACAAGGCCGCGTCCCACAGACGGGCCGCGCGGCGCGGCAATCTGGCGCTTCCCTATTGTGTTGCGGCGGTCGCTATGCGACGCTTGGAAACGCATGAATAAAGAGGTGGCTGCCCCGAGGGGGTTCGCACAGCACTGGGCCCCATGGCATCCGGGCATGATCGCAGCAGTGGTGCTTTCACTGCTGCTGCTCGCCGTCACCTATCTGGTCTGGCAGGGTGTGGAGCGCGCACGGGACGAGCGCCGGCTGCAGGCTTTCGCCTTGTCCGTGGACCGCGTGGTTTCCAACCTGTCGGACCGCATCGCCGCCTACGAAATGGTGTTGCGTGGCGCCAAGGGCTACTACGAAGGCTCCGACAGCATCGACCAGCAGGAATTCCAGGCCTACGTGGAGGCCTTGCACCTGCCGCAGACGCGCCCGGGCCTGCAGGGGGTGGCGCTGCTGTCGCGCGTGGCGGAATCCACCGGGGCGCGCACGGGGCAGGCGTTGATCACGCACATCGCACCCCAAACGCCGGAAAACCAGCAGGAATTGGGACAGGATGCCATGCTGCAGCCGGCGCGGCGCGAGGCGCTGCTGCGCGCGCGCGACTCCGGGACGCTGGCGCTGTCGGGCCCGCTGGGCAGCCGCGAAGGGAATGCCGGCAGCTCCCTGGTCATGTACCTGCCGCTGTATGCCAGACACGCTGCCGTGGACACTCTGGCCCAGCGCCGCCAGAACATTGCAGGCTGGGTGGCCGCGCCATTTCGCATGGACGACGTAATCCAGGGCCTGGCGCGCGAGCTGGACAGCGACCTTGCGCTGGCCATCCATGACGGCCCCTCGGTGGCAGGTGGGGTGCTGGTGTTTGCGTCGCGCACGGACTATGCACCCCACGCGGTCAATGGCGGGCTGGAGGCCGTGCGCAGCTACGACGTAGGCGGCAGGCGCTGGACGCTGGTGCTGTACCCGCTGCCCTCATTCGAGCAGCGCTTCGGAGGATCCACACACCATCTGGTTGCCCTGCTGGGCGCCGCCTTCAGCCTGCTGGCGGGATGGTTCGTGGGGCAGCAGGTGAACGCGCGACAGCGGGCCATGGCGCTGGCCCGCGAGATGACGCGCGAGTTGCGCCGCACGCGCGATGAGCTGGAAGCCACACTCAATGCCGTGCCCGATCTACTGTTCGAGGTGGACGCACAGGGAGGCATCCACCACTACCGGTCCGCCCGCGCGGACCTGATCGGCACGCGCGCCCAGGCGCTGGTGGGGCGCACGCTGGGGGATGTGTTGCCGCCCGCTGCCGCCGCCGAATGCATGGCTGCGCTGGACGAGGCGGCCGAGTACGGTTATTCCGAAGGGCGGCAGTACAGCCTGGACATCGGGGGCAGCCAGCATTGGTTCGAGCTGTCCGTGGCCTGCAAGCAGGGCGGTGCGCCGCAGACCGGGGGCGGCCCGGGCCAGCGCCACTTCATCGCGCTGTCGCGCGACGTCACGCGGCGCCACGAGGCCGAGGCCGCCATGTACCGGCTCGCGTATTTCGACGCGCTCACCGGCCTGCCCAACCGCCGCCTGCTGCTGCAGCGCCTGCAGGATGCACTGGTCACGGCCCAGCAGCAGGGGGGCATGGGCGCGCTGTTCTACATCGACCTGGACAACTTCAAGGAGATCAACGACGCGCGCGGCCACGGTGTGGGCGACGGGCTGCTGGTGCAGGTCGCCGCGCGCCTGCAGGACGCGGCCGGGCCGCAGGAGACCGTGGCACGGCTGGGGAGCGACGAATTCGTCCTGCTGGTGCCGCGGCTGGGCGACACCCCCTCCGTTGCGCGTGAGCAGGCCTGCCGGCGCGCCCAGCAGCTGCGCGAATGCCTGGATGCGCCCTATGACCTGGGCGGGGTGCACTATGGCAGCACCGGCAGCATCGGCGTGACGCTGTTTCCCAAGAACGGTGAGGCCGTGGAAGACCTGCTGCGCGAGGCCGACACGGCCATGTTCTGTGCCAAGGACCGGGGGCGCAACCAGGTGTGCTTCTTTGAGCAGGACATGCACGCCGCAGCGCAGGAGCGCCTGGCGCTCCTGCAGGACCTCAAGAGCGCGGTCGACAACGACGCGCTGCTGACCTATGCGCAGCCGCAGGTGGATGCCGCAGGCCAGCTCATCGGCGCGGAGCTGCTGCTGCGGTGGCCGCATCCGCAGCGCGGCTTCGTGCCGCCGGCGCAGTTCATCCCGGTGGCGGAACAGGCGGGGTTGATCGTGCGCATGGGTGCGCGTGTCATCCAGCGGGCCTGCGCCACGCTGGCCGAACTGCACCAGCAGGGCCGGGCGCTGTCGATCTCGGTCAATGTCAGCCCCCGCCAGTTCCGTCAGGCGGACTTCGTGGAGCAGGTGCGCGCGGCGCTGCACAGCACGGGCGCGCCCGCGGCGCTGCTCACGCTGGAGGTCACGGAAAGCCTGCTGGTGGAGAACTGGCAGGACACCGCCCGGCGCATGCATGAGCTGGTGGCGCTGGGCGTGCGCTTTTCCATCGATGACTTCGGCACCGGCTACTCCAGCCTGGCGTATCTGAAGCGCCTGCCGCTGTACGAACTCAAGATCGACCGCAGCTTCGTGCAGGACGCGCCCTCCGACGCGAACGACGCGGCGATCGTGCAGGCCATTCTTTCGGTCGCGCGCCACTTGCGCCTGCGCGTGGTGGCCGAGGGGGTAGAGACGCGGCAGCAGGCGGACTTCCTCATCGCCCACCACTGCCATGGCCTGCAGGGCTATCTGTTCGGGCTGCCGCAGCCGTTGCGGGACTGGCTGGCGGGCCTCAAAGGCTGAGCGGCTCCGTTGGCAGGGCGCCGGCTTGCACGGCGCTTGCGCGCAGTGCATCGGGCGCGGTGGCGCCCGGCTTGGTGCGCGCCAGGGCCATCACTTCGCGCGCGGGCAGGTGTTTCAAGCGGTGGTCGCTCCACGCCTGGCGCCAGCGTCGCGCGCCGGGCAGTCCGTTGCGCAGGCCCAGCATGTGGCGCGCCACCGCATACCAGTGCGTGCCGTGCGCGGTGGCTTCGCGCTCCATGTAGGCCACCATGTCTTCCTCGACCTGCTCGCGCGTGAGCGCGGCGGGCGCGGCGCCAAAGAACTGCTCGTCCCAGCGCGCCAGCCACCAGGGGTTGTGGTAGGCCTCGCGGCCCACCATCACGCCATCCACCCGGGCCAGCTCCTCCAGCACCGCGGCGTCGGTCTGAAAGCCCCCGTTGATGGCGATGGTCAGTTGCGGGAAGTCGGCTTTCAGCCGGGCCGCGACGTCGTAGCGCAGCGGGGGAATCTCGCGGTTCTCTTTGGGCGACAGGCCCTTCAGCCACGCATTGCGCGCATGCACGATGAACACGCGGCAGCCCGCGTCGGCCACCATGCCCACGAAGTCGCGCACGAAGCCGTAGTCTTCGTTCTGGTCGATCCCGATGCGGTGCTTGACGGTGACCGGGACCTGGACCACGTCCACCATGGCTTTCACGCAGTCGGCGACCAGTTGCGGCTCGTTCATCAGGCAGGCGCCGAAAGCGCCGCGCTGCACACGCTCGCTGGGACAGCCGCAGTTGAGATTGATCTCGTCATAGCCCCACTGCTCGCCCAGACGGGCGCAGTGCGCGAGGTCGGCCGGCTCGCTGCCGCCCAACTGCAGCGCCACGGGGTGCTCGGCCGCGTCAAAGCGCAGATGGCGCTGCACGTCGCCGTGCACCAGCGCACCGGTGGTCACCATCTCGGTGTAGAGCAGCGTGTGGCGCGACAGCAGGCGGTGCAGGTAGCGGCAGTGCCTGTCGGTCCAGTCCATCATCGGCGCGACGGACATGCGCCAGGGACTGTGGGCGATGGAGGAGGGCGTAGCGTGCACGGTGAAGGACGGGGCGGTCTGACGAGATAAAGGAGCGGGGCGGGGGCCGATATTGTCCCAGGTCCGGTTTTGCGCCGCGGTGGCAAGGGGTTTTGGGTATTTTCGGCCTCCAGCGCTTGTCCATCAAGCGCTGGCAGCTATTAATTCATGAGTGCAAGCGCGCCGCATCCCCAGGCCCTACACTTGCCGCCCGGCGCCGCGCCGGCACTTCGACCCTCTGCCCACCTTGCTGTCCTCGATCCTTGTTCCCCTGGTTCCCGTCATTCTGTGCATCGGCATCGGCTACCTCACCGCCCGCGTGGGCTGGGTGCGCGCCACGGCGGTGCCAGATCTGTCCAATATCGTGTTCCTGGTGCTCACGCCCGCGCTGCTGTTTCGCACCATGGGCCATGTGCGGCTCCAAGAGCTGGACTTTCAGCCCGTGCTGCTGTACTTCAGCGCGGCGGCGCTGCTGTTCGGGCTGACGCTGGCGTTCAGCCGGTTCTCCACGGCCGCGGCGGCGCGGGCGCTGGCGCACACCTTCAGCAACCTGGTGATGATCGGCGCGCCGCTCATGGGCCTGGTGTATGGGCCGCAGGGCCTGGTGACGCTGTTCACGCTGGTGTCCCTGCATTCGCTGGTGCTGCTGACGGCGGCCACCATGGTGTTCGAGCTGGCCGAGGCGCGCGAGCAGCAGCGCACCGGCAGCGCCGCGCCGCGCCCCATGGCGCACACCGTGTGGCAGGCCGTGCGCAACAGCATCGTGCACCCGGTGCCGCTACCGATCCTGGCGGGCCTGCTGTTCGCGCAGACAGGCTGGCAGCTGCCCGAGATGCTGGACCGCCCACTGCAGGTGCTGGCGGCGGCGCTGGGGCCCATGGCGCTGCTGCTGGTGGGTATTGCGCTGGCGCACACACGCATTGGCAACCACTGGCGCGGCGCGTTGCGGGTGGCGGTGATCAAGAACCTGGCGCTGCCCGCCACGCTGGGGACGCTGGCGTGGGCGCTGGGGCTGTCAGGCCCGGCGATCGCGGTGATGTTCACCGCCGCGGCCATGCCGGTGGGCGCGAATGTGCTGTTGTTCACGCAGCGCTATGGCGTGATGCAGGAGGAGGTGTCCTCGGCCATCGCGCTGTCCACCGCGCTGGCGCTGATCACGCTGCCGGTGGTGCTGGTGTTGGCGCAGTTCTTCATGCATTGAACATGCGTCGAAGACGCGCGTGGAGCAGGGCGTCTTCCGGGCGCTTACGGCGCCAGCCGCTCGCGCTCCCACGCGCCGTCCTCCAGGCGGTAGCGCAACCGGTCGTGCAGGCGGCTCTTGCGGCCCTGCCAGAACTCCCACTGATCCGGCCGCAGGCGAAAGCCCCCCCAGTGCGGCGGGCGGGGCGGCTTGAGCAGGAACTGCGCGCCATACTTGGCGGCGTTGGCCACCAGCACACCCCGGCTGGGGATGACCTGGCTTTGCGGACTTGCCCAGGCGCCGATGCGCGAGTCCAGCGGGCGGCTGTGGAAATAGGTGTCGCTTTCCTCGTCGCTCACCTTTTCCACGACGCCCTCGATGCGCACCACGCGCTCCAGCTCCACCCAGTGGAATTGCAGCGCGGCATAGGGGTTGCCGGCCAGCTGGCGGCCCTTGCGGCTGTCGTAGTTGGTGTACCAGACGATGCCCTGCGCGTCATAGCCCTTGATGAGCACCACCCGGGTGCTGGGACGCAGGTCGCTGCCCACGGTGGCCACGGTCATGGCGTTGGGCTCGGGCACCTGGGCAGCGATGGCTTCGCGCAGCCATTGGTCGAACTGCTGCAAGGGATCGGCGTGGGAGGCGTCCTCGCTGAGCTCGGCGCGCTCGTAGCTCTTGCGCAGGTCGGCGATGGAGGAGGAGAGAGGGCTGTGGCTCATGCGGGGATTGTGCCCGCAGGGCGCCCAGCCCTGCACGATCAGCGACCGGCGATCACCGCGCACGCCAGGCGCGCGCCCGCGTTGCCGGTGGGTTGGGTGACGTAATCGTCGGGGTTGGCATGCACGATCAGGCCGCGACCCACGATGTCGGTGGCGCCGGAGCCCACGCGAATGCTGCGCGACTCGAAGTTGAAGGTGGCCACGCCGTTGCCGTCCGCGCGCAGGCTGGGCAGGTCGCCGGTGTGGTGCGGTCCCTTGCCGTGTTGGCCATGCGGTGTGCCCGTGGGATTGAAGTGGCCGCCCGCGCTGTTGCCGTCCCCGCTGGAGCAGTCGCCTTTCTCATGGATGTGAAAGCCGTGCTCCGCCCCCGGCTTGAGCCCGCTGACCGTGCCGCTGACGCGCACCGCATCACCGCTTTGCACGAAGCGCACCGTGCCCTGGGTGCTGTTGCCGCGCGTAGGCTCCAGCCGGGCGGTGGCCGAGGGCGCGCTGGACATGGATGCGCAGCCGGCGAGTGCGACAGCAGCCGCCAGGGCCGCGCCCGTGGGGAGGTAGCGAAGGGACATGCGATTTCTCCAGGAGGGTTGAAAACCGCCAAACTAACGCGGTTCGCGCGCCAACGCAATCAGACGCGAGAGCGCCCGGTCGTGGATGCCCATGCGTTGCAGTTCGGCGTGCGTGGCCTCGGCGTAGTCGCGCGTGGTGCCGTAGATGCCGCTGGCCTGCGCGAAGATGCGGCGATATTCCTCGTCCGCCAACACACCCGTGTGGCTGGGGCTCTTGCGCGACAGCGTGAAAGCCAGCGCGCGCACCGCACCCTGGGGCGTGCGGCAGTTGAGCCAGCGCGGGTCGTATACGCCCAGGACCATCTCGCGCTGCCACAGGTTGACCATGACCTGGCGCGCGTGGCTGTGGTCCACGCGGAACACCATGCCGCGGCAACTGCCGCCCGACAGCATGCCGAACACCAGGCCCGGGCATTCGGGCGTGCCGCGATTCACGCGGCTCCACATCTTCAAAGCCCGGTGCCAGCCGTGCACCGTGGCCGCGCGCCGCTCGGCGTAGGCAAAGTCGGGCCGCCAGATCAGCGAGCCATAGCCAAAGACCCACAGGTCGTCGCGCCCGCCCCATTCATGCAGCGCGCGGTCGAGCATGGGGGCGGGGTCACGCAGGGGAGCGGCAAGCGGCGGCATGGCGAGACTCTACAATCGATGGGTTTTGTCCAACGCACCGATTATTCACGGGAGTTCTCAACATGTCCTTCAACAGCTCCGACGACGACAGCCAGCAACGCTTCGCACTCGGGTTCCTCTTCGCGCTGATCGCGCTGGTGGTCTCCACCGTCGTGGGCGTGGTGGTCTACAAGCGTGGCATTGCCCACGCCCCCAAGGCGCCGGCCGCCGCTGTGGTCCCTGCGGCTGAGGCAGCCGCGCCCGGCGTGGTGATCATGATCACCGAGGACGCCGCCAGCGTGGTGGTGGAGGGCGGTGTGGTGAAGTTCTTCTTCGCCACCGGCAAGGCCGAGCTGGCCCCGGGCGCCAACGAAGCGCTGGGCGACGTGGTCAAGGGCGTGGTGGACGGCGGCAAGACCGCCGTGGTGTCGGGCTTCCATGACGCCACGGGCGACGCGGCCGTGAACGCCGAGCTGGCCAAGCAGCGCGCGCTGGCCGTGCGCGACGCCCTGAAGGCCCTGGGTGTGGCCGAAGAGAAGGTGGAGCTGAAGAAGCCCGAAGCCACGCAGGGCAGCGGCAGCAATGCCGAGGCGCGCCGCGTGGAGGTGATTCTGGCTCCCTGAGCCTGGATGCGCCAAGCCTGCGAAAGCCCGGTAATGCCGGGCTTTTTTGTGTCTGGCGTGCTACATATTCAATAGCTGGTCGCGCTTGTTTGAAGAAGGATTCAGGTACTTTTTTGCCTTGAGTGCTTGATTTGCAAGCGCGAAAAGCTACCAAAGCTGTAGCGCACTGCGCTGCATCCTTGTTCACGTACTCTCGCGCACGATCAGCTCGTAGTCCAGCTGCACGCACTGCGGCTGGGCCAGCGTGCCGCGCATCAGGCCCAGCAGCATGTCGGCGCCGGCGCGGCCGACTTCGCTGCGCGGTGTGCGGATGGTGGTCAGCGGCGGCACCATCTGCGCGCTGCCGGCCAAGTCGTTGAATCCCGCGACGGCGATGCGCCCCGGCACGTCGATGCGCATGCGGTTGGCCGCCAGCAGCCCGCCCTGGGCAATGTCGTCGTTGCAAAAGAAGATGGCGTCCACGTCGGGCATGCGTTGCACCAGGTCCTCGAACAGCCGGGCGCCCAGGGCGATGGAAGAGCGCTCGGGGCTTAGCAACTCCAGGCGCGGGTCGTACAGGCCCGCTTCGCGCAGAGTGCGCCGGTACCCTTCGGCGCGCTGCAGCACGCGCGGGTCCAGTTGCGCGGCGCAAAAGGCGATGCGCTTGCGCCCGCGTTCCAGGAGGTGGCGCGTGATGGTGGCGCCCGCGTCCTGCTGCGAAAAGCCCACGCAGGCCACACCAGGCGCGGCGCTGGTCTCCATGAGGTGCACGCACGGCACGCCGCTGTGCACGATGAGCTGGCGTGCGGCCTCGCTGCGGTCGAACCCCGTCACCAGCAGGCCGGCGGGGCGGTGGGGCAGGTAGGTGCGCAGCAGCAACTCTTCCTCGGCGCTGTCGTAGTGGGTCACGCCGATGAGCGGCTGAAAGCCCTTGGGGAACAGCGTGCGGTGCACCGCCTCCAGCAGATCCACGAACAGCGCGTTGGACAGCAGCGGCACCAGCACCAGCACCTGCGTGCTGCGCTGCGACGCCAGCGCGCGCGCGGCCGGGTCGGGTACGTAGCCCAGCCGATCGGCCGCCTCGCGCACGCGTTCGGCCAACGCAGGGTCCACGGTGCGTTCGCCGCGCAGGGCACGCGACACGGTGATGGGACTCACGCCGGCGGCGCCTGCCACGTCGTTCAGGGTGATGCGGCCGCTGGAGCGGCGCGGTCGTCGGTTGGCGGTCAAGGGTTATTCCTAGGAATTCTGGCCAAAATTGTCCCTTAAGATAGCGCTATCTTTCATGGGGTTTTCGCGGGTTTGTGGGGAGGAGTAGCTTCTCCCCATGCGATGCAGCGAAATTTCTCCATGAGAAGCCGCGGCGTGAAGCCGTGAACTTCGGGTGAACGGCTTGCGTCCTGGGAGGCAGCCGTTTTTTTGAATCTTTAGAGATAGCGCTATCTTGACCTGTGACATCGATGCCATCGTGGTGATGGGCGTTTCCGGCTGCGGCAAGTCCAGCGTGGGCGAGGCCTGCGCAAAAACGCTGGGCTGGGTGCTGCATGAGGGCGATGCCCACCATGCTCCCGAGAGCATTGCCAAAATGCGCGCCGGCGTGCCCTTGACCGATGCCGACCGCGCGGGCTGGCTGGACCGGTTGGCCGCATTGCTGGCGGCGCCTGCGGGCACGGCGGGCGTAGTGCTGACCTGCTCGGCGCTGCGCCGCAAATACCGCGACCGCCTGCGTGCGGGCAACCCGCGCGTGGGATTCGTGTTTCTGGCGCTGGACTATGAGCAGGCATTGCAGCGCGTGCAGACGCGCGCGGGGCATTTCTTTTCGCCCGCTCTGGTGGCCGATCAGTTCGCCACGCTGGAGTCGCCCGAGGGCGAGCCGCGCGTGTTGACGCTGGATGCCACACGCCCCGTGGACGAGCTGGCCCGGTCCGTCGTCCAATGGCTGCGCGGCAACGCAGCTGCTTCCCTTTCGTCGTCTTCCGGAGACAGTGCATGAGCGCTTCTTCCCCCTCCCCGCAGGAACGGCCGCGCAAGCCCCTGGTGCAGCGCCTGGCCGAGCATTTCATGGTGCTCGCACTGGCCGGCATGGTCGTGGCCGTGTTCGTCAACGTGGTGTTGCGCTACGTGTTCTCCACGAGCATCGTCTCGTACGAGGAGATCTCGCGCCTGCTGTTCGTGTGGCTGGTGGCGGTGGGCACCATCGTCGCGGCCTTTGAGGGCAAGCACCTGGGCTTTGACATGCTCACTTCGCGCCTGAAGGGCCGCTCGCGCAAGCTGCTGTTCTGGGCCAGCCAGGCTCTGGTGGCGGGCGGCATGCTGCTGCTGCTCAAGGGTTCGTGGGAACAGGTGATCGCCGGCATGGACAGCTACAGCACCGTGCTGGGTTATCCGCTGGCGCTGGGCGCCGCGGCGACGCTGGTACTGGCCGTGGGCCTGCTGGTGGGCGTGGTGGTGGATCTGCGCCGCGGCGAGCCGTTGCCGCATGGCAGCGACGCGGAAACGTCGGTGGAGTAGGGCGCACCATGATCGTTACCGCCATCTTTCTTTTGGTGCTCATCGGCGGCATGGTGATCGGCATGCCCATCGCCCACGCCCTGGTGCTGACGGGTGTCGCCCTGATGTGGCACCTGGACTTCTTCGATTCGCAGCTGCTGGCGCAAAACCTGCAGGCCGGCTTTGACAACTTTCCGCTGCTGGCCGTGCCGTTCTTCATCCTGGCGGGCGAGCTGATGAACGCGGGCGGCCTGTCGCGGCGCATCATCGACCTGGCGCGCGCCTTCGTGGGGCATATCCGCGGCGGGCTGGGCTTCGTGGTGATTGGCGCGGCCGTGCTGTTGGCGTCCATGAGCGGCTCGGCCATTGCCGACACGGCGGCGCTGGCCACCATCCTGCTGCCGATGATGCGCGAGCAGAAATACCCGATGAGCTACAGCGCGGGCCTGCTGGCGTCCGGCGGCATCATCGCGCCGATCATCCCGCCGTCCATGCCGTTCGTGATCTACGGGGTGACGACGAATACCTCGATCAGCAAGCTGTTCCTCTCGGGCGTGGCACCGGGCCTGATGATGGGCATCTTCCTGATCGGCGCCTGGGCCTGGATTGCGCGCCGCCACGACCTGCCCTCGATGGAGCGTGTGGCGTGGGGCCCGCGCATGAAGGCGCTGACCAAGAGCTTCTGGGCCATGATGATGCCGGTCATCATCCTGGGCGGCCTGCGCGGCGGCATTTTCACGCCCACCGAGGCCGCCGTGGTCGCCGCCGTGTATGCGCTGCTGGTGTCCATGTTCGTGTACCGCGAACTGAACTGGTCGCAGCTGTACGACGTGTTCCTGGCCGCGGGCAAGACCACGGCGGTGGTCATGTTCCTGTGCGGCGCCGCCACCGTCACGGCCTACATGATCACCCTGGCCGACCTGCCCAACATGCTGGCCGACAGCTTCGCCGGCGTGATGGGCAATCCCGTGCTGTTCATGGCGCTGATGATGACCTTCCTGTTGGTGGTGGGCACGGCCATGGACCTCACGCCCACCATCCTGATCTTCGGCCCCGTCTGCGCGCCGCTGGCCGCCAAGGCGGGCATCGACCCCGTGTACTTCGGCTTCATGTTCATCTACGTGGGCTGTATTGGCCTCATCACCCCACCCGTGGGCACGGTGCAGAACGTGGTGGCGGGCGTGGGCCGCCTGCGCATGGAGACCGTGATCCGCGGCACCACGCCGTTCCTGGCCGTGTATGTGCTGCTGGCGGTCCTGTTCACGCTGTTCCCGGCCCTCATCACCGCGCCGCTGCGCTGGATGCACTGAGCTTTTCATCCCTTTTCACCCTGACTGTCCAAAGGAGACTTCCCATGCGTATCCGCTTTGCTCTTGCCGGCCTCGTGGCCGCACTCGTTGCCACCGGCGCTGCACAGGCGCAGGACTTCAAGCCGCGCATCGTGCGTTTCGGCTATGGCCTGGTGGACAACTCCAACCAGGGCCGCGCGGCTCGCATGTTTGCGCAAGAAGTGGAAAAGGCCACCGGCGGCAAGATGAAGGTGCGTGCCATTGGCAACGCCTCGCTGGGCTCCGACACGCAGATGCAGCAGGCGCTGATCGGCGGCGCGCAGGAGATGATGGTGGGCTCCACCGCCACGCTGGTGGGCCTGGTGCCGGAGATGGCCGTGTGGGACACGCCGTTCCTCTTCAGCAACGCCAAGGAAGCCGATGTGGTGCTGGACGGCCCCGTGGGCGACAAGATCAAGGCCAAGCTGGAAGCCAAGGGTATGGTGGGCCTGGTGTACTGGGAGAACGGTTTCCGTAACCTCACCAACAGCAAGCGCCCCGTCGCCAAGCTGGAAGACCTGAACGACATCAAGCTGCGCGTGATGCAGAACAACGTGTTCCTCGACAGCTTCAAGGCCCTGGGCGCCAACGCCGTGCCGCTGCCGTTCTCCGAGCTGTTCACCGCGTTGGAAACGCGCGCCGTGGACGGTCAGGAGAACCCCTACAACACCATCGTCTCCAGCAAGTTCTACGAGGTGCAGAAGTACCTCACGGTGACCAACCACGTGTACAGCCCCTGGATCGTCACGGTGAGCAAGAAATGGTGGGACGGCCTGTCCGCAGCCGAGAAGAAGGTGCTGCAGGACGCCGCCATCAAGAGCCGCGATTTCGAGCGCAAGGACACGCGTGAAGAGGCCGCCAAGGCCCTGGCCGACCTGAAGGGCAAGGGCATGCAGGTTAACGAGCTGTCGGCCGCCGAGGCCAACCGCATGCGCGAGAAGCTGGTCAGCGTGAACGCGGGCATCGCCAAGTCGGTGGGCCAGCAGACCTGGGACGAGGTGAACGCCGCCGTCCAGCAGGCGCGCAACGCCAAGTAAGCGCAGGGTGGGGCAGGCGGCGGCGCCTGCCCTCGGTTCCCTGCCATGTGCCCTCGGCCTACACCTGTGTCGCCCACTGGCGCGTAGGATCCGGGGCAATGCTTGCCCGCAGTCGTTTTCTGCAACCCTCCCACAGCCGCCCTCGCGCCACCCAGCATGCCCCTGCACGACACCGTCCACACCGTCACCGAGCGCATCCGCCAGCGCAGCGCCCCTACGCGCGGCGCCTATCTGCAGCAGCTTGAGTTCCAGGCGCGCCGCGACCGCGGTGCAGACCGCCTGGGTTGCGCCAATGTGGCCCACGCCTTCGCCGGCATGCCTGGCAACGACAAGCTGCGTGTGGTGGTCCAGAAGGCACCCAACATCGGCATCGTCACGGCGTACAACGACATGCTGTCGGCCCATGCGCCGCTGCAGCATTACCCGGACCTGATCAAGGACGAGGTGCGCAAGCGCGGAGCCACGGCCCAGGTGGCGGGCGGCGTACCCGCCATGTGCGATGGCGTGACGCAGGGCACACCCGGCATGGAGTTAAGCCTGTTCAGCCGCGACGTGATCGCCATGGCCACGGCCGTGGCGCTGAGCCACGACGTGTTCGATGGCGCGCTCATGCTCGGTGTGTGCGACAAGATCGTGCCTGGCCTGCTGGTGGGGGCGCTGCAGTTCGGCCATCTGCCCACGGTGTTCGTGCCGGCGGGGCCGATGACTTCGGGCCTGTCCAACAGCGCCAAGGCCAAGGTGCGCGAGCAGGCCGCGCAAGGCCTGGTGGGCCGCGGTGAACTGCTGGAGGCCGAGATGGCCGCTTACCACTCGCCGGGCACGTGCACCTTCTACGGCACGGCCAACAGCAATCAGATGATGCTGGAGGCCATGGGCCTGCATGTGCCGGGCACGGCCTTCGTGAACCCGGGTCAGGCGCTGCGCCAGGAACTTACGCGTGAGGCCGCACGCACGGTGCTGGGCGACAAGGGGGCGTCATGCCCACCTATCGGGCGCGTGGTAGACGAGCGCGCTATCGTCAACGCCATGGTGACGCTGCTGGCCACGGGAGGATCCACCAACCACCTGATCCACTGGGTGGCCGTGGCGCGCGCGGCGGGCCTCGTGATCGACTGGGACGACTTTTCCGCCCTGTCCGCCGTCGTGCCGTTGCTGGCGCGCGTGTACCCCAACGGCAGCGCGGACGTGAACCAATTCCAGGCCGCCGGCGGCCCCGGCTATGTGATCCGCGAGCTGCTCGATGCCGGGCTGATGCATGAGGACGTGCTCACCGTTCGCCCTGGAGGTATCCGCGAATACACGCGCGAGCCGCAGGGAACCGCCGATCAGCAACTGCACTGGGCCGACATCGGCGCCTCGCGTGACGACAGCGTGCTGCGCCCTGCGGCCGACCCTTTCAGCGCCACGGGCGGCCTCAAGCTGCTGTCGGGCAACCTGGGGCGCAGCGTGATCAAGGTCTCCGCCGTGCCGCCCGACCGGCATGTGGTGCAGGCGCCCGCACGCGTGTTTGCCTCGCAGGGCGAACTGCAGCAGGCCTTCCAGGCCGGCGAACTGGACCGCGACGTGGTCTGCGTGGTGCGCTGGCAGGGGCCCCAGGCCAATGGCATGCCAGAACTGCACAAGCTCACCCCGCCGCTGGCCGTGCTGCAGGGCAAGGGCTACAAGGTGGCGCTGGTCACCGACGGCCGCATGAGCGGCGCCTCGGGCAAGGTGCCTGCGGCCATCCACGCATCGCCCGAGGCGCATGCCGGCGGCCCGCTGGCGCTGGTGCGCGACGGTGACGTCATCCGGCTGGATGCCGTGGCGGGCACGCTCGATGTGCTGGTCGATGCGGCCGAATGGCAGGCGCGCACGCCTGCCACCGTGCCGCCCGGCTTGCTGCAGGACAACGCACGCGGTTGGGGGCGCGAACTGTTCGCCGGCATGCGGCGCAATGCGCTCAGCGCGGAAGAGGGGGCCTGTACATGGCTGTGACGCAACACACCATCACGGCGCTCGATGTGATGCGCGATGCGCCCGTGATCCCGGTCATCGTTCTGCACGACGTGCGGCATGCCGTGCCGATGGCGCGCGCGCTGGTCGCCGGTGGTATCCGCATGCTGGAGGTGACGTTGCGCACGCCGCAAGCCCTCGAATGCATGCGGGCCATCGCCGCGGAGGTGCCCGATGCCGTGGTCGGCGCAGGCACCGTACGCACCAGTGCTGATGCGGCTGCTGCCGCGCGCGCCGGGGCGCGGTTTGCCGTCAGTCCGGGTTTTACGCCCGCCGTAGGCCGCGCCTGCCGCGATGCGGGCTTGCCGCTGCTGCCGGGCGTGGACACGGGCAGCGAGATCATGACGGCGCAGGAAGAGGGCTTCTCTGCGCTCAAGTTCTTCCCTGCGGTGCAGGCGGGCGGTACGGCCATGCTGAAAGCGTGGCAGGGGCCGTTTGGCGACGTGGCGTTCTGTCCGACGGGCGGAATCCAGCCCGGCAATGCGGCGGAGTTTCTGGCGCTCAAGAACGTGGCCTGCGTGGGCGGGTCGTGGCTGGTGCCCGCGGATGCGCTGGAGCAGGGCGACTGGTCCCGCATCACCCGTCTAGCGCGCGAAGCCAGCGCGTTGCAGCGGGTTTGATGAATACAAGTAAAAATGGGCTGTAGCGCTTTGTGGATAAGCGCTAGCAGCTATTAAATAAGGAGCAAACTAGCGCAGACCGGTGCCTGCGCCGGCATCGCTCCTGCGCTCGATCAATTCAATCTTGTAGCCGTCAGGATCGGTCACAAAGGCGATCACCGTGGTGCCACCCTTGACCGGCCCGGCCTCGCGTGTCACGGTGCCGCCGGCGGCCTTGATCTTCTCGCAGGCGGCGTAGGCGTCGGGCACGCCCAGGGCAATGTGGCCGTAGGCTGTGCCCATCTCATAGCTTTCCACCCCCCAGTTGTACGTCAGCTCGATCTCGGCCTGGCCGGGGTTGCCGCCCTCGAAGCCCAGGAAGGCCAGAGAGTATTTGTATTCAGGGTTTTCGGAGGTGCGCAGCAACTGCATGCCCAGCACCTGGGTGTAGAAATCGATGGAGCGCTGGAGATTGCCAACGCGCAGCATGGTGTGCAGAAGTCTCATGGCATGGATTGTGCCGTCAACCCAAAGACCCTGCGGCCTGTTGCGCAGAGTGATGGGCTGGGCTAGACCGGCACGGTGTAGTTGAGCGTCATGCGGCCGCCGTCCACGGTGACGATCTCGCCGGTCACATAACTGGCGGCGTCGCTGGCGAGCCATGCCACCACATCAGCGACCTCCGAAGGCTCACCCAGGCGCTTCATCGGCGTGCGGCTCAGGATCTTGAGCCGGGCCTCGTCGCTCGTCAGCACGGCCTTTGCGGCGAGTTCCGTGGCAATGGTGCCGGGCGCCACCGCGTTCACGCGGATGCCACGGTCCGCCAGCGCCAGCGCCATCACGCGGGTGAGCTGATTGATGCCACCCTTGCTCACGTTGTAGCTGGCGATGTTCGGAATGGCCAAAACGCCGTTGACGGAACTCATGTTCACGATGCTGCCGCCGCCCGAGCGCACCATTTCGCGTGCCACGGCCTGGCCCATGAGAAAGGCACCCTTGAGGTTCACGCGCAGTACCGCGTCGAAGTCTTCCTCGGTCACCTCCAGAAAGTCCGCAGCGCGGAAGATGCCCGCGTTGTTGACCAATACGTCGATGCGCCCGTGCAGCGCCATGGTTTGACCTACCATGGCATCCACTTCGGACTTGTTGCCTACATCGCAATGAATGTAGGCGGCTTGCGGCACCGCATCGGCAAGCGCACGTCCGCGGGCATCATCCATGTCTGCGATCACCACCTTGGCACCGTCGCGCGCCAGCCTGCGCACGCAGGCCTCGCCAATGCCCTGGGCACCGCCCGTGACAATACACACGCGACCGTGATGGCCGAAGGAGATAGTTGACGTGGCGAGTGTTTGGGACATGCCAGCCATCGTAGTCAATTGAAAAGGGCTGGTCACTGAACGTTTACGCGGAGGGTGGGATCGTTCCCTGAGCTGGGCGCGGATGTCGGGGTTGTGGTGCCTCAGGCCCGGCCGCTAGTGTACTAGATACGATGTATATTATGTTAAATAATTGAACTGACTAATCCTGCCGCTTACTCGATGGCGTACCGAAAACCGTACCCGGCTCTGGTGACACCCCGATTATTCAGGGCGCGCATCCTCTGTACAAAACAGCGCATGCAGATTAAGCACCGCAAGCAGTTTCTGTGGTGGTTTGGTTGGGCGTACCCTTCAACCCCAGTTTGGCCAGCAGTTGGGTGTCGGCCTCTACATCCGGGTTACCCGTCACGAGCAGCTTGTCGCCATAGAAGATGGAATTGGCACCCGCCAAGAAGCACAAAGCCTGCACCGCGTCGCCAAGCTGCTGGCGGCCGGCGGACAGGCGTACGCGAGCCTTGGGCATGGTGATGCGGGCCACCGCGATCACGCGCACGAAGTCCAGCGGGTCCACCGGCTCGCTGTCGGCCAACGGTGTTCCGGGAACGCGCACCAGGCTGTTGATGGGCACCGACTCCGGATACGGGTTTAGGTTGGCCAACTGCGCGATGAGACCCGCGCGGTGCACCGGCGCTTCGCCCATGCCAACGATGCCGCCGCAGCACACGTTGATGCCTGCGTCGCGCACATGGCGCAGCGTATCCAGCCGGTCCTGGTACTGGCGCGTGCTGACCACGTCGCTGTAGTACTCGGGGGCCGTGTCCAGGTTGTGGTTGTAGTAGTCCAGTCCCGCATCCTTCAGCGCCTGGGCCTGGTGCGACTGCAACATGCCCAGCGTGGCGCAGGTCTGCAAGCCTAGGTCTTTCACGGCGGTGATCAGCTCGCTTATCTTTTCGATGTCGCGGTCCTTCGGAGCTCGCCAGGCGGCGCCCATGCAAAAGCGCGTCGCGCCGGCGTCCTTGGCGGCTTGCGCTGCCTGGGTTACCTCCTGCACGCTCATGAGTTTTTCGGCCTTCACGCCGGTATCGAACTCCGCCGACTGGGGGCAGTAGCCGCAGTTTTCCGGACAGCCGCCTGTTTTCACGGACAGCAGCGTGGCCAATTCGATGTCGCCCTGGGGCCAATGTGCGCGGTGCGTGGCCTGCGCGCGCCAGAGCAGTTCCATGAATGGAAGATCGAGGAGCTCCTGTACCGCTTGAATGCTCCAGCCCTCCCCTCGCTGCGTCGCAACACTCTCGGCAACGCGAGGATGAAACTGCAGGGTCTGGGTTGTATGCGGGGCTGTCGTGGCTGAGGTCATCAAATTTCTCCGGTTCTGCGGTCGCCACTGCTGGGCGCTGCTCCTGATTGTGTAAAGGCTTGAGTGGTCTGTGAAGCCTTCGCGTTCAAAAAAGCAGGATGGAAAAAGATGCTCCTAAAAGAGGCGTATTTGCGTTATTTTTAATGCATCTTGAATGCATATAAGTGAAAAAACGGGAATGAAGATGGAGGAAGCAAGTCGTGTTGTTCATCTGCCATCAAATCTCCTGTAATGCCACTTAATTACCAGAAACATCCTGCTGTTTTTGCTGAAGATGCGGCATGACCATAAAAAAAGCCCTGGTCGCATGGACCAGGGCTCTCTTGCTTTTCAGCAGTCAGGTGCTTCGTCGAAGCTTGTCCTTTTCAACCCAACGCCGCGATCACCTCGGGCGGCGCCTGCACCAGTTCGATCAGGACACCCTCCCCGGCGATCGGGAACTCGTCATTGCTCTTGGGATGCAGGAAGGTGATGTCGTAGCCCGCCGCGCCTTTGCGGATGCCCCCGGGCGCAAAGCGCACACCCTGTGCGGTCAGCCATTCCACCGCCTTGGGCAGGTCATCGATCCACAGGCCGATGTGGTTCAGCGGCGTGGCGTGCACGGCAGGCTTTTTCTCGATGTCCAGGGGCTGCATGATGTCCACCTCCACCTTGAAGGCGCCCTGCCCCATGGCAAGGATGTCCTCGTCCACGTTCTCTCGCTCGCTCTGGAAGGTACCCGTCTGCGTGAGGCCGAGCATGTCCACCCACAAGGTCTTCATGCGCTGCTTGTCGGTGCCGCCGATGGCCACCTGCTGAATGCCCAGCACTTTGAAGGGGCGTGTCATCCATTTACTCCTTTATTGATAGCTGCTAGCGCTTGCAGGGCAAGCGTTAGATGCTGTTTTCATTGAAATTCCAGGATGACCTGATCCACCGCCAGCGACTCGCCCTTGCCCGCGACGATCTTGCCCACCACGCCGTCCTGCGCCGCGAAGAGGATGTTCTCCATCTTCATGGCCTCAATCACGGCCAGCTTCTCGCCGGCCTGCACCTTCTGGCCCGGCTGCACCGCGACGTCCACCAGCAGGCCCGGCATGGGCGACAGCAGGAACTTGGACAGGTCCGGTGGTGCCTTGAAGGGCATGAGCTGGTGCAACCTTGCGCCCAGCGGCGACAGCACCAGCGCGTCGATCTGCGTACCGTTGTGGCTGATGCGCAGCGCCAGCGGGTTCTTGGCCGTACCGCGCTCCACCTGCGCCGTGAAGCCCTTGCCGTTGCACTGGCCCTGCACGCGGATGTCGCCCAGGCCGGCCGTACTGCTGATGCGGTAGGTGGTGTTGCCGATGGTCACGGCGCTGGAGCGGCTCTCTGGCTCATAGTCGGTGACCGTCACTTCATGGTGGATGTTGTTGCCCTGTGCGCCCAGCACCACCACGGTGAACTGCGCGCCCACCTGCACCTCATGACCCGTGAGCTGGCCGCTGATGCCCGATGCACGCGCGCGGTAGCGGCGGTTCATGTACGCCGCCAGCGCCACCAGGAACAGCGGGTCGTCGTGTGGCACGTCTTCGGCGGCGAAGCCCTTGCCGTAGTGCTCCGCAATGAAGCCGGTGTTGAACTGGCCGGCCACGAATTTCGGGTGCGCCAGCAGCGCCGCCTGGAAAGGGATGTTGCTGCTGATGCCGCGGATCACGAAGCCGTTGAGCGCAGCGCGCATCTTTTCGATGGCGTCGTTGCGGTCCTGGCCGTGCACGATGAGCTTGGCGATCATCGAGTCGTAGTACATCGGGATCTCACCGCCTTCGAACACACCCGTGTCCACGCGCACGCCATACTTCTTGGTCGTGTCGCCCTGGAACATGGACTCTTCCGGCGCCTGGAAACGCACCAGCCGTCCGGTGGAGGGCAGGAAGTTGCGGAACGGGTCCTCGGCGTTGATGCGGCACTCGATGGCCCAGCCGTCGCGCTTCACGTCTTCCTGGCGGATGGCGAGCTTTTCGCCGGCGGCCACGCGGATCATGAGTTCCACCAGATCCAGACCGGTGATGCACTCGGTCACCGGGTGCTCCACCTGCAGGCGGGTGTTCATCTCCAGGAAGTAGAAGTCCTGGTCCTTGCCGACCACGAACTCCACCGTGCCGGCGCTTTGGTAGCCCACGGCCTTGGCCAGGGCCACGGCCTGCTCGCCCATGGCCTTGCGGGTGGCGTCGCTGATGAAGGGGGATGGCGCCTCCTCGATCACCTTTTGGTGGCGACGCTGGATGGAGCATTCGCGCTCGTTCAGGTAGATCACGTTGCCGTGGGCGTCGCCCAGCACCTGGATCTCGATGTGGCGCGGCTCCTGCACGAACTTCTCGATGAAGATGCGGTCGTCGCCAAAGCTGTTGCGCGCCTCGTTCTGGCAACTGGCAAAGCCTTCAAAGGCTTCCTTGTCATTGAACGCCACGCGCAGGCCCTTGCCGCCGCCACCGGCCGAGGCCTTGATCATCACCGGGTAGCCGATGCCCTTGGCGATCTCCACCGCGGCCTCGGGCCCGGCGATGGGGTCGTTGTATCCGGGGATGGTGTTCACACCCGCCTGGTTGGCCAGCTTCTTGGAAGCGATCTTGTCGCCCATGGCGGCGATCGCCGCATGCTTGGGGCCAATGAAGACGATGCCCTCCTCCTCCACCCGCTTGGCGAAGGCTTCGTTCTCGGACAGGAAGCCGTAGCCCGGATGCACCGCCTGCGCGCCGGTCTGCTTGCAGGCGGCAATGATCTTGTCGGCCAGCAGATACGACTCGCGGCTGGGCGCGGCGCCGATGTGCACGGCCTCGTCGGCCAGCTTGACATGGCGCGCGTCCTTGTCGGCGTCGGAGTAGACGGCCACGGTGGCAATGCCCATCTTCTTGGCCGTGGCTATCACGCGGCAGGCGATTTCGCCTCGGTTGGCAATCAGAATTTTGGTGAACATGACGAGTTCCTCAGGAGGGAATTCAAAAACCGGTAACTAAAACGTGGGGGCACTGCTGACGCAGCTGCTCCACAAACCGCTGCTTCTCGCGCGGCGATAGCAAAATGCTGCGCCCTCTTCCATAGCGGATGCGCAGGCGGTCCAGCGAAAGCGCGGGCGAAGACACCCAGCTGCGCGAGGGCGACACCTCGGACACCTCGGCCAGCGCGATGCGCCAGCAAAATGGGCCGCACTGCACGCGCAGCGTGTCCGCCGTGAACGTGTAGTGGGTATCGAGCAGCAGCCAGATCGGCAGAATCAGCGTGGACGCGAGCACGATCCCGAGCACGGCCACCTCGGCCGTAGCGCCCGAGCGCAGGGCCGGCGGCAGCGCCATGCCGACCGCGGCAAGACCGGTCACGGGACCGATGGCCGGGATCCAGGCATCGACCCGGGAGAAAAATACGGGGCGGGTGTGCGTCATTGCCGGCCTGGCCTGCTTACAGCGGAATGTTCCCGTGCTTGCGCCACGGGTTATCGAGCTGCTTGTTCTTGAGCATGGCCAGGCTGCGGCAGATGCGCTTGCGTGTCTCATGCGGCAGGATCACGTCGTCGATGAAGCCGCGTGCGCCGGCGACGAACGGGTTGGCAAAGCGCGCCTTGTACTCAGCCTCGCGGGCGGCCAGCTTGGCGGGGTCGTTCTTGTCCTCGCGGAAGATGATTTCCACCGCGCCCTTGGCACCCATCACCGCAATCTCGGCGTTGGGCCAGGCCAGGTTCACGTCGCCGCGCAAGTGCTTGGAGGCCATCACGTCATACGCGCCGCCATAAGCCTTGCGTGTGATGACGGTGATCTTCGGCACCGTGCATTCGGCGTATGCGTAAAGCAGCTTGGCGCCGTGCTTGATGATGCCGCCGTACTCTTGAGAAGTGCCTGGCATGAAGCCGGGCACGTCCACAAACGTGACCACGGGGATGTTGAACGCATCGCAAAAGCGCACAAAGCGCGCGGCCTTGATGCTGGACTTGATGTCCAGGCAGCCCGCCAGCACCAGCGGCTGGTTGGCCACGATGCCTACGGTCTGGCCTTCCATGCGGGCAAAGCCGATGATGATGTTCTTGGCGTACTCGGGCTGCAGCTCAAAGAAGTCCCCGTCGTCCACCGTCTTGAGGATCAGCTCCTTCATGTCGTACGGTTTGTTCGGGTTGTCGGGCACCAGGGTGTCCAGGCTCAGGTCCATGCGGTCGGCCGGGTCGTTGCTGGGGCGCACCGGGGCTTTTTCGCGGTTGTTGAGCGGCAGGTAGTTGTACAGGCGGCGCAGCATCATCAGCGCCTCCACGTCGTTCTCGAAGGCCATGTCGGCCACACCGCTCTTGGTGGTGTGGGTGATGGCGCCGCCCAGTTCTTCGGCCGTGACTTCTTCGTGCGTCACGGTCTTGACCACTTCGGGGCCGGTCACGAACATGTACGAGCTGTCCTTGACCATGAAGATGAAGTCGGTCATGGCCGGGCTGTATACCGCTCCGCCCGCGCAGGGGCCCATGATCATGCTGATCTGCGGGATCACGCCGGACGCCAGCACATTCTTCTGGAACACGTCGGCATAGCCACCCAGGGAAGCCACACCCTCCTGGATGCGCGCGCCGCCCGAGTCGTTCAGGCCGATCACCGGCGCACCGACCTTCATGGCCTGATCCATGACCTTGCAGATCTTCTCGGCGTGGGTCTCGGACAGCGCGCCGCCGAACACCGTGAAGTCCTGGCTGAACACGAACACCAGGCGGCCATTGATCATGCCGTAGCCGGTGACCACGCCGTCACCGGGGATCTTGGTGTTCTCCATGCCGAAGTCCGTGCAGCGGTGCTCCACGAACATGTCCCATTCCTCGAAGGTGCCGTCGTCCAGCAGCAGCTCGATGCGCTCGCGCGCGGTGAGCTTGCCCTTCTTGTGCTGGGCGTCGATGCGCTTCTGGCCACCGCCCAGGCGGGCGAGTTCGCGCTTTTTCTCCAGTTGATCCAGGATGTCTTGCATGGTCGCTCTTTCAGTGAAGTGCTATTTAAATAGTAGCTTGCAGCGCTTGTCCAGATTGCGCTGCGAGCAGATTTCGTGCTGCAGTGGAGGCCGCTACGCGCCCCGCGGCCACGTCCTGCTGCAGGCGGGGCAGCAGCTCGCGCACCTGCGGGTGCTGGCGGAAGGCCTGCTTCAAGCCCGCGTCGATGCGCTCCCACATCCACGCCAGGGATTGCCGCTCGCGCCGCGCGGCCAGGCGGCCGTTGGCCGTCTGCAGGCGGCGGAACTCCTGCACCGCGGCCCAGAAGCGATCCACCCCCTCGCCTTTCAGCGCGCTGAGCGTGATGACCTTCGGCGTCCACAGGGATTCGTCGTGGTGCGCATGCTCGGGGTTGCCATGCATGGACAGCAGGCGCAGGCTGGAAGTGATCTGCGCCTGCGCGCGTGTGGCGGCGTGCGGGTCGATGTCGGCCTTGTTGATGACCACCAGGTCGGCCAGCTCCATCACGCCCTTCTTGATGGCCTGCAGGTCGTCGCCCGCGTTGGGCAACTGCAGCACGCAGAACATGTCGGTCATGCCCTGCACGGCGATCTCGCTCTGGCCCACGCCCACGGTCTCGATGATGACCACGTCATAGCCCGCAGCCTCGCACACCAGCATGGCCTCGCGCGTCTTCTCGGCCACGCCGCCCAGCGTGCCGCTGGACGGGCTGGGGCGGATGTAGGCATCGGGTTGGACCGACAGGTGCTCCATGCGCGTCTTGTCACCGAGGATGGAGCCGCCCGAGACGGTGGATGACGGGTCGATGGCCAGCACCGCCACCTTGAGGCCTTGTGCGATCAGGTGCAGGCCCAAGGCTTCGATGAAGGTGCTCTTGCCCACGCCAGGCACGCCGCTGATGCCCAGGCGAAACGCCCGGCCCGTGTGCGGCAGCAGCGCGGTGAGCAGTTCGTCGCCCTGCGTGCGATGGTCGGCCCGCGTGGATTCCAGCAGCGTGATGGCCTTGGCCATGGCGCGGCGCCGCACGGCGGGCGTGCCGTGCAGGATGCCTTCTTGCAGCTGCTGGGGGGTCACTGCGCCTGCGCCTTCTTGATTTGCTCCAGCACGTCCTTGGCGCTGGCCGGGATCGGCGTGCCGGGGCCATAGACGCCCTTGACGCCTGCACCGTAGAGGAAGTCGTAGTCCTGCGCGGGCACCACGCCGCCCACGAAGACGATGATGTCGTCGGCGCCCTGCTTTTTCAGTTCTTCGATGATGGCGGGCACCAGCGTCTTGTGGCCCGCGGCCAGGGTGGAGACGCCCACCGCGTGCACGTCGTTCTCGATGGCCTGGCGCGCGCACTCCTCGGGGGTCTGGAACAGCGGGCCCATGTCGACATCGAACCCCAGGTCGGCAAAGGCCGTGGCCACCACCTTGGCACCGCGGTCGTGGCCGTCTTGGCCGAGCTTGGCGATCATCACGCGCGGGCGGCGACCGAGCTGTTCGGCTGCCTGATCGATTTCACCCTTGAGCTTTTCCCAGCCTTCGGCCGAGTCGTAGGCAGCAGCGTACACACCGGTCACCTTTTGCGTATCGGCGCGGTGGCGCCCGAAGATTTTTTCCAGCGCGTCGGACACCTCGCCCACCGTGGCGCGTGCGCGAATCGCCTGGATCGACAGATCCAGCAGGTTGCCCTGGCCGCTTGCTGCTGCAGAAGTAAGAGCAGCCAGCGCTTGTTGGACCTGGGTTTGATCGCGTTTTGTCTTGATGGCGTTGAGGCGCGCGATCTGGTTCTCGCGCACCTTGACGTTGTCCACCTCCAGGATGTCCACCGGGTCTTCCTTGGCAAGCTTGTACTTGTTCACGCCCACGATGACTTCCTTGCCCGAATCGATGCGCGCCTGCTTTTCCGCAGCCGCGGCCTCGATCTTGAGCTTGGCCCAGCCGGAGTCCACGGCGGCGGTCATGCCGCCCATCGCCTCGACCTCTTCGATGATCTTCCAGGCGGCGTCGGCCATGTCCTGGGTGAGCTTTTCCATCATGTAGGAGCCGGCCCAGGGGTCGATCACGTTGGTGATGTGGGTCTCTTCCTGGATGATGAGCTGCGTGTTGCGCGCGATGCGTGCGCTGAATTCGGTGGGCAGCGCGATGGCTTCGTCCAGCGCGTTGGTGTGCAGGCTTTGCGTGCCGCCGAACACGGCCGCCATGGCCTCGATGGTGGTGCGCACCACGTTGTTGTAGGGGTCCTGCTCGGTGAGCGACCACCCCGAAGTCTGGCAGTGGGTGCGCAGCATCAGGCTCTTGGGGTTTTTGGCGTTGAAACCCTTCATGATGCGGCACCACAGCAGGCGCGCGGCGCGCATCTTGGCGATCTCCAGGTAGAAGTTCATGCCGATCGCCCAGAAGAACGACAGGCGCCCGGCGAAATCGTCCACGTCCATGCCCTTGGCGATGGCCGTCTTCACGTATTCCTTGCCGTCGGCCAGGGTGAAGGCCAGTTCCAGCGCCTGGTTGGCGCCGGCTTCCTGCATGTGGTAGCCCGAGATCGAGATCGAGTTGAACTTGGGCATGTTCTTGCTCGTGTACTCGATGATGTCGCCGATGATGCGCATCGACGGCTTGGGCGGATAGATGTAGGTGTTGCGGACCATGAACTCCTTGAGGATGTCGTTCTGGATGGTCCCGGCCAGCTTGTCCTGGCTCACGCCCTGCTCCTCCGCTGCCACCACGTAGCCCGCCAGCACCGGCAGCACGGCGCCGTTCATGGTCATGGAAACAGACACCTTGTCCAGCGGAATGCCGTCGAACAGGATCTTCATGTCCTCCACGCTGTCGATGGCGACGCCCGCCTTGCCCACGTCGCCCGTCACGCGCGGGTGGTCGGAGTCGTAGCCGCGGTGCGTGGCCAGGTCAAAGGCCACCGACACACCCTGCCCGCCCGCGGCCAGCGCTTTGCGGTAGAAGGCGTTGGATTCTTCGGCCGTGGAAAAGCCCGCGTACTGGCGGATGGTCCAGGGGCGCACGGCGTACATGGTGGCCTGCGGGCCGCGCAGGTAGGGCTCGAAGCCCGGCAGCGTGTTGGCGTAGGGCAGGTCCTGCGTGTCTTGCGCCGTGTACAGGGGCTTCACGCTGATGCCGTCGGGCGTCACCCAGTTCAGGGCATTCACGTCGCCGCCGGGCGCGGACTTGGCCGCGGCCTTGGCCCAGGCGGCAAGGTCGGCGGACTGGAAGATGGGATCAGGATGGCTGCTCATGGCGGGGGCGCTTTCGCAAAGATGGCAAAGAGATGTGGTTATGCGTGCTGCGTTTTCGCAATTTTGCGGAGTTTACCTGATCTGTAATTATTAATTCTTAGTTTTTTTCAGGTACAGTCCGCCCATGTCAGCCGTCACCCTCACTCCCCGCGCACTCTATGAACAAGTGGCGGAGCAACTGCGCCAGCGCATCTTCCGGCGCGAGCTGGAGCCTGGCAGCTGGATCGACGAGCTGAAGATCGCCGAGGAGTTCGGCATCAGCCGCACGCCTTTGCGCGAAGCACTCAAAGTACTGGCGGCGGAAGGCCTGGTCACCATGAAGGTGCGCCGCGGCGCCTACGTGACCGAGATGTCCGACAAGGACCTGCACGATGTCTACCACCTGCTCAGCCTGCTGGAGAGCGACGCGGCAGGCGTGGTGGCCGCCCGTGCCACGCCGGAGCAACTGCGCGAACTGGAGCAGCTGCATGCCGACCTGGCCGCCGCCGTGCAGGACCGCGACCGCTTCTTCACCATCAATGAGCGCATCCACATGCGCCTGCTGGAGATGGCCGACAACCGCTGGCGCAGCCAGATGGTGGCCGACCTGCGCAAGGTCATGAAGCTCAACCGTCACAACTCGCTGCTCAAGCAGGGACGCATCGAGGATTCGCTGGCCGAGCACGAAACCATCCTGGCCGCGCTGCGCGCGCGCGACCCGCAGGCCACAGTGGCCGCCATGTCCGCGCATTTCGCGCATGGGCTGGAGGCAGCGGGCTGACCGGGCCCGCCCCCCATCCGCCGTTCTTTTTCCGTCGCGCGAGCGACAAGTTTGCGAACGATCGTGCGAAAACGCGCGTGCCCGGCCTATGATTCCGCTTTTTGCCCGGCGGCTTGGCTCCGCAATGGCGCCCCGCCCTGCCGGCACGCACTGCACGTATTGCACGCATGAATTCCCCCACCCCCGACCTGCGCGGCGTGCAGACGCTGCCCGAACTGCTGGCGTTCCGCGCCGCCCTCACTCCCCACAGAGAGGCGTACCGCGCCTGCGACCCCGGCACCGGCCAGTGGATCAGCCTGACCTGGGCACAGACCCAGGAGCGCGTGCAGCAGTGCAGCCGCGCCATTGCCGCATCGGGCCTGCCACAGGGGGCGCGCATCGCCATCCTGCTGCCCAACGGGCTGGATGCCATGAGCATCGACCAGGCCGTGATGGCCACGGGCTGTGTGCCCGTGCCTCTGCATGCCATCGACAATCCGGGCAGCATTGCCTACATCCTGGCGGATGCCGAGGTGTCGCTGCTCGTCGTGGAAGAGCCAGAGCAATGGCGGCGCATCCGCGACGTGGGCATGCCGCTGCCGCACCTGATGGGCGTGGTGACGACCAACGCCAGCACCGGCCTGCCCACCGCCGCCGAGCAGGACGTACCGGTCGCACCGCTGGCTGCCTGGCTGCAGCATGCCGCGGCAGATACGCCGCTGCCCTCGCCGCCCGGCCCTGAGGATCTGGCGGCGATCGTCTACACCAGCGGCACTACCGGCAAGCCCAAGGGGGTGATGCTCAGCCATGCCAACGTGGTGGCCGACGTGAAGGCGGTGCTGGAGCGCATCGCCCCCACGCCACAGGATGTGTTCCTGTCCTTCCTGCCGCTGTCGCACACCTTCGAGCGCACGGGCGGCTACTACCTGCCCATGGCCTCGGGCAGTTGCGTGGTCTATGCGCGCTCGGTGGCGCAACTGGCGGAGGATTTGAAGAATGTGCGCCCCACGGTGCTGGTGTCGGTGCCGCGCATTTATGAACGCGTGCATGCCAAGCTCATCGAGACGCTGTCGCCCTCGCCCTTGAAGATGCAGCTGTTCCAGGCCGCGCAGGCCGTGGGCTGGAAGCGGTTTTGCGCCGCGCAGCGCCTGCCAGCACCCCAGGACGACGGCGCGGGCGGCTGGATGCGCGCCCTGCCCTGGCCGCTGTTGCGTGCCCTGGTGGCCAAGCCGCTGCTGGCGCAGTTCGGTGGCCGCGTGCGCGTGGCCGTGAGCGGGGGCGCGCCGCTGTCGCCCACCATCGCGCACTGCTTCCTGGGCCTGGGCCTGCAACTGGTGCAGGGTTACGGCATGACCGAAACCTCGCCCGTGGTCAGCGTGAACACGCTGGAGGACAACGACCCGTCCACCGTCGGCCGCGCCTTGCCGGGCGTGGAGGTGCGCATCGGCGAGAACCGCGAACTGCAGGTGCGCGGCCCCATCGTCATGAAGGGCTACTGGAAGCGCCCCGAGGATACGGCCCGCACCGTCTCCGCCGACGGCTGGCTGGGCACGGGCGACCAGGCCGAGATCGTCGACGGCCGCATCCGCATCCTGGGACGCATCAAGGAAATCATCGTCACCTCCACGGGCGAGAAGGTGCCGCCGGCCGACCTGGAGCTGGCCATCACCGCCGATGCGCTGTTCGAGCAGGCCTTTGTGGTGGGCGAGCAGCGCCCCTTCATCGCCTGCGTGGCCGTGGTGCATGCCGAAGAGTGGCGCCAACTGGCCGGGCAACTGGGACTGGACGCCAACGACCCTGCCAGCCTTGCGCACCCCAGCGCCCAACGGGCGGCACTGGCGCGCATCGAGAAGCTGGCGGCCGGCTTCCCGCGCTATGCGGTGCCGCGCGCCGTGCATCTGGTGCGCGAGCCATGGACGATCGAGAACGCGTTCATGACACCCACGCTCAAGCTCAAGCGCACCAACCTCATGGCGCACTACGCGGCCGCCATCGAGGCCATGTACCAAAAGCGCTGATCAGGCCCCCACCGCTTGCAATGACCGCGCAAGCGGGGCCTGGGCCGACCCGGCGTCCCCCTCGCTTCCCGGCACGCGGTAGATGCGCCCGAACCGATTGGCCAGGAAGTCCTCCAGCGCGATCTGCTCTTGCCCGATGAAACCGGCCTGCGGAAGCTGGCCCGCGATGACCAGGTCCAGCGCCGCGCAGATGCCCGCGGCCGTGGTGCGTTGGATGGCGCTGAGCATCTGCCCGCGCACCGATGCGCCCAGGATGTGGGCGGCATAGCTTTCCTGCACCAACCGGCCGTCCCGCTGGCCGCGCGCGCTGGCCAGGATCACGATCACGTCTTGCTGCGTGGTCGGGACGGCGCCGTCCAGCAGTTCCTTGAGCAGGTCGCGCCGGTCGCGCAGGCGCAGCTCGTGCAGCAGCAGCTGCAGGATGGCATGGTGGCCGGGGTAGCGCACCGACTTGTAGTCGAGCTGCCCCACGCGCCCCTCCCAGGTCTGGGGCAACGTGCCCAGGCCGCCCGAGGTATTGAAGGCCTCGTATTCCACGCCGTCGATCAGCAGCGTTTCCAACCCGTCGAGCGCAGGCACGCTGGTGCGCCGGCCCTGCACGATGGCGTCGCACGGGTTGCAGTATTCGTTGATCAGGCCCTCGGTGCTCCAGGTCATGGCGTAACGCAGGGCGCCCTGGGGGTAGCGCGGCAGCGCCCCCACGCGCAGTTGCAGCGCTTCCACGCGGTCCAGGCGCTGCGCCAGGGCGTTGCCCACCACGCCGATGAAGCCGGGCGCCAGCCCGCACTGCGGCATGAGCGCGCTGCGCGCGCCTTCGGCCAGCGCCTGGATGGCACGGGTGCTGGCCACGTCCTCCGTCAGGTCGAAGTAGTGCACGCCATGGCGTGCACACAGCGTGGCCACCGGCACGGCCTGGTGGAACGGCAGTGCGTTGAGCACCGCATGGTGCCCGGCAATGGCAGCCTCCAGCATGGCGTCGTCCGTCACCTGCAAGGGGGCGGCGCTGTGGACCTGCAGGCGCTTCAGTGCGGCGGCGTCGCGGTCGGCCACGGTGAGCGTGTAGCTGCCCGCGTCCTCCAACAGCAGCGCAATGGCACGGCCGATATGGCCCGCGCCCAGGATCAGTACGCGGTGCGGGTGGGAAGCATTGACGGGATGCAGGCGGGTCATGGCGGTCTCCTTCCGTTGTCGTTCGGTAGAGCCATGCTAGGCCGGATCGTTGTCAGTGTGTAGCATTACAAATGTCGATAAAAGCATCAACGATCGTCATATCGACGGCATTGCACGACTTATCGGCAGCATTGGAGATGCCCGTGGAACTGGACGCACTGGACCAACAACTGCTCAGCCTGCTGCAGGCCAACGCGCGCGAGGGCACGGCCGAGCTGGCGCGCCGCCTGGGCCTGGCGCGCACCACGGTGGTGGCGCGCATCGCGCGGCTGGAGCGTGAAGGGGTGGTCGCCGGCTACGGCGTGCGCCTGGGCCAGCGGCTGGCAGGCAGCGCCGTGCGCGCGTGGTGCGCACTGCGCGTGCTGCCCAAGGCCGGGCCGGCGGTGCTGCAAACGTTGCAGGCCCTGCCCCAGGTGGAAGAGGTTTCGGCGGTGAGCGGGCCGTTCGACTACCTGGTGTTCCTGCGCTGCACCAGCCACGAGCAGCTCGACGGCCTGCTGGACCGCATCGGCCAGCTGGACGGCGTGCAGAACACGCAGACCAGCATCGTGCTCAGCCGCAAGATCGACCGCCGCAGCGTGGGCGGTTGATGCTCTATTAATGAGAGCTGCTAGCGCTTGATGGATAAGCGCTGAGGCCGTTTTCCTTCTGTCATCAGCCCAGCAGCCAACCTGCTGCGCCGCACAACGGCACCACCAGCCACGGTGGCACGCGCGCCCATACCAGCGCGGCAAAGGCCGCCAGTGCCAACGCCAGGTCGGCTGGCGCATGGATGGCGCTGGTCCACACCGGGTGGTAGAGCGCCGCCAGCAGCAGGCCCACCACGGCGGCATTCACGCCCGCCAAGGCCGCCCGGGCACGTGCGTTGTGCCGCAGCCGATCCCAGAACGGTAGCGCGCCCGCCACCAGCAGGAATGCTGGCACGAAGATCGCCACCAGGCATACGGCCGCGCCCAGCCAGCCGCCCGCGCCGTGGCCTGCCGCAGCGCCCAGAAAGGCCGCAAAGGTGAACAGCGGCCCCGGCACCGCCTGCGCCAATCCATAGCCCGCCAGGAAATCGTCGGCCGCCACCCAGCCGGTGGCCACCACTTCGGCCTGCAGCAGCGGCAGCACGACGTGGCCGCCGCCGAACACCAGGGCGCCGGCGCGGTAGAACGCATCGGCCAGCACCAGCCATCCTTGAGGCCAGGCGCGCGCAGCCAGCGGCAGCAGCACCAGCAGCGCCGCACATGCGGCCAGCAGCAGCGCTCCGGTACGCGGTCGCACCCCGGCCGCCAGCCCGCCCTGCGATGGTGGAGCCGGCATGGCGCCCGCGCGCCCCCACAGGGCCAAGCCGGCCAGCGCCGCCACCAGCATGGCGCCCACCTGCCCCACCACGCCCGGCCACAGCAGCGCAAGCGCACAGGCCAGCGCCATCAGCAGCAGCCGTGTGGGCCCGCGGCACAGGCTGCGCGCCATGCCCCACACGGCTTGCGCCACCACGGCCACGGCCGCCACCTTCAGGCCGTGCAGCACGCCCGCGGGCATGAGGCCCTGCCCCGCCACCAGGCCCAGGCCCAGCAGCGCCATCACCAGCGCGGATGGCAGCGTGAAACCCAGCCAGGCCGCCAGTGCGCCGCCCCACCCCGCTTGGCGCAGGCCCAGCGCCAGACCCACCTGGCTGCTGGCGGGGCCGGGCAGGAACTGGCACAGCGCCACCAGGTCGGCATAGGCGTCTTCCGTCAGCCAACGGCGGCGCGCGACGAATTCCTCGCGGAAGTAGCCCAGATGGGCCACCGGCCCGCCGAACGACGTCAGGCCCAGGCGCAGGAAGATGAGGAACACCCGCCGGGCGCTGGCGTGGTGGCGGGTGGCGGCGAAAGGAGAAATGGGTGGCATGCAGCGGGCGAGAAACCCCGAGTATCGCTATTGCGCGTGGCGCGCGGATGACTGGCGCCGCGTGCCAGCAGCGGAGCGCGGCGCGTGCGCGCGCAAGCAGACCTCCTGATTTTTGCAGCCGCAGCCGCTGTGGGGCATCAGATGGCGCAGGGCCCCATCCACACCCCGCTGCGCAGGCCGGCCGGCGGCTGCTGCGCCCAGACCTGGGCACACACCTCCCAGGCAGGCTCCTGCACGTTCAGGCCCGCGAAAATGCCGTAGCCTTCGCCCGCGCGGATGTCCTCACCCGCGCTCAGGCTCTCGCCGGCCTTGATGGCGCCCTGCGTGTGGATGCACTCGCCCGCCTTGATGCCCCAGCCGGCCTCCAGATGCGTCAGGCCGCTGATGGCTCCGCCGACCACGATGCCCTGCCCCGCGCGCAGGCTGCCTTCGCCGCTCACATGCCCGCCCACGCGCAGGCTTTTGCCGCAGTCGATGCCGCCGTGCACCAGCAGGTCCTGCCCCACGAAGGCGCTGGCGCCCACGCTGAGCGCGCCGTGGCAGACCACGTCCCACGCCGCGCGCAGGTCGCCGCCGCAGTGCAGCGATTCCTGCACCTGCACGCCCCAGTCGGTGCGCAGGTGGCCGCCGCAGTGCAGCCGCCCATCGCTGTGGATGTGCGCGCCGGCGCGGATGTCCTCGCCCGCCACGATGGCCCTGCCGGCGCGGATGCCGCCCCCCGCATGGAGGGAGCGGCCGACGTGGATCACGCCGTCCACCTCGATGCCGCCGCGCACCTGCACGGTGCCCGCAAACACGAAGGCCTCGGCCTCCAGGCTGTCCAGGTGCAGCACTGCGTTCGTGGGGCCGAACTGGCCCAGCAGCCACAGCGCGTCGTCCACGCGGCCGGCGGCCACCAGCTGGTCCAGCGCCTGCTGGTAGCCCACACCGTCCTCGACATGGCGCACGAACCAGCGAAAGCCGTTGGCGCAGGGGCTCTTGGCCCGGAGAAACTGCTTGGTGAATTCCATGCGACGCTCCAATCCTTGCAAGGCGCCCGTGCGGTGCTGCTGCGGGGACCCGGGGTGACCCGGCGGACGAAGGGCCCGCGCGAGCGGGCGTGGGAAGGCGTTGTCCACCGTTGCGCAGGGCGGGTGCCCGGCGATGGTGGTTCTGCGCGTTGGAAAGAGGATGGGTGCTTTATCGCCGGGCGGAGGAATGTGCGACCGGCTGGTATGGCCAGAGCACACGCGCCACGACACCCACGCGGTTGCGCGCACGGGTGCGGTGGGCGGGTGTGGTCGGGAACATGGGCGCGCATGCTAGCAGTGCGCAGTCCGCGGGACAACCTTGTCGCACGGCGGCGCGCGGTCTTTTGCGCACCGCCGTGCGTGCTGCGCGGCGGATGTGCATGCGCATCCGCCGCGGCCCGGGGATGGCGGTGTCAGAACGACACGCGCACGCCCACCGTCACGTTGCGCCCTGCCAGCGGGGCCGCGTCCTTGATGAACGAGGTGTGGGCGTAGGCCAGGCGGTCCGTGAGGTTGCGCGCCTTCAGGTACACCTGCCACGGCGTGCCACTGCCCGTGCGGCCGTTGTAGGCCAGGCCCAGGTTCAGCATGCCGTAGCCAGGCGTGGCGGTCTCGAACGCGGCCACGCGGTTTTGCCGCGCCACCTGCACCCATTCCACCGCGCCGTCCCAGTCGCGCCAGTTGGCATCCAGGCGCAGGCCCACGCGTGCGGGGGCGATGCGCGGCAGCCGCTCGCCACCGTCCAGGCGGGCACGCACGCTGTCCCCGAACAGGGTGACCCCCAGGCGCTGCGTGATGCGCTGGCGCACCCGGCCCTCCATGCCGGTAAAGGTGGCGCCCGCCTGGCTGTACTGCAGCAGCTGCAGGCCGTCCAGTTCGTCGAGCGTGCGGCCGTAGATGTAATTGCGGATGCGGTTGTGGAACACGCTCACGTCAAATGTGGTGTCCCCGCTGGTCTTGCGCAGGCTCAGGTCGATGTTGCGCGAGGTTTCCGCACGCAGACTGGCGTCGCCACGCTCGTAGGTGGACGTGGCCATGTGCAGGCCGCGTGCGTACAGCTCCTCGGCGGTGGGCGCACGGTGGGCGCGGGTGATGCTCGCACCCGCGGCGTAGCCAGGCGCAAAGCGCCACACCGCGCCCAGCGATGCGGAGGTGCCGTGGTGGCGCCGCTCTACACCGCTGTCCTGCGCTTCGGCGCTTTGGCGGTCGTGACGCAGTGCGGTCTCGATGCGCCAGTCGCCATGCCAGTCGCCCAGGCGGTATTCCTCCAGCAGAAACACGCCCCACTGGCGCGTGAGGGTGGGTTGCACGTAGGCCTCTTCTCCCGCGGCGCTGAACTTGCGCTGCCCGGTCTGCAGGCCCAGCACGCCGCGCCAGCCGGCCACGGGCTCGTGCTGCAGTTCCACGCGCAAGTCGTGGGCCTTGTTCTTGAAGGTGGTGGCGACGGTGCCCTCCTCCACCTCGTCGTGTACGTAGTCGGTCACGCCCGCGCGCAGGCGCAGCGCGGAGAAGCCGGTGAATGGGTCGCGCAGCTCGCCGCGGATGTCCACGCGCTCGCTGCGCAGATCCACCACAGGAACGGCTTCGTGACCGTGGTCGTGGTCGTGGTCATGCCCGTCGTCCTCGTGGTCGTGCTCGTCATGGCTGCCGCAGTGCAGGTGGTTGCCATGGGTGTGGCAGCCTTCGAAACTGTGGCTGTGGCCCGGCAGGCCGTATTTGGCGTTCTGGCGTGTGAAGGCCAGGCCCAGGTAGCCGCGGCTGCCAACCCAGGACAGCCCCACGCTGCCGGTACCCGTGCGGTTGAAGCTGCCGGGCACGCGGCGCCCCTCGGCCCAGCCGCTGCCCACGCGGTAATCGTCGGCGTCTCGACCGGCGGCCTCCACGTGCACGGCCAGGTTGCCCGCGCCGCCGGTCAGCGCGACAGCGCCGGCCTTTTCGCGCGCCGCACTGCCGGCGCGCAGCTCGGCGCTGCCTTCGTAGCCTTTGTCGGGCACGGCCGTGGGCACCTTGCCGTCCAGCACGTTGACCACGCCACCCACGGCACCGCCGCCGTAGACCAGTGCCGACGGCCCGCGCAACACTTCGACCTGTGTGGCCAGCAGTGGCTCGGCCGCCACGGCGTGGTCGGGGCTGACGGTGGAGGCGTCGTGCAGCTCGGACCCGTCAGAGAGCACGCGCACGCGCGGACCGTCCATGCCGCGGATCACGGGGCGGCTGGCGCCCGCGCCGAAATGGCTGCCGGTGATGCCCGGCTCGCCGTCCAGGGTTTCGCCCAGCGTGGCTTCGCGCTGGCGCACGAGGGCGTCGCCCTCCAGCACAGACACGGGCTGCGTCATTTCGGACACGCCCAGCTGCAAACCGCTGGAGGACACGGTGACCTCGGGCAGGCGGGCATCCGCCTGCGCCCACGCGGGTGCTGCGCTGGTCAGGCACAGCAGCGCGGCCCAGGCCAGCGGGTGCATTGCGCCCGGCATGCGGGCGAAAGGGGTGAAGGCGTTCATACAACGATTTCCGTCAAAAGGCGGCAGGCGCGCGCGAGCGCTCGGGCCGCACGCGGCCGCGCTTGAAAATTGATTCAAAACTGCCTCTAGCGCTTATGTATCAAGCGCGAGCAGCTATAAAAAGAGGAGTTTTTGCGACGCCGACATGCAAAGGCGGCGGCGCGAGGCGGGGAGCCTCAGGCGCTCAGGGGCGGAGCGCGGGCATGGAAAGGCGCCGCCCGGCCCGCGCGCGGCACCGGCGCGGGGGACCTGACAGGGGGCAGCTGCGGCTGTGCCTGGACCTGCGCGGGAGCCTGGCCCAGCGCGGCGCCCACCAGCGTCTGCTCGTCCAGCACCTGGCAGTCGGCGGCCCCGTGCCCGGCAAACAGCGCATGCAGGGTGTCCAGGGCCTGTTGCCCGGCGCTTGCCGCATCCCGTGCATGCCCGTCGCCGTGCAAGGCATGCGCCAGCCCCTGCCCCGCGGGCAGGTGCAACACCTGGTGCATGCGCCCGAGTGCGGGCGCGAGCACCAGCGCCAGCAGCAGCCAGGTCAGGGCCAGGCGGCGGCGCAGTTGCGGCAAGAGCGCGGGTGTCAGGGACATGCGGGCTGGGTGAAAGGTGCAGTCGTCAGTGGGCGTGCTTCATGCCGCAGTACTTGCCGATCGCCAGGTTCTTGCAGGCGGCCTGCAGTTCCTTGCGGCAGGTTTCTTCGCCCTTGCCGGATTCCAGGCACTTGGCAGCGGCCTCGTGCGCTGCTGCCATGGCGCGGTGGCGCTCGATGTCGACCTTGGTCTGCTGCGCGGTGTGCTCCTGCGCGTGCGCGACGGCGGCGCAGGCCAGCAGCAGGGTGGCGAGCCAGGGTTTCATGGGTTGCTTCCTCCAAAGTAACACACCGCGCCGCTGTTGCGGCGCGGGCCCGGGAGGATAGCGCAGGAACCCGCGGGGATTCACAAAAGGCTGCGCGGATGCGCCGCTGTGGGAAGGCGGAGGACCGCCGGCGGCGACCTGGGCCGCGCAGCGGTCAGGCGCCGGGTTTGAGGTGCCGTGCGAAGGTCTTGCGGAACTTCTCCACCTTTGGCCCCACGACGAAGGCGCAATAGCCCTGGTTGGGGTGGTTGCGGTAGTAGTCCTGGTGGTAGTCCTCCGCGGGCCAGTAGTTCACCAGGGGTGCCACCTCGGTCACCACGGGCGCGCCAAAGAGCTTGTCCTGCCCCATCTGGCGCAACAGCTCTTCGGCCACGTCCTGGTGCGCGGGGTCGGTGAAGTAGATGGCGCTGCGGTACTGCGTGCCCACGTCGTTGCCCTGGCGGTTGAGGGTGGTGGGGTCGTGCGTGGCGAAGAAGATCTCCAGAATCTCGCGCACGCCGATCTGCGCGGGGTCGAAGGTCACGCGCACCACCTCGGCGTGGCCGGTCGTGCCGCTGCACACCTGCTCGTAGGTGGGCTCGGCTACGTCGCCATTGGCATAGCCGCTTTGCACGTCGGTCACGCCGCGCACGCGGTCGAACACGGCTTCGGTGCACCAGAAGCACCCGCCGCCGAGGGTGATGGATTGCAGATCGGACATGGGATTGCGCCTCGTGAAGGGGATGAAAGCCTCATCATAGAAATGAAGCGAAGGCGCCGTCCCGCGTCTGCCCTTGCGTTGACGGGGGCAAGGCGGGTTGCTATATTACTAACCAGTCAGTCAGTAATTTATGATCTCCCTCCCCCCAGTCCCCGAATCGTCCGAACCCCCGCGCCGCGGCCGCCGCAAGGAAGCCCGGCCCGGTGAATTGATGGACGCTGCCCTGGACCTGTTCGTGGAAAAAGGGTTTGCCGCCACCCGGGTGGACGAGGTCGCCGCGCGCGCGGGCGTGTCCAAGGGCACGCTGTTCCTCTACTTCCCCAGCAAGGAAGACCTTTTCAAGGCCGTGGTCCGCAAGAACATTGCGGGCCGCTTCCCTGAATGGGACCTGGAGATGGAAACCTTCGAGGGCACGAGCAGCGAACTGGTGCAGTACTGCTTTCAGACGTGGTGGGAGCGCGTGGGCTCCACCAAGGCATCGGGCCTGGGCAAGCTCATGCTGAGCGAGGCCAACAACTTCCCGGAGATCGCTGAGTTCTACCGCCGGGAGGTCGTGGAACCCGGCCACCGCCTGTTCCGCCGCATCCTGCAGCGCGGCATGGACCGTGGCGAGTTCCGCCCGCTGGATCTGGACCATGCCGTCTACCTGGTGCTGGCGCCCTTGATGTTCCTGATGTTCTCGCAGCCTTCGCTGTCGCTGTGCATCCCGAACCCTGACACGTTCTCCGCGCAGGAGTACATCCGCCTGCAGGCCGAGAACGTCTTGCAGGGGCTGTGCGTGCGGCCGACCTAGAATCAGGGGTTTGTCTGAACCACAGTGACCCGCCTCCGGAGTACCCCATGAACATGCCTCTGAACACGTCCGCTGACATTTGCGATCCTACCGAGCAGGCCCGCTACAACATGGTCGAGCAGCAGATCCGCCCGTGGAACGTGCTGGACGAGGCGGTGCTGGAGTTGCTGTTCACCGTGCGCCGCGAGGAGTTCGTGCCTCCGGCCTACCAGGGGGCCGCCTTCATCGACACGCAGATCCCGCTGAACCCCTCGGTGGAAGAAGCCGAGCGCCTGGGCCAGGTGATGCTGGCGCCGCGCGTGGATGCGCGCATGCTGCAGGATCTGCAGGTGCAATCCTCCGACCGCGTGCTGGAGATCGGCGCGGGCTCGGGCTACATGGCCGCGCTGCTGGCCGCGCGCGCCGAGCGCGTGGTGTCGCTGGAGATCGTCCCGGAGCTGGCCGAGTTCGCCCGCGAGAACCTGCGCAGTGCCGGCGTGGACAACGCCGAGGTGCGCCAGTCCGACGGCGCGCTGGACCCCATCCCCGATGGTCCGTTCGATGTGATCGTGCTCAGCGGCTCGGTGGCCGAGATTCCCCAGCGCCTGCTGGGCCTGCTGCGCGACGGCGGCCGCCTGGGCGCCTTCGTGGGCCACATGCCGATGATGCGCGCCACGTTCGTGCGCCGCCAAGGTGACCGGTACGAGACCACTCAACCCTGGGATGTGGTGGTGCCGCGCCTGCGCCACTTCCCGGAGCCGACCCGCTTCAAGTTCTGACACCCCTTCAGCGTCCTTCAGGAACCTTTGCATGATCGACCACGTGCGCCCTGCCCAACTGGCCGACTGGCTGACCGCTAACGCCGGCAGCCGCCCGCTGGTGCTGGACGTGCGTGAGCCATGGGAGCTGCAGACCGCCAGCGTGACGCCCCAGGGGTTTGAGCTCGTGGCCATCCCCATGGGGGAGCTGGCCGCACGGCTGGATGAACTGGACCCCGCCCGCCCTGTGGCCTGCTTGTGCCACCACGGCATGCGCAGCCTGCGGGTGGCGGGCTTCCTGGCGCACCAGGGCTTCGACCAGGTGGCCAATATCACGGGCGGCATCGAGGCCTGGTCGCATGAGCGCGACCCGGCGGTGCCCCGGTATTGAGCCACCACGGACGTCGCCCGGCGTGCTGCAGCCTTCCCATTGATCACCGCAGACCTTCCTGAAGAACGCCATGACATCACTGCAACGGCTGCTCTCCGTTTCCCTGGCCGTGGCGCCTGCGCGCTGGGCGCCCTGCCCGCGCAGGCGCAGAGCCTGTCCACGCTGGTGGAATGGGCGCGCAGCTATGACGCCCCGTGGCAGGCCGCGCAGGCACAGTTGCAGGCCGCCGACAGCCGCGCCGAGCAGGCGCGCGCAGGACTGTTGCCCAGCGCCGCGCTGAACGGGGGCGTGACCTACGCCCGCACCGACCTGACCCGTGGCCCCCTGCCCCCGCTGGACCTGCACGCCCCTACCCAGACCGTGGGCGTGGTGGCCTCGCAGCCGCTGTACCGGCCGGCCAACCGCATCGGCTTCGAGCAGGGGCAGCGCGGGATCGACATTGCCCGCGCGCAGCGTGACGGGGCCGAGCAGGACCTGCTGGTGCGCGTGAGCCAGGCGTATTTCGATGTGCTGGCCGCCCAGGACACCCTGACCTTCGTGCAGGCCCAAAAGGCCGCCGTGGCTGAGCAACTGGCCGCGGCCAAGCGCAATTTCGAGGTCGGCACCGCCACGGTGACCGACGAGCGCGAGGCCCAGGCGCGGCACGACCTGATGTCGGCCCAGGAGATCGCGGCCGAGAACGACCTGCACGTCAAGCGCCTGGCACTGGAGCAGACCGTGGGCCGCTCGGGCCTGACCCCGCTGCCCCTGGCCCAGCCGGTGCAGCTGCCCGCGGTGCAGCCGGCCGATGTGAACAGCTGGGTGCACGTCGCGGAAGATCAGCAACCCCAGGTGCGCCAGGCGGCCATTGCGCTGGACGTGGCGCGCCTGGAGACCGCCAAGGCCGAGACCGGCCACCTGCCCACGGTGGACCTGCAGGCGGGCTACAGCGTGCAGCGCACACCCAACGGCACCGTCACCATGCCGGGCGTGCACTCCCGTGCCAACGTCGCCAGCGTGGGGGTGGCGCTCAACCTGCCGCTGTTCGCGGGCTTCGCGGTGCAAAACCGGGTGAAGGAAACCCTGTCGCTGGAAGACAAGGCGCGCGCCGACTTGGACCATGCGCGCCGCAGCGTGGCCCAGGCCACGCGCGCCGCGTTCTTCGGCGTGCAGTCGGGCCAGAGCCAGGTGCGGGCGCTGCAGGCGGCCGAGGCGTCCACCCAGAGCGCGCTGGAAGCCAACCAGCTGGGCTACGAGGTGGGCGTGCGCATCAACATCGACGTGCTCAACGCCCAGAGCCAGCTCTACCAGACCAAGCGCGACCTGGCCGTGGCGCGCTACAACGTGCTCATGGGCACGCTGCGACTCAAGCAGGCCGCCGGCACCTTGTCCATGGACGACGTGGTGGCGGTGGACAGCCTGCTGAGTCGCTGACACCCTGCGATACCCACCGCTGTTGCTATATAAACAATAGCTGCTTGCGCTTGGTGGATAAGCGCTAGAGGTCTAAAAGACCATCATTCGCGGTCAAGGTCCGCCGGGTCACTCGTCCGGTTCACGGCATAACGCAGCTCCACCATGCCCGTCCCCAGGGGCTGTGCGTCAAGCAGGCGCAACGCGGTGCTGGGCAGCCGGCGCGGAAACAGCGGCTTGCCCCGTCCCAGCGTGACCGAGCCCACCTGCAGGATCAGCTCGTCCAGCAAGCCAGCGTCGTAGAACTGGCCGGCAAGGTCCCCGCCGCCTACTATCCAGAGGTTCTTCGTCCCCGCCGCCAAGCGCATGGCCGCGTGCACCGGCCGCACGTCGCCCTGCACGAAGCGGATGTCCGCCCCGTCGATGCCCGGCAGGCGGCGCGAGGAGAAAACCCAGGCGGGCTGCGTGTAGGGCCAGGCGGAGCCCGTTTCGGCGCGCACGGCGTCCGCGTTGCGCAGCATCCATTCGTAGGTGGATGACCCCATGGCCAGGGCACCCACCTGCGCGATGAAGGCGGGATAGCTGGATTCCTCCAGGCTGCCCAGGGTGAAAAGCCAATCCAGCGAGTCGTCTTCCGTGGCGAGGAAGCCGTCCAGGCTGGTGGCGGTGAAATACTGGGTTTTCATGGACGGTTTATAGCGCGTGGGCCGTCCCGCAAAGCTCTGCAGGGTCAGGGCAGCAACTCGACGCCCAGCGGCCGCACGGCGAGCGCGAACAGGCCGAAGCAGACCACGGTGATGGCTGCGCTGGCCAGCAGGGTCAGGCCGAACCCGATGCGCGGCAGCAGCCAGGGAAAGGCCAGAAACATGGGCAGCGTGGGGACCACGTACCAGAACGTGTACCAGGCGTGGTTGGCGATCTTTTCCTGCGGCTGCTTTTCCACGTACAGCCAGACCAGCGCGAGGAACGTCACCAGCGGCAGCGCCGCCAGCAATGCGCCCAGCCTGTCGCTGCGCTTGGCTGCTTCGGACACGGCGACCACCACCGCCGCGGTGATCAGGTATTTGGTGACGAGCCAGCCCATCGGCTTTTACAGTTGGTGTACCACCAGGCGGAATTCTGGGTCGTCCTCGAAGGTGCGCACCTCGAAGCCCAGGCGCCGCATCAGCTTGAGCATGGTCGGGTTGTTGGCCAGCACCAGGCCCTGGATCTCGGCCAGGCCGCGATCGCGCGCCACGTCCATGATGCTGAGCATCAGGCGCGAGCCCAACCCTTTGCCGGCGAAGTCGTCGGCCACCAGCAACGCGAACTCGCAGCTCGTCTGGTCGGGGTTGGTCACGTAGCGCGACACGCCCACGATGCGCTCCTTGTGGCTCACCTCGCCTTCCTCGTCCACCACGCGCTCGCGGTGCACGGCCACCAGGGCCATCTCGCGGTCGTAGTCGATGAGGGTGAAGCGCGCCAGCATCGAAGGCGGCAGCTCGGCCAACTGCGACACGAAGCGGAAGTAGCGGCTCTCGGGCGACAGTTCCTTGACCAGGCGCTGCACCATCTGCGCATCGTCCGGACGGATCGGGCGCACCAGATACTCACCCCCGCCGCGCAGAGGCCAGACTGCTTCATAGCGCGCCGGATACGGCAGGATGGAGAGGTGGCCGTAGTGCCCGTAGCCGGCCACCTCGCCGCGCGAGCCGCCCTGGGCGGTTTCATGGATGACGATGCGCGCGTCCACGGCCACGGCGCCCTGCTCGTCCACGATCAGGGGGTTGATGTCCATCTCGCGCAGCTGGGGCAGCGCGCAGACCATCTCGGACACGCGCAGCAGCACCTGCTCCAGCCCTTCCAGGTCCACGGCGGTGGCGCCGCGCCATTCGCCCAGCGTCTCGGCCACGCGCGAGCGGTCGATGAGCCGCCGCGCCAGGAACTGGTTGAGCGGCGGCAACTCCATCGCGCGATCGTTGATGAGCTCGATCATCGTGCCGCCGGCGCCAAAGGTGATCACCGGGCCGAAGGGCTCGTCGCTGACCAGGCCGATGCAGGTCTCGCGCCCGCGGCGCCCGCGTGCCATCTTCTGCACCGTTACGCCGTTGATGCGCGCGCCGGGCTGTACCCGCGCCACACGCTGCACCATGTCGGTGTAGGCATCGCGCGCGGCCGATCCGTTGTGCACATTCAGCGCCACGCCGCCTACGTCGGACTTGTGCGCGATGTCGGGCGAATCGATCTTGAGCGCCACGGGGAAGCCGAGCTGCGTGGCGATCATCATCGCCTCGTGGCTGCTGCGCGCCAGCAGCGTCTTGGTCACCGGGATGTGGAAGGCCGCCAGCAGCGTCTTGGACTCCATCTCGGTCAGCACGTTGCGCCGCTCGGCCAGCACGCTCTCGATCACCAGGCGCGCGCCCTCGATGTCGGGCTTGGACAGCGTCGTGAGCGGCGGCGGTGTCTGCTGCAAAAGCTGCTGGTTCTGGTAGAACGAGGCGATGTTGCCGAAGGCGCCCACCGCGGCCTCGGGCGTTCGGAAGGTGGGAATCTGCGCGGCCCGCAGGATGCGGCGCGCCGGCACCACCGAGGCGTCGCCCATCCAGCACGACAGCAAGGGCTTGGAGGCCAGGCGCTTGGCATCGGCCAGCACGGTGGCCACGGCTTCGGCGTCGGCGCCGGCCTTGGGCGAGAAGATGGCCAGCAGGCCATCGATCTGCTTGTCACGGAACGCCGCCTCCAGCGCCAGGCGATAGTGCTCCGGCCCCGCTTCTTCCGACAGATCGATCAGGTCGGCCAGCGAGGCCAGCGGCGGCAGCTTGGGCGCCAACGCAGCGCAGGTCTCGGGCGAAAAGCGGCCCAGGTCCAGGCCGATCTCGTTCTCCCAGTCGGCCGCCAGCACGCCGGGGCCGCCGCCGTTGGTGATGATCGCCAGGCGCTTGCCCACGGGGCGGTAGCGCGAGGCCAGGCACTTCGCGGCCGAGAACAGCTCCACGAACGAGCGCACGCGCACGGCGCCCGCGCGGCGCAGCGCGGCGTCGAACACATCGTCGCTGCCCACGATGGCGGCGCTGTGCGTCTGCGCCGCCTCGTTGCCTGCAGGCTTGCGCCCCGCCTTGAGCACCACCACCGGCTTGGCATAGGCCGCCGATCGCAGGGCGCTCATGAAGCGGCGCGCATTCTGGATGCCCTCCATGTAGACCACGATGCTCTGCGTGCGCGCATCGTTGGCCAGGAAGTCCAGCGCCTCGCTCAGCCCCACGTCGGTGTGCGGGCCCAGCGAGATCACGCTGGAAAAGCCCACCGCGTTGTTGCTGGCCCAATCCAGGATGGACGAGGTGAGCGCGCCCGACTGGCACACCAGGGCCAGCGACCCCTCGCGCGCCAGCGGCCCCGCGGCGCTGGCATTCAATTGCAGCGACGGCCGCTGCATGCCCAGCGAATTGGGCCCCAGCAGGTGGATGCCCTCGCGACGCGCGATCTTGCGCAGCTGCTCGGCCAGTTGCGCATCCACGCCGTTGGACAGCACCAGTGCCGAGCGGCAGTTGATGCGCCCCGCTACCTCCAGCGCGGCGGGAAGGTCCTGCGGCGGCTGGGCGATGATGGCCAGGTCCGCACGCGTCTGCGCCAGGTCGGCCAGCGTGCCGCTGGTATGGATGTCCAGGTAGGTGAGCGTGCCCGTGAAGCGCTGGGCGGCCAGCGCCTCGCGCAGCACCTTGGCCTGGGGCGTGTGCGTATCGGGCGCATCGGCGTTGCCGGCCAGCACGACGATGGAGCTGGGCGTGAACAGGGGCGTGAGGTAGTGCTTGTCCATCATGATGGAGCGATTCTCTGCCATCCCGGCATTGCTTGGCGAGACAGGCAACGCCAGCGGCTTGCGCTGTGTCAGCGCCCTCGCAGTCGTGGTTGCAGTCGTGGTTGCAGGAAACGCGGGCGGGCCGCTCAGTCGGGACGGTCGTCCACGGCCTCGCGCAGGCGCTGCAGGACGGCCAGGGCCGTGTCCAGGGCCGCGCCGCGGTGCTCCTCGGTGAATGCCACGCAGCGCTCGGACAGCGCCCTCCGCCGCTGCGGGTCCTGCGCCAGGGCGGCCGCGGCGGCCACGCCCTCGGCCATGTCGGCCACGCGCAGCGCGGCGCCAGCGTCGATGGCCAGGCGCGCGGCCTCGGCAAAGTTGAAGGTGTGCGGGCCCATGACCACGGGGCAGCCGCCTGCCGCGGCCTCGATGAGGTTCTGCCCGCCCAGCGGCGCAAAGCTGCCTCCCAGCAGCGCCACGTGGGCCAGGCCGTAATACAGCGCCATCTCGCCCAGCGAGTCGCCCAGCCACACATCGGCGCTGTCCGGCTGCGCGGTCCACTGGCTGCGCCGCGACACGCGCAGGCCGGCGGCCTCGCACAGGCGCTGCACCTCGTCAAAACGCTGGGGGTGGCGCGGGACCACCAACCACTGCACGGATTGATTCACTCCTGAATCAATAGCTGCTGGCGCTTGACTGGCGGGCGCTAGAGGCGTTTTTTGCTTCAAAACCTCCAGCCACATGGCCTCTTCGCCCTCGCGGCTGCTGGCCAGCAGCACCACCGGTCGGGCGCTGGCGGCGCGCCACGCGCGGCCCTGCGCCTGCAGGGCGGGTGACGGCACCACGTCGAACTTCAGGTTGCCGAAGACCCCCGCCACGTGCGCGCCCACGTCGCGCAGGCGGGCGGCGTCGTCCTCGGTCTGCGCCCACACGGCCGCCAGGCCGGCGTAGGCCGGGCGCGACAGCCAGCCCAGCCGGCGCGCGCCGGCGCGCGACTTTTCGTTGAGCCGCGCGTTGGCCAGCACCAGCGGGATGCGCCGCCGGCGGCAGGCCGCGACGAGGTTGGGCCAGATCTCCGTCTCCATGAGGATGCCGATGGACGGGCGGAACTGCCGCAGAAAGCGCCGCACGGCCCCGGGCGTGTCCCAGGGCTGCCACACCTGCACGTCGCCGGGCAGCAGCAGCTTTTCGCCCTCGGCCCGGCCCGTGGCCGTGCCGTGGGTGAGCAGCAGGCGCATGCCGGGCAGCAGCGGGCGCAGTTCCTTCAGCAGGATGGCCGCCGCGCGTGTCTCCCCCAGGGAGACGGCGTGGATCCAGATGAACTGCTCGTCGGCTTCGGTCTCCGATGACGGCGAGAGGCTGTCCATGGGCGGCGGGTAGTGGCCGAGGCGCTCGGGCACGGCCACGGCGTAGCCGGGCTCGGTGAGCGCGCGGCGGCGCAGCTTGCGCAGCAGCAGCGGCGTGGCCAGCCACACGGCCAGGCTGTAGAGCCACAGGATGAGCTGGTGCATGCCGCCCGCGCTGCCCGCAATCAGTGTGCGGCGCCGCCCACCTGGGCGCCGGGCTTCACGCGTTCCAGCAGCGCCAGCATGGCGGCTTCGATGCGCTGCAGCGCGGCGTCGGTGTGGCCCTCGAAGCGCAGCACCAGCACCGGCGTGGTGTTGCTGGCGCGGATCAGGCCAAAGCCATCGGGCCAGTCCACGCGCAGGCCGTCGATGGTGCTGATGCGGGCCGGTGGCGCAAACGCGTCGGCCGCCAGCGCCTGCAACTCGGCCGTCAGGCGATGGGGCTCGCCCTCCTCGCAATGCACGTTGAGTTCGGGCGTGGAATGGCTCGTGGGCAGGGCGTTCAGCACGGCGCTGGGGTCGGCATGGCGGCTCAGGATTTCCAGCAGGCGGCAGCCTGCATACGTGCCGTCGTCAAAACCGAACCAGCGTTCCTTGAAGAAGATGTGGCCGCTCATCTCGCCGCCCAGGGGCGCGTCCAGCTCCTTCATGCGTGCCTTGATGAGCGAATGGCCGGTCTTGTACATCTGCGGCTGGCCGCCCGCGGCCTCGATGGCGGGCGCCAGGCGCTGCGTGCACTTCACGTCGAACAGGATGGGTGCGCCCGGCACGCGCGAGAGCACATCCTGGGCGAACAGCATCATCTGCCGGTCGGGGAAGATGTTCTGGCCGTCCTTGGTCACGATGCCCAGGCGGTCGCCGTCGCCGTCGAAGGCCAGGCCCAGTTCGGCGTCGCTGGTCTTCAAGGCCTCGATCACGTCGCGCAGGTTGTCGGGCTTGCTGGGGTCGGGGTGGTGGTTGGGGAAGTTGCCGTCCACCTCCGAAAACAGCTCGATCACCTCACAGCCCAGTGCACGGAAGATGCCGGGCGCCGACGCGCCGGCGATGCCGTTGCCGCTGTCCACCACGATCTTCATGGGCCGCGCGAGCTTCACGTCGCCCACGATGCGTTGCACGTAGGCGGGCAGCACGTCCTCGTGGCGCACGTGGCCGCCTTCGCGCAGCTGCCAGCTCTGCTGCTCCATGGTGCGGCGTAGCTGCTGGATTTCCTCTCCGTAGATCGCGCGGCCGGCCAGCACCATCTTGAAGCCGTTGTAGTCCTTGGGGTTGTGGCTGCCCGTGACCTGGATGCCGCTGGCGCACAGCGTGCTGGCCGCGAAGTACAGCAGGGGCGTGGTGCTCATGCCGATGTCGATGACCTCGATGCCTGCGTCCACCAGGCCCTGGATCAGCGCGGCCGAGAGCGCCGGGCCCGACAGGCGCCCGTCGCGTCCCACAGCCACCGTACGCTCGCCCTGCGCGAGTGCGGCGGTGCCAAAGGCCCGGCCGAGGGCACGGGCCACGTCGTCGTTGAGCGTGCTGGGCACGATGCCGCGGATGTCGTAGGCCTTGAAGATCGCGGGAGAAAGCTGCACAGGGGATTCCTTGGAGATAAGGGGCGGGACCGGGAGGTCCGCCGTCCAGGCAAGGCCGGCAGGAAGGCCGGCAGAAAGGCCGGAATTGTAGGCCCGGTCCAGGCGCGCCCCTGTCAGCCGGGGACCCCCCTGAGGCCGGCCAGGCGCATGTCCGAAAACGGCCAGTGGAACGGCTGCGCGTGCCTATCATGGCCCCATGCCCGACGTTCTTCATTCCCCTGCTCCACCCGCCAGCGCCGCCTCTGCGGCCGACGACGACCAGGCCCGCTACCTGGCCCTGCGGGCCCGGGATGCGCGTTTTGACGGACGGTTCTTCACCGGCGTGACCTCCACCGGCATCTATTGCCGCCCCGTCTGTGCCGTACGCACGCCCCGGCGCGAAAACTGCCGTTTTTTTACGCTGGCGGCGCAGGCCGAGAGTGCCGGCTTTCGCCCCTGCCTGCGCTGCCGGCCCGAGCTGGCGCCGCAGGCGCTGGCCTGGTCGGTGCAGGACGCATCGGGCATCCTCGTGCGCCAGGCGCTGCGGATGCTGGATGCGCCGCAGTCCTGGGGCGCGTGCGAAGGCGGCGCCGTGGTCGCGCAGCTGGCTGCGCGCCTGGGCGTGAGCGACCGGCACCTGCGCCGCATCTTCGAGGCCGCGCTGGGCATCTCGCCGCTGCAGTACCTGCAGACGCGCCGGCTGCTGGCGGCCAAGCAGTTGCTGACCGATACCGATCTGCCCGTCACCCAGGTGGCGCTGGCCAGCGGCTTTGCCAGCGTGCGCCGCTTCAACGCGGCCTTCAATACCCACTACGGACTCAATCCCACCCAGTTGCGCCGGCAAGGCGCCGCACCCGATGGGGTACAGGCAGGCGCCCGTGCGGTGCGTCTGGGCCTGCGCCCGCCCTACGACACGGCCGCGCTGATGGGCTTTCTGGCGGCGCGGCAGATTCACGGCATGGAGAGCATCCGCACCGGGCCGGGGGCGCAGGTTCTGCGCAGAACGGTGCGGCTGGCAAGCGCGGGCACCGTTTTCACCGGCTGGCTGGAAGCCGGCTTCGATGACGGGCGCCCCCAGCTGTGGCTGCGCGTCAGCGACGGCCTGCAGCCCGTGCTGCCGCAGCTCATCGCGCGGGTGCGCGCATTGTTCGACCTGGACGCGGACCCGCAGGCCATCAACGCGGTGCTGCACCCCTCCTTCCCGGAGGGCGACGGCCTGCGTGTGCCGGGCGCGTTCGACGGCTTCGAGCTGGCGGTGCGCGCCGTGCTGGGCCAGCAGATCACGGTGGCCGCCGCGCGCACGCTGGCGCAGCGGCTGGTGGAACGCTTTGGCGAGCCCATCGCCACGCCATGGCCGGACCTGCATCGGCTGTTTCCCACACCGGCCGCTCTGGCCGCGGCGCAGGGGGACGCACTGGGCAGCCTGGGCATCGTGCGCCAGCGGCAGGCCGCCATCGTGGCGCTTGCGCAGGCCGTGGACGCGGGCACGCTGCTGCTGGACGCCAGCGCCGACGTACCCGCCACGCTGGACGCGCTGCGTGCGCTGCCCGGTATTGGCGACTGGACGGCGCAGTACATCGCCATGCGCGCCCTGCGCTGGCCCGACGCCTTTCCGGCCGGAGACGTGGCGCTGCACAAGGCGCTGGGCGTGCAGGGCCAGCCGCAACCCGCGCGCGCCGCCACCGAAGCAGCCCGCGCCTGGCGCCCCTGGCGCAGCTATGGCGTGCTGCGCTCGTGGAGTGGTTTGGCTCTGGCGCTATCAGACCAATAGCTGCCGGCGCTGGGTGCGCCTGCGCAAAAGGCAAATTTCGCGTTTAATGAAGGATTCACCATGCAATACCCCCGCGACACCGTGCAAAGCCGCATCGCAACGGCCCTGGGCGAAGTGCGCCTGGCCGCCAGCGCGAAAGGCCTGGTCGGGCTCTGGTTCGACGGCCAGCGCCACCAGCCCGCGCAACTGGATGCCGCGCCCGCGTGGCCCACAGACGATGCGCATCCCGTGCTGCGCGCGGCGGCCCAGCAACTGCAGCAGTTTCTGCGGGGCGAACGCACGCGGTTCGATCTGCCGCTGGACCTGTCGGGCGGCACACCCTTCCAGCAGGCCGTGTGGCAGGCGTTGCTGGCCGTTCCGCACGGCGCCACCACCAGCTATGGCGCGCTGGCACGCCAGATCGGCCGGCCTACCGCGGTGCGTGCCGTGGGCGCGGCCGTGGGGCGCAACCCCCTCAGCGTCGTCGTGCCCTGCCACCGCGCCGTCGGCAGTGCGGGCGCCCTCACCGGCTACGCGGGGGGGCTGCCGCGCAAGAAGGCACTGCTGGCGCTGGAGTCGGGCCCGCAAGCCCGCGCTATTCCCTTCACCCCTCTATTGAATTTCGCATGACAGCACCACACACGAGCGCTGAGGCCCTCTCCCCCCAAGCGCCCGCCTGGGTGGGCGAGTTCGTGTTGCTGTCCAGCTTGTGGGGGGCGTCGTTCCTCTTCATGCGCCTGGGCGCGGCCGAGTTCGGCCCGCTGCCCATGGCCGGGCTGCGCGTGCTGATGGCCGCCCTGTTCCTCTGGCCCTTCCTGCTGCACCGGGGCGAATGGCCCGCGCTGCGGCGCCACTGGCAGCCCGTGCTGTTCGCCGGGCTCATCAACTCGGCGATCCCGTTCGCGCTGTTCGCCTGGGCGGTGATGCACATCGCCACCGGGCTGACATCGATTCTCAATGCCACGGTGCCGCTGTTCGGCGCGCTGGTGGCCTGGCTGTGGCTGGGCGACCGCATCAGCCGGCTGCGCTGGGCGGGGCTGGCGCTGGGCTTCGTCGGCGTGGCGCTGCTGGCCTGGCGCGCACCGGCTGGCGTGGGCGCCAGCGGCAGTCAGGCGGGCTGGGCCATTGCGGCGTGCCTGCTGGCGTCCACCTGCTATGCGGTGGCCGCCAGTTACGCACGGCGCTACCTGGTGGGCATTCCGCCACTGGCCACGGCCACGGGCAGCCAGGTGGGCGCGGCGCTCGGGCTGGCCCTGCCCATGTGGTGGGCCTGGCCCGCGCAGACGCCGAGCCTGCGCGCCTGGGCGGCCATCGCCGCCATTGCCGTGCTGTGCACGGGCATTGCGTACATCCTCTACTTTCGCCTGATTGCGAATGCCGGCCCCAGCCGGGCGCTGGCCGTGACTTTCCTGGCGCCCGTGTTCGCAGTGTTCTACGGCGCGGTGTTTCTGGGCGAAGCGGTGACGCCGTGGATGCTGGGCTGCGGCGTGGTCATTGCGTGCGGCACGGCGCTCTCCACGGGGTTGGTGGGCGGCGCGGTGCGGCCGGGTACAAAGGCGCCCTGACGCGCCGCGGCAGGGTTTCACCCGACGCCCGCGGGTCCGCTGCGCGACGCGCGGCACGCACATGGACCGCCGGGCCGCCGGGCGCAATACACTCTGAAACATGTCGCTTTGCGCCTTTGCCGTATTCCCTGCTGTTGCACGCATCCCCGGGCCGCGGCCCGCGGGCGCTGCGCCATTGCGCCAGGATGGCGGGGACCGCGGGGGCGACCAGCGCGCGGATGCACAGGAGGGATATGCCCACTGAGGTGTTCCTCTCCGGCATCGTGCACCTGCTGCTGATCGCCGGGGCGACCGCGCTGCCGCAACCCGTTCTGCTGCAACCCTCGCGCGGCGTGCGCATCGCGCTGGGCCTGGTGGCCGGGGCGGCGTCGACGCTGGTGGCCTTGCAGGGCATGCCGCTAGGGCCTGTTCACACTATTTTTGCCAGATGCGTTGCGATCAAAAAGGGCCAGGCGCAAGGCGCCAAACGAAGCTGGGATGCTACCCCAGCGAGGCTTGGCAACGCCGCGAATGGCCCTTTTTGATCGCAACCCGGAGGGAACGGAGTGAAAACCGCGCCATTCGTCGTTGCCCTCCTAGCCAAGGCCCCGGCCTTGGCGTCGTCACGCGCCTAGATTGGCGCGGTTTTCACGCCATTCGCACTGGCAAAAATAGTGTGAACAGGCCCTAGACGCGCCCGGAGTGGCGTACATCCACCCGCCCATCATCGTTTCCGCCGCGTTCCTGTTCGGGCCGTTGTGCGGTGGCGTGGCCGCAGTGGCTGCGCTGGCCAGCGGCTGGCTGGACGCGCCGGCCCACTGGGGCGCCATGATCAGCCTGTCCGCGGCCTGCTGGGTGATGGGCTGCCTGGCGTGGCTGCTGGGGCGCGCGACACGCTTGACGGCGATATCGCTGGTGGTCGCGCTCACCGTGCTGGTGCCGCCCGCGCTGCTGCCCTGGACCGAGACGGCCAGCGCCCTCGCCGCGCAGGAGGGATCGGCCCCGTGGCAGGGCATTCCCTGGCGCTACGCCTTCGGCGTGGTGGCGCTGTGCGGCGCCGTCGAGCTGTTGCGTGCGCGGGCCCGGTCGCTGCAGACGCTGGGACAGCACGAGGACGAGCTGCTGCGCGTGCTCAAGGCCTCGGGCGGCGGGCGCTGGGAATGGGATCTGCGCAACAGCCGCTTTACCTACCACGGGCGCTTTTACCGGGCTTTCGGCCTGGCCAACAGCCCCGACGACGAGGACTTCACACCGCTGCGCGCCTTCGATGTGCGCGAGTCATGGCAACGCTGGAACGCCCGGCGCCACCCCGACGACCGCGAGCGCCTGGGCGCGTACCTGCAGCGCGTGCAGGACGGACAGGAAGAGAGCTTCCATGCCGAGTCGCGCATGCGCGATGACGAGGGCCACTGGCGCTGGGTGGTCTCGCGCGGGCACGCGGTGGAGCGCGACTCCGCCGGACGCGTGCTGCGCATGGCCGGCATTGACCTGGACATCACCGAGCACCACGAGATGCGCGACGCGCTGCGCGTGTCCGAAGCCAAATACACCACCGTCTACCAGACTCTGCCCGACGCCGCGGGCATCACCCGCCTGTCCGACGGGTGCTACCTGGACGTGAACCCTGCGTTCGAGCGGTTGCTGGGCAAGCCGCGCGACCAGATTTTGGGACGTTCGTCCATGGAACTGGGCGTGTGGGGCGACACGCAGGAGCGCGCCCGCCTCACCGAGGCGCTGCGCAACCAGGGCGAGGTCCGCGGCCTGCCAATGACGGCGCTGCGCGACGGCGCCGAAGTGCCGGGCCTCATGTCGGGACGGGTGTCGCGCATTGAGGGCGAGGACTGCCTGGTCTTCGTGTTCCACGACATGACGCAGGAGCGCCGTGTGCGCGATGAATTGCTCGCCGCCAACCGCCTGCTGCGCCAGGCGGGCTGGATGGCGCGGCTGGGCGTGTGGGAGGAAGAGCCGGGCAAAGGCATCACCTATTGGTCCGACGTGTGCTTCGACATCCACGGGCTGGACCCGGGCACGCCGCTGCCGCGCGACTATGTGCAGCAGTTCGTCGCACCCGTCTGGCGGGAAGCCATGCACGCAGCCCTGCGCGACTGCCTGCGCAAGCGCACTGTGTGGAGCCAGGAAATCGAGATCGTGCGCGCCGATGGGCGCCTGGTCTGGGTGCGCGTGCGCGGGGAGCCCATCATCGAGGGCGACCGCGTGGTGCGCGTGCGCGGCATCCTGCAGGACATCGACGAGCCGCGCCGCGCGGCGCAGCGGCTGCGCTCTTCCGAAGAACGGCTGGCGCGCATCTTCCAGCTGCTGCCCTACCCGCTGGGGTTCTCGCGCCGCGAGGACGGCACCTACCTCGACGTGAATCCGGCGTGGGAGCAGGCCCTGGGCTACACCCGCCAGGAAGCCGTTGGGCGCACGGTGGTGGAACTGGGCATCTATTCCGCCCCCACCCGCGCGGCGCTGCTGGAGGCGGCGACGGCCGAAGGGCAGCTTGTGGGCTACGAGCTGGAACTGACCACGCGCGGCGGCGACAAGCGCACCGTGCTGCAGTCCATGAGCCCCATCGAAGTGAACGGCGAGGCCTGCTGGCTGTTCGGCCTGCACGACATCACCGAGCGCAAGCAGACCGAACAGCGCGTACGCGAGCGCGAGGAACTGCTGTCGCTCACCATCGCGGCGGCGGCGCTGGGCCTGTGGGACTGGAACCTACCCAGCTGCGAAGTCACGGGCGACGCGCGCTGGCGCGCCATGTACGGGCTGGCGCCCGTGGAGCCCGGGGCCAGCGCTGCCGTGCACTGGGCGTCGGGTATCACGCCGGAAGACATCGACGTGGTTACCCAGGAGCTGCAGCGCCACCTGCAGGAGCCGCACAAGCCGTTCGACGTGACCTGCGAGGTGCTTGCTCCCCAGGGCGACGGCCGCTGGATCCGCAGCGTGGGCAAGGTGGTGGCGTACGACGCCGCCGGGCAGCCCGCGCGCATGGTGGGCATGTCCATCGACGTGAGCAGCCAGCGCCAGCAGGAGCGGCAACTGGAGCGCATGGCCCATTACGACGCACTCACCGGCCTGCCCAACCGGGTGATGCTGGAGCGGCGGCTGCGCGCAGGCATGGAGCACAGCCGTGCGCGCGGCCAGCAATTGGGCGTGGCCTACCTGGACCTGGACGGCTTCAAGCCCGTCAACGACCGCCTGGGCCACGCGGCGGGCGACCGGCTGCTGGTGGTGGTGGCCGAGCGGCTCAAGCGCGCCCTGCGCCTGACCGACTCAGTGGCGCGGCTGGGCGGGGACGAGTTCGTGATCCTGCTGTCGGGCTTGGCCCATGCCGAGGAATGCGAGCGGCGCCTGCACACGGTGATGGAGAGCGTCGCGGCCCCCTACACGCTGGACGGCGAGCGCGTGCTGGTCACCGCCAGCATCGGCTACACCCTCTACCCCGACGATGAGGCCGACGCCGACACCCTGTTGCGCCACGCCGACCAGGCCATGTATGCGGCCAAGCAGGCGGGGCGCAACCACTTCCATGGCTTTGACGCCGCCGAGGAGCGCGCCCGGCAACTGCGGCGCGAGCAGTGCGGCGAACTGCTGCGCGCGCTGCAGCGTGGCGAACTGACACTGTTCCTGCAGCCCAAAGTGGACATGCGGCTGGGCACCGTGGTGGGGGCCGAGGCCCTGGCCCGCTGGCAGCACCCCGAGCGCGGCCTGCTGTCGCCCGTGCATTTCCTGCACCTCATCGAAGGGCACACCGAGCTGCAGATGCGTTTTGGCGAATGGGTGGTGGACACCGCGCTGCAGCAGATCGCCCGCCTGATGGCACAGGGTCTGGAACTGCCCGTCAGCATCAACATCACGCCCGAGCACCTGCACCGCCGGGGCTTTGCGGACTGGATGGCGTTGCGCCTGGCGCAGCACCCCGCGGTGCCGGCGCGGCTGCTGGCCATCGAGCTCACCGAAAGCGCCGCGCTCTACGACATCGACCACGTGGCGCGGGAGCTGACCAGACTGCGCGCGCTGGGCATGCAGATCTCGTTCGACGACTTCGGCACGGGCTACTCGTCGCTGGCGTACCTGCGCCGCCTGCCCATGGACCACCTCAAGCTGGACCGCAGCTTCGTCGCCGGCATGCTGGCCGATGCGGGCGACCGGGCCATCGTGCAGGGCGTGATCGGCCTGGCGCATTCCTTTGGCTGCGGCATCGTGGCCGAAGGGGTGGAAACGGTGGAGCAAGGCCTGGCAGTGCTGCAGATGGGCTGCCACCACGCGCAGGGCTACTGCATCGCCATGCCCATGCCCGTGGAGCAATTCATGGACTGGGCGAAGGCCTGGCAGGCCCCCGCACCATGGCGCGCCACAGGCCAGGCCGCCGCGCCCGTACCACCGGCGGCGGCGATAGCCGCTTGATGGCGTATCGAATCAAGCAATAAAAAAGCTTCCAGCGCCCGTCCAACAAGCGCTGGAAGCTATCAAATAGAGAGCAAATTGCCGCGCGTCAGCCCAGCAGTTCCTTGATTTGCTGCAGTGCCACGGGGTCTTCCATGGTGGTCAGGTCGCCCGTGTCGCGGCGCTCGGCCACGGCCTGCAGGGCGCGGCGCAGCAGCTTGCCGCTGCGGGTCTTGGGCAGCATCGTCACGAACAGCACGCGCGCCGGGCGGGCCACGGCGCCCAGTTGGGTATCGACCTGCTTCATCACCTCGCCTTCCAGCTTCAGGCGCGCGGCCTCGTCGGTGAGGCCCGAGGCATCGCGCGGCACCGCGAAGGCCATCGCGACCTGGCCTTTCAGCGCGTCGGCCACGCCCACCACGGCCACCTCGGCCACATTGGGGTGGCCGGCGATGCATTCCTCGATCTCGCGCGTGCCCAGGCGGTGGCCGGCCACGTTGATCACGTCGTCGGTGCGGCCCAGGATGAAGTAGTAGCCGTCGGCATCGCGGATGCCCCAGTCAAACGTGCTGTAGACCAGCCGGCCGGGAATGCTCTTCCAGTAGGTGTTGACGAAGCGATCATCGTTGCGCCACACGGTCTGCAGGCAGCCAGGGGGCAACGGCCCCTCGATGGCCACCACGCCCTTCTGGTTGGGCTGGGTCAGCTCCTCGCCCGTGGCCTCGTCGATCAGCTGGACGTTGTAGCCGTACACGGCCTTGCCCGGGCTGCCGAAGCGCGAGGTTTGCTTCTGCACGCCGTTGCACAGCGTGAGGATGGGCCAGCCGGTCTCGGTCTGCCAGTAGTTGTCGATGATGGGCACCTGCAGCGCGTCGCTGATCCACTGCGCCGTGGGCTCGTCCAGGGGCTCGCCCGCCAGCCACAGCGCCTTCAGGCTGCGGATGTCGTATTTCTTCAGGTAGGCCGGGTCCTGCTTCTTGAGCACGCGCACCGCCGTGGGGGCCGAGAACATGTGCGTGACCCGGTATTTCTCGACGATGCTCCACCAGATGCCCGCGTCGGGCCGCACCGGCAGGCCTTCGTACAGGATGGTGGTCATGCCGGCAATCAGCGGGCCGTAGATGATGTAGCTATGGCCCACCACCCAGCCGATGTCGCTGGTGCAGAAATAGGTGTCGCCCGGCTGTGCCTCGAAGATGTGGCGCATGCTGGACGCCAGCGCCACGGTGTAGCCGCCCGTGTCGCGCTGCACGCCCTTGGGCTTGCCGGTGGTGCCGCTGGTGTACAGGGTGTAGCTGGGCTGCGTGGCGTCCACCCAGATGCAGGGCACCTGCGCATCCATGTGCCGCGCGCGCAGTGCCGCCCAGTCGTGGTCGCGGCCCGCGCGCATGGCGGCGGGCGCGAGGCCCCGGTCCACCAGCAGCACGGCCGCGGGCTTGTGGGCCGACAGTTCGATGGCCTCGTCCAGCAGCGGCTTGTAGGGCACCACCTTGCCGCCGCGCGAGCCCGCATCGGCGCTCACGATCACCGTGGGCTCGGCGTCCTCGATGCGCGAAGCCAGCGACGACGACGCGAACCCACCGAACACCACCGAATGGATGGCCCCGATGCGTGCGCACGCCAGCATGGCGAACGCCGCCTCGGCAATCATGGGCATGTAGATCAGCACGCGGTCGCCCTGGCGCACGCCCAGCGTCTGCAGGCTGGCGGCCATGCGCTGCACTTCCTGGTGCAGCTCGGCGTAGGTGTAGGCGCGCTCGGTATTGGTTTCGGTGGAGATGGCCACCAGCGCGTTTTGCAGCGGGCGCTCTGTCAGGTGGCGGTCCACCGCGTTGTGGCACAGGTTGGTGGTGCCGCCCACGAACCACTTGGCGAACGGCGGGTTGCTCCAGTCGCAGATCTGCTGCGGCGGCTGCTGCCAGTCGATCAGGCGAGCCTGCTCGGCCCAGAAGGCGTCGCGCTCGTCGATGGAGCGGCGGTAGAACTCGGCATAGTCGGCGGCCATGGTGCTGTCTCCTTGGAATCCTCCGCGTCGACGTGGCGCGGGTCGGTGGTTATCCAAAATTCATAATTATTCATGCCGCGCTTGCGGGAAGCTGACGCGGTCGCAGACGCGGTCGCCGACGCGGTCCCAGACACGGTCCTTGACGCGGCGCTCGCCGCACCCCTCTGCGCCCAGCCCACCTTTGCGCTTCACTATTCATAGCTGTTAGCGCTTGGTGGGTGTGCCCGAGAGGCCTATTTGACCAAGGCCAGCATCTCCTTGAATGCCGGGTGCTCGCAGCTGCGCAGCCACTCGAAGGCCACCATCTCGGTGGTTACCAGCTCGGCGCCGGCGCCGGCCAGTCGGTCGAAGGCGGCGTCGCGGTTGCGCTCCGTGCGCGAGCTGCAGGCGTCCGTCACCACCCACACCTCGAATTCATCCTCCAGCAGATCGAGCGCCGTCTGCAGCAGGCAGACATGGGCCTCGCAGCCGGCCACCACGATGGTGGCGCGCTCCGGCGCCTGGGGCTCGCGGCCCTTTTGCAGATGCTTGGGCAGGCTGCGCGCATTGCCGCCCTGGGGCTTGGCGGGCGGGCGCAACCACTCGCCCAGGCCCTCCTCGGTGGCGCTGAAGTGCATCTTGGACAAGGTGCGCTGGCACAGCGCGCGCAACGCGGCGTCGTTGGGTCCCAGGCGCGAAGGGTTCTGCTCCGTGCCCCACACCGGCACGTCCATCAGCCTGGCAATCTGCGCCAGCCTGCGCGCGTTGGCCAGTATGGCTTCTGCCTCGAAGATGGCGGGCATCAGGCGTTCCTGGTAATCCACGAGAACGAGTTGGGATTCGGAGGCGTCAAGCAGCATGGCGGTCATCGTTGTTCAGTCGGGCGGTCATTGTCGCAGGCGCTACGGGTAGCAGCGGGGCAACGGCGCGCAAGTTCCCCGTGCGCCGCGTGTCCCGATTCGGGCAAGGGGACGCCCCCCTCGCAGCGGGTCCCGCACCGCGGCTCGCCCTCGCGCTGGCGTGTTCAACGTTGCCTCAGGCGCAGCAACTGCCCGTCCGGGCTGTCGGTGAGCAAGTACAACCAACCGTCCGGCCCCTGGCGCACGTCGCGGATGCGCGCGCCCAGGCCGTCCAGCAGGTACTCGTCGCGCACCACCTGCGCGCCCTGCAACTCCAGCCGGTGCAGCCGTGCGAACTTGAGAGAACCCACGAACAGGCGCCCCTTCCAGGCCGCGCCGTACCGGTCGCTGGTGAGAAAGGCCATCCCCGACGGCGCGATCGACGGCACCCAGTAATGCAGCGGCTGCTCCATGCCGTCCTTGGCCGTGCCCTCGCCGATCTTGCCGCCGCCATAGTTTTCGCCATAGGTGATCACCGGCCAGCCGTAGTTGCGGCCTGCTTCGGGGCGGTTGATCTCGTCGCCCCCTTGCGCGCCGTGCTCATGGATCCACAGCCGGCCGTCTGGCCCCCAGGCCGCTCCCTGGGGGTTGCGGTGGCCCCAGCTCCAGATCTCCGGCAGCGCGCCCGCGCGGCCCGCCAGCGGGTTGCCGGGCGCCGCGCCGCCCGTGGGCGCTATGCGCACGACCTTTCCTAGGTGGTTGTCCAGGCGCTGGGCGTCCTCCTTGCGGCCGTAGCGCTCGCCCAGCGTGAGAAACAGATGGCCGTCCGGCGCCTGCACGATGCGGCAGCCAAAGTGCAACTGGCTCGCCACCTTGGGACGCTGGCTGAAGAGCACTTTCATGTCCTGCAGCGCCGCCGCGTCCGGCGCCAGCGTGGCGCTGGCCAGGGCCGTGCTGTTGCCGCCGCCCTTCGGTGCGGGTTCGGAGTAGCAAAAGAAGATGCGCCGGTTGCGAGTGAAGTCCGCATCGGTGATCACATCCAACAGGCCGCCCTGCCCGCCCGCTGCCACTTGCGGCAACCCGGCCAGCGGCGGCCCCAGGCGCCCGTCGGCCTCTACCACGCGCAGGCGGCCGGGCCGCTCGGTGACGAGGAAGCGCCCGCCCGGCAAGAAGGCCAGACCCCACGGATGGCTCAGGCCCGAAGCCACTACCTCCGCCGACGCCTCACCGCGCGCGGGCACGGGGTGTACGGGTGCGACCTCCTGGGAAAGCGCCTCGCCGCCCGCCAGCATGGCGGCGGCGGTCAATGCTATGTTAATAATAGCTGATAGCGCTCTTCCGGTATGGCTTGCAGGCACTTTTGACACAGAGTTCATGGGAAGGATTCCTGGGATCAACCGTGGGTGCTGTCATGGTGCTGCGCCAGCGGGCTCTGCATGCGGCACGCGAGGCTACGCGGAGGGCCATGGCGCCGCGTTGACACCATGGCATGTGCATTGTGCGCGGCCGGGCCGCACAGGCAAACCCATCCTTCAGCGAACCTGCACGCGGCGGCCCGCGCAGCCGGCAGCGAAGCGCCGGCCACTGTCCAGGCAAGAGCGGGGCCTTGGCCTACAGCCCGCTCGGCATGCTGCCTGACCACGCCATGCACCGCCTGCCTAGCTGCGGGCGCCTCCAGCGCCCGCACGATGAGGCCACGCGATGCCCGCGTTGCCAACGAAAGGAAAACCATGTCGATTTCCCTCCTGCTGCTCATCATCCTGGTGCTGATCCTGATCGGAGTGCTGCCGACCTGGGGGTACAGCCGTTCCTGGGGCTACGGTCCGGGCGGTGGTGTCGGGCTGGTGGTGGTGATCGTGCTCATCCTGCTGCTGATGGGGCGCATATAAAAAAACGGGGGGCCTGCGCCCCGCTGTGGCGAGGGCCGCCGTGGGCGCGGCCGTGTGTCGTCACGAGGTCTGGCCGCCGCCTGCGGCGCCACTGGCGGCCGATTGGCTGCGCCGGTCGGCTCTGAAGGACTGGAGATGTCGCGGATCGCCGTGCCGGACTGGCGCTCGTCCACGTTGGTGGCCACATCGCCTAGCGACACGATACCCACCAGCCGCTGGTCACGATCCACCGCGGGCAGCCGGCGCACCTGCATGTCGCGCATGGACGCGATGGCTTCGTCCACGGGCTGGTCTTCGTAGCAGTAGTACACCTCGCGGAACATGACCTCGTTCAGGCGCGAGTGGGTGCGCTCTTCGGCCAGGCCGCGCAGCACCATGTCGCGGTCCGTCACCATGCCCACCAGGCGCTCGCCATTGCACACCGGCAAGGCTCCCACATTCAACTCGCGCATGGCCTGCGCGGCGGTGGTCAGGGTGTCGTCGGGTGCCATGGTGCGGATCCCGCGGGTCATCACATCAGAAACGTTCTGCATAGCTCACTCCATTCATGAAAGACAAGGGTCAGGCGCGATCGCGCAGGACTTGAACACCCGTGGGCCAGAGCGGCTACGGGGGGTACGGTTCGCAGGGGTACGGCTCCCAAGGCCAAGGTTATGAAGGCCATCGCGACGCGGACTTTGGTTCGCAGTACTCCGGCACCGGCGGAGAGCAGCGCGGGCGCTTTCAGAACGACCCCGACTACCACCAGTGGCGCCAGGACCAATTGCGCCAGTTGGATGACGACTACGACTCCTGGCGCAAGGAGCGCTATGAGAAGTTTGCCGATGACTTCAACACCTGGCGCACCTCGCGCGGCGGCAGCGGGCAAAAGAGCAGCGGCAGCAATAGCGCTATCTCCTCCAGCCAGGGCACGTCGGGCAAGAACAAGGAGCAAGGTTGATCCTTGCTGATCCCCTGGTCCGCAAGGCCCCCGCATGCGGGGGCCTTTTTCTGTATGCCGCAGCGTGCCCTAGCCTGCCGCTGGTTTACCTGGGACCAGCGATGCCGCCTCGCGCTGGCCCACGTCTTTCAGGAAGGCCCACACCGCCTGCATGCGCGCCAAGTGCTTGGACTCGGCCGGCATGCTCATCCAGAAGGTGCGTGTGAACTCGGCCTCGTGCGGCAGCACGCGCGCAAGTACGGGGTCACGGTCGGCCAGGAACGCGGGCAGCACGGCCAGGCCCGCGCCGGCGCGCACGGCCTCGTACTGCGCGGTGATGCTGGTGCTGCGCAGCGCAAAACGCTCGGGCGGGTAGAGCTGGTCGATGAACTGCAGCTCTTTCGTGAACAGCAAGTCGTCCACGTAGCTGATGAAGGCGTGGTGGCGCAGGTCTTCACGCTTGGCCACCAGCGGTCTGCGCGCCAGGTACTCGCGCTGCCCGTAGAGACGCAGGGTGTAGTCGGCGAGTTTGGTGACGATCACCGAGCCGCGCTTGGGCCGCTCCAGGGAGATCACGATGTCCGCCTCGCGCCGGCTCAGGTGCAGCATGCGCGGCAGGGCCAGCAGGTCGATGGACAAGTGCGGGTGCTTCTGCGTGAGCCGCGCCAGGTGCGGTGCCAGCACCACCGTGCCAAAACCCTCGGTGGCGCCCACGCGCACCAGTCCGGAGGGGCCCGCGCCCGGGGAGTTGGCGGGCGATGCGCGCTCCACCCCCAGCACGGCGGCCTCCATGGCCTCGACGGCGGGCAGCAGGTGGCGGCCGGTTTCCGTCAGCCGGTGTCCCGCTGCCTCGCGCGCGAACAGCGGCGCACCCATCTGCTTTTCCAGCGCCTGGATGCGCCGCGCCACTGTTGTGTGTTCCACGCCCGTGCGGCGCGCGGCCCCCGCCAGCGTGCCGGTGCGCGCCAGCTCCAGGAAGTAGCGCAAATTGTCCCAGTCCATACGGCTCCTCTGCGGTGATGTGCAAATTTGCAAAGCCAAGGTGCGTGATTGTCTATTGCCTACGCAATTTCGCACAACTACGATGCAGCCCATGCCAAGTCGGCACTTGCCGTGCCGGCTTCATTGCAGACCACCCCAGGACCCCAGGAGACAACCATGGACGCATCCACCTCCCAGGCCGTGAAGGCCCCCACCGTCAAGCTGCTGATCGGCGGCCAGTTCGTCGAGTCCAAGACCACCCAGTGGCGCGACGTGGTGAACCCCGCCACGCAGCAGGTGCTGGCGCGCGTGCCCTTCGCCACGCCCGACGAGATCAACGCCGCCGTGGCCTCCGCCAAGGAAGCCTTCAAGACCTGGAAGAAGACCCCCATCGGCACGCGCGCACGCATCTTCCTGAAGCTGCAGCAGCTCATCCGCGAGAACATGAAGGAACTGGCCGCCCTGCTGACGGCCGAGCAAGGCAAGACCTTGCCCGACGCCGAAGGCGACGTGTTCCGCGGCCTGGAAGTGGTGGAGCACGCGGCCAACATCGGCACGCTGCAGCTGGGCGAGCTGGCCAACAACGTGGCCAACGGCGTGGACACCTATTCCATCATGCAGCCGCTGGGCGTGTGCGCCGGCATCACGCCGTTCAACTTCCCCGCCATGATCCCGCTGTGGATGTTCCCCATGGCCATCGCCACCGGCAACACCTTCGTGCTCAAGCCCTCCGAGCAGGACCCCATGGTCACCATGCGCCTGTGCGAGCTGGCACTGGAAGCCGGCGTGCCCCCCGGCGTGCTGAACGTGATCCACGGCGGTGAAGACGCGGTGAACGCCATCTGCGACCACCCCGACATCAAGGCCATCAGCTTCGTGGGCTCCACCAAGGTGGGCACCCATGTGTACAACCGCGCCAGCCTCAACGGCAAGCGCGTGCAATGCATGATGGGTGCGAAGAACCACGCCATCGTCATGCCTGACGCCAACAAGGAGCGGACGCTGAACGCCCTGGCCGGCGCCGCCTTCGGTGCGGCCGGCCAGCGCTGCATGGCCCTGTCGGTCGCCGTGCTGGTGGGCGAGGCGCGCAACTGGATCCCCGAGCTGGTCGAGAAGGCCAAGACGCTGAAGGTGTCCGCCGGCACCGAGCCCGGCACCGACGTGGGCCCGCTGGTGAGCTGCGCCGCGCTGTCGCGCGTCGAGGGCCTGATCGAGCGCGGCATTGCCGACGGTGCCACGCTGGAACTGGACGGCCGCAAGCCCCAGGTGGCGGGCTACGACAAGGGCAACTTCGTCGGCCCCACGATCTTCAGCGGCGTGAAGCCCGGCATGAGCGTGTACGACCAGGAAATCTTCGGCCCCGTGCTGTGCCTGGCCGGCGCCGAGGACATCGACGAGGCCATCGAGTTCATCAACGCCAACCCCAACGGCAACGGCACGGCCATCTTCACGCAGTCCGGCGCTGCCGCGCGCAAGTTCCAGGAAGACATCGACGTGGGCCAGGTGGGTATCAACGTGCCGATCCCCGTGCCCGTGCCGCTGTTCTCGTTCACCGGCAGCCGCGCTTCCAAGCTGGGCGACCTGGGCCCCTACGGCAAGCAGGTGGTGCTGTTCTACACGCAGACCAAGACCGTCACGGCGCGCTGGTTTGACGACAGCACCACCAGCCACGGCGTGAACACCACCATCAGCCTGAAGTAAGCGGCGCCGCGCGGTGCGCGCATGGTGAAATCACAGGCATGACCCGATGCTTGAGACCCCATGCCGCCCGCCTGCGCACCCTGGCCGCTGCGTGCGCCCTGTTGGCTGCCACCCAGGCACAGGCGCAGGCCGGCGCTGCCTGCCGCCCCGGCGGCACGGTGGATGAGACCAACGCCTGCGCCGTGCAGCGCTACCAGGAGGCGGACACCGCCACTCAGATTCTGTATGGCGATGTGATGCGTGCCTTGTCGGCCCATGAACGCCCTGCCCTGCGCCAGGACCACGCCGCCTGGCAGCGCACGCGCGCCGCGCAGTGCAAGCAGGCGCAGCGCGCGGCGGAGTCCCGCCCCGAATGGCCGCGGCTGTACCACGACTGCCTGACGGTCCATACCCAGGCGCGGCGCGACGCCCTGATGCACTGGCTGCACCATGGCGAGGCGCCGCAGTCCACGACGAACAAGCCATAAGACACATAAGAGAAGGAGACACCCGCCATGGACTTTGAACTCAGCGAAGACCAGCGCGCCTTTGCCGACACCGCGCGCCAATTCGCCCAGGCGGAGCTGGCGCCCCACGCCGCCGAGTGGGATGCGCAGGGCATCTTCCCCCGCGAGGCTATTTGCCGTGCTGGCGAGCTGGGTTTTTGCGGCCTGTACGCGCCCGAGAGCGCCGGTGGCCTGGCCCTGCCGCGCCTGGACGCCACGCTGGTGTTCGAGGAACTGGCGGCCGTGGACCCCAGCACCACCGCCTTCATCACCATCCACAACATGGCCACCTGGATGCTGGGCACCTGGGCCACGGATGCCGTGCGCGCCGAATGGGGCGAGGCACTCACCAGCGGGCAAAAGCTCGCCAGCTACTGCCTGACCGAACCCGGCGCGGGGTCCGACGCCGCCTCCATCAAGACGCGCGCGGAGCTGGTCGGCAACGAGTACGTCATCAACGGCAGCAAGGCCTTCATCAGCGGTGCAGGTAGCACCGACGTGCTGGTGCTCATGGCACGCACGGGCGACGCGCAATCCGGCGCGGGCGGCATCAGCGCCTTTGCCGTACCCGCGAACCTGCCCGGCATCCACTACGGCAAGAAGGAAGAAAAGATGGGCTGGAACAGCCAGCCCACGCGCCAGATCAGCTTTGACAACGTGCGCATCCCCGCCAACCACCTGCTGGGCCAGGAGGGCGAAGGCTTCAAGATCGCCATGAAGGGGCTGGACGGCGGGCGCATCAACATCGCCACCTGCTCGGTCGGCGCCGCGCAAGGCGCACTGCAGCACGCCCAGCGCTACATGCAGGACCGCAAGCAGTTCGGCAAGCCGATCGCCAGCTTTCAGGCGCTGCAATTCAAGCTGGCCGACATGGCCACCGAGCTGGTGGCTGCGCGCCAGATGGTGCGGCTGGCCGCCAGCAAACTCGACGCCGGCGCGCGCGACGCCTCCACCTACTGCGCCATGGCCAAGCGCTTTGCCACCGACGTGGGCTTCAACGTGGTGAACGAGGCGCTGCAACTGCACGGCGGCTACGGCTACATCCGCGAATACCCGCTGGAGCGCCTGCTGCGCGACGCGCGCGTGCACCAGATTCTGGAAGGCACCAACGAGATCATGCGCGTCATCATCGGCCGGCGCATGCTGGACGGCGACGCGCCGGAGGTGATCCGTTGACATTCAAAAACCATAGCTGCTCGCGGCGGATGGATAAGCGCTAGAGGCCTATTTGACTCCAAAACCACCATGCCTGCCCGCCCCCTGTCCGACGAAGCGCTGCACCTGATCGCCGCCGTGCGCGACGCGCTGGGCGAGCGGCTGAACGCGCAGGTGGAGGTAGAGGAGCGCACGCTCTTTGGCTGCCACGCCTTCATGGTGGACGGCAAGCTCTGCCTGGGCGTGAAGGGCGAAGAGCTGTTGGTGCGCCTGCCGCCGCAGCAGCACGACGCAACCGCCGAAACCCCCGGCGTGCGCGAACTGGACCCGCGCGGCGGCATGGCCGGCTACTTCTGGCTGGAGCCCGCTGCCTACGCCACGCGCGCCCAGTGGGAGCACTGGATCGACACCGCCCTCGCCTTCAACCCGCTTGCCAAGGCCTCGCCCCGACGGGCGAAGGCAGCCACAAGCCGCAGCAAGGGCACGCGATCATGATTGAAGGCATTTTGGCCTGTAGCGCCCGTCCATCAAGCGCTGGCAGCTATCAAAATAATAGTTCCCATCACACACCACAGGAGACAACCACCATGCAAATCGCATTCATCGGGCTGGGCAACATGGGCGCCCCCATGGCCATCAACCTGCACAAGGCCGGCCACAGCGTGAAGGCCTTCGACCTGAGCGCTGACGCGCTTGCCAAGGTCCAGGCCGAAGGCCTGCAGGTCGCCACCAGCGCGCAGGACGCCGTGCAGGGCGCCGAGGCCGTCGTCACCATGCTGCCCGCCAGCCAGCACGTGGAAGGCCTGTTCCTGGGCAACGGCAACCTGCTGGCCAGCATTGCCAAGGGCACGCTGGTGATCGACAGCTCAACAATAGCCGCCGCCACCAGCCAGAAGGTCGCCAAGGCCGCTGAAGCCCTGGGCATCGACTTCATCGACGCACCCGTATCGGGTGGCACGGGCGGCGCCATCGCCGGCACCCTCACCTTCATGGTGGGCGGCACCGACGCGCAACTGCAGCGCGCACGCCCCCTGCTGGAAAAAATGGGCGCCAACATCTTCCACGCCGGCGCCGTGGGCGCGGGCCAGACGGCCAAGATCTGCAACAACATGCTGCTGGGCATCCTGATGGTCGGCACCAGCGAGGCCATCGCGCTGGGCGTCGCCAACGGCTTGGACCCCAAGGTGCTGTCTGAGATCATGCGCCGCAGTTCCGGCGGCAACTGGGCGCTGGAAAAGTACAACCCCTTCCCCGGCGTGCACGAGAACGCCCCCGCCAGCAAGGGCTACGCGGGAGGCTTCGGCACCGACCTGATGCTGAAAGATTTGGGCCTGGCCCAGGAAAACGCCATCGCCACCAAGGCCAGCACCCCGCTGGGCGGCATGGCGCGCGCAATCTACGCGGCGCACAGCATTGCGGGGCACGGGGGGGAGGATTTCTCCAGCGTGATCAAGATGGTGCAGAAGAAGGGCTGAAGCGGGCGGGCTTTTCGGCATGCCTTCTGCAAAAAGGCGCTGTGACTTGCGTTGCAGCGCCTTTTTTATTTTGAGCAGAGTGCCTTGCTGCGATCTCAAACTAGTGTCGTGAGTTAAAAATTCATTGAATTATTTTCTGCCAATGCAGTCAGTCGTGTAGTGTGTTGCACGACGAGGTGCCCATGAGCGGAAGACCAAAGACTCCATTGGTGTTGAGCGCGACGGAGCGCGAACAACTGATCGCGCTGACCAAGCGTCGCAAGACAGCGCAGGCCCTGGCCTTGCGAGCACGCATTGTGCTGGCCTGTGCCGAGGGCCTGGAAAACAAGGTGGTGGCAGCGCGTCAACGGGTCACTCAGCAAACGGTATCGAAGTGGCGCGGTCGGTTTGTCCAGCTGCGCCTGGACGGTCTGTTTGATGCGCCGCGCCCGGGTGCGCCGCGTACGATTGACGATGCCCGAGTCGATGCCGTCATTGCCAAGACGCTGGAGTGTGTGCCCGCCGGTGCCACGCACTGGAGCACGCGCAGCATGGCGCGCGCCATGGATGTGTCACAGACGGCTGTGAGCCGAATCTGGCGGGCTTTTGGCTTGCAGCCGCACCGCCAGGAAACATTCAAACTCTCCAGTGATCCGCTGTTCGTCGAGAAGGTGCGCGACATTGTCGGCCTGTACCTGGATCCGCCGCTCAAGGCGATGGTGTTGTGCGTGGATGAGAAGAGCCAGATCCAGGCGCTGGACCGCACACAGCCGATACTACCGCTGGCACCGGGCATTGCCGAGCGGCGCACCCACGATTACATGCGCCACGGCACGACGACGCTGTTTGCGGCGCTGGACATTGCCACGGGCGAAGTGATCGGGGAGTTGCATCGGCGCCATCGCAGCGCGGAGTTCCTGCAATTTCTGCGTACCATCGAAGCCAACGTGCCTGCGGGGCTGGACGTGCATCTGGTGATGGACAACTACGGCACGCACAAGACCGCCTCAATCAGGGCATGGTTCGCCAGACACCCCAGGTTTCACGTGCACTTCACTCCCACCTCGGCATCCTGGCTGAACCAGGTAGAGCGTTGGTTCGCTACCCTCACTGAGAAGTACATCCGTCGCGGCACGCACAGATCAACAAGACAGCTCGAACAAGCAATCCGCCAATACCTCAAACTCAACAACGCTGATCCAAAACCATTCGTCTGGGCCAAGTCTGCCCAAGACATCCTTGCAAGCGTTGAAAGATTTTGTCTGCGAATTTCTAACTCAGGACACTAGGCAGGTAGCAGGCAGGTGCTCATGCATCTATGGCCTCTTTCGACCCTGAACGGCCGGCCGACTATGTTCAATAGCTCGCCCGAAAGCTGTCGCTCAACGTTCAACATGAGCGGCGGCTGAGGGCTGGCGCAGCCAACTCTAAAACGACCGCGTGATGGATGGGTTAGGACACTATGTAGCCAGATGCCTTTAGATCCTTGATCACGCTGTATGCCACCTCTTCGATGCTTCGTTCATAGCGCTTGTAGATCATTCCACTGACATCGCTTGGTAGCGAAACATTTCCTGTGTACAGACAACACACACGAGAACGGCCAAGCTTTCCAACGAAATAGCCGAACTCGAAAATTACGTTCGGTCGTGCACGAAACTCCTTGCTTCGCTCACCGTCTGCCTTACCCTCTTCAGCAGCCAAGTAGGCAACTTCATCAGGCGTTAGAAGAATAAAGGCGTACCCGACATCACTGTGCTTTTCAAACTTCTCGATGATTGTCATGCCTTCGTCGGCTTGACGGTGCAGGACGACGGGTTCAAGCCCAATCTCGTGTAGAAAGACCTCGAGGCTAGTCTTCGCTACTTCGTCCCGGCCATGAACCACAAACACTCGGTTGGTTCGAACTTGAGCAAGAGGCGCTTCTGCTACTGGGATGACAGCACTTTCGGGGGCGGAACTAAGCGGAATTAGCTCGAGTCGCTCGATTACGGAATCCAGGCGGTGGATCTTCTTGTCAACGTCTCTGTAGACCTGGGCGATCCTCTCCCCGAGAGACGGTTCTCGCATTGAAATTGCCATTGCCCCCCAAAAGTCGTACTCCTTGGCAAGCTCATCAGTCGTGAAGGTGCGCTTCAGCAACTCGGAGTTAAAGGAATCCCACTTGCTGTAATCATTCGATAGAGACTCGAAAGCTTCTCGGGTATCGACCCCTCTCTGCTTTAGTTCAAGACCCTTCTCAATGCGGGCTTGCAGCTTAGATTTTGCGTCTTCGCGCGAGATCAACAGCTCAAGTAGCGCCTTTGGCTGCGGCTGCACGGATGTTTTTCTGGTTCCCACTCTTCCCTCCTTAGCGACCAAACGTGTCGTGTGCAGATAGTTAACGATTTCTGTCCAATATTTGAGCATACGACACACCGCTCTTAAGCGGACGCTTCCTAGCCGCAGCTAATGGCCGTTGTGCGACCGTCGCAAAAACCCCTTTGCGTTCAACAAATCACGGCTATTGATATTCAATGCTCAAGGACCTAAGGTGTTCTAGCAGGTCATCAGGATCGTATGTATTTACACACCCTAGAAACTGGGATCCAACCAACATCGGTTCATACTCAATCGATTGACTGCACAAATCGGCTGCATTCTCTACAAACCCGGCTTGCAAAAAGTAAGGCGGCGCCCCTTTATTTTGAACAAGCATTGAAGGCAATGCGTAGTCGATGACCGAATCGCCGCCAATAGTCAACCATGCATGCAGATTCAATCCGACATCACCGCCAGGATTTATCACCTCCTGCGCTATTGCTTCAGGTGTGATGGCATATAGTTTGTCTCCATGCACCGTGACTGAGCCGATCACGATGTCTGCAGCTATGCCATGGTGGTTCAACAAGGCATACAACTTCGATGCGACTTCCATACATTGATCGCCGTAGTAGTCAGGCAGTCCCTCTCGCCAAAGAGCCGCCTTTTTATGAATAAGCTCGTTCGCTTTCTCGAGAAATGGAGTCTCGATAGGCCGTTCGTCAACCAAAGGAGCACGAGTAAGGCCAATCGAGCGTCCATACGAAAGCGCTTCTTTGAACATGACGCCGTAATGGCAAGATGATGGTTTCGACTGCGGCACGGGAGTTAGTTGGTCAAATTGTGATGCATGCATACTAACCTCACCGCATCAACTGAAAACATCACGTCCAGAATTGAGCGTCTGCGTTTGGCTGTCACCGGTCCTCGGCTAAATCAAGCCTTTTCACGTACACGGTATCAAGGCATCTCACAAATGCCCGGCGCGCCGATGGCTGCTTAAAAGCACCATTCAGGGCAGATATTCATCCATCAGTCTCTGAACCGCATCGGCCTGAAGTTCATCACGCCGCCGCTTCAGCGCCTCTCTGTCGCGCTGCGCCGCCAGCCAGCGTTTGAACGCCACAAACGTGGCCGGCGCCACGGTGGTCATGCGTGCCATGGTGCCGTTGGTGGCCACGATCACGGCAGAAAACTCTGGCGCGTCCAGCAGCACATTGGCGCGGCGGGCCTGGGCGACCCAGAAGTCGTCTTCGTCGTCGCTCAGCTTGATCGGGTGCGGATCGTCTTCCACGCGTTCGCGGCGGATGATGTCCACTTCGAAGCCTTCCTTGTTCACCGCGGTGTACTGCTGGCTTTTGCGGATGCGGAAGGTGCTGTCCACTTTCTTGAGCACCCCCAGCATGGAGCTGCCCACCCGCGCGAGCTGGGTGGCGAACTGGATGCGTTTGCGTGTGTCCCACAGCAGGTCAATGTCCCGCGTGGCGAGGGCATCGGCATCCAGGCGCACGCCGGCTGCGGCCTCATAGGCATACAGGGCGTGCGTGCCCACCACGCGAAAGTGCGGGCTGAGCTGCGTGTCGGCCAAGCGGGCGAGCAGGCTCACCACCAGCGGCTCCACGCGCCCCACGCGCAGTGCGCGGTTCAGGCGCCGGTGCTGGTCCAGCGCGGCTTTCAAGCCCGCCATGCGCTCCACGCTGTTCCGCTTGCGCTGCATGAACCGCTCGTAGATGGCCTGGTTCTCGGGGGTTTGGGGGCCCAGGCTGGTTTCCGCACCGGTGGGCGTGGTGCGCACGAGGTAGCGCGCCTCGGGCGCCGATGGCGGGCCCGCGTGCCAGTACATGCCGCCGCGTACTTGGGTGGCTTCCAGCTGCGCCTCTTCCCAGGCTTCGAAGGCGGCTATGGCGTCGATGTATTGGCGGGCAACGGCGGGGCTGATTTCTTGCATTTCGGCATTTTTTCCTTTTTCTAGTTTTTATACCGAAATTCTTTATAAAACAATCATCTAGATTGACATCGTCCAATCGATTTCCATTCCTCCACGCAATGCCGCGCGAGCGCCGTCACCCAGCAGGGCTCCCCCGGCACGAAGGCAATCCCGTACCGTGGGCTGACCAGAAACCCCGCGCGGTCGAACGCCCTGCTGTCGCTCGATTGCACGAATGCAGCCAGGTCACGGAACGGCACGGCCACGGTGCCCAGGTGCAGCGCTTCCGCGCGGGCAGTCACCTCTTCCAGGCGGCCACTGTCCTGGAAGCGGTAGACCACGTCGCCATAGTCCAGCGAGGTCAGGCCGACGCTGTTGCGCGACTCGCTGCGTGGCTGGCCGTGGGCGCGGATGATGTCGCCGCGCGTGGCGGTGAGGGGCACGCCGTTCACGCTTTCGTAGGGTTGCAGGTGCATGGGCGATTCTGTGGCGGCGCGGCGGCGCGGCGGCGCGCGGCAACCGGGGGCGTGTATCGAACCGTGAGGCGCAACACGCGCGTATATTGCCCCGTGTTGCCGTTGGCGGGCCGTAAGCACCCCGCAATGGATCAGCATGAAAATGCCGCCCAGCACCCGTCTGAAAAGCGCGGGCAGCTATCAAAATCGAAGTTCTTTCAACCACCCTCCTCCCTTGACTGCGATGACAGCCTCCACCGACTTCGCCCCCATGCCCGATGCCGCCGGCTTCTTTGGCCCCTACGGCGGGCAGCTTGTGCCGCCGCACCTGAAAGCCGCCATGGACGACATCGCCGCGGCCTATGCCGAGATCACGCAGCGCAAGGACTTCCAGGACGAGCTGGCACAGCTGTTTGCCGATTACGTGGGCCGGCCCAGCCCGATCTTTCATGCCAAGCGGCTTTCGGGCCTGCTGGGCGGCGCGCAGATCCACCTCAAGCGCGAGGACCTGAACCACACCGGCGCGCACAAGATCAACCACTGTCTGGGCGAGGCGCTGCTGGCCAAGTTCATGGGCAAGAAGAAGGTGATTGCCGAGACGGGCGCCGGCCAGCACGGCGTGGCGTTGGCCACGGCCTGTGCGCTGGTGGGCATTCCGTGCGAGATCCACATGGGCCAGGTGGACATCGAGAAGGAGCACCCCAACGTCACCAAGATGCGCATCCTGGGCTGCAAGCTGGTGGCGGTGACGCGCGGCGCGGCCACGCTGAAGGAGGCGGTGGACAGCGCCTTCGAGGAGTACCTGACCAACCCCACCGACTACCTGTACGCCATCGGCTCGGTGGTGGGGCCGCACCCGTTCCCGATGATGGTGCGCGACTTCCAGAGCATCATCGGCCGCGAGGCGCGCGAGCAGTTCCAGGCCAGACACGGCCGCCTGCCCGACTACGTGACCGCCTGCGTGGGCGGCGGCAGCAATGCCATGGGCATGTTCACCGCCTTCCTGGGCGATACCGACGTGAAGCTGGTGGGCGTGGAGCCCTCGGGCGAAGGCACCGACAAGCCCGGCCGGCACGCGGCCACGCTGAGCATGGGCCAGCCCGGTGAGATCCACGGCATGAAGTGCTATGTGCTGGAGGATGCGCCGGGCGTGCCCGCCGCCGTGCACAGCATTGCCTCGGGCCTGGACTACCCCGGCGTGGGCCCGCAGCACAGCTATCTGAAGGACATTGGCCGCGTGCAGTACGAAGCCGTGACCGACAAGGAATGCCTGGACGCGTTCATGCAGCTGTCGCGCGTGGAAGGGATCATCCCCGCGCTGGAGAGCGCCCATGCCGTGGCCTGGGCCATCCGCGTGGCGCCCACGCTGCCCCAGGACCAGCACATCCTGGTCAACCTGTCGGGCCGCGGCGACAAGGATGCGGATTACGTCGCCAAGGTGCTGGGGCTTTGACGGGCGGGCGCGGCGCGTGTTCTGCCATCATGGCGCCCTTGATTCACTGAACTGAGAGAACCTGACCATGGCACTGCCACCCAACAAGCAACGCAGCCGCCGCCTTCGCAAGAAGATGCGCGTGGCCGAGTTTCAGGAATTCGGCTTCGAGTACGAGCTGAAGGTCAAGCAGGAGCTGACGCCCGAGCAAGAGGAGGCGCTGATGGACCGCTTCGTGCGGGACCTGCTGGTGCCCCGCAATCTGGCGGCCGCCGGCTGGGTGCGCGAAGGCTTCGTGACGGCCTTCGTGCGCGGCTCCGCCACCGAGGACGACCGCCAAGCCACGCAGGCCTGGCTGGCTGCACAGCCCGAGGTGGCCGAGGCCACCGTGAGCGAGCTGAAGGACGCCTGGTACGTGCAAGACTGAGCCGCGCACCACAGGTTAGCCGCGCAGCGCTGGGCTGGCGTCAGCCAGTAGGTTTTAAGCCTTTTTGGCCTCTGGCCTTTGACCAACAAGCGCAAGCAGCTATCAAAACAGAAGCGAAACAGCCGCCAACCCCCACGGGGGTGGCGGCTGTTGCCGTTGATGCGGTGCGTTTGTGCGAACGGGGCGGTTGGCTCAGCCTTCCGTGATCCCTGCGGCCCTGATGACCTGGGCCGCACGGGGCGGCCCCTGCCCTCTGGCGGGCGGCCGCCACGGGGACCTTCGCACTCAGACAGCGCCGCGCGCCTCCACATAAAGCGCGTAGATCGAATGGCTGCTGGCCATGAACAGGCGGTTGTTCTTGGCACCCCCAAAACACAGGTTGGCACAACGCTCAGGCAGCCGGATGTGACCAATGGCTTTGCCTTCGGGGTTGAAGACCATCACGCCATCCAGGTCCGCCGGGTTGGCGCCCACGGCGCCGTTGCTGCCCCACCCGCACCAGAGGTTGCCGAACTCGTCGCACTTGATGCCGTCCAGGGCACCCGGGCCGCCCGCGTCGATGTGCAGACGCTTGCCGGACAGCCGCCCGCCCGGGCCCACGTCGTAGGCCCACACCACGCGATGCGGCTGGTGGCGGCCCTCGACGATGTAGAGCACCTTCTCATCGGGCGAAAAGCACAGGCCATTGGCACCCGCCAGGTCGCCCAGTACCTGGCTGACCTTTGCGCCGCCCGGGTCGATGCGGTAGACGCCGTGCGGCAGCTCTGGCGCGGCCTTTTCGCCCTCCCAATGACCGGCGATGCCGAACGGCGGGTCGGTGAACCACACCGCGCCGTCCTTGCTGCAAATGATGTCGTTGGGTGAGTTGAAGCGCTTGCCGTTGTAGCCATCGGCCAGCACGGTGATGCTTCCGTCGTACTCGGTGCGCGTGATACGGCGCGTCAGGTGCTCGCAGGTCAGCAGCCGGCCCTGGCGGTCGCGCGCGAGGCCGTTGGAAAAGTTGGAGGGCTGGCGGAATACGCCCCACGCACCGCTGGCCTCATCCCAGCGCATGATGCGGTTGTTCGGAATGTCGGATACCAGCAGGTAGCGCCCGTCTCCGAACCACACGGGCCCTTCGGCCCAACGCATGCCGGTGGCAATCTGCTCCACGCTGCTGCTGTAGATGCGGTACTTGGCGAACTGCGGGTCCAGCACCTGCACCGATGGGTCGGGGTAACGCTGCTGGGGCTTGAATTCAAAACTCTGCGCCGTGGCAGCACCTGCGGCCGTGGCGGCCACCGCGACGGCCAGGAAATGGCGCCGCGTGGCAACGCCGGGCGCCGCATTCTTCTCGTGAGGCATTTCGGGATCTCCGTTGTGGGTTGTGCCCGGGTTGGGACGAACAAGCAGGTCAGGTCACCGGCGCCGGGTTGAACAGCACGAGCTGGTTGGCCAGCTTCCAGTGCTCGGCCCAGGTCTTTTTGCGGCCGCTGGCCACGTCGAGCATGAGGTGGAACAACTCCCAGCCCACGTCTTCGATGGTGGCCTGCCCGTCTGCGATGCGGCCGGCGTTCACATCCATCAGGTCGTGCCAACGCCGGGCCAAATCGCTGCGCGTGGCCACCTTGATCACCGGCACCTGCGCAAGCCCATAAGGCGTGCCGCGCCCCGTGGTGAACACGTGCAGGTTCATGCCCGCCGCCAGTTGCAGCGTGCCGCAGATGAAGTCGCTGGCGGGGGTAGCCGCGTAGAGCAAACCTTTTTGCACCGCCTTTTCGCCCGGAGCCACTACGCCGGCGATGGGCGCGCTACCGCTCTTGACGATGGAGCCCATGGCCTTCTCGACGATGTTCGACAGCCCCCCCTTCTTGTTGCCCGGCGTGGTGTTGGCACTGCGGTCCACGCGGCCGCGTGCCAGGTAGGCGTCGTACCAGGCCATCTGATCGATCAGGGCCTGCGCCACCTCGGGCGTGGCCGCGCGCGCGGTGAGCTGGTCGATGCCGTCACGCACCTCGGTCACCTCGCTGAACATCACCGTGGCGCCGGCGCGCACCAGCAAATCGGTGCAAAAGCCCACGGCCGGGTTGGCGGTCACGCCGCTGAAGGCATCGCTGCCGCCGCACTGCATGCCCACCACCAGTTCGCTGGCAGGCACCGTCTCGCGCCGACGTGCGTTCAGGCGCTTCAGGTGCTCGTCGGCCTGGCGCAGGATGGAGTCGACCATGGACATAAAGCCCACATGGGCTTCGTCCTGCAGACACACCACGTCCAGCGGTGCCTCCTGCAGGGTACGCTGGTCCACCAGAGCAATGGCGCCAGGCGGCATGAGGCGCTCGGGCTGCAGCTTCTCGCAGCCCAGGCTGACCACCATCACCTCGCCGCCGAAGTTGGGGTTGAGGCTGATGTTGCGCAGCGTGCGGATGGGTACCGCCGCCCCGCCGCCAATGGCCACCTCACGGGGCGGCACCACCTCGCCTTCCAGGCGAAGGACCGCGAGATGGTGGATGCCTTCCACCGCGCGGCGCTGGCGCATGGCGGGCGCGACAACGGCGCCCCGGGCGAGCGGTCCTACCACCCGGGCTACTACGCCGCCTTTGCGCTGGACCTGGACGGCAACAACATCGAGGCGGTATTCCATGGCGCACACCAGCGCAGCGCGTCCTCCGTCCTGATCACGTTCTGAGCACGCGGGCGGGCGACAATCGCGCTCCACGCGCGCCCTTGATTGCCTGCATGACCACATCGCTTCCCTGGCTGGAACCCGACGATCCTTTTCCACCCACCGACGGTGCCTGGGGCACGGACTCTCCCGCGCCCGGCCTGCTGGCCGCGGGCGGCACGCTGGGGGTGCCCCGCCTGGTGCAGGCCTATGCCCAGGGTGTCTTTCCGTGGTTCAGCACCGGCCAGCCCATCCTGTGGTGGAGCCCGGACCCGCGCATGGTGCTGCATGTGCAGGAATTCCGCCTGCACCGCTCGCTGCGCCGCGTGCTGCAGCGCTTTCGCGCCACGCCCGGTTGCGAGGTGCGCATCGACAGCGACTTTTCCGCCGTGATCCACGCCTGCGCCAACAAGCCACGGGCCGGGCAGTCCGGCACCTGGATCGTGCCCTCCATGGTTGCCGCGTATGAGGCGCTGCATGCCGCTGGGCATGCCCATAGCGTGGAAACCTGGGTGAACGGGCAACTGGTGGGGGGGCTTTATTGCGTGGCGCTAGGACGGGCCGTGTTTGGCGAATCGATGTTCGCGCACGCGACCGATGCTTCCAAGGTCGCCCTGGCGGCGCTGGTATGCCTGTGCCGGCGCGAGGGGGTCCGGTTGATCGACTGCCAGCAGAACACGGGCCATCTGGCCTCGCTGGGCGCCCGGGAGATGGAACGTTCGCAGTTTCTGAATCACGTGGCGCGAGCGCGGCAAGACCCTGCCTGCACCTGGAAATTCGAGCCCGTATACTGGACCGAGCTTTTGCCCAACCCCTCAGCGGCGTGACCCAACTCAACGATCTTCCGCTGCAAAGCCTGCAGTTCTACGCCACGGCACCCTACCCGTGCAGCTACCTGCCCGAGCGGCAGGCGCGCTCGCAGGTGGCGACGCCCAGTCACCTGATTCAGAACGATGTGTATTCGGGCCTCGTGGCGCGGGGCTTTCGGCGCAGCGGCATGTTCACCTACCGCCCCTACTGCGACGGCTGCCAGGCCTGCACGCCGCTGCGCGTGGTGGTTGATCCATTCAAGCCCGACCGCAGCCAGCGCCGTGCCTGGAAGCGCCACGCCGGCCTGCAGGCGCGGGTGCTGCGCCTGTGCTACCTGCCCGAGCATTACCAGCTATACCTGCGCTACCAGAACGCACGCCACGCCGGGGGCGGCATGGACCAGGACAGCATCGACCAGTACACGCAGTTCCTGCTGCAAAGCCGGGTCAATTCGCGGCTGGTGGAGTTCCGTGAGACCGGGGCCGACGGCCAGCCGGGGACACTGAAGATGGTGTCCATCCTGGACGTGCTGGAGGACGGCCTCTCCGCCGTCTACACCTTTTACGAGCCCGAGCCGGGCGCAAGCTACGGCACCTACAACGTGCTGTGGCAGGTACAGCAGGCGCGCACGCTGGGCCTGCCGTATGTCTACCTGGGTTACTGGATCGAGCAGAGCCCGAAGATGAACTACAAGGCGCGCTTCATGCCGCATGAGCTGCGCATCGACGGCCGTTGGCAGCGTTCCAAAAGTTGATGGGCCTTGCAGGTCATATCGACCTCCAAGGCCCATCCATCAAGCGCAAGCAGCTTCTTTTTCGATAGCAATCAGCGCCCGAACCGTGCGCCGTCCACGCTCCATGCCCCGGCACCGAAGGCGGCGAATGCCAGCAGGCCGCCCGTCACGGCAACGTTCTTGAAGAACAACAGCTGCTGCATCATCTGCTGGTCCGCCGGCAGAGCCCAGTAGGCGTGGAAGAAGAAACTGGCCGCCAGCGTGAACACGGCCAGCGCCAGCGCAGCGATGCGTGTTCCGAATCCGAAGAGCAGTGCCAGGCCGCCCAGTAGTTCAATCAACAGACCGACGGCAACGGCCACGGTGGGCATGGGCATGCCCACGGACGTGGCGTAGCCCACGGTGCCGGCAAAGCCGCTGATCTTGCCGAACCCCGCAGGGATGAACAACAGGGCGATGAGGATGCGGCCCACCAGGGCCAGAGGGTTTTGCAGGGTAGCAAACATGGCGGAACTCCTAGGGTTGAAGTGGATGGGCAGACTTCACGCGGCGAGATCAAAAACCAGAACTTCGGCATCGCTTCCCCCGGACAGGGTCACGCTGCTTTCGTTATCCAGCAGGGCCGCGTCGCCCCCGCTCAGATGCTGTCCGTTGACCTGCAGCGTACCGCGGATCAGGTGGACGTAGGCTTTGCGCCCTGCGGCAATGGGCAGTTGCGCCGCCTCAGCACCGTCGAACAGGCCCGCGTACAGCGTGGCGTCGGCATGGATCGTGACCGAACCTTGCGCGCCGTCGGGCGAGGCCACGCGACGCAACTGGCCGCGCTTGTCGGCATCGGGAAAGCGCTTTTGCTCATAGCTCGGCGCGATGCCGCGCACATTGGGCTCGATCCAGATCTGCAGAAAGTGCGTCTGCTGGCCCTCGGCGTGGTTGAACTCGCTGTGCATCACGCCCGTGCCGGCGCTCATGCGCTGCACGTCGCCGGGCGGAATGCCCTTGACGTTGCCCATGCTGTCCTGGTGCGCCAGTTCGCCGGACAGCACGTAGCTGATGATCTCCATGTCGCGGTGGCCATGGGTGCCGAAGCCCGTGCCCGGCGCGATGCGGTCCTCGTTGATGACGCGCAGGTTGCCCCAGCCCATGTGGCGCGGGTCGTAGTAGCCCGCGAACGAGAAGCTGTGGTACGAATGGAGCCAGCCGTGGTCTGCGTGGCCGCGATCTTGCGATTTGCGAAGGGTCAGCATGGGGTCGCTCCTGGAAATGCGTTGCGTTGGAGAGAACTGTAGGTGGCGCAGCGCCCTTGCAGGGACAGCGGGCTTGAAGGCATCATTCAAACTCATTGAACGAATAGGCCGTCGATCATGCAAAACACCCGCGATGCCCTGACCCCTGAAAACTTGGCCATGCTGCAGAGCATTGCGGAGACGGGCAGCTTTGCCGCGGCGGCACGCCAGCTCGGCGTGGTGCCCAGCGCACTGACCTACCGTGTGCGCCAGATCGAGGATGCGCTGGACGTGCTGCTATTCGACCGCAGCGCCCGCCACGCACGGCCCACCGATGCGGGCATGGAGCTGCTGCGCGAAGGCAAGCGCTTGCTGGAGGACGTGGACGCCATCGCCAACCGCGTGCGCCGCGTGGCCACGGGCTGGGAGCCGCAGCTCACGCTGTCGGTGGACGGCGTCATCTCGCCCACCACCATGCTGGAGCTGGTGGAGGCGTTCTACGCCCTCGGTCCACCCACGCGCGTGAAGTGGCGCGACGGCATCCTCGGCGGCACGGCCGAAGCGCTGACGTCGGGCCAAGCAGACCTGGCCATCGGCGTGGCCGTGGGTGCCTCCAACGTCGCCGGGCTGCAATCCGCCCCGCTGGGCGAGGTGCGTTTCATCTTCGTCGTGGCGCCCCACCACCCACTGGCCAAGGTGCCCGAGCCCATCAGCGACACCACGCTGCGCGAACACCGCGCGATCGCCGTGGCCGACTCGGCACGGCGCAGCAACGTGACCATGGGCATCCTCGCGGGGCAGGACGTCCTCACCGTGGACAACATGCGTGCCAAGATCCACGCACAGTTGCGCGGCCTGGGCGGGGGCTTTCTGCCCGAGCCCATGGTGCGTCCGTACCTCGAAGCCGGCCATCTGGTCGAGCGGCAGGTGGCGCGCCCCGCGCGCAACGTGCGTCTGAGCTACCAATGGGGTGGCCCCGGGCACGCTGCGCCGGGCCGCGCGCTGCAGTGGTGGCTGTCGCAACTGCAAAGTGACGCCACACGCCGTGCGTTGCTGGAAAACCACCACCAGTTCTGAATGCGTGGGCCGCGCGGCGCGTGTAGAGTCAACACTAGCGCTGCGCTAATTACCAGCACTGCACCAGCCCATTTCCGACGTCATCGAAGGCCTGCCATGACCCGCTTTTCCTCCCGCTCCAGCGATCGACTGAAACAAGGCCAGCAGGTCGCGCCCCTGGGCGCCGCGCGGCGCTTTGCCGTGGTGGGTGCCGGCATGGCCGGCGTGGCCTGCGCCCGCACCCTGGCCCAGGCGGGCCACATGGTCACCGTCTTCGAGAAGGCGCCGCAGCCCGGCGGGCGCACGGCGGCGCTGGCGTCGCCCTTTGGCAGTTTTGATTCGGGCGCGCAGTACTTCACGGTACGCGACGCACGCTTTCAGCGGGCGCTGGACACCGTTTCCGGCCTGTGCCGCGCCTGGAGCGCCACCACCATCCGCGTGCTGGACGCCGCCGGGCGCGTCGCCACCGCCGCGCCACCGCCCGGTGAAGCGCACTGGGTGGCGGCCCCCGCCATGGATGCGCTGGTCCAGGCCTGGGCCGCACCGCTGGCGCGCGAAGGCCACCTGCACACGCGCACGGCCGTCACGCGCATCGAGCGCGACGCCATGCGGCCCACGGCCTGGCAGCTGCGCACCGAGACGCTCGATGGGGGATCGCAGGTGTATGCGGGTTTCGATGGCGTGGTACTGGCCCAGCCCGCACCGCTGTCGCGGGCGCTGCTGCAGCAGTCCGGCGTTTCCACGCCGTGGGACGATGCCCTGGCCGGCGTGGACATCGCGCCCTGCTGGACCTTGATGCTGGCCTTTGCGCAGGCCGTGCGCCCCGGGCTGACCACGCTCGGTCCGCAGTGGAACGCCGCACGCAGTACGCACCACCGCATTGCCTGGCTGGCCCGAGAGTCCAGCAAGCCCGGCCGGACACAGATCGAGCGCTGGACGGTGCAGGCCAGTCCCGCCTGGTCGCTGGAGCACCTGAACGACGAGGCCCCCCGCGTGCAGGCCAAGCTCATCAAGGCGTTTGCCGAAGTCACCGGCATACGCGCCACGCCGACGCATGCCGAGATGCGGCGCTGGCGCCACGCGCAGACGCAAAAGCCCTTGGGCCAGAGCTTTCTGTGGGACGCCTCCCTGGGCCTGGGCGTTTGCGGCGATTGGTGCCTGGGGCACCGGCTGGAAGACGCTTTCGTCTCGGGCCTGGAGCTCGCGCTCACCGCTGCATGACGGCGGCCGCGGGCTACGTCGGCCGCTTTGCCCCCTCCCCGACCGGCCCGCTGCACGCGGGCTCGCTCGTCGCCGCCTTGGCCAGCTGGCTGGACGCGCGCGCGGCCCTTGGAGGACGCGGCGGGCGCTGGCTGGTGCGCATCGAAGACGTGGACCCGCCGCGCTGCGTGCCCGGCGCCGACGAGCGCATTCTGGCGCAGCTGGCCCGCTGCGGCCTGCTGCCCGACGAGCAGCCGCTGTACCAATCCACCCGCGGCCCCCGCTACCAGCAGGCGCTGGATGGGCTGCTCCACGCCGGCCTGGCCTACCCATGCGCATGCACGCGCCGCGACATCGAAGCCGCCTTGCAGGCGCAGGGCCTGGTACATGAACGCCATGTGGAACGCCCCTACCCTGGCACCTGCCGCCACGGCCTGGGTGGACGCACGCCGCGCGCCTGGCGCTTCCATACCCAGAGGTATCAATCAAAAATGCCTCCAGCGCCCATCCAGCAAGTGCAACCAGCTATTTATTCAATAGCAAGTTCCGGCGTCTCCTGGACCGATCGGCGCCTGGGCCCGCAGTTTCAGGATGTGGCGCGGCAAGTGGGCGACTTCGTGCTGCGGCGCGCAGATGGCCTGTGGGCCTACCAGCTTGCGGTCGTGGTCGACGACGCCGACCAGGGCGTCACCCATGTGGTACGCGGCGAAGACCTGGCCGACAACACGCCGCGCCAGATCCTGCTGCAGTCCGCATTGGGCGTGCCCACGCCGCAGTACCTGCATACGCCCCTGGTACGTGCGGCGGATGGCGAGAAGCTCTCCAAACAACATGGCGCCCCCCCCATCGACGACAGCCAGCCGCTGCAGGCTTTGACAAATGCAGCCCAGGTACTGGGATTGCCGTCACCTACAGGCATAGCAGGCATCGCCGATGCGCTCGCATTCTGGGTCAAGGCATGGCCTGGAACCTACAATTCGCCGCTGTGACTCAAACGCTTTCTTCGCAAGACCTGCAGGCCCCCGCGGCCTCCCCCATGCCCGGTGCCGCAGGCAGCGCCCCGGCAGACGTCGCCCATCCCAAGGGCATCAAAAGCTATGTGCGCCGCGCCGGCCGCACCACCACCGGCCAGGCCAAGGCGCTGGAAGAGCTGGGCCCGCGCTACGTGCTGGACTATGCGCCCGCCCTGCTGGACGCCACTGCGGCCTTCGGCCGCAGCGCGCCGCTGGTGCTGGAGATCGGCTTCGGCATGGGCGAGGCCACGGCACACATCGCGCGCGTGCGCCCGCAAGACAACTTTCTGTGCTGCGAGGTGCATGAACCCGGCGTGGGCGCGCTGCTCAAGCGCATCGGCGAGCAGGACATCCACAACATCCGCATCCTGCAGCACGACGCCGTCGAGGTGCTGGAGCACATGTTGGCGCCCGGATCGCTCGACGGCGTGCATATCTTCTTTCCCGACCCCTGGCACAAGAAGCGCCACAACAAGCGCCGCCTGATCCAGCCGCCGCTGGTGGCGCAGCTGGCGGCACGCCTGAAGCCGGGGGGCTACATCCACTGTGCGACCGACTGGCAGCCGTATGCGGAGCAGATGCTGGAGGTGTTGTCGGCCGAACCCTTGCTGTCCAACACCGCCGAGGGCTATGCTCCGCAGCCGGACTATCGCCCCCTGACCAAGTTCGAGAACCGCGGCATGCGGCTCGGCCATGGCGTGTGGGACCTGGTGTTCACGCGCCGCTGAGCGTCTATTCCCGTTTCCCGATGAAGCCCATCCTCCAGAACCTGGCCGAAATGACCGCACACCGGGACCACCTGCGCCTGGAGGTCTCGGTGCTGTCCACGCTGCTCAAGCTGGGCCATATCGTGCAGGTGCGGGCGCTGGAGCTGTTCACGCAGGACGAAGTCCTGATGCTGCGCCCGCGCAGCTGGAGCCACGAAGGGCAGTTAGGGCCTGTTCACACTATTTTTGCCAGATGCGTTGCGATCAAAAAGGGCCAGGCGCAAGGCGCCAAACGAAGCTGGGGTGCTACCCCAGCGAGGCTTGGCAACGCCGCGAATGGCCCTTTTTGATCGCAACCCGGAGGGAACGGAGTGAAAACCGCGCCATTCGTCGTTGCCCTCCTAGCCAAGGCCCCGGCCTTGGCGTCGTCACGCGCCTAGATTGGCGCGGTTTTCACGCCATTCGCACTGGCAAAAATAGTGTGAACAGGCCCTAGTCTCCAGTGAGTACGACGCTGCTTCGGATCCCCAGCGCATTCCGCTGGCGCAAGAGCCTGAACTGGCCCACTGCATCGCCACCCAGGGCGAGAGCGCCGCGCGTGCCTCCGAGCAGCGCCACACGCTCTGGCTGCCCATGTGGCTGGGCGGGCGCCCCACGGCGTGCCTGGAAATCACCCAGTCCCGCCGCTTCACGCGGCACCAGCGCGACGTGATCATGGGCGTGTTTCTGGTCTACCAAAACTACCAGAGCCTGCTGGATTACAGCGAGCGGGACGCGCTCACCGGGCTGCTGAACCGCAAGACCTTCGAGGAGCAGTTCTCACGACAGACCGGCGCACCCGCCAGCCCAGGCGAGGGCGAAGACACTGTGCGCCAATGGCTGGCGGTGATCGACATCGACCATTTCAAGTCGGTCAATGACCGCTTTGGACACCTCTATGGCGATGAGGTGCTGATCCTGGTGGCCAACCGCCTGCGCACCCTGTTCCAGAGCCAGGACAGCATCTTCCGCTTCGGCGGAGAGGAGTTCGTGGTGCTGCTGCGTTCCCTCACGCTGGCGCAGGCGCGCCAGGCGCTGGAGCGGTTGCGCGCGGCCGTGCAGACGCATGTGTTCCCGCAGATCGGACACATCACCGTGAGCATCGGCTTCGCGGCCACGCAACAGGGCTCGCCGGTGGAGATCCTGGGGCGCGCGGACCAGGCGCTCTACTATGCCAAGGAACATGGACGCAACCAGGTCTGCTTCTATGAAGATCTGGTCAACAGTGGCGCCTTGCAGATCAAGGTGGCGCACGACGAAGTGGAGCTGTTCTAGCCCATTTGCCGGCAGACGGCGCTGTGCCTGCCGTCTTTTGCCTAGCCCCCTGGGTCCGGTGCGACCGCGGCGCAGGCCACCACCGCCCACGCGGGTGCAACATGTCCGCAATTGCGCCCGGCCCCCGTCTGGGGGCCCAGGCCGCCGTCAGATGCGCTCGCCCACCCAGCCCTGCACGGCTGCCAGCGCCTGCGGCAGCGCCGCCGCGTTGGTGCCGCCGGCCATGGCCATGTCGGGTTTGCCGCCCCCTTTGCCACCCACCTGGGCCGCCACGAAGTTCACCAGATCCCCGGCCTTGACACGGCCGATGCTGTCGGCCGTCACGCCAGCCGCCAGCTGCACCTTGTCGCCATCGACGGCCGCCAGCACGATGGCCGCCGTCTTGAGCTTGTCCTTGAGCTTGTCCATGGTCTCGCGCAGGGTCTTGGCGTCCGCGCCTTCCAGCCGGGCCGCCAGCACCTTGAGGCCCTTGACGTCCACGGCCTGGCCGGCCAGCTCGTCGCCTTGGCTGGAAGCCAGCTTGCCCTTGAGTGCAGCCAGTTCCTTCTCGAGCGTCTTGATCTGATCGAGCGCACCGCCAATGCGGGCGTTCAGCTCCGCAGGGGGCGCCTTCAGGGCGGCTGCAGCCTGGTCCACCGTGGACTCCAGCGACTGCAGGTAGGCCAGCGCGTTCTCGCCGGTCACCGCCTCGATGCGGCGCACGCCTGCGGCCACGCCGCCCTCAGCCACCACCTTGAACAGGCCGATGTCGCCCGTGCGGCGCACGTGCGTGCCGCCGCACAGCTCGCGGCTGGTGCCGATGTCCAGCACACGCACGGTCTCGCCGTACTTCTCGCCGAACAACATCATGGCGCCCGTTTTCTGCGCGCTTTCGATGTCCATCAGGCGCGCGTTGGTGTCGGTATTGGCCAGCACTTCGGCATTCACCAGGCGTTCGATCTCGCGAATCTGCGCGGCCGTCAACGGCGCGTTGTGCGCGAAGTCAAAGCGCGTGCGCTCGGCGTTCACCAGGCTGCCCTTTTGCTGCACATGGTCGCCCAGTACCTCGCGCAGTGCCTTGTGCATGAGGTGGGTGACCGAGTGGTTGCGCATGGTGGCCGCGCGCAGTTGCAGGTCCACCTGCGCCTGCACCGTGTCGCCCACATTCAGCGTGCCGGCTTCCAGGGTGCCGTGGTGGCCGTAGACGTCGGCCTTGATTTTCTGCGTGTCGGCCACGGTGAAGCACGCCGAGCCAGCGCCGATGGTGCCTTGGTCGCCCACCTGGCCGCCGCTTTCGGCATAGAACGGCGTGCGGTCCAGCACCACCACGCCGCTCTGGCCCGCGTGCAGGGCCGCGGTGCTGGTGCCGTCCACGTACAGCGCGACGATCTTGGCACTTTCGGCCAGTTGCTCGTAGCCCGTGAACTGGTTGGCCGCGCCGGTGTATTCCAGCGCGCGGTCCATCTTGAACTTGCCTGCGGCGCGGGCAGTGCTCTTCTGGTGTTCCATGGCGGTGGCAAAGCCCGCTTCGTCCACATTGACGCCCCGTTCGCGGCACACGTCGTTCGTCAGGTCCAGCGGGAAGCCATAGGTGTCGTGCAGCTTGAACGCCACGTCGCCCGGCAGCGTCTTGGCACCGCCAGCCAAAGCGCTGTCCAGAATCTCCATGCCGTGCGCCAGGGTCTCGAAGAAGCGTTCCTCTTCCACCCGCAGCACATCCGTGATGCGCGCCTGTTGCTCGCGGATCTTGGGGTAGGCATCGCCCATCTGCTGCACCAGGTCTTGCACCAGCTTGTGGAAGAACGGCGTCTTGCGACCCAGCTTGTAGCCGTGGCGAATGGCGCGGCGCACGATGCGGCGCTGCACGTAGCCGCGGCCCTCGTTGCTGGGGATGACACCGTCGGCGACCAGGAAGGCGGTGGCGCGGATGTGGTCGGCGATGACCTTGAGCGACGGGTTGGTCAGGTCGCTTGTGCCGGTTTCGCGCGCCGCGGCCTTGATCAGCGCGTCGAACAGGTCGATCTCGTAGTTGCTGTGCACGTGCTGCAGGATGGCGGCCAGGCGCTCCAGGCCCATGCCGGTGTCCACGCAGGGTGCGGGCAGCGGCTTGACGTTGCCTTGCTCGTCCATGTCGAACTGCATGAACACGTTGTTCCAGATTTCGATGAAGCGGTCGCCGTCCTCATCCGGGCTGCCGGGGGGGCCGCCGGCAATGTGCTCGCCGTGGTCGTAGAAGATCTCCGAGCACGGGCCGCAGGGGCCGGTGTCGGCCATCATCCAGAAGTTGTCGCTCTTGTAGCGGCCGCCCTTGTTGTCACCGATGCGGATCACCCGCTCGGGCGGCAGGCCGATTTCTTTGGTCCAGATGTCGTAGGCCTCGTCGTCCTCGGCGTAGACCGTGGCCAGCAAGCGCTCGGGAGGCAGCTTGTAGACCTCGGTCAGCAGCTCCCAGGCCCACTTGAGCGACTCGCGCTTGAAGTAGTCGCCAAAGCTCCAGTTGCCCAGCATCTCGAAGAACGTGTGGTGGCGCGCGGTGTAGCCCACGTTCTCCAGATCGTTGTGCTTGCCGCCGGCGCGCAGGCAAGTCTGCACCGATGTGGCGCGCACATAGGGGCGCTTGTCCGTACCCAGGAACACATCCTTGAACTGCACCATGCCCGAGTTGGTGAACATCAGCGTGGGGTCGTTGCCCGGCACCAGCGGACTGGACGCCACCACGGTATGCCCCTTGGCGGCGAAGAAGTCCAGGAAGGTCTTGCGAATGTCTGCAACGGAGAAAGTGGGTGTGCTCATGGTGTGTATGGGGTTCGTGGGCGGGTATGGCAGCGCAAGGCATCCCGTCGTGACCAACCTGCCATTATAGATTTCACCCTTGCGCACACACGGCGCTATCCTGCCCCTTTGCCCTGCCCGCCGCGGCCTTCCAGGAGCCACCCCATGGACATGAAGACATCACCCCTTTCCCTGCTCAAGGATCCGAGCCTGCTCAAGACCGACGCCCTGCTGGGAGGCCAGTGGTTCGCAGGCGGCGCACGCTTTGCCGTGCACGACCCGGCCACCGGCCTGAAGTTGGCCGATGTGGCCAACCTGGGGGCCAAGGAAGCCGAGCTGGCTATCGCCGCCGCCAACGAAGCATGGCCCGCATGGAAGGCCAAGACCGCCAAGGAGCGCAGCACCATCCTGCGCCAGTGGTTTGACCTGCTCATGCAGCACCAGGACGACCTGGGCCGGCTCATGACGGCGGAACAAGGCAAGCCCTTGCCCGAGGCCAAGGGCGAGGTGGCCTATGGCGCCAGCTTCGTCGAGTGGTTTGCCGAGGAGGCCAAGCGCGTGAACGGCGAGACCCTGCCACAGTTCGACAACAACCGCCGCCTGTTGGTGCTCAAGCAGCCCATCGGCGTGTGCGCGGCGATCACGCCGTGGAACTTCCCCTTGGCGATGATCACGCGCAAGGTGGCGCCGGCGCTCGCGGCGGGCTGTCCGGTGGTGATCAAGCCGGCCGAGCTCACGCCCCTCACCGCCCTTGCCGCGGCCGAGCTGGCGTTGCGCGCGGGCATTCCCCCCGGCGTGCTGAGCGTGCTGACGGCCGATGCGGAGAACTCCATCGCCATCGGCAAGGTGCTGTGCGCAAGCGACGTCGTGCGCCACCTGTCGTTCACCGGCTCGACGGAGGTCGGGCGCATCCTCATGGCCCAGTGCGCGCCCACGGTGAAGAAGCTGAGCCTGGAGCTGGGCGGCAATGCGCCGTTCATCGTGTTCGACGATGCCGACCTCGACTCCGCCGTGGAAGGCGCCTTTGCCAGCAAATACCGCAATGCCGGGCAGACCTGCGTGTGCACCAACCGCTTCTACGTGCAGGCGGGGGTGTACGACGCCTTCGTCGCCAAGTTTGCCGCCCGCGTAAAAACCGCGAAGGTCGGCAATGGCTTCGAGGACGGCGTGAACCAGGGCCCGTTGATCGAACCCGCCGCGGTGGACAAGGTACAGCGCCACCTGGACGACGCCATCGCCAAGGGCGCCAGCGTCGTGACGGGCGGAAAGCACCTGGCGGAACTGGGCGCGGGCCAGTTCTTTGAGCCCACGGTGCTGGCCAACGCCACCGCTGGAATGCTGTGCGCGCGCGAGGAAACCTTCGGCCCGCTGGCGCCGGTCTTCAGGTTCGAGACCGAGCAGGAAGCCATCGCTGCCGCCAACGCCACCGAGTTCGGCCTGGCCAGCTACTTCTACAGCCGCGACGTGGGCCGCATCTTCCGAGTGGGCGAGGCGCTGGAATATGGCATGGTGGGTGTGAACGTCGGCATTCTCGCGACCGAGCATGTGCCCTTCGGTGGCGTCAAGCAGTCGGGCCTGGGGCGCGAGGGCTCCCACTACGGCATGGACGACTATGTGGAGATCAAATACCTCTGCGTGGGCGATATCCAGAAGTAGAGAGCACTTTTGCTTCTTTTTTCGTAGCTGCCAGCGCTTGCTCCTATTGCCCGATGGCCAGAAATGCCCACGAACCTATGTACCGGCAGGACAGGCTGGACGTCGGCCGGCGCAGATCGCACGGTTGCCCGGAAAGCACGCGGCAGTGCGCTAGAATCCACCGACTTTGCGGGCGTCGTTCAATGGTAGGACCTGAGCTTCCCAAGCTCAAGACGTGGGTTCGATTCCCATCGCCCGCTCCACTTCGACTTTCCAGGGACTTCCACGGGACTCCAAGGAACGTCGTAAGTCATTGTCAGGATTGAGGATTTTTAGCCGACCTCGATCCACTGACATCCAGCGAAATCCACTCACTGCCAGCCCAAACTGGTACAAAAAGTGGCCCAAAACAATGTGCGGGGTTCCCAATCCGCATTGTTGCTGGAGGAGCCGGGGTTAGACGGGAACCATGGCATCCAACTCGCTTTCTGGAGTTGGACACATGCTTTCTGATCTCATGGCTCGGCAAGCCAAGGCCACCGGTAAGCCGTATTCGCTTGCCGATTTCGACGGCCTCTACCTTTACGTTTCCGCCATCGGCAGCAAGGTGTGGCACTACCGCTATTCCTGGCTAGGTAAGCGCGAGCGCATCACCTTTGGCGGCTACCCCGCAATATCCCTGAAACAGGCCCGTGACTTGCGTGACGAGGCCCGGGCGCTGTTGGCAAAAGACATCAATCCGCACTCTGAACGCAAACGCAAGCGCCATGTGATCGTCCTGGCGGGCGAGCACACCTTCAAAGCTGTATATGACAAATGGCTGGCCCACCGTAGCCTCTCCCTGGAGGATGAAGGCCGGCAGAGCACCCCGAAGCAGATCGGGCGCGTCTTTGCGAAGGACGTGTTTCCCATGCTGCGCCACCTGACCATCTACGACGTCACTCGCGCCCATTTACTGGACATCATCGGCAGAGTGGAAAAGCGCGGTTCGCTGTCGGTCGCCGAGAAGCTGCGCACCTGGTTCACCCAGCTTTTCACCTACGCCACGGTGGTGGTGCCCAACATGGGCGAGAACCCATCGAAGGATCTGGATGTGGTGGCGATGCCGCTGCCGCCGGTGGAGAACAATCCCTTCCTGCGCATGCCCGAGCTGCCGACAATGTTGCAGACGCTGCGCAAGTACCGCGGTCGCCTCAACACGCAACTGGGCCTGCGGCTGCTGCTGCTTACGGGCGTGCGGACCGGTGAACTGCGCTACGCCACCCCTGACCAGTTCGATCTCGACCGCGGCCTGTGGATCGTCCCGGTAGTCAGGCTCAAGCAACGCAAGCAGCTCACCAAGAAGAAGCGCCAGCGTTTCAGCGATATCCCGCCGTACATCGTGCCGCTGTCGTTGCAGGCGCAGGAAATCGCTCGGCATCTGCTGAGAAATTTCAAGCCAGCGCAGGTCTATCTTATCCCCGGTGATTGGTGCCTCAAAAGCCCTCTCAGCGAAAACACGCTCAATGGCGCGCTCAAGCGTATGGGATATGAAGACCAGCTCACTGGGCACGGTATTCGCGCCACCATCTCGACTGCGCTCAATGAATTGGGGTATCCGCCCAAGTGGGTGGATGCCCAACTCTCGCATGCCGACCCGGACAAAACCAGCGCGACATACAACCACGCCGAGTACGTCGAGCAGCGCCGCGTCATGATGCAGGACTGGGCGGATCGTCTGGATTTGTTCGAGCAGAATCAGGTCGAAGTTGCCAGCACGCACCTGACCATCACGCTGCAGGGCCTGCCCACGATTGCCGGGCAGGCGGCCGCGCATCCCCCTGTCCTGAACCCCAACACCCCCCAGTTGATCGTTGCTCCCACACCGGATGCGCAAGCGGTTCCGGCTTCCGTGCACCGGCTTTCTGCGGTGCATCTGCCTGAGTACGCGCGGCCCAGGCTGTCTGAGGTGCAGCGCGAGCGGTTGCAATTGCTGGAGATGTTCGAGGCGCCTCACAACCTGTCGGTGGCCGATTACGCCAAGCTGGTTGGCAAGTCCCGCCGCTGGATCACCTACGAGATTCAGGCCGGCAATCTCCTGTCGATCCAAATGGGCCACCGTGGGCAGCGCGTTCCGGACTGGCAGCTCGACCCCATCAGGCGCAAGCTGATTCAGGCCATCCTGAAGCAGGTGCCGCGCGGCATCGACACCTGGTACATCTACCATGCGCTCCTACGGCCATACGATGCCCTGGGCAAGCGCCCAGCCATCGAGGCGGCCGGCCCGACGAACCTGCATCTTGCCGCTCGGCTGGTGGCCACACAAGCCATGGAAGCAGATGAACTTGCAGCGCAATCGGAGGAACTGCCGATGCAGGCCAGGCAGACGGTGCAGCGGCTGGTAAAAACCGCGATGTTGGTCGATGCGCCCGAGGACCTGGCCGCCCATTGAACTTGGACTGGGCGGCAGCGCCGTCCAGTCAAGGCCAATGCAGGGAGCCAGTAGGCCAGTCGCTTCGCATTTCCAGCTCTCCGCTTTCTAGGCGGCCCGCCTGCAATTGCCTGATGTAGCCAGACTTTGTTGAGCGCCGAATCTGTGGTTAGCAGTCACCATGGGCTACTCGTGCGTGATGCTGTATCGCTATATCAGCATCCCGTACAGATATGACGCCGCCGGATTTCCTCTGCTAATCCTAGGCACCGAGCAACTGGTGTCGCTGCTCGCAGCTTTTGAAACCGTGGGCGTATCAGACCATACCGAATCGGTTTTGCCGAGAACGCCGCAACCCATGACGCTGGTACTGTGAGCGTCACTATCGAGCCTGCAAATCCGTTGCTCGACATCTTGGCGACGGGTGAATTTTTGCACATCGAGCACGTGACGACCACCAGTGGGGGTGGCTGGTGAGAGCGTGTCCCGTCCCTCTACAACCGCTGCGCCTGAAGCTCGTCTTCGGGTAAGGACAACAGGCTGTTTGGGAGTTGGTCGTAAAGGAGCGCGCCATGTGGTTCTCCTGGAAGGAGATGGGAGCATGCACAAGAATGCACCAACATCGAAGGTGTTCTACCGCCCGATCGAAGCCTCCATCCGTTGGGCTGGTCTGCTGCAGTACAAACATCTGATCTTGGCCTCGATATCGTCGCCGAGGGATCTACCGCAAACGATGGAGTGCCCTCGTTGGAACGAACTGCGTCTGTACACGGAACGCATCTATGACGGCATCCTCAACCGAGAGCTACCCTTCGGTCGGAACGGCATCACGCTGAACGACCTCGCGCTGTTGGAGGCCCCGGACCTCACCGTTCGCCACACCGATCTGAAGTGCTGGATGCTCTCGCACTATCCCGAGCATCGGCCCAGCTTCCTTTTCTGTCGCAGCGAGCGCATCGCACACCCGGTCATCACGCTGGAAACCGGCCAAGCCATGCTGGTCGAACGGCTGGCACTGAAATCCGCTCTGGAGCAGTCCAGGCGCCAACTCCGCGAACTGCAGGAAAAGCACGACGCGCTGCGCAAACAGGCAACGGTGATTCTCGCCTGCGCCCAGTGCCCGATCAGCGACCGGGCAGAGGCCACCTACCTGAACATCATTGGCGGGATGCTGACGCTGATGCTGGGCCAGTCCCCTTCGGGCATTCCTTACTCCAGCTTCAAAACGCAGGAGGCCCTTGTCTCGGCATTGGTCGCCAACTACGGCGGCACCATGGGTATCACGGAGCGAACCTTGAACGGCAAGTTCGCCAACGCCAGGAAGAATGTCCGTAGCGGAACCGCATAAGGTTTGCGAGCTTGTATGTGCAGTCGCGGAGATTGCATTTGCAATGTCTTTCCGCAGCCAAGTCTATTGAATAGGGGTCACGCCAACAAACGCCGCTGAGCGTTCAGGAGTGACCGACATGTCGCAGACACCTGCACTGCCCGCAAGTGAGCGCCGCATCCTGCGGCTCGATGAAGTCGAAACCAAATCTGGTTTCAAGCGCGCCCACATCTACAACTTGATGAGGAAAGGCCAGTTCCCCAAGGCGCTGCGCCTGGGCGTGCGTGCGGTTGGCTGGGATTCGTTCGAGATCGACCAGTGGATCGCCGAACGCCTCAACAACCGGACTTGAGCTGCTCTCCACGGACTTCCCATCCTCTACCGGAGAGCGCCATGCAGGTTGTATCCATCATCTCGACCAAGGGCGGCGTTGGCAAGACGACCACGGCCGCCAACCTCGGCGGAATCGCCGCCGACGCTGGCCTGCGCGTGCTGCTGCTTGATCTCGACGTGCAGCCCACGCTGTCCTCCTACTACGAGCTAGCTCATCGTGCGCCGGGCGGCATCTACGAGTTGCTGGCCTTCAACGAGCGCGACCTTGGCCGGCTCGTGTCTCGCACGATCATCGCGGGCCTGGACCTGGTGCTCTCCAACGACCACCGGGGCGAATTGAACACCTTGCTGCTGCACGCGCCCGATGGACGCCTGCGGTTGCGCCACCTGTTGCCGGTATTGGCGCCGCTCTACGACCTGGTGCTGATCGATACCCAGGGCGCGCGCTCGGTGCTGCTGGAGATGGCGGTACTCGCCTCCGACCTCGCGCTGTCGCCCGTGACACCGGAAATCCTCGCGGCGCGCGAGTTGCGGCGCGGCACCATGCAGTTGCTGGAGGACATCACACCATACCGGCACCTGGGCATCGAACCGCCACCGCTGCACCTGCTCATCAACCGCGTCCACCCCGTGTCCGCCAACGCACGGATGATCCAGCAGGCACTGCGCGATCTGTTCCAGGGCCATGCCGGCATCCGAGTGCTGGGCACCGACGTGCCGGCCATCGAAGCCTATCCACGCGCCGCGACCCGTGGCCTGCCGGTGCATCGGGTCGAGCATCGCCAGCCCCCGGGCAGAGTTGCGCCCGCCGCGCTCGACACGATGCGCGCGCTCGCCAACGAGTTGTTCCCCCAGTGGCAGGACCGACTGGCGCATGTGTCCGGCCGCCCGCAGCGTCCTCTGGAAACCGGGAGGCCCCATGGCGAACGCACATGACCTGGCCCGCGGCCACAAGCGACTGCGCGCCCTGATCGAGTTCGCGGTAAGCGAAGGCTGGCACGTCAAGCGCACGCTGGGCGGGCATCTCAAATTCACCAAGACCGGCTGCGCTGCGATCTACACCAGTTCGACGGCGAGCGATCACCGGGCCGAGTTGAACGCCCGTGCGCAGATCCGCCGTGCCGAACGGGAGGCTCGCATCGCGCAGGCCGGCGGCCCTCGGGGATGCTGCCATGGCTGACATGACCTCTCAGGACATGGCGGGCAAGCTGCTCGCGGCTGGGTTCGAGCGCGTTGGCCCGTCGGCCACGGCTTTGAGCGACCCGATCGCTGACACGCCGATGTTGGTGACGCTGGATCAACTGCGTCCCTACGACCATGACCCGCGCATGAAGCGCAATCCCGCCTACGAGGAGATCAAGGCCTCCGTCCGCGAGCGCGGCCTGGATGCGGCACCGGCCATCACGCGGCGCCCGGGTGACGAGCACTACATCATCCGCAACGGTGGCAACACGCGACTGGCGATCCTGCGCGAACTCTGGTCGGAGACCAAGGACGAACGGTTCTTCCGCATATCGTGCCTGTTCCGGCCTTGGTCTGCGGAGAGATCATCGCGCTGACAGGACACCTCGCGGAGAACGAACTGCGCGGCGGTCTGACGTTCATCGAGCGTGCCCTGGGCATCGAGAAAGCGCGCGGGTTCTATGAACAGGAGAGCGGCGCCGCACTGAGCCAATCCGAACTGGCCCGCCGCCTGGCAGCCGATGGCTACCCCGTTCAGCAGTCGCACATCAGCCGCATGGCCGATGCGGTGCGCTACCTGCTGCCCGCGATCCCGACCGTGCTCTATGGCGGCCTGGGCCGCCACCAGGTCGAACGGCTGTCGGTCATGCGCAAGGCCTGCGAGCGCACCTGGGAGCACTACGCCAAGGGCCACAAGGGCGACCCACTACCGCTGGACTTCGACAGCTTCTTTCAAGAAGTGCTGTCGCAGTTCGACACGCAGGGCGACGAGTTTGCCCCGCAGCGCGTGCAGGACGAGCTGATCGGCCAGATGTCCGAACTACTGGGCATCGACTACGACGTGCTGGCACTGGACCTGACCGAATCGGAGAGCCGCCACCGGGCGCTGGTCAGCGACCCGGCCCCGCCCGCGACACCGCCCGCATTGCCTCAGCCAACGGACAGTAGGCCGCCACCCCCGGGCACGGCATCGTCTATCGCACCGCCTGCACCACCGGCCAGTCCGCCAGCGGCCGCGCGCGCCTCGCGTCAGGACAACGCAACGGCTGGCGAGACGGCCACCGGAAGCCCTGCGGCCGGGGCCGACGATCTGCTTCGAGAGCACATCGTCTCGCCCGCACCGACGACAGAACGGCTCCAGTCGATCCAGCGGATGGTGGCCGAGCAGCTGGGCGATGCACTGCCGCCCGATTTCTCGGCCAACGTACTGCAGTCCATCCCAGTGCAGGCCGGGGGCCTCTATCCGATCTCCGACGTCTGGTACATCGACGCTGGCCTGGACACTCCCGACCGGCTGCGCATCCACATCGCGCAGTTCGCGCGCGAGATCGCCGGCGAGGCGGGCCTGGACGAGTGCATTGAAGATCGCACCGGTGGCATCGGGTTCGCTTGCCGCGCCCGCGCCCAGGCCCCTTCGTCACCGGGGCGCGCGGTGCTGACGCTACTTGTTTCCCTGGCTGGTCAGCCTGCCGTCGAGGCCGGCATGGACGGCGCACAGCTCGCCACCGACCTGCCGGCGCTCTTGCACGGCCAGGGCCCAGGCCACGGTGACGGGGCCAGGCGCTTGAGCGACACCGCATTGGTCAAGCTCTTTCGCCTGCTGCGCCTGGCCCGGCGCCTGCTGGACCTGGAAGCCGGCGCTGCGGCGCCCGGGACGTGAGCGAGGGAGGCCTGCATGTCCGCATCGCATCCCCTCAACCAGGCCGTGATCGCCCAGGCGCTGTATGACCTGCGCAATGGTCAACTGCGCCGCTGCAAGGCCATGGGCTTCGGTGAGGCCGAGCTGGATGCGCTCAAGCACCCTGCGCTGATCAGCGTGCTGGCCAACGCCAATGTCTCGTGGTGCTCGGTCACGGTCAACCGTGAAGTGCTGCGGCGCTTGCTCAATCAGGCGCAGGACGTGGAAAAGGAGATCGCCACGGTCGATCGCATGCTCAGGCTGGGCGCGAGCACGGAAATGGTGAGCCGCTTCTATGGGTTGACCCATCAGGAAGTCGCCCTGCGGCGGGAAATCCTCGGCCTGCCCAAGCGCAAGGGGCGCCACCCTGTCTTGGACGAGACCCAGGACACGGAGCTGTGGCGGCAATGGAAGGCTGTGACCAGCAGCAGGAACGTCGATCTGGAGGACGAGACCTCGATTCTCGATGCGGCAATGGACCTGGCCGAAGGCATGTCGCTGCCGCTATCGGTGGTCTGGGCCGCGATCAAGAATTGGGTCGATCAGGGATTGGGATAAGCGATGGCCGTGGACGACACTGCACCACGAGCAGCGCGCCAAGGCCCCGTCGCCCTTGCCGATCTGTTAGAGGACGCCCTGAAGGAACTCGCGCCCAGTCCCGGCGCACCCGCGCCCGGCGACGGCTTTCTGTTCAGTGGTAACCGGCACGAGAGCGTGCCGCGGCGCCTGTTCCTGGATCGCCGGCTGACACCGCTGGAGCGCAATGCCTGGCAGGTGTTCCGGCTTTTGCTCAACGACGACGGCGTGACGGCGTTCCCCACCTATGAGCAGTTGCGCCCCTGGCTGGCGTCCATGCCCTGCGCGGGCCAAGCCTCCCACGAGACCGTCGCGCGAGCGCTGACGCTGCTGCGCCTGACGCGGTGGCTGAGCTTGGTGCGACGACGGCGCGACCCCAAGACCGGCCGGATCCTCGGCAACCTCTACGTCCTGCACGACGAGCCCTTGACGCCATTCGAGGCGATGCAGCTCGACGCGGACTACCTGGCCCTGGTCAGCCAGTCCCTGGGCCATTCGGCCAAGGCCGTCCAGATGGTGGGGCTCAACACCCTGAAGGAGATCGCCGGCGACCCGCTGCTGTCCGGTCGCACGCTGCCGTCGCGGCTGCAGGTCCTGGCCGAGCGCCTGGCCCGCCAGGGCATCACCGCCACCGAGAGTTATCCACAGGAGGGCGCGATGCACGATTCCGAAGAAGGGCTTGCAGGCCTTCTTCGGAATGGCGAACGCCCCTCTTCGGAATCCGAAGCAGGCCTGAAACCCGCGCCAGACGGTTCTCTTCGGAATCCGAAGCAGGACCGTACTGTACGTAGTAGTCGTATTAATGAAGTACGTACTACTGCGCGGGAGCGTGGGCAGGCGCGCGCGATGCAGGGTGTCCGCCTGCCCGATCGCTTCTTCGGTTTGAAAGAAGAGCAGCAGGCAGGCGCCATGGTGGCCTTGCAGCAGGTCGATGCCTCACTGCGCCAGGCGGTGCTGGACGAATGGGTGGAGCGTTGTCGCGGCAGCACCATCCGCAATCCGGCTGGCTACCTGTTCGGCATCATCCAGCGGGCCATCCGGGGCGAGTTCAATGCGTGGACCAGGCAGGCTGGACCAGCACCGCCACCTGCCGCCGCGCGAGAAACGCCGCCTCAGCCACCGCGCAATGTGGTTCCATCCGAGGTGGCCCGGCAGCACATCGAACGGCTGCGCGACCTTCTGCGCAAAGGCTGACCGCTTGGGGCGATCAGACCCTGAAGCGGGCGTCCATGGATTTCAGTGGAGCTATCCCCTGGGGATAGCTGGTTGGCAATGATGGATCTCGGACGTGCGCGCAGACCACGCATCGAGTGATTGCCGTTGACCGGGGCTGTCCGAGCCGGCCTCGGCGAACAGCTTTCCTTGGCGCTCCTTGAAGCTATCCCCAGGGGATAGCTGTGATGCAAGGTGTAACGCCCGCATGCTGGTTCAGCACGACGCCTTCCCCAGCGCATGCCCGTCGCCATCCGCGTGAGCAGCGCTCCGTGGCGTTTGGCGGAGCTATCCCCTGGGGATAGCTCGCGCCGCAGGCGGCCACCACGCCCTGAACCGGGGGCTGGCTGGTTTCGGTTTGTTGACTGACTGCCTTCCGGTTCCTGCCCCAAGCTGGCCACTCCTTGTCCAACAGCGAGCGGTCACCATGGCAACCAACGAACCTTTGCAACTGAATCTGGGCTCCCTGCGCAGCGCGATGTCGCTGACGCTGCACACCCACCACGCTTCCCGCATCTGGCATGGTCGCGCTGCCGCCGAGGGGCGGCCGGGCATCGTCGGCCTGAACGGCTACATCGCCGTCATGAACAAGATGAAGCGCGGCTCGGAACAAGACGACCCGTATTCGGACTGGTGGATGCTGCGCATCGAGGACAAGCTCGACCAGACCAAGGCCACGCTGCAAGCGCTGCGCGAGCAGGTGGACCAGGCGCTGGCCGGCGTGCCCGCAGCGTTGAGCCTGGGCGAGAACCTCAACGTGCAACCCGTCAAGCTCCCCCTGTTCGTGAACGCCCAGCTCGGCTTCGCGGCGGTCTATCTTCTGGCCGACTACGACGACATCGCCCGCAAGCTCATCCTTGCCCACCACACTGCGCTCATCGATCGCAGCACCTTGGAGCGCTGGCTCAACGACGGCGCGCATGCGCTGCGCAGCCTGTTCAGCCTGGCGCAGCAGTACCGCTACTCGGGCTGCACGCGCGATGACTTCGCCTCCAAGAATGCCGCAGCGCGGGCCGCGCTGGAGAAGTTCGGCGAGTTGCCGCAGGACATGTACGAAGGCACGCGCCGCTCGAAGTTTGCGCCGCCCATCGTGCGCCGTGGCCTGCAGCAGCGCGGTGAGGGTTCTGCCGCAGCCGCTCCCATCAGCGACGAGGCCGCCAGCGCCGCGCCAGTCGAGGCTGCCGGAGAGGATGAGTCGGCATGAGCGATTTGAACCAACCGACCCGTTACTTCCGGGGCCTGCAACAGGGGGCCTTCATGAAGCTGGAACACTCGGCCTCTCTAAAAGGCCTTTTAAAGCCTTTTAAGGGTAAGGGGGATCTTGAGGCCTGGGCCAGCCAGTGCTTTGCCATGCGCGACGAGTTGATTGACATGGCGCAGCGACAGGTGCTGGCGCAGGCGTGTGGGCATCCCTTCCACCTGCTGCCCGTCGAACTGGCCCAGCAGACCACTGGCGCAGGGACTGTCTTTCTGCGCTGGCGCAGGCACGACAGGTCGGCCATGGGCGTGGCGCTGTGGCAGGAGCAGATCGCCAGCACCAGCACGCCAGTCAACCTGCTCGCTGATCTGCACGCGATCGAGATGCAGCGGATCACGCTGAACATGCAGATCAGCCTGCTGCACACCCTGGGCAGGCAGGCACAGGAATGCGCCAGCAAGGCGGCCGAAGCGGAAGACGCCTACCTGCGCCGGATCGCATCCATCCCCGCTGCGATGCGCGATCGGTGATTGCGCCGGGCATTCCAGCACGCGCCCGGAGCCGACGAGGCACGGGTATTTCAACCACCACGGAGATCACACCATGAGCACGCATTTTTGGGGCGAAGGCAACATCGGCTCGCCGCCCGAGTACCGCGAATTCCCCAACGGCAACGACGAACCCAGCCGCCTGCTGCGCCTGAACGTCTATTTCGACAATCCCGTGCCCAAGAAGGATGGCACCTTCGAGGATCGCGGCGGCTTCTGGGCGCCGGTGGAAATCTGGCACCACGATGCCGAACGCTGGCAGCGCCTCTACCAGAAAGGCATGCGTGTCCTGGTCATCGGCCGCATGGAGCGCGACCCCTGGACGGACAACGAAGATCAGCCGCGCGAGACCTGGCAGATCAACGCGCGCAGCGTCGGCATCCTGCCGTACCGCATCGAGTCCGTGGTCCTCAGCCCCAAGCCGCAGGAGGCAGAACCGAAGTCCCAAGCCGCCCAGGAATCAACCGCGCCGAAAGAGGCGAAGCGCAGGAAGTGACTCGGCATGGCGGGCGGCGGCAACAAATCTTCGCCGCCCTCCATGTACCCGCAAGCTATCCCCTGGGGATAGCTCCATCGACGTCTACCGACTTCCACGCGCTCCCGCAAATCGCGGCTCCCGGTCCGCACACCTGCGACCACGCGCCATCCCCGCACAAGCCATTCCATCCCGTGAAAGCGGTCGCCGCCGCATGCGGCTTGTTTGCTGCCGTCCTTGCCGGAGCTCGGCATTCTCGATGCCAGCAACTCCATGAACAACGGGAATCGGGATGGACGGACATGCGGCTGTTCTTGTGCGAGAAGCCCTCCCAGGGCAAAGACATCGGCCGGATTCTCGGCACCACGCAGCGCGGTGAAGGCTGTCTCAACGGTTCCGGCGTCACGGTCACCTGGTGCATCGGTCATCTCGTAGAAGCCGCAGCGCCCGAAGCCTACGACGAGCAGTTGAAGCGTTGGTCCATCGAGCAGTTGCCCATCATTCCTCAGCATTGGCGGGTCGAGGTCAAACCGAAAACCGCCACGCAATTCAAGGTCGTCAAGGCGCTTCTGGCGAAGGCGACCCAACTGGTCATCGCTACCGACGCCGATCGCGAGGGCGAAATGATCGCCCGCGAGATCATCGACCTGTGCGGCTACCGCGGCCCCATCGAACGCTTGTGGCTGTCGGCGCTCAACGATGCGTCCATCCGCGCGGCGCTCGCCAAGCTGCGGCCCTCGTCCGAGACGCTGCCGATGTATTACTCGGCGCTGGCGCGTTCGCGCGCCGATTGGCTTGTGGGCATGAACCTCAGCCGGTTGTTCACGTTGCTGGGGCGGAAGGCGGGCTATGACGGCGTGCTGTCCGTTGGGCGCGTCCAGACGCCGACGCTCAAACTGGTCGTGGACCGCGACCGCGAGATCGCGGCTTTCGTGTCCGTGCCGTACTGGGCCATCGACGTGTCCCTGTCTTCAGGTGGCCAGGCCTTCACCGCGCAATGGGTTGCGCCCGACACCCGCACCGACGACGCCGGCCGCTGCTTGCAGCAGCCGGTAGCACAGCAAGCCGTGCAGCAGATCCGCGCGGCGGGCAGCGCCCAGGTGGTGTCGGTTGAGATCGAGCGTGTGCGGGAAGGCCCACCGCTGCTGTTCGACCTGGGCACCTTGCAGGAGGTGTGTTCCAAGCAACTCGGGCTGGATGTGCAGGAAACACTGGAAATCGCTCAGGCCCTGTACGAGACGCACAAGGCCACGACGTACCCGCGCTCGGATTCCGGCTATCTGCCCGAAAGCATGTTCGCCGAGGTGCCCATGGTCCTGGACAGCCTGCTCAAGACCGACCCTTCGCTGCGCACGATCATGGGCCAGCTTGACCGCTCCCAGCGCTCGCGCGCCTGGAACGACGGAAAAGTGACGGCGCACCACGGCATCATCCCGACGCTCGAACCGGCGAACCTCTCTGCCATGAGTGAGAAGGAACTGGCGGTGTACCGGCTGATCCGGGCGCACTACCTGGCGCAGTTCCTCCCTCACCACGAGTTCGACCGCACCGTGGCGGATCTCGCCTGCGGCCAGCAGAAGCTGGTGGCCACCGGAAAGCAGGTAGTCGTCAAGGGCTGGCGTCTGGTGCTGGCCGAGCCAGAACGCGAAGGTGGTGCCGACGAGGACGGCGACTTCGCGGCGCGCAGCCAGGTGCTGCCCGCGCTGCGCGAGGGCCTGGCATGCCAGGTGGCCGAGGCCGAACTCAAGGCGCTCAAGACGATGCCACCCAAGCCCTATACCCAGGGCGAACTGGTCAAGTCGATGAAGGGCGTTGCGCGCTTCGTGACCGACCCGCGCCTGAAGCAGAAGCTGAAAGACACAACGGGCATCGGCACCGAGGCAACGCGGGCCAACATCATCAGCGGGCTGATCGCCCGTGGCTACATCGTAAAGAAGGGACGCTCCATTCGCGCATCGGATGCGGCGTTCACGCTGATCGACGCCGTGCCCGCGGCGATTGCAGACCCCGGCACGACGGCAGTGTGGGAGCAGGCGCTCGACATGATCGAGGCGGGACAACTCACCCTGGACGTGTTCATCGGCAAGCAAGCCGCGTGGATTTCGCAGTTGATCGCGCAGTACGGCAGCACGTCTCTGTCCATCAAGGTTCCCCAAGGACCGGCTTGTCCGCAGTGCGGCGCACCCACGCGCCAGCGCACCGGAAAGAGCGGCCCATTCTGGTCGTGCAGCAGGTATCCAGACTGCAAAGGCACGCTGCCGGTCGAATCCGGCACGTCCAAGCGTGGGGCCTCGCGCACCGCACGCCGTAGCAGTAGCGGCCGCAAAGGCTCCTGACCGACCCCGTTTCCCCGTGAGCCGTGCCCGCCGTCGGCGGCGTGGTCCGTGTCCCGCACGCCCTGCGGGACGCCCAGCGTGCAACGCCTTCTTGATCCGTGTGCGCGTCCCGCCCAGCCGTCCCCGGCCGCGGGACCTGAAGGTAGCTTCTCCGCGAACCGCCTCCCGCGCGTTCTGCTGATCTGCATTTCTTCCGCCCCTGCGAAGGGTCCCCCGATGGCTTGCCAGGCTGCGCGAGCCACCGGGAGACCCTTCGTGGTCAACGGTATTCGGTGCCGGTGCCCGCCGGCGCAAAAACGGGCTCCCTTTGTGCGCGGATGTGCGCCAGACGATGCCGGCCCCAGCCACGACATGGGCCGGGTGTGATTGCTTGATAAGCAGACGGTTTTAGCGACGACCGGGCCTGCCAATCAGCCCACGGGTGGTTCCTCTTTCCTCCCGAGTCGAAGGCCGTTGGGCCTTCGACGCCTTTCTCCTGCCTATCAACGTCCCGGCCCGGCCATTGGCCTTGGGCCACACGAACAGGAGACCCGACATGAACCCCCATCCTTGTCCCCCAACACACGGCAGGCCGAAGCCTTCGCCAAGGGCCTGCCGCCTGCGCCGATCGATCTCGGCCAGGAGAGTGAAGCCCCTCATCTCATCGACATCACGCTCGACTTCCTGGTCGACGAACTGGCCGATGCCCTGCACGCGGATCGCAAGGTGCGAGCCGCGTTCAAGCGTGACATCGGTGACAAGGTGCTGTTCCTGAAGGACGGCAAGCTGAAGTTTCTCAAGGGCATCAAGCTCAAGGCCATCGCCGACCGCAAGGCGTACTTCGCTTCGCTGCGCGCCCGGCAGGCCCAGCCCATCGTCATCCTTGCCGAACTGGCACCGGACGAGGCATTCGCCCTGTGGAAGCAGCATGCCCTGGGCGACAAGCCCGACTGACCCAGCGCCACCGCACCCTCCTGACAGCCCCGCACTCGATGCGGGGCTTTTCTTTTCTCTGCGCCCATCAATCGGGGCTGGGCCGGATGCCGTTTTCCAACTGACGCAGCACGGCCCTCGCAGGAAGCTGCCCGCATGTTCGCTGATTCGTCAGCACATGCCAGCAGCCAGGGTTCCAGGCTGCCGCGGGTCTCTCCCGCGTTACCCACCAGTCCGCATCGCATCAATTCTGCGGACGAGCGTCCCCGTGACGCTGATGCTTTTTATCAACCGCGTGCGGGAGCTGCCATCCCGTGAGGGACAAGGCCCCGCTTTTCCAAGGAGCCCGTCCATGTCCCAGCAAGCCTCTTTTGGCCAATTGGCCCTGACCTACTGCGGCAAGTTCCTGTCGCTCGAAGTCTTGCAAAGCGCCGCCGGCCATTACATCGGCACGCGCGATACCGAAGGTCCTGTTTCGCGGGAATCCCGCGAGTACTTCCGCAGCTATGCCGCGGCTCAACGTGCCCTCGAAAGAGGCGGCTGGTCCCAGCTCGCCATTCCCTGATCCAACTGTGAGGAATTCACGTCATGAACCAGCAACTGCCACAGGAAGTAGTCGATCAAATCGTTCAGGAAGAACGGCATTTCAGCGCCGCGCCCCAAGCCTTCTTCGAGGCCTGGAAGCGTGGTATCGAGATCGCCGGCCCGCAATGGTTTGGCGACGGCACCCGCGAAGGACTGAACCAGGCCAAGAGCAAGTGGGATTTGCGTCCCAATCTGCTCCATGCCAATGACGCCCTCGGCGTCCTGAGCAGCGGCGAACGCATGTTCCTGTCCGCGATGTTCAGCTTCTACAACGCGCGCGAGGGCGGAGCCATGCTCAAGCGCTGCCACTTCCACGGGCTGTCGGACTTCGACGGGCTCGATCTGCAACGCCGCAGGGTCATCGCCGACCTTCTGGTGAACTACTGCGGCTGGTGAGCCGGTTCCCGGCACATCGCTGCGTTCGCGTTCATTCCACCCCATGAGGGACATGCGCCTCTGTCGAGGCCGTGTCCCTCTCGTTTTTTCCCTTGCCCAGCGCCATCCGGCCTCGGTCTTTTCCATATGGATGCCACGCCGCTTGACGTTTATTCCTTTTTCCACCCACCGGGGTTTATCCCCGGCGGGGATTGGCCTCGGTATTCTCTATAAAGGAGCAATCCCATGGCACAGTCAAACAACCCCTTCATTCGCGGTTATCGGAATCTGCGCATCATCCGCACACTGCTCATCACCTGCGAGGACGATAGTCCGCCGGTCTGGCGGCCGCTGCATTCCAGCCAGGCACATCTGCCGGACGATCAGGTGGCGCAGTTTCCCTGCCTGGTCGGCAAGGAGTTCGCACTGATCACCGAAGGTCAGGAAGTACCCGAGGAGTTGGAAGCGCAGTGCCAGGCCGACGGCATCGTGCGTTCGGTGATCCATGCCATCGAAGGTGACGACTTCGACGGACGGCCCATGCACGTGGGCGACACCTATTCGGAGGAAGCAGCCCGTGAGGTGATCCAGCGCCTGAGCTTCGAGACCGGCTTTTACAGCCGGTGCTGGGAAATCAGCAGCGCCCACATCACTGCGGAAGCCGGCCGGTATCTGGCCGATCTGGCGGACCTCGCCACGCCCGAGGCGTTCCTGTTCATCGCCTTCCGTGTTCCGTACAGCCCGGCGATCGGCGTCAAGCTGATCTCCACGCCGTGGACGGACGAGAACCTGGGACAGGCTGCAGGCATCACTGCCGAGCAGCTTCGACAGGAGCACCGGACCAAAGGCATGCCGGACGACCTGGCGCAGATCCTTGAACTGGCCGGTCAGGCCGATGTGCGCATCCTCATCCTCGACGCCGACGCGCTGGTGTTGCCGGGACTCTCGCTGAACGAGTCCTAGTGTAGTGTTGCATTCTGTTTGGAACTTAATCGGCTATTGGCGCGGATGACCTTTTGCAGGATGTCGCGAGCGTTCTTGGTCCAGATGAACGGCTTGGGGTTGGTGTTGTGATGCGCGATGTACTCATCGATGGCCGAGACGAGTTCGGGCACGCTGGTGAACACCCCGCGGCGTAGCCGGTTCTCGGAGATGTCGCGAAAGAAGCGCTCGACCATGTTCAGCCACGATGCCGAGGTCGGCGTGAAGTGCATGTTGAATCTGGGGTGCTTGGCCAGCCACTCCTGCACAGCTGGATGCTTGTGCGTGGCGTAGTTGTCGGCGATCAGATGCAGCGTCTTGTCCTTGGGCGTCTCCCGATTGATTTGACGCAGGAACTTCAGCCACTCGATGTGGGTGTGGCGCTGCTGGCACTGGCCGATGACCTGACCGTTGAGCACGTTGAGCGCAGCGAACAAGGTGGTTGTGCCGTTGCGCTTGTAGTCGTGCGTCATGGTGGCCGCGCGCCCCTTCTTGAGCGGCAGCCCGGGCTGCGTTCGGTCCAGCGCCTGCACCTGGCTCTTTTCGTCGCAGCACAGCACCAGCGCATGCTCGGGCGGCGACATGTAAAGCCCCACGATGTCTTCGAGCTTTTGCACGAACTGCGGATCGCGCGAGACCTTGAAGCCGCGCACGATGTGAGGCTTGAGACCGTGGGCCTGCCAATGGCGCATCACGGTGCTGGCGCTGACGCCCAACTCAGCGGCCATCGTGCGCGTGCTCCAGTGCGTGGCCGCCTCGGGCTTGGTCTGTGTGGTTAGCTTCACAAGCTTGGCCACATCCACCTTCACCGGCGGTGCGCCGCGCGGCAAGTCGCGCTCGATACCTTGCAGCCCCAATTGCAGGTAGCGTTCACGCCAGCGCGCCACCTGCACGCGCCCAATGCCAAGCTGCTCGGCAATATCCTTGTTTTGCAGCCCCTGCGCGGCCAGCAGCACGATCTGGGCGCGCTGGGCCAATCTGACGCTGGTGCGCTTGGAGCGCGCCAGCCGGCTCAGCTCGCTTTCCTCTTCATCCGTCAACACAATCGTCGGGGCAACTCGCAATTTTTCACTCCAATGCAAACCGTAGTAGAGCATTGGAGCGTGGTTGCTCAATTAAGTTTCATTAAGAATCAAACACTACACTAGGGCGCCCCAATTCAGTTTCTGTGCTCGATGTGAAAGAGGATCAGGTCGTGAAAACCGTTCCGGTGGGTAAGACGCCCAACGGCATCAGCGTTACGCCTTGACGGTTTAGCCGTCGCGTGCAGCCGCCGGGCAAGCATACAAAAAGTAGAACAAGCCAGATTCGTCCAATAAAAACAGCCTCGACCTTGCCATGCTGAACAGGTCAAGGGTCGAGCCAAACTCCACAAGGACATTGACATGAGCAATCACATACATCAGCACGGCAAGGGAGATTCGGCTGCCTTGAGTGGTGCTCCAGCAACAGATGCTCTCCGTGCAGCCAATGACACGGCCTCTGAGGCAGCGCATTCCGACATGTTCTATGTCTGCCCCATGCATTCAGAAGTGCGGCAGAAGCAACCGGGTCGCTGCCCCAAGTGCCAGATGCATCTGGTGCCCGAGGGCGAAGCGGCACATGGCCGCCATCACCACGGCCATGCCGCTGGCGAACAGACCCCGGCAGCTTCTGCAGCGGCGCCCATGGAGGTCCCGGCGGGGACCATCTACACCTGCCCCATGCACCCGGAAGTGCAGCAGGATCATCCCGGCAATTGCCCGAAATGCGGCATGTCGCTCGAACCGGTGATTCCGCTGGATGAGGAGGACAACAGCGAACTGATCGATTTTCAGCGCCGCTTCTGGTGGACCCTGCCGCTGACCGTGGTGGTCACCATCCTGGCGATGTTCGGCCACCGCCTCGGCTGGTTCGACATGAAGACCCAGACCTGGGTCGAGCTGGTGCTGTCGCTTCCGGTGGTGTTGTGGACGGGGTGGCCATTTTTCGTCCGCTGCTGGCAGTCCATCGTCAACCGCAGCCCCAATATGTGGACGCTGATCGGCCTGGGCACCGGCGCCGCCTTTGTCTACAGCGTGGTCGCCACCCTCGCGCCCGGCGTGTTTCCAGACTCGTTCATCGCCCACGGCCGCGTCGCCGTCTATTTCGAGGCGGCGGTCGTCATCATCTCGCTGACCATGCTGGGTCAGATCATCGAATTGAAGGCGCGCTCGCAGACTTCGGCGGCCATCAAAGCTCTGCTGGGCCTGGCCCCCAAGACGGCGCGCCGCATCAATGCCGACGGCAGCGAGGAGGACGTGCCTTTGAACCATGTTCACGTCGGCGACCTGCTGCGCGTGCGGCCCGGCGAGAAAGTGCCCGTCGATGGCGTGGTGACCGAGGGCAGCAGTGCCGTCGATGAATCCATGCTCACCGGCGAGCCCGTGCCGGTGACCAAGCGCGCCGGCGACGGCCTGATTGGCGCCACGATGAACACCAGCGGCGCGCTGGTCATGCGCGCAGACAAGGTCGGCGCCGCCACCATGCTGTCGCAGATCGTGCAGATGGTGGCCAATGCCCAGCGCTCCAAGGCGCCGATGCAGCGCATGGCCGACGTGGTGGCCGGCAAGTTTGTGGTCGTGGTGGTGCTGATCGCAATCGCGACCTTCTTCGTTTGGGGATTCTTCGGCCCCGAGCCGAGCTGGGTGTTTGGCCTGATCAACGCCGTGGCGGTGCTGATCATCGCCTGCCCGTGCGCGCTAGGCCTGGCCACCCCGATGTCCGTGATGGTCGCCACCGGCCGTGCGGCCACACAGGGGATTCTGTTCCGCGACGCTGGCGCCATTGAAAAAATGCGCGAGGTGGATACGCTGATCGTCGACAAGACCGGCACCCTGACCGAAGGCAAGCCGGCCTTCGACACCGCCGTCGCCGCCCCCGGCTACACGCCGGACGAGGTGCTGCGCCTGGCCGCCAGTCTGGATCAGGGCAGCGAGCACCCGCTGGCGGATGCCATCGTCCGCGCCGCTCGGGACAAGGGGCTGAACCTGACCAAGGCCGACGATTTCGAGTCCGGCAGCGGCATCGGCGTGCGCGGCGCTGTCGACGGCCGGCGCTTGGCGCTGGGCAACACCACGCTCATGGAGCAGGAAGGCATCAAAGTGGACGCCCTGAAAACCGATGCTGAGCGCCTGCGCGGCGAAGGCGCCAGCGTCATGCACCTGGCCGTCGATGGCCAGCTGGCCGGCCTGCTGGCCGTGACCGACCCCATCAAATCCAGCACGCCCGAGGCCATCCACACCCTGCACGCCAGCGGCCTGCGCATCGTCATGGCCACGGGCGACGGCCTCACCACAGCCAGGGCCGTGGCCACCCGGCTGGGCATCGACGAGGTGCACGGCGAGGTCAAGCCCGCCGACAAGCTGGCCCTGGTCGAGAAATTGCAGCGCGAGGGCCATGTGGTCGCGATGGCCGGCGACGGCATCAACGATGCGCCGGCGCTGGCACGGGCCGACGTGGGCGTGGCCATGGGAACGGGCACCGACGTGGCGATGAATAGCGGCCAGGTCACCTTGGTTAAAGGCGACCTGCGCGGCATCGCGGCGGCGCGCGAGATATCCATCGACACGGTGCGCAACATGCGCCAGAACCTGTTGTTCGCCTTCATCTACAACGGTATCGGCGTGCCCATCGCCGCCGGCGTGCTTTATCCCATCACGGGCTGGTTGCTGTCTCCATTGATTGCAGCGCTGGCCATGAGCCTGAGCTCGGCCTCTGTCATCTTCAACGCGCTGCGGCTGCGGCGCGCACGAGGCTAACCCGCATCGAGACAATCAAAGAAAGGATATCGATCATGATGAACGGAATGTATATGAACGACATGGTGTGGTGGTTTGGCGCCCACTGGCTGATGATGCTGCTGGGTGCGGTGGTGATCGTGCTGCCGTTTTGGAAGATCTTTGCCAAGGCGGGCTTTTCCGGCTGGCTGGGCCTGCTGATGATCGTCCCCATGGTCAACCTGATCGCACTGTACGTGCTTGCGTTCTCGGAGTGGCCGAGATCGAAACGCGCCGACAAGTTGGATTCCGGTGAAATGAATCCAGGGTCTCGGTGACCTCGCATGCGCGGTGACTGGGCTGTCACGCGGGTAGATGAGCCATGGTGGCACTTCTTTCCTGGGACGGCTCTCTGATCCGCGGCAAGTTGTCACACATCCAGCACAGCGAACATCCCACCATGGTTTCCATCCGACGCATCGTCACACAATGGGGCCGCCGAATCGTCGGCGGCCTCATCGTGACCTTGCTGTTCTCGCAGATGGCGCTGGCGATGTATGCCTGCCCCAGGCTGGATGCGGATACGCACGCGGCATCGATGCAGATGGCGGGTATGGCCATGGACGAAGCCACCGGCATGTCCGCGATGCCGGACTGCCATGCCATGCCCGGGACGATGGACGACGAGTCTCCGCAGTTGTGCCGCGCCCATTGCGGCGGTGATGGCAAGCCCGCGCCGTCTCCGCAAGGGCTGGACGTTCCATCCATTGCGGCGGCCCATACGGTCTGGATAGCCTACCTGCTTCCCGTGGTGCCCGACCCGCAATCATCGACCGGCGCCAGGTTTGACCCAGCGTGGCTCGACCACCGAACGGGCTCTCTCCCCCTCTATCTCACTTTCCAGGTCCTGCGCAATTGACACACCAGGTCGTGCCCGCCGTGCATTGGCACGGCAGAACACGTGACTTCGTGGCTATCAATTTCGAGGACCATCATGCTTGTTTCTTCCTCCGGCGCTCCCGGCGAGCGTTGCGCCGCGCCTGGCCGTGGCGTCATGTGTGCGATCTCGTGCCGCACACCGATACATCGGCTGAGCATCGTGAGCATCGCCCTGGCTGGCAGCATGCTCGCTTCCAGCGGGGCCTACGCGCTCAGCTTTGCCGAAGCGCGGGAAATCGCTGAACAGCAAAGCCCGCGCGTTTCCGCGCAGCGATTGCAGATCGATGCGGTCGAGTCCGCGCAGAAGGCCGCCGGCACGCTGCCCGACCCCAAGCTTTCCGTTGGCCTCGAAAACTTCCCCATCAGCGGCATGGACCGCTGGAGCCTGACGCGCGAGCCCATGACCATGCAGCGCCTCGCCCTCATGCAGGAGGTGCCGAACCAGGCCAAGCGCGATGCCAAGGTTGCCAGCGCCCAGGCGCGCGTGGAACGCGAACGCGCGGCGCTGGTTTTGCAGCGCCTGCAGATACGGCAGGAGCTCGGCCTGGCCTGGATTGCCGCGCAGGCCGTGGAACAGCGCGATCAACTGCTCGCCGAACTGCTGGCCGAGAACCAGCGCCTGCAAGACAGCCTGCCCGCGCGGGTGGCTGGCGGGTCGGCCCAGGCGGGCGACCTGCTGGCCGCACAGCAGGAGGCGCTGGCGCTGTCGGACCGGCGCGACGACCTGCAGCGCGACCGGGCCAAGGCACGTGCCATGTTGCGGCGGTGGGTGGGGCCACGCGCCGACGAGGCGCTGCAGGGCGACACCGGCGCCTTGGTGCGGCCCGTGGCACAACTGCGCACCGAGCTCTCCAGCCACGCCGAGCTGGCGCTGTACCCGGCCATGCAAAGCATCGCACGGGCAGAGTCCCACGAGGCGCAGTCGGAATCGCGTGGCGACTGGTCCTGGGAGCTCGCCTACAGCCGGCGCGATCGACGATGGGGCGACATGGTGTCGTTCCAGGTGACGTTCGATCTGCCATGGCAAAAGGATAGACGCCAGACCCCGATGATCCAGGCCAAGCAGCGCGAGCTGGAGCGCCTGGAAGCTGAGCAGGAAGACGTGTCCCGGCGGCATTTGCAGGAGCTTGACGACAGCGCGGCCGAACTGCAGGCCCTGGACAGCCAGATCGAGCGCCTCAAGTCCACCGGGCTGCAGTTGGCGCAGGGGCGAGCGGAGCTTGCTCTGAGCAACTACCGGGCCGCCAAGGGCGACCTGAGCGCCGTGCTCGGCGCACGCGCCCAGGTGCTGGAGACGCGCCTGCGCCTGATCGACCTGCAAGCCCAGCGCGATGGCGTGACCGCGCGCCTGAACAGCCTGATCGCCGATTGAACGGAGCCCACGAACATGAACAATTCTTTGAAGAAATCCCTCGCGGGCCTGACGCTGATCGCCATGGGCGTGGCTGCGGGCTGGGGCCTGGCCCAATGGCGCGCCAGCAGCACGCACGCCGTCGACAGCGCGGCACCCCATGCCGCCGCGGCGGCCGAGCGCAAGGTGCTGTACTGGTACGACCCCATGTCGCCGACGCAGAAGTTCGACAAGCCTGGCAAGTCCCCCTTTATGGACATGGATCTGGTGCCCAAGTACGCGGACGAGGACGCCCAGGGCAGCACAGGCATCAGCATTTCCGCCCAGACCGTGCAGGCGCTGGGCCTGCGCACGGCCGTGGTGGTGCAACGGGCCATCGGCTCCGACGTGGACGTCGTGGGCAACGTCCTGCTTAATGACCGGGATGTGAGCATTGTGCAGGTGCGCTCAGCGGGCTTCGTGGAGCGGGTCTATGCGCGCGCGCCGGGCGACGTGATCGGTGCCGGCGCGCCGCTGGCGGACCTGCTGCTGCCCGAATGGGTGGCGGCGCAGCGCGAGTTCCTGGCGGTGCGTGCGCTCAAGGACGAGTCGCTGACGACGGCCGCCCGGCAAAGGCTGCTGCTGCTGGGCATGCCGCAGGCCCTGGTGGCCCAGGTGGAGCGCACGGGCGAGCCCAGGGGCATCTACACCGTAAGCGCGCCCCAGGGCGGCCTGGTGGCCGAACTCATGGTGCGCCAGGGCATGACCGTTTCCGCTGGCGCCAGCCTGGCGCGCGTGAATGGCCTGGCCACCGTCTGGATCGAGGCCGCCGTACCCGAGGCGCAAAGCGGCCCGCTGCAACCGGGCCATGAGGCCCAGGTGCGCCTGGCGGCGTTTCCCGGCGAAGTCCTGAAGGCGCGCATCGTGAGCATCCTGCCGCAGGCCAACAGCGACACCCGCACGGTGCGCGTGCGGCTGGAGCTGGCCAATCCCGGCCAGCGCCTGAAGGCCGGCATGTCCGGCCAGATCACGCTCAAGGGCCGCGAGCAGCCCGCCCTGCTGGTGCCCAGCGAGGCCGTCATCCGTACCGGTAAGCGCGCCCTGGCATATGTGGTCGATGGCCCCGGCAGGTTCCATCCCGTGGACGTGCAGTTGGGTGCAGAGATCGGTGACCAACTCGTGGTGCAAAGCGGGCTGGAGGCGGGGCAGCAAGTGGTAGCCTCGGCGCAGTTCCTGATCGACTCGGAGGCCAGCCTGCGCGGGGTGTTGCCCGCACAATCCGGTGCCTCCACACCGGCGCAGGGGCACGGCGAGCATGGCGCCTCCGCCCCCTCGGCCGGCGCTGCCAACGCCTTCACGGTCCGCGGCGTGATCGAGGAGGTTTCTCCTACCGAGCTGACGCTGGCCCACGACGCCGTGCCGGCCCTCAAGTGGCCCGCCATGACCATGGGCTTCAAGCTGGCCGATCCCCGCCTCGCCGCGGGCCTGGCACCGAAGCAACAAGTGCGCTTCACATTCTCCAAGCAGGGCGAGGACTACGTGATCACCGCAATCGAAAGGGCCAAGCCATGATTGCCAAGTTGATCCGCTGGTCGGTGGCGAACCGCTTTCTGGTGCTGCTGGCCACGGCCATGCTCACGGCGTGGGGGGTGTGGGGTGTACGCAGCACGCCCGTGGATGCCTTGCCGGACCTGTCCGACGTGCAGGTCATCATCCGCACCAGCTACCCCGGCCAGGCACCGCAGATTGTCGAAAACCAGGTGACCTATCCATTGGCCACCACCATGCTGTCGGTGCCGGGCGCCAAGACGGTGCGTGCTTTCTCGTTCTTCGGGGACTCGTTCGTCTATGTGCTGTTCGAGGATGGCACCGATCTGTACTGGGCGCGCTCGCGTGTGCTGGAGTACCTGAACCAGGTCCAGGGCCGCCTGCCGGCCACGGCCAAGCCGGCCCTCGGGCCCGATGCCACGGGGGTGGGCTGGATCTTCCAGTACGCGCTAGTGGACCGCACGGGCAAGAACGACCTGGCGCAGCTGCGCGCGCTGCAGGACTGGTTCCTGAAGTTCGAGCTCAAGAGCCTGCCCAATGTTGCGGAGGTGGCCTCGGTGGGCGGCATGGTCAAGCAGTACCAGGTCGTGCTCGATCCGATCAAGCTGGCATCCCATGGGCTCAGCCAGGAGCAGGTGCGCGCGGCGCTGGTGGCCGCCAATCAGGAAACCGGCGGCTCAGTGCTGGAGCTGTCGGGGGCCGAATACATGGTGCGCGCCAGCGGCTACCTGAAAAGCCTGGACGATTTCCGCGCCGTGCCGCTGGTGGCGCGCGGCGGCGTGCCGGTGCGCCTGGGCGACGTGGCCACGCTGCAGATCGGACCGGAGATGCGGCGCGGCATCGCCGAACTCGATGGCGAGGGCGAGGTCGCCGGCGGCGTGGTCATCCTGCGTTCGGGCAAGAATGCCCAGGAGACGATTGCCGCCGTCAAGGCCAAGCTGAGTGAGCTGCAGGCCAGCCTGCCCCAGGGGGTCGAGATCGTCACCACCTACGACCGCAGCGCACTGATCGAGCGCGCCATCCGCAACCTCACGACCAAGCTGGGCGAGGAGTTCCTGGTCGTGGCTCTGGTCTGCGTGCTGTTCCTGTGGCATCTGCGCTCCGCGCTGGTGGCCATCATTTCCCTGCCGCTGGGGGTGATGACGGCGTTCCTCGTCATGCGCTACCAGGGGATCAATGCCAACATCATGTCGCTGGGCGGCATTGCCATCGCCGTGGGCGCGATGGTGGATGCGGCCGTGGTGATGATAGAGAACGCGCACAAGAAACTTGAGGCCTGGCAGCACGCGCATCCGGACCAGCGGCTGCAAGGCAAGGAGCGCTGGGAGGTGATCACGCGGGCCGCAGAGGAAGTCGGGCCGGCGCTGTTCTTCTCGCTGCTGATCATCACGCTGTCGTTCATTCCCGTCTTTACCCTCGAAGCCCAGGAGGGACGCATGTTCGGGCCGCTGGCGTTCACCAAGACCTACGCCATGGCGGCGGCGGCCGGCCTGTCCGTGACGCTGATCCCGGTGCTCATGGGCTACTGGATTCGCGGCCGCATTCCCGACGAGCAGAAGAACCCCATCACCCGCATGCTGATCGCAGTCTACCGGCCCAGCTTGGAATGGGTGCTGCGCCGGCCCAAGGCGACCTTGTTGATCGCGGTGCTGGCGCTGGCGACCACGGCCTGGCCGCTGGCCCGGCTTGGCGGTGAATTCCTGCCCCGGCTGGATGAGGGGGATTTGCTTTATATGCCCTCGGCCCTGCCGGGGCTGTCGGCGCAACGCGCCACGGAGCTGCTGCAGATCAGCAACCGCATGATCAAGACGGTGCCCGAGGTCGAACGCGTGTTCGGCAAGGCCGGACGCGCGGAAACCGCCACCGACCCCGCGCCGCTGGAAATGTTCGAGACCACGGTGAAACTCAAGCCCAGGGAGCAATGGCGTGCCGGCATGACGCCCGAGAAGCTCGTCGAGGAATTGGATCGGGCCGTGAAGATCCCCGGACTGTCCAACATCTGGATTCCGCCCATCCGCAACCGCATCGACATGCTGGCCACTGGCATCAAGAGTCCGATCGGGGTCAAGGTGACGGGCAACGACCTGCACGTGATCGACCGCATCGCGGCAGAGGTGGAGCAGGTCGCCAAGGGCATTCCAGGCGTGTCGTCATCGTTGGCGGAACGGCTGACCGGCGGCCGCTATGTGGATGTGCAGATCGACCGCGTGGCGGCGGGACGCTATGGGCTGAACGTGGCCGATGTCCAGGCTGTTGTCGCCGGCGCCATCGGCGGTGAAAACGTGTCGGAAACGGTCGAAGGGCTGGCGCGCTTCCCAATCAATCTGCGATATGCGCGTGAATGGAGGGATTCACCGCAAAGGCTGAAGCAACTGCCTATTTTCACTCCCATGGGGCAGCAGATCACGCTGGGCACGGTGGCACGCATCGCCATCACCGATGGGCCGCCCATGCTCAAGAGCGAGAACGCCCGGCCGTCCGGCTGGGTATATGTCGATGTGCGTGGGCGCGATCTCGCTTCGGTAGCCAACGAGTTGCGCGATGCGGTCGGCCGTCAGGTGAAGCTGGAGCCGGGGGTGAGCATTGCCTACTCAGGGCAGTTCGAGTACATGGAGAGGGCCAATGCGCGGCTGAAGGTCGTGGTGCCGGCCACCTTGTTGATCATCTTCGTCTTGCTGTACCTGACCTTTGGGCGCGTCGACGAGGCAGGCCTGATCATGGCCACCTTGCCGTTCGCCCTCACGGGCGGTATCTGGTTCCTGTATTTGATGAACTACAACCTCTCCATCGCGACGGGGGTGGGCTTCATCGCCCTGGCGGGCGTTGCGGCTGAGTTCGGCGTGGTCATGCTCATCTACCTGAAGCAGGCCCTGGGTGAGCGCTGCCCAGACGGACGCAGGCCGACGCGCGAAGAACTGCTGGATGCGATCCGGGAAGGCGCCGTGCTGCGCGTGCGACCCAAGGCCATGACGGTAGCGGTCATCTTGGCCGGCTTGGTGCCCATCGTCTGGAGCAGTGGCACGGGTTCGGAGGTCATGAGCCGCATCGCGGCGCCGATGCTCGGGGGCATGGTGACAGCGCCACTACTGTCGCTGTTCGTGATTCCCGCTGCTTATGTGTTGATGCGCAGGCCGCGCTAACTTGACCATCCTTATCTACCGCCGTAGCGTCATGCTGGCCAGCGGGCGCTATGCGATAGCTCGATGACGGCATGGGGTTCAGCTAGGTTCAGCCTGGTGCCGTGGAAGCCGGTGATCAAGCAGCGGCTGGGGCAGCAGCTCGCCGTAAAGATGCGCGGCGGAATTGCGTCATGGGAAGTTGGGCGTCAACGCGGAGCATCTTTGGGGTAATCAGTGCGATGGCTCCCAGCCCAACGATTCAGGAGCACCAAGCATCACGCCGGCTGCGACCGGCGAGCAGTCTGGGCATTCAGCGCAAAACCGGCCAAGGCAATGATGAGGATCACGGCTTGCGCTACGGTGGTCTCTGCCGACGGATAGATCCCAAGCACTTCGATGCGTGGCCAATGGATCGGACTGGCGCTCAGCCAACCGGCTTCTTGAAGACCCGCGACTCCCTTGCCCGCGAGCACGACCGCGAGGACAGCCACCAGAATCGAGCTGAGGCTGAAGAACTTGCCAATCGGCATGCGGGCGCTGGTGCGCAGCATGAGCCATGCGAGGATGGCGAGGGCGGCCATCCCGCTCAGCAGTCCACCGAGCAATGCACCGTTGTTGCCGTCACCGGCCAAGGCCGAGTAGAAGAGCACCGTCTCGAAAACCTCGCGGTAGACGGCGATGAACGACAGCGCGAATAATGCCCATGCCGAGCGGCGCGTCATGGCTGCGGAGAGTTTTTCCTTCAGATATGCCTGCCATTTGCCGGCGGTGCTCTTCTGGTGCATCCAGAGGCCGACACTCAACAGAACAATGGCCGCAAAGAGCGACGACACCCCTTCGGTCACCTCCCGGCTGGCACCGCTGATGCTAACGAAGTAGGTTGCCACGGCCCAAGTCAAGCCGCCGCAGGCGAGCGCCACGATCCAACCGCCGTGGACGTAGGCCAGAACATCGCGCCGTTCGGCCTTCTTCAGGAAAGCGAGCATGCCGACGACGATCAACAGCGCTTCCACGCCTTCGCGCAGCAAGATGGTGATCGAGGCAATGAAGGTGGTCAGCGGCTCGGCTTTATTCGCCCCCAATTCGGTATCGACTTGGGCAAAAAGGTAGTCCAGCTTCTGCGCTGTAGCGTCCGCTTGCTCCAGCTTGCCGCTGGCAAGTGCGCCGCGGTAGGCCAGCATGGAATTTTCCACTTCGGTGAGCAGCGCCTGGTTGCGTGCGCGCAATGCCGGCTCCAGTGGCTCAAAGCCATCCAGATAGGCGGACAAAGCCAAGCGCGTCGCGTTGGCCTGGTCGCCTGCGCGCGCTGCGGCAAGGCTCTCCTGAAGCCGTGCGCGGGCCAAGCCCACCCCGCCCGTGCCGTTGGCGGTGATGGTCACTTCTGGATGGCTGCGGACGTAGGCGGTCAGATCGCGTGCCGTGTCTGGCGGCATCCGTTCGGACAAGGCGGCCTCGGTCAATGTGGCAGCGGCCGCCAAGTCGGGAAAGACGGCTTTGGCGGTGGCATCTCGGCCCCAGGATTGTTCACCGCGCGCGCGCATGGCGTCGTCGTGCGACAGCGTTCCGGCGAAAAATGCCAACGCCCACCGATCTTCGTCGGAGAGCGTGGCGAAACTGGGCATCGACGTGCCAGCAACGCCTTGAGAGATGACCTGATAGAGCGCGAGCACGCTGCGCGAGCGTGCCCGGTCGCGATCGGTGAATGCGATCGGCGGTGGGGTCAGCTTTGCGCCGAGCGGGCCATCGCCCCGGCCAGTCGCCCCGTGGCATGCCGCGCAGTTGGCTTCAAAAAGCACCTTGGCGCGCGCGAGATCCGGCGGCGTGGAGGGCGAAAGCGGGAACGGGTACGCCTTGACCAGCGCCGCCGCCAGTGAATGGGCACTGTCGGCCACGGCCTTCGCGTCGGCCTTGGCTGCGATGAGTTCGCTAAGTGCCGTGGCTTGGCGTTTCAGTTCAGGGAGTGCCGGCGTGCTCGGCAGTGCAGCAAGTTGCTGCACTGCCGTCGCAGCAAACTCCTTCATTTCTTCATATTCGCTGGCACTTTGAACCTTGCCATCCCGCACAGCGCCGCCGTAATCGACCGCAAGGTAGTCCAGCAATTGCCAGGTTTGCTTGGCCTTGTCTTGCGTAGCCAAGGGATCAGCATGCGCGCCGGAGACGGCCACGAGCCAAGAGAACAGAACGGCTAAGAGTATGCGCAGGGCTTGCATGGGGGCCTTACCGGCGGAGAATTCGCTTATAAATGCGAATGATTATAATTCATTATCTATGCGCGGCACCACAACCGGAAGAGCATCAGGGGCTGGAGGGGGTCTGTCATGGCTTGATCAGCCCACCCATTTGTCACTCGACGGGAGCGATGGCTCCCCGCGCATCACACGCGCATCCCGATAGTCCTTGCAGAATTCCGCACGCTTCGACAGGTCTGGCGCCGGAGCACGCATCGCGCAAGTCGGCCAACTGGTGTTCCAGTTCGCGCAGCGCATCGATCCGTGATTTCACCTCCCGGATGCGCTCATCCAGAAGCAGGTTGACCTCACCGCAATCCTGCGCAGGTCGGTCCCGGTAGCTCAACAAAGTCCGCACGTCGCTCAATGGCATGTCGAGCGAGCGGCAGCGAAGTATGAACTGCAAGCGTTCCACATGCGCCTCTCCGTACAAGCGGAAGTTCCCCTGGCTGCGGCGAGCCTGCGGCAGCAGCCCCTCTCGCTCGTAATAGCGGATCGTCACCACCGGGCAGGCAGTGCGCTTGGCAAGTTCGCCGATCTGGAGGTTCATGGCGCGGATTGGGGTAAATGACTTGACTCTATAGTAACTATAGAGTGTTAAATCATCAACTTCAGATCTATGCAAGAGGAATTGCCATGAGCGAATGTGGCTCCAAGGGATGCGGCTGCGCTGCCGTTGCAATGCCCAGCCCGAAACCGAGTGCGGTCGATGCAGCGTTGCCGCAGGTGCGCTACCGCATCGAGAACATGGATTGCCCGACCGAGGAAGCGCTGATCCGCGACAAGCTCGGGAAAGTGCCGGGCGTGGGCAGCCTCGAATTCAACCTGGTGCAGAGAACGCTGGGCGTCAGCTACCAACTTGCCTCGCTGCGCCCTATTGAAGAGGCGCTGTCGGCCATTGGGATGCGAGCGGTTCGGATGGACGAGGAGGCAGCCCAGCAAAGTACCGTGTTGTCCATCCAGCAAATGGACTGCCCCACCGAGGAGGCGCTGATTCGCGGCAAGCTCGCCGGCGTGCCGGGCGTTGCGAATCTTGAGTTCAACCTCGTCCAGCGAAGCCTGCAAGTCGGGCACACACCCGACGCATTTCCCCATGTGCTTGCGGCTCTGAAATCACTCGGCTTCGATGCCGAGGTGCTCACGGCCTCAGCCCCTTTGGCGGGCGAGGCACAAGCGCCCGCACGCACAAACTGGTGGCCGCTCGTGGTGTCAGGCGTAGCCGCAATGCTGGCCGAGGTCGTGTACTGGCTCAACGGCGGCAACCACTGGGCCGTGGTCGCGCTGGCCTTGGTGGCCATCCTCACTGGCGGCCTCACGACTTATAAAAAGGGCTGGATTGCGCTCAGGAACCGGAACCTGAACATGAACGCGCTGATGTCCATTGCGGTCACCGGCGCCATGCTCATAGGCCATTGGCCCGAGGCGGCCATGGTGATGGTGCTGTTTGCACTGGCCGAAGTGATCGAGGCCAAGTCCCTGGATCGGGCCCGCAACGCCATCCGTGGTTTGATGGATCTCGCCCCGGATACGGCACTAGTCCAGCAAGCAGACGGTAGTTGGGCTGAAATGAACGCCAAGACCGTGCCCGTCTGCAGCCGTGTTCGCGTCAAACCTGGTGAACGCATCGCCCTCGACGGTAAGGTCGTCGAGGGCCGCTCCACCGTCAACCAAGCACCGATCACTGGCGAGAGCCTTCCGGTCGACAAGGCTGAAGGCGATCCCGTGTTCGCTGGCACGATCAATGGGGAGGGTTCGTTGGAGTTCCGCGTCACCGCGGCCGCCAGCGCCTCGACATTGGCCCGCATCATCCATGCCGTCGAAGCGGCCCAGGGAAGCCGCGCGCCGACACAGCGCTTCGTCGATCAATTTGCGCGGTTGTACACGCCAATCGTATTTGCCGTCGCCCTCGTAATAGCGTTCCTGCCCCCGCTGGTGTTCGGCCAGCCGTGGCTGGACTGGATCTACAAGGCACTGGTTCTGCTGGTCATCGCTTGTCCTTGCGCTCTGGTGATCTCCACCCCGGTGACCATTGTCAGCGGTCTAGCTGCGACCGCACGGCGCGGCATCCTGATCAAAGGTGGCGTCTATCTGGAAGAGGGTCGCAATCTCAAATGGCTGGCCCTGGACAAAACGGGCACGATCACGCACGGCAAGCCAGCGCAGACTGATTTCGCGGCATGGGGCAACACCGATCCAGATGCTTCCAGATTGCTGGCCGCAAGCCTCGCCGCCCGTTCGGATCACCCAGTGTCCTTGGCGGTGGCACGTGCAGCAGTGAACGATGGATTGGCACCGCGCGATGTAGCCGATTTTGCGGCACTACCTGGGCGCGGAGTCCGTGGCAGCATCGACGGTCAGACCTATCACCTGGGCAACCACCGCCTGGTCGAGGAACTGGGCATGTGTTCGCCTACGCTGGAATCGCGGGTGTCCGCGCTTGAATCCGAAGGCAAGACCGTGGTGATGTTGATCGGTCAGGACGGGGTGCGGGCGCTGTTCGCAGTGGCTGACACCGTGAAGGACAGCAGCCGCCAAGCCATTGCAGAACTGCACAGCCTTGGAATCAAAGCGATCATGCTGACCGGTGACAACCCGCACACCGCCACGGCCATTGCCAGCCAGGTCGGCATTGACCGCAGCCGGGGCAACCTGCTGCCCGAGGACAAGCTGCGCGAGGTGGAGCAACTGTCGGCAGACGGGAAAACCGGCATGGTGGGCGACGGCATCAACGACGCGCCGGCGCTCGCGCGTGCGGACATCGGCTTTGCAATGGGGGCGGCGGGAACCGATACCGCCATCGAAACCGCCGACGTTGCGCTGATGGATGACGACCTGCGCAAGCTGCCAACGTTTGTGCGGCTGTCCCGTGCAACAGCCAGCATCTTGAAGCAGAACATCGCCCTCGCGCTGGGCATCAAGGCGGTATTCCTCATCCTGACTTTCACAGGGCAGGCCACGATGTGGATGGCGGTGTTTGCCGACATGGGGGCCAGCCTACTGGTGGTCGGCAACGGTTTGAGGCTCCTGCGCCGATGAGCTGGAAGTTCGTTCTCTACGATTGGGGTGGCTTGAATGGCGCCCTGTTTCAGTTCATCAACGAGGGCACGCCGCTGATTTTGATGCCGCTGGCTTGGCTCTTCAGCAACGTCCTGGGCAACTACTGGACTGCGCCCTTGGTTATGTTCGCACTGTGGGCATGGTCAAGATCAACGGTGGTGGCGGGGCGCGCCTTGGCGATTCGGCGGCAGCTTCTCCAATTCGTGATCGGCTTCGGCATCGCGTTTGCGATCGCCTCCATCTTGAAGCTCTGGCTCGATTTTCCGCGACCGGCGGCGGTATTTGGCCAGTTGGATCACGTGCTTGGCACAGTGGAGAAGCACTATAGCCTGCCGAGCGGTCATTCCACCTACGCCGCACTCGTAGCCGGGGCATTGTGGCCGCTGGCCAGTATTCGCCTGCGCCTGGCGTTAGGCGCCTATGTCGTTCTCGTCGGCTGGTCGCGCATTGCTGCAGGCATGCACTTTCCCGCTGATGTGCTGGCCGGCTGGGTGATTGCCTCCGGTAGCCTAGTGTTTGCGGGCTCGCTGTTGACGATGCTGCCAGGTACCAGGAGGTTGGCGGGGCTCCATGCACCCGGCATCTGGTACAGCTTGGCTGCAGCAGTGCTACTTGGCGATCAATTCACAAAGGCCGTCGTCTCGCTCCTTTTCGGTTACGGCGATCAAGTCGCTGTAACCCCTTTCTTCAATCTCGTCCATTTCAGGAACAACGGGGCTGCTTTCAGCCTGCTGGCTGGTGCTGGCGACTGGGCACGCTTCGGTTTTTCCGCGCTAGCACTGGGAGTCTCGCTCTGGCTGATCCGCCTGTTGCGTCAGGGAGTTTCGAAATGGGAAGGCGTTGGTTATTGCCTGATCTTGGGTGGGGCGTTGGGTAATGCAGTGGACCGACTGTTGCGAGGGGCTGTAGTCGACTTCATAGATTTCCATTGGCGGGGAGCGCATTGGCCGGCTTTCAATTTGGCTGACGTTGCGATCTCATTTGGCGTGGCCTGCTTGCTTGCTGCTGCGATGCATCAAGGCAAGCCTGTTGCGTCAGACCCTGGATACCAATGAGAGTTGGATTTTTCGGAGGAACTGGTTGTATCGGCGAAAAGCGTGATCGCGGCAAGCATGAGTCTGTCTGAATTGATGAAATCGAAGTGACCTATAGCTGGCGCACCACCCTTGGTAAATGCTTACTTTAAGCGCCAATTTGAAGTGCTCTTGGCGCAGTCACTTGAGGCCGTGTGCCCCATGAACATGGCCGCGTCGAGCCGTTGACCCGTGAGCATGGCGCGACGCCGTGGACAACTCAGTCAGGATGCCGCATTGGCTGGCCTGCTGGGATTCACGGCAGTTTTCCCGCAAGGTTTTGAGCTGTCGTTCCAGCGCCTTCAACTCCTTGATGCGGGTGGCCACATGGCCGATGTGCTCGTCGAGCAGGTCGTTCACCTGGGCGCAGTTCTCGTGAGGCGAGTCCTTGAAGAGAAGCAACATTCGGATTTCGCCCAGCGTCATGTCCAGCCCTCGGCAGTGCCGAATGAAGGACAGTCGCTCAACATGTTCGCTGCCGTACACGCGGTAATTACCTTCTGTACGTGGCGTTTCTGGCAACAATCCTTCGCGTTCGTAATACCGGATCGTCTCGACCTGGGTGTGAGTGGCCTTGGCCAGTTCGCCGATTTTCATATCTTCACCTTTAGCGGTGGCGGGTTATTTCCTAGTGTAGTGTTTGATTCTTAATGAAACTTAATTGAGCAACCACGCTCCAATGCTCTACTACGGTTTGCATTGGAGTGAAAAATTGCGAGTTGCCCCGACGATTGTGTTGACGGATGAAGAGGAAAGCGAGCTGAGCCGGCTGGCGCGCTCCAAGCGCACCAGCGTCAGATTGGCCCAGCGCGCCCAGATCGTGCTGCTGGCCGCGCAGGGGCTGCAAAACAAGGATATTGCCGAGCAGCTTGGCATTGGGCGCGTGCAGGTGGCGCGCTGGCGTGAACGCTACCTGCAATTGGGGCTGCAAGGTATCGAGCGCGACTTGCCGCGCGGCGCACCGCCGGTGAAGGTGGATGTGGCCAAGCTTGTGAAGCTAACCACACAGACCAAGCCCGAGGCGGCCACGCACTGGAGCACGCGCACGATGGCCGCTGAGTTGGGCGTCAGCGCCAGCACCGTGATGCGCCATTGGCAGGCCCACGGTCTCAAGCCTCACATCGTGCGCGGCTTCAAGGTCTCGCGCGATCCGCAGTTCGTGCAAAAGCTCGAAGACATCGTGGGGCTTTACATGTCGCCGCCCGAGCATGCGCTGGTGCTGTGCTGCGACGAAAAGAGCCAGGTGCAGGCGCTGGACCGAACGCAGCCCGGGCTGCCGCTCAAGAAGGGGCGCGCGGCCACCATGACGCACGACTACAAGCGCAACGGCACAACCACCTTGTTCGCTGCGCTCAACGTGCTCAACGGTCAGGTCATCGGCCAGTGCCAGCAGCGCCACACCCACATCGAGTGGCTGAAGTTCCTGCGTCAAATCAATCGGGAGACGCCCAAGGACAAGACGCTGCATCTGATCGCCGACAACTACGCCACGCACAAGCATCCAGCTGTGCAGGAGTGGCTGGCCAAGCACCCCAGATTCAACATGCACTTCACGCCGACCTCGGCATCGTGGCTGAACATGGTCGAGCGCTTCTTTCGCGACATCTCCGAGAACCGGCTACGCCGCGGGGTGTTCACCAGCGTGCCCGAACTCGTCTCGGCCATCGATGAGTACATCGCGCATCACAACACCAACCCCAAGCCGTTCATCTGGACCAAGAACGCTCGCGACATCCTGCAAAAGGTCATCCGCGCCAATAGCCGATTAAGTTCCAAACAGAATGCAACACTACACTAGTTATTGTAGGCACTTGACACTGCAGTGGCTACAGGGTTTCTAATCCATCCGACAAGGAGAAGATCATGAACCCTGCTCGCCAACGCCAAAAAGTTGACACTGGCTGTGGAAGTGGCTGCGCTGCACCGCCAGTCGTGAGTGAGCCGGCGGCGTCTAGTGCGGCGACTGCCGCGCCACAGCGATTTCGGATCGCGAACATGGACTGCGCTTCGGAAGAGTCAGAAATCCGTCAAGCGCTGGACGGCCTGGCAGGCATTCGTGGCTTGCAGTTCAACTTGGGAGATCGCGAGTTGGCCATCGCAGCCGATGACCGCGCTTTGCTGCAGGCACTGGATGCGATTCGCAAGGCGGGCTTCAAACCGGAGCCACTCGGCGTGGAAGATCAATCGGAGGGAGCTACCGCTGCCTCGCCAACAGGCTTCTGGATTGCATGGGGCAAATTGATTGGTGCCTTAGGCTTGGCATTGGCGGCTGAAAGCTTGGCATTCGCCTTTCCGGATAGTTGGCCAGCAAGAGCGCTGGGGATGGCGCTGGCCGCAGTGGCCATCGCACTGGCGGGCTTCTCGGTCTACGGCAAAGGTCTTTCCGCGCTGCGACAGGGCCGCTTGAACATCAATGCCCTGATGACTGTGGCCGTGACAGGCGCCTTCTTGATAGGCCAGTGGCCAGAAGCCGCCATGGTGATGGCCTTGTATGCCATCGCAGAAGCCATCGAGGCGCGGGCTGTAGATCGGGCGCGGAACGCCATCAAGAGCTTGCTGGCTCTCGCACCGGAGCAAGCCGAGGTGCGCCAAGGGGATGGCAGCTGGATGCGCTTCGGCGTCAAAGCGGTCGCTGTCGACGCGATAGTGCGCATCCGCCCAGGAGAGCGCGTTCCTCTGGATGGCATCGTGGCGCTCGGCCAGAGTGCCATCGACCAGTCTGCTGTGACAGGGGAAAGCCTGCCGGTAGACAAGGCCCCAGGCGACGAAGTCTATGCAGGCACCATCAACCAGTCTGCAGCACTGGAAATCCGAGTCACCGCGCCCGCTTCGGACAGCACCCTGGCGCGCATCATCCACGCCGTCGAGCAGGCGCAGTCATCCCGTGCGCCAACCCAGCGTTTCGTGGATCGGTTCGCCGCCATCTACACACCCGCAGTTTTCATTTTGGCAGTGGCAGTTGCGTTGTTAGCGCCGTGGATCGCGGACTTGAGCTGGATGCAGGCCGTCTACAAGGCCCTGGTGCTGCTGGTCATCGCCTGCCCCTGCGCCTTGGTCATTTCCACACCTGTCACGGTCGTCAGCGGCTTGGCGGCTGGGGCAAGGCGGGGGATCTTGATCAAAGGCGGCGTTTACCTGGAGGATGCGCGCAAGATCAAAGCTGTGGCATTGGACAAGACCGGCACCATCACCGAAGGCAAGCCAAAACTGGTGGCCTTCGAGCCTGTGGACTCAAGTCTCGATCAATGGGCTCTGGAGGGGCTTGCGAAAAGTCTTGCCGGTCGCTCGGATCACCCGGTTTCCAAAGCCATCGCAGAGGGGCTGTCAACCGCCGATCAAGAGGTGGGAGAGTTTCAAGCCGTTGCAGGGCGCGGCGTGCAAGGGGTGATCGGCGATCACCCCTACGCGCTGGCCAACCACCGTTGGATCGAAGAGCGGGGGCAATGCTCGGCTGAACTCGAAGCCCGCCTTGCAGTGCATGAACAAGCTGGCCGCACCGTCACGCTTCTTGCCAACAGCGAGCGTGTCATGGCGATCTGTGCGGTGGCGGACACCATCAAGCCATCCTCCGCGCAGGCCGTAGCCGACCTGAAGTCGCTGGGCGTGACACCAGTCATGCTCACAGGGGACAACGTCGCAACCGCGCGCACGGTTGGCTCCCAGGCGGGCATAGCCGAGGTGCGTGGCAACCTGCTACCCGAAGACAAGTTGCAGGCCATCGGCGAACTTCAGCAGCGCGTGGGCATCACGGCGATGACTGGCGACGGCATCAATGACGCGCCCGCTCTTGCCAAGGCTGACATTGGCTTTGCCATGGGCGCTGCAGGGACCCACATTGCGATGGAGGCCGCCGATGTCGTCGTCATGAACGATGACCTGCGTCGTCTGCCGGAAACGATACGACTCTCCAAGCGCACCCACGCCGTACTTTGGCAAAACATCAGTCTCGCGCTGGGCATCAAGCTGGTATTCCTGCTGCTGGCCATCTTCGACAATGCCACTATGTGGATGGCCGTGTTCGCCGACATGGGGGCGAGTTTGCTGGTGGTGTTCAACGGATTGCGGCTGCTCGGGAAGCGGGCGGACCAGTAAACCGAAGTCTGGAGTATTGAAAATGGGAATCTGGGATCGAATTCTTGGCGGGCATGGCGGCGATCACGGCGGGGGGCATGGCAGCTCTCACGGGCATGGAAATAGCCACGGCCACGGCAGTCCGAGCGGTCACGACTGGGGACGCAATCCAGCGCCTTCGGTCAGCGGCATCCCATGCTCGCAATGTAAAGCGATCAATCCGCAAGGCTCTCGCTTTTGCAGCCAGTGCGGGACATCGCTGGTGCCGGCTTCATGCACGAAGTGCAGTAGCGTCATTCCGACCGGCGCGAAATTCTGTGCTCAGTGTGGCAACGCGGTGATCTGAGGCATGGCGATCTCGGCCTGGCTTTACACCTTGATCCCGGCAGCGGCCGCCATCATCGGCGCCACGGTCGCGGTGAACGCGCGCCCAGGGCCAACACTTGTCAGCGCGATTCAGCACTTTGCCGCTGGCGTCGTGTTCGCAGCGGCGGCTGGCGAAATCCTGCCCGACATCATGCACCAGGGTTCGCCTTGGGCAACGCTGATCGGCGGTGCGATCGGCGTCGCCACCATGCTACTGGTGAAGCAGTTGAAAACGTGGGCGAAAGGGCCAGCCGGTCTCTTGACAGCGATCGGCGTCGACATCCTGATAGATGGCTTGGTACTCGGCATTGGGTTTGCGGCTGGCCCGAAAGTCGGCCTGCTGCTGACCATCGCCCTGACCATCGAAGTGCTGTTCCTTGGCTTGACGGTGGCGACGGAACTCGGCGAGAGCGTTCGCTCCCGTGCCAAGGTCGTTGGAATCACGGCCGCCCTCGTGTTTTTGCTACCGATCGGGGCTTTGCTCGGAGCGCCGGTGGCCTTGTTACCCAGTCCCGCTCTGACCGGCTTCTTCGCGTTTGGTCTGATAGCACTGCTCTACCTCGTGACCGAAGAACTGTTGATTGAAGCGCACGAGACGCCAGATCGCCCATGGGTGACGGCGATATTCTTTGCCGGCTTTCTGGCGCTTCTCCTGCTGGAGGAAGCAATTGGTTAGTGGAGGCCAGCCTGTTGGTGGTGCTCAATCAGTTGTAACTATTGTGTGTGGAAGTCAGGCACCGCGAGCCCGATGGACGTGACGCCATCGCTCGACTCGGCCATGATCCGCCCTCCGTGCATGCGGGCGATGGCGGCCACGATGGCCAAGCCCAGTCCATGATTGCGGGCGGCGTCCGACCGCGCTGCATCCGCCCGATAGAAGCGGTTGAATAGATGTGGCAGATGTTCGGCAGCAATGGTGTGGCCTTGGTTCAACACCCGCAGGGCTACCTCGCCGTCCAGCCGATGGATCTGCACGAAGACGGTGCTGTGCAAATGTGCGTGCCGGGTTGCGTTGCCGATTAGGTTGGATAGCGCGCGCTGTAGCAAGCGCACGTCGGCCGTGCATGTGGCATCGCCGTCGATACGGACCTGAAGACCGGCTTCCTCGATGGCCGCCTCGTGCAGATCCACCACCGCGCGCACAACGCCGGCCAGGCTGCCGACGTGCTCGCGGCGGGCTTCAGCTCCACGGTCGGCTTGCGACAGGAAGAGCATGTCCTGCACGATCATCGACATGCGCTGGAGGTCTTCGAGATGCGAACCCAACACATCCCGTAGCGCGTCGGCATCGCGTGCCTTGCGCAAAGCGACCTCGGTGCTCACCATCAGGGTCGCCAACGGCGTGAACAGTTCGTGCGCAACATCGGCATTGAATGCTTCCAGTTGTTCATAGGCTTTGTGCAGACGTTTCAGCAGCTCGTTGACATGGGCCACCAGCGGAACCAGTTCGTCGGGTTGGGCGGAGCCATCCAAAAGCCGATGCAGGGTATCGGCCTCCAGTGCCTGGATTTGTGCCGAGAGATCGCGTACGGGACGCAGCCCGATTTGCACCAGCGTGAATCCGCCAGCAGCAATCACCACCGCTCCGGCGAGCGCAGCCGCGACCAGAGTGCGGGCCAAGCGTTCGAGCACACGATCGTCCTCGCTGACGTCAAGGCTCAGCACCGCCTGGACGGGGGTGGTGCCGGTCGTGGCCTCGAATCGCAGGTCGATCGTGCGGGAATCAATTGGAATTGCCGAACTGGCATAGAGAATGTTGCCGTCGGCGCTGGTCAGGATCACCTTCATGTCCTGCCGGCCGACCATGCCGTCGTCGAGCTTGTGTGCAAGCGTGCCGCCGTCCAGTTCTCCCGACTCGGTAATGAGATGGTTCACCTGGATCTGCTTCTGCCGCAGCGTGTCCATCTGCCGGTCCTTGAAGCTCAGCGCGGTGACGGTATAGACCCCCAGGCAGGTCAAGGCGAGCCCCACTAGCGTGAGAAGGGCGAGCCAGCGGGCCAGCCGCCGTCCCAGCGATCCGGCAAGCCTCGGTCTCACGGCTGACGATCTTCGAGCACGTAGCCCATGCCACGGACCGTGTGCAGCAGCGGACGCTCGAAGGGCAGGTCGAGCTTGTTCCGCAGCCGACGCACAGCGACGTCGATCACGTTTGTGCCGTGGTCGAAGTTCACGTCCCACACCTGCTCGGCGATCTCGGTGCGCGACAGAACCTCGCCCTTGCGACGCAGAAGCAGCGTCAGCAACTGGAACTCCTTGGCCGACAGGTCGATGCGCTGGCCGGCCCGAGTGGCGCGCCGCCTCGCCAGGTCCATTTGCAAGTCCCCCAGACCCAGCACCAGCGCATCGGGTGCGGGTGCAGTACCAGCAGCGCGGCGCAGCAGCACCTCGATGCGGGCCACCAGTTCGGAAAAGGCAAATGGCTTGACGAGGTAATCGTCCGCTCCCGTCTTCAGTCCGCGCACCCGGTCTTCGATGCGGTGGCGGGCCGTCAACATGATCACCGGCGTCTGCTTGCTCTGCCGCAGCGCAGCCAGCAAGCCGAAGCCATCGATGCCCGGCAGCATGGCGTCGAGAACGATCAGGTCGTGATTGCCGTGCGAGGCCATGTGGAGGCCATCGATGCCGTTGGCCGCCACGTCGATCACGTAGCCTTCTTCAGCGAGCCCCTTGCGAAGATAGTCCGCGATCTTGGCTTCGTCTTCCACGATCAGCAGCTTCATGCGTACCGTTCCTTCCACGGCCTCTCGCAACCTGTCCAAATTGTCATCTGCACGTTTTACTCCTGTTCGGTGCTGGTTCTTACATTGTGCTCATGCCTTCGGGTATATCGATTTTTTGCAAATCACACTGGAAAGGACTATGCAATGAAACTGACCCATCTTGTCACCCTGAAGATTGTCGTCCTGGCTACGGCCCTGCCGATGGCGGCCCAGGCCAATTCGCTCTGGCATGCCGCACCCACGGAACAGGGCTTCACGTACCACCCCGATCACTTCAAGAGCACCAAGACCCGCGAACAGGTGATGGCCGAGGTCCAGACAGCTCGCAAGGACGGTACGCTTGCGTTGATGCAGCGTGGACTGCCGGTGCCCATCAAGAGTTCCGAAGCGCCGAAGACGCGCCAGCAGGTTGTCGATGAGATGCGTAGCGAAGCACCGGAAGCACAGCGTGCGCGACTGGAACTGTATTCCGGCGGTTGACACTGCTGCCGCCAGTACCCTGCGCTGCCGTGCCCCCGTGCCGCCTCGGTTCGTCAAAGCGGCCACACCTCGTCGAATACAGAAGCGGCCCTGATTTGATTCCGGATGAACCCGTGTGGAGGCACGCTACGCACACAGGGCTCTGAGACAAACCCAAGTGGTGAAGGAGTGGCAGATTAAAGCCCGTAGCTGCTACACTGTTTGCCCTGTGCGTAAATGGCTGGTAATTTTTCTGTTGGTGTTCATGCCGCTGCAGCTCAGCTGGGCGGCGGTAGCAGGCTATTGCCGACACGAAACCGGTGCCGCAGCCAAGCACATCGGTCACCATGACCATCAGCATAAAACTGCGGACGGCAAGGACGCATCCCCCGATCCAACCAAGACCATTGGCGGCGATCCTGATTGCGCCTCCTGCCACGCCGGATGCTTGTCGGCCTTGCCTGGGGTAGTCACGGTTGCGTCGCTGGCCGAATCGTCTCTGCATACAGCAGATCACGGGACGCATCTCACATCGCCCCCTTTCGAACGCCTCGACCGCCCTCGATGGCGTGCCCTCGCCTGATCGGCGGGGAGCGCGTTCCTTTCCCTTCGTCGCCACCAATACGGTCATGCATGGCGCGTGACCGTATCCAGCCGACTTCGTGCGGCTGACGTGACGACGTAGCAGGCGATCGTTTCGATCGCTCTCCGCCGATTCCCTCGTGTATTTGAATATCACTGGAGAATCGGATGTTAAAGGGTCATCACAATCACAAACGACGGGAGTCAGTCTCCGTCCACTGCGCCTCAAAAGTTGCGGCTGCGACAGGCTTGCTCATTGCGCTCACCGCAGGGGCGGCTTTCGCTCAGGCGCTGCCAGCAGCACAAGACACCGTCAACAGCGGCTTGCAAGCCGAGGCGGCGGCACTCCTGACGCTGCAAAAGGCCATCGCGCTAGCCCTGGATGGCAATCTAGATCTGGCTATCGCAAGGCGGGAAATCGAGGCGACGCAAGGTCAGGTGATCCAGGGGCAAGCTCGCCCAAATCCAGAACTGGCGTACTTACTGGAAGACCAGCGGGCGCAGACCCGCACACAAAGCGTGCAGATCAATCTGCCCATCGAAATGGGTGGCAAGCGCGCTGCCCGTATCACGGCGGCAGAGCGAGGACGCGACATTGCAGCCGAAGAACTGAACGTGCGCCGCGTCGAAGTTCGCGCCGCCGTAGTCGCGGCCTTCTTCGAGACTTTGGCGGCACAGGAACGCGCAGCACTGGCCCAAGCCAGCGCCGATCTGGCAAGACGAGCCACCGATGCTGTTGCCAAACGCGTGGCGGCGGGCAAGGTTTCTCCAGTCGAAGAAACCAAGGCTCGGGTGGCCGAGGCGGGAGTACGGGTTGAACTGGCGCAGGCCCAGAGCGAGCAACGCAGTGCGCGGGCGCGTTTGGCGAGCTTACTGGGAGCCAATCCACCGCGATTTACCCAGGTGGCAGGCAGCGTGGACGATCTTCCGGTTATCCCTTCTTTGGATGACATTCAGCAGCGCCTGTCGGCCTCGTCGGCACTGCGCCGGGCGCAATTGGAGGTCGAACGCCGTAGGTCGCTGGCCGATGTGGAGCGCAGCAAGCAAACCCCCGACATCACGGTCAGCCTGGGCGTGAAACGCCCGAACGAGCTTCAGCGCAATCAATTGATGCTCGGCGTTTCCGTGCCGCTGCCTTTGTTTGATCGCAATCAGGGCAACTTGCTGGAGGCGTTGAAGCGTGAAGACAAGGCGCGGGACGAACTCCAAGCGTTGAATGTGCGCCTTGACACGGAGGTTCTGCAAGCCCGCGAGCGGCTGGCGTCGGTTCGCGGAGAAATCGACGTGTTGCAGCGGGAGGTGTTGCCTGGGGCCAAGAGCGCCTACGACGCGGCCACCGTCGGGTTTGAAAACGGCAAGTTCAACTTCCTGGAAGTGCTGGACGCACAGCGCACCTACTTCGCCGCCCAATCCCAATACCTCAAAGCACTGGCTGAAGCGCATCGCGCAGCGGCGGACATTGACCGAGTGCTCGGCGAATCCGCCGCAAGTGCCACCCCGCCAGCGAACAAGGAATAAACATGAAAATCGACACGAACAAACTGAGCGTCAGCAAGAAGCAGTTGATCGCCATCGCCGTGATCGCTGCGACGGGCGTCGTACTGGGCAGCGCCATTCTCGGCGGCAAAGCAACCAAGACAGCCGAAGGTGATGGCCACGGTCACGGCAGCCACGTTGAGTCCAAGGCGCACAGTGATGGTGAGCATCACGACAAGGCAAGTGGTGACCAGCACGACCACGACAAGGGCCATGCGGACGGTGAGCACCACGAAGGGCCGAGCAAGGGGGTGCATGGCGGCAAACTGTTCAATGAAGGGGATTTCGGATTGGAGGCGTTGCTCGCGGAGGAAGGCGGTGAGCCTCGTTTGCGAATCTGGCTCTATGACAAGGGCAAACCACTTGCCAGCAACACTGCAAAGGTCAGCGCCACCGTCACGCGCTTGACCGGCGAGAAGCAGGCGCTCAACTTCGCGCCTGACAAGGACAGCCTGCTGAGCCGCGAGGTCGTGCCGGAGCCGCACGCGTTCGAGATCAGCATCGTTGCCCAGACAGCCAACGAACCCTTCATGTTTGTCCTCAACCAAGAGGAGGGGAAAGTCGAACTCAGTGATGCACAAATCAAAGCGGCATCCATTAGCATCGACACGGCTGGCGCGGCACGAATCAAGTCAGCCTTGCAATTGCCCGGGGAAATTCGCTTGAACGAAGACCGGACGTCGCACGTTGTCCCACGCATTGCAGGAGTGGTCGAGAGCGTTCAGGCCAGTCTGGGTCAAGCAGTCAAGAAGGGACAGGTTCTCGCAGTCATTGCCAGCCCGGCTGCGTCTGAGCAGCGCAGCGAGTTGCAGACAGCACAAAAGCGTCTGGCCTTGGCTAAGACCACGTTCGAGCGTGAAAAGCGGCTCTGGGAGCAGAAAATTTCCGCCGAGCAGGACTACCTACAAGCAGGGCAGGCGTTAAACGAGGCGCAAGTCGCTGTGGCCAATGCTCAGCAGAAGCTGTCGGCCTTGGGGTTGAGCGCGGGATCTTCGGGAGGGCTGAATCGCTTTGAGTTGCGCGCCCCGTTCGATGGCCTGGTGATTGAAAAGCATCTCAGCCTGGGTGAGGCCGTCAAGGAAGACGCCGCCGTGTTCACCGTGTCCGATCTGGGACAGGTCTGGGCTGAAATCAACATACCCGCCAAGGACTTGCCACTGGTCAGGGTCGGCGAAAAGGTCACCATCAAGGCAACGGCATTCGATGCCAGCGCGCAAGGCACCATCACCTTTGTTGGCGCGCTGATTGGCGAACAAACCCGCATGGCCAAGGCCCGCGTGGTCTTGTCCAACCCCCAAGGCGCTTGGCGTCCCGGACTGTTTGTCAACGTGGAAGTGACCTCATCTGAGGCCGACGTGCCCGTGACGGTGGCCGGTGATGCCATTCAGACCGTGGGCGACAAGCCCGTCGTGTTTTTGAAAGTGAATGGTGGCTTCATTGCCCAGCCCGTGCAGTTGGGCCGTAGTGATGGCAAGCGCGTCGAGGTGGTTCAAGGGCTGAAGGCGGGGGCTCCGTATGCGTCGGCTGGCAGTTTTGTCGTGAAGTCAGAGCTTGGCAAAGCCTCTGCCGAACACACCCATTGATGCCGGAGCAACGCACATGTTTGAAAAACTCATTCGCGCAGCCATCGAGCACCGATGGTTGGTGTTGCTGGCAGTCATCGGTATGGCTGCCGTCGGCGTGTTCAACTACCAAAAGCTCCCCATCGATGCCGTACCGGACATCACCAACGTCCAGGTACAGATCAATACCCAAGCGCCAGGATATTCACCGCTGGAGACCGAGCAACGGGTGACCTACCCGATTGAAACCGTGATGGCGGGCCTGCCCAACCTGGAGCAGACCCGTTCCCTGTCGCGCTATGGACTGTCGCAAGTGACCGTGATCTTCAAGGACGGCACCGACATCTACTTCGCGCGCCAGTTGGTCAATGAACGCATCCAGGAGGCGCGGGAAAAACTGCCTTCCGGCATCACGCCTGCGCTGGGGCCAATCTCCACCGGCCTGGGCGAGATTTACCTGTGGACGGTCGAGGCCAAGGACGGCGCCAAGAAACCTGATGGGATGCCCTACACGGCCACCGACCTGCGCGAGATTCAGGACTGGATCATCAAGCCGCAGTTGCGCAACGTGCCCGGCGTGACGGAGATCAACTCGATTGGCGGCTATGCCAAGGAATACCAAATCTCGCCGATACCCGAGCGACTGGCCTCGCTGGGCGTCACCCTACAGGACATCGTGACGGCGCTGGATCGAAACAACGGCAACGTGGGTGCGGGTTACATCGAAAAGCGCGGCGAACAGTACCTGGTCCGGGCACCTGGGCAAGTCAAGACGCTGGAGGACATTGGCAATGTCATCCTCAGCAGCGCGGGCGGCGTGCCAATCCGGGTGCGCGACGTGGCTGACGTGGGGCTGGGGCGCGAACTGCGCACCGGCGCAGCCACAGACAACGGCCGCGAAGTGGTGCTGGGCACGGTCTTCATGCTGATTGGCCAAAACAGCCGAACGGTTTCGCAAGCCGTCGACAAGAAGATGGTGGAGATCAACCGCAGCCTGCCTGAGGGGGTCCATGCGGTGACCGTCTACGACCGTACTGTTTTGGTGGACAAAGCCATCAGCACGGTCAAGAAGAACTTGTTGGAAGGCGCGATTCTGGTGATCGTGATCCTGTTTCTGTTCCTGGGCAACATCCGTGCCGCCATCATCACGGCGACGGTGATTCCCTTGTCGATGCTGTTCACCTTCACCGGCATGGTGCATTACAAGGTGAGCGCCAACCTGATGAGCCTGGGGGCGCTGGACTTCGGCATCATCATCGACGGGGCGGTGGTGATCGTCGAGAACTGCGTGCGCCGACTGGCCCATGCGCAGGCGCACCAGGGCAGGCCCTTGACGCGGGCGGAGCGCTTTCACGAGGTGTTCCTGGCGTCCAAGGAATCGCGCCGCGCGCTGCTGTTCGGGCAGCTCATCATCATGGTGGTCTACCTGCCCATCTTTGCCCTGACGGGTGTGGAAGGGAAGATGTTCCACCCGATGGCGTTCACGGTGGTGGCCGCGCTGGTGGGGGCCATGATCCTGTCGGTGACCTTCATTCCGGCGGCGGTCGCCCTGTTCATTGGCAATCGGGTCAGCGAGACGGAAAACTTCCTGGTCGTGCAGGCCAAGCGCTGGTATGGCCCGCTGCTGGATCGCGTGATGGCGGCCAAAGCAGTGATGCTGGCGGCAGCCGCCGTGGCGGTGGTGCTGTGCGGTTTGATCGCCACCCGCATGGGCAGCGAGTTCGTGCCCAGTCTGAACGAAGGCGACTTCGCCATCCAGGCGTTGCGCATTCCAGGTACCAGTCTGACGCAATCGGTGGCAATGCAGCAGCAACTGGAAGCCACGCTGAAGGCCCAGTTCCCCGAGATCGACCGCGTTTTCGCGCGCACCGGCACGGCGGAAATCGCCTCCGACCCCATGCCGCCGAACATTTCCGACGGCTACATCATGCTCAAGCCCATGTCTGAATGGCCCGAGCCGCGCAAGTCACGCGACGAATTGCTGGCCGCCGTGCAGGAGGTGGTGGGCAAGATACCGGGCAACAACTACGAGTTCTCCCAGCCGATCCAACTGCGGTTCAACGAACTCATATCAGGGGTTCGCAGCGATGTGGCGGTGAAGATCTTCGGCGACGACATGGACGTATTGAACAAGACAGCCGAAGAAGTCTCGTCCATGTTGCAGAAGATCCCCGGTGCGTCTGAGGTCAAAGTTGAACAGACCACAGGATTGCCGATGCTCACGGTCAACATTGATCGTCAGAAGTCCGCGCGCTACGGGCTGAACGTGGCCGACATCCAAGATGCAGTGGCCACGGCCATCGGCGGGCGCGAGGCCGGTACGCTGTTTGAAGGGGACCGTCGATTTGACATCCTGGTTCGGCTGCCGGAGTCCCTGCGCAACGACCTGGAAAGCATGAAGCGCCTGCCGATTCCGTTGCCACGCGGCACAGGTGGCGGCGAAGGACGAACCAACTTCATCCAACTGGCCGAGGTGGCGAGCTTCGAGCTGGCACCCGGCCCCAACCAGGTCAGCCGGGAAAACGGCAAGCGCCGCATCGTGGTGAGCGCCAACGTGCGTGGCCGCGACGTCGGCTCCTTCGTGGCCGACGCCGAGGCTGCGCTGGCGCAGGTCAAGATTCCCACAGGCTACTGGACGAGCTGGGGCGGCACTTTCGAGAACCTGCAATCCGCCACCCAGCGCTTGCAGATCGTCGTTCCGGTGTCGCTGCTGCTGGTCTTCGTGCTGCTGTTTGCCATGTTCGGCAATGTCAAGGATGGCTTGCTGGTTTTTACCGGCATTCCGTTCGCACTGACCGGCGGCATCCTGGCGCTGTGGCTGCGCGACATTCCCATGTCCATCTCGGCCGCCGTGGGCTTCATCGCGCTATCGGGCGTTGCCGTGCTCAATGGCCTGGTGATGATTTCCTACATCCGCAGCCTGCGAGAGGGCGGAACGCCGCTGGACGCAGCCATCCGCGAGGGCGCGCTGACCCGCTTGCGCCCCGTGTTGATGACGGCCTTGGTGGCGTCGCTGGGCTTCATCCCGATGGCCATCGCCACGGGAACGGGCGCGGAAGTCCAACGGCCTCTGGCCACCGTGGTTATCGGCGGCATCTTGTCGTCCACCGTACTGACGCTGCTCGTGTTGCCAATTCTGTATCGGCTGGCTCATCGCCCAGATGAGCAAGAAGAGGACGTCACTGCAGAGCCAGTGCATGAGAACGCCGCCACTTGAAAGAAACAGCGGTTGGCGCTGCCGCGGCCCCACAGCGAGCACGATCGAGTCTCATAAGGACATTGACTCATGGAATTGCGTCACCTCCGATGTTTTCTGGCCGTCGCCGAAGAACTCCACTTCGCCCGCATTGCCGAGCGGCTGCACATCGACCAGTCGCTTCTGTCCCGCACCATCAAGGAACTGGACAAGGGACTGCACGACGACCTGTACGACGCCGGGTTTTCGAGGGCCGAAGATGCAGGCGATGGCATCGTGGTCACTCCTGCTTGGGAGGATGAATTGATGATGGCGGTGCCTGCCCGCCATCCCGTGCTCGCCTTCAAGCAGGTTCCGACGAAGGAAGTGCTGCGCTATCCCCTGACGCTGGGCGACCCCGCCATCTGCGAAGGTCATGCGTGCCAGATCGATCGCTTCCTTCGCACGTGTGGGCAGGAGCCACTGATCGCGCAGTACGTGGCGACCGTTGATGTGATGTTGGTCCTGGTTTCCGCCGGGCTGGCCTTGGGCGCGGCAGAGGTGGCCGAAAATGCGCTCCAAATGGGCCGCAGCGATACCTTCGCCCTGAACAGTCTACGTTCCCTGACGCCGCTTCCAACTGCATCAACGGTTTGTGGCTTGTGGGCATCCGCGCTCATGACTTGGCCCCAGAATTATCGCCTTCAATCATGGCGCTGTGTTTCGAGCCAAAAGCAATCCATAGCGGCAGGACAACAAACAATAGGCCACCGAGGAGATTTCCGATGGCCGCCGGGACAATGCTCCAGCCCAGTGCGGCGCTCCATGTCGGTCCCATACCCGCCCCCGCAGCCAATGAAAAGTACGCCATGTTCGCCGGACTGTGCTGAAAGCCCGCGGCGACAAAGAGTGACACCGCCAGGAACAACGGGATGAACTTGTCGAGGATGGTGCGCCCCATGGTGGCGAAGAACGCTGCCAGGCCTACCAGCCAGTTCGCCAGCATTCCGGACAGGACGACTTGAAGCCATCCGGTGACGCCACCGATTTCGCGATAGGCCATCTTGGTCGAGACAATTTCCGCGAGGCGCGAAGCGATTTCCGGCGGATAGTGCTGCACAGTAGCCACGAGATAACCAATCACCATTGCGCCGACAAGATTGCCGACAAAAGCCAGTGCCCAAAATCGCGTCGCCTTCCCCACAAGGCTCCATTTCGAGTAGTGAAGCAGGGTCACCGGCATGACGACATTGATTTCGGTGAATAGCTCGGCCTGAGACAGAATCACGAAACAGAACCCGGCTGTGAAGCCGAGACCTTCGAGCAGCCGGCGTGGACCTTGCGTCTCCACCCCCGCGGAGAGCAGCACAGAGAACAATGCACCGGCGGCGATCAGCATTCCAGCGTACACAGCCATCACGCAGAGGCGCATGACGGGAGCATCCAGCAAGTGGCGCCCGCTGGACATTGCCATCTCCTGAATGGTCCGTTTGGCATCCAGATACTGGGCCGACGGCGCAGGCGTGGCAACGCCTTCAGATAAACGTTCATTCGCACTCATGAAGCACCATGCTTGTCGTTATCAGGTTGAGCTAGCGTACATTTTTAGACGTAGGCTACTTCAGTAATCATGCCCGCCGCCATGTGATACGTGTTGTGGCAATGCAATAACCATTGGCCAGCGCTGTCCGCATCAAACGCGATAGTTACCTTTGCCATTGGCGGTACATGGACCGTATCGCGCATCGCTCCCGCAAATGCTTTGCCGTTGAACGCGACAACCTGGAAAGCGTGACCATGCAAGTGCATGGGGTGTGCCATCATCGTCGTATTCTGAAAAGTGATCAGTACGCGTTGCCCTTTTCTGATCTTCACGGTATCCCGGTTGTTCCAGCCTTTTTCGTTGATACCCCAGCTATATGGCGCCATAGAACCAGTCAGCTTCAACGTGGAATGGGTAGTGTCGGGACGAAGTTCCAATGGGGTGAGCGCGGATAATTGCATTTCCAGGTCGAAGGTCAGGGGGCCGGCCATGGTGTCAGCCATGCTTGCCAGCTTGCCGACGTTTGCGCCGACGGTAGCAAGAATGACGCCAGTTTGCTGCCTGGCGCCTTCCCGCATCGCCAGGATTGGCCAAGCGCCAACGTTTTTCGGCAGGTCGACCAGAATGTCGATCCGCTGGGCCATGGCCAAGCCGAAGCGACGGCCCGTCAATGGCTTGACCAACTCGCCGTCGACCGCCGCAATCGTGCCTTGCAATGACCCTAGATCAATATGGAAATTGGTCGAAGCGGATCCATTGATAACGCGCAAGCGGATTTTTCCACCCTGGGCTACTCGGATAATTTCTGGATCATCGAGCGTGCGGTCGTTCGCGAGATAAGCGTCGAACTCGATATCATTCAAATCCATTTGCATGCCTGACATGCCATTCATCCCACTCATGCCTGGCATTTCTTGAGCGCCGGGCATAGTTTTACTCGGCATCATGCCTGCCATGCCTGCCATGCCTGCCATGCCTGCCATGGCATCGTGATGTTCTGATTTGCCGCCTTGCAAGTCAGTGAATATTTCGGCTGGGTCACGAAACAAGAAATCTTCCAGAAATATCGTTACTTCTTGGGCGTCAGCACGCACGTCATCGGCTGTGCGCACTACCAATGGAGCTGACAACATTTTCTGGTGCTGAAAACCTTGATGCGAATGCATCCAGTACGTACCAGGACGTGCGCCGAAATCATAGGCGCGCTGCTCGCCGGGCTGAAGTAGCGGAATACCGAACTGACTTACACCGTCCTGGTCGGGCGGGGGCGTCTGCCCATGCCAGTGGACGATGGTTGCTTCGTCCATGCGGTTCTCCAGATTGACCAGGAAGCGTTCTCCCGGATTGAGAAAGAGGCCGCGCGTACCGTTTGGCTGTTGAAGTCGGAACATCATGGCCGCACGACCGTTAACTTCAATCGAGCGCTTTTCGACCAGAAGACGGCTAGGTGTGCCACTCCCCTTTCCGTTGGAGCTTGGTTTCGAATCACTGAAAGATGTTGATGTACAACCGGCGAATACCGCAGTGGCGGCGGCAGCGGAGGTCAACAAAAATTGGCGGCGGAGCAATCCCATGAAAAATTCCCCTTGATGTTAGGGCCGATCGGAATCGTCCTCTTTCAGCGCCGAAGGCGCAATGCGTAGCAGGTCTGCCTGCAATGCGTTGGCCTGCTCTACCTGAGCTTGTGCTTGACCGATGGACGCTTCTTGCCTTGGATGGGCGGGCACGGGTGATGCCTTTTTTATCGGTCGTGGACCCACATCCGAATGGCGCTCGCTCACTTGGCGAGCTCATCGAGGATCGGACAAACTGGCCGTTCATTTCCATGACAGGACGTGACCAAGACCTCGATCGTGTGCTTCATCGAAACCATCTGGCTCACGCGATGCTCCAGGTTGGCAATGTGGGCTAGAGCGATGCGCCTGACATCGGCGTTCGCCCGGTGACGGTTCTGCCAGAGCTTGAGCAACTCGGTGATCTCATTCATGCCAAAGCCGAGGTTTCGCGCACGGCCAATGAAGCGCAGCGTATGGACTTCGTTGTCCCCGTACAGTCGGTAGCCGGCCTCTGTGCGTGCCACTGGGGGCAGCAACCCCATGGACTCGTAATAACGGATCATCTTGGCCGTCACGCCAGAGCGTGTGGCCGCCTGTCCTATGTTGAACCGCTGCGCAATCACCGGCGCGGGCATATGGTGATGGCGGGCTCCCGTCGACTTGCCGGCAGCCTGTTCTTGCCGTGGTGCGGTGTTGTACATCATGGTCGGTCTCCTTTCCTGCGGCGCAGCGTCAAGGCGTTGGCGACCACGCTGACACTGCTGAACGCCATGGCCGCTCTGGCGACGACCAAGCTCAGCGGCCGCTCTTGGCGTCAAGGGAGTCGCCACCACGTCACAGCGTTGATTGCAGTCTCCACCTTGTCACGATGGAAAAGTCAAAGGTGTCGACCAAAATTCCATGATTTAAAAGTGGGGATCCTTCGAATCGCTTGACATTGCCACGGTTGGATGCCTCACAGTGAAGGCGTTGATCCTACTTTCAAGGAGCCGCCATCATGAAGGCGTTCGGTCTTCGGCCTATGACCTGCAGCCGCTGCGTCAACGCGGTGACCACGGCCCTCAATTCAGCCGATCCAGGTGCCAAGGTCGAGGTGGATTTGCCCAATCACAAGGCGCTGCTGGCGCGGTGGTCGAGACAAACGCGTGCACGATGTCCCGGCTTGCGGAGTCGGTGCCAAGACCTGAGTGATCGGAAGCCAGTCGCGCCAGTGCTTTCTGCGGTCTGGTCGTACTTGGTCTTTCCAGGGTGCCTATGTTGGCTTGCGCGACGGGAAACTGTTCATCGTGCCGATGCATCAAATTGCCATGATGGCGACCTCAGCCTTCAGTCATTTGATCTATCGAATGCCGAACTATGAAAGACAGCGAGGAAATCATGAACTTCAAGTATGTCGTTGCAATTGTCCCGTCAGAGGCTGTGGAGTCCCTGGAAAGGCAACTCAGGAGCATGGGTGTTGGAGGTATCACGCTTACCAGAGTCAAGGGCTTTGGCGAATACAAGAATTTCTTTACCAGTGACTGGCTCAGCGAACACACCAAGATTGAGATCTTCACGGAGGAATCGAAAGTGGAGGTGCTTCTCAAGGCCTTGATGGAGACCGCTCGTTCCGATGTTCCTGGGGCGGGAATCGCAGTGGTTATGCCCGTGGAAAAGTTACTCCATCTTCGTACCGGAGCAGAAGTTTTACCTGACCCATCGGTCTAACGATACCTCTGCGAGACCCCTAATTTCAAAGGAGAGCAACATGAAATGCGATTCAAAAATGTTGGTGAAGATGGCTGTCTGGCTAGGCCTTGGCCTGGCGGTCGCCTACTTCGCAATACCAGCGGCCCACGCGTTCATTCTGGCCAGCGCCCCTTTCTTGGTGGCACTCATCTGCCCGGTGGCGATGCTCTTCATGATGAAGGGCATGAATGGCAACCAGAAGAATGAGAGCGCCAAGCCCGGCGAAAGCAAGGCGGAATCCGGGGTCCGCGATGGCGATCCGGACAAGGCCTAGCGAGCAATGCCAGAACGCCCTGCATTCACCAGCAGTCTGCAGCACACTCCATCCACCCTTGTTCCAGGCGAGGCCTGCAAATGTCATGCACAGCAATCCTTCCAGACCCCGCACGTCGCCTGTGGCTCACGGCGGCGACTGCGGCTGGCGGTGCGGGTATCGTCGCGACAAGCGTGCCCTTCGTGGCCTCCATGGCCCCAAGCGAACGAGCGCGCGCATTCGGTGCGCCTGTAGAGGCCGACGTTGGGTCCATCAAGCCCGGCGAACTACGGACCGTGGAGTGGCGCGGCAAGCCGGTGTGGGTGCTGCGCCGTACTACGGGCATGCTCGAGTCCTTGCGCAGCCACGACGACTTGCTCAGTGACCCGCATTCGAGCCGTCGTGGGCAGCAGCCTGACTACGCCCGCAACGATCTGCGTTCGGTCAAGCCGGACATCGCCGTGCTGGTGGCGATCTGCACCCACCTGGGTTGTATCCCGTCCTTCAGGCCAGAACCGGGTACCGCCGACATAGGGGCGTCATGGCCGGGCGGCTTCTATTGCCCATGCCATGGATCGAAGTTCGATCTCGCGGGCCGGGTTTTCAAGAACGTACCCGCTCCCAGCAACCTCGAAGTGCCCCCGCACCACTATTCTGGAGAATCGGCACTGCACATCGGCGTGGGACCCAGGGCCTGATTCTCAACCAGGTGACGCCCATACGTTCATGCACTTTCCCAACCATCACGAGGGATAGCCATGCGCCACAAACAACGACCTCTCCATGCCTTGACGCTCGCATTGGCGCTTGGCATCCTCGCGGCGTCCCCGGTTCACGCTGGCGAGCCTGTCACACTGATGCATGTCCACGGGCTGTCCTACAGCGCTGACGGCAAACAGCTTCTGATCCCCAGTCACCATGGCTTGGCCGTCTTCGAGGATGGACGCTGGTCCAAGGCTGCGGGGCCGACGCACGACTACATGGGGTACTCTGCCACGCGCGACGCGTTGTACAGCAGCGGGCACCCGGCACCAGGTTCCGGACTGACCAATCCCTTTGGCCTGATCAAGAGCCGGGACGGCGGAAAGACTTGGCAGCAGCTTGGGCTTACGGGTGAGTCGGATTTCCATACGCTGGCGACCAGCTATGCAACCAACGCGGTGTACGTGCTCAACCACCAGCCGAACTCCCGCATGAGTCAGGCGGGCATCTACTACACGCTAAACGACGGCCTGAAGTGGACGCGCGCCGCTGCCAAGGGGTTAGGGTCCAAGCTCAACAGCCTGGCTGTGCATCCCACGGACGCCAAAGTCGTTGCGGCCGGCATGGACGACGGGCTGTATCTGTCCCGGAACTCGGCCGAGAGCTTCGAGCGGTTGGTCGGCGACAAGCAGGTACTCGCCGCGAGCTTCGATCTGGACGGGCAGCATCTGTGGTTTGGCAGCTATGCAGGCAAGGCGGCGCTGGCGAGGATCACATTGAAGGCCGGCTCCAAAGCCGAAGAGGTCCCGATCCCGGCACTGACGCAGGATGCTGTGGCATACATCGCGCAGAACCCTGCCCGACGGGCCGAGATCGCCATCGCGACCTTCAAGCGGAGTGTTTTTGTCAGCAAGGACCAGGGGCGCACCTGGACGCAGATCGCGAAGGAAGGAGTGACCCATGAGTGACTCGAGCGGCGGCGTACTTAAGATCGTTGTGATCGTGCTCGCGGTCATCGGAGGCATTGCCATCCTGGGTGTGATCGGCATGGTCGTGATGCATTTCGGCATGATGGGTCGGATGGGCGGTTGGTAGGCGCAGCCGCCGCACTTGAACCCGATCGGAGACTTCCCGCATGAATCAACAAAGACGCCGCATCCTGATGCATTCCGCGACAGCTGTGGCTGTCGCCGCGCTCGGCCTGCCAGAGGTCAGCGCAAGAGCCGGCGGCGAGGAGCCCGCCGCGGCCAACATCGACGTCCACATCGAACTGCACGCGATGCAGGACAGTGTCGCCATCCGCCCGGGGGCACAGACGCAGGTGTGGCGTTACCAGGGCAAGCTGCTGCGCGGCGATGCGAACACGCTTGACGCATCGGCCGGCACTTACCTGGGGCCCATCATCCGCGTGCACCGGGGTCAGCGCGTGCGCATCGACTTGATCAACGAGTTGCCGGAGTCGACCATCATTCATTGGCACGGGCTGCACGTGCCGGAACCCATGGATGGCCATCCGCGCTACGCGATCGCGCCGGGCGCGCGCTACGTCTACGAGTTCACGGTCGTGAACCGGGCCGGCAGCTACTGGTTTCACCCGCACCCCCATGGCCGGACGGGCAAGCAGGTCTACTTCGGCCTGGCAGGCCTGTTCCTGGTCAGCGATGACGAGGAAGCGGCCCTGGAACTTCCCACGGGTTCTTATGACCTCCCGCTGGTCCTGCAGGACCGGACATTCGACGACGACAACCAATTTGTCTACCTGTCGCAGAGCCCGGCCGGCGCGGCCGCGGAGAGCTCGCAAGACCACGGGATGATGGGTGGCGGCGGCATGGGCGGCATGACGGACCGCGGCATGATGGGCGGCATGGGGCAAATGATGGCCCGCATGATGGGCGTGTTCGGAGACCAGATCCTCGTCAATGGCCGCCCCGATGCGAGCATGGCGGTCGAGCGCGACGCCTATCGCCTGCGCTTGTTCAATGCCTCGAACGCGCGCATCTACAAGCTGGCCTGGCATGACGGCTCGCCGCTGACGGTTATCGGGACCGATGGCGGCTTGCTGGCCGCGCCGCTGCAGCGCGACTACGTCATGCTGGCGCCGGCCGAGCGCGTCGACCTGTGGGTGGATTTCGGCCGCTGGCTGGCCGGCACCGAACTGACGCTGCAGAGTCTCGCCTTCGAGGGTGGGATGGCCATGAATGGAATGATGGGCGGCATGATGGACGAATCGGCGTTGCCCGATGGCGCACCGTTCCCTGTTCTCAAGCTGCAGATCCAGCATGGCAGGTATGACAAGCCGACGTTGCCGCCGCAGCGCCTGTCCCAGCTGCCGCGGCCAGAGCCGCGCGTTGCCGTCAACTTCAACCACCCCAAGGTGTTCAACCTCACCATGGGCATGATGACCTGGGGCATCAACGGCCACAGCTTCGACATGCTCGGCGTGAGCCCGCTGGAGACCGTCAAGCTCGGCACCCACGAGGTCTGGGAGTTTCGCAATGACGGGCAAACTGGAATGATGGGCATGGCGATGGCGCACGCGATGCACGTGCACGGGCTGCAGTTCCGGGTGATCGGGCGCTCCGTGGCTGCCGCGTTCTCGCGCCAGCAAGGCACGGTCAAGGCCGGCCTGCTCGACGAAGGCTGGAAAGACACGGTGCTGGTGATGCCCGGAGAGCGCGTGCGCATTCTGCTCGGCTTCAAGGACTACCCGGGGCTGTTCCTCTACCACTGTCACATGCTGGAGCATGAGGACTCCGGTCTGATGCGCAACTACCTCGTCCAGGCGTAGAGGCTGTGTGTGTCGCCCACTTGAATCGACTGGCCACCAGCCCTGCTGGGACCAGCTCAAGGACATCGAGTCGCACATCGATGAATTCCGGGCTCTCGGTGTCGATTCTCTGGTAAGCATCAGCACCGACCCGATCGACGCCCTGAAGGAGAAGGTAAGCAACGAGCGGTTGGCCACTCCCGTGCTTTCGGATCCCGATCTGAGCGTGTCGCGCGCCTACGACGCGAACAGCTACGGCATGATGGGCAAAAGCCACGACGGCCACACGTTCATCCTGCTCGATAAGGACGGAACAATCCTCTGGCGCGCGGACTATGGCGGCGCGCCTAAGTACACCATGTACGTTACCGTCAGGAATCTGGTCGCGGACCTGCGCCAAGGATTGCGAAAGGCACCATAGACATGATCCTGACAAAAAAATAATCCTCTGATCATCTCCTTGTCAGGAATGAAACGAATAATGAATAAGCAATACATGCAATCGACTTCGAGGGATTGATCCATGGAATTGCGACACCTTCGTTACTTTGTAGCCTTGGCGGAAGAGTTGCATTTCACGCGGGCCGCCGAGCGCCTGCATATCGAGCAGCCTCCGCTGTCCCGAGCCATTAAAGAACTTGAGGATGAATTGGGGGTGGTGCTCTTCGATCGAAATCGAAGAGGAACCCTGCTGACCTCCGCGGGTGTCGCCTTCCTGCAGGACGTTCGCAGATTGTTCACTGTCTTGGAGCAAGCGCGGGAGAATGTCAAAGCGGTAGCAGCAGGCTCGCAAGGGAGGCTGCGCATCGCCGTATCCGACGGCGCGATTGATCCTCGGCTGTCGGCGTTCCTTGCCCGTTGCCGCGAGGAAGAACCAGAAATCGAGATACGCCTGTCTGAAGTGCCGTTGGCCGAGCAGGTGCGCGGACTGCGATCAGGCGACTTCACCATCGGATTCTCACACGCCGCCGACGTGGGCGAAGGCATAGTGTCCGAACCGATCTGGCAGGACCCACTGGTGGTCGCCATGCCTCCCCGGCACCCGCTGCTGTCGCACAAGAAGGTTCCTCTGCATGAACTCGCGTGCCATCCTCTGGTGCTATGTGACCCGCAGGTATGCGAAGGCTACTGCCGCGAGCTGGCCCGGCTGTTGCGGCCGCTGGAGCGCGAGCCCAATGTCGCCGAGCATGTGACTTCGCTGGACATGATGCTCACCCTGGTTGGCGCAGGCTATGGTGTCGGCTTCACCACGGCGGCCAGGATCGCGGTCAGCCAGCGTCCAGACGTGGTAATCCGTCCCTTGGCCGTTGATTCAGCGGTTATCACCACCTACCTGCTTCGGCCCGACAGCGACGACTTGTCGGAGTCGCTGGAGCGATTTATCGTTCGCCTGCGCGCGCACTCAGGCGACTGCTGCTGAGGCCCTCCAGGAGGGTCAGCTCACGTATCGATTTTAGTACGGAGGTTTTGCTCTGTTGCTGCCATCAGTTCGGCCGCACTGAGCCTGAGCGCCACGGAAATTCTCAGTATCAGGGGGAGCGTGGGCACATGCTCTCCACGCTCGATCTTGCCCATATGTGAGCGCGAGATATCCGCCATGGCCGCGAACTCGTCCTGAGCGATGCCTTGAGCCATGCGTGCGTCGCGCACAGCCCGCCCGAACGCCAAGGCCGGCTCGGCTTCATAGGTAGTCGTGCCAGGAGGTCGGCCGGGTTGAACAGTACGCTTCTGCATCAATAGAAGCGTCCTTCAATCCATCAAGATTAACCACGTTAAAGTTCACTCTTGACTTATGATGTTGGCTCACCTTTCCGATCTAATGTCGTTTTCCGTTAAAGACCGGAATCTTCCCGTTGAAGGCGGAATCGCCCGTTGAATTCTGGAATGAGAAGGTGAGGAGCCGGGGATGCCAGATGAGTGTCGAGCTAGGATTTTCGCTTTGATGAGAAGGGGTTGCCCAGCCCTTGGAGGTGTGAAAGCTGATGCGATGCGCCCAGGTAAGCCACCCAACTGGCCCTCCGGTCAGTTCAGCTTTAACGGAAATTTCGACCCCATTCCGGGATTTAACGGAAATTGGGAAATCAGCGAAAGCAAGGATTGGCGCGGCTTTACGTGCTTCGCCATTCCGGCTTTTAACAGAAAACGATAAATTCTCTTCTTGGGGGCTCTTATGCACGACGCCACCAGCCCGCCTCCCCGTCTCAGGCTTGCGGTAGCGCCGGGCGTACCGTCATCACAACTTTCGGCGCTTCTCGCACGGCAACGCGCGGAAGAACCAGACGTCACACTCACGTTTTTTGAGGTTGCAGGCGACGATCTGCTTGAGGGACTTCGTGAAGGCTGCTACGACGTAGGGATTTCGCTTCAGCGGTTCAGCGATCCGACCCTCAGAACGCAACCCTTGTGGACCGAGAACATGGCCGTTGCCATGCCGCCGCGGTCTCACTTACTTGACAAGGCGAAGCTCACCATCGCCGATCTCCAGGATTACCCCATTTATCGCTGGCAGGCCGAGGCTTGCCCCCTGCTGGATGAGAGGTTGGCCTCCCTCATGCCTCTGGACCAAGAGAACATCCAGCGGGTGACTTCATTCGAGATGATGGCGCTATGGGTTGCGGCCGGCTACGGCGTCGGGGTATCCGCCCAATCGCGCATCGAACATGGTCATGGATGGGGGATCACTATGCGACCGCTTGCTGACGGCCCCTACGAAATCGTGACGCACCTGCAGCGGCCCAGCGGACGAGCAGACCCGGTGGCTGAGCGGTTCGAGCGCAGAGCGCTACAGATTGCAGCCACTGCCGCAGGCTAGTCTCTCCTGGCTTGTTGGCTGACGCATGGTGCGCCCGCGTCACACAAACCCCAGCGGCCGCACAGGCGAAGTGCCCGGGCTCAGCAGGCGGTGCGGAACCTACTGCGGTATTCGGCCGGCGTGGTGTTCAGCTTCCTGCGAATGGCGCGGTTGAGCGTGTCGGTGGTGTTGAAGCCGCAGGCCGTGGCGATGCGGTCGAGCGGCTCATCGGTGGTCTCCAGCCGGTTGCGCGCCATCTCCACGCGCACCGATTCGATGTAGGCGGCCGGCGTCATGTTCAGCTCGGTCTTGAAGATGGGAGTCAGCTGACGTACGTCTGCTCGGCTACCGTGCTGCAATGGATAGGTATGACAGCGAAAAGGTCTCAGCGCGAGCGAATGGACCGTCAGCCGCTTAAGAAATCATCTCACTGGCTTTCCGTGCTTGTCAGTGGGCCACAGTAGACGCTGCTATGTCATCGAGGGCGGGCAAATGGTACAATTGCTGGCCCTAATCTGGCAACTGAACCCGAAAAACCTGTTGTTAATCAATGGGTTGGATGCTTAGAGTAGTTCCCATCGCCCGCTCCACTGCATCATTCTGCGGACTTCCGCAGAAGTCCAAGAGAGTCTGCAAGTCGTTGCCACACAAGGACTTTTCCTCTCTTTGACGTTCTGCCGCGGTCCACTGCGATCCGCCTACAGCCGGGACTTTTAAGTCCACAAACAAGTCCATTTTTGCGGGCGCGGCTGATTCCGGATTGTTGATGGAGGGGCGAGGTCGACGTGACCAGCATCTGGTTCCTGACTCATGTTCAGGAGCAAGAGCATGGCACTCTCAGACCTGGCCGTTCGACAGGCCAAGGCAACTGGCAAGGCATACACCCTCCCTGACTTGGATGGCCTCTCCCTGGCCGTCACGGCTGCAGGGGGCCGGACTTGGCACTTCCGCTACTACTGGGCGGGCAAGCAGAAGCGGATGTCGCTCGGCACCTACCCAGAGGTGACGCTTCGCGAGGCCCGCAGCCTGCGCGACGAAGCGCGCGCCCTGCTGGCCAAAGGCACCAATCCTCGCGTTCACCGCAAGCAGAAGCGCACCGCTGTCCGGCTCGCCGACGAAAACACCTTCGAGGCGGTGTATCGCAAGTGGCTCAAGCATCGCGGGCTCAGCCTCAAGGAAGGCCGGCAGACGACCCTCTCGATACTTCCGCGCATTTTCGACAAGGATGTGCTGCCCGCCTTGGGCAAGCGGTCGGTCTATGAGATCAAGCGTCCCGACCTTTTGGAGGTGATCGCCAAGATCGAGAAGCGCAAGGCGCTCTCCGTTGCCGAGAAAGTCAGGACGTGGTTCAACCAACTGTTCCGCTACGCGCTGGTGATCGTGCCGGGCCTGGAGCAGAACCCCGCCTCCGATCTCGATGTGGTAGCGCTGCCGCTGCCACCCGTCAACCACAACCCGTTCCTGCGCATGGCCGAGCTGCCGAAGCTGTTGCAGCGGCTGCGCAGCTATCGCGGCAGGCGGCAGACCCAGCTCGGGCTGCGGCTATTGCTGCTGACCGGCGTGCGAACCGGCGAGCTGCGACAGGCGATGCCGGATCAATTCGATCTGGACCGTGGGCTGTGGATCATCCCGCCCGACGTCGTGAAGCAACTCCAATTGGATATGCGCAAGAAGCGGCAGCAGGCGAAGGACATCCCGCCCTACATCGTGCCGCTGTCGGTTCAGGCCATGGAGATCGTCCGGCACCTGCTCGATGAGTTCAAGCCGGCCCAGCGTCACCTGTTCCGGCACGACAGCGACTTGAAGAAGCGCATCAGCGAGAACACGCTCAATGGTGCCCTCAAGCGCATGGGCTATCAGGAACGCCTGACGGGACACGGCATCCGCGGCACGATGTCCACTGCGCTCAACGAGATTGGCTACCCGAAGGTCTGGGTGGATGCACAGCTCTCGCATGTCGATCCCAACAAGGTCAGCGCGACCTACAACCATGCCGAGTACGTGGAGCAGCGTCGCCGCATGATGCAGGACTGGGCCGATCGGCTCGACCTCTTCGAGCAGAACCAGGTCGAGGCGGCCAGCATGCCGCTCACCGTGCATCTGGAAGGCGTGCCCGCGTTCCCGAATGGGCAAACCGCAAGCGTACCCTCCACGCCGGTTGCCGCTTCGCCAATCCTGCTCGTGACGAAGCCGGGTGACGCCATGCCGTTGGTTTCTGCCGCCACACATCGGCTGCCGGCGGTTCCGCCCCCTCGATCAGCCGCGCCGCTGGTGCCCTCGGACATTCAGCGCGAGAGGATGGAGCTGTTCGATGTCTTCGAAGCGCCGCACAACCTTCCCGTCGCTGCGTTTGCCAAGATGGCGGGCAAATCCCGCAGGTGGATCAGCTACGAGATCAAGGCGGGCAACTTGCTGGCGTTGAACGTAGGCAACCGCGGCCAGCGCGTGCCGGACTGGCACCTCGACCCACTCAAGCACGAGCTGATCCAGTCCGTCCTGAAGCTGACCAGGGGTGCGGACCCTTGGCAGATCTACCATGCACTACTGCAACCGCGCTCGATGCTGCGGGGGTGTTCGGCACTGGAGGGCGTGACGGCCAGCAATCTCGACAAGCTCGTCATGGCAGTGAGCACAGCCGTGAAGGAAAGCGAATGGACCCCGCTGCGAGTCGGAGTCGCCTAGCAGCAGGAATGCGGGATCGTGGCGGAACCGCGATCCCCGCGCGTCTGTCAGGACACCAAGCGCGCGCGGCGGGCGAATCTTGCCTGGGTGTCCGACAAGGAAGCATCGCGGCGGAGCAGGTAAGCCATCACGATCGTTGGTGCGCCGGCCAGCGGCCGCACGGCGACGCCTCGGCGTAGGTAGCTCGCCAGTCTCGCGGCAGGCGCAATGGCGATCCCGTACCCGGCGGCAACCAACGTCATCGCCACATCGAATGTCTCCACCGCTTGCTCTCGCTCCTGCAGCGCGTTCTCGAACACACGCTGCACGGTCATGCGCCATGGTTCATCGGCCGTGGACTGCGAGCAGATCAAGGGCTGCTTGAGCACTTCACCGCACGGCACTTCACGGTAGGCCAGCAGGTGGGAGCGCTTGGCCACGGCGACCGCCAGCGTGTCATGCCACAGCGGTTCGCATACCCAGCCAGGCCACTGCCGGGAAACCGCAGACAAGGCGAAGTCGAAGCCGTCGTCCGGCAGCTCCGCGCCTCGACCGGGATCTGTCCAGCCGGCCAGGACGGCATGAGTCTCCGGCTCTTCGGCACGCTGCAGGGCGAGCACGTCGGCGAGCTGGGGAGGCACCCATTCGCCGAGGACGGCCATGCGAATTTCGGCGGTGATGTCACTCGATTCCACGTCCAGCTCCCCCAGGCGGTGAACTCGTGGCAACTGATCTCGAAGCCGTTGGATGAGTTAAGTTTAACGTGGTTTAAATCGTGACCGTGTTCGACGCTCTTGGCAATGCCAAAGCGTTCGATCCAAAGGGGCCGCCCCACCGGCACCACTACCTACGAAGCGGAACCAGCCATCGCGTTTGGGGCTGCCGTGCGGGAAGAAAGAACCAACCAGGGCATCGCTCAGGAAACGCTGGCCCACATGGCCGGCATCGAACGGTCGCACATGGGCAAGATCGAGCGCGGCGAGCATGTCCCCACGCTCCCTCTCATCCTCAAGATTGCCCGTGCGCTGAAATGCAGTTCCGCCCACTTGATGACTCTGACCGAAGCCAAGCTGGCAGAGTCGGCCCCATCCGCGGATTGAAGCCGGCCCGCACAGCGGCCGCATGCCTACGCCTGATCGTCGTCCTTGCCCCCAAGGGCTGAATCTTCGCGCTTTGCGGCCTCGTTGAGGAGCCGCAGGTATGGGTTGTCTGGCGGCGTCTCCTGGAACAGCGCATCCGGGCTGACGAGCAGGTAGCCGTGCAGCCGGCGCGACTTGCGCGGCCCCGTGACTTCGCAGGTCCAGATGTTCAGCCCGCTCGGCTGCTTGCGGTGCTGTCCCAGCTTCTCGAAGCGCTTCTGTACCCACTGCCACCCCTCCAGCTTCTCCTGCTTGGCCAGCGCGGCGACTTGAAGGTACTCCTGCGCGTAGCGCTGGAACACGCCGGGGCTGACGAGGTAGGTCGTACCGGCGACGGTGTGCACCAGGGCCTTGGCGTCGTTGATGATGAGCTTGCGCGTCTGGATGCTCTGACGCAGCCAGGCCATGAAGTGCGCCCCGGAGGGCTGCGCGCGATCCTGGGCAGGCGCGAGGCTCATCTGCGACGGGGGCACGGTCGATGGGGCCGGCTCGGACTCGGCAACAGGGCAACTCGGGGTCTCCGGCGCGGTGGGTGGAGCGGTGTCGCCCAGCAGGTCGAGCAGCGCGGCCACGCCGGTGTCCATGGCTGCGGATGCGATCGGCGCCGCGCTCGCGGGTGCAGCTTCGGTGCCTTTCACGCGCGGCCCATCGGCCACCGCCGGCGCCTGCGGCTCCGCCTGTTCCTCTTCGACCTGCACACGGCCTGCGAACGGCGCCGGCCGGTCGGCGGCATCCCAGATCATCGCCGGCGAGAGCTTCAGGAAGGTGAAGGCGTGCGACCAGCCGGCGTCGCTGGTGACGGTAGCCTTCCAGATCGCCTTGCCATCCGGCGTCGGTTGCACGATGCCGTGATCCTGCAGCACGTTGAACACCGCCGTATTGTTTGCCGGGATGCCGTCGATGCCCTGCGACAGCAGATGTGCGCGCAGCTTGTCGGAGACGGTCTTGCTCACCAGCCACAAGGCGTCTTGGGTCAGCCAACCGTCCGCCGGGCCGGCCTGGTTCAACTTGAACGCTTCCTTGAGCAGGTAGCGCAAGCCGTCGAGCAATTTGCGTTGCAGCGCATGCTTGGGCGCCGCCAGCGCCTTGCTGGGATCGCCGCCGAGTTCCTGGGCGACCGATGCCTGGTCGGCCTGCACGACCAACTCGCCGAGCGTGCCGGCGTGCTCGTACTGGCCGGCCAGCACGTAGAGCAGCGCGGCCCAGAGGTCGGGATAGCCACTGAGCCAGTCGAAGATGTCGCGATCGAGAAGGCGCGTGTAGAGCAGCCCGGTGGCGGCGCTGTGCAGGCGGTACTCACGCTCCTTACGGTAACGAAAGCGGTAGGGCTTTCGCAGCGGGCCGTGCCAGGGATGCCAGACGCTGCCGTCGGCATGCTCGACGTGCAGATCGACCGCAATCTTGCCGATGTCGTGCAGCAGGGCCGCGTAGGCCGTGCCTGCGGTCCAGGCTTCGGCCTGGGCCGCCTGTGCCTCCGGCGTGACGCCCGCAGGCAGCAGGTATGACTGCCGCAGTTTCAGCGCATAGGCGACGATCTCCAGGCCGTGGTCCAGCATGCCGCCCGGATAGGCGTGGTGGTGGTTCTCGGAGGCCGGGAACTGCTGGACCAGCTCGGCGTAGCGCTCCAGTGGGGCGAGGTAGAGCGTGGCGAACTGTCGGCGCGAGAGCGATGTGCGCTGCCAGATGTGTTCCAGCAGCTTCTGCCGACGCGGCGTGGCCAGCAGCGATGCGGCCGACTCCGGCCGCATCAACCCTTTCGGAGTTTCGATGGCGGATGTGGGCGGTGTGCCGGCGGTGGGTGGCACCCGTTTGCGCTGGAACAGCGAGAGCATGGCGAACCCCGGATGACGGGCTGCTCGGGGGCGCCTTTTGGCCTTTTCAGGATAGGGCCTTTCCCCTTGGCGCCCTTCCTTTGCCCCTTCCCAACCCTTTGGCCTTTGTCGGAAGCCTTTGGGTATAGGGCCGCTGCTGCGCGGGTGCCACGATGAATGCGGCATGGGGCAATCCCGGCAAGTGGGGCGCTGCGGGATGTTCGTCAGCTCTGGCCCAAGCCGGTGTCGAGGGCGGCGGATTGCGCTGCGAAGTCGTCGGGACGGCGCTTGCGGAAGGTTTCGAGATTGGCGAGCTTCCAGCGCAGTGCCGGCAGTTGCGCGGCGTGCGGGCATTGCACCAGCGACCAGTCCGGTTCTGCGCGCGCCAGCCCGCTCAGAAACTGCTTGTGCGCGGTGCTTGTATCTTTAAACCAGACCAGCGCGGTAGAGTCTGAACGCCGTTGAGGCGGCCAGACCGGCCCGTGCAGTTTGGTAGGCGCTGGGGTGATAGAGCCCGTGACTGAGTACAGAACGCATGGCCGCCGCGCTGGTCTTCGTGAAGCCCGAACGGTTACGCGCGCCTTGATTGAGCGCGCATGCACAAGCAAGGGATCTGAAGATCATGTCTGTTACCTCTGTGACGGTGGGCATCGACGTGGCCAAGGCGCACGTGGATGTCTGTGTGCTGGGTGCCAAGAGCAGCGCCCAGCGGTTTGACAACGATGCCGAAGGCCACTCGGCGCTGGCGGCTGCCCTGCAGCCCCTGGACGTGGGTCTGGTGGTGATGGAGGCCACCGGCGGCTACGAGGCCGCGTTAGCGTGTGCCCTGCAGGCCACAGGCCTGCCCGTGGCGGTCATCAACCCGCGCCAGGCGCGCGACTTCGCCAAATCCATGGGACGCCTGGCCAAGACCGACGCGGTGGATGCGCGCACGCTGGCCGAGCTGGCAGCGGTGCTGCTGCGCCGCGACGATCTGCAGCGCTTCTTGCGCCCCCTGGCCGATGAGCGCCAGCAGTGGCTCGCGGCCCTGGTCACGCGCAGGCGCCAGTTGCTGACCATGCTCCATTCGGAGCGCCAACGGCTGCAGATCACGCCCAAGAAGCTGCACGCCAGCATCGAGGCCATCGAGGCGGCGATCAAGGCGCAGCTCGATGAGATCGAAGAGCAGATGGTCACGCATGTGCGCGAGCACTTTGGGGAGCTCGACACGCTGCTGCAGTCGGCTGCGGGAGTCGGCCCGGTGGCCAGTGCCACGATGATTGCCGAGCTGCCAGAGCTGGGCCGGCTGAACCGGCGCGAGATCGCTGCATTGGTGGGCGTGGCGCCCATGGCCAATGACTCCGGCGGCAGCAAGGGCAGGCGGCGCGTACAAGGCGGGCGCTTCGAGATCCGCCGCGTGCTGTACATGGCAACGCTCACGGCCACCCGCTACAACCCGGCCATCAAGGCCTTCTACGAGCGTCTGAAGGCCGCTGGCAAGTTGCCCAAGGTCGCCCTGGTCGCTTGCATGCGCAAGTTGCTCACCACGCTCAACGCCATGGTGCGCACTGGAAAACCTTGGGACAAGTCGCTTCATTGCGCTTGACTTCGAAGACGGTTACTCAGTCGCTGTGGCAGCTCGCGCCGCAGCCTGCCGCGAGCGTCGAGCAGTGTCTCCAGGGAACAGTCCACTTCGGTCATGCCGACAAAGGCCCGCTCGTACTCGCCGGCGATGTCCTTGTCGTTGCCGAACAGCACTTCGTGAGGCGGCCGGTTGTGGCCCGCCAGATAGATCACGAAGCACTCGACCATGCCGTCGCTGATGTCGCCCGACTCAAAGAGCTGCCACACGTCGAACAGGTCGCGGGGGTGCTGCCGATCCAGCGCGGCCACCAGCTTGCTCGCGTACAGCTCGTCCGGTGCCAGAACCGGCAGATCGAACTCGACGCCGAACAGATCGCTGGTCCTGGCGCTCAGCGGCCGCCGCTCGACGGGCAGCACGCTGCCGCGGAACACGACATTGACCTCGATCTTCACCTGGCTGGCGTCGTTCTCGACGATCAGCTTGGTGTCGCCCAGGTCCTTGGCGCGAACCAGGCGTGTCTGCACGCCCAGTGGCGCAACGCGCGTGGCGATGGCGGCCAGCTCCTGGTTGATGGCTTGCAGCGCTTCGTCGCGCGGCGTCTGCCACGGGAGGTACACCACGTCGATGTCCACCGACAGGCGCGGCATGTCCCGCACGAAGAGGTTGATGGCCGTGCCACCCTTCATGGCGAAGATGTCGTTGGCGAACACGTCGGGCGCGACGGCCAGCAGCAGGCGAACGGTGTCCGCGTAGGTCTTATCCATGAGGTCTCAGGCTCAGCAAGGTGCCGTCATCGAGCCGGCTCATCCAACGCGTGTTGCTGCCGGTGCGAACCGGGTACTGCTCCAGCAGGGCATCGACATCCACGAGGCTGGTCTCGCGCGCCCAGGTAAGGAACAGGCGCACGGCCTTCACGCTGGCGCAGCAGGACAGCAGTTGCCCGAGCAAGTCCTTGCGGGGGGAACGCAGTCCATCGAAGAGGTTGCGGGCCTCTTCGAGGCTCTGCTTGACGCCGGCTTCGTACAGCAGCTCCAGCACGGCACGCTCGGGGGCTGCCACCCGCAGATCCTCGGGCAGGCCAGGCGGCGTGGTCAGGGTCTTGCCGGCCAGCGCCGTGTCCGGCCAGTCGAACAGGCGGGCGTGGACGTAGCGGGCCGGAAAGCGCGAAGTGAACCAGGCCGGCAACGCGAAGCGACCGTCGCCCCACAGCACCAGCGCCTCCCGGCTGCCCAGGTTGTGCCGCACCCCCTGCAGGGCCAGGGCGCTCTTGCCGCCGACGTGCAGGCCGGGCACGCGCTGTTGCAGGAACTTCAGCGCACCGTAGACCCCGAACTCATCGTTCGGGAAGGCATAGACGCCATGGGCCAGGCGCACGAGCCACCCGCCGTCGGCATAGTGGGCGGCGAGCTGGGGCGACACCCCGAACTGGCTCAGGGTGGCAAGGTCGAACGGCGCCCCACGGGGGAGTCCCGCCTGCAGTCGCTTGATTACCTGGTGCCGAGAATTTCCATTCATGCTATAAAAATAACACAGAATCCAATCGACCCTAGAGCCATTGCAAGAACGTGCAGGGAAAGTAGCATAAGGTTTGATTTATCGCTCAGAATCTAATCGACCTGCGGCCCGAGCCAACCCGGCTCTGCCGGCCGCAACCCGCCCTCCTGATCGCGGTCTATGCTGGAGGGCAGGCCACGACCGGCCGCTCCGCGAGGTGAGGCACCACTGAAGCCGAGGCATATGAGCATGAGCACCAACACGCACAACGGGCGCTGGAGCCACCGGCTGGGCCGGGGGGCTGGCCGTGCCTGGCGTGGATACCTCCGCCGCGAGCAGCGTGTCGCCGGCTGGCTGGTGACGCGCGGGGTACCCGCGGGCGCGGCGACGGCGGTGCTCTGGATCGTCAAGCTGGCCGTACTTGGCATGCTGCTATACACCGTATCCTGGCTCGTCCTGCTGCTGGCCTTTGCGGTGGTCGCCGCATGGCTCGCGCGGAACGCCGACGAGGACGACGAGAAGCAGCCGGAACTTAGAGACGGACACTCGGGCGTCGGCCTGTACGACAAAGATGACTGGCGGATCGACATGGGCGATCCCGACGAGCCGTAGCTGCCGCATCAACGCGAGAGAGTGCTCCTTACTTCGCAGCACCTTTCGATACAGCCGTCATCGCAAGGCGAGAGCCACTACCCCCAGCCGACTTCGCATCGGACGTGCCAGTGATAAGACCGCCCAGGAAGTTTCCGGCGCGAACGCCTGCCCATCCGAGTGCCATGACCCAGAACGTCGGCAACACGATGAACATCGTTGCCATGACGAAGTTCAGCAGCATGTCACCGAACGCATTGTTCAGGCCGATCAATGGGTCGAAGTTGGCGTGCGGCCTGTCCGCGCCAAACCCCCAGCCGTAGAGCGCATCCAGGATCGTGCTGTCGATCCAGCGCGCGAGCTGGAACCAGAAGTCCACGAAGAACAGCGCGAACTGGACGCAGCTCACCGTCACCACCGTCTTCAGGTCGTAGGTGCCGATCAGCAGCACCAGTGGGATGCAGATGACGAGCGCCATCTTGAGCATGGTCAGCACCATCGGCAGCGCCTGGCGCACCACGTCCATTGCCGGAAAAAAGCCCAGCGAGCCGACGGTCAACCCCAGGTCGCTCGCGCCGCGCGTGACGACGTTCGGCAGCGTCTTGTCGATCTGGCCGCCGTAGTCGGTGTAGACGGCGCCCTGGTTCATCTTCTGCTGCCTCGGTGAGACCACGGCGCGGATCACCGAGTCATTGACCTCGCTCTGCGACAGGAATCCCACCCAGCGCCCGATGCGGGTCAGCAGGTCCGGGTCGACCTGTGCCAGCAGCCGGCTGCGCAGTCCCTGGCCGCCATCGGCCCACCACTGCCGGCAGGATGGATAGCCGCCGCCGCTGCCCACCTGTGCCAGCCCCGCATCGCGGGTCGCGTCGTAGGGCCAGGCCGTGCGTGGGGTCTTGGCGCGATAGGTGTCATAGAAGCCGGGCGTGTCGAGGAAGTAACTCGATCCGATCCAGGTGACGTCGTTCATCTGCTCGTCGGAGAGCGTCGGCCGGTTCATGAACAGCTTGGCGCGCGACGGCCCGTAGCAGTCGTGCGTGAAGTCGGCGACCTCCTGTGCCAGCACCGGATCGTCGATGCGCGTGGCATCCACATCCATGCGAATCTGACGCAGGTCCGTGCCGCAGGGAATCGCCGCCACCGCGGAGCCCGTCACGGCTTTCGACAGCGCGTGCATGAAGAACCACCACACCGGCACCAGCGCGCTCTGGTCGTTGAGCGCCGTGTAGACGTTGGACCAGCCCGTGTCGTTGGGCAGCGGGACACTGACCTGGCATTGCGCGGAGCGCGTGGTGTCGAACCTGATCGTGGCGAGATCCACCGGGATGAACGGGATGCCGGCGAACATGATGACCACGATCGCCACCCACACCCGGTTCTCGATGCGCATCGACGACAGCACGCCCTTGTTGCCTTCGTCCGCACCTTCGCTGCGGGCCTTGAGCCACTCCTGGATCACGATGGCCACGAACGGCAGCGCGAACACGCCGCTGGCCACGAGGATGCTCCAGATGCCGTTGTTGACCACCCAAGCCACCAGGGTCAGGTAATACTCCAAGTAGTCCGTGGTGTAGAGCGTCATGCCTGCCTCCCGGTCTCAGCCGTGCCGCAGCAGCTGGCTGGCTTCCAGCGCGACCACGGCGATGACGGCCGCGATCTCCGTGCGCAGCAGGCGCTGATGCGTCTCGCGGGACGGCTCCCGCCGCAACAGGCGCCGACGCATCCACCACCAGCCGTAAGCCGTCGCTCCGTAGAGGCACAGACGCCACACGAAGAAGTGGCCGGCGTGCGCCTGCAGCCAGTGCTGCCAGCCCTCGACGCCGCCGACCACGTGGATGCCGGCGATGTTCACCGCCACCGCGGCGGCGACCACCAGCAAGGTCCACAGCAGCGCCACGCCGACGCGGCGGTTGAACAGCCATGGCAGCCGCAGCCAGGCGAGCCGGCTCATGGCGTACCGCTCCGCGGCTTCTGGACTTCCCGCAGACGGTCGCGCGTGGTGTCGCCCTCGAAGACGCCGCGCGAGCCGGCAGCGCGGGTACTGTGGCGCTGGATGATCGCCATCGCCGAGTTGCCGGCCAGCGTGCGGCGCAGCTCCAGCTCGGTCTTGAGGTTGTTGATCTCCTGCTCCAGCGCGCTGTTCTCCTGGTCCACCGCCTGCACGGCGAGCTCGTTGGCGGCGACGTTCGGCTCCTTCTTGCCGGTCAGCAACGTGCGTTGCAGCAGCAAGGCCTTCTCCAGCACGCTGGACAGCGCAGCCTCGGACGCGAGGCGCCGGCCCAGCACGTCCTGGTCGGGCTCGTCACGCAGGGCCTCGATCACGCCGCGGGTGATCGGCAGCGAGCTGCTGCCGGCCGCGTCGAGATTGGCCAGTGTCGTCGGCCGGGCGCCCGTCACCAGTTCCTGCAACACCTGCAGCTTGGTCTCGTACTCTTCCTGGATCACTGGCGTGAGCCCGACGCCAGGCGTGGTCTGGGTCTTCGTGCAGTTTTCGCAGGTGCGTTGCTCGCGTTCGCCCAGCACGCGGTTCGCAAAGGCCGCGGCCGCGCCAGGCGACGACCAGGTCTGGCAGGTCAGGCGGTTGCCGCAGGCGCTGCGCGCGATCGACGAGGTATCGGTGGCGCTGCGCCCGTTGAGCAGGTTGTAGCCCGCGCGCGTCACGTCGCCGACCACCTTGATCGAACTCTGGCCGGAGCCGCCCGCGTTGCCGCCGCCGACCCAGGGCACGCCGTTGTTCCCTTTGTTGGACTCGGCCTGCTCGATGGCGGAGACGGCATCGGTGCTGCTGACCGCATCCCGCAGCGCCATCCCTTCGGCGAGCTGGTCCCAGCCGGCCTGGCCGCCGGCCATGTCCGCCATACGATTGGCGATGGCGCGGCAGGTCATCTTCGAGCGGTCGAAATCCAGGCGCGCCTGCAGGATGCCGTTGGTGAGCAGGTTGTACAGGCCCGGGTCGGCGCGCTGGATGATCAGGGCCGGCAGCGAGGCCACGGCGCTGGTGGCATTCTGGATCACGTTGCTCATGATCGTCTGGAAGCCGTTGGTGATGCCGTTGAGCTGGTTCTGCAGCGTCGTGGTGATGCTCATGTCGCCGCAGATCAGGTTGCTGTTCCAGCCGACGCCGACGCCGATGCTCTGCATGTTGCCGGCACCCCCCATCGACACGGCCCGGCCGCCGCCGATGCTGTAGAGCACGTCGTCGCCGATCACGCTGCCGCTGACGTTCACGCCATTGGGATCGATGCGGGTCTGCGCCCAGGCGACGCCGACGGCCAGCGTGATGGCCGCCACGAGCAGCGTGGCCCGCAGGGGCGATTTCGCGCGGCGCAGGAAGTCAGGGAGGGAGGCGTTCATCGTGGGTTCCTCACATGAAATCGACGCTGCCGAGGAAGACCTGGCCACGGCGCCGGCAGCAGGAGTACGGCCGCCACAGGGCCCAGGCGTAGTCGCCTTGCTGGGCCTGCACGCGGGTGCGGCTGTGCGGGAAAACCACGCAACTGTTCGAGAGCGTGGGCGTCAGCTCCTGCCACTTGCCCGTCGAGGCGTCGGTCTCCATCAACGCGCCGGCCGGCCAGTAGCCGTCGCGGGCGTTGGCCAGCAGAGGCTGGTACACGTGAATCTGGTTGCGGCGCGTCACAATGTCGCCCGCGCGCTGCGCGACCACGGCGCCGCTCTTGTGGTCGTCGGTCTGGTGCAGGAAGCCACCGCGGGGATACACGTTGCCCCAGAGGTTCAGGCCGGTGCGCGTACCGATTTCGCGCCGGCCGGGGATGAGCGCTTCGGGGTAGAACGCTTCCGGGATGTTGTAGCGCCAGGCGATCGTGTCGAGCGTGCTCAGCAGATACGGCATGAAGGCCGTGCCAGCGCCTTCGCAGGTGTAGCCGGAGGCGCTGGCGAACTGGCTGAACACCAGCCCGGCCGGATGGCCGATGACATCGGCGTTCTTGAACTTGGCGAGGTTGTTCTCGTTGTCGTGGTTGGTCGTGCCGTCACCGCCCGCCTTGGCGGTCGGGTTGGGCATGCTCATCGCCCTGACCTCCAGCCACGGGTTTTCGCCGGTGTTCGAGTAGCTCGACACCACCGCATCGGGGACGTAGTGGCGCACCTTGACGGAAGTGCGAACCGAGCAGCCGAAGGGCGTGCAGTACAGCCAGTAGCAGATACCGACCACGCGGTATTCGAGGCAGTCGGGGGACAGCGCCGACGAGACGATGGTGGCGGTGTCCAGGGCGAACGTCGACGTGGCCGTGCTCAGCAGCAGCGAGGCGACGGTGGCGCGCAGGCGCCGGGATGCCAGCAGGAGACTCATGGCTGCGTGCTCCGGTAGGCGTTGATGCGCGCGACAGCGCGTGCCACGTCGGGCTCGCCGTAGACCACGTAGCGTCGATCGACCACCACGGCGGGAATCTTGGCGATGCCCAGTCCCCAGGCATCCGCAACACCTTGGTAGGCGTGGCCGATGCGGCGTTGAAGGGCCTCGCCGCCGTCATGCAACCGCTGCCGCACCACGGCTGCGGCCTGTTGCGGGTCGGCCGGCAGGTGCGCGGCGAGTTCGACCTCGATGCGCGTGGCCTGGTCCAGCTCGATGATCCGCACGCCGGCCGGGGCCTGCACCGGATGACGGCTGTCGGTGACGACGAGCACGTCGGCTGCTGCAGTCTGGGTAAACATGAACAGCACTGCCCACAGTCCGGGCGCAATGCTGATGGTCGGCAGCCGGGGCGAAGCCTTGAAGACGGGGGCCGGCATATCGGGCGTCCTTGGAGTCGATCAAAGTCACAGTCGACTTCAAGTGCCGATCTAGCGCGACAAAGAAACCGCATCCGGCCCCTGCCGGTTTCATACCCTATGCCGTTGTGAGCGTTGTGATTGCCTCCTGTCGGAGGCGGAGATCAGGTGCGGGACGCTGAGGTGCCCGCGAACCCAAGAAACGCATGCTGTAAGCGAATCGGCATCGACGGCTTGGAGCGTGCATGTAGGCTCTGCCAAGTCCCGTCACTGATGTCGCTCGGGGCGAGGCGATCTACCGAGCGCGAAACTCTTCTCAAGTAAGCGTTGACGCCATCCGCGGATTCCGAAGGAGCGCCGGCAAGAACGTACCCCACCATGAAGCCGATAGCATGGTTCTCGCCGTACTTCTCCTGGATGAATCGATCCATGCCCTCGACGACGTACTCTCGACACAAGTGAGTGTCCGACCCGGCGATTCGTTTGCATTCGATGATCGCGTGCGGATCATGCTCCTGCGTGCGCAAGAAAATTTCGACGAACGCCAGCGGGATGTCGGTACGTCCGTCTGGCAGCATCACGTTGCTTTTGGATCGCGATTCCGTGCCAGGCAGCACCATGATCTGCTTCCACGGGGAGTTCTTCAGCGCAATGCGCATCCCGTCCCGCAGGCGCTCGGTCATGATTACCTCTCCAGCGTTGGCATTCACGTCCTCGGCTGCGCATGCTCGCTGCCAACCTGCGGCCAGTGTCAGCAGAATGACCGCCACAACCTCGGGCTCAAGTTCAATGAACTCTCTGCCCAGTGCAGGAGGTGCCTCATAGGGGATCCTCAAACTTTGCCCCCTGAAAAGCTCTCCGCGACCACTGCATCGGCATCTTCCAGTGCCGCTATGCCCATCCAGTAGCGCCGCGCTGCTGGCTTGATGATCACGACTTCGTTGCGTCCGTGTACTCGCAATTCCCGCTCTGCACTGAGCGCGGTCGCAATCTTGACTTTCAGGCGCCTGCCGATACGTGCCAGTACTTCACCCAATTCGCCTTGTGGTGCCACGACGCTCACGCTCGCATTACCCGGCCCTTCTTCCAAGACAAAGCGCACGACGCGCAAGGCCGAACTGCTTGGCAAGTCGAGCACTTCGGCGCGCATGTGCCGCTTATTGCGAACGGAAAGCCAATCCTCGATAACGGACAGGAACGTCTTGGCATACGCCGTGACCTCAGTACGACTGTCCGATGGCTCCACGGATGATTCGCGGCCGGTTTCCCATTGCCACCCGGCGCGAAGGAGGCCGTCTCGAATGACAGTTCGGTCGGCATCGTTCAGTTCGTACAGATCGAAGACAGCTTCGTCCAGTTCAGCCCATCCCCTCTCGTCGGTGCCGTTGGCGCGCAGATTCTTCTCAATCTGCAGCAGGCGCTGGCCAGCCTCAGATTTCACTGCGCTCGTGAAATTAGGCACCGGTAGGAAGCTGAGGTCGCGAGCCAGCAGCTTCCTCTTGTAGATTCCAAACTCTGCAGCGGTCAGATAGAAGAACCATGTCGCAAAAGCAGAACTCAACACGGTGGCAAGCAAATGTGCCGTCCGCGTGTGCCCTCTCGGAAGAGACACTGCGAAGTATGAGTTCGTGAAGACGAGATCCCGCTCGGAGACGGCCGCCAAGACGCGTGGACTCCCCAGAAGCATTTCCTTCACGATGAGAAGCGGGGCTTGATATATCTCCCGCGATCGTGGCCATTGTGCCTTCGATTGGCTGAAAGTCGGCAAATCATCGGGAATGTTGAAGTGCTGCATGTCTTTGACTTGCAGTACATCCAATCCTTTTAGCGGGCGAGCATCGCGCGTCTGATTCTCTGGGGCCCCGCGAATCAATCCAACCTGGAAGGTAGTGTCGAGTAATGAGAGTTGCTCGCCCAGATTTCTGTGGGCCGAAGTCAAGTCATCCAGCAATAGGAGGTCACGGCGCCGGCCAACGGCTGCTGCCTTGAGCTTCAACGGCTGTTCTTGGATTTCGTCGAGTGTCAAAGTGATGACGTCACTCGGCGCCACCTCGAACGAATGAGTCCTTGCACCGCTGGGCGTCCACGGGATCTGAACGACCGTGACCTGATCCGTTCGCTGCTTCGGTCGATGACGGGCAAAGAGAACCACTGCGGGCATGGCCGCTGTCGCGAAGAGCCAACTGCACAAATTGGACAGATTTACCAAGGTGATCGGAGCCACGGCTCGCATCACATGCTGAGCTGCTGCCATGCCGGTGCCGCTGCGGCTGAAGAACGGCATCGCGCTAAGAATGATGCCGAAACGGGTCTTCTCATGTGAGAACTCCGCCGCTCGCAACACGAAATCCAAGCCTTCACCGCGCGGTTGCGCAGGTACGCCCGCAACCCTGGTCTTGCGCCGCGCTTCGGTTCCTGTCTGCCCCTTAACAGGCCGTTGAAAAATCCCCCGCCGACGCCCGCGTTGGCCGCTACGATCTGAAGCCATCGGTGAACGACCCAGACGAGGACGATGAGAGGCAGTCAAGATTTCCAGGGGGCGATGTTCAGCTACATCAGCCTTGAAGAGCGCGTGCCGCAGGCACACCCGCTGCGCAAGTTGCGCGCGGTGGTTGATGCGCTGCTGGCAACCATGAACCGCGAGTTCGAAGCGGTGTACGCCCGCCGTGGCCGCCCATCGGTGCCACCGGAGATGCTGCTCAAGGCCTTGCTGCTGCAGATCCTGTTCTCCATCCGCAGCGAGCGCCAGTTGGTCGAAGCGATCAACTACAACCTGCTGTACCGCTGGTTCGTGGGCCTGAACATCGAAGACAAGGTCTGGGACCACTCCACTTTCAGCGCCAACCGCGAACGTCTGTTCAACGAAGACCTCGCCCGCGCCTTCTTCGAGCGCGTCAAGCTCAGTGCCCAGTGGGGCAAGCTCGCCAGCGACGAGCACTTCAGCGTGGACGGCACGCTCATTGACGCCTGGGCCTCGCACAAGAGCTTCAAGCGCAAAGACGACGACAGCGGCACGCCGCCTGGGCGCAACCCCGAGGTGGACTTCAAGGGGCAGGAGCGCTGCAACGACACCCACGAGAGCACCACGGACGCCGATGCCCGGCTGTTCAAGAAGAGCCAGGGCGACAAATCCCGCCTGTGCCACATGGGGCACATCCTCATGGAGAACCGCAACGGGCTGATCGTGGATGTCGAGATCACCCACGCCAGCGGCACGGCCGAGCGCGAGGCGGCGCTGGCCATGTTGGAGCGTCGGGGCAACAGGAACAAACGGGCCACGGTCGGTGCCGACAAGGGCTACGACAGCAAGGCCTTCATCAAAGGCTGCAGAAAGCTCAAAGTCACGCCCCACGTGGCGGCCAAGGACAAACACTCGGCGGTGGATGCGCGAGTGACACGGCACGAGGGCTACAAGACCAGCCTGAAGGTGCGCAAGCGCATCGAAGAGGCCTTTGGCTGGATCAAGACCGTCGGTGGTCTGGCAAAGACCAAGCTGATCGGTCAGGCCAAGCTCACGGGCCAGGCGCTGCTGTGCTTTGCCACCTACAACCTTGTGCGAATGGGCAGCATCGGCGGCTGGTGGGACGCGCATCATGCGTGAGCCCAGGGATACGTGCGCCCGAAATGGGCGGGAGGGCCTGCAAACCGGCCAGATGGGCCGTTGCAATCGCTGCGCAGACGCGTCTGGGCAGCTCGTGTCTTCGCACTCAGCGTCCCTGATGCGTTCGAAAAGCACTTTTTCAACGGCCTGCTAAAGCTCCAAGGGGGATTGCCCACGATAAGGTCGAACTGCTTCAGCCCTGTCGGCGTCGCCAGCACGGCCTTGCCATCTCCATCACGTTCGACAGTACGAGCGTCACCGACGAGCAATGTCCTGCCGATCAATGGCTGGAACTTCAGGGACTGCGGTGGTTGCGGGTCAGGGTCCAGCTCAAGCGCAGCCAGGTACAGGCTGAACGCAGCGACGCGAATCGCGGCTTCGCTAATGTCTACGCCATACACCTGCCCGTAGAGCGTCGAGCGGATCAGCTCCCTCGTGGGCGGCTGACCTTGCGAGCGAAGATGAACCAAGCGCCGCAGCGCTTCGACCAGGAAGACACCGGAGCCGCACGTCAAATCCAGCACCGACTCCCGTCCAGATAGACCATCCATGACCTCATCGAGGACCAGCGAGACGACGGACAGTCGCGTGTAGTGCACGCCGTTTCGCAACGCTTCTGTGCGCTTTCCTCCAGTCTGCGGCTCAGCATGTGCAAACTGCTCGTAGATCGAGCTGATGAGCTCGACCGGAATCACGTCGAACTGGTACGGGAAGAAGCTGAGTTGCCCGCTTTCAGGATCGACAGCCTCCAGGAACTCCGCAACCCGCGTCAAATGGTGAGCTGCTGGTGTCGTTTTCACCGACGAGGGCGGAAACATATCGCCGTTGAAGGTCTGGGCCAGCCATGCGAACAGCTTGCTGGTCGCTGGCCGGTCGCGCAGGATCGCCGGCAACGCCGTGCGGCCGCATACCCGCTTCAACCGCGCCGCACTGACGATCTCGCGGTCAATCAGGTACTGGGTGAAGATCACGCGCCCAATCAAGGCCTGCGCCGCATCGCGCGCGAGATTGCCTGCGACCAAATCGCGTTCGAGACATCCAAGGTCAGACAGGAGCTTCTGATCGACGCTGGTCTTGCGATCGATGGCCGGCACCTGGGCCCAGAATTGGCCCGTCTCGATCGCCAGTCGGCCGGCCAACTCGTCCAGTTCATGAAGCGAACCTTCGATGTTCTCGAAACGCCGAATCAAATGTCTCTGGGCATCGCCTTCTTTCGCGGGTGTGCCGAAACCGTTGTACAGGTCGATACGCTGCGGCGAGATCACCCACAGCAACGGCGCGAACCCCTCGTTCCAGACCTCTCGTCGCCACTGGCTGACCAGATCGTCTGCAGGCGCGCTTTGCTCAAACTTGAAGTAGACGGTCAACGACGACGCGCTGCGCCACAATGCGTCCGGAACAAAAACGCGGCCGTGGCGCGAGGACTGCGCCTCGGCCCCCAACCGAAGACCGGGCGCGGGTTGCCCGTCCGGCAGGTAGCCGGTTGCGGCGAGCACCTGTTCCAGCGTGGCAGTGTTCACGCCCTACTCCGGATAGCTTCGGGTGGAAACGGCAACGCTGCCTGGCTCGGCGTCGGGACGATCGGCAGCATGTGCTGCTGAAGCCGCATGATCAACGGATCGAGCGGGATGACGAGAGTCGGTTGCGTCGGCGCCGGTCCAATCCCCTCGGGGCCGATATTGCACAGGGTCGCCGAAGTGGCCGTCACGAACGCCACGGACCCATTCAGCGCCAATGCGCTACTCGTGCCCAGCAACCGAAAGAGCGCGTCAACGCCGACGCTGACGGTGGCGATGTGCACTCCCAACGAGCTGACCAACTCATTGGTAACGGCCAAGCCTAGGAGATCCGCGAAGGTGAATCGGGCAGCCTTCCCGGTCTTGGACGCCAAGTAGGGCACGGTCTTGCGCCAATGCCGCACCGTTTCGACGGACACGCCGGTTAGCGTGCGCATCTGGTCCTGAGTGTACTGGATGGCGGTGACGGCAGACATTCGCGTTGCTGGCAACTAGAAAATATGCAGATTCTGCCATGCAAAGGTGTGCTTCTCAACAGGTAAAGGCCGGTTCAGCCGCCTATCCCACAAGCCTTCCAAGCTTCCGAAAGTCGCGACCATCAGAGCGCATCGCGAACGTGTGGATAGGGGCAAGACGCAAGGCGCCCCCGGAAGGGGCGCCTGCGGACTACAACAAGCCGGCTTCGGCGAACGAGTACGGGCTGCCCTTGCCGACGATGAAGTGATCCAGCACCCGGACATCGACGGTGGCCAGGGCGCTCTTCAGCCGCTCGGTGATCACACGATCAGCGGCCGAGGGCTCGGTGTTCCCCGAGGGATGCTGATGCGCCAGGATCAGCGCCGAAGCGTTGAGCGCCAGCGCACGCTGGACCACCACCCTCGGATACACCGAAGTCTGGTCGACCGTGCCCTTGAACAGCGGCTCGTAGGCGAGCACCTGGTGCTGGTTGTCGAGAAACACGACGGCGAAGATTTCGTTCGGCTCCGCGACCAGTTTCAGGCGCAGGTAGTCGCGCACGGCGGCGGGACTGCCCAGCGCCGGACCGGCCTTGAACACGCGGTTCTCCAGCAGGGTGATGGCCTGCTGGATGATCCAGTCTTCGTGCTGGGCGGCGATCAGGGTGAGCGACTCCGGGCGGGAGTCGGCGATGGCAAGAGACATGGCGAACCTCCAATGGATGAGATCGGAGGGCGCCTGCCCCAGGAGGGCACACCCTCCGGGGGACGATGGGGATGGAACAGGTGACGAGCGGGCATCCACCACCGCGGATGCGGTGGCTGTTCGCGTCAAGGGATGCGATGCGAACGGGTTTCGATCAACGCGGACGAGCCGCGCCGCAGCCTTGAAGATCGATGGCTACCTGGGCATGTCACCGGCGACGCCGGCGGGCATGTCTGGGGAATGGGCGGGTTCGGCCGCGGTCGTGCTGCCGGCGGCGAGCAGGTCGATGGCCGACAGCAAGGCATCGCCTTCGACGGGACCGTGCAGCAGGAGGGTCTTGCCGGACTCGCGGTCGCGCAGTTGCAGGGCCGGCGTGGCCGCGATGCCCTGCTGTGCTGCTTCCGCCGCCTGGGCACGGATGACGGCATCGGGGCGCTCGCTGTCGAGACAACCCTGCATGGCCGGCGTGAGGTCGGGATAGCGCAGGCCCTCCGGCAGGCCCTGGCCGTCGCCACGGGTGTTTGCGTAGAGCCAGGCCACTGCCTGCCAAAGCGCGGCGTGTCCGCCCGTCTCGCCCGCGCACTCGGCCAGGCGTGCCCCGGCAGTCGCGGCCGGCTCGTGCATGGACAGCGGCAGGTGGTGCCACTGCCAGTTCACATCGGGATGGCCGTCGATCCAGCGCTTGAGTTCGGGGAAGTAGGCCCGGCAGTACGGACACTCCAGGTCGGCGTAGCCGACCACCGTGAAGCGCGCATCGGCACGGCCATACAGCCAGGGCGGGCCAGCCGGTTTCGGCCCCTCGGACCCGGCGGCGGCCAGGGGCATAGACTCGGTTGCCGGATGCGGCGCGCGCAGCAGCATCCACGAGGCAACCGCAATCGTCACCACGATCAGCAGACCGATCCAGGGATGACGGCGGGCGAATGAGGGCAGGCGCATCGTGTCGCTCCCGTCAGGCCAACGTATCCAGCGCCAGCGGTTCGATGCCCCGCGCACGGTCGATCTTCTCGGCCACGCGGAAGGCGGCGTCCAGCTCGCTGATGCCGTGCTGCTGCATCAACTGGAAGCGTTCGGCCTTCTCTTCGGGCTCGGTCATCGCCATCGCCAGGTAGAGGCTGGGCGGCACGGCGCGGAACAGCACTTCCATCGACTTGGACAGGATGACGCCCTCGCTGAACTTGCCGGCCTCCTTGCGGGCCGAGAGCATCAGCGCCTTCTGCGAAGCGTTGAGTTCGCGGAAGCGCGCGATCTTCTCGACTTCATCGGGCGGCATCGACAGGCAGATCCACCACTCGATCATGTTGAGCATGGGCTCGGCCGCTTTCGGCAGGTCGTCCAGGTTCTGCGTGGCGAGCCAGAACCAGGCGCCGAGCTTGCGCCACATCTTGGTGATCTTGACCACGTAGGGCGCGAGCAGCGGGTTCTTCGTGATGATGTGGCCTTCGTCCGTCACGTTGATGATCGGGCGGCCCAGGAACTGGTCGCGCTCGGCGATGTTGTTGACGGTGTTGATGAGCGAGATGTAGGCAATCGAGAGTTGGGCGTTGTAGCCCTCGCGCGCGAAGGTGGCGAGATCCACGATGGTGATGTCCGCCTCGGGCCACGGCGTGCCGGACCGGTCGAACATCTCGCCGTCCACGCCTTGGCAGAACATGTCCATGGCGTCGGCCATCTCCAGCAGCCGTGCGCGCCGCATCTCAGGCAGCGTGGCGTCGCGGGCGCGCTCGCGCAGCGCCTCGCGCACGTCGCGGGTCAGTACCGTGCGCTTCTCCGCTACGCAGCGCTGGGCCGCATCGAGGATGCACTGGCGGATCAGGCTGCGATCGGCGCGCGTCATGCGCGCTTCTTCCTTGTCCTCGCCGCCGGTGATCATCAGCCGCGCAGTGATCTCCAGCTCGCCGAGCACGTCGCGCTGCTCGTCGCCTTCCACGGCCATGCCGGCATCGGACTGGTCTTCGTCGAGCGCATCGGCGTCCAGCGTCTGTACCTGGCTCGGCGTATCGACCAGACGCCAGGCGTCGGCGAACGGAGCCAGACTGACGCCCGCGCCGGGCGCGAGCTTCACGCGATGCACGGTGAGGCCCAATCGTGCCGCGAAGTCGCCGAACAGGCCGAAGCTGTTGCCAGCCTCGACGATGAACAGACGCGGCCGATAGATCGCCGTGACTTGGTTCAGGATGTTGTTGAGCGTCGCGCTCTTGCCCGAACCCGTGGGGCCGAACAGGAACAGGTGCGCGTTCATCTGCCGGTCGAGGCGGTTCAACGGATCGAAGGTGATCGGGCCGCCGCCGCGGTTGAAGAACGTGATGCCCGGATGCCCCGTTCCCTGGCTGCGGCCCCAGACCGGCGCTAGTGTAGTGTTTGATTCTTAATGAAACTTAATTGAGCAACCACGCTCCAATGCTCTACTACGGTTTGCATTGGAGTGAAAAATTGCGAGTTGCCCCGACGATTGTGTTGACGGATGAAGAGGAAAGCGAGCTGAGCCGGCTGGCGCGCTCCAAGCGCACCAGCGTCAGATTGGCCCAGCGCGCCCAGATCGTGCTGCTGGCCGCGCAGGGGCTGCAAAACAAGGATATTGCCGAGCAGCTTGGCATTGGGCGCGTGCAGGTGGCGCGCTGGCGTGAACGCTACCTGCAATTGGGGCTGCAAGGTATCGAGCGCGACTTGCCGCGCGGCGCACCGCCGGTGAAGGTGGATGTGGCCAAGCTTGTGAAGCTAACCACACAGACCAAGCCCGAGGCGGCCACGCACTGGAGCACGCGCACGATGGCCGCTGAGTTGGGCGTCAGCGCCAGCACCGTGATGCGCCATTGGCAGGCCCACGGTCTCAAGCCTCACATCGTGCGCGGCTTCAAGGTCTCGCGCGATCCGCAGTTCGTGCAAAAGCTCGAAGACATCGTGGGGCTTTACATGTCGCCGCCCGAGCATGCGCTGGTGCTGTGCTGCGACGAAAAGAGCCAGGTGCAGGCGCTGGACCGAACGCAGCCCGGGCTGCCGCTCAAGAAGGGGCGCGCGGCCACCATGACGCACGACTACAAGCGCAACGGCACAACCACCTTGTTCGCTGCGCTCAACGTGCTCAACGGTCAGGTCATCGGCCAGTGCCAGCAGCGCCACACCCACATCGAGTGGCTGAAGTTCCTGCGTCAAATCAATCGGGAGACGCCCAAGGACAAGACGCTGCATCTGATCGCCGACAACTACGCCACGCACAAGCATCCAGCTGTGCAGGAGTGGCTGGCCAAGCACCCCAGATTCAACATGCACTTCACGCCGACCTCGGCATCGTGGCTGAACATGGTCGAGCGCTTCTTTCGCGACATCTCCGAGAACCGGCTACGCCGCGGGGTGTTCACCAGCGTGCCCGAACTCGTCTCGGCCATCGATGAGTACATCGCGCATCACAACACCAACCCCAAGCCGTTCATCTGGACCAAGAACGCTCGCGACATCCTGCAAAAGGTCATCCGCGCCAATAGCCGATTAAGTTCCAAACAGAATGCAACACTACACTAGGTTCGCCGCATGTTGCGCGAACATGAGCTGGGTGTACCACTGGCGCTTGTCGGCAGCCGGATCGAACACGCACGGCAGCCAGCGCAGATAGCTGTTCAGCGGCGCCACCTCGTCCTCTTCGCGTACCGGTTGCAGGCCGGCGTTGAGCATCACGTTGACGAGCTGCAGGCCGCGCGCATCGAGCTGGGCCAAGTCGCGGCCGCGCAGGTAGAACGCCAGCGCGCCGCGGTAGAGCTTGTGCGCGCTGCCGATCAGGCCGCGCGCCTGCTGCACGTCCTGGCGGGCCTGCTCCGAGGCCAGGGTCTCACCGACGGCCTTCCTGGCGAGGTGGTTGAGGTGCGCCTCCAGCACGTCCTGGGGCGTGGCGACCAGCGTCAGGCACATCACCGTGTCCTCGGGTATCTGGTCGAACAGCGCGTTCATGGCATCGCCGCCTTTGCGCGTCTCGCCCGTCAGATGGCCCGTCACGGGTGGCGTGCGCAGGCGATCCATCACGATCACCCGATGCGGCATGCCGTCGAAGAACCACAGGCCGTTGGGCACGTCCGAACGGGGCTCGCCGAAGAACAGGCGCTGCGCGAAGTCGGTGCCGCTGGCGAGTTCGATCTCGCCCTCCTCCCGCTCTTCCGGGTAGCGGGTCAGCGCGTAGAAGCGTTCCCGGTCTTCGGCAGTGGCGCCGAGCAGGGTCGGATTCGGGTTGAACCAGCGCAGCAGCCAGGCGTGGATGTCCGCCGCGCCGAGACGCCGAGCCTTCACGCCGGCATTCGCCAGCCCGCCGGCGAGGCGGTCGCAGATCGTGGTCAGCGCCTGCTCGGGCGACTGGCCGCGCCGCGGGGCCGGGGCCGCGGACGTGCGGCGGTAGACCACCATGCGCACGCGCCGCACCTGGCCGCGCCACGGCAGGCGCGTCACCGTGGTGTCCTCGAACAGGCCGCCCGGCTTGGCGATGGCCCGCAGGTGATGGGCGAAGAAGCGCAGGTAGAAGTCGCTGAACGCGCTGCCCTGCGCACGCGGCTGCAGATAGTTCGCCAGGGAGCGCAGATAGTTGTCCCAGTCGGCCTCGTCCTGGGCGTAGAGCTGCACCACCCAGGGGTTGTCGTCCAACTCGTCAAAGGAGTCCTGCAGGGCGTTCTCCAGCGCATCGCGCGCCTGCCACAGCCAGGCCATCTCGCGGCCCTCGGTGCCGACCGGCGCCAGTTCGAAGAAGGCCGCCACCGACTGGCCGTCTTCCAGCAACATGCACTTGCTGCCGGGCAGGTACTCAACCCAGGGCAGCAAGTCCGCGAACGACGGCGCGACGCCATAGAGCGCATCGTGGTCGTCCTGGGTGGCCGGCCTGCGCCGGCCCCGGACGAGCGCGCTGCCCGGCTCGGCGACACCCTGTGCCGCCAGCGCCGTCACGTGCCGCGCCCAGGCATCATCGGTCGCATCCGCGGCGTCAACAGGCGATGCGTCGGACTTGCGTGACCACGGCAGCGACCAGGCCATCAGTAGTCCTCCACGCGCTCGCCCGGCATCGCGTACTGCACGCGCTGGTAGAGCGGGAACACCGTGCTGTAGCCGGGCACCGGCACCGGGTCGGTGCCCGCCAGGTGCGGGAATACGTACATCACCAGGTCGGGGTTCGGCAGGCGGTGGAACTTGCGGTAAATCTCGTTCTGCGCGGTACGGGTGTAGCGCGCCTGCACGCCGGGCGCCGCCTGCACATCGGCCTCGGTCAGCGGCCGGCGCAGGCCCTGGCGCGCGTCGAGCAGTTGCCGCGCGGCCTGGCCGCCGCCCGCGCTGCCGCCGGTCTCCTGATGCCAGATGTCGAGCATGGTGCTGTCGCCGTGCGGCAGCAGCTTCTCCTTGCTGGTGGCGCAGCCGCCGAGCAGAGTGGCCGCCAGCAGCACGGCGGCCGCGTCAATCCAGATCCGAGGCATGGGCTTCTCCGGTGCGGTGGTGGACCCGACGCCCCTTGGCGTCGTAGTCGATGTCGAGCGGCTGCTCCAGATGCACGGCCACCCTGGCGCCCGGCTGCACGTAGACCGCCGCGAAGGCCTGGCCGTAGAGCTTGTTGACCCAATCGGCCATGTCGCGCACGCCGCCCGCGAGGATGCGGCCCATCGCTTCGTTGCCGCTGATGCCGACGGTGCCCAGCGAGCCGTTGCTGTTGGCGACCACGGCCACGCTGCCGTTGTCGGACTTGATGAGCGAAGCGGCGCCCGCGCCGGCCGCGGTGATGAGCGCCTGGCTGCCCAGGTACTGCTGGGCGTTGCTGCGCCGCTCGCCGCTGACGCAGGGAATGCCGTAGGGGTCGCTGATCCAGCCCAGGCCGCCTTGGATGCTGGCGCCGTTGTGACCCGCGTTGCCGCCGCTGCTACCGCCCTTGCTACTGTCCTCCGGCACCGTGCGGATGGTGCCGTCCTGGAATACGAACGTGACCGAGCGGATTTGCCCGCGCACGCACGAGAGCGTCCAGTCGCCCGAGGCCGTGCCGCTGACCACGGCGCCGGCCACGTCGGGGATGTCGATGCCGTTGGCCGTGAGGTTGTCCGGGCCGATCAGCACCTTGAACGGATAGGGATCGTTGACGGTTCCATCGATCGGCACGCGCCCGATCAGCGCCGTCATGGCAACCGACCCCATGAGCGTCGAGTTCGATGGCACGGTGTAGACAGCCTTCGTGGATGCGCCCACCGCGCGGCTGCCGACGTCGGCGACGGATTCCACTGCGGCCGACAGGCTTTTCTGGGCCGGCCCGAAGCTCAGGGGAAAGCTCGGCTCCTTGCTGCCGTTCTTGGCGTCGACCTTGGCATCGTCGGGCTCGACCCACTGCGTGCCACCGGCGCCGCGGTCGAAGCGCTGGCCGTCACCCTCTTCGAGCCCCAGTCCGACGGGCAGGTCGGACGGGCCACCCTTGCCGGCAAGGCCGTCCAGTTGCCGCTGCAGATCCTGCAGCAGCCCCTGGGTCTGCTGCCTGTCGCTGGCCACCTGGTTGCGTTCCTGCTCCAGGCGGTTGCGTTCGCCTTCCAGCGCGCTCTGGATGCGCTGGTCGATCGCGCTTTCCCGCGCACGCAGGCGCTCGTTCTCGGCCTTGTGCTGCTTGTTGTCGCCGAGCGCGCTCTGCAGCTCCGTGCGCAACTGCTTCACCTGGGCCACCAGCGTGGCAACGGTATCGCGCGGCGTGTCGCCTGCGATGCCCAGGGCTTTCATCTCCTCGGGCGTGAGCGTACTGGCCGCGCCCTTGGGGGCGGGTTGGCCGCCGGGGGCGCCGGAGAACAGTTTGATGCCGACGAACACCAGCAGCAGCGCCATCGGAATCAGCAGCCACTTGAGCAGCGGATTACTCTTCATCGCGCGCTCCTCCGGTCGAGCCGGCCGCGGCGGCCGGCGGCAGGTTCACGGCGGCGTCGATCGGGCTCAGCGCCGGCAGCAGCGACTCGGCCAGGCCGTGGCCGCGCGTGACCAGGTAAAGCACCGTGGTGTCGGACGGGGTGCCGGCCGGCCCCAGGTTCGGATGCTGGAAGGTCGCCGCCACGAAGTTCCCCTGCAGGGCGCGCGGGTCGAGGTCGAGCCAGCGCGCGGCGGTGTTGGTGAGTCGCACGGCCGTTACCCACTGGTCTTCCAGGCGCCACGCGGCCAGTGCCCGCGCGTGCACCGGCAGCGTCGGCAGCAAAGTGTCCAGCGCGAGGTCGCGGCGCAGGTTCACGCGCCCGATGCCGGCGACCGGCTCGACGGTGCGCAGCGGCGCGTACAGGTTCTGTGCGGCATGGCGCGTCAGCACGACCGGTACCGGCGTTTCGCGCCGGGGAACGGATTTGTCTACGGGCGCATCGGCCTGCTCGTCCGCGCCGCTTGCTGCACCGCCTCCGTAGCGCTTCGCCGGGGCTTCCGCTTCCACGATGCGCACCGGTTCCAGCGGCGCCTGGCCGTCCTTCGCCGGCTCGGCGGCGATGTCGAGCAGGATCAGCGCGCCGGATTCCACGTCCTGCAGTTGCAGCCGCGTGGGCGGAATCGGCTCGCTCGCCCGCAAGTAGATCGCGCCGCCCGCACTCTGCACACGCAGGTGGTCGCCGACGCTGGCCGGCACGCCGACACGCACATTGCGGTCGATGAAGACCACGCGCTCCTGGCCGACCACCAGCGGCACCGGCAGGGGCAGGCGCTCCCAGCGCAGGATTTCCACGGCCTGGCCGCCCGGCACGAAACCGAGGGTCAGCAGGACGCCGGCCAGGGCCGACAAGGCAACGGGCTTCATGGGGAGTCTCCCTGCAGGTGGCCGGAGGCGTTGGCGGGCGCGCCGGCCTGGGTCGGCGTCGGCGGCGTTTCGATGCGCTGGGGTGCGCTGGCGTAGCAGTCCAGCGCCAGGCCAAAGGGGTTGTGCTCGGGGTCGATGTCCAGCCGGACGACCTTGATGGGGTAGCGCACCAGGGCGCGCTTGACCTGCTCGGAGCCGTAGTATTCGTCCGCGCTCACGTCGAGCGTGACGATCCAATCGCGGTCGGAGACCACCTTGACGCGCATGGCAGGATCATCGCCGTAGCCGCGGCCGGGAATCTCGTAGATGCCGCGCACGCGCTGACGCAGCTCGCCGCTGGCGCGCCGGTACTCGTAGTCCTGTTGCAGGAAGGCCCGGCAGCTCGGCGTCAGGTAGGCCGACAGCGTGCGCAGGTTGCGTGGGTAGTCCTCTTCGCCGTTCGTCGGCCAGCGCTGCACCTGTTGCCAGATGTAGAACGAGAAGGCATACACGCTCTCGGGCGGCACGTCCCACCACTTGCGCGTGCTGCCCGATCGCAGGTCCGGCGGCACATGGATGGTCAGACTCTTTGGCGCACTCCACCAACCGAAGCCGAGCAGCAGCGCCACCACGAACAACGCGCCGGCCCCCAGGCGCAGCGTCTTCACGTGCGCCTGCAGGCGCGCAACCTCGTTCCTGAAACGGCTCATGGCGCACCTCGATCGGCGTTGCGCCGGGTAGTCCAGTAGCCCGAGCGCGTGATGAGGCGCTGGCCGCCCAGGTACGCCGCCAGCGCCGGATGCCGCAGGGCCAGCCGCCACTGGAGCTGGCGGTACAGCCAGGTATCGGGCCGGCCGCGCTTCTGCGCGCGCAGGAAGCCTCCGCCGACGAAGACGCCCAGTGCGATGCCGGCGACGATCAGCGTGGGCACCATGGCGATGCTGTGCGTGAGCCAGGCCAGCGGCAGGCCGAGCGCGAATCCGGCGGCGGCCGACAGGCCGGTGCAGACCCACAACTCGTCGGCGGTCAGCCCGCGCACGACCACCGGCTGGCGGTTCAGCCGGTGCGGCAGGAAGGTCACCAGCGTGTCGCGCGGGGTCTCCGAAGGGACGGCCATCGCTTGCCGCCCTTACAGCACGCCGGTGGCCTCGGTGAGCAGCCAGATGCCCACCACCAGGAGGATCGCGCCCACGGCGACCGTCAGGCCGAACTGGCCCCAGGTGGCGCGGCCGGTGTGGATCTCCGAGTAGCGCGTGTAGGCGTGATAGCAGACACCGACGAACATCGAGGCGACCACGAGCAGCGCGATCAGCAGCACGATGTCGTAGCCGTAGTTCTGCAAGGTCTGAAGGATGCCGCTGCCCTGGCCGCGCGATGGGTCTTCCATGGTCGGCAGGCCTTGCGCGAAGGTCGCCAGCGGCAGGCCCGCAAGCGCCAGCGCCAGCAGCGGTGCGGCGATACGGGACTGAATGCGATGGAATGTCGGTGGCATGTTCATGGCGTATGGCCTTTCGTGACGGTCAGGAGAGGAGGAAGAAGGTCAGCACCAGGTACATCGCGACGAAGCGCACGACGACACCCAGGAACTGGCGTTGGGACAGGCGCTGCTCGGCCCAGCCGACGTAGGCCGTGCGCATGGCCCACACGCCCCACAAGAGCAGCACGGCGAACACGAAGCCCAGCACCACGGCAGAGACGGCCGAAGGTGCAAAGCCGCCGTTGGCCTGGAAGGCGGCGACCTGATCGGCAGAGGGCGTCATGGCGATGGCTCCTCGTCGTCGGGGCGGTCGCGGCGGACGTAGTCGCCGGCCAGCGGCACGGGATCGCGCGGCTGGGCGCGCTGGGGCACGAGGTAGTCCTGCAGGCCGGCGCGAACGCGCCTCAGGTCTGCGTGCAGCCGGGCGTAGTCGAAGTGGTAGCGGGCGCGCGCCTGCGGCGCTGTGTTGCCGGCGTGCTCGGCCAGGCGGTCGATCAGGTCGAGCTGGCGGGCGAGGGCGGCGAGCTGCTCACACTCCGGGGTGTCGTCGGCAATGGCGGGTTGCACGGCCGGGAGCAACACGACCAACAGCATGGCCAACGAAGGCCATGCGGATGTGCGGCGGTTGGTCTGTCCCATCGTGCCCTTCCCCGTTTGATGGCACGATGCTGTGGCACGCTCTCGCTTTGCGCCGCAGAGAATGGGAACTACGGCATGACCGGATTCCCAGGGCGAACCGGCCATCAACCGCCTAGGCTCCCCGGATCGCGCAGTTGGCCACCGCCTACCGCGGCTCGGTAGAAGTGGCTAAACTTGGCAATTGAAATCCACGAAAGCCCAGATCGGATGGTTTCCGGATGACTGAAGTCGAGAGCGAGATCCTCACGCTGGAGGAGGTCGCGGCCTACCTCAAGGCCGGGAAACGGACGGTCTATCGCCTCGCCCAGAAAGGAGAGATTCCGGCGTTCAAGCTTGGAGGAACCTGGCGCTTTCGCAGCTCGGAGCTGGATCGCTGGATCGCGGAAAACATCAACAAGAAGAAGCCTGAGGCAGGGTGAGCGTGCGCCAAGTCGGCAACCGAATCACATTCGGGAAAGAACTAAGGGGAGGATTGTTGGCGTGCCAGTTCCCGTAATTGATCTTTTTGCTGGCCCAGGAGGGCTCGGGGAAGGATTTGCTTCCCTGCAGGGCCACAAGCGGCAGCCATTCTTCGAGATCGCCCTTTCCATTGAAAAGGATGCTGTCGCACATCGCACGCTGACGCTCAGGGCAGTGTTCAGGCGTTTGCGCGGCACCAGGGACGTTAGGCACTACTATAGCTATATACGGGGCGCGATCGACGAGGCCGTTTTCCGCGGGATCCCCGCCGTGGCCAGCGCCTTCGAGCATGCCGCCACCGAGGCGAGGTGCCTGGAGCTAGGCAAGTCCGATGAGGCCAGTATCGACAGGGAAATTCGCGCCGCACTGAAGGGGCAGGAAACCTGGGTGCTGATCGGCGGCCCGCCCTGTCAGGCGTATTCCCTGGCAGGGCGTTCCAGACGCGCCAACGACAAGGACTTTCACAAGGATGAAAAGCACTTCCTCTACAGGGAGTACCTGAGAATCATCCAGGTGCACAAGCCCACCATCTTCGTGATGGAGAATGTCAAGGGTCTGCTTTCCTCGAAGCACTCCGGCGACCCGATGTTCGAGAAGATCATTGCGGATCTTTCGATGCCGACCGAGGGACTCGAATATGAAATCCGCTCCTTCACCAGGAAGGGCGACGGCAGTTCCCTGGCACCCACCGACTACCTTATCCATTCGGAGCGCCATGGGATCCCGCAAAGCAGACATCGCGTGATTCTGCTCGGAGTGAGAAAGGGGCTGGACATGCCTCAACACCAGTTGCTCGCACCGGTGGCAAGACCTGTCACTGTCAAGCAGGCCATTGACGATCTTCCCCGGCTCCGCAGCAAGCTGTCGCGTGGCGACTCAGTGGAGGCATGGCGCGAGGCTGTTGAGGCTGCCCCCTCTTACGTCAAGGGATGGAACACAGAGAACGAGTCCCTTATAATCGGGACAATGCGTGCCTTTGCCGCTGCGGCAACCAGTACCACGACCGGTGGCGCCTTCATTTCACGAGACTACAGAAGGCCGAAGAAGCCGACCGAGCTTCAGCAATGGCTGCACGACCGAAGCCTGGGTGGCGTCTGTCAGCATGAAGCGCGTGCGCACATGGCATCCGATCTTGCCCGCTATCTTTTCCTGGCCAGCTTCGCTCATCTATGGGGATATTGCCCACGGCTGGATGTGTTCCCCCCCAGGCTGCTTCCCGATCACATGAATGTCCGTGTCGGGCGGGAGTCCGAATCCATCCCGTTCATGGATCGGTTCCGCGTGCAGTGCAGGAACGAACCGTCAACCACAGTGGTGGCACACATTGCCAAGGACGGGCACTACTACATCCACTACGACCCATCCCAATGCAGAAGCCTCACGGTCAGGGAGGCAGCACGGCTTCAGACGTTTCCCGACAACTACGTATTCGCGGGCAACCGCACGGAGCAGTACACCCAAGTGGGCAACGCGGTGCCTCCCTTGCTTGCCCACAAGCTGGCCAGGATCGTTCGCAGCCTTCTGAACGAGATGAGCAGGAGGAGGCGGAGGCAGGCTGGTGATGCCGTACAGAAAGGACCGGCGGGAAGCGTGCAGCGAAACCTGCCGGAACACCTTCCGGTGCTTGCCGATGCGGGCTAGTCAATGGTCTGACCAATCACCAGGACATCCTCATCGCCATGCAGCCACTCATCAACCGCTTGCGCAGTCGCCTCGACCGAGTGCTTCAAGGCGCACTCCCAGACGATCGCCACGCGCCAGCCGAGAGCATGGAGCATCTCCGCATGGAGCCTGTCGCGAGCGACATTTCCCTGGAATTTCTGCCGCCAGAAATCTTCATTGGTCTTGGGACTGGTTGTGTAACGGCAGCCTTCATGCCGGTGCCAGAAACAGCCATGGACGAACACCACGGCCCTGTGCTTCGAAAACACAAGGTCAGGGGAGCCGGGCAGTCCCCGCACATGAAGTCGATATCGAAAACCCCTGGCGAAAAGAAGGGACCGAAGTACCCGTTCCGGCCGGGTGTTCTTTCCGCGAATGCTCGACATCATGCGGCTGCGCTGCGAAGTGGTCGGAACGCGCATGGTCTTCAATATCCTCCACCAGAATGTCGGCAGAAATGGCTGCCCGGCGTGCCAGCCTGGCAATGCAAACAGATGAAAGCTACGCCCAACGCGGCAATCAGAAGCTTACCATGCGCTTGAGTCACGGAAAGACGCAAGGGGAAGCCGATGGCTCGTGATCGCAATCATCCGCCGAGCGCGGCCTGCCTTTCCGAATCGATGCGGGACCTTGGATACTCGCTCGAAACTGCGATTGCCGATCTGATCGACAATAGCATTTCCGCTGGCGCGGACACCATCGATATCATCTGCGAAGTGTCCGGCGAGCATCCTGTGATGGTCATGCTCGACAACGGCAGGGGGATGACCGAAGACGAGCTGCTCGATGCGATGCGTCATGGGACCGGCAATCCCAGGCAGCATCGGTCGCCCCAGGATCTAGGCCGCTTCGGACTTGGCCTGAAGACCGCCTCGTTTTCCCAATGCCGCTCACTGACTGTTGTGAGCGCACGCGACGGAGCTGTCTGTGGAGCCGAATGGGACCTGGATCGCATCGACGCTGCCGATGACTGGATTCTTTCTGTTCTCGACGAAGCGGATATCCACGGGTTGCCTTATGTCGAACGGATTGGCACTCAAGGCACGGCCGTAATATGGCGAAAACTTGACCGATTGATGGAGGACGAGGCCGGGGATCGTCGAGACGAGATCGTCAATGAGAAGCTTGAGTCGGTGGGCAGACATCTGTCACTCGTTTTCCATCGGTTTCTCTCGGGTGAGATCAAGGGACATGCCAGGATTTCGCTCACCGTCAATGGTCGTCCGATTACGGCATTCGATCCCTTCTGCAGGAAGAATCCTGCCACTCAGGTGCTTCCGGAGGAGATCGTCCGCATCGGCGAGGCCGAGGTGCGCCTGCAGCCTTACGTGCTTCCTCACCACAGTCGTCTGTCCGCGTCCGAGTACGACTACTACCAGGATCGCAGTGACTTCATCTCCAATCAGGGGGGGTACGTCTATCGAAACGGCCGCCTGATGGCCTGGGGCGACTGGTTCAGACTAGTGCCGAAGGGTGAGGCCACCAAGTTGGCGCGGGTACAGATCGACTTTCCCAACAGTCTGGACGAAGCCTGGACCATCGACATCAAGAAATCGCGTGCCCGCCCGCCGCATGCGGTGCGGGAGCGGCTGCGTCAGATCATCAACAGGATCACTGCCCGCAGTGTGACGGTGCATCGGGGGCGCGGGCAGAAGCTCTTTCAGGAGAGCCAAGCCCCGTTCTGGGAGCGCTACGCCGATCACGGCGGCATCCGTTTCGCAATCAACGAGCAGCACCCGCTCATCGCATCCCTAGGCACAAGACTTTCGCCCGAGGATACGGATCTGCTTCGTGTCCTGCTGGATTCGATTGCCGCCTCCCTGCCGGTGGAGATGATCTATTCCGATTACTCGACCCATCCGCGCGAGATCAACCAGAGGGCGGTGGATGAAAGCCAGACTCTGGAGCGCCTGAAGAGTCTCAGGAAGGTGCTCTACGGCGACGGGCCGGGCGATCCGAATGCCTTTCTCCAGATCGTGCGCTCGACGCACCTTTTCGATGGCCAGATCGAACTGGCCGAAAAATTCATCAGCGAGACCTTTGCATGAGCCTAACAGTCATCACTGAAGAGCGGAACATTGCCAACGCGCTCATCTCGGGCCTTGCCAACATGACCGAGACGCCAACGCGCGAGCAGGTTGAGGAGAAAGCGAGACAGATCGCCGCGATCTTCGGTTATACGGGTGATCTCCGCAACATTGTCACAGAGGCCATGGAATCGGTTGTGACCCGCATGGGAGCAGGTATTTCACTGGTTGATGTCAATGCGAAGCATGATGATCAATGGGTCCACAAGCGTGAGGACGTCAATTGGACCTATGCCAAGGCATACGAGGAATTTCTTCGCAACGAGGGCTGGCCTCCGCAGATGGTCCAGTCGTTGAGCGATGTGGCCACCCGCATTCTCGGCCACCTGCAGGATCCGCTGAGCGACGGAACAACCTGGAACCGTCGTGGTCTTGTCATCGGTCATGTGCAGTCGGGCAAGACGGCCAACTACACCGGCCTGATAGCACGTGCTGCCGACGCCGGGTACAAGTTCATCATCGTGATCGCCGGCATTCACAACAATCTACGCAAACAGACGCAGCAGCGCATCGATGAGGCCTTCATCGGCCGGTCAAGCGATCCCGAGGACCGTCGCAGCATCGGTGTCGGCCTCGCACCGGGCTATCCGCATCCGGCCACCCTCACCAACATCAACGAGGACTTCAAAAAGAACACGGCAGCAAAGAGCGGCTGGAAGATCAACGACTTCAGCAAGCCGATCATTCTGATCATCAAGAAGAACGTCACGACGCTCACTGCGTTGCACAAATGGCTGAAGGAGTTGAACGCCGAAGGGGAAGACCGCATCTCCGATGTGCCCATGCTGCTGATCGACGACGAGGCCGACAACGCGTCGATCAACACGAACAAGGAGGATCTCGATCCGACCCGGACGAATGCGATGATCCGGCGCATCCTCGGGCTGTTCGCGAAATCGTGCTATGTCGGCTACACGGCGACACCGTTCGCCAACATCTTCATCAATCCCGATGCCTATGACGATGACGTTCTGGAAGAACTGTTCCCTCGCGACTTCATCTATTGCCTGGATGCTCCAACAACCTACTTCGGTGCCGAGAAGGTATTCCTCGACGAGACAACCAGCGAATCGATCGTCAGGGCGATCGATGATTGCGAGGATCTCATTCCCTATTCTCACAAGCGTGACGACCCCGTCCACGAGTTGCCCCCCAGCCTCTATCGCGCACTCGACGAGTTCATCGTCGCCCGCGCCATCCGGAACCTGCGTGGGCAGACCGGCAAGCATTGCTCCATGATGGTCAATGTGTCGCGCTTCGTGCCCGTACAGAAGGCCGTGCGTGACTTCCTGAGTCTCAGGGAGAAGAAGATCAGGGAAGCGGTTCTCGCCAACTACGCGATGCCGGAAGACGTTTCCTCAAGAAACACGTACATGCAGGGCCTGAAGCACGCCTTCGATGCCGAGTATGCCGAGGCTGGGTTCACCTGGGCGGAGGTGAAGGCTGCCCTCAGCGGCGTCTTCGAACACCTCCACCTCTATGTCATCAACAGCAAGAGTGACGAGGTGCTCGACTACGCCCGCTACGCGAAGGAAGGAGTCGGGTTGACCGCGGTCGCAGTCGGTGGTCTGAGCCTCTCCCGAGGCCTGACCATCGAGGGGTTGACCGTCAGCTACATGTACCGCAATACGAAGATGTACGACACCCTCATGCAGATGGGCCGCTGGTTCGGTTACCGGCCGGGCTTCGAGGACCTCTGCCGCGTCCATCTCTCGCGCGATTCGATCAACTGGTACTCCCACATCGCCGATGCCGCCGAAGAGCTTGTACAGCAGGTCAAGCGCATGCGGCGCGATCGCCTCAGCCCGAAGGATTTTGGCCTGTACGTCCGCTCGCATCCGGACAGCCTGCTGATCACGGCGGCGAACAAGATGCGATCCGGCCAGGAGGTCACGGTCGAGCAGAGTTTCAGTGGGCGATTGCGGGAGAGCTACATTGTCTCCACGGACCTCGACGTGAATGCCAGGAACCTTGCGCTGATCGCCGATCACTGGCGGAGTGGATTCGGCGGGCGACCGGAGGAGTCCACCGAAAAGGGCGTCATCTTTAGGGACGTGCCCGTCGAGGTGATCGACGACTTCCTCACCCGCTTCGAATGCCATTCGACCTTTGCCGGACAGAAGTCGGACGTGGTGAGCTATCTCGAACGGATTGCGACGAAGCGCCCGCTGGCCGATGTTTTGCTGATTTCCCCTTCGGGTGGCTCAGGCGGTGAAAGCCCGTTCACCCTGAGGAATCAGGTGCGCGTCGTCGGGAAGGATCAGCCGAACGGCACCTCGTGGCGCCTGAACAAGGACAGGGTTGCCTCGCGTGGCGACGAGAAGCTTGGGCTCAGCGACGCACAACGCAATGAGGCCAGAACGCTGGCTGGCGGCGAAGATGGCTCAGGAGCGGTATCCGACACACATTACCGCATGGTCCGGAACAAGCCGCTCCTCATGATTCACAGCCTGGAGCCCAAGGGCGAGGCCGTGACGGGACCGATCGCCGCCTTCGGCGTCAGTTTTCCCTACGGGGACTATTCGACGACCATCAATGTCGTCGTGAACAAGGTCTGGCTCCAGCAGATGCAGGGTTACGCCGACGATCCTGACGAGGAGGATGACTACGATGCCTGAGTCCTCTCCGTGGGATGACATCGCCGTTCCGGGAGCGGACTTCAATGTCCGCCAGGTTGCGGTGGGAACTGCCGTTCCCTGTTTCTGGGGACGCGATGCCGGTGGTGCCTGCCTGTTCATCGTGGAGCTTCAGGGCGACCACGCAGCCCAGTACCGGAAGAACGCGGTCACGGTGAACGGCATCGCTGTCGATCTTCGTGCCGGACATCAGGGGCAGCAGCATCTGGTTCTCGCCCTTGAAAGGCAGGTCGACCGCGATCTCTTCGAAGGACTGTGCCGCACCCTTGCATCCTCGCTGGAGCTTGCCACCGATTCAGCCAGCGCTCTGGCAGTCTCGCTGGCACACATTCGCCGTTGGAAGACCTTCCTGTCAGGCCGAAGTCAGCACCTGTCCATCGACGAAGTCCGCGGTCTCTTCGCCGAAATCGTCTTTCTGATGGCACTGATCGATCGGCAAATGTTGAGCAGTGCCGCCGTCGAAGCCTGGATCGGTCCGGAACGATCACATCAGGATTTCATCTTCGGCAACACTGCCGTCGAGGTCAAGTCGCTCTCGGGCGCAGAACGGAGCAGCGTCCGAATCTCCTCAGAAGACCAGCTCGAATCCCTGAACGATGCACTGTTCCTGCGCGTGTATCGGCTGAGCAGTCTGGCCGACGCGGCCGGAGCCCGCTCGCTCAACGAGATCGTCACTGCATGTCTGGACTTCTACCTGACCGAACCCGAAGCACTCCGACAGCTCTTTGCGCTCGCCGAGAAGCACGCGCTCGTCCTGTACCTCAGCAACGCCAGCGACACCTTCCACCCGAAGATCTACGCCTTCCAGAATGGCAAGCAATGCTCGGTGATCGTCGGCTCGGCCAACCTCACCCACGGAGGCTTCTACGGAAACTACGAGGCATCGGCCCTCATCGACGACGCGAGCGGCGCGCTGATGGCATCTGTCACGCGACACCTCGATGCGCTGGTCGCGGACAGGATTCTCGTGCCAGCGACCAAGCCCCGGATTGATGCCTACGAGCGGGAGTACATCATCCACGACACTTGCCGGAAGGTGGCCAAGAAGCGTGCGCAGAAGGCGAGCCGAACCGAGGGGCCGGACTTCACGATCCTGGCCGACCTCCTGGAGCTGATGAAAAGCGACGATTCAGCGCATGGATTCACCGCGCAGAAGACCGGCCGCAAGGGAAACCTGCGCCAGGCAAGGCGCAGGCTGGCAGAGCTGGCGGCCCTGAGCAGCAATGCCAGGCGGGACTTTCCGAGTAAGTACGACGCGCTGATCGGCCTGTTCCATTCCGGCGGGCTGCACCGCGGCAAGAGCCGGATCGCCAACCACCCAGGGCAGTTCGTGGCCGCAGTGGCGGACATCCTTGACCGGCGCAACCTCTCGCCTGCCGAAGCGTTTACCGTTCTACATCGACATTTCGGCGCCATCACCGGAGCAGGCATCAACCTGCTGACTGAGATTCTGCACGCGCTGGACAACAAGCGGTTCGCCGTGATGAACCAGAACGCGGTGTCGGGACTGGCGCTCGCCGGCATCCGGGACTACCCACTGCATCCAACCAAGCAGAACGTCAGTGCGGAAAGCTACGCAAGGTACTGCGGGCATGCCGATACGGTCAGACGATCGTTGGGCCTGGACGACTTCACGGAGCTGGATGCACTGTTCAACTACGCCTATTGGCGGGAAACGGAAGAAGACGAAGCCGCGACCTGACTGGATCACCCCACGGAAGGCGACCTGTTCCGTCTATCCCCTGGGGATAGCTCAGGGATCGCGCAAGGCTGAACGCAGCCGTGCGAGGTAGGCGCGCGCCACCTCGGGGTCGGCTGGGCGGGAGGCCGAAGGCGACGACGATGACGCGGGCCCCGCAGCTCGCGGCGCGGGCGGCGCTGCTGCGTCGGTGCCCGCCCACGCCTTGAACTCCCCGCGGATCGCCTTCTGGATGATGCCAAACAGGTAGCCGGCCGGGTTGCGCACCGCGCTGTTGTGGCAGCGTGCCGCCCACTCGTCGAGAACGGCCTGCCGCTGCGCCTCGTCCACCTGCTGCAGCGCCACCAGCGCTCCGGCCTGCTGCTCGTCCTTCAAGCGCAGGAAACGCTCGGGCAGTCGCAGGTTCTGCAAGGCCCTCGCGCGCGGTACTGTACGTACTTCATTTATACGATCATTACGTACTGTACGGTCCTCCTTCGGAATCCGAAGAGAGCTGTCCGGCGCGGGTTTCGGCCCTGCTTCGGATTCCGAAGACGGGCGCGCAGCATTCCGAAGAAGGGCTTCCTGGCCTTCTTCGGATTCGTGGTCCGCACCCTCCTGTGGATAACCTGGCGTCGTCCAGCCATGCCGCGCCATGCGCTGCGCCAGCACTTGCAGACGGGTCGGCAGCGTGCGCCCGCTGAGCAGCGGGTCTTCGGCGATCTCCCGCAGCGTGTTCATGCCCACGACCTGCACCGCCTTCGCCGCGTGCGTGAGCGCCTGGCTCACCAGGCCCAGGTAGTCCGGGTCGAGCTGCATCGCCTCGAAGGGTGACAGCGGTTCGTCGTGCAGCACGTAGAGGTTGCCTTGGATACGGCCGGTCTTGGGATCGCGCCGCCGCCGCACCAGGCTGAGCCAGCGCGTCAGCCGCAGCAGCGTCAAGGCGCGCGCCACGGTCTCGTGCGAGGCTTGCGCCGCACAGGGCATGGACGCCAGATATGGGCGGAGCTGGTCGTAGGTGGGAAAGGCGGTCACGCCGTCGTCGTTGAGCTGCAGGCGGAACACCTGCCAGGCATTGCGCTCCAGCGGCGTCAGGCGCCGGTCGAGGAACAACGCGCGCGGCACGCTCTCGTGCCGGTTGCCGCTGTAGAGAAAGCCGTCCTGGCTCGGCGCCGTGCCCTGCGCCGGTTCCTTCGGCTCAAGGTGCCGCAGCGCCTCGTCGAACAACGCCGACAGCGCAACCGGGCCATCACGCCGTGGAGCGTCGCCCGTCGTCATGACCTACACCAGCCCCTGGTCGACCCAGTTCCGTATCGCCGACCAGATCACCGACATGGGCAGGGTCATGGCCTCGGCCAGGTCCATGGTCAGCGCCAGCATCGCCATGTCGTCGTTCAGTGCGATGTGCCGCTCCGTGATGCCGGCCTTCCAGCGTTCCCACAGGGCCACGTCCTGCGCCTCGTCGAGCACCGGATGCCGACCCTTACGCTTGGGCAGCCCGAGGATGTCGCGGCGCAGCGCCACTTCCTGATGCGTGAGGCCGTAGAACTTGCTGACCATCTCCGTGCTCGCCCCCAGGCGCAGCATGCGGTCCACCGTGGCGATCTCCCGCTCCACGTCGTGCACCTGGCTCAGCAGCCGCTTCAACACTTCCCGGTTCACCGACACCGAACACCACGACACCGTGGCATTCACCAGCATACTCACGAGTTCTGGGTGCTTCAGCGCATCCAGCTCCTCCTCACCGAAGCCCATGGCCTTGCAGCGGCGCAACTGGCCGTTGCGCAGGTCATGCAGGGCCTGGGCGATCACGGCCTGGTTGAGCGGGTGCGGTGCCGGCATACGGGAGCCTCCTGCGCTCAGGAATCCTGGCTCGCTACGCCGGCTTCCAGATCCAGCAGCCGGCGCGCCAGGCGCAGCAGACGGAACAGCTTTACCAGCCCGGCATCGCTCAGGCGCGTGACCAAGCCGCGGTGACCATGCAGCAGCGGCCCAAGGTCATCGGCCAGCCGCGCGCTGTCCAGCCCGGTCGCGGGTGCCGGCGCGGTGCTCAGCGCGTGCAGCAGGGTCAGCATCGCACGCGCGAACGCCGGGAGCGCCTTCGCCTGGCCCACGGCCGGCGTCACGCAGACGAAGCCGATGCCGCCATCGCTGGCTTCGATGTGGTCGCCCACCGCCGCTTCCCCCGCGATCTCGCGAGCGAACTGCGCGATATGCACGCGCAGGCGATCCGGCACGTCCAGGCCCGGCTCGATGTACCAGACATCCGAGATGGGAAAGAGCCCGCCAACCTGCACCGGGATCGCACGCAGCGCGTCGGCCTCGAAGTCGGGTAGCTTGTCGCCGAGCTGATCCGCGACCATCCTCTGGATGGACTGCAGGCGCTCGGTGGTTGGGGCCGGCGTCACGATGTGCCCCTGCAGGCGCTCGTCGCGCTGCCCGTCCCGGGCGTTTGGTGCAGCGGCAGGTGGTGCCGAGGGTGTCTCTGCCGGTGGCGCGACGGGCGAGGTGTCCCGTGGCGTTGGCGCCGCGGGCGACAGTTGCGGCGTGATGGCTGGCGCCGCAGGTGCGACAGGCGTTGCCGGGTTCGGCGCGGCCGGCTCGCTGGTCAATACTCGCTGACGGCTTTCGCTGTCATCGACCTCCAATGCCAGCGTGTCGTAGTCCGCTTCCAGCAGCTCGGCCATCTGACCCACCAGTTCGTCCTGCACGCGCTGGGGCGAGAAGCCCTCCGGCTGCGTGTCGAACTGCGACAGCACATCCTGAAACAGCGAAGCGAAGTCCACGGTCAGCGGCCGGCCCAGCGCACGCCGCTCCCAGGTGCGCTCGCACGCCTTGCGCAGCACTGCGAGCCGGTCCACCTGATGCCGGCCCAATCCGCCGTACAACAGCGTCGGGATCGCCGGCAGCAGATAGCGCACCGCATCGTTCATGCGGCTGATGTGTGACTGCGGCACCGGATAGCCGTCGGCCGTCAGTCGCCGCGCGAGTTCGCTTTGCGACAGCGCCTGGCCGCTTTCCTGCTCGTAGAACTCGCGCGCCTTCTCGATGCCCAAGGCCCGCTCGATGAAGGTCAGGCCGCCGCGCAGCTCGTTCTCGGCCAGATGCCCGGTCAGCGCCACGATTTCACCGCGCGCCGGCCACGGGCGGAACAGGCACGCAATGCGGAAGAAGCGTTCCTCCTTGGTCTCGCTCCACAACTCGCGCAGGATCGCCAGCCGCGTGTTGCCGCCGTTGCGAATGATGTAGTGCGCCTCGCCCGGCCTGCGCGTGATCGCGGGGGGCGCGTCCAGCCCACGTTCGCGGATGGACGCCTTGATCTCCGCATAGGCCGGGTTGCGCGTCACGCGTGGGTCGTGGTCGTAGGGCCGCAACTGGTCCAGCGTCACCACCATCGGCGTGTCGGCGATGGGGTCGCTCAAGGTCGCGGCCGAAGGGCCGCTGCGCTCGAAGCCGGTGGCCAGCAGCTTGGCAGCCATGTCCTGCGGCGTCAGCTCAGCCACGGCCATTCTCCTGCGCTTGCCGGTCGGCGCGGCGAAGCTGTGCGCGGGCATTGCGGTCGGCACGGTGGTCGCTCGCCGTCGAGCTGGTGTAGATCGACGCGCAGCCTTGCTTCGTGAATTTCAGGTGCCCGCCGGACGTGCGAACCACGCGCCAGCCTTCGCCCAGCGCGAACTCGATCAGCGCGCGCAGCCGTTCGCGGCCGCGCGCCAGTTCATGCGCGCTCGCCATGGCCGGCCCCTCCCGCATCGGCCCGACCGGTGACCAGCGCGAAGCGCTCCCGCCACACGGGGAACAGCTCGCCGGCCAGCGTGCGCATGGTCTCCAACGCCGCGGGCGCCGTGCGCCCAGCCGGCTGCCGGTACTCCACCCGGTGCACCGGCAATCCTCGTGTCGCAGCGCGCGGATAGGCTTCGATGGCCGGTACGTCGGTGCCCAGCACCTCCACGCCGGCCTGTTCCTGAAACACCTGTCGCAGCGCCTGCTGGACCAGCCGCGCATTCGACGACACAGGATGCACACGGTTGATGAGCAGACGCAGCGGCGGCGGCTCGATGCCCAGGTGCCGATACGGCGCGATGTCCTCGATCAGTTGCAGCGTGCCGCGCCGCAGCTCGCGCGCCGCGAGGATTTCCGGCGTCACCGGCGACAGCGCCAGGTCGGACGCCAGCACCGCCATCTCCAGCAGCACGCTGCGCGCGCCCTGGGTGTCGATCAGCAGCAAGTCGTAGTGCGTGCGGAAGACGGGAAGCAGATGGCGCAGTCGCAGGCGCCCATCCGGAGCGTGCAGCAGCAGCGTGTTCAGTTCGCCGCGGTCGTCGTTGGAGAGCACCAGGTCCAGGCCCGCGATCACGGTACGCGACACCAGTTGCTCGATGCGCCGCTCGTTGAAGGCCAGCATCTGGTAGATGCCGCCGGGCGCGCGAACGTCCAGCGTGAAGTAGCTCGACAGCGTGGGCTGCACGTCCAGGTCCAGCAGCAGCACGCGCAGCCCGGCATCGGCGATGAAGCCGCCCAGGTTGGCCGCCGTCGTGGTCTTGCCCACGCCGCCCTTGGTCGAAATGATGGACACCACCTGCATGGGCTTCTCCTCGTCGAATGGCATGAACCGAGAAGAAGCGTCAGGCGCGTTCTTTGAGGCGATCGGCGATCCACTGTTCGATCTCCACCGAGTCCCAGCCCACCGCGCGCACGCCCAGGCGCAGCGCCTTGGGGAACTTGCCTTCCTTCATGAGGCTGTAGATGTGCGCGCGCTTGAAGCCGGTCTTGGCTTCGACCTCGGCGCGGCGCAGGATGCGGTGCTCGGGCGGCAAGGCCGGCGCGATGGTCTGCGAAGACATGAGAGGCACTCCTTGACGCTCGATGGCGTTGTTCAGAAAGTGTCTCGCATTCCATATGCTGCTGCTGCGAGATTCACTGCAACTGCAGAACACGCAACTGCAATTGCAGTCTGCTGTTACAGGCTCAGCGCGATGCCTCCAGGTGGCGACGCGCCTGTGCCAGCTTGCTCCACAGCGTTCGCTCGCTGATGCCGGGCCGCCCTTCATGGTGGGCCAGTAGCGCACTGATCACCGCATCCATGTTGCGGAAGGACGAGTAGGCAGAGCCCGCGGGGGACTTGCCCAACAGCAATGTCAGCAGGCCGCCAATGATGTTCAGGTAAGTCGATTCGCTGCGCAGGCCCGGTTCACTCGCATCGCCCTCACGAATGCTACTGGCATGCTCCTTCGCCAACGCTTCGTGCTGTGCCTTCAGCGCCGCATGTAGTTGTGCGAGTTCGGCAAGCTGCAGCTTGGCGGCCTCGCGATCGGCCAGCAACACGTTCAGCATGGCGACGCTCACCGAAGGATGCAGTTCGCGCTCGATGCCGTCGAACAGGAATGGAGGCCGCTCACCGGGGTAGTAATGCGACATCCACGCCTTCAGGTCGACGTGGCGCACGATCAACGCAGGATCGTCGAGTGCGGGGCGCTGAGGTTCCTGCGCCATGCCTGCCTTGCCGTAAGAAAGCTCATCGTGTGCCAATGCGTCGAAGATGCGCTCGGAGAAAAGGCGCAGCAAGGGCCAGCGCGGAAAGTCGTTCGGCTCAGGCATGGCACGTGGCCCGAGCGTTTCCAGAATCCGCGGCTCAAAGCGCAACAGTCCCGCCCAACGGACGGCCGCCTCGATCGGGCGGTAGTAGATCCTGGCGCCAAAGGCAAGGCAACTCGATTTCTCCATGTCGCGTGCGTCCCATCGTCGGATCGAACTCTGGCAGACGCGCACCGCCCAAGTGGGCGAGGCGATTGCCCAGAAATCCGGATGAAGCGCAGGACCGGCCGGGATCGTGGAAGGAAGCGTTGCATCGGCGCTGACGGCCGGCTAAGGGCGAACTACATCTTGCTACGCTTGAAACTCCTCAACCATGATGCGGGCGCTTTGCCTTTGGACCGGCACGCGGCTTGGTGGTCGCGCTCCCCTGGAGTCAAGCATGGGTGCCGCGCTTTACCCGAAACCTGGCCAAAGTTTTCCGTAGGAATTCCAACGGCGTAAAGTGCCAATGCGTCAACAGGATGAGCCGGTTTGCAACCAGCAAAAGCTCATGCGTTCCGCGTCAGTGAAATGACCGCGGCGGCGAGCCCGCAGGCGAGTGCCGGAGTACGGAAGGGCGCAGCAATTGCGTCGAAACTGGAATCAGTACAGCGCATGAGCCATGCAGATCGGGTCAGCCGCAAGACCAAAGATGAATCGCGCAATCCGAGAAAACTAGCCGCGCACCTTTCGATAGATCTGCGTCAGATCGCGCGTGATGTGCTTGCGTCCTGATGACATACACGTTCGGCGCGTTCGATGAACCGCTGCAACGGCTCCGTCATGCCACCCTCGGTTCGTAACAGATAGGTGGTTATCGATGCGCTCTGACCGGCCAACGGGCGGACAACAACATCCGCCGGCTGGCAAGTTGCCAAGTGCGCGGCAGTGGAAAAACTTAGCCCGTACCCTGCGGCCACCAACGTCAGCATCAGCCCGTGAGAAGCGGCATACTCAGCCACGATCGGTTGGACATCGACAGAGCGGAACAGTCGTTCGCTCTGCCGACCGCAACCTTGGCATGCCCGTGGATCACAAAGTACCAGCGGATAGCTCACCACTTCCTGCAACGGCACTTCCTTGAAGGCTACAAGCGGGTGCCGTGCGGGCAGGATCACTACCAAGGGGTCGGCCCACAGCGGCTCAGCAATGATCCCGTCCTCCACTTCATTGACCATTGCAAAGCCGGCGTCGAACAGATTTGCGTTCAGCCCCTGCACGAGTTCGGTCAGCGGTACTTCGGAGAGCCGGATGTTTACCTGCGGCGACTCTTCGCGGCACAGTGCAAGCAGTGCTGATAGCCTCGCCCGTCCTATGTCTCTCGACAGCGCGATTCGCAAAATGCCCTGAGAACCGGAGGCAGCAGCCTTCGCGCTGGCCACTGCCTGCTCAACGCTCAACATGATGCGGCGGGCGTCGTCGAGGAAGACTCGCCCTGCCCAAGTCAGGGTTGCGCCCCGCGGCGTGCGACTGAGTAACCGTCTTCGAAGTCAAGCGCAATGAAGCGACTTGTCCCAAGGTTTTCCAGTGCGCACCATGGCGTTGAGCGTGGTGAGCAACTTGCGCATGCAAGCGACCAGGGCGACCTTGGGCAACTTGCCAGCGGCCTTCAGACGCTCGTAGAAGGCCTTGATGGCCGGGTTGTAGCGGGTGGCCGTGAGCGTTGCCATGTACAGCACGCGGCGGATCTCGAAGCGCCCGCCTTGTACGCGCCGCCTGCCCTTGCTGCCGCCGGAGTCATTGGCCATGGGCGCCACGCCCACCAATGCAGCGATCTCGCGCCGGTTCAGCCGGCCCAGCTCTGGCAGCTCGGCAATCATCGTGGCACTGGCCACCGGGCCGACTCCCGCAGCCGACTGCAGCAGCGTGTCGAGCTCCCCAAAGTGCTCGCGCACATGCGTGACCATCTGCTCTTCGATCTCATCGAGCTGCGCCTTGATCGCCGCCTCGATGGCCTCGATGCTGGCGTGCAGCTTCTTGGGCGTGATCTGCAGCCGTTGGCGCTCCGAATGGAGCATGGTCAGCAACTGGCGCCTGCGCGTGACCAGGGCCGCGAGCCACTGCTGGCGCTCATCGGCCAGGGGGCGCAAGAAGCGCTGCAGATCGTCGCGGCGCAGCAGCACCGCTGCCAGCTCGGCCAGCGTGCGCGCATCCACCGCGTCGGTCTTGGCCAGGCGTCCCATGGATTTGGCGAAGTCGCGCGCCTGGCGCGGGTTGATGACCGCCACGGGCAGGCCTGTGGCCTGCAGGGCACACGCTAACGCGGCCTCGTAGCCGCCGGTGGCCTCCATCACCACCAGACCCACGTCCAGGGGCTGCAGGGCAGCCGCCAGCGCCGAGTGGCCTTCGGCATCGTTGTCAAACCGCTGGGCGCTGCTCTTGGCACCCAGCACACAGACATCCACGTGCGCCTTGGCCACGTCGATGCCCACCGTCACAGAGGTAACAGACATGATCTTCAGATCCCTTGCTTGTGCATGCGCGCTCAATCAAGGCGCGCGTAACCGTTCGGGCTTCACGAAGACCAGCGCGGCGGCCATGCGTTCTGTACTCAGTCACGGGCTCTATCACCCCAGCGCCTACCAAACTGCACGGGCCGGTCTGGCCGCCTCAACGGCGTTCAGACTCTACCGCGCTGGTCTGGTTTAAAGATACAAGCAACGTCACGCCTAGAGTTGTCTCCAACTTGCGGATCGTGCGTGATAGGGGAGATTGTTCTATATGCAGCCGCCTAGTGTGGTGTCTCAAAAATAGATAGAACTATTTTGACCGGTGTTGGTCGAATCAGCTTCCTTATAGGAGACTACGCTGATGGCCCACCCTGGACGCCCCGCCACGAAGCTGCAGATCACCGATGCCGAGCGCGCAGAGCTGCATGCGCGACTGCGCGTACGCAAAGCGCCCGAGGACGAGAAGCTGCGCATGCGAATCGTGCTGGGCTGCGCAGATGGGGAGTCGGGCACCATGATTGCCCAACGCTTGGGCACGACGGTGCAAACTGTCTCCAAGTGGCGGCGGCGCTACCGGGCGTATCGTCTGGCGGGTTTGACCGATGCCCCGCGCGCTGGCCGCCCGCGCAGTGTGGGCGACGAGCAGGTTCAGCTCATTGTGGACAAGGTTCGCCAGAGCAAGCCTGACAACGCCACGCACTGGAGCGTGCGCCAGATGAGTCGGCACGCTGGCGTATCGCCCGCGACGGTGCAGCGCATCTGGCATGCCTTTGGGCTGAAGCCGCACCTGCAAGAAACCTTCAAGCTATCGACGGATCCCCATTTCGTGGACAAGGTACGGGATGTGGTGGGGCTGTATATGGCACCACCCGATCGCGCCTTGGTGCTGTGCGTGGACGAGAAGAGCCAGATCCAGGCTCTGGATCGCACCCAACCAGGGTTACCACTGACGTTTGGCAAACCCAGCACGCGCACGCACGATTACAAGCGCCATGGCACAACGTCGCTGTTTGCAGCGCTGGATGTGGCCACTGGCAAAGTCATAGGACAGCTCAAGCGCCGTCACCGCAGTGTGGAATTCCTGCAGTTCCTCAAAGCCATCGATGCAGCGGTGCCTGGCGAACAAGACATCCACCTGATCATGGACAACTACGGCACGCACAAGACGCAGGCAGTGCGGGCCTGGCTAGCAGCCCATCCTCGCTACCACGTTCACTTCACGCCCACCTCAGCGTCCTGGCTCAATCTGGTCGAGCGTTTCTTTAGCCAGATCAGCGAGCAGTGGATCAAGCGCAGCGCCCACACCAGCGTTGCTCAGCTGGAGCAATCCATACGGGAATACATTGATCGTCACAACGAGGATCCCAAGCCGTTCGTGTGGCATAAAAGTGCGGACACCATCTTGGCATCTGTGGCGCGGGCAGCGAGTACCATTATTTGATGATTACTTTTGAGACACCACACTAGCGGCTCGACCGAAGTGCAGTTCCTCGGCTACAGCAATGAAACAGCGAAGATGACGTAAGTTCATGCGCAGTCCCTCGTGACGTGACCAGTCCTTATGATCGTAGGGAGCCGCATGCGTGCGGAGAAGAGGCCGGCATGTCTTGCAGCGGCTGCCGTCGCCGGCTCACAGCACGCGGGCAATGGTGTCCGGAGTTATTGCAACGCTGCTTGAACGCGGGCGGCGGTCATGGCGGATGGCTAGTGTAGTGTTGCATTCTGTTTGGAACTTAATCGGCTATTGGCGCGGATGACCTTTTGCAGGATGTCGCGAGCGTTCTTGGTCCAGATGAACGGCTTGGGGTTGGTGTTGTGATGCGCGATGTACTCATCGATGGCCGAGACGAGTTCGGGCACGCTGGTGAACACCCCGCGGCGTAGCCGGTTCTCGGAGATGTCGCGAAAGAAGCGCTCGACCATGTTCAGCCACGATGCCGAGGTCGGCGTGAAGTGCATGTTGAATCTGGGGTGCTTGGCCAGCCACTCCTGCACAGCTGGATGCTTGTGCGTGGCGTAGTTGTCGGCGATCAGATGCAGCGTCTTGTCCTTGGGCGTCTCCCGATTGATTTGACGCAGGAACTTCAGCCACTCGATGTGGGTGTGGCGCTGCTGGCACTGGCCGATGACCTGACCGTTGAGCACGTTGAGCGCAGCGAACAAGGTGGTTGTGCCGTTGCGCTTGTAGTCGTGCGTCATGGTGGCCGCGCGCCCCTTCTTGAGCGGCAGCCCGGGCTGCGTTCGGTCCAGCGCCTGCACCTGGCTCTTTTCGTCGCAGCACAGCACCAGCGCATGCTCGGGCGGCGACATGTAAAGCCCCACGATGTCTTCGAGCTTTTGCACGAACTGCGGATCGCGCGAGACCTTGAAGCCGCGCACGATGTGAGGCTTGAGACCGTGGGCCTGCCAATGGCGCATCACGGTGCTGGCGCTGACGCCCAACTCAGCGGCCATCGTGCGCGTGCTCCAGTGCGTGGCCGCCTCGGGCTTGGTCTGTGTGGTTAGCTTCACAAGCTTGGCCACATCCACCTTCACCGGCGGTGCGCCGCGCGGCAAGTCGCGCTCGATACCTTGCAGCCCCAATTGCAGGTAGCGTTCACGCCAGCGCGCCACCTGCACGCGCCCAATGCCAAGCTGCTCGGCAATATCCTTGTTTTGCAGCCCCTGCGCGGCCAGCAGCACGATCTGGGCGCGCTGGGCCAATCTGACGCTGGTGCGCTTGGAGCGCGCCAGCCGGCTCAGCTCGCTTTCCTCTTCATCCGTCAACACAATCGTCGGGGCAACTCGCAATTTTTCACTCCAATGCAAACCGTAGTAGAGCATTGGAGCGTGGTTGCTCAATTAAGTTTCATTAAGAATCAAACACTACACTAGCTAGAGCACTCGCGCCAGCGCGCCTCGGCTATCTTCTGTGGCCGCAGCGACCCGAGGAAGACAGTCGCGGCGTCCTACGTCACTCCCCGAGGGCGAGCGATTTGGTCTGTCGACACGGGCGGCGGCGCAGCGTCTGAAGTTCGCGCCAGCGGGCATCGCGCCGGATGAACTGTCGATGGGCATGTTCGGCGAATTCGAGATCGCCACCTGTAACCGCGCTGCTGAAGCACTGCGGCCGGAGCAGTCGCAGCAAGCGGCTGACGCGGGCGGACAAGCAATTCCTGTAACATGTGCCGCGCCTCTTCACTGCCTTGCAGCAAGCCCGCGACAGCGTGAGGGGAGCGGCCAACGGCTTTCACGGTCAGCAACGCATTACGCTGTCCGATGGCATCACCCCGTCGCGCTTGCCGACCTTGCTGGCGTTAAGCTGGCAGGAGGAGCCCGACGTCGAGTTGCGCCTGTTCGAGGTGTCACTGTCGCAGCAAATCAAGGGGCTGCATGGCGATCTGTATGACCTAGGGCCCAGTCTGGTGAAGTGGGTGACGACATCGTGGCTAAGGCGCTTTGGAGCGCCCCCCCTCATGGTCGCGGCGCCGGCATGGCATCCGCTGCTCAAGCACAAACGTATCTCACTGGACGAGGTGCTGCGTTATCCGCTGGTGCTGGTGACCCACATGCATATGGGAGTCATGAACGTCAGATCCAACGAGTGCTGCCGCGGGTGAAGCAGGAACCCGTGATCGCTGCACGGGTGGCTTCCTGGGAACCTGAAACGCGTCGAGGTATGTTGATTGGACAGAAGCTAGTCTTCCGTCAATAGGTGTAGCCATCCCTTGCTAGCGGCTTCCATAGAACTTTTCCACGAACGAGCGACGGTAACTCTGGTGGCAGGCTAGGCAGCTTTGCTGGGTCTTGGAGAAAGCCGCGATGACTGCTTGGCCGTCATTCCGCTGTGCAGCCTCGCCCATGGCGGTCGCGGCGTCATGGACCTGTCCATCAAGACCCCGAAACTTTCCAGCGTCTGCCCCAAGCCAAGCAAGGATGCGCATCTTTTCCGACATGGGCGGCTCGGCATGCTTGGCGATTCGTGGTGCTAGTGTAGTGTTGCATTCTGTTTGGAACTTAATCGGCTATTGGCGCGGATGACCTTTTGCAGGATGTCGCGAGCGTTCTTGGTCCAGATGAACGGCTTGGGGTTGGTGTTGTGATGCGCGATGTACTCATCGATGGCCGAGACGAGTTCGGGCACGCTGGTGAACACCCCGCGGCGTAGCCGGTTCTCGGAGATGTCGCGAAAGAAGCGCTCGACCATGTTCAGCCACGATGCCGAGGTCGGCGTGAAGTGCATGTTGAATCTGGGGTGCTTGGCCAGCCACTCCTGCACAGCTGGATGCTTGTGCGTGGCGTAGTTGTCGGCGATCAGATGCAGCGTCTTGTCCTTGGGCGTCTCCCGATTGATTTGACGCAGGAACTTCAGCCACTCGATGTGGGTGTGGCGCTGCTGGCACTGGCCGATGACCTGACCGTTGAGCACGTTGAGCGCAGCGAACAAGGTGGTTGTGCCGTTGCGCTTGTAGTCGTGCGTCATGGTGGCCGCGCGCCCCTTCTTGAGCGGCAGCCCGGGCTGCGTTCGGTCCAGCGCCTGCACCTGGCTCTTTTCGTCGCAGCACAGCACCAGCGCATGCTCGGGCGGCGACATGTAAAGCCCCACGATGTCTTCGAGCTTTTGCACGAACTGCGGATCGCGCGAGACCTTGAAGCCGCGCACGATGTGAGGCTTGAGACCGTGGGCCTGCCAATGGCGCATCACGGTGCTGGCGCTGACGCCCAACTCAGCGGCCATCGTGCGCGTGCTCCAGTGCGTGGCCGCCTCGGGCTTGGTCTGTGTGGTTAGCTTCACAAGCTTGGCCACATCCACCTTCACCGGCGGTGCGCCGCGCGGCAAGTCGCGCTCGATACCTTGCAGCCCCAATTGCAGGTAGCGTTCACGCCAGCGCGCCACCTGCACGCGCCCAATGCCAAGCTGCTCGGCAATATCCTTGTTTTGCAGCCCCTGCGCGGCCAGCAGCACGATCTGGGCGCGCTGGGCCAATCTGACGCTGGTGCGCTTGGAGCGCGCCAGCCGGCTCAGCTCGCTTTCCTCTTCATCCGTCAACACAATCGTCGGGGCAACTCGCAATTTTTCACTCCAATGCAAACCGTAGTAGAGCATTGGAGCGTGGTTGCTCAATTAAGTTTCATTAAGAATCAAACACTACACTAGCTCGGCGACCAGCGGCCAGTCTTCTTTGGAGATCGCGCCCGTGACGGCTTGCATGTCGCGACCGAGTCTTTCCATTATGGTACGAAGCGCCATTGGCTTTGCCGCCTCTACGGACTGCGCACCGAGTGCCGTGGCGAAAGTTGCCAAGAGCACGGACAGCGGGACGGTGAAAAACGATCTGGATTTCAAGGGCTGGTTCACGAATTTCTCCATTGATGTTGTGACGAATGCTTTGGGTCTAACGATTGGTTGCAGGTGTCCTCAAAATTCCAGACTCAGCGCGATCGATCCGAATGCGTGATGGCCCGCCTGCTGGTCGAACTCGCGGGTTCTCCAAACGCGCATCACGGCGAGCCGTACGCCACGTCCAGCAACGATCCATTGGCTACTGATGCCGAGAGCTGCTTGCGCGATCCAAGGCCGCCGGCTGACGTGATGGCTATGCCGGAACATGTTTCCGTCGAGTGAGAAGTCCCAGGCGACGGCTTTACCCTCCAGATTCAGGAAGACATGTGCCCCAGGTTTGGGCGCCAGGACCGACTGCGGCGTTTTCGTGCGCAGATCGGCAACACCAGAGGGCGGGCGGTTCTCTGCGCCAGGGCGGATCGGATAGCTGCCGAAGTCGTTCGGTATGTTCCAGCCCGCGCGAAACTCCACGCCGGTACTGGCGGCGGTTTCGATGTTTCCGACCCGCAGGGCATAGCTGCCGATCACGTCGCTGCCCCATCCAGGGCGGACCGCACCCTCCGTGTACGGCTTGAACTTGCGCTCCATGGCCATCTGAAACGCCGGCTCGTTGCGCAACTGGTTGTCCCAGCCGCGAAATCGCTCAATGCCGCGTGCCCGATGCACCAGATCCTGAGATTGCTCGGCCAGCGACCAGGGGCCGATCACGCCCAGGGTCAGCTCACGCACGTCAAGCATTTCGTAGCTGGCGGCTTGTGGGTGGATGCGGCGATTCCACGCCAAACCCAGGTAGAGCAAACCAGCGTACGGTCGGTCATCTGGAATCACGTCGGTGCGCGTCTTGTTCTCGGGCGTGTACATGGACTGGCCAAAGCGCACGACGAGGTTTTGCGACGATGTCTGGGCGCCGGAATCGCGCCAGAACCCGGGATCAGCCCAGCCGATGAAGCGGGCGTACAAACCAATCGGCTGAGGCAGGCACTCCGGACGGAGCCCGCCTTGCAGATCACGTGAGACTGCTGTTAGCGCGACACCGTTGGTGTAGTTGCGATCGGAGCCGGTGAACAAATCGTTCTCCAGACGCAGGGTGCCGCCCCGCCAGCGCAGGGATTGCTCTGGCGAGCAGGAGGGAGGATTTGCAGAGAGTGAGACTTCGGAACCAAAAGCAGAAATCGGGCTGAACAATGCACCCGCAATCAACAAGATGACGCACTGCATCGGCTGCCGCACCTTGGTGCCGCGCAGGCTCCAGCGATACCCGCCGATGCCAATCATGTTGCCCCATCGCCTGCCGCCCTGTTGACGTAAAAGCGTTCGAGGGCACTGACGATTTCCTCCGCATCGTCTACGCAGGTGAACAAGTCGAGATCGGATGAAGAGACATAGCCTTCGTCGAGCAGAAGATCGAAATCAACTACGCGACGCCAGAATGCACGGCCGACCAGCACCACCGGAACACGCTGCATCTTTCTGGTCTGGATCAAGGTGAGCACCTCGAACAGCTCATCGAGCGTTCCATAGCCACCGGGGAAGGCCACCAAGCCCTTGGCGTGCAACAAGAAGTGCATCTTGCGCAGCGCGAAATAGTGGAATCGGAACGCCAAATCCGGGCACATGTAGGGGTTGGGTGCCTGTTCGTGGGGCAGCGTGATGTTGAGGCCAATCGAACGTGCGCCGACCTCGAAAGCACCGCGGTTGGCGGCCTCCATGATGCCGGGCCCACCCCCGGTGACGACGACGAAATCACGGCGGTTTTGCTGCTGGAAACGCGCCGAAATAAGGCCCGAGAAACGCCTCGCTTGCTCGTAGTGACGTGCCTGTTCGACCCGGCGATTGGCCCGCGCAAGCTCTTGCCGCAGCCCGACATCCTCCGGAGTGACGAGCGCCTGACGCTCCAGAACGCCAAGACGGGCTTCTGCCGTCTCGGCATCGCTCACGCGTGCGCTGCCGAAGACCACTACCGTCGAGCGAATGCCTTGCTCGTGCAGGATGCGCTCGGGCTTGAGCAGTTCGAGCTGTAGTCGCAGCGGCCGCAGTTCGTCCTGGCCAAGCAGCTCGATGTCTTCGTACGCAAGCCGGTACGTTGGCGACTCGCGGATGGCGCGCAGGCGTTCATCGAGATCTTCTGCGGGCTTCATCACTCGTGCGCCAGAAAGTCCGGCCAGCGCAGCGCATGGCCATACTCGGGCACCGTGACCTGCCAGCCGAGTTGCTGCTGCAAGAGGTCAGCGAAGGTTTGCGCGGCCGACGATTCCCCATGCACCACGAAGGTTTGCGCCGGTGCTTGAATGAAAGCACGGGCCCAATCCAGCAGCGCCTTCTGGTCGGCATGCGCCGAGAGGCCGTCCACGCTGTGGATCGCCGCACGTACCGGGATGTCCTCGCCGAAGATGCGTACACGTTCGGCCCCCTCGATCAGGCGCCGGCCAAGCGTCCCCTGCGCCTGGAAACCGGGAAACAAGATGCTGCATTCGCGGCGTGGCAAGTTGTGGCGCAGGTGGTGCCGGATACGTCCCGCATCGCACATGCCGCTGGCAGAAATAATGATGGCCCCGGAGCGAATCCGGTTCAGCGCCATGGACTCCTCAGCGCTCGCTGTGAAATCCAGGTACGGGAGGTTCTCGCCGCGCGCGTGCCATCCGGCCAACCGCTTCGCCTGTTCGTCGAACAATTCGAGATGTTCACGCGTGATGCGTGTGGCCTCGGTGGCCATCGGCGAATCGACAAACACCATTGGACGCTGCAGACGCCCTTCGCAGGTGAGGCGATGTAGGTGGTAGAGCACCTCCTGGGTTCGGCCGACCGCAAAGGCCGGAACGATGACATTGCCGCCGCGCTCGAACAGGGTTTTCTCGACGATGCCGATCATGTCCGCTTCGGTCGCCGAAAAATCCTTGTGCCGGCGGTCACCGTAGGTGGACTCGATGACGAGGATGTCGGCTTCCTCAATGGGTGTCGGGTCGCGCAGGATGGGGCGTCCCGGCTGACCCAGATCGCCGCTGAACACGATCTTCGTGGGGTAACCGTACTCGGTAATCCACACTTCCACGATGGCCGAACCAAGGATGTGTCCGGCATCACGAAAGCGGGCGCGCACCCCGACGCGGGGTGCGAACTCCCGGTCGTATTCGATACCTCGTACTTGCTGCAGGCATTCGTGTGCATCCTGCAGGGTATACAGGGGTGGCGGCACGGTCTTTTCTTTGAGCCGCTTGGCAACCCGCTTGGCATCGCTTTCCTGGATGTGAGCGCTATCGGGCAGCATCACCCCGAGCAGATCAACCGTCGCTGGCGTGGCGTAGATGGACCCCTTGAACCCGGCGCGCGTGAGTTTGGGCAATAGCCCGCTGTGGTCGATGTGGGCGTGGGTCAGCAGGACGAAGTCAATGGACGCCGGGTCGAACGCGAACGGCTCGTGGTTGCGTGCTGCTGCTATACGCCCACCTTGAACCATGCCGCAATCGACCAGGAAGCGGACATTAGCCGCTTCGACCAGAAAGCACGATCCGGTGACTTCTCGGGCTGCGCCCAAAAAACTGAGTTTCATAGGGCGTTCACTCGGGTTTTCGCATCGGGCAAGTGCTGAGGCCGAGCAGGCGATAGCCAGGACAGCGGCCTGCCAGGCCGGTGAGGAGTGGCATGATTCCAATGAGTCCCAGCCAACGCCAGGATGAGTCCAGCCACAATGGGAGACTGAGCAAAATCAGTCCGATGACGATGCGCACAATGCGGTCGAGATTTCCAACGTTGATTTGCATGACGGTCTCCTTGTGTTGAATCAGCGGCTTGAAAACGCGACGGGGGCGGCAGCGCCCCGCAGCGGATGGGTTGCGGTCGATGCCGTCGTGGATACGTCCCAGCCACCACCAAGGGCCTTGTACAGCGCCACCAGTTGCACGGCGGCGTTGGTATGCGCGCGTGCGGCTGCGGTTTCGGCCTCGTGCAGACTGCGCTGGGCAGCCAGCAGTTCGACCAGCGCAATGTCGCCCGCCGCGTAGCGCGCCTTGGCGTGGCCGTAGCTGGTGCGCGCGGCATCCAGTGCCATACCGCGGCGCTCCAGTGTGTCCAGCCCGCCGTGGTAGTCGCCAAGCGCGCGCTCGGCATCGCCCAGCGCCGCCAGCACGGCCTGCTCATAGGCCAGCGCGGCCTGTCGCTCGGCCGCCTCGCGTGCCCGAATTTCGGCTCGCACACGGCCACCGTCGAACAGGCGCCAGGAAATCAGCGGCAGGATGGAAAAACGCGAGCTGGATGCATCGAACCAATCGCCCGTACTGAGCGCTTGGAACCCGCCGCCGACACCGATGGAGAGTTTGGGGAACAACTCGGCCGTGGCCACGCCGATGTCGGCGGAACTCGCTGCCAGGCGACGTTCCGCAGCCAGCACGTCCGGGCGCCGGCGCAGCATCTCTGCGCGCTCGCCCACCGGCAGCGCCCGCAGCGTGCTCGGCGTCAAGGGGCCATCCAGCAGTGCCAGCTCCCGCTCCGGCGGCGCGCCCAGCAGCACGCCCAGGCTGAGTATCGCGGCGCGCTGACGCGCCTGGATATCCGGGATGAGCGCGTTGACTGCTGTCCATTGGGCGTACGCCGCCTCCACGTCGGCGGCCGACGCGTCGCCCAGCGCATGCCGCAGGCGCACCAATTCCAAGGTCTGCTGCAGCGTATCCAGTGTGGCCTGTTGTGCGTGCAACTCGTAGCGGGCGCCGACGGCGGTGAACCAAGTGCGCGCGACCTCGGCCACGATGCGCATGCGTATGCCCTGCGCCTCGGCTTCGGTCGCCTGCAGGCGGGCGCTGGCGCCTTCCAGCGCCCGCCGCTTGGCCCCGAACAAGTCGGCCTCCCAGGCCGCGTCGAAGCCCGCGTCGTAGATGGTCTGCGTGGCGTCAAGGCCGGGGATCGAACCTACGGGCAGGGGTCCGTTCTCGCTTTGACGGCGCCGGTTGACGCTCGCGCCAGCGGCGGCGGTGGGCAATGCCTCGCCGGCCACACGATCGCGCAGGGCGCGTGCCTCATCGATGCGTGCCGCAGCGTGGCGCAGATCCAGGTTCTGTGCCAGCGCCGTGGCCATCAGGCGATCGAGGATGGGATCGTCCAGTGCAGACCACCATTGGCTCAAGTCTGCGGACTGGGATTCGCTTGCCAACGGCAAGCTCCAGCCGCTGCCGACGTCGACCGGCGGCGGCTCGCGGTAGTCGGGGCCCACGCTTGCGCAGGCAGTCAGCAGCACGCAGGACAGGGCCAGCACGAGCGGACGCGCGCGCCCAGGGGTCAGGCCGGTGACGGTTGCGCGAAGAAAGGGAGTGCGGGGCTTGGATTTCATTGCAGGCGTCCTCGGACGAATACGGTGGCCATGGTCAGCGTGGCGAGGGCGATGACCGCCAGCGGCCACAGGCTGGCGAGAATGTCACCGGGCGGCATGGCCTTGAGAAAGCTGCCTTCGACGATGATGAGGAAATGGGTCAGTGGGATGGCCTGAGCCAGCCATTGCAGGACGACAGGCATGTTTTCCACAGGCGTCGCAAAGCCGGACATCAGCACCGCCGGCACGCCGATGGCGAACGCTCCCAGGATGGCCTGCTGCTGCGTCATGCTGACCGCGGAAATCATCAGACCGATGCCGACCACCGAGGCGATGAACAGCACCAGGCTGGCAAGCAGGAGTGCAAACGAGCCCGTAAACGGGATGCCGAACAGGAAGACGCCCGCGCTGATCATGAACAGGCCCAGCCCGGTGCCAATTGCGAGTGCCGGCAGCGACTTGGAGATGATGATCTCGGGCGTCGAGGTGGGCGACACCAGCAACTGGTCGAAGGTGCCCAGCTCGCGCTCGCGCGCGATCGACAACGAGGTGATCAAGAGCGAGCTGAACAGCGCCAGGATGCCCGTCAGGCCGGGCACGATGAACCAGCGGTAGACCAGATTCGGGTTGAACCAGTGGCGCACGACCACGGGCGTTGGTGCCTGGGCGTCGGGCACGACCTCGGCGCCGACATCGGCGGCGATTGTGGACAGATAGGCCACGGTGATCTGCCCGGAGTTGCTGCGCCGGCCATCGACCAGTACCTGCGCGCGGCCACTTTCGCCGGCGGCGATGGAGCGCGAGAAATCCACCGGGATGGCGAGCGCGGCGATCACCTCGCCACGGTCGATCAGCTCGTGGAGCTGCTGTTGGCTGTCGACATGCCGGACGTGGGTGATGAAGCGGGCGCTGTCCAGGCGCTGTACCAACTCGTGCGACCAGCGCCCCGCATCCTGATCGTAGACGGCGATATCGACGTTGCGCACTTCCAGCGTCGCGGCAAAGGCGAACACCAGCAACTGCAGGATCGGCGGCACGAACACCACCATGCGGCTGCGCGGGTCGCGCAGGACGCTGAGCACTTCCTTGATGAACTGGGCGCGCAGGCGGGTGAACGAGAATGCGGAAGTCAACATCGCGTCACTCCAGGTTCTTGCGCGTGGCGCGCTTGGCGATCACGAAGAACAGCCCCCCGATCGCCGCCATGGCCGCCAGGTTGGGCAGGAACACGGCCCAGATGTCGCCGGCCAGGAACACCGTCTTCAGCGAATCGACGAAGTAGCGCGCCGGAACCACCAAGGTGATGGCGCGGATCGGTGCCGGCATGGCGTCGATCTCGTACAGAAAGCCCGACAACATGAAGGCCGGCAGGAAGCCCGTGAACAGCGCGATCTGCGCTGCCAGGAACTGGTTGCGTGCCAAGGAGGAAATCAGCAGACCCTGACCCAGCGCCGGCACCATGAACACCGCCGACAGCAGCAGCAGCGCCGCCAGCGAGCCCCGCATCGGGACCCCGAACACGAACACCGCCAGCGCCGCCGCACCCAGCGTGGACAGCATGCCGAGCACGAAGTACGGCAGCAGCTTGCCGATCAGGATTTCGGCCACCGAGGCCGGCGTGGACAGCACCGCCTCCATGGTGCCGCGCTCCCATTCACGCGCCACCACCAGTGCAGTCAGCATGGTGCCGATGATGGTCATGACGATGGCGATGGCACCGGGAATCAGTGCGCGGCGGCTTTCCAGCTCGGGGTTGAACCAGTAGCGCGGTTCCAGCATGACGGCCTGCGCTGGTGCTCCGACGTCCAGTCCGGCACGCCAGGACTGGACAACGCCGCGGGCGTAGTTCTCGACGTAGTTGGCGGTATTGGGGTAGGAGCCGTCGGTGACGATCTGCACCAGCGGCTCGCTGCCACGCTGGGCCAGCCGCTGCTCGAAATCCTGCGGGATCACCACGTAGCCGCGCAGGTCGCCTGAGACCAGCTGGTCGGCCACTTCGCGCCGGTCATGGGCGAAGTGGGCATCCAGGAACTTTGTGCCGGCAAAGGCCGCCGCAAGCTCCTGCGCTGCAGCGCCGGGCGACTCCAGCACCACGCCGACGCGGACATCCTTCGCATCCAGCGACACCGCATAGGCGAACAGCAGCAGCAACACCACCGGCAGCACGAACGCGATCAGCAGCGTCGAGGGGTCGCGCAGCGCCTGGTAGCTTTCCTTGGTGACCAGGGCGATCAAGCGCCGCAGATCAAAATGGCGCAGGTCGGTCTGCTGTGGTCCATTCCCGTCCTTGTGCTTTGTGGTGCCGTTCATGTGGCGGCCTCCAGCTCGCGGTCCGCCGACTCCACCAGGTGAATGAAGGCGTCCTCCATCGTCGGGTCGGGTCGTTCGGGGCTGACCGCCGAACGTTTGAGCGCGTCGGGCGTATCCAGCGCAATCAGTTGCGCACGCGAGAGCATGGCCACGCGGTCGCAGTATTCGGCCTCGTCCATGAAGTGGGTGGTGACCATGATGGTCACGCCCTTGCGGGCCAGTCCGTTGATGTGGGTCCAGAATTCGCGCCGGGTGATCGGGTCCACGCCCGAAGTGGGTTCATCTAGGAACAGCACGGGCGGCCGGTGCATCAGCGAACAAGCCAATGCCAGGCGCTGCTTGTGGCCCAGCGGCAGGGAATCGGGCGTGGCGGACAACCAGTCGCCCAGATCGAAGGCTTCGATCATCTCGGCAATGCGCTCGCGCCGGGTGTTGCCTTCCAGTCCGTAGACGCCGGCCGAGAATTCCAGGTTCTGCTGCACCGAGAGCAGGCCGTAGAGCGAAAACTTCTGCGCCATGTAGCCGAGCCGGCTCTTGGCTGCGCCGGTGGCGCGGCGCAGATCATGGCCCACCACATGCGCTTCGCCAGCAGTTGGTTTCATCAGGCCGCACAACATCTTGAAGGTGGTGGACTTGCCGGCGCCGTTAGGGCCGAGCAGGCCGAAGATTTCGCCCTTTTGCACCTCGAAGCTGACGTTGTCGGTGGCGGTGAACTCGCCGAAGCGCTTGGTGAGGTTTCGGCACGACACGGCAATGTCGGAACCCAGCTCAACCGGCGGCAGACGCTCGGCCAGCGTCGAAGTGCCGCCGGGGCCGCCACCGAGCAGATCGATGAAGGCGTCTTCGAAGCGCGCGGGCACCTGCGCCAGCTCCACTCGCGCCTGATCGGACAGGGCCTGGAGCTGCTCCGCTTGAGCGCCCTCGCGCAACACCACGCGCACGCCGGCGCCCTGGATCACGCCATCGCTCACGCTGGGCAGGTCGAGTGCCTGGGTCAGGACCGCTCGGCGCTCGGCACCGACGTCTTCCAGACGGAAACTGCGGCCTTCGAGCTGCGCGGTCAGCTCCTGCGGCGGGCCATCGAACAGGAGCTTCCCTTGGTTCAGCAGCAGCACGCTCTCGCAGCGCTCGGCTTCGTCGAGATAGGCGGTGGACCAGACCACGGCCATGCCTTCATCGGTCAGCGCCTGCACCATGCGCCACAAGTCCTGGCGGCTGACCGGGTCGACACCCACGCCCGGCTCGTCCAGCAGCAGCACCTTCGGCCGCGCCATGAGCGCACAGGCAAGGCCCAGCTTCTGCTTCATGCCGCCGGAGAGCTTGCCGGCCAGGCGTTTGGTGAAGGGTCCGAGCCGCGTGAAGTCCAGCAGCTCGGCAAACAGATCGGCGTTGCGGTCCGCATCCATGCCGCGCAACTGCGCATACAGGCGCATGTTCTCCATCACCGACAGGTCTTCGTACAGGCCAAAGCGTTGCGGCATGTAGCCACTGGCGACATGAATGGCGTCGTTGTCCTTGACCACGTCATAGCCTGCCAAGGTGACGTGGCCGGCGTTCGGCACCAGGAGGCCGGTCAGAATCCGCATCAGCGTCGTCTTGCCGGCGCCGTCGGGGCCGACCAGACCCGTCAGCCGTCCATAGTGGATGCGCGCGCTCAAGCCCCGCAGCGCCTTTACGTCGCCGAAATGCTTGTCCACGTCTTCGATGACGATGGCAGCGTCTTCGCCCGCACCCGCAGGCACGGCGGCGATAGCAGGGCTTGCCTGCATTTCAACGCTCCCCCGCCGGGATACGGGTGCCGGCTTTCGCATCGACCTCGATCGTCACCGGCATGCCCTGGCGCAAGGCACTGTCGCTGTCGGCTTCGTCGATGACGATGCGCAGGCGGTAGACCAGATCCGTGCGCAAATCCGTCGTCTCCACCGTCTTGGGGGTGAACTCGGCGCGCGGCGAGATGAAGCCGATCTGGCCGCGATAGACCTTCTCTGATGAATCGCTTTTGACGCGCACCACAGTACCGGGCGCGATGCGCCCCAAGTCCGACTCGCCCACGTAGGCGCGCACGTAAACCGGCTTGTCCAGGCTCAGGCTGTAGACCGCGCTCTGGCTTGCGACCATGCTGCCGGGCTCCCGCACTCGTGCGATGACGGTGCCGCTACTGGGCGCCATCAACTCGGTGTCCGCCAAGGCTGTCGTGGCTTGCGCTGCGGCAGCCTGTGCGGCCGCAAGGCGAGCTTCTGCCGCGGCGATGTCTTCCTTGCGAAAACCTTCGGATGCTTGCGACAGGGCCGCCTTGGCCGCTTCGACGCCAGCGGCTGCCTGGTCGCGCGCCGTGCGGGCTGCATCGACCGTGCGCTGGCTGCTGGCGCCCGATGCCAGCAGGCCACTCTGGCGCTGGAAATTGCGCTCGGTCTCGGTGGCGAGCGCCTGGGCCTGCCTGAGGGCTTCGCGCGCCTGGGTGATTTCCTGCGGTCGCAGGCCGCGGCGCAGCTTGGCCAGTTCCGCCTGCGCCACCTGCACCTGGGCCTGTGCTGCCGCAAGTGCTTCCCGATAGGGTTGCGCGTCAAGCGCCGCCAGGCGCGCGCCCGCGCTGACGGCATCGCCCTCATCGAAAGCCATTTGCATCACGCGCCCGGGCTGACGGAAGGCCAGTTGCACCTCGCGGATGTCGACGTTGCCGTAGAGGCGCAATGCATCTTGTTGTCCATGGTCGCGCGACAACCAGAACGCCAGTGCGCCGCCAAGAGCGAGCACGACGACGGCGATCACGACCCAACGGGTTTTCTTGAAGAGGAGGTTTGGAGTTTTCATCGATGGGTTTCCGCTGGATAAAGGTGCTCAGTGCTCGCGTGCGACCGGCGCATTCGCCGCTGACCGGCGCCAGGCGATGGCCGCTATGCCAGCCCACACCAACGTGCGCAGCGTCATGGCGACCACCGTGCGTCGCTCCCAGGCGCCACCCAGAGCCACATGCACTCCGAAAGCGAGGAACACGAGTGCGGTCGCCACCGTGATGACAATCGCCAACCACGCGGCCCAGCGCCGGCGCATCCACAAGCCGACGCCGGCGACGATGTAGGCGAACCCGGCCAGAAAATTGAACCAGAGCACGAAGGGCACATAGTGGCCGGCGGCTTGGCGCGCCGCGCCGTCGACAAACAGAACGGCGCCGCCCTCCCGAAGAGTGAGCAGGCCGAAGCCGATCGCGAGCAGGGAGATCAGCCAGTGCCAGATGCTGCGTTGTGGATGAGTGGTCATCTTCATGGCCTTTACTTGATCGCGGAAACTCCCAAGCCTTCGCCGTCGTCGCGGTGTGCGTGTGCGTTCCGCTGGGCGGTCGGGCTGAGTGTTGAATGACGCGGATTCGCGCTGGAGGCGCAACGCGATCGCATGACCGTGGTGTGCCTCTCGGCCGACCGGGCAACTGCGTGGCGGCAGGATGGAAGGCGTTTCATCGGGTGTGCGTGATGCCACGGAGATAGATGGCAAACACGGCTGGCGCATCACGACGGATGCGACTGACCTTGCCGGCCAACAGCGACTGCATGACCAGTCCCTGGATCGTGCCGATGAACAACACGGCGGCGGCATCTACGTCCAGATCCGCATCCAGGTCGCCTTGGGCCTTGCCTGCCTCCATCAGGCGGCGCAGGCGCTGTTCGTATTGACGGAGCAAGGTCTGCACCATCCGCTTGGCGAGCGTCTCGCCAGAGCGTTGCAGTTCTCCGAACAGCATGCGCGGCACGCCGGGATGCTTGGCCACGAAGTCGATGTGCGTCATGAACATGGCTTCGAGTGCTGCGGCAGGAGACGCGGCGCCCTCGGCCGCCTTGTCCACGCGCACCAGCAGACGCTCACCGACCCAGGTCATCGTTGCCTCCAGGATCGCGTCCTTGGTGGGGAAGTGGCGAAACAGCGCGCCCTGCGTCAAACCCATTCGATCGGCGATGGCCGTGGTCGTGATTTCGGCCGGGTTTTGCTCCGCGGCCAAGTCCACCACCGCTTGCACTGTGGCAGCACGCCGCTCTTCAGCGGACAGATGTTGAGGACGTTCGCTCACCGATCAGACTCCATAAAGTAAGTGACTTATTACTATCCTAACATGCAAAACATCCGCGTCGCAAGATCGGGAATACGGTTCATCGCATGGGAAAGGATGGTTCCTGCCCCATCCATGGATCGTGGCCAAGTGAGCTGACGAGACCCAGGAAGCGAACACACTCCTCTGGCACATCATGAGTAATCGGTCGGCAGGTCGGCCACCCCAGTCAGAGCAAGAGAAGCGGTTTCGTTCGAGCGAAGGCGGAAATCCCCCGGGCGTTCTTCAAGGCTTTGCATCTTTTCCCGTAGGCATTATGATAGTAATAAGTTACTTACAACATCGGAAGACCAGAGATGAACACCCTTGCCATACCTGACAAGCCCGCGCCGGCACCGTCCGAAGTCGTCTGTCGCCCCGATGTCCTGGATACGCTTGCGAACGCGTGCCGGGCACGCGGCACTGGCGGGTTGTCACCGGCGGCGGGTTTGCTGGCTTGGTACGACTGGGCGCTGCACCTGAGCCTTTCACCGGGCAAGCAGCGCAGCCTGATCGAAAAGGGATTGCACAAGCAGCGACGCTTGGCGCGCTACGTCGCGCACGCTGCAAGTGCCCACGGCTGCCCCACGTGCATCGAGCCGTTGGAGCAGGATCGGCGCTTCGAGGCGCCGGCCTGGCAGCAATGGCCGTTCAACGTGATCCACCAGGGCTTTTTGCTGCAGCAGCAGTGGTGGCACAACGCCACCACCGGCGTGCGCGGCGTGTCGCGCCATCACGAGAACATGGTCACTTTCGCCGGGCGGCAGTGGCTGGACATGTGGTCGCCATCGAATTTCATCTGGACCAACCCGGAAGTGCTGGAAGCCATCAGAACCAGCGGCGGCGCCAACCTGTGGCGCGGCGCGATGAACTTCCTCGACGATACACAGCGTCTTGCGCTTGACGATGAACCGGCCGGGGTCGAAGGCTTCAAAGTCGGCCAGGACGTGGCGGTCACACCAGGAAAGGTGGTGTTTCGCAACCACCTGATCGAGCTGATCCAGTACACACCCACGACCCCCGATGTGTATGCCGAGCCGGTGCTGATCGTGCCCTCCTGGATCATGAAGTACTACATCCTCGACCTGTCACCGCACAACTCGATGGTGAAGTACTTGGTCGACCAGGGGCATACGGTGTTCATCCTTTCCTGGAAGAACCCGACCGCGGCCGATCGCGACCTCGGCTTCGAGGATTACCGATGGCTGGGGGTCATGGATGCACTGGACGCGGTCACGGCCATCGTGCCCGAGCGCAAGGTGCAGGCGGTTGGCTATTGCCTGGGCGGCACCTTGCTGACGATCGCCGCAGCCGCGATGGCGCGCGATGGCGACGAACGGCTGCACAGTTTGACGCTGCTGGCGTCGGAGACCGACTTCCGCGAGTCGGGCGAAATCGCGCTTTTCATCGACGACAGTCAACTCGCCTGGCTGGAAGCCGGGATGTGGGACAAGGGCTATCTCGACGGCAAGCAGATGGCCGCCTCTTTCCAGATGCTCAACTCGCGCGACCTGATCTGGTCGCGCCGCGTGCGCGAGTACCTGCTGGGCGAACGGCAGGAGTTCAATGACCTGATGGCATGGAATGCCGACGTGACGCGCATGCCGTATCGCATGCACAGCGAGTACCTGCGGCGTTTGTATCTGAACAACGATCTGGCCGAGGGACGCTACCAGGTCGGCGGACGGCCGGTGGCGATCGCCGACATCGAAGTGCCGATGCTCATCGTCGGCACGGTGCGCGACCACGTTGCCCCCTGGCCATCCGTGTACAAGATGCATCTGCTCAGTGATGCGGAGCTGACCTTCGTACTGACCAGCGGCGGGCACAACGCCGGCGTGGTCAGCGAGCCGGGGCACCCCCGGCGCAGCTACCAGATTGCGACCCGCAGCGTCGGCGCTCGCTACGTCGATCCGCAAACGTGGCGTACCGAAACCCCGCTGAACGAGGGCTCCTGGTGGCCAGCCTGGCAGCAGTGGCTGGCACGACATTCGACCGAGCGGGTATCGCCGCCTGCCATGGGCGGCACGCAGGTCCCGCTTGGTGATGCACCGGGAACCTATGTGGCAATGCGCTGATACGACGCGCCGAAGCCGAGACAAGACAAGACCATTTCAACAGGGACATCGCTAAGGATGGCCTACACCCGCCCCGAAGGGGGCCCACCATGACCGAAGGGCACTGCAATGAGCAACGAACTGCCAATCCATCTCTACAAAGCCAATGCCGAGCTGCAACTGCAGATCACGCGCTTGCTGCAGGAGAGCAGCCATCACTGGCTCGAGGTCATGCAACAGCTCAGCGCTGGCAGCGTGCTGGAGACCACCTCGCGCATCCAGGGCCTCCAACAGGCGGCCGACTGGCAAGCGCTCGCGACCTTGCCGTCCGAAGTGTTCTGGCGTCTGTGCCAAGGCCGCATGGGCGATGCCCAAGCGGTCGGGCAAGTAGCAGCCAAGAGCCAGACGGCCTTTGCCAATGGACTGCGCCAGGCGCTCACGACTTGGCAGGAGTCTGTCTCCGAGGCATTCGGCGCGAGTGGCGACGCAGCCTCTTTCACGCAGCTTTGCCAGCGCTGGACGCAGCCCTGGACCGCCCCAAGCGCCGTACCCCAGGGCAAGACCAAGAAATGAGGGGACGGCAATGAATACGACGCCACGGACGGCGCTGGTGACGGGAGGCAACCGGGGGTTGGGCGCTGCGATCGCCCGTGCCCTGCACGATGCCGGCCACCGCGTGATCGTCACGCATACCCCCGGCAACACCACGATTGGCCAGTGGCAGCAAGCGCAAGCGACACAGGGCTACAAATTTGCTGCCTACGGGGTGGATGTATCGAACTACGAATCAACGCAGGAACTGGCGCGGCGCATCCACGCCGACGGTCATCGGATCGACATCCTGGTGAACAACGCCGGCATCACCCGCGATGCAACGCTGCGCAAGCTCGACAAGGCCGGTTGGGATGCCGTACTGCGCACCAACCTGGACTCCATGTTCAACGTCACCAAGCCGTTCATCGATCCGATGGTCGAGCGCGGCTGGGGTCGCATCGTCAACATCTCGTCGATCAACGGCAGCAAGGGCCAGTTCGGGCAGACCAATTATTCGGCGGCCAAAGCCGGCGTGCACGGGTTCACGAAGGCGCTGGCGCAGGAGGTCGCGCGCAAGGGTGTGACGGTCAACACCGTGTCGCCGGGTTATCTGGCCACCGAGATGGTGATGGCGGTGCGGGAGGACATGCGCCAGAAGATCATCGATGCGATTCCGGTTGGCCGTCTGGGCCAGCCGGACGAGATTGCGGCACTTGTCGCCTTCATCGCCAGCGAAGCCGCCGCCTTTATGACCGGCAGCAACGTGGCGATGAACGGCGGCCAGCATATGTATTGAGTAGTCGAGGGGCCTGCGGCATGAAAGTCTGGACCATTCGCTTGGGCAGTTCACCGAAGAGCATCCTTTACACACTCGGGTGCTCGGACACGAAGCATGCGCATTGACACGAGGGTGTTTGCGTGCTGACGGATAGTGATCTGCAAGTCCTCCGGTTGACCGCACGTTTAGCAGGCGTCGTCACCCTGATCCTGATTGACATCCCCATCGCTTGGTGGCTGGCTCGTACCAAGACCTGGTGGAAAGGGCCGATGGGAGGCTGCCTTGGAGCCTAGATTGCTACGCTATTTCGTTGCAGTCGCGGAAGAGCTGCATCTCGCCCGCGCGGCCGAGCGTCTCGGGATCGAGCAATCTCCCGTATCGCGAGCAATGCGCGACCTGGAAAGCCAGCTTGGCGTGCAGTTGTTCGACCGCAGCACCCGCCTGACGCGGCTGACCTGGGCCGGCCAGGTGTTCCTAGGCGAATGCCGACGCGTGATGGCCACCGTGGAGCAGGCAGTCAAGAGTGCCAAGGCGGCGGCACAGGGCTACCAGGGCCATCTGCGCATCGCGATCTGCGACGGCCTGGCGCAGCCCCGCATCGCCACCTTGCTGGCACGCAGCCGCGAGGAGGAGCCCGAGATGGAGATTCGCGTCTTCGAGCTGCCGTTCGCGCAGCAGCTCAAGACGCTGCACGACGATCTGCTGGACATCGGCTTTGCGTTGTCAAACGCGGTACATGATGGCCTCGTCGCCGAGCCGGTGTGGACCGATCCGCTGTCGGTGATCGTGCCCGCACGCCACCCCTTGCTGGCACACGTGCAGGTGCCGCTGGCCGAAGCCCTGAAGTTCCCGCTGGTTCTGTGCCATCCCGAATCGGGATCGGGCTGCCGCCATCAGATTCAAGCGCTGCTGCAGGACGCAGGCACGCCGCTCAAGCTGGTCGATGAAGTGACCAGCCTGGGCGTGATGCTGACCCTGGTCGGTGCCGGCTACGGCATCGGCTTCGCCATCGCCTCGCAGGTGCAGACGCTACAGCGCCCGGACATCTCCATTCGTCCCTTGGCCGGCAGCCCACCGGTGCTCTCTACCTACCTGCTGCGCCGCCGGGGCGAACCCTCGGAGCCCATGAAGCGGTTCATCGAGCGGGCGAAAGGCGGGCGGGACCGCGCCTGTCGATGATGAGTCAATCCTTTGAGGACGCAGCTCACCTGTCCGTAGCGGCCTGTGGCGTGATGTGCCAGTGGACAGATAGACTTCGGTATGAAATCCGATGCTCTGGCTGTTGATGGATGTGCTTGGCTCGCTTTGGATCACCCGCAACGGCCTGCGTTGACCAGGCCGAAGACTTGAGTCCACAATCGAGTCCATTCCGTGACGCTTGGATCGGAAAAAACGTTCGTAATAAACGAGTTAGCGACCGGGTGCTGTTCCCATCGCCCGCTCCAGCATTCCGGCAAGGCGTGCTGCAACGCGGCCTTCCGGCTGCTCTCCCCTCCCCCACTTTCCCACACGCTAATCCGTCAGCGGGCGCAGTTTCAGCCGGCTGTCAAACCGCCGCGCCTCTCCGCTGAGGGGATCGGTAAAGGCAAGCGTGCGCGCCAGCAGTTGCAACGGGTTGGAATAGTCCCCTTCCGGCGGGTCGTTCACCTCCGGGTAGAACGCATCGCCGCGCAGCGGCAGGCCCAGCGCGGCCATGTGCACGCGCAACTGGTGGCGCTTTCCAGTGATGGGCTCCAGCCGGTAGCGCGCCCAGGGTGCCGCAACCTCCAACACGTCGATGTGCGTGCGCGCGTTGGGCGTGCCGGGCACCTCGTGCATGCGAAAAAAATGGCCGCTTTCCCCCAGCCGGCTTTCATGGATGCGCGGCAGCGGCAGGTCGGCACGCCACGGTGCAACGGCCTCATAGACCTTGTGCACCCGTCTGTCGCGAAAGAGGGCCTGGTACGTGCCGCGCGTTGCCCGCTGCACGGAAAACAGCACCAGGCCTGCCGTGTCGCGGTCGATGCGGTGCACAGGGGACAACTCGCTCAGGCCCAGCCGGCGCTTCAAGCGCACCAGCAGGGTTTGCTGAAGATAGCGGCCCGCGGGCACCACGGGCAGGAAGTGGGGTTTGTCGGCCACAAGGATGTGCGCATCCTGGTAGAGCACGGTTTCGTGGAACGGCAACTCGGGCTCGGGCGGCAGTTCGCGATAGTAGTAGTAGCGTACGCCCGGCGTGAACGCGCTGCGCTCCGTGGCGGCCGCGCCGAACTCGTCCACCACTTCGTTCGCGCGCAGGCGGCGCAGCCAGTCCTCGCGCGACACGGCGGGCAAGCGCTGCGCGAGGAAGTCCACCAGAAGCCCCTGCCCCGCCGAGGGCAGAACCACGCAACTGGGGTTGACGCCGTCGCGCATGGGCAGGACCCGGGGATCGTGGCTGTTGTGCATGGGGCCGCGATTGTAGGGGCCCCAGGCTCCCGCTCCATGCAACAATACTATTGTTTTGATAGCTATTAGCGCTTGATGGTAAAGCGCTAGAGGCTATTTTGTCTTGGGTTGCAAACCGACGATCACGACGCGCGATCCACGCCATCCAACGCCTCGTCGATGGCTTGCTTGATCCGTGCGAGTGTGTGCAGGTCGCCCTCCGATCCTTCCACGGGCGCCCAGCGTATGGCGTCCATATGGGCTATCGCGTGTTGCGAGATGGCCGCCACGCTGACCTGGACCGGCGTGCCGGCAGCGGCGGGCGTGGCCTCAGGAATAGGAATGCGGATCAGGAAGCCGCGATAACCCTCTTCCAGGACCTGGGGCAGCGCAGGCGTTGCATCCATCGCGGGGGGCTCCGGTGTCATGCGACCGCCGGCTTGCTCTCGCCCGATGCGATGGCCGCCAGGCCGCGCACCGCGGCATCGCGCGAGGTCCAGTGGTCATGCGGCAGGGGCAGCGTGCGTCCATCCACCTGGGCATGGGCGTAAAAGTAGCGGCGGCCATCCGGCGCCAGGCACAGCATGCCGGAATAGGTCACGCTGTCGGCCACGCCGAAGATCGTTTCCTGGGTGAGTGCGTCGGTCGTTTGCATGAGGGGCGCCTTGGTGTAAGTGAATGCAATGGCACCATTCTTGAAGCAACAGCTGTGGTTCAACGTAGGCCAAAGGCGCATGCACGCCCCGGCGGCGTCCTATGGGTGGGCTGTAGGACAAGCCCGGCAATCGCCGTACGCACGGCCCAGCGCGAGGATGTTCGCACTAGCATGGCTTCAAACACCACTCCGCGCCCTGAGGCAAGGCACACCCGTTTGGCCAGCTTGCGGCGCCTTTGCCATGCCCCCTGAGAACACGCCCACCGCCGCCTCCCTCCCCCGCCGTTCCACGCGCCAGCGCGTGCTGCGCTGGACGCTGGGCACGTTAGGCGCAGTGGTGGCGGGCCTGGCGCTGTTCATCGTGGTGCTGGTGAATTGGGACTGGAACCGCGCCAAACCCTGGGTGAACGACAAGGTGAGCGAGGCCACGGGGCGCACCTTCTCCATTGATGGCGATCTGTCGGCTGAGTGGCACTGGCCCCAACCGCTGGAAGAAGGCTGGCGCCGTTGGGTACCCGGTGTGACCGTGCGTGCCCAGCAGCTCTCCCTGAGCAATCCGGAGGGCTTTGAGGTGCCGGAAGCACCGGGCAAAGGCACGGACCAACTGCCCGCCCTTCCCCCGCGCCCCGAGCCAGCCGCACCCGCAGGTGATGCCGACGCGCCCACGGCGGCAGCAGCGCCTGCGTCCGTGGGTTCGGCGGCGGCCGACGCCGCCCGGGCCGTCGCGCCGGAGGTGGGGGGTACCCAAGCGAATGCTCCGGCACGCCCGCCCACGGGCATGGGCACCATCGCCAGCGCCAGCGCCACATTGCGCCTGCTACCGCTGCTGTCCCGCACGCTGCTGCTGGACACGGTCGTGCTGACGTCACCCGACATCGTGCTTGCGCGCCGGCAGGACGGGCGCAACAACTGGACTTTCACGCGCTCCCGTGCCCCACAGAGTACGGCTGAGGACAATCCTTGGGATCTGCGCGTGAACCAGCTCGTCGTGCGTGGCGGCTGGCTGGGCTATGCCGACGGCCTGAAGGATTTGGCGCTGCGTGCCCGCATCGACACCCTGCCCACTGGTGCACCGCAGGCCGAAGGCAAGTACGGCATGAAGATCGCGCTGCAGGGCACCTACCGCAAGGCGCGCATCACCGGAGAAGGACTGGCAGGACCGGTGCTGTCGCTGCGCCAGCAGGCCGCGCGCTATCCGCTGCGCTTTTCCGCGCGCTCGGGCAGCGTGCAGACGCGGGTGGAAGGCGTGCTCAACAATCCCGCCAAGCTTTCGGGCATGGATCTGCAGGTGTTCGTGAAGGCGCCCAGCATGGCGGACCTGTATGAACTGACCGGCCTGGTGCTGCCCAACACGCCGCCGTTCCAGGTCGAGGGGCGCCTGCTCGGCAACCTGGCACCGGCCAAAGCGGTGTGGGAATACCGCGACTTCAACGGCACCGTTGGCAGCAGCGACCTGCACGGCAGCCTGACCTACACAGGCGGCGAGCCCCGTCCCAAGCTGCAGGGCCATATGACGTCCAAACAACTGCGCCTGGCCGACCTGGGCCCGGTCCTGGGCGCGCCCAGCGGCGTGCGCGCGCAGGAGAAAGGCACCTCGCGCCGCCCCGGCAAGGTGCTGCCCGATGCCCGCTTCGCCACCGACCGCTGGGGCGCCATGGACCTGGACCTGGCATTTGCCGGGCAGAAGGTGGTGCGCCCCGACAGCCTGCCACTGGACAACCTGAGCGTGCGCGCGGTGCTGGAAGACCGCCAGCTGCGCCTGACACCGCTGCGCTTTGGCGTGGCCCACGGCCGCATCGACTCCAACGTGCTGCTGGACAGCCGCACCGATCCGCTGCAGGTGCAGTTGCAGGGCTCGGTCCAGGGCCTGCAGCTGTCGGCCCTCTTTCCCAAGGTGGAGCGCATGCAAAAGAGCCTGGGGCGGCTGGACGGCGCTCTGGCGCTGACCGGCCAGGGGCAGTCGGTGGCGCGCATGCTGGCCACCAGCGGGGGCGAAGTGCGGCTGTACATCCGCGACGGCACGCTGAGCAAGGAATTGCTGGATCTGGCGGCGCTCAACCTGGGAAGCGTCATCGTCTCCAAACTGTTCGGCGACGACAAGGAGGTCAAGCTGCGCTGCGCCGTGGCCAACCTGGACGTACAAGGTGGCGTGGCCAGCACGCGCACCGTCAAGCTCAACACCGAGGAGGCCATCGTCGAAGCCAAGGGCACGGTGGACCTCGGCGACGAACTGCTCAACCTGCGCATCACGCCCGATTCGCTGAAGTGGAAATTCTTCTCACTGCGCACGCCGTTGTATGTGCGCGGCACCTTCGCTGATCCGCAGGTGGGGGTAGAACCCGGGCCGCTGCTGCTGCGCGCGGGGGCGGCGGTGGCCGCCGCCCTTACGGCGCCCGCGGCGCTGGCACTGCTGCCGATTACCGTGCCCGCCGCCGAGGACGACGCGCACTGCGCTGCACTTTTGGCCAAGGCCGGCGCGGCACCGGCATCTGCGCCGGCCAAGCCCGCCTCGCGCGCTCAACGTTAAAGCAGCCTGCAAGGCGCTCCAATAAAGCGCTAGCAGCTATTGTTTTAATAGTTTTCTTGGTGTGCGGCCTGGGTGGCACGCACTGGTCGTGTTCACTGCACGGCCGGAACCGTGAGTTGCACACACAGACCACGGCCTTCTTGCGGCAGCAGCTCCAGCCAGCCCGCCACCGCCGCCGCACGCGAGCGCATGCTGTCAATGCCGCGTCCCAGACTGTGGCACGCGGGCTCGCCGCTCGGCAGCCCTGCGCCGTTGTCTGCCACCTGCAACTGCCATGCCCTGCCCTGCAGCGTTTGCACGGAGTGCAGGCGGATCACGAGCGCCGTGGCGTCCGCATGCTGCAGCACATTGCTCACGGCTTCCTGGACGATGGCGGCTATCTCCCGCGCCACCTTGCCTCCTGGCAGGGCCAGTTCATCGTGTGGCGCAATCTCCCAGTGCAGCGCGATGCCGCGCCGGTCCAGCGCAGGCTGGATGCGGTGGCGCAGCCGCGCGAGCCGGTCCGCCAGGGAATCGTCCTCGCCGTCCATCGAATCCACCAACAGGCGCAGGTCCAGCAGGCACAACTCCAGCGACTGCATCAACGTCCCGTGTTCGGGGTCCCGCTCGTCCACCAGGGCGATGGCGTTGACGAGCTGGGACCCCACCTGGTCGTGCAGGTTGCGTGCAATGCGTTCGCGCTCGCGCTTCACATCAGGGCTGGGCCGGATGCTGCGCCGTGGGCGCCACTGCAGTGCGCGCGGCAACTGCACGATCAGCAAGATGCCCAGCACTACCAGGGCCCCCAGGCCCAGCAGCTTCCAGCGCAACTGCGCCTGCAGACTCAGTTGCTCCGCAGAGACCAGCAGCAGGGTCTCGACGGACATGGCAAGCAACCAGACAGCAACGCAGGCGATTGCAAAGGCCGGCGGACGGGTGCGAAACATGGAAATCTCCCTCATCCCTGCGGCAGGTGCGACGGACGTTTGTGCGCCCAGGCGGCTCTTCTTTCAGAACAGCCCGCGCAGTGACGCGAAGCGCACGGCCTGCGCCCGCGTGCGCACCTGCAGCTTGCGGTAGATGTTCTTGATGTGCGTGTTCACGGTCAGGCTGCTGATGAACAGCCGGTTGCCGATCTCGGCGCTGGTGTAACCGCTGGCCACCATGCGCAGCACTTCTTTCTCGCGCTGGGACAGGCGCTCGGTTTCCTGCTCCACGCGCCGCTGGGCGTGAGGGGCGGCGGCGCCGCTCGGGTCAAACCGCTGCAGCAGGCGGCGCGCAAGGTTGGGGGTGATGGAAGCACCGCCGTTGGCTACCTGCAGTACCGCCTGGGGATAGCTGCCGAACCATGAGTTCTTGACGAGATAGCCCGTGGCACCCAGTTCAAAGGCGTGCAGCACCTGCTCATCGTTCTGCATGATGGAGATGACGATGGCCTCGGCCGTGGGGCGCACCGACTTCATGTAGTCGATCAACATGAAGCCCTCGCCATCGCCGAGGTTCAGGTCCACGAGCATCACATCGAACTCATGCTGCTTGATGGCCTTGCGGCCCTCGCGCACGCTGGTGGCCTGCGCCACCAGCAGCGTACGCTGGTCGCTCATCAGCTCTTGCGCGATGACGCGCCGCATGTGCGCATCGTCATCCACCAACAAAACGCGCACAGGCTTTTCCAGCTGTCCCGCCAGAAAGTCCGGCCAGATGGAGGGCGGATTCTGGTGCATGGCGAATTGGCCTGGGGTGACAGACGTCCCCCGCGGAGCGGCCATTGCACCAGGAGGATCGTTGACGGGCAGCATAAAGAAGTCTCCAGACGGGGGCGCCTGTTGGCGGCCCCTCAGCGTTTGCACACCGTAACCACGGAAAGATCATCCCAACGCCTTGGGTGCTTTCCTCACAGGAAAACAAATTACACCGAAACATCCGGAGATATTCGTAATTTCTTCGTGAGTTACCTGACTCACATTTTGAAACTAACGCAGATAAGGGATAAACCTCGCTCAAACACATTAATGGGAAATTTTCCCTGCCAAAGAATATGCAGGGCGTGCCAGCCGTTTTTTGCAGTCCCGCCCGGTCCGGCCTTCACTGGCAATAAACACATCCCATCCGCAGAGATTCGGTTGTTACCGAATGACACTACCTGAGAAACACCCCTGCGCCGGTCCTTTTCAGCGCCTCTCTTGGCCCTCTTTCCTCTCTGACGCATGCATTTGCAGTGCTGTCAGAGCGCCCCCTTCTTCGGCTACCCGCGATGGGAGATGGAAGCCGGAGGCCCCCCTGCGGAAACTGGAGCCAGACAAAAAGACGGGCGGCCTCCGGCATTCCTCCTCGGGTCGGGCGCGGTCTTTCTTCTTGTCGATGCAGCCGTGACACCGGTCATAACCCAAGCCACCGGAGGGCGCGGTCTTTTTGACACGTTATAGGAGAGAAAGTCATGAAAGTTCTTGCATTTTTTGCGTTGAGTGCCGTCGCGACTGCTGCCATGGCAGTGCAACCGCCCAGCACCATCACCCTGAATGGGCCGTCCGTGCAAATGACCAACTCGGTCGGCACCGCCATCTCCAATACGTCCGGCGCACACAACGAGGCATTGCAAAACATTGCCTCCAACGCCGGCCCCGTGCAGGTATTTGCTGGGGGCTCGTCTACACAGACCGCCAATTTGGGCCTGGGTGCCGTGACCAACGAAGCCAAGGGTGACGACGCCCTTGCCCGCCAGAACCTCGCCAGCAACAACGGCAAGGTGGAAATCCGCGCTGCGTCCAACCAGACGGTGAACAGCCTGGGTGCCGTGCTGAGCAACCTGGCTGACGGCAGCGATGCACACGCCACCCAGAACGTCGCCTCCAACTACGGGCATGTGGTGGTAGCGGCAGCTTCTACCCAGACGGCCAATTTCATCGGTGGCAGCGCAGTCAACCAGGCCAAGGGCTCGCACTCGTTCGCGGTGCAGAACATCTCCTCCAATGACGCTTGCGCCGAGGATCCCTGCCCCGGCGGCAACTGCTATCGCCCCAACTGGTGAATCCGCGAGCGCCGGGCCTACTGAAGGCCTGGCGCTTTTTGTGCAGGTTGCTTGAGGAGATTCGCCATGCTCAGTCGCGCAACACGCTTCCTGGCGCCCGCCACGGCAGCCCTGGCCTTCTGCGCCGCGGCACCCGCCTGGGCCGCGCCGGGAGAAGACCCGGTGGTGCTGGACAAGAAGGTCAATGTGCAGATGCAGCCGTTGCCTTCTGCGCCGCGCTCCGGCTACATCAACCACGACACCGGCCTGCCCGCCTGGCAGCAGGCGCGCCTGACTCGTTACGTGGCCAAGGCGTTCTCTGGCGATACCACGGGCATCGTGACCGAAAAGGACGTCGTCAACGCGGTGAACACGCAAGGCTCCAAGGTCGTGTGCTCGCAATCCGTGGGCAGCAATTTCGGCACCGCGGCCTCGGGCGGCACCGGCAAGCCCGGCACCGACCAGGTGGTGGTGCTGCGAGGGGATCTGGTCAATATCTGCTGGTGAGGGCCAACAGCGTGCGGGCGCGGCCGGGCATGCGCCGCGCGCCTGCTCGGCCGCGCCAGAGGGTTGGATAACGCGAAGACGAGAGGGCTTTGCCATGAACACCGCAACCACACTTCCCCGCGGTCCCGGCCGCAACGGCGCCCCACGCCGTGGCGCTGCCTGGCTGATGCTGGCGGGCGCTCTACTGCTCAGCGCCTGCACAACGCCGCTGGACCCCCGCAAGGACGCATCGCTGCAGCAGGCGGCTTATACGACGGACCGCCCCGTCGTGCGCCCGACGCGCTCGGTCTCCAGCTTCTCGGATTCGCTGATGTGCATGGACCACATGCTGCGCGCCGCGCAGGTGCCCACCACGCTCATCACCAGCAAGCAGGTCATCGACTATTCCAGCCGCGTGCCCGTTGCTGCCAAGGACATGATCATCACCTCTCTGTCGCAGATGTCGCGGCTGTCCAACGCCTTCCGCTACGTGGACTATGAGGTGGACATCGTGCGCCAGGACACGGTGCAGAACCTCACCACCATCTTGCTCAACAACAACCTGATGCAGCTGCAGCGCCCCGCGCTGTACGTGTCGGGCGCGATTGCGTTCGTGGACCAGAACGTGGTTACCAACCGCTTTGATGCCGGTACATCCGCCAGCCGGCTGGACACAGGCTACAGCCGCAACCGCTCGGCCACCGTGATCGGGCTGGAGATGCACCTGGGGGACTTTCGCACGCGCACGCTGATTCCCGGACTGGACTCGGCCAATGAGGTGGTCATCGGCAGCGGCAGCCAGGGCCTGGACGTGGCCGGGCGCATCGGCAGCTACGGCGTCAACTTCAACGTGGGGCGCGACTACGCGCTGGGCGCCGGCGGCGCCATGCGCACGCTGATCGACCTGGCCACCATCGAGCTGGTGGGCAAATGGGCACGCGTGCCCTACTGGCAGTGCCTGACGCTGGAACAAACGCATCCCGATTTTCAGCGCCAGATGCGCGACTGGTTCGACGAAAGCGGCGGCGTAGGCCAGGCCACGCTGGTGCAGAACTCGCTGATCGCCCAGGGCTACCTGCAGGCGGGCACCGACCTGCTGGCGCTGGATTCGCCCGCGCTGCGCACCGCGCTCACGCAGTTCCAGATCGACAGCCTGCTGGCGCCCACCGGCGTGCTGGACTTCTCCACCTACGAGCGCGCGATGCGCCACTTCGTGACGTTGGCACCCGATGGCTCCCTGCAACGCGTGGGCTGGGGCCCGTCGGGCCCCACCGGCAGCATGGCCGAGAACAAAGGGGATTCCACGCCGGTGCGCACCTCGGGCCTCGTGCTCACCTCCACCACGCCCCCGCCACGGCGCATCGACATGCAGATCGAGAATGCGCTGCCTCCGGGCATGGAGCCCACTTTCGAAGTCGGCGAGCAGGTGTTCGTGTCGGCCACCGTGTCGCGCACCTCACACATGTACTGCTACTTTGCCGACCCCTCGGGCAACGTCATGCGACTCACGCCCAACCAGGTCACGCCGCATTCGCTGGTGGCGGCGAACCAGGCGCTGCGACTGCCCGACTGGCTGGTGCCCAACCCCGCCTTCATCATGGACGCGAGCCGCCCTGGCACCGAGCGCGTGGCCTGCTTTGCCGCCGAAACCGACGTGCTGCCCCGGCTGCCCGCGCCACTGCAAGGCGCAGGGCTGGTCAACATTCCCGGCTACCGCACCATCGAGGACATCGACAAGGCCTTCCAGCAGGGCGTGGGCACCAGTGGCTACGTGAAGTCCGAGGTGTACTGGAAGACCCAGCCCAAGAAAACCCAGCCCGTGGCGGCCGCACCTGCCGCCCCGCAGCCCGCCAAGCGCTGAGGGCGCGGCCCGCCCCACTTCGCCAGGACGCCGCCATGACGCCCCTGCTCCGCCCTTTCGCGCCCCGGGCCGGTGCCGCCCTGCCGCCCGGCGGCAGACGGCTGGCCCTGCCGGCCGTGCTGCTCCTGGCGTGCACGCTGCTGGCTCCGGCCCAAGCGCGCATCGAAGCGCTGCCGCAGCCCGCCATCCAGCCCAGCCAGGGCGGCGGCGACTTCACGCCGCCGGCGGTGCAGCCCGCGGCCCCGCTGATCGAGCCATCCGGCTCCTCCAGCGTGCCGCGCATCCAGCCCTCCGGCCAACCCCAGGCCGAACCGTTGCGCCTGCCCCAGCCCGAGGACGAGGCCACCCTGGCGCAGTTGCGCCGGTTGCGCGCCACGGCCCTGGCGCCAGCGCGCAAGGGCAGCGCAGCGGAAAAGGCCGCCGCGCGCAGCGCCTGGGTCCTGGGCCTGCTGTACCTGCACGGCGAGCGCGTGCCCCTGGACCGCACGCAGGCGCGGTACTGGTTCGAGCGCGCCCGCGTGCTGGGTGAGCCCCACGCCAGCGCCGGCCTGGCCTGGTGCGAGATCGATGGCTGCGTGGGCCCGCCGCAACCTGCGGCCGCGCGCCCGTGGATCGCCCAGTTGCGTGCGGTGGACGCGCCGCTGGCGCTGCTGCTGGAATGGTGGGCGCAGGAGCGCCTGGCCCCGCTGCCGCCTTCCGCCGCCGCACCGCGCGCGCCGGATGCCCCCCCGCAGGAGAACGGACACGCAGCCCTGCTGCAGCGCGCCGCCCAGGCCGGCAGTGCCCAGGCGCTCAACGAACTGGGCCTGCGCCAGATCGCCGCGGCGCGCCTGCCCGATGCGCTGGCACAGTTCCGCGCGGCGGCGCCGCGCTCGCCCGCGGCAGCCTCCAATGCCCGGCTGCTGGCCAGCCGCATGGAGCAGACCATCAGCGCACAGCCCGCCCCGCACACGGCCGACGAATGGCTGGCGCAGGCGCGCCGCTACCACCGCGGCGACGGCGTGCCGTCCAATTACACCGAAGCCATCCGCCTGTACCAGATCGCCGCCGCCAGCGGCAGCCGACCCGCCAAGCGCATGCTGGAGCTGATCTACTCGCGCCCCGCGCCCGACGGCACGATCGATGTGGCCTGGATGCGCCAGCTCTCCACCATGGAGCTGTCGCCCGAGGGTTCGGTGCTCACCCTGCAGCCGCCGCCCACACCGCAGCTGTTCGTGCGCGACCCCACGCCGCTGTATGCGCTGATTCCACAGGAATGGCGCTCGGGCCGGCCCGTGGGGCCACGATGACTATCGTTTTGATAGCTGCCAGCGCTTGTCAAATAAGCGCCAGAGCCTTATTTCTCTTGAAACTCAATGGAAGTCGCGACTGCCGTCCAGCGCCTGCGCCAGGCGGCCCAGCAGCGGCGTGAGGTCCTTGAACCGCTCGCCCACCAGGTGGCGCACGGCCGTGTCCGCGCCCGGTGCGCGGGCACACTGCCACACGCCCTCCACCGCCAGCAGGCGCGAGCGCAGCAGCGCGCTGCGCCAGCGCTCCAGCCGCGCGGGCCACACGATCACATTGACCGAGCCGGTCTCGTCCTCCAGCGTGACGAACATCGTGCCGTTGGCCGAGCCCGGCCGCTGGCGCACGGTGACGATGCCGCAGGCACGCACGCGCCGCCCATGGGGCGCCGATTGCAACTGCTGCGCCGTGGCCAGCCGCCAGCGCTGCAGCTTCTCGCGCAGCAGCGCCAGGGGGTGGCGCCGCAGCGTCAGGCCCGTGGCGGCATAGTCCCACAAGATGTCTTCGCCCTCTGGTGCGGCGGGCAACTGCGGGGCGGCCTCATGCACGGGCGCGTCCTGTAGCAGCGGCGGAGCGCGCAGCTGGGCCGCGGCGTCCCACATCTGCTGGCGCCGGTGGCCCGCCAGCGCGCGCAGCGCATCAGCCGCGGCCAGGGCCTGCAGATCCTGCCGGTCCAGCCGCGCGCGCAGGGCCAGGTCTTCGGTGCTGGTGAAGGGGCCGCTGCCGCGCGCCTGCACCAGCCGCTCGGCGGCCGCCGCGCCCAGCCCCGCCACCAGCCGCAGGCCCAGGCGCACGGCCGGCTGCGCCAAGGACACGCCGGCAACGGGTGCCAGGGGCTCCTCCAGCGTGCAGTCCACGTCGCTCGTCGCCACGTCGATGGGCAGCACGCGCACGCCATGGCGGCGCGCGTCCTGCACCAGTTGCGCCGGTGTGTAAAAGCCCAGCGGCTGCGCATTGAGCAGCGCGGCCAGGAAGCACGCAGGCTCGTGCCGCTTGAGCCAGCTGCTGGCGTAGGCCAGCAGCGCAAAGCTGTAGGCATGGCTTTCGGGAAAGCCGTATTCGCCAAAGCCCAGGATCTGCTGGAACAGCCGGTCGGCAAATTCCGGCGGGTAGCCGTTCGCCAACAGACCGTCCTTGAAGGGCTTCTCGAAGCGGTGCACCTCGCCCTTGCGCCGCCAGGCGGCCATGGAGCGGCGCAGCTCGTCGGCCTGGCCCGCGCTGAAGCCCGCGCCGTCGATGGCGATCTGCATCACCTGTTCCTGGAAGATGGGCACGCCCAGCGTGCGCCGCAGGGCGTTGCCGAGCCTCGGGTATTCAATGGGGAACGGCTCCTCGCGCTTCGTGCGCTGCCTGCGCTGCCACTGGCGCCGGCGCTCGCGCGCCTGCAGGTAGGGGTGCACCATGCCGCCCTGGATGGGCCCGGGCCGCACGATCGCCACCTGCACCACCAGGTCGTAGAACTCGCGCGGCAGCAGGCGCGGCAGCATGCTCATCTGCGCGCGGCTCTCGATCTGGAACACGCCCACGGTGTCAGCGCGGCAGACCATGTCGTAGGTGGCCGGGTCTTCGGGCGGGATGTCGGCCAGGTCCCATGACTCGCCCCGCAGCGCGGCACGCATTTCCAGGCAGCGGCGCAGCGCGCTGAGCATGCCCAGCGCCAGCACGTCCACCTTCAAGAGGCCCATGGCGTCCAGATCGTCCTTGTCCCACTGGATGATGGAGCGCCCGTCCATGGCGGCCGGCTCCACGGGCACCAGGCGCGTGAGCTTGCCCTCGGTGAGCACGAAGCCGCCCACGTGCTGGCTCAGGTGGCGCGGAAAGCCACGCAGCTGGCGCGCCAGTTGCAGCCACAGCGCGGCCGTGTGCGCGCCCAGCGGCTCGCCCAGGCGCTCGGCCAGCGCCAGCAGGTGCTCCGTGGCCAGCACGTCGTCGAACCAGTGGTGCTCCTTGGCGAACGCATCCACCAACGCCGGCGCCACGCCCAGGGCCTTGCCCACGTCGCGCAGGGCGCTGCGCGTGCGGTAGCTGATGACCACCGCGGTGATCGCGGAGCGCTCGCGCCCGTACTTGTCGTAGATGTACTGGATGACGGTCTCGCGCCGGTCGTGCTCGAAGTCCACGTCGATGTCGGGCGGCTCGCTGCGTTCGCGGCTGATGAAACGCTCGAACAGCAGGCGCGTCTTCTGCGGGTCCACCGCCGTGATGCCCAGGCAATAACACACCGCCGAGTTGGCCGCCGAGCCCCGCCCCTGGCACAGAATGCCCTGGCTGCGCGCATAGCGCACGATGTCGTGCACCGTGAGGAAGTACATCTCGTACCCGCACTCGGCGATCAGCGCCAGCTCCTTCTCGACCTGCGCCGCCACTGCTTCTGGCACGCCATCGGGGTAACGGACACGCGCGCCCTCCCATGTGAGGCAGGCCAGCGTCTGGCTTGCCGTCATGCCGGGCTGCACGGTCTCCAGCGGGTAGCGGTACTTGATCTCGTTCAGGCTGAAGGTGCAGCGCGCCGCCACCTGCAGCGTGGCCTCCAGCAGCGCGGGCGGGTACAGGCCCGCCAGCCGGCTGCGCGGGCGCAGGCGCTTTTCGGCATGCGGCTGCAGCGCGAAGCCGCACGCGGCCACGCTGCGGCCCAGGCGCACGGCGGTCAGTACGTCCTGCAGCGGCTTGGCCGCGCGCGAGTGCATGTGCACGTCACCCGCGGCCACCAACGGCAGGCCCAGCTGCGCGCCGGCCTGCGTGAGCGTGCGCAGCCATAGGCCGTCGTCCGGCGCGGTGTGCAGCTCTACCGCCAGCCAGCAGTTAGAGCCAAATAGGCCTCTAACGCTTTCTAGACAAGCGCTGACAGCTACTAAATCAGAAGCATCCACAAACGCCTCGCGCCGCGGCGCCAGCAGCACCTCGCAGCCCTGCAGCAGCGCCCAGGGCGACTGGGTATCCACGCGGTAGCCGCCCTTGCCGGCACGCTGGCGCGCGGCGGTGATGAACTCGCACAGGTCACCCCAGCCCTGCACGTCGCGCGCCAGCGCCACGATGCGCACGTCGCCCCAGCAAAACTCGCTGCCCACGATGAGCGGCAGGCCCAGCGCCTGCGCCGCGCCATGGGCGCGCACCACGCCGGCGACGGAGCATTCGTCGGTCAGCGCCAGGGCGCTGTAGCCCAGTTCGTGCGCGCGCTGCACCAGTTCCTGTGGATGCGAGGCGCCGCGCTGAAAGCTGAAGTTGCTCAACGCGTGCAGCTCCGCGTAGGCGGGCAGCATCATCCGTACACCCCCTGCAAGAACCAGCCGCCCGTCGCCCGGTCGCGGAAGATCCAGACGGTGCCCGCCGCCGGGTTGTGGGCAACGAAATAGTCGCGCCGCACCAGGGCCGAGCCACCGTCCTGCGCGCCATTGTGTGCATTGCCTTGCACATCGCTCTCGTCGTCGTTCAGGTCCGCTGCGGCCTCCCACCAGCCGGTTTCCACGCGCTGCGGCCCGTCCAGCAAGCGCAGCGGCTGGCCGTGCAGGCAAGGCCGGCTGCCGCGCAGGGCCAGCGGCCGCGCAGGCCGCACGAGCCAGGGCGGAAGCAAGGGCGCGAGGGTGCAGTTCTGTGCGGGCGCCGGCGGCGCGGCGCGGGCCGCCAAGGCCGGTTGCCACTGTTGCATGCATTCGGGACGGTGGTCTGCCTGGGACCGCGGCACCCGCAGGCTGTCCGCGCCCAGGCGGGCCGAGAGGCGCTCGACGAACTGGTGCCAGGGCTCGCCCTGCCCCGCCCCCGCGTCGCCTGGCTGGGGCGGCAGCAGGTCCGCGCTGGCCTGTGGCATGGGCGCGGTTTGCAGGCTGCGCAGCGCCAGCCGGCTCACGGGCGCGGCCAGGCGCTGGTGCGCCAGGCGCTCGGCCAGCAGGCGGCGCAGGTGCGCCATGCCCTGCAGCGGCTCGGCCGTGCGCAGCGTGAGGCTCTGCCAGGGGGCCAGGTCCACGCCGTCGATGCGGCGCAGGTCATGGCGCCAGGCCAGCTCCAGCGCCTGCACGCCCTGGTGGCGCGCGCGCAGCCAGCCCTGCAGTGCATCCAGCAGGCGCTGGCCGGCCCACAGCAGCGCGGGGGCCGATTCGGCCAGCGCGGGCAGTTCCAGCTCCAGCGCGAACTGCTCGGGCAGCGTGATCCAGTCCAGGCCATGCGGTGCGTCGCCCCAGGCACGGTCCAGCGCCGCCAGGGGTTCGGCGCCGAAGCGCCGCGCCACCCCGGCGCGCGGCAGCGCACGCACGGCGCCCCAGGTGCGGCAGCCCAGCTGCTGCAGCGCCTGGGCATGCGGGCGCAGCGCCGAGAGGGTGGCAACCGGCAGATCGTGCGGCAGCCGCCGCGGCACGGGCCGGCCCTGGCGCTGCAGGCGCAGCAGGGCCAGGGCTTGCAGCGCCGTGGGCGCACTGGCCCAGAGAGACCCGCCCTCCAGGGTTTCGGGCCCGGGGGGCGCGTGGTCACGCAGCAGGCTTTGCAGAGCGGCGCGCCCGCCCCACAGGCGTTCGGTACCGCTCACCTCCAGCAGCAGCGCTTCGTCCACAAGGGCCACGCGCGGCGTGAAGCGCAGCGCCCACCAGCCCTGCGCGGCAGGCGGCAGGCCGATCACGGACCCGGTGGCGGGCCCGGTCGTGGCCTCAATGGGTGGCAAGTGCCAGGCAAGCCAATGCATCCTCCACCTCCTGCGGTGTGCGGCCCCCCATGCCCCAGGCGGCCGCCTGCACCTGGCGGCGCCATTGGGCCTGTGCCTGCAGCGCCGCGGCCAGTACCGGCGTGCGTGCGGGCAGTGCCACGGGCTGCGCCAGCGGCGGGCCGCGCCGCTTGACGACATGGACGTGCAGCTCCTCGCCCTGCGGTTGCAGCCACAGGCGCAGCGGCGCGGGCGATGCCTGCGCGCGCGAGCGCTCGGGGCGCATCACCCACAGCAGCTGGCGGTGCTGCGCGGCCGCCAGCTGCAGCCGCCGCAGCACGGCGGCAGGCACCTGCGGCAGCCAGGCCAGCACGGCGCGCACGTCGCGGCAACGCAGCGCCTGCTCGCAAGCCCATGCCGCGGCCATGTCCGCACGCGGGCTGGACGGGTGAATGCAGCACAGCCGGTCGGCGGCAAGCCCCAGGGGTTGCAGCGCCGGCAGGAAGGGCTCCAGCGGCGGCGTGACCAGTACCGCGTGTCCTGGGCCTTGCGCCAGGTGCGCGGCCAGGGCCGGCATCACCAGGGCCCACTCGGGATGGGCCTGGGGAGGCAGCAGCAACTCGCTCATGCACCCCAGCGGCCACCCCCCACCGGGCAGTTGCGCATCCAGCGGCGCATGGCCCGTGGCCAGCGCCGGTTGCGGCGCGTGCGCCCAGGCATCGCCCTGCCAGACGCCGGGCAGCGCGTTCAGGGAAGAGGAAAGAAAAGCCGCCATGCAAACCGCCGATGAATACTGTTCAAATATAAGGGGTATCTATTTAGCTCCAGCAGCCCCATTGATACTGTGATTTCATCCAGCAATGGTATCCGATTGGCTCTCCCCGGTGTTCTTGCTCACGACATCCCCATACGTCACTGGCGGCGTAACCACCGCTTGCTGCAGCAAGCGGTAAAACAGCATCCCGCGTGAGCTGGATGTGCGCCGGTTGAAACGGAACACGAATTCATCGAGATAGGCGTCCAGGTGGTCTGGCTGTACAGAGCCATGATGTGTTCCCAGCACCCAGCGCTGTACCAGTGAGGCGACCCGGTGCACTCCCGCCATGGAGACATGGGCAGGTACGCCTGAGCCGAGCATGACGGTGCGCTGGTGGGTGTAACCCAGTTCTCCCAGAGCGCGGTATGCCGCCGAACCATCCGTGCGTACCTGGGCTCCAGGCTCGACCACCTCCTGCACAAAGGGGATTACGTGGGTGGCGGCGTCTCGGTCAATGCGGCGTAACCGGATGCGCCCAAACCCCTTGGGCTCCACGATCTCCACCGCCATGACCATCAACACTTTGGTGGTGCTGCTCTTGCGCCCTGCAGGGGTGGCGGGATTCTTGCGATCCGTGATGGACAGGTACGTTTCATCCACCTCCACAAGCCCTTGAGCTTGTCCCGGCCCGGGCGGACCATGGCACGTCGAAACCGGTGCAGCATGGTCCAGGCGGTCTGGTAGCTCCCCAAACCCAATACGCGCTGCAGCCCCAGGGCGCTCACGCCTTGTTTCTGATTGGTCAGGTACCAAGCTGCAGCCAGCCAGACACGCAGCGGTGTGCGCGTCTTGTCAAAGATGGTTCCAGATGTCACTGTGCCTTGGTACTGGCATGAGCGGCACATCAGGCGGGTGCGGCTGGCGCGGTACACATCGCCAGCGTTGCCGCAACGCGGGCAGACGAAGCCTTGGGGCCACCGAAGCTTCTCCAGGAACGCCTGGCAAGCCTCTTCGGTGGCAAACCAGTCAAGAAATTCGTTCCAGGTGCGGGGGTAGTCCCCTCCAGGAGTTGGCGTTAGCATCTGGGTTTCCATCCAGCTATTCTCACGTCACTGGAGCTAAATAGATACCCCTTTCAAATATACAGTAATCATCGGCGGTTGGCGGCTCCAACCCGGCCGGCGTCAGGGCCTAGCGTCTGATCCGGCGGTGCGTCAGGGAGCGAATTTCAGCGCTGCGCCAAGCGCACCGCGCAGGCATCGCGCCACTGCACGACCGCCTGGTCGCCCGCCTGCGGGCTGTGCTCCAGCGTGAGCCAGCGGCTGTGGGTGGCATCCACGATGCCCTGCAGTTGCCACAGGGCTTCCCGCCCCAGCAGAGCCAGTTCGGCCAAGCCTTGTTCATCGCCCTGCAGGTATTGCAGGGCCTCGGCCTGCTGCTGGGGATGGGAGCCGGCCTCGAACAGGGTTTTTTGCAGCGCGGAAAGCCGCTGCTCCACGAAGGCGCAGGCCTCGGATTCCGCAGCCTCTGGCGACAGCCCGGCGCGGCGGGTGTCCCAGTCGCCAAAGGCCGTGGACAGCTGTTCAATGAGCCGCTCCACATCTGCCGGCGTGACCTGCACATCGGTCTGCACGGCGCGGATCTGCAGCACGGGCAGCAGACAGGCGATGAGCGCTGCGGGGAACTTGCGGTGGTTCAGGCGCAGCGTGAGCGACAGGCGCTGGGCCGCGGCCTCGTTGGCGTATTTTTCAAAGAAGGCGGCCACCACCTCGGCCACCATCAGGATCTGCCCCATGAGCGAGATCTGGTCCCCCTGCAGGCCGCGCGGATAGCCGCTGCCATCCATGCATTCATGGTGTTCCAGCACGGCCTGCTCCACCAAGCGCGGAAACATGTTCTGCCCCCGGATGATCAACATGGCCGTGATGGGGTGCGCCATGAGCTGCTGGCGCCCGACGGCCGTCATCTTGTTGGCCGGGTCGTGCCAGACGGGGTCCATGTGCAGCACGCCGATGTCGTGCAGCAGCGCCGCCGTCGCCAGAGGCACGCATTCGCGGTCGCTCCAGCCGCTCTTGATGCCCAGGTACACGGCCGCCAGCATCATGCGCACGCTGTGCTCGAACAGCACCGGATGCTGCTCGCGCATGACGGTGAGCTTGAAGGCCAGCGACGGCGGCAGCAGCAAGGCGCGCACGGGCGCGAGCAGCTTCTCGGCGGTCATGCCCTCCAGCGTGTGCACCAGCAGATAGGCCAGCGTGTCGTGCTCGCACTGCGACGCGGCCAGTTGCACGATGGACTGCACGTTGACCATGTCGTCCATGGCCAGATGCTCGTCGATGCTGCCGCGCAGCTTGTGCTTGACCAAGCGGTCGTAGAGCCGGCTGTCCACGCGCGCGCCCTTGTCCACCAGCTTAATGCCCCGATCGTTGTAGAGCGCTTCCTGCGTGACCACGGTGCGGCGATCGGCCATGTCGGTGATGGCGCGCAGGTAATGGCTGTCTCCGTCGGCAAAAGCTGCGGGGCTGAGGTCGGGTGCGTTCATGCGCAGACGAAATGTTAAAAAATGTCACGCGCACTATACGGCGCTTTGCCTTGCGCAAAAAGACAAAAAAGCCGGGTGATCCCACCCGGCCCGTAGTTTTGGCCCCGCGCCCCCGCCGTGCATGCGCATAGCGGCCTGGCGGGTGCCTGCCCTCAGCGCAGCAGCGGCACGCCGGTCTTGGACTGGATGTCCTCGAAGCTCACACCCGGCGCCAACTCCACCAGTTTCAGGCCTTCGGGGGTGACGTCCATCACGCCCAGGTCGGTGATGATGCGGTCCACTACGCCCACGCCCGTCAGCGGCAGCGTGCAGGCCGGCAGGATCTTCAGGTCGGTGGTGCCGTCCTTCTTGCGCGCCACATGCTCCATGAGCACGATCACGCGCTTGACACCGGCCACCAGGTCCATGGCGCCGCCCATGCCCTTGACCATCTTGCCGGGGATCATCCAGTTGGCCAGGTCGCCCTTCTCGCTGACCTGCATGGCGCCCAGGATGGACAGGTTGATCTTGCCGCCGCGGATCATCGCGAACGACTGGTCCGAACTGAAGATGGACGAACCGGGGATGGTGGTGACGGTCTGCTTGCCGGCGTTGATGAGGTCGGCATCCACCTTGTCCTCGGTGGGAAAGGCACCGATGCCCAGCATGCCGTTCTCCGACTGCAGCCACACCTCTTTATCGCCGGTGAAGTTGGCCACCAGCGTGGGAATGCCTATCCCTAAGTTGACGTAGAAGCCGTCTTCGAGTTCTTGCGCGGCGCGGGCCGCCATCTGGTCTTGGGTCCACGGCATGGTTCAGGCTCCTGCTTTCTCGGTGATGGTGCGCTTCTCGATGCGCTTCTCGGGGTTCGGGTTGTGCACGATGCGGTGCACGTAGATGCCGGGCAGGTGGATCTGGTCGGGGTCCAGGGCGCCGGTCTCCACCACCTCCTCCACCTCGACGATGCACAGCTTGCCCGCCATGGCGGCGGCCGGGTTGAAGTTGCGTGCCGTCAGGCGGAACTGCAGATTGCCCGACTTGTCGGCCCGCTGCGCCTTGACCAGCGAAACCTGCGGCACCAGCGAGCGCTCCATCACGTAGGTCTCGCCGTCGAACTCGCGCAGCTCCTTGCCCTCGGCCACGATGGTGCCCACGCCGGTTTTGGTGAAGAAGGCCGGGATGCCCGCGCCGCCGGCACGCAGCTTCTCGGCCAGCGTGCCCTGCGGGGTGAACTCCAGCTCCAGCTCGCCCGCGAGGTACTGGCGCTCGAATTCCTTGTTCTCGCCCACGTAGGAGCTGATCATCTTCTTGATCTGGCGCGTCTCCAGCAGCTTGCCCAGGCCGAAGCCGTCAACGCCCGCGTTGTTGGAAATCACCGTGAGGTCCTTCACGCCGCTGGCCTGCAGCGCATCGATCAAGGCCTCTGGAATGCCGCACAGGCCGAAACCGCCAACGGCCATCAGCTGGCCATCGGCCACGACGCCCTTGAGCGCTTCGGCCGCCGAGGGGTAAAGCTTGTTCACTACAGTCTCCTGGTTTGCTGGGTGGATGCGCTACGATACTACGTAGTTTTCTAAGTAGTTTTCCCTAAAGACTTGCACCACTATGAATGTTGCCGACTACCGCCTGGCCTTCGAGATGGCACCCGTGGGCCTGGTGATTTCGCGCAACCGCACCATGGTGGATTGCAACCGACATGTGTGCGAGATATTCGGCGCCTCGCGCGAACTGCTCATCGGCCAGTCGTTCCAGATCCTCTACCCCAGCCCGGACGAATATGAGCGGCTGGGCGCACGCATGGCGCCCATCCTGAACGCACGCGGCCACTATGCCGACAACCGCATCATGAAGCGCGCCAACGGCGAAACCTTCTGGTGCCACGTGTCCGGTCGCGCGCTGGATCGCAACGATCCGCACGCCTCGGGTATCTGGAGCTTCGAGGACCTGAGCGCGCAGCGCCCCGTGCGCGCCGAGCTGACGGCGCGCGAACGCGAGGTGGCCGCGCGGCTGCTGGACGGCATGACCTCCAAGGAGATCGGCCGCGCGCTGGACATCAGCCACCGCACGGTGGAGATCTACCGCGCGCGGCTCATGCGCAAGTACGGCGCGTCCACGGCCGCGGACCTGGTGCAGAAGCTGTTGGCGGGATAAGTCATCAAAAAAGTGAGCTGTTGGCGCTTGCCATTCAAGCAGTTCAAGGCGTTTATTGCCTGAAATCCAATCGCAGCAAGCGCTGCCAGCTATGGTTTTTGAAGCCGCCGTCGCGCCGGTCAGTGCAGTTTGAGCCGCCCCGACACGCGTTGCTGCAGCAGCCGCGCCAGCGCCAGCACCGCCGTCTTGCCCAGGCCCAGGATGGCGCGGTGGTGCATCAAGTGCAGCGACATGTACATCCACTTGGCGATCAGCCCTTCCACGAAGAAGTTGCGCCCCGCCAGGCCGCCCATCAGGTTGCCCACGCCCTTGTTCTCGCCCAGCGACACGAGTGAGCCGAAGTCGCGGTAGACGAAGGGCTGCGTCACCTCGCGCTCGCGCAGCAGCGCCAGCAGCACGCGCGCCAGGTAGTCGGCCTGCTGGTGCGCGGCCTGCGCGCGTGCCGGCACCATGCGCCCGCCCTCCCACACGCAGGCCGCGCAGTCGCCCAGGGCCAGCACGTCAGGGGCCGAGGTGCGCAGCCGCTCGTCCACCACGAACTGGTTGAGCCGGTTCACTTCCAGGCCCAGCGCGGCGTTGGCGTCCGCGGCCTTGATGCCCGCGGCCCAGACCATCATCTCGGCCGCGATCTCTCCGGCCGAGGTGACCAGCACGCCCGGACGCAGCTCCAGCACACGTGTGCCCGTCATCACCCGCACCTGCTTGCGGCGCAGGGCCACGGCGGCCTGGGCAGAGATGCGCTCGGGCAGGCCGCCCAGAATGCGGTCGCCCGCCTCCACCAGCGTCACGTCCAGCCGAAAACGCTGGCTGCTGCCCAGGCTCTCCAGCAGTTCGGCATGGGCTTCCAGCAGCTCGGCGGACAGCTCCACGCCCGTGGCGCCCGCGCCCACGATGGCGATGGACAGGGCGCGCTTGTCCGTGAACGATGCCCGCGCGCAGGCGCTCAGCCAGTCGGCATGAAAGCGCTGCGCATCGCGCACGTTTTCCAGCAGATAGGCGTGTTCGATGCCCGGCGTGCCAAAGGCGTTGGAGCCGCTGCCCAGCGCCAGCACCAAACGCGTGAAGCTCAGCGTGCGCGCGGGCACCACCTCCTCGCCATGTGCATTGCGCTGAGGGGCCAGGGCGATGGTCTTGCGCGCGGCGTCCAGCCCGGCCAGTTCGCCCATGGTGAAGCTGAAATGGTTGCGCCGTGCGAGCACGGGGTACGACAGACCCTCCTGATGGGCGTCCAGCGTCCCGGCCGCGACTTCGTGCAGCGTGGGCTTCCAGATGTGGAACGCAAAGCGGTCCACCAGCAGCACCCGCTCACGCCCTTGGCGCGGCCCCAGCGCGCGGCCCAGGCGCGCAGCCAGTTCCAGGCCGCCGGCCCCACCCCCCACGATCACGATGTCGTAATGCATGTCAAACCTTCTTTCAGGTTACCGCTCTACAGTGTAGGCAAGCCTGCGCCTATTGCCGCGTTGCGGAAATTCAATGGGTTTTGGCTTGTCCTTTAAATAGATGAAAACAATAATTCTTCAAAACAAATAGTTCGTATCTATTTAACCCTGTAGCAGTCCAGAAAGGAGCTCTCCCATGACCCATCGCCTCACTACCGCCGCCGGCGCACCCGTGGCCAATAACCAGGATTCCCTGACCGCCGGCCCGCGCGGCCCCATGCTCCTGCAAGACCTGTGGCACCTGGAAAAGCTCGCCCACTTCCACCGCGAGGTGATCCCCGAGCGGCGCATGCACGCCAAGGGCTCGGGCGCCTTCGGCACCTTCACCGTGACGGGCGACATCACCCGCTACACCCGCGCCAAGGTGTTCTCGGCGATCGGCAAGCAGACCGAGTTGTTCGCGCGCTTTTCCACCGTGGCCGGTGAGCGCGGCGCGGCCGACGCCGAGCGTGACATCCGCGGCTTCGCCGTGAAGATGTACACCGAGGAAGGCAACTGGGATCTGGTGGGCAACAACACGCCGGTCTTCTTCTTCCGCGACCCTCTCAAGTTCCCCGACCTGAACAAGGCCGTCAAGCGCGACCCCTACACCAACATGCGCAGCGCCGAGAGCAACTGGGACTTCTGGACCGGCCTGCCTGAGGCGCTGCACCAGATCACCATCGTGATGAGCGACCGCGGCATTCCGCGCGGCTACCGCCACATGCACGGCTTCGGCTCGCACACCTACAGCCTCATTAACCACGCGGGCGAGCGCCACTACGTGAAGTTCCACTGGGTCTGCCAGCAGGGCATCGAGAACCTGTCCGACCAGGAAGCCGCCGCCGTGGTCGCCCATGACCGCGAAAGCAGCCAGCGCGACCTGCTGCAAGCCATCGACCGCGGCGACTTTCCGAAGTGGAAGCTGTGCGTGCAGATCATGACCGAGGAAGAGGCGCAGACCTACCGCTTCCACCCCTTCGACCTGACCAAGGTGTGGAGCAAGAAGGACTTCCCGCTGATCGAAGTCGGCGTGATGGAGCTCAACCGCAACCCCGACAACTACTACGCCGACGTGGAGCAGGCCTCGTTCGCGCCCAGCAACCTGGTGCCCGGCATCGGCCCTTCGCCCGACCGCATGCTGCAGTCGCGCCTGTTCTCGTACGCCGACGCCGCGCGCTACCGCCTGGGTGTGAACCACCACCAGATCCCGGTGAACGCCGCGCGCTGCCCGGTCAACATTTACCACCGCGACGGTGCCATGCGCGTGGACGGCAACGCCGGCCGCACCATTGCGTACGAACCCAACACCAAGGGTGCGTGGCAGGAGCAGCCCGAGTTCGCCGAACCGGTAGAAAAGCTCTACGGCGACGCCAGCCGCTGGAACTACCGCGAGGACGACGATGACTACTTCACCCAGCCCGGCGACCTGTTCCGCCTGATGACGCCGGAGAAGCAGCGCCTGCTGTGCGAGAACACCGCGCGCAACATCAACGGCGTGTCGCAGCACATCATTGACCGCCACATCGCGCACTGCACCCAGGCCGACCCGGCCTACGGCGCCGGCGTGAAGGCTGCCCTCGAAGCCGTGCGCGCCGGCACGCTGTCATAAGCGCCGCCGCCGCCCTGCCCTGGCCCGCACCCGGGCCAAGCATCATTTGACAAGCCCGATGCCCTCCTGCACCCACCTGCCCCGCCGGCCCGTATGCCCCCGCTGCCAGCGCCCCGCCGCAGCCTGCATCTGCGCCGCCGTGCGGCCCGTGGCGCACCAAGTGCAAGTACTGATCCTCATGCACCCGCTGGAGCAGCACCAAGCCAAGAGCACGGCACGGCTGCTGCACCTGTGCCTGACGGGCAGCCGCATCGTGGTGGGCGAAACGTTCGGCGACGCTGCCTTGGCGCAGGAAATCAACGCCCCCTGGGTTGATGGCGACCGGCAGGCACCGCGCCGCGCAGTGCTGTTGTACCCGCCCACGCCGCCCGACCCGCAGCACCCCATGCTGCCCGCACCGCCGCTGTCGACCGACTGGCTGGCAGCGCCCGAACGGCTGCGCCTGGTGGTGCTGGACGGTACCTGGCGCAAGAGCCGCAGGATGCTGTGGGCCAACCCTGCGTTGCAGGCCCTGCCGCGCCTGGCCCTGCAGCAGGTACCGTCCACGCGTTACGCCGTGCGCAAGGCGCACGCGCCGCACCAGCTCAGCACGCTGGAGGCCGCGCAGTGCGCACTGCAGCAACTGGAACCCGCCAACCCGTACATCGCCGCACTGGGTCAGGCCATGGACGCATTGATGGCGCTGCTGCGCTCGCGCGATGGCGCGGCACGCTCGGCTATGCTCGGACCAGACCTTTCATAAAAAATCGGAGACACCCATGGCCGAGCGCTATCCCTTCCCCGACCTGAACACATTGCCCGAGGACATCCGCGCCCGCATCCTGGAGGTGCAGGAAAAGGCCGGGTTCATCCCCAACGTGTTCCTGGCGTTCGCCCGCCGCCCGGCCGAATGGCGCGCGTTCTTCGCCTACCACGATGCGCTGATGCTGAAGGAAGAAGGCAGCCTCACCAAGGGCGAGCGCGAGATGATCGTCACCACCACCAGCGCCGCCAACCAGTGCCTGTACTGCGTGGTGGCACACGGGGCCATCCTGCGCATCTACGAGAAGAAGCCGCTGGTGGCCGACCAGGTAGCGGTGAACCACCGCAAGGCCGACATTCCGCCGCGCCAGAAGGCCATGCTCGACTTCGCCATGAAGGTCTGCCAGCGCGCGCACGAGATCGAGGACGCCGACTTCGAGGCGCTGTACCCCCACGGCTTTGACGATGAGGACATCTGGGACATCGCCGCCATCACCGCGTTCTTCGGCCTGTCCAACCGCATGGCCAGCTTTGCCGGCATGCAGCCCAATCCCGAGTTCTACCTGATGGGCCGCCTGCCGCGCGAGAAGAAGGCCTGAGCGCCAAGACGCTCTTAAAACAATAGCTGCTCGCGCTTTATAGATAAGCGCTGGCTGCTGTTTTTATTTGGATGCCAATACGGCGCTCCGGCAGCCGCTGAAGGCATCCAGCGGGCGCTGGTAGGAAGGCGACTGCACGTCCAGCAGGCCCAGCACGGTGTGGTAGAGGTTGTCGTGCGTCAACGGCGCATCGCCGCTGGCGCGCAGGCAGTCGGCCGCCAACCCGTCACGGCGCAGGAAGGAGGTGTCCATCCACGCCACCATGGGCACGTGCTTTTGCATGTCGGGCGCCACGCCGTAGGGCATGCCGTGCAGGAACAACCCGTACTCGCCCAGCGACTCGCCATGGTCGCTCAGGTACAGCAGAGCCGTGTCGTACTTGGCGCTCTGGCCACGCAGCCAGTCGATGGTCTTGCCCAGGAAGGCGTCCGTTGCGGCGATGGAGTTGTCGTAGGCGTTCACCAGTTCGCCGTGGGTGCAGTCGGCCAGCACTTCCGTGCGGCATTCGGGCATGAAGCGCTTGCCTGCATCGGCCGAGCGCTTGTAGTAGGCCGGCCCATGGCTGCCCATCTGGTGCAGCACCAGCAGCACGCCGCGCTCGCGCTGCGCCGCAGGCAAGGCGGCCAGGCGCGCATCCAGGTTGTGCAGCATGGCCTCGTCGCGGCATTCGCCGCCATCGCACAACTGCTTGCGCGCCTCGGCATCCAGGCCTTCGGCGGCCGATGCGTGCGGCACGCGGTCGCACACGCCCTTGCAGCCGGACTGGTTGTCCAGCCACAGCACGCCCATACCCGCGGCCTGCGCCACGTCCAGCAGGTTCTCGTAGTCGTTGTCACGCGACTCGAATGCACTCTTGCCCAGTGGCGAGAACATGCAAGGCAGCGACGCCAGCGTGCTGGTGCCGCACGAGCGCACTTCGCGCCAGCTCATCACGTTGCGTTTGGTCAGCTCCGGCGTGGTGTCGCGGCCATAGCCGTTGATGCCGAAATGGTCCGCGCGCGCCGTCTCGCCCACCACCAGCACGAACAGCGTGGGCCGCGCCCCGGCCGCATGGCTGGCGCCCAGCGCGGCGCCCTGGGTCATCGGCACCAGCGTGCGGCTGCGCGCGAACACCGGCCGCAAGGCCGACACGGAGGTGGAGTACAGGCTGGCCAAGGGGTTCATCAGGTAGCGCAGGTGCGGGTGGTTGCGCATCAGCGGCGCCAGGTCCCGCGACATGGCCGCCACCGTGCCGGCGGCCAGGCCCAGCGCCAGCACCAGCAGCGCCAGGTTGCGGCCCACCTGGCGCAGCGGCCGCATGGCGGGAATACGCACACGCAGCAACCACCAGGAGGGAAGCGCTGCGACGGCCAGCACCGCAACCAGCATGCGCAGGCTCAGCAGATCGGCCACCTCGCGCGCATCCGTCTGCAGCACGTTGGCGGCCATACTGGGGTCCATGACCACGCTGTAGGTCAGCATGTAGTACTGCGACAGCGCGGCCACCATGACCACCAGCCACCACAGCAGCTTCATGCCGCGCGTCCAGGCGGTGAATGCCAGAATGGCCACCGTGCCGCACGCCGTCAGCACGGCCAAGGCAGCCGCTGAACGCAGGTACAGGCTGGGCGCGCCGCCAATGCGCGTGATCTGCAGCCACAGCGGCCAGTTGGCCGCCAGTACCAGGTACAGCGACAGGCGCACCACCACCTGCTGCGCCGACAGCGGGGTGGTCATCCAGCCATCCAGCCGGCGCAACGCACCACGCAAGAGGCCTTTGACGGCAGGGCTGGCAGATGACACAAGCGGCACGGAGGCCGAGGAGGCAGAGGCAATGGAGGCGCGCGAAGACATGCCGCCATCGTGGAACCTGCCACTGAAGCCAAGCTGAAGACGCCGCTCAGGCTTCGTTCAGCTTTGTATCTGCCGCTACTGCCAGGCGCACGTGCAGCTGCGCCAGACTTTCCCACGCAAGGCCCACGGTCCAGCAGGTCCAGGCGGACCACAGAGTGTGGCTCATGAAATGCGCGCCGCGCATCTGCTGCGCCCAGCCCAGTGCCAGCCCGGCCATCAGAGCGCCTGGCAGCCAGAGGCGCGCCACGTTCGGCGCCGCGCGGCGCAGCACGAACCAGCCCGCTACAAAGCCAAACGCGGCCGAGGCATGCCCTGCAGGGAAGCAGTGCCCCGGCCCCAGGTCGCGCACGCCCCACACCCAGTGCGAGACGTACTGCGCCACCCCGCCGAACTCGGCCAGATCCCAGGGGCAACTGGTGGTGTTCAGGCGCTTGAACACCGAAACCGCCAGCATCCCCCCGATGACGGACAGCACCAGTTGCGCGCGCTGCGCCGGCGCCATGACGCGCAGGAATCCCCAGGGCCGCCACACCCCCACCGCCAGTGCGGCCAGCAGCGCACCGCTGGCATAGCGCGGACCCTCATGCGTCAGCAGGCCAAAGGTGTGGTGGTCACGCCAGGCAAAGCCCTGCGCCCCGCCAAACAGGCGGGCCAATGGCAAGTCCAGGCCCGAAGCGTCCCACAAGACGAGCAACAGGAAAAGCAACAACGTCACCGCATACAGGCGGCGCAAATTCCAGAAGGGCATGGCAAGGGAGGGCGGCACAACACCGCCATGGGCAGAAAACGGCACCCCGCCAGGCTACGCCCGCGGCCTGAATGCACCATGAATACCAGACCGCCCGCAGCGCCCTACACTTTCGGCCTCACCCACTTAGAGAAATCTGCATGCGCGTGCTGCTGGTAGAAGACGACGAAGCCCTGTCCGAGGCCGTGTGCGGCTATCTGCGCGCCAAGGCCTTCGTGGTCGATGCCGTTCCCAGCCTGGCGCAGGCCGGCACCGCCCTGCGCGCGGCCCAGTACGCCGCGGTACTGCTGGACCTGCACCTGGCCGACGGGGATGGCCTGAGCCTGCTGCCGCAGATCCGTGCCCTCAAGGACCGGCCCATCGTCATCGTGCTGACGGCGCGCGACCAGGTCAGCGACCGCATCGCCGGCCTGGACGCGGGAGCGGACGACTACCTCGTCAAGCCCTACGACCCCGGTGAACTGCTGGCCCGCCTGCGCGCGGTGGAACGCCGCCGCAACGCCGCCTATGTACCGGTATTGGCGCTGGGCGACCTGCAGATCGACCTGTCGCGCGAGCAGGTGCGCCGCGCCGGGGTGCCGATCGCGCTCACGCAGAAGGAATGGGCGCTGCTGCGCGTGATGGCAACCCGCCCCGAGCGCATCCACACGCGCGAAAGCCTGCAGGACGCGCTGTATGGCTTTGACGACGAGGCCGACAGCAACACGCTGGAGGTGTTCATCAGCCGGCTGCGGCGCAAGCTGGGGCGCGAACACATCGAGACCCTGCGCGGGTTGGGCTACCGCCTCGTGCACCGTCCTGACAAAGGCGCAACGGCATGAGGGCGCACCTGCGCGGACCATTGCGCACGCAGACCCTTGCGGGGCGACTGACGCGCAGCCTGATCCTCTGGGTGGGCGGCGTGTGGCTGCTGTGCGTGCTGGGCGTGGTGTGGTACACGGACCGCGAGATCAGTTACAACTTCGACAGCGAATTGGTCGAGGTCTCACACCGTTTCTTCGATATTGCCCTGGACCACCTGGACGCGGCCGGCCCGCGCGACGCGACCGAGGGGCCGCTGGTCCTGCCCTCTCCGGGATCGTTTGCCGATGCAGACCTCCTCTACCAGATCGTCGCGCCCGACACGCGCGTGCTGGCGCGGTCGGCCGAGGCCCAGCCCGAGCAGTTCGACGTACCGCTGGCGCCGGGCTTCGAGAACACGCACGGATGGCGTGTCTACACCCTGTCGCACCCCACTCGCCCTCTCTTCATGCAGGTGGCCGACCCGCTGCACGAGCGGCGCGAGGCGGTGAACCGCACCCTGGTCGGCCTGGGCATCGTCATGGTGGCCATGCTGCCCCTGCTGGCGCTGCTGCTGCGGCGCATCGCGCGGCGCGAATTGCAGGTGCTGGACGCTCTCACGCACGAGATCAGCCTGCGCGACGGGCAGCAGCTCACCCCGATCGCCCTGCCCGGCCTGCCGCGTGAACTGCGCAGCGTGGAAGACCATGTAAACCGGTTGCTGGACCGCCTGTCCCGCGCGTTGGACGTGGAACGCGCCCTGGCCGCCAACGCTGCGCACGAACTGCGCACGCCGCTCACCGCGGCCCGCCTGCGGTTACAGACCGCGCTGGAACATGGCCTGCACCGTGACGACGTGCAGGCCGCCATCGCCGCGCTGCAAACGCTGAGCCGCCGCACCGAAAAGCTGCTGCAGCTGTCGCGCGCCGAGTCCAGTGCTCCCTATACCCGGGAGCCCGTGGACCTGGCCCAACTGGCCACCACGGTGGCGCAGGAGTTTTGGCAGGATGATCGCGCCGCCGACCGGCTGGACCTGGTGACCGCCTACGAAGGGCCTGCGCCCGTGGCGCGGGGCGACTTCGACGCCCTGGCCATTGCCCTGCGCAACCTGCTGGAGAACGCACTGAGCTATGCCGGTGACAGCGCGGTGGAACTCATCGTGGGCCCCGGCTGCGCCATCGCCGTGCGCGACCACGGCCCGGGTGTGAGCAGCGACCGCCTGCAGACCCTGCAGCAGCGCCATGTGCGCCAGAGCGCGGACCGCACGGGGTATGGACTGGGTCTGTCCATCGTCGCGACCATTGCGGCCAAGCACGATGCCCAGCTACAACTCACGTCACCCCTGGCTGGCGAGGCTGGCGGGTTCGAGGCGCGGCTGTTGCTGACGCCCAGGTAAGCCAGCCGTTGCCCTTACGCCAGCGCCAGGCCCCGGGGGCCCGGCGGGGTGTGCGGTGGTATCCAGGATCAGGCCTGCGGTGCCGGCAACGCGACTGCCGAGGAATCAACGCGAAAGACCCCTACGGCCTGGGCCACTTGCGCCGCCTGGCCCTGCAGCGATTGCGTCGCAGCGGTGGCCTCTTCGACGAGCGCGGCATTCTGCTGCGTCGCCTGGTCCATGTGCGCCACCGCGATATTCACCTGCTCGATGCCCGAGCTCTGTTCACGGCTTGCCGCACTGATTTCGCCCACCAGCGCGCTCACCTGGTCAACGCTGCGAATGATGTCCTGGATGGATGTGCCGGCCTTCGCCACGAGTTGGTTACCCGCCTCGACGGTATCGACCGAACGCCCGATCAAGTCCTTGATCTCCTTCGCCGCTTCGGACGAACGGCCGGCCAACGAGCGCACCTCGGAGGCCACCACGGCAAACCCCCGCCCCTGCTCGCCGGCCCGTGCCGCTTCGACCGCCGCGTTGAGCGCAAGGATGTTGGTCTGGAAGGCAATGGAGTCGATCACGCCAATGATGTCCACGATCTTGCGCGACGACGCGTCGATGGCGCGCATGGTCTGCATCACATCGTCCATCACCTGGCCGCCCTGCTGGGCCTGCTCTGCCGCCGTGCGCGCCAGCTGGTTGGCTTGATGGGCGTTGTCGGCGTTCTGACGCACCGTCGACGTCAGCTCTTCCAGGGAAGCTGCCGTTTCCTCCAGCGAACTGGCTTGCTGTTCCGTGCGCCGGGACAGGTCCAGGTTGCCTGCGGCAATCTCTGCCGACGCGCCCGCGATGCTGTCGGCGCCCTGGCGCACTTCGCCCACGATGGCACGCAAACGGTCGGTCATGGCTTGCAGCGCTTGCAACAGCTGGGCACCTTCGTCCCGGCCGCTGGAGTGCACGGCATGCGTGAGGTCTCCTGCGGCGACCACCTGCGTTGCTTGGACAGCGCGGGCCAACGGCGCGGTGATGCTGTGGGTAAGAATCCAGGCCACACCGATGCCCGCCACCAGGACCACCAGCCCGATGCCGCCCATCAGCCAGGAGCTTGCGGTAGCGCTGCTGTCGATGTCTTGCCCGGTGCGATCGATACTGGCCCGCTGGAAGTCGCGCAGCGCCGCCAGGCTTTCCAGATAGCCACGGGAGGCAGGAACGAACTGGCGCTCGAACAAGGTGGTCACCTGCTCTGCCTGCCCGCCCTTCTTGGCGGCGATGATGGCGTCACGGGCCTGGATGTATGCCTGACGGTGTCCGCTGAGAGTGTCAAAGAGGGCTTGCTCTTCGCTGCCGGAAATGAGCTTGACGAACTGGGCCTGGCGTTCGTTGGTTTCCTTGCTCGACGCGGCGTTTTCTGCAGCGAACAACTCCGTCAGCGAGTCGTCGCTGCTGCGCGCGACAGCAGTGGCACGCTGGATGCTGGCGCGAATCACTCCGTACCAGTCGGTCACCAGCCGTTCCTTCTGGAGCGGCACGGAGAGGATTTGCCGCGTGCTCCCGGCCACTCCCTGCAACTGCCACACCCCCACTGTGAGCATGAGCACCGCAAACAGGATGAGCAGGCCAAACCCAGCCGTCAGGCGGGTGCCGACACGAAAGTTTTCCATGTGTACCTCGGAACGTGAACGGCTGACTTACCGTCCGTGAAGCAAGCACGAGAAGGAAAAACCGCCAAATGTAAATAAGTGTGACTTCATTCGGAAATGGCTCGGAACAAGCATCTCCCGCAGAATGCCCCTGCTCGAGCCAAGTGTTTACCCTCATATCCCATCCAACTTCCGCCAGGTTTCCACACCACAGCGCTGGCCGTCGCGGTGCCAGACTCGGGTTTTGCCGTGGCCTTCACTTTCACATAACGAAAGCGCTGCCAAATTACGGAATGCGGGATTCGAAAAAGCGGGCATCGCTTGCCGTTTTTCAGTTCGTTCCCCAGAAAGCGAAGGTACGCGAACGCCCCGTTTGCGCTTGTGCACTGCACAAAATGAAGTGTCTGGACGGCATTGCGAAAAGTGAACGACCGTGCGATTCCTGTGCGACGGCCTGAATACAATCGGTCACCACACAGGGCCATCGCTCCCCAGGCCGGCACCCTGCCTTTTTCCACTATCGAAGCAGAAGAGACACCCATGACGAACGACGAAATTCTGAGCACCTACGGTCCCCGGGAAGCCATGGAATATGACGTGGTGATCGTCGGCGGCGGCCCCGGCGGGCTTGCCACCGCCATCCGCCTGAAGCAACTGGCGGCCGAGAAGGGCCAGGACGTTTCTGTCGTCGTGCTCGAAAAAGGCTCCGAGCCGGGCGCGCACATCCTGTCCGGCGCCATCATGGACCCGAAGGCATTGACCGAACTGATCCCCGACTGGAAGGCCAAGGGCGCGCCGCTGAACCAGCCCGTGACCGACGACGCCATGGTGTTCCTGGGCGAGAAGTCCTCCCTGCGCACGCCCAATTTCCTGCTGCCTCAGTGCTTTCAGAACCACGGCAATTACATCGTCAGCCTGGGCAACGTGGTGCGCTGGCTGGCCGAACAGGCGGAAGGACTGGGCGTGGAGATTTTCCCCGGCTTTGCCGCCGCTGAAGTGCTCTACAACGAAGACGGCTCCGTCAAGGGCGTGGCCACCGGCAACATGGGGGTGGGCAAGGACGGCAAGCCCACGAGCGAATTCCAGCTGGGCATGGAATTGCATGCCAAGTACACCATCTTTGCCGAGGGTGCGCGTGGTCACCTGGGCAAGCAGATCATCGCCCGCTACAAGCTGGATGCGGAGAGCGACCCCCAGACCTACGGCATCGGCATCAAGGAGTTGTGGGAGATCGACCCCCAGCGCCACCAGCCCGGCTTCGTGCTGCACACTGCCGGCTGGCCCATGGACAACAGCACCTACGGCGGCGCCTTCCTCTACCACCTGGAGGACAACAAGGTCACGCTGGGCTTCATCACCGGCCTGGACTACAGCAACCCCTACCTGAGCCCGTTCGAGGAATTCCAGCGCTGGAAGACCCACCCCAACATCCGCTGGTACCTGGAGGGCGACGAGGCCAGGGGCATCAAGCCCGCCAAGCGCCTGGGCTACGGCGCACGCGCCATCACGGCCGGCGGCCTGATGAGCCTGCCCAAGTTCGTCTTCCCGGGCGGCGCGCTGGTGGGCTGCGAGGCGGGCTTCCTGAACGTGAGTCGCATCAAGGGCAGCCATGCCGCCATCAAGACCGGCATGCTGGCCGCCGAGGCGGCATATGACGCCATTCAAAGCGGCCGCCAGCACGATGAGCTCTCGGCCTATCCCAAGGCCTTCGAGGGCAGCTGGCTCTACACCGAACTGAACAAGGCACGCAACTTCAAGGCCTGGTTCAAGAAGGGCCTGGTCACGGCCACGGTGATGAACGGCATCGAGCAGTTCGTGCTCAAGGGCCACATTCCATGGACGCTGCACCGCGACAAGCCCGACCACGCTTACCTGAAGCCCGCGGCCGAGTGCAAGCCCATCGTGTATCCCAAGCCGGACGGCAAGCTGACCTTCGACCGCCTGTCCAGCGTGTTCATCAGCAACACCAACCACGCCGAGGACCAGCCCGCGCATCTGACGCTCAAGGACGCCAGCGTGCCGGTGAATGTGAACCTGGCCAAGTACGCCGGCCCCGAGGCGCGCTACTGCCCGGCCGGCGTGTATGAGTTCGTGCCGGACGAAGCCAAGGGCGGCAGCGCACAACGCCTGCAGATCAACGCCCAGAACTGCGTGCACTGCAAGACGTGCGACATCAAGGACCCGACGCAGAACATCGTCTGGGTCACACCGGAAGGCGGCGGCGGTCCGAACTATTCGGGCATGTAACCAAGGGGTTGCTGCGCAATGCTATATTTTTAATAGCCGTTAGCGCTGGACCGAAAAGCCGTGGAGGCACTTTCCACCCCAAAGTGCCGCAGCGCCCGTTCCGTCCACGGACGGCAGGCAAACGGTAGACTCCCCACAAGGCCGCGCGTGGTTCCTGCGCCGGCCTGGTACTACAAACACAGGAAAACACCGCACGTTCAATTGGAGAGTGAACCGTTATGAAGAGTTTGTCTTGGGCGCCCCTGGGCGCTATCGCCCTGGCCGCAGCCGCCCTCGCGCCCGTGGCGCATGCGCAGCAAAAGTCCGTTGCCGTGACCGCCATCGTGGAGCACCCCGCCCTGGACTCGATCCGCGACGGCGTGAAGGCCCAGTTGCAGGCCGCCGGCTTTGAAGAGGGCAAAAACCTCAAGTGGCAATACCAGAGCGCCCAGGGCAACACGGGCACCGCCGCGCAGATCGCGCGCAAGTTCGTGGGTGACAAGCCTGACGCCATCGTCGCCATCGCCACGCCCTCTGCCCAGGCCGTAGTGGCTGCCACCAAGACCGTGCCTGTGGTGTTCTCTGCCGTGACGGATCCCGTGGCCGCCAAGCTGGTGAAGAACTGGGAACCCTCCAAGACCAACGTGACCGGCGTATCCGACATGCTGGCGCTGGACAAGCAGATGGACCTGGTCAAGCAGGTCGTGCCCGGCGCCAAGCGCGTGGGCATGGTCTACAACCCGGGCGAGGCCAACTCCGTCGTCGTGGTCAAGGAACTCAAGCAACTGTTGCCCAAGATGGGCATGACGCTGGTGGAGGCTTCTGCCCCGCGCTCGGTGGACGTGAGCAGCGCCGCGCGCAGCCTGGTGGGCAAGGTGGACGTGATCTACACCAACACGGACAACAACGTCGTCTCGGCCTACGAGTCGCTGGTGAAGGTCGGCCAGGAGGCCAAGGTGCCGCTGGTGGCATCCGACACCGACAGCGTCAAGCGCGGCGCCATCGCCGCCCTGGGCATCAACTACCGCGACCTGGGCGAACAGACCGGCCGCATGGTGGTGCGCCTGCTCAAGGGCGAAAAGCCGGGCGACATCAAGCCCGAAGTCAGCACCAAGATGGAACTGTTCGTGAACCCCGGCGCCGCCGAGAAGCAGGGCGTGAAGCTCTCCGACGCGCTGGTGAAATCCGCCACGCAAGTGGTCCAATAAACCTTCGCGCCAAGGCCGGGCCGCCGCGGCAGCCCGGGCCACTGGCACCCCACGCAGGAGCCATGGCGCCATGGCTCCTGCTTTGTTTTCTATCCGCCACTGTCCATGTCACTCTTTTCCCTGCTGGGTGCCGTCGAGATCGGCCTGATCTTCAGCCTGGTCGCGCTGGGCGTCTTCATCTCGTTCCGGCTGCTGCGCTTTCCCGACCTGACGGTGGACGGCAGCTTCCCGCTGGGCGGCGCGGTCTGCGCCATCCTCATTTCCACCGGCCATAACCCCTACGTGGCCACGGTGGCCGCCACCGCTGCAGGGGCTGTTGCCGGCCTGGTCACGGGCTGGCTGAACGTGCGCCTGAAGATCATGGACCTGCTGGCGTCCATTCTGATGATGATCGCGCTGTACTCCATCAACCTGCGCATCATGGGCGGCCCCAACGTGCCGCTGATCAACGACGAGACGCTGTTCACCTTGCTCCAGCCGCCGGGCCTGGACGACTATTGGTCGCGCCCGATGATCCTGCTGGTGATCGTGATCGCGGCCAAGCTGTTCATGGACTGGTTCTTCGCCACCGAGCGCGGCCTGGCCATCCGAGCCACCGGCTCCAACGCGCGCATGGCCCGCGCGCAGGGCATCAACACCGGCGCCATGGTGCTGCTGGGCATGGCCGTATCCAACGCGCTGGTGGCACTGGCGGGCGCGCTGTTCGCGCAGACGCAGGGCGGCTCGGACATTTCCATGGGCATCGGCACCATCGTCATCGGCCTGGCCGCCGTGATCGTGGGCGAGAGCATCCTGCCCTCGCGCCGCCTGGTGCTGGCCACGCTGGCCGTGATCATCGGCGCCATCGTGTACCGCTTCTTCATCGCGCTGGCGCTCAACAGCGACTTCATCGGCCTGAAGGCGCAGGACCTCAACCTGGTGACTGCCGTGCTGGTCACCATCGCCCTCGTGATTCCGCAGCTCAAGCGCAAGCTGGCCGCAGGCGGCCGCTGAAAGGAAGGCTCTCCCCATGCTGAGCGCACAAGACCTCTTCATCACCTTCAACCCCGGCACGCCCATCGAAACGCGCGCGCTGCGCGGCATGTCGCTGGACATCCCGGCGGGTCAGTTCGTCACCGTCATCGGCTCCAACGGGGCAGGCAAATCCACCTTCCTGAATGCCATCTCGGGCGACCTGTCGGTGGACACCGGCCGTATCGCCATCGACAACCAGGACGTGACGCGCCAGCCCGTGTGGGAGCGCGCCCGCCGCGTGGCGCGCGTGTTCCAGGACCCTATGGCCGGCACCTGCGAAGACCTCACCATCGAGGAGAACATGGCCCTGGCCCAGCAGCGCGGCACGCGTCGCGGCCTGCGCGGCGCCGTCAAGCAGTCTGAACGCGCCATGTTCCGCGAACGCCTGGCCACGCTGGGCCTGGGCCTGGAGAACCGCCTCACCGACCGCATCGGTCTGCTGTCGGGCGGCCAGCGCCAGGCCGTGAGCCTGCTCATGGCGGCATTGCAGCCCTCGCGCATCCTGCTGCTGGACGAGCACACCGCCGCGCTGGACCCACGCACGGCCGATTTCGTGCTGCAGCTCACGGCCCGCATCGTGGCCGAGAACCAGCTCACCACCATGATGGTCACGCACAGCATGCGCCAGGCGCTGGACGTAGGCCAGCGCACCGTCATGCTGCACCAGGGGCAGGTGGTGCTGGACGTCTCGGGCGACGAACGCGCGCGTATGGACGTGCCCGACCTGCTGCAGATGTTCGAGAAGGTGCGCGGCGAGAAGCTGGCCGACGACGCGCTGCTGCTCGGCTGATCTGCATCACGCTCAGAAAAAGATAGCTGCTCGCGCCCATTTCATGGATGCGAGCAGCTTTTTTCTTTCATACACCCAAAGGCAGGTCTGCCTTCTTCAGCGTGCGCAGCACGAAGCTCGACTGGCTGTGGCGTATGCCCTTGATCTTGTAGAGCTTCTCGCGCAGCAGGCGCTCATAGTCGCGCGTGTCCTTGACCACCACGCGCAGCAGGTAGTCGTACTCGCCCGACACCAGATGCGCCTCCACCACCTCGGGAATGCTGGCCAGCACCTCGCCGAACTTCTCCAGCGTGTTGTCGGAATGGCTGTCCAGCGTGACCATGACCAGCACCGTGTCGCCCAGCCCTAGCGCCAGCGGGTTCAGGCGCACGGTATAGCCTTCGATCACGCCGGCCTCCTCCATCTTCTTGATGCGGCCCCAGCACGGCGAGGGGCTCAGGCCGACGGCGGCGCCGATCTCTTGCAGGCTGGCGCGTGCATTGCCTTGCAGGACGGAGAGAATTTTTCTGTCTAGGCGATCCATGTGCTGCATTATTCGTTAAACCTAGATACTGCAGAAAATTTTTCTTCAATGTGGGTTTTTATAGAGAAATTCAGCAAATTCATCCACAACCCGCGGCGCATACTTCTTCTCCATCAAGGCGCTCTTACCGGGGCGCACGACATTGACGAGACCCCGCCCGGTTACCGCTGGGCGGGGACTTGGCAAGACGGGCCAAGGCGGCCTTCTCAAGTCCCCGCGCAAACCCCTATGACCTGCGTCATGTTGCATTGCCATAATTTTTCGGCAGCACCCGCAGATTCACAGGAGACAACATGCAGCTGACCAAACTTGCGCTGGGCCTGGGCTTGGCACTGGGCATGGCCGCAACGGCCTTGGCACAAACCACAATGCGCATCAGCATCTCGACGGCGCAGAACTCCCACCAGGGCGTCGCCATCGACACGTTTGCCAAGGAGGTCGAAAAGCGCACCGGCGGGCGCTACAAGGTGCAGACCTTCTACAACGGCGCGCTGGGCGGCGAGCGCGAATCCATCGAAGCGGTGCAGTTGGGCACGCAGGAGTTGGCCTTCAGCTCCACCGGTCCCGTGCCCAACTTCGTGCCCGAGACCAAGATCCTGGACGTGCCCTTCCTGTTCCGTGACAAGGCCCACGCCCGCGCCGTGCTCGACGGCCCGATCGGCCAGGACCTGCTGACCAAATTCGATGCCAAGGGCTTCAAGGCGCTGGCCTGGGCGGAGAATGGCTTTCGCCACATGACCAACAGCAAGCGCGACGTGAAGACGCCCGAGGACTTGAAGGGCCTGAAGATGCGCACCATGGAGAACCCGGTGCACATCGCCGCGTACAAGGGTTTCGGCATCATCACCACGCCCATGGCCTTCCCCGAAGTGTTCACCGCCCTGCAACAAGGCACGGTGGACGGCCAGGAAAACCCCCTGCCCGTCATCATCTCGGCCAAGTTCGACCAGGTACAAAAGCACCTCTCGCTGACGGGTCACGTGTACTCCCCCTGCATCTTCGTGATGAACAAGGCGGTGTTCGACAAGCTCTCCCCTGCGGACAAGCAGGCCTTCATCGACGCCGCCAAGGAGGGCACCAAGGCCAACCGCGCTCGCGTGGACGAGGACGACGCCAAGGGCGTGGCCGACCTGCGCGCCAAGGGCATGACGGTGATCGACGATCTGGACAAGTCCAAGTTTGTCGCCGCGCTCGCGCCCGTGAACGCGCAGTTCGAGAAAGAGTTCGGCAAGGCCAACCTCGACAAGATCCGCAACTACAAGTGACGCTCACTTTTCAGTAGCTGCTACCGCCCGTGGATCATGCGCCACGGGCGTTTTTATTCATATTTTCGTGAGTGCGCATGAAAACCTTCTTCCTCTCCTGCGAGCGCTGGAGCACCGCCGTCGCCATGTGGGGCGCCTGCGCCATGCTGGCGCTGGCCTCGGCGCTCGGCATGTTCCAGATCCTGATGCGTTTCGTTTTCGAAGAGCCGGCCGAGTGGACCGAGGTGCTGATCCGCTTCAGCCTGATCTGGATGGTGTTTCTGGCGATTCCCATGGCATTCCGGCAGGGCGCCATGGTCAGCGTCGACGTGCTCTACCGCTGGAGCCCGCGCCCGCTGCGCCGCGTGCTGGACTGGGTGGTGTGCCTGGCAGCGCTGGCGCTCATCGCCGTGATCATCTGGTGGGGGTGGGACTACGCGCGCCGCGGCGGCGTGCAGTCGATGGCAGGGCTGGAGTCGGTTTCCATGTTCTGGGCCTATCTGGCCATGCCCGTGGGTGGGCTGTTCAGCATCCTCGGCATCGTGGGCAATCTGATCGACCCGCAGCGCCATGAACTGGAGACTGCCCAATGAGCGCCGCGCAGAGCCGCCTCAAGCAAGCGAGCGGCCTCCTCGGGGGGCGGCGGGTACATGAAATGACGCGCGTGGGGGCCCTATGACCACGGTCATGATCTCCACCATGGTGCTGTGCTTCGCGCTCACCATATCCGTGGCCGTCTCCATCGGGCTGGCCTCCATCCTGGGCATCCAGGTGGCGAACGCCAACATGCTGATCTCCGTGAAGGAGATGTTCGCCTCCATCAACAAGTTTCCGCTCGCAGCCATTCCGTTCTTCATCCTGGCGGGCAACCTCATGGAGACCGGCGGTATTTCGCGCCGGCTCGTGGAGTTTGCCAAGAGCATCGTGGGCGGCGTGCAGGGCGGCCTGCCCATGACCTGCGTGCTCACCTGCATGATCTTCGCGGCCGTCTCAGGGTCATCGGTGGCGACCACGTTCGCCATCGGCGCCATCCTGATTCCTGCGCTCATCAAGCATGGCTACCCCACCAGCTACGCGGCCGCGCTGCAGGCCACCAGTGCCGAGCTGGGTGTGATCATCCCGCCGTCGATCCCCATGATCCTGTACGGCGTGGCGGCCGAGGTATCGATCGGCGAGCTGTTCATCGCCGGCTTCGGCCCCGGCATCCTGATCAGCGGTGCGCTGATGTTGTTCGTCTGGGTGTATTGCAAGTACAAGGGCTGGGGCAAGCATGACGGCGATGGGCGCATGCCCTTCGGCCGCGCACTGCTGCAGGCGGGCTGGGCACTGCTGATGCCAGTCATCATCCTGGGCGGCATCTACGGCGGCGTGTTCACGCCCACCGAGGCCTCTGCCGTGGCCGTGTTCTACGCGCTGGTGGTGGGCATGCTGATCTACCGCGAGATCCGCGTCGCGGACCTGTTCGCCATCCTGCGCAAGTCGGCCATCTCGTCGGCGGTGATCATGTTCATCATTGCCAATGCGGGCCTGTTTGCCTTCCTCATCACGCGCGCTGGCGTGCCGGACGCCATCGGCCGCTGGCTGCAGGAGGTGCTGCAGTCGCCCGCGCTGTTCCTGCTGGGCGTGAATGCCGCGCTGTTCGTGATCGGCATGTTCATCGAGACCAGCGCCGCCATCATCGTGCTGGCGCCGATCCTGGCGCCGGTGGCCCAGCACTTCGGCGTGGACCCGGTGCACTTCGGGCTGATCATGGTGGTGAACCTGGCGCTCGGCATGATCACGCCACCCTTCGGCGTGAACCTGTTCGCGGCGTGCACGGTGGCGCGCATCTCTCTGGATCGCATCGTCGCCCACCTGCTGCCGTTCGTGGGCGTGGTCCTGCTGTGCCTCCTGGTCATCACCTACGTGCCATCGCTTTCATTGGCCCTGCGTGATCTCGTGTACGCAAAATAGATAGAATCCGTCCCGTCAGGAGAGAGTCCGCGCCCCTCAGGGCCGGGCCGCCGAAGGCGCAGGCAGCAGCCGAACGCTCAGGCAAAAGGACTGGCGACACGCCCGCAGGGATGCGGGTGTTTCCCTTGCTGGAGAGAGGCCGCAGCAGCATGCGGCCCACCGAAGGAGCAAGCCCCGTGACATGCCATGCAGGCGGGGTGAATCTCTCAGGTAAAGCGGACAGCGGGGCAAATCGGCGATCGAGAGATCGCTCCACCATTTGCCTTCGCCCATTGCCATGTCCGCCATGTCCGACCTGCTCACCACTCCCCTCAACGCCCTGCACATCGAACTGGGCGCCCGCATGGTGCCCTTCGCCGGCTACTCCATGCCCGTGCAATACCCCATGGGCCTGATGGCCGAGCACCACCACACGCGCACGGCGGCCGGCCTGTTTGATGTGTCGCACATGGGGCAGCTCAAGCTGGTCGGCCCTGACGCCGCAGCAGCATTCGAGACGCTGATGCCCGTGGACGTGGTCGACCTGCCCGTGGGCAAGCAGCGCTACGGCCTGCTCCTCAATGACGAGGGCGGCATCATCGACGACCTCATGTTCTTCCGCATGGCGCAGGACGAGCTCTTCGTGATCGTCAACGGCGCCTGCAAGGTGGGCGACATTGCCCACATCCAGGCGCGCATCGGCCAACGCTGCCAGGTGATTCCCATGCCCGACCAGGCCCTGCTCGCGCTGCAGGGCCCACAGGCGGCTGCGGTGCTCGCGCGTCTGGCACCAGGCGTGGACAAACTGGTGTTCATGACCGGCGGGCATTTCGACATCGCGGGGGCGCAGTGCTTCGTGACGCGCAGCGGCTACACCGGCGAGGACGGCTTCGAGATCTCGGTGCCCGCCACGCAGGCCGAAGCCCTGGCGCGCACGCTGCTGGCCCAGCCCGAGGTCAAGCCCATCGGTCTGGGTGCACGCAATTCGCTGCGCCTGGAAGCCGGCTTGTGCCTGTATGGCAACGACATCGACACCACCACCACCCCGCCCGAAGCCGGCCTGAACTGGGCCATCCAGAAGGTGCGCCGTACAGGCGGCGCGCGCGCTGGCGGTTTTCCAGGCGCCGACAAGGTGCTGGCCCAGATCGACAGCCCGGCCACTCTCACGCGCAAGCGCGTGGGCCTGGTGGCGCTGGAGCGCGTGCCCGTGCGTGAGCACACCGAGTTGCAAAACGAGTCGGGCGAGCGCATCGGCGAAGTCACCAGCGGCCTGCTGGCCCCCACTGCCGACAAGCCCATCGCCCTGGCCTACGTAATGCCCGCCCATGCCGCCCCCGGCACCCGTGTGAACGCCATGGTGCGCGGCAAGGCCGTGCCCATGGAAGTGGCTGCCACGCCCTTTGTTCCCACACGCTACTACCGCGGCTGAATTCACCACGGCGAACTGCCACCGCGCCCAGGTCAGCCCGGCTACAGTGCGGGCTGACCACTCTCAAACCTTTTCCTTCCACTTCTTCTTCCCGGAGCCCCCCATGAGCATTCAGTTTTCCAAAGACCATGAATGGATCAACGCAGCCGACCCGGCCGCGGCCGTCGTCGGCATCACCGTCCACGCGCAGGATGCGTTGGGCGATGTGGTGTTCGTGGACCTGCCCGCGGTGGGCACCACCTTTGCCCAGGGCGACGTGGCCGGTGTGGTCGAGTCCGTCAAGGCCGCTGCCGATGTCTACATGCCCGTGTCCGGCGAAATCGTCGAGGTCAACGAGGCCTTGCGCGCCGACCCGTCCCTGGCCAACTCCGACCCGCTGGGCGCCGGCTGGTTCTTCAAGGTCAAGCTCAGCGACGCCGGCCAGCTCGCCGGCCTGATGGACGAAACGGCCTATACCGCCTTCGCCCAGAACGCCTGATGCACCCGCGGCGCCGTGCACACGGCGCCGCCGCACCGCCCCATCGCTCTTGAGACTGGTCCCTCGCCATGCAGATGCCCTCCCCCCTGCCCCTGGCGGCGCTCGAAAACGCCGCTGAATTCCTGCCCCGCCACATTGGCATCGACGCCGCCGACGAAGCACACATGCTGTCGGTGATCGGCGAGGCCTCGCGCCGTGCGCTCATTGATTCCATCGTGCCGCGCTCCATTGCGCGCCAGCGCCCCATGGACCTGCCCGCGCCGGCCACCGAGGCCGCGGCGCTGGCTGAACTCCAGGCCATTGCGTCGAAGAACCGCATCCTCAAGAGCTTCATCGGCCAGGGCTACTACGGCACGCACACGCCGGGCGTCATCCTGCGCAACGTGCTGGAAAACCCTGCCTGGTACACGGCCTACACGCCCTACCAGGCCGAGATCTCCCAGGGCCGCATGGAGGCGCTGCTCAACTTCCAGACCATGGTGTGCGACCTCACGGCCATGCCCATCGCCAACGCCTCCATGCTCGACGAGGCCACCGCTGCCGCCGAGGCCATGACGCTGGCCAAGCGCTCGGTCAAGTCCAAGAGCGACGTCTTCATCGTGGCAGGCGATGCGCACCCGCAGACCATCGAAGTCATCCAGACCCGCGCCGCCCCCATCGGCATCACCGTGGTGGTGGCCAATTCCCAGGAGGAATGGCAGGCGGCCCTGGCCGGCGACTTCTTCGCCGCCCTCATCCAGTACCCTGCCAGCAGCGGCTGGGTGCAGGACTGGCAGGCCGACGTGGACGCCATCCACGCCAAACAGGCCGCCGCCATCTTCGTTACCGACCTGCTGGCGCTCACGCTGCTCAAGGCCCCCGGCGAGTGGGACGCCGACATCGTGGTGGGCTCCACCCAGCGCTTTGGCATGCCCATGGGCGCCGGCGGACCGCACGCCGCCTTCATGGCCTGCCGCGACGAATTCAAGCGCAGCCTGCCCGGCCGCCTGGTGGGCGTGAGCGTGGACGTGCACGGCAAGCCCGCCTACCGCCTGGCGCTGCAAACGCGCGAGCAGCACATCCGCCGCGAGAAGGCCACGAGCAACATCTGCACGGCCCAGGTGCTGCCGGCCGTGATCGCCAGCATGTACGCCGTGTACCACGGCCCCGAGGGCCTCACGCGCATCGCCCGCCGCGTGGCGCGCTTCACCGCCATCCTGAGCCGCGGCCTGGCGCAGCTGGGGTTCACCAGCCGCCACCATGGCTCGGCCTTCGACACACTCAGCCTGCACACCAAGGATGCTACGGATTCAATAGCTGCTCGCGCAGTCCAGATGGGCGCAAACCTGCGAAAAGCCTGGAATGACTACCTGTGCATCTCGCTGGACGAGACCACCACCCGCGCCGATATCGAGCTGCTGTGGAAGATCTTTGCGCGGGACGGCCAGCAACTGCCCACCATCGAGGCGATGGACGCCGCCGGCGCACCGGCGCTGTTCCCCGACACCCTGGCGCGCACCAGCCGCTTCTTGGCGCACCCGGTGTTCAACACCCACCATTCCGAAACCGGCATGCTGCGCTACATCCGCCAGCTGTCCGACAAAGACCTGGCGCTGGACCGCACCATGATCCCGCTGGGCTCGTGCACCATGAAGCTCAACGCCACGAGCGAGATGATCCCGATCACCTGGCCCGAATTTGCCAACGTGCACCCGTTCGCCCCGGCCGACCAGCTCGAAGGCTACCGCCTGCTCGACGAGCAACTGCGCGCCTGGCTGTGCCAGGCCACGGGCTACGCGGGCGTCAGCCTGCAGCCCAACGCAGGCAGCCAGGGCGAATACGCCGGCCTGCTGGCCATCAAGGCCTACCACGCGGCCCAGGGCCACGCCCACCGCAACATCTGCCTGATCCCCAGCAGCGCGCACGGCACCAACCCCGCCAGCGCCCAAATGGTGGGCATGCAGGTCGTGGTGACCAAGTGCGACGAGAACGGCAACGTGGACATGGCGGACCTGCAGGCCCAATGCGAGAAGCACAGTGCCAACCTCGCCTGCGTGATGATCACCTACCCCAGCACGCATGGCGTGTTCGAGACCCAGGTGAAGGCCTTGTGCGAGCTGGTGCATCGCCACGGCGGGCGCGTGTATGTGGACGGCGCCAACATGAACGCCCTGGTCGGCGTGGCCGCGCCGGGCGAGTTCGGCGGCGACGTGAGCCACCTGAACCTGCACAAGACCTTCTGCATCCCCCACGGCGGCGGCGGCCCCGGCGTGGGCCCGGTGTGCGTGGTGGAGGACCTCGTGCCCTACCTGCCCGGCCATGCCACGGGCGGTATTGCTTCCAAAACAGGAGCTGTCAGCGCAGCTCCCTTGGGCAATGCAGCCGTTTTACCCATCAGCTGGATGTACATCCGCATGATGGGCGCCGACGGTCTGCAGGCCGCGACCGAGACAGCGATCCTGAGCGCCAACTACATCAGCGCGCGCCTGAAGGACCACTATCCCACGCTGTACGCTTCCGCCAACGGCCATGTGGCGCACGAGTGCATCCTGGACCTGCGCCAGTTGAAAGACACCAGCGGCGTGATGGCCGAGGACGTGGCCAAACGCCTGATCGACTACGGCTTTCACGCACCCACGCTGTCGTTCCCCGTGCCCAACACGCTGATGGTGGAGCCCACCGAGAGCGAGACGCTGTTCGAGCTGGACCGCTTCATCGACGCGATGATCGCCATCCGGCGCGAGATCCGCCAGATCGAGGCCGGCACCTGGCCGCAGGACGACAACCCCCTCAAGAACGCGCCCCACACGGCCGAGTGCCTGCTGGCTGCCGACTGGCAGCACCCCTACCCGCGCGATGCGGCAGCCTATCCCGTTGCCGCCCTGCGCCAGAACAAGTACTGGAGCCCCGTGGGCCGTGTGGACAACGTCTACGGCGACCGCAACCTGTTCTGCAGCTGTGTTCCGGTGAGCGAACTGGGCTGACGGCCTGCTCCGCTCAGGCATTCACAAAGGCCCTACCATCGGGCCTTTGTTGCTTCTGAACGTTTGACCCATGCGCCCCCTTTTCGCACTGCTCGCATCGCTTGCCCTCGCCTCCGCAGCCCAGGCGCAGGCCCCTGCCGTCACCACCGGCAGCGGCCTGGTCTATGAGTCGCTCAAGGACGGCAGCGGTGAATCACCCAAGGCCACCGACACCGTCAAGGTGCACTACCGCGGCACCTTCCCCGACGGCAAGGAGTTCGACAGCTCCTACAAGCGCGGCGAGCCGACCGAGTTCCCCCTGAACCGCGTCATCCCCTGCTGGACCGAAGGCGTACAGCGCATGAAGCCGGGCGGTAAGGCCAAGCTCACCTGCCCGCCGGCGATTGCGTATGGCGCGCGCGGCGCGGGCGGCGTGATTCCGCCCAACGCCACGCTGAATTTCGAGATCGAGCTGCTGTCGGTGCGCCGCTGAACGAGGCAGCGGCACCGGCCTGTAGGGCACCAGGCAGACGCGTACACTGGCAGGCCTGCGGATTGCCCGATTCCCATGAGCCGCCCCGACCTGTCCCTGCTGTTTCCCGCCGCGGAGCCTGCCTCGTCCCCCCCTGAGCAGCCGGAGCGCCGCGGCCCTCAACGGGCCAGCGGCGACGTGGCCGAGCTGATTGCGCAGCTGCGCGCCTCACAGGCCGAGCTGGAGGCGCAGAACCAGGTGCTGCGCTACAGCCAGGCCGCGGCCGAAAGCGCTTCCGAGCGATTCGAGGCCCTGTTTTCCAGCGTGCCGCTGTCGCTCATGGTGGTGGACGAGCATGACATGGTGGTCCAGGCCAACTCCATGGCACAGCGCTCGTTCCAACCGCGCGAGACGGACCGCCCCCTGACGGCACTGATGCTCTTCGTGAGCGACAGCCACGCGCCGCGTGTGCGCGAGGCCTTCGACCAGGCGCGGGCCGTGGGCACGGCCGAGGCCACGGAGGTTGTGTTCCACATCAGCGAGGGCCGCCATATCACTGGCGACCTGCACATCGCGCGCATCGAGTCGCGCTCCGAGCAGGACGCGCCGCTCACGCAGTTTCTGTGCGCCGTGATCGACCAGGGGCCGCTGCTGGCCGAACGCCAGGCCCTGCAGCGCAGCGCACAGGAGCTGCAGGAGCGCAACGTGCAACTGCACACCAGCGAGCGCCGGCTGGAAGCGGTGATCAACTCCGCGCTCGACGCGATCATCTGCGTGGACCAGCACGAGCGCATCACCGTGTTCAATCCCACGGCAGCGATGCTGTTCCAGTGCGCCACCAGCGACGCGCTGGGCAGCCCGTTGAGCCGCTTTCTGCCCGAGGCCCAGCAGGTGCTGGCGTTCGCGCAACTGACCACGCAGGCGGCGCTGGGGGAGATGACGGCGCTCACGGCATCGGGCCGGGAGCTGGCGGTGGAGATCAGCGTGTCGTTCGAGCGCCATGCGGAAGGCGAGACCACCACCGTGTTTGCCCGCGACCTCACGGCCCGCAAGCGCGAAGAAGCCCGCCGCAACGCGCTGGAGGGACAACTGCGCGAGTCGCACAAGATGCAGGCCGTCGGCACCATGGCCGGCGGCATCGCGCACGACTTCAACAACATCCTGCATGCGATCCTGGGCAACGTGGAGCTGGCCAAAGCCGATTGCCCGCCCGGCACGCCGATGTACGAAAGCCTGCTGGAGATCGACAAGGCCGGCCGGCGCGCCCGCGACCTGGTGCGCCAGATCCTCACCTTCAGCCGCAACGAGCCGCCCAAGCGTGCCGCCGTCACCCTGGCAGAGGTGGTGCACGACACCGAACGGCTGCTGAGGGTCACGCTGCCCCCCGAGATCGAGCTGACCGTGCATGTCCCCCCCGACCTGCCCCCCGTATTGGCGGATGCCACGCAGGTGGAGCAAGCGGTGCTGAACCTGTGCACCAACGCCGTGCACGCCATCGGCAGCCGCCGTGGCCGCATTCGCGTGGATGCTGCGCTGATCCAGCCCGACCAGCGCATGCGCGAAAGCCTGGGCCTGAGCGCGGGCGACTACGTGGCCGTGCGCGTGCATGACAACGGCCCGGGCATGGACGCCGCCACCCAGTCGCGCATCTTCGAACCCTTCTTCACCACCAAGCCCGTGGGCCAGGGCACCGGCCTGGGACTGGCGGTGGTGCACGGCGTGATGCGCACCCACGGTGGTGGCGTGGACGTGCACAGCGCACCCGGCGAGGGCAGCCGCTTCACGCTGTACTTTCCCGTGGCGTCGTACACCATGGTCGCCGCCCTGCCGGAAGTTCCCGCGCCGGTCGCGCCCGCCAGCCCGCCCGCGGTGGCGCCGGCAACAGACCGTCTGCTGCACGTGATGTACGTGGACGACGACCAGGCGCTGGTCTTTCTGGTGCAGCGCCTGCTGCGCCGCCGCGGCTACGAGGTCAGCGGTTTCACCGACCCGCACCAAGCCACAGACGCCCTGCAGGCCCACCCCGAGCGCTACGACCTGCTGGTGACGGACTACAACATGCCGGGCTACTCGGGCCTGGATCTCGTGCGCGCAGCCCGCACCATCCGCAGCGACCTGCCAGTGGCCCTGGCCTCCGGCTATGTGACGGCGGAAATCGAACAGGCCGCGCTGGCCGAAGGCGCACGCGCGCTGATCCACAAGCCCGATGACGTGGAAGAGCTGTGCGCGACCGTGGACCGGCTGGCCCATGGCGGTTGAGTTGACAGCGCCGCAGGCCGTACAGACGGCGGGGGCGCATGCACCTTTGCAGGGTATGCCGGCCGGCCCATCAGAGGGCGTCCGCAGCGTGCACGTGGACGACACGCTGCTGGTGCTGGAGAAACCCTCGGGATTGCTGTGCGTGCCCGGACGGGGGCCCGACAAACAGGATGCCTTGAGTACGCGTGCCCAGGCGCTGTGGCCCGACGCGCTCATCGTGCACCGGCTGGACCAGCCCACGTCGGGACTTGTGCTCATGGCGCGGGGCGCCGCGATGCAGCGGGCCCTCAGCCACAGCTTCGCCCAGCGGCTGGTGCACAAGCGCTACCGCGCCGTGGTGGCGGGCCGCATGCCGCCGCCCGACCCTGCGCACGCGGACGGCTGGGGCGAGATCGCGCTGCCCATCGCGGCGGACTGGGAACGCCGTCCGCTGCGCGTGGTGGATGCCACGCACGGCCAGCCCAGCCTCACGCGCTGGCGCGTGCTGGCGCACGACGCCGCCGGCGACACCACCTCCGTGGAGCTGGAACCCGTCACCGGTCGCACGCACCAGCTGCGCGTGCACCTGGCGGCACTGGGCCACCCCATCCTGGGCGACCAGCTCTATGCCGATGCGTCGGTACAAGCCCGCGCACCGCGCCTGTTGCTGCACGCCTGCGTGCTGGAGTTCGCGCACCCGCTGCAGGGTGGCTGGTGCGCGTTTGCCTCGGCACCGCCGTTTTGATCGCCGCGTGCGTGGCCGTTACCATGCCCGCATGACGCAACACCTCTACATCCTCACCGGCGGCTCGCGCGGCATGGGCCTGGCCATGGCACACCAGTTGCTGAAACCCGGCAACACGCTGATCAGCCTGGCGCGCAGCACCTCTGCGCCGTTGTCCACGGCCGTGCCGCAGGGCGCGACGCTGGAGCAATGGAGCGTGGACCTGGCCCAGCCTGCGCAGGCCGCTCAGCGCCTGCGCGAATGGCTGGCCACGCAGCCTGCCAGCCGATACGCCAGCGCCACGCTGATCAACAACGCCGGCGTGATCCCCCGCATCGCGCCGCTGTCGGCATGCGCCAGCCCGCAGGACATGGCCGAGCTGTCCAACGCGCTGCGCGTGGGACTGGAGGCGCCGATGCTGCTGACGGCCGCCTTCCTGGGCGCGACCGAAGGCTGGGCTGCACCGCCCCACTCCGTGGCGCGCAGGGTGCTGAACATCTCTTCGGGGCTGGGGCGTCGCGCCATGGCGTCGCAGTCGGGCTACTGCGCGGCCAAGGCCGGCATGGACCATTTCACGCGGTGCCTGGCGCTGGACGAAGCCGCCAAGCCCCACGGCGCCAAGGTATGCTCGCTGGCTCCCGGTGTGATCGACACCGACATGCAGATCCAGCTGCGCGGCGCCAACCCGGCCGACTTTCCGGATGTGCAGAACTTCGCCGCCCTCAAGACGGGCGGCATGCTCACCTCGCCAGACGCCGCGGCTGCCCGCGTGCTCGCCTGGCTGCAGCGTACAGACTTCGGCGCCAACCCCGTGGCCGACGTGCGCGAGGCCTGATGCCGTGCCCCGGCGCAGTGCAACCATTACTATGCATTTTGTAGCTGCTAGCGCTTATCCAATAAGCGCTAGAGCCTAATTTGATTCAAAACCATTACAGGAGAAAACCATGTCCCGTGACGTCGTCGTAGTCAGTGCCGTGCGCACCGCCATTGGCACCTTTGGCGGTAGCCTGAAGGACGTTCCGCCCACCGAGCTGGGCGCGCTTGTGGTGCGCGCGTCGCTGGCTCGCGCGCAAGTGGACGGCAAGGACGTCGGCCATGTGGTGTTTGGCCACGTGGTGAACACCGAGCCCAAGGACATGTACCTCTCGCGCGTGGCGGCCATCCAGGGCGGCTGCGCCGAGGGCACGCCCGCGTTCAACGTGAACCGCCTGTGCGGCTCGGGCTTGCAGGCCATCGTGTCGGCCGCACAGACCATCCAGCTGGGCGATGCCGACGTGGCCATCGGCGGCGGCGCGGAGGTGATGAGCCGCGCACCCTACGCGAGCCTCGCCAGCCGCTGGGGCGCGCGCATGGGCGACTTCAAGATGATCGACATGATGATCGGCGCCCTGCACGACCCCTTCCACAACATCCACATGGGCGTGACTGCCGAGAACATCGCCGCCAAGTGGGGCATCACGCGCGAAGACCAGGACCGCCTGGCCGTGGAGAGCCACAACCGTGCCGAGCGTGCCACGGCAGCGGGCTACTTCAAGGACCAGATCGTCCCGGTCACCCTCAAGAGCAAGAAGGGCGAGGTGCAATACGCCACCGACGAGCACTTCCGCGCCGGCGCGACACTGGACGACATGGCCAAGCTCAAGCCCGTGTTTGCGAAAGACAACGGCACGGTGACGGCGGGCAATGCCTCGGGCATCAACGATGCGGCTGCCGCTGTGGTGCTGATGGATGCCAAGGCAGCGCAGGCCCGTGGCGCAAAGCCTTTGGCGCGCTTGGTGGCCTACGCCCATGCGGGCGTGGACCCGAAGTACATGGGCATCGGCCCCGTGCCCGCGACGCAGTTGGCGCTCAAGAAGGCAGGCCTCACGGTCAACGACCTGGACGTGATCGAGGCCAACGAGGCCTTTGCCGCGCAGGCCTGCGCCGTCACGCGCGACCTGGGCCTGGACCCGGCCAAGGTCAACCCCAACGGGTCGGGCATTTCGCTGGGCCATCCCATCGGCGCCACCGGTGCGCTGATCACCGTGAAGGCACTGCACGAACTGCAGCGCATCCAGGGCCGGTACGCGCTGGTGACCATGTGCATCGGCGGTGGGCAAGGCATCGCGGCCATTTTCGAGCGCCTCTGAGACGCCTCGCCCCGCCCCGCCATCGCCGATGGCGATGGCATGCGCGCGCTTCGGCACGGTGCGGCCCACGATGGCTGGGCCATCATCCAGGCGGGCGCGCGCCAGATGCGCCATGTTCCATACCAGGTTCTCCAGGAGACTTTTTCCCCATGCTTCGTCGACATATCCTTTCTCTTGCCACCCTCGCCTGTGCATTGGGCGCTATGCCCGCCCATGCCCAGACCAGTGCACCCGCTGCCGGCGCCTATCCCGCCAAGCCCATCCGTTTGATCGTGCCCTTCCCGCCCGGCGGCGGCACCGACATCCTGGCCCGCCTGGTCGCCGCCAAGCTGACGGAAGCCAACAAATGGACCGTGGTGGCCGACAACAAGCCGGGGGCTGGCGGCACCATCGGCATTACCGAGGCGGTGAAGGCCGCTCCCACAGGCTATGACATCGTCATGGGCCAGAAGGACAACCTGGTCATCGGCCCCTGGCTGTACAAGAACCTGCCGTGGGACCCCACCAAGGACCTGACGGCCGTGGCCCACGTGGCGTACACGCCCGTGGTCATCGCCACGAGTGTCAACTCCAAGTACAAATCTTTGGCCGACGTGGTGGCGGCCGCCAAGGCCGCGCCGGGCACCGTCACTTATGGCTCGCCCGGCAACGGCACCTCCATTCACCTGGCGGGCGACCTGTTCGAGAAAGCTGCCGGCATCAAGCTGAGCCACGTGCCCTACAAAGGCTCCAACCCGGCACTCATGGATGCTTTGGCCGGCAATGTGGAACTGCTGGTTTCGTCGCTGCCCTCGGCCATGGGTCAGATCAAGGCGGGCAAGCTGCGCCCGTTGGCGGTCACCTCGGCCAAGCGCAGTTCGTCGCTGCCCGACGTGCCCACGGTGGCCGAGTCCGGCTTCAAGGGCTTTGACGTGAGCACCTGGTACGGCGTGCTGGCGCCGGCAGGCACGCCGCCAGCCGTGGTGAACACGCTCAACGCGGAAGTCAACAAGCTGCTCGCCACCGCGGACATGAAGGCTGCCATCCAGGCGCAAGGCGCAGAGCCGCAGGCCATGTCGCCGGAACAGTTCTCGACCCTGCTCAAAAACGAATACGGGCAGTGGAAGGGTATCGTGGAAGCCTCGGGTGCACGGATTGAGTAACCTGTGCTCGCAGCGCCCCGTTCCGTGACCGGGGCGCGAAAAGACAACGGCTCGCGTTGCGAGCCGTTTTCATGTGTGGCGACGTACGCCCCGGGTCAATCCCGCACGACCAGCACCGGCACGTGGGCCACGCCCAGCACGCGCTGTGTGACGCTGCCCAACACCAATTTTTCCAGCCCGCGGCGACCGTGCGATCCCATCACGATGAGGTCCGCGCCCGTGCTCTCGACGGCGCGCTGGATGCCGTCGTGGATCGCATGCCCCTCGCCTACCATGGTGTTGACGCTGGCCACCCCTGCCTGGGTGACAGCGGCCTTGGCGGCGTCCAGGGCCGTGTTCGCCTCGGCCGTCGCGGCACTGAGGTATTGCGCCTGGCCGTAGGCGAAATCGGCGCCCACCCCCGTGAAGGGATAAGGGTCGATCACGTACAGCGCCGTCACGGCGCTGCCGAAGGTCTTGGCCAGCGCTGCCGCCTTGGCCACGGCCTTCATGGACGTCTCCGAGCCATCGACGGGAATCAGAATGTGCTTGAACATGGAACCTCCTTTTGGTTAGGGTGGCAGGCCTGGAAGGCCCGCAACAACAACGAGTGTGATGCGTACGCGGCCTTCAAGGCTTGATTCGCATCAATTATTGGGACGCATCCCCTTGAAAGCCACCGCCCCGGCAGGTAACCACCAGGGTATCGCGCCAGCCGCCATCTTCGGTGGGCTGGATGGGTGTGGTTTCATGGATCATGCGCGCATCGTCCAGCAGCATGACGGACCAGGGCTCGCTCAAGGTAAACCGCTGTCCATTCGGGCCCGTGGCTTCGAAGATGCGGGTCTCTCCACCCTTGATGCCCTGGCGGCTTACCAGGAACACCGCCACCAGGTCCACGCCGTCGCGGTGCGCGCCTTCGGGTGTCGGACGGCCGATGCCGCCCTCGGTGTCAATGCGGAACTGATGTGCTTCGATGTAGCAGGGTTGAGACGGCTGCCCGCACATCGCTTGCGAGAGGCCCGCAGCCGCCTGCATGAGTTGCCGCCACACCGGTCGAGCCACCGTTTCGTCACGCATGGGCGCAAACCAGCGCTGCAGCCCTCCGTGCAGCGCGTTGTACTCCACCGGCTGCCAGTGCGCGCGGTGCGGTGCTTGTTTCACGGCGGGGCCCTCGACAATGAAGCAGGAGTGGCGCCGCCTGCGGTACCGGCCTCCGTCCTTGAGGTAGTCATCCGGGGGCAGATCCGACCAGTCGGCCGCCAGGGCCTGCAAATCGTTCAAGGCACATCCCACCCATGTTGCTGTGTCCCGGGGTTGCAGCACCGCATAACCCCGGTCACGCAACTGCGCGACGACCTGTGAGGGCGGTGTATAGGGAGGGGAGAACGTCACATGTGCCATAGGCACACAAGCTTAAGGCAACACCGCCGAGCACACGCAGTGTTGGCTCGAAAACTTCGGGAGGGAAATGCCTCCCTCGAAAAGCCTGAGCCCTCATCGTGCTGCGGCCATCAGATGCCAGGCTTCACGCCTGCCTCAGCGATCACCGCGCCCGTGGCCTCGGCCGTTGCCGTTGCCTTTTCCATTCCCACGGCCGCGATGGTCATCATCCCGGTCGCGGCCGTTCCAGTGGCCGCGGCCATCGTCAAACGAACGGCCATCGAACCGGTCGCGGTCATCGCGGAATTTGCCGGGCCGGCGCGGGGGCTCCTTCACGAAATACACGGGTTGACCGCAAGCAGAGTAGCGCGCGCAGTGCTTGGACCAGTTCTTGGCATGGCCCGGCGGCACATACATATAGATGGGCGAACGGGGAACATACACCGCGGGAGGAGCGATCACCACCGGCTGCGGGTACAGCAGCGCAGGCGCGCTGTTGCCGATATCCACGCGGCCATAGACGCCGGGAGCGATTTGCCCACCCACCGTGGCGTTGATGTAGGTCTGGGCTGCTACGCCACCGGCGAAGGCTGCCACGGCCAAGGCCATGGCCAAACCACGGGCCAGTTGGAGGGTTGAGGAGAGTGAGTGAGGCTCGCGGTTTTTCATGGTGATTGCTGATGCCGAAAACAAACTGGTGGAATGCACGGCCATTTGTAACTGCACAAATGGGAAAAAGGCGCAGATACTCTCTGAAAGATGTAAGCAATAGCGTATTCGCCACGGTAATGCGCCTGGTGCTTGTCGGTGGATCTACGCTGCACAGGTTTTCTTATCAGCGACAATGATCCATTGAGACCGGCAATGCGCTCCGTTGGAACCATTGCAGAGAAACAAAGCTGCGCCACTGTGTGCGCAGTAAGTGGACAAGATGAACATCGTAATACTCGACGATTACCAGGACGCCGTGCGCAAGCTGCATTGCGCGGCACGGTTGGACCCCTACTCCGCAAAGGTCTACACGAACACCGTCAAGGGGTTGGGGCAGCTATCGGTGCGCTTGCGGGACGCAGATATCATCGTGCTGATCCGCGATCGCACGCAGATCACGCGGCAGTTGGTGGAGAAGCTGCCGCGGCTCAAGCTCATCGCGCAGACGGGGCGGGTAGGCTCGCACATCGACCTCGCCGCCTGCACCGAGCACGGCATCGCCGTGGCCGAGGGCGTGAGCTCGCCCGTGGCGCCCGCGGAGCTGACCTGGGCGCTCATCATGGCCGCCATGCGCCGCCTGCCCCAGTACATCGCCAACCTCAAGCATGGCGCCTGGCAGCAATCGGGACTGCGCACCGCCTCGATGCCGCCCAACTTCGGGCTGGGCTGCATACTGCGCGGTAAGACCCTGGGCATCTGGGGCTATGGCCGCATCGGGCAGATCGTCGCCGGATACGGCCGCGCGTTCGGCATGAACGTCCGCGTTTGGGGCCGGGAGGCGTCGCGTGCACAGGCGCTCAGCGACGGGCTGCAGGTGGCCGCGACGCGGGCGGAGTTCTTTTCGCAATGCGACGTGGTGTCGCTGCACATCCGGCTCACGGACGAGACGCGCGGCCTCGTGACGCTCGACGACCTGTCGTGTATGAAGCCGACGGCGCTGCTCGTGAACACCTCGCGCGCGGAGCTCATAGAACCCGACGCGCTGATCGCCGGGCTCAACCGCGGGCGCCCCGGCATGGCCGCCGTGGATGTCTTCGAGAGCGAGCCCATCCTGCAAGGGCACGCCCTCCTGCGGCTGGAGAACTGCATCTGCACCCCCCATATCGGCTATGTGGAGCAGGACAGCTACGAGCTTTATTTCGGTTCCGCCTTCGACAATGTCGTGAATTACATTAAGGGAACGCCCACCAACATCGTCAATCCGGGAGCCCTGCAGGTACGCCGCTGAAAGCGTGCGTGCAGGCATGCAAAAGGGGCTTCATCGAAGCCCCTTTTGCATCCAGGCAGCACCGCATGTGCCGCCTGGCGGATACGCCGGTCAGTTCAGCGGCGCCTTCTTGCCATCCTTGTACACGTACAGCGTGATGGCGGGGTTCACGAGCTCGCCATTCGGCTCGAACTTGATATTGGCCGTCACGCCCTTGTAGTTGGACTTGAGCAGTTCGGGGATGTACACCTTCGGGTCCCACGAGCCAGCGCGCTTCATGGCATCGACGAGCAGCATGGTGGCGTCGTACTTGTAGGGGCTGTAGAGCACGTACTGGCCGGGGTACTTGGCGTCATAGCGCTTCTTCCACTCCAGGCCGCCAGGCATCTTGGCGAGCGACGCGCCGCCCTCGGCACAGATGACGTTGCCGATCGTCTTGGCGCCCGCCGCGAGTCTGGGCAGCTCGGTGGTGCAGATGCCGTCGCCGCCGAAGTACTTGACGTTGGCCATGCCAAGCTGCTCCATCTGGCGCAGCATGGGACCTGCCTGCGGGTCCATGCCGCCGAAGAAGACGCCGTCGGGGTTCTTGGCCTTGATGGCCGTGAGGATGGCCATGAAGTCTGTGGCCTTGTCCGTGGTGAACTGCTCGTCGACCACCTTGATGCCCTTCTCGGTCGCCGCGCGCTTGAACACGTTGGCAACACCCTGGCCATAGGCCGTGCGGTCATCGACCACGGCCACGCTCTTGAGCTTGAGCGTTTCCGCCGCATACATCGCAAGGCCCACGCCCAGCGCGTTGTCGTTGGCGATGATGCGGAACGTGGTCTTGTAGCCGGGCTTGGTCAGGCTGGGGTTGGTGGCCGCGCCCGTGACGTGGGGAATACCGCAGTCGTTGTAGACCTTGGAGGCGGGAATGGTGGTGCCGGAATTCAGGTGGCCCACGACGCCTGCGACCTTGGCGTCGCACAGCTTCTGCGCGGCCGCGGTGCCCTGCTTGGGGTCGGACGCATCGTCCTCGTTGACCAGTTCCAGCTTGACTTTCTTGCCGCCGATGACCACGCCCTGGGCGTTCATGTCGTCGATCGCCATGCGCACGCCGTTTTCGATGTCCTTGCCATAGTGCGCCTGCGGACCGGACATCGGGGCGACGTTGCCGATCTTCACCACCGTCACGTCCTGGGCGGCAGCCATGCCGGCAACTGCTGCGATCGCGGCGGCTACGGTCAGCTTCAATTTCAGTTGCATGTAGGTCTCCAATTTCAGAAAAAACGCTGGAAACAATGAACCAGCGGCTAGGAACTTATCGTAATGGGAACATGAGAAGTCTCCCAACGAAACGACACCCGTGAATACCCGATCACGGGGTCAAACGGCGTCGTGGTCGCCGGCCAACTCTTGCGCCAGCGCCTCATAGACAGCATGCCGCACCACCGTTTCGACCTCTGCGCGCAGGCGGGGCACCAGGAATCGCGTTTGCTCCTGCACGACCTGCGCGATCGCCTTGCGCAGATGTTGATCGAGCACCATATCCACACGCTGCATGACGCGGTGCACCATGTATTCCTCGAAGTGCCGCGGCTGGCCATCGTCCACCACGCGATCCGGCAAGGATGGAGATGCAGGCGACGCCTGTAAAGCTTGCGCCTGGGCCTGCGGGGGGGCAGGCGCAGGCTCCAACTGCACTACCACCGGCGGCCCCTCGGCGGGCATGTGCACCACGTCGGTGAGCGTAGGCACGAATCTCGGCGGTGTCTTGTGTGGTCCGGCCATCATGACCCCTCTCGTAGTACCAGGTCGTGGCGGACGATGTCGTAGCCATGCGCCGCGTAGTGGCGCCAGCGATCGCGGGCCCGGCTGCGGTCCTCCTGGTCGGATTGGCTCACCACCTCCACCAGCTTGGCGAACTGCGCAAACCCTTCGGGAACCGTGTCTCCCACATTCACCAGCAGGTCGCGATGGCCGCAGGCGCTCGGATCCGTGGCCAGCACGACGGGGGACAGCTGCAGCATCTCGGCGCCCGCATCTTCGAGGCAATGGGCAACGAAATCGGTAGGCCCCAAGGCCCATAGCATGCGGTCGAGCCGCCGCAGATCCTGCGCGGCTCCCGTAATCACCACATGCACGTCATGGCGCGTCGCCTTGCGCGCCAGGCGGCAGACATAGGCCAGCTTGTCTGGCGCATTGAAATGAAACGCCACTTCGGTCATGCCTGCGGCACCTGCGGGCGCGCCCATCACGCCACCCGCGTACGCCTGGGAGAAATCGCCTTGCGCCTGGCTGCAGGCGCAGATGCCGTTGCCAGCAGGTAATGCAGCAACAGCCCCACGGGCCGGCCTGTCGCTCCCTTGGCGGCCCCGCTCTTCCAGGCGGTGCCGGCAATATCCAGATGGGCCCAGGGAATGTCCCCCACAAAACTTTGGAGGAACTTGGCCGCCGTGATGGCGCCGCCTGCGCGCCCGGCCACATTGGCCAGGTCGGCAAAATTGCTCTTGAGCCCCTCGGCATATTCGTCGTCGAGCGGCATGCGCCAGCAGGGGTCGAGCGCGGCATCGCCTGCCGATAGGAGCTGTTCCGCCAACAGGTCATCGGAGGCAAACAGTCCGCTGCGCAGGCCACCAAGCGCCACCACACAAGCGCCTGTCAATGTGGCAATGTCCACCACGGCGGCTGGCTTGAAGCGTGCCGCGTAGGTCAGCGCGTCGCACAGGACCAAACGCCCTTCTGCGTCTGTGTTGAGGATTTCGATGGTCTGGCCGCTCATGCTCGTCACGACATCGCCGGGCTTGACCGCTTTGCCATCGGGCATGTTTTCGCACGCGGGAATGAGGCCCACCACGTTGATCGCCGGCCGGAGTTCCGCCAGCGCCCGGAACACGCCCAGGACGCTCGCCGCCCCGCCCATGTCGAACTTCATCTCGTCCATCTCCGCCGCGGGCTTCAGCGAGATCCCCCCGGTGTCGAACGTGATGCCCTTGCCCACCAGCACCACGGGAGCCTGCGTGCGGGCCGCGCCGTTGTAGCGCAATTCCACCAGGCGAAGCGGCTGGTCGGACCCTTGAGCCACCGCCAGAAACGCCCCCATGCCCAGCTTGGCCACCTCGGCAGGGCCCAGCACCTGGCACTGGACGCCGGGGTATTTCGCAAGCGTCTTGGCGGCATTGGCCACCAGCGTGGGGGTCGCATGGTTGGCAGGGCGATTGGCCCACTCGCGCGCAAACTCTACACCGGCCGCCACGGCCGTGGCCGTGGCGAACTCCGGCTGCACCGCACCCGCATCGGGCACGCCCAGGGTGACACGCAGCAAGGCACGCGGCTCAGCCTTGGTTTTGGTGGCCGTATAGACATAGCTCCCATCGGCCACCGCACGCACCGCAGCGCCGATGGCGCCCCGCTGGGCCGAGGTTCCAAACACCAGCGCCATGCGCTTGACCGACGGCAACTTGAACGAGGGGGATAAGGCTTGCATGGCCTGGCGCACCGCATGTGCATCGGCCGCACCGCACCCCAGCAGCACAACCCGGCGCGCCGCAACACCGGCGGGGGCGTAGCACTGCAGGAGCTTGCCCGGCTTCACCTCCAGATCGCCTTGCTTGAGCGCATGCTCAACCATGGTCGACAGCACGTCGCTGCCCGGCAGGAAGCCTTCAGGCACCAACACCACCAGCAGGTCGCATTTGTGCGCAGCAGCGGCAGCCAGCGAAAGCGTCTTCAGTTCGAAGTTCATAATCAGCGTTTTCCTTCGAGCCAATGTTATTCGATTCATCCATTCGCAAGGAGCTGGCCCGCACCTTCGGCGCGACCCTGGTGGTTCTGGTCACCGTCGTGATGACCATGATGCTGATCCGTACGCTGGGCCAGGCATCCCGGGGCAGCGTGAACCCTTCCGACGTGATGCTGGTCATGGGTTTCACGGTGCTGGGACAACTGCCCACCATCCTCAGCCTGAGCCTGTTCGTCACGGTGGTGGGGGCGCTGTCGCGCATGTACCGCGACAGCGAGATGGTCATCTGGTTTTCGGCAGGGCGCGGACTGATGAGCCTGCTGGCACCGCTGTTCCGGTTTTCCTGGCCCGTCATGCTGACCATCGCCGCGCTGTCGCTCGTGGTCTGGCCCTGGGCCAACCGGCAGATCCAGGAGCTCAAGACGCAATACGAGCAGCGCAGCGACGTGGACCGTATCGCGCCCGGGGAATTCCAGGAATCCTCCAATGGCTCACGCGTGTTCTTCATTGACAAGGACGCACCGGATGCCAACTCGGCCAGCAACGTTTTCATTGCCACCAACGAACCCAACCGCGAAACCGTCACCTCCGCGCAAAGCGCGCGCCTGGAGATCCGCAATGGCGAACGCATGGCGCTGTTGAGCAACGGGCAGCGGCTGGAGACGCTGCGGGACAAGCCGGGCCTGCGCGTCAGTGAATTTGCCGAGTACGGCACGCTTGTGGGTGGCGGATCGCAGAACGACCCCGAGGCGGCCTCCATCAAGACCCGCGACACCTGGGAGCTGGTTAGCGACCCGCAGCCGCGCCACCAGGCGGAACTGGGCTGGCGCATCGGCATGGCGCTGGCCGCGTTGAACTTCGTCGTCCTGGGCCTGGCGGTGGCCGTCGTCAACCCGCGGGCGGGGCGCAGCACCAGCCTGGTGTTCGCACTGTTCGCCTTCGTCGTGTACTACAACTTCATGACCGTTGGACAGACATGGATCGGCGTGGGCAGGCTGGGCTTGCTACCGTTCATGCTGATGCTGCACGGCGGTACCCTGGCCCTGGGCCTGCTGCTCCTCGCCGCGCGCCACAACCACTGGTCGCTGCGCAGCCTGCTGGGCAGGAGGACGGCATGAAAACCATCCGCCGCTTCATCTACCGCGAAGTCGTCGTGGGTGTGGCCTTCGTCACCCTCGCCTTCCTCGCGCTGTTCTTCTTCTTCGACATGGTGGACGAGCTACGCTGGGTGGGCCGCGCGGGCGCCAATGGCTACCAGCTCTCGCACGCGCTGCTGTTCGTGGCGCTGAGCCTGCCGCAGCACCTCTACGAACTGCTGCCCATCACCGTGCTGATCGGCACCATCTTCGTGATGGCACGGTTGGCGCAGAGTTCGGAGTTCACCATCATGCGCACCAGTGGGCTGGGACCCTGGCGGGCGCTGAGCACGCTGCTGATGCTCGGCTGCGCGTTCGTCATGGTCACAGTCATCGTCGGGGACTACATTGCCCCGGCGAGCGAAAAAGCGGCCTCTCTCGTGAAAGCCCGCCGGCTGGGCCAGATCAGCACTGGCGCCACGGGCGCATGGCTGAAGGAGCGCCAGGGCGACCATTCGATCGCTGTGAATGTGCGTGCCGTGGACCCCAATGGCGCCATGCGCGGCGTGCGGGTGTTCGAGTTCGATGCGCGCGGACGCGTCGCCGCTACCATCCAGGCGGAACAGGCCACCTTCGACGACGCCCGCGATGCGTGGAATCTGCAGCAGGTCGAGCGCACCCTTTTTGAGGCCGAGGCCGATGGCGGCATGCGCGTGTCGCGCCTGCAAGAGCCCACGTTGCGTTGGCCCACACGCATCAGCCCCGACATGGTGGCCGCGTCGCTGCTCAAGCCGGACAAGATGGCGACGATCGAACTGTTCCGCTTCGTACGCCACCTGGAGGCCAACGGCCAGTCGGCACAGCGCTACGAGATCGAGTTCTGGCGCAAGGTCTTCTACCCCTTGAGCTGCCTGGTGATGGTAGTGCTCTCCCTGCCCTTCGCCTACCTGCATTTCCGCTCGGGGGGCATTGCGGGCTATGTGTTCGGCGGGGTGATGGCGGGCATCAGCTTCTTCCTGCTGAACAATGTGTTCGGCTTCGCGGGCAATCTGCAGAACTGGTCGCCTTGGCTGACCGCGGCCGCGCCGGGCCTGATCTATTCCGTGCTTTCACTGGCAGCGTTTGGATGGCTGGTATTGAGGCGCTAGACCCACCGCAGTAGACCCATGACGAACCCTAGTACCAACGGCATCGTGCTGTTCGCACACGGCTCCCGCGACCCCCTGTGGCGCCTGCCCATGGAGGCGGTGCTCGCGCGCATGCGCGCCGAGCAGCCCGCGCTGGAAGTGCGCTGCGCCTACCTGGAGCTGTGCGCGCCCGACCTGCCTTCAACGGTTGCCGCGATGGCGGCGCAGGGCATCACCCAGGTGGGCATCGTGCCCATGTTCCTCGGCACCGGGCGGCATGCGCGCGAAGATCTCCCCCGCATGGTCGAGGAGCTGTCCCAGGCGTTTCCACAGATGCGCCTGCACCTCAGCCCTCCCATCGGCGAGGACGAACGCATGACGGCCCTGATGGCGCGCATTGCCGCCGAAGTATTGGTGCCGTAACGATATCTGCACCTTTCGCGCCCGCCGTTAGATTGATGCAGCATAATGATGCGACTTCTTAGCCGCATTTCAATATGAATCTGCACCAGTTTCGCTTCGTTCAAGAGGCGGCGCGCCGCAACCTCAACCTCACCGAGGCCGCCAAGGCACTGCACACCTCGCAGCCGGGGGTATCCAAGGCGATCATTGAGCTGGAGGACGAGTTGGGCGTGGACATCTTCGCGCGCCACGGCAAGCGGCTCAAGCGCGTGACCGAGCCCGGCCAGCACGTGCTCAAGAGCATCGAACTCATCATGCGCGAGGTGGGCAACCTCAAACGCATCGGCGAGCAGTACAGCGCCCAGGACAGCGGCACCCTCGCCATTGCCACCACCCACACCCAGGCGCGTTATGTGCTGCCCGTACCGGTGGCCAAGCTGCGCGAGGCGTATCCCAAGGTCAACATCAGCCTGCACCAGGCCACGCCTCACGAGGTGGCGCGCATGGTGATCGACGAAGTGGCCGAGATCGGCATGGCCACGGAGTCGCTGGCGGAGTATCCCGACCTCGTCACCCTGCCCTGCTACGAGTGGCAGCACGTCCTGGTGCTGCCACCCAGCCATCCGCTGGCGCAAAAGGAGCGCGTGGGACTGGAGGACATCGCGCACGAGTCGCTCATCACCTACCACCCCTCATTCACCGGGCGCGGCAAGATCGACCAGGCCTTCGCCACCCGCAAGCTGCAGCCGCGCATCGTGCTGGAGGCCATCGACTCCGACGTGATCAAGACCTACGTGCGCCTGGGGCTGGGCATCGGCATCGTGGCGGAGATGGCGATGCGCGACGACCCGCTGGGCGACCTCGTCGTGCGCCCCGTCGGCCATCTGTTCGGTCAGAGCGTGGCGCGCGTGGCTTTCAAGCGCGGCGCCTACCTGCGCAACTTCGTCTACAAGTTCGCCGAGCTGCTGAGCGACCGCCTGAGCCGCGACCTGATCGCCCGCGCCATGACCGGGCACGTCAACGACTATGAGCTGTGATGCGCCCTGAGCCGCTTTGAGGCTTCCCGCATGGGGACGACGCCAGCGGCCTGGGCAAGCCCGCCCCAAGACCCGTGTTCGCAAAGCATGCGGCCGTCGGAACGCCACGCGTTGCGCCAGTTTTGAATGAGTGACACCCAATGACCACGCCCCACTTTCCCAGCCGCCTGCCCAACGTGGGCACCACCATCTTCACCGTGATGTCCGCGCTGGCGGCCGAACACCAGGCCGTGAACCTCGGCCAGGGCTTTCCTGACTTCCACTGCGACCCGCAACTGGTCGACGCCGTCACGCGCGCCATGCAGGCCGGCCACAACCAGTACCCTCCCATGGCCGGCGTGCCCGCGCTGCGACAGGCCGTTGCTTCAAAAATTGAAGCGCTTCACGCTCGCCCGTATTGCCCCAACGCCGAAATCACCATCACAGCCGGGGCGACCCAAGCCATTCTCACCGCCATCCTCGCCTGCGTGCAGCCAGGCGACGAGGTGATCGTGCTGGAGCCCTGCTACGACAGTTACGTGCCCAACATCGCACTGGCCGGCGGCGTCGTGGTCCGGGTGCCGCTCACGCCGGGCAGCTTCCGCCCTGACTTTGCCAAGATCGCGGCGGCCATCACGCCGCGCACGCGCCTCTTGATCATCAACACGCCGCACAACCCCAGCGCCACCGTGTGGACGGCCGACGACATGCGCACGCTGGAGGAACTGCTGGCCCCCACGGACATGCTCCTGATCAGCGACGAGGTGTACGAGCACATGGTCTTCGACGGCGCCGAGCACCAGAGCGCCGCGCGCTTCGCGGGCCTCGCGGAACGCGCCTTCATCGTCTCCAGCTTCGGCAAAACCTTCCACGTCACGGGTTGGAAGGTGGGCACGGTGGCCGCCCCGGCCGCCATGACGGCGGAGTTCCGCAAGGTGCACCAGTTCAATGTGTTCACCGTGAACACACCCATGCAGTACGGCCTCGCGGACTATTTGCAGAACCCCGCGCCTTACCTGCAGCTGCCGGCCTTCTACCAGGCCAAGCGCGACCTGTTCCGCCAGGGGCTGGAGGGCTCGCGCCTCAAGCTGCTGCCCAGCACCGGCAGCTACTTCCAGTGCGTGGACATCTCGGCCGTGAGCGACCTGAACGAAGCGGACTTCTGCCAATGGCTCACGCGCGAGATCGGCGTGGCCGCCATTCCCCTGTCGGCCTTCTATGGCGACGGCTTCGACCAGCGCGTGGTGCGCTTTTGCTTCGCCAAGAAGGACGAAACGCTGCGTGCGGCCATCGAACGCCTGCGCAAGCTTTAAGCCAAAACAGGCCGCCGCGCTTATCCAGCAAGCGCCAGCAGCTCATCATTCAATAGCACCCAGGAGCGTTGCCTCCTGGCGCACGCAATCGACGGCGAGCGACGTAGCGCATGGCGCGGGCCTGCACCTGTGACACCCGTGTGGCACACAGGTGCCGCGGAAAGTCGCGCCACTGCGCCGCGCAGCCGAGCAAGCCGTGGAGCAGTACGGCGGATGCCACCATTGCCCGCCCGCCAACGCCGGAAGACCTGAGGCGCACGAGAGGGGCCCGCATTCACCTCGACCTTTCCGCCGTCGACCGGCACGGGCGACAGACGCGGCGCACCCTGGCTCACGACGTTGGTATGTTTTTGATAGCTGCCAGCGCCCGCCCCACAAGCGCCAAAGGCCAATTTGACCTCAACTCACAACAGCACGATGTCGTACTGCGCCTGGCCCATGGCGCTTTCGGCCTGCAGGGAGATCGGCTTGCCAATGAAGTCCGACAGGCCCGCCAGGTGCTGGCTCTCCTCGTCCAGGAACAGCTCCACCACGCGCGGGGACGCCACCACGCGGAACTCGCGTGGATTGAACTGGCGCGCCTCGCGCAGCACCTCGCGCAGGATGTCGTAACACACACTGCGCGCGGTCTTCACCTGGCCCGCGCCCTGGCACGTGGGGCACGGCTCGCACAGCATGTGCGCCAGCGATTCGCGCGTGCGCTTGCGCGTCATCTCCACCAGGCCCAGTTGCGAAAAACCGCCCACCATGGTCTTGACCCGGTCGCGCGCGAGCTGCTTGCGGAACTCCGCCAACACCGCGGCCTGGTGGTCCTCGCGCAGCATGTCGATGAAGTCGGCAATGACGATGCCGCCCAGGTTGCGCAGGCGCAACTGCCGCGCGATGGCGCCCGCGGCCTCCAGGTTGGTCTTGAAGATGGTGTCGTCGAAGTTGCGCGCGCCCACGTAGCCGCCGGTGTTCACGTCGATGGTGGTCAGCGCCTCGGTCTGGTCCACGATGAGGTAGCCGCCCGACTTGAGCTGCACGCGCCGGCCCAGCGCCAGGGCGATCTCCTCGTCGATGGAATACAGATCGAATATGGGGCGCTCGCCCTTGTACAGCTGCAGCTTGGCGGCGGCCGCAGGCATGAATTCATTGCCGAACGCCTTCAGCGCCACGAACTGCTCGCGCGAATCGATGCGGATGCTCTGCGTTTGCTCGCCCGCCAGGTCGCGCAGCACACGCTGCAGCAGGCTCAGGTCCTGGTACAGCAGTGAGGTGGGCGGATGCGTCAGCGCTGCCTGCCGGATGCCTGCCCAGGTCTTGCGCAGGTAGGCGATGTCTTCGGCCAGCTCTTCGTCGCTGGCGTCCTCACCATTGGTGCGCAAAATGAAGCCGCCGCCGCTGCCCGATGCCTGGTCATCCACCAGCTTCTGCAACCGCGTGCGCAAGGCGTCGCGCTCGGCCTGGGGAATCTTCTGCGACACGCCCACATGGTCGTCCTGCGGCAGGAAGACCAGCAACCGCCCGGCGATGCTGATCTGCGTGGACAGGCGTGCGCCCTTGCTGCCGATGGGGTCCTTGATGACCTGCACCATGAGCGCCTGGCCCTCGAAGACCTGCTTCTCGATGGGCACGGGCGGTTCGTTCTTGCGCGCGAACATCGGCGCCTCGCCGCCTTCCTGGCGGTGCCACACGTCCGCCACATGCAGAAAGGCCGCTCGCTCCAGCCCGATGTCGATGAAGGCCGATTGCATGCCCGGCAGCACGCGCGAGACCTTGCCCAGGTACACGTTGCCGACCAGGCCCCGCTCCAGCGTGCGCTCCACGTGCAGTTCCTGCACGGCGCCGTTTTCGACCACGGCCACGCGCGTTTCCTGCGGCGACCAGTTGATGAGGATGTCTTGTTGCATGGGCTTTTGCCAGATGAGGCGCCCATGATGCCTCAGAACCAGCGCTGCCCGCCGCCCTACCGGCGGCCGGCGCCCGTCACACCATCGTCGCCAGCATGCCCTGCATGAGTTGCGGCTGCAGCGCCACCACGTCGCCCACGATGATGAGCGCCGGGGGACGCACGCGGTGCTGCTGCGCCAGCGCGGGCAGGTCCTGCAGCGTGCCGGTGATGCAGCGCTGCCCGGGCAGCGAGGCTTGCTCCACCAGCGCTGCGGGGGTGCGGTCCGGCAGGCCGTGGCGCACCAGTTCGCGGCAGATGATCGGCAGCGTGCCCATCCCCATGTAGATCACCACGGTTTGGCGCGGGCGTGCCAGCGCCTCCCAGTCCAGCGCCACTTCGTTGTCGCCGCGCAGGTGGCCGGTGGCAAACACCAGGGTCGCGGAGTGGTCACGGTGCGTGAGCGGGATGCCAGCGCAGGCGCCCGCACCCTGCGCGGCCGTGATGCCCGGCACCACGTCGAACGCGATACCGGCCTCGGCCAGCGCCTGCACCTCTTCGCCGCCACGGCCGAAGATGAAGCCATCGCCGCCTTTCAGACGCACCAGGCTGCGCCCGCTGCGCGCCAGGCGCACCATGAGGTCAATGATCGATTCCTGCGGCAGCGTGTGGTGCGAGGACTGCTTGCCCACGTAGATCAGGTCGGCATCCTCGGCCACGTAGCGCAGCACCTCCTTGCCGACCAGGTGGTCGTAGAGCACCAGGCGCGCGCCGCGCAGGGCCTTGACGGCGCGCAGCGTGAGCAACTCAGGGTCGCCCGGGCCTGCGCCCACCAGCGTCACGTGTCCAGGCTTCGGGGGCTGTCCGGACTCTCCTGCTGCGGGTGCCACGGTGAACCAGCGCGCATCTTCAATGAAGCTCATATGGGCCTCTCCTTTGCGGATCATGGGGTGGCTCCATTGTTCAAAGGCTGCACCGTTTGCGTCCTTGAACCAGTTCAAGGACAGCGGCAACACCCGCTGCGACGATGCTCCCACTCGCATGAAGAGGGGATGGACAGCGACCTCGCGAGAGTGGCCGTGGCAGCCGCCAGGGCCCACCCAAGCGCTGATCCGTGACGCAGAGGACCCACAATGACAGCAAAGAGGATCGCCAGGCTGGTCGCATTAGCGGCCGCCACCCTGGTGTCTGCCACCGCTATGGCGCAGGACGCCAAGCCAGTCTCGGAGGCCGAGAAAAACTACCAGGCAGGCGGATCGCCGCTGGCGGAAGTGCCCATGTACCAGAGCACGAACCCCAAGGCACCCAAGATGACGCAGGCCGAGTTCGACCGCGCACGCCAGATTTACTTCGAGCGTTGCGCGGGCTGCCACGGCGTGCTGCGCAAGGGCGCCACGGGCAAGCCGCTCACACCGGACGTGACCCTGCCCAAGGGCACGGACTACCTCAAGGTCTTCATCGCCTACGGCTCGCCTGCCGGCATGCCCAACTGGCAGACGTCCGGCGAATTCGACGAGGCGACCGTGGACCTGATGGCCCGCTACATTCAGCAGGACCCTCCCACACCGCCCGAGTGGAGTCTGGCCGACGCCAAGAACACCTGGAAGGTCATCGTGCCGCCAGACCAGCGTCCCAAGAAGAAGATGAACAAGTACAACTTGGACAACATCTTCTCCACCACGCTGCGCGACACGGGCGAAGTGGCGCTGATCGATGGCGACACCAAGCAGATCATCAACATCGTCAAGACCGGCTACGCGGTGCACATCTCGCGCATGTCGGCTTCGGGGCGTTATCTGTTCGTGATCGGCCGCGACGCCAAGATCAACATGATCGACCTGTGGATGGAAAAGCCCGACAACGTGGCTGAAATCCGCGTGGGCCTGGAAGCACGCTCGGTGGACACCTCCAAGTTCAAGGGCTATGAGGACAAGCTGGCGATCGCCGGTGCATACTGGCCTCCCCAGTACACCATCATGGACGGCAACACCCTGGAGCCCCTGAAGATCGTGTCCACCCGCGGCATGGTCGTCGGCACGCAGGAATACCACCCCGAGCCGCGCGTGGCTTCCATCGTGGCATCGCACTACAAGCCCGAGTTCCTGGTGAACGTGAAGGAAACCGGCAAGACGATGATGGTGGACTACTCCAACCTGAATGCGCTGAAGACCACCGAGATCGGCTCGGCTCCCTTCCTGCATGACGGTGGCTGGGATGCATCCAAGCGCTACTTCATGGTGGCTGCCAACAACAGCAACAAGATTGCTGCGATCGACGCCAAGGACGGCAAGCTGGCCGGTCTGACCGAAGTGGGCAAGATCCCCCACCCCGGCCGCGGCGCCAACTTCACGCACCCCAAGTACGGTCCGGTGTGGGCCACGGGTCACCTGGGCGACGAGACCATCTCGCTGATCGGCACCGACCCGCAGAAGAACAAGCAATACGCCTTCAAGGAAGTGGCCAAGCTCAAGGGCCCGGGCGGCGGAGCGCTGTTCATCAAGACCCATCCCAAGTCCAAGCACCTGTGGTCCGACGCACCGCTGAATCCTGATCCCAAGGTTTCGCAAGCCGTGGTGGTGTTCGACATCAACAACCTGGACAAGGGCTACGTCACGCTGCCGATCGCCGAATGGGCAGGTCTGCCCGATGACGGCGGCGCCAAGCGCGTGACCCAGCCTGAGTACAACAAGGCAGGTGACGAAGTGTGGTTCGCCGTGTGGTCGGCCAAGGACAAGCAAAGTGCGCTGGTCGTCGTGGACGACAAGACGCTCAAGCTGAAGTCCGTGATCAAGGACCCGCGCCTGATCACGCCGACCGGCCACTTCAACGTGTACAACACCCAGCACGACGTCTATTGACGCACTTCGAAGGCCAGCCATGTCACGCACCGCGTTCCTGTCCCTGGCCCTGGCATTGGCCGCTTCGGCGGCCGGCGCACAGGGCACGCCCGACCCTGACCGAGCCGCCCAGCTCGTGCGCATGGTGCGGCAGGACTGCGGTTCGTGCCATGGCATGCGCCTGACGGGCGGCCTGGGTCCCGCGCTCACCCGCGAGTCCCTGGCCGGCAAGCCGCCCGAGTATTTGGCTGCCGTCATCACCCACGGCATCCCCGGAACACCCATGCCGCCCTGGAGCGCCATGCTGCAGGGAAGCGAGGCCCTGTGGATCGCCGAACAGCTGACCAATGGGTTCCCCGAAGAAAACAGGAGGTCCGCCCCATGAAACGGCGTGCCCTGCTCTCCCTTACCGCCAGTGCACCCCTGATTGCCACGGGCTGTGCGGCTCCCTCTTCCACCACCTCCACCTCCGCCGCTCCTGCAGCCACGCTGCAGGGCACGGGCGATCTGGGCGTGGTCATCGAGCGCGCCAAGGGCGCACTCACCCTGATCAACACCAGCCGGCGCGAAGCCGTGGGCCGCGTTACCGGCCTGGGCGACCTGTCGCACGCCTCGGTGGTGTTCTCGCGTGATGAGCGCTTTGCCTACGTCTTCGGCCGCGACGGCGGCCTGACCCAGGTAGACCTGCTCACCCAGCGCATCACGGGCCGCGTGATGCAGGCCGGCAACTCCATCGGTGGCGCCATCAGCGCCGACGGCAGCCTGGTCGTGGCGCAGAACTACACGCCCGGCGGCGTCAAGGTCTTCGACGCCGCCACCCTTGAGTTGCTGGCCGACCTTCCCGCCCACACGGCCAGTGGCGAACGCTCGCGCGTCGTCGGCCTGGCCGACCTGCCGCAGCGCCGGTTCATCTACAGCCTGTTCGACGCGAACGCCATCTGCATCGCCGACTGCTCCAACCCCCGAAAGCCGCAGGTCACCACCATCCCCAACATCGGCCGCCAGCCCTACGACGCGCTGGTCTCGCCCAACGGACGCCACTACATCGCCGGCCTGTTCGGTGAAGACGGCCTGGCCATGGTGGACCTCTGGGACAACCCGCCGCGCGTGCGCCGCATCCTCGCAGGCTACGGCCGCGGCCAGCAACCGCTGCCGGTGTACAAAATGCCCCATCTGCGCGGCTGGGCCATCGCGGGAGGCCATGCCTATCTGCCGGCCATTGGCCGCCATGAGGTGCTGGTTGTCGACACCGCCACCTGGGCCGAGGTCGGCCGCATTCCGGTCGCGGGCCAGCCGGTGTTCGTGATGGCGCGGCCCGACGGACGTCAGGTGTGGGTCAACTTCTCTGTGCCAGACTACAACCGCGTGCAGGTCATCGACACTCCGAGCCAGCGCGTGGTGCAGACGCTGGAGCCCGGCAAGGCCGTGCTGCACATGGAATTCACGCCGCGCGGCGAATCGGTCTGGATCAGCTGCCGTGACGACAACCGCGTTCAGGTCTACGACACGCACACCTTGCAGTCCCAAGCCAGGCTGGACGTGGACGCCCCCAGCGGCATCTTCTTCACTGCCCGCGCACAGCGCATGGGGTTCTAAGCCATGCCGAGCAGCCAGAACGCAACCCACCTCGCGCTGCTCAACCACTGGCAGCGCGGCTTTCCCTTGTGCGCCGAACCCTTCGCGGCCATCGGCCACAGCCTGGGGATGGATGCCGAGGCCGTGCTCAGCGGCTACGCACGGTTGTGGCAGGCGGGCGCGCTCAGCCGCATCGGCGCAGTGTTTGCGCCGGGCGCGGGGGGCGCCTCCCTGCTGGCCGCCATGGCCGTGCCCCCCGAGCGGCTCGACGACGTGGCCGCCACGGTGTCGGCCCACCCGGGCGTCAACCACAACTACGAGCGCGAGCACACCACCAACCTCTGGTTCGTGTCCACCGGCCATGACGCGGACCAGGTGGAGCGCCTGCTCCAGTCCATCGAGCACACCACCGGCCTGCCCGTGCAGCGCCTGCCCATGCTGCGCCCCTACCGCATCGACACCGCCTTCGACCTGGAGAGGACTTCCGCAGGCGTGGGGGACGGCGTCGGCACCACGGGCCCCACGGGCCGCGCACGCACCCCCCTGGCACCCGAAGACTGGCCCCTGGCCGCGCTGGCCGAGCAGGGCCTGCCGCTGACCGAGCGGCCCTATGACGTATGGGCCGACCAGCTTCACAGCAGCACGCCCGCCGTGCTGGCCACCATTGCCCGCTGGCAGGACGAAGGGCTGCTCAGCCGCTTCGGCGTGGTGGTGCGTCACCATGAACTGGGCTACACAGCGAATGCCATGGCCGTGTTCGACGTGCCGGACGACCACGTGGACACCCACGGCATGGCCCTGGCCCATGCGCACGGCGTAACGCTGGCGTACCGCCGTGCGCGCACGCCGGACTGGCGCTACAACCTGTACTGCATGGTGCATGGGCGCGACCGCGCAGCGGTGCATACCCAGCTGGCGCAGGCCGTGGCCCAGGCGGGCCTGGCCACTTGCCCCAGCGCCGTGCTGTTTTCGTTACGGCGCTTCAAACAGACGGGTGCGCGGCGGTTTGCCCACCATGCGCCCCATGCCATTCCCGAACCCATGCAGGAGGCCGTCGATGCTCTCCCCTGAAGACGCTCGGCTGATCGACCACCTGCACGGCGGCTTTCCGCTGGTGGACCACCCTTTCGCCGCCGTCGCTGCCGACATCGGCTGGACCGAAGAGCAGGTCATCGAACGCCTGCACCGCCTGCTCGCCCAGGGGGTGCTCACGCGCTTCGGCCCGCTCTTCCAGATCGAACGCGCAGGCGGCCAATTCGTCCTCGCGGCCATGGCTGTGCCCGAGGATCGTTTTGACGCCGTGTGCGCTGCCGTCAACGCCTTCACCGAGGTGGCACACAACTACCGCCGCGAGCATGCGCTGAACATGTGGTTCGTGGTGGCGGCCGAGTCCCCCGCGCTGGCGCGCGAGACCCTGGCACGCATCGAAGCCGCGACTGGCCTGCCGGTCTATGCTTTTCCCAAGGAAGAAGAGTATTTCGTGGAGTTGCGCCTGCCGCCCCTGCCAGCGCAGTCCACCGGAGAACGCCATGGCGCTTGATGCCTTCGACCGTGCGCTGATCGCCGCCACGCAGGGCGGGCTGCCGCTGGTGGCGCGCCCCTACGAAGCCGTGGGCGCCATGCTGGGCGTGCCTGGCGAGCAGGTGCGCGAGCGCCTGGCCCGGATGATCGACGAGGGCCTGGTGCGCCGCATCGGTGCGGTGCCCAACCATTACCGCCTGGGCTACACGGCCAACGGCATGAGCGTGTGGGACGTGGACGATACCCAGGTCGCCGCGCTGGGCCGCCAAGTCGCCGCGCTGCCGGGCGTGAGCCACTGCTACCGCCGCCCGCGCCACCTGCCCCACTGGCCCTACAACCTGTTTGCCATGCTGCATGGCCCCAGCCGCGCGCATGTCGAGCAACAGGCCGAGCAGATTGCCGGCCTGCTGGGCGATGCCTGCCGCGCCCACGACATCCTGTACTCCACGGCCATCCTCAAGAAGACCGGCCTGCGCCTCAAGGAAGACTGACCATGTTTCGCATCAGCCAGTACCTGCGTGAACTCGCCCAGGCCCAAGCCACCGGAACCTACCCCACTTCGCGCGAACGGCACGCGCGCGGCCCCGTGGTCATCTGGAACCTGATCCGGCGCTGCAACCTCACCTGCAAGCACTGCTACGCGCTCTCGGCCGACCACGACTACGCTGGAGAACTGTCGTTGCAAGAGGTGTACACCGTCATGGACGACCTCAAGGCCTTCGGCGTGCCGGCGCTCATCCTCTCGGGCGGCGAGCCACTGCTGCGCCCCGACCTCTTCGAGATCGCGGCGCGCGCGCGTGACCTGGGCTTCTATACCGGCCTTTCGACCAACGGCACGCTGATCGACGCGCCCATGGCCGCGCGCATCGCGGGCGCAGGCTTCGACTACGTGGGCATCAGCCTGGATGGCCTGAAGCCCACGCACGACAAGTTCCGCCGTCTGGACGGTGCGTTCGACCGCAGCCTGGCCGCCATCCGCCACCTGGCCACGCACAACGTCAAGGTGGGCCTGCGCTTCACCATGACAGCGCTGAATGCACACGATCTGCCCGCACTGCTGCAGCTCATGAAGGACGAGGGCGCCAACAAGTTCTACTTCTCGCACCTGAACTACGCGGGGCGTGGCAACATCCACCGCGACAAGGACGCGCACCACCAGGCCACACGCCAGGCCATGGACCTGCTGTTCAACCACGCCTGGGCCGATGCCCAGGCCGGCAGCCTGGACGACTACGTGAGCGGCAACAACGATGCCGACGGCCCCTATTTACTGCAATGGGCGCGCGAGCACCTGCCGCAATGGGAAGACGCCTTGCGCCAGCGCCTGGTGGCCTGGGGCGGCAATGCCAGCGGCCAGATGGTGGCCAATATCGACAATCTGGGCCATGTGCACCCCGACACCATGTGGTGGCACCACGACCTGGGCAGCGTGCGCGAACGCCCCTTCTCGCAGATCTGGAACGACATCAGCGACCCGCTCATGGCGGGGCTCAAGCAGCACCCGCGCCCTGTCCAGGGCCGCTGCGCCAGTTGCCAGTACCTCACGATCTGCAATGGCAACACCCGCGTGCGCGCACAGCAGCTCACGGGCAACCCCTGGTTCGAGGACCCCGGCTGCTACCTCTCCGATGCCGAAGTGGGCGCCTCCAGCACGCCCTTCGAGTCCCCCGCCAAGCATGAGCGCCGTCGCACGATCGAGATTGCCCATGCGTAAACTAGAAACACCTTTCCCTGAGCGGCTACGCCGCTTCCCCCTTCTCTGCGCTATCGCGAAAAAGGTGGATACCGCCGCGGCGAAGCGGCCCTTGCGCGGCAGCCGCTGGTCTGGACCGAGCCGTTATCTGGCGGCCTTGGGTCTGTTCTGGCTCACGGGCCTGCACGCCCAAACCACCGAAGCCCTCCAGCCCAACGCCCCCGCTCTGTACCAGCAGCACTGCGCTGTATGCCACGGCGCGCAGCGCACCGGCATCATGGGCCCCGCACTGCTGCCCGAGAGCCTGGAGCGTGTGCGCCCCGCCGAGGTGTTGCGCGTCATCCAGCAAGGGCGCCCCGCCACCCAGATGCCCGGGTTCTCCGAGCAGTTGGGCGACGCGGAGATTCGCGCCCTGGCCGCGTGGGTACGTACCCCCGTGGTGCCCGCGCCGCGCTGGGGCGAGGACGATATCCGGGCGTCGCGCACGTTCACGCCCGTGCCCGACGATGAGCCCGCCAAGCCGAAGTGGAATGCGGACCCGATGAACCTCTTCCTCGTCGTGGAAGGAGGCGACCACCATGTCTCGCTGCTCGACGGCGACCGCTTCGAGGTCATCACGCGCTTTGCCAGCCGCTATGCGCTGCATGGCGGCCCCAAGTTCACGCCGGACGGGCGCTACGTGTTCTTCGGTTCGCGCGACGGCTGGATCACCAAATACGACCTGTGGCGCCTGCGCGTGGTGGCCGAGGTACGCGCGGGCCTGAACATGCGCAACGTGGCCGTGAGCGGCGACGGGCGCTGGGTGATGGCCGCCAACTACCTGCCCCACACGCTGGCGCTGTTCGATGCCGATCTGAACCTCGTGCAGACATACGCCGCAGCCACGCTCGACGGCAAGGCGAGTTCACGCGTTTCGGCCGTGTACGACGCCACGCCGCGCAAGAGCTTCGTGGTGGCGCTCAAGGACATCCCCGAGCTCTGGGAAATCTCGTACGACCGGAACGCGGCCCCCATCTACGATGGTCTGGTGCACGACTACAAGATGGGAGAGGCCATCGCCAAGCCCGGCTACCTGGGCGTGCGGCGCACCCCCCTGAGCGAGCCGCTGGACGACTTCTTCTTCGACCAGTCCTACCGCCACGTACTCGGCGCCACGCGCCCGCGCAGTGGCGCCGACGAACGCGCAAGCGCACAGGTCGTGAACCTGGACATCCGGCGCAAGGTGGCCGATCTGCCCATCGCCGGCATGCCGCACCTGGGCTCGGGCATCACCTTCGCCTGGGGCGACACCACCGTGCTGGCCAGCCCAAATCTGGGCGGCGGGGCCGTGGACGTCATCGACATGCAGACCTGGAAGACGGTACGCACCATCGCCACGCCCGGCCCGGGTTTCTTCATGCGCAGCCATGAGGACACGCCCTACGCCTGGACCGACTCCATGATGAGCCCCACGGCCAAGGACACTCTGACCATCATCGACAAGCGCACGCTGCAGCCGGTGGCCCAGGTGCGCGAGCCCGGCAAGACGCTGGCGCACATCGAGTTCACCCGCGATGGCCGCTACGCCCTCGCCAGTGTCTGGGAAATGGACGGCGCACTGGTGGTCTACGACGCCGCCAGCTTCAAGGAAGTCAAGCGCCTGCCCATGAAAAAGCCCGTGGGGAAATACAACGTCTGGAACAAGATCACCCGCAGTGAGGGCACATCGCACTGAACGATTTGGGGTAGATCAAGTCAAAGCCTAGGGGTATCCCCTGTAATGCGCGCATGGACATCGCGCACTTCGACATACCGCGCTACCTTGCGGCACTGCCCCTGTTCCAGGAAATGGCACCCCAGGAGCTGGAACGCCTGGGCACGGGCTGCCGGCTACGCCGCTATGCGCGCGGCGAGATGGTGTTCAGCGTTGGCATGCCCTGCGAGGAATTCCACGTCACCGTAATGGGGCAGGTGAAGCTGTTTGCACTGTCGCCAGCGGGGCAGGAGAAGGTGATCGAGCTTGCCGGCCCCGGCATCAGCTTCGCCGAGGCGCTGATGTTTACCGATCGTCCCTATATCGTGAACGCCCAGGCCCTGACCGATACCCTGCTGCTCTCTGTAGGCAAGGCGGCCGTGGTGCGCGAGATCGAGAGCGAGCCGCGCTTTGCCATGCGCATGCTCGCCGGCATCTCGCGCCGCCTGCACGGCCTGGTGCATGACGTGCAGACCTATACGCTGCACAACGGCGCGCAGCGCGTGATCGGCTACCTGCTGCACGCCCTGCCCGAGGACGCGCCTCATCCCCCTACCGCGCCTGTGCCTCCGCAATGCCCGGCCCGCGCGGCACTGCAGTCCGTTGCTCCCGCGCCGCCAGCCAGCGCGCGCAGCATCTCGCTGCCGGTGAGCAAGGCCACCATCGCTTCGCGGCTGTCGATCACGCCCGAGTATTTCTCTCGCGTACTGCACGACCTGGAGGCCGCCGGCCTGATCCACATCGACAAGCGCGACATCCACATCCCGGATACGGCGCGCCTGGCCAAATACCCGATGTAACCAGGCTCCGGGCCTGACAGGCTGCGCCTAGACGGCCAGCACGCCCGCCGCGCGCAGCAGGCGCGCCGTCTCATACATGGGCAGGCCCATGATGCCGGAGTAACTGCCCGACAGGTGCTCCACATAGGCGGCGGCGCGCCCCTGGATCGCATAGGCGCCCGCCTTGCCCAGCGGCTCGCCCGTAGCCACGTAGTCCTCGATCTGCGCCCGCGACATGGGCACAAAGCGCACGCGCGAGACTGACAGCGCCGTGAGGCGTCGGGGACCCACCTGCAGCGCGACGGCCGTCAATACGCGGTGTTCATGCCCCGCCAACTCCCCCAACATACGCACCGCGTCGTGCGCATCCTCGGGCTTGCCGTAGATGGTGCGACCCAGGGCCACGGTGGTGTCGGAGCACAGAATGGGCGCTGGCGACAGCCCGCGCCGCGCATGGCGCGCCACGGCAGCGTCCAGCTTGAGCCCCGTCACCCGCTCGACATAGGTCGTGGGCGCCTCACCAGGCAGCACGGCTTCGATGGCCTCGGCATCCTCGGCCTCGTCCCCCGCCGCGTTGGGCAGCAGCAGCTCATGGCGCACCCCCAACTGCTCCAGCAACTGGCGGCGCCGCGGGCTCTGGGAGGCCAGGTAGATGAAGCGGTGTTCTTGAGTCAAATGGGCCTCCAGCGCCCGACCAGAAAGCGCGAGCAGCTATCAAATCTGAAGTTATTCGCGATGGTACGGGTGCCCGGCATTCACCGACCAGGCACGGTAGAGCTGCTCGATGAGCAACACGCGCACCATGGCATGCGGCAGGGTCAGGTCGGACAGGCGGATGCGCTCGTGCGCCGCCTGGCGAAAGGCCGGGTCTAGGCCGTCGGGGCCGCCGATGACCAGGGCCACGTCGTCCCCCCCGAGCTGCCAGTCCTTCAGCCGCTGGGCCAGGGCCTTGGTGGTGAGGCCCGTGCCGCGCTCGTCCAGCACCACCACACGGGTGCCACGCGGGATGGCCGCTTCGATACGCTCGCGCTCGGCAGCATAGAGCGTCTCCAGCGTCTTGGAGCCGCGCGGCTCGGTCTTGACGGCTTTGAGCTCGACCTTCAGCTCGGGCGGGAATCGCTTGGCATAGTCGTCATAGGCCGTCTGCGCCCAGTCGGGAACCCGCTGGCCCACGGCCACGATCAGCAGCTTCATGGGTCAGCGCAAGGCTCAGGCCTTCTTGCGTGCGGGGGCCTTCTTCGCGACAGCCTTGCCGGTGGATTTGGCGACCGGCTTGCGTGCCGTGGTGGTAGCGGCGGCCTTGGCGGGTGCCTTCTTGGCCACAGGCTTGTTCACCACGACGGTCTTCACCGCGTTCTTGATGGCTGGCTTCTTCGCCGCCACGGGCTTTGCCGTGGTCTTCTTTGCTGCGGGTTTGGATGCGGCCTTGACCGGTGCCTTCTGTGCCTTGCTCGCGGGCTTGGCAGCGGGCTTGGATGCTGGCTTCACTGCGGATTTCGCTGTCGGTTTGGCCGCTGCGGGAGCTGCCGCCTTGGCCGGCTTCTGGCCAGCTGCGGACTTCGTGGCGGGCTTGGCTGCTGCCTTCTTGGCAGCCGGCTTGCGCGCGGGCGCCTCGTCGTCGCCTTCCGAGGCCATGATCTTGCGCGGCTTGGCAGCGCCCAGCTTCAGGCGCACGGGCTTCTCGCCCCAGATCTCCTCCAGCCGGTAGTACTGGCGGATGGCGGGCTGCATGACATGCACCACGGCCTGGCCGCAGTCCACGATGATCCATTCGCCGTTGTCCTCGCCCTCGCTGCGCGGCTTGGGGAACCCGGCCTTGCGCACGGCGTCGCGCACGCTGGCGGCCAGCGCCTTGGTCTGGCGGTTGGAGCTGCCGGTGGCGACGACCACGCGCTCGAACAGCGGCGAGAGATGCTCGGTGTTGAAGACCTGGATGTCTTGCGCCTTGACGTCTTCCAGGCCATCGACGATGGCGCGCTGGAGCTTGGTGACGTCTTTCTTGGCGGCGGTTTCCGATTTGCTGGAAGTGGTCATCAGGTGGTCTTCAGTGAAGGAATGGAATCAATATAGCCTGCAAGCACCGCCACGGCCAAGGGGGGCGCGGAGCGGTTGTCAGGGCATGTTTCAGATATCAAAAACGGGTCTGGTGCTTGATAGTCAAGCGCAGGCAGCTATTGAAATTATAGTTACCCGCGCTCACACACTCAGATCCAGTCGCGGCGCTGCAGAAAGCGCTCGGTCAACAGCGCCTCGGGCGAACCCGGCTGCGGCTCGCGCTGGTAGGACCAGGCCGCCAGCGGCGGCATGGACAGCAGGATGGATTCCGTGCGCCCACCCGACTGCAGGCCGAAGTGCGTGCCGCGGTCCCACACCAGGTTGAACTCCACATAGCGGCCACGCCGGTAGAGCTGGAACTCGCGTTCGCGCTCGCCATGGTCCATGTGCATGCGCCGCTGCACGATGGGCAGGTAGGCGCGCAGGAAGGCATCGCCCACGCTCTGCGTCATGGCCAGGCTCTGCTCGAAGCCCGGCTCCGCGAAGTCGTCAAAGAAGATGCCGCCCACGCCGCGCTGCTCATTGCGGTGCTTAAGGTAGAAGTACTCGTCGCACCAGGTCTTGAAGCGCGGGTACAGGCCTTCGCCGAAGGGTGCGAGCGCATCGCGGCAGGCACGGTGAAAGTGCACCGCATCCTCGTCGAAACCGTAGTACGGCGTGAGGTCCATGCCGCCGCCGAACCAGCAGATGGGACCCTGGCCTGCCTGACCTGCCGCACCTGTGCCAGCCGCACCTGTGCCAGCCGCACCTGTGCCGGCTGCGATCATGCGCACGTTCATGTGCACCGTGGGCACATAGGGGTTGCGCGGGTGAAACACCAGCGACACGCCCATGGCCTCGAACGGCGCGCCCGCCAGCTCCGGCCGGTGCTGCGTGGCCGAGGGCGGCAGGCGCGGCCCGCTCACGTGCGAGAAGCCGCAGCCCGCGCGCTCGAACACGCGCCCACCTTCCAGGATGCGCGTGATGCCGTCGCCCTGCAGTGCAGACCCGCTTTCGCGCCGCCAGGCATCGGACCGAAAGCGCGCCCCGCCCTGGCTTTGCGGCCCCTCGATGTCCTCCAGCGCGCTGGTGATGCGCGCCTGCAGGCCCTCCAGATAGCCGCGCACGCGGGCCACGGTGTCCGCCGTGTTGAAGGTGGGTTTTTGTGTGGTCATCCGTTGGCCTTCACCGCGCGGTGGCCAATGTCGTGGCGGTACTGCGCGCCGTCAAAGTGAATGCCGCGCGCCACGTCATACACACGCTGCTGTGCCTGCTTGACGCTGTCGGCCAGCGCCGTCACGCACAGCACGCGCCCGCCACTGGTCCGCACCACGCCGTCCACGAGCTGTGTGCCGGCGTGGAAGACCATGGCGTCGTCCGCGTCCTGCGGCAGGCCGGTGATGGCATCGCCCTTGCGCGGGTTCTCGGGGTAGCCCTGGGCAGCCATCACCACGCCCAGCGCCGTGCGGCGATCCCACTGCAGTTCCACCTGGTCGAGCTTGCCGTCCACGGCCGCCCCCAGCACCTCCACCAGGTCGCTCTTGAGGCGCATGAGGATGGGCTGTGTCTCGGGGTCGCCCATGCGGCAGTTGAACTCCAGCGTTTTGGGATGGCCCGTCGCGTCGATCATCAGGCCGGCATACAGAAAGCCCGTGTAGGGGATGCCGTCTTTTTCCATGCCACGGATGGTGGGCAGGATCACCTCGCGCATGGCGCGCGCATGCACGTCGGCCGTGACCACCGGCGCAGGCGAATACGCGCCCATGCCACCGGTGTTGGGGCCTTGGTCGCCATCCTTCAGGCGCTTGTGGTCCTGGCTGGTGGCCAGCGCCAGGACGTTCTTGCCGTCGCACAGCACGATGAACGAGGCTTCCTCACCTTCGAGGAACTGCTCGATCACCACGCGGGCGCCGCCTTCGTTGTGGGCGACGCCGTACTTGTTGTCCACCAGCATGAAGTCCACGGCGTCGTGGGCCTCCTGCAGCGTCATGGCTACCACCACGCCCTTGCCCGCCGCCAGGCCGTCGGCCTTGATGACGATGGGTGCGCCCAGACGGTCCACGTAGGCATGCGCGGCCTGCGGGTCGGTGAAGGTCTCGTACTCGGCCGTGGGGATGCCGTGGCGCTTCATGAAAGCCTTGGAGAAGGCCTTGGAGCTTTCCAGTTGCGCGGCAGCCTGCGTGGGGCCGAAGATGCGCAGGCCGTGGGTACGGAACTCGTCCACCACGCCAGCGGCCAGCGGTGCCTCGGGGCCGACCACGGTGAGCGCGATCTTCTGCGCCTGCGCCCACTCGCGCAGGGCCGTCACGTCGCTGATGGGCACGTTCTCATACTTTGGCGACAGCGCCGTGCCGCCGTTGCCGGGCGCCACGTACACCTTGGAGGTCTTGGGGGACTGGCTCAGCTTCCAGGCCAGTGCGTGTTCCCGGCCGCCGCCGCCAATGACTAGGATTTTCATAGGGTGTCGGTGCTCAAGTTCCTAGCAGGCCGTTGAAAAATCCCCCGCCGACGCCCGCGTTGGCCGCTACGATCTGAAGCCATCGGTGAACGACCCAGACGAGGACGATGAGAGGCAGTCAAGATTTCCAGGGGGCGATGTTCAGCTACATCAGCCTTGAAGAGCGCGTGCCGCAGGCACACCCGCTGCGCAAGTTGCGCGCGGTGGTTGATGCGCTGCTGGCAACCATGAACCGCGAGTTCGAAGCGGTGTACGCCCGCCGTGGCCGCCCATCGGTGCCACCGGAGATGCTGCTCAAGGCCTTGCTGCTGCAGATCCTGTTCTCCATCCGCAGCGAGCGCCAGTTGGTCGAAGCGATCAACTACAACCTGCTGTACCGCTGGTTCGTGGGCCTGAACATCGAAGACAAGGTCTGGGACCACTCCACTTTCAGCGCCAACCGCGAACGTCTGTTCAACGAAGACCTCGCCCGCGCCTTCTTCGAGCGCGTCAAGCTCAGTGCCCAGTGGGGCAAGCTCGCCAGCGACGAGCACTTCAGCGTGGACGGCACGCTCATTGACGCCTGGGCCTCGCACAAGAGCTTCAAGCGCAAAGACGACGACAGCGGCACGCCGCCTGGGCGCAACCCCGAGGTGGACTTCAAGGGGCAGGAGCGCTGCAACGACACCCACGAGAGCACCACGGACGCCGATGCCCGGCTGTTCAAGAAGAGCCAGGGCGACAAATCCCGCCTGTGCCACATGGGGCACATCCTCATGGAGAACCGCAACGGGCTGATCGTGGATGTCGAGATCACCCACGCCAGCGGCACGGCCGAGCGCGAGGCGGCGCTGGCCATGTTGGAGCGTCGGGGCAACAGGAACAAACGGGCCACGGTCGGTGCCGACAAGGGCTACGACAGCAAGGCCTTCATCAAAGGCTGCAGAAAGCTCAAAGTCACGCCCCACGTGGCGGCCAAGGACAAACACTCGGCGGTGGATGCGCGAGTGACACGGCACGAGGGCTACAAGACCAGCCTGAAGGTGCGCAAGCGCATCGAAGAGGCCTTTGGCTGGATCAAGACCGTCGGTGGTCTGGCAAAGACCAAGCTGATCGGTCAGGCCAAGCTCACGGGCCAGGCGCTGCTGTGCTTTGCCACCTACAACCTTGTGCGAATGGGCAGCATCGGCGGCTGGTGGGACGCGCATCATGCGTGAGCCCAGGGATACGTGCGCCCGAAATGGGCGGGAGGGCCTGCAAACCGGCCAGATGGGCCGTTGCAATCGCTGCGCAGACGCGTCTGGGCAGCTCGTGTCTTCGCACTCAGCGTCCCTGATGCGTTCGAAAAGCACTTTTTCAACGGCCTGCTAGAGCTCTGCGTTGTGGTAGACCTCTTGCACATCGTCGAGGTCTTCGATCATGTCCAGGAGCTTTTGCATGCGCGCGACATCGTCGCCCTCCAGGGCGATGGTGTTCTCGGGGCGCATGGTGACCTCGGCCACCTCCGGCTGAAGGCCCGCAGCCCCCAGCGCATCGCGCACCGCCTCGAAATCGCCGGGCGCGGTCAGCACCTCGATGGCACCCTCATCATCGGTGATCACGTCCTCGGCGCCCGCCTCCAGGGCCACTTCCATGACCTTGTCCTCGCTGGTGCCGGGGGCGAAGATGATCTGGCCCACGTTCTTGAACTGAAAGGCCACGGAGCCTTCCGTGCCCATGTTGCCGCCGTACTTGCTGAAGGCGTGGCGCACTTCGGCCACGGTGCGCACGCGGTTGTCGGTCATGGTGTCCACGATGATCGCGGCGCCGCCGATGCCGTAGCCCTCGTAGCGGATTTCCTCGTAGCTCACGCCTTCCAGCGTGCCCGAGGCCTTGTCGATGTTGTACTTGATGCGGTCGGCCGGCATGTTGGCGGCCTTGGCCTTGTCGATGGCCAGGCGCAGACGCGGGTTGGCCGAGGGGTCGCCGCCACCCGTGCGCGCCGCGACGGTGATTTCACGAATGATGCGGGTCCAGATCTTTCCGCGCTTTTCATCCTGGCGCCCCTTGCGGTGCTGGATGTTGGCCCATTTACTGTGTCCTGCCACTGCAGCGTCCTTTGATTGATTTAATCTTGCGGCCGCGATTTTACTTTTGACTCACCCCATCACTACCGCCATGTCCGAACCTCTCCTGATTGCACAGCGTGATTCCACGCAATGCCACCTGCTGCCGGGCCTGGCCAACCGGCACGGCCTGATCACCGGCGCCACCGGCACCGGCAAGACCGTGACGCTGCAGACGCTGGCCGAGCAGTTCTCGCGCATCGGCGTGCCGGTGTTCATGGCCGACGTGAAGGGCGATCTCACCGGCATCAGCCAAAAGGGCACCATTGGCGAGAAGCTGGGCAAGACGCTGGCCGACCGCGGCTTGGCCGCGCCCGAGCCCACGGCCTGCCCCACCACGCTGTGGGATGTTTTCGGCACGCAGGGCCACCCCGTGCGCGCGACCATCTCGGACATGGGGCCGCTCTTGCTGGGGCGCATGCTGAACCTGAACGAAACCCAGCTGGGCGTGCTCAACCTGGTGTTCAAGATCGCGGACGACAACGGCCTGCTGCTGCTGGACCTGAAGGACCTACGCGCCATGCTCACCTACGTGGGCGACAACGCCAAGGAGTTCACCACCGAGTACGGCAACATCTCCACGGCCAGCGTGGGCGCCATCCAGCGCGGGCTGCTGCAGATCGAGACGCAGGGCGGCGACCAGTTCTTTGGCGAGCCCATGCTCAACATCCAGGACTTCATGCAGACCGTGGACGGGCGCGGCGTGGTCAACATCCTGGCGGCCGACAAGCTCATGAATTCGCCGCGCCTGTACGCCACGTTCCTTCTGTGGATGCTGTCGGAGCTGTTCGAACAGCTGCCCGAGATCGGCGACCCCGAAAAGCCCAAGCTGGTGTTCTTCTTCGATGAGGCCCACCTGCTGTTCAACGAGGCGCCCAAGGTGCTCGTGGAGCGTATCGAACTGGTGGTGCGCCTGGTGCGTTCCAAGGGGGTCGGCGTGTATTTCGTCACCCAGAACCCGCTGGACATCCCCGACAGCGTGCTGGCCCAGCTGGGCAACCGCGTGCAGCACGCGCTGCGCGCCTTCACCCCACGCGACCAGAAGGCCGTGAAGGCCACGGCCACCACCATGCGCCCCAAGGCGGGCCTGGACATCGAGGCCGCCATCACCGAGCTGGCCGTGGGCGAGGCGCTGGTGAGCTTCCTCGACGCCAAGGGCCGCCCCAGCGAGACCGAGCGCGTGTACGTGCTGCCGCCCGGCAGCCAGATCGGCCCCATCACCGACGTGCAGCGCCGCGCACTCATCGGCGGATCGCTCGTCGCGGGCACCTACGAGCAGGCCGTGGACCGCGAATCCGCCTACGAGAAGCTGCGCGGCCGCGCCGAGCAGGCTGCCAGCAATGCCCCCAGCGCCCCCGCCAACGGCACGGCGCAGAGCGACAGCGGCCTCATGGGCGGCCTGAACGACGTGCTGTTCGGCAGCACCGGGCCGCGCGGCGGCAAGCGCGACGGCCTGGTGCAGACCATGGCCAAGTCGGCCGTACGCACCATGGGCACCAGCCTGGGCAAGGAAATACTGCGCGGCGTGCTGGGCGGCATCTTCGGCGGCAGGAAGCGCTGAGGCGTTCCAAGCCAAATTCAGCTCCAGCGCCCGTCTATCAAGCGCTAACAGCTATTATTTAAGGAGCATCCGATGATCGACCTGTACTACTGGACCACGCCCAACGGCCACAAGATCACCCTCTTCCTGGAAGAAAGCGGCCTGCCCTACCGCGTGCACCCGGTGAACATCGGCCGGGGCGAGCAGTTCGCGCCGGACTTTCTGCGCATCGCGCCCAACAACCGCATCCCCGCCATCGTGGACCAGGCGCCCGCGGATGGCGGCGCGCCGCTGTCGGTGTTCGAGTCCGGCGCCATCCTGCTGTACCTGGCCGACAAGACCGGCCGGTTCATCCCGCAGGACCTGCGCGGGCGCAACGAGGCGCTGCAGTGGCTGTTCTGGCAGATGGGCGGCCTGGGGCCCATGGCCGGGCAGAACCACCACTTCACGCAGTACGCGCCCGAGCCCGTGCCCTACGCCATCGACCGCTACGTGAAGGAAACCGCGCGCCTGTACGGCGTGCTGGACAAGCACCTGGCCGACGGGCGCGACTACATTGCAGGGGACTATTCCATTGCCGACATGGCCTGCTACCCCTGGATCGTGCCGCATGAGAGGCAGCGCCAGGACCTGGCGGATTTCCCGCACCTGCGGGCCTGGTTCGAGCGCATCCAGGCACGGCCCGCCACCGGCCGCGCCTACGCGCTGGCACAGACCATCAATACCGCGCCCACGGTGGACGAGGCGGCCAAGAAGATCCTCTTCGGCCAGGACGCCGGCACCGTGCGCCGCTAACCAAGCACCGAGGCGCCATGAAAAAAAGCCGCTGTTCAGCGGCTTTTTCGTGGGTGGACGGGGGCCTTGGCGGCACGGTGCATGGCGCGCATCAGTCCACGAGCCCCACGAACACGTTCTGCACGTCGTCGTTGTTCTCGATGCCCGCCAGGAAGGCCTGCACTTCCTCCTGCGCCTCGGGCGAAAGGCTGGCCATGCTCACCGGGTTCTTGGCCTTGTAGCCCAGCTTGACCGACAGCACCTTGAAGCCGAAGCCCGGCAATGCCTTGGCCACCGCATCCAGGTCCGAAGGGTCGGTCAGGAACAGGGTCTGGCCCTCTTCCTCGCCGGGCTCGAAGTCCTGGGCACCGGCCTCGATGGCGGCCAGTTCCGCATCGGCGCCGGCTTGCTCGGGCTCGCCCTCGATCATGCCCACGTGGTCGAAGTCCCAGGCCACGGCGCTCATCTGCCCCTTGCGAAAGCACACGCGCATCTCGGGCGCCGTGCGGTTCACGTTGTCGGTCAGGCACTCCACCATCACCGGCACCTGGTGCGGGGCAAAGCCCTCGTAGATCACGCGCTCGTAGTTCACCGCGTCACCCCCCACGCCCGAACCCTTCTTGATGGCACGCTCCAGCGTGTCCTTGGGCATGGACGCCTTGCGCGCCGCCTCGATGGCCAGGCGCAGGCGCGAATTGCCGGCCGGGTCGGCCCCCGCGCGCGCGGCGACGATGATTTCCTTGACCAGCTTTCCAAAAAGCCTGCCCTTGGCATCGGCGACCAGCGCCTTGCCCTTTGCCTTCCATTGCGCGCCCATGGCTGCGATTCCTTTGCTTGGAGCCAACAAAAAATGCGGCCTGCGCCGCAGCGGCAAAGTGTATACCTCGCCGCCAGACCGACTGGACCGCGACAAAGGGGCGCCTGCCGGTGGCGCCGCGCGAGATGGCGCTTCTTTGCTATGCATCAAATAGCTGCCTGCGCTTGCCCTACAAGCGTTGCAGGCCGATTTCGCTCTGTGCCCGATGACCGCCGCACCGTCGCGCAAGCGACGCCCCGGCCCGCCGGCCACTCCTACAGTCGCGCCATGAACACCCTCACCTGCTTCACCCTCACCGTCACCGACCACGTGGCCCACCTGGTGCTGAACCGCCCCGAGGCCATGAACACCATGCACCCGCAGTTCTGGCGCGAGCTGGACGCCGTGCTGGCCGATCTGCACCGCGGCAGCGATGCGCGCGCGCTGGTCATCAGCAGCACGGGCAAGCACTTCAGCGCGGGTATGGCGCTGGAGACCTTCGGCGGCGCGATCACGCTGGACGACCGCAGCCCCGAGGGGCGCGCCGCCGTGTTCGACCTGCTGACGGACATGCAGGCCACCTTCACGCGCATCGAAGAGCTGCGCATCCCCGTGATCGCGGCCATCCACGGCGGCTGCATCGGTGGCGCACTGGACATGGTGGCGGCCGCCTGCATCCGCTATGCCACGCGCGATGCCTTCTTCTGCATCCAGGAGATCAACATCGGCATGGTGGCCGACGTGGGCAGCCTGCAGCGCCTGCCCAAGCTCATGCCGCTGGGCCTGCTGAACGAGCTGGCCTACACCGGCCGCCGCCTGCCGGCCGAGCGCGCGCTGGAATGCGGACTGGTCACGCAGCTGTTCGACTCGCACGAAACGCTGGTGGCCGGCGCCCTGGCCTGCGCGAACGAGATTGCCACCAAGCCGCCGGTGGCCGTCTGGGGCACCAAGCAGGCCGTGCGCTATGCGCGCGACCACGGCGTGCACGACAGCCTGCGCCAGATGGGCTGGCTGCAGGGCGCCATCTGGAGCAACCGCCACGTGGGCGAGGCCGTCTCCGCCATGCAGGCCAAGCGCGCGGGCGACTTCCCGGCGCTGGCGCCGCTCAAGCGCTTCAGCGAACTCGGCTGACGCACGCGCCGCGCGGCCCCGGTTTCAAAGTTGATAGCTGGGCGCGCTTGCTGCAAGGGCGTTGCAGGCCAATCGGGGCATATACCGCCGGGTGTCGGGCTATGATGCGGCAACCCGCCTGCGGCGCGGCACCGCGCCGCGTTTCCATTCACCAGCGTTCGCCCACAGCCATGCACCTGCCGCGCCCTCCGCTGCCCACCTACGACGACGTTGCCGAAGCGGCCCATCGCCTCAAGGGCATGGCACACCGCACGCCGGTGCTGAGTTCCAGCACGTTGGATGCGCTGCTCGGCGCGCAGGTGTTCTTCAAGTGCGAGAACCTGCAGCGCATGGGCGCGTTCAAGTTCCGCGGCGCGTTCAACGCACTGGTGCAGTTCAGCGAGGCGCAGCGCCAGCGCGGAGTGATCGCGTTCTCGTCGGGCAACCATGCGCAGGCCATCGCGCTGTCGGCGCGGCTGCTGGAGATTCCCGCAGTCATCGTCATGCCGGAGGATGCGCCGCTTGCAAAGATAGCCGCCACGCGCGGCTACGGCGCCGAGGTGGTCACCTACAACCGCTTCACCGAAGACCGCGAGGCCATCAGCCGCCGCCTGGCCACCGAGCGCGGCATGACGCTGATTCCGCCCTTCGACCACGCCCACGTGATCGCCGGCCAGGGCACGGTGGCCAAGGAGCTGTTCGAGGACGTGCCGCACCTGGACTACCTGTTCGTGCCGCTGGGCGGCGGCGGCCTGCTGTCGGGCTGCCTGCTGGCAGCGCGCGAACTGGCGCCGCAGTGCAAGGTGGTCGGCGTGGAGCCCGAGACCGGCAACGACGGACAGCAGTCCCTCAACGCAGGCCACGTGGTGCGCATCGACACACCGCAGACGATTGCCGACGGTGCGCAGACGCAGGCACTGGGCGCGCTCACCTTCCCCCTCATCCACGCCGGCGTTTCTGACATCGTGACCGCCACCGATGCGCAGCTCATGAGCGCGATGCACTTCTTTGCCGAACGCATGAAGATCGTGGTCGAGCCCACGGGCGCGCTGGGACTGGCGGGCGCGTGCCATGGCGGCGTGCGGCTGCGGGGCAAGCGCGTGGGCGTCGTCATCAGCGGCGGCAACGTGGACATGACCCGCTACGCACAGCTGCTGACCGCGGCGTCGGCAGATTGACCTGAGGCGGATGGGCCCCTGGCCGGCGGTGCGTCGGCGCTGCCCGCGCGCAGGGGCTTGGCGCCAGAGTGCAAAATTCCGGCTCCGATCTTTTTTTCTATCCCAATAAGAGGCACCAGCCCATGAGCAACGTCCACGTCATCGACCACCCCCTGGTACAGCACAAGCTGACCCTGATGCGCAAGAAGGACGCCAGCACCAACAGCTTCCGCCGCCTGCTGGGCGAGCTGTCCACCCTGATGGCTTACGAAGTCACGCGCGACATGCCGCTGCAGGACATCCAGATCGAAACCCCCCTGGAGACCATGACCGGCAAGGTCATCGACGGCAAGAAGCTCGTGCTCGTGTCCATCCTGCGCGCGGGCAACGGCTTCCTGGACGGCATGCTCAACGTGGTGCCGGGCGCGCGCATCGGCCACATCGGCCTGTACCGCGACCCGGACACGCTGCAGCCGGTCGAGTACTACTTCAAGATGCCCTCGGAGATGGCCGAGCGCGACATCATCGTCGTGGACCCGATGCTGGCCACCGGCAACTCCGCCGCCGCGGCCGTCGCGCGCCTCAAGCAACTGCAGCCGCGCTCGATCAAGTTCGTGTGCCTGCTGGCTGCACCCGAGGGCGTGGCCACGCTGCAAAAGGCCCACCCCGACGTGCCCATCTACACCGCCGCCATTGACCGCGAACTCAACGATCACGGCTACATCCTGCCCGGCCTCGGCGATGCGGGCGACCGCATCTTCGGCACCAAGTAACGCGCTGGCGACAGGGCCTGCCCCGGCCCTGGCCGCGCCGGTCGCTCCTACTTCAGACCATTTCGGACGATTTCGGACGTCGGCTACTGCGGCACCACCTGACCCACCGTGGCCGATGGCGCGGCCTGGCCCGCGGGTAGCGCCGGGCCGCCCGCGGCCTGGGCGTCGCGCCAGCCAGCCATGAGGTCATTGGCCATGGCCTGCAGCAACCGCTTTTCCCGCTCATCGAACGCGCGCGGCGCGGTGTCCATCAGGCACAGCGCGCCCAGCGCATGGCCCGCCGCGTCGCGCAGCGGAACGCCCGCGTAAAAGCGCAGACCCTGCTCGCGCAGCGCCGGATTGCCGGCAAAGCGCGCATCCCGCGCAATGTCGGGCACCACCAGCGACCGCTGCCGCGCCACCACATGCCCGCACAGCGACAGGCCGCGCGGCAGGCCCTGGCCCGCCGAGCAGGCCTGCCCCCCGCCGGCCGACAACGGGCCGTGCGCACACAGCGTAACCTGCCGCTCGCGATCCACCAACGACACCATCGCCAACGGTACGTCGAAGATGTCGGCCGCGCGCTGGGCCGTGTGCTGGCACAGCTGCTGCAGCGCGGGGCTGTCCAGCACGCCGCTGGCCTGCAGGGCGCGCAGGCGCGCCTCGTCGTCCGCGGGAATGGGCGCGGGGGTGTAGGCGCCTTCCACGCTGGCGCCCTGCAGCTGCGCCACCTGGGCCAGGGTTTCCTCCAGCGACAGGGCCAGCGCGTCGGCGCCCAGTTGGGCACTCAGCTCGTCCTGCGGCTGGGACTGCACCCCACCCCACAGAGCCAGCACGATGTGCACATGCGGCCAGCGGCGCTTGAGCCTGCGGCACAGGTGCCGCGCGGCGGCGGTGGGCTCGGGCGCGAGCCACACCACGCAAACCACGCGCACGGCGTCCAGGTCCAGGCCATCCAGATGTTCGGCGCTCATGGCGCCCTCCACGCGCGCCAGCGCCGGGCAATGCTGCAGCGACAGCGCATGCGCCAGCATGCGCGCCGCGAACAGGTCTACCTCCCACTTGCCGCCCAGGCACACCACCGGCTCCTGCGCAGCGGCGTCGGGCACCGGGTACTGCTCCTCCAGCTCGTCCAGCAGCGCGTCCATGCCTTCGACCAGGCGCAGGCGGTGCTCGGGCGTGGCCACCTGCGCATGGTCGCCCACGGCCATGCGCAGCACGGGCACGCCCACCTGGCCGTAGAAAGCGGGCACGGCGCCCTTCAGGGCTTCGATGCGGGTAGTGCTCAACTCGATGGCCTCCGCAGCGTCGCCCGCCAGCAGGCGCTGGTAGATGCGCGTGGGCTCATCCAGCACCGGCCGGCTGCCCAGCAGCACCTCCAGGAAGGCCAACTGCGGCAGATACCGGCCGATCACCAGCAGGCACACGGTGAGCGGCGTGGACATGATGAGCCCCACCGGCCCCCACAGCGCCGCCCAGAAGGTGGCCGCCACGATGAGCGACAGCGCCGACAGCCCAGTGCTGGAGCCATACAGCCAGGGCTCGATGACGTTGTTGCTCACCAGTTCCAGCAGCACGATGAGGCCCAGCGTCCACAGCACCAGGTCCCAGCCCGGGTCCACCGCGAAAGCGAGGGTGAGCGGAAACGCCGCGGCAATGAACGGCCCCAGGTAGGGCACGAAGCGCATCACCGCGGCCAGCGACCCCCACAGCACGGCACCGGGCACGCCGATGAGCCACAGGCCCGCCGCCATGGGAATGCCGTAGGTCACGTTGACCAGCAGTTGCATGGTCAGGTAGCGCGTGATGCGGTCGCCCGCCTCGTCCATGGCATCGGTGGCGCGGTGCAGATTGCCCCCCCACAGGCGCAGCAGGCGGTCGCGCAGGTCTACACGGTCCAGCAGGATGAAGATCACGAACACCAGCACCAGGCCCGCCTGGGTGAGCGGCCCACTGACCGCCGAGAGCGCGGCCATGAGCTGGTTGGCGGGCGACAGCACGGGCGGCTGCACCTGCACCTTTTGCACGGTCGGCGCGCGCGCGACACCCGACAAGGCGGGAGCGGCCGCCTCCACCTCGCGCTGCACGATGTCGAAGGTGCGCTTGGCGCCGTCGAACATGCCGGGCGCGCGCAACTGCTGGCGCAGGCTGCGCAGCTTCTTGCGGATGGTGTTCTGGTAGGAGGGCAGCTGCGCGCTCAGCTCGCGCGCCTCGTTACCCACGAACAGCGCCCCCACGCCCAGCACCATCAGCATGGCCATCACCACCGCGATGACCGAGGGCAGGCGCGGCAGGCCCATGCGCTTGAGCTGCGCCACCAGCGGCTCCAGCACGAAGCTCAGCAGGAACGCCAATGCCAGCGGCACCAGCAGCGTACGGCCGAAATACAGGCCCGCGACCACCAGCGCCGCGATCACCAGGCCGATCATGAACCGCAGGCTGGGCACCGTGGCGTCCATGGCCGTGGCGGTGTGCACGGTGCGCTGCGGCGGATAGCCCGAAGCGGTGGCGCCGCGCGCCGCCCCCGCATCCCTGGCCGGCCTGGAATCGGTCGGCTCCTGCGGCCCGCTGTTGCCCATGGCGTTGTCCCCTTGCATCGCTTCTCGAAGTCGTGTCCGGCGCGTATTGTCTGCTGCGCGGCCCCGCGCCCCTGTAGGCGGCAGCCGCCACAGACTGCACGCGGGCGGGCGGGCGGTTGACAGCGCACGCCGTGCACCGCGCCGCCCGTAAGGCGCTCCACACTACCGATCAATGACCTAAAATAGCCCCAGAGCGCTTGTAGCAAGCGCGACCAGCTATCAAAATAAAAGCGCCTCTGCCGCACCGCCCCGTCGGCACGCACCTACCGGTCTACCCGAACAAAACCACCGCGCCGCCGCCTTGACCGCCACCGCCACTCCCCTGATTGCCGCCGGCACCCTGCTGGGCGGCATCGGCCTGTTCCTGCTGGGCATGACCATGCTGACCGACGGGCTCAAGCTGGCGGCCGGGCGCGCGCTGGAGCGCATCCTGGCCGCCTGGACGCGCACGCCGCTGCACGGGCTGGTGACCGGGGTGGCGCTCACGGCGCTGGTGCAATCGTCCACCGCCATGACGGTGGCGGCCATCGGTTTCGTCAACGCGGGGTTGCTGGGCTTCAGCTCCGCGCTGTGGGTGGTGTTCGGCTCCAATCTGGGTTCATCGGTCACCGGCTGGCTCGTCGCGTGGCTAGGCTTTGCGGTGAAGGCCGATGCCTTCGCCCTTCCGTTCATCGGCATCGGCATGGCGCTGCAAATCACCGGCAGCGGCACGCGGCGCGGGGCGCTGGGCCAGGCGGTGGCGGGGTTCGGCGTGCTGTTCCTGGGCATCGAACTGCTGCGCCAGGGCTTCACCGGGCTGGGTCCGCAGGCGCTGCCACCGCTGTCCAGCGACCTGCCGGGCCTGGCGCTGGCAGTGCTCATCGGCCTGGGCATGACGGTGGTGCTGCAGGCCTCGTCGGCCACGCTGGCGGTGGTGCTCACGGCCGTGGCGGGCGGCTCGCTGGCGGTGGAAGTGGGCGCGGGCGTGGTCATCGGCGCCAACGTGGGCACCACGCTCACGGGCATCCTGGCCGCCATCCACGCCACTTCCAACGCGCGGCGCCTGGCGGCGGCACACGTGCTGTTCAACGTGGTGACGGCCGCGGCGGCCCTGGCGCTGCTGTCGCCCCTGCTCGCGGCCATCCATCATCTGGGCGTATGGCTCACGGGTGAGGGAGACGCAGTGACGCAGCTCGTGATCTTCCACACCGCGTTCAACCTGCTGGGCGTGCTGCTCATGTGGCCGCTGTCGGGGCCGCTTGCGCGCTTTCTGCTGGCACGCTTTCGCTCGGCGGACGAAGACGTGGCCCGTGCGCAGTTCCTGGACCACAACGTGGCCGCCGTGCCCGCGCTGGCCCTGCAGGCGCTGCGCCGCGAGATGGCGCGCGTAGGCCACCTGGCACTGCAGCTGGCGTCGGATGCCACCCGCATGGCGCCCGTCGCCCTGCCCTGGCAACCGGCCGGCGCACAGGCCGCGAGCCAGCTCACGCGCCAGTTGCAGGCGCTGGAGCAGCTACAGCAGCAGGTGGGCGCGTTTGTGAGCGACGTGAGCCGCCAGCCGCTGTCGCGCGACGTGGCCGACCAGATGCCCGAGCTGCTGCGCATTGCGGGCTACTACGACACGCTGGCGCGTGTCATGCACCAGGTGGGCCAGCAGGCGCTGCGCGTCACACACCCCGCAACGGTGGCGCCCACCACGCCCGAAGGCCACCCCCTGGCCGCACTGCCCCTGGCCTTCACCGCGGCGCTGGATTTCTTTGCCGCCGCCGATCCCAAGGCCCACGACCTGGACCAGGAGAACACCGCACACACCGTGTTCGACGCGGCGTATGAAGCCGCCAAGGCCGCCGTGCTGCGCGCGGGTGCCCAGGGCTTGCTGGAAGTGACGGCCGTGCACGAGTGGACCGGCCTGCTGGGCGACCTGCGCCGCGCCGTGGAACAGGCCCACAAGGCCGCGCAGCATCTGGCGGCCCTGCCGCGTCTCAAACCCACCCCGCCCGCCAACGGCCCGGCAAGCATTACGCCCGGTGCCGAGTGATCTGCGGAAGCAGATCAGGCAAAAGTGCCTGAAACGCCCTCGTATACTGCGCTGGCAGCTATATAAAGCATAGCAATCTGAGCACATCCGTACGGCTGCACTCCCAACGGGTGTTCCGTCATGGGCCGACGCACTGTTGCGTTATGGCACACGGCTGCGCCGCTGCGGCACAGCCGCGGCACGCCCCACCGCCCCTCCCCTCTGTCGCCGTGCTGGCACGGCGCTTGCACTGAGGCACTGCCGCCGCCGCATCGGTGGCATTCCTTCACAAGCATTCAGGAGACACCACATGAACATGGCCGAAATCGCCAGCCTTGGCATCGCCAACCCCTACAAGCAGCAGTACGGTAACTACATTGGCGGGCAGTGGGTGGCGCCCGTGGACGGGCAGTACTTCGAGAACATCTCGCCCATCAACGGCCAGAAGTTCACGGCCGTGCCGCGCTCCAACAGCAAGGACATCGACGCCGCACTGGACGCCGCGCACAAAGCCAAGGCCGCGTGGGGCCGCACCTCGACCACCGAGCGCGCCAACATCCTGAACCGCATCGCCGACCGCATGGAAGCCAACCTGCTGCAGATCGCCGTGGCCGAGACCATCGACAACGGCAAGCCGCTGCGCGAGACCATGGCGGCCGACATTCCGCTGGCCATCGACCACTTCCGCTACTTCGCCGGCGCGGTGCGCGCGCAGGAGGGCGGCATCAGCGAGATCGACGCCGACACCATCGCCTACCACTTCCATGAGCCGCTGGGCGTGGTCGGGCAGATCATTCCGTGGAACTTCCCCATCCTGATGGCGGTATGGAAGCTCGCCCCCGCGCTGGCTGCGGGCAACTGCGTGGTGCTGAAACCCGCGGAGCAGACGCCCGCCTCCATCCTGGTGCTGATGGAGATCATTGGCGACCTGCTGCCGCCGGGCGTGGTCAATGTGGTCAACGGCTTTGGCCTGGAGGCTGGCAAGCCGCTGGCCTCCAGCAACCGGATCGCAAAAATAGCCTTCACCGGCGAGACCACCACGGGGCGGCTCATCATGCAGTACGCCAGCCAGAACATCATTCCCGTGACGCTGGAGCTGGGCGGCAAGAGCCCCAACATCTTCTTCGAGGACGTGATGTCCGCCGACGACGGCTTCTTCGACAAGGCGCTGGAAGGCTTTGCGATGTTCGCGCTGAACCAGGGCGAGGTCTGCACCTGCCCCAGCCGCGCGTTGATCCAGGAATCGATCTACGAGCGCTTCATGGAGCGCGCGCTCAAGCGCGTGGCCGCCATCCAGCAGGGCCACCCGCTGGACAAGAACACCATGATCGGCGCCCAGGCCTCGCAGGAGCAACTGGAAAAGATCCTTTCTTACCTGGACCTGGGCAAGCAGGAAGGCGCCCAGTGCCTCATCGGCGGCGCGCGCAACACCGCCCTGGGCGGCGACCTGGCCGGCGGCTACTACGTGCAGCCCACGGTGTTCAAGGGCCACAACAAGATGCGCATCTTCCAGGAAGAAATCTTCGGGCCCGTGGTCTCGGTGACCACATTCAAGACCGAAGAAGAGGCGCTGGAGATCGCCAACGACACGCTCTACGGCCTGGGCGCGGGCGTGTGGAGCCGTGATGGCGCGCGCGCCTTCCGCATGGGCAAGGGTATCCAGGCCGGGCGCGTGTGGACCAACTGCTACCACCACTACCCCGCGCACGCCGCGTTTGGCGGCTACAAGCAGTCGGGCATCGGCCGTGAGAACCACAAGATGATGCTGGACCACTACCAGCAGACCAAGAACCTGCTGGTGAGCTACACCCAGCAGCCGCTGGGCTTCTTCTAAGCCCATACAGCGCCCCCACTGGCCGTCCCAGCGGGGGCGGCTGGTGCACGGGGGCTCCCCTTGCGTTCATTTGCACAGAGAAGGAGGTTTATCCCATGCCAGCCAAGACAATGAAAGCCGCCGTGGTCCGCGAGTTCGGCAAGCCGCTGACGATCGAAGAGGTGCCCGTGCCCACCCCCGCCGCCGACCAGATCCTGGTGAAGATCGAGGCCTCGGGCGTGTGCCACACCGACCTGCACGCCGCCGAGGGCGACTGGCCCGTCAAGCCCAATCCGCCCTTCATCCCGGGGCATGAGGGCGTGGGCTTCGTCGCCGCCGTGGGCGCCAACGTCAAGCATGTGAAGGAAGGCGACCGCGTGGGCGTGCCCTGGCTGCACTCGGCCTGCGGCTGTTGCACGCACTGCCTGGGCGGTTGGGAGACGCTGTGCGAGTCGCAGAGCAACACGGGGTATTCGGTCAACGGCGGTTTTGCCGACTACGCGCTGGCCGACCCCAACTACGTGGGCCACCTGCCGAAAGACCTGGGCTTCGTGGACATCGCCCCCGTGCTGTGCGCCGGCGTGACCGTGTACAAAGGCCTGAAGGTGACCGACACCAAGCCCGGCGACTGGGTGGCGATTTCCGGCATTGGCGGCCTGGGCCACATGGCCGTGCAGTACGCCCGCGCCATGGGGCTGAACGTGGCTGCGGTGGACGTGGACGACGACAAGCTCGCGCTGGCCCGCCAGCTGGGCGCCAGCGTGACGGTGAACGCGCGCGACACCGACCCGGCCGCCTTCCTGCAAAAGGAGATCGGCGGCGCGCACGGTGCGCTGGTCACGGCCGTGTCGCCCAAGGCCTTCGAGCAGGCGCTGGGCATGGTGCGGCGTGGCGGCACGGTGTCGCTCAACGGGTTGCCGCCGGGCAACTTCCCTCTGCCCATCTTCGACATGGTGCTGCGCGGCGTGACCGTGCGCGGCTCCATCGTCGGCACGCGTCTGGACCTGCAGGAGTCGCTGGACTTCGCCGCGCGCGGCCAGGTGAAGGCCACGGTGCGCACCGAGAAGCTGGAGAACATCAACGACGTGTTCGCGCGCATGCACAAGGGCCAGATCCAGGGCCGCGTGGTGCTGGACATGGCGGCCTGACGCCGCGGCACAGGCAACGCCATGACCACGCCAGCGCCGCCCGCCACCCGCGTGTCGGCCACGCCCGAGGCCACGGCGCTCATCAAGCGCCTGGTGGCCCAGCACGGGCCGCTGATGTTCCACCAGTCGGGCGGCTGCTGCGACGGCAGCGCGCCCATGTGCTTTGCCCGCGGGGAGTTCCTGCTGGGCGATGCCGACGTGCTGCTGGGCGAGATCGCCGGGCAGCCGTTCTACATGAGCCGCTCGCAGTTCGCGTACTGGGAGCACACGCACCTCCTCATCGATGCGGTGCCGGGCGGCGGGGGCATGTTCTCGCTCGAAGGGCCCACGGGCATGCGCTTTCTCACGCGCTCACGGCTGTACACCGACGAGGAATGGGCCGCCATCGAAGCGCTGGGGCCGCCGCCAACGGGCGGCCAGTGACGCTGTTCTAGAGTTGCTCTTTATTTAATAGCTACTCGCGCTGTATCGGCGGCGTTTTTCAGGTCAATTTCGGCTGAATCGCCCGCCCAACCAGCGCAAAGCGCTCCTTTTTCAGGAGCGACACGACTGCGCGCGCAGGTAGCGGTACACCGTGTTGCGCGACACGCCCAGCGCGCGCGCGGCGGCGGAGACATTGCCCGCGTGCGCATCCAGTGCCTGCTGCAGCGCATGGGCCGCCACATCGCCCAGCGGCCGCACGCTGGCCGGGGCCGGAGCCGGGGCCGCGGCGCGCGCGCCGTCCGCTGGCGGCACCGCTGGCTGAGAGAACGCCTGCGCCACCACGCGGCCCTGCTGCGCCAGCGCCTCGCATTCCTCCAGGAAGTCCTCCGGCAGGTGCGCGCACGTGATCGCGTCCGCGCCCTCGGCCAACAGCGCCGCCGTGCGCAGCACGTTGGACAGCTGGCGCAGGTTGCCCGGCCAGGGGTGGGCAGCGAACAGCGCCATCACCTCGGGCGCCACCGGTATGGGGCTGTCTGCGGCGGGAGAGTCATGCTGGGCGCGCAGCAACCGCTGCACGATCACCGCCAGGTCCGTGCGCTCGCGCAGCGCAGGCAGTCGCACTACCAGGCCGTTCAGCCGGTAGTACAGGTCGTCACGAAACTGGCCGTCGGCCATCATGGCGCGCAGGTTGCGGTGCGTGGCGCAGACCACGTTCACGTCCACCTCGATCTGCCGCGTGCTGCCCAGAGGCGCCACGCTGCGCTCCTGCAGCACGCGCAGCAGCCGCGCCTGCATGGCGAGCGGCATGTCGCCAATCTCGTCCAGGAACAGCGTGCCGCCGTGCGCCTGCACGATCTTGCCCACGCTGCCCTTGCGGCGCGCGCCGGTGAAGGCGCCCTCTTCGTAGCCGAACAGCTCGGCCTCGATCAGCGACTCGGGAATGGACGCGCAGTTCACCGCCACGAAGGGCCCCCGCGCGCGCGGGCCGTCGTTATGGATGGCACGCGCCAGCAACTCCTTGCCGGTGCCCGTCTCACCCAGGATCATCGTGGGCACGCCACGCCCCAGCAGCCGCGTGACGCGCTCGATCACCTGCGCCAGCTGGGCGTCGCCCGTGTCCAGGTAGCGCAGGCTGGACAGACCCGGAGCCGCGGCGGGCCGCGCGCGCGGCGGGGCCTCGGCCGGGACGTCCGGGCACACCGGCAGCGTGACGCCGCCGCGTGGCGCAAACTCCACCTGTGCGTGCACCGACACGCCTGCCGGCAGTTGCAGCGCAAGCAGCGTGGGCACCGAGCGGCGCGCATGCTCCAGCAGCGCGCCCATCGACAGGCCGAACAGCGAGGTGAAGGTGTGTGCCGCCAGCGCCGGTCCCGACAACCCCAGCTGGAACTGCGCGCTGCGGTTGGCCGCCAGAAAGCGCCCCTGCGGGGTGAACGCCGCCAGCCCTTCCATGAGCGTGCCCAGGAACTCGGCGCGCGCATGAAAGCGCAGGCGCACGGCATCCTCGTACACCTTGCCGAAGAGGTGGTTCTCCACCATCGCGGCGGACATGCGCACCAGCGCCAGCGTGTGGGCGCTGTGGCCGCGGCGGTCGCCGCTCACGTCCAGCGCGCCGAGGATCTGCCCCTGCGGATCCAGGATGGGAGCGCATGAACAGGTGAGGAACTGGTTGGCTTCCAGGTAATGCTGGCGCCCGTTGATCTGCACCGCATCGCCCAGGGCCAACGCCGTACCAATGGCGTTGGTGCCCTTGCTGCGCTCCGACCAGCCCGCACCGGGCTGCAGGGCCACGCGGCTGGCGCGATCCAGGAAGGCATCATCGCCCTCGGCATGCAGGATCACCCCCTGCGCGTCGGTCAGCATCACCATGCTCTGCGTGCCGCGCAGCTGCTGCGCCAGGGTTTCCATGACGGGGCGCGCATGGGCGCACAGGGCCTCGTTGCGTGCCACGGTCCAGGCCAGGGTCTGGCGGTCCAGCAGGTGCAGGTCGGCCTGCTCATGGGGCTGCAGCCCGAACGACTGCGAGCGGGCGTGGGCCTGGGCGACGACGCCTGCCGTGGTCAGCGCCAGCGCGGCACCCGCGGAAGGATGCGCGCCGGGCGTTGCGGTGCGGTGCATGGTGTCTCCTATGCAAGCTATGCGCTGCACGGCACGCGGCCAGGCGGCGCTTTGGGACCGCACGATAGCATCAACGGCCGCTGACGAGCCCAGCAACCGCGGCGGGCACGCTGGCATGGGGCTGCGCCCACGCGTGGGCCAACGCCTGCAGGGCAGTGCCTGCGTCCTGCTCCAGCTTGAGCGCCAGCAGCCCGTCGGCCCGTGTACGCCCCTGGTTGACCGCTGCCACGGGCAGGCCGGCATCGACCGCCGCCTGCACGAACCGGAAGCCCGAATACACCATGAGCGACGAGCCCACGACGAGCACCGCGTGCGAGCGTGCCAGCGCCGCGCGCGCGGCCTCCACACGCGCGCGCGGCACGCTCTCGCCAAAGAACACCACGTCGGGCTTGAGCAGGCCGTTGCCGCAATGTGCGCAGGAAGGCACATCGAAGCCGCCGAAATCAAGCCCCTCCAGATCGGCGTCCCCATCGGGCGCGGCGCCGGCCTGCAGCGCCACCCATCCAGGGTTGCGCCGCTCCAGTTCGTGTTGCAACGCCGCACGCGGCGCACGCATGCCGCAGTCCATGCACAGCACGGTGTCGATGCGCCCGTGCAGGTCCAGGGTGCGCTGGCTGCCCGCTGCGCTGTGCAGGCCGTCCACGTTCTGGGTCAACAGCAGTTCGATGCGGCCCGCCGCTTCCAGCGCAGCCAGCGCACGGTGCGCAGAACCGGGCTGGGCGCGGCCCATCACCCGCCAGCCCAACAGGCTGCGGGCCCAGTAGCGCCGGCGCGTGGCTTCATCGCCCATGAAAGCCTGGAAGGTGACGGGCTGGGGGCGCTTCCATTCACCGTTGTGGTCGCGGTAGTCGGGAATGCCCACCTCCGTACTGCAGCCCGCGCCCGTGATGACGAACAGGCGCGGATGGCGGCGCACGAAGTCAAGCAGCGCATCAACGTTGGCGGCAGCTTGCATCACAGCCCCTCAGTCCATGCCGGGCGCGATGCTCTCGGCGTAGTCGTACACCGCGCCGAGGATGGCCTCGGTGCGTTCGTCATCGGCCTCGGCACCCAGCGTGTCCAGGCGCTCGAACAGCGCGTCGAACGTCAGCCCGCCGCCCTCGCCCTCCACCAGCATGGCGACGCGGTGCGCCTCCCAGCGCTCCTGCTCCTCGGGCGAGAGCGTGTGCGGGAAGTTGCGCGCACGGTAGCGCCAGACAAGCTCGGCCAGGCGCGCGTCGTCAAAACCCAGGCGCTCGTGCGCCAGCTCTTCGCCGGGCAATGCGCGCAGACGGTTCAGGCGGCGGCGGTCCTCATTGCCCACGAAGCCCCCGTACAGGTCCTGGTCCACATCCAGCGGCCCCTCCGCAGGGCGCTGGAACACCTGGGCCCACACGGCTGTCAGGTCGGGCAACGCGCGCGCCGCGGCGGCATGCAGCGCGGCCTGTGGCAGGTCGATGCCCCAGCGCTGCGCCATGGCCGGCGTGAGTGTATTGAGGTTACCCACCACCATCGGCGACTTGTTCAGATGCACGCTCTTGAGCGGCAGGCGTGTCACGCCCTCGGGCAGGTCGGCCGCGCGCGTGAACAGGCGCGTGCGGATCTCGTCAGCGGACAGCCGGGCCAGCTCGGAGGGGTCTTGCGCCAGATCCCAGGCCAGCAGCTCATTCTTGTTGGTCGGGTGGCTGGCCAGCGGCCACATCACGGCCAGGCAGCCGCGTTCGGCGGGGAACATGCCCGAGACGTGCAGGAACGGCCGCGCCTCCTGCGCCGTGGTGGGCAGGCGCAGCTCGGCCGCCACTCGGTCCTTCTTGTGCAGGGACAGCGCGAAGTCGAACAGCCGGGGGTTGCGTGAACGGATGAGCCGCGCCAGCGCGATGGTCGCACGCACGTCCGACAGCGCGTCGTGCGCGGCCTCGTGCGCCAGGCCGTTGGCCTTGGACAGATGCTCCAGGCGGAAGCTGGGCTTGCCGTCCACCTCGGGCCACGCGATGCCCTCGGGGCGCAGCGCGTAGGTCAGGCGCACCACATCCAGCAGGTCCCAGCGGCCGCACTGGTTCTGCCACTCGCGCGCATACGGGTCCATGAGATTGCGCCAGAACATGAAGCGCGTGATCTCGTCGTCGAAACGGATGGTGTTGTAGCCCACGCCAATGGTGCCGGGCAGCGCCATCTCGGCCTCGATGCGGGCGGCGAATTCGCGCTCGGGCAAACCCTTTTCCAGGCACAGCTGGGGCGTGATACCGGTGATCAGGCACGACTGCGGATCCGGCAGATAGTCGTTGGCCGGGCGACAGTAGATCATCAGCGGCTCGCCGATCTCGTTGAGCTCGGCATCGGTGCGAACGGCGGCGAACTGTGCGGGGCGGTCGCGGCGCGTGTTGGCGCCAAAGGTTTCGTAGTCGTGCCAGAGAAAAGTGTGCATGAGGAAGAAGTTGCAGCCGGAAACAGTGCCAGGGCGAAGTATGCATGGCAGGCCGGCACAATGGCCGCATGCGTTTTCTCTTCATGCCCGACACCCTCACCCGGCGCCGCGCCGCCGCCTCCGCACTGGGCCTGGCAGCACTGGCGGGGTGCGCCTCCGCTCCGCCCGCTACCCCCGCCGTAGCGGCTCCATCCGCTGCACCCAGCGCCCCGGCGCCCGCGCCGGTCATCCCCCAACTGCCCTCGCCCGCAGCGCCCACCACCCCGGCGCCTGCCCCGGCAGCATCCACCGTGGAACCTGCGAGCACGCCGGTCGCGCCGGCGGCGCCCGACACCACCGCAACCACGCTGGCCGGCTTCCACGCCTGGGTGAGCGCCTTTGCACGCGAGGCGCTGGCCGCCGGCATCCGCCCGCAGACCGTGGCCGCCACCCTGGGCCAGGCGCAGTGGCAACCGCGCGTGGTGGAACTGGACCGCGCCCAGCCCGAATTCACCCGCCCGCCCTGGGCCTACCTGGACAGCGCAGTGTCACCCCAGCGTATTGCGCAGGGACGCGAGCAGCGCCGCCAGTACGCCGACGCGCTGGACGCGGCAGCGCAGCGCTACGGCGTGCCCGCCAGCGTGGTCACGGCCATCTGGGGCATGGAGAGCAACTATGGCCGCAACTTCGGCAGCTTCCGCACCGTGGATGCGCTGGCCACCCTCGCCTACGACGGGCGCCGCAGCGCCTGGGCCCAGCGGGAGCTGCTGGCCGCGTTGCGCATCGTGGACCAGGGCGACATCGCGGCCGACGCGCTCATCGGCTCCTGGGCCGGGGCCATGGGGCACACGCAGTTTCTGCCCTCGGTGTTCCTTGCCCATGCGGTGGATGCCGACGGGGACGGGCGGCGCGACATCTGGGGCAGCGTGCCCGACGTGGTGGCGTCCACGGCCAACTTCCTGGCCCATTCGGGCTGGAAGAGCGGTGAGCCGTGGGGCGCCGAAGTGCTGCTGCCGCCCGGCTTCGACTACGCACGCGCCGAACTGAGCGTGCGCCAGGCCAGCAGCGACTGGGCCGCTGAAGGGGTGCGCGGGGTGGATGGCGCAGAACTGCCGCCGCTGCAGGACGCCTCCGTCCTTACCCCGGCAGGCGCGCGTGGACCCGCCATCCTGGTCGGGCCCAACTTCCGCGCGCTGCTGCGCTACAACAACTCGGTGAACTACGCCCTGGCCGTCGGCCTGCTGGCACGGCAGATCGACGGCGGCGCGGGCCTGGCATCCGCCTGGCCGCGCGAACTGCAGCCTCTGTCGCGCAGCGAAGTACGCGCGCTGCAGGAGGCGCTGAACGCGCGCGGCCTGGACACCGGCACGCCCGACGGCGTGGCAGGGCCCGCCACGCGCGCCGGGGTGCGCCGCTACCAGCAAAGTGTGGGCTTGCCCGCCGACGGCTATGCCACGCGCGAACTATTGCAGCGACTGCTGACGCCCTGAGCCGGCGTCACCGCGTTGTTTTACTCCTTTTTTGATAGCTACTAGCGCTTTCTGCATGGGCGCTAGAGACTGATTTCATCAAGATCGGCGCTTCACTCGAAGCCGCGTCCCTCGCCCGCCTCCTCGTGGGTCACGCCGTCGCGTATGTGGTAGATGCGCTTGAAGGTGGGGATGATCTTCTCGTCGTGCGTGACGACGATGATGGCCGTCTCCAGGCGCCGCGCCATGTCGTTCAGGATGCGGATCACCGCCATGGCACGTTGCGAATCCAGCGGCGCCGTGGGCTCGTCGGCCAGGATCACCGGCGGGCGGTTGACCAAGCCGCGGGCGATGGCCACACGCTGCTGCTCCCCGCCCGACAGTTGCGATGGCATGGCCGTGGCCCGGTGCTGCACGTCCAGGGCCGTGAGCAACTCCAGTGCGCGGCGGCGCGCCTCGTCGTTGGGCACGCCGGCTAGCATGGGCAGCAGCGCCACGTTGTCGGTGGCATCCAGAAACTGGATCAGGTACGGCGCCTGGAACACGAAGCCGATCTGGTCACGGCGCAGCGCGCGCAGGTCGGGTACTCGCCAGCCGTCGTCATAGATCACCGTGTCGCCCAGCGTCATGCGGCCCGACGTGGGGTCGATCACCGCGCCCAGGCACTTGAGCAGCGTGCTCTTGCCCGAGCCGGACGGGCCGATCAGGCCCACCACCTCACCCGGTGCCACGTGCATGTTCACGTCCTTGAGGGCGAGGAACGCCGTGTCACCGGAGCCGTAGCGCTTGGTCAGGCGCTCGATGTGGATCCCCTTCCTGCTCATTGCTGCGTCCTCACCCTATCGCCTCGGCCGGATCGACCCGCAGCGCCATGCGGATGGCCACCACGCTGGATAGCACGCAGATCGCCAGCACCGCGATGAACCCCGCCACCGTATCGAACGGCACCAGCAGCACGTATTTGGGAAACAGCGGCGCGGCAAAGGTGGCCGTGATCTTGCCAACGACGAAGCCGATCACGCCCAGCACCAGCGCCTGCTGCAGGATCATCCAGGCGATGGTGCGGTTGCGCGTGCCGATGAGCTTGAGCACGGCAATCTCGCGGATCTTGTCCATCGTCAGTGTGTAGATGAGAAAAGCCACGATGGCCGCACTGACCAGCGCCAGGATCACCAGGAACATGCCGATCTGCTTGGCCGATGTGGCGATGAGCTTGCCCACGAGGATGCCTTCCATCTGAGAACGGTCATACACCGTGAGCCGCTTCCAGCGGCGGATGGGCTCGGCCACCTCCTGGGATGTGAAGCCCGGCTGCACGCGCACCAGCACGGCATTCACATAGCTGTTGCTGGTTTGCGATGCCACCACCGCATCCAGCAGGTCGGGAACGCCGGGGCGGTTGAAGGCCGGGTTGGCCTCGGTGCGGCGGCGCTGCATGAGGATGGCGTCGTTGTCCTTGAGGAACTGCGCCTCCTGCGCATCTTTCAACGGTATGAACACCATTGGGTCGCCGCTGGATGAAACCATGCGCCGCGTGAGGCCCACCACCGTGTAGTGGTTGCGCCGAATCTTCAGCACATCGCCCAGACGCACGCCGGCCGCCACGTCGGCGACGGCCTCGTAATGGCCGCGCGTGATCTGGCGCCCCGCCACCAACTGCGGTGGCCAGCCGGGCGCGCCTGGGCCGCTCGCGGTGATGCCCACCACCATGGAGCGCACATCCTTGTCGCCATGGCCCACCTGCATGGTCAGGTAGGTGATGTTGGCGGCCTGCGCCACGCCCGGCATGGCGCGGATGCCGCGCCACAGGTCGTCGGGCACGCTGGAGGATTCCGCGTAGGGGCCCAGCGTGTCTTTCTGCACCACCCACAGGTCGGCGCCGCTGTTGTCCAGCAGCACCTTACCGTCGTCCACCATGCCGCGGTAGACGCCCGCCATGGTCAGCGTCACGCCGATCAGCAGGCCCAGGCCAATGCCTGTGAAGACGAACTTCCCCCAGGCATGCAGAATGTCGCGCCCTGCCAGGCTGATCAAGGCGCCACTCCGGCAATGCGCTCGACCACGTGCACGCGGCTGCGCGCCGTGAGCGCCCTCTCGCTGTACACCACGATGGAGTCGCCCACGGCCAGCCCGTCCAGCACCTGCACATGGCCGTCGAGGTCCGCACGGCCCAGGCGTACCTGCGCAAACTGCGGCTTGCCACCGACCAGCTTCCACACGCCGCGCTGCCCGTCCACGAAGCGGATGGCCGCATTGGGGATGGTGGGCGCTTCGGGCAGTGCCGGCAGGCGCACGGTGACCTCGGCCAGTTCACCGACGGGGGGCAGCGGTGTAACCGGTGCATCGAAGACGATCTTGGCCAGCGTCTCCTCTGTCACCGCGTCCGCCAGGGGCTCGACGCGCAGCACGCTGCCGACCAGGTTGTCCCCGCGGCGCGAGCGCAGCACCACCTCGGCCAGCAGCCGGGCCGCCAATCCTTGGGCGGTGATCTGGTCAAAGCGCGTGTCGATCCACAGGCTGGCCGGGTCGATGAGCTTCACCACCGCCTGCCCCGCCACCACGGTCGTGCCAGGGTCGGCATCGCGCGCAGCCACCATGCCTGCCACGGGCGACACCAGCCGCAGGTTGCGACGCTGCGCGCGCAATGCCTGCAAGTCAGCGCGCTGACGGCTCGCATCCTCGCGGGCAGCGGCGAGCGCGGCGTCTGCCACGGCCAGTTCCTGCTGCTTGGTGGCGTAGCTTTCCTCGCTGGTGCCGCGCACGGCCACCAGTTTCCCGTAGCGCTGGTGCTGGGTCTGCGCATAACTCTGTCTGGCCTCTGCCTGGCGCAGCGCGGCTTCGGCGCTCTTGATGGCCGCCTGCTGTGCGCGCAGGCGGTCGTCCAGGTCCACCGGGTCCATTTCGCCCAGCACCTGCCCGGCCTCCACCCTGTCGCCCACCTGAACGTCCAGGCGCTGCACGCGCCCGGCGAAGGTGGGACCGATCTTGTACAGATAACGCGCCTGCACCGTGCCGATGCCCGAGAGTGCCGGGGCAATGGCGCGCGATTGCACGCTGCCCAGCGTGACCGCCACGGGCGCCAGCGGCCCCGAACGCAGAGCGACATAGACGAACAGCGCCACCAGCGGCGCAATGACGGCGATCAGCGCCAGCGTGCGGCGCTGCAGACGGGGAAACTTCATAGCGCTCTTCCGATGCCGCGGCGGTAAATGGCAAACACGCCCTGCGCATCGCGGCGCATGCGCTGCACGTCGCCCGCGAGCAGCGACTGCATCACCAGCCCCTGCACGGTGCCGATGAACAGCACGGCAGCGGCCTGCGCATCCAGTTGCGGGTCCAGCTCTCCCGCGGCTTTGCCGGTTTCCAGCAGCCCGCGCAGGCGCTCGCCGTAGGCCGTGATCAGGGTCTGCACCATCTGCTTGGGCAGGGTTTGGCCAGGGCGTTGGAGCTCCCCAAAGATGAGGCGTGGCACACCGGGCCGCTCGCACACGAAATGGATGTGCGCCATGAACACAGCCTCCAGCGCCGCCAGGGGAGAGGCTGCCCCATCCGCGGCCGCGTCCACGCGCGCCATGAGACGCTGCGCCACCCACGACATCACCGCCTGCAGGATGGCGTCCTTGGACGCGAAATGCCGAAACAGTGCCCCCTGCGTCACGCCCATATGCTGGGCAATGGCGGTGGTGGTGATGTCGCTGGGGTTCTGCTGGGCCGCCAGATCGACCACGGCCTCCACCGTGGCGATGCGCCGTTCGTCGGCGGGCAGGTACTTGGGCAGCTCACTCATGCAATCACCAAAAGAAAGTAATTTATTACTATCTTATCAATAAACACGTTCGGCACAAGGCACGCAGCCCCCTGGAGCGTCCCCGGGGCTCCCATTCGCACGACCACCCCAGCAATTCGCTCTCTTATCGATAGCTGCTCTCGCTTGGTGGTTGGGCGCCGGAGGCGCTTTTGTTCATAAGCATGGCGCGCGCCCATAAAAAAACCCGCAGCGCGGGCTGCGGGTTTGTTAAAACGCGGCGGTGCCGGAATCAGTCGGCGGTGGCTTCTTCGGGTTCGGCCGGTTCGGACTTGGCTCCGCGCTCCTTCTTGGGCACCGGCTGGATGTCCAGCAGCACCTCGGAAGTCTCCACGCCCTTGTCATCCGTCTTGACTTCGATGTCCACCGTCAGGCGGCCCCCTTCGGTCAGGCGACCGAAGAGCAGCTCGTCGGCCAGCGCCTTGCGGATGGTGTCCTGGATCAAGCGCTGCATGGGGCGCGCGCCCATGAGCGGATCAAAGCCCTTCTTGGCCAAGTGCTTGCGCAGCGCGTCGGTAAAGGTAACTTCCACCTTCTTCTCGGCGAGTTGCTGCTCGAGCTGCAGCAGGAACTTGTCCACCACGCGCAGGATGATCTGCTCATCCAGCGGCTTGAAGCTCACGATGGCATCCAGGCGGTTGCGGAACTCGGGCGTGAACAGGCGCTTGATGTCGCCCATCTCGTCGCCCGCCTGGCGCGGATTCGTGAAGCCGATAGCGGCCTTGTTCATGGTCTCGGCGCCCGCGTTCGTCGTCATGATGATGATGACGTTGCGGAAGTCGGCCTTGCGCCCGTTGTTGTCCGTCAGCGTACCGTGGTCCATGACCTGCAGCAGCACGTTGAAGATGTCCGGGTGTGCCTTTTCGATTTCGTCGAGCAGCAGCACGGCGTGCGGCTTCTTGGTGATGGCCTCGGTCAGCAAACCACCCTGGTCGAAGCCCACGTAGCCCGGAGGCGCACCGATGAGGCGGCTCACGGCGTGGCGCTCCATGTACTCCGACATGTCGAAGCGGATCAGGTCCACACCCATGATGTAGGCGAGCTGCTTGGCGGCCTCGGTTTTGCCCACGCCTGTGGGGCCCGAGAACAGGAAGGAGCCAATCGGCTTGTCCGCCTTGCCCAGTCCCGAGCGTGCCATCTTGACGGCGGCGGCGAGCACCTCCAGCGCCTTGTCCTGGCCGAAGACCACGCTCTTGAGGTCGCGCTCAAGCGTCTGCAGCTTGCCGCGGTCGTCATTGGACACGTTGGCAGGCGGGATGCGGGCGATCTTTGCCACGATCTCTTCGATCTCGGCCTTGCCGATGGTCTTCTTGCGCTTGGACGGCGTGAGGATGCGCTGCGCTGCGCCAGCCTCGTCGATCACGTCGATGGCCTTGTCGGGCAGGTGGCGGTCATTGATGTACTTGGCACTCAGCTCGGCCGCGGCCTGCAAGGCGGCGGCGGCGTACTTCACGCTGTGGTGCTCCTCGAAGCGGCTCTTGAGTCCCTTGAGGATGTCGATGGTCTCCTGTACCGTTGGCTCGACTACGTCCACCTTCTGGAAGCGCCGCGACAGCGCCGCGTCCTTTTCGAAAATGCCGCGGTATTCGGTGAAGGTAGTCGCGCCGATGCACTTGAGCTGCCCGCTGGACAGCGCAGGCTTCAGCAGGTTGGACGCATCCAGTGTCCCGCCCGACGCTGCGCCCGCACCGATCAGCGTGTGGATCTCGTCGATGAACAGGATGGCGTTGGGCTTGTCTTTCAGGCTCTTCAAGACGCCCTTGAGGCGCTGCTCGAAGTCGCCGCGGTATTTGGTGCCCGCCAGCAGCGCGCCCATGTCCAGCGAATACACCGTGGCCTCGGCCAGGATCTCGGGCACGTCGTTCTGCGTGATGCGCCAGGCCAGGCCCTCGGCAATCGCGGTCTTGCCCACGCCGGCCTCACCCACCAGCAGCGGGTTGTTCTTGCGGCGGCGGCACAGGATCTGGATCGTGCGCTCGACCTCGTAGTTGCGGCCGATCAGGGGGTCGATCTTGCCGTCCTTGGCCGCCTGGTTCAGGTTCTGGGTGTATTGCTCCAGGGGCGACGCCTTTTCACTGCGCTCGCCTTGCGCGCCCTCTTCCCCGTCGGCCTGGCCCTCGGCCTTGGCAGGCTCCGGCGGCTCGCCCTTCTTGATGCCGTGGGCGATGTAGTTCACCACGTCCAGGCGCGTCACGCCCTGCTGGTGCAGGTAGTACACGGCATGGGAGTCCTTTTCGCCGAAGATGGCCACAAGCACGTTGGCGCCCGTGACCTCCTTCTTGCCGTTGCCCGTGGACTGCACGTGCATGATGGCGCGTTGAATCACCCGCTGGAAGCCCAGCGTGGGTTGTGTGTCCACCTCGTCGGTACCGGCGACCTGCGGGGTGTTGTCCTTGATGAAGTTGGTCAGCGATGCGCGCAGATCATCGATGTTGGCAGCGCATGAACGCAGCACCTCGGCCGCGCTGGGGTTATCGAGCAGTGCCAGCAGCAGGTGTTCCACGGTGATGAACTCGTGGCGTTGCTGGCGGGCCTCGACAAAGGCCATGTGCAAGCTGACTTCCAGTTCCTGGGCAATCATGTGAGAACTCCTTTGTGCTTGCGTGTTAGGGATGACTGTAGATCGGGAGCAATGCCCCCTTATTCAACGGGCTCACTCAAACATTGCAGAGGGTGGCCCGCCTTGTGCGCCGCTTCCAGCACCTGGTCCACCTTGGTAGCGGCGACATCGCGCGTGTACACACCGCACACGCCTTTGCCGTCCAGATGGATCTTCAGCATGATCTGCGTGGCGGCCTCGCGGTCCTTGTTGAAGAACTCCTGCAACACGACGACGACGAACTCCATGGGGTGTAGTCGTCGTTGAGCATGACCACCTGGTACATCTGGGGCGGCTGGGTCTTCTGCGTACGCCGCTCCAGCACGACCGAACCACCCTCGTCCCAGGACGGAGGGGTGGGAGCCGGCACCGGCGCGGGGATTGGGGGGTGGTTGCCATGAATTTCATTCTAGCGAGGCCGATGCGGCACCTGAGCAGACCTCACATGGTGCCGCGCGGGCTTTTTTCAAGCGCTGATCACAGCCCTACTCATAGACCACGTTCACAGCACCGCTGCCCACCTGAGCGCTCCACGCGGCCAGCGCGGCATCGCTGGGAAAGAACCGGCTGGCCTCTCCCAACTGCACCTCGGCCGTGGCCGCGCCAGCCGCCGCTGTGCAGCGCAACTGCATGCGCACGCGCAGGCCATGGGCAAGCACCTCGCCGTGTTCGGTCTCCTCCCGTTGCGGAGGATAGTCACGCACCAGCGCCCCGATGTCTGGCAACTGCTGCCCCAGGCACACCTGCAGATAGCGCCCATAGCGTGCCCGCGCACCCGCCAAATCCCAGACCTGCTGCACCTTCATGCGCAGGCCTCCGCTGAAGTGGTCCAACTGCAGCCGACCACTCACCACTACGAATTCATCGTCCTTGAGCAGGCCGGCGTTCGCATTGATCAGCCCTTCGTCGGCGGAAGCCTCGATGACGCCAGACTTGTCGTCCAGCTTGAACAACGCCAGCCTGCCGCGCTGCCCGTTGATGACGCGGTAGTCGCTCACGATGCCGGCGACCACCTGCGTCTCGCGGCTGTCTACCAGTTCGTCGATAGCGGTGCGCACGAAGCGGCGCACTTCCTGGTGCACTTCGTCGAACAAGTGGCCCGAGAGGTAGAAGCCCACCGCGGTCTTCTCCTGCATCAGCCGTTCCTTGATGCCCCAGGGCATCACATCCACCAGATCAGGCTCCTGCGTGCTGGAGCCGATGGCGTCATCGCCCATCATGTCGAACAGCCCGCCTTGGTTGGCGTTGGCGATCTGCGCATTGGCAAACTCGAACGCCCGGTCGAGGGATGCCACGAGCGCGGCACGGTTGAGCTGCAGGGCATCGAAGGCGCCCGCCTTGATGAGCGCCTCCACCGTGCGCTTGTTGACGCGCGTGCGGTCCACGCGTACGCAAAAGTCAAACAAGCTCTTGAAAGGCCCCCGGGTTGCGCCCTGTGGGCCCACGCCCTGCCCTTCGCGGGCGGCGATGATGGCCTCGATCGCCTGCTGTCCCGTGCCCTTGACGGCGCCCAGGCCATAGCGGATGACCTTGTCCGTCACCGGCTCGAAGCGGTAATTGCCGCGGTTGATGTCCGGCGGCTCGAAGGTCATGCCGAAATGTTTGACCGCATCTTCATAGAGCACCTTGAGCTTGTCGGTGTCGTCCATTTCCACGGTCATATTGGCGCAGTAAAACTCCGCCGTGTAGTGCACCTTGAGCCACCCGGTGTGGTAGGCCAGCAGCGAATAGGCGGCGGCGTGCGACTTGTTGAAGCCGTAACCCGCAAACTTTTCCATCAGGTCGAAGACCTCGTCGGCCTTGTCCTGACTGATACCCTTTTCGGCTGCACCCTTGCGGAAGATGGCACGGTGCTCGGCCATTTCCTCGGCCTTTTTCTTGCCCATGGCGCGGCGCAGCATGTCGGCGCCGCCGAGCGAGTAACCACCCAGCACCTGCGCCGTCTGCATCACCTGCTCCTGGTAGACCATGATGCCGTAGGTCTCGGCCAGCACGGGCTCCACCAGCGGATGCGGGTACTCCACCACCTCCTTGCCGTGCTTGCGGTTCACGAAGCTGGGAATCAGGTCCATGGGGCCGGGCCGGTACAGGGCATTCAAGGCGATCAGGTCTTCCAGCCTGCTTGGGCGCGCTTCCTTGAGCATGCCTTGCATGCCCCGGCTTTCAAACTGGAACACGGCTTCTGTCTTGCCGTCCGAGAACAGTTTGTAGGTCGCAGCATCGTCCAGGGGAATGTTCTCGAACGCGAAGTTTTCCTGCCCTTTGTGACGCTGCATGATGAACTCACGCGCGATTTCCAGGATGGTCAGCGTCGCCAAGCCCAGGAAGTCGAATTTCACCAGGCCGATGGCCTCCACGTCGTCCTTGTCGTACTGGCTCACCGCCGATTCGCTGCCAGGCTGCTGGTACAGCGGGCAGAAATCGGTCAGCTTGCCCGGCGCGATCAGCACGCCGCCGGCGTGCATGCCAATATTGCGCGTCATCCCTTCGAGCTTTTGCGCCATCTCGATGATGGTGCGCACGTCCTCCTCCTTGCGCACGCGCTCGTACAGGATGGGTTCCAACTCCAGGGCGTAGTTGTTCTTGTCCCCTTCCTTCTTGGGCTCTGGCGGGTAGGCCAGCGTATAGGTCTGGCCGGGTTTGCCGGGCACCAGCTTCGAGATACCGTCACAGAACGTGTAGCTCATGTCCATCACCCGCCCCACGTCGCGGATGGCTGCCTTGGCCGCCATCGTGCCGAAGGTGGCGATCTGGCTCACGGCCTCCTTGCCGTACTTGTCCTTCACATAGTCGATCACCCGGTCGCGGTTGGCCTGGCAAAAATCGATGTCGAAGTCGGGCATGGACACCCGTTCGGGGTTCAGGAAGCGCTCGAACAGCAGGTTGTATTGCAGCGGATCCAGATCCGTGATCTTGAGCGCATAGGCCACGAGCGAGCCCGCACCCGAGCCGCGCCCGGGGCCCACCGGGCAGCCGTTCTTCTTGGCCCACTGGATGAAGTCACCCACGATGAGGAAGTAGCCTGGAAAGCCCATCTTCAGGATCGTGCCCAGTTCGAACTCCAGCCGCTCCTGGTAGCGGGGGCGCTGGCGGTCGCGCTCGGCGGTGTCCGGGTACAGGTGCAGCAGCCGCTCCTCCAGGCCCTCGTGGGACGCGTGGCGGAAGTACTGCTCCATCGTCATCCCACCCGGAATGGGGAAGTTCGGCAGTTGCGGCTTGCCCAGCACCAGCGACACATTACAGCGCTTGGCCACCTCAACGGTGTTGGCGAGGGCGCTGGGTACGTCGGCGAACAGCGCTTCCATCTCGGCACTGCTCTTGAAATACTGCTCGCGCGTGAAACGGCGCACGCGCCGCGGATTCGCCAAGATCTCGCCCTCGGCAATGCACACGCGCGCCTCGTGCGCCTCGTAATCGTCCGGCGTTGCGAACTGCACCGGGTGGGTGGCTACCACCGGCAGGGCCAGGCGCGCGGCAAGCTGCACCGCGGCGGTGACATGGGCTTCGTCGTCAGTGCGTCCGGCGCGCTGAACCTCCAGGTAGAAGCGGTGCGGGAAGATGCCCGCCAGACGCAGCGCCAGCTGCGCAGCTCCGGCGTCATCGCCCTTCATGAGCGCCTGCCCCACGGGACCGGCCTGCGCTCCAGCGAGGGCAATCAGGCCGTCGCCCAATTCCTGCAGCCACTGCCAGGTGCACAGCGCCTGGTTCCTGACGATGTTGCGCGTCCACGCGCGGGTCAGCAGTTCGGAGAGGTTCAGATACCCGGTGCGGTTCTGCACCAGCAGCACCATGCGCGAGGGTGCGCCTGCCGCTTCGCCCTCCAGGTAGATTTCGGCGCCCAGGATGGGCTTGACGCCCTTGCCCCGGCCTTCCTTGTAGAACTTGATCGCGCCGAACAGGTTGTTCAGGTCCGTGATCGCCAGGGCGGGCTGGCCGTCTTTCGCCGCCGCCTTGACGACCTCGTCGATACGGGTGGTTCCGTCCACGACGGAAAATTCAGTGTGCAAGCGCAAGTGGACAAACATGCGGCATTGTAGGAACGCGGGCATGTCCCATGCTTGCTCAGGGCCCCGCGCGCAGCATCCTTACAATGGCGCCATGCGGCAGTTCCATGAAGGTGCCGCCGTCGTCGCATACCCTTAATCCAAGAGCTGCCGCCATGCCGCGTTTTCCCCTGCCTTTGATTTCTGCCCTGCTCGCCGCCGGCCTGCTGGCTGCCTGCTCCAGCACGCCTGAAGACAAGACCGCTGGCTGGAGCACCGACAAGATTTATTCGGAAGCACGCGACGAGCTCAATGGCGGCTCTTACGACAAAGCCGTGCCGCTGCTGGAAAAGCTGGAAGGACGCGCCGCCGGCACGCCGTTGGCACAACAGGCCCAGTTGGAAAAGGCCTACGCGCAATACAAGGGCGGCGAGAAGGCGCAGGCTATTGCCACGCTGGACCGCTTCATGAAACTGCACCCCGCCAGTCCCGCGTACGACTATGCGCTGTACCTCAAAGGCTTGGTGAATTTCAACGACAACCTGGGCCTGTTCTCGTGGCTCTCGCGCCAGGATCTGTCGGAGCGCGACCAGAAGGCCGCCAAGGACTCGTTCGAGTCCTTCCGCGAACTGGTGACCCGCTTCCCCGAGTCGCGCTACACGCCCGACGCGCGCCAGCGCATGACCTACATCGTCAACTCGCTGGCGCAGTACGAAGTACACGTGGCGCGCTACTACTATGAGCGCGGTGCGTATGTGGCCGCCGTGAGCCGCGCGCAGAGTGCGGTTGCCGACTACAAGGACGTTCCGGCGACGGAAGAGGCTCTGTACATCCTGGTTCGGTCGTACGACGCGCTGGGGCTCACGCAACTGCGTGACGACACCCGCCGCGTGATGGATGCGTCCTATCCCCAGAGCAGCCTGCCGCAGACGGGATTCAAGGCGAAGGCGAACCCCTGGTGGAAGTTCTGGTAAGGGCATCCAGCGCCGCGCCGAACTCTTCCTGCGTATGCAGCCTCCGCATGGGGGCCAATGCCCGCAGCAGAGGCTTGCCATAGCCCTTGTGCAACAGGCGTGTGTCGGCGATGACCAGTATGCCGTGGTCGTTCTCGTTGCGGATCAGCCGGCCGGCCCCCTGCTTGAGCGCCACTGCCGCCGATGGCAGGGCGTGTCTGCGGAACACGTTGCCACCCTGGTCCGCCAGCCGCCGTGCCTGCGCCTGCTCCCACGGGTCACCCGGAGCGGGGAATGGCAGCTTGTCGATCACCACCATCTGCAGGGCCTCGCCTGGCACGTCGATCCCCTCCCAGAACGACGCCGCCCCCACGAGCACATGGCCCGCCGGCCGGCCGCTCGCGTCAAGCTGGGCACGAAAGCGCTCCACCATGCGCGACCGTGAGGCATGTCCCTGCACCAGCACCTCGATGCCGCCGCCGGGCGCGAACCGGCGGCATAGCTCATCCGCGATCACCGCAAGCGCCCGCAGACTGGTGGTCAACACCAGCGTATGCCCGCCAAGCCGTGCTACGGCATCACCCACCCAGCGCGCAAGCTGAACGCTGTGCCCCGCGTCGGAAGGCAGCGGGAGTGCGGGTGGCACATACAGCGCCGCCTGCCGTGCGTAGTCGAAGGGGCTAGGCACCTGCAGGGTACGAGCGCCCTCCAATCCACAGGCATCGGTAAACCAGCGCAGGTCCTTGCCATCGCCCAGCGTGGCGGAGGTATAGATCCACGAACGCGGTGCGGACGCGGCAGGCGGTTCGTCGCTCTCGTCCCAGGCGCCCTGCGTGGGGGGCTTTCCCTTCCACAGCGTGCGCAGGGCGCCGGCCACATCCAGGGGCGTTTCCACCATGCGCAACGCACCTGCAGATTCAACCCAGCGCACCGTGCCAGCGTCCGCGTCGGAACAGAAATGCAGTACACGCTCCAGCAACGCAACCGTCCGGCTGTGCAGGTGGGCCAGATCGGGAGCGTGCTGCGCCACGCCGTCCAGTGCGGCCAGCACCGCGCGGAGTGCCGCCACTACTCCCTCCAGCGCACCGTCCCAGGCTGACGGATCCAAGGCCTCGGGTGTGACGCCCGTCCAGGCGATGCGGGAGCCGGCTGCATCGGCATCTTCGCCCGGAGCGACCGCCAGGCGCAGCGCGTGCGCGCACTGGCGCAGGTGCTGGAGCAACCCCTGCCAATCCGCAGCGCCGCGCGCATGCCGCGCCCCAGCCGCCACCACATCCTGCCCAAGTTGCAGCAACTGGCTGGTGCTGACATGCGTGCCCAGGAAATGGGCCGCGGTCTCGGCCAACCGGTGGGCTTCATCGAACACCACGACCCCGGTGTCCGGTAGCAGTTGCGCGGCCCCCGCCCCCTGCGCACCGAGGTCCGCAAAGAACAGGTGGTGGTTGATGATGAGCACATCCGCCGCCTGCGCGTCGTGCCGTGCGCGGTAGACATGGCATTGGCGCAACCGCGGGCATCCGGAACCCAGGCAGTTGTCCACCGTCGAAGTGACCTGCCTCCAGGCGGCTGAGTATTCATCCAGACCGGGGACCTCCGCCAGGTCTCCGCTGCGCGTGGACTGGGCCCATCGCTCAACACACGCCAGATCGTGGGCGACTGCTTCGTCATGTCCCTCCCCGTTGCGACGCGCCTGCTCCAGTCGGTAAAGGCAAAGGTAATTGGCCCGGCCTTTGAGGGCCGCTACGCGTAGCGGGAGCGCCAGCGCCTGCTGCAGCAGCGGCAGGTCGCGCGTCAACAGTTGGTCCTGCAGCGTCTTGGTGGCCGTGGAAATGAGCACACGCTCGCCGCTCAGCAGTGCGGGAACCAGATAGGCAAAGGTCTTGCCAATCCCCGTTCCCGCTTCCACCACCAGTGACTCCCGGGCGTTGATGGCCTGCGCCACAGCGAGGGCCATGGCCGCCTGCCCCGGGCGGGAACGCAGATCAGGCCGCACACGCGCCAGGGGTCCGTCAGGCGCAAACACCGGGAGGACGAGATCGCTCAAGGACATGCGCCGCAGGCCAAAAGAAGTGTCAGAAAGGAATGGCCTTGCACCGGCCGTGATGCTCTAAAAACACAAGCAGACGCACCAGCGATGACAAGGCCCGGGAGTTGATCATAATAGGCGGCTCCCCCGCTTTCGCGACTGCGAGGCGGCCTTTCGTCCTCCGCTCCAATCCCATGACCAAAGCGTTCCGCCTCATTGCGTCGACCGGCATCCACAAGGGTGACCGCGAGTACCAGCAAGACCAGGTCGCCCTGCTGTCGCACCCGCGTTTCAATGGATGCGTACTGGGCGTGGTGGCCGATGGCATGGGTGGGCGCAGCGGAGGACGCAAGGCGTCCGACCAGGTGATGCTCACCGCGCGCCAGTTGTTTGAACGCTATTCGCCAGAAACGGACGACGCCGCCGCCCTGCTCAAGCACATCGTGGAGGAGGCGCACATCGTGATCCGCCTCACCGCGATTTCCGCGGAACAGGAGCCACACAGCACCATCGCGGCATTCGTGATCAACCCACGCGGCGATTGCCACTGGGCCCACGCAGGGGACTCGCGCATCTACCACTTCCAGGGGGGGCGGCTGGTGTTCCGCACCAGCGACCACTCGTATGTGCAGGCGCTCGTGGACCGTGGCGAGATCACGGAAGCCGAGGCCAACACCCACCCCCACTCCAACATCCTCGTCGGCTGTCTGGGCACCGAGAGCGACCCTCCCATCACCACCCACCTGATTCCGCAGATGCAGCCGGGCGACGTGCTGCTGGCCTGCAGCGACGGCGTGTGGCACTACTTCTCACCTGCGGAACTGGCGTCGGTCCTGGATTCGCTGACGCCGCGCGAGGCCACCGAGTTCCTCATCGACAAGGCGCGTTCGCGCGCACGCGGGGGCGGCGACAACCTGTCGCTCGCCATCGTGAAGATCGAAACGCTGGTAGAGGAAAAGAAGCCTCCACGCTTGGCGCAACTCACACCCACCACGTAAAACGCGCGTGGAAGACGGCCCCGCATGGGCCGTGGCGTGTCCACCGCGCCCTAAAGGGCACTCAACGGTCGCTGCTCGCGTCCGGCGGCGGCAATGCCGGCGACGGCTTGCGGCCGGCCGCCTCGGCTTGCTGGCGCTCAAGGCGTTCGCGGCGCTCACGCGCTTTCTGCTGCTTGGCCTCGTAGCGGGCGCGGGAATCCTGGATGCGCTGGGGCTGCGTTTGCTCACGGCGTTGCACATCGGCCAAATGCTCGGCTGCGCGGCGGCTCTGCTGCTGCGCACGGTCGCGCGCCTCCTGCTCGCGGGGCTTCTGCGGCGCGTTGCGGGGCGCCACCCGCATCGGGGCGGGACGCTCCCCGGCTTCCAGTTTCTGGCGTTGCTCCTGCTTGCGCTCCTCGATTGCTTGCAGGCGTTGCCCCGCCTTCTCCCGGCGCTCCGCATCGTTGATCTGCACTTCCTGGCGGTGCAGCACGTTGTCGGCCTCACGTGCCTGTACACGCACCCTGCGCAGGCAATCCTCCACGGCAAATTGCTGGTAGCACGCCGCCTCGCCGCGCTCACGCTGCGCCTCGATCTCCCGGCGCTGCGCCTGGATGTGCTCACGCTGGGTCCGGCGCTGCCGCTGCGCCTGCGCTGCATCGGTCACAGGAGCGTCGGCAGCCCACGCCGCCAGGGGAGGCAGCGCTGCCCCACCCATGCACAGGAGGGCTGCGGCAAGAAAGCGGGAAGGCAGTGCAGGCATCAGGTCAGTCCGGTATCGACGACGCGCCGCTCAAGCGCCAGGAATTCCTTGGATTGCATCTCGTTGAGGCGCGAAATGGTGCGTGGAAATTCATGCGCCAGGGGGCCTTCCGTATAGAGCTGCTCGGGCGGCACGGCGGCGGAGACGACGAGTTTCACGCGCCTATCGTAGAGCACGTCCACCAGCCAGGTAAACCGGCGCGCGGGCGACGCCATGCTGACAGGCATGTAGGGCACGTTGGACAGCAGCACCGTGTGGAACTGCGAGGCGATTTCCAGATAGTCGTTCTGCGACCGGGGGCCCATGCACAGCTCGCGGAAGTCGAACCACACCACGCCGCCCGCACGGCGGATGGCCTTGATCTCGCGCGCCTCGATGTGCAGCACCGGGTCTTCGTCACGCACTTCGGCCAGCTGCTGGAAGGCGTGCTGCATGGCCGCGTCCGCCGCGGGGCCCAGGGGCGTGTGGTAGAGCTCGACCAGCTCCAGCGCACGGCGCCGATAGTCCGTGCCGTTGTCCACGTTCACCACTTCCATGCGCTCGTTGAGCAGGTCGATGGCGGGCAGGATGCGGTCGCGGTGCAGGCCGCCGGGGTACAGTTCGTCGGGCTTGAAGTTGGAAGTGGTGACAAAGCCCACGTCGTTGTCGAACAGCGCCGCCAGCAGGCGGTGCAGGATCATCGCGTCAGTGATGTCCGCGACGTGGAACTCGTCAAAACAGATCAGCTTATAGCGCTTGGCGATGCGCGCACCCAGCACATCCAGGGGGTTCTGCGTCCCCTGCAGGCCAGCCAGTTCACGGTGCACTTCGCGCATGAATTCGTGAAAGTGCAGACGCACCTTGCGCTTGATGGGTACGGCGTTGAAGAAGCAGTCCATGAGGAAGCTCTTGCCCCGCCCCACACCGCCGTACATGTACACGCCACGCGGCACCTGGGGCCGGTTGATGAGCTTCTTCAGCGTGTTGGAGCGGCGCTGCTTGTACGCTCCCCATTCCTGGGCACAACGCTCCAGCGCATCCACGGCCCGCAACTGGGCCGGATCGCTCTTGAAGCCCTTGGCGGCCAGCTCGGCCTCGTACGCCTGCCTGACGTTCACCCGCATGTTATCCCTATGCTTCAAAAACAATAGCTGCCAGCGCTTGTCACACAAGCGCTGGCAGCTATTTTTGCCTCAAATTATCAGAAATTGAGGGTGCGCTTGTCCACGGCCAGCGCCGCTTCCTTGGTGGCTTCGGACAGCGAGGGGTGGGCATGGCAGATGCGCGCAATGTCTTCGCTCGATGCCTTGAACTCCATGGCGACCACGGCTTCGGCGATCAGTTCGGAAGCCATCGGACCGACGATGTGCACGCCCAGGATTTCGTCCGTGGCTGCGTCGGCCAGGAACTTCACCATGCCAGTGGTGTCGCCCAGCGCGCGCGCGCGGCCATTGGCCAGGAACGGGAAGGTGCCCGCCTTGTACTTCACGCCGTCGGCCTTGAGCTGCTGCTCGGTGCGTCCGACCCAGGCAATCTCGGGGCTGGTGTAGATGACCCAGGGGATGGTGTTGAAGTTGACATGGCCGTGCTGGCCAGCCATGCGCTCGGCCACGGCCACGCCCTCTTCCTCGGCCTTGTGCGCCAGCATGGGGCCGCGCACCACGTCGCCCACCGCCCACACGCCGGGCAGGTTGGTCTTGCACTCGCCATCAACCACAACGGCGCCGCGCTCATCCAGCTTCAGGCCCACCCCTTCGGCGTTCAGGCCGGTGGTGTTGGGCACGCGGCCGATGGAGACGATCAGCTTGTCCACTTCCAACACCTGGGCCTCGCCCTTGGCGGTGGTGTAGGCGATGCTCACGCCCTTCTTGCCAGCCTTGACTTCGCCAATCTTCACGCCCAGTTCGATCTTCAGGCCTTGCTTGTCAAAGGCCTTTTTGGCCTCCTTGGCGATCTGCTCGTCCACCGCGCCCAGGAACGTGGGCTGGCCTTCCAGAATGGTCACGTCGGCACCCAGGCGGCGCCACACGCTGCCCATTTCCAGGCCGATCACGCCGGAGCCGATCACGCCCAGCTTCTTCGGCACGCTGCCGATGGCGAGCGCGCCGTCGTTGGACAGGATCTGCTCTTCGTCGAAGGCCGCACCGGGCAGCGCACGTGCGTTGGATCCGGTGGCCACGATGACCTGCTTGGCGGTCAGCGTTTCTTCGGCCTTGCCGGTGACCTTGATTTCATAGCCGCCGTCCACCGCCTTCACGAAGGAGCCGCGGCCGTGGAAGAAGGTCACCTTGTTCTTCTTGAACAGGTACAGGATGCCGTCGTTGTTCTGCTTCACGACGTTGTCCTTGCGGGCAATCATCTTGGCCACGTCCATCCTCACGCCCGTGGCGGTGATGCCGTGGTCGGCAAAGTGCAGGTTGGCATGTTCGAAATGCTCGGACGACTGCAGCAGCGCCTTGGAGGGAATGCAGCCCACGTTGGTGCAGGTACCGCCGGGCGCGGCGCCGCCAGCGGCGTTCTTCCACTCGTCGATACAGGCCACATTCATGCCCAACTGGGCGGCGCGGATGGCGGCGATGTAGCCGCCAGGGCCTGCGCCGATCACGATGACGTCAAATTGCTTGCTCATGGTTCAAAAACAGTATCTGGTGATGAGAAAAAACCCACCGCTGGACCGGGCCGGGGGTGGGTTTTCGTATGCGTCGAACCCTGTGGGAATTACAGGTCGAACAACAGGCGCGACGGGTCTTCCAGCGCGTCCTTCATGGCCACGAGGCCCAGCACGGCTTCTCGGCCGTCGATGATGCGGTGGTCATAAGACATGGCCAGGTAGTTCATCGGACGCACCACGACCTGGCCGTTTTCGACCACGGCGCGGTCCTTGGTGGCGTGCACGCCCAGGATGGCCGACTGCGGCGGGTTGATGATGGGGGTGGACATCATCGAGCCGAAGGTGCCGCCGTTGGAGATGGAGAACGTGCCACCGGTCATCTCTTCGATGCCCAGCTTGCCGTCGGCCGCCTTCTTGCCGAATTCGGCGATCTTCTTTTCGATGTCGGCAAAGCTCATCTGGTCTGCGTTGCGCAGGATGGGCACCACCAGGCCGCGCGGCGAGCCCACGGCGATACCGATGTCGAAGTAGCCGTGGTAGACGATGTCGTTGCCGTCCACCGAGGCGTTGAGCACCGGGTACTTCTTGAGGGCATGCACCGCTGCCTTCACGAAGAAGGACATGAAGCCCAGCTTCACACCGTGCTCCTTGGTGAATGCGTCCTGGAACTTCTTGCGCAGGTCCATCACCGGCGCCATGTTCACTTCGTTGAACGTGGTGAGGATGGCGTTGGTGGACTGCGATTGCAGCAGGCGCTCGGCGATGCGCGCGCGCAGGCGGGTCATGGGCACGCGCTGCTCGGGGCGCTCGCCCAGCTCTTCCTTGGACGCGGGCGCGGCCACCTGCGGCAGGGCCTTGGTGGGCACGCCGGTGGGGATGACGGCCGCGGTGGACTTCACCCCGCCGGCCACGGCCGACAGCACGTCGCCCTTGGTCACGCGGCCATCGCGGCCGCTGCCCTGCACCTGCGAGGCCGACAGGTTGTTCTCGGCCAGCAGCTTGGCGGCTGCGGGCATGGCCACGTCGCCCTTGCTGCCACCCGCGGCCGGTGCCGGCGCGGAGGCCGTGGCCGCCGGTGCGGCAGCGGCGGCTGCCGGCGCCGGTGCCGGCGCGGCCGCAGCGGCCTTGCCTTCGGTGTCGATCTTGGCGATGACCTGGTCGGAGGTCACCGTGCCGCCATCGCCCACGACGATCTCGGCGAGCACGCCGGCCGCAGGCGCGGGCACTTCCAGCACCACCTTGTCGGTTTCGATCTCGATCAGGATCTCGTCCTGGGCGACGGCCTCCCCGGCCTTCTTCTTCCATTGCAGCATCGTGGCTTCGGCCACGGATTCGGACAGCTGGGGGACCTTGACTTCAACGATGGACATGTTTCGAATGCTTTCCAAAAGAGGGTTTTGTCTGTACTTCAGTAGCGGGGGTTCTCGGCCTTACTTGGTCAGGACAAAACCCTTGAGCTTGGCGAACGCGGCCTCGACCAGCGCCTTCTGCTGCTCCTGGTGCAGGTGCGCGTAGCCCACGGCGGGCGACGCGGAGGCGGCGCGGCCGGCATAGCCCAGCTTCTGGCCATCGAGCATGTTCTCGTGGATGTTGTGCTGGATGAAGAACCAGGCGCCCTGGTTCTGCGGTTCGTCCTGGCACCACACGATGTCGGTGGCATTCGGGTACTTCTTGAGCTCGGCGGCGAAGGCCTTGTGCGGGAACGGGTAGAGCTGCTCGACGCGGATGATGGCCACGTCGGTGGCTTCCTTCTCCGCGCGCTTCTTGACCAGGTCGTAGTACACCTTGCCGGAGCAGGCGATCACGCGCTTGACCTTGGCGGCGTTCTGCGCGACGGCCTCGTCCTTCTCGCCCAGCAGGGTCTGGAAGCTGCCTTCGGTGAACTCCGACAGCACCGAGGTCGCGTCCTTGTTGCGCAGCAGCGACTTCGGGGTCATGATGACCAGCGGCTTGCGCAGCGGGCGCACCATCTGGCGGCGCAGCACGTGGAAGATCTGGCTGGCCGTGGTGGGCTGCACGATCTGCATGTTGGCCTCGGCGGCCAGCTGCATGAAGCGCTCCAGGCGCGCCGAGCTGTGCTCCGGGCCCTGGCCTTCGTAGCCGTGCGGCAGCATCAGCGTGATGCCGTTCAAGCGGCCCCACTTCACCTCACCCGAGGCGATGAACTGGTCGATCACCACCTGCGCGCCGTTGGCGAAGTCACCGAACTGCGCTTCCCAGATCACCAGGGTGTTGGGGTCGTTAGAGGCGTAGCCGTATTCGAAGGCCAGCACGGCCTCCTCGGACAGGATGGAGTCGATGACAGTGAACGGAGCCTGGTTCTCGGCGACGTTCTGCAGCGGCACGTAGGTGCCTTCGTCCCACTTCTCGCGCTTTTGGTCGTGGATGACGGCGTGGCGGTGCGTGAACGTGCCGCGGCCGCTGTCCTCGCCCGACAGGCGCACCGGGTAGCCCGAGGCCACCAGCGATGCGAAGGCCATGTGCTCGCCCATGCCCCAGTCCACGTTGATCTCGCCACGGCCCATGGCGGCGCGGTCGTCCAGCACCTTCTTGACCAGCTGGTGCGGCGTCACCGTCGGGGGTATGGTGGTGATGCGCTCGGCTAGGCGCTTCCACTCGGCCAGCGGAATGGCGGTGTCGCCGGCGTCGGTCCAGCTCTTGCCCAGGAAGGGGCTCCAGTCCACGGCGTACTTGCTCTTGAAGTTGGTGAGCACCGGATCGACCGTGTGCTTGCCCTCCTCCAGCGCGGCGCGATAGGCCTTGGCCATGTCGTCGCCCAGCGTCTCGCCCAGACCCTGAGCCGCCAGCTTGTCGGCGTAGAGCTTGCGCGTGCCCGGGTGCTGGGAGATTTTCTTGTACATCAGCGGCTGCGTCAGCGCCGGCGTGTCCTGCTCGTTGTGGCCGAGCTTGCGGTAGCACACGATGTCCACCACCACGTCCTTGGAGAATTCCATGCGGAACTCCAGCGCCAGCTGCACCGCCAGGCACACGGCTTCCGGATCGTCGCCGTTCACGTGCAGCACGGGCGACTCGATCATCTTCACGATATCGGTGCAGTACAGCGTGGAGCGCAGGTCGCGCGGGTCGGAGGTGGTGAAGCCGATCTGGTTGTTGATGACCAGGTGCACCGTGCCGCCCGTGGTGTAGCCGCGGGTTTCCGACAGCGCCAGGGTTTCCTGGTTCACGCCCTGGCCGGCAAAGGCCGCGTCACCGTGCACCAGCACGGGCAGCACCTGCTTGCCCGCGTGGTCGCCGCGGCGGTCCATGCGCGAGCGCACCGAGCCCTCGACCACGGGGTTCACGATTTCCAGGTGCGAGGGGTTGAAGGCCAGCGACAGATGCACCGGGCCGCCGGTCGTGGAGACGTCGGAGGAAAAGCCCTGGTGGTACTTCACGTCACCGGCGGGCAGGTCCTCGGGGGCGGTGTGCTCGAACTCGGCGAACAGGTCCTTGGGCATCTTGCCCAGGGTGTTGACCAGCACGTTCAGGCGGCCGCGGTGGGCCATGCCGATCACCACTTCCTGCACGCCCTTCGCGCCTGCGGAGTTGATCAACTCGTCCATGGCGGCAATGAAGGACTCGCCCCCCTCGAGCGAGAAGCGCTTCTGGCCCACGTACTTGGTGTGCAGGTAGCGTTCCAGGCCTTCGGCGGCCGTCAGGCGCTCCAGGATGCGCTTTTTCTTGTCGGCAGAGAAGTTGGGCTTGCTGCGGATGCTTTCCAGCTTTTGCTGCCACCAGCGCTTTTGCACCTGGTCGGTGGCGTACATGTACTCCACGCCGATGGTGCCGCAGTAGGTCTCGCGCAGCGCGTTCAGCAGCTCGCGCAGGGGCATCTTGTCCTTGCCGAAGAAGGTGTTGCTCGCGTCGAACACCGTTTCCTGGTCGGCATCGCTGAAGCCGTAGAACGAAGGCTCCAGTTCGGGAATCTGGGGGCGCTCGGTGCGCTTGAGGGGGTCCAGGTCGGCCCAGCGCTGGCCCACGTTGCGGTACGCGGCGATCAGTTGCTGGACGGCGGTGCGCTTGCGGCCCATCTCGGCGTCGGCGCTGGCCACCACGACCTTGGTGCCGCCGGCCTTGGCGCGCTCGGCAAAGGCGTTGATGACGGGCAGGTGGGGAACGTCCTTGGCATTGCTGCCGTCTACCGCGGGCACATGTTGCAGTGCGTCAAAGTATTCGCGCCACGAATCGGGCACGCTGCCAGGGTTGGCAAGGTAGTTCTCATACATCTCTTCGACGTAGGGCGCGTTGCCGCCGAAAAGATAGGTGTTGCCTTGGTAGGCTTGGTAGACGGATGTCGGATCGCTCATATTCCGCTGACCTCCACTTCCCTGAAGGAAGCGTTAGCTGGTTAACAAACCTTCCGCGTCACGGCTGAACCGGTTGGCGGATGCGACTGTGGCAGGGGAAGGGCCTCGTTTGCGGCCGCTATTGTGCCATTGAACGCCTGCGCGCGCGGCGAGCGGGTATCAAGACAGGCGTGTGTGTGGCTTACATTTTGGGCTTCGCTCCTTCCACCGCCCCCATGAACCCGCCCACGCTCCAGTCCCGCACCCTGCTGCTCCTGCTCACCGTCGTGACGCTGGCCTTTGGCGCCATCCTCTGGCCGCTCAACGGCGCCATCTTCTGGGGTGTGGTGCTCGCCATCCTGTTCACGCCGCTGCACCGGCGGCTGCAGCGGCGCATGCCGCGCAGGCGCAACCTGGCCGCGCTTGCCACCCTGGGCGTGTGCCTGGTGATCGTGATCCTGCCGGTCACGCTGATCGGCGCTTCTCTGGTGCAGGAGGCCAGCGTGGCCTACGAGCGCGCCCGCTCGGGGCAGCTGAACTTCGGCGCCTACCTGCAGCAGGTGCTGGCCGCACTGCCCCCCTGGATGCTGGAGCTGCTGGACCGCTTTCACCTCACCACCCGCGCGGAGCTGCAAGCCCGCCTGACCACGATCGGCGCCCAGGCCAGCCAGTTCCTGGCCACCAAGGCGCTGGACGTGGGCCAGAACACGCTGCAGTTCGTGGTGAGCTTCGGCGTCATGCTCTACCTGTTGTTCTTCCTGCTGCGCGACGGCGCGCGGCTGGCGGCGCGCATCCGCGAGGCCATCCCCCTGGATGCGCGGCACAAGGAGCAGTTGGCCATCAAGTTCACCACCGTGATCCGCGCCACCGTGAAGGGCAACATCGTGGTGGCCGCCGTCCAGGGCGCCCTGGGTGGCCTGATCTTCTGGCTGTTGAACATCCAGGGGCCGGTGATGTGGGGCGTGCTGATGGCGTTCCTGTCGCTGCTGCCCGCCGTGGGCGCCAGCCTGATCTGGGGGCCCGTGGCCATCTACTTCCTGGCGACCGGCGCGCCGGGGCAGGCCGTGATCCTCACCGCCTATGGCGTATTCGTCATCGGGCTGGTGGACAACGTACTGCGCCCGGTACTGGTCGGCAAGGACACCAAGCTGCCCGACTACGTGGTGCTGATCTCCACCTTGGGCGGCATGGCGTTGTTCGGGCTCACGGGCTTTGTGATCGGCCCGATGATCGCCGCGCTGTTCATCGCCACCTGGGACCTGTTCGCGCCGCACGACGGCGCAGAACGCTCCTGAAATAGTAGCTCCCAGCGCTTGATGGGCGGGCATTGAAGGCCAAAACACCTTCAACCCCGCCGACGCACTCATTCCGCCTCAATACCCGCAGCCTTGATCACCCTGCCCCACTTCTGGGTCTCGGCGGCCTGAAAGCGCGCCAGCTCTTCGGGCGTGGTGGTCCAGGCCTCGGAGCCTGCGGTCTCGAAGAACGACTGAGTAACCGTCTTCGAAGTCAAGCGCAATGAAGCGACTTGTCCCAAGGTTTTCCAGTGCGCACCATGGCGTTGAGCGTGGTGAGCAACTTGCGCATGCAAGCGACCAGGGCGACCTTGGGCAACTTGCCAGCGGCCTTCAGACGCTCGTAGAAGGCCTTGATGGCCGGGTTGTAGCGGGTGGCCGTGAGCGTTGCCATGTACAGCACGCGGCGGATCTCGAAGCGCCCGCCTTGTACGCGCCGCCTGCCCTTGCTGCCGCCGGAGTCATTGGCCATGGGCGCCACGCCCACCAATGCAGCGATCTCGCGCCGGTTCAGCCGGCCCAGCTCTGGCAGCTCGGCAATCATCGTGGCACTGGCCACCGGGCCGACTCCCGCAGCCGACTGCAGCAGCGTGTCGAGCTCCCCAAAGTGCTCGCGCACATGCGTGACCATCTGCTCTTCGATCTCATCGAGCTGCGCCTTGATCGCCGCCTCGATGGCCTCGATGCTGGCGTGCAGCTTCTTGGGCGTGATCTGCAGCCGTTGGCGCTCCGAATGGAGCATGGTCAGCAACTGGCGCCTGCGCGTGACCAGGGCCGCGAGCCACTGCTGGCGCTCATCGGCCAGGGGGCGCAAGAAGCGCTGCAGATCGTCGCGGCGCAGCAGCACCGCTGCCAGCTCGGCCAGCGTGCGCGCATCCACCGCGTCGGTCTTGGCCAGGCGTCCCATGGATTTGGCGAAGTCGCGCGCCTGGCGCGGGTTGATGACCGCCACGGGCAGGCCTGTGGCCTGCAGGGCACACGCTAACGCGGCCTCGTAGCCGCCGGTGGCCTCCATCACCACCAGACCCACGTCCAGGGGCTGCAGGGCAGCCGCCAGCGCCGAGTGGCCTTCGGCATCGTTGTCAAACCGCTGGGCGCTGCTCTTGGCACCCAGCACACAGACATCCACGTGCGCCTTGGCCACGTCGATGCCCACCGTCACTGAGGTAACAGACATGATCTTCAGATCCCTTGCTTGTGCATGCGCGCTCAATCAAGGCGCGCGTAACCGTTCGGGCTTCACGAAGACCAGCGCGGCGGCCATGCGTTCTGTACTCAGTCACGGGCTCTATCACCCCAGCGCCTACCAAACTGCACGGGCCGGTCTGGCCGCCTCAACGGCGTTCAGACTCTACCGCGCTGGTCTGGTTTAAAGATACAAGCGGCCTGGCTCCTCGTCGCCTGCGCCAGCAGCGCGTTCAGCCGCGCCACCACGGGCTCGGGCGTGCCGGCGGGCACATAGGCCGCAAACCAGTAGCCCATGTCATAGCCCTTCACGCCGGCCTCATCCAGCGTGGGCACCTCGGGCAGCTGCGTGCTGCGTTTTTGCGTGGAGTACCCCAGCGCGCGCAGCTTGCCCGCCTTGACCTGAGGAACGCCGGTGGACGTGTCGGTGATCATCAGGTCGATCTGCCCGCCGAGCAGATCGGTGATGGCCAACGGGTTGCTCTTGTACGGCACATGCAGGATGTCCACCCCCGCCAGTTGCTTGAGCATCTCGCCGGCCATGCGGCTGGAAGAGCTGCCGCTGCCAAAGCTCAGCTTGCCGGGGTTCTTGCGGGCGGCGGCCAGCAGGTCGCCCACGTTCTTGTAGGGAGCGCCCGCGTTCACCACCAGCACCTGGCCGCCCTTGCCCAGGCCGGTGACGGGAGCGAAGTCCTTCACCGGGTCGTAGGGCAGCTTCTTGTACAGGTGTTCGTTCGCGGCATGCGTGGTGTTGGTGGTGATGAGTACCGTGTACCCATCCGCCGGTGCCTTGGCGACGGACTGCGCGGCGATCATGCCGCTGGCGCCGGCCTTGTTCTCCACGACCACGGGTTGCCGCGCATCGGTGCTCACGGCCTGGCCCAGTGCCCGCGCCAGTTGGTCGGTGGCACTGCCGGCCGCAAACGGCACGACGAAAGTGACGGGCTTGGCAGGATAGGCGGGAGCCTGTGCGTTGGCGGCGCCGGCCGCGGCACACAGGACGGCCGCAGCGGAGGCAGCCAGTACACGGCGGCGATGCGGGAACGGGTTCATGGTGTCTCCTTGGTTGTGGTGATGAAAAATGCCGCCGGCGCGCGTCAATGCGCTCCGGCCAGGTGATGTACAAGCGCCGCCGGCATCCGCACCGGCAGGTCCAGCAACAGAAAGGACAGCGCCTTGCCATGGCTGTCGAGGTTGAGCGCGTCGTTCACGCCGCCGTCCAGCACGCCATCCAGCACGAAATTCATCGCCTGCAGTTGGGGCAACAGATAGCGCGTGACGCGCGTGGGCCCGCGCGCCGCGAACTGGCGCGCCACGGCCTCCTCGGTAACCTGCTGCACCAGCACGTCCCACAGGGCCGGGTGCCAGGCGATCACGCTGATGTTGGAGCGGTCGCCCTTGTCACCCGTGCGGCCGTGCGCCAGGCGATACAGGGGAACCGTGAGATCGGTAGGGTTCATCGTGGTCCTTCAGTCCAGCAGCGTGTAGCCAGGATTGACCGCCTCGCGCGGCACGAGGCAGGAAACGGTGCCCAGGCGCGGGCGCATGGCCGTGCGCACACCGCCGCCCCCCGCCGGGCCGCAGCAGTACAGCGCCGTCACCTCGCGCACCAGGCGCTGCGCGCTGGCATGGTCGCGGTGCTGCAGCGCCACGCGCAGGCGTACGTCCTGCGCGCCCTGGCCTGCCTGCGCCGCCAGCCACCGCCCTGCGTCGTCACCCCAAACGCTGGCCACGCCGATCAGGTCCACGCGCAGCGGTGCCACGCTCGCAAGCCGCTCGCGCAGCACGTCGCCCGCCAGGCGGGCGCGCTCCTCGGCGCGCGCGCCGGCATACGAAATCTCGCCCTCGGCAAACCAGCCGGACTCGAAGCACACATTCACCTTCAGCGACGGCGGCCGCGCATGGCCGCGCACGCCCTGCAGGTGCACGCGGTCGCTGCCGACCTGCGCCACGCTCGCCTGGGTGATGTCGGCCACCACGTCGGGCGTCAGGTAGGCGGCGGGGTCGTGCAGTTCGTACAGCAGCTGCTCCTTGACCGTGCGCTCGTCCACGCGCCCCCCCGTGCCCGGCGGCTTGGTGAGGGTGCAATGGCCGTCGGCGTCGATCTCGGCGATCGGGTAGCCCAGCCGGGCCAGGCCCGGCACGTCCTTGTAGCCCGGGTCGGCAAAGTAGCCGCCCGTGACCTGCGCGCCGCATTCCAGCAGGTGGCCCGCCATGGTGGCGCGCGCCAGGCGGTCCCAGTCGTCCATGCACCAGCCGTAATGCGCCAGCGCCGGGCCCAGCACCAGCGCAGGGTCGGCCACGCGGCCGCAGACCACGATGTCGGCCCCCGCGCGCAGCGCCTGGGCGATGGGTTCCGCGCCAATGTAGGCATTGGCGCTCACGATGGGCTGCGCGGGCATGGACGGGCCCAACGCCCGCTCCAGCACGGCGCGGTGCTTTGCGCCGCTCAGGTCGTCGCCGTGCACCACCGCCACGCGCGGGCGGCGCGCGCCCAGCTCGGCTGCCAGTTGCTGGATACGCAGCGCAGCGCCCAGCGGATTGGCCGCGCCAAAGTTGCTCACGATGCGCACGCCGTGTTGAAGGCATTGCGCGAGCACCGGCCGCAGCAGCTCATCCAGCAGCGGCTCGTAGCCCGCATCGGGATTGGCGCGGCGCGCCAGTTGGGCCAGCGCCAGCGTGCGCTCGGCCAGGGTCTCGAAGATCAGCACGCCGGGCCGGCCGCTGTCCACCAGCGCCTGCACCACGGGTGCGGCAGCATCCAGGCGGTCGCCCGAGAAGCCGGCCGCACAGCCGATGAGCAGGGGTAAGGGGTTCGCCATTGCAGGGGTCCTTGGGAATGTCTCCAGGGCGCACTGTAGGCACGGCAGGTTATTCTGTGAAATAGATTGTCAAGATCAATTCATCTGGATATCAAATGAATATCTCCACACGGCAGGTCGACGCCTTCCTTGCCCTGGCGGCGCAGCGCAGCTTCACGCGCGCCGCGGCGCAGTGCCACTTGTCGCAGCCGGCCTTCAGCGCGCTCATCCGCGCGCTGGAGGACGACCTGGGTCTGCGCCTGTTCGACCGCAGCACGCGCCATGTGAGCCTGACGGCCGAGGGCGAGAACTTCCATGCGTCAGCGCTGCGCATTCGCGCCGAGGTGGATGCCGCGCTGGCCACGCTGCGCGACGCCGCACTGCTGCGGCGCGGGCGCGTGTCCGTCGCGCTGCTGCCCTCGCTGGCCGCAGGGTGGCTGCCGGGTGTGCTGGCCGGCTTTCGCGCACAGCACCCGGGCGTGGAACTGGACATTGCCGACGTGCTGTCCGAGCCTTGCATCGAGCGCGTGGCCACGGGCAAGGCCGACTTCGCGCTGGCCGCCATCCGCGCGGACACGCCCGAGCTGCAGGCCGAGCCCTTCTGCGAGGACGGCTTTCACCTGGTCTGCCGCGCGGACCATCCGCTCGCCCGGCAGCCCTTGCCCGCCGGCCGGCGCAGCGCCGCCGCGCAATGGCGCGCCCTGGCCGAGTGGCCATTCATCCATCTCGCGCGGCACAGCAGCGTGCGCCAGTACCTGGAGGCGGCCTTCCATCCCCATGCGATGCGCACGCTGATGGAAGTGGAGCAGTTGGCCACCGTCATGGGCATGGTGCGGGCCGGGCTGGGCATCAGCGTGGTGCCCACGCTCACGCTGTTCCACTTCCAGCAGGAGGGCCTGGCCACCCGGCCGCTGGCCCTGCCCGGGCTCACGCGGCAGATCTACCTGGTGCGCCGGCGCGACCGGGGCCTGTCGGTGGCCGCGCAGGCGCTGTACGCACGGGTGATGCAGCAGCGGCCGATGCATGCCGAAATGCCATCAAAACAATAGCTGGCAGCGCTTGATGGATAAGCGCCGCAGCCCGATTTCCCTGAAACTTGCGTTCACCCGCGCCCACGGCCTGCGGGGCACCCCCGGTGGCACTGCACGCTCTGCGATGCCACACTCGGGCCATCACATGCGTGCGCAGGAGGAAGTAATGAACACCCACGACACCGTGTATGCCTGCATCGACGGGCTGGCCACCACCCACGCCGTGGTGGACGGGGCCCTGTGGGCCGCGCAGCGCCTGCAGGCCCCCCTGGCGCTGCTGCACGCACTGGAGCGGCCTGAACCCATGCCGCCCGTGGGCGACTACAGCGGCGTCATCGGCATGGGCGCGCAGGACCTGCTGCTGCAGCGCCTGAATACCCTCGATGAAGAGCGCAGCCACGTCGCTCAGGAGGCCGCGCGCCGCATGCTGGCCGAGGCCCAGGCGCGCGTGGATACCGCCCGCGTGCCGTCGCTGCAGGCGCTGCTGCGCCAGGGCGAGCTGACCGACGTGCTGCTGGAGCACGAACCCAGCGCGCGCCTGTTCGTGCTGGGGCGCCAGCACCGCGCCACCGCCGCGCGCAAGCTGCGGCTGGACTACCGTGTGGAAGGCGTGGTGCGCAACGTGCGCCAGCCGGTGATGGTGGTGACCATGCCGGAGTTCGTGGCGCCGGAGGGCTTCGTCGTGGCCTTTGACGGCAGCGCCACCGCGCGCCGTGCCGTACAGGCCGTGGGCCGCAGCCCGCTGCTGCGCGGCATGCCCGGCCTGCTGGCCCTGGCCGGCGAGCCCACGCTGGAGATGCTGGAAGCGCTGCAAAGCGCCCAGTCACACCTGGAGGCCGCAGGCTTCGACATCACCACGCAGATCGTGCCGGGCGTGCCGGAGGAGGCGCTGCCGGCCCTGCTGCAGTCGCACGGCAACGTACTGCTGGTGCTGGGCGCCTACGGGCACTCGCGCATCCGCCAGCTCATCGTCGGCAGCACCACCACCGCGCTGCTGCGGCTGTGCAGCGTGCCGGTGCTGGTGCTGCGCTGACGGGTTCACTATCGATTCAATAGCTGCTAGCGCTTACTGCATAAGCGCTGCAGGCCTTTTTTATCTGAAATGTGACGTCCCTACGCTAGCCCCCGCCCCGCGCCGGGGCGAACGCCCTCAATCCGCGCCGCGCGGCACGACACCCCAGCGCCGCGCCCAGGCCAGCCCCTGCGAGGTGCCGCCCGGGCCCGCGATCGCCGGACGGTATTCACAGCCCACCCAGCCGTCGAAACCGCAGGTGGCCGCCACCTCGTCGATCACGCCCAGCAGGTAGTCGACCTGCAACTCTCCCTGGTCGGGCTCGTGCCGCGCGGGTACGCCGGCGATCTGGAAATGCCCCACCCGTCCCGTGGGCAGGTAGTGGCGGATCTTCGTGGCCACGTCGCCCTCCATGACCTGGCAGTGGTACAGGTCGAACTGCACCTGCACGTTGGAAGCGCCCAGTTCCTGCAGCACGGCATGGGCGTCCTGCTGGCGCTGCAGGAAGTAGCCGGGCATGTCGCGCCCGTTGATGGGCTCGATCATCAGCCGCACGCCCTGGCGCCCGGCCTGGCCGGCGGCCCAGCGCAGGTTGCGCAGGTAGCAGGCGCGTGCGTCGGCGTGCGCCAGCCCGGGCGGCACCACGCCAGCCATCACGTGCAGGCGCTCACAGCGCAGCGCCTGCGCATAGTGCAGCGCCTGTTGCAGCCCCTCCTGGAATTGCGCCTCGCGCCCCGGCAGACAGGCCAGACCGCGCTCGCCCGCCGCCCAGTCCCCCGGCGGGGCATTGAACAGTACCTGCGTCAGTCCATGTTCGGCCAGGCGCTGCGCAATCTGCTCCGCAGGATGGTCGTAGGGAAAAAGGTATTCCACCCCCCGGAAGCCGTCGCACGCGGCAGCGGCAAAGCGGTCCAGGAAGGCATGCTCGGCGTAGAGCATGGAGAGGTTGGCAGCAAGGCGAGGCATGACAGGAAGGGCGTTCGCACAAAAAAGGGCGCCAGTCGCGGACTGGCGCCCTTCATTCTAGGAACGCGTGGTGGGCGTCAGGGGAACGTGAAGTTCACCGTCTGGGTCGTTCCCGCGCCCAGGGTCAAGGCCTGCTGCTTGTCGGCCTGCCCCGCCAGACGCGCCTGGATGGTGTAGCGCCCTGCGGCTCCGGCATCGGCCGTGAACACGAGCGGAGTGGGCGCCGCGGCATACGGCGCCACCAGCGGGGCGGCCGTGGGCAGCGTGAAGCTGTAGGCGCCGGTCACGCCGTCCACGGGCTTGGCCGACACTTGCACCGTGCCAGCCGCTGCCAGCGGCTGCAGGGCCCGCACCCAGGCATCCACCGAGGTGGTGCCGTTCACGGTGCCAACGGGCGATGCCGGCAGCGCTACGGCCTGCGTGGACGTGCCGACGGAGGTGACCAGCTCGGACTGCACCGGCACCTGGGTCACCACGGCCGTGGTGCGGCCGGGTGCCGTCAGCACCAGCGTGTAGCTGCCCGGCACCACCGGCCGCAGCAGGTAGCGGCCCGAAGCGTCCGGCACGGTGGCGCGCACCACCTCGCCTTGGGACTGCAGCGTCACCGTGGCGCCAGCAACGGGTTCGACGAAGCCCTGCACACCAGAGACCAGGCGCGGAATCACCGCCACCACCGGCTTGAGCAGGTAGCGGCCCGATGCGCCGGCCGTGACGACGGACTTGCAGGCGTCGAAGTCGAGCACGAAGTCCGCCATCTGGTTGGCGGCGATGTCGATGTTCACGTTCATCTTCACGCCACTTTGCTGGCCGCTGGGCGTGGTCAGCGCTACTTCGCCCGACCCTGTGGGCACGACGGAGTTGGCGAAGGGGGCCGCTCCGCCATTGCCCGCCAGCACCAGACGCATCTGGGTGTATTTGCCCGTGGGCAGCGGCAGCTCGCCCAGTTCCTCCAGCACGCCGTTGGTCAGCGACAGCAGGTCCACGCGGCGCGCGGGGTTCAGCGTGAGCTCATGCCAGCCGGAAGCGTCATCCGCCGCCGCAGCGCTTTGGTGCACGCGTATTTTCTGCACGGTGACGTTCACCGCGTCATAGCCGCAACTGGGGGCATCGGTCAGCGCCAGCTTCAGCGTGCCGGTGCCGCTACCGTCACCGCCATCACCACCGCCGCCGCCACAGGCGACCAGGGCAGCCAGCGCGGTGGCGCCAGCCAGATACTTGCAACAGGAGAGGGTTTTCGTGCGCATGATGTTCATTGCCTCCGGGGTTTTTCTTGCCGAGGAAGGTGCCGTCAGACCAGCCTACCGCCCCGGGGCGCATTGTGAGAACGGCACCCCGCGGCACCTGGCAGCCAAATGTCAGGTGTTGCCTGATGTATGGAATCGCCAGAAAAGCGGGAGCCGACTTCTGCGCTGTAAAACACCGGACAGGCACATGAAATCGAAATTCAACGCTATGAATAGCAGAGCAACCGGCCAACGGACATGCAAGCAGATCGCGCCCGTGTCCTACACCAAACGCGGTAGTCGCCCACGGCCCCGCACACCCTGCTGCGCGACCCGCCGCCGGGCAGGTCAGACCGGCTGCGCGGCCTGCACCAGCCGTTGCGTGTAGGCGTGGCGCGGGGCATCCAGCACCTGGTGCACGCTGCCGCTTTCCACCACCTCGCCGTCCTTCATGACGATGACCTCATGCGCCATGGCGCGCACCACCGCCACGTCGTGCGTGATGAGCAGGTACGACAGCGCCCGCTCCTTCTGCAGGCGCTGCAGCAGGCTCAGCACCTGCTGCTGGATGGTGACGTCCAGCGCGCTGGTGGGCTCGTCCAGCACCAGCACCTGCGGTTCGACGATGAGCGCGCGCGCAATGGCCAGGCGCTGGCGCTGGCCGCCCGAGAACTCATGCGGGTAGCGCGCCAGCAGGCCGGGGAATTGCGCGTCCGTCAGGCCCACCTCGGCCAACATGGCGGCCACGCGCGCGCGGCGCTCGGCCACGTCCAGCGCAGGCATGTGCACGCGCAGGCCCTCGCCCACGATCTCCTCCACGGTCATGCGCGGCGACAGGGACGAGAACGGGTCCTGGAACACCACCTGCACCTGCCGGCGCAGCTGCTGGTTGTGCGCGGTGTTGCGGTGGGCGGGCTGCTGCCAGGCCTGGCCGGCAACCCGCAGCTCGCCGCGCGACGGCAGCAGGCCCAGCAGCGCCTGGGCCAGCGTGGACTTGCCCGAGCCCGATTCGCCCACGACCCCCAGCGTGCGCGCACGCGCAATGCGAAAGCCCGCATCCTTCACGGCCACGAATTCGCCCTTGGCAAACCAGCCGCGGATGCCCGGCACCGGCACGGGGTAGGCCACGCGCAGGCCGCTTGCCTGCGCGGCGGGCACGGCGTCGCCGTCGGCACCGCTTTCTACTACGTCCCGCCGCGGCGTACTGCCGATCAGCTTGCGCGTGTAGGCATGCTGCGGTGCGTCGAACACCTGGGCGACGGTGCCCTGCTCCACCACGGCGCCCTGCTCCATGACGGCCACGCGATCGGCAAAGCGGCGCACCAGCAGCAGGTCGTGCGTGATGAGCAGCACGGCCATGCCCGTCTGGCGCTGCAGGTCGGACAGCAGGTCCAGGATCTGGCCGCGCAGCGTCACGTCCAGCGCGGTGGTGGGCTCGTCGGCCAACAGCAGCTTCGGTCGGCTGGCCAGGGCCATGGCGATCATGGCGCGCTGGCGCTGCCCTCCCGAAAGCTGGTGCGGAAAACTGCCCGCGCGCCGCGCCGGCTCGGGGATGCCGGTACTCGCTAGCAGTTCGATAGCTGCTTGCGCGCTCTGCGCCTTGCTCAGGGCCTGTTTTAGCACCAAGACCTCGGCCACCTGGTCGCCAATCGTCATCAGCGGGTTCAGCGCCGTCATGGGCTCCTGGAACACCATGGCGATATCGCCGCCGCGCACGCCGCGCAGTTCGCGCTCAGGCAGTTGCAGCAGATCACGCCCGTGCATCAGCGCGCTCCCCTCCAGTTGCGCATCGCCCGTCAGGCGCAGCAGCGCCAGCGCGGTCACTGTTTTGCCCGAGCCGGATTCACCCACCAGCGCGAGCTTTTCGCCCGGGGCCATGTCGAAGCTCACCCCATGCACCACCTGCTTGGCGCCGAAGCGCACCCGCAGATCCCGCACCTGCAACAGCGGCGCGGACGATGGAGACAGGGGGGGCGCAGCGCGCATGGCAGAAGGGTTCACGATGCCTCAGTTCTTGCGGGGGTCCAGCGCGTCGCGCAGCGCATCGCCCATGAAGGTCAGCAGCAGCAGCGTGGTGACCAGCACCCCGAAGGTGAAGACGGAGATCCACCACGCGTCGATGTTGTTCTTGCCCTGCGACAGCAGCTCGCCCAGGCTGGGGGTGCCGGGCGGCACGCCCAGGCCCAGGAAGTCCAGCGACGTCAGCGCCAGGATCGCCGCACCCATGCGAAACGGCAGAAAGGTCACCACCGGCGTCATGCTGTTGGGCAGGATGTGGCGGCGGATGATCTGGCCGTTGGACACGCCCAGCGCCCGCGCGGCCTTCACATAGTCCAGTTGCCGGTTGCGCAGGAATTCGGCGCGCACATAGTCCGACAGCCCCATCCAGCCGAACAGGCTGAGCAATACCAGCAGCAGCCCGATGCTGGGCGCGAACACGGCGCTGAAGATGATGAGCAGGTACAGCTCGGGCATGGAGCCCCAAATCTCGATGAAGCGCTGGAAAGCCAGGTCGGTCTTGCCGCCGAAGAAGCCCTGTACCGCCCCCGCCGCCACGCCCAGCGCCACGCCCACCACGGTGAGGGCAATACCGAACAACACGCTCACGCGAAAGCCGTAGATCAGTTGCGCCAACAGGTCACGCCCGCGGTCATCCGTGCCCAGCCAGTTGTCGCGCGACGGGCCCGAGGGGTTGGGCTCCTTCGCGAAGTAGTTCAGCGTGTTTGGCCCGTAGCGGTTGAGCGTGTACAGCGCCCAGTTATCCCCCTGCGACAGTCGCTCGCGAATGAAGGGGTCGAGGTAGTCGGTGGGCGTCTGGAAGTCACCTCCGAAAGTCGTCTCGGGGTAATCGTTGAACAACGGGAAATACGTCTGACCCTCATAGCGCACGACCAGGGGCCGGTCGTTGCTGACCAGTTCTGCCCCCAGGCTGACCACGACCAGCGCGCAGAACACCAGCAGGCTCCAGAACCCCAGGCGGTTGGCACGAAAGCGCTGCCAGGCGCGCCGGCTGGGTGACGCCGAGGCGGCAACGGGCGCCGCTGGCGCCCCATTAGCTACCGAATCAATAGCTGCTAGCGCTTGATGGTCGGGCGTTGGAGCCATATTTCAATCAAACTTGACGCGGGGATCCACCCACACGTAGCACAGGTCGCTGATGAGTTTGGTCACCAGCCCGATCAGCGTGAACAGGTACAGCGTGCCCAACACCACGGGGTAGTCGCGACGGATCACGCTCTCATAGGACAGCAGGCCCAGGCCGTCGAGCGAGAACAGCGTCTCGATGAGCAGCGAGCCCGCGAAGAACGCGCCGATGAAGGCGGATGGGAAGCCCGTGATGATGGGAATCAGCGCATTGCGAAACACGTGCTTGTAGAGCACCTGCCGGTCGGTCAATCCCTTGGCACGCGCGGTGAGCACATATTGCTTGCGGATCTCTTCCAGGAAGGCGTTCTTGGTCAGCATCGCCGTCACCGCAAAGCTGCCGGCCACCATGGCCGTGATGGGCAGCGCGATATGCCACAGGTAATCCGTCACCTTGGCCCACAGGCCCAGCTCGTCCCAGTTGGCCGAGGTCAGCCCGCGCAGCGGGAACCACTGCAATTGCCCGCCAAAGATCACCAGCAGCGCCACGCCGAGCACGAAACCCGGGATCGCGTAGCCCACCAGGATGATGAGCGTGGTGACGAAGTCAAAGCGCGAGCCGGCGCGCACCGCCTTGGCCACACCCAGCGGCACCGCCACGAGGTAGCTGATGAAGAAGGTCCACAACCCCAGGCTGACGGACACGGGCAGCTTCTCCTTCACGAGTTGCCACACGTCCTTGTTCTGAAAGAAGCTGCGCCCCAGGTCGAAGCGCGCGAACTGGCCCAGCATCTGGAAGAAGCGCTCATGCGCCGGCTTGTCAAAGCCATAGAGCTGCTTGATCTGCTCCAGCCGCTTCGGGTCCACGCCCTGCGCGCCGCGATAGGCCATGCCGCCGCCCTCGCCGCCCCCGCCCATGCCGGCAGCGCCGGCCTTGGCCTCGGCCAGGTACTGCTCCACCGGACCGCCCGGCACGAACTGGATCACCACGAAGGTCAACAGCAACACGCCCAACAGCGTGGGCAGCATGAGCAGGATGCGCTTGAGGATGTAGGCGAACATGACGGTTTCAGTCCTTGCGCGGCGTCGCGGCCTTGGGCGCAGTCTCGGCGGTCAGCGCAGGCGAACGGGCCCACCACGTATCCACCGCCCACATCTCTCCGGTCGAATACGGCGGCACCACTTCGGGCCGGTCCAGGCGCCAGGCGTTGTAGACCATGCGATGGGTGCCCGCGGACCACTGCGGGATGAGGTAGTGGCCGTGCGCAATGATGCGGTCCAGCGCATGGCACGCGGGCAGCATCTGCTCCTGTGTCTTGGCGGACACCATGGCACGGATCATTGCGTCCACGGCCGGGCTCTTTACGCCGGGGAAATTGCCCGAGTCTTCCTGGTCTGCCGCCGCGCTGCCGAACAGGTCGGCAAACTCCTGCCCCGGGTTGTTGGTGCCCTGGTAGGCAATGGTGGTGATGTCGAAGTCGAACTTCTGCAGACGCTGCTGGTACAGCGCGAAGTCCACCGAGCGGAACCTGAGCGTGATGCCGAGCTTTTGCAGGTTACGCATCCACGAGGACAACGTGCGCACGCCGCCTTCGCTGCTGTCCATGTATTCCAGCACCATGGCCTGGCCGCTGGCGTTGCGCAGCACGCCATCCTGCACCTGCCAGCCTGCCTCCTGGAGCAGCGCCTGTGCGCGGCGCAGGTTGTCGCGCAGCGTGGTGGCGCCGTCGGTGGTGGGCGGCTCGAACATGGTGCCGAAGACCGCGGGGGGCAGATCCTTGCGCCAGGGCTCCAGCAGCGCCAGCTCCTGCGGCGTGGGCATGCCGTGGGTCTCGCACATGGTGTTGCCGAAAATGCCGCGCACGCGCTGATAAGCACCATAGAAAAGCTGGCGGTTCATCCACTCAAAGTCGAACGCCAGCCCCAGGGCCTCTCGCACGCGGCGGTCCTGCAGCAGCGGGCGGCGCGTGTTCAATACGTAGCTCTGGAAGCCCGAGGGCAGCTTGTTGGCGAACTCGCCCTTGACCAGCTCACCCGTGTCGAACTTGCGGCCGTTGACCCGCCGCGCCCAGTCGCCCGCACTGAAAAACCGCATCAGATCGAACTCGCCGGCCTTCAGCGCCTCCAGCCGCGCAGTGTTGTCCTTGTAGATCTTGACCAGCACACGGTCAAAGTTGGCCGTCCCCTTGCGCACGGGCAGGTCGCGCGCCCAATACTGGGGGTCGCGCACATAGGTGATGTCCTTGCCGAAGTTGACGGGCCCAATCTTGTACGGTCCGCTGCCGATGGGGATGTCCATCACCACCTGGTCGAACGGCTTGGGCTTGCCGTCGGCGCCCCGTCCCCAGTCGCGGCTGAACACGGGTAGCCCCCCGACGGTGAGCGGCAGTTCGCGGTTGGGCGCCTTGAAGCGGTAGCGCACGGTGCGGTCGTCCAGCACATCCACACCGGCCACCTCGATCAGGAGCGTTTTGTAGCCCGGTGAGGTGTAAGGGCCCATCAGGGTGTCGAAACTGTGCTTTACATCCTGGGCCAGCACCGGCTTGCCGTTGTGAAAGCGCGCCTCGGGCCGCAGCCTGAAGGTGGCCGACAGGCCATCCGGCGCCACCGCCACATCCTCGGCCAGCAGTCCATAGCCGGTGGCTGTCTCGTCCAGCGAGCCGGTGAGCAGCGAGTCGAACATCAGCGCCGACAGGTAGGCCGGTGCGTTGCCGCGGATCGTGAATGGGTTGTACTTGTCGAAGGTGGAGGTGCGCAGATTGCTCACCAGGCGCAGTTCGCCGCCCTTGGGCGCCTGTGGGTTGACGTAGGGGAAGTGCGCGAAGCCGGCCGCCAGCGCGGGCGCCCCCCACATCGCGTAGGCATGCGCGGCCCAGGCCGCCCCGCCCGCCACGCTGCTCCCTCCCAGCCAACCGATCAATAAACAGATACGCCAGAACCGCATGCGACAATTCTGCACCACGCAAGCGGCCCGCAAGCCCCCGCGCCACGCTTGCCATTTCCCTTCGCACATCGCATTTCAGGAGAACAACAATGGGTTTTCTCGCCGGCAAGAAGCTGCTCATCACGGGCGTGCTGTCCAATCGCTCGATCGCGTACGGCATCGCCAGGGCCTGCCACCAACAAGGCGCGGAACTGGCCTTCAGCTACGTGGGCGAGCGCTTCAAGGACCGCATCACCGAGTTCGCCGCCGAATTCGACTCCAAGCTGGTCTTTGACTGCGACGTGGCCGACGACGCGCAGATCGACAAATTGTTTGCCGACATCGGCGCCGCCTGGGGCAAGTTCGACGGCTTCGTGCACTCCATCGGCTTTGCTCCGCGCGAGGCCATCGCCGGCAACTTCCTGGAAGGCCTCTCTCGCGAAGCCTTCAAGGTGGCCCACGAAATCAGCGCCTACAGCTTCCCGGCCATGGCCAAGGCGGCCCTGCCCTACCTGAACGACAAATCGTCGCTGCTGACGCTGTCGTACCTGGGCGCCCTGCGCTCCATCCCCAACTACAACACCATGGGCTTGGCCAAGGCCAGCCTGGAAGCCAGCGTGCGCTACCTGGCCGAAGCCGTGGGCCGCACTGAAGACGGCCGCTGCATCCGTGCCAACGGCATCAGCGCGGGCCCCATCAAGACCCTGGCCGCCAGCGGCATCAAGGACTTCGGCAAGCTGCTGGGCCGCGTGGCTGATGCCGCCCCGCTGCGTCGCAACGTGACGATCGAAGACGTGGGCAACGTGGCCGCGTTCCTGCTGTCCGACCTGGCCAGCGGCGTGACCGCCGAGATCACCTATGTGGACGGCGGCTTCAGCCAAACCGCCGGGCTTTCGGCAGACCAGGTGTGAGCCTGCGGAAATGACTGCGGGGTGGGTGCGCCACACCGCCCTTGCTTGAAGAACCAACGGGCCTGTAAGGCCCGTTGTTCGTTTCGGTCACTGTGCGCGGACTTTCAGGACGGCTGGTTGCCCATGATCGAGCCTTTGTCGGCGCGCCAAGACTCCTGCGGCATGCCCCGAGGCCTGAATCTCAGAATCCGTAGCGTGCCACCAGCTGCGCCGAACGCGGGGCACCCGCCAGGTTCAGGTTCGGCGAACTGCCATGCCCGCCACGATATAGCGGTGGTCGAAACAGATTGCTCAGCTTGAGTTGCACATCCCAGGCGCCCTGGCGGTAGTTAGGCCATGGCATCCACCGTGGTGTAGCCAGGCAAGGTAACCGTGTTGCCGGGGTTGGCGAACCGCGCTCCCACATAGTTCAGGCCGCCGCCCAGGCCAAAGCCGTGCCCCAGTGCCTTGGTCACCCACAGGTTCGCGCTGTGCCGGGGAGTCAGCGTGGGCCGCTTGCCCTGCACAGGCTGGCCCGCATCCGTCGCAGGCGAGGCGGTCATCTCGCCATCCAGGAAGGCATAACCGGCCCAGCTTGGTTCACACGCCAACCTTATATGGTTTGCGGGGGGCTGCCTCTGCTGCGGGCCTCGTTCTTAGAGGAATCGCAACGAAAAAGGGTTAGCAGATGAGTACCTGCTAACCCTTGGAACGCCTGGCGGAGAGGGCGGGATTCGAACCCGCGGTGGGGATTAGCCCACACACGCTTTCCAGGCGTGCGACTTAAACCGCTCATCCACCTCTCCGGAGCCCTCCATTATAGATGCTGCACAGACACTTTTTCAAAGATCTGACTGTTCCCTTGAAAAAACATGCTTCCTCACGGGTTTCAAGATGGAACATCCCGGTTCCCCGCCTTTCAGGATGCCTCTCGCCCGCGACCCAAGAAATGGAACCGCATCAGAGTACGCTCCCGTGCTCTGGCGTGGTCCACTATCGGCAGCGGATAGTCGATGCCTAAACGCAACCCACAGGCCTGCAATTCCAGCGGCTTCATGCCTGCAGGGAAATGGAGGTGCTTATCAGGAACACACGCCAGCTCTGGGAGATAGCGGCGGATGAACCTGCCATCGGGGTCAAACTTCTGCGACTGCGCGACCGGATTGAAGATGCGAAACCAGGGCTGAGCGTCGCAGCCGGTTGACGCCGCCCATTGCCAGCCGCCATTGTTGGCAGCCAGGTCGTAGTCGTTCAGGTGCTGGGCAAAGAAGCGCTCGCCACGGCGCCAATCGATACCCAAATCCTTGGTCAAAAAGCTCGCCACCACCATGCGCAGCCGGTTGTGCATGTAGCCAGTCTGCAGCAGTTGGCGCATGGCGGCGTCGACCAACGGATAGCCAGTACGCGCCGCGCACCATGCCTGCCAGTACTCAGGCACGTCATCCCACTGGACGCGGTCGTACTCGGGGCGAAATGCCTGGGTGACCACGTGCGGGTGGTGCCACAGAATCATGAAATAGAAGTCGCGCCACGCCAGTTCGGACAGCCAGGTCTGCGCGCCTTCGCAGCCTTGCGCGGCCTGCCGCGCGGCCAGTGAGGCCAGCTGGCGGATGGACACGGTGCCAAAGCGCAGATGCACCGACAGGTAGGACACGCCTTTGCGCCCAGGAAAGTCGCGCGCCAGCTTGTAAGCCGCCATGCGCGGCAGGAAATCCTGCAGCAACTGCTGCGCGCCGCGCGAGCCCACAGGCAGCTGCAAGTCAGCCAGGTTGGTGGGCACGAAGCCCAGATCCGCCAGCGTGGGCAGCCGCTCCCCCGCCGGGGGCACGGCCAGGTGCTGAGCGTGGCGCTCCACGGGATAAGGCTTGGTCTGGAAGGCATCCAGCTTCTGCAGCCAAGTGCGTTTGTATGGCGTGAAGACGCTGTAGGGCTGGCCCTGCTGGTTCAGCACCTCGCCCTGCTCCAGCAGCACCTGGTCCTTGTAGTCGCTGAACGCGATGCCACACGCCGCCAGGCCGCCTGCCACGCGTCGGTCGCGGGCCAGGGCTGCAGGTTCGTAGTCGCGATTGGCCAGCACTTCGCGCACGCCCAGGCTGCGAGCCAATTGCACGATGCACTGCACCGCCGTACCGTGGCGCACGATCAGGCCGCCGCCGGGGGCGCCACTGCGCGCCGCCAGCGCGCGCAGGTCCTCATCCAATGCGCACACGCTGGCGTGAATGAACTCCACGCGCCGGTCGCACCGGGTCGGCAGCGCATCAAGGATGTCGGTGTCAAAGACGAAGACGCAGTACACGCGTTCGAAACGGCGCAGTGCGTGGTACAGGGCGGCGTGGTCATGGCAGCGCAGATCGCGCCGCAGCCACACAAGGGCGCTGGCTGGCATGGGACGGGAAGGACTGGTCTGGCTGACGGCGCGGCAGTGCCCCTCAGGCCTGCATCACCACGGGGCCGCCCTGCTCCAGCGCCCGCTGGTAGGCCGGACGCGCCCGCATACGCTGGCGGTAGGCCACCAGGTGCGGCCAGGCCGTTTCGTCGCCCCCGCGCGCGAGGGCCGCCTCCACGGCAAAGCTCATCTGAAAGTCGGCCATGGTCAGGTGGCCCCCGGCGAACCAGTCGTGCTGGGCCAGGTGCGCATCCATGAAGGCCAGGGCGGTTTGCACGTTCGGGCCGATGAGTCTTTGCTGCACTTTGGCGCACAGGGTGCGCGCGATGGGGCGCACAAAAAACGGCATGGGCTGGCGCGCAATGGTGTCGAACACCAGCTTCATCACCAGCCAGTTCATCAGGGACCCCTCGGCGTAATGCATCCAGAACCTGCACTGGCGATGTTCTGCCGTGCCGCGCGCGGGTTCCAGATGGGCCAGATCCGCCGGCGCCTGTGCACCGTAGCGCTCGGCCAGATACTCGATGATGGCGCCAGATTCGGCCACCACCATGTCGCCTTCGGTGATGACGGGCGACTTGCCCAGCGGGTGCACCCGCTTGAGCTCTGGAGGCGCCAGCTTGGTCACGGGGTCACGCGAGTAACGGCGGATGTCGTAGGGCACGCCCAGTTCTTCCAGCAGCCACAGAATGCGCTGGGAGCGCGAGGTTTCCAGGTGGTGAACGGTCAGCATGGGCGGCATGGTAGTGCAGTCGCGCGCGAAGGGTTGGCGCCTGCCGCGGCACGGCGTGCCCCGCCATGGGTGGGCTTTCCCTCGCGCCGAGGCCCGGACCCACGTCCCTCCCTTCGCCAAAGGAGTGCGGGGCGCTTTGGAAGCTATATTTTTGATAGCTTACAGCGCTTACTCATCAAAGCTTAGCGCCGATTTTCATCCAAAGACGGATCAACGCCGGCTGTAGATCTGGTCAAACAGCGCGCCGTCCGCAAAATGCTCCCGATTGGCCTTGGCCCAGCCACCGAAAGCCTGGTCGATGGTGGCCAGTGTGAGCCTGGGGAATTGCTTGTCGTACTGGGCCTTGGCCTTCTCGCTGGTTGGACGGTAGAAGTTCTTTCCAGCAATGTCCTGCCCCTCGTCGGAATAGAGGTAGGCAAGGTACTCCTCCGCCAGCGCGCGCGTGCCCTTCTTGTCCACCACCTTGTCCACCACCGCCACCGTGGGTTCGGCCAGGATGGACAGCGATGGCACGACGATCTCGAACTTGTCCTTGCCGAACTCCTTGAGCGCAAGAAACGCCTCGTTCTCCCAGGCCAGCAGCACGTCGCCCACACCGCGCTGCACGAAGGTGATGGTCGAGCCGCGCGCACCCGTGTCGAGTACCGGCACGTTCTTGTAGAGCTTGGACACGAAATCCTTGGCTTGAGTGTCGCTGCCGTACTTGCGCTTGGCGAACTCCCAGGCGGCAAGATAGTTCCAACGGGCCCCGCCGCTGGTCTTGGGGTTGGGTGTGATGACTTGCACGCCGGGCTTGACCAAGTCATCCCAATCCTTCACGCCCTTGGGGTTGCCCTTCTTCACCAAGAACACGATGGTGGAGGTATAGGGCGCCGAGTTGTGCGGGAGGCGCTTTTGCCAGGCGGGCGCCAGCAGGCCGTGCTGGGCCAGCGCATCCACGTCTCCGCCCAGGGCCAGCGTAGCCACGTCGGCGTCGATGCCATCGATGATCGAACGCGCCTGCTTGCCCGAGCCGCCGTGCGACTGTTTGAACTGCACTTCCTGCCCCGTCTTGGCCTTCCAGTGGCGTGCGAAGGCCTGGTTGTAGGCCACATAGAGTTCACGCGTGGGGTCGTAGGACACGTTGAGGAACTGCGCGGGCTGCGCGAACGACGGCAAAGACGTCAGGGACATGACCGCCGTCAGGGCGGTGGCCAGGGGAAACTTGATAAAGTCGCGGCGATTGTTCATGAAGGGCTTTCGTTGCAGGGTGCGTCGGTGCGGTTCACCGATGCAAGGCATTCTGGAAGTCGCCCTTCAAAATCCAAACCAATAAGATTTCAGTTTGTTATTCCATTGACGTCTGAAGTTTCAGCAAGGAATCGCTCCATGGCACGTACCGTCCACTGCATCAAGCTCGGCAAGGAAGCCGAAGGCCTCGACTTTGCGCCCTACCCCGGCGATCTGGGCAAACGCATCTATGACAACGTGAGCAAGCAAGCCTGGGCCGACTGGATCAAACACCAGACCATGCTGGTCAACGAGAACCGCCTGAACCTGGCCGACGCGCGCGCCCGCCAATACCTCGCCCGCCAGATGGAAAACCACTTCTTCGGCAGCGGCGCAGACGCTGCGGCGGGTTATGTGCCGCCCAGCGCGTAACGCACTGCAGCGCTGCAAGAAGCGGTTTCGCTAAAGCCGCTTCTTTGGCGCGGCGCAGACGCTGAGGCTGGCTGCGTCCCGCCCGGCGCATGACGCAGCGCTGCGCTGAAGCAGCGCCTCTTTGCAGTCGCCCCCGTCGCATCACTGTGGCGGGGGCGTTGCCGTTGTAGCCCACTGCGCCTGGCAGGCGGCCCAGGCCCGGCTCCCTGAGGAGATATTCATGTTGCCGTCGGTGTCATTGCTGGACTCGTTCCAGTTCTCACAGTTCACCACCCTGCTGGTGATCTACCTTGTGGCCATCACGGCCGAGGCCATGTCTGGCGCGCTGGCCGCAGGCCGGCGCAACATGGACATCTTCGGTGTCAGCGTGATCGCCTTTGTGACCGCGCTGGGCGGCGGCACCATCCGTGACATGGTGCTGGGCCACTACCCGATCGGCTGGACACAGCACCCGGAATACGTGTACCTGGTGATCTCCGCAGGCCTGCTGACGACGGTGGTCGCGCGCTACCTGCACCGGATCAAGCGCGTGTTCCTGCTGCTGGACGCCATGGGGCTGATCGCGTTCTCGCTGATCGGATGCAATGTGGCCCTGGAGCTGGGCTACCCGCCCGTGGTGGTGGTGATGTCCGGCATGCTCACGGGCATCAGCGGCGGCATCCTGCGCGACGTGCTGTGCAACCAGGTGCCCGTGGTCTTTCGGCGCGAGCTGTACGCCAGCGTGTCCCTGGCCGTGTGCCTGCTGTTTCTGGGACTGCGCACGATGGAAGTGGAAAACAACCTCAGCACTTTGGTGTGTTTCGCCGCCGGCCTGGCGCTGCGGCTGCTGGCACTGCACTACCACTGGCGCCTGCCGGTGTTCTCGTATCAGCAGCGCTGGGAATGACACTGTTTCTGTAATCTTTTCGCGCCTCCCGACACCATGTCCGAACCGATTGAATGGCTGGAAGACGGCACGCCCTACAGCCCGCGCTTCTCAGACCGGTACCACAGCGAGCACGGCGGCCTGGAACAAGCCCGCGGCACATTTCTCGCCGGCTGCGGCCTGCCCCAGGCCTGGCAGAACCAGCCGCAGTGGCGGGTGCTGGAAACCGGCTTCGGCCTGGGCCTGAACTTCCTCGTGACCTGGGCCGCGTGGCGCGCCGACCCCCACCGGCCACAGCGGCTGCACTTCGTTTCCTGCGAGGCCTGGCCCGTGAGCGCGGCCGATGTGCTGCGCGCCACGCCCATCGATTCCACACTGCAATCGCTGGCCCAGCAGTTGGCGGCGCAGTACTGGGGCTTGCTGCCGGGCGTGCACCGGCTCTCGTTCGACGGCGGGCAGGTGCTGCTCACGCTGTACATCGGTGACGCGCAAGCCCTGCTGAGGCAGCAGCAGCCCACGGCGGATTCGGTGTACCTGGACGGCTTCGACCCCCAGCACAACCCGCAAATGTGGGACATCCACACCCTCAAGGCCGTGGCGCGCTGCTGCCGTCGCGGCACCCGCCTGGCGACGTGGACGGTGGCGCGCGGCGTGCGGGACGGGCTGGTGCAGTGCGGCTTCGAGGTGCAGAAGGTGCCGGGTGTCCGCCCCAAGCGCGACAACCTGCAGGCCACCTACGCGCCCCGCTGGGAGCCACGCGCCGGCCAGCCCGTGCTGCCAGACGCCACGGTGGCCGCCCCGGCCCGCTGCCTGGTGGTGGGCGCAGGACTGGCGGGCGCCGCCGTGGCGGCCAGCCTGGCGCACCGTGGCTGGCAGGTCCAGGTGCTGGACCGGGCCGATCACCCTGCCGCCGGTGCATCCGGCCTGCCGGCGGGGTGTTCGCGCCCAATGTCTCGCAGGACGACAACCTGATCTCACGCCTGTCGCGCGCGGGGGTACGCACCACGCTGAATATGCTGGCGCAGCTTCCCGCCGAGACGCGCGGCACCGACTGGAGCGCGTGCGGCACGCTGGAGCACCGTGTGGACGGCACCACAGGATTGGCCTGGAGCGACGGGCCTGGCCTGGACTGGAGTCGCCCCGCAACACCCGCACAACTGCAGGCCAACGGCTTATCGGCAGACACGGTGGCCTGCTGGCACGAGCACGCGGGCTGGGTACGCCCGCCCCAGCTCATCGCCCACCTGCTGAACGACCCGGCCATCCACTGGCGCGGCAGCGCGGCGGTGGCGGAGTTGCGCCGCACCACCGTCGACGGCCAGCCCCTCTGGCAGGCACTGGACGCCGAAGGGCGAGTCCTGGCCGAGGCGGAACTTGCCGTGGTTTGCGCCGGGCACCACACCGGCCCGCTCACGCACGCGCATTGGCCCATGAATCCGCTGCGCGGCCAGTTGGCCTGGGGCCTGCATGCCCAGGCCCCCGCGGGCGCCCCCTGGCCGCCCCAGCCGGTCAATGGCAACGGCAACCTGGTGCCCCGTGTGCCGCTGCAGGGTGGCGCAGGCTGGGTGCTGGGCTCCACGTTCGAGCGCCTGAAGACCGCCCTGCCCCCCAGCCCTGACGACCACGCCAAGGGCTTGGCCACCAATCAGGCCAAACTGCACGCGCTGCTGCCCCCCCTGGGCGTTGCCATGGACGCCGCCTTCACCCAGGCCGTCACCGCGCCGGACGGCCCCGTGCGCACCTGGGCGGCGGTGCGCTGCGGTGCGCTGGACCGCCGCCCCATCGTGGGGCCGGTGGACTCGGTGCGCCAGCCCGGCCTGTGGCTGTGCACTGCCATGGGCGCGCGCGGGCTCACGCTGTCATTGCTGTGCGGCGAACTGATCGCCGCGCGGCTGCACAGTGAGCCCCTGCCGCTGGACGCCCCTCTGGCGCGCGCGTTGAGCAGCGAGCGCTGGCTAGGATATGAGCCACAGTGAGCCGACACGCATTTCATATACAAATAACGGAATATATGAAGCATTAAAAAATAGTTTGTCTTTATAAGACAGACTTTTAAAGTGCGCCCATCGATGCTGCGGGCGCCATTCGGGGCCCGGCGGCACCTGTGTTGAAACGCCCACGGCCCTGCCATGTACCAGTACACCGAATTCGACCGCCAGTTCGTCCACCTGCGCGCCCAGCAATTCCGCGATCAGCTCGAACGCTGGCAGCGCGGCGAGTTGACCGACGAGCAACTGCTGCCCCTGCGCCTGCAAAACGGCTGGTACATCCAGCGCTACGCGCCCATGGCCCGCATCGCCGTGCCCTATGGCGACATCAACAGCGCTCAGCTGCGCATGCTGGCCCACATCGCCCGCGAATACGACCGCCCTACGCCCGAGCTGCTGGCCCATGCCCAGGCCACGCAGGACCAGCTGCAGGCCGCCCAGCCGGGCCTGACACTGGCCGCGCCCCCGCTGCGCTACGGCTACGGCCACTTCACCACGCGCACCAACGTGCAGTTCAACTGGATTCCCATCACCCGCGCGGCCGACGTGATGGACCTGCTGGCCAGCGTGCACATGCACGGCATCCAGACCAGCGGCAACGACATCCGCAACATCACCTGCGAGGCCTACGCCGGCATCGCCGAGGACGAGATCGTGGACACCCGGCCGTTCGCCGAGATCACGCGCCAGTGGAGTTCGCTGCACCCCGAGTTCACCTACCTGCCGCGCAAGTTCAAGATCGCCTTCAACGGCGCCGCGGAAGACCGTGCCGCCACCGGCTGGTATGACATCGGCCTGCAGGCGCTGAAGAACGCGGCCGGCGAGGTGGGCTTTGCCGTCAAGGTGGGCGGCGGCATGGGGCGCACGCCCGTCATCGGCACCGTGGTGCGTGAATTTCTGCCGTGGGACCAGCTGCTGAACTACATCGAAGCCATCGTGCGCGTGTACAACAGCTACGGCCGCCGCGACAACAAGTGGAAGGCGCGCATCAAGATCCTGGTCAAGAGCGAAGGCCAGCAGTTCATCGACGCGGTGGAGGCCGAATACCGCGCCATCCTGGAGCAGGACGGCGCCCCCCACACCATCACCCAGGCCGAGCTGGACCGCGTGACCGGCCATTTCGTCGTGCCACCGCTGCGGCCTGCCGGCCGCCCGCATGGCGTGAACACCTCCGGCCAGCTGTACCAGCGCTGGCTGCAGCAGAACGTGCGCGGCCACCGCATGACCGGCCTGAAGGCGGTGACACTGTCGTTCAAGCGCGTGGGCTTTGCGCCCGGCGACGCCGACGGCGACACGCTGGACGCCCTGGCCCAGCTGGCCGACCAGTTCAGCGCCGGCGAGGCGCGCCTGACGCACGAGCAGAACCTGCTGCTGCCCTGGGTGCACGAAGCCGACCTGCCCGCGCTGTACGAGGCCGCGCGCAAGCTGGGCCTGGCGCAGCCCAACATCGGCCTGCTGACGGACATGATCGCCTGCCCGGGCGGCGACTTCTGCTCGCTGGCCAACGCGCGTTCACTGCCCATCGCCGCGGCGATCACCGAGCGCTACCAGGACCTGGACGAGCTGTTCGACATCGGCCCCATCGACCTGCACATGAGCGGCTGCATCAACAGCTGCGGCCACCACCACAGCGGCCACATCGGCATCCTGGGCGTGGACAAGGACGGCAAGGAGTGGTACCAGATCACGCTGGGCGGCTCCGACGGTACGCAGCTGTCCGGCCCCGCCATCGGCGGCAAGGTGGTCGGCCCGTCGTTCTCGGCCGCCGAAGTGCCCGACGTGATCGAAGCGCTGCTGGACACCTACCGCGCGCTGCGCAAGGGCAACGAGCTGTTCATCGACACCCTGCGCCGCGTGGGCCAGGACCCCTTCAAGGCCGCCGCCAATGGTGCGCGCCACCCCAAGGCGGCTGAAGAGGCCGTGGCCTGACCCCACTCAAAAGACCTTGAATACTATGAAAATCATAGCTGCTGGCGCTTTATCCCTGGGCGCTGACGACCTCAAAACCCTGCAGATCACCAACGACGCCGACCTGGCCGCGCTGGCCGCCGAAGGCGCGCTGGAGGGCGTGCAGCGCATCGAGCTGCAGTTCCCCAAGTTCACCGACGGCCGCGCCTACAGTCAGGCCCTGCTGCTGCGCCGCCGCTACCGCTTTGCGGGCGATATCCGCGCCACGGGCGACGTGCTGATCGACCAGCTGGTGCACATGCACCGCAGCGGCTTCAGCAGCGCGGTGCTGGCGCCCGGCGTGGACCCGGCCGCGGCCGAACGCCAGTTCGCGCGCTATGCCGCCTTCTACCAGGGCGACGTGCTGGAGCCGCGCCCGCTGTTCGCCCGGGAGGCCGCATGAGCGCCGCCACGGCGGTCAGCGCCGCCGAACTCGCCCGCGTCAACGCCGAGCACGGCCACGATGCCGCCGCCCTGGTGGCCTGGGCGCTGGGCCTGGGTCAGACGTCCATCGTCACCACCAACTTCCGCCCGTTCGAGGCCGTGATCCTGCACCTGGTCACCCGCGTGCAGCCGGGCGTGCCCGTGGTCTGGATGGACAACGGCTACAACACCGAGGCCACCTACCGCTTTGCCGACGCGGTGACGAAGCAGCTGGGGCTCAACCTGAAGATCTACCTGCCGCGCCGCTCGCGCGCCCACCGCGAGGCCGTCGAAGGCCCGACGCCCGCACTGGACGACCCGCGCCACGCCGCGTTCACCGAAGAGGTGAAGCTCGAACCCTTCGCCCGCGCCCTGCGCGAAACGGCACCCCGGGTGTGGTTCACCGCGCTGCGCGCCACCGACACCGCCGTGCGCGCGCAGATGGAGCCCGTGAGCATCAACCCCGACGGCCTGATCAAGGTCGCGCCGCTATTGCACTGGTCGTCCAAACAGTTGCACGAATACTGCCAGCAGCACGGCCTGCCCAACAACTTTGACTACGTGGACCCCACCAAGGGCGAAGACAACCGCGAATGCGGCCTGCACCTGGCCCACTAAAAACGATAGCTGCCTGCGCTTGCCCCACAAGCGCTGGAGCCAGATTTGACTGGAACATCGAATGAACGTCCGTGTTGACTCCCAAGTGCTCAACCAGCTCAGCAACCGCCACCTGGACGCGCTGGAAGAAGAAACCATCTTCATCCTGCGCGAGGTGGCCGCGGCCTTCGAGCGCCCCGCCCTGCTGTTCTCGGGCGGCAAGGACTCGCTGGTCATGCTCAAGTGCGCCGAGAAGGCCTTCGGCGCGGGCCGCATTCCCTACCCGCTGCTGATGATCGACACGGGCCACAACTTCCCCGAGGTGACCGACTTCCGCGACTTCCGCGCAAAGGAACTGGGCGCCGAACTCATCGTGCGCAGCGTCGAGGATTCGATGGCACGCGGCACCGTGCGCCTGGCCCACCCCGGCGAATCGCGCAACGTGCACCAGTCCGTCACGCTGCTCGAAGCGATTGAGGAGTTCCGCTTCGATGCCTTGATCGGCGGTGCGCGCCGGGACGAGGAGAAGGCGCGCGCCAAGGAGCGCATCTTTTCCCACCGCGACAGCTTCGGCCAGTGGCAGCCCAAGGCGCAGCGCCCCGAGCTGTGGACGCTGTTCAACACCCGCCTGGCCGCCGGCGAGCATTTCCGCGTGTTCCCCATCAGCAACTGGACCGAGCTGGACGTGTGGCAGTACATCGAGCGCGAGCAGGTCGCCCTGCCATCGCTGTACTACGCCCACCCGCGCGAAGTGGTGGAGCGCCGCGGCCTGCTGGTGCCCGTCACGCCGCTCACGCCCCCGAAGGACGGCGAAGCGGTGCAGACGCGCACCGTGCGCTTTCGCACCGTGGGCGACATCACCTGCACCTGCCCGGTGGAAAGCCTGGCCGCCACGGCAGGCGAAATCGTGATCGAGACCCTGGCCGCCGAGGTCAGCGAGCGCGGCGCCACGCGCATGGACGACAAGACCAGCGACGCCTCGATGGAAAAGCGCAAGAAAGACGGGTATTTCTGATGACCACCGCCACTATCAATTCAATAGCTTCCAGCGCACAACCAGAAAGCGCTGGCGGCACAAATGATCACATTTCCGCGCTGCGCTTCATCACCTGCGGCAGCGTGGACGATGGCAAGAGCACGCTGATCGGCCGCCTGCTGGTGGACAGCCGCGCCGTGCTGCAGGACCACCTGGCCGGCGTGCAGCGCGGCGGAGAGACCGACCTGGCGCTGCTGACCGACGGCCTCAGTGCCGAGCGCGAGCAGGGCATCACCATCGACGTGGCCTACCGCTACTTCGCCACCGAGGCGCGCAAGTTCATCATCGGCGACGCGCCCGGCCACGAGCAGTACACGCGCAACATGGTCACCGCCGCCTCCCAGGCCGACGCCGCCGTGGTGCTGGTGGACGCCACCAAACTTGATTGGCAGAACCCGCAACTCACGCTGCTGCCGCAAACGCGCCGCCACAGCCTGCTGGTGCACCTGCTGCGCGTGCATTCGCTGGTGTTTGCCGTGAACAAGCTCGACGCCGTGGCCGACCCACAGCTCGCCTACCGTCACATCCGTGCCGCGCTGGAGCAGTTCGCCCGGCACGCGGGCATCGCGGTGGCGGGCGTGGTGCCGGTGTCGGCGCTCAAGGGCTGGAACGTGGTAGAGGCCAAGCCCGGCTGGTGCGACTACGCGGGCCCGAGCCTGCTGCAGATCCTGGAGCGGCTGCCCAACACCCCGCCCGACGCCGGCCTGCCCCTGGCCTTCCCGGTGCAGTGGGTGGAGAAATTTTCTTCCTCGTCCGACACCTCGCAGGGGCGCCGCGTGTTCTGGGGCCGGGTGGGCACGGGCCGCGTGCAGCCGGGTGCGCAGGTCGCCATCTTCCCCAGCGGACAGCTGGCGCAGGTGGCGCAGGTCTTGGACCATGCGCGCCGCGCCACCGGCGTGGCCGCGGGCCAGAGCGCGGGCATCACCCTCGACCGCGAGGTGGACGTCTCGCGCGGCGACTGGATCGTGGCTGCGCCCGCACCCGCTGCCGCGGCCGAGGACGACTTCGACACCCCCGCCGCCGTGCCCGCATGGCCCGGCCAGCGCGAGATCACCGCCACCGTCGCGTGGATGGACGACGAGCCGCTGGTGGCGGGCCGCGTGTACTGGGCGCTGCACGGCCACCGCTGGGTCAAGGTCAAGGTGCGCCGCGTGGTCCACCGTCTGGACATCAACACCCTGGCCGAGGAAGACGCCACCCAGCTGGAGCCCAATGCCATCGGCCATGTGGAGCTGCTGCTGCAGGAACCCCTGCCCGCGGCGCCGTTCGCGCGCAGCCGCGTGCTCGGTTCGCTCATCCTGGTCGACACCGCCAGCCACAAGACGGCGGGCGCCGTGCTGGTGAACGCACCGGCCCCAAAAGCTTGATCAACGTTAAGGTTTCCGCGCCTCAGGCATGGTTGGCTGGCCTGCTGAGGCGGCGGTCGGCCTAAAATCGCGGGCTAACCCCATACCAGAACACAACTACTCATGACTCACGTCGTCACCGAAAACTGCATCAAGTGCAAATACACCGATTGCGTGGATGTGTGCCCCGTGGACTGCTTCCGCGAAGGCCCCAACTTCCTCGTGATCGACCCCGACGAGTGCATCGACTGCGCCGTGTGCATCCCCGAATGCCCGGCCAACGCCATCTTTGCCGAGGAAGACCTGCCCAGCGACCAGCTGGCCTTCATCAAGATCAACGCCGAGCTGACGCCCAAGTTCAAGAGCATCACCAAGCGCAAGGCAGCGCTGCCCGACGCTGACGACTGGAACGGCAAGCCCGGCAAGCTGGACCAGCTGGAGCGCTGACTCCCGCGCTCCCGCCACGCCCCGCATGCACCCATCCCCCAGCAGCCCGACGCCCCAGGCCGCGGACGCCGTGGTGATCGGCGCCGGGCCGGTGGGGCTGTTCCAGGTCTTCCAGCTCGGGCTGCAGGGCATCGCGGCGCACCTGGTTGATGCGCTGCCCCTTGTGGGTGGCCAGTGCGCCGAGCTGTATCCCGACAAACCCATCTACGACATTCCCGGCATCCCGGTGTGCACGGGCCTGGGGCTCGTGGAACTGCTGCAGCGGCAGATCGCCCCTTTCGCCCCCACGCTGCACCTGGGCCAGCAGGTCCACGCGCTGGCCGCGCAGGCCGACGGACGTATTCTGCTCACCACCACCGCCGGCACCGCGCTGCTGGCGCGCAGCATCTTCATTGCCGCGGGCGTGGGCGCCTTCGTGCCGCGCGCCATCAAGGCCGAGGGGGTGGAGGCGCTGGCCCCCGGCCAGTTGCTCTACCACCCTGACGCCGCCACGGCCACCCGTGCCGCGACCGGCAAGCGCGTGGTGGTACATGGCGGCGACGAGGCGGCCGTGCAGGCGGCGCTGGACTGCGTGGACGCTGCCGCGCAGGTGCTGCTGCTGCACCGGCGCGATGCCTTCCAGGCCGCGCCCGCGCTGCTGGCGCAACTGCAGGCACTGCGCGAGGCGGGCCGCATCCAGGTCGTGATCGGCCAGATCACGGGCGTGGAGACCGCGCCCGACGGCACCCTGCAGGCGCTGGCCCTGCTGGACCCGCAAGGCGAGCCACAGCGCCAGCCGCTGGACCTGTTGCTGGCCTACCTGGGCATCTCTCCCCGCCTGGGGCCCATTGCCGACTGGGGCCTGGCGATGGACCGCAAGCAGCTGACCGTGGACACGGCCACTTTCGCCACCAGCGTCCCCGGCATCTACGCCGTCGGCGACATCACCACCTACCCCGGCAAGCGCAAGCTGATCCTGTGCGGCTTCCACGAAGCCACCCTCGCCGCCTTCGCCGAGGCTGAACGGCAGGCGGGCCACAAGCTGCCCCTGGAATACACCACCAGCAGCGAACGGCTGCAGGCCCGGCTGGGGGTCGCCCCGGCCCGCTGACCTGCGGCGACGGCGCGGCGCGCCCTGCGGCATGCGCGGGGCGCTATTGAAGCAGGAGCTTGCAGCGCGCGTTCTGCCTTGTTTCCAAATAGAAAACTGTCTCAGAATGGCTTGTATAGTGCGCTGGCAGCTATATTTTTCATAGCAATTGACGTTTCGGCCATCGGTTCGCGCCTGAAACGGCCGGAACTTCGCACGCGGGCGGCCCTCCACCTGGGGGTTGTCATCCCTCAGTTCCAACTCCAAGGAGATCACCCCGTGCCCTTCGCACTGCCCCTGCCGCATCGCATCCTGTCCAAAGCCCTGGCCGCCGCCACGCTGGCCCTGCCCCTGCTCATGCCCGCCGGCGTGCAGGCGCGCGATTTCGTCAGCATCAAGGGCAATGCGGTCAACGTACGCGAGAAGCCCAGCACCCGCTCGGCGACGCTGTGGGAGCTGGGCCGGGGCTATCCGCTGCAGGTGCAGCAGCGCAAGGGCCGGTGGCTCCAAGTGCGGGACTTCGAGGAGCCGCTCGGCTGGGTGTACGCGCCGCTGACCAGCAAGACGCCGCACCGCGTGGTGACGGCACGCGTCGCCAACCTGCGCGCCGGCCCCGGCCAGCAGCACAAGACCGTGGGCAAGCTGCAGCAGCATGAGGTGGTGCGCAGCCTGGGCCAGTCGGGCAGCTGGGCCCGGGTGCAGCGCGAAGACGGGCAAAAGGGCTGGGTGGCCCGGCGCCTGACCTGGGGCTGGTGATATTTCGGGTGCCGCGGCGGTGTGGGCCTGTGCGCGCGCGGTGCCCGGCGCTCCCTCAGCCGCCCGTTACTCGATCACACGCTGCGCCACCGGCGCATAGCCATGGTTGAGCGGCCCGTGGCCGTGGCCGGTGCGCACATCGGCCCCCGCAGCGATCGCGCCCAGAATGTACTGGCGGGCCAACCGCACCGCCTGCGCCAGCGGCTGGCCCAATGCGAGGTGCGCAGCGATCGCCGACGACAAGGTGCAGCCTGTGCCGTGGCCGTTGTGCGTGACGATGCGCGCAGCTTCCAGGCGGTGGCGCTCGTCGCCAGGCAGGGCCAGCACATCCACCACCCGGTCGCCCGGCAGATGCCCGCCCTTGAGCAGCACCGCGCGCGCGCCCAGCGCCAGCAGGTCGGTGGCGGCCGCGTCCAGCGCGCTTTCGTCGGCAATGGCGCGGCCCAGCAGCCAGCCGGCCTCGTCCAGGTTGGGGGTGACCACGGCGGCCAGCGGGAACAGCGCGCGCACCAGCGTGCCCACGGTCTCCTCGGCAATCAGCCGGTCGCCGCTGGTGGCGACCATCACCGGGTCCAGCACCACGTTGGGCAAGCCATGGCGAAGAATCGCGTCGGCCACCACCTGCACCACCTCGGGCGAATGCAGCATGCCGATCTTCACCGCGTCCACGCCGATGTCCTCGACCACGGCGTCGATCTGTGCGCGCAGCATCTCGGGCGGAATGCCGTGGATGCCCGTCACGCCGCGCGTGTTCTGCGCGGTGATGGCGGTGATCGCGGTCATGCCGTAGCAGCCCAGGGCGCTGAAGGTCTTCAGGTCGGCCTGTATGCCCGCGCCGCCGCCGCTGTCCGAGCCCGCGATGGTCAACACGCGCGCATAGCGCCGGCCACCGCCGGGCGTCTGTGTCTCTTGGTTCATGGCAAAAATTATCGGCCAAGCCGCAGCGCATTCAACGCAGCCGCGGCAACGCCAGAGCCTGCGCCACGTCAACAACAGGGGCACCACCCCTGTGCTGTAATGCCGGCCACGGACGAAACAGGGGTGTCCCCGCCGCACTAACAACGTGTTGACGAAAGCGGCAGGCGACTGAGAAATACCCTAAGCACCCGATCCAGGTCATGCTGGCGTGGGGAGTTTCAACAGCATCGGCGCGCCGCGCGCTCCCGTTTTGTCCTTTGGTTGTTTGGCCTGGCCTTTCATCACGGACACGATGCACACTTTCCCCACCCTTCGCTCCTCCTCCCGCGTCACCATCCTGGGCGCGGGCCTCATGGGCCGCCTGCTGGCCGTCGAACTCGCCCGCCAGGGCCACGCCGTTGAGGTGCACGAGGCAGGCACCCGTGCCGCCGAAGGCGCCGCAGCCTACGTGGCCGCCGCCATGGTGGCCCCCCTGGCCGAATCCATCGTGGCCGAGCCCGGCGTGGTGCGCATGGGCGTGCACTCGCTGGCGCGCTGGCCCGAGCTGCTGGCACCGCTGGCCGCACCGGTGTACTTCCAACATGACGGCACGCTGATCCTGTGGCACCGCCAGGATGCGCCCGAAGCCGCGCGCATGCGCCTGAAGTTCGAGCAGACCCAAGGCCTGGTGCCCGGGCTGCCGCGCATGCAGGCGCTGGACAGCGCTGGTGTGGCCGCACTGGAGCCCACGGCCGCACAGCGCTTCCACCAGGGCCTGTACCTGCCCGGCGAGGGCCAATTGGACAACCGCCAGGCCCTGGCCGCGCTGGCCGCCACCATGGACCAGTTGGGCGTGGTCACGCATTGGGGCAGCGCGCGCCAGCCGGCCGACTTCACTCCCGGCCAGGCCGGCCAGCCCGACTGGGTGCTGGACTGCCGAGGCCTGGGCGCGCGTGCGCAATGGCCGCAACTGCGCGGGCTGCGCGGCGAGGTGGTACGCCTGCACGCGCCCGACGTGACGCTGCAGCGCCCCACGCGCATCGTGCATCCCCGCTACCCGATCTACATCGCACCGAAGGAGAACCACGTGTTCGTCATCGGCGCGACCGAGATCGAATCCGACGACATGTCGCCCGCCAGCGTGCGCTCCACGCTGGAGCTGCTGAGCGCCGCCTACGCCGTACACCCGGGCTTTGCCGAGGCGCGTATCCTGGAGATCTCCACCCACTGCCGCCCCACCCTGCCCGACAACCTGCCCGCCGTGCGCGTGGTGCAGGATCGCGTGCTGGAGGTCAACGGTCTGTATCGCCACGGCTTCATGATCGCGCCGGCCATGCTCGATGTGGTCATGCAGGTGCTGAACACGGGACAATCCGAGCTCGCCCCTGAATTCGACCTCTCGCTGCAGCTCGACCGCGAAGCTGCGCTGCACACATGAACGTATTCATCAACCAAAACGCCGTGCAACTGCCCGATGGCGCCACCGTCGCCGACGCCGTGGCCCACCTGGCACCCCAGCCCCCGTTTGCCGTGGCCGTGAACCTGCAGTTCGTGCCCAGTGCCCGCTATGCCGCGCACGCCCTGCAGTCCGGCGACCAGATCGAAATCATTGCGCCGGTCACCGGCGGTTGAGCCTTTCACCCATGAACAGTCCTACCTCTTCCCCCGACACACTGGTGCTCTACGGCCAGGCGTTCCAGAGCCGCCTGCTGCTGGGCACCGCGCGCTATCCGTCCCCCGCCGTGCTGGAGGCCGCCGTGCAGCGCGCGCGGCCCGCGATGCTCACCGCATCGCTGCGCCGCCAGGGCAGCAACCCGGCCGAATCCGGCAGCAGCTTCTGGGAGTTGCTCAAGCGCCTGCAGGTGCCGGTGCTACCCAACACCGCCGGCTGCCATAGCCTGCAGGAAGCCATCACCACCGCCCATATGGCGCGTGAAGTCTTCGACACCCCCTGGATCAAGCTGGAGTTGATCGGCGACGACTACACGCTGCAGCCCGATACGCTGAACCTGGTGCAGGCAGCCGAGCAACTGGTCCGCGAAGGCTTCTACGTGCTGCCCTACTGCACTGAAGACCTGGTGCTGTGCCAGCGCCTGGTGGACGTGGGCTGCCAGGCCGTCATGCCGTGGGCGGCGCCCATCGGCACGGGCCGCGGCCCGGTGAATCCCTATGGCCTGCAGTTGCTGCGCGAGCGCCTGGACGTGCCGCTGCTCGTGGACGCCGGCCTCGGCCTGCCGTCCCACGCCTGCCAGGTGATGGAATGGGGTTACGACGGCGTACTGCTCAACACGGCCGTGGCCCTGGCGACCGACCCCGTGCAAATGGCCGGCGCCTTTGCCGATGCCGTGGCCGCAGGCCGCGCCGCCCGCATGGCCGGCGCGATGACACCGCAGGAGGCGGCGCAACCCAGCACGCCCGTGCTGGGCACGCCGTTCTGGCACCACGCGCAGGGCTGAGCATGCCGCAAGCCGCCGCGCCATTGCCTTCCGCAGCCGCCATGGAGCAAGCCATCCGCCAGCACCATGCGTCGGCGTTTGCGGACTTCCCGCCCCAGCCGATGCCGGCGACAACCGTGGAAGACCCCGTGTACCGCGCAGCCCTTGCGGCCTGCAGCGCCCTGGGTTTCATCGCCCATGACGCAGACTGCCTGGCCCGCGCCTGGGCTGCGCAGACGCGGCGCACCGGCCGCTTCGACCCGGCGCAGTGGCCCGACGAGCCCGCCGACTTCGGACTGCAGCCGCGCCCCCATGCGCACCCCTTTGCAGCCTGCCCGCAGAACCTGGGTCTCTACGCCGTATTGCCCGATGCCCAATGGGTGGGCCGCATGGCGCAGGCCGGCGTGCCGACGGTGCAGCTGCGCTTCAAAAGTGACGACCCTGCGGCCATCACACGCGAGGTACGCGCCGCAGTGCAGGCCGTGCAAGGCACCGCTTCGCTGCTGTTCATCAACGACCATTGGCGCCAGGCCATCGCGGCCGGGGCCTATGGCGTGCACCTGGGCCAGGAGGATCTGGATGCGCTGAGCCCCGAAGAGCTGCGCACGCTGCGCGAGTCCGGGGCGCGCCTGGGCGTGAGCACGCATGGCTACGCCGAGATGGTGCGCGCCGACGCGGCCAGCCCCAGCTACATCGCCATGGGCGCGGTGTTCCCCACCACGCTCAAGAAAATGGCCACAGTGCCCCAGGGCGTGGCGCGGCTGGCGGGCTATGCCCGGCTGATGCGCGGCTATCCGCTGGTTGCCATCGGCGGCATTGGCCTGGCCCAGTTCCCGCAAGTGCTGGCCACCGGAGTGGGGTCGATCGCCGTGGTGCGCGCCGTGGTGGCGGCCGATCAGCCGGAAGCCGCTGCGGCGCAGCTCATGCGGGCCATGGACGCCGGCAGGCGATAGCCCCGTCCGCGCACGGGGGGCGTTCGCGCTTCAGAAGCGGTTCTTTTGCGACTGCTCCAGTTCGAAGCGCAACTCCAGCTTGTCGTTTTCCATGCCAAAACCCACGGCCTGCCCTTGCGCGGGCGCCGGGGTGACGGGCACGGGCGGCAGATCGCTGAGGGTGATGTGAGGCGGCCCGGACACGTCCACGTCCACCGCGGCGGCGCAAGTGGATGCTGGCGAGCCGTCATCCACCGGCAGCAGCGCCAGGCCGGCCGCCATCGAGTCCAGCGACCGGCCCGTCCCATCCTGCGCGCCCATCGGGTGGAGCGCTGGCGTGGCACGCGGGGTGGTGCGCGCGCGGGGCGGCGGCGCACCGCGCAAATGTGCGGGCGTGGTCTGGGCGATGGACAGCAGCAGCAGCAGATCGTCCAGCGCCGCCAGGTCGAAGGGCCCCTCGCCCTGCGTCTGTCCCCGGTGAAATAAGAGGCCCTCCAGCACGGCCAGGACCTCGGGCGAGGACCATGCCGCCTCGACCCGTGCCAGCGCCTCGGGGTGGTCTTCCAGGCTTCGGCCCAGTTGCTGGAACTGTGCAAATGGAGGCACGCGTACATTGAACCGCTCCTCGACCTGCGCGCGCAGGCCGTCGAAGCTGTCGGTTCGCCCCAGTTGGTGGTACAGGCGCAGCAGTTCGAGATGCGCCAGCGGCGAGTCTTCGCCGTGCTGCGCGATGTATTGGCGCAGCACATGGATCGCCTGCTCGTGCTCGCCCACCGAGGTGAAAAATTCAGCCTGCTGTTGCAGATCGAACAGCGACTCGGGCTGCACACCAGACTGGGCCCTTGCCTGCAAGGGCTCCACAGCCGGCGCCGCCACCGCGGGGCCTGGAGCCGCCGCGGGTGGACTCACTGGCGCGGTAGTAGGCGTGAGCGGAAGCGGCCCACTGTCCGGCCCCTGCGGCGGCGGCGCCGTCGGCTGCCAGACATCGCGCGCATCCGGCTCCACCTGCAGCCGGAGCTTGCCGTCAGGGCCTTCCGCGGCCACGGCCCCGTCCCGCAGGCCACCGCTGAGTGCCACCGAGTCACGCCATGCCTGCAGCGCCTCGCGCCGCGTGCGGCGCAGCAGCCAGGCAATGCAGGCCAGCGCGAGCACCAGCAGCCCCGCGAGCATGTACACCACGGTCGCGGGGAACCCCTGCGACTCCACCTGCGCCAGGCGCTCGCGCAGCTCAGTCGCCGTTGCGCGCTCGCGCTCCACCAGCTGGCCCTGCGCGGCCGCATCAGCCTCGAGCCTCTTGAGCCGCTCTTCAAACCGCTGTGTTTGGGCCGTCGAAGTGTCCAGCGCCTGCCACCACGCGGCCGACTCCGCACGCAAGGCCTCGCTGGGGCGCGGCGACATCTGGGGCGGCTCGCGCGTGAGCTGCAGCGCGGAGGCATTGTCAGGACCCAAATCCAGGGGTTCCATTACCAGGCGGGAGGGAGCCGCCGCAGCCGCGGGCGGCGAGGCTTTGGCGCTGGTGCGCAGCGTCGTGGCGGTCTTAGCTGCCCGCGATGGGCGTGCCGCCCGCTCGGCCGGGGCATGCGTGGACGCCGCGGGAACACGCGGCTGCGCACGAGGCCGCCGGACCGTGCGTGCGTCCTCCCCCTCGCCGCCCAATGCATTCCGCACTTGCGGCGCAGCGCGTGGTGCGGGCACCGCCAGGCGCGACAGATCGATGGGCTGCCGTGCCGCTGGGGGTGCAGTGCCGGGCGGGTCTGCCAGGAACGTGTAGGTGCGCGACACACGCCCTTCGCAGCCGGCGGTGAGCGTGGCAGTCAGCACCGGCTCATCCACGGGAATGAGCGCCTGCACGCGCACCATCGGAATGGCGCCTCCTTCCAGGGGAGTGACATGCACACGCGTTTCGGGGACAGTGGTTGCGCCTAAGACCAGCCGCGCCCCGAGGCAGGAAGACGCGACGGTCTTGCCGGGATCGGGCCGTACCTCGAAGGTGAGATCGATCGTGGACCCCAGAACCACTGTGCCGTGGCTGCCGCCAAGCGAAAGCGCGCTGGCCCCAAACGCTGCGGCATAGATCCAGGCGCCGACAAGTAGGTTACGCATAAACACAATGGTTTCAATTTGTTTATAAATTTTGCCATAACCCTGTCGCATCCGATAGCGCTAGATAATTGCCGCCATGCAAACGGTCTTCACTTCAATCGGCATCGTGGGCACTGGCGCCATGGGCCGCGGCATCGCGCAGATCGCCGCCCAGGCAGGCAGCACGGTCTACCTCTACGACACCCATGGCGGCGCCGCCGACGCCGCCCGCACCCACATCCAACAGCAGTGGCAGCGTCTGGTGGACAAGGGTCGGCTGGACGAGAGCCTGTTGCCGGCTCTGGTGCAGCGGCTGGTTCCCGTCACGTCGCTGCACGACTTCGCGGCTTGCGAATTGGTGGTGGAAGCCATCGTCGAGCGACTGGATGCCAAGCAGGAACTGCTCAAACAGCTCGAAGCCATCGTCTCGCCCGAAGCCGTGCTGGCCAGCAACACGTCATCGCTGTCCATCACCGCCGTGGCCGCACCGCTGCAGCGGCCGCAGCGCATGGCAGGCTTTCACTTCTTCAACCCGGTGCCGCTGATGAAGGTGGTGGAGGTCGTGGCCGGCCTGCGCACGGACCCCCATGTCTGCACCCGCTTGGCCGGCTATGCGCGCGCCATGGGCCACACCCCGGTGATGGCGCAGGACACGCCGGGCTTCATCGTCAACCACGCAGGGCGGGGCTACGGCACCGAGGCGCTGCGCATCGTGAGCGAGGGCGTGGCCGATTTCGCCACCGTGGACCGCATCCTGCGCGACCAGGTGGGCTTCAAGCTCGGCCCCTTCGAGTTGCTGGACCTCACCGCGCTCGATGTGTCGCACCCGGTCATGGAGTCGATCTACCGCCAGTACTACGACGAGCCGCGCTTTCGCCCCAGCGTGATCACGGCGCAGCGCTTGAGCGGCGGCCTGCTGGGCCGCAAGTCCGGCGAGGGCTTTTACCGCTACGTGGACGGTGCGCCCGAGCTGCCGGCCGAGCCGCCGGTGCCCGAGGTATCGGGCCTGCCGCCGGTCTGGGTCTCCACGCGCGCAGCCCGCCGCGCCGAGCTTTACCAGTTGCTCAAGGACCTGGGGGCAACGATCGAGACGGGCACCTCGCCCTCGGCCCAGGCGCTCACACTGGTCGCGCCACTCGGCTTTGACGTGACCACCGTGGCCGTGGTGGAGCGCCTGGACCCCGCACGCACCATCGGCATCGACATGCTGATCGACGACGCGGCCACCCGCCGGCGCGTGCTGGCGACCAACCCCGCCACACGCGAAGACATGCGCGACGCCGCGCACGCGCTGTTCGCGCGCGACGGCAAGCCAGTGAGCGTGATCCGCGACAGCGGCGGCTTCGTCACACAGCGCGTCGTGGCCAGCATCGTCAACATCGCCGCGGACATCTGCCAGCAGCGCATCTGCAGCCCCAAGGACCTGGAGACCGCCGTGACCCTGGGCCTGGGCTACCCGCTGGGCCCGCTGGCCATGGGCGACCGCTGGGGCCCCACCAACATCCTGGAAGTGCTCTTCAACATGCAGACCGTGTACGGCGACCCGCGCTACCGCCCCAGCCCCTGGCTGCGCCGGCGCGGCGCCATCGGCCTGAGCCTGACGCACGAAGAACCCTGACCCTGCCACCACCCGCGCCGCCATGCCCGCCGAACTGCAAAGCACCAGCCAGGGCCAGACCCTGGTCCTGACCCTTCGCCACCCCGAACTGCGCAATGCCCTGGAGCCGGCCATCTGCGCGGCGGGCATCGAAGCCCTGAACGTGGCGGAGCGCAATCCCGACGTGCGCTGCGTGGTCATCACGGGCGCGGACGGCCTGTTCAGCGCCGGCAGCAGCCCCCAGCGGCTGCAGGCGTTGCGGCATCAGAGCGCGCCAGCGCAGGTGCATGGCCTGGATCTGCTGCACCACTGGATCGAGGCGATACGCACCCATCCCAAGCCCGTGATCGCCGCCGTGGAGGGCGAAGCCAAGGGCGCGGGGTTTTCACTCGCGCTGGCATGCGACCTGATGGTGGCCGCGCGCAACGCGGTGTTTGCCATGAACCATATCCACGCGGGCCTGTCGCCCGATGGCGGCGCCAGCTGGAGCCTGGCGCAAATGCTGCCCCGCGCGCTGGCGCATGAGATCCTGATGTGCGGCGACCGCATCGACGCCGCACGACTGCAGCCCCTGGGCATGGTCAACCGGCTGGCCGATCCCGGCCGCGCCCTGCATGAGGCGCTGGCGCTGGCCCAGCGCCTGAACGATGGCCCGCCCCATGCGCTGGCGAGCATCAAGGAACTGGTGAGCGAGGCGCGGCACCACAGCTTCACCGAACAGCTCGCGCTGGAGCGCAGCCACTTCGTGCGCAACCTCCAGCATGCCCCGGCGGGCGAAACCCGGGCGGCGTCTGCCGACCCACGCGCTTAAAGCTACTATTTTTATAGCTGCTAGCGCTTGACGGTCAAGCGCCAGCGGCTTGTCTCATTCAAACCCATCCATGGCATTGCTGGCTCCGCGGCAGCGGCGCCAGCACGCGCGCGCCCGCGGACGCCCATGTGACAGCCCGCTCCCCGCGCTCCGGTCCCTCACGCGACAATGGACTGCAACCCAGTCACGCAAACGACAGACCATGGACGATCCGATTCTTACCATCGATGAACGCGAGGCGATCAACTCAGGTCGCTGGTTTTCTTCCCTCTCCCCTTCTTTGCGCCACGACATACTGCGATGCTCCTACGTCAAACGCTTCAAGGATGGCGCACTCATCGCAGCACGCGGCGACCCGCCCGAGGAATGGATTGCCTGCGCGCGCGGCGCCGTGCGCGTGAGCTCCACCTCGATCTCCGGCAAGCAGATCACGCTGACCTATGTGGAGCCGGGCATCTGGTTCGGCGACGTGGCGATCTTCGACGGGGACCGGCGCACGCACGACGCCTATGCGCATGGGGACACCACCATCGTCTGCGTGGCGCGGGCAGACTTCCGCAAGATCCTCGCGCAGCACACCGAGCTCTACGAAGCCATGCTGCGCCTGCATGCACGGCGCATCCGGCAGCTGTTCGGGCTGGTGGAAGACCTCAACACCCTGCCCCTGCGCTCGCGGCTGGCCAAGCAGTTGCTGCACCTGGTGCGCAGCTATGGCGTGCCCAGCCTGTCCGACGGCAACGAAGTGCGCATCAGCCTGCAACTGGCCCAGGAAGAACTGGCGCAGTTGCTGGGCGCGTCACGCCAGCGCGTGAACCAGGAGCTGAAGGCCATGGAGCGCGAGGACGCCATCCGCATCGAGCCCGGCGGCCTCGTGATACGCGACCGGGATGCGCTGATGCGCATCTCCGAAGCCAACCAATGAGCCAGGTTTACAAAAACCATAGCTTCCAGCGCTTGTCCCGCAATGGCTTCCATGTGAAAAGTCTTTGAATTCCATAGCTGACAAGCGCAAGCAGCTCACTTTTTTGAAAGAACCCTCCATCCCCATGAGCAACTTCGAGCACTTCATCGGCACACGCCCCGTCTCCGAGCAGCATGCCTTCGACACCGACGCGCTCACTGCCTGGCTGTCGCAGCATGTGGAAGGGTTTGCCGGACCGCTGACGGTGGAGATGTTCAAAGGCGGCCAGTCCAACCCCACCTACAAGCTCGTGACTCCCACGCGCAGCTATGTGATGCGCGCCAAGCCCGGCCCCGTGGCCAAGCTGCTGCCGTCGGCACACGCCATCGAGCGCGAATACGCGGTCATGCGCGGGCTCGCCGGCACCGACGTGCCCGTGCCGCGCATGATTGCGCTGTGCGAGGACGAGTCCGTCATCGGGCGCGCGTTTTATCTGATGGAGTTCATGCAGGGCCGCGTGCTGTGGGACCAGTCGCTGCCTGGCATGCAGCCGGCCGAACGCGCGGCGATCTACGACGAGATGAACCGCGTGATCGCTGCCCTGCACCGGGTGGACTTCACGGCGCGCGGCCTGGCGGACTACGGCAAGCCGGGCAATTACTTCGAACGCCAGATCTCGCGCTGGAGCAAGCAGTACACCGCCTCGGTCACCCAGCCCATCGCCGAGATGGACGCACTGATGCAATGGCTGCCCGCGCACATGCCCGACAGCGCGCGCGACGCAACCCGCGTGTCCATCGTGCATGGCGACTATCGGCTGGACAACCTCGTGTTTCACCCCACCGAGCCACGTGTGATCGCGGTGCTGGACTGGGAGCTGTCCACCCTGGGCCATCCGCTCGCGGACTTTGCCTACCACTGCATGAGCTGGCACATCCCCGCATCGCTAAGCCGGGGCATCGGCGGGCTGGACCTGGCGGCGCTGGGCATCCCGTGCGAGCGCGACTACATCCAGCGCTACTGCGAACGCACCGGCATCACCGACGTGGATGCGCTGCACCGGGACTGGAACTTCTACCTGGCCTACAACATGTTCCGCATCGCCGCCATCCTGCAAGGCATTGCCAAGCGCGTGGAGGCCGGCACGGCCGCCAGCGCACAGGCCAAGGCCGCAGGCGCCACCGCACGGCCCATGGCGCAGCTGGCGTGGTCCTTCGCGCAAAAGAGTTGATCCCCTTCCCCACTGACGAGAAAGCACCCCATGGACTTCGATTACTCGCCCAAGACCAAGGAACTGCAGGCGCGCCTGATCCAGTTCATGGACGACCACATCTACCCCGCCGAGAAGGCCTATGCCGAGGAAATGGCAGCCAACACCGCCGCGGGCAGGCGCTGGACACCACTGCAAATCATCGAAAACCTGAAACCCAAGGCACAGGCCGCGGGGCTGTGGAACCTGTTCCTGCCGGTGGACACCGCCCAAGCATCGGGCTACGAAGGCGCCGGGTTGACCAACGCCGAGTACGCGCCGCTGGCGGAGATCATGGGCCGCGTGCTGTGGTCGAGCGAAGTGTTCAACTGCTCGGCCCCCGACACGGGCAACATGGAGACCATCGCGCGTTATGGGTCCGAGCCTATCAAGGCCCAGTGGCTCAAGCCGCTGCTGGAAGGGCGCATGCGCTCGGCCTTTGCCATGACCGAGCCCGATGTCGCCTCCAGCGACGCCACCAACATCGAAACGCGCATCGAGCGCCAGGGCGACCATTACGTGATCAATGGGCGCAAGTGGTGGACCAGCGGCGCCAACGACCCGCGCTGCAAGGTGTTCATCACCATGGGCAAGACCGACCCCGAGGCGCCCAAGCACTCGCAACAAAGCATGATCGTGGTGCCAGCCGACACGCCAGGCATCACGGTGGTGCGTGCACTCAACGTGTTCGGTTATGACGATGCGCCGCACGGCCACGCCGAAGTCCTCTTCGAGAACGTGCGCGTGCCGGTGGACAACATCCTGCTGGGCGAAGGCCGTGGGTTCGAGATCGCCCAGGGACGCCTGGGCCCCGGGCGCATCCACCACTGCATGCGCCTGATCGGCCAGGCCGAGCGCGCGCTGGAACTGATGTGCCGCCGCGCCAGCAACCGGGTGGCCTTCGGCAAGACGCTGGCACAACAGAGCGTGACCCAGGAGCGCATTGCCGAAGCCCGCTGCAAGATCGACATGGCGCGCCTGCTCACGCTCAAGGCCGCCTGGATGATGGACACCGTGGGCAATAAGGTCGCCAAGACCGAGATCGCCATGATCAAGGTCGTCGCCCCCAGCATGGCCTGCCAGGTGATCGACTGGGCCATGCAGGTGCATGGCGGCGGTGGCGTGAGCGACGATTTCCCGCTCGCCTACGCCTATGCCAACGCGCGCACCCTGCGCTTCGCCGACGGCCCGGATGAGGTGCACCGCAACGCCATTGCCAAATGGGAACTAGGCAAGTACGGCACCTACGGTCGTGGTGCTGCCCAACCGGTCACCCGCGGCGCTTGAGCGCAGCGGGACCTTGCTCCGCAGTTGAAGATCCGGTCCCGGCCTGGCCTACCCATTGGGGTGGCTAGGCCGCAAGTTTTTATCAACCTGCGTTCAAGTCTTCGCTGCGGCAGCTCCCTGCACGAGGCCTGGCGCCGCACGGAGGAAGGCACGGACCGGCCAGACAGCCAGTGAGTAAAAGCAGCGCGGCATTTCACAAGATAAAATCACCGGTTCCTTGGTTCTGCCCTGCCTCATGAAGAAACACTCGCCGGACGCGCCCGCCAAACCCAGTGTCCAGGTGCTGGAGCGCATGTTCCAGTTGATTGACGTACTCGCTTCGCGCGAGGAAGCCATCTCGCTGAAGGAGATCAGCGAGAAGACGGGCCTGCATCCGTCCACCACCCACCGCATCCTCAATGACCTGACCATCGGCCGTTTCGTGGACCGTCCTGAGTCGGGCAGCTACCGCCTGGGCATGCGCCTGTTGGAGCTGGGCAATCTGGTGAAGGGGCGCCTGAACGTGCGCGACGCCGCGATGGCACCCATGCGGCAATTGCACAAGCAGATCCAGCAGCCGGTGAACCTCAGCGTGCGCCAGGGGGACGAGATCGTGTACGTGGAACGCGCCTACAGCGAGCGTTCGGGCATGCAGGTGGTGCGCGCCATTGGCGGCCACGCCCCGCTGCACCTCACCTCTACGGGCAAGCTCTTCCTTGCGGCCGACGATCCGCAGCGCGTGCGCGCGTACGCCACGCGTACCGGCCTGCCAGGCCACACGCGCAACAGCATCACCCAGTTGCCCATCCTGGAACGTGAACTGGGCAAGGCGCGCCAATACGGCATTGCGCGGGACAACGAGGAGTTGGAACTCGGGGTGCGCTGCATCGCGGCGGGGGTCTTTGACGACCAGGGCCAGCTCGTGGCAGGCCTGTCAATTTCAGCGCCCGCCGATCGACTGGATGACGGATGGCTGCCCAAGCTCCAGTCCACCGCCGATGAAATCTCCCAAGCGCTGGGTTATACGGCGGGGCAGCGCACGGCGCTGGACGGCCCGCTCAAGACCTGAATGGCCTGACGCCAGCCGTCCGGCGGGCGGGTCGCAAGACGCATGCGGCCCGTGGCCACAACCGCGGCTAACCGTTGGTTCCTGCGTGCAGGATGGCGCCGGCGCTGGGGTGGGTCTTCTCGACCCAGGAGCGCACGCGCTCCGCGTCGCCCAGACGGCTGAACTTTCCTGCCGAATCGAGGAACACCATGATCAACTTGCGGCCCGCCACCTCCGCCTGCATCACCAGGCAGCGCCCCGCTTCCGAGATGTAGCCGGTCTTCTGCAGGCCGATATCCCAGGAAGGGCTCTTCACCAGCCGGTTGGTGTTGTTGTATTGCAGGGTGCGCCGGCCAACGGCGACCTCGTGGCTTGGAGACGTGGAGAGTTCACGCAGCAATGCGTCGCCATGCGCCACATTCACGAGCGTCGCCAGATCGTGCGCGCTGGACTGGTTGCGGCTGGACAGGCCGGTGGGCTCGACAAAGCGCGTATCCGCCATGCCCAGCAGCTTCGCCTTGGCATTCATGCGCGCCACGAACGTATCCAGCCCGCCTGGGAACGTGCGTCCCAGCGCATGGGCGGCGCGGTTCTCACTGGACATGAGTGCCAGGTGCAGCAGTTCACCGCGCGAGAGTGTCGTTCCCACCGCAAGCCGCGAGCCGCTGCCCTTTTCCGTATCCACGTCGTCCTGCGTGATCGTGATGAGCTCGTCCATGGGCAAGTTCGCCTCGGAAACCAGCAAGCCGGTCATCAGCTTGGTCAACGAAGCGATGGGCAGCACGGCATGGTCATTCTTGCTGAGGAGAACTTCCTTCGTGTCCTGATCGATCACCAGTGCCACGCTCGACTTCAGGTCCAGCGGATCGCTCACATCGTGCAGCCCTGCCAACTGCCCGAATGAGAGGCGCGCGGGCTCCGCCGCTACGCGCACGGGCGCACGGGCACTCACCGCAGACGCGCGCGCCGCCTTCACGGCCACGGTCCGGCGGGGCGCCTTGGCCGACGATTTGGCGGGGGTGCGTTTGGCAACCGTGGTGGACGCGGCTTTTTTTGCCACCGCCTTCTTGCGTTCGGCCGCATGCACGCCGGGCGAGGTCAATGCGATACCCATCACCAGAAGGGCCAATCCCTGAGAGATACGGGAGACGATGCGAGCGCGCATATGCATCAAATGCTCCAAGCAGCAAAAACTGTGTGGCAGTGTACAAAATCAAAAAAAGTCGCGCAAGATCAATACCTTGCGCGACTCTTTTAGAAAGTGCCTGAATTATAGGACGCGGTATCAGCCCTGTGCTGCCACGCGCTCAGCTTTACTTTGTAATTTATTCAGGGCACTGAGGTAGGCTTTGGCCGATGCCACCACGATGTCGGGGTCGGCCCCTACGCCATTCACCACCCGGCCGGCGCTCTGCAACCGCACGGTGACTTCGCCCTGGCTTTCGGTGGAGCCACTGATGGCGTTCACCGAGTACAGCACCATCTCGGCACCGCTGCGCACATGCGCCTCGATGGCCTTCATCGAGGCATCGACCGGGCCATTACCCTCCGCGGAGCTGCGGACTTCCTTGCCGTCCACGGTGAACACGATGGTCGCCTCGGGCCGTTCGCCCGTCTCGCTGTGCTGCGCCAGGGACACGAAGCCGAACTGCTCCTTCTCGCTGGTCACGCTTTCGTCGCTCACGAGTGCCAGGATGTCCTCGTCAAAGATCTCGCTCTTGCGGTCGGCGAGTTCCTTGAATTTGGCAAACGCCACGTTGATTTCGCCTTCGCTCTCCAACTGGACGCCCAGTTCCTGCAGACGTTGCTTGAACGCATTGCGGCCGCTGAGTTTGCCCAGCACGATCTTGTTGGCGCTCCAGCCCACGTCCTCGGCGCGCATGATCTCGTACGTGTCGCGCGCCTTGAGCACGCCGTCCTGGTGGATGCCCGAGGCGTGGGCGAACGCATTGGCGCCCACCACGGCCTTGTTGGGCTGCACCACAAAGCCGGTGGTCTGGCTGACCATGCGGCTGGCGGCCACGATGTGCTGGGTATCGATGCCGACGTCCAGGCCGAAGTAGTCGCGCCGCGTCTTCACGGCCATCACCACCTCCTCCAGCGAACAATTGCCCGCACGCTCGCCCAGGCCGTTGATGGTGCACTCCACCTGGCGTGCCCCACCGATCTTCACACCCGCCAGCGAGTTGGCGACCGCCATGCCCAGATCGTTGTGGCAGTGCACGGACCAGATGGCCTTGTCACTGTTGGGAATGCGCTCGCGAAGGTTCTTGATGAAGTTGCCGTACAGCTCGGGAATGGCGTAACCCACGGTGTCGGGCACGTTGATCGTGGTGGCGCCCTCCGCGATCACCGTCTCGATCACGCGGCACAGGAAGTCCGGGTCGCTGCGGTAGCCATCCTCGGGGCTGAATTCGATGTCCTCCACCAGGTTGCGTGCAAAACGCACCGCCTGCCTGGCTTGCTCCAGCACCTGCTCGGGCGTCATGCGCAGCTTCTTTTCCATGTGCAGCGCGCTGGTGGCGATGAACGTGTGGATGCGCGCGCGGTTTGCCTCTTTGAGCGCCTCGGCAGCACGGGCGATGTCTCGGTCGTTGGCACGTGCCAGCGAGCAGACCGTGGAATCCTTCACTGCGCGCGCAATGGCCTGCACCGATTCGAAGTCGCCGTTGGAACTGGCGGCAAAACCCGCCTCGATCACATCCACACGCAGCCGTTCCAGTTGACGGGCAATGCGCAGCTTTTCATCGCGCGTCATGGAAGCTCCCGGCGACTGCTCGCCGTCGCGCAAGGTGGTGTCGAAAATGATGAGCTTATCGGTCATGGATCGTCTCTTGAGGTCGTTGTGGGGATAGGGAATCAGGCAACCATCACCTGGGCTTGGACTTGTGGAGCACGCTGCAGCCCCGAAAGAATGGCACGGATCGAGGCTGACACGATGTTGGCATCCATGCCCACGCCATATACGGTGTGGCGATCATCGATGCGCATCTCGACATAGGCCACGGCCTTGGCGTGGGCGCCCTCGCTGATGGCATGTTCGTTGTAGTCCAGCACGCGCACATCGCAGTCCAGCGCAGCGGCCACGGCCTGCACGAATGCGTCGATCGGGCCTGTGCCTTCGCCTTCAATCTGCAGCGTCTGGCCTTGCCAGGGCAGTTGTCCGCGCAATGCAACCGTGCCGTTTTCGCCTTCCATACGGTATACCGGCGTTGCTGCCTCGTCCAGACGGTATTCGCGCTCGAACAAACTCCACAGATCGGCGGCCGTGAGCTCCTTGCCGCTGGCGTCCATTTCGCGCTGCACTGCCTGGCTGAACTCGATCTGCAAGCGCCGCGGCAGTTGCACGCCGTATTCACTCTCCAACAGATACGCGATGCCGCCCTTGCCGGACTGGCTGTTGACGCGAATGATGGCTTCATAACTGCGCCCCAGATCCTTGGGATCGATCGGCAGGTAGGGCATCTCCCAGATGTCGCCTTCGCGCCGGGCGGCAAATGCTTTCTTGATGGCGTCCTGATGCGAACCGGAGAACGAGGTATAGACCAGATCGCCCACGTACGGATGGCGCGGGTGCACGGGTAACTGGTTGCAATACTCCACGGTGCTGCGGATGCCGTCGATGTCCGAAAAGTCCAGCCCCGGATGCACGCCTTGCGTGTACATGTTGAGGGCCACGTTCACCACGTCCAGGTTACCCGTACGTTCGCCGTTGCCGAAGAGGCAGCCCTCCAGGCGGTCGGCGCCCGCCATCAAGGCCAGCTCCGCCGTTGCCGTGCCGGTGCCGCGGTCGTTGTGCGGGTGCACCGACAGCACCACGCAGTCGCGGCGCTGGATGTGGCGGTGCGTCCACTCGACCATGTCCGCGAAGATGTTCGGCGTGGAATGCTCCACCGTGGTCGGCAGATTGATGATGCACTTCTTCTGGGGTGTCGGCTGCCACACGTCGGTCACCGCATCGATCACACGCTTGGAAAACTCCAGTTCGGTGTCCGAGTACATCTCAGGCGAATACTGGAACGTCCAGTCGGTAAGGGGGTACTGGGCAGCAATGTCCTTGAACATCTGCGCGTTGCCACGCGCCAGCTCCACGATTTCCTCCTCGCTCATGTCCAGCACCACGCGGCGCATCACGGGCGCGGTGGCGTTATAGAGGTGGACGATGGCGCGGGGCGCGCCTTCCAAAGCCTCAAACGTGCGACGGATCAGATGGTCGCGCGCCTGGGTCAGCACCTGAATGGTCACGTCGTCAGGAATGCGGTCTTCCTCGATGAGCTTGCGCACGAAGTCGAACTCGACCTGGGAGGCCGACGGGAAGCCTACCTCGATCTCCTTGAATCCGATCTTCACCAGTTGCTCGAACATGCGCATCTTGCGCGCGATGTCCATGGGCTCGATCAACGCCTGGTTGCCGTCGCGCAGGTCCACACTGCACCAGATGGGCGCGCGGTCGATCACCGCGTCGGGCCAGGTGCGGTCCGTCAAGCGCACGGGGGCAAAGGGACGGTATTTGGCGGCGGGGTTCTGCAGCATCGGAATTCTCTCTTTCGTGGAACAAGGTAGGTGTCTGACCTGTGCTCCAGCGACCCCGGAAAAACAAAAACGGCCCGTCGCTGGTGCTCACGGGCCGTGGGAAGTAGGTGTGTACGCGCGCGCTACTATGCCTGCCCGAGGGACAAGTTCAGTAGTAGTGCTAGCGACAGGAAATGCATGCGAACGACTCTAGCACAAAAAACCCACGGCGACACGCAGGGCTACTCGTGCAACCCGCGCTCCTCGGGCTCGTCCTTGGAGGTGCTGATCACGCTGGCCCGATACCCCTTGGCGCGCCGCCATGCATACACGCCGTAGCCGCTCAATCCATAAGCCACGAAGATGCTGAACAGCACCGTGGGCGCATGGATGTTGATGATGGCGATCCCCAGCACGATGAGCACGATGGCCGTGAAGGGGACGCTGCGCTTGAGGTGCAGGTCCTTGAAGCTGTAGAACGGCGCATTGGTCACCATGGTGAGCCCGGCGTACAGCGTCAGCCCGAACATCACCCAGGTGAGCTGGCTCCAGGTCAGCAGGCCGTCCTGCCCGCGCTGCACACCCGCGTCGGACAGCAGCCAGATGAAGCCCGTCACCAGCGCCGCCGCGGCCGGAGATGGAAGCCCCTGGAACCAGCGCTTGTCCACGGTGCCGGTGTTGACGTTGAAGCGCGCCAGCCGCAGGGCAGCGCATGAACAGTAGACGAAGGCCGCGATCCAGCCCCAGCGCCCCAGGCCGCTGAGGGCCCACTCGTAGGCGATCAGTGCAGGCGCCACGCCGAAGGACACCATGTCCGACAGCGAATCCATCTGCTCACCGAACGCGCTTTGCGTGTTGGTCATGCGCGCCACGCGACCATCCAGGCTGTCCAGCACCATGGCGCAGAAGACTCCCACCGCCGCATAGTCGAAGCGGCCATTCATGGCCATGACAATGGCGTAGAACCCGCCAAACAACGCTGCCAGCGTGAACAGGTTGGGCAGGATGTAGATGCCCTTGCGGCGCTTGCGCACCATCACGCCCGTGTTTTCGGCGGCGTCGTTGCCATCATGCATTCAATCGACCTCCAGCGCCCATCCAGCAAGCGCCAACAGCTATTAAATCAATAGTATTTTTGTTCCGCACACGCGTGCGGAAAAGGACGCAGTGTAGCCGCTGCCCCACACGCAAAAAAGGCCACCGGGGTGGCCTTGGGGAAAGACGCCAGCGCGGCCCGGCCGCGCTCACGCATCAGTTGCGCGTCTGGTCCACCAGCTTGTTCTTGGCGATCCAGGGCATCATCGCACGCAGCTGGGCACCCACCACTTCGATGCTGTGGTCGGCGGTGTTGCGGCGGCGGGCCGTCATGCTCGGGTAGTTCAGGCGGCCTTCCTGGATGAACATCTTGGCGTAGTCGCCGTTCTGGATGCGCTTCAGGGCATTGCGCATGGCGGCGCGCGACTGCTCGTTGATCACTTCAGGGCCGGTCACGTACTCGCCGAACTCGGCGTTGTTCGAGATCGAGTAGTTCATGTTGGCGATGCCGCCTTCGTAGATCAGGTCCACGATGAGCTTGAGCTCGTGCAGGCACTCGAAGTAGGCCATCTCGGGGGCGTAGCCGGCTTCCACCAGCGTCTCGTAGCCCATCTTGATCAGCTCGACAGCGCCACCGCACAGCACGGCCTGCTCGCCGAACAGGTCGGTCTCGGTCTCTTCCTTGAAGTTGGTCTCGATGATGCCGGCCTTGCCGCCGCCATTGGCCATGGCGTAGGACAGCGCCAGGTCACGCGCCTTGCCGGACTTGTCCTGGTGCACGGCCACCAGGTGGGGCACGCCGCCGCCCTGGGTGTAGGTGTTGCGCACGGTGTGGCCGGGGGCCTTGGGCGCCACCATCCACACATCCAGATCGGCGCGGGGCACGACCTGGTTGTAGTGCACGTTGAAGCCGTGGGCGAAGGCCAGCGAGGCGCCCTGCTTGATGTGGGGCTCGACGTTGTTCTTATAGACCTCGGCGATCTGCTCGTCGGGCAGCAGGATCATGACGACGTCGGCTTCCTTCACGGCGTCGTTCACTTCCTTGACCGTCAGGCCGGCCTTGCCGACCTTGTCCCACGAAGCGCCGCCCTTGCGCAGGCCGACCACGACCTTCACGCCGCTGTCGTTGAGGTTTTGGGCATGGGCGTGGCCTTGGCTGCCATAGCCGATGATGGCCACGGTCTTGCCCTTGATGAGGCTCAGATCACAGTCTTTGTCGTAGAAAACTTTCATGGTCGCTCCGGTTGGGATTCTGTTCAGGGGGAAAGGAAAACGGGGGGATTGTCGTACTTACACACGCAGGATGCGTTCGCCACGGCCGATGCCGCTGGCGCCCGTGCGCACCGTCTCCAAAATGGCGGTACGGTCGATGGCCTGCAGGAAAGCGTCGTTCTTGGACTGGTCGCCGGTCAGCTCGATCGTGTAGCTCTTTTCGGTCACGTCGATGATGCGTCCGCGAAAGATGTCGGCCATGCGCTTCATCTCTTCGCGCTCCTTGCCCACGGCGCGCACCTTCACCATCATGAGTTCGCGCTCGGTGTAGGCGCCTTCGGTCAGGTCAACCACCTTGACCACCTCGATGAGGCGGTTCAGGTGCTTGGTGATCTGCTCGATCACGTCTTCCGATCCATGGGTCTGGATGGTCATGCGCGACAGGGACGCGTCCTCGGTGGGCGCCACGGTCAGCGATTCGATGTTGTAGCCCCGCGCGGAAAACAGGCCAACGACGCGCGACAGCGCACCCGGTTCGTTCTCCAGCAGGACGGCGATGATGTGTTTCATGGGATGAGCTTCCTCTTCTCGCTGCCCTCCCCTGGCGCCGGTAAGCGCCAGGCTTGGCAGACAATAGATTCGTCAGAAAACGCTATTAAATAAATAGCTACTAGCGCTTGCCAGGCAAGCGTTACAGGCCCTTTTGATGCTTAAAGGTCTTCCGACCCCAGCAGCATCTCGGTGATGCCCTTGCCAGCCTGCACCATCGGGAACACGTTCTCGGTGGGGTCGGTCCGGAAGTCCAGGAACACCGTGCGGTCCTTGAGCTTGCGCGCTTCGCGCAGCGCCGGCTCCACGTCCTGCGGGCGCTCGATGAGCATGCCCACGTGGCCATAGGCCTCGGCCAGTTTCACGAAGTTGGGCAGCGCGTCCATGTAGCTGTGGCTGTAGCGGCCCGAGTATTCAATTTCTTGCCACTGGCGCACCATGCCCAGGTAGCGGTTGTTGAGCGACAGCACCTTGATAGGGGTGTTGTACTGCAGGCAGGTGGAGAGCTCCTGGATGTTCATCTGCACCGAGCCTTCGCCCGTCACGCAGAACACCTCAGACTCGGGCTTGGCCAGCTTGATGCCCATGGCATAGGGAATGCCCACGCCCATGGTGCCCAGGCCGCCGGAGTTGATCCAGCGGCGCGGCTCGTCGAACTTGTAGAACTGGGCGGCCCACATCTGATGCTGGCCCACATCGGAGGTGACGTAGGCGTCCGCATCACGGGTCATGTTCCACAGCGTCTCGATCACGTACTGCGGCTTGATCACCTCGGTGTTCCCGCGGTCGTACTTCAGGCAGTCGCGGCCGCGCCAGTTCTCGATCTGCTCCCACCACGCCGACAGCGCACCAGCGTCGGGGCGTGTCGTGGTCTCGCGGATCATAGAGATCAGCTCGGTCAACACGTCCTTGACATCGCCCACGATCGGAATGTCCACCTTCACGCGCTTGGAAATGCTCGACGGGTCGATATCGATATGGATGATCTTGCGCTCGTTCTGCGCGAAATGCTTGGGATTGCCGATCACGCGGTCATCAAAGCGCGCGCCCACGGCCAGCAGCACGTCGCAGTTCTGCATGGCATTGTTGGCCTCGATCGTGCCGTGCATGCCCAGCATGCCCAGGAATTTGCGGTCGGTGGCCGGGTAGGCACCCAGACCCATCAGCGTGTGGGTGACCGGATAGCCCAGCATGTCGACCAGCGTGCGCAGCTCGGGCACCGCATTGCCCAGCAGCACGCCGCCTCCGGTGTAGATATAAGGTCGTTTCGCGGCCAGCAGCAGTTGCAACGCCTTGCGGATCTGGCCGCCATGCCCCTTCTTGACGGGGTTGTAAGAGCGCATTTCCATGCTCTGCGGATAACCATGGAAAGCCGTCTTCTTGAACGACACATCCTTCGGGATATCCACCACCACGGGGCCGGGGCGGCCGGTGCGCGCAATATGGAAGGCTTTTTTGAGCGTCACCGCCAGGTCGCGCACATCTTTGACCAGGAAGTTGTGCTTGACGATGGGGCGCGTGATGCCAACGGTGTCGCACTCCTGGAAGGCATCCAGCCCGATCGCGGGCGTGGGCACCTGGCCGGAGATGATCACCATGGGGATCGAATCCATATACGCCGTGGCGATGCCCGTCACGGCATTCGTCAATCCGGGGCCGGAAGTCACCAGCGCCACCCCGACCTCGCCCGTCGCGCGGGCATAACCGTCGGCCGCATGCACCGCCGCCTGTTCGTGGCGCACCAGCACGTGCTGAATGGTGTCCTGCTTGTACAGCGCGTCGTAGATGTACAGCACGGCGCCGCCGGGGTAACCCCAGATGTACTGGACGTTCTCGGCCTGCAGAGCCTTGACGAGAATCTCGGACCCCATGAGGTCCTGGGCGCCGGGAGAAGATGAGGAGTTGCCGCCGCGAGAGGCCGCAGCCGCCGACGTGAGTTCGGCCTTGGAGATTTCCATGATCAACCTTTGCGAATTTCTCTAACGAAAAACCTTGGGTGCCCCTTGTACGAACTCTTGTGAAGCCGACTTGGGACTTGAGGCCTCGGCCATGGGCGCCATGAGTGTTGCGCCGGACCGGGACCCGTTTGCCTTTTTGAATTGCAGTACACATTATTGCACTGCACACATGCAGTTGGCGCAGCACGGCATAAAAAATACGCGGCAATGCGATAATCCGCCTTTCGCAGCTTGCTGCACGCACCTGCGCGCGCACTCCGCTTTCGCCCTCCTTGGGTTTTTGCCTTTGGCTACTGAACAAGAGCTCTCCGACTTCCTCAAAAGCGTGGACAAGCGTGCTTTCAAGCGCACGCTTTACCATGTGCGCAATGAGGAGGCCGCGTTGGACATCGTTCAGGACAGCATGCTCAAGCTGGCCGAGCACTATGGCGACAAGCCGCCGGCCGAGCTGCCCATGCTCTTCCAGCGCATCCTCACCAACTGCATGCTGGATTGGTTCCGGCGACAGAAGACACGCAATGCGCTTTTTTCCAGCCTGAGCGACTTCGAGGGCCCGTCGGACGATGGTTCAGATTTTGATTTTCTCGAGGTACACGCCGCTGCCAATGGCGAAATGGCACAGAGTGCAGAGGATTCTGTGCGTCGCGCACAGGTACTGCGCGATATCGATGCCGAGATCCAAGAACTGCCCCCGCGTCAACGGGAGGCATTTTTGATGCGTTACTGGGAGGAAATGGATGTCGCAGAAACCGCAGCCGCCATGGGTTGCTCCGAAGGCAGCGTCAAGACACACTGCTTTCGGGCCATCCAAACCCTCAGCAAGGCACTGAAGGCCAAAGGAATCGTGCTATGAACCGCCCTCCAGAATACCCGCCGGAAATCACCCAGGCCGCGGATGCGTTCGCCCGCCGCCTTACGGCGCGCCTGAGCGAAGGCAATGCCAGCCTTCCCTACGACATCACCGAGCGCCTGCGCGCCGCCCGCATGCAGGCGTTGGCGCAGCGCAAGCGCCCCGCCGTACAGTCTGCCCGTCAGACAGCCGCGGCCACGCACGTGTCTTCGCAAGGCTCCACTGCCACGCTCAGCGGCTGGGGCAGCGAAGGTGGCAACTGGTGGCGCGCCCTGGTATCCGCCGTGCCGCTGACGGCGCTGGTGGTGGGGCTGGTCTTCATCAACATGGCGCAGGACGAGACGGTGGCCACCGAAATCGCCGAAGTCGACGCTGCGCTTCTGACCGACGATCTTCCCCCGTCGGCCTATGCTGACCCCGGCTTCCTGCAATACCTCAAGACAGCCAATACGACGCAATAGGATCACTGCCTGCATGCACGAGCCGTCCCCGCACGCCCCACGCTCCCACCTGCCAGCAGCATTCTTGCTGGCTTTTGTCTTGCTGGGTGCGCTGGCGACGACGGGGTGGTGGATGGCTGCCTATGTGCGGGTGGCGCCCAGTACCCCTGTCCCGGCCGAGGCGCTGGGAGATGGCAGGCACAAAATCTACAGCGAGCCCCGGCAGGCTCCGCAAGCCGAGGCCGGCCCCCGCTGGACAGAACTGAGCACTCCTCAGAAAGAAGCGCTCTACCCCCTTGCAGACCGCTGGAGCGTGCTCAGCGAAGGGCAAAAGCGCAACTGGCTCAACCTGGCGGCGGGTTTTCACGCACTCTCTGAGGACGAGCAGGCGAAGATGCTCGCACGCATTACCGATTGGGCCAGCCTCAGCACCCAGCAGCGCAGCCAGGCGCGACTGAACTATGCCGCCGCCAGCAGGCTCCCGGCCGACAGCCGGCGTGCCCGATGGGAGGCATACCAGGCGCTGAGTGCGGAAGAGAAGAAGCGTCTGGCGGCCAAGGCCGCGCCGCGGCCGACCGGCGCCGCCACCACGGTACGCCCGGTGTCCCCCAAGAAGCTGGCCCGCGTCCCTGCAGCCACCAATGCGCCACCGGCCGTCCCCAACCCTCCGAAAATCCAGCCGCCAGCGGAATTCCATTCGCCCCAGGCCCTGCCGGTGCCGCCCCCCGTGGTCGTGGAAACATCGCCGGTCACGATCCCGTCCGCACTGCCTGCGCCGCTCCCCCCCCTTGCGCCCGCCTCGGCTCCCGAACCCACTCCGGAACCGCCAGTGGACCTGACCCCCCTGCATCCGCCGCAATGATCGGTGCATGACCTCCGTTCGCCGTCCCGCATGACTGCCTCGCGCGCCAATCCGCAGACCCCCCACCCTTCCGACGCTGCCGCCCCGGCGGCATCCCGCGCGATCGCCCCTCCGCTGCGGCGCCGCATGGCCTGCTGGTTGTATGAGGGCATGTTGATGTTCGGGGTGGTGTTCATCGCGGGCTACCTGTTCGGCACCCTGACACAGACGCGGCATGGGCTGGACAACCGCCACGCGCTGCAGGCCTTTCTGTTCGTGGTGTTCGGCATCTACTTCGTCTGGTTCTGGTCCCAGGGACACACGCTTGCCATGAAGACCTGGCACATCCGGGTGGAAGACCGGCAGGGGCGCTCCCTCTCGCAACCACGGGCGCTGCTGCGCTACTTGTTGTGCTGGCTGTGGTTCCTGCCCCCATTGGCGGTGATCGCACCCTTTCAACTGTCCGCGGGCGAAGCCACCGTCATCGTGGCGGGCTGGGTCGCGGTATGGGCCCTGCTCAGCCGATTTCACCCGCAACGCCAGTTCTGGCACGACGCACTCGCCGGTACCCGCCTGGTGCATTACGAAGTGCCGCCCCGCCGCAAGGGTTGAGGGGCGGACTGGGCCACGCACGCGTGCATCTGACGCGCAAGCTATGCGCACAACCCCTGCAGTTCGCCTTCCCATAGCGCGACAATCACCGTCCGAATGCCTGATCCCACGTCCTCCGCACCACACCCCCACAAGCAACGCACCGGCTTGCGCCGGCTGTGGCATGCCACGGGCTACTCCCTGACGGGCCTGCGGGCAGGCTGGGAAGAAAAGGCGTTTCGCCAGGAGGTGTGCCTGGCAGCCCTGCTGCTGCCTTCGTCCTTTTACGTCGGTCGGGACTGGATGCAGACCGCTGTACTGGCGGCGGTGGTGGTGTTGGTACTGATCACCGAATTGCTCAACTCTGGCATCGAGGCCGCCATCGACCGCGTCGGGCATGAACTGCATCCGCTGTCCAAGCGCGCCAAGGACTTGGGCAGCGCAGCGGTGCTGCTCAGCCTGCTGCTGTGCGCAGCCGTGTGGGCGGCCGCGCTCTACCAAAGGTTCCTACATGGCTGATGTCGCTTTTTCGATCTGCGTGTACCTGGGCTCTCGCCCGGGCAACAACCCCTTGTTCACAGAAGCGGCCACGGCCGTGGGCCACTGGATAGGCCGCCACGGCGGCCAGTTGGTCTACGGCGGCGGCCGCAGCGGCCTCATGGGCACGGTGGCGGAGGCCACGCGCGTGGCAGGCGGCCGGGTCGTGGGCATCATTCCGCAGGCTCTCGTGGACAAGGAACTGGCCAACCACTTCTGCGATGAGCTGCACATCGTGCAGACCATGCACGAGCGCAAGGCCATGATGGCCGAGCGCAGCGATGCCTTCGTCGCCCTGCCGGGCGGCATCGGCACACTGGAAGAGCTGTTCGAAGTCTGGACCTGGCGCCAGCTGGGCTACCACGACAAGCCTATCGGCCTGTTGGACACCGACGGCTACTACGGCGGCATGCTGGGCTTCCTGCAGCATGCGGTACATGGCGGGCTCATGGGGGAATGGCAGATGGGCCTGATCCGCGTGGGTACGGAGCCCGATGCCCTGCTCACCGCGCTGGTGCAGGACGCAGGCGCGAATGCCAGCGCCATCCCCCTGCGCAGCGTGATCTGACGGCTGTCCCACCGCGCTGGCGTGCGCGGGATTGGCAGACGTGCCGTTCGTTACACCGCGGCGTCGTCCAGGTCGCCGGTGCGGATGCGCACCACGCGCTCCACGGCGGTGACGAAAATCTTGCCATCGCCGATCTTGCCGGTGCGCGCCGCGCCTACGATCGCGTCCACGCAGCGGTCCACGTCTTCGGTGCGCACCACCACCTCGATCTTGACCTTGGGCAGGAAGTCCACCACGTACTCGGCACCACGGTACAGCTCGGTATGGCCCTTTTGCCGGCCGAAGCCCTTCACCTCGGTCACCGTCAGCCCCGTCACCCCACATTCGGCCAAGGCCTCGCGGACTTCCTCCAGTTTGAAGGGCTTGATGACGGCGGTGATCATTTGCATGGGGAACTCCTCAAATATTTAAAAAGCGGCGGGCACGGCACGGCGACCCAGCGGCCGCCACAGAGGCTCAGGCCCTGAATCGGTTGGTGATGGGGTAGCGCCAGTCCTTGCCGAAGCTGCGGCGCGTGACGCGCACGCCCACAGGCGCCTGGCGGCGCTTGTATTCGTTGAGCTTGATGAGCCGGGTCACACGTTCGACATCGGCACGTTCAAAGCCGGCGCGCACGATGTCTTCCAGAGGCTCGTCATTTTCCATGTAGCGCTCGACGATGGCGTCCAGTACCTCGTAGGGCGGCAGACTGTCCTGGTCTTTCTGGTCGGGACGCAGTTCGGCACTGGGCGGACGGGTGATGATGCGCTCGGGAATGGGATTCGCGCCGGTGCCATACGGGTCATTGGCGTTGCGCCAACGGGCCAGGGCGAACACGCGCGTCTTGACCACGTCCTTGATCACGGCAAAGCCGCCGGCCATGTCGCCGTAAAGCGTGCAGTAGCCCGTGGCCAGCTCGCTCTTGTTGCCCGTGGTCAGCACCAGGCTGCCGAACTTGTTCGACAGCGCCATCAGCAGCATGCCGCGGATGCGCGCTTGCAGATTCTCTTCCGTCGTGTCCTCGGGCAGGCCGGCGAACTGCGGCGCCAGCGCAGTCTTGAAAGCCTCGAACTGCGGGGCGATGGCGATTTCGTCATAGCGCACCCCCAGCCGGGCGGCCATGTCGCGGGCATCGATCCAGCTGATGTCGGCCGTGTAGGGCGAGGGCATCATCACCGTGCGCACCTTGTCGGCGCCCAGCGCGTCCACGGCAATGGCCAGCACCAGCGCCGAGTCCATGCCCCCCGACAGGCCCAGCAGCACGCCGGGGAAGCCGTTCTTGCCCACGTAGTCGCGCACGCCCAGCACCAGGGCGGACCACAGCTCCGCCTCCCAGCCCTCGTGTGGCGCCACTGGCGCTTCCAAAACAATAGCTGCTTGCGCTTGCTGCACCTTGATCAGCAGCGTTTTTTCTTCAAATCCTGGCGCACGAGCCGCCACGTTGCCATCGGCATTCAGCGCGAAGGACCGGCCCTCGAAAACCACCTCGTCCTGGCCGCCGACCAAGTGCGCATAGACCAGGGGCAGGCCGGTTTCCAGCACGCGCTCGCGCATCACCTGTTCGCGCTCGACAGCCTTGCCCAGGTGGTAGGGCGACGCATTGAGCGTGACCAGCACCTGCGCGCCCGCCTCCCGCGCGCTGCGCGCCGGCCCGGGGTACCACGCGTCCTCGCAGATCAGCAGGCCCATGCGCACGCCATCGACCTCGAACACGCAGTTCTCATCCCCGGGGACGAAATAGCGGCGTTCGTCGAAGACTTCGTAGTTGGGCAGGTACTGCTTGGCGTAGGTGTGCTCGATGCGCCCCGCGCGCAGCACGCTGGCCGCGTTGTGGCACAGGCCGCGCCCCCCCTCGCCCACCCCGTGCGCCACGCGCCGCGGGTGCCCCACGACCACCGTCAGCCCCGGCCAATCCGCCGTAGCGGCCGCCAACCCTTCCAGTGCCTGCTCGCACGCTTGCACGAAGGCTGGCCGCAGGTACAGATCCTCGGCCGCGTAGCCGCACAGCGCCAGCTCGGGCGTGAGGAGCAGCCGGGCGCCGGCAGCATGGGCATCGCGCGCGGCCGCAAGAATCTTCTGGGCATTGCCCGGCACGTCGCCCACCACGAAGTTGAGTTGGGCGATGCTGATGACGAACGGCATGGGAATAGCGGGGCGGGTTGGTCTCGGACGATTATGTCACCCGGGCCCTGGCGCCGCCCCGAGCCGCGCCTTGCCCCTGCGGCACGCCCCGGCTGCACGCTTGTCCCCACAGGCCAGGGACAGACCTGTGGATAAGCTGCGGGCGAGGCGGGCACATGCGGCTTAAGTGGTTGATTCATAACGCCCGCCCCTGCACCGCCTCATTTTTAAGCAGGCTGCGCCACCGCGGAGAAATCCCCACGGCCACGCGGTCCGGGCTTTGGGGAGATGATGCGCTCTACCCTGATTGCGGCACCGCCCACTGCATGACCACACCCTGCCCTGCCAGCACGCCTGCTTACGCATTGCACCTGCACGACTCGATCCATCGCGTGGGCGCCGATGCATGGGACGCACTGCTGGCGCACCAGCCCCATCCCACGCCCTTCCTGCGCCATGCCTACCTGTGCGCGCTCGAAGACAGCGGCAGCGCCACGCCCGCCCGGGGCTGGACGCCCGTCGTGTTCACCCTGTGGGCGGGCACGGACCTGCAGGCCGCCTGCATCGTGTACGCCAAGGCGCACTCGTACGGTGAGTACGTGTTCGATTGGGCCTGGGCCGATGCCTACGCCCGCCACGGGCTGGCGTACTACCCCAAGGCCGTGGCCGCCGTGCCGTTCACGCCGGTGCCCGGCACCCGGCTGATGGCCTGCGACGATGCCGGGCGGGATGCCCTGCTGCGTGCCGTGCTGGACTGGGCGGAGCAGGCGGGGCTGTCGTCCCTGCACCTGCTGTTCGGCGCGCAGCAGGATCTGGCTGCAGCGCACCAGGCGGGGATGCTGCTGCGCAGCACCGTGCAGTTCCACTGGCACAACCGGCGGCCCATGGACGGTGCAAGGTTCGCGGATTTCGAGGACTTCCTCGCCTCCCTGAACCAGGACAAGCGCAAGAAGATCCGCCAGGAGCGCCGGCGCGTGGCCCAGGCGGGGGTGTGCTTTCGCGTGCTGCGGGGCACGCAGATCACCACAGCAGACTGGGACTTCTTCTACCGCTGCTACGAGCGCACCTACCTGGAGCACGGCAATCCGCCCTACCTGACGCGGGCCTTCTTCCACGCCATGCAGCAGCACATGCCCGAGGCCTGGGTGCTTTTCGTGGCGGAGCGCGCAGGCCACCCCATCGCTACCAGTTTGATAGCTGTTGGCGCTTATCCCAACTGCGTAAACACCCCAGATGACATGCAATCCGTGGCCTATGGCCGCTACTGGGGTGCGCTAGAACGGGTGGACTGCCTGCATTTCGAGGCCTGCTACTACCAGCCCATCGAGTGGTGCATCGCGCAGGGCGTGCACCGTTTCGAAGGCGGTGCGCAGGGCGAACACAAGATGGCGCGCGCCCTCCTGCCCGTGCGCGCGCAGAGCGCCCACTGGCTGGCGCACCCGGCGTTTGCCGAAGCCGTGGACCGGTTCCTGGCGCGTGAAGGCGAAGGCGTGGAGCAGTACCTGGAGGATCTGCACGCGCGCAACCCCTTCCGTCGGGCAGGCTGACGGGCTGGACGCGGCCATGAAAAAGCGCGCCCATGGGCGCGCTTGGCAGAGATACAGCGAGAAGGCCCTCAGGCCGTCGCGACCGACTGCACCAATCCCATCTCAGAACTGCTGAGCAGCGATTCGATGTCCACCACGATCAGCATGCGCTCGCCCACGGTCGCGATGCCACGCACAAAGGACGAATCCACCTGCCCCTGGAACTGCGGTGCAGGCTTGATGGCATCGGCCGGCAGAGCCACCACGTCGGCCACGGCATCCACCACAGCGCCCAACACCGTGCCACCCACGTTGAGGATGATGACCACGGTGAAGTCGGTGTAGTCGGCGCTGGCGCATTGCAGCTTCAGGCGCAGGTCGACGATCGGCACGATCACGCCGCGCAGATCGATCACGCCCTTGATGAACTCCGGCGCGTGCGCCATGCGGGTGGGTTGCTCGTAGGAGCGGATTTCCTGCACGCGCAGGATGTCGATGCCGTACTCCTCCTCACCCAGGCGGAAGGTCAGGTATTCCGCGGCACCGCTGGCGTTGGCGTTGCCGTACGAAGGACGCTGGGCGATGGAAGACGACATGGCAACTCCTAGGGAAATGTTCTCGCGCTTGCGCGCAGGTCGGGCACCGCCGGCCACACCAGCGTCGCGCACGCCCTGGCAGCATAGCAGTCATCGGTTACTTATGCTGACAATTTTGCCAGAAGCCGAAATTCCTGCAAGAAAAAAGCCCGCGGGCATGTGCCAGCGGGCTGGATGAGGGAGTGGGTGCGATGCGGGCCGCACCCCGCCACCATCAGGCTTTCTTGTAGTTTTCCACGCCGTCCAGGATTTCCTTGTGGGCGGCGTCGATGCCTTCCCAGCCCAGCACCTTGACCCACTTGCCTTCTTCCAGGTCCTTGTAGTGCTCGAAGAAGTGGCTGATGGCCTTCAGGCGCATGGGGTTCACATCCTCCACGGTCTTCCAGGGCTCGTACATCTTGAGGATCTTGGTGGTGGGCACGGCCAGCACCTTGCCGTCCACGCCGGCCTCGTCTTCCATCTTCAGGATACCCAGCGCGCGGCAGGGCACCACCACGCCGGGGTGCAGCGGGTACGGGGTGATCACCAGCACGTCCACCGGGTCGCCGTCGCCCGACAGGGTCTGGGGCACGTAGCCGTAGTTGCAGGGGTAGTACATGGCCGTGGTCAGGAAACGGTCCACGAAGACGGCACCCGACTCCTTGTCCACTTCGTACTTGATGGGATCGGATTCCGCCGGGATCTCGATCACCACATTGAAGGTTTCGGGAATGTTCTTGCCGGGCTTGACGTTGTTCAGCGACATGGTTTGGGGGTTGAGTGGTTGGAATGACACGGCCTTCGCCCCGGGGGCGGTGCGCAAGGCGGCCCGTGATTTTAGGCGCACGCCCCTTGCAGCTTGCTTGCACCGGGGGTTTCGCGTTAAATGGCTGCGTTGGCCAATCGTCTCCCGCCACCGGGGCACGAGGAAGCAACGCAGCGGAAGCACTTCCCCATGCGTTGCGCTTCCCCCTCCGTGCAACTGACAACCGATGGAGATAACGAATGGCTGGTTCCACCTCGGCGCTGACTGCCCCTCTCATCCTGGCTCTGGTTTGCGGACTGATTGCTGTGGCCTACGGACTGTGGGCACGCAGCTGGATCCTTTCCAAGGACGCGGGCAACGCCCGCATGCAGGAGATCGCCGGCGCCATCCAGATGGGCGCGGCGGCCTACCTCGCACGGCAATACAAGACCATCGCCTTCGTCGGCATCGTGCTGGCCATCCTCATTGCGGCGTTCCTGGACGGCACCACCGCCGTGGGCTTCGTCATCGGCGCGGTACTCTCCGGCGCCTGCGGCTTCATCGGCATGAACGTCTCGGTGCGCGCCAACGTGCGCACGGCCCAGGCCGCCACGCAGGGCATGGGCCCGGCGCTGCAGGTCGCCTTCCGCGGCGGGGCCATCACGGGCATGCTGGTGGTGGGCCTGGGCCTGCTGGGCGTGACCGCCTTCGCGTGGTTTCTGGTCGGCAATGGCCGGCTCACCCCCACGGCCAGCCTGCCGGCGCTGCTCAACCCGCTGATCGGCTTTGCGTTCGGCTCGTCGCTGATTTCCATCTTTGCCCGCCTGGGCGGGGGCATCTTCACCAAGGGTGCCGACGTGGGCGCGGACCTGGTCGGCAAGGTGGAGGCCGGCATCCCCGAGGACGACCCCCGCAACCCCGCCGTGATCGCCGACAACGTGGGCGACAACGTCGGCGACTGCGCCGGTATGGCGGCCGACCTGTTCGAGACCTATGCCGTCACCCTCATCGCCACGATGGTGCTGGGCGCGCTGCTGGTGGGTGCTGCGCCCGTCGCGGCCGTGACCTACCCACTGGCGCTGGGGGCCGTCTCCATCATCGCCTCCATCATCGGCTGCTTCTTCGTGCAGGCCGGCCCGGGCATGCGCAACGTGATGCCCGCGCTGTACCGGGGGCTGGCCATCGCGGGCGTGTTGTCGCTCGTCGCGTTCTGGTTCGTCACGGCCTGGATCATCCCCGACAACGCGCTGGGCGGCACGGGCGCGCAGATGCGGCTGTTCGGCGCCTGCGCCACCGGCCTGGTGCTGACGGCGGCGCTGGTGTGGATCACGGAGTTCTACACCGGCACGCAATATTCGCCCGTGCGCCACATCGCGCAGGCGTCCACCACGGGCCACGGCACCAACATCATTGCGGGTCTGGGCGTATCCATGCGCTCCACGGCCTGGCCGGTGATCTTCGTGTGCGCGGCCATCATCGTGTCGTACACGCTGGCGGGCCTGTACGGCGTGGCCGTGGCCGCCATGTCCATGCTCAGCATGGCGGGCATCGTGGTGGCGCTGGACGCCTACGGCCCCATCACCGACAACGCCGGCGGCATTGCCGAGATGGCCGAGCTGCCCAGCAGCGTGCGCGACATCACCGACCCGCTGGACGCCGTGGGCAACACCACCAAGGCCGTGACCAAGGGCTACGCCATCGGCTCGGCGGGCCTGGCAGCACTGGTGCTGTTCGCCGACTACACGCACAAGCTGGAGAGCTTCGGCCAGGCGATCCGCTTCGACCTGAGCGACCCGATGGTCATCGTGGGCCTGTTCATCGGCGGGCTCATTCCCTACCTGTTCGCCGCCATGGCCATGGAGGCCGTGGGCCGCGCCGCCGGCAGCGTGGTAGTGGAGGTGCGCCGCCAGTTCAGCGAGATCCCAGGCATCATGGAAGGCACGGCCAAGCCCGAGTACGGCCGCGCGGTGGACATGCTGACCAGCGCCGCCATCAAGGAGATGATCATCCCCAGCCTGCTGCCCGTGGCCGTGCCCATCATCGTGGGCCTGGCGCTGGGGCCGAAGGCGCTGGGCGGGCTGCTCATGGGCACCATCGTCACGGGCCTGTTCGTGGCCATCAGCATGTGCACCGGCGGCGGCGCCTGGGACAACGCCAAAAAGTTCATCGAGGACGGCCACCACGGCGGCAAGGGCAGCGACGCTCACAAGGCCGCCGTCACCGGCGACACCGTGGGCGACCCCTACAAGGACACGGCCGGCCCGGCGGTCAACCCGCTCATCAAGATCATCAACATCGTGGCGCTGCTCATCGTGCCGCTGGTGGTGAAGTTCCACGCCGGCTGACCCGGCACTATCAAAAAAGAAGCTGCCAGCGCCCGTCCCTTGGGCGCTGGACGGCATTCCGGCTCGTAGCCCAGCACGCTGCGCGCGCCTGCCGCACAATCAGGCCCATGCAGCTCCACCACATCGCCAACGCCGGCGTGGCCTCGACTTCGGGCCGCACCATTGCCGTGATCGACCCCTCCGACGGCCAGCCGTACGACGAAATCCAGCGCGGCACGGCCGAGGACATCGATGCCGCCGTGCATGCGGCGCAGCAGTGCTACCACAGCGTGTGGCGCAAGCTGGCCCCGGCCGAGCGTGGCAGGCTGCTGATGCGGCTGTCCGCCAAGATCACCGAGCATGCCGAGGAGTTGGCCGCCATCGAGCAACGCGACTGCGGCAAGCCCACCCGGCAGGCACGGGCCGACGCACACGCCCTGGCGCGCTATTTCGAGTTCTACGCCGGCGCCTGCGACAAGCTGCACGGCGAGACCATTCCCTACCCCGACGGCTTCAGCGTGTTGACCTGGCGTGAGCCGCATGGCGTGACCGGCCACATCGTGCCGTGGAACTACCCCATGCAGATCTTCGGGCGCTGCGTGGGCGCCGCACTCGCGGCCGGCAACGTGTGCGTGGTCAAGCCGGCCGAGGACGCCTGCCTGTCCCTGCTGCGCGTGGCCCAGTTGGCGGTCGAGGTGGGCTTCCCTGCCGGCGCGCTGAACATCGTGACCGGCTACGGCCACGAGGTCGGCGACGCGCTGGCGCGCCACCCCGGCATCCAGCACATCAGCTTCACCGGCAGCCCCAAGGTGGGCACGCTGATCCAGCAGGCCGCCGCCGAGCGCCACTGCCCGGTCACGCTGGAGCTGGGCGGCAAGAGCCCGCAGATCGTCTTTGCCGACGCCGACCTGGACGCCGCCGTGCCCGTGCTCGTGAACGCCATCGTGCAGAACGCCGGGCAAACCTGCTCGGCCGGCTCGCGCGTGCTGATCGATTCCCTGATCTACGAACCGCTGCTGGAGCGCCTGTCAAAGGCCTTCGAGGCGCTGCGCGTGGGCCCCGCCGCCATGGACCTGGACCTGGGGCCGCTGATCCGCCAGAGCCAGCAGCAGCGCGTGTGGGATTACCTGTCCGATGCGCAGGTGGCTGGCATTCCCCTGGCCGCGCAGGGCACCGTGGTGGACGAAGCGCCCGACACGGGCTTCTACCAGGCCCCCACCCTGCTGCGCGACGTACCGGCGCAGCACCGCCTGGCGCAGGAGGAAATCTTCGGACCCGTGCTGGCCGCCATGCCCTTCGACGACGAAGACCACGCCGTGGAGCTCGCCAACGGCACGCCCTTTGGCCTGGTGGCGGGCGTGTGGACGCGCGATGGCGCGCGCCAATTCCGCATGGCGCGGCGCATTGCCAGCGGCCAGGTGTTCATCAACAACTACGGCGCAGCCGGCGGCGTCGAATTGCCGTTTGGCGGCGTGAAGTCCAGCGGACACGGACGCGAGAAGGGTTTCGAGGCGCTCTACGGCTTCACCACCCTCAAGACCGTGGCCATCCGCCACGGCTGATCCCTGCGAGCCGCGTGCCCTGCGGTGCCCCGCCAGTGCTCGCTTGGCCGCTGATACGTTTCCCATCTCGACCCCATGCCTCTGTCATCCCCTGCCCCCCGCACTGCCCGCCATGTCCGACGCGTCACCTACCAGGGTTACGAGCGCGAGGACGGGCTCTGGGACATCGAGGGCGAGCTGCACGACAGCAAGCCGCAGGACCTGCCGTCGCTGCGCTACCCGGACGGCGTGCGCCGCGCGGGCGAACCCATCCACCACCTGTGGCTGCGCGTCACCGTGGACCGCGACCTGGTGGTGCGCGCCATCGAATCCGCCATGGATGCCCATCCCCTGGCGGGCTGCACACAAGCGCAGCGCGCCCTGCAGGCGATGGTGGGCTGCAGCATGGCGCGCGGCTGGCGCCAGTCCATCCAGACCCACCTGGGCGGCGTAGCCGGTTGCACCCATCTGCGGGAACTGCTGTTCAACCTGGCCACGGCCACGTTCCAGACGATTCACGCCGCATTCCAGAATGAAGGCGACGAGCCGCCGCGCCACCTGGGCCAGTGCACGGGTTGGGACTTCAGCGGTCAGGGAGTGAAGGAGCACTACCCGCAGTTCTACGGCCGCGCGCCGCGCACGCCGAAGGCAGCCTGATCGGCAATCGCTCCCGATTCAATAGCTGTCCGCGCTTGCTGCACGGGCGCTAGAGGCACTTTTTGCCCATAGGCCTGATTGAGATCGACCGCATGTGCTGGCGCGCGGCTCAGGTTCACCATCCGGCCACTCGCGGAGGATGAATAGCGCTTGAACGGCTCGGCCCGACGGACGGCCTGCGCCAACCCCTGGTTAGCCAGCCCCTGGTTAGTAGAGCGAGTGGAGAGTGGCGTGGCACATCCGCCGGGGACTCGCGACTGGGCGGTCGAGCCAGGGCCGTGTCCCGCGCGCCACAGCTGCTGCCCAGCAGGGCAACCAGCCCAGCCACGTCGGCCTTCCCTCCCCCGGAAAAGCGGTGCAGCCGGGCGCCGCGCCGATGAGACACGCAGTTGCTCTTGTGGCCGCAGGGGTCAGCCCAGCACGTCCTGCAGGGCCACCTCGTACAGCGAAGTCAAGCTGTCCGTAACCTCCAGCAGGCGCTCGCTGGTGGTGGCCACGTTTTCCAGGCCGCGCGGGTCTGGCTGGCGCTTGAGGGCGGCCTCGAAAAACACCCACTGCGCCTGGCCCAGTTCCAGTGCCGAGCGGATGGCCGGGGTGGAGATGGGCGCCTTGTTCAACTGCGCGAGGGCACGCTGGAACTCATCGGCGTCGCCCGTCATCTGCTCGCGCACCGTGCGGCTGTCAAGGCCGGCGGCCAACAGCTCATAGTTCTTGGCCAGGCGCTGCGACAGCATGCGCTGGCGCCCGGCGGTGTTGACCAGGCGTGCCGTGGGCGCCTGGGCCAGGCGCTCGAGGGCCTCGGTGGTGGTGTTGGCGGCAGCCAGCATCTGGTCAGCCTGGGCCGACACGGCCTGAAAGCCCTCCTTCGTCGGCGCCTGGGCCGTGAGCGCGTCCAGGCGGTCCGCGTTGCTGCGCACGTCCGCCAGCAGCCGCGCCACCTCGGGCGGCCAGCTCTGGCGGTCCATGTCCTCAAAGCCGGAATGTACCTGCCGGCGGGTGTGTTCCAGCGCATCGCGGGCGCGCGCGGCACCCACGTTCAGGTACAGCTGGCCGTAGACCTTGGCGGTGCGCTGGGACAGCGCCCGAAAGCGCGCCGTGCGGTTGATGGCCGTGGCCAGGGCCATGCGCGCCTGGGCCGACAGCGGCAGGGCCGGCACCAGCAACACGGTGGCCAGCGCGCGCACCGCGGTGCGGCGGCCGCGCCGGCAGGCGGCGACGGAGGAAGGGGTGGGGACTGGGCGTTGGTTCTGCATGCGCCGTATTCTCAAATCGCCCTCCCGCGCCCCCTATGACACTGGTCAAAGGCACCTCATGTCGCTGCCGTGACAGCAGATTGATCAACATCAATTTAGCGGGCAGCCGCCATACCCCTACGACGCCGATGGGGCACAATTTCGCCATGGCTGAACGTGTCATTCCCCTCGTGGATCAGCGCAGCAAGGTGCTGCAGCCCCCTGCGCTCCTGGCCGCGGCACCCGCTACCGGACTGCTGCAGGACACGCTCTCCCGTCCCTTGCGCGACCTGCGCATCAGCGTGACGGACCGCTGCAACTTCCGCTGCGGCTACTGCATGCCCAAGGAAGTGTTCGACAAGCACTACCGCTACCTGCCGCACAGCGACCTGCTGAGCTTTGAAGAGATCACGCGGCTGGCGCGCCTGTTCATGGCGCATGGCGTGCGCAAGATCCGCCTCACCGGCGGCGAGCCGCTGCTGCGCAAGGACCTGGAGAACCTGGTTGCCCAGTTGGCGGAACTGCGCACGCTGGAGGGCCGCATGCCCGACCTCACGCTGACCACCAATGGATCGCTGCTGGCGCGCAAGGCGCGCGCCCTCAAGGCCGCGGGCCTGCGGCGCGTCACCGTGAGCCTGGACAGCCTGCAGGACGACGTGTTCCGCCGCATGAACGACGTGGACTTTCCGGTGGCCGACGTACTCGCCGGTATCGAGGCCGCGCAGGCGGCGGGCCTGGAGCACATCAAGGTCAACATGGTGGTCAAGCGCGGCACCAACGACCACGAGATCCCGGCGATGGCGCGCCACTTTCGCGGCACCGGCATCACGCTGCGCTTCATCGAATACATGGACGTGGGCGCCACCAACGGCTGGCGCATGGATGAGGTGCTGCCCTCCGCCGAAGTCATCGCGCGGCTGCAGGCCGAGCTGCCGCTGGTGCCGCTGGCCGCGCAGTCCGCCGGCGAGACCGCCAAGCGCTGGGGCTACGCCGGCCCCGACGGTCGCCACGACCCGCGCTTGGGCGAAGTGGGCGTGATCAGCAGCGTCACGCAGGCCTTCTGCGGCGACTGCAACCGCGCGCGCCTGTCCATGGAGGGCCGGCTGTACCTGTGCCTGTTTGCCTCGCAAGGCTGGGACCTGCGCAGCCTGCTGCGCGGCAGCGCCGGCGACGTGCAGATCAGCGCCGCCATCGCCCACATCTGGCAGGGGCGCGGCGACCGCTATTCCGAGCTGCGTGCCAGCCTGCCATCCGAGACGGGCAGCGGCCAGCGGCGCATCGAGATGAGCTACATCGGCGGCTGAGCCGCCGCCGCGCCGCACGGACCGGCCCCGGCGCGGCGTTCACCACCCTTCTTCTTTCCCATGATCGACACCCACGACATCACAGGCCTCATCCTCGCCGGCGGCCGCGGCTCCCGCATGGGCGGGGTGGACAAAGGCCTGCAGAACTTCCGCGGCCTGCCCCTGGCACTGCACACGCTGATGCGGCTGCAGCCGCAGGTGGGCGACGTGATGATCAACGCCAACCGCAACCTGGCGGCCTATGAATCATTCGGAGTGCCGGTGTGGCCTGATGGCCTTGCCGACTACGCCGGCCCGCTGGCGGGCTTTCTCACAGGGCTGGAGCGCTGCGAGACCCCTTGGCTGCTCACCGTGCCCTGCGACACACCGCTGTTCCCGCCAGACCTTGCCGCACGCCTGGCCCAGGCCGCCATGCGCGAGGGCGCCGACATTGCCATGGCAGCGGCACCCGAGGCCGACGAGCGCGATGGCACCGTGCGCGTGCGCACCCAGCCGGTGTTTTGCCTGCTGCGCGTGACGCTGCTGGAGAGCCTGGTGCGCTTCACGCAGGGCGGCGGGCGCAAGATCGACCGCTGGACCGAACAGCACGCCTGCGCCGTGGTTCCGTTCGACCAGCCGGGAGACGACCCGTATGCTTTCTACAACGCCAACACCCTGGCCGAGCTGCACGCCCTGGAAGGCCTGGGCCACCGCTGAGCTGCAACCCTCCTTGCCCGTACCGCATGAAAACCATTGACCAGATCGCCGCCGAGTTGCAGGGCTACGACCCGCAGGCACTGCGTGCCGCCGATGTGAACACCTTCCTGGAGCGCCTGGTCGCGCCCGTCACCAGCACCGAAGAAGTCGGCATCTTCGACGCCCTGGGCCGCGTGCTGGCGCGGGACGTGGTCTCGCCCGTCAGCGTGCCGCCGCACGACAATTCGGCCATGGACGGCTACGCCTTCGACGGCGCCCAACTGCAGCCCGGCCAACCGCTGGTGCTGCGCCCGGTGGGCTCCACAGCCTTTGCCGGCGCCGCCTGGACCGGCACCGTGGCCGCAGGCGAGTGCGTGAAGATCATGACCGGCGCCATCATGCCGGCAGGGCTGGACACCGTGGTGCCGCAGGAGTTCACCACGGCCGAGCCCGACGGCCACATCCGCATCGCACCCGACGTGCTGCGCCGCGGCGACAACCGCCGCCTGCTGGGGGAAGACCTCATGCAAGGCCGCGTAGCGCTATCAAAAGGAGAGCTTCTAGCGCCTGCTGCTATTGGCCTGGTGGCCAGTTTGGGCCTAAAAACGGTGACGGTGTACCGCCGGGTGCGCGTGGCCTATTTCTCCACGGGCGACGAGATCCTCAGCCTGGGCGAGCCACCGCGCGAGGGCGCGGTGTACGACAGCAACCGCTACACGGTCTTTGGCCTGCTGACACGTCTGGGCGTCCAGGTGATCGACCTGGGTGTGGTGCGCGACGAGCCCACACTGCTGGAAGCCGCCTTCCGCCGTGCGGCCGCCGAGGCCGACGCCATCATTACCAGCGGCGGGGTGAGCGTCGGCGAGGCCGACCACACGCGCACCATGATGAAGCAGCTGGGCGACGTGGCGTTCTGGCGCATCGCCATGCGCCCGGGCCGGCCGATGGCGGTGGGCCGCCTTCGGCCCGAATTACAAGCCAAATCCGATCCTAACGCTCGTCCATCAAGCGTTAGCAGCTATCAAGATGGAAGCATTCAGAGTGCAGACGGCAGCAGCGTGCTGTTCGGCCTGCCGGGCAATCCGGTGGCGGTGATGGTCACCTTCCTGGCTTTCGTCCGCCCCGCGCTGCTGCGCATGATGGGCTGCACGCGCGGCGCACCGCCGCTGCTGCGCGCCGTCAGCACCGAGGCCATGCGCAAGAAACCCGGCCGCACCGAATACCAGCGCGGCCTGGTCACCACGGCCGCAGACGGCACGTTGCAGGTGCGCACCACGGGCAACCAGGGCTCAGGGGTGCTCAGTTCCATGGTGCAAGCCAACGGCCTCATCGTGCTGCACCACGGCCAGGGCAACGTGGCACCTGGCGACATGGTCGATGTGATGATGTTTGACGGCGTGATCTGACACGCCCGCGCAGCGGCGGCCGGCTTGGCCGCGTGCGCCGCAGCCCTACCCTGCCCCCATCGCCATCCTTGCAGGAGCCGCCATGCCGTTTGCCGCCACCCATCTCGCTCAGCCGCCTTCGCGTGAAACGGTGGACCAGTGGCTGGGCCCCACCGTGCTGGAGTTCGGTACGCCCTGGTGCGGCCACTGCCAGCGCGCCCAGCCGCTCATCGAGCAGGCCCTCGAGGACCGGGACGATGTGCGCCACGTCAAGGTGGAGGACGGCCCCGGCCAGCGCCTGGGCCGCAGTTTTGGCGTGAAACTCTGGCCCACGCTCGTGTTCCTGCGCGACGGGCGAGAAACGGCGCGGCTGGTGCGCCCACAGACGGCACAGAGCATCCATGAAGCGGTGCAGGGCATCACCGCCACCACTGGCTGATCACCCGCAAGGCCCGGAACCCGGTCTCAGCGGCCCAGCGCCTGCTCCACACCCTTGTTGGCCAGCATGTCGGCGCGCTCGTTGCCAGGGTCGCCTGCATGGCCGCGCACCCAGTGCCATTCGATGCGGTGGCCCGCTTGGTGCGCCAGCTCGTCCAGGCGCTGCCACAGCTCCACGTTCTTCACGGGCTGGCCGGCCGCCGTACGCCAGCCCTTTTTCTTCCAGCCATGGATCCACTCGGTGATGCCCTGGCGGACGTACTGGCTGTCCAGGTACAACGCCACCTGGCAGGGGCGCTTGAGCGCGCCCAGCGCCTGGATCACGGCCATCAGTTCCATGCGGTTGTTGGTCGTTCCCAATTCGCCACCGAACAGCTCTTTCTCCAGCGTGCCTGAACGCAGCACTGCCCCCCAACCGCCGGGGCCCGGATTGCCCTTGCACGCACCGTCGGTATAGATCACCACCTGATTCAAAAATAGCTCCCAGAAATAAAAAAATGGCCCGTCGCCTCAGCCCGGGCCATGGCGCCGCGCTACCTGTACCTGCGCGGCAGCCGCCTGCGGCGCCTTGCGCCACGAAGGCTCCAGCAGGCGCATGCCCTGCACGCGCTTGACGGCGACGATCACATACGCGGCCCCGAAGATCGGCCACCAGCGCGCACCCAGCGCGTCCATCCAGCTGTAGCGCTGCAGCCAGCGGTCGCCGGCCACGGCGGGCCGGTAGCAGCCGAAGCTCATGGATTCCAGCTCAAAGCCAAGCAGGCGCAGCCAGTCGCGCAGGCGCCCGGGTGAAATGAACTCCCCCACGTCCGGCAGGAACAGCCGCCCCCCTGCGCCACAGCGCTGGTACAGGCGCGATCGCCGCTGCCGTAACCCCCACAGACTGAGCGGGTTGAGTCCACTGATGACCACCTTGCCCTCTGGCACCAGCACGCGGTGCACCTCGCGCAGCGCCGTGTGCGGGTCCACGCTCAGCTCCAGGGTGTGGGGCAGCGCCAGCAGGTCCAGGCTGGCCTCGGCAAACGGCAGCGCGACCGCATCCGCCAGCAGCGCCGGTGGCTCCTGCGCATCGCTACGCTCTAGCAGCAACTCCGGCGGCATTACGGCCAGCCAGCGGTGCGGCATGCGGTTGCTGCGCAATGCCTGCAGGCCCGGCATGCCCAGCTGCAGCGCGTGGTAGCCGAAGATGTCCGCCACCAGCTCGTCGTAACGCTCCTGCTCCCAGGCCAGCAGGTAGCGGCCAGGGGCAGTATCGAACCAGTGGTGCAAACCTATAATTTCGCCGGTCATGAAGAACTTGCTGCCATTGCCCGCCTTCGCCGACAACTACATCTGGATGTTGTACGACGCGCAGCGTGCGGTCGTTGTGGATCCCGGCGATGCAGAACCCGTGTTGCAGGCGCTGCGCAGCATGGGGCTGCCATTGGAAGCGATTCTAGTCACGCACCACCATGGCGACCACGTGGGCGGGGTGAACGCCCTGCGCGAAGCCACGGGCGCCACCGTGTATGGCCCTGCCACGGAGCCCATGCCCGAGCCCCTCATCCGCCTGTCGGGCGGCGACACTCTTCAGGTGCTAGGCCTCACGTTTTCCGTGCTGGACGTGCCGGGGCATACGGCGGGGCATATCGCCTACTACTGTGCGGACATGGAAGGCGAGCCCCTGCTGTTGTGCGGGGACACGCTGTTCTCAGGTGGATGCGGGCGCTTGTTCGAAGGCACGCCCACGCAAATGCAGGCCTCGCTGGACACGCTGGCCGCATTGCCCGGCAACACCCGCGTATGCTGCGCCCATGAATACACGCTGTCCAACCTGAAGTTCGCCCGCGCGGTGGAACCCCATAACGTTGCGCTACTCCAGTACATCATCGAATGCGAGTCCCGGCGCCGCGCGGATCAGCCCACACTGCCGTCGCGCATTGCCATCGAGCGCGACATCAACCCTTTTCTGCGCACGCGCGTTGCTACGGTAGCCCAAGCCGCCCACGGCTTCGACCCCCTCATAGACCCGCGCGAACCCGCAGCCGTACTGGCCGCGCTGCGCCAATGGAAAAACGAATTTCGATGAGACTTCTGCACATCCTGGGGCTGGCAAGCCTGCTGTGGTTGACCGGTTGCGCGACCACTGCCCCTACGGACAACGCCGCATCCACCACCGACCCCACTACTGCCAGCCATACGCCGCTGTATCCGTCGGGACCATTGCAGCCCATCACGGCGAGCGCCGCCAGCGGCCACACAGTGGCTGGCGTCAGTGCGCCAGCCGATCTGTGGGACCGCATCCGGCGCGGCTTTTCCATGCCCGACCTGGACACCGATCTGGTACGCGACCGGGAACAGTGGTATGCCACGCGCCCCGACTACATGCAGCGCATGACCGAGCGCTCCAGCAAGTACCTGTTCCATATCGTCGAAGAGCTGGAACGCCGGGGCATGCCCACAGAACTGGCGCTGCTGCCCTACATCGAGAGCGCCTTCAACCCCCAGGCAGTGTCCAGCGCCAAGGCTGCGGGCATGTGGCAGTTCATGCCGGCCACGGGAACCTATTTCGACTTGAAGCAGAACGCCTTCCGCGACGACCGGCGCGATGTGCTGGCGTCCACGCGCGCGGCGCTGGACTACCTGCAGAAGCTCTACGGCATGTTCGGCGACTGGCATCTGGCCCTGGCCGCCTACAACTGGGGGGAAGGCAGCGTGGCCCGCGCGATCGCGCGCAACGAGAAACAGGGTCTGGGCACGCGCTACACCGAGTTGACGATGCCTGCCGAAACCCGCATGTACGTGCCCAAGCTGCAGGCCGTGAAGAACATCGTGGCCAATCCCGACAAGTTCAGCACCGAGCTGCCGCTGATCGAGAACCACCCGTACTTTCAGAGCGTGGAGATCACGCGCGACATGGACGTCACCCTGGTAGCCAGTCTCGCCGGCGTACGCATCGAGGATTTCCGCGCCCTGAACCCGTCGCTGCACAAGCCCGTGATCCTTGCGGCGGGCATGCCGCAGATCCTGCTGCCCTGGGACAACGCCCAGGTGTTCCGCAAGAATCTGGAGGCCTACACCGAAGGCCAATACGCCAGTTGGACGGTATGGACGGTGCCCAACACGATGAGCGTCTCCACCGCGGCGCAACGCACGGGCATGAGCGAAAACGATTTGCGTCAGGTGAATGGCATTCCACCACGCATGATGATCAAGGCCGGCTCGGCCCTCATGGTGCCCCGCGCGGCCACCATGCGCGCAGACGTCCCGGGTCATCTCGCCGACAACGGCCAAGTCAGCTTCACCCCCGAAATCGTGACGCGGCGCACCACGGTGCGCGCGGGCAAGCGCGACACCGTGGCCAGCATCGCACGGCGCTACAAGGTCAGCACCGCAGACGTTGCCGACTGGAACGACGTGAAGACCTCCAGCAAGTTCAAGCCCGGAGAACAGGTCGTGATGTACCTGCCCGTGCGGCTTGCCGCGACATCGCTGGCACGCACCAGCGCGAAACAACCCATCAGCCGGGCGACAGTCCGCTCGGCAAAGGCCGGTGCGCCCGCACGCAAGGGCGGCACACCGTCGAAACGCAAACGGTAAGCCCGGCTAGAAACGCAGCGTGTGCATACCCAACAGGCCGAGGATGCCCATCACGATCAGGTACAGCGCAACGATCACGTTGAGTAGCTTGGGCACGATCAGAATCAGGATGCCTGCGATGAGGGAAACCAGGGGGCCAATGCTGAGGTGAAGTGTCATGGGAACTTTGCCGGGATGCGGGAGGAAGGAAAGCACTCGCGCTGAGCGCGCCGCCTAGCCCACCACTTTAGCGGTGATCCCGGGTCGCAAGGCGCACTTGGCGCGCCCTGACCGACTGAACCAACGCCTGGGCACCGACCACCCCAACGATCATCTATTCCAACACCGCCCGGTTCCCGCTGGGCCAGATCGTGGCCACGCCAGGAGCTTTGGAACTGCTGCAAGAAACCGGCTTCAGCGCCGCCGCTTTGATCTCGCGGCATGTTCACGGAAGTTGGGGTGACCTATGTGAAGAAGACCGCGCACAAAACGAGTTTGCTGTGTCCAGACGCCTGCGAATTCTGAGTTGCTACCGGCTGGTGGATGCAGTGCGACTGGTCGAGACGCCATTGGACAAACGCAGTGCACTGCCCACCCTTTGGATCATCACGGAAGCCGACCGCAGCGTCACCACGCTTTTGCGTCCAGATGAGTATTGAAATGTCCAAGACGGTCTCATTGAATCTTCCGGCAGTGACCTATCGGTTCCAGCGCGTGTACCCTGGCATCCAGACCGGGCACGTGCTGACCGTGCAGACCAAGCGTCAAGAGCCTGTGCGGTTTTTCATGCAGCAATCTGACTTGGACGGGGCATGCGGGGTGCATATCGCGGCGATGATTTTGGCGATCCTCGATCTTGCCAAGCCGTCTGCCCTGCACGAGATGAGCCACAGAAAATCTGGCGTATCCGCGCTGGTCTGGCATGCATTCCGGCACACGTACTTTGCGGGTGTCCACCCCGAAGAATGGGTGGAACTGGTGGACAGTCTCAACTTGCCGCTGGCCCTGACAGCCAAGTACGGCGTACAGGACAACGCGGATGGTCATGCGCTGGATTGGCTGATGCGCGGCGATCTGGTGGCGCTGGCTTTTGCGTCGGTCAAGCACACCAGAACCAAACACTGGGCGCTGGCAGTTGGCGTTGAAGGTGCTGCTGTTGGCAAAGTGCAGACGCCGGACACCATTCTCTTGCTCGACCCCAGCGCCAGCGAACCCAGCTTTGCGCACCACAACGCTAGGCTGCGCTTGCCACTGACCGGCCCCGGCAGTCGGCGAGCACCACCGAATTTGCCCAAGCCCTCGGAAGACGGCAAGCGCAAGCCGGTGCACTGGCTTTACGAGGCAGCGGAGTGGAATGCCGAAGAAGTTCGCTTGCTGGCCGCTGTACGGTTGCAACTGAGGCTGACAGCATGAAGCGCACTTTGATGCGGCGCCAAGTCCTCAAGATCGTCGGTGGCATGGCGTTGTCTCCGTGGCCACTGCCTTCGGCAGCCGCTCAAGCCGACAGGGTTCAGCAGACGGTAGCGGCGCTGCTGGCGGCAACGGAAGAAGGCTCCATATTGCAGATCGACCTCGAAGATTTGCGCAACACGCTGAATCTCTGCGGTCGCTCACCAGTGATCTTTTCCTTGACGGACCATGACGCGGACGAGGTTCTTGACGCTTGCCGTGACGCATTGGCACGGATGCCGAGCCATAAAGTAAATGCCGCTGTGGTGGTGTGCAGCGGGTACGGCATGAGCTTTCGGCTCAGCCATTGCGCAGAGGTCTTCAGGGTGGTCCGGCACGCCGTGGATCAATCGACGTGTTTGGTGTTTGGCGTGGTATTAGACCCCACGTTGGTGGACGCCATGAGCGTCACTTGGCTGGCTGGCGGACCAGATGGTTGATGCGGCGCTTTTCGGACGAGGTGCGGCGCAGTTGCTTTGGCAGTTGTGCCTCGAAGCCAGCCATCAATTCGGTCATGGTCATGCCGAGAGATTTCGCTAAAGTATTTAAACCTAACAATGCTCGATAAAGGAGAGAAGCAATGAAACCAACAATAAATGGTCAGCGTGTTCAATCTATGCAGCCATGGGTGGCCGTTCTCTTATTGAGCGCCGCTCTGCACCCCGCTCAAGCCCAGCAGTGGAAAGATGCTCCCGCCTACGACAAAGCCCAGGCAAAAAACGTTCTGGACCGCAGCACGTTGTACATGCCGCTGTTCGGTGCGGTCTACCGTGAGAAGTTCGAGGTGATGGTTCAGAAGCTGCCGGGCGTGCGCGGCGTCATCATCCACAACCATGGATGCGGTGGCATGTGGGGCTGGGAAACCACGATCGCGCAGTTTTATTATCGTGAAGGCTTTGCCGTGGTCTCGCCGGAGTTCGTGACGCGCGATGGAAACAAGACGGGCTGCCCTGGCGGATCGCCGGAAGAACAACTTCGACGCGCTGGCGAGCGGGCCGCAGAGGGCATTTACACCGCCAAGAACCCCGCACGACTCGCGGCGCGGGGCGACGATATTCAAGAAGTGATCCGGTGGATCAAGACGCTCACGGACTTACCGATCTTCTTGAGCGGCCACAGCGAGGGCTGCCGAACCACCTACAACTGGAATCGCAACGAACCCCAGGTCAAGGGCGGCATCTGCCACAAGCAGAGCGTGAACCGGCAGTATGAGCATCTGTGGAAATGGGACACCCGGTTGCCGATGTGGTCTTCCAATGAAGATGAAGACCCATGGGCTGGCGGCAACAAACAGTTTCCTGCGGTGGGCTTTGAAGAGAAATTCAAGGACAACCCGCAGAACCTCACTTCGTTCCGTTATCCGGGTAACAGCCATGATCCGCTGGTGCGTCCTGGAGAAGGACAGAGCTTGCGAGAGTGGCTCAACAAGCAAGTCAGTTTGCCACCGCTCAAGGGACAGAATGGCTTTAACTACGAAGACGCGTTGCCTGCGATCCAGAGCGAACTGAAAAAGAAAAATCGGTAGACAGTACTCCATTGACCGGTGAGGTACACCCTGTGCAAGAGTCTCACTGCCATGCCGGGCGACCGGCGGCACGAAGGGCTGTGCCACGCCGACCATAGACCTTCGGCGTCGGTTTGTCGGCCGAAAGAACGATTTGGGATGAGTTACATGAAGAGAATTTTCACTGCCGTTGCCTTATGGGCTCTTGTATTCATGAGCCATGCCGAAGGTACCCTGTTCAAGGTGCCAACGCGCGATGGGGTGACCACGACGCTGTTTTGGGAACCTGCTCCAGATGCCAAGGCCACGGTGCTCTTGTTCCCTGGTGGCGCAGGAGGTTTCGGCAAGGTCGAAGCGGGCAAGGCTACGGGGCTCAACTTCCTGGTTCGCTCCGAGCCCTATTTCATTGCCAACGGCTTCAACGTTGCCATTTTCGGCCGCCCCAGCGATTCACAGGATCTTGACTACGCCGACCGCATCAGCGAGACGCACATGGCCGACGTGCGCAAAGTGCTGGAGTTCGTAAAACGCAAGGCGGATGTGCCGGTCTGGATGGTTGGCACCAGCCGGGGCACAGTTTCAGCAGCGGCCGCAGCCATCAACATGCCTGACGCGATGGCGGGAGTGGTGCTGACCTCCAGCGTGGTCAGTTACAAGAAACCCGGCGCCGTGCCCAAACAGGATTTGGCGCAAATCAAGGTGCCCGTGCTGGTGCTGCACCACGCCAAAGACGCCTGCCCTTTGTGTCAGCCGCACGAGGTGCCGGCCATCCTGCGCGGATTGAAGAACGCGCAGACCAAGAAGGAGATCATGGTCAGCGGCGGCGAGAATCCCACGGGCAACGTTTGCGAGGCTTTGCATTGGCACGGCTTCATTGGCATGGAGCGCGAGGCGGTCGATCTGATGACTAACTGGATCAAAGCGCCGACGAACTGAGGTGCGCATTCCGTCACGAGGCCCCTTGTTTACCCCATTCGCTGACACGCCGCAGCGCCTTGACCGGCATGGCCGCCTTGTTCGCACGCTCGCTCGCATCCATCATGGAAAGCAAAATCGGCAACTTTGTGAAGGCTGCAACGGCCAACAGATGGGTAATGACCGCAACTCTGCAGCACGCAAGCATGGCCGGGTGTTCGGTGGCTATGGCTACCTGATCCGAACGAAAAACCCCACGGCGCCGTGCACCGCGTAGGCTTCTGGTTGGGGTGGTCAGCGCAGTGGATGAACTACAACAACGACTGGATGGCGGTGGTGTTCTCCAGCAGGGAAACTTGGATGCCGGATGTGTATGAGCTTGCCAAGGACAGGGCTGCTATCCAAATATGCGGCCCGAACCCAACAATTTGCGAGGCGAACGACAAGATTTCATTGTCAGTTGTCCAACAAAGTACAACTGCATCTAGCCAAATTCTGGCAACGATCTGGCAATGGGATTCTGGCAAGAAAAAAGCACCTAGGCATTTCTGCGCTAAGTGCTTGATTCATAACCAAAATTTGGTGGGACGTGCGGGGGTCGAACCCACGACAAACGGATTAAAAGTCCGCTGCTCTACCAACTGAGCTAACGTCCCAACCTTTGCCACCTCTCGGTAGCAAAGCTAAAGATTATAGCGTGGTTTTCAGGTCTTCGACCTTTCCGCCAACTTGTCGAGAATCCATCCCGCTGCACAGTGACCAAATGTGGCCGTGACGGCGACCGATGAGCCATAACCATGGCAATTCAGGGATCCGTCGCCTTCACCGACGCCGCAAGACGCGTGTGGCTTTGATACCGCTTCCTTGCTATAGACGCAGGTGACGCCGATTTTGCGGCCTTCTCGGGCCGCGCCGTGGTTCCTGCGCAAGCGATAGCGCAGCTGGGCCAGCAGCGGGTCGTGCGTGGTAAACGCCAGATCTTCTACCTCGACTTTATATGCGTGACGCTTGCCCCCGGCAGCACCTACCGTGACGAAAGGCAGCCGTGTGGAGACGGCCCAAGCTGCCATTACGGCCTTGGCGTTTACCTGGTCGCATGCATCCACCAGTGCATCCACCGAAGATGGCAACAGAGTGGGCCAGTTCCGTGCATCCACGAACTCTTCAACGCAGTTCACCCGACATGCCGGATTGATCAGGGCAATGCGCTCGGCCATGGCGCGTACCTTGGCTTGGCCAATGGTCGTGGTCAGAGCGTGAATTTGCCGATTGACGTTCGACTCGGCCACATGGTCCAGGTCAATCAGCGTGAGCGCTCCGACGCCGCTGCGCGCGAGTGCTTCTGCTGTCCAAGAACCCACGCCGCCAATTCCGACCACAGCAACATGCGCGCACCGAATGCGTGCGGCACCCTCCTGCCCGAACAGGCGTTCCAGCCCTGCGAAGCGCCGCTCCAAGTCTGGCGTGTCGTCAACGGATGTGATCACTTCAGGCGCGCCAGGCGTTCCTTCGCAGCGGCTGCTGCTTCCGACTGCGGATAAACGCGCAGCAAGTCTTCCAGGGTCTTGCGCGCAGCCCGCGTATCTTTCAATTCGATCTGGCAATTGGCAATCGAGAGGGCCGCCTCGGGAGCGCGCGCATGGTCTGGCGCCGCCGACAACAGAGCCTTGAAGTTGTTGATGGCCTCTTTGTAATCACGCGTGGCGTACTGTGCATTGCCCAGCCAAAAACGGGCAGACGGTACATAACCGGACTGTGGATACTGGCGCACGAAGCCGCTGAAAGCGTTGGACGCTTCACCAAACTTACCTGCACGGAAGAGCGCCAAGGCCGCCTCGAAATCACGCTTCTCTGCAGGATCAGCCCGGAATTCGCGCCCGTCCAGCGTCACCGTCGCGGGCTCAAACTGGCGCAACCGCTCATCGACACCCTGCGCCATGTCCTTCTGGCGGCGCTGCAGCTCTGCGACATCGCGCAATAGCTGCTCGTTCTGACCACGCAGTGTCGCCTGTTCAGTGCGCAATGCCTCGATTTGCATCTGTAGGTCGAGCAGGCTGCGCCGTAGTTGCGAGACCTCATCACCGGACCGTTCACCCGCACGCTGGCTGGCCTGTGTCAATGCATCGACACGCTGGCGCATCTCAAGGATGGCGCGGCGCGCCTCGCTGTCCTCGAACAATGCATAGCTGGGGGTCGACCAGCAGGCAGCGGCGGCCAGCGCCGCCGCGCCCAGCGCCCGCGGGCGCAGGAGCAAGGACATGCGCGGCATCAACGGTACGACAGCTCAACGCGGCGGTTTTGCGAGTGCGCGTCTTCCGTGTGGCCCTGCACCGCCGGCTTTTCCTTGCCAAAGCTCACCGCCTCCACCTGCGCGTCCGGCACGCCCAGCAGCCCCAACGAGCGGCGCACGGCTTCCGCGCGCTTCTGGCCCAGCGCCAGGTTGTACTCGCGGCCACCGCGCTCATCGGTATGGCCCTCCAGCACGACCTTGCGGGCGGAAGACGCTTTCATGAAGCGAGCATGGGCCTCCAGCACGGACTGGAACTCAGGCTTGACGATGAAGCTGTCAAAGTCGAAGTAAATGACGCGCGCCACGCCAACGGGACCCTCGGCGTCGCGCCCTGACTGGGACAAGTCCACAGGAGCCACGCCGCTTTGGCCCGTGCTTCCCGAGTTGGCGCCCGGTGCGGTGGACGTAGCGCCGCGGTCTTCGACCGGCACATCGTCCAGCTTGACGCCGGAGCTGCAGCCTGCCATGAGGGCGACGATGGAGAGCGCCAGAGACACGCGCTTGAAGGGGAAACGGTTCATTAATAACTCCTGAAGAGCAGTTGTTCGAAAAACGGAAACTTATTTGTTCTGGAACGGGCCCCAGTCGGGCTCGCGAATATCTCCACCCTGCCCCGCCAGACGCGCTTTGATTTTGCCGTCCAGCGTGGTGGTCATCAGGGCTTCGCGACCCTGCTGCTGCGTGGCGTAGACGATCAGGCGGCTATTGGGAGCAAAGCTGGGATTTTCATCGGCGGAGGTGTCGGTCACCGCCGTCACGCTGCCCGACTTCAAATCCATCACGTGCAGCTTATAGGCGCCGCCCACGCGGGAAATGTAGGCCAACCACTGACCATCGGGACTGATGCTGGGTGAAATGTTGTAGGACCCGTTGAAGGTCACGCGCTCCGCGCCTCCCCCGCTGGCTGCCACGCGGTACACCTGGGGCGAACCTCCACGGTCGCTGACGAAGTAGATGCTGCGGCCGTCGCTGGAGAACACGGGCTCCGTGTCGATGCCGCTGCTTTGCATCAGGCGGCGCGGCTCACCGCCGTTAGCGTCGATGGTGTAGAGCTGCGAGCCCCCGTCGCGGCTGAGGGTCACGGCCAAGGTACGGCCATCGGGCGACCAAGCAGGGGCACTGTTGGAGCCACGGAAATTGGCGATCAAACGGCGGCGGCCTGTGGCCACGTCATGCACGTACACCACCGGCTTGCGCGACTCGAACGATACGTAAGCCAGCTGGGTCCCGGTGGGCGCCCATGCGGGAGAAATGATCGGCTCAGGACTGGAAAGCGCTGACTGCGCGTTCTCGCCGTCCGCATCGGCCACCCAGAGGCTGTAGCGCGAGCCGGCTTTGGTCACATACGCAATGCGGGTGGAGAAGATACCGCGCTCGCCGGTGAGTTTTTCGTAGACGAAGTCGGCAATGCGGTGCGCCACCAGACGCAGGTCGGCCTGCGTGACCACGAAGCTCTGCCCGCCCAGGTCTTGCGCCTTGACCACGTCCCACAAGCGGAATCGGACGTCGAAACGGCCGTCGGCCAAGCGCGTGATGCTGCCGGAGGTGAGTGCGTCGGCCTTGCGCTGACGCCACAGGGACAGATCGGGACGGGACGATTCATCCAGCGCGACACCCGACGCGTCCACGCCCAAAAAGCGCCCGCTGCGCTCCAGGTCAGCCTGGACGATGGCGGATATTTTCTGCGGCGACTGCGGTTCGCCACGGAACGGTGCGATCGCAATGGGCAGTTGCGTCAGGCCTACGCCCGTGATTTCCACACGGAACTGCGCAAGCGCTGAAAGGGAGGAACTGGCAGCCAAGGCTGCAACGGCGTGGCGCCGCGAAAGCTGCGGCAGAGCCGTGCGGAGGGAAGGGGTATTGGGGATGCGGTCAATAGTCATTGGAACCATCGAATAACCGTCAAATGCCGGCAAACAGAGCCTCGCATGTTACACATAGCGTAGCGTGCCATGTGACAAACTGTGCCGGTCTGCAATAGCCGAAACGTAGAATCCGCCCCTCATGCAAGATTCGAATCATAGCGCGCCAAAGACCACTTTGCAGCAAGCTCCGCAGTCTCTTTCGCTCTGGGAGCGGTTGCGCAGACTCCATCCGTACTTCGGCCACCAGCGGCTGGCATGGACCATGGCGGTGTTGGCGACGATCGTCGCGGCCGCCACCGAGCCATTGATTCCCGCGCTTCTCAAACCATTGCTGGACCAGGGTTTTACAGAAGGATCGCTGGAGCTGTGGATGGTTCCCGTGGCCATCATCGGCGTCTTCCTGGTGCGTGGGCTGGCCCAGTTCACGGGACAGTATGCCCTCACGCGCATCGCCAACGAGGGCATGCTGCGCCTGCGCACGGCGCTGTTCGAGCGGCTGCTGGCAGCGGACATGGGGCTTTTCCATCGCCAGTCGGCCAGCGCACTGTCCAACACCGTGGTGTATGAGGTGCAGACCGGGTTCACCTCGCTGGTCCAGGCGCTGCTGGGCCTGTCGCGCGACGGTTTCACGCTGGTCGCCCTGCTGGGTTATCTCATCTACCTGAACTGGCAACTCACGCTGATCGTGGCCGTGCTGGTGCCGGGGGTGGCCTGGGTGATGAAGACGCTCTCGCGGCGCCTGTACAAGATCACTAAAAGCAGCCAGCAGGCCACCGACGACCTGGCCTATGTGGTCGAAGAGAACGTACTGGCCCACCGTGTGGTACGCCTGCACGGCGCCCAGGCCGAGCAGGCCGCGCGCTTTGACACGCTGAGCCAGCGCCTGCGCCGCCTGGCCATCAAATCCACGATCGCCTCGGCCGCCATGACGCCCACCACGCAGTTGCTGTCTGCGGGCGCGCTGTCCACCGTGATCTGCATCGCCCTGTGGCAAAGCCATGGCAACGGTGCCAAGGACGTGACCGTGGGCGGTTTCGCCTCGTTCATCGCGGCGATGCTGATGTTGATAGCGCCCATCCGCCGCATGGCCGACATCGCCAACCCCATCACGCGCGGCGTGGCGGCGCTGGAGCGGGGCCTGGCCCTGCTGCACGAGGCGCCGGCCGAGACAGGCGGCACGCACACCGCGCAGCGCGCCCAGGGGGCGATTGCCCTGCGCAACGTGACCGTGTCCTTCCGGCCCGACCAGGCGCCCGCACTGGACGCCGTGAGCCTGGACATCCGCCCGGGCGAAGTGGTGGCGTTCGTCGGCCCCTCCGGTGCCGGCAAGACCACGCTGGTGAACTTGCTGCCGCGCTTTCTCAGCCCCAGCAGCGGTCAGGTGCTGCTGGACGGCGTGGCGACCGACCAGTGGGCGTTGCCCAGCCTGCGCGCGCAATTTGCGATGGTGAGCCAGGACGTGGTGATGTTCAACGACAGCGTCGCCGCCAACGTGGCGCTGGGCGCTGCCGTGGACGAGCAACGTGTGCAGCACTGTCTGGACGCAGCGAACCTCGCCGAGTACGTGGCCAGCCTCCCGCAGGGTATGCACACCGTGGTGGGACACAACGCGACGCAGCTGTCGGGCGGACAGCGGCAGCGGCTGGCCATCGCGCGGGCGCTCTACCGCGACGCTCCGGTGCTCATCCTCGACGAGGCCACCTCGGCACTGGATACCGAATCCGAACGCCTGGTACAGCAGGCCCTGCAGCGTCTCATGCAAGGGCGCACCACGCTGGTGATTGCCCACCGCCTCTCCACCATCGAACACGCGGACCGCGTGGTGGTCATGGAGCAAGGGCGCATCGTCGAGCAGGGCCCCCACGCGGAGCTGCTGACCCGGGGCGGCCTGTACGCGCGCCTGCGCGCACATGGCGGCGCGTGACGACCACCAAAAAACAATAGCTGCTTGCGCTTACCCTGCAAGCGATTCGGCACTCTTTTGGCCTGAAACCGCCAGCTGACAAGCGCCAGCAGCTCCGTTATTCATAGCGTACGCGCCCAGGGGCCTACCATTTCCCGCGGTCCGGCTGGCGGCGGCGTACGGCCTCGGCCACCAGTTGCACCATGTCCTGCCGGTCGGCGCGCATGGCGAAATCCACGGCCGACAGGCCCAGTTGGTTCTTCAGCGATGGGTCGGCCCCCTCGCTGATCAGCAGGCGCGCCGCATCCGCCGTGCCGTAGCGCACGGCCATCATCAGCGGCGTGGTGCCGTTGGGCGATGCAGCGTCGATGTAGGCGTGATGCTCCAGCAACAGCGCCACCATGGCCGCGGCATCGCCCGTGGTGCTCGCGGCGGCATAGTGCAGCGGCGCCCAGCCGGTCTTGTTGACGTCCGCCTCGCGCGCGATCAGGCCGCGCGCAGCGGGCAGATTGCCGCGCAACGCGGCCATCATCAGCGCGCTTTCGTCCTTGGCATTGCGCTCCTCCACCTTCAGCCCCTTGGCGGCGATCAGCACCTCGGCCACCTGCCGCGCTTCCTCGCGCAGGGCCAGGATCAGCGCGGGCTGCCCCTTGGGATCGCGCGCGTTGGGGTCAAACCCGCGGCGCAGCAGCGAAGCCACCGTGGCGGCATCGTCGCGCGCGATGGCACGCAGGAAATCGTCGTACGCGCCGGCATGCGCCAGCCCCGCGGTGCCGGCGGCAACCGCGGCGAGCCACGCCAGGGCGCTGCGACGCTGCAACAGGCTCTTCATACGGCCTCCTTGCTCAAGAAAAGTTGCTCGAAGTTACGGCTGGTTGCCTCGGCCACCTGCTGGACGCTCAGCCCCTTCACCTGTGCCAGCTGCTGGGCGACGTAGGGCACGTAAGACGGGTTGTTGGTCTTGCCCCGGTAAGGCACCGGCGCCAGATACGGGCTGTCGGTCTCGATGAGCAGGCGGTCCATGGGCACAAAGGCGGCCACGTCGCGCAGGTCCTGCGCGTTCTTGAACGTGACGATGCCCGAGAACGAGATGTAGTAGCCCAGGTCCAGCGCCGCGCGGGCCACCTCGGCGGTTTCGGTGAAGCAGTGGAACACGCCGCCCGCACGGTTGCCCGCACCGTCCTCGCCCTCTTCGCGCAGGATGGCCAGGGTGTCCTGCGACGCGCTGCGCGTGTGGATCACCAGCGGCTTGGCCGCCGCGCGCGCGGCGCGGATATGCGTGCGAAAGCGCTCGCGCTGCCACTCCAGGTCGGCGATGCTGCGGCCGCCCTTGCGGTCGTCCATGCCGTAGTAGTCCAGCCCCGTCTCCCCGATGGCCACCACGCGCGGCAGCGCTGCGCGCTCCAGCAGGTCCCGCACGGAGGGCTCGGCCACGCCTTCGTTGTCCGGGTGCACGCCGACCGTGGCCCAGAAGTTGTCATGGCCGGTCGCCAGCGCGTGCACGGCGGAGAACTCCTCCATCGTGGTGCAGATGCACAGCGCGCGGTCCACCTGCGCCTCGGCCATGGCCTGGCGGATCTGCGGCAACTGGCTGATGAGTTCGGGAAAGTTCAGGTGGCAGTGGGAATCGACAAACATGGTGGTCTCGAAAAACAAAAATGCCGACCGGCGGGCGCGGTCGGCATCCTGCGGGGCCCGCGAAGGGTTGCCCTTAGATGGTCTGCGTAGCCCGTTCAGACGCCAGGGCCGTGCCCAGCACTTCCTCGATCTTGTACTTGAGCTGGCGCGACTTCTCGTCCTTCGGGAACTGGATGCCCACGCCCTGCGTGCGGTTGCCCGCGGCGCGCGCGGGTGTCACCCAGGCCACGCGGCCGGCCACGGGGTAGCGCTGCGGGTCGTCGGGCAGCGTGAGCAGCACGTACACATCATCGCCGAGCTTGTATTCGCGCGCCGTGGGCACGAAGATGCCGCCCTCTTCAAAGAACGGGATATAGGCCGCGTACAGCGCGGCCTTTTCCTTGATGTTCAGCTGCATGACGCTGGGGCGCGGCGCTGTGGAGGGACTGCTCATAGGTCGTGGAAGGCTTTCAATGGCGCGAGTTTAGTGTGTGGCGCGCCTGCGCCACAAGCGACTCCAGCATCAGGCCGGCGTTGAAGGGGTGCTCGGCCGTGCGCGCCTCCTTGGCGAGGGCGCGCGACCAGCGCGTGAGCGGCCCCACGCCGGGCGGCGCGGGCAAGTCGGCGGGCGAGAAATAGCGCGGCTGTGCACCCACGCGTTGCGCCAGCAGATCGTGGCAGAGCTTTTGCAAGGCATCTACGGCCTGTGCGGGTTCCAGCCCGGCCAGCGCCGACACGTCGCCGCGCGCCACGGCCTTGGGCAGCAGCGCCCAGGTCTGCGGGCTGCGGCCCGCACGCGCCAGGGCCAGTGCGTCGTCAGGCCGGCCGCCGGCGGCGCGCAGCAGGGCCTCGGCCGCGTCAGCGGGCACGCCCTGCTCTACCAGCCATTGCTGGCTTTGGGCCGGATCGGGCCACTGCAGGGTGTGCCCCAGGCAGCGGCTGCGGATGGTGGGCAGCAGTTCGTGCGCGGCCTCGGTGGCCAGCACAAAGCGCACGTCGCCCGGAGGCTCCTCCAGCGTCTTGAGCAGCGCGTTGGCCGTCACATGGTTCATCTGCTCTGCCGGGTAGACCAGCACGGCCTTTCCGCGGCCGCGCCCGCTGGTGCGCTGGGCGAACTCCACCGCGTCGCGCATGGCCTCGACGCGGATCTCGCGGCTGGCCTTGCGCTTCTTGTCCTCGATCTCGGCCTGCGCCTTCTCGGGCAGCGGCCAGCCCAGGGCCAGCGCCTGCGTTTCGGGCATGAGCACGCACAGGTCGGCATGCGTATGCACATCGATGCCATGGCAGCTGGCGCACTGGCCGCAGGCGCCGTGCGCGGTGGGCGCATCGCACAGCCAGGCGCGCACCAGCTCCAGCGCCAGCGTGTACTGGCCCAGGCCGGACGGGCCCTGCAGCAGCCACGCGTGGCCGCGCTGGGCCAGCAGCGCCTGGCGCTGCGCGGCGATCCAGGGGGCGACCGCACTCATGGCGTCTGCGCCAGCCAGCCGCGTGCGGCCACTACGGCACGCAGCTGCGCGGCAACCTGCTCGCGCGGCTGCGACGAGTCGATGCGCGCAAAGCGCTGCGGCGCTCCCGCGGCGCGGTCGGCATAGCCGCGCGCCACGCGGGTGAAGAACTCCACGGGCTGCGACTCGAAGCGGTCGGGCGCGCGCGCGGCGGACAAGCGCTGCGCGGCCACCTCAGGTGGTACGTCGAACCACAGCGTGAGGTCCGGATTTCGCATCAAATCGGGCTGCAGACCAACACCAGTCTGCGCAAGGCGCTCCATATACGATAGCACCTCCAGATCGAAGCCGCGCCCTGCGCCCTGGTAGGCAAAGGTGGCATCGGTGAAGCGATCGCACAACACCACTTCGCCGCGTGCCAGCGCCGGCTCGATCACGCAGCGCAGATGGTCGCGCCGCGCGGCGAACACCAGCAGCGCTTCGGTCAGCGCGTCCATGCTGTCGTGCAGCAGCATCTCGCGCAGCTTCTCGGCCAGCGGCGTGCCGCCGGGCTCGCGCGTCAGGGTCACGGTATGCCCCGCAGCGCGCAGCGCCTGGGCCAACGCGTCGATGTGCGAGGACTTGCCCGCGCCGTCGATGCCCTCGAAGGTGATGAATGCGCCGTTGGTCATTTCTGGCCGCGTTGGTAGCGGTTCACCGCACGGTTGTGGTCTTGGAGCGTGCTGCTGAAGTGGCTGGAACCGTCGCCGCGCGCCACGAAGTACAGCGCCTTGGTGGGCGCGGGCTGCACCGCGGCCAACAGCGCCGCCTTGCCGGGCATGGCAATCGGCGTGGGCGGCAGGCCCGCACGCGTGTAGGTGTTGTAGGGGGTGTCGGCGGTCAGGTCACGGCGGCGCAGATTGCCGTCGAACTTCTCACCCAGGCCGTAGATCACCGTGGGGTCGGTCTGCAGCAGCATGCCCACGCGCAGGCGGTTGCTGAACACGCCGGCGATCTGCGCGCGGTCTTCGGCGCGGCCGGTTTCCTTCTCGACGATGCTCGCCAGGATCAGCGCCTGGTCGGCGGATTGGAGCGGCGTGTCCGGCGCGCGCTGCGCCCAGGCCGCGTCCAGACGCCGGTCCATGGCGTGCAGCGCGCGACGCAGCACGGCAATGTCGCTGCTGCCCTTGGCATAGGTGTAGGTGTCGGGAAAGAAGCGCCCCTCCGCCGGCACGCCCGCGCGGCCCAGGCGCTCCATGATGTCCGCGTCGCTCAGGCCCTGGGTGTCGGGCTTGAGCTGCTCGGCCCGCGCCAGCGCCTGGCGCACCTGGCGAAAGGTCCAGCCTTCCACCAGCGTGACGGCGCGCAATGCCTCCTCGCCGCGCACCAGCTTCTGCAGCAGCGCGTAGGGGCTGGTGCCCTGGGGAATCTCGTAGTTGCCGGCCTTGATCTCGCGGTCCTTGCCCGACAACCGGAACCACAGGAACAGCACGTCCGCATCCGTGGCCATGCCCGACCGCACCACCGCGCGGGCCACGCCGCGTGGCGTGGTGCCAGACTCGATCTCCAGCTCCAGCGGCTGGCCGGCGGGCACGTCCGCGCGCACCGGCAACGGCGCCTGCAGCCACCAGGCGGCCACAGCGCCCACGGCGATCACGATGAGCAACACCAATGCGAGGAAACGACGCACAACCCTGCAGCCTGTATGAAAGAAGCCGGGCATCATAATTCAGCCATGACCGACTCCATGCCAGTGCCCCCGTCCCTGCCTGCGGACGGCGTAGTCCCCCTGTCCCACCTTGGCGTGATCCGCGTGGCCGGTGAAGACGCCGCCAAGTTCCTGCACGGCCAGCTGACGCAGGACTTCGCGCTGCTGGATCTGCACCACGCCCGCCTGGCGGCGTTCCTGACCGTCAAAGGCCGCATGCAGGCCAGCTTCATCGCCTTCAAGCGCAGCGAGGCCGAGGTACTACTGGTCTGCGCCCGCGACCTGCTGGCGCCCGCGCTCAAGCGCCTGTCGATGTTCGTGATGCGCGCCAAGGCCAAGCTGACCGATGCCACCGGCGACTTTGCGCTGTACGGCCTGCTGGGCGACGCCGCCCGCGCCGTGCTACCCGCTGGCGAGCCCTGGGCCAAGGCCGATGTGGGGGATGCCAGCGTGGTGCAGCTCTACCCCGCCGAAGGGCAGCCGCGCGCGCTGTGGGTAGCGCCCGCTGGCAGCGCTGCGCCCGCCGGCGCAGCCCTGACCGAAGCGCTGTGGCTGTGGAGCGAGGTGCGCAGCGGTATCGCCACCCTGACCGCGCCCGTGGTCGAGGCCTTCGTGCCGCAGATGCTGAACTATGAGTCCGTGGGCGGCGTGAACTTCAAGAAGGGCTGCTACCCCGGCCAGGAGGTCGTGGCGCGCAGCCAGTTCCGCGGCACGCTCAAGCGGCGCACTTACCTGGCGCACGCTCCGTCGGCCGTGGCCGTGGGTGCTGAAGTGTTTGCCGACGGTGACGCCGAACAGCCCGTGGGCACGGTGGTGCAGGTTGCGGCCGCACCCACCGGCGGCGTGGATGCGCTGGTGTCGCTGCAGATCGCAGCCACCAGCGGTGCCCTGCAGGTGGGCGCAGCGGATGGCGTGGCGCTCACGCTGCTGCCGCTGCCCTACGCGCTGCTGGAAGACATTTAAGCAAAAACAGGCGCTAGCGCTTATTTGACAAGCGCTAGCAGCTATCAATAAAGAAGCAGTCAGCCCTGCAGACTGCGCCGCATGGTGATGTGGGCAATGCCCGCCTCCTCATACGGTTGGCCTACGGCCTCAAAACCTGCGCGGCGGTAGAACGCCTCGGCGCTGCACTGGGCATGCAGCGTGACCTGCGCGTCGCCGCGCGCGCGCGCCGCCTGCACCAATGCGTCCAGCACCATGCGGCCCCAACGCTGGCCGCGCAACACGCGGTCCACTGCCATACGGCCAATGCGCGCCTCGCCCGGCGCATCCTGCAGCAGTCGGCCCGTCGCCACGGGCAGACCCAGGCGGTTGTAGGCGACGGCGTGCACGGCGGTGGCGTCCAGCGCGTCCAGCTCGATCTCGGGCGCAATCCCCTGCTCCTGCACGAACACCGCCGTGCGCAGCGCCGTGGCGTCGCGCCCCAGCGTGGCCCAGTCGCCCATGCGCAGCTCCACCATCTCGCCGCCGGCCTCGAAGTGCTCGATCATCGCGCGCAGCGCGGGCGGCACCGCGCGCTTGGTCTGCGTGGCGGGGTCGGCAAACACATAGACCAGTTCCACGGTCACCAGCAGCCGATCGCCAGCGAACATGCTGGCCTCGAACACCAGCGACGTGGTGCCCACGCGCGCGCAGCGCATGCCCACGTCCAGCAGGTCGTCGAGCCGGGCCGACGCGTGGTACTCGACGCTGGCTTTCTTGAGGTACACCTCGCCGCCCAGCGCCTGCATGCCGGTTTCGTACGGCAACGCCAGCGCGCGCCAGTATTCGGTCATGGCGCAATCAGCGTAGGTGAGGTAGTGGGCATTGAAGACGATCTTCTGGATGTCCACCTCTGACCAGCGCACGCGCAGGCGGTGAAAACAGCGGAAGTCAGAGCGTTGCATGGCGTGTTTCCGTCGAAGGGATCAGTCGAGTTGAAAGGCGCTGCGCAGCGCGGCGGCAGCATCGGCATGGGCCTGGCGCGCCTCGGGAAGGGCGCGACCCATCTTGATGAATTCGTGCGTCACGCCGCGGTAGATCTCGAGTTGCACCGGCACGCCCGCGGCACGCAGCTTGTCCGCGTACTCCACGCCCTCGTCCACCAGCGGGTCGTACTCGGCCAGACCGATCCAGGCCGGCGCCACGCCCTCGGCGTCGGGCGCGAGCAAGGGGGCGAAGCGCCAGTCCTCGCGCTCGGCACGGCTGGGGATGTACTGGTCGAAAAACCAGCCAATGGCTGCGCGTTCCAGCACCAGGCCGTGCGCGAACTCGGTGTGCGAGGGCGTGTCCTGGTGCGCCGTGGTGCCGGGGTAGATGAGCAACTGCAGCGCCAGGGGCAGCCCGGCATCGCGCGCCTGCAGAGCGCACACCGCGGCCAACGTGCCGCCTGCGCTGTCGCCGCCCACCGCCAGGCGCGACGGGTCGGCGCCCAGCGTGGTGGCGTGCTGCGCCAGCCAGGCCAGCGCGTCCCACGCATCGTCGCTGGCCGTGGGGAACGGATGCTCGGGCGCGAGCCGGTATTCCAGCGACACCACCATACAGCCGGCCAGCCGCGCCAACTCGCGGCACAGCACGTCGTGGGTGGCAATGCTGCCGATGGTGAAGCCGCCACCATGCAGGTACAGCAGCAACGGCAGCGCCTGCGCGTCAGAGGCCGTGGGTGCATACAGGCGCGCGGGCAGCGGGGTGCCGTCGCGTGCGGGGATGCGCAGGTCTTCCACGCGCGGCAAGGCCGCCTTGGGCAGCTCCAGCACCCCGGCACCCAGTTCATAGGCAGCGCGGGCCTGTGCAGGGCTCAGGGTGTGCAGTGGGGGGCGCCCGGCGCGCGCCATGCCGTCGATGACGTTGCGCATCTGCGGCGTGAGCCGCGCGTGGTGGGGGGAAGGCACATGGGAAGCGGAACCGGGCGTCGTCAACGGAAAAGTCCTTGGGTTATTGGAAGTGCACCTGCACCGGCTGCGCGCCGGGCAGGCCCAGATAGGTTGCCGTGACGCTCAGGCCGGCGCGCGGGGGCAGCAGCGGAGAAAACGACCCCAGGCTCACCAGGTCGCCGGGCTGCAGCGTGATCTCCTCCTGCTGCAGCGCCTGGGCCAGCCAGACCACGGCGTTGAGCGGATGCCCGAGGATATCGCTGCCCTTGCCGCTGGCGAGCAGCGCGCCGGAATGGTCCGTGAGCTGCACGGTCATGCGCTCCAGCGCGTCCAGCAGCGCATAGCGCTCGCCGCGCGTCGCCGGCACGGCGATAGGCTGCCCGGCGATGCCCAGGCGCGCGCCCACGTTGATCGCGCCCACGCCGGCGCCGTTGAGTTGGGGCGGCGCCTGCACCACCAGGTCGGGCAGCTCGATGAAGGGGATCACCTGGTCGATGTGCTGCAGCACCTCCTCCGGCGTACGCGCGTGGTTGATGGCCGCATCCTTCACGCGCACCAGCAGGTCGGCCTCGTACAGCGGGCGCGCCCCAAACGCGGCGGGCACGGTGCTGCCGCCGGGGCGCACCATGCCCTCGTACAGCTTGCCCCACACCGGCTTGTCGGTGTTGAAGCGCTTTTGCACCGCGGGGTTGGTGAGGCCGGCCTTGTAGCCCACCACCTTGCCCAGGCGGGCGCCCAGCAGCGCATTGAACTTGGCGCGGGTGCAGGCGCCGTCGGCGTCTGACAGTGCCGGGAAGTTGGGCGCGGGGGTCTTGGCGGCGTAGTGCGAGGCCATCGCCCCCACCGCAGCGTCGCTGAGGCACTCGGCCTGGGCGCCCAGGCCGGTCGCCAAGGCGACCCCCGCGCCCAGGGCGATGAGGGTTTGCTTCATGGTCATGCGTGTCTCCTGGTTGTAGTGTGTCGGGCGATCCTACTGGCACTCCCTCTCTTTCGCACACCATGGCTTTCATCTACTACGTCACCCAGATCCAGTTCGAATTCGGCGCCGTGCGCCTGCTCAAAGCAGAATGCGAGCGCATCGGCATCACCCGCCCCCTGGTGGTCACCGACCCCGGCGTGAAGGCCGCCGGCGTGCTGCAGCAGGCGCTGGACGCCCTGCCCGGCCTGAACGTCGCCGTGTTCGACCAGACGCCCTCCAACCCCACCGAGGCGGCCGTGCGCGCGGCCGTGGAAATCTACAAGGCCCAGGGCTGCGACGGCCTGATCGCCGTGGGCGGTGGCAGCGCCATCGACTGCGCCAAGGGCATTGCCATCGCCGCCACGCACGACGGCCCGCTCACGCACTACGCCACCATCGAGGGGGGCTCGCCGCGCATCACCGAGCGCGCCGCGCCGCTGATCGCCGTGCCCACCACCAGCGGCACGGGCAGCGAGGTGGCGCGCGGCGCCATCATCATCGTGGATGACCACCGCAAGCTGGGCTTTCACTCCTGGCACCTGGTGCCCAAGGCCGCCATCTGCGACCCCGGCCTCACGCTGGGCCTGCCGCCCCTGCTGACGGCCGCCACGGGCATGGACGCCATCGCGCACTGCATGGAGACCTTCATGTCTGCCGCGTTCAACCCGCCGGCGGACGGTATTGCGCTCGATGGCCTGGAGCGCGGCTGGCACCATATCGAGGCCGCCACGCGCGACGGCCAGGACCGCGACGCACGCCTGGCCATGATGAGCGCCAGCATGCAGGGCGCCATGGCTTTCCAGAAGGGCCTGGGCTGCGTGCACTCCCTGAGCCACAGCCTGGGCGGGCTGAACCCGCGCCTGCACCACGGCACGCTGAACGCCGTGTTCCTGCCCGCCGTGGTGCGTTTCAACGCGCAAGCCGAATCGGTGCGCAAGGAGCGCCGCCTGGAGCGCATGGCCCATGCCATGGGCCTGGCGTCCGCCAGCGACATCCCCGATGCCATCCGCGACATGAGCGCACGCCTGGGCCTGCCCACGGGGCTGGCCGCCATGGGCGTGACCGAGGCGGTGTTCGACGACGTGATCAAGGGCGCCCTGGCCGACCACTGCCACAAGACCAATCCCCGCCTGGCCACGCCAGATGACTACCGGGAGATGCTGATCGAGTCGCTCTGACCCGCGGCAGCGTCCGCCGAGCAGGCGTCCGGCGGCCTCGCTACACTGGTGCGCTTAACATTTATTAACACGCATTCCGCCCGTTCGGCGGGGCCGCGTACCGCATGCGCACACACCCGCTTTCCAAATGGCTGACGCAAGGCACCTACCCGCGCCTGTACGTTCCCATTGTGCTGATCATGGTGGCGGTCACGCTGGTGCGCTACCACGCGCTGGTGGGCGCCGAGCGTGAGGAGGCGCAGCTGCGCATGCGCGCGGAGCTGCAGGCAGCCTCGTACGCCGTGCTACAGGTGCTGGACGAGCCTGCCGGCAATGCCGCAGCGCAGGAGCGCCTGCGCCAGGCCGCGCAGGTCGCGGACGCACCGATCCAGTCCATCCGCTGGGAACTGCCCTTCCGCCCGGCCGTCGACCTGCGCAACGCGATGCCGCCCACCAAGGCGCCGCCGTGGTTCGTGCAGCTGCTGGACCTGCCCACGCCGCGCCACACGGTGGCGCACCGGCTGGCGGACGGCCGCACGGGGCAGCTGGCGCTGGCGCTGTGGCCCCAGCACTACGTGGACCGCGCCTGGAGCGCCATGGCCACGCAGTTGCGCATCACGGCGCTGAACATCTTCACCATCCTGCTCCTGCTGACCCTGATCCTGCGCGCGAACGACCGCATGCTGGACCGCATGCGGCACGCGGCGGAGCGCTTCAAGCAAGGCCACCTGGACGCGCGCATACACCGCACGGGCACGCTGGAGGCGCGCGAAATCGCCGACACCTTCAACGACATGGCGGGCAAGGTCCAGTCCCTGGTGCTGTCCCTGCAGGAAACCCAGCGGCAGCAGAACGAGCAGCTGCACTTTCGCCGCCAGCTGGTGAACGCCCTGCCCCTGCCTTTGTTCGTGCTGGGCGCGGATGGCGCGCACCTGGAGACCAACAAGGCCTGGCGCGAACTGCTCAATGCCTCCCGCCCCGCCACCGTCGCGGGCACGCTGGACCAGCTCTGGGCCGACGGCGTGGACTCCTCCATCGTCCTGGCCCAGCGGCTGTCCGACCGGCCCTCGGGATGGCAGGCCACCGTCCGCCCCTTGCAGGGCGTGCCGCACGAGATGGCCTGCTACCACGCCACCTTCACCGCGCCCGACGGCGTACCCGCCGGCACCATCGGCGTGCTGGTGGACATGACGGAGCACACCCAGGCACTGCAGGCAGAGCGCGCCGACCGTGCGTGTGCGGAGGCCGCGCTGGACGCCGTGGCCGATGGCGTCATCACCATCGACGCGCAGGGCCTCGTGCGCACGATCAACGGCGCGGCCCAGCGGGTCATCGGGCTCGCGCAGGGGCAGACGGTCGGCCGCCACGTCGATGAGGTCTTTCGCCTGGAGCCACCGCACTCCGTGCTCGCCGCCTCGGGAACGCAGGGGCATGCTGCGCACGGCGCGGGCGCCGCGGCCACCGCGATCCTCGCCTGCCATTCGGGTGCGCCGCGCACGGTGGACTACTCCGTGGCGGCCGTGCACGCGCCCGACGGCACCGCCGCGGGCCACGTGCTGGTCTTTCGCCCCCGGTGACGTTGCCGCGGCACGCCGCGGCGGACACGCTCACAGCGGCTGGACGCGGGCGGGATCGGGCCGCCGCAGCCACTGCGCCCACTCGTCCGCCAGCTGCTGCGCCGCCGCCGCCGCGGTGCTCCAGGCACGGGCGCGCGCGGCCGTGTCGGTGCCGTAGCGGGTGAAATCGGTGCGGTCCGGCAGTTTGCCGCCGGGCAGGCTGCGCACCCAGTCGGGATGGGGCGACAGCAGCACCATGCGGTCCAGCGCCGGCGTGGCCCGGTGGCGCCAGGGCAAACCCTTGTCCAGCCAGCCGGGCACCACGCGGTGCTGGAAGTGCGGGTACAGCACGATCCCCGGCGCACTTTCCAAGCCGTTTTGGCCTGCAACACCCGCGGGTAAAGCGGTATCAGCTATATTTTCAATAGCAATTGGCGCCTGATAACGCAGGTGCAGGTGGTAGTCGGTGATGCCCCCGTCCCAGTAGGCGCCGCGCGGTGCGCCGGCGATGTCGTGCACGGCGCGCAGCACGAAGGGAATGGAACAACTGGCCTGCAGCGCGGGCATGAAGTTCTGCGGGGTCAAGGCCACCTGGTGGGTGCGGAAGTCGCGCACGTCAAACGGCAGCGCGCCCGGCGCAGCAGTGGAGAACACCACGCGGTCCAGCCACAGCGCCAGCGCGCGGCGGTGCAGCGCATTGCTGGCGAAAGCGCCCAGGTAGCCCAGCGGCGTGGCCCAGCGGTGCTCGCGCGCCAGCAGGTGGCGCCCTCGCGCGGCGACGATGTGCAACCGGTAGCGCGCATGGTCCAGCACCGTTTCCACACGGCCGCCAAAAAAGGCCTGCAGGTTCTGGCCGAACTGCGCGCTCACCGCGTCCGCCGTGGGGCGGCGCGCGCCGGGGGGCAGCTCGTACTCCTGGTGGATGTAGTCGTGCTCCAACCGTTCGAAGGCCGGCAGGCTGTTATCCAGGCACGCCGTGGCCATGCGCCACGCGCCGATGGAGGCGCCCACCAGGTCCACCGGCTGCGCCGACTGCGCCAGCCATTCACCAAAGACAAACCGGTCCAGCGGGCCGAGGATGAGTCCCTTCGGGCCGCCCGCGGCCGCGGGAATCACGGCCACGTCGCTCGGCGCCAGGCCATGGCGCCCGATGTGCCGCAGCGCCTGCGGACCGGCATGGATGCACAGCGCCTTCATCACGCCCCCGCCTCACGCATGCGCCGGCTCACACGTAATCGCCCGCGTCGGGGCGGACCTTCCAGTCAATCGGGTCCTGCTGCAGCACCATGTCGATGTCCAACCCCAGCGGGATGCCGACTTCGCCGGGGAAAGACCCCGCCAGGTCGCGCGCATCCAGCCCTGCCTCGCGCGCGCGGGCGCGCCACGCGGCCAGGTGCAGCACGCCCGCCAGCGGCTCGTACACATCGTTGTCGAACGGCGCATGGTGGTGGCGCAGCGCGTCCACCACGGTCTCGGGCAACTGCCAGCGCCAGGCCAGCCCCGCGCTCACATGGGCGTAGCAGTAGCCGCACAGGTGCTGCTCCAGCCGGGCGCGGCGCAGGTCCAGCGGGCCCACCAGGCTGTTGAGGGTCTGCATGCGGCCCGCGTCGGCCAGGTGCATGGCCAGCTCGCCCACCCCGTGCAGCAGGCCGGCCGTGTAGGCGGCGATCTGGTTGTGGTGCACGAGCCCGGCGAGCGCGCGTGCCACTTTGGCCGTGTGCAGGCTGTAGCGCCAGAAGTGCTGCAGGTTCATCCCCGGCACCGAGCGCGACGTGGTCCCCAGCGGCGCGGACGCCACCAGCGCGCGCAGTTGGGACACCCCCAGAAGCGCCAGCGCCTCAGGAATACCGCCGATCTGGCGCTGCGCGGCGAATGGAGGCGTGTTCGCCTCTTCCAGCAGGCGTGCGGCCAGTGCAGGGTCGGTGCCGAAGAGCTGGTTCAGGCGCCGCAGGTTGGGCTCGACCGCGCTCAGCTCGTTCATCAGCAGCGCCACCGCGCGTGGCAGGCTGGGCAGCGTGATGGGCTGCGCCAGCAGTGCGTTCAACTCCATGGATCGGATCGCCCAGACAGGAAAGTCGGGCCATTATCCATGCAACTCTTACGGTTGTTTACGGGCAGCGCTTCAGCGCTTGCCCTGCTGCAGCTTGGCGAAGGCCGAGGCCATGGCCGAGGGCTGCGCCGGCTCGGCCGCGCGGCGCGGCGCGGCGTAGCCACGGCCCGCGCCCTCGAAGCGGTTGTCGCGCGGGCCGTCGCGGCGCGCGGGTGCGGCGTCCAGCTTCATGCTGAGGCTGATGCGCTTGCGCGCCGCATCCACCTCCAGCACCTTCACTTTGACGATGTCGCCGGTCTTGACCACCTCGCGCGCATCCTGAACGAACTTGTGGCTGAGCTGGCTCACGTGCACCAGTCCGTCCTGGTGCACGCCCAGGTCGATGAAGGCGCCGAACTGGGCCACGTTGCTCACCGTGCCCTCCAGCACCATGCCCTCGCGCAGGTCGGCAATGTCTTCCACGCCCTCGTTGAAGCGCGCCACCTTGAAGTCCGGGCGCGGATCGCGGCCGGGCTTTTCCAGTTCGCCCAGGATGTCGCGCACGGTGATCACGCCGAACTTCTCGTTGGCGAACAGCTCGGGCTTGAGCGTCTTGAGCATCTCGGCGCGGCCCATGAGCTCGGCCACCGGCTTACCGGTCTTTTCCATGATCTGCTCGACAACGGGGTAGGTCTCGGGGTGCACGCCGGTCATGTCCAGCGGGTTGTCGCCATCGCGGATGCGCAAGAAGCCCGCCGCCTGCTCAAAGGTCTTGGCGCCCAGGCCGCTGACTTCCATGAGCTGCTTGCGGTTCCTGAAGGCGCCGTGCTGCTCGCGCCAGCGCACCACGGCCTTGGCCACGCTGCCCGACAGGCCCGACACGCGCGCCAGCAGCGGCGCGCTGGCGGTGTTCAGGTCGACGCCCACGGAGTTCACGCAGTCCTCGACCACGGCGTCCAGCGTGCGCGCCAGCTCGCTCTGGTTCACGTCGTGCTGGTACTGGCCCACGCCGATGCTCTTGGGCTCGATCTTCACCAGCTCGGCCAGCGGGTCCTGCAGGCGGCGCGCAATGCTGGCGGCGCCGCGCAGGCTCACGTCCACGTCGGGCATTTCCTGGCTGGCGTACTCGCTGGCCGAATACACCGAGGCGCCAGCCTCGCTCACCACTATCTTTTCAATAGCTGGCAGCGCTTGCCCCGCCTGGTCTACGGCCTGTTTTTGCATTAATTTAATCAACTCGGCCGCCAGCTTGTCGGTTTCGCGGCTGGCGGTGCCGTTGCCAATGGCGATGAGCTGCACGCCGTGCTTCATGCACAGGCGGCCCAGCGTGGCCAGGCTGCCGTCCCAGTCGCGGCGCGGCTCGTGCGGGTAGACGGTGGCGGTCTCCACCAGCTTGCCGGTGCGGTCCACCACGGCCACCTTCACGCCAGTGCGGATGCCGGGGTCCAGCCCCATCACGGCGCGCGGGCCGGCGGGCGCGGCCAGCAGCAGGTCGCGCAGGTTGTCGGCAAACACCTTGATGGCCACCTTCTCGGCCTCCTCGCGCAGGCGCGAGAACAGGTCGCGCTCGGTGGACAGGCTGAGCTTCACGCGCCAGGTCCAGGCCACGCACTTGCGCAGCAGGTCGTCGCTCTTGCGGCCCTGGTGGCTCCAGCCCAGGTGCAGGGCGATCTTGCCCTCGGCAATGCTGGGCTGGCCCGGCTCGGGCTTGAACGTGGAATTCACCTGCGGCTCAGGCAGCACCAGCTTGGCCTCCAGAATCTCCAGCGCGCGGCCGCGGAACACCGCCAGCGCGCGGTGCGAGGGCACGCGGCCAATCGGTTCGTCGTAGTCGAAGTAGTCGCGGAACTTGGCGACCTCGGGGTCGTTCTCGTTCTTGCCTTCCACCTTCTTGGAGCGCAGCAGCCCCTCGGCCCACAGCCATTCGCGCAGCGACTGCACCAGCACGGCGTCCTCGGCCCAGCGCTCGGACAGGATGTCGCGCACGCCGTCGAGCACGGCGAAGGTGGTCGAGAAGTCGGGCCCCGGCTTGCCGTCATCGAGCGTGGTGGCGGGCTGGCAGAAGGCCTGGGCCTCGGCGTGCGGGTCCAGCGTTGGATCGGCCAGCAGCTTGTCGGCCAGCGGCTCGATGCCGAACTCCTTGGCAATCTGGCCCTTGGTGCGGCGCTTTTGCTTGAAGGGCAGGTAGATGTCCTCCAACTCCTGCTTCGTTGGAGCAGCTGCAATGGCAGCGCGCAATGCGTCGGTCAGCTTGCCCTGCTCGTCGATGCTTTTCAGCACCGCCACGCGGCGGTCTTCCAGTTCGCGCAGGTAGGCCAGGCGCGCTTCGAGCTCGCGCAGCTGCACATCGTCCAGGCCGCCGGTCACCTCCTTGCGGTAGCGCGCGATGAAGGGCACGGTGGCCCCGCCATCGAGCAGCTCCACCGCTGCGCGGACCTGGGATTCGGTGACTTTGATTTCTGCGGCCAACTGCCGAACGATCTGCTGCATGTGCCTTCTGAGACGGGTCAAAACACGAAGCGCGCAGTTTGCCACAGGGCCATGGGCCAAAATGGCCGCGTCCAACTCGTTGTCCCACGCATGAAAAGCGCCCTGTTCGTCGATTTCGACAATGTTTTCTCCGGCCTGCGCCGGCTGGATCCCATAGCGGCCGACCATTTCGCCTCCCAACCACAGTCATGGATGCACTGGATTGCCCAATCGCTAGAGCCTCCACCACACGCAACAGCAGGCGCGCGGCGCCTGCTGGTGCGCCGCTGCTACTTGAACCCGCAGGTGTACCAACGTTTTCGCCCCGCGTTCAACCGCGCCGGCTTTGAGATCATCGACTGCCCCGCAATGACCAGCGGCGGCAAGACCAGCACCGACATCCACATGGTGCTGGATATCGTGGATCTGCTGCAGCACCAGGTGCACTACGACGAGTTCATCGTGCTGTCAGCGGACGCCGACTTCACGCCCGTGCTGCGCAAGCTGCGCCGCTGGGACAGGCGCACGACTGTGCTGGCAATCGGATTTCCCTCGGCGGCATACCAGGCCAGTGCTGACCTGCTGATCGATCAAGATGCCTTTTTGCGCGAAGCGCTGCGCCGCGAGGAGACCGAAACACCCGCCGCCGTATCAGCGCCACCCATGTCACCCGCTCCATCGCAGGCCAGCCTCATCCAGGCTGCGGCCCGTTTCATCAGCCAGTCCGTGGCCCATTCGGACAGGCCTGTCGCCCTGCCATGGCTGGCCAGCAAGGCGCCAATCCAAGTGGTCGGGCTGGATGCTGTCACCTGGGCTGGGCTGGGCAGTTTTCGTAAGCTGGTGGATTCACTGCGCCTGGCCCCACTCGTTGTGGACTGGGAATCAGGCGTGGTGCTCGACCCCGCACGCCACACCCCTTCTGTACCCACGGGCGCCCTACCCGTCCCGGACCAAAACACCCTGGCCGCCATCGCCCAACTGGTGCGCGCCGAAGTGGTCAAGGCGAAGGCGCCCGTGCCCTGCGGGCGGCTGGCCCAGGCGATCATCGACCAGTATGGAGTGGCTGCATCCGACTGGTGCGGCAAGGGATCGTTTCGCAAGCTGCTGGAGGCGCTCTCGCTGGCACCATTGCGTGTCGACTGGACCAATGGCGGCGGCCACGTTCTGCACCCGCAACAACAGAACAATGGGCTGGTGGAGTGGGGCCGCGATGGCGATCTATTGCCACTGCTGAGGCAGGTCAACGCCGCCACCGGCATGCCGCTTCTGCCACCGCCCGCCTTCCAGGCCCTGCTGGCCCAGATTGCCGCCGACGCCACCCACCACCCCTTTTCCCTCACCGAAACCGGCAAGCGTGTGCGCGACCGCTGCCGAGATGCTGGACTGCCCATCAACCGCAGCACAGTGAGCTTCGTGCTCAAGGGCATCTTGCTCGGAGGCCACATGTTCGGAGAACACACTAATGATGCGCATGCGCTGGGCACACGGTTCGTGAACAGCATTCTCGATCTGTGCCAGACCGAGCAGCTGACCCTGGACGACGCACAGAAAGAGCAATTGCGTGACTGGGCCACGCGTGGCGCATCACCGCAGTGACTCCCGCCCCTCCCTTCCCACTCCGCACCGAATGCCCGCCCGGCGCCTGCGTGTGCGAGCGCGACGCGCTGATGCGCACGCCCGGCGGTGATGTGCGCATCCTGCGCCTCACGCGCGACGAGGAAAAGCGCCTCGTGCAGCGCCTGGAGAGCCTCACCAGCCTGGCCGACCTGCGCCACATGGAGCAGCGCCTGTTCGAGCAGCTCGGCGTGCGCCTGACCATCGGCACCAGCCCCAACGAGGTGCGCAGCCTGCGTGGCATCACCGTGCTGGTCCAGGACCAGCCGGGCCTGTGCCGCAAGACGCGCCAGGCCATCCCCGCGGCCATCAAGAAAAGCATGGAGCGGCACCCCGAGATCGTCTACGCCCTGCTCAACGCGGGCGGCCTGTTCGAGGGCCTGTGATCCATGCAGGACGATCTGTTTGGCGGTGCGCCGCCATCGCCCTCAGCATCGCCCTCAGCATCGCCCTCAGCATCGCCCTCAGCATCGCCCTCAGCACCGCCACGACCACCGGAAGACACCCCCGCCCGCCCACGGGAAAAGGCGCCCACCCGCCGCACCGGTGTGCATCCCGCCGCCTGGGGCGACGATCTGCGCGCACTCGCCAACCGGCTGCCGCCCACGCTGCGCCTGGGCACATCCTCCTGGAGCTACCCTGGCTGGCAGGGCCTGGTGTGGGAGGGTGTGCATTCCGAACAGCTGCTGGCCCGCAAAGGCCTGCCCGTGCTGGCCCAGCATCCGCTGATGCGCACCGTGAGCATCGACCGGAGCTTCTACCGCCCGCTCACGGCCAGCGACTATGCGCGCTACGCGGCCCAGGTGCCGGCGGACTTCCGCTTCGTGGTCAAGGCGCCCAGCCTGGTCACCGACGCGCTGGTGCGCAGCGAGGACGGCCGTGGACGCGAGCCCAACCCGGCCTTCCTGGATGCGCAGTTGACCGCCCAGGAGTTCGTGGCGCCCGCACTGGAGGGGCTGGGCCAGCGCACCGGCGCGCTGGTGTTCCAGCTGAGCCCGCTGCCCTGGAACCTGCTGGACCGCCTGCCCGAGGTGTTGGAGCGACTGCGCACGCTCTTGCAGGCCCAACCGGCGCTGCGCCCCGCGGCGCCCGACGCCGTGCTGGCCGTCGAGGTGCGCGACCCCGAATGGCTGGCGCCCGCGCACCTGCCCCACTTCGCCGACGTACTGCGCAGCAGCGGTGCCACCTACTGCCTGGGCCTGCACGCGCGCCTGTCGCCCCTGGCCGAGCAACTACCGCTGCTGCGCCTGCTCTGGCCCGGCCCACTGGTCTGCCGGTGGAACCTGAACCCCGTGCACGGCCCGCAGGGGTATGAAGCCGCTGAAAAAGGCTACGCGCCCTACGACCGCATTCACGACCCCGATCCCGACAACCTGGCGCTGCTGGCGCGCACGGTGGCGGGCATCTGCGGACGGGGCCAAAACGCCTTCGTGACCATCAGCAACCACGCGGAAGGCTGTGCGCCGCTGACAGTGCAGCGGCTGGCGGAACAGGTGGTTTTTTATGATCAAAAACATCTCTAACGCTTATCTGGCATGCGCTGGCAGCTATCTTTTCTGACGATATGACGATCACGGACTGCGCGCCCGCACGACGTTCTTCTTGCGCCAAAAGGAGGCCAAGAACACCGCCCAGATGGGGCGCACAAGCGCCACGGCTCTGCCTCTGTTACCGCTGCCTCACCCGCAGCGAGCTGCACACCCCCGCCACCACCGCGCACGCCCCTGCCACCAGCAGTGCCAGCGACTCCGCGCTTCCATCGTGCCCCGGCCGCAGGGCGAAGATGGCCGCGAGCGACACGGCGCCCAGTGTCTGGCCCGTCAGGCGCGCGGTGCCCAGCATGCCGCTGGCCGCGCCGCTGCGGTGCAGCGGGGCCGAGGTGACGATGGTGTGGTTGTTGGGCGACTGGAACAGCGCAAAGCCGGCACCGCACAGCGCCATGCGCCAGGCCACGTTCCAGTCCGCGGGCTGCGCGGGCATCAGGCCCAGCGAGACCAGGCCGGCAGCAAACACCGCCATGCCAATGCCGCCGAGCAGGCCGTCCGGGTAGCGGCCAATCAACCGGCCCGCCAGCGGCGCCACCGCGGCGGTGGCCAGGGGCCAGGCCGTGATGAGCAGCCCGGCCTCCAGGTGGGTGCGGCCCTGCGCCTCCAACAGCAGGAAGGGCAGCGACAGAAAGCCCAGCATCTGCGCGCAGAACGCCCCCACGGACGAGCCCATCGACAGGGCGAACACCGGAATGCGCAGCAGGTCCACCGGAAACAGCGGCGCCGCCAGGCCGCGCTGGCGCCACAGGAACACCGCCCCCACGGCCACACCCACGGCCAGCAGGATCGCACCCGTGGCCGCGCTGCCGCCCTGCGCCGCGCTGCGCACGCCCAGTTGCTCCCCGCCCAGGAACAGCAGCGTGAACATGGCGCCGTTGAGTAGCACGTCGATGGCGGAAAAGCGCGGCGCATGGTTGGCGGATGGAGGATTGGCCGGCAGCGCGCGCCGCCCCAGCCACCAGACTCCCACGCCCAAGGGCAGGTTCATGGCAAACAGCCAGGGCCACGACGCCACCGACAGGATGGCCGCCGCCACCGACGGCCCCGCCATGGACGCGGTGGCCACCACCAGCGAATTGATGGCCATGCCGTGGCCCAGCTGTGCGCGCGGATAGATCAGGCGCACCAGCGCCGCGTTCACGGCCATCACGCCCGCGGCGCCCAGGCCCTGCAACGCCCGCGCGGCAATCAAGGCGGGCATGCTGGCCGCCAGCATGGCGCCCACCGACGCCAGCGCGAACAGCGCCATGCCCACCAAGTACACGCGCCGGTAGCCCACGCGCTCGCCCAGCGCGGCCAGCGGCAGCAGCACGACCAGCGTGGCGAGCTGGTAGGCGTTGACCACCCACACGCTCTGCGCCGCGCCCGACTGCAACTGGCGTGCGATGTCGGGCAGCGCCAGGTTGACGATGCTGCTGTCGAGCACCGCCAGCGTGAGCCCGAGAACGATGACCAGCATCGCCTGGCGGCGTGCGGGCTGCGGCAGGCCGTCGGCCAGGGGCGGCGCACCCACGGGTAAGCCGCTCATGGCCGGCGCTCCGGGGCGATGTCTTTCGCGGCGCCGTGCGCGATGCGCTGCGCGCCCGCCGGCCCCAGCGTGATCCAGGTCAGCGCCACCCCCGTCAGCGCCCCCGTGGCCATGCCCACCACCATGGGCAGGGGCGCGTCACTGGCAAACAGGCCCACCGCCGCCATGGCGAGGGTGCCGATCAGCATCTGCAGCGTGCCCATGAGGGCGGACGCCGTCCCCGCAATGGTGCCGTGCTCCTCCAGCGCCAGCACGGAGGTGGTGGGGATCACCAGCCCCATCAGCGCACTGGCGACGAAGTACAGCACCAGCAGCACGGCCAGCCGGTCGCCGCCCAGCAGGTAATGCGCCAGCAGGGCCAGGATGACCGCGCCCGCGCCGCTGGCGGCCGCCTTCACCACCGGCGCCATGCCGTAGCGCCGCCCCAGCCGCGCCGTGAACTGCGCGCTGGCGAAGAAGGCCGCCGCGTTGACCGAAAACGCCACGCTGTACTGCACCGGCGACAACCCGTAGTGGTTGATCAGCACGAAAGGCGAGCCCGCCAGGTAAACGAAGAAACCCGCCATGGAGCAGCCGCCGATGCCCACCAGCCCCAGGTAGTGCCAGTCGCGCAGCAGCGTCGTGTAGGCCGCGGCCGCGTTGCCCACAGAGCTGCGCACCCGCTGGCCGGCGGGCCGTGTCTCGTGCAGCGCCCGCTGGACCAACACCAGCCCGGCCAGCGCCGCCACCGCCACCACCCAGAACACGCCGCGCCAGCCGGCCAGCGCGATCACGCCGCTGCCCACCAATGGCGCCAACAAGGGCGACACGCTGAACACCAGCATCAGCAGCGACATGAGCCGGGCCGCCGCGGTGCCCGTGTGCAGGTCGCGCACCACCGCGCGCGGAATCACCATGCCCGCCGCCGCGCCCAGCCCCTGCACAAAGCGCAGCAGCACGAGCGTGTGCACGTCGGTCGCCAGCGCGCAGCCCACGCTGGCCAGCGTGAACAGGCCCAGCCCGAAGAACAGCGGCGGCCTGCGCCCGACCATGTCGGACACCGGGCCGTAGACCAACTGGCCCACGCCCAGCGCGAGGAAGAAGGCCGTCAGGCTCCACTGCACCGCCCCCACGTCGGCCCGCAGCGCCGCGCCGATGGCCGGCAGCGCCGGCAGGTACATGTCGATGGCAAATGGGCCGATGGCCGAGAGCAGGCCCAGGATCAGGGCCATGCGGAAGAACGGGGAAAAGGGCATTCGGGCGATTGTCGCCACACTGGCCGGATCGTGCTGGCGCGCTGCGCGAAGGCCCACATCGCCTCCCATGCAGCGCCGCGGCCGGCACCCGCGTGCGTTCGATGGCCGCAAAAGCCGCCCTTCCAGCCCGCTGTTCACGGGTTGCCTGGCCCTGCCGCCGCCCGACAATCGCGTGCGCGGCTCGGCCGCACTGTTCCTGCCGTCCTGTACTGCCTCGTCCGGAGACACCGCATGCCCCTGCCCCCGATCGCCCCCGCCCTGCGCGGCTGGGCCGCCACCCTGGCCCTGTGCGCTGGCGCCCTGCTCCTGGCCGCGCCCGCCCTCGCCGCCACGGACCGTGAGGACGAGGCCGACGACGCCCCGCCCGTTCCGGTCGCGCCCGCCCAGCCGGTGCTGGTGCCGTCGCCCGACGGCGCGCTGGTGATCGATACGCAGGCGCGGCTGGCCTGGCCGCGCTGCGCGCAGGGCATGCAATGGACAGGCACCACCTGCACCGGCGTGGCCCTGCGCTACACCTACGGCGAGGCCCAGGCGCTGGTGCGCCAGCGCTGGAAGGACGAGGGCGTGCGCTGGCGCCTGCCGCGCGTGCCCGAGCTGCGCCGCCTGGTCAACCGCAACGCGCAGCCGCCCTCGGTCGACCCCCAACTCTTTCCCAATGCGCCGCTGGAATGGCACTGGACCGGCACCGCCAGCGTCAACACCCTCAGCGTGAACCCCTACGCGTACGGCAACGTGGCGCGCGGCGGCGCGGGCGAGAGCAGCCTGTCGGTGCAGCAGGGCTGGGCCGTGGACATGACCAGCGGCGAGGCCCGCGGCGACGTGGGCCGCAGCACGCGCCTGCCCATACGGCTGGTGCGCCCGGCGCCCTGAGCGGATGCTCTGCGCACCCTGCACCTGGGTGGACGCGCAAACGCTACATTTTCAATAGCTGCTAGCGCCTATCCAGCAAGCGCCAGAAGCCATTTCAATTCAAAAGCCGGTCACTGCGCGCGCAACGCCGCCCGCAGTTGCGCCCCCAGCTCGGGTTTGTCCGCGAACGGGTCGGTGGGGTTGCGTGCCTGCACCACGTCCTCCATGCGCGTGCGCACGGCCCCCAGCGCCTGCGGGTGGCTGTAGATGTAGAACTGCTCCGCCGCCACGGCGTCGAAGACCTTCTGCGCCACCTCGGCGGCCGTCACCTTGCCGCTGGTGACGGCCTTGCCGATCATGGCCTGGCCGATGAGCTGGCTCTTGGTGGGCCGCTCGTCCGCCAGCACCTGCGGGCGGTTGCGCTCGCTCTGGCTGATGCCCGTGGGCACGAAATACGGACACAGCACGCTGGCGCCCACCTGGTCGGTGACCAGCGCCAGGTCCTGGTACAGCGTCTCGCTCAGTGCCACCACGGCGTGCTTGCTGACGTTGTAGATGCCCATGTTGGGCGGGGCCAGCAGGCCGGCCATGCTGGCGGTGTTGACGATGTGCCCGCGCCAGGCGGGGTCGTCCTTGGCGGCCTGCAGCATCAGCGGGGTGAACAGGCGCACGCCGTGCACCACGCCCATGAGGTTCACGCCCAGCACCCATTCCCAGTCGCGGGCCGAGTTCTCCCACACCAGCCCGCCCGAACCCACGCCCGCGTTGTTGAACACCAGGTGCGGCGCGCCGAAGTGCTGCACCACGTCCTGCGCCAGCTGCTCCATCTGCGCGGCGCTGGACACGTCCACCCGGCGCGCCAGCACGGGGGCGCCAGCGGCGGCCAGCTCCACGGCGGCGCGCTCCAGCGCGTCCTGCTGCACGTCCACCAGGACCAGGTTCATGCCCAGGCGCGCGCCGATGCGGGCGCACTCCAGGCCAAAGCCCGAGCCCGCCCCCGTGAGCACGGCGGTCTTGCCGGCGAAGTTGTCGATCATGCTGTGTGTCTCCTGCGGTCTATGAATGGAAATCTCATGCGGCGCGGCGCAGCACATAGCCCACGCGTGGGAAGTGCACATGCACGTCGCCCGCGCGCGGATCGGTGCGCGCCAGCGTGTAGCGCGTGCGCGTGGCAGCGATCAGCGTGCCTTCGGTGGGCTCGGGCCCAAAGCTCTCGGCGGTGATCGTCACGCGGCTGCCCAGGGGGATGCCATGCTCGTCCTGGAAGGCCTCGGCGGGCAGCGGCTGGGGTAGCGCGCCTGCGGCAACGGTGACGGCGTCCTGGGCGCTGAACTTCTCCGCGCGGCCCTGGCCCTGCGCGGCCATGCGATCCATCCACTCCAGCACCGCCGGCGTGGCCGAGAGAATGTCGGCCATCACCGGCACGCATTCGCGCGTGAACCACAGCGGGTGGTACGCGGCAAAGTCGGCCACGCAGGGCTCGGCGCCGAAGAGAAAGTCGTGCTCTTCCACCATGTTGGCGATGCGCCGCAGGTACGAGCGGTAGGCCGCCGTGGCGTCCGCCGGGTGGGTGCGCGCCGTGCCCATGGCGCGGCGGTCGTTGCGAAAGGCCTCGGCCGCACCATCGGGCAGGCCGGCAAACAGCGCCTGTGCCCCGCGCGGCTGCAGGCAGTAAGCCATGGCGGCCCCGAACAGCACCATGTCCGCCCACTGCGCGAACACGCGCGAGACACCTTTGAGGTGCGGCGGGTACAGCACGGGCTCGGGCTGCAGATGCTCCAGCACATCGCAGATCAGCGCCGTGTCGCAATAGATGTCAGCCCCGATCTGCAGGAAAGGCGTGCGCCGGTAGCCGCCGGTGAGCGCCACCACGTCGGGTTTGGGCATGACGCTGGGCACGATCACCGACTTCCACGCCAGTTGCTTGAAGCCGAGCACGCAGCGCACCTTGTGTGCGAACGGCGAGGCGGGATAGTGGTGCAGGATGAGTTCGGTCATGCGCGCTCTCCGGTGCGGTGCGAAAGACGGCCCCTGCCTTGCGCCCTTTCAGGCCTGTGGCGGCGGGCTCCACAGCATCTGGACATGCGGGATGTCGTCTTCCAGGTAGGGATCGGACACCGTAGCAAACCCCAGGCTGCCATACAAGCGCTGCAGGTGCGCCTGCGCGCTGATGCGCACCGGGCGCCCCGGCCATACCCGCTGGCACTGCGCCAGCCCTTCAGCCACCAGCGCGCGGCCCAGGCCGCTTCCGCGCGCCTCGGGCGCGCAGACCACGCGGCCGATCGAGGGCTCGGCGTAGTTCACGCCGGGGTCCACCACGCGCAGCGTGGCCAGCAGCGGCCCCTGCGGCTGCGCGCGGCCCAGCAGGTGCCAGGCGTGCTTGTCCGCACCGTCCGGGTCCTGGTAGGGGCCCTGCTCCAGGATGAACACCCGGCAGCGCAGGGCCAGCGCATCGTGCAGCGCGTGCACGCCCAGGTCGTCAAACCGCGCCCAGCTCCACTGCACCATCAAACCAGCTTCACCAGTTGCTTGCCGAAGTTCTTGCCCTTGAGCAGCCCCAGGAACGCCTCGGGCGCCGCGGCCAGGCCCTGGGCGATGGTCTCGCGCGGGCGCAGCTTGCCGCTGGCCGCCAGGCCTCCCAGTTCCTTGAGCGCCTCGGGCCACACCTCCATGTGTTCGCTGACGATGAAGCCCTCGACCCTCATGCGGTTGATGAGAATGAGCGCGGGGTTCTGCAGCGGCAGCGGCTGGCCGTCGTAGCCGGCGATCATGCCGCACACGGCCACGCGGGCGAACGCGTTGGCGCGCAGCAGCACGGCGTCCAGGATGTAGCCGCCCACGTTCTCGAAGTAGCCGTCGATGCCGTCCGGGCAGGCTTCCTTGAGCGCGCGGGCCATGCTCTTCAAATCGCCGTTCGCACGGTGGTCGATGCAGGCGTCAAAGCCCAGCTCTTCAGTCACATAGCGGCATTTGTCCGGGCCGCCGGCAATGCCCACCACGCGGCAGCCGCGCGCCTTGGCCAGCGCGCCGAAGGCGCTGCCCACGGCGCCGCTGGCGGCGCTCACCACCACGGTCTCGCCCGCCTTCGGGGCGATGATCTTCACCAGGCCGTACCAGGCGGTCACGCCGGGCATGCCCACGGCCCCCAGGTAGGCCGACAGCGGCACGTGGGTGGTATCGACCTTGCGCAGCATGCCGGGCGTGTTGCCGTCGGCCACGCTGTACTCCTGCCAGCCGCCCATGCCGACCACCTTGTCGCCCACGGCATAGGCCGGGTGGCGGCTCTCGACGACCTCGCCCACCGTCCCGCCGATCATCACCTCGCCCAGCGGCTGGCTGGCGGCGTAGCTCTTGCTGTCGTTCATGCGCCCGCGCATGTAGGGGTCCAGGCTCAGGTAATGGTGGCGCACCAGCACCTGGCCGTCCTGCAGTGCAGGCGTATCGGTGGTGACCAGGCGGAAGTTGTCCACCGTGGCTTCACCCTGGGGGCGGTTGTCGAGGAGGATCTGTTGGTTGCGTGGCATGCGAAATCTCCAGGTTAAATTTTGCTATTGTTTCAATAGCTTCTGGCGCTTGATACATAAGCGCCAGAGCCACTTTTCATTTCAAATTCAGTCGGTGGACACGCCGCCGGGCACGGCCTTGGGCACGTATTTGAAAGTGCCCGTGGCATGGCTGCAGACGCGCCCTTCGGCGTCGTACACCGCCCCTTCGACGAAGGCCAGCGAGCGCGTGCGGTGCAGCAGCCGCCCCTTGGCCACCAGCGGGCCGCGCGCCGGGTGCATGAAGCTGGTCTTCATCTCGATGGTGACCACGCCCATGTCCGGCGTATCGCTGCGCGCGGCCGTGGCCAGGGTCACGTCCAGCAGCGTCATGGTGGCGCCGCCATGGGTGACGGCGTAGGAATTCATGTGCTCGGGCCGCGCCTCAAAGTGCAGTTCGGACGTTCCGCCCTGCATGTGATGCAGGGTGAAGCCCAGCTCTTTGACGAAGGGAATGTCGGCACCAAAATCCAGCACGGGAAGCTCCTTGCTCAAGGTAAAAAAAGACCGCAAGGATAGTGCCCCTGGCGCGGTGGTTCGCCCTTGCCGTCAGCCGCCGATGACCGCGCTCACGCCCCCGTCCACGGCCAGCCACTGGCCGGTGATGTGCTTGCCCGCCTCGCTGGCGTACAGCAGCGTGATGCCCTTGAGGTCTTCGTCGTCGCCCAGGCGGCGCAGCGGCGCGTGCGCGGCCATCTTTTCCTCGCCCAGCGTCTCGATGAGCACGGTGGCCATCTTGGTCTTGAAGAAACCCGGGCAGATCGCGTTCACGCCGATGCCATGCACGCCCCACTCGCAGGCCAGCGCGCGCGTGAAGTTGATCACCGCACCCTTGGAGGTGTTGTAGGCAATGGTCTTCATCTCGATCGGGTTGCCCGCCAGCCCTGCGATGGATGCCACGTTGATGATGCGGCCGCTCTTGCGCGGGATCATGCTGTGCTTGCCGATCGCCTGCGACAGCAGGAAGTAGCCGCGCACGTTCAGGTTCATGACCTTGTCCCATGCGGCCACGGGGTGGTCCTCGGCCGGCGCGCCCCAGCTCGCGCCGGCGTTGTTGATCAGGATGTCCACGTCGCCCATGCGCTGCAGCGTCTCGCTGGCCAGGCGGTGGATGTCTTCCTCGCGCGCGCAGTCGGCGGCGACCCAGCGCGCGTCGATGCCGGCGGCCTGCAACTCGGCGGCGGCCTGCTCCAGGTCTTCGGCCTTGCGCGAGCTGAGCATGATGCGCGCGCCCGCCTCGCCCAGTGCGTGCGCCATCTGCAGCCCCAAGCCGCGCGAGCCGCCGGTGACGAGGGCAGTCTTGCCCGAGAGGTCGAAGAGTTGTTGCGCGGTACGGGCCATGAAGGTGTCTCCCCAAGAGTCTGTGGTACGCCGTGCCATCGCCCACAGTGGGCAACGGAGGCGCGGCGGCAGGATTTTGAGCGGCTATTGTGGCGAGCGGCCCGCGCCACACATGTCACATGCGTGATTCATCGGCAGGGTTTTTGTGTCCAAAGGACAATCCGGCCGCGGCGCCCGCGGGGAAAGCGGGGGCCGCTCATTTTTCAGGAGTTCCCATGTCCACCGATACCGCCCTGCTGCGCCGGGCCGTGCACCTGGCCCATGACAACCGGGCCCGCGGCGGCCGGCCCTTCGGCGCGGTGATCGCGCGCGGCGGCGAGGTGATCGCCACCGGCGTGAACGACATCGTGCACAGCCACGACCCAGTACCCACGCCGAGATGCAGGCCCTGCGCGCCGCAACGCGCCAGCGGGCGAACCCCAGCCTGGCGGGCTGCACGGTCTACGCCAGCGGCCACCCCTGCCCCATGTGCCTGGCGGCGCTGGTCATGGCCGGCGCGGACAGGGTGTTCTACGCCTTCGACAACCGCGACGCCGCGCCCTACGGCCTGTCCAGCGAAGGCGCCTACCAGCGTCTGCGGCTGCCGCTGGACCCGCCGCCCCTGCCGCTGCAACGCCTGGCCACGGGCATTGGCGTGGAGCAGCTCTACGGCGACGCGCCCTGGCCCACGGACGGCCCCTGACGCCCCCGACCACAGCGCCGCAGGGGCCGGTGCCGGCCCCTGCGTATAGGAATGTCTGGCGACGGTGGCGCTGGCCACGCTGAACCGGGGCCCCTTCCCCACGGCCATGGGATCGCCGGGCTGGCATGGGGATTCTCGGCGCCTGCATGTCCCACCCTGCGGCCCATGGCGCTGATGGGCGCGGGGCATGGCTGGCCCCCACGGCGCTGCGGCGCCTGGGCGCGCGCGCCACGGCCACCGGCGCGCCGGCATGCGTCGCCGGGCTGCGCGCGGCGCCGTGCAGGCGCGCCCATTGCACCTGGCCACGCGGTTTATCGCGCCGTGCGGCTGGCAGCATCGGCGGCCGGGCTGGCTCGACAACGGAAGGTGCTTGAGGCGGGAATGTGCGTTCCGGTATGTGACCTTTCTGGCGCGGCACGCGCACCACGTACGCCGGCCGTGCCACATCGCGGTCACAATATGCACCTTTTGAGGGACTGCAGCTACCCGCTGCCAGTGCGAAACCACAGCCCATGCACCCATTTGGTGCAACGCGGGCACAGGGAGGAACCATGAACCAGAAACCCCATGGGCGCCTGCGCGCCTGGCAAGCCGCCTGCCTGCTGGCGGGCGCCCTGAGCGGCGGCGCCGCCTCGGCCGACATCCTGATCGGGCAGACCACGGCCGTCAGCGGCCCAGTGGCGGCCAGCGTGGGCGAGACCCTCGCGGGCGTGCACCTGTATCTGGACCACGTCAATGCCAAGGGTGGCGTGCATGGCGAGCGCATCAAGCTGATCACGCTGGACGACAAGTTCGAGCCCAAGCTCGCTGGCGAGAACGCACGCCGCCTGATCGAAGACGACAACGTGGCCGCGCTGTTCATGAGCCGCGCCACGCCGCACACCGAAGCCATCCTGCCGCACCTGGCCAAGCACGGCGTGGCGCTGGTGGCGCCCTCCACGGGTGCGATGACCTTCCACAAGCCTGCCAACCCGCTGGTGTTCAACGTGCGCTCCAGCTACCAGGCCGAGACCGAGAAGGCCGTGGAGCACCTGCACACCATCATGGTCCAGCGCATCGCCGTGGTGCACGTGGACGACAGCTTTGGCGAGGACTGCCTGGCCGGTGCCCAGAAGGGCTTTGCCAACGTGGGCAGCAAGCCCGTGGCCGTGATCAAGGCCGACCGTGCCAAGCCGGACTACGCCACCATCGTGCCGCAGCTCATCCAGGCGCAGGCCCAGGCGGTCATCTGGATCGGCTCCAGCGTGGCGGTGAGCGACGGCGTGAAAGCGCTGCGCAAGGCCGGCTCGTCCATGCAGGTGGTCACGGTGTCGAACAACGCATCCCGCGGCTTCGTCGCCCAGCTGGGCGACTCGGTGCGCGGCGTGATCGTCACGCAGGTGTTCCCCAACGTGCGCTCCATGGGCTACGCCATCAACCGCGAGGCCGCCGCTCTGGCCAAGGCCAAGGGCAACCTGACGCTGTCGCCCTCGGTGATGGAAGGCTTCACCTCCGCCAAGGTGCTGGTGGAAGGCCTGCGCCGCGCCGGCCCCAAGCCCACGCGCGAGAAGATCGTCACCGCGCTGGGCAGCATGAGCCACTACGACCTGGGCGGGCTGGAGCTGGGCTACGGCCCCGGCGACCGCACGGGCCTGAGCTACGTGGAGCTGTCCATCATCGACGCGGACGGACTGTTCCGCCGCTGACGCCGTCGCTGCCGCGCCGCGGGGCCACCGGGCTACCGGGTCACCGCCCCTCGCGCGCCGCGGCAGCCCCCATCGCCAATCGCGATGCGCCGCCGGCCGCAGCCGGCGCACACGGCCCACGGCAGCCGTTACAACCAAGGGTCGCATTCACCCGGCCCCACGCCCGTCGCCCCCATGTCCTCTCAAGATTCCTCACCGGCCCGCTGGTACTTCGGCTGGAACATCGTGGCCGCGGCCACCGTGCTCACCGCCCTCACCGTGGGCCTGCGCCTGGGGCTGGGCCCTCTGTTCCTGCCCATGGCCGAGGACCTGGGCTTTTCGCGCAGCCTGCTGTCGTCCATCGTCGCCGTGGGCATGCTGTGCTACGGCGCGGCCATGCCGCTGGCGGGCTGGCTGGTGGCGCGCCGGGGCACGCGCTTCGTGCTGCTGGCGGGCACGGTCCTGCTGGTGGCGTCGACACTCTGGGCAGTGAACACGCGCACGCCGCTGGGGCTGCTGCTGAGCTTCGGCATCCTCATGTCCGTGGGCGCGGGATTCACGAGCCCGGTGGCGCTCACGCCGGTCATCAGCCGCTGGTTCAACCGCCGCCGGGGCATGGCGCTGTTCTTCTTGTCCACGGGCTCCATGGCCGGCATCGCCATCATGACGCCCGCGCTGGGCATGGCGCTGCAGCATCTGAGCTGGCAGGCCACGCTGCTGGGCTTTGCAGCGCTGTTCACCGCCATCACCGTGCCCACGGCGTTGTGGGTGATCCGCGACGAGGCGCCTGCCGATGGCGATGCCCCGCTGCCCGGCAGCCCCATTCGTGCGGCGAACCCGGTGGCTCCCGCAGGGCAGCACTACACGGTGCTGCAGGCCATGTGCACCGGCACCTTCCTCAAGATCACGCTGGGCCTGTTCGCCTGCGGCTTCAGCATGAACCTGCTGGGCACGCACGGCATGCCCATGCTGATGGACCATGGCTTTGACGCCACCACCAGCGCCTTCGGCATCGGCCTGATCGGGCTGGTGGCCATTCCCAGCACCATGGTGCTGGGGCGCCTGGCCGACCGGCTGCCGCGGCGCAAACTGCTGGCCGCCATCTATTGCGTGCGCGGCGTGGGCTTCTTTGCCCTGCTGCTGGCGGGAAATACCCTGGAGCTGTACGGCACCTCGGTGATCGGCGGCATTGCCTGGGCGGGCAGCATCGCGCTGTCGTCCGCCATCCTGGCCGACATGTTCGGGGTGCGGCTGGTGGGCGTGCTCTACGGCTGGGCCTACCTGGGGCATCAGGTGGGGGCCATGATCAGCGCCTGGCTGGGCGGCTGGGGCTATGAGCATTTCGGCACGCACTGGATCGCCTTCGGCCTGTCGGGCGCGCTGCTGATGGTGGCCGCGGGGGTGGCGCTGCTGCTGCCGGGGCGGCGCCGCCCGGCGCTGCCCACGCCCCAGGCGGCGGGCTGAGCGTTCACTGCCGGCCGCGCGCCCCCCGGGCAGCCGACGCCACCTTGGGCGACAATGGCGGCCCTCGCGCACACCCCGCAGGCCCTCGGCTTGCAGCGCGCTCGATTCAACTTTCCCTCACCGCCATGACCTCTTCAACGACCGCACGCCGTGCGGCGCTGCGCCGCTTTGCCGCAGCCGCCGCCGCTGTCGCCAGCTTCTCTCCCTTCCTTTCCACCCAGGCCGCCGAGCCGCAGGTGCTGCGCGTATCCGCCATCCCCGACGAAGCGCCTACCGAACTGCAACGCAAGTTCAAGCCGCTGGGCGAGTACCTGTCGCAGGCCACCGGCATGAAGGTGGTGTTCACCCCGGTAACCGACTACGCCGCCGTGGTCGAATCCCTGGCCACGCGCAAGCTGGACCTGGCCTGGCTGGGCGGCTTCACCTACGTGCAGGCGCGCATCCGCACGGGCGGCACGGCCATTCCGCTGGTGCAGCGGGAGGAGGACGCACGCTTTACCTCGCGCTTCATCACCGCCGACCCCACCATCCAGGGCCTGGCCGACCTCAAGGGCAAGACCTTTGCCTTTGGCGCTCCCTCGTCCACCTCGGGCAGCCTGATGCCGCGCTACTTCCTGCAGCAGGCCGGCGTCCAGCCCGAGCGGGACTTCAAGACCGTGGCCTATTCCGGCGCGCATGACGCCACCGTCGCCTTCGTGGCCGCCGGCAAGGCGCAGGCCGGCGTGCTCAACGCCTCCGTCTGGGACAAGCTGGTCGAGACCAAGAAGGTGGACCCGTCCAAGGTACGGGTGTTCGCCACCACCCCACCCTACTTCGACTACAACTGGACCGTGCGCGGCGATCTCGATCCCGCCGTGGTGCAGAAGATCAAGGCCGCCTTCCTGGCGCTCGACCCGGCCAAGCCCGAGCACAAGGCCATCCTGGAACTGCAGCGCGCCTCGCGCTTCATCGCCACCGAGCCGCGCAACTACGACGGCATCGAAGACGCCGCCAAGACGGCCGGCCTGCTGAAGTAAGCGCGCCGGCGCGCGCGGGCCTGGCCCAGGTAGCCCGCGCGTGCACCATTGGCGTTATTGATCAAATCAGCCCCTGGCGCTTGCTGGATAAGCGCTAGCAGCTATTGAAACAAGAGCAACCATGAGCTTCGAGCTGGACGGCGTGGATCTATGCCACCCCGGCGGCCATGTGGCGCTGCGCGGCATCACCCTGGCCGCGCGCCAGGGCGAGAGCCTGGCGCTGATCGGCCCCTCGGGGGCGGGCAAGACCACCCTGCTGAACCTTCTGGGCACAGCCCTGCCCGCCAGCGCCGGCCGCGTGCACGTGCTGGGCTCCGCCCTGGGCGCGTCGTCGCCCGACACGCCCCATGCTTCGTGGCCTCCGCCGCGTGCGCTGCGCGCGCGCATCGGCACCGTCCACCAGGCACCGCCCCTGCCACCGCGCCAGCGCGTGGTGACCGCCGTGCTGGCCGGGCGCCTGGGCCAATGGCCCACATGGAAGGCGCTGGCCTCGCTGCTGTACCCGGCCGACCTGCCCGGCGCGCAGGCGGCGCTGCAGCGCGTGCAGTTGCAGGACAAGCTGTTTGCGCGCTGCGACCAGCTCTCGGGCGGGCAACTGCAGCGCGTGGGCATTGCCCGCGTGCTGTACCAGCAGCCAGAGCTGCTGCTGGCCGACGAGCCCGTCTCTGCCCTTGACCCCACGCTGGCGCTGGCCACCGTGCAGCTGCTGGTGCAGGACGCGGCCGCACGTGGCGCCACGCTGGTCGCCAGCCTGCACGCGGTGGACCTGGCGCTGGCCTGCTTTGCGCGCGTGGTGGGCCTGCGCGAGGGGCGCATCGCCTTCGACCTGCCGGCCGGCGCGGTCACGCCCGATCTGCTGCAGGCGCTGTACGCCCCGCCCGGCGACGGCGCGCTCGCGCCGGATGAAACGCCCACGCCGCCCCCGACCACCAGCAGCTACGCATCATGCCGTTGACGCACCCCGCCCCGCACCTGCGCGACCCGGCCGCACGCGGTCGGCTGGGCGGCGCGCTGCTGGCCGTGGTGCTGCTGTGGCCGCTGTTGCAGGCGTCGGGCTTTGACCTGGCCGCGCTGCTGGCGCCCGAGAACCTGCGCGTGCTGGGCGGGTTCCTGCGCCAGTTCCTGCCGCCTGAAACGGGGGCCGACTTCCTGGCCCTGCTGGCGCGCGCCACCCTGGAAACGCTGGCGATTGCCACTGCGGGGCTGGCATTGGCCTTCGTGCTGGCGGTGCCGTTGGCCTACTGGGCCAGCAACGCTGCACGCGAACGCCCCCGGCTGAACCCGGCAGCGCGCGGCGTGCTCACGGTGCTGCGCGGCATCCCCGAGCTGGTGTGGGCGCTGGTGTTCGTGCGCGTGTTCGGCCTGGGGCCGACGGCCGGCGTGCTGGCACTGGGGCTGGCCTACGGCGGCATGCTGGGCAAGGTGTATGCCGAGATCCTCGAATCCGTGCCCGCCGCACCCGCCCAGGCGCTGGCGCGCAGTGGGGCGCGCCGGCCCATCGCCCTGCTCTACGGCCTGCTGCCGCAGGCGGCGCGCGAACTCACCTCCTACACCGTGTACCGCTGGGAATGCGCGGTGCGCGCCTCGGTGGTAATGGGCTTCGTGGGCGCGGGCGGGCTGGGCCAGCTCATGGACCAGGCCATGAAGATGCTCAACGGCGGCGAGGCGTGCACCATCCTTGTGACCTTCATGCTGCTGGTGCTGGCGGCCGATGCGCTGTCGGGCGGGCTGCGCCGCGCGCTGGATGCGCCCCCGCGGCACGCGCCGCGCCGCTGGGCTGGCGCAGCGGCGCGTTGACCGCGACGGTGCTGGCCGCCCTGGCCGCCAGCCTGTGGCTGCTGGACATGGACTTGCCCGCGCTCTTCACCGCCGAGGCGGCGCGCAGCATGGCGGAGTTTGCCGGCGGCTTCTTCCCACCCGAGCTGGGCGGCACCTGGCTGCGGCAGGTGGCGCGCGGCGTGTGGGAGACGCTGGCCATCTCCATCGTGGGCACGCTGCTGGCCGCCCTGCTGGCCCTGCTGCTGGCCCTGCCACGCCGGCGCGCGGGCTGGAACCTGCTGCTGAACCTACTGCGCTCGGTGCCCGAACTGGTATGGGCCACGCTCACCGCCCTGGCCGTGGGCCTGGGGCCGTTTGCCGGCGCACTGGCCCTGGCCCTGCACACCACCGGCGTGCTGGGCCGGCTGTATGCCGAGGCGCTGCAGAACACCCCGGCCACGGCCGCGCGTGCGCTGCGCCAGGCCGGCAGCGGCTGCGCCATGGCGTTCCTGTATGGCACGCTGCCCGGGGCGGCGCCGCAATTGGTGGCGTACACGCTGTACCGCTGGGAGATGAACATCCGCATGGCCGCCATCCTCGGCTTCGTGGGCGCGGGCGGCCTGGGGCAGTTGCTGTACGTGGAGCTGTCGCTGTTCCACCATGCGCAGGCGGGCACGGTGATCCTGGCGATGCTGGCGCTATCGGTTGCGGTGGACTGGGCCAGCGCGGCGCTGCGCCGCTGGATGGGCAGGGCCTAGGGCCTGTTCACACTATTTTTGCCAGATGCGTTGCGATCAAAAAGGGCCAGGCGCAAGGCGCCAAACGAAGCTGGGGTGCTACCCCAGCGAGGCTTGGCAACGCCGCGAATGGCCCTTTTTGATCGCAACCCGGAGGGAACGGAGTGAAAACCGCGCCACGCGTCGTTGCCCTCCTAGCCAAGGCCCCGGCCTTGGCGTCGTCACGCGCCTAGATTGGCGCGGTTTTCACGCCATTCGCACTGGCAAAAATAGTGTGAACAGGCCCTAGTACCGCAACCGGGGAGTGGAGTAACAAAAGGCGATCGATGGCTTCGCCCCAAGGGCCAGACGCGAACCGCAGCAACGACCGTGGCCATTGCGAGGATGGGCAACGCCGCCTCGCGGGCGAAGGCGCACTTTCATGTCCCGACACTTTCGGGTCGCAGCACTAGAACACCCCCAGCGCGAGCCCGGTGGCCAGCGCCTCGCCCAGCGCACGGCAGCGCTCCAGGTCCGCCGCGCCGATCTGCTTGGGGGCCAGGATCGCCTCGGGCGTCTGGGCGTGGGTGCAGACGATCAGCGGCTCGGCCACGGCCTTCAGCCGCCAGCCCGTGGCGATGCGGGCGATCTGGCGTGCGGCGTTCTGGCCGTCGCTGCCGGCGCAGACCAGGCTGGCGTAAGGCCGGCCATTGATGCGGTCCAGCACCGGGTAGTAGCAGCGATCGAAGAGGTCCTTGAGCTGGCCGCTGATGGCCGCCAGGTTTTCCGGCGTGGCGAACAAGTAGCCCTGCGCGGCCAGCACATCGTCCGGCCCCGCCTGCGCCGCGTGGAGCAGGCGCACCGACACGGCGGGCTCGGCCGCGGCGCCGGCGCGCGCGGCCTCGGCCATCTGGCGCGTGCCGCCGGTCAGCGAGTGGTAGACGATCAGCAGGGTCTGGGGCGCATCCATGCGGCAAGCATAGACCGTTGCCCATGCGGGCGACCACCACCCTGCGGAGAGCGCGTGGCGTCAGAACGCGTCTTCATCCAGTGCCGCGCAGGTCAGGTCCCGCTGGCGCACCACCTGCAGCCAGGCACCGATGCGCGGCAATTCATAGTGGTAAAAATAGCGTGCAGCGCCCATCCTTCCAGCGCTTACAGCTATTGAAAGAGTAGCATCCCGTGCGAGCACGCTGCACGCCACGTCCAGCCACACCCAGGCCAGCACCATATGGCCGAAGGCCTGCATATAGGGCACGGCGTTGGCCAACGCCTCGGTAGGGTTGCCGGTGGCCCAGGCGGCCTGCGTGGCTTCGCCCACGTCCTGCAGGGCCTGGGCCAGCTGGTCCGCCCAGGCGGCGAGTTCCGGATGCTTGCGCGCCTGGGCAATGGTGGCGCCAATGGTGCGCCCCAGCAGCTGCAGGCCTGCGCCGCCCTGCATCACCACCTTGCGGCCCAGCAGGTCGGCGGCCTGGATGCCGTGCGTGCCCTCGTGGATCATGTTCAGGCGGTTGTCGCGCCAGTACTGCTCCACGGGAAAGTCGCGCGTGTAGCCGTAGCCGCCGTGGATCTGGATCGCCAGGCTGTTGGCCTCCAGGCAGAACTCGCTGGGCCAGCTCTTGGCGATGGGGGTCAACACCTCCAGCAGCAGCCTCGCGTCCTGCGCCGCCTGCGGCTCGCCCGTGCGGCCCTCGTCCACCAGCCGCGCGCAGTACAGGTTAAGCGCCAGCGCGCCCTCGCAGTAGCTCTTTTGCGCAAGCAGCATGCGCTTGATGTCCGCGTGCCGGATCAGCGGCACCGGCGGCTGGCTGGCGTCCTTGCCGGCACTGCCGGCGGCGCTGGTGCTGCCCTGTACCGGGCGGCCCTGCAGCCGCGTCCTGGCGTAGTCCAGGCTGGCGTAGTAGCCTGCCAGGCCCAGCGTGGTTGCCGCCATGCCGATGGCGATGCGTGCCTCGTTCATCATGTGGAACATGCACCTCAGGCCCTCGCCCGGCCGCCCCACGAGGTAGCCGATGGCGCCGGCGCCGCCGCGCACGGGGTACCTGCCCTCGCCAAAATTCAGCAGAGTGTTGGTGGTGCCGCGCCAGCCCAGCTTGTGGTTCAGTCCGGCCAGCGCCACGTCGTTGCGCTCGCCCGTCAGTTGGCCATCGGTATCCACCAGCTTCTTGGGCACGATGAAGAGCGAAATGCCCTTCACTCCCGGCACCAGCTTGCCGTCCGGCCCGGGGATCTTGGCGAGCACCAGGTGCACGATGTTCTCGGTCAGCTCATGGTCGCCGGAGCTGATCCACATCTTGTTGCCACGCAGGCGGTAGCGCGGGCCCAGCGGGTCGACCTCGAAGTCTGCGCCGTCGGCCTCGGCGCGCGTGGTGATGTCGCTCAAGGACGAGCCTGCCTGCGGCTCCGAAAGACACATGGTGCCCGCCCAGCGGCCGTTGAATTCGTTGGCGGCAAACACCTGCTGCTGCAGGGGCGTGCCGTGCACCAGGATGGCGTTGGCGTTGCCCGTGGTCAGCAGGTTGGAGCCAATGCTGATCGACGCGCAGCCAAAGAAACTGTTGGCCGCCGACTCCACGACATACGGCAGTTGCATGCCGCCCAGCGCGTAGTCCTGCGCCGCGCTGAGCATGCCGCTGTCGGCAAATGCCTGGCGTGCGTCGTGCGTGCATTGGGGCAGGATGACGCGCTCACCGTCGAACTGGGGCTCCTGCGTATCCACCGTGCGGTTGAACGGCGCGTACTTCTCGCGCGCGATGCGCTCGCAGGTGTCCAGCACGGCGTCAAACGTCTCGCGCGAGTGGTCCGCAAAGCGCTCGCGCGCATTGAGCGATTCAGCCTGGAGCCAGTCGTAGAGCAGGAAGTCGAGCGTGGAGCGCAGGGAGGTGGTCATGCGCGAAATTATGGAAGGGATGGGCCGATGAAGCCTGTCCGCTGGGTGACGCGCACCGCGGGGGTCCATTGGATCGCGCGCTGGAACACCGGGGCTTTGGCCAAATCACCGTCTCGGCGTCTCGGTATTGCCCGTGATTCAGGCGTACGAAGGGGGGGCCATAGACGGCCCGGCCGTTTCGACGCGGTTGCGTCCCGCGGCTTTGCCGCGGTACAGAGCCGCGTCGGCCTGTTGCAGGGCCGCCTCCAAGGCGTGTGCATCTGCAAAGCCCTGTGAAACCCCGACCGTGACCGTGCACTGCAGCGGATGACCGCCCTCTGCAATGTCGATGGTCTGCGTCTCGATGGCTGCACGCAATCGCTCCGCCATGTGCATGGCCCCGGGAAAGTCGGTGTTCAGGCAGATCACCGCGAACTCTTCCCCGCCCAGACGGCTTACCAAATCGCCACGGCGCGCCGTGGCCTGGAGTATCTCCGCCACGCGGCACAGGACGGTGTCTCCGGCGTGGTGGCCGTAGGTGTCGTTGATCCGCTTGAAGTGGTCAACGTCGACAACGAGCAAGTGCGCATGCTCCGCCCGGCGCTGGTTGAAAGACAGCTGCAGCGCCTCGGTGAGACCTCGCCGATTGAGCAACTGCGTCATCGGGTCGCGCGCAGCGATATGGCGCAACTGATCGGTCAAGCGGCGCAGTACCAACCAGACAATCGATGGCGGCAGCACCGTGGCCAGGAATGACATGTAGATGTAGAACACCAGCTGGAACTGGCGGTCCATCTGCAATGCATCCAGGCCGCCATCCAGAAGCTTCATGAACTTGAGCGCGTTGAGTACGCATAGGCCGCTGATCAGCGCGGCAAAAAAGACCATCTCGCCATACAGATCCTTGGCAAATGTGCGAACGCCGTAGATCACCGTCAGGGCCATCACAAAAAACAGGAGTGCCGATCCCCCTGAAAGCATGGCGTAGCGTGCAACCGGCCCCACGCTCCATTGCACCAGTACCTGCGCAAGGCTGTAGAGCGCCCCAAATACGAGAAGTGGAGACAGCAAGGGGACGGCGTGCCCAAAGAAACGCATGGCTCCGAGCCAGTAAACCACCGGGGAGGCCAGCGTCAGCGTGTGGTTCACCACACTCATCGGACTCCAGGCGGGGCCGCCCTCCAGCAGCTGCAGCACATAGGCGGAGCCCAGCAGAAAGTTGCCGAGCGCGAAAAGATCCATCCCCATTTTTTGCCCATGCAGCCGTTTGCTGATCAGCAAGAACATCACCGCAAAGCACAGCAGATGCGCGCAGAGCATGCCAACGAGAACGCTTGCGACCATGGGGATATTCAAAGGGGACTTGGCCGACCCTAGGGCGAGTCGTCCAAGCCAGGACGACGGGCAGGGATTGTTGTAACAACCAGTAATTCAGAGGAGTTTAATCGTCCGCACACGCAGCCGCCTGCTGGGCGGAACTTCAGGACGCTTGCAGCCCCCTCCAGCGGCTGGCCCGCTGCGTCGCTCCCTGTACAGGAACCCGTGTCACAAAAATATCGCTCGGTTCTCCTGCTACCGCCCATGCAGCAATCGCAGACAGCTATCAAAATAAAAGCAAACGCCCCGCGCAGACCACATCGTCTGCGCGGGGCGCTTGTTGTTTCAGTCCGAAAGCGGATCGGCGCTTACAGCACTTCAAACACGCCCGCCGCGCCCATGCCGCCACCGATGCACATGGTCACGCACACGCGCTTGGCACCGCGGCGCTTGCCTTCGATGAGGGCGTGGCCCGTGAGGCGTTGGCCCGAAACACCGTAGGGGTGGCCCAGAGCGATGGCGCCGCCGTTCACGTTCAGGCGGTCGGCGGGAATGCCCAGCTTGTCGCGGCAGTACAGTACCTGCACGGCGAAGGCTTCGTTCAGCTCCCACAGGTCGATGTCCTGCACCGTCAGGCCCAGTTTCTTGAGCACCTTGGGTACGGCGAACACGGGGCCGATGCCCATTTCGTCAGGCTCGCAACCGGCCACGGCAAAGCCCAGGAAGCGGCCCAGCGGCTGGAGGTTGTTGCGAGCAGCGTAGTCCTCGCCCACCACCACGCAGGCGCCCGCGCCGTCCGAGAACTGGCTGGCGTTGCCCGCCGAGATCAGCCCGCCAGGCATGGCCGGGCGGATACCGCTGATGCCTTCCTTGGTGGTGCCCTCGCGCGTACCCTCGTCGCGGCTCACGGTGACCTGCTTGGTGATCAGGCCCAGCGTCTTGTCGGCGATACCCGCGGTGACGGTGATGGGCGCGATCTCGGCGTCGAACAGGCCGGCTGCCTGGGCGGCGCAGGCCTTTTGCTGGCTGGCGGCGCCGTACTCGTCCATCGCGTCGCGGCCGATGTGGTAGCGCTTGGCCACCTGCTCGGCGGTCTGCAGCATGCTCCAGTAGATCTCGGGCTTTTGCTTGGCCAGGGCCAGGTCCTGGATCATGTGCAGGTTCATTTCCTGCTGCACGCACGAGATGCTTTCCACGCCACCAGCCACATACACCTCGCCCTCGCCCGCGATGATGCGCTGCGCGGCGGTGGCGATGGTCTGCAGGCCCGAGGAGCAGAAACGGTTGATGGTCATGCCCGACGTGGTGACGGGCAGGCCAGCCTTGAGCGCGATCTGGCGCGCGATGTTCATGCCGGTGGCGCCTTCGGGATTGGCGCAGCCCATGATGACATCATCGACGGCGGCGGGGTCAATGCCCGCGCGCTGCACGGCGTGCTGCACGGCGTGGCCGCCCAGCGTGGCGCCGTGGGTCATGTTGAACGAGCCCTTCCAGCTCTTGGCGAGCGGCGTGCGGGCGGTGGAAACGATCACTGCGGAGGTCATTGCAATATTCCTTGTTCTGCGTGCTTCAGGCGGACGAACGGGCGCTCAGGCAAAGGCCTTGCCTTCGGCGGCCAGCCGGGCCAGCAGCGGCGCGGGCTCCCAGGCGCGTGCGTCATCCAGCGGGTTGCGGGCAAAGCGCTTCATGGACTGCACCACGTTGAACAGGCCCACTTCGCTGGCGTAGTGCATGGGACCGCCGCGGTGGATGGGGAAACCGTAGCCGGTCAGGTACACCATGTCGATGTCGCCCGACTTGCTGGCGATGCCCTCTTCCAGGATCTTGGCGCCCTCGTTGACCAGCGCATAGACCAGGCGCTGCACGATCTCCTCGTCGCTCACCTTGCGCGGCGTGATGCCCAGGGCCTTGCGGTGCTCCTCGATCATCTGGTTCACCACGTCGCTGGGAATCGCGTCACGCTTGCCAGCCTGGTAGTCGTACCAGCCCGCCCCGGTCTTCTGGCCGAAGCGTCCCATCTCGCACAGCAGGTCGGCCGTCTTGCTGTACTTCATGTCGGGCTGCTCGACGGCGCGGCGCTTGCGGATGGCCCAGCCGATGTCGTTGCCGGCCAGGTCGCCCATGCGGAACGGGCCCATGGCGAAGCCGAACTTCTCGATGGCCTTGTCCACCTGCTCGGGCGTGCAGCCTTCGTCCAGCAGGAAGCCGGCCTGCTGGCTGTAGCGCTCGATCATGCGGTTGCCGATGAAACCGTCGCACACGCCGGAGACCACGGCCGTCTTCTTGATCTTCTTGGCCAGGGCCATCACGGTGGCCAGCACGTCCTTGGCCGTGGCCTTGCCGCGCACCACTTCCAGCAGCTTCATCACGTTGGCGGGACTGAAGAAGTGCATGCCCACCACGTCCTGCGGACGCTGGGTGAAGGCGGCGATCTTGTCCACGTCCAGCGTGGAGGTGTTGGACGCCAGGATGGCGCCGGGCTTGGCCACGGCGTCGAGCTGCTTGAACACGGCTTCCTTCACGCCCAGTTCCTCGAACACGGCCTCGATGATCAGGTCGCAGTCCTTCAGGTCGGCATAGTTCAGCGTAGTGGACAGCAGGGCCATGCGCTGCTGGTACTTGTCTTCCTTGAGCTTGCCCTTCTTGACCTGGGCTTCGTAATTCTTCTGGATCGTGCCGATGCCGCGGTCCAGCGCCTCCTGCTTCATCTCCAGGATGGTCACGGGGATGCCCGCGTTCAGGAAGTTCATGCTGATGCCGCCACCCATGGTGCCCGCACCGATCACGCCGACCTTCTTGATGTCCCGCTTGGGAGTCTCGGACGGGACGTCGGGGATCTTGCTCGCGGCACGCTCCGCAAAGAACAGGTGGCGCAGCGCGCGCGACTCGGGCGTCCACATCAGGTTGATGAACAGCTCGCGCTCGTACGCCAGGCCGTCGGCAAACTTGCGCTTGGTGGCCGCCTCCACGGCGTCCACGCACTTGGCGGGCGCGGGGAAGTTCTTGGCCATGCCCTTGACCATGTTGCGCGCGAACTGGAAGTACGCATCGCCCTCGGGGTGCTTGCACGGCAGGTTGCGTACCAGCGGCAGCGGGCGCACGTCCGCCACGCTTCGGGCGAAGGCCAGCGCTTCCTCGGCCAGCGATTCGGGCGAAGCGGCCATCTTGTCGAACAGCTTCTGGCCGGGCACGGCGCCGATCATCTCGCTCTTGACCGGCTCACCGCTGACGATCATGTTCAGCGCTGCCTCCACCCCCACCACGCGCGGCAGGCGCTGCGTGCCACCCGCGCCGGGCAGGATGCCCAGCTTCACCTCGGGCAGCGCCACGTTGCAGCCGGGCGCGGCCACACGGTAGTGGCAGCCCAGGGCCAACTCCAGCCCGCCGCCCATGCAGACGGTGTGGATGGCAGCCACCACGGGCTTGGTGCAGCTCTCGACAGCGTTGATGACGGAGTGCAGATTGGGCTCCTGCAGCGACTTGTCGGTGCCGAACTCCTTGATGTCGGCGCCGCCCGAGAAGGCGCCGCCCGCGCCGGTGATGACGATGGCCTTGACGGCCGCGTCGGCCTGGGCGCGATCGAGGCCATCGACGATGCCCTGGCGCGTGGCCAGGCCAAGCCCGTTGACGGGCGGGTTGTTGAGGGTGATCACGGCCACGTCGCCGTGGACCTGGTATTCAGCCGTCATGCTGTCGTTCCTCTTGAATCTCGGGTGGATGAAAGAAAAGTACGCTCGTGCGTTTTTAGCACGCAAGTCTAGAGGCAGGGGTCGCAGTTTTTTGTCTCAGCCGGGACAAGCGTGCAGCGCACACCGACATCTAACTATCTTTTTGATAGCTGACAGCGCTCATCCACAAAGGGCTAGAGGCCAATGAGGCCCTCAAACCTCCAGCCACTCCTTGCGTACATAGCTGTTGGCACGCAGCTCGTCGGGCGTGCCCTGAAAGACGATGCTGCCGTGCCCCATGACCAGCGCGCGGTCGGAGATGGTCATGGCGATGGTGAGCTTCTGCTCGATGAGCAGCACGGAGATGCCCCGCTGCTTGAGCCGCGTGAGGTACTCGCCCACCAGTTCGACGATTTTGGGCGCCAGCCCCTCGGTGGGCTCGTCGATGATGATGAGGTCGGGGTCACCCATGAGCGTGCGGCACAGGGTCAGCATCTGCTGCTCGCCGCCGGACATGACGCCCGCCTCGATGTTGCGGCGCTCCTTCAGGCGCGGGAACATCTCGTACATGTCGTCAAAGCTCCAGCGGCTATCCCTGCCACTGCCCTTCTGGCCCAGCAGCAGGTTCTGGTGCACGGTGAGGTTGGGAAATACGTCGCGGCTTTCGGGCACGTAGCCGATGCCCAGATGGGCGATCTCGTAGGCCTTCCTGCCATTGAGATCCTGGCCCTTCCACTGCAGCGTGCCCTGCCAGTCCACCAGGCCCATCACGGCCTTGGCCGCGGTGGAGCGGCCGGAGCCGTTGCGGCCCAGCAGCGCGACGATCTCGCCCGGCTGCACGTCAAATCCCACGCCGTGCAGCACATGGCTCTTGCCGTAGTAGGCGTGCAGGTTCTCGACTTTCAGCATGTCTCAATGTCCCCCGGCCTGCTGCGCGGCAATGACGGAGCCCAGGTAGGCTTCCTGCACGCGCGGGTTGGCGCGCACGTTCTCGGGTGTGTCGAAGGCGATCACCTCGCCATACACCACCACGGCGATCTTGTCGGCCAGGCCGAAGACCACGCCCATGTCGTGCTCCACGGTCAGCAGGGTGCGGCCCTGCGTGACCTCCTTGATGAGGTGGATGAAGCGCGTGGTCTCGCTCTTGCTCATGCCCGCAGTGGGCTCATCCAGCAGGATCACGCTGGCGCCGCCGGCAATGGTGATGCCGATCTCCAGAGCGCGCTGCTCGGCATAGGTCAGGTTCATGGCCAGGGTGTCACGCTTCTTGTCCAGCTTGATCATCTCCATGAGCTGCGTGGCCCGGTCGTTGGCATCCTGCAACCTGGACAGGAAGCGCCAGAAAGCATAGCGGTACCCCAGGCTCCACAGCACGCCGCAGCGCAGGTTCTCGAACACGCTGAGCTTGGGAAAGATGTTGGTGATCTGGAAGCTGCGCGACAGCCCCATGCGGTTGATCTCGAACGGCTGCTTGCCGTCGATGCGCGCGCCGTGCAGCAGCACCTCGCCGCTGGTGGGCGCGAACCGCCCGCTGACGAGGTTGAACAGCGTGGACTTGCCCGCGCCGTTGGGTCCGATGACAGCCACGCGTTCGCCGGGCCGTACCGCCAGGTTGGCGCCGCGGATGATCTCGGTCTTGCCGAAGCTCTTGCGCAGGTCGCGCAGCTCCAGCGCATAGGTTGCCTGGTCCGCCATCAGCCTGCCTCCCCACGCTTGATCTCGTGCTCGATCTCTTCCTGGATCGCACCCCACTGCCGCATGAACTGCCTGCGACAGAGTTCGAACAGACCCACGCCGGTCACCAACACGAAGCCGGCGCCGAACCAGCTCGCCACGCTCTTGGCGTTCAGCGTCGCACCCAGAAACTCCAGCTGCGGCCCCAGCGCCTCGTTCAGCTGCAGGTGATAAGTCATTTCGATCATCGCTGCAGCCCCCAGCACCGCCACCAGTGCCGTTCCACCCAGCGCCAGGTAGGCGCTGATGATGCCGCGCAGCTTGCCGTACTTGGCCAGGCGCAGATTCATCATGATCAGGCTGGCTATGCCGCCGGGCGCATACATGACCATGAAAAGGAACACCAGGCCCAGGTACAACAGCCAGGCCTTGGACAGCTCGGACAGCAGCACCGACGCCAGCACCAGCAGCACGGCGCCGATGATGGGGCCGAAGAAGAACGTGGCCCCGCCCAGGAAGGTGAACAGCAGGTAGCTGCCCGAGCGCACCACGCTCACGCTGTCGGCGGCCGTGACGATCTCGAAGTTGATGGCCGCCAGCGCCCCGCCGATGCCCGCGAAGAACCCGGCGATGATGAAGGCGAAGTAGCGTACGCGCTGCGTGTTGTAGCCGATGAACTCCACACGCTCGGGGTTGTCGCGCACGGCGTTGAGGATGCGCCCCAGCGGCGTGCCCGTGAAGGCGAACATGGCGGCCGTGCACACGAAACAGTACGCGGCGATCAAGTAGTACACCTGAATTGCCGGACCGAACGTGATGCCCAGTACCGGCTGGCCGTACACGCGGTCCGTGGTGATGCCGCCTTCGCCCCCGAAGAACTCGGGGAACATCAGCGCCATGGAGGCCACGAGTTCGCCGATGCCCAGTGTGATCATCGCGAAGGTGGTGCCGGACTTCTTGGTGGTGACATAGCCCAGCAGCACGGCGAAGAACATGCCCGCCAGCCCTCCCACCAGCGGCATCAGCACCAGCGGGATGGGCAGTCGCCCGTCGCTGGCCATGTTGATGGCGTGCACCGCCAGGAACGAGCCCAGGCCGGTGTACACGGCGTGGCCGAAGCTCAGCATGCCGCCCTGCCCCAGCAGGATGTTGTACGACAGGCAGATGATGATCGCGTAGCCGATCTGCGACAGCATCGTCAGCGCCAGGCTGCTGGTGAACAGTTGGGGCGCCACGATGAGCGCCAGGGCAAACAGGCTCCAGATGACGATGCGCCCCACATTCAAGGGCTTGAAGCGGTAGTACCGCACGGCGCCCCCGGCGGCCGCGGTCGAAGGTGCAGAGGAAGTGGTGTGCATGGCCTTTCAATCCTCCCGCGTGCCCAGCAGGCCCTTGGGCCGGAAGATCAGGATCAGAACGAGGAACAGGTACGGCAGGATCGGCGCCACCTGCGAGATGGTGAGCTTGAATAGCGGGTAGCCAAAGGTCTGTTCGGTGACCTGGACGCCCAGGCGGGCGAAGGCATGCACCAGCGAATAGTCCAGCGCCACCGCAAAGGTCTGCACCAGTCCAATGATGAGTGACGCCAGGAACGCCCCCGCCAGCGACCCCATGCCCCCTACCACCACCACCACGAAGATGATGGAGCCCACCGAGGCCGCCATGGCCGGCTCGGTCACGTAGGTATTGCCGCCGATCACGCCGGCCAGCCCCGCCAGCGCGCAGCCGCCGCCAAACACCAGCATGAACACGCGCGGCACGTTGTGGCCCAGGGCCTCCACCATGTGCGGATGCTTGAGCGCCGCCTGGATCACCAAACCGATGCGGGTGCGCGTGAGCAGCAGCCACACCGACAGCAGCATCAGCACCGCCACCAGCATGACGAAGGAGCGCGACTTGGGAAACTGCGTGCCGTACAGGGTGAAGAGCGGCCCCTGCAGTTGCGCAGGCAGGCCATAGGGCACGGTGGAGCGCCCCCACACCAGCTGCACCACCTCCAGGATCAGGTACGACAGGCCAAAGGTGACCAGCAGCTCGGGCACATGGCCGAACTTGTGCACGCGGCGCAGCGCATAGCGCTCGAAGACCGCGCCCAGCGCCCCCACCAGCAGCGGTGCCACCACCAGCGCGGGCCAGAAGCCGATGGCACCCGACAAGGTGTACGCAAAGTACGCGCCCAGCATGTAGAAACTGGTGTGCGCGAAGTTGAGCACGCCCATCATGCTGAAGATCAGCGTCAGCCCCGAACTCAGCATGAACAGCAGCAGACCGTAGCTGACGCCGTTGAGCAGGGAGATCACGAAAAACTCAAGATTCATCGCAAGACCGCGCAGCAGGTGAAAATAAGGCCCGAGGAGACTCGGGCCCCAAAGGTCGTCCCACCAGGAACTACATCAGGAAGGCCGCTTCATCTGGCACGACGTGGGCGTGCTGGCCACATAGGGCTCGTAGTACTTCACCGGCACGAAGGTGTAGCCGGTGTTCTCGGCATCGCGGGGATACTTGTCGCCCGCCTTTTCCCAGCGGGTCACGAACAGGCCCTGCTGCAACTGGTGGTCGGACTTGCGCATCTCCACTTCGCCGTTGAAGCTGTTGAACTTCATGCCTTCCATCGCAGCAGCCACCTTCACGGGGTCGGTGGACTTGGCCTTCACGAAGGCGGAATCCAGCATGGAGAAGGCGTGGTACACGGCGCCGGTGTACATGTCGTCGTTGAACTTCTTCTTGTAGTCGCCCACGATGCGACCGATCTCGCCCGGCAGGTTCAAGTGGTTGTACGACACCATGTACACCCGGCCCGCGGCGCCTGCGCCCATGGCCGTGGGGCTGCCCGTCACGCCACCGTAATAGGTGTAGAAGTTCACGTTGTTCAGGCCCGCATCATTGGCGGCCTTGATGAGCAGCGCGAGGTCGGAGCCCCAGTTGCCCGTGATCACCGTGTCCGCACCCGACTGCTTGATCTTGGCGATGTAGGGCGCGAAGTCGCGCACCTGCGCCAGCGGGTGCAGGTCGTCGCCCACGATCTGCACGTCGGGGCGCTTGCGCTTGAGGTTCTCCTTGGCGTACTTGGAGACCTGATGTCCGTGCGAATAGTTCTGGTTGATCAGGTACACCTTCTGGACCTCAGGATGGTCCTTGATGAAGGTGGTCATGGCCTCCATCTTCATGGAGGTGTCGGCATCCAGGCGGAAGTGCCAGTAGCTGCACTTGCTGTTGGTGAGGTCAGGGTCCACCGCCGCGTAGTTCAGGTAGACGACTTCCTTGCCCGGGTTGCGCGCGTTGTGCTTTTCCAGTGCGTCGATGATGGCCAGCGCAGGGCCCGAACCATTGCCCTGCACCACGTAGCGCGCGCCCTGGTCCATGGCGGAGCGCAGTGCGCTGGTGGTCTCCTGCGGGCTGAGCTTGTTGTCGATGCCGATGATCTCGAACTTCACGCCCGACGCATTCTTCTTGTTGAACTCCTCGGAGATGAACTGGAAGCTCTTGAGCTGGTTGGTGCCCACCGCGGCCATGAGGCCCGACAGCGGATCGAGCCAGGCGATCTTGACGGTTTCCCCTTTTTGGGCGAATGCGCCGCCAGCACATGCAAATACTGCGCTGGCAGCTACCATTTTGATAGCGAACTTCATGCCTCGTCTCCTTGTGAGAATGAATACGCCGCAGCGTACAAGGGATGCAACGAGGCGCCGTTCAGGGATTGCCCCTAGCAGCTATCACCCATGTGACCGGCGCGCAGGAACAGTCCCTTGCGCACCGGCCGGCGCGCTCACAGGCCGGGCAACTGGTAGCCCGCCAGTTGCTCGCGCAGGCGGGTCTTGAGCATCTTGCCGGTGGCGCCCAGCGGGATCGCATCGACGAACACCACGTCATCGGGGATCTGCCACTTGGCGGTCTTGCCCTCGTAGAACTTGAGCAGTTCCTCGCGCGTGACCTGGGCGCCCGGACGCAGGGCCACCACGACGATCGGGCGTTCATCCCACTTGGGGTGCGGCATGCCGACACAGGCCGCCATCGCCACGGCGGGGTGCGCCATGGCGATGTTCTCGATGTCGATGGAGCTGATCCACTCGCCGCCGGACTTGATCACATCCTTGCTGCGGTCGGTGATCTGCATGAAGCCATCCGGGTCGATGGTGGCCACGTCGCCCGTGGGGAACCAGCCCCGGCCCTGCTCGTCCTTGACGAGCGGGCTCTCGCCCTTGTAGTAGCTGTCCAGGATCCAGGGGCCGCGTACCAGCAGGTCGCCATAGCTCTGCCGTCCCAGGGCTGCTCCTGGCCATCGGCGCCGACGATCTTCATGTCCACGCCATAGATGGCACGGCCCTGCTTTTGCAGGATGTGCATCTGCTCGTCCTTGCCCATCTGCAGGTGCTTGTTCTTGAGCGTGCACAGCGTGCCCAGCGGGCTCATCTCGGTCATGCCCCAGGCGTGCAGCACGGACACGCCGTACTCGTCCTGGAAGGCCGTGATCATGGCGGGCGGGCAGGCCGACCCGCCGATGACCGTGCGGCGCAGGGTGCTGAACTTCAGGCCCGCGGACTTCACATGGTTGAGCAGCATCTGCCACACGGTGGGCACGCCCGCGGCAAAGGTCACGCCCTCGGCCTCGATGAGGTCATGGACCGACTTGCCGTCCAGCGCCGGGCCGGGGAAGACCACCTTGCAGCCCGTGAGGGCCGCCGAGTACGGGATACCCCAGGCGTTGACGTGGAACATCGGCACCACGGGCAGCACCGCGTCGCGCGCCGAGAGGTTCATCACATCGGGCAGCGCAGCGGCATAGGCATGCAGCGTGGTGGAGCGGTGGCTGTACAGCGCCGCCTTGGGGTTGCCCGTGGTGCCGCTGGTGTAGCACATGCTGGACGCTGAGTTCTCGTCGAACGTGGGCCACTGGTATTCGGCCGACGCGCCGCCGATCCAGTCTTCATAGCTGGTAAGGCCGGGGATGCCCGAGTCCGCAGGCAGCTTGTCGCTGTCGCACAGCACCACCCATTTCTTGACCGTGGGGCACTTGGCATGCACGGCCTGCACCAGCGGCAGGAAGGTCATGTCGAAGCACAGCACCTGGTCCTCGGCATGGTTCACGATCCAGGCGATCTGGTCAGGGTGCAGGCGCGGGTTGATGGTGTGCAGCACGCGGCCCGAGCCGCTCACGCCGAAGTACATCTCCATGTGGCGGTAGCCATTCCAGGCGAGCGAGGCCACGCGGTCGCTGAACTGCAGGCCCAGCGCATCCAGGGCATTGGCCAGTTGGCGCGAACGCCGGGCCAGGTCGCGATAGGTGTAGCGATGGATGTCCCCCTCCACGCGGCGCGAGACGATTTCCCCGTCGCCATGGTGACGCTCGGCGAACGAGATCAACGAGGAAATCAAGAGAGGTTGGCTCTGCATCAGGCCCAGCATGGATGCTCCTTTGGTAATGAATTGTGGGTGTACGAAGACTGCGCCATCGTAGCGGGGAACATGGGGCTTTCCAGCCACGGAGCCATCCGGAGAAATCCCACGTTCGCGCCGGCCCCCGCGCACAAGGCCTTGGCCCAGGGCGGGGCATAGGGGCCCGGGGGACAATCCCCGCATGACGTTTGCCCCCACCCCTGACGCTACCCCGGTCGCGCCACTGGTGCCCGCCTGGCAGCCGGGCTTCGCCGCGCTGGGCTCGGCCTTCTTCACGCCGCTGCGCCCCACTCCCCTGCCCCAGCCTCACTGGGTGGGCACCAGCGCCGAGGTGGGCGCCTTGCTGGGCCTGCCCGAAGCCTGGCAGCAGCGCGACGACGCACTGCAGGCCTTCACGGGCAACGCCCTGCTGCCCGGCAGCCAGCCGCTGGCCAGCGTGTACAGCGGCCACCAGTTCGGCGTGTGGGCCGGCCAGTTGGGCGATGGCCGTGCCATCCTGCTGGGCGAAACCGCCACGGGCCAAGAGGTGCAGCTCAAGGGTAGCGGGCGCACGCCCTATTCGCGCATGGGCGACGGCCGCGCCGTGCTGCGATCGTCGATCCGCGAATTCCTGTGCAGCGAAGCCATGCATGCGCTGGGCATACCGACCACGCGCGCGCTGTGCGTGACCGGTTCGCCCGCGCCCGTGCAGCGCGAGGAGGTGGAAACCGCCGCCGTGGTCACGCGCGTAGCGCCCAGCTTCATCCGTTTCGGCCACTTCGAGCACTTCGCGGCGCGCGGCCAGGAAGCCGAGCTGCGCGCCCTGGCCGACTACGTGATCGACCGCTACTACCCCGACTGCCGCCGCTCGCAGGAATGGGAAGGCAACGCCTACGCCGCACTGCTGCATGCCGTGAGCGAGCGCACCGCTGCACTGCTGGCGCAATGGCAGGCCGTGGGTTTTTGCCATGGCGTCATGAACACCGACAACATGAGCATCCTGGGCCTCACGATGGACTACGGGCCTTTCCAGTTTCTGGATGCTTTCGACCCCGGACACATCTGCAATCACAGCGACGTACGCGGCCGCTACGCCTTCGACCGCCAGCCCAGCGTGGCGTACTGGAACCTGTTGTGTCTGGCCCAGGCGCTGCTGCCGCTGATCGGCGAGGTGGACACGGCGCGCGCCGCGCTGCAGTCGTACGAAGGCAGCTTTGGCCGGCAGTTCCTGGCGCGCATACGCGCCAAGCTCGGCCTGCAGCAGGCGCGCGAAGGCGACGCCGCATGGGTCGATGGCCTGTTGCGCCTGCTGGCCGCCGACCGCGTGGACTACCCCATCTTCTGGCGTCGGCTGTCCGGTGCAGTAGCCACGGAGGATTTCGAACCCGTGCGCGATCTGTTCCTGGACCGTGCAGCTCTGGACGCCTGGTTGCTACAATATAAGGAGCTATTAGCGCTTGATGGATGGGCGCTAGCAGCCGATTTGATGCATAAAACCAATCCACGCTTCGTGCTGCGCAACCACCTGGGCGAACAGGCGATTCGCGCCGCGAAACTCGGGGACTTCTCCGAACTCCAAACCTTGCAAAGGTTGCTGGCGCGCCCCTTCGACGACCACCCGGGGCACGAGGCCTACGCCGGCTTTCCGCCCGACTGGGCGTCCTCCATCTCCATCAGCTGTTCCTCATGACCTACCCCATCCAGAAAACCGAAGACGAATGGCAGGCGCTGCTGCAGGCCAAGGGCGCCGAGCCCGCGGCTTACCAGGTCACGCGTCACGCGGCCACCGAGCGGCCCTTCAGCGGCAAGTACGAAGGCCACTGGGCCGACGGCAGTTACCACTGCGTCTGCTGCGGCGCCAAGCTGTTCGACTCCGACACCAAGTTCGACGCGGGCTGCGGCTGGCCCAGCTTCTCGCTTGCCGTGCCCGGTGCCATTCGGGAGATCGAGGACCGCAGCCACGGCATGGTGCGCACCGAGACCGTGTGTGCACAATGCGGGGCCCACCTGGGCCATGTCTTCCCCGACGGCCCGGCTCCTTCGGGTCTGCGCTATTGCATGAACTCCGCCTCGCTCGATTTTGAACCCCCGGCGCCATGAAACTGCTCATCGACTTCTTTCCGATCATCCTGTTCTTCGCCGCATTCAAGGTCTGGGGCATCTACGTGGCCACGGCCGTGGCGATTGCCGCCACCGTCGTGCAGATCGGCTACATCCGCCTCAAGCACGGCAAGGTCGAACCCCTGCAATGGCTGAGCCTGGGCGTCATCGTGCTGTTCGGCGGCGCCACCCTGCTGGCACACAGCGAAACCTTCATCAAATGGAAGCCCACCGTGCTCTACTGGCTCATGGGCGGCACCTTGCTCGTCGGCCAGTTGGTGTTCCGCAAAAACTTCATCCAGTCACTCATGGGCGCTCAGATCGATCTGCCCGCGCCCGTCTGGCGCAACCTGAACTGGGGCTGGACGGGCTTTTTCGCCACCATGGGTGTACTCAATCTGTGGGTGGCCTACAACTTCGACACGGACACCTGGGTGAACTTCAAACTGTTCGGTGGCATCGGCCTGATGTTCGCCTTCGTCATTGCCCAGGCGCTGTACCTGAGCCGCCACGTCAAGGATGAGGGCGATGCCGCGCCCAAGGACCTGCAACCATGAACACCACGCCCTCCATCGCTATCACGGCAGAGGCCATGGCCGAACGCCTGCGCGCCGCACTATCGCCCACCCATCTGGAAGTGGTGGACGAAAGCTGGCAGCACGAAGGCCATGCCGGCGCCAATGGAACCGGGTTTGGCACCCATTTCCGCGTGCGCATCGCGTCACCGTTATTTACAGGCAAGCGCAAGGTTGCACAGCATCGCCTTGTGTATGATGCGCTGCAGATTTTCATTGACCAAGGCGCCCACGCCATTGCCATTGAAACTCTCTGAAACAACCCCGATCCAAGGGCGTTGCAGCCAGTCGTCTGCAGCCTATTTCCCAATCAGTGGATTCTCAATGAAGAAAAAGCTCTTGTCCGGCCTCGTGGCCGCAGCCGTGCTGGGCACGATGGCATTGCCCGTTGCCGCGCAAAACCTCGCCATCGTCAATGGCAAGGCGGTTCCCAAGGAACGTGCCGAAGTCCTGAAGCAGCAGGTGGAGCGCTCGGGCCGCCCGGTCACGCCCGAACTGGAAAACCAGATCAAGGAAGAAGTAATCGCCCGCGAGATCTTCATGCAGGAAGCGCAAAAGCGCGGCCTGGAAGGCTCTGCCGATTACAAGGCCCAGATGGAGTTGGCGCGCCAGACCATTCTGATCCGTGAACTGTTCGTGGATTTCCAGAAGAACAATGCCGTGACCGATGCCGAGATCCAGGCCGAGTACGACAAGTTCGTGGCCGCCAACGCTGGCAAGGAATACAAGGCCAGCCACATCCTGGTCGAAAAGGAAGACGAGGCCAAGGCCATCATTGCTGCCATCAAGAAGGGTGGCAAGTTCGAGGACATTGCGAAGAAGCAATCCAAGGACCCCGGATCCGGCGCCCGCGGTGGCGACCTGGACTGGGCCAGCCCGAGCAGCTACGTGGCTGAGTTCACGGAAGCGCTGGTGAAGCTGGAGAAGGGCAAGATGACCCAGACTCCCGTGAAGAGCCAGTTCGGCTGGCACGTCATCCGCCTGGACGATGTGCGCGAAGCCCAGCTGCCGAAGCTGGAAGAGGTCAAGCCCCAGATCGCCCAGCAACTGCAGCAGCAGAAACTGGCGAAGTTCCAGGAAGACCTGCGCGCCAAGGCCAAGGTGGAGTAACCACTACAGGCGCCTCGCGCACGACAACGCGGCCTTCGGGCCGCGTTTTTTTATGCCCGCCCCGCCAGCCAGCCTGCCAGCAACAGTCCTCCGATCAGGACGGGCTGGTGCAACATGTAATAGCTGAGGCTATAGCGTCCCAAACCAGCCAGGGGCGCTACCACACGCGGCAACGGGCGGGACAGCCAGCCGTCCGAGCGCACAACGAGCCACTGCCCCGCCGCCATCCCCCACCACATGACGCCCAGCCACGGAAAGAGCGGCACATAGTCCTCGGTAAAAGGCTTTCGCGAAATCCAGCCCAACCAGTTGAGGCCCCGCCCATTGAATAGCGGCGCCCATTCTGAAAGAGGCCCCTGCAGCGCCCAGCCTGCGACCCAAGGCGACACCAGTGCCAACAGCCCGGCCAACCACAGCCACCCGCCCCATCCCGCCGTCAGCCGCGTGATGACGAGCATCACTGCCATGCCGTGCAGCACACCAAAGTAAATGAAGCTGCGCGGGAACATCAGAAAAGAGCCAACCGTTACCAGCAATGCACAGGCCGTGATCTGGCTCCAGCGCCGGGCGAAACGCGCCCACCCAACCTGACGTTGCCAAGCCACCGCTTGTGCCAGCCCCGCACATCCCAGGAACAGACTGACGATGAGGGTTCGCTGCACAGTCCACAAGGGATCTGCCCGGAAGTCCTGGGGCCAGTAGCCAAAATGGCTGAGGTCGAAGCAGAAATGGAAGGCCGTCATCCATACCATGGCGAACCCGCGCAATGCGTCCAGTCGGTCATGGCGTCTCTCGGCAGTTTTTTGAGCGATCGTCAGCAAAACGCGTCCCACAAGTCCAGGAAAAAGGCTGGCGCTACAAGCCAGCCTTCAATGATCCCCCTCTCCAGTACTCGGCCGATCAGGACAACCCAGCAACCAGAGGGAGGGGCCAAATTATGGGGTGCGTATCACGGCGACGCCGCCGCATTAAGGTTTCTTTGCAGACGTTGGCTCGTTCACCAAATTCATAGCAGGCTCCTCGTAGTTGTTGAAATGTCCACGGTCGCGTGCGCGTTGTTTCTGGTCTGCCGCCAGCCTTTCGGAAAGAGGCGCCGTACCAAATACTGCTTCTTCAGACATGCTTCTGCTCCTGCAATGAAAAAATCATCCTAGGAAGACAGGAACGGCACTGATGTAAGACGGTCCCGGGGAAGCCCAGCGGGAATTGTCTGTCACCTAGCCAGCGAACATGACAGTCCGCAAAATCAAAAACAAAAGGGGTTAGGTCAATAGACCTAACCCCTTGATTCAATTGGTCGGAGCGGCGGGATTCGAACTCGCGACCCTCTGCTCCCAAAGCAGATGCGCTACCAGGCTGCGCTACGCTCCGACAGCTGGCATTCTAACCTGCCAGATTCTGTTCACCGCCAAAAATCGGCGTCTTTGTCACACTCAGCGATTGCCAGATGACGAGCCGGTGCCCGGCCCAGGGCCGCGCCCTGCAAGGTGGCGGAAAGTGATACGGCCCTTGGTCAGGTCGTAGGGCGACATCTCCAGCGACACCTTGTCGCCGGCCAGGATGCGGATATGGTGCTTGCGCATCTTGCCGCCGGTATAGGCGATGAGTTGGTGGCCGTTGTCCAGCGTCACGCGAAAGCGCGAATCCGGCAGGACTTCGGTCACGCTACCCTGCATTTCAATCAGTTCTTCTTTGGCCATGTGTGTGGTCAGTCTCTTGATAACAATTATCTATGGCGGCGCCTGGAAAAAGCCGATGCGTCCACTAACCCAAGGGCCGCATCGGCCCTTGAGGGGCTCGAAGCAAGGTGCAATGCAGGCAGGTGAGTTGCTGCACCAAAGGCGCAGGAGGCCGTAAGGCCGGGGAAACGGCTTCAATGGACAGGCGAAGCGCTGTGCATAAGCGGCGGAATTGTACTGCGATGTCGAAGCCGGGCCCTATGGCCGGGCAACCGCGGCAGCCAAGGTCTTCACGAGGTCCGTCTGCGTGATGATGCCAACCAGTTCCTGCGCATCGTTCACCACCGGGATGTGGTGGTGTCCCGCCTCGGAGAACAGAGGCACCAGATCCATCACATGCTGCTCAGACAGCACCTGCTGCACGGGGGACGACATCAGGCCTTGCACTTGCTCGGGACGTTTGGGCCGCCCCATGATGAGCGAGCGTAGACGCTGGCCCATGCCTTCATGCATGTCCAGATTGGCCAGGCGCATGAAGTCTGCCACCGTGACGATGCCGACCACCCTGCGCGCCCCGTCCACTACCGGCAACGCCTTGACGGCGTGCTTGCGCATGAGCGCCCAGGCATCCTTGAGGGGCGTCTCGGCAACCACCGCATGCACCGGTGATGACATGATCTCGCCGCATCGCAGCTCGCCAAGCGTGCGCTGGAAGGCGGCCTTGCCAGCCAAGTGCAAAAGCCCCTCCAGGTCGGCGCGACTGACATCCAGCACTTGGTTGTAGTGCGATAAGGCGGCATCCAAATCGGCCGAGATGAAAGCGCCAGATCCCTTATGCGCGGCCCCCCGCGCTCTTTGTGCATGCGGATAGCTGCGCCCGGTCAAGTGATTGAAGGCCATCCCCGTCAACACCAGCGCCAGCATATTGAGCAGCACCGGAAATACCGCAAAAGCCGCGCCGTCCTGCGGATTGAGCACAGCGAACAAGGCCATCGCCCCGCCTGGGGGGTGCAGGCAGCGCAATGCCAGCATGACCGCCACGGCCAGTCCCACGGCTGCGCCGCAGGCCACAGCGACGTTGGGAACCAGCGTGGCGCAGGCAACGCCTACCATGTACGACAGCACGCTGCCCGCCAGCACTGGCCACGGCTGGGCGAGGGGGCTGGACGGCATCGCAATGATGAGCACCGCGCTGGAGCCCAGGGAGGCCACCATCCACGGGACCGGCAGGCCAGCCCCGAACCAATGCGCAAACAGCGCCACCACGGCCACGCAAAGCGCGATACCCGACACCATGCGCAAGCGTTCGCGCTGATTGACGCCTGCAGGCGCCGGCCAGAAAAGTCGCAGCCAGCCAGCGACGCGCCGCAAGACTGACGGCGGCGGCTCTACCGCAGCGTCTGTGCGAGGGAATGGGGGTGCAGACATGAATGGGAGAAGGCGCCAAGCCGCGCAGAGAATCGGCGCGGCGGCCGTGGCTCGAGGAAGCCGGGCATTATCCGGGCAAGCCCTGAACTTGCAGGGCATGTGGTTTTTTGTGCCATTACGGGCATCCACAACCGCACGGGACGCACGGCTGGGGCGCAATCCACCCTCCCCCTTAGAATCATGCGGCTCCATCACCAGGATTACCGCCACGTGTCTGATCGTATCGCCGTACTGCCTCAGTACTTGTTACCCAAACAAGCCCTGACCTCCTTTGCCGGACGTATGGCGTCTGCGCGTGCGGGCCAATTGACCACCGCGGTGATCCGCCGGTTTGTGGCGCGCTACGGCGTAGACATGAGCGAGGCGGCCAATCCGGACATTGCAAGCTACGCAACCTTCAACGACTTCTTCACACGTGCGTTGCGCCCTGGACTGCGCCCGCTTGCCGATGCTGCGGTGGTATGCCCTGTGGATGGAGCGGTCAGCCAGATCGGTCCTATCGAGCAGGACCAGATCTTCCAAGCCAAGGGCCACCTCTACTCCACCGCGGCTCTGCTTGGCGGCGACGCCGAAATGGCCGCGCAGTTCCAGGATGGCAGCTTCGCCACCATCTATCTCAGTCCACGCGACTACCACCGCATTCACATGCCGTGCGATGGACGACTGGTGCGTATGGACCATGTGCCTGGGGCATTGTTTTCAGTGAACCCGGCCACCGCACGCGGTGTGCCCGGACTGTTTGCGCGCAACGAACGTGTGATCTGCCTGTTCGAAACGCCCCTGGGCCCCATGGCGCTCGTGCTGGTAGGCGCCACCATTGTCGGCAGCATGGCCACGGTATGGCACGGCCAGGTCAATCCACCACGTACCGGCCAACCGCGCCGCTGGGATTATGGGGACCGAGAAGTCGTGCTTCGTCAGGGTGATGAAATGGGGCGTTTTCTGCTGGGCTCCACGGTCGTGCTGCTGTTTCCCCGCGGCGCAGTGCAGTTCATGCCGGGATGGGAAGCAGCGCGGCCCGTGCGGCTGGGTGAAGCCATGGCGCACCGCTGCGGCATCTAGTTCACCTATTGGTGCGTTGATACCCGCTGTTCAGTGCCTCTCCGGCACCCGAGCAGTGGTAAACAAGGTGGGTTCGAGCTCCAGCTCCAGGGGGTCCACGGGTTCAGCGCGCCCCACCAGGTACACAGCCAGATCCTGGCGCCGCAGTGCTACATGGCTGACAGTTTCCCAACTTCCGGCTCGCCTCACCCGGGTGCCCGGCTTGAAGACCGGCATGCGGAATTGTCTGGACCATCCCCAAGGCGCCTCGGCCGGATCTTGCGCTACGAGAGAGGGACTGGAAACCTGCATGCGCGCATCTTAGCGCGTCAGCGCAATGACCGTTGCTGCGCGAACCGGAGTGCTGCCTCCACCATGCGTTGCAGCGTGGGCTGAATGCGCCCGGCGCGCTCCGGCAGGTAGTTGAACGGCGGTGCCTCCTGCATATAGCTGCACTGTGTCATCTCCAGTTGGACCGCGTGGATGTTGCGCGCAGGCTCGCCGTAACGGCGCGTGATGTAGCCTCCCTTGAACCGTCCGTTGAGCACGGCCGTGTGGCCGGGCGCCGTTTCGGCAATGGCAAACAGCTCCTGCGCCAGCGCTGCATCGCAGCTCGCGCCTCCGGCGGTACCCAGGTTCAAGTCTGGCAATGTGCCGTCGAAGAAGCGCGGAAGGACCGACCGAATCGAGTGCGCATCCCACAACACCGCCACGCCATGGGTGGCGCGCATACGGTTCAACTCTTCCCGCAACTGGGCATGGTAGGGCTCCCACAATGCCTCGCGCCGCGCGGCAACCTCGGCTGGGTCCGGCACAAGCCCGCCTCCATACAACGGCGTGCTGTCAAAGGCGTCCACAGGGCACAGCGCAGTGACGCTCTGGCCTGGGTAGAGGCTGGAGTCATCAGGAGGGCGATTGAGGTCAATCACATAGCGCGAGTGCGTGGCGACCAGTACTGAAGCTCCCATCGACTTCGCAAAACCGTAGAGCCGTTCCAAATGCCAATCGGTGTCCGGAACGCTACGCGCCTCGGGGTTGAGACGCCTTGCGATGGCGTCTGGCACATGGGTGCCCACATGGGGCATGGAAACCAGCAGTGGCGCGGTGCCTCTGTGGAAGGTGAAAGGGGGACAATCGGAAGGCACGACATTCATGGCAATGGACAAGCGGGCGAACCAACAGTTGGCGTTAATGTGGAAGACACCCGCCACCGGACGTGCCGACACCTGACCTGAGGCTGGCCAAGGCCGATGGTCAGCGGGCAAGCGCGTCTCAGGCGGCAGCGGGCGTGGCGATGAAGCCGTGCTTGCGCAGCATTTTGATCCAGCGCGGCGCGTTGCGCTGAACGTTCAGCGCCTCGTAATCGACCTCCTTGTCCTGGTAGTGGCTTGCGTTGCTGAGCATGGCGTAGATGGTGCGCAGCATCTTGTGGGCCAGCGCCACCACTGACTTCTTGTGGCCCTTTCGGATGGTCAGCGCGTCGAACTTGGCCTTGAGTGCGCAGCGCGTTCGTGCTGCAGCCTGGGCGAACTCGCACAGCAGCCTTCTGACCCAGGCGTTGCCCTTGCGGATGCGCCCGGTTTTGCGCTTGCCCGCGCTCTCGTTGTTGCCTGGGCAGATGCCCACCCAACTGGCCAGGCGCTCTGCACTGCCAAACACGCTCATGTCCGCACCAATCTCCACCAGCAGCATGGCCGCCCCCTGCTCGTCGATGCCCGGCAGGGTCTGCAGCAGCCTGAGCTGTGGCTGCCAGGGTTGCAGGCCCTGCAGCAGGTACTGGTCCATGCGGGCGATGCGCTGCTCGATCTGCTCAATGTGCTGCACGATCTCCTGGGCCACAAAGCGGTGCACTGCGCTGAACTGCTCGGTGCTCAGGGCCTCGCACAGTTCTTGCCTGCTCGCTCGCAGCCGCCCCTTGTGGTTCAGCACCTCGTGCATGGGCTGTCCCTCGATCAGGGCTTTGACCATGGCACGCGCGCTCTGTCCGTGGATGTCGGCCACCAGCACGTTGATGCGAATGCCCGCGTCCACCAGCACCTTGTGCAGCCGGTTCTTCTCGGCGCTGCACATGCCCACCAGCTTTTGCCGCTGGCGCGCTACCAGGCGAAGCTGGCGCATCTGCACCGGTGGAATGAACGAGGCGCGCAGCAAACCCGCACGCGCCAGCGTGGCCAGCCACTGTGCATCGGCCATGTCGGTCTTGCGACCGGGCACAGCCTTGACATGCCGCGCGTTGACCACCCAAGCAATAAGGCCCACCGCCTCCAGCGCCGCAAACGGGCTTTTCCAATACACCCCTGTGCTCTCCATCACCACGACCTCAGGGGCCATCTCCAGCGCCCACTGCGCCAAGGCGCGGCGGTCGCGTTTGAAGGCGCCGAAGTCTCGCTTGGTGACCTCTACCCGGCCATCGTCATGTTCGACAACGGCGCAGGCCGTGATCTTGGCCTGGTGAACGTCCAGCGCAATGACGCGCTTGTGCATCGGGGTCAAATCCATTGCGGCTCTCCTGCAGCTTGAATGACAATCACAAGCGTGCGGACCAGCCAAGGTGCCGCCGACCAACGGCCTGCCGGGCAAGCCCGGCGGCTCTCTTTAATGTGGGCTGTCAGGCGCGCTCTGACCCGGCTGGGTCTGGGCAACGCCCGCAGGCAATCCTGGGTACGAGTGGTCGGCAGCGGGTCAAGTTAGCGATCGCGGTCGAGTGCCATCAAAGAATTGACCGACCTCTACCCGCGCTGGCCCGCACGCCCCCAGTGTCTTCCATCATCCAGGGTGAACCGCAAGGGTCATGACAGTTAGTGCGCAACCTGGGCCGCAGTATGGCGCATCATCTTTGAGGCTCAAGGGATCCCGTCCCACCTGCTGCACCGGCAACGACACACGCGCTTGTAGCCAAAGGCCAATGAGTCAGACCATTGTCCTCATATATTGCAGAAGGGCTTTAAGGACCCGACCGTATAATTTGTCCACCATGCCGAGATGGTTGATTGCGGTTTTCACCCTCCACTTCCTGCTGAGCGTGGGTGTCTCCGCATTTGGCAAGGTGCCACCCGTGGAACACCTGCGGCCAGCGGTCGCCTCCGTGCAGCTGGCACCAGCAGGCGAGGCCGCAATGGCAATAGCTGCTGACCCTTCCGTGGCAAACGACGCGTTATCCGAAGGCGAGCACGGCCTGATGGACGCGCAGCAGGATCTACCGGACGATCAGAACATACGCGCCTTTCGCGGCAAGCCCCTCCATGGCTTGTTCAGTTGCCCCGCGCAATGGGAGAGAGCCGCCCTCTCCCCTGTGCTGAAAAAGCAGCCTAAACCTCCCAGGTCCCTGACTACTCGCGCCTAAAAGGTTGCGCCCGGCTGGACGCGTTCTGCGAACGCGAAAGACAGGCGCGCCGCGCAACTCCGGCGTGCAACCCCCTTCCTCTTTTCCCTCCTGACCATCGGACCGATGGCTTCAGGCCCTTTTCCCACCCTCAGGAACAGCACCATGCGTTTGACCACCCGAGGCAAACTCGCCGTCACTGCGGTCACCGATCTGGCCTTGCGCTCCCACGGCCGGCCGATCGCGCTTCCCTCCATCAGCGCCCGCCAAGGCATCTCCCTGTCATATCTCGAAGACATCTTCAGCGCACTGCGCCGCGCCGGCCTGGTCCACAGCATTCGCGGGCCCGGCGGGGGGTACACACTGACACGGCCGCCACAGGAACTCTCCGTGGCCGATATCGTCATCGCCTCCGAAAAATACATGGGCGGCGCCGATGACAAGGGCACGGACACCGGCACCGCATCGGCACCAGGCGAGATGACGGCCGAGCTGTGGGCCAGCTTTCACTCGCGTGTCATGGAATACCTGCAGTCCATTACGGTGGCGGACCTGCTGACCCAACGGGAAGCCAGCGCCTGCCATGCCGACCATTCTGCAGCCGTGGTAGTGGCCCCGCCCGCCAGCACCACAGGCCGACGGGCAGCGAAAACCCAGCTACCGTCAGGGGATGTGCCGAACTCCGTATTTGCCTTGGGGCTTGCCGTTCCGCGCACCCGGACGAGTTGATGCTCCGGCATCCGTAGCGTCCTTCTCCGGAACGACACGGATGCCCGCCCTGGACGACGACACCGCCGACTATTTGCCGAGCAGGACCTTCAATGCGCTCTGCAGGCGGCGCGCGCCCGCCTCGTCGCTGGCGCCTTCCAGCACGCGCGCCACATCCTGCGTCCAGGTTTGCGCCGGCGAGGGATCGTTGCGACGTGTGAGCAACTGCAGCTGCAGAGCACGCCGTGCGGCCAGTTGGTCTGCGGGCGTCGGGACCTCCGCCGCGATCTCCAGCCGCAGCAATGCTTCCGGGGCTCCCCCGGCCGCAGGTGCCGCAAGCGCCTGCGACCAGGCGGTGCGCGCCGTGGGGGGCACCTTGCCGCCCAGTTCCTGGACGCTGGGCAATTGCGCAGCGTCGCGGCTTCTCCAGGCCGACAACAGCTGCGTGAGCGCTTCGCCATGGGCCTGTGCCGCCAGCTTGCGCAGCGCGCCCTGCGCATGCTCCATGGCGTCGCGTTGCGCGCGGAAAGCCGCATCACCCAGACGCGGACCTCGCGCAGCAGCAACACCATCGCGCTCCCGCCCCCGCCCCTGCATACCGCTGTCCCGTGGGCCGCGGCCGTCACGCCGGTCGCCACCACGGCCGGTGACCGTGGGCTGCGCGGGCACCGCCTTGCGCGCCCCCGGCCGGTCATCGCCACGCACGGCCACCACCGGGCGCGCCGCAGGCACGGGTTTGGAAGTCGGCGCATCGTTTTGATCTGCTACCGAATCAGTAGCTGCTTGCGCTTGACCATCAATGGTTTGATCGGCTTTTTTATCCAAATTCTCGGAATCCCCCGATTCGCCGGCAGGCTCCTTCAGCGCGCGCTCCAGCGCGGCCATGGCACCGCGGATCTTCTGCGCATCGCCCGACGCATTGGCGGCCTCCAGCGCCTTGGATGCCTCCAGCACGGCCCGGTCGCGCGCGCTCAACTCGGAGGCACTGCGCTCACGTTCGGCCGACTTGCGGTTGAACGCCTCGTCGATGGGCTTGCGGAACGCGTCCCAGAGCTTCTGCTCATGCTTGCGATCCAGCGGCACCGCCTGCGCCTCGGCCTGCCAACGCTGCTGCAAGGCCTTGATGGCATCGATGCGCAGACCTGGGGCCGCACCCAGGGCACCTGCCTCGTCGATCATGGCGTGGCGGCGCTCCAGGCTGGCCTTCTGCGCAGCCTCCAGCGGAGCGCTGGCAGCCGCCAGTGCCTGCTTCCACAGTGGCTGCAGTTCAGCGAACATCTTTTCGCTCACATGGCCACCGGTGCGCCAACGCTCGGCAAACTGGTGCAATGCACGACTGAAGGACTTCCAGTCCTGCGCAGCGGCAGCGGCCTGCGATTGGGCCCAGGCATTCACCTCTTCGATCAGCGCCAACCGCTGCGCACGGTGTTCGGCACCTTCGGCACGCACCTTCTCCAGCCAGCCCTCGACCACCTTGTGCGCGGCATTGCACGCATCGTCGAATTTCTTCCACAGGGCGTGGTTGGCCGGCGCCCCCTGGTCGGCCTGCTTCCACTGCTCGCGCAGCTGGCGCAGCGTTTCCTGCATCTTGCGCCCACCGAGGGACTGTCCTTCCGGCCTGCGCAGCAGTGCCTCGGCCCGGGCCACGAGATCCTCGCGCACCTGGTCGGCGCTCCAGCGCTGCCAGCCCTCCAACTCGCCCGCGGCCACGAGGGCGGCGTGCACTTTCTGCTCCAGTTCGGCATCGATCAACTTGCCGTGTACCTTAAGCACGGCGCGCAGCGCAGTCGCGGCGCCAGCGCTGGCCTTGCCATGGCCCTGCGCGGTTTCCTGCTCCAGCTTGGCCAGGGCCTCCTGAACGGCCTGCAGGGCCTTCTCGCGCATTTCAGGAGTCGCCTGCGGCTTGGATGGGCGGGGGGCAGGCGTCTTGGCGGCGGCACCCGCTTCTGGGGGTAGCCCGCGCGCCTGGCGCAGTTCGTCGGACCACACGGGCACGGGCGGCAGGGGAGCCGAGGGGTCTTCTGCCGCAAGGACAGCCTGCGCCAATGCCGACTGAAACGCTTCCCACACCACCAGCAGTTGGGTGCGCGAAGCATCGAGCAAGGCGGGAAAACGTGCCTCTACGCTGGGCCAGGCACTGTCGTCGGCAAGTGCCTGGGCCTGCTCCTGCCAGCGGCCGACATCGGCGTTCAGCAGTTCCAGCGCAGACTGCGCATCCTTCCACGGTTTGGTGGAGAGCACTTCGATGCGCTGCGCGAGCAGAACGGCGGCTTCGCGCTGCACCTGAACACGATGCTGCAGGTCTTCGATGGTTTTCACGCGCTCGTTAAGACGCTGTTTGAGCACCGACAGAGGTTCACGGGACAGCGGCGCGCCGGCCTTGGCCGCATCGCGCTGCCAGGCGAGCGCGTCGGCAATGTTGAGCTTGGCGGCTGCGAGCAGCGCTTCGGCCTTGGCTGCCCATTCGGCGGCGATCGCCTCCTGGCCCTCCGCGCGCCGAATCTCGTCCAGTCGCTCACGCACTGCGCGCGCGGCGCCTTTGTCCCGCGCACTCAATTCCTTGAATACTTCCTGGAGCTTTTCCACGCCAGGCTGGGTGGACAACCATTCACGGATGCGTGCCGAGCGTTCACCCGACGTGGCCGCAGAGAAAGCGCCGCCTGTCAACGCATCAAGGGGATGCGGCTCGCTGGTTTTGGCAGGGACCGGGGTCGCGTCAGATGCGTCGGACATTTTGCTACGTGAAGAAAAAAGGAACATGGATTTTATTGAGGTGCAAGCGAGCCACCTTGCGCCAACAGCGCAAGCAGTAGGTGGGCATCGCTCACGGACAAGCGGCTATTTTCGCCCGGTTTTACACCGCCTTCCCGCTGCGCCAGATCAGGAATCTGAGGGATAGACGGGATGGCGCGGGAACCGTGCTCGCATTCGAACGGTACTGTACCGGTAGCCGCACCCTGTGAGGTTACAAAATCCCGCGCGCCCCTCACTGGGCATTCAAAGAAAGCTCTGCCTTCGGCCGCGATGGCGCATCGCCCTCCCCCCCGGCTGCAGCTTGCTTGCGCCTACGAACAAACGTTCAAGCGGGACTTGCTGTTGCGCCAGATAGTCCCGCACGGCCACCCCTCGCGCCAAGGCCAGATCCGCCATGGCGTTGTCCGGAACTGTCAGGTTGTGCATCAGCAGGGCCTCCATCTCTGCAACGGGTACGTCCTTCGCCAGACCGACGAAGTTGCGCGGTTTGCGGATGTCGGACCGGCGATACAACTCCTTCAGCAGCGCAGGGTATTCCTCCTCAGTGAGCGGTGCGATGCTGTCCGCAGGTTCACCCGCACGGATGGCTGCCCTGCGCTTTTGCGCCTCGGCCATGTCTCGCAAGCGCTGGCGTTTCCATGCCAGCTGCTCGGCGTCGGGCTGTGCCCAACCCACGACCGTGACCTTCAGTGCGGGGCGGTTGTTCAGTTCGTTGGCGATTTTGTCCAGTTGCTGTCGGGCCTTCTCATCCAGTTCTGCACTGCCCAGCGCGAAGAGAACCGCACCCTGCTCGCCCGCGTCGCTGAAAGCGCCAGCCAACAGGGAAAAGGGGGCGGTGATCGCTTTCATGATGAGGTTGCCGATGACCTTCAGGATGACCGCTCCCAGACGGAATTCGGGGTCGTTGAGGGAGCCGCTGATGGGCAGATCCACGTCGATGATCCCATTGCGGTCCGCCAGCAGGGCCGTCGCCAGCCGCACGGGCAGACTGGCGGACGCGCCCTCCACGGGTTCCCCAAACGCCAGTTGGTTCAATACCAGCTTGTTGGTGGCGATGAGCTGCCCATCGGGCAAGATCTTGTACGCCACGTCCATGCTGAGCTTGCCCTTCTCTATCCCATGACCCGCGTACTTGATGCTGTAAGGCGACAACGGGGGCAACTCAAGGTCACGCATGCGCCCCTGAATATCCAGCGCCAGGGGCTTGACCAGCGGGTTGATGCGGCCGGTGACTTCCAGTGACGCCGTCCCCTGGGCGCGACCGCGCAATTCCAGGTCGGCCATCTGCGGCGCTGCCCCCGCCTCCGGCGACACCGAGGAAAATGCGCTCAACCCGCCCGTGAGCGCACTCAGGTCGGCAGAGTAGTTGGGTTTGATGAAGTAATCCGTGAAACGCACCGACCCATTGGTCAGCGCCACGGGACCAAAGCGGATCTGCGGAGCCGAAGGGGCCGCTGCCGGAGCGACGGCTGCAGCGTTCGATGCCGCAACCGCGTCTTCCGCTGCCGAAGCCTTGCGAATATCCTGCAAATTGATGCGGCCGTCTTCCTGCACGATGATCCGTGCGAAGAAATCGCTGAGCGCCGTTTCCTTCACATCCAGAGACACAGGCTGGTCTGGCTGCAAATTCATCGCCACCCCGCGCAACGCCAGGGATTTCCAGCGCAGCAGATCCTCGCCCCGCGCGCCTACGCCCCGCGCACCTACGCTCCGCTCGCCGGCCTTCGTCTCCTCAGGCATGTCCAAGCCAGCCTTGGCGCGCACGCGCACCTCGTCCAGCGACACATCCCCCTTGACCGAAACAGTGGCGCCGGCATTCCCCTGGACATAGCGCACGTCTCCGTCGAAGCCCCCATCGGCACGGAGGATGTCGACGTTAAGCTGCTGCCCTACATAGGGCTCCAGCGCGTGCAACGGCAGGTGTTGGGCGTGTACCTTGCCCTGCGCCGTCAGAACGGGCGCCATCGCCACCGAGCCCTCGTAGCGCAATCGCCCGGGTTCGGTCCTCCCTGCACCCACCCGGCCTTCCAGGCGCAATGCCGTGGGAGTGACCCGCCCGTCCGCATAAGCGAAATCCCGCGCGTGCAGTTGCAGATCGAACACATTCAGCGCTACGGCGCTCTGCGCTACCGCGTCGCGCAAAGCCACTGCTGCGCCATCGATCTCCAGGGAAGCCAGCCCCATGGACCAGGGAAGACCCGCAGCCTTTGGAGCGTCCGCGTTGGGCCCCGTCACCCCCGGGTGCGACACGCCCCACTGTTCAAACATCCATTCCCCCGTGCGAGTGCGCGACAGCAGCAGGCGCGGCCTCTGCAACGAAATCCGCTCTACCGATACGGCGCGCTGGGGCCAGCGTATCCAGGCATTGCCCGCTTCCAGCCGGCTCCACGCGGCCAGTGAATCCGCAGGCGCGTCCTTGATTCCTGCGCTCTGCAGTGGAACGCATTGTTCCTTGGAGGCGCAACGCAGCGCCAACTTATCCACGGACAACGCAGCCACCTTCGCCAGCACGACATCGCCATGCCGTGCTATTCCCAGGTCCGCATCCACGGAACCTTCCACGCGGGGTTGCAGCACGCCCGCCAGATAGGGCGCAGCGATGGACAGCGGCAGGCCCTTGATGGAAAGGGCGGCCTGCGCCTGCGAGGCGCTCACCTGGCCCAGTACAGCCAATCGCACGGATTCGCTGCTGCCGGCGGCCGTAGACTGCCTGAGGGAAGCACTCGCACGCAGTTGCATGGGCTGTTCCAGCGGCAAGGCAATGGACGACGCTTCTACCTGCAGGTCTTCCACCTCCCACGCGGCGGTCCCCCGCGGCAGGCTGGCATCGGTCCATTGGATGAAGCCATCCCGCAAACCCACCCTGGCGATATAAACACGCCAGGGCTCCGCAGACTCCTTTGTCTGTGGCGCTGGGTGCTCGTCCCTCTCGGCCCGTGGCAATCCCGCAAGCTTTACTTCACCCGCCTCGTTTCGGCGTACATGTGCACGCGCGCCACGCCATTCCAGCAGATCAATGTTGATCCTGCGCCGCAGGGGCTCCGCCTCCTTGAATACGGCACGCATTTCCTCGAATTGCAGCAAAGGCTGCTCCTGCGCATCGGTGGCATGTACCCCGCTCAGTTGCACATCCCCGGAAATCAGCAGTCGAGGGGTCTCCCGTTGCTCGAACCCTAGTTGAACATCCGCGTCCAATCGCCCCGCCTTGAGCCGCACCGGCACGCTGGGCGGCAGGTAGCGACCGAAGGGGGCCAGGTCGAAATTCTCAATATGCAGGCGAACCTCGGCTTGCCTGGCGTCCATGAAGGGAGTGGCCATCGCTGAGGTATCAAAGGTGCTGCCGTTGAGCTCAAAAGCCAGGCGCGGCGTCACCTTGACCTCGCGGTCCGCAGAAAAACTGCTCAGGAAAGGAACGTCCAGTTCCACGCGGCGCAACGTGTGCACCACCTCCACCGTACGGTCATCGAATTCGACGACACCACCCTTCAATGCGATATTGAAGAGCGCGAAATGTGCCGGCTCCGTGGCTGATTTCTCGCCCTGCGGCTTTGCCGCCATGAGCGCGAGCAGGTCGTCCACGTCATAAACCCCTGGGGCCAATTGCGTGACACGAACTACCGGGTCGTCTACCTGCAGCGCATCGATCACTGGAGCGCCCCGCCAAAGGGATTGCAATTCAGCGTCTATATAGATGCGGCCCACCCGTACCTGCTCTGAACTGCCATCCTTTGACGCCAGGGCTACGCCGTGCAAAGTGCCCTCCAAAGTCCAGGGCAAAAACTCCACCCGTTCGACCGTCAGCTTGCGCCCCAGCGCTTCACTCGCATGCCTTTCAATCTGCGACTGCGCCAGCGGAGGGACCACCAGCCAACCGAGCAGCCACGCGCCGCCCCAGCACAGCACCAACCATGCAAATCGACGAATCCAGGGGTTGTTCTTGATGGCTTGCAGCACGCGGCACCTATTCTGTTGAGCTACCAACGCAATGGGACCGTTCCCGCGCTGACGCAGGCAGGTAAAAAAACGCAAAAAAAAAGAAAGCCCGGTGTCGAACTTCTTCGCACACCGGGCTTGACGGCTGACACAACGGTCTTTCGCCATCTTTTTGCGCTTGGGAGAGGATCGTCTCAAGCGCAGGAGGCAAGGGATTGCCTCCAGGGGTTGCCTTGGAGGAGATCTCATGTGATGCGGCACTGTCTGCCATTCATCGCGCTGATCGCCCCGTTTGGCGAATGCCTGAGTCGTTCAGGCACCTCAACGATAGCAAATTCGAGCGCGCGTTCCAACAGCTTTTAGCAATGAAAAATTTCATGCAATTGACTGTTTCGTTAATCAGTCGAATTGCTTGCGCACAGACCCTTCTTAAAAGGACATGCGTGAAAAATCTGTGCTTTCCCACAGATATAACAGAACTTTTTGTTCTAAAAAATTCAAATGTTAGTATTGACCTTGAATTTGGAGACCTCCTAGAATCCGCCAGCCCTCAACCAAGGCCTAGTAAAAACCCTAGCCACTACAGATTTCGGCTACGACAGTCAACAGATTCCCCTGGGCCTAACGCGCCTAAACGGACTGAACGGCATACCCACCCAGACCCCACCGTCTGGCAGGACCGGACTCCTGAGCAACCACGACAGTGCTCTTCGCTCAGGAGCCGACTTAGAAAGGAAAGCTATGACAGCGTCAGGAAATGTGATTGCCGGCGTCCGCACGTTTGCGGGCGATGTGATCAACGGTTTTCTGGAAGTGACACACAGCGGCTTCGCCCTGCTCGGGCTGGGCGTCGTCTTTGGCGTGATCACACTTACGGCACGCCCGGACCTGCGCCAGGCAGGAGAAGAAGAACTCATGGGCTGGCTGCAGGCCCGCCAGGAAGCCGTAGTGGGCTTCCCTATGGAGCCTGCCGCAAGCGAGCGGGCAGTAGCGCTCAACCCCAAGGAGTTGCCGCGGGAACAGGCTGCCGTGGCCTACTGGCTCAGCAAGAAGTACCGCGTGGCGCCCGAACCGCTGGCGGCACTGGTCACCGAGGCGTATGAAATCGGCGCGCGGACCAAGCTGGATCCCACCTTGATCCTGGCCGTCATGGCCGTGGAATCGAGCTTCAACCCGTTTGCACAAAGCCCGGTAGGTGCGCAAGGCTTGATGCAGGTGATGACGCGCGTGCATACCGACAAGTACGAAGGCTTTGGTGGGCACCTGGCGGCATTCGATCCCGTGGCCAACCTGCGCGTGGGCGTGAAGGTGCTGCAGGAGTGCATCGCGCGCGCCGGCTCGCTGGAAGGCGGACTGCGTTACTACGTCGGCGCAGCCAACCTGCCTGACGACGGGGGCTACGCCGCCAAGGTACTGGCGGAGCATTTCCGGCTGCGACAGGTCGCCAATGGTCGCACGGGCGTTTCTCCCGCCGGCCCCGTGAATCCACCTCTCCTGTCCACCAAGGCTCCTGCCACACCGGAAGCCGCACCTGCAACCCCTGCCACTGGCGAGAAGGTGGCCCTGCTGAGCGGCCTCTGAAGGGCCTACTCTGGCATTGATGAAGGGCGTGCTCAGCTACACTAGCAGGGCACGCAACTGGCGATAGGCGCGGAGGTCTTCCGGGACACCGCCGCTGACGTGGACACCGGCAGGAAACAGCGTTTTTCTGCAAACCACTGGGGAGCGTGCCGCGCGGCAGGCACCAGCCCCGCAGCGATCCGTCGTTCGCCTGGGCAGCCCTTGATTGCCAAGGGACACTTAGTTCATCGGACTGCCATGTACCAACGCAATATTCTTGTCGAACAAACCGATCCCGAGGTGTGGGCCGCCATCCAGGCCGAAGACCGCCGCCAGGAAGAGCACATCGAGCTGATCGCCAGCGAGAACTACGCCTCGCCCGCCGTGATGGCCGCTCAGGGCTCGCAGCTCACCAACAAGTACGCCGAAGGCTACCCTGGCAAGCGCTACTACGGCGGCTGCGAGAACGTGGACGTGATCGAGCAGTTGGCCATCGACCGCATCAAGCAACTCTTCGGCGCCGAAGCGGCCAATGTGCAGCCCAACTCGGGTTCGCAGGCCAACCAGGCTGTGCTGATGGCCTTCCTGAAGCCCGGCGACACCATTCTGGGCATGAGCCTGGCCGAGGGCGGCCACCTCACGCACGGCATGCCGCTGAACATGAGCGGCAAGTGGTTCAACGTAATCTCCTACGGACTGAACGACAAGGAAGAGATCGACTACGACGCGCTGGAAGCCAAGGCCCGCGAGCACAAGCCCAAGCTGATCATCGCCGGCGCCTCCGCCTACGCCCTGCGCATCGACTTCGAGCGCTTCGCGAAGATCGCCAAGGAAGTCGGCGCCATCTTCTGGGTGGACATTGCCCACTATGCCGGCCTGGTCGTCGCGGGCGAGTACCCCAACCCGGTGCCGTTTGCGGACGTGGTGACCTCCACCACGCACAAGAGCCTGCGCGGCCCACGCGGCGGCATCATTCTGATGAAGGCCGAGCACGAGAAGGCCATCAACAGCGCCATCTTCCCCGGCCTGCAGGGCGGCCCGCTGGAGCACGTCATCGCCGCCAAGGCCGTGGCCTTCAAGGAAGCCCTGTCGCCCGAGTTCAAGCAGTATCAGCAGCAGGTGACCAAGAACGCCAAGGTGTTCGCGGAAACGCTGATCCAGCGCGGACTGCGCATCGTGAGCGGTCGCACCGAAAGCCACGTGATGCTGGTGGACCTTCGCGCCAAGGGCATCACCGGCAAGGAGGCCGAGGCAGCCCTGGGCAAGGCCCATATCACGATCAACAAGAACGCGATCCCCAACGATCCCGAAAAGCCGATGGTCACCAGCGGCATTCGCGTGGGCACGCCCGCCATCACGACACGGGGTTTCAAGGAAGAGGAAACGCGCCTCACGGCCAACCTGCTGGCCGACGTGCTGGACAATCCGCATGACGAGGCGAACCTGGAAGCCGTGCGCGCCAAGGTGCACGCGCTGACCAGCCGCTTCCCGGTCTATCGCTGATCGACCGCCGCGATGAAGTGTCCCTTTTGCAGCCATCAGGAGACCCAGGTCGTCGAGACCCGCGTCTCCGAGGACGGGGACTTCATCCGCCGCAGGCGCCAGTGCGGCGCCTGCGACAAGCGCTTCACGACCTACGAACGACCGGAAGTCAACTTCCCCACGGTCGTCAAGAAGGACGGCCGCCGCGTCGAATACGACCGCGAGAAACTGCTGGGATCGTTCAAGCTGGCGCTGCGCAAGCGACCGGTGAGCACAGTGCAGATCGACTCGGCCATCGAGCGCATCGAGGAAAAGCTGCTCAACCTGGGGCAGCGCGAGATTCTGTCCAGCCGCATCGGCGAGCTGGTCATGCGCGAGTTGAAGAAGCTCGACAAGGTGGCCTATGTGCGCTACGCCAGCGTGTACCGCAGCTTCGAGGACATCGACGAGTTCCGTGCGCTGGTGGACGAAGTCCGCAAGTAAGCCGCTGCTCTCCCATTGCTCTTCTATTGATAGCTGACAGCGCCCACTGGGCGGGCGCTACAGCCGTTTTTGACCATCACCCCTGGCGGACTGCCGGAATCGGAGCCACGGCCTGCACCACGTCGCCGCATTGCGCACGGTGGCGCAGCGCATGGTCCATGATGACCAATGCGAGCAACGCCTCGGCGATCGGCGCGGCGCGGATGCCCACGCAGGGGTCGTGGCGCCCCTTCGTGATCACCTCGGTACTCTGGCCGTGGATGTCGATGGACTCGCGTGGGCTGATGATGGAACTGGTGGGCTTGATGGCCAGCGACACCTCGATGTCCTGCCCGGTGCTGATGCCGCCCAGCACGCCACCCGCGTTGTTGCTGGCGAAGCCCGTGGGCGTGAGCGAATCGCCGTGCGTGGTACCGCGCTGCGCCACGCTGGCAAAGCCGGCACCGATCTCCACACCCTTCACGGCGTTCAGGCCCATCATCACATGGGCGATGTCGGCGTCCAGCTTGTCGTACAGCGGCTCGCCCAGTCCCACGGGCACACCGGTAGCTTGCACACGAATGCGCGCGCCGCAGGAGTCGCCGGACTTGCGCAGCGCGTCCATGTAGTCCTCGTAGGCCTGCACGTCGGCCACCGGTGCGAAGAAGGGGTTGTGCGGCACATGCTCCCAGCTCTCGAACGGGATGGGCAGTTCGCCCAGTTGGGTCATGCAGGCACGAAAGCGGGTGCCGTATTTCTCGGCCAGCCATTTCTTGGCCACCGCGCCGGCGGCTACGGTGGGTGCCGTGAGGCGCGCAGACGAGCGGCCGCCACCGCGCGGGTCGCGCAGGCCGTACTTGTGCCAGTAGGCATAGTCGGCATGCCCCGGGCGGAAGCTCTGCGCGATGTTGCCGTAGTCCTTGCTGCGCTGGTCGGTGTTGCGGATCAGCAGCGCGATGGGCGTGCCGGTGGTCTTGCCCTCATATACGCCCGAGAGGATTTCCACCGCATCCGGCTCGTTGCGCTGCGTCACATGGCGGCTGGTGCCGGGGCGGCGGCGGTCCAGGTCGGCCTGAATGTCGGCCTCGGACAGTTCCATGCCGGGCGGACAGCCGTCGATCACGCAGCCGATGGCGGGGCCATGGGATTCACCAAAGTTGGTGACGCAAAAAAGGGTACCGAGTGTGTTGCCGCTCATAGGGGTGCGATTATCCCCGAGCCACTGTTACTACCAAAAAAATAGCTGCCAGCGCTTGATTGACAAGCGCTGGCAGCTATTTTGATCACCAAATCAGTTGGCCGGCCGCGATTCTTCCTGCGGCCAGTCGCGGATGTAGGCCTTGAGCAGCTTGTTCTCGAAATTCTGGCTGTCCACCACGGCCTTGGCCACGTCGTAGAAGCTGACCACGCCCATCAGCATGCGCTTGTCCATCACGGGCATGTAGCGCGCGTGGCGGCCCAGCATCATGCGGCGCACCTCGTCCATGTCGGTCTCCAGCGTGCAGGTCAGCGGCGCGTCGTCCATGGCGGTACGCACCAGCATGGTGCCCACGCCGCCACCATTTTTCGTCAGCGCCTGGATCACCTCGCGGAAGGTGAGCATGCCCACCAGGTCGCCATGTTCCATCACGACCAGCGAGCCGATGTCCTTCTCGGCCATGGCATCCACGGCGCGGGCCAGCGGCTCGTCGGGATGCACGGTGTAGAGGGTGTTGCCTTTGAGGCGCAGGATGTCGCTGACTTTCATGGGGAGTCTCCGAAGGGTTCTGCAGGCGCTGCATGCAGCCCGATAGCGAATAAATATAGCCCACAATGGCGCACAAATTCACCACTTTGGAGACATGAATGCCCGGATATTCCGACCCCGGCTTCGACACGCTGGCCCTGCACGCCGGCGCGCAGCCGGACCCCGCCACAGGTGCGCGCGCCGTGCCGATCCACCTGAGCACCTCGTTCGTCTTCGAGTCGAGCGATCATGCGGCGGCCCTGTTCAACCTGGAGCGCCCGGGCCATGTGTACAGCCGCCTGAGCAACCCCACCAACGCGGTGCTGGAGCAGCGCGTGGCAGCGCTGGAGGGCGGCGTGGGGGCGATTGCCGTGGCCAGCGGGCAGGCCGCGCTGCACCTGGCGATTGCCACATTGATGGGCGCAGGCAGCCACATCGTGGCCAGCACGGCGCTGTATGGCGGCAGCCAGAACCTGCTGCACTACACGCTGCGCCGCTTCGGCATTGACACCACCTTCGTGAAGCCCGGCGACATCGACGGCTGGCGCGCCGCCATCCGCCCCAACACCAAGCTGTTCTTTGGCGAAACCGTAGGCAACCCCGGGCTGGAGGTGTTGGACATCCCCACGGTCGCGGACATTGCGCATGAAGCTGGCGTGCCCCTGCTGGTGGACTCCACCCTCACCTCGCCGTGGCTCATCAAGCCCTTCGAGCATGGCGCGGACCTGGTGTACCACTCGGCCACCAAGTTCCTCTCTGGCCACGGCACGGTGATCGGCGGCATCGTGGTCGATGGCGGCAGCTTCGACTGGGAAGGCTCCGGCCGCTTCCCGGAGTTGACCCAGCCCTACGACGGCTTTCACAACATGGTGTTCACCGAGGAGAGCACCGTGGGCGCCTTCCTGCTGCGCGCGCGCCGCGAGGGCCTGCGCGACTTCGGCGCCTGCATGAGCCCGCACACCGCCTGGCTGATCCTGCAGGGCATCGAGACCCTGCCGCTGCGCATGGAACGCCACATGCGCAATACCGAGAAGGTGGTGCAGTTCCTGGCCAGCCACCCGTTCGTCGAGCGCGTGGGCCACCCGCTGCTCGCGTCCCACCCCAGCCACCAGCTAGCGCAGCGCCTGCTGCCGCGCGGCGCGGGCTCGGTGTTCAGCTTCGACCTCAAGGGCAACCGCGAGCAGGGCAAGACGTTTATTGAGACGCTCAAGCTCTTCAGCCACCTGGCCAATGTGGGTGACTGCCGCAGCCTGGTGATCCACCCCGCCTCCACCACGCACTTCCGCATGAGCGACGAAGCGCTCGCCGCGGGCGGCATCAGCCAGGGCACGATCCGCCTGTCGATCGGGCTGGAAGATGCCGACGACCTGATCGACGACCTCAAGCGGGCACTCAAGGCTGCGGAGAAGCAAGCGGGAAAGGCAGGTGCGTGATGTACGTGCAAGTCAACGGCGCACAGACCTACTGCTACACCGGCGGCAAGCCCTTCGATGCCGCCAAGCCCACCGTGGTGTTCATCCACGGCGTACTCAATGACCACAGCGTCTGGGCGCTGCAAAGCCGCTACATGGCCAACCATGGCTGGAACGTGCTGGCCGTCGACCTGCCCGGCCACAGCAAAAGCGCGGGCGATGCCCCTGCAAGCGTGGAGCAGGCGGCCGACTTCGTGGGCGCCCTGCTCGACGCGCTGTCCATCCAGCGCGCCGCGCTGGTGGGCCATAGCTGGGGCTCGTTGATCGCGCTGGAGGCCGCCGCACGCCTGGGCGGGCGCGTGAGCCATCTGGTGCTGGTGGGTACGGCCTATCCGATGAAGGTGTCGCCCGCGCTCATCGAGGCATCGCAGACCGACCCCGAGCAGGCGCTGCGCATGGTCAACGTGTTCTCGCGCAGCACCCTCTCGCCCCCCTCAGGCGCGGGCTTCTGGGTGTACGGCGCGGGCATGGCGCTGGGCCGCAAGGTGCTGCGCAGCAACCCGCAGGTCAATGTGTTCCACCGCGGCTTCGTCGCCTGCGACAGCTACTCCCATGGCGAGCAGGCCATCGCAGCGGTGCAGTGCCCCGTGCTGTTCGCCTTGGGCACACAAGACCAGATGACCGCGCCCAAGGCCGCGCAGGGGTTGATCCAGGCCGCGCGATCCGCGGGCAAGGACGTGCAGATCGTCCATCTGCCGGTGGGCCACCACCAGATGACCGAAGCACCGGACGCAACGCTGTTCGCCATCCGCGACTTCCTGGCAAGACGCATCCCCGCCTGAGATCGTTGCACTGCAGGGCCGGCGGTGCAGGGCATCCCCTGCAGCGCTCCCCTGCCCAATGGATGACGGGCGCCGCCGCCTCGGCAGAGGGGGATGACTTCCCCTGCCACATGCGAAACACTGGCCCCTGCTTGCCCGCGGCGACCATTTACGGCCACGTGATGCATATCAAAAACAGCATCAAATGCCCAACCAGCAAGCGCAGTCAGCTATTGTTTAAATAGCAATCGAAGGCCAATAGCGGCCACTTTCCCCGGCCTGGCACTGGGACATTGGCACGGTCCGCGCCTGCGGACCTAGACTGGGTTCACCCGACCAGTCGCGTCGTCCGGCGCCCGCCCTGCATGCACCTGCCTCCATCCACCGATGCCCGCGGCACCCCGTGGCATGCGCTGTCCGCTGGCGAAGCGCTGCGACGGCTGCAAACCGACGACCGCCACGGCCTGGCGCATGCCGAGGTGGCGCGGCGCCTGGCACGCTTCGGCCCCAACCGCCTGCCCGCGCCGCCGCGCCGACCGGCCTGGCTGCGCCTGCTGCAGCAATTCCACAACGTGCTGATCTACGTGATGCTCGCTGCCGCAGCGGTCACCGCGGCACTGGCGCACTGGATCGACACCGGGGTGCTGTTGGGGGCCGTGATCGTCAACGCCATCATCGGTTTCTTGCAGGAGGGCAAGGCCGAGTCGGCGCTGGACGCGATACGCCACATGCTCTCGCAGCAGGCCACGGTGCTGCGCGGGGGAGAGCGCCAACTGGTGGCCGCCGACCAGCTCGTGCCGGGCGACATCGTCATCCTCGCGTCCGGCGACAAGGTGCCTGCGGACCTGCGCATCCTCACGGCCCGCAGCCTGCGCGCCGACGAGGCCGTGCTGACGGGCGAGTCCGTGCCCTGCGACAAGGACGAAACCGCCGTGGCAGCCGACGCCGCTTTGGGCGACCGCCGCAGCATGCTCTACTCCGGCACGCTGGTGGCCGCGGGCACCGCTTTGGGCACCGTGGTGGCCACGGGCACGAACAGTGAACTGGGGCGCATCAGCACGCTATTGGCCCAGGTGCAGGCGAGCACCACGCCGCTGCTGCGGCAGATCGCGCAGTTCAGCCGCTGGCTGGCGCTGGCCATCGGGCTGTTCGTGCTCGCCACGTTCGCCATCGGCGTGCTCTGGCGCGCTCAGGCACCCGCGGACATGTTCATGATGGCCGTGGCGCTGGCGGCCTCGGCCATCCCCGAGGGGCTGCCCGCCATCATGACCATCACCCTGGCCATGGGCGTGCGGCGCATGGCGCAGCACAACGCCATCATCCGCCACCTGCCGGCAGTGGAAACGCTGGGAGCCGTCACGGTGATTTGCTCCGACAAGACCGGCACCCTCACTTGCAACGAGATGACCGTGCAGCGCGTGGTGACCGCCGACCATGTCATAGAGGTGACCGGCAGCGGCTATGCGCCGCAGGGGGGCTTCCTCATCGGGGGCGTGCCCATCACTGCGCAAGAACACCCTGCCCTGCAGTCCGTGGCCCAGGTGGCGCTGCTGTGCAACGACGCCGCGCTGCACGACGGTCCCCAGGGCTGGAGCCTGACGGGCGACCCGACGGAGGGCGCGCTCGTCACCCTGGCGCTCAAGGCGGGGCTGGACGCAACGGCGCTGCATGCCCGCCAGCCGCGCATCGACGCCATACCGTTCGAGTCCGAGCACCGCTTCATGGCCACACTGCACCACGACCACGCGGGGCATGCGGTGATCCTGGTGAAAGGAGCCCCCGAGCGTGTGCTGGACATGTGCAACGCACAGCGCCAGTGGCCCGCCGATGGCGCGGGCACCGATGCCCCGCTGCAGCACGACTACTGGCGCCGCGCGGCCAACGACTGCGCGGCGCGGGCGCTGCGCGTGCTGGCGATCGCCATCAAGCGCGTGCCGGCGCAGCAGCACGCGCTGCAGTTCGCCGACATGGAGGGTGGCTTCACGCTGCTCGGGCTGCTGGGCAGCATGGACCCGCCGCGCCCCGAGGCCGTGGCCGCGGTGGCCGAATGCCAGGCAGCGGGCGTACGCGTGAAGATGATCACCGGCGACCACGGCGAAACCGCACGTGCGATTGGCGCGCAGCTGGGCATCGGCCTGGGCCGCCCCGCACTCACGGGCGCCGAGATCGAGCTGCTGGACGACGCCGCCTTGCGCGACGTGGTGGCCAGCGTGGACGTGTTCGCCCGTGCCAGTCCCGAACACAAGCTGCGCCTGGTGCAAGCCCTGCAGTCCCGCGGTGAAGTCGTGGCCATGACGGGCGATGGCGTGAACGACGCGCCAGCACTCAAGCGCGCCGACGTGGGTGTCGCGATGGGCAGGAACGGTACCGAGGCCGCCAAGGACGCGGCCGCCATGGTGCTGACCGACGACAACTTCGCCACGCTGGGCCAAGCGGTGCGCGAGGGCCGGGGCATCTACGACAACGTGCGCAAGTTCATCCTGTTCATGCTGCCCACCAACGGGGGCGAGGCGCTGATCGTGTTTGCCGCCATCGCATTCGGCCTGCTGCTGCCGCTCACCGCGGCGCAGGTGCTGTGGATCAATCTGGTCACGTCCAGCACGCTGGGCGTGGCGCTGGCATTCGAGCCTGCGGAGGACGACGTCATGCGCCGCCCTCCCCGGCCTCCGCAGGAAAAGCTGCTGTCCGGCCTGTTCGCGTGGCGTGTGCTCATGGTGGCGGTTTGCATGGCGGCGGCTTCGCTCGGGCTGTTCCTGTGGGAGCTGTCCAACGGCGCTGCGATCGAAACCGCGCGCACCATGGCTGTCAGCGCGGTGGTGGTGATGGAGATGTTCTACCTGCTCAACAGCCGGCACATCGAGCGCAGCGTGCTGTCGCGCGAGGGCCTGCTGGGCAATCCCAAGGTGCCGCTGACCATCGCCCTCTGTGCGCTGCTGCAACTGGGCTTCGTGCACCTGCCCTGGATGCAGGCCGTGTTCGGCTCCACGGACCTGTCTGTGCAGGAATGGTCGCGCGTCCTGCTGGCCGGGCTGGCCGTCTTCACGCTGGCCGAACTGGAGAAGGCGGCTCTGCGGCGCTGGCGCGCACGCCGCGCCCATCGCTGACACGGACCACGCCTACCCCAGCAGACGGCACAGCGCGGCCAGGTCGCGCACGGTGGCAGGAGGCGCCACCGCGTGCGGCCAGACTGCATCGCCCCGATTGAGCCAGGCCGCCTGCATGCCGGCGCCCAGCGCGCCATGCGCATCCAGCGTGGCATCGTCGCCTATGTGCAGCACGGCCGCGGGCGGCAGGTCCAGCACCCGCGCCGCCTCGTGGAAGATGCGGGGGTCGGGCTTGGCAATCCCGAACTCGCGGGCGCTGATGCTGGCGCGAAAGTACCGTCCGATGCCGATGGCCTGCAGGTCCGCATTGCCATTGGACAGCGCCACCACTGGGTGGCGCGCCGAGAGGAATTCCAGCGCCGCTATCGCATCGTCGAACAGCTCCACCCGCTGGCGCTCGGCGAAGAACACGTCGAACCCCTGGTCCGTGAGCGACTCGTCCTCGCCCGCCTGGCGCAGCGCTGCGCGGATGGTCTCGCGGCGCAGCACCGTCAGGTCGTGCGACAGGTGCGCATGGGCGGACGCCACCTGCGCACGGAGCATGCGGGACGTATCGGGCGACGCCAGCAGCGCCGAGGCGCCGGGCGCCACCGTGAGCAGCCACTCGATCAGCACCTTCTCAGCCCGCGCAATGGTGGGCCAGATAGGCCATAGGGTGTCATCCAGGTCAAGAGTGATGGCGCGGATGCGGGAAATATCGAGCATGGCCCGAGCATACCGCCCGGCATTTGCCACAATCACCGCATGCCCGCCTCGCCTTCTCACCATGCCGCCCAGACGGCCTCAGCCTCTTCGATCCAGACCGCCGCAGCACGCGAAAGCACCGCCATTCTGCTGTGCAACCTGGGCACGCCAGACGCCCCCACCGCACCGGAGCTGCGCCGCTATCTGGCGCAGTTCCTGGGCGACCCGCGGGTGGTGGAAATTCCGCGGGCGCTGTGGCTGCCTCTGCTGTACGGGATCATCCTGCGCACGCGGCCGGCCAAGTCGGCCGCCAAGTACGCCAGCATCTGGACGGAAGAAGGCTCCCCGCTCGCCGTATGGACGGCCAAGCAGGCGGTGATGCTGCGCGGCTGGCTGGGCGAGGCCGGCCAGCCGGTGCGGGTACTGCCCGCCATGCGCTACGGTCAGCCGGCCGTTGGTGCGCAACTGCAGGTGCTGCAGGACGCCGGCGTGCGCCGCGCGCTGGTGCTGCCGCTGTACCCGCAGTACTCGGCCACGACCACCGCCAGCGTGTTCGACGACGTGGCCGCGTGGGTGCGCCGCTCGCGTTGCTTTCCCGAGCTGCGCTTCGTGAACGACTACCACGACCACCCGGACTACATTGCCGCGCTGGCCCAGTCGGTGCGCGCGCACTGGCAGCGCGAGGGCGGCCCGGCGGACAAGCTGGTGATGAGCTTTCACGGCATTCCCGAACGCAATGTGCGATTGGGCGACCCCTACGCGGAGCAATGCCGCACCACGGCCCGGCTGCTCGCGCAGGCGCTGGGGCTGGGCGAAGACCGGTACCTGCTGACCTTCCAGTCGCGCTTTGGCAAGGCCCGCTGGCTGGAGCCCTACACCGAACCCTCGCTGGTGGCGCTGGCACAGGGCGGCACGCGCCGCGTGGACGTGATGTGCCCAGGCTTCACCAGTGACTGCCTGGAAACGCTGGAGGAGATCAACCAGGAGGCACGCGAGGCCTTCCTGCACGCAGGCGGCCAGGACTTCCGCTACATCCCCTGCCTGAACGACAACCCCGCCTGGATCACCGCCTTGAGCCGCATCGCACAACAGCACCTGGCGGGCTGGAGCCAGCCATGAGCGCGCCCTGCACGGCACTCGCACCCGGCCAGCTGCGCCTGAGCATCCGCCCCGAGAGCCTGGGCTTTGACGACACGCGCGCGCTGCTGGCCGAGCCCCTGCCGTGGATCGGCCAGCAGCGCGCGTTCGATGCGGCCCGGTTCGGGCTGACCATGCAACAGCCCGACTACCACCTGTTCGTGCTGGGCGAGGTCGGCAGTTCTATCTGGCCCTGCGCAACATCGGTCAGAAGTGGACCATGCCCATCCGGGATTGGAAGGCTGCGCTGACCCGATTTACCAAGTTGCTCCAAGTCAGTCCGAATTTTTCCGGTATCGATACCTGTCGGATAGCGGGAATCATGCAAAGCACGGCCCCCTATCGCTGCAATGGATCCAAGGTTCTCTCTTTGGCTCACGAATAACGCTTGCGTATGCAAGCGACACACCTTGTCGCTTGCTCATCTAATAATAGCAATCGTCGCAAGCAAGGAGTCGTGAATGAAAGTCCGCATCCATCGGGGAACAAAAGAAATTGGCGGGACGTGCATCGAGCTGGCCGCGGGCGGCGACAGAATTGCCCTGGACTTTGGCCTACCACTCGATGGTGACGCCGCTGATAGCCGCCTGGTGCCTGAAATCGCCGGCGACGATCTGCTGGCCATTGTTATCACCCACCCGCACATCGACCACTATGGCTTGCTACACCATTTGTCGGGCAAGACTCCGGTCGTAATGGGCGGAGCCGCACGGCGCATCGTGCAGGCCGCTGCGCCCTTCACCGGCCAACCGTTGCCGCCACTGGACGGGCCAGAGCTGGAGCATGGCAAGCCCATCGACATCGGGGCTTTCAGGATCACCCCCTATCTGGTGGATCACTCGGCCTACGATGCGTATTCGTTGTTGATCGAGGCCGAAGGGAAGCGGCTGTTTTATAGCGGAGACTTCCGTGCCCACGGCCGCAAGGCAAAGCTGTTTGAGCAACTGGTCGCGAATCCGCCCCGAAACCTTGATGTGCTTTTTATGGAAGGCTCCTCATTGTCTCGGCTCGACGACGACAGCATCTTTCCGAGCGAAAGCGACCTTGAAACGGAAATCGCCGCACACTTCAAGGTCTGCCAAGGTATGACGATGTTTCACACCTCGGCGCAGAACATCGACCGCGTTGTCACACTGTACCGTGCCTGCAAGCGCACAGGTCGACCGCTGGTGATCGATCTTTATACGGCAGCAATTCTCGCCGCCACAGGCAACAGAAACATCCCCCAGTCCGACTGGCCTGGAATCCACCTTTACCTGCCTAAGCTCCAGGCGAAGCAGGTGAAAAAGAACGAGTGGTTCCCATTACTTAAGCAGCACTCAACCAACCGTATCTATCAGGAGCAGCTCCGGGAGATTGGCCCGCGCGCCGTCATCCTGTTCCGCCCCTTGATGCGCTTTGATCTTGACGGTGCCGGTTGCCTTGACAAGGCCAGCTTCATCTATTCGCAGTGGGCTGGCTACCTTGAGAGAGGCACCTATGCGTCGACAGAGGAATGGCTGAGAGAGCGAGGCATCGAAATTCGCCAAATCCACACGTCGGGCCATGCCAGCCCCAAGGATTTGAAGCGCTTTGCCGCAGCACTAGCCCCGCGAGCCCTGGTGCCGATCCACAGCTTCGCCACCGAGAAGTACGACAGCCTTTTCGATAACGTTGTTTATCGACGCGACGGTGAATGGTGGGAGGTATGAGAGTGGCCCACCACGGGAAGAACTCACGCGAGAGCCCAGTCGGCGTATGGCATGCTCGCACCAGCTCTGCCATCTGCAGTCGGCCTCTTAAAGCGCAAATGTAATGCCGTTCGTGAAATCTTTAGCCTCGCCTTTGAGGAGCAGTTTGTCGCCCAACGCGAACTTCAGCTTATCCCGATGCCCAGACCAATTAGCGCCATTCTTCTGGTCATTGTCGAAGCCAAAGACAACAAGTCTTACTTCGCTCTGAATACCAAAATTGGGCAGTTCGCGCATGGCTTTCTGCATTGGTGCGTAGCGCTCCCTAACCCCATCTAGGTTAATAAGGTTTTCGCAGACCGTCCTATACGAATCGATAAGCGCTAGCTTCTCGCTTCGCAAGAAGGATTCGTAGCGGCGTAGCTGCTGCAGGACAGGAACATCTGCTCCCCAGGCCCTAAGCTCTTTATTTGAAAACTGTTTGGCCTCGTAAAAGATGACCTCCACACCTTCAGGCTGTTGGCGTAGCGCAGCAAAGTCAATACGGTTTGCCGTGATGCAGCCTTTTCCCTCATTTTCAGTACCAAAGGCGATTTCCACGTCGATAACGTTGGGGTTACCAATTACGATCTGGTGTACCCCAGATTTCTCGCCGCCAGAATAGGCATCGGCAGCCCGCTTCAGTGCCTGCAAGTTTGAGAGGTCTGACTGGAAGAGGTCTGCGTGGGATTCGATAAGCACCTGTCCGCCCACGACCTTGACATAGGGGCGTCTGGCTTCCGGGACAAGAAGGTACTTGTAATGCGTTTCACCAACCAACTCATCGCCTTCCAGCCACAGCTTAAGTAAGCTGGAGCCGTTCAGATAGACATTGATGTAGTCCTTGCGGATCGCGATGAACAGATCGCGGTCATCGGCAATCGTCTGCCACCATCCTCCCTTCCTGTACTCGGCGTTCAGCCGTTCCACAAACTTAGCACTGATCCCTCGCTGGAATTGCGACATTAGCACGCCCCTTTAACAGGCCGTTGAAAAAGTGGGCATCGAACGCATCAGGGACGCTGTTTTCGAAGAAACGAGTGGCCCAGACGCGTCTGCGCAGCGATTGCAACGGCCCATCTGGCCGGTTTGCAGGCCCTCCCGCCCATTTCGGGCGCACGTATCCCTGGGCTCACGCATGATGCGCGTCCCACCAGCCGCCGATGCTGCCCATTCGCACAAGGTTGTAGGTGGCAAAGCACAGCAGCGCCTGGCCCGTGAGCTTGGCCTGACCGATCAGCTTGGTCTTTGCCAGACCACCGACGGTCTTGATCCAGCCAAAGGCCTCTTCGATGCGCTTGCGCACCTTCAGGCTGGTCTTGTAGCCCTCGTGCCGTGTCACTCGCGCATCCACCGCCGAGTGTTTGTCCTTGGCCGCCACGTGGGGCGTGACTTTGAGCTTTCTGCAGCCTTTGATGAAGGCCTTGCTGTCGTAGCCCTTGTCGGCACCGACCGTGGCCCGTTTGTTCCTGTTGCCCCGACGCTCCAACATGGCCAGCGCCGCCTCGCGCTCGGCCGTGCCGCTGGCGTGGGTGATCTCGACATCCACGATCAGCCCGTTGCGGTTCTCCATGAGGATGTGCCCCATGTGGCACAGGCGGGATTTGTCGCCCTGGCTCTTCTTGAACAGCCGGGCATCGGCGTCCGTGGTGCTCTCGTGGGTGTCGTTGCAGCGCTCCTGCCCCTTGAAGTCCACCTCGGGGTTGCGCCCAGGCGGCGTGCCGCTGTCGTCGTCTTTGCGCTTGAAGCTCTTGTGCGAGGCCCAGGCGTCAATGAGCGTGCCGTCCACGCTGAAGTGCTCGTCGCTGGCGAGCTTGCCCCACTGGGCACTGAGCTTGACGCGCTCGAAGAAGGCGCGGGCGAGGTCTTCGTTGAACAGACGTTCGCGGTTGGCGCTGAAAGTGGAGTGGTCCCAGACCTTGTCTTCGATGTTCAGGCCCACGAACCAGCGGTACAGCAGGTTGTAGTTGATCGCTTCGACCAACTGGCGCTCGCTGCGGATGGAGAACAGGATCTGCAGCAGCAAGGCCTTGAGCAGCATCTCCGGTGGCACCGATGGGCGGCCACGGCGGGCGTACACCGCTTCGAACTCGCGGTTCATGGTTGCCAGCAGCGCATCAACCACCGCGCGCAACTTGCGCAGCGGGTGTGCCTGCGGCACGCGCTCTTCAAGGCTGATGTAGCTGAACATCGCCCCCTGGAAATCTTGACTGCCTCTCATCGTCCTCGTCTGGGTCGTTCACCGATGGCTTCAGATCGTAGCGGCCAACGCGGGCGTCGGCGGGGGATTTTTCAACGGCCTGCTAGTGTAGTGTTTGATTCTTAATGAAACTTAATTGAGCAACCACGCTCCAATGCTCTACTACGGTTTGCATTGGAGTGAAAAATTGCGAGTTGCCCCGACGATTGTGTTGACGGATGAAGAGGAAAGCGAGCTGAGCCGGCTGGCGCGCTCCAAGCGCACCAGCGTCAGATTGGCCCAGCGCGCCCAGATCGTGCTGCTGGCCGCGCAGGGGCTGCAAAACAAGGATATTGCCGAGCAGCTTGGCATTGGGCGCGTGCAGGTGGCGCGCTGGCGTGAACGCTACCTGCAATTGGGGCTGCAAGGTATCGAGCGCGACTTGCCGCGCGGCGCACCGCCGGTGAAGGTGGATGTGGCCAAGCTTGTGAAGCTAACCACACAGACCAAGCCCGAGGCGGCCACGCACTGGAGCACGCGCACGATGGCCGCTGAGTTGGGCGTCAGCGCCAGCACCGTGATGCGCCATTGGCAGGCCCACGGTCTCAAGCCTCACATCGTGCGCGGCTTCAAGGTCTCGCGCGATCCGCAGTTCGTGCAAAAGCTCGAAGACATCGTGGGGCTTTACATGTCGCCGCCCGAGCATGCGCTGGTGCTGTGCTGCGACGAAAAGAGCCAGGTGCAGGCGCTGGACCGAACGCAGCCCGGGCTGCCGCTCAAGAAGGGGCGCGCGGCCACCATGACGCACGACTACAAGCGCAACGGCACAACCACCTTGTTCGCTGCGCTCAACGTGCTCAACGGTCAGGTCATCGGCCAGTGCCAGCAGCGCCACACCCACATCGAGTGGCTGAAGTTCCTGCGTCAAATCAATCGGGAGACGCCCAAGGACAAGACGCTGCATCTGATCGCCGACAACTACGCCACGCACAAGCATCCAGCTGTGCAGGAGTGGCTGGCCAAGCACCCCAGATTCAACATGCACTTCACGCCGACCTCGGCATCGTGGCTGAACATGGTCGAGCGCTTCTTTCGCGACATCTCCGAGAACCGGCTACGCCGCGGGGTGTTCACCAGCGTGCCCGAACTCGTCTCGGCCATCGATGAGTACATCGCGCATCACAACACCAACCCCAAGCCGTTCATCTGGACCAAGAACGCTCGCGACATCCTGCAAAAGGTCATCCGCGCCAATAGCCGATTAAGTTCCAAACAGAATGCAACACTACACTAGGGCCGCGCGCGCGCCGACGCTGGTAGCGCCGACGCGCAGCGCTCCATCAACTCACATCGTCCACGCTCTGGCGCGCATGGGCCAGGTTGCGCTCGGCCCAGCGGCGCAACACGCGCGGCACGATGAGCACGGCCAGCACGATCACCAGCAGCGTCACGGCCATGGGGCGCTGCAGGAAGATCATCCAGCTGCCCTCGCCGATGGAAATCGCGTTGCGCAGCTGCGCCTCGGCCAGCGGCCCGAGGATCATGCCCACCACCACGGGCGCCGTAGGGAAGTCGAAGCGCCGCATCAGCACGCCCAGCAAGCCGATGCCGTACAGCAGGAACAGGTCGAACGTGCTCTGGCGCATGCCGTAGGCGCCCACCGTGGCAAAGATCAGGATGCCGGCGTAGAGCTGTGGACGCGGAATCTTCAGCAGCTTCACCCACAGCCCCACCATGGGCAGGTTCAGCACCAGCAGCATGATGTTGCCGATGTACAGCGACGCGATCAGCGCCCACACCAGAGTGGCCGATGTGGTGAACAGCTGCGGGCCGGGGTTCAGCCCATAGTTCTGGAAGGCCCCCAGCAGCACAGCCGTGGTGTTGCTGGTCGGGATGCCCAGTGTCAGCAGCGGAATGAGCGCCGCCGTCACCGTGGCGTTGTTGGCCGCCTCGGGGCCCGCAACCCCCTCGATCGCGCCGCGGGTGCCGAACTCGGCCTTGTCCTCGCCCTTGGCCAGACGCTTTTCGGTCGCGTAGCTCAGAAAGGTGGGAATCTCCGTCCCCCCGGCCGGGATGCAGCCGAAGGGCGTGCCGATCACGGTACCGCGCAGCCATGCGGGAATGGACCGGCGCCAGTCGCGCCGCGTCATGTGCACACGGCCCATCTGGTTCTGCGACTCTTCCACCCGGCCCTCGTACAGCGCCGCATACAGCACCTCGGCCACGGCGAACAGGCCCACGGCCACCAGCACGATGTCGATGCCGTCCAGCAGCTCCATCTTGCCCACGGTGTAGCGGGCGGCCCCCGAGATCTGGTCCATACCCACGCAGCCCAGCGCCAGGCCCAGGAACAGCGCCGTCATGCCGCGCAGACTGCTCTGGCCCAGCACCGCGCTCACCGTGGTGAAGGCCAGCACCATCAGCATGAAGTACTCGGGCGGGCCGAGCTTGACCGCGAACTCGGCCACGCCCGGCGCGAACAGCGTCACCACCACCGTGGCGATGGTGCCGGCGACGAACGAGCCGATGGCCGACGTGGCCAGCGCCGCGCCCGCGCGCCCGCTCTTGGCCATCTTGTTGCCTTCCATGGCCGTGACCATGCTGGCGGTCTCGCCCGGCGTGTTCAGCAGGATGGACGCCGTGGAGCCGCCATACATGGCGCCGTAATAGATGCCCGCGAAGAAGATCATCGAGGCGGTCATGTCCACCTTGGCCGTGATGGGCAGCAGCATGGCCACCGCCACCGCCGGCCCGATGCCCGGCAGCACACCCACGGCCGTTCCCAGCGCGCAGCCCACCAGGGCCCACAGCAGGTTTGCCGGCGTGATCGCCGTGGCAAAGCCTGCGAGCAATGCGTCAAAGATTTCCATAGCACTCAATCCCCGGTTTGAACGCGGCCTGCGCCGGCGCCATCGAAGCAGCCAAAGTCAGCATGCATGTGCACTCTCCCGCGCCCGGCCTACAGCCACCCGGTGGCGGTCAGGCCCGGCAGGTTGATCGCCAGGAACTGCGTGAACAGCCAGAACACCGGCGCGGCGATGGCCAGCCCGGTCGCCACATCCACGGCCAGCACGCGCGGCGACAGCAGGCCCGTCTGCCCGCCCGCGCGGCGCAGCCCCTGCACGGCCAGCGCATAGCACAGCGTGCAGCCCACGATGAAGCCCAGCTCCACGATCAGCGCCGCATTCAGCAGAAGCCCCGCCGACACCCAGGCAAAGGGCCCCCACGCCGCGTGCGGCGCGCCGCCCGGGTCGGCCGCCTGGCGGTAGCCGCCCGTGGCAGCCTCCCAGATCAGCCAGCCGCCACACACGGCCAACACCAGGGCGCAGGCCCACGGCAGGAAGTTGGGGCCCACGCCGCCATAGCCGGCGTTGCCGGGGATCTCCAGCGCGCCCCAGGCCATGGCCGCGGCCACCAGGATGACGCCGGCGCCCACGGCGGCCTGCCAGCCGGGCGATGGCACGGCGCTGGCGGGGGCAACGGAGGGAGGGGAAGAGGAAAGCTCAGACATGGCTGCGGCCTCCGGGAAGGCGCCGCACCGCAGCGGCGCAGGTTTCAAACAAAAAACGGCCCTAGCGCTTATCCATCAAGCGCTGACAGCTCTCAAAAGAGGAGCGCCGCAGCACACTGCGGCGCCGCCGGGCTTAGACCATGCCCGACTTCACCATGGTGGCGCGCAGGCTGGCGAACTCGCTGTCCACGAAGTTGGCGAAGTCGTCGCCGGCCAGCCACGCGGGCGTCCAGCCGTTCTTCTCCAGCGCCTCGGCCCACGCCTTGCTCTTGACGGCCTTCTCCACCATTGCCACCAGCGCCTTGCGCTGCTCGGCCGTGATGCCGGGCGCGCCGTACACACCGCGCCAGTTGCCGATCTCGACGTTGATGCCCTGCTCCTTGAGCGTGGGCACGTTCACGCCCTTCAGGCGCTGGCCCGAGGTCACGCCGATGGGCTTCATCTTGCCCGCGGCGATGTACTCGGAGAACTCGCTGTAGCCGCTGCCGCCCACGGTGACGTTGCCGCCCAGGATGGCCGCCGTCGCCTCCCCGCCCCCACGGAAAGCCACGTAGTTGATGCGCGCCGGGTCCACCCCCACTTCACGGGCGATCATGGCCGCCGCGATGTGCTCGGTGGAGCCGCGCGAGCCGCCGCCCCACTTCACGCTGCCGGGGTCCTTCTTGAGCTGCGCCACCACCTCGGCCATGCTCTTGAAGGGCGAGTTGGCGGGCAGCACGAAGACGTTGTATTCGCTGGTCAGCCGCGCGATCGGCGTGGCCTGGCTCAGGTTGACCGGCGGCTTGCCGGTGATGATGCCGCCCAGCATCACGGCGCCCATCACCATCAGCGCGTTCGGGTCGCCCTTGGAGCCGTTCACGAACTGCGCCAGGCCGATGGCGCCGGCCGCGCCGCCCTTGTTGTCATAGGTCACGCTGGAGGCCACGCCCGCATCCTGCAGGGCCTTGCCCAGGGCGCGGCCCGTGGTGTCCCAACCGCCGCCGGGGTTGGCGGGCAGCATCATCTTGACGGCCACGGCGGCCTGGGCCGACAGCGGCAGGCTGCCCGCGGCGGCCAGTGCCGCCAGCGACTTCAGAAAGGTATCGCGACGCATGTTGTCTCCTTGCTTGTTAGAAAAAGGGAACGCTGACCGGCGCGATGATGCGCGCGCAAGCTGTCAAACGGCTGTCCACGGCACCAGGGTTAACACCGAGATCCGCGCGCCAACCGCCACCCGCCGCAAACGCGTTCTAATCCGCGGATGCAACTGCTTCTCGTCGAAGACGACGCCACCATGCAGGCCACGCTGCAGCGCTCGCTGGCGCGCCGCGGCATGGCCGTCACCGCCCTTGCGGACGGGCGCGCCGCGCTGGCCGAATGGCGCGCGCACCCGCCCGACGCCGTGGTGCTGGACCTCACCCTGCCCGGCCTGGACGGTCTGCAGGTACTGCAACAGGCACGCGCCGGCGGCCTGCGCACCCCTGTGCTGCTGCTGACCGCGCGCGGCACCGTGGGCGACCGCGTGCTGGGCCTGAACGCGGGGGCCGACGACTACCTGCCCAAACCTTTTGACCTGGACGAGCTGGAGGCCCGGCTGCGCGCCCTGCTGCGCCGCAGCGGCGGCGATGCGGCAGATGACAAACAGGCCTCCAACGCCCTGGTGATGGGCGCCCTGCGCTATGAAAAAGAAAGCGGCGCCATCTATCTGCACGATGCGCCCATGGACCTCACCCCGCGCGAGTTGGCGCTGCTGCGCACCCTGCTGGCCCAGCCGGGGCGCGCAGTCGCCAAGGAGCGGCTGTATGAACTGGTCTTCCCCGGCCAGAGCGAGGTGCAGTACGAGGCCATCGAAGTGGTGGTGTACCGCGTGCGCAAAAAACTCGCAGGCACCGGCGTGGCCCTGATGACGCTGCGCGGCCTGGGCTATCTGCTCAAGTCAGAGACATGAAACAGCCCGTGAGTCGCTGCGCGCCTTCCCCCTCCAGGCAGGCGATGCCGCAGGCCCGGCCGGGCCCGCTGCGCGGCGCGCGCTGGCATGGTTTGCGCCACCGCCACCGTACAGGAGCGGGCGCGCCTGTGCGCCAGGCTCCCCACCACGCGCAACGCAGCCGGGTGGCGGCATGACGCGCCCGCAGTCGCTGCGCCGCCAATTGCTCGTGGGCATCCTGCTGCCCACGCTGCTCTTCGTGGGCGTGAACACCTACAGCCTGCACCGCCAGGCGCTGGCCGCGCTGCACACTGCCTATGACCGCACGCTGCTGGCTTCGGCCAAGACCATCAGCGAGCAGCTGGACGTGCGCGGCTGGGACGACATGGCCGAGCTGCGCGCCATCGTGCCCTACGCGGCGCTGGAGGCCTTCGAGGCCGACAACCAGAGCCGCATGTTCTACCGCGTGTCCAACCTGCGCGGCGACTTGATTTCCGGCTTTGCCGAACTACCCGCCTGGCACGGCACCATCCCGCAGCGCCCGCCCTATGCGGCGCTCGTGGACTTCTATGACGACCGTTTTCGCGATCAGCCCGTGCGCGTGGCCGTGCTGCTGCAGCCCGTGGCCAGCAGCGAAGGCCGCGGCATGGCCGTGATCCAGGTGGCGGAAACACTGGAGCTGCGCGAAGCGGCGGCCCTGCAGATCCTGCACACCACGCTGGCGCGCCAGGCGCTGCTGCTGGCGCTCATCGCGGGCATCGTGGTGCTGGTGGTGCAGCGCGCCACGCAACCGGTGCGCCAACTGAGCAGCGACCTGCAGGCCCGTACCGAAGGCGACCTGGCCCCCCTTGCCGCCCCCACCGCGCCGCGCGAGTTGCAGCCGCTGATCGACGCCACCAACGCGGTCATGCAGCGCCTGTCGCGCCTGCTCGCCCACCAGCAGCGCTTCGTGCGCGACGCGTCGCACCAGTTGCGCACGCCGCTGGCCGTGCTCAAGACGCAGGTGCAGTCCGCCCTGCGCGGCGACCTGCCGCCCACGCAGGCGCTGCAGGAAATCGGCCACACCGTGGACCGCGCCACGCAGCTGGCCAACCAGATGCTGGCGCTGGCCAAAGTGGAGCAGTTGCGCCAGCAGGGCGAGGTGCCCGTGACGCGGCTGGACACAGTGCTGCGCGAGATGGCGCTGGAACTGTCGCCGCTGATCGCACAGGGCGACCTGGACTTCGGCATCACCACCGACGCCGCGCCCATCCACGCGCACGAGTGGATGCTGCGCGAGCTGTGCCGCAACTTGCTGCACAACGCCATACGCCATGCACCGCCCGGCACCGAACTCGCCGTCACGCTGCTCCGCGAGGACGGTGAGGCCGTCCTTACCCTGGCCGACGCCGGCCCCGGCATCGACGACGAACTGGCGGCGCGGCTGTTCCAACCGTTTTCGGCCGGCGACGTGCGCACGGGTTCGGGCCTGGGCCTGGCGATTTGCCAGGAGATCGTGCACGCGCTGGGCGGCAGCATCACCCTCGCCAATCGCCAGGCGGACGGCCGCGTGCTGGGCCTGGACGCCGTGGTGCGGCTGCCACTGGCCGACGCCTGAACCGTTTTTCACGCACGCCGCCCCAGGCAAAATCACGCCGATGACGACACCACCCGATGCAATGCGCCTGGACAAATGGCTGTGGTGCGCGCGCTTTTACAAGACCCGCAGCCTCGCCGTGGAAGAGATCGGCAAAGGCCGCGTAACCGTCAACGGCCAGGCGGCCAAAGCCGCGCGTGAACTGCGCGCGGGCGACACCGTCGCGCTGCGCCAGGGCGCGGTCGCCCGCACGGTCGTAGTGCGCGCCTTGAGCAACTTCCGCGGCCCGGCGCCCGTGGCGCAGCAGCTCTATGAGGAAACGCCCGAAAGCCTCGCCGCGCGCGCCCAGGCCGCCGAAGCGCGCCGCCTGGCGCCCGAGCCGGCCGCCGCGCTGCGCGAGGGCCGCCCCACCAAGCGCGACCGCCGCTCCATGGACCACCTGCGCCATGACTGGGACGACCGCTGGAGCGCCTCCATCGACGACTGAGATGGGCATGGCTTGGGCACAGCGCCGCAGCCTGTGGCAGCCAACCGCCAAAGCCCCACGACGCGAAAGCACAGCGCGCCCACACGGGCCGTGCGCGCTATGCCCGAAGCGCTATGCCCAAAGATCAGGCCGCCAGGCGTTCATCCTGCGCCGCGTCATGCCATGCGTCACCCTCTCCCGCCAGCAGCACCAGGTCCTGCGCGGGCCGGTCACACGGCGATGCGCGAAAGCGCACGGCAATGTCCGCGGCCGCGGGCGAGAAGAACAGCACCACGCGGTCCTCGGCCGCATCGAAGTGCGAGAACAGCGCCCGCCCCGTGCCGGGCTGCGCCATGAGGAACCTCGCCATGAAAACCTGTTGAATCTGCCGCAGGGGCTCGAAGGCCTGTTGTTCGTTGCCCAGTTGCAGCGTGTACCAATGGCTCACATCCCACCTCGTTTGCCGAAAAAAGATGCACGCATGGTAGACACGCCCGCTGCGGCGGGGCGGTTCGCCAGGGGCGCATCACGGTGTAGGACACAGCCGGCCTGACGGCGTTGCGCCGGCGCCTGGTCCCGCGCTGTCAGGCGCCCTTGGCCGCCCCGCTGACCCGGTACGGCGTAAAGCCCGCCATATCCTCGTTCACCTCCAGCGGCCGGCCCACCGGCGGAAACGCGCGCTGCGGGCATGCGGTGCGCTCGCACACCTTGCAGCCCATGCCGATGGGCACCGGCGCCTCGGGGTCGGCCAGGTCCAGCCCGCGCGCGTAGACCAGTTGACCCGCGTGCTGCACGTCGCAGCCCAGCGCCACCGAGAAGGTCTTGCCCGGCGCGCCCCAACCGCCGGTGCTGCGCGTGACGGTGCGCGCGATCCACAGGTACACGCGCCCGTCGGGCATGCGCGCCAGCTGCCGCACGATGCGCCCGGGCTGGGCAAAGGCCTCGTACACGTTCCACAGCGGGCAGGTGCCGCCGATCTTGCTGAAGTGAAAGTGCGTGGCCGACTGGCGCTTGCTGATGTTGCCCGCCCGGTCCACGCGGATGAAGAAGAACGGCACGCCGCGCGCGCCGGGGCGCTGCAGGGTGGACAGGCGGTGGCACACCGTCTCGAAGCCCACGCCCCAGTGCTGGCCCAGGCGCTCGATGTCGTAGTGCAGCGCCTCGGCCGTCCGCAAGAAGGCGCCGTAGGGCAGCAGCAGCGCGCCCGCGAAGTAGTTGGCCAGGCCGATGCGCGCCAGCGTGCGCGCCGCCTCGCCCGACAGCGCCGCGCCCTGCACGCTGTGCTGCAGCAGGTGCGGCACTTCCAGGAAGGCCAGTTGCGTCGCCATCTGGAAAGCGCGCTGCGCGCCCTGCAGCGTGGGCGACAGGTACAACACGCGTGCGGCGGCATCGAAGCGCCGCTGCACGGCGGCGCCCTCGCCTGCCTCGTCGCCGTCGCCGCCCTGCAGCAGCGCGACACGCACACCGTGGGCCTGCTCCAGCCGCGCCTGCAGCGCGGCGCCGGCCGCGCCAGGCACCAGCCGCCACTGGGCGGCCAGGTGCTCGGCAGCGTCATCCAGCTCGGCGATGTGGTTGTGGCGCGCGAAGAAGAAGTCGCGCACCTCCTCATACGCCATGGGCGGGGTCTGCGCCGTGCTGGCCGCGCCGCCGCGCTCGTCGCCGTAGTGCGCGGCCAGCGCCTCCAGGCGCTCGCGCGCCTCGGCGCGGCCGCGGTGCAGCGCCAGCAGCACGCGCGCCACGGCGGGCATGTTGGCGGCCAGCTCGCGCACCTCGGCCAGCGAGACGGCATCGGCCGGCGCGCCGGGCGGCAGGTCGGCCAGCACGTCGCGCAGGCCGGCGATCAGGCGCGCCTCGTCGCCCTCTGAAAAGTGCTGCACGTCCACGCCGAACACGGCGTTGATCTTGAGCAGCACCGGCACCGTCAGCGGGCGCTGGTTCTGCTCGATCTGGTTCAGGTAGCTGGCGGAAATCTCCAGCGCCCGCGCCAGCGCCACCTGGGTCAGGCCCCTCTCCTCGCGCAGGCGGCGCAAGCGCACACCCATGAAGGTTTTTTTCATTCCAATCTTTCGCAAACTTTGCAAAACACCCCGCAAAACTTCGCAATCGTTCGCCAATTCAGGGCTTACGGGGGGCATCCATTGTGCGTAGATTACGAAGCATGACAAGCCCCACAGGCACCCTCGAAACCCGCGACATGGTCTTCCCCGCCCATGCCAACCACCACGGCACGCTGTTCGCCGGCCAGGGGCTGGAGCGCATGGCGCGCGCCGCCTTCCTGGCCGCGCGCGCCGCCGCCGGCTGCGACGTGGTGATGGCCGCCGTCACCGGCGTGCAGTTCTGCGCCCCCGTGCCCGTGGGGCGGGCGCTGGCGCTGCGCGCCTGGGTCAGCCGCGTGGGGCGCAGCTCGCTCACCGTGTGCGTGCACGGCCTGGCCCAGGCACCGGGCTGCCCCGACGAGCTGGCCCTGCAGGGCGTCTTCGAGATGGTGGCCGTGAACGCCCACGGGCGGCCCACAGCCATCGCGCATACCTACCTGAACACCCCGCCACACCCCTTCCGACAGGAGACTCCATGAGCACCACCGACACCGCAACCGCCCTCCCGCGGGCCAAGAAATCCGTCGCCCTCTCGGGCGTGGCCGCCGGCAACACCGCGCTGTGCACCGTGGGCAGGAGCGGCAACGATCTGCACTACCGCGGCTACGACATCCTGGACATCGCCGAGGTCTGCGAGTTCGAGGAGATCGCCCACCTGCTGGTGCACGGCAAGCTGCCCACGCGCGCCGAACTGCGCGCCTACAAGGCCCGGCTGCGTGCGCTGCGCGGCCTGCCCGGCTGCGTGAAGGCCGCTCTGGAGCAACTGCCCGCGGCCAGCCACCCCATGGACGTGATGCGCACCGGCGTATCCGCCCTGGGCTGCGCCCTGCCCGAGAAAGACGACCACAACCTGGCCGGCAGCCGCGACATCGCGGACCGGCTGCTGGCATCGCTGGGCAGCATGCTGCTGTACTGGTACCACTTCAGCAACTCGGGCCGGCGCATCGCGGTGGAGACACAGGACGACTCCATCGGCGGGCATTTCCTGCACCTGCTGCACGGCGACAAGCCCTCGGACGGCTGGGTGCGCGCCATGCACACGTCGCTGAACCTGTACGCCGAGCACGAGTTCAACGCCAGCACCTTCGCCGCGCGCGTGATCGCCGGCACGGGCAGCGACCTGTATTCCTGCATCGCCGGCGCCATCGGGGCGTTGCGCGGGCCCAAGCACGGCGGCGCGAACGAAGTGGCCTTCGAGATCCAGAAGCGCTACGACACGCCCGACGCGGCCGAGGCCGACATCCGCCGCCGCGTGCAGGCCAAGGAGGTGGTGATCGGCTTCGGCCACCCGGTCTACACCGTGAGCGACCCGCGCAACGGGGTTATCAAGGCCGTGGCCAAGCGCCTGTCGGATGCCGCCGGCTCGACCAAGATGTACGACATCGCCGAGCGGCTGGAGCGCGTGATGTGGCAGGAAAAGCAGATGTTCCCCAACCTGGACTGGTTCAGCGCCGTGAGCTACCACATGATGCAGGTGCCCACCGCCATGTTCACGCCGCTGTTCGTCATCGCCCGCACCAGCGGCTGGGCGGCGCACGTGATCGAGCAGCGCGCGGACAACAAGATCATCCGCCCCAGCGCCCACTACACCGGCCCCGACGACCAGAAGTTCGTGCCCATCGAGGAACGCGTTTGACAAAAACCATAGCTGGCAGCGCTTGCCGTTACTGGATTCCCAGCACTTTTTGCATGAAATCTGTTGACAGGCAAGCGCCAGCAGCTATCACAACAAGAGCACTACGATGACCACGAACACCGCCCACCGCAAACCCCTGCCCGGCACGGCGCTGCAGTTCTACGACGCGCGCGAGGCCGTCGAGCAGCTCAGCCCCGGCGCCTGGGCCACGCTGCCCTACACCGCCCGCGTGCACGCCGAGAACCTGGTGCGCCGCGCCGACCCGGCGCAGTTGCCGGACTACCTGCGCCAGTTGATCGAACGCCGGCGCGACCTGGACTTTCCCTGGTACCCCGTGCGCGTGGTGTGCCACGACATCCTGGGCCAGACCGCACTGGTCGATCTGGCGGGCCTGCGCGACGCCATCGCCCAGCAGGGCGGCGACCCCGCCGCCGTGAACCCGGTGGTGCCGGTACAGCTCATCGTGGACCACTCGCTGGCCGTGGAGTGCGGCGGCTTCGACCCCGAGGCGTTCACCAAGAACCGCGCCATCGAGGACCGCCGCAATGAGGACCGCTTTCACTTCATCGAGTGGACGAAGAAGGCCTTCGCCAACGTGCAGGTCATCCCGGCGGGCAACGGGATCATGCACCAGATCAATCTGGAAAAAATGTCGCCCGTCGTGCACGTGCAGGACGATGGACAGGGCAAGGTCGCCTTTCCCGACACCTGCGTGGGCACCGACAGCCACACCCCCCATGTGGACGCGCTGGGCGTGATCGCCGTGGGCGTGGGCGGGCTGGAGGCCGAGGCCGTGATGCTGGGCCGCGCCAGCTGGATGCGCCTGCCCGACATCGTAGGCGTGCAACTGCGCGGCAAACGCCAGCCGGGAATTACCGCGACCGACATCGCGCTGGCGCTGACCGAGTTCCTGCGCCAGCAAAAGGTGGTGGGCGCCTATGTGGAATTCTTCGGCGAGGGCGCGGACAGCCTCTCGATCGGCGACCGCGCCACCATCAGCAACATGTGCCCCGAATACGGCGCCACCGCCGCGCTGTTCTACATCGACGCGCAGACCACCGATTACCTGCGCCTGACGGACCGCGCGCAAGACCAGGTGCGGCTGGTGGAGACCTACGCCCGCGCCGCCGGTCTGTGGGCCGATACCCTGCGCGAGGTGCGGTACGAGCGCACGCTGCACTTCGACCTGTCCAGCGTGGTGCGCAACATGGCCGGTCCCAGCAACCCGCACCGGCGCCTGCCCACCACCGCGCTGGTGGAGCGCGGCATTGCCGACGCCAGCATGCTGGAGAGGGCCCGCGCCGAGGAAGCCAGGGGCCTGCTGCCCGACGGTGCCGTCGTCATCGCCGCCATCACCAGTTGCACCAACACCAGCAACCCGCGCAACGTGATCGCCGCCGGCCTGCTGGCGCGCAACGCCCGCCGCCTGGGCCTGCGGCGCAAGCCCTGGGTCAAGACCTCGCTCGCGCCCGGCTCCAAGGCGGTGGAGCTGTACCTGCAGGAGGCCGGCCTGCTCTCTGATCTGCAGGCGCTGGGCTTTGGCATCGTGGGCTTTGCCTGCACCACCTGCAACGGCATGAGCGGCGCGCTGGACCCGCGCATCCAGCAGGAGATCCTTGACCGCAAGCTCTACGCCACCGCCGTGCTCTCGGGCAACCGCAACTTCGACGGGCGCATCCACCCCTATGCGAGCCAAGCCTTCCTGGCATCGCCGCCGCTGGTGGTGGCCTACGCGATCGCGGGCACGGTGCGCTTTGACATCGAGCGCGACGTGCTGGCCGTGGTGGAGGGCCGCGAAATCCGCCTGAACGACCTGTGGCCCAGCGACGAGGAGATCGACGCCATCGTCGCCAGCGCCGTGAAGCCCGCACAGTTCCGCGCCGTGTACCAACCCATGTTCGCCCTGCGCAAGGGCGATGGCGAGCGCGCCGCGCCGCAGTACGACTGGCGCCCGCAGTCCACCTACATCCGCCGCCCGCCCTACTGGGACGCCGAAGGCGTGGGCGCGCTGGCCGCCTACCCGCGCACCCTCCAGGGCATGCGCCCGCTGGCGCTGCTGGGCGACAACATCACCACCGATCACCTCTCGCCGTCCAACGCCATCCTGCCCGCCAGCGCGGCGGGCGAATACCTGGCCCGCATGGGCGTGCCCGAGGAGGACTTCAACTCCTACGCCACGCACCGGGGCGACCACCTCACGGCCATGCGCGCCACGTTCGCCAACCCGCAACTCGTCAACGAGATGGCGGTGGTGAACGGCCAGGTGCAAAAGGGCTCGCTCGCCCGCATCGAGCCCGAGGGCCGCGTGACGCGCATGTGGGAGGCCATCGAGACCTACCTGCACCGCCGCCAGCCACTGGTCATCATTGCCGGGGCCGACTACGGCCAGGGATCGAGCCGCGACTGGGCCGCCAAGGGCGTGCGGCTGGCTGGGGTGGAGGCGGTGGTGGCCGAGGGCTTCGAGCGCATCCACCGCACCAACCTCATCGGCATGGGGGTGCTGCCGCTGGAGTTCCTGCCCGGCACCAACCGCCACACGCTGCAGTTGGACGGCACCGAAACCTACGACGTGGCCGGCGCCCTCACGCCGCGCGCCACCGTCATCCTTGCCATCCGCCGCGCGCAGGGCGAGACGCAGCAGGTGCCCGTCACCTGCCGGCTCGACACTGCCGAGGAAGTCTCGGTCTACGAAGCGGGGGGCGTGCTGCAGCGCTTCGCCCAGGACTTTCTGGCCCAATCAGCTTCCAGCGCCCGTCTGAAAAGCGCAACCAGCTATTAAAACAAGAGCAAACATGGCACCACAGATCAGGATCCCCGCCACCTACCTGCGCGGCGGCACCAGCAAAGGCGTGTTCTTTCGCCTGCAAGATTTGCCCGCGGCGGCGCAGCAGCCCGGCGCAGCGCGCGACGCGCTGCTGCTGCGCGTGATCGGCAGCCCCGACCCCTACGGCAAACAGATCGACGGCATGGGCGGCGCCACCTCGTCCACGTCCAAGGCGGTGATCGTCTCGCCCTCCACCCGGCCCGGGCATGACGTGGACTATCTGTTCGGCCAGGTCGCCATCGACAGCCCCTTCGTGGACTGGAGCGGCAACTGCGGCAACCTGTCGGCCGCCGTGGGGCCGTTCGCCATCGCCAGCGGCCTGGTCGCGCCCGGGCGCATTCCGCACGACGGCGTGTGCACCGTGCGCATCTGGCAGGCCAACATCGGCAAGACCATCGTCGCCCACGTACCCGTCGCAGGTGGCCAGGTGCAGGAGACGGGCGACTTTGCGCTGGACGGCGTGGCCTTCCCCGCCGCCGAGGTGTTGCTCGAATTCCTTGACCCGGCCGATGGCGGTGAAGGAGGCGAAGGCGGCGGCAGTGCCCTGTTCCCCACCGGCCAGCTGGTTGATACGCTGGACGTGCCAGGCGTGGGCCGCTTGCAGGCCACGCTCATCAACGCGGGCATCCCGACCATCTTCCTGAACGCCAGGGACGTCGGCTGCACCGGCACCGAGCTGCAGGACGCGATCAATGGCGATGTCGCGGCCCTGGCCCGCTTCGAGGCCATCCGCGCCTGGGGCGCAGTCAAGATGGGCCTGGTCCACGACGTGGCAGAGGCCGCCACGCGCCAGCACACACCCAAACTCGCCTTCGTCGCGCCGCCGGCGGACTACGTCGCCTCCAGCGGCAAGGCGGTGCGCGCGGCCGACATCGACCTGCTGGTGCGCGCACTGTCCATGGGCAAGCTGCACCACGCCATGATGGGCACGGCGGCAGTGGCCATCGGCGCCGCTGCCGCCGTCCCCGGCACGTTGGTCCACCAGGCGGCCAGCGGGGGCCCGCGCACCGCCGTGCCGGGATCGGTGCGGTTCGGCCACCCCTCGGGCACGCTGCGCGTGGGGGCCGAGGCCGCGCTGGTGAACGGCCAGTGGCGCGTCACCAAGGCCCTCATGAGCCGCAGCGCCCGCACCCTGATGGAAGGCTGGGTGAGAGTGCCGCCAACCCCGTGAGCAACTTCGTCATGTCCCCCTTCTCCCACGCTTCGCGCGGCATGGGGGACGCCGCCAGCGCGGCAGCGCGGCGCGGCCGGCACAGGCCCCCGCGCCGCGGCCGCTAGCCCCGGCCGGGGGCGCACCCGATTTCAGCAATGCGTTCCATGCGCGCGCAGAGCACCCTCCCTGAAGGAAACAGCCATGCAGTCCACCAAGCATCAACTCAAGGCCCTGGCCGAAGCCCGGCGCGGCGTCATCGTGCCGGGCGCGTTCAACGCACTGTCGGCCAAGGTCATCGAAGATCTGGGCTACGAGGCCCTCTACGTCACCGGCGCGGGCGTCACCAACATGGGGTTCGGCCTGCCCGACCAGGGCTTCATGGGCCTGACCGATATCGCCGACCACACGGCCCGCATCCGCGACGCGGTGGAGCTGCCGCTGATCGTGGACGCGGACACGGGCTTCGGCAACGCCCTCAACACCTACCACGCCGTGCGCACGCTGGAGCGCGCCGGCGCCGACTGCATCCAGCTCGAAGACCAGGTGAGCCCCAAGCGCTGCGGCCACTTCAGCGGCAAGGCCGTGATCGAGACCAGCGAGATGGTGAGCAAGATCCGCGCCGCTGTGGATGCGCGGCGCGACGGCCTGCTGGTCATGGCGCGCACCGACGCCGCCGCCGTGCAGGGCTTCGACGCCGCCGTGGAGCGCGCGCAGGCGTACGCCGAGGCGGGCGCCGACATCCTCTTCGTCGAGGCCGTCACCACCGCCGACGAGGTGCGCGCCCTGCCCCAGCGCCTGCAAGTGCCCCAGCTCATGAACATGGTGATCGGCGGCAAGACGCCCATCGTGGGTGCCGACGAACTGGGTCGCCTGGGCTACGGCTTCGTGCTGTACGCCAACGCCGCGCTGCAAGGCGCCGTGGCCGGCATGCAAAAAGTGCTGGCCCAGTTGCGCGACGCGCGCGAGGTGCGCGAAGACCCCACGCTGGTCGCCCCGTTCGCCGAACGCCAGCGGCTGGTGGGCAAACCATTCTGGGATGCGCTCGAAAAGAAATACGCATGAAATCAGGCGCTAGCGCTTACCTGACAAGCGCGAGCAGCTATCAAAACTACAGCAACTCCACCCCCTTGAGCGTGACGAAACTCGTCTCGCGCGTCACCCGCACGAAGTCCTGCAGGAAGGGCCTGGGCGAGAGCTGCGGCAGGCAGGCCGCGTGCAGTTCGCCGCGCAGGCCCCGCGCGCCGATGGGGCGCGCGGCCACGTAGCCCCGGTCCAGGTAGCCTTGCACCGCCCACAGTGGCAGTGCGGCCACGCCCCGGCCGCTGGCCACGAGCTGCAGCATGGCCACCGTCAGCTCGGTGGTGCGCCGGGGCGGGCGCACGCCGGCGGGCTCCAGCACCTGGCGCACGAGGTCCAGCATCTCGTCGGGTACCGGATAGGTGATGAGGGTCTGGTCCGCGAAGTCCTGGGCCTGCAGAAAGGGCTTGTCCAGCAACGGGTGGCCCTGGGCCAGCAACGCGCGGATCTCGAAGCCGAACAGGGGGTGGTAGTCCACGGCGCCCGCCTCCCCGGCGTCCAGCTCGGAGACGATGGCCAGGTCCGCCCGGCCCTGGTGCAGCAGGCCCACGGGGTCGGCGTGGAAGCCGCTCACGATGTCCAGTTCCACCTCGGGCCAGCGTGCGCGGAAGGCGTCCATGGCGGGCATCAGCCAGTCGAAACAGGTATGGCATTCCACGGCGATGCGCATCTGCCCACCCTCCCCTTGGGACAGGCGCGCCACGTCACGCTCAGCCGTTTCCACCTGCGGCAGCACGGCGTCGGCCAGTTGCAGCAGCCGCGCGCCGGTGGCGCTGAACTGCGGCGGCACGGACTTGCGCTCGAACAGCGGCGTGCCGTAGCGGTCCTCCAGCAGCTTGATTTGGTGCGACAGCGCCGATTGCGTGAGGTTGAGCAGCTGCGCCGCCCGCACCAGGCTGCCGCTATCACGCAGGGCCTGCAGCGTGCGCAGATGGCGGATCTCCAGGATGGATTGCATCATTAGAAATATTCAAGCCGACAAGACAAAACTTTCGTTTGAATCATAAACACGCTTAGCCGACCATCGCGGTTTTCTCTTGCACAAGGACTTCCGCACCATGGCCGCTTCCCCCATCCTCACCCATACGCTGGGCTTTCCCCGCATGGGCGCGCAGCGCGAACTGAAACTGGCGCTGGAGCGCCATTGGCGCGGCGAGATCGACGCCGCCGCGCTCGAAGCCGTGGGCGCCCAACTGCGCGCACGCCACTGGCGGGCCCAGCGCGACGCAGGCCTGGCCTTCGCGACCGTGGGCGACTTCGCCTACTACGACCACATGGCCCACCACATCCAACTGCTGGGTTGCGAAAGCCCGCGGTTTGGCTTCACCCCCGGCACGCCGGAGCTGGCACGCTACTTCGCCATGGCGCGGGGCGTGCAGACGCTGTCGGGCCATGGCGACCACGCCCCCGGTGGCACCTGCGGCGCAGGCTGTGCGCACGCGCCGCATCCCGGCGAAGGCCAGCCCGCGCTGGAGATGACGAAGTGGTTCGACACCAACTACCACTACCTCGTGCCCGAACTGCACGCCGACACTGCGTTCCGCCTGGGCAGCGAGCGCCTGTTCGCCGAAGTGGCCGAAGCCCAGGCGCTGGGCCACCGCGTAAAGGCGCAGCTTGTGGGGCCGCTCACTTTCCTCTGGCTGTCCAAGGAGAAAGGCGAAGCCCCATTCGACCGGTTGGACCTGCTGGACCGCCTGCTGCCCGTGTACGCGCAGATACTCGCGCGCCTGAAGGCCGAGGGCGTGGAGTGGGTGCAGATCGACGAGCCCATCCTGGGCCTGGACCTGCCTGCCAGCTGGACGCAGGCCTTCGAGCCCGCGTACTGGCAGCTCGGCAAGGCCGGCCCACAGGTGCTGCTGGCCACCTACTTCTCGCCCCTGGAGAACCATCTGCGCCTGGCCTGCCAGTTGCCCGTGGCCGGCCTGCACGTGGACGCCGTGCGCGCCCCGCAGGAGCTGACGGGCGTGGCCGACTGGTTGCCGGCCTACAAGGTGCTGTCGGTGGGCGTGGTGGACGGTCGCAACATCTGGCGTACCGACCCCGACGCGGCCCTGGCCCTGCTGCGCCCCGTGGCCGCCAAACACACCGGACCGCTGTGGGTGGCGCCCTCGTGCTCGCTGCTGCATGTGCCCGTCAGCCTGGCGGGCGAGGATGCGCTGGACCCCGAGCTGCGCGGCTGGCTCGCCTTCGCCACCGAGAAGCTGGACGAGGTGGCCCTGATCGCCGGCCTGCTGGACGGCCGCGTGGCCGGCAGCGACCCGCGCCTGGCCGCCGCGCGCGCCGCCATCGCCAGCCGCCGCGCCAGCCCGCGCGTGCACCGCCCCGCCGTGGCCGCCCGCCTGGAGGCGGCACCCGAGGGCTGCGACCGGCGCCGCTCGCCCTTCCCCATACGCCAGCAGGCGCAGCGCGCGCGCCTGCGTCTGCCGCCGCTGCCCACCACCACCATCGGATCCTTCCCTCAGACCCCGGCCATCCGCGCAGCACGTGCGGCCCACCGCCGTGGCGTACTGGGTGAGGCCGCATACCAGGCACAGATGCGCGCCGAGATCGAACACGCCGTGCGCAAGCAGGAGGAACTGGGCCTGGACGTGCTGGTGCACGGCGAGGCGGAGCGCAACGACATGGTGGAGTACTTCGGCGAGCAGCTGGACGGCTTCGCCTTCACGGCCAATGGCTGGGTGCAGAGCTACGGCTCGCGCTGCGTCAAGCCCCCGGTGCTTTACGGCGACGTGGCCCGCCCGCATGCCATGACGGTCGACTGGACCGTCTACGCCCAAAGCCTCACGGACAAACCCCTGAAAGGCATGCTCACGGGGCCAGTGACCATCCTGCAATGGTCCTTCGTGCGCGACGACCAGCCGCGCAGCCGCACCTGCGAGCAGATTGCCTGGGCCATTCGTGACGAGGTGGCGGACCTGGAGGCGGCCGGGATCGCCATCGTGCAGATCGACGAGCCCGCCATCCGCGAAGGCCTGCCGTTGCGCCGCACAGGCTGGAAACCGTACCTGGACTGGGCCACGCGGGCCTTCCGCATCAGCGCCTGCGGCGTGCAGGACACGACGCAGATCCACACCCACATGTGCTACAGCGAGTTCAACGACATCCTGCCCGAGATCGCCGCCATGGACGCCGACGTCATCACCATCGAGACCAGCCGCTCCGATATGGAGCTGCTGCGTGGCTTCGGCAGTTTCAAATACCCCAACGAGATCGGCCCCGGCGTCTACGACATCCATTCACCACGCATACCCGGCCCGCAGGAGATGGCGCGCCTGCTGCGCAAGGCGGCCGAGGTGGTGCCCGCACGCAACCTCTGGGTCAATCCTGACTGCGGCCTCAAGACCCGCAACTGGCCCGAGACCGAGGCCGCGCTGCGCCACATGGTGCAGGCCGCGCGGGCATTGCGCTCCGCCATGGCCTCCGCTTGACGGCGGGCAACCATCAACCCTGCGCCGCGTCAGTGCATGACCCGCATCGGCTGGCATGGCGGCACAATGCGCCGCCATGCTCTATAACGCCCTCAAGCTCACCCACGTGCTGTCGATCATCGTCTGGATCGGCGGCATGGTCTTCGCCCATTTCTTCCTGCGCCCCGCCGTACAGATGCTGGAGCCGCCGCAGCGCGTGGCGCTGATGCACGGCGTGCTGCAGCGCTTCCTGGGCGCGGTCGCCATCGCCATCGTGGCCGTGCTGACGAGCGGACTGGGCATGATCGGCGCGGTGAGCATCGGCGCGGGCGGCGCCTTCTCGATGCCGCTGGACTGGACCATCATGGCGACCCTCGGCATCGTGATGATGGGCATCTTCGCCCACATCTACTTCGCGCTGCTCAGCCGCCTGGAGCAGGCCGTCGCCGCCTCCGACTGGCCGGCAGGCGGCCTGGCGCTGGCAAGCATCCGCACCTGGGTTGGCGTGAACCTGCTCATCGGCGTAGTGATTGTGGTGCTGACGCTGCTGATGTGAGACGCGCGGCGGCACCACATCGCCGCCGGCATAAAAAAACGCGCCGTGAAGGCGCGTTTTTTATTTGGCGGAAACGGAGGAAGTCGAATCTGCGTTTCACATCACATCATGAAATCGCATTAATCAACGAAAAAACCAATAAAAACAATAACTTATGATGTTTTATCGTCTCACGTTGTTTCCAATGACTTCCCTCAATCTCGCGTTTTTTCCGTATACTTTTCCGTATAACGAGACCAAAATTCGGGTCTCACCTCCGTCGAACTCTGCCCATGGTCAAAGCCAACAAACTCACTCAACTGCAAGCTACCAAGCTCAAGGAAGCCGGTATGCATGGCGACGGTGCAGGCCTGTGGCTCAAGGTCACCGAAGGGGGTTCCAAGTCGTGGATTCTGCGCTATGCATTCAATGGCCGTGAGCGCTGGACTGGGCTGGGGCCATACCCCGATGTCTCCCTAGTCGAAGCCCGTGAAAAAGCCAGTGCATGGCGCAAGCAAGTGCGCGAGGGCATTGACCCAATGAAAGTCAAGCAAGAAGCCGTGGCGGCAGCACGTGTGGCAGATGCTAAGGCGGTCACGTTTGACTGGTGCGCCACGCAGTACGTCGAATCTCATCGCTCAGGGTGGAAAAGTGCCAAACATGCAGAGCAGTGGACCAGCACCCTGAATACCTATGCCAGTCCCGTCATCGGAAAGATGGATGTAGGCCTGATTGAGACGGCGCATGTCATGCGCTTGCTTGAGCCTATTTGGCACATCAAATCAGAAACCGCTTCTCGCCTGCGGGGCCGCGTCGAATCCATCCTCGACTGGGCCACTGTGCACAAGTATCGCAATGGGGAGAACCCCGCTCGCTGGAAAGGCCACCTTGACTCCCTCTTACCTGCCCGTTCCAAGGTGGCCAAGGTCAAACACCACCCGGCACTGCCCTGGCAGGAAATGAAGCCATTCATGGCCGAGTTACGTGCTCAAGCTGGTATCGGGGCACTGGCCGTGCAATTCACCATCCTGACGGCTGCTCGTTCGGGCGAAGTGCGCGGCATGACATGGGACGAACTGGACTTGGACAACCGCCTTTGGATCGTCCCAGCCGAGCGCATGAAAGCGCACCGCGAACTGTCATGACCCTTGCGGTTCACCCTGGATGATGGAAGACACTGGGGGCGTGCGGGCCAGCGCGGGTAGAGGTCGGTCAATTCTTTGATGGCACTCGACCGCGATCGCTAACTTGACCCGCTGCCGACCACTCGTACCCAGGATTGCCTGCGGGCGTTGCCCAGACCCAGCCGGGTCAGAGCGCGCCTGACAGCCCACATTAACAGGCCGTTGAAAAATCCCCCGCCGACGCCCGCGTTGGCCGCTACGATCTGAAGCCATCGGTGAACGACCCAGACGAGGACGATGAGAGGCAGTCAAGATTTCCAGGGGGCGATGTTCAGCTACATCAGCCTTGAAGAGCGCGTGCCGCAGGCACACCCGCTGCGCAAGTTGCGCGCGGTGGTTGATGCGCTGCTGGCAACCATGAACCGCGAGTTCGAAGCGGTGTACGCCCGCCGTGGCCGCCCATCGGTGCCACCGGAGATGCTGCTCAAGGCCTTGCTGCTGCAGATCCTGTTCTCCATCCGCAGCGAGCGCCAGTTGGTCGAAGCGATCAACTACAACCTGCTGTACCGCTGGTTCGTGGGCCTGAACATCGAAGACAAGGTCTGGGACCACTCCACTTTCAGCGCCAACCGCGAACGTCTGTTCAACGAAGACCTCGCCCGCGCCTTCTTCGAGCGCGTCAAGCTCAGTGCCCAGTGGGGCAAGCTCGCCAGCGACGAGCACTTCAGCGTGGACGGCACGCTCATTGACGCCTGGGCCTCGCACAAGAGCTTCAAGCGCAAAGACGACGACAGCGGCACGCCGCCTGGGCGCAACCCCGAGGTGGACTTCAAGGGGCAGGAGCGCTGCAACGACACCCACGAGAGCACCACGGACGCCGATGCCCGGCTGTTCAAGAAGAGCCAGGGCGACAAATCCCGCCTGTGCCACATGGGGCACATCCTCATGGAGAACCGCAACGGGCTGATCGTGGATGTCGAGATCACCCACGCCAGCGGCACGGCCGAGCGCGAGGCGGCGCTGGCCATGTTGGAGCGTCGGGGCAACAGGAACAAACGGGCCACGGTCGGTGCCGACAAGGGCTACGACAGCAAGGCCTTCATCAAAGGCTGCAGAAAGCTCAAAGTCACGCCCCACGTGGCGGCCAAGGACAAACACTCGGCGGTGGATGCGCGAGTGACACGGCACGAGGGCTACAAGACCAGCCTGAAGGTGCGCAAGCGCATCGAAGAGGCCTTTGGCTGGATCAAGACCGTCGGTGGTCTGGCAAAGACCAAGCTGATCGGTCAGGCCAAGCTCACGGGCCAGGCGCTGCTGTGCTTTGCCACCTACAACCTTGTGCGAATGGGCAGCATCGGCGGCTGGTGGGACGCGCATCATGCGTGAGCCCAGGGATACGTGCGCCCGAAATGGGCGGGAGGGCCTGCAAACCGGCCAGATGGGCCGTTGCAATCGCTGCGCAGACGCGTCTGGGCCACTCGTTTCTTCGAAAACAGCGTCCCTGATGCGTTCGATGCCCACTTTTTCAACGGCCTGTTAAAGAGAGCCGCCGGGCTTGCCCGGCAGGCCGTTGGTCGGCGGCACCTTGGCTGGTCCGCACGCTTGTGATTGTCATTCAAGCTGCAGGAGAGCCGCAATGGATTTGACCCCGATGCACAAGCGCGTCATTGCGCTGGACGTTCACCAGGCCAAGATCACGGCCTGCGCCGTTGTCGAACATGACGATGGCCGGGTAGAGGTCACCAAGCGAGACTTCGGCGCCTTCAAACGCGACCGCCGCGCCTTGGCGCAGTGGGCGCTGGAGATGGCCCTGAGGTCGTGGTGATGGAGAGCACAGGGGTGTATTGGAAAAGCCCGTTTGCGGCGCTGGAGGCGGTGGGCCTTATTGCTTGGGTGGTCAACGCGCGGCATGTCAAGGCTGTGCCCGGTCGCAAGACCGACATGGCCGATGCACAGTGGCTGGCCACGCTGGCGCGTGCGGGTTTGCTGCGCGCCTCGTTCATTCCACCGGTGCAGATGCGCCAGCTTCGCCTGGTAGCGCGCCAGCGGCAAAAGCTGGTGGGCATGTGCAGCGCCGAGAAGAACCGGCTGCACAAGGTGCTGGTGGACGCGGGCATTCGCATCAACGTGCTGGTGGCCGACATCCACGGACAGAGCGCGCGTGCCATGGTCAAAGCCCTGATCGAGGGACAGCCCATGCACGAGGTGCTGAACCACAAGGGGCGGCTGCGAGCGAGCAGGCAAGAACTGTGCGAGGCCCTGAGCACCGAGCAGTTCAGCGCAGTGCACCGCTTTGTGGCCCAGGAGATCGTGCAGCACATTGAGCAGATCGAGCAGCGCATCGCCCGCATGGACCAGTACCTGCTGCAGGGCCTGCAACCCTGGCAGCCACAGCTCAGGCTGCTGCAGACCCTGCCGGGCATCGACGAGCAGGGGCGGCCATGCTGCTGGTGGAGATTGGTGCGGACATGAGCGTGTTTGGCAGTGCAGAGCGCCTGGCCAGTTGGGTGGGCATCTGCCCAGGCAACAACGAGAGCGCGGGCAAGCGCAAAACCGGGCGCATCCGCAAGGGCAACGCCTGGGTCAGAAGGCTGCTGTGCGAGTTCGCCCAGGCTGCAGCACGAACGCGCTGCGCACTCAAGGCCAAGTTCGACGCGCTGACCATCCGAAAGGGCCACAAGAAGTCAGTGGTGGCGCTGGCCCACAAGATGCTGCGCACCATCTACGCCATGCTCAGCAACGCAAGCCACTACCAGGACAAGGAGGTCGATTACGAGGCGCTGAACGTTCAGCGCAACGCGCCGCGCTGGATCAAAATGCTGCGCAAGCACGGCTTCATCGCCACGCCCGCTGCCGCCTGAGACGCGCTTGCCCGCTGACCATCGGCCTTGGCCAGCCTCAGGTCAGGTGTCGGCACGTCCGGTGGCGGGTGTCTTCCACATTAACACCGCGTACCTTTGTCAGACGCCGCGATGACCATCCTGCAGGGAATGAAAGCACTGAGGCTCGATGACGTAGATGTCGTATTCCCCGGCGTGCGTGACCACAAACCCCTCTCCGACATGACGCTCACTGCTGTACTGCGACGCATGAAACGTGACGATCTAACCGTTCATGGCTTCCGTTCTACCTTCCGGGATTGGACGGCGGAAACCACGGACTACCCACAGGAAATGGCCGAAATGGCACTGGCACACACCGTTGGCAACAAGGTGGAGGCGGCGTATCGACGCGGTGATATGTTGGAAAAGCGGCGTGCGATGATGGAGGCTTGGGCGGTACACGCCGAACCGACGCAGCTCGGCCCAAACGCGACTCCCGTTCCACATCAATAGCCCATAGTTGCCTAGCCGAATCGCTGGATATACGGCGGTAAGTAAACCCTGGATCAATTCCCTCGAATTCGAGGGAATTGAAAATGAGGCTGGGCGCAACAGCTTCTTTCAGGAGCGGTCACGAAGAACTGGCTGAAAGACAAGGCGATACAGAGCGCTTATTCAACCCCCAAGGCCTTGAACGCAGCATCCACCGGATCTGAGTAAAAGCTGGTCTGAAACTTGGCGAACAACTCGCCCGGCACGGAGGGGATGTCCGTCACGCTCGACATCGGCAGCAAGATGCGTTTGGCGCCTGCATCAAAGGCCACCTGCATGCTCTCCGCCAGATTACGCACCTGAACAATGGTGCCACCCAGGCTCATGTCGCCCAACACAGCCAACTGCGACTGAACGGGTTTGGCGAGGGCAGCAGAGCACAGCGCAATGAAGCTGGCCAGTGTCAGTGCTTGAGGGGCGCCGCTATTCTGCAGCTCCACCAAGTGGGTATGAAAATCCCGCTCGCCTGGCTTGATGGAGGCACTCACCCGCGATGAGTTGGCTTTGAAGTAGTCAAAGGCCACCTTGACGGCTTCTCGTGGCGCTGCCCCGGACACGTTGACCTTGCCGCCGCCCGATATGGACTGGATCTCCAGCCGGTAGATGCCCGGCATTTCCGATGCGCCCATGCTGATGGTGTGCAAGGTGCCTGGTTGCAGGCGCCCCTCCGGTACCAATGCGCCGCCCGACTGCTCCGGCACGGTCACAAAGCGCTCCACACCGTCTTCCAAGTCGATGTAGCTGAAATGCACATCGTAAAACTCCATGCCGCCGATTTTCTTGAGCTGCTCCTTCACGCGGCGTCGTGTTTCCAGGGCATATTCCAGGCACTTGCGCACCGCATCCTTGGTGTACTCGCCGTTCGGACATACCAACTTGAGCAAGCCCGACGTGGTGCGGCGCACGGCAATGGTGTCACGCTGGTTCAGGTTGTTGCCCAGCTTGAACCACTTGTCGATGGCATCGGCAAAGCTGTACTTGCGCATTTCACGCAGGTACTCCGCCAGGTAGTCCACGATCAGACCGTACTGGTTGGTGAAGAACTCAGGCCGCATCTTGGGGATTTCCCAGCCCGGCACATAGGCATGGAAGCGGTCAAAAAAGGCCGAGTCGATCATGGCCTCCGGGAACGGGGCCAGCAGGTGCGAGGTCTTGACCAGAGACTCCACACTCTGGTTGATGTTGCCCACGAATACCATAGCTGCACTGGCATTGATGGACTCACGGCCCCGGCTGAACGAGCCCGAAGCCATGTAGTCCTTCATGATCTGCACACCATCGTGGTCCTTGAAGTTGATGCCTGCCACTTCATCAAAAGCCACCACGTCCCACAAGCCCACCAGCCCCACCTTGCGCGCGCTCATGTTGTAGAACAGGTTGGCCACGGTGGTCTGCCCGCCCGACACCAGAATGCTGTTGGGGCTAATCTCTTTGTAGATGTGGCTCTTGCCGGTGCCACGCGGGCCCAGCTCGCAGAAGTTGTAGTTGTTCTCCACCAGCGGCACCATGCGCGCCAGCAGGTGCCACTTTTCGCGCTCCTTGAAGCAGGTGGGCTCCATGCCGGTGGAGCGGATCAGCGCGTCGATCCACTGCGCATCGGTGAACGCCTTGCGCGCCTCAAACAGTGCCTGCATGTCCATGTTGGGCATCTGTATGGGCTTGAGCTCCGTCACAGTGAAAGGCGATCCGCGCTGGTCTTCCTCAAAGTGGTACTTCAGCGTGACGATGCACCAGATGCCCCCTACCAGCAGCTTCTCAAACTGCCGCACGTACGAGTCAGAAATCTCGGCGTTCTTCACGCCCAGGTTGGACAGCAGCGCTTCGTACAGGTCACGCTTTTCGTTGAGCTTGACGGTGATCTTGTCGATCACCTTGTAGGTGCCGCTCTCGCGCACTTTCGACTTGACCTTTTCTGCCTCGTCAGCGCGCACATAATTTTCAGCCAGCACGCGCTTGACCATCTGCAGCCCCCTCTGGATGGTGGCCTCGTCGTTGCTCGCGCAGTACATGCCCAGCAGGTACTCCAGCACGTACACCGGCACATTGGCACCTTCCTTGATGAGCTTGGTCAGATCCTTGCGGACGACCTTTCCAGCGAAGTGCGTGTTGAGCAGATCGTCCAGGCTCGCGCCTGCAGCAGACTCCAATGCTTCGGATGGTGGCGCGGCGGTGGGGGTGTTCAGTTCTTGTGTCATTCGCGTTCTAAAAAAAACCGCATTGCATTAAAAGTCACTGCCAAACGCCAAGTCCACCTTGATGGGCAGGCGCAGCACTTCCACCTTGGTGATGGCATCACGCATCACCAGGTCATAGCGGCGGTGGGGGTCATGCGCACCGGCCAGCACCGTCAAAAACATCGAGCGTTTGCGCTCATCCAGCAGCTGAGAGGTGCTGTCAAACGTCAGTGTCTGCTCGTCGCTGATCGGCGCGTCGCCCTCGCGCAGCGAAACCACCACCGTGCGCGCCAGCACCCGCTCGGACACCGCATCGGTCTGTATGAACTCGAAACGCTGCGAACTGGTCACCATCTTGCCCACATTGCCCAGCACGCTGATGCTGACTGGTCGGGTCTTGGCGTGGTCGGCCTCGCTTTCACGCACTGTAATGACTGGTACCACCACCTCTTGCGGCATGGCGCTGCCGTGCACAAAGCGAGCGCCACCGGCAAAGTGAAAGCGGCTAGCCCCTTTGGGCACCCAGAAATCCAGGCTACCTTCAGGTGTGGTGCCCGCCGTCACCGCCGTATTGCCCGCCCAGGCCTTGGCGGTCGTGCCCAAGTTGCGGCCGATCAGATAGCGCTTCTTGGCCTTGAGCGTGCCTGCGGGCTTGTCTTCCAGCGTCGATTTGTCGGCGCCATCCAGGGGCGACTCCTGGTAGATGAAGCCATGGTCCGCCGTCACCAGCACGGTCGATCCGTTGAGCGAGTTGATGATGAAGCCCAGCAACTGCGACAGCTCCTGCACCGTCTGCGCCGCCGCCTCAAAGGTCTTGGACTCTGAGGCCTGCTTGTCGCCCGTCATGTCAATGCGGTCGTGGTAGATGTAGATGAGCTGGCGGTCACGAACCAGCTCTCGGCCTCTTTCCTTGCCCAGGGCCATCAGGTCTTCGGCCTTGATGGCCATGCCGCCGACGCCCTTCAGGTGCTCATTGCGCTGCTCCAGCGTTGCCACCAGGTGGCCGTCGGCCAGCACATCGAGGTTGGCGCTTTCCTTGTATACAAGTGACTGGTGCGGCAGCAGTGCCGCCATGCCCAGCGCGGTGTAGCTGGGCAGCACACCCAGCATGGCGCCCAGCGACGCCTTGAAGCGGTTTTTGCCATTGGTGAACTGCACCAGTTCGTGTGCCACCTCATAGCGCAAAGCGTCAGAAATCACCACAAACACGCGCTTGGCTCCGCCGCTATACAACGGCTGCACCTCGCGCTCATAAAACGCCTGCTGCGGCGTTACATCAGGGATGACCCAATGCTGCAGCAAGCCCTGGTCGCCTTCCACCACCTTGCCCCAGGCGGCACCCAGCTGCGGTACAAACCAGCCTGAATAAACATTCTCGATGGACGTTCGCAGCTCATGCAGCACCGCCCACCCTGAAGGCTCGACGGCATCCGCTGCCGTGTGAAAGTGGCGGTACAGCTGGTCAAAGCGGTACAGGTGCTCGCGGTACTGGCCAAAGGCCGTTGCTGCATCGGCGAAGCTGAAGCCCGCCGCATGGCTGGCCTTGAGGCTGAAAAAGTCCGCCGCTGCCGTGAGCGCGTCGTAGCAAGCCGCCAGCGCACGGGTGCGCTCGCTGGCACTGGCCAGCAAAGGGTTGGCCCAATGCCCATCACGCCGCCGTGCAATCAAACCATGCACCACGTCCATGTTGGCACCCGCCCCCGCCACGATGCGTTGCTTGAGGTCCTGCACGACCCGCAGCTCCACCTCCTCGAAAGCCATGCATTCGGCCAGTTGTTCTGCGGTGTAGCTGGCCAGCAATTGCGCCAGGTTCAACTCCTGCGCGGTGGCGCAGGCCAGTACGTTGTAGCTGCTGAAAAACGCCAGGTCAGAGCGCCACCGCGCCGCAAACACCGAGGCATTGGCTGCCAGCGCACGGTCGGGCAACACAAAGTGCGCCAACTGGCGCGGTGGCGCACCGTCGAGGTTCCGGCACAGGTCCGTCACCAACACACGCACCAGCAGGTCGCGCAGGCTGGGCTCTGCGTCGGCATAGCCCAGTTGCGAGCGCACCAGTGCCCAGAACGCAGGCGCCAAATCGTTGGCTGCAATGTCTTGCCAGGCCTTGGGCTGCGCAGCCAGGTCGGCCTCGCCATCCACCACCAGTGCTGCAAACAAGCGCTGCAGCATGGCAAACAGCTCTGGCTGGTCGGCACGGGTCAGTACGGCCATCATCTTGCAGTCCAGGTCGCGCGCACCGTCGCCGGGCAGCACCAGGCGCTTGAGGCGCTCCACCCGATCCTTGGCGCGCAGGAACTTGGCCCGCTCTTTCAGATGGTGGCGCAGTGCCTGCGTGGTCAGGCCCAGGTCTTCCAGCAGGATGGACGTGGTGTCGGCCCGAAATGACTTGCTGCGCAGGCGCACGTCCAGCAGCCAGTCTTGCGCAGGCTCCGGCTCGGGCTGGGTGCTGTAGATCAGCCAGCGCCGGCCTGGCGCGCGCTCAATGTCAATTTTCACTTGCAGCGAGGGCGTTTCGTCCAGGCGCACCAGTTGTACGCCGTCAAGTTGCAGGCCATCTACGACGGAGGCGAACTCCGCCTCCACGTCGTGCCAGAACACCACCGGACGTGTGCTGAACAGGCTGGTTAAACTTTCCATTAAACGTTGCTGGCTCATAAATTTCCGTTGTCTGGCTCCTGGATGCTGATCAATCCGGGCCCACTTATTTGGTCAGGCAGCCGCGCTCGGTGGCCTTGGCGAGCACTGGCGCTCTTCGAGGGGGCTGCAGCGGCGGGCATTAGCCGATATCAACCGAGGCAATAGTGCAACAGCCCTTTGCGCAATTTAGCCATCAATAATGCCGCGCCCCTCACGCCGCCTGAGCGCCGCTGACACTTGTGGAAAGCTCTTGACCGGCACTTTATGGCCACAAGCACGGCCGTCGGGCGTAATGCCCAGGCAGATGTACTCGTAGCTGTCCAGCATGCGGCCCCCAGCAGAAGGCTTGGGCATGAGCTTCATGGGGAGCATGTGGGCAGGGCAAACGATCTCTTCGTCTTCTTCATCAAGACTCGCACGCAATCGGCCATGCGCCTTGTTCAGCACATCCGGGCGAGTCCAGATCTCCTCGCGCTGCTTGCGAGATCCATCCAAGTCGGCATCGGGTCGGCGCAACACAGATGTGCGCTCAGCTTCAGGGTCGAGCTTCAGCGTTGGGCATGGCAGCGGGTTGGGCGAAGTGCATTGCCAATAAAAGGTCTGCCGATCCGTCTTGGTATTGAAGCCACCTAGTTGGATACGCATGGCGCCTCCACACTCAGGGCATACCTTTGTTGATAGGATGCCAATTGAAGCCGCTGCCTCGTCGCCTGTCACTGCCGCTGCAATGACATCGCCCTGCGCCTCTCGCAGCTCCTGGGCAGAACGCGCCGCTTTGGCTTCATCCAGTTCGCGCCGCAAACGGTCACGCTCAGCCTCAATCTCACGCAAGCGATCGAGATCGTTCTCCGTGAAGCGCCCATCACGTCGTCTCTTTTCAGCCAACTCTTGCTCTTCATCGGCAAGATCCTTCGCTACGTTGAAATGGCGTTCGGCAACCCCGCGCACCAGTTGCGTGGCAGCCTTACCAAATGACGAGTTATCAATCTCCTCCAGCACGGCCTTCACGGTCTCCCTGACCGCGACCACGGCGCCTTTTAAAAAGGCCTTTGCACCTGCAAAAAGCGAATCAAGCCAAGCCATTCAAAGCCCCTTTAAATGATGGACGCAAGGTAAATTGAGCTACTGCAGGTCTTCAGAGCAGTGCTGCCGAAGGGTGAAAAGAAACGACGTTTCCGCTTTTTTTTGGGCAACCTCATGCTCACCCCACGAATTGGTCAACAGCCAGTTAACCAATTGGAATAGCAGCAACTTGACAGATCAATTTGCGGGAAACACTCTCATCAGCCAAGTCTTCAACGCTTGCAGCTGCGGCGCCGCGTTATCCAGCAGGCCGGGTTTGGCTGCTTGCCACAGCCCATGGTCAGGTTCGGACTGCCATGCCAGCCATGTGGCCACTTCGGCCTTTGAACGCCGCAACGGTTTGAACTTGGGGCCGCCCGGAATTTGATCAATCGAACTCTTGGCGTGCTGCATCAACGCTGCTTCACCAGGATGAAGGTTCAACTGAATCCAGTCTTCCAGCATGCCATCGTCGGCGTTGTTGGGCATCAACCAAGCGCCAAGGTCGTTTAGTCCATCGCTGTGGCCAAAAAGAAAACCCCCAGCTCCAGAGCCAGCCCGCAGGTGATAACCCGCAAGAGTGAGGCGCTGAGTCAATTGGTCCCGCGTGCGTGCAAAGCCTCCGCCGTTAGCGTGTTGGTCTGCATCAACAGCGATAGCCAGCCGCTCAATCTGGCCATCCGCCAATTGGGGCAAATACGTTTTTTCCAGAACATCAAACGCGGCTTGCTTCGTGTCCTTTGCGTGCCCGGCGTCGCGAGGCGTGCGAACTGCAATCGGTTGGACAGACACTCCCCAAAGTTTGCACAGATCTTCAAAAAAACCACGATCGGACTCGCCCTCAACCAAAAGAACATTTTTGGCGCTCATCGCACTTCCACATCCTGCTGAGTAATGTTCTGCAATGCAGCCTCATCAAACACCGTGGCAATCACCCGGCCTTGATCACTGGTGCGCACGCTGCGGCCCAAACGGAACAGCACACCATCGGTCTCTGTGCGCGCAACGGCCACTTTGGTGAAGCTCTCAATGCAATCCCAACTGTGCGTGGTGGCGAAGATTTGAATGTTGTGCCGCTCTGCCACTTCAAACAACAGACCCCACACCTTCTCTTGCACCGAGTAGTGCAAACCGTTTTCAAACTCGTCGATCAGCAAGAAACCACCCTTGGCAGCGAAGAGCTTCAATGCCAGTTGCAGCACACGCAGCATGCCGTCCCCCATGCTGTTGAGCGGAACAGGTCGATCAACCCCTTTCAGCTTCACCATGGCAGTACGAGAAGGCCTTGTCCTCACGCCGGATGGCGAGTAGCCATCAGCACGCACAAAAGTGAGGTTGTCAAAGTCGGGCTCGATGACTAGAAGCGCCTTTTTGACAACTGCTTCCTGCTCGGTGAAAACGATCCGGTCCCACTCGTCCGCCAATTCATCCATTGAAATGAATTGGGTGGGGATAAAACTACAAGGCACTGAAGTCGCGTCGTACGCAGATGATCGACGTGCACCGTTCAGCAACTTGACGGGAGGAAATAACCGCTCCCCCTTGCGCACCAGGATGACCTGCTGCAATTCACCAGGAAACAAATCTGCTTCAAACTTTTGGATGTATCGACGGCGAATCCTGTTGATCAATTCGCCTTCAAGCAACTCGGGCTCGCCGATGCTCTCTTCCATCATGGCATGAGAGATTTGCAAGCGATCATCCTCTGACGTGCCACTGCCAATTTCGATGGCCGTGTCGTCCATAGGAAAGGACCGCCCCGGGAAGAAGTCCTGAAAAGGCAGCAATGATTCAGCATCCAAGGCCTCCGACTCTCGCACTCGATAGCGTTCGTCGTGCTCTTGCGCAATGGCTTCAAGCAATGGCCGCTGTGCGTTGCCCGCATACAGGCGCAGCGCCTCCAGCACCGTGCTCTTGCCCGAGTTGTTCTTGCCTACCATCAAGTTGACGCGCCCCAGCGTGGGCACCTCCAAGTGCTCCAGCGAACGAAAATTTTTGATCAATAAAGAGTCAAGCATGTGGTGTGCTCCTGTAACCGTCGATCTTAGTCATCCCCCGCCCCACCCGTGACCAGTTTCACCCCCTCCAGCAAATCCCCAAACTTCCCATAGTTCACCTTCACCCCATCATCCAGATCCAGGGTGATGCGCATGTCGGCGTAGTGGCGGAGTTGTTCGTCGTAGGCCAGTAGCTCTACGTGCTTCTTCTTGAGCTTTTCCACTTCTTTGGCCAGCTTGTTGCGGGCGGCGGTGCTGCTGGCGGACTCGGCGTCTTTTTGCAGCATCTCGATACGGCTTTGGATTTTGCCGGTGAGGGGTACGACGTATTCGGCGCGCAGGCGGGCGAGTGTGCCCTCGTGGTAGCGGTGCAGATAGACCAGGGCCTGGAAGGCGCCTTGCTTGCCACTGCTGAAGAGCCAGTAGATGGGGCGCTTTTTGTAGGTTTGCAGGTGGTCTTTGAAGAACTTGTCGGCAATGTAGCGGCGGATGGTCTCGTCTGGGGTCTCAGACGCTTTCGTGCCCACGCTCTCGGCCAGCCAGGCCATGTTTTCTTCCAGGGTGTCAGGCCCCCAGACGGCGCGCAGGAATTCGCGGATGCGGCTGGGTGCGTCGTCGGCAAACCAGAGTTCGTCGGTGATGGGGACGATGCCGTCGGCATCTGCGGGGAAGGTGGCGTAGCGGCCAGGATCGAAGCCGACGTTGCCCGCGTGGGCGTAGATCAGACCGGGCTCGTCGAGGCTGTAGCGGCCCATCATGCAGCCGATGGCGTAGGAGATCAGGCGCTGGCTGTCTTTTTCGCGGTCGGCGCGGGCCAGGGTGATTTGGGATTCGGGGACTTCGGGGGTTAGTTCATCTTGAAGGCCGTAGGCGGTGATAAAGATACGATTATTCTCCTCCTCCAATGCTTTCATTTCAGCTAACTTAAGCGAAGAACTATCTTGCCATTTTGCCCACGAGTCCTTTAGATTTCGCTCGGTGCCAAGCATGGTCAATGGCGGCGACTTGAAGTCCCAAGAGGTTTCGAATGCATCCCAGTCCGACCTAGCTAAATTAACCAATCGGCTGACAGTTCCAACCAACTCCTTGGATTGCAATAGGCTCGCGGGTACAGGGAGGCTGGATATGTTGCCAGGCAAGAAATTCAGCGTTGGGTTCAGTGCCTTCAAGAACTCACCTGGAAGCTTTGTACCCAAAAATCCCAAAATTGCCAGCCTTGCGTCGTCTTGTTCAACAAAGGCATTGGCGGAAGCATCATTGAATAGAAATCCCCGAGGCTGCAATCGGACGGAAAAATCTCCCGAAGAAATTTTTGTCCAAGTGATGGCTGGCTCAAAAATCTTATCCAAATTGAAGTTGTGAGCTAACACGCGCTCGCCAGACGAATGGAGTCGTGTTTGAAGTTCGTTGCCGTCATCTTTCCAGTCGACAACAGTTTCATTGTTTCCATACCACCGACGGAAATCCCCACCCTTTGATTGCGGGAACCAACGCCTGCCAGATTGTTTAGCACCGTCGCGATTTAAACCGAATCCAATATTGACAATGCTCACTTCATGCCAAAACCTGATGTATTTGTGATTCTCACCTGTTATCAATCCAATACGGGTTTCAGAATGGTCAGACACTCTTCCAAAATCAGAAAATGCAGATCGACTTTTATCTGAAATCCAATACGCAATTGGACTCCCCGGAATTTTCTTGCAATCATCCGGCTTCGAATTTTTTAGGCGCTCGTTTTGCACAGGGAACGCTTTGGGCTTTTCGTTTTCGCCAATATCCTCATTTTCGCAATAGGAAAAGCTGCCCGCGTAATCCGAGACATGGCGGCGCAGCATTACTGTGGCAGCGGTGCCAAAGGCAATACCCATCACCCCGTTGCCCATATGCACCATGCAAGACAGCGTGCGCTGAGTCAGCAGCTTTTCCCGCATGGCCTCATACGACGACAAAAACATCCAGCTCTGCATCGTCACCATGCTGTTAAAGCCGCTGGGCTTGCACCAGCCAAAGCCACGCTCAATAAACATGGCAAATAGGTCGGCTTTGCTGTCGGGGAAGGTGGCGCGGGCGTAATCCTTCAGCGCGGGGTTCATGCCCTTGCCGCCCATGTATGGCGGATTCGCCACCACCGCATCAAACTGCATCCCCAGCACCAGCGCCTGGCGCACCAAGGGCAGCAGGTCTTTGGCGGCGGCCTGGGCGTAGAGGTCGCCGGTGTGCTCGGTGTTTATCAAAATTGACAGCTGCTCGCGCAAGCTGGGTAAGCGCTGGAGGCCGATTTGTATCAAAGAACCCAAGGTTTTGGCGTGGGCGAAGGTGGTGATCAGCTCGGCGATGGTGGCGCGGAGGCAGCCCTCACCCCCGCCCTCTCTCAGGGGGAGAGGGAGTAAATCCTGTTCGCCCAGGGTCATTTGCGGCTGGGTGGCAGGGAACAGGTCGGGGCTGGCCCAAGCGGCCTCTGCTTGTCGGGTTACGCCCTGCGGGCTAACCCGACCTACGGGGGTCAGCGCGGCGCACAGGGCGTCGGCGTCCAGCCCCGTGCTTTCCTGCAGGCTGAGCACGTTGAGGCGGGGCGGGTTGCTTTCGTCGCTCAACAGGCGGCGGTCATCCGCGCGGGCTTTCATCAGCAGGGCGAAGCCGGCCATTTGGGCGGCACGGTCGTCAATGTCCAGGCCGTACAGGTTCTTTTCCAGGATCAGGCGTGGGATGGCTCTGGGCTGGTAGCCGCGCTCCAGGTAGATGGCTTTGAGCACGTCATAGGCAACTACCAGTATGTGGCCGCTGCCACAGGCGGGGTCCAGCACGGTGATGGATTCGGGGTTGAGCGTGTCGCCATCTTCTCGCACTCGGGTCAGGATGAGGGCATCAAGCTGGGCTTGCACCTCGGGCGTTTGCTCGGCAGGGGTGATGTAGTACGGCCATTCTTTGGCTAACTGTCATGACCCTTGCGGTTCACCCTGGATGATGGAAGACACTGGGGGCGTGCGGGCCAGCGCGGGTAGAGGTCGGTCAATTCTTTGATGGCACTCGACCGCGATCGCTAACTTGACCCGCTGCCGACCACTCGTACCCAGGATTGCCTGCGGGCGTTGCCCAGACCCAGCCGGGTCAGAGCGCGCCTGACAGCCCACATTAAAGAGAGCCGCCGGGCTTGCCCGGCAGGCCGTTGGTCGGCGGCACCTTGGCTGGTCCGCACGCTTGTGATTGTCATTCAAGCTGCAGGAGAGCCGCAATGGATTTGACCCCGATGCACAAGCGCGTCATTGCGCTGGACGTTCACCAGGCCAAGATCACGGCCTGCGCCGTTGTCGAACATGACGATGGCCGGGTAGAGGTCACCAAGCGAGACTTCGGCGCCTTCAAACGCGACCGCCGCGCCTTGGCGCAGTGGGCGCTGGAGATGGCCCCTGAGGTCGTGGTGATGGAGAGCACAGGGGTGTATTGGAAAAGCCCGTTTGCGGCGCTGGAGGCGGTGGGCCTTATTGCTTGGGTGGTCAACGCGCGGCATGTCAAGGCTGTGCCCGGTCGCAAGACCGACATGGCCGATGCACAGTGGCTGGCCACGCTGGCGCGTGCGGGTTTGCTGCGCGCCTCGTTCATTCCACCGGTGCAGATGCGCCAGCTTCGCCTGGTAGCGCGCCAGCGGCAAAAGCTGGTGGGCATGTGCAGCGCCGAGAAGAACCGGCTGCACAAGGTGCTGGTGGACGCGGGCATTCGCATCAACGTGCTGGTGGCCGACATCCACGGACAGAGCGCGCGTGCCATGGTCAAAGCCCTGATCGAGGGACAGCCCATGCACGAGGTGCTGAACCACAAGGGGCGGCTGCGAGCGAGCAGGCAAGAACTGTGCGAGGCCCTGAGCACCGAGCAGTTCAGCGCAGTGCACCGCTTTGTGGCCCAGGAGATCGTGCAGCACATTGAGCAGATCGAGCAGCGCATCGCCCGCATGGACCAGTACCTGCTGCAGGGCCTGCAACCCTGGCAGCCACAGCTCAGGCTGCTGCAGACCCTGCCGGGCATCGACGAGCAGGGGCGGCCATGCTGCTGGTGGAGATTGGTGCGGACATGAGCGTGTTTGGCAGTGCAGAGCGCCTGGCCAGTTGGGTGGGCATCTGCCCAGGCAACAACGAGAGCGCGGGCAAGCGCAAAACCGGGCGCATCCGCAAGGGCAACGCCTGGGTCAGAAGGCTGCTGTGCGAGTTCGCCCAGGCTGCAGCACGAACGCGCTGCGCACTCAAGGCCAAGTTCGACGCGCTGACCATCCGAAAGGGCCACAAGAAGTCAGTGGTGGCGCTGGCCCACAAGATGCTGCGCACCATCTACGCCATGCTCAGCAACGCAAGCCACTACCAGGACAAGGAGGTCGATTACGAGGCGCTGAACGTTCAGCGCAACGCGCCGCGCTGGATCAAAATGCTGCGCAAGCACGGCTTCATCGCCACGCCCGCTGCCGCCTGAGACGCGCTTGCCCGCTGACCATCGGCCTTGGCCAGCCTCAGGTCAGGTGTCGGCACGTCCGGTGGCGGGTGTCTTCCACATTAATGTGCTGTGCGGGTTGGCCATGAGCCACAGGCGGCCCACGCTGTTTTGCACCAGGTATTGCACGATCCAGTTGGGCGTGAAAAGCTGGGTGGCGGCGGGGATGTCTTCGCTTTTGACCACCTTGCCAATGACCTGGTCCTTCTTCTCGCTGATATAGAACTGGTACAGCCAGCCGATGATTTCAACCTCGGCCCAGTCCTCTTCCGGGATCTCTGCCACCAGCTTGGCAATGACGGAGTCGCTGCGCAGCAGGTTGTCGGGCAGCAGCAGCTCGGAGTCGTCGTCAATGCGCTCGAACAAAAAGGGCATGGCGCGGGACAAGGCGTTGCACTGGGCCACCAGCAGCATGCGGTACAGCTCGCCATCGCGGTTGCCAGCGAGTTTGAGTTCGGTGACTTTGGTGGGGTTCAGGCCGGGGAGCTCGCTCGTCAGATCCGTGGCGTGGGTGAGGATGTCTGGCAGACCGCCAGAAGTGCTCGACAGTGCCCGGTGACCGTGGCCCAGGTAGTCGTGCAGCTCCATGTAGCGCAGCGCGGCAAAGCGGTTGAACCAGGTGTAGGCCACGGCTTCCATGGTGTGGGCAAAGCCGTCTTTGCGGATGCGCACGATCAGCTGGTCGCGCTGGCCGCTGACCTTGGCGGGCCAAGCTTGGCCCGCGATGACGGTGACGTCGCCTTGGGTTTGGGCGGGGGCGACCTCCAGCGTGCCAGACTTGTCAGACAGGCCCAGCAAGTTGGCACGGGCGGTGACTGCGGCGATGAAATCTTTACGGGCCTGGGGGGCGTAGGACTTGAGGCTGGACTTGTTCATGTTTTTATGGTCAAAAGTGGCTCTTGCGCTTATCTAGCAAGCGCTAGCAGCTATTATTTTTGAATGCTGTCGAGGCGTGGATGTGCATCACCGATGGAATCGGGGTGGGGTGATGCGGGCCACATGCACCACGGCATGCACTGTGACGACGCACTGGTCTTCGTTCTGGTCGAAATAGACGATGTAGTTTTCGTGCGCGACGAGTTCATGCGCCCCGTTGACCCGTGTGCTGGTGCGGCGGGGAAAGTTGGGGTCGGCCAGGTGGTCCGCTTGCCCGTCGATCAAAAGCCACATGTCTATGGCTGCGCTGGCGTTGTCCTGCGCGATCCAGGCTTCAATGGCGTCGAGGTCTTGCCGGTATTCGGGCCGCCGTTCCACGCGGTAGGCGGCGCACGTCATTGCGGCTGCCGGGCCTGCAATGCTTGTTGTTGGGCCAGTTTTTCAGCGCGGATGCTTTGCCATTCGTCGGGCGTGATGGCGGGCTGCGTGCTGTCGCGGCTGGCCTGCACTTTGGCGCGCACCCAGCGGTCGTACTCGGCAGCGTGGGCAAGTGCCTGGGCACGGTCGGGGCGGCTGCGTTTGTGCTCGGGTGCCTGATCCGGCTGCCAATTTTCCAAGCCTTCGAGCACGATGCGGCGCACGCCCAGTTTGTGCAGCAGCTTCAAGGCGGCGTCGGTGGTGCCAAACAGCCGTGCCTGCGTGCCTCGCGCCTGCACCAGTGAAGCCTCGCCGGTGAGGGTGGTCACCTTCACAGCAAACTGCGAGCCCACAGGCTCCAGTGCCACCGACTGCACGGCCCCATGGGCAAAGGCGGCCTGAAATTGGGTTTGGGTGAGGGTTTGCATGGCGTAGCGTGCGCTTGATTAACGTTAATTGTTCTTCTTTATACGTTATATCGCAATGGGGTTTCAGGGTTTTGGCAACGGCCTGTTGCCATATTTTGGGCGTCGTAAAAAGAGAGAGACAACCTGAAATTATGCTCAAAAGTGGCTCTAGCGCTTATGCAGCAAGCGCAAGCAGCTATTTGTTTGATAGTGTTTTTGCCGGTTGCTTTGGGGTGACCCAGTTTTCTACCGCCAGCCCTTCCACACGACAAAACTCACGCTCGTTGTTGGTCACCAGCACCCAGCCCTCGGCACGCGCGTGGGCTGCGATCCAAAGGTCGTTGTTGCCGATGGGCTGCCCGGTGCGCTCCAGGCTGCTACGGATCTGGCCGTAGTTCTCGCCGACGGCATGGGTCAAGGGCATCACCTGGATGGCGCTTTGCAGCTGCTGCAGTGCTGCAAGGGCTTTGGCCCGGGCCTGGCTTTTTTCTGCGCCGTGCTGCAGCTCGCCCAGGGTAATGACCGACATAGCCAGTGCGTCTGCGCTGAGCTGCTCAAACCGCGCTCTCACGGCGGGCGGGTTGTGTTTGGCGATGTAGATGCAGATATTGGTATCAAGCAGGTAGCGGACGGCCATTCAGAAGGCCTCCCGCTCTTGAGGAGCCGTGTCATCGCGGCCTGCTTGCATGAAGTCGGCAGGCAGGCTGGCCAGGGCATCAAAGATGGCAGCGGCACTGGTGGGGCGTTCGCGCAGGACGATGTCGTTGCCCTGCCGAAAGATCTCCACCTGCTCGGCGTTGAAACGGAACTCTTTGGGCAGGCGCACAGCCTGGCTGTTGCCGGACTGAAAGACGCGGGCGTAGGTCATGTGGATCTCCCCATGAAATATATACACAAAGTATATACATTTAAAGTGCAATGTCAATCCGCCGGAGCCGTAGATGCAGCTCTGCGATGAGCGCGCCTTGCTGTCAGAACGTGTTTAAGATCTATCAGAGACTGCCCGACAAGGCGCTTGCCCTTCGGGTTGGGGAGCTATCGGACCTGACTGACTCAAAACAGGAAAAATATTCATGACAAGTATTTTTGTAATGAAGCCTGGCTTCGTTGCGCAACCCAAACTGGTAAGCCGCAGCCTTGCAGTCCAAGCATGTTGCAATGGAGAGTGGGGCATGACGAAGGTGGAATTCATTCAGCTGCCAGACGGACGCATCAAGCTGCAGGCCGTTGATGCGGAAACGCTGATGGTCAAGGGAGGTCACAGCATCATCAGCGACGTGGACTATGACCTCATGCCCTGCGATGAAGAAGAAATGGCAAAGGCTGCATTGAAGCTGTGTGGCTACGGGCTTGCAGAATCAAATTGATGAGCGCAAACATGCGATGAAAAAGGTAGTCCACCTCGGCAGGCAGCAGCGGGGTTTTGTCTGTCTCGAAGTGCCTGATGTGAAACTCGTTCCCGATTTTTGTCAGCGCCCGGGCCTCTGTTTCCACAAGCTCTCTGAACCGACTGCCTGGCAAAGCGACGGCGTCAAGCATGGCTTGGGCGGACTCTCCCTTGTTGCCGCCCGCAAGGGTTTTTAGGCGTTCCCACCCGTCCCACAGCTTTTCGATGGCATCGTTACGCGCGGATGGTGCGGGATCTCGGAAGCGTTCGCATGCCAGTTGCAACAAGTTATCAAGGGTGACGTCACCGCTCTGGGGGATGCGACCAATGGCCTGGGTCAAGATGGATGGAACTTGGCGAAGCTCGCTGAGCCTGCGTATGTCTCTGAGCAGCGGCGCAAGAATCTTGGATTGAAAAACGAATACGTGGGCCGCGCCAGAATTTCCTGCTTGGAAATGGCTGTGTACAAAGTTCAGCAAATCGACTTTTTTAGCGGCAATGGAGCGGCAGAGTGCTATCTGCATGGACACGCGCTCTGCGCGGTCATGAGACCAGTGAAGAGCCGCTGAGCCAACAAACGACCCCGCTGAGGCTTCCGCGCGCTTCAACCAGTTGTCGAAATCGACAGTTGGGAGAGCCTCGGATAAAAAGCTCGCCAATGGTTCGCGGTCAAACACGGCCACCAGCCGGTTCAGTACGTGTGCCGCATCCTTGAATTCGGCTTGCTGGAAGTCTGCTTTTGCGTCTTCCAGATCTTGAAAAGCGAGGCTAAGCGCCGAACTCGCGGCCACTTCGGCTTGCGTCATTTCAGGCCCAGCTTTTGGGCTGCCCATTCTTTTCCGGCTTCGTTTAGCATGGACTTCCAGTCCGCAAAACTTGATATTGAACGAATGAAAGCGTCCCAATCTTCGTCGGGGATGGCTGCAAAATCTTCAGGGGTTTCGATCTTGAAACCACTTGCCTGGTACATCTCGTCAGCGGAACCAAACGGTGTATGACGCAGCATGAAATCAGGCGTGAGGACTTCACCGACGGCTACTGACTGTTTGTTTATCGCCTCGGCCTTCCTCTGCAAGTCGTTGAGCTTTTTCATTGCCTCGTCGAGGCCAGTGATTTTGAACATTCGACGCTCCCCACATCAGTTAAAAATTGCTGTCTCAGCGTTGTCGCCGTTTACTGCACGCGCGCTTTTTGCCCGGCCCACACCACGGCCAAGAGTTCGGACTTGAGCCGGGTGAGGTAAGCATCCACCTCAGCCTCGGTTTCCAAATATGGCTGATTGGAGAACTCGGCAGCGCGCACCACGCGGGTAGTTTTAGGGGCCTGTGCTGGACTTGCCAAAGCGTTGGGCTGGCCGGTTTGCAGGGGCTGGGTGGTATCGCCGGGGCTGGCTACCCTGGGGGTGGTGGGCTTGACGGCAGCTGCGGCCACGGCGGCTTCGATGAGGGTGATTGCCTCGTCCATGGCGTCGCCGCCTTGGCTTTGCAGGTACAGGATTTGCGCAATGCCGGTTAGACCTGCAATGCGCGCCTTGAGGTCTTGCAAGGGTTTCAAGGCCTTGTTGGACATCTCGGGCGTAGCGGCAGAAGCAGCGAGCTGTTTTTGTACCTCGGCCAGCTTGTCGTCGATGGAGAGGAGGGCTTTCTCTCGCTTGTCCTGCGCCAGTTGCTCGTTGACGGTGGTGACGGCGGCCACCAGCGGTTCGATGCGGTTGACCAAGGCGTAGGGCTGGGGGTTGTCGCGGATCTGGGTCAGTTCTGCCAGTGCCGTTGCCGCCTGGGACACCTTGTTCAGGGCTTCGCGGTTGTCTGCAAACTGACTGAGAGCGGCTAGCAGCTTGCGCCAAGCGGTGATCTGGGTCTTGTAGAAGTTGACCAGGTCGTGGATGTCGTCGGCTGTGTCTTGCCAGTCGTCCTTGGCGGAGAGCAAGGCCTCGATGAAGGCAAAGCTGTCGCGGATGGCGAGCTGTTGGCCGATGCGGGTCAGGGCTGCGTCAATGGTGGGCCTGCCCGGATGGTGGGGGGTCGCAGCGGTGTGGGCGTAACTTTTAAGGTCTGACTGCCAGTCGCCTAGGCGGGTGCGGTAGTCGGCCACCAGGCTGTCTTCGTCTTCACGGCCCAGTTGGCTGAACAAGTCTTTGTAGAGCTCGCGCGCACGGCGCAGGGTGGTGGCGTCGGCGGTTTTGCGCTTGAGGATGGAGACTTGCTTGAAGCGGGCCGATTTGGTGAGCGGGTCGGCGGCGCTGGCGGGGTCCAGGTCACTGCCTTCAAGCATGAGTTTGATCTCGCCCGCCATGAACAGGCGGGCCACGAGCAGCACCGTTTCCCACTCGGGCTTCCAGCCCCAGGGGATGCCAGCAAAGCGGTCCACCACATCGGACAGCAGCACACGGGACTGGCTGGCGGCCAGTTGCAGGTAGTCGCGCAGTTCTTGCACCGCCAGGGGGTTGCCCGCTTCGCCGTTCAGTGCCAGGGCATGCTGGGCCAGGTCGCCCGCGCTGAGCACGGCTTTGATTTCTGCAATGGGGTCGGCCTGGCGCACCTTCAGGTAGGGCAGCTTGCTGTAGGTGTTGGTGATGAGGTAGTTGAGCAGCTCATCGAGCACGGTGGCCGGGCTGCTGGCCTTGATTTGCACCGGCTGGCCCAGGGCGTAGAAGTCGCCAGCGGTGATGAGTTCAGACAGCTGGTGCACCAAACGCTGACGGCGCTCGCGGTTTTCATCCTTGCGGTCGGCCAGAATGCGTTTGAGCGATGGCGTGGCTTGGTCTGCCTTGGGGCTGACGATGTATTTTTCGATTTGCTGGTAGGTGGCCAGTTCGATGTCGAGGCGGTCGCCCTCAGCCAAGCGCACGATGGCACGCCCGGCGCCTTCGCTGCTGCGCAGGATGCATCTGGCGCTGTGCAGTTTGTCGTAGTCGTCGCCCAGCGGGGTGAGCACTTCAAAGCTGAGGGCATGGCTGGCCTGGCGCCAAGGTGCGCCGTCGAGCAGGCGGTTGAATTCGTAATCTGACTTCGTATCGCGGTGGCGCACCTTGGTCTGGCTGCCCAGGATTTCATCGAACACGATTTCGGCCAGCAGGCGGGCCTTTTCTGCGGCGGAAACGTCTACATGGCCGATCTCGCGGGCGACGTCGCGCTCTTCATTGGTCAGGAAGAACCACTGGTCGCCGTTGCGGCTGACCAGGCGTTGCTGTTCAAGCCGCGCCAGGCTCTCTTGAATCTGGCGCTTGAGAGCCAGCTTGTCGGCGTCGATCTGGTCAATGCACAGGGTGGCAAGGTTGTCGATGTTGGGCTTGACGATGTCGGGGATGTAGCGAATGAGGAACATCGCCTTGAGCAGCTGGCTGTCGTAAGGCTGCAGGGCTGGGTTGAGCGGTGCCTCGTCGATGGAGCGCTTGGCCATGCCGTCGATGAAGCTTTCGATGGACGGATAGAAGTCGTACAGCGGCACCAGCACGTCGATGCCGTTGGGGGCGTTGCGCACGGCAGCCGACTGGAAGGCGTCGAGCAATGAGCGTTCGCCGCGCGAGAGGTGCTTGCCGGTGGCGCCCACTTTGCGGATGGTCTCAAAGATCTTTTGCAGCAGCGTGAACTGGTACGGCGCAAAGGGGTAGCAGACGACAAACTCGGCAGCGTCTTTGTAGCCGCGCAGGCTGACGGCATTGCCGACAAAGCTGAGCTGGTTGTTGATGACATCGCCCTTGCCAGCAAAGGCATCGCGCAGCAATACATGGGCCGCCTCGGTCTTGGAGAGCAAGCGTTCGCCAATCACTTCGTCGGTGTTGCTGCTTGCCAGAGACAGCCGCGTATGAAAACGCCCCTGAATCTTGGAGAAGTCTTGCGACTTGGCCTTGTTCGCCTCGCCAATGGCGGCGTCGATGTCTTCTTGGCTGGTGACGATAACCCAGGCACGGCCCTTGCACTGCGTGCCCAACTGCTCGGTGATGGTTTGCAGGCTGAGCATGAGCTGCGAATTGGCACCGATAAACTGACCCACCTCATCCACCAGAAAGATCACCTTGTGGTTGGCAGGTTTGGTAGCAAGGTAGTCGTTGACGACTTTGGCAAAGCTTTCGATGTTGATGCTAAAGTCATCGCGGGCACGGTCAAACCACTGGCCAGCAGACTCGGACGTCATCTTGAGAGCTTGAGCAAGCGCCACCACGATGTCGTCACGCAAGAAATCCACGGCGTCGCGCTCTTGCTCCCAGGTGCTGCCGTTGGACGCTGCAAACGCAGTCTTGAAGGCATCCAACGCTCCCTTGGAAACCAAATGGCGCTCCATGTCGGCGATATGCGGAGCGTCGCCCGAGTAGCCCAGCTTTTCGTTGAATACGCGCAGGAACACTTGCAGGATGGCGTCGCGGTCTGTTTTGCTGTCGGCCTTTGCGTCAATGTTGAACAGGATGACGTCGGCGCTGCCCTCCACGGCGCGCTGGATGTCGGCCTGAAGCATGGCGTCTTTGATCTTGTGGTGATCGAAGAACTGGGCAGCGCTGCGCTTTTCTCCCGTCTCGGGGTTTTGCGCCTGCAGGTTTTCCAGCAGGTACGACAGTATCTTGATGAAGTGCGATTTGCCCGAGCCAAAGAACCCGCTGACCCAGACGCCCATGCGGTCAGTGATCGCCGCGTCGTGCGGACGGTCGATGGCGGCCAAATAGGCGTCAAAGAATCTGCGCAGGTATTCGCTGATCTGTTTGGTGACGACGTATTCCTCCAGCTCTTGCCACACGCTGGCTGCGTCCATCTGGTCGGCTTTGATGACGCCGTTGATGGGGCGGTCGATGGGCTTTTGGAACAGGTCGCGAATGATCATGGGACTGTGATGGGATGGGGTGCAGCGGGTGAGCGAAGACGGGGGCGCGAACTCAAGTGGTTTCGGGGACCAGGCGGAAGGCCCGGTAGTAGTGGTCTTCGGCCAGCGTGTTGAACAGGCGCAGCGAGTGGCCATCGTACCGACCAGGAAAGAACATCAGCAGCGGGGTTTTGCCCATGATCGGGTGCAACGCGGAAAGCAGCGTGTGGGTGCGCAGCATGGGGTAGACGGCGCCCACGCCAGTTAATACGAGCAAATCCAGTGCAGCGATGTCATGCCGATCTGCAATTTTTTGGGCCAGCTTGTCTTCTTTGAGCACAGAGCGCAGAGCGGCCAGGGCGCCATCATTGCCTTTGGTTTGTTGCATGGCGATGGCTTTGTCGAGCAACTTGCGCTCTTCCAATAACTCCGTCACCAGAGTCAACAGATCGACTACAGCGCAGCGAATGGCTGGTGACTGCTTGCCCAGGGCAGGCACCACCGTGCCTGAGAGGAAATCCCGCACATCCATTTCACGGTCAGGCGGGTAGTCAAAGATCCAGAAGCCAATTTCGTTGCCGAGCCCCTTGCTGTCGAGGAAGTCCCGCGAAGTGACACGCGGCAAGATCTGATTCAGGCGTTCTTCAAGGCTCAGCGTCATTGCGCGCGCTCCAGGCATTCGAGGACATAGGTTTCATGGCGTTCACCAAGGTAGCGCCGCACATCGGGGTGCAGCGATCGGGGGGTGAGTCGCATGCTGCGGGCATTGTCCAGGTATTTGGCCTCTGCAAGCACGCGAACAATGACCTGGAACAGCTTGGCCCGCGTGGAATCTGTCCACTGTGCAACCGCAGGGTCGTTGTGGGCGCATTCGGCCAAGAAGTCTGGCCAGTCTTGCGGCGCCAGAGCAGGTTCGAGCCGTCGCTGTCGCAGGGCGTAAACGTTGCGCAGGAAATCACCGAGCAACGGACTGTGCTTGATGGCAGCCGCGAGCAGAAGCTGAAGTTGCACCTCACTCTCGCGCTCCGCGACCATCCTCCAACCCTGTACATCCAGAGTCATCAGGCGTTTGCGAATCAACGTAGCCTGACGCCGGGCGGTGGCGGGGGTCTTCTTTTGCAGAATGTTGTCGATCTCGATGGCGTGACGCCAGGCAGTTTCGTCCGGCTGCGTAAGCAACAGCGCAGCAATGCGCTTGCTTTCGAGCGGCATGAGCGATCCAGCGGAGATTTCTGCGTTGTAGATGGGCACAAAGAATCGGTGATTGAAAAAGCGCTATTGTGAGAGTGCCGTAGTGTTCAGATGGCGCCATGACGCTCATTTTCTGGGAGGCGTCACAGTATGAAGGGGCTTGCTGCGGAGAACGGCTTGCCCGGACGGTGCGCCCAGATCTGTCTTGTTGAGTTCGAAGCGAGAGCCCGTGGCTCGGAAAGACAGAGCCACGGGGCCACAAACACTACCCCATCAAGTCAGAGATATCGGCCGTTGTGCCGTCCCCGTTACCCGCTCCCATGGAAAAACACAGCTCCACCCCCTTCTCCCGCAGTGCTGCAAGAATCACCTCCAGCACAGACGAATCGGCAGATGCCGCAGCGCGGCGGGCAATACCACGCTTGCCCTTGGCGCGTGCTTGCATCGCAAGCTTTGCTTCGGCCGCAGCGATTTCCGCCTTCGCCAGTTCTTTCAGCTCACGATTCTTGCGCTTGACTGTCGATAACACATGGCAGTGATCGAGCAACTCCGCTGGGGGTACAACGAGCCGATCAAGCGACAACAACCCGCTGAGCCCAGGGATCGCCATGCGGCAGTGCTCCTTCCAAGGAATGTCAATGTCAATGCGCAGGCGGTCCTGAATGCGGCGCTTGATCGGCGACTTCTTCCACTCGCCTGACTGGAATTTCGGGTGCCGATTTACGGGCTTGCCCATCAGATACCAGTCGAGGACAGACTGCTCGCGCTCACCCAGCCCCTCCATATGGCGCTTTTGAGGCTTGTTGACCCGATAGTCCACATCCACCTTCAGCAACTTGCGCAGCCAGTTGAACTCGCGCTCGCAGATCTCCTTACCCTTGGTGCCCCGCCAGGCCTGAGGGTCATCGAGACCGTTGGCAACCAGGTAGTTGGAGTTCAACGTGATTTCAATGCGGAGCAGGCTCTGACCCAGCGTATAGATTTTCTTCGCCACCTCAGGAGACTCGAAGGAAGAGTATTTTCCGGCCTGATTTCGATCCTTGATATAAAACAGCGTTGAGCGATGATCTGTCTTGTTGATATACCAAGACTCGCTATCCCCAGAGCCTGCAAAGCCAATCTTCTTCGATGCCTTTTCGGATTGGCTGCGCGGCGACTTCAAAACAATGCCTGCGTAGCGCTTGAGCCGCTTCAGAAGAGTTCTAGCCTGTTTTGCAGACTCAAACTGCAAACAAAAGGTTAGCGTGATCTCCTGAAAGCTGCAGTGCTCCACCCGGATGGTCTTCACATAGCTCGGGCTTACCCCCTTCTTAATCAATAAGCGTTGCAGCGTATAGAGACAGGTAGGCGCCGAATAATATACGAGGTTGTGCATAACCACATTACTCCCAACCAGAGTTGCTGGGTGATTTTGCGAAAAACCATAGGCACACACCTCATGCACAGCGTTGGTAATCGCTGTAATCTTGTTATTGGCAGTGGTCAGTCCACAAATATCACCCTCAACGGACTTAAGGGTAAGAGCACGCTTCTCATCAATGATGAGTAAGTGCTTTGCGGGAAACAGGATGGGCCCATGCTCTGGAAGAACTTCTGGAAGGCGGATGATCAGCTTTTGGGAATCAGACATAAAAATTATTTCGTAAATGTTGGTGTGTGACCAGTTGGCTTCTCATGGGTGCGTCCATGATGACCAGTGCAGTGCTGCCCCACTCATATGCTCGACACTTCATTGCTTTGCCATTTGGTCACTTGATTTGTTTACAGGATTGGTTAGGTTTAGCTGCTCAACTATTGGTTGGTCATAGCTACTCAATTACTACAAAACAGTGCATTTGCGTGGTGCTCGATCTCGTCAACCGACCCTATAAATGCTCAAAAACAAGCGCTTTTTTGACGTCAATGTGGTTTTTATTGACGTCATGCTCAGTTGATAAATCCTCGTTTTATGCCGGGGCAGAACCCTTCCAAAGCGAACCTGAATTCAGAACATTGCGCAACGCGCCCACATTCCAGACCGAAATTCGGCTGCCCAGCTTTTTAGGAGCAGGTAAAGCGCCAGATTTGCACAGCCGCCAGACGGTCGCGCGGGATACTCCCAGCAGCATCAGCACCACGGGGAGGCGAACAAAAGCCTCATCGGGAAGGCCGCTGAAGTTGCGCAGGGGATCGGGAAGGGCAGGAACAGACCTCATGCATCCCCGCGACGGCGCCGCTTGATCAGTCACTACAGCCAGCATCTTTTCGTTCATGGACGAACTCCATCAAAGTGCTACGGGCAGAACGCAACATGCGCATGCCCAGCTGAAAGTCTTTACATTTCTTTTTTTGGAATGTGATCAACTCCCCGCAAAGCCGCGCCAATGCTGGCTTTGCAGACTATGCGATGTGCGCCGAGCTGCGTCTGATCTGACGGTGCGCAATGCAGCGCGCGCAGTCGAGAGGAAGAAGGTAAACGGCAGCTTGCGCCGTGACTAAACCGAGAGGAAAGAGGAAAATGGAAGCGAAGACGCGACACCAGTTCGGAGGAAAGAGGTGCACCCGGTGCCGTGCTGGTGTACAAACAAGGAGAGGAACGAGGCGCCACTGATGACGCAAGCGGCACGAGGAAAGTGGCGGCACTCACTCTTGGCGAGCCCTTTCAAAGGCGAAGCCTATGGCGGCTATCAGACGGGTAAAAGCTCAGCTTATCTAATACCAAATAAATCAACCAATCGTCATACCCATGAGAAAGCATGAAATATTATCAAAATTGCACACAAATTGGACTTGCGATTTCTTTATTGAATTAGTTTCAAAATATGAAAAACCCAGGGGCAACTCTGCGAATCCTGATATTGAACCAAAAAATAAAAAAGCACCCAATAATATAGCGGGACTTTTGGGCCTGCAGAAAATTAGATCCACTTCGATTAAATCAAAAGGCGAGCCCAAAACAAGAGAAATAGTTCAAAATGCACTAGCGAACGAAGCTCCAGCAATTAAGCCCGAAACAAATCTTCATAAAATAGTTTGGTACAGAATATGGCTTTATCTTGTTCTTCGCGGCGTACTGAATAAAGATTATTTCACTGAGCACTACACCGGCTGGAGAGAATCAAAGGGATCGAAGTATTTTGAAGTTTTATGCATCACCAAAAATGAAGCAACTAACCAAAAGTCAACTCCCATGGATATTTTTCTGCTGCGCGGCATTCCATCAAAAGAAGAAATGGATACCCAAATTGAATTGATCGCTCCCCTAATTTCACATCAACCAATCAAGAAAACAACCAAGAAGGGCATCATCGAAGTAATAGGCAGAAAAAATCTCGGAGAAATTAAACTAGCTATAGATAAGGCAATCAATTCAGGAAAAATTGCGGGACTTAGAAAATCCACAAGAAAAAATGCTCGACATAAGTACAGTGGAAATAGAGCCGATCTTTATCGAGAACTGGTAAAAAAATATGGGTTAAAAACCAAAGAAAGCATTTTCACAAGAGGGGTGTCGGAGTTTGTTGAAACAAAGGCGAAATAATTTATTAAGTTGCGCCTGTCAATTAAAATGCGCCTTCTCAATTTTATTCACACATATAACCAATAAATATCCGTGAATTAGATTGGCAAAGCGACGGGCTCCGTCATTCTGATATGAATGGCTTTTCTGCGCGCTTTTCATTTCTGGCAATTTTCCTGATTTTACAAATTGAAAACCAAATGGAAATATTTTCGCAATATCGCTGATATTGACGACCAAAATCTATAATGCCGGCATTGTGATATAATGCCACTGAGTTAATATTGATTTTTGATGGCTTGGTTTGATTTGGCAAGCTGTCGAAAAAGCAATATCAACTTTCTTCCTGCCTGCATGCCCGGGCCTATTTCCCCCATTTGATTCCACCGAACGCCGTGCCACCACGGTGGCTCGCTTGCGCGCGGCTGTCGCCATGACAGCACGCTTGGCGCAGCCGTGGCCGTGGTCATCGCTGTGGTCGTGGCGGGATGGCGATGTATCGCGTCAGGGTCTGTAGCGGGAAGGCGCGAGTGCACCGTCGCGCTTTGCGTGGTTCGGTGCTTCGCACTGGGCGCAGCGCCCGTCCCTTCCTTTTCTGTTTTTCTTTTCAGGAGCATTTCCATGACCTCTTCGCCTGGTCAGGCCGCTGCATTGGCGCGCTATGAACAACAACGCCGCCCCTTATTTCCCTTGGGCCAAGTGCTGATCACGCCCGGTGCGCTCGACATGCTCGAAGCACTGCAGCTGGCACCGCTGCCGTTTGTGCTGCGTCACGTCGCTGGGGATTGGGGTGACTTGTGCGACGAGGACAAGCAAGCGAATGCGGCGGCGCTCACGTATGGCAGCCGCGTGCTGTCCACCTACGACATTCCCACTAACCACCGGCTGTGGATCATCACCGAGGCCGACCGGCGCTCGACCACCTTGCTACTGCCGGAGGAATACTGAGCAATGCAGCATTCCTACCATTGCCACCCACGTATCAGTGCTGGCATGCACGGCCCCATGGTGGGCAACCAGCGGCTGCATGTTCGCCAGGGAGAGGTGGATGCCACTTGCGGCTACCACTGTGTTTTGATGGCGCTGATGGTGTTGGGCCAAGTGCGGCGCAATGCGCTGATTTGGGACACCAAGGATGCGCGGCTCGAAGCGTTGCGAAAAGTGGCGCAGCGCTACTACTTCGATGGCTGCGAGGTCGAAGAGCTTCAGCAGCAACTGGCCCCCTATGCAGAGCGGGTGCACTGCAAGGAACTGCGCTCGCGCGTGGCCGAACGTACTTTCGATGCGCTGGAAGAAGGCAACTTGTGTTTGGTGTGCTTTTCTACCGAGCGCTACATGCACTGGGTGTTGGCCGTGGGGGTACGCGGCGAGGCGGGAGAGCGCAGCGATTTGCTGGTGCTCGATCCCGCCATGGCACCGATACCGCTGGTGCCGTGGAATGCCATGCTGACCGGCTGGGCGAGCAAGCAGCCACGGCGTGTGGTGGCCACGTTCAGTGAGCGCGTGAACATTGACGCGGTGCTGGTGCTGGTGCTGTCGCCTGTGGCGCAGGCGCAAGAGGACGAGTAGCCCCGTTCGGCTCGTTCCTCCTTTCGGTTTTTCTTTCTCCATTTCTTTTCTCGATTTCCGCCTTTGGTCGCGCCGAGCTTTGTGCAAGGCGCCGCTACTGCATGGGCGGGAGTTTCTTCTGTGCGTTATTTCGCTTCTTTGGAGGTGCTTTCCATGCTCGACGATTCCTTGACGACCGGGCCTTTTGAGCGGCTGCTAACCGCGCTGTTGGAGCTACCAATGCAGCAGTCGCCCCATGACTGTGGTGATGGTGCCGCGCAACTGATGCTGGAGGTAATCGACACGGCGCTGCACACACCACCAGCGTGGCCGCAGCGCATGGCGGCGGTGCGGTATTTCTGCAAACATGCCCGACCCCGCCTGGGCTTGGATTCCTTGCGGGATCTGCAGGCCTTGCTGGAGCAGTACCTGCAAAGCGACGAAGGCGATGCCGAGCTGGCTCGCCTGCTTTGGAACGTAGAAGCCCGGGAGCCTGTGCGTGCGCTGCGCGTGTTGGTGTGGTTCATGGCGGCGTACGGCATCACCGAGCTGGTGCAGTGGCATGCGTGGATGGGCACCGCAGGGTTTGAGGAGGCCTTGCGCGAGTCGCTCGATACGCTGGGCGCTGTGGCTGTGGTGCTGTTGTGGCAAGCCAAGTCGGGGCGAACAGACCATGCTTGGGTGCTGAGGTTTGCCCGGAGGGCGCTGGGGCGCTCGGTCAGCGAGGGCCACGCCATGCTAGCGTTTCGGGATGCGGCCGAGGCGATGGGAGTGCCGCAACTGGTGCTGGCGCGGCAGGTAGCTCAGTTGGAACGGGCAACGATGGGCATTGACGATGCCCCGGGCCTGCACGTGTTGTGGTGGCAGTGTGTGGCTGAAGCATTGCAAGCGCATATCGACCAGGAGCAGGGCAACAGCGATGAATGGCGCGTCGAGCTGTCACCAACTGCGGCTTTGCGCTATGCCGAAGCGGGCGTGGTGCTGGAGCCGACGGCACGGGCGCTGCGAGCCGATGTGCCAATGGCCACGGCGATGCGACTGGGCCAAAACAGCTGGGCGCAGGGATTGAGGCTTTGGCTGAAGATTGAGGGCGAAGGGCGGCTGTCGGCTGCGCACCAAGCGGCGATTGCCGAGCGGTTTGAGGCGGCAGGGCACCAGGCGCCGCAGCTGCGGTACGTGAATGCTGTCAGCGGCGAACGCGCCACATGGCTGGCGACATGGTACTGGGAAGAAACCGTGTGGATGTCCCGCGACATGGCGGTGACCGATGTCAGGCGCTGGGCGCAAGATACGGCGCTGAACGCTGCCGAGCACTGGTTGCTGATGCGCGGCATGGTGGCGCTGGCGGGAAAGCCGCTGGAACCTGCTGCCGAGCTGGTGGCTGGTGATGTAAAAAGGGAAGCCACCAATGAAAAAAAGTTCTAGGACCGGGGGCTCTAGAACTTCTTCATGCTGGTAATGCCACTTTCTATGCCTTGAATTGGCTGAAAGCAACCGTATAACCAGCCGTATAACGATTTGATGACTTGCTAAAAAGCCGTTTAAAATCAACAACTTATAGCGGTATCTGGCGGAAACGGAGGGATTCGAACCCTCGATGAGGCTCTACACCCCATACTCCCTTAGCAGGGGAGCACCTTCGGCCACTCGGTCACGTTTCCAATCCCGCTATTGTAGCCTCATTTCAAGGCCATTTCGGCGAAACTTCAGGCGGCAGCCTGGTCCAGCTCGAACGCCTTGTGCAGCGTACGCACGGCCAGTTCCACGTACTTCTCGTCGATCACCACGGAGGTCTTGATTTCCGACGTGGAGATCATCTTGATGTTGATGCCCTCTTCGCTCAGTGCGCGGAACATCTTGCTGGCCACGCCCACATGGCTGCGCATGCCGATGCCAACGATGCTGACCTTCGCGATCTTGGCATCGCCCACGATTTCCTCGGCGCCCAGTTGGGGCAGCACCTTGTCTTTCAACAGATCGATGGTGCGTTGGTAGTCATTCCGATTCACCGTGAAGCTGAAGTCGGTCTTGCCTTCCTTGCCCATGTTCTGGATGATGACATCCACATCGATATTGGCGTCGGCCACCGCGCCCAGGATCTGGTAGGCGATACCGGGGGTGTCGGGCACGCCGATCACGGAGATCTTGGCTTCGTCGCGGGTGAAAGCGATGCCGGATACGACGGCTTTTTCCATTTGTTCGTCTTCCTCAAAGGTGATCAGGGTGCCGGACTTGGCTTCCTCATTGATGTCGATGTCCCAGGACGTGAAGCTGGAAAGCACGCGCAGCGGCACCTTGTACTTGCCGGCAAACTCCACCGAACGGATCTGCAGCACCTTGCTGCCCAGGCTGGCCATCTCCAGCATTTCCTCGAAGCTCAGCGTCGTCAGGCGCCGCGCCTCGGGCACCACGCGCGGGTCGGTGGTGTACACGCCATCCACGTCGGTGTAGATCAGGCATTCGTGCGCCTTCATCGCGGCGGCGATGGCGACGGCCGAGGTGTCGGAGCCGCCGCGGCCCAGCGTGGTGATGTTGCCGCCCTCGTCGATGCCCTGGAAGCCTGTGACGATGACGACCTTGCCCGCGTCCAGGTCGGCGCGCACGCGCTTGTCGTCGATGGACTCGATGCGCGCCTTGGTGTAGCTGCTGTCGGTGCGCACGGGCACCTGCCAGCCGGCGTAGCTCACCGACTCCATGCCTTCGGCCTGCAGCGCGATGGCCAGCAGGGCCGACGAGGCCTGCTCACCCGTGGCGGCCAGCATGTCGAGCTCGCGGTGGTAGGCGGAGGTAATGCGCGAGGGCGTGAGCTCCTTGGCCAGGCCCAGCAGGCGGTTGGTCTCGCCACTCATGGCGCTGGGTACCACCACCATCTGGTGGCCGGCCCGCGCCCACTTGGCCACGCGCTTGGCGACATTGCGGATGCGCTCGGTGGAGCCCATCGAGGTGCCGCCGTATTTATGAACGATCAGTGCCATGGAATTTCTGGAATGGCAGGGACGCAGATGCGCGGCGCTATTGCAAAAGCTGTTCTGGCGCGCCGCCGTCCCGTGCGGAAATGGGGACCAAAACCTGTTGATTGTACCAACCGAGCACCTCCGCCTCGCGGACCACATAGCCCCCGCCCACCTTCAGGTGAATGCGGTGCCCGCGCGTGGCACATGCGGCCAACTGGTCCTGCAATTCGTTCAGCTGTGCGGCCGTAGGCGTGGTGGCGTGGTGCACACGCAGCCAGTGGCGCAGCACGTTCGCCTGGCGCGCCCTTCCCAATGCACGCAGCGCCGCGATGCGGGGCGGCTGGCCGATGGCCGCTGCATCGGCGGCGGCCAGTTCCTGCAGCAGTTCGCTGGCCTGCGCCGCGTGTTCGCAACTGCGCGCAAAGGTGTCACGAAACTGCGGGAACGCCTGCTGCAGCGCCGGCAACAACTGGCGGCGGATGCGGTTGCGCGTGAAGCGCTCGTCGGCGTTGGTCGGGTCTTCCACCCAGCGCTCGCCACGCGCGACCAGCCAGGCGCGCACGTCGGCGGCTGCCACGCGCAGCAGCGGCCTGCACCAGTCCATGCCCGCGCGCTGCCACTGCGCCGGCATGGCGGCAAGCCCGGCTACGCCCGCGCCCCGCGATAGGGCGAGCAGCAATGTCTCGACCTGGTCGTCCGCATGCTGCGCCATCGCTATTGTTTTTATAGCTATTTGCGCTTGACAGTCAAGCGCCAACGCCTCAAAAGCCTTGTAACGCACCTGGCGTGCCGCATCCTCGGGGCTTTGTCCGGCAGCATGGCGCGCATCCACGCGGCGCACCCACAGCGGTATGCCCAGCCGCTCACACAAGGCCACGCAATGCTGCTCAAACCCGTCGGCCGCCGCCTGCAATCCATGATGCACGTGGAAAGCCACCACCTGCCCCGGCCAGCGCGCTGCGCAGGCCAACAGCAGTGCCGTCGAATCTGCGCCGCCGCTGAGGGCCACGGCCAGGGGCAGACGGGGCCGGAAGGCCGCGACTGCGGCGTCGAACGACTGGGTCAAGCGTCCCTCCTGCGGCGGCAGTGCGGGCGCGGTGGCGTATGGGCAGGCATGGCGGCCCGATTATCGGCGCGCGCCAGCGCCCCCCCGCCACGCTAGCGCTGCAGTGCCAGCGGCGCCGCCCGACCGGCGCTTGCGGCCTCGTCGTGCAGCCGGAAGGTACCCACCACGTCGGACAGGCGTACGGACTGGTCTTTGAGGCTGGCCGCCGCTGCGGCGCTTTCTTCCACCAGTGCGGCGTTCTGCTGGGTCATCTGATCCAACTGCGCCACGGCCTGGCCTACCTCGCCAATGCTGGTGCTTTGCTCGTTTGTGGAAGCGGTGATCTCGGCCATGATGTCCGTGACGCGCTGCACCGACTGCACGATGTCCGCCATGGTGGTGCCCGCATCGTGAGAGACTTCCACAGAGACATACGTAACCCTTCTTCCTGCAGCGATGCGCGTCCGCACGAGGAAAGATAATACGTTTTGATACAAGTAAGTCACAAAAAAAGGCGGGGATTCCCCCACCTTTTTTCAAGGATCGGCGCGACGCTGAGCGCGCGTGCGCCTCGCCTTAGCGGCTGTCCGCCTTGGTGTCCGTGAAGCGGCCGTAGCTCTGCAGGCGCTCGTAGCGGCGGTCCTGCAGTTCCTTGGGCTTGAGGTCCGACAGCTGGCGGTAGGCATCGCCCAGGGCACGCTTGAGGAAGGCGGCCATCTGCTTGTGGTCGCGGTGCGCGCCCCCCACGGGCTCGTTCACGATCTTGTCCACCAGACCCAGGGCCTTCAGGCGGTGCGCCGTGATGCCCATGGCCTCGGCGGCGTCCTGCGCGCGGTCGCTGGTCTTCCAGAGGATGGACGCGCAGCCCTCGGGGCTGATGACCGAGTAAATCGAGTACTGCAGCATGATGACCTGGTCGGCCACGCTGATGGCCAGCGCACCTCCGGATCCGCCTTCGCCGATCACCGTGGTGATGATCGGCACTTCCAGCTGGGCCATCTCGTAGATGTTGCGGCCGATGGCTTCGGACTGGCCGCGCTCCTCGGCGTCGATGCCGGGGTATGCACCGGGCGTATCGACGAAAGTGAACACGGGCAGCTTGAACTTCTCGGCCGTCTTCATCAGGCGCAGGGCCTTGCGGTAGCCCTCGGGCCGGCTCATGCCGAAGTTGCGCGCGGTGCGCTCCTTGGTGTCGCGGCCCTTCTGGTGGCCCAGCACCATGCAGGCGTGACCGTTGAAGCGCGCGAGGCCCCCCACGATGGACTGGTCGTCCGCGAAGTGCCGGTCGCCGTGCATTTCCACGAAATCCGTGAAGATCTCGCGCACGTAGTCCATGGTGTACGGGCGCTCCGGATGGCGCGCGATCTTCGTGATCTGCCAGGGGGTCAGGTCACTGTAGATGTCCTTGGTGAGCTGCAGGCTCTTCTTGCTGAGCTGGTCAATCTCCTCGGAGATGTCCACCGCGCTCTCGTTCTGCACATAGCGCAGTTCTTCGATTTTGGATTCCAGCTCGCCAATGGGCTGCTCGAAGTCCAGAAAGGTCTTTTTCGCCAACTTGTTTTCTCCTCGGGGCGGTGCCCGGTACCGGCCGCCCTGCGTTGTTCAGTAGTCCACCGGCAGGGGGGCGAGCGACCGCCAAATATACCAACTCGCCACGCTGCACCAGGGTTTCCACGCATCAGCCACTTCGCGCGCATCGCTGCGGCTGACCGGGTCGCCCGAAAAATAATGCTGGCTGATGCCCTGGATCAGCGTGGCATCGTCCAGCGGCAGCACGTTCGGCCGCGCCAGATGGAAGATGAGGAACATATCCGCCGTCCAGCGGCTGATGCCGCGGATCGCCACCAGCTCGGCAACGATGGCCTGGTCGTCCATCTGGTCCCACTGCTTCACGTGCAGCCGGCCGCTGTCGAAGTGCAGCGCCAGGTCCACCAGGTACTCCACCTTGCGTGCCGACAGGCCGGCCGCACGCATGTCGTCCACCTTGAGCTTGAGCACGCTGCGCGGCGTCATGCTGCGCGACAGCGCGGCGAACTGGTCCCACACGCGCTGCGCCGATGCCACCGACACCTGCTGGCCCACGATGGAGCGCGCCAGCGTGGTGAAGGCGTCGCCGCGCTGGCTCAGGGCCACGTTGCCTACCTGGGGAATCAGGCGACGCATCACACGGTCCTTCTTGGTCAGATGCCGGCAGGCCTCTTCCCAATAGCTGGGGGGCGTGAGGGACGGAGGTGCATCCGCTATTTTTTTAGTAGCTGCCACCGCTTACCCCACAAGCCCTACATGCCAATTTGAATCGAAACCCATTTACTGAGCCGCCTCCCAGGTCGTGCCCGCGGCGGAGTCCTTGAGCACGATACCCTGCGCCAGCAGATCATTGCGGATGCGGTCGGCCTCGGCGAAGTTCTTGGCCGCCTTGGCGGCGGCGCGCGCGGCGATCTGCGCCTGGATGGCCGCCTCGTCCAGCCCGGCGCCTGCTTTCAGAAAGTCCTGCGGATCCGCCTGCAGCAGCCCCAGGTGGCCGCCCAGCGCCTTCAGCAAGCCCGCCGCGGCGGGCGACTTGCTGCGGTTCACCTCACCGGCCAGGTCGAACAGCACGGCCACCGCTTCGGGGGTGCCGAAGTCCTCGTCCATGGCCGCCTTGAAGCGGGCGGCGTAGCCTTCGGCCCAGTCCACCTCGACCGGGGCCGGTGCCACCAGGCTCAGCGCGGTGTACAGGCGCTTGAGCGCGGCACGCGCATCGTCCAGGTGCACGTTGCTGTAGTTCAGCGGGCTGCGGTAGTGGCTGCGGACCACGAAGAAGCGCACAGTCTCCGCGTCGTATTCCTTGAGCACGTCGCGGATGGTGAAGAAGTTGCCCAGGCTCTTGGACATCTTCTCGTTGTCCACGTTGATGAAGCCGTTGTGCATCCACAGCCGCGCGAACGGTTTGCCCGTGGCGCCCTCGCTCTGGGCGATCTCGTTCTCGTGGTGCGGAAACTGCAGATCGGCGCCACCGCCGTGGATGTCGAAGCTCTCGCCCAGCAGCGCGCAGCCCATGGCGGAGCATTCGATATGCCAGCCCGGGCGCCCCTCGCCGAAGGGGCTGCGCCACTTCACATCGGCTGGCTCCTCGGGCTTGGCGGACTTCCACAGCACGAAGTCCAGCGGGTCGTGCTTGCCGTCCTGCACGGCCACACGCTCGCCGGCATTCAGCTCGTCCAGCGACTTGCCCGACAGCTTGCCGTAGCCGGGGAACTTGCGCACCGCATAGTTCACGTCGCCGTTGCCCGCCTGGTAGGCCAGGCCCTTGCCCTGGAGCGTGCCGATCATGTCCAGCATCTGCGGCACATAGGCGGTGGCGCGGGGCTCGTGCGTGGGACGCTCAATGCCCAGCGCGTCGGCGTCCTGGTGCAGCGCGTCGATCATGCGGTCGGTCAGGCTGCGGATGGTCTCGCCGTTCTCCACCGCGCGCTTGATGATCTTGTCGTCGATGTCGGTGATGTTGCGCACGTAGGTCACCGCCAGGCCGGATGCGCGCAGCCAGCGCTGCACTACGTCAAAGGCGATCATGGAGCGCGCGTGGCCCAGGTGGCACAGGTCGTACACGGTCATGCCGCACACGTACATGCGCACATGGCCGGGTTCGAGCGGGGAAAACTCCTCCAATGCACGCGACAGCGTGTTGTAGATACGCAAGCTCATGGATGACGGGTCCAGGGAATCGGTGGGGGCGGATGGGTGCGGTGCGCGCCCGGTGCGGCGCGCGACTCAGAGCGAGTGCGCGCGATGGGCGGTGCCGCGGGGCGTGCAGGCGGTCTGCCGCAAGGGCGGCGGGCCCGCCATCAGGAGCGGCAACAGCGTACCGGCATGACAAAACCCCTCCGCTACAATCGGCCGCAGTATAAGCCCGCACCGCGGCCCGACCGCGCTGCTCCGTCTCTCCAGCCCCTCCTCCATGACTCCTGCACGCCGACCCGCCCTCCGCTGCCTGCATCTGCTTGCCGCCACTGTGGCCCTGCTCGCAGCTTCATGGGCCCAGGCGGACGAGTACGCCGACATTTCCCGCCTGCTCCAGCTGGGCAAGCCCGCCGAAGCCATCGTGAAGCTGGACCAGCGCCTGGCCGCCACCCCGCGCGATCCGCAGCTGCGCTTCTTGCGCGCCGTGGCGCTGGCCGATTCCGGCAAGCTGGCCGAAGCCATCGATGCCTTCGTGCAGCTGACCGAGGACTACCCCGAGCTGCCCGAGCCCTACAACAACCTGGCCGTGCTCTACGCCAGCCAGAACCAACTGGGAAAAGCCCGCGCGGCGCTGGAGACGGCGATCCGCACCAAGCCCGACTACGCCACCGCCCACGAGAACCTGGGCGACATCCACGCCAAGCTGGCCAGCCAGTCGTATCTGCGGGCGCAACAGCTGGACCGTGCCACGGCCGCCTCGGTGGCGCCCAAGCTCAAGCTGCTGCGCGAGCTGTTCGCCGCCGAATCGAAACCCGCCGCACCCCAGGCCGCCACCCCGGCCAGCCGCTGAGGCGCGCCGTCTTGCGCGCCGGCCCCGACCCCGCATAGCCGGGCGCCGCGGGCCCCCTATCCCTTTCGATCAAGGAGCAACCATGATTTCCAGAAGAAATATCACCCAAACGCTTGCTGGATGTGCGCTAGCAGCTATTTTTACAGTAGCAAATGCCCAGACCGCCGGTGCCGCAGCACCCCAGGTCAAGCTCGCCACCAGCCTGGGTGACATCGTGGTGCAACTGGACCCGGCCAAGGCGCCCAAGACGGTGGAGAACTTCCTGGCCTACGTGGCCGACAAGCACTATGACGGCACGGTCTTTCACCGCGTGATCGATGGCTTCATGATCCAGGGTGGCGGCTTCACGGCCGACATGCAGCAAAAGCCCACCAAGGCCCCGATCCCGCTGGAAGCCGCCAACGGGCTGAAGAACGACAAGTACACCATCGCCATGGCCCGCACGGCCAACCCCAATTCGGCGACCAGCCAGTTCTTCATCAACGTGGCGAACAACGCCATGCTCAACGCGCCCCAGCCCGACGGCCACGGCTACGCCGTATTCGGCAAGGTGGTGAGCGGCACCGAGGTGGTGGACAAGATCAAGGCCGTAGCCACCGGCAACCGCGGCATGCACCAGAACGTGCCCACGACCCCCGTGGTCATCCAATCTGCAACCCTGGTCAAGTAACCTGAAAGGACACCCGCCATGAGCAACCCGCAAGTCGAACTGCACGTCACCATCAACGTTGCCGAGACGGCCACCCAAGGCGTCATCACGCTGGAACTGGACGCCGTGAACGCCCCCAAGTCCACCGCCAACTTCCTGAACTACGTGAACAAGGGCTTCTACGACGGCACGATCTTTCACCGCGTGATCAAGAACTTCATGGCCCAGGGCGGCGGCTTCACGGCCGACATGAAGCAAAAGCCGACCGACGCGCCCATCGAGAACGAGGCCGCCAACGGCCTGAAGAACGACAAGTACACCATCGCCATGGCCCGCACCGGCGACCCGCACAGCGCCACGGCACAGTTCTTCATCAACGTGGTGGATAACGCCTTCCTGAACCACACCTCCCCCACACCACAGGGCTGGGGCTACGCCGTGTTCGGCAAGGTGGTCAAGGGCGAGGACGTGGTCGACGCCATCAAGAAGGTGCGCACCACGCGCAAGGGCTTCCACGACGACGTGCCCTTCGACGCCGTGGTGATCGACAAGGCTGTGGCGCTGTAAGCCCTGCGATGACACCATCCGTGCCGCCGATGGACGAGCTGGCCGCGCCAGCCGCGTGGCGCACGGTGGACTTCATCTCCGACCTGCACCTGGAGCCAGCCCAGCCCTCCACGGTGCAGACCTTGCGGCAGTACCTGCACAGCACGCCCGCCGACGCGGTGTTCCTGCTGGGCGACCTGTTCGAGGTCTGGGTGGGCGACGACGCCATCGACGAGCCGGGCAGCTTCGAAGGCGCCTGCTGCGCCCTGCTGGCCCAGGCCACGCACGCGAGGCCGCTGTATTTCATGCACGGCAACCGCGACTTCCTCGTGGGTGAGGGCTTCACGCGCCACACCGGTATACCCGTGCTGGCCGATCCCACGGTGCTCACGTTCGCTGGCCGGCGCTGGCTGCTGTCGCATGGCGATGCGCTGTGCCTGAACGATGTGGAATACCAGCGCTTTCGCATCCTGGCACGCAACCCGCAATGGCAGGCCCAGTTGCTGGCGCGCCCGCTGCACGAGCGCCGCGCACAGGGCCGCAGCGCCCGCAGCGAGAGCGAGGCGCGCAAGCAGGCCGGCGCCGCGGTCTATGCCGATGTGGACAGCCCGGCCGCCATCGAGTGGCTGCGCGCCGCGGGGGCCCAGGCGCTCATCCACGGCCACACCCATCTGCCTGCGGACCATGTACTGGCCCCCGGCCTGGCGCGCCACGTGCTCACGGACTGGGACCTGGACGCCCACCCGCCGCGCGCCGGCGTGCTGCGCCTGACGGCCGAGGGCTTGCAGCGCCTGCCGCTCGTCCCCACGTAGCGGCATGGCACGTACCCGCGCACCCCTGCACTTCCTTCGCCAACTGGCCCTGCGCGTACGCGCCACCGTGGCCCCCCTCCCCGACATCTCCGCGCAACTGTGGTTGCAGACCCTGCGGCGCTACCCATTCCTGCAGGCGCTGCCACTGCATGACCAAGGCAAGCTGCGCGCCCTGAGTGCGCTGTTCCTGGACCGCAAGGAGTTCACCGGCGCCCATGGGCTGGTGGTGACCGATGCCATGGCGGTCTCGATTGCGGCCCAGGCCTGCCTGCCGCTGCTGCACTGGGGCGCTCCCGAGCGTGCGCTGGCCTGGTACGACGACTTCGTGGGTATCGTGGTGCATCCGGCCGAGGCCGTGGCGCGCCGCCAGGCCGTGGATGCCGCCGGCGTGGTGCACCACTACGACGAGGTGCTGTTGGGCGAAGCCATGGAGCGCGGCCCCGTCATGCTGAGCTGGCCCGCCGTGGACGGGGCTGGCCAGGGCGGATCGGACGGGCAGCCGGTCGCCACCAGCGTGGTGATCCACGAGTTCGTGCACAAGATCGACATGCGCAACGGCCCGGCCGACGGCTGCCCGCCCTTGCCTCCGGGATTCATGGGCACGCGGGGCGCGCGCGCCGCGCACGCGGCCTGGCGCGACGCCTGGGAGCCCGCGTACGAGCAGTTCCGCGAGCAGGTCATCATCGCCGAGCGTTTCGGCGGCGCATGGCCGTGGCTGGATGCGTACGGCGCCACCGCGCCCGCGGAGTTCTTCGCCGTGGCCTGCGAGGCGTACTTCGTGCACCGTGAACGTTTCGGGCAGGAATTCCCCACCCTGCTGCACGTGCTGGATGCGTTCTTCGGCCGGCCACTGTCCGGCTGAGGCGGCTTCGTTCCCGCCCCTCAACCGCCCTTTAACCGCCCGTCAGCGCGGCCCGCGCCGCCTGCGCAATGCTGGCGGCATCGACCCCAAAGTACGCACGCAGCGCCGCCCGCGTGTCGCTGCGGCCAAAGCCATCCGTGCCCAGCGCGCGGTAGCGGCGCCCCGCGGGCACATAGGCGCGCACCGATTCGGGCACGGCCCGCACATAGTCCGTGGCGGCAATGACCGGGCCGCTCGTTACCTCCAGTACCTGCGTAAGCCAGGGCTTGGCATCGCCTGCATCCCCCCTGTCACGCCCGGCCTCACAGGCCATGCCGTCGCGCGCCAGCTCGCTCCAGCTCGTCACGCTGACCACGGTGGCCGCGATGCCCTCATCGGCCAACAGCTGCGCCGCCTTTATGACCTCGGTGAGGATGGCGCCGGAGCCCAGCAGGGTCACGTTTTTTTGAGATGAATTTGAGCCATCGCGCCCGTCCAGCAAGCGCTGATAGCTATTGAATACATAGCATCCACGCAGCACCCCTGCATGCGCCTCGGCCGGCAGGTCCGGCTGGGCATAGTTTTCGTTCATGAGCGTGACGTAATAGAAAACGTCGCGCTGCTCGGTGACCATCTCGCGCATGCCGGCGTCCACGATCACGGCCAACTCGCCCGCGAAGGCCGGGTCGTAGGCCTTGCAGTTGGGGATGGTGGCGGCCACGAGGTGGCTGGAGCCGTCCTGGTGCTGCAGGCCCTCGCCGCCCAGCGTGGTGCGGCCCGAGGTGGCGCCCAGCAGGAAGCCGCGGGCGCGCTGATCGGCGGCGGCCCAGATGGCGTCGCCCACGCGCTGAAAGCCGAACATCGAGTAGTAGATGTAGAACGGCAGCATGGCCAGGCCGTGCACGCTGTAGCTGGTGGCGGCGGCCGTCCAGCTGGCGATGGCACCGGCCTCGCTGATGCCTTCCTCCAGGATCTGCCCATCCAGCGCCTCGCGGTACGAAAGCACCGAGCCGATGTCCTCGGGCGCGTAGCGCTGGCCCACGCTGCTGTAGATGCCGACCTGCTTGAACAGGTTGGCCATGCCGAAGGTGCGCGCCTCGTCGGCCACGATGGGGACGATGCGCGGGCCGAGTGTCGCGTCCTTCAGCAGGGTACCGAGCATGCGCACGAAGGCCATGGTGGTGCTCATCTCCTTGCCGTCCGCTTGCAATGCGAACTGCGCGTAGCTTGCCACCGGTGGCACCGGCAGCACGTCGCACACCGTTTCGCGCCGGGGCAGGTAGCCGCCCAGGGCCTGGCGTTGGCGGCGCAGGTACTGCATCTCGGGGCTGTCGTCCCCCGGCTTGTAGAACGCCAGGCCCGTGGCCTGAGCGTCGCTCAAGGGCAGGTTGAAGCGGTTGCGGAATTCGATGAGGTCGGCGCCGTCGAGCTTCTTCTGGCTGTGCGTGGTCATCTTGCCCTGGCCGGCCTGGCCCATGCCGTAGCCCTTCTTGGTGTGGGCGAGGATCACCGTGGGTTGGCCGCGGTGGCGCGCGGCGGCAGCATAGGCCGCGTGGATCTTCACCAGGTCATGCCCGCCGCGCTTCAAGCGGTCGATCTGCTCGTCGGTCATGCCCTGGGCCAGCGCGGCCAGTTCGGGGGTCTGGCCGAAGAAGTGGTCGCGGTTGTAGCGCCCATCCTTGGCGGCAAAGGTCTGCATCTGGCCGTCCACCGTGCCTTCGAGCGTGCGCACCAGCGCGCCCGTGAGGTCGCGGGCGAACAGGCCGTCCCAGTCGCTGCCCCAGACGAGCTTGACCACGTTCCAGCCCGCGCCGGCGAACAGGCGCTCCAGCTCGTCGATGATGCGGCCGTTGCCGCGCACCGGGCCGTCCAGGCGCTGCAGGTTGCAGTTGACCACCCAAACGAGGTTGTCCAGACCCTCGCGTGCCGCGAGCGTGAGCGCGCTCATGCTCTCGGGCTCGTCCATCTCGCCGTCGCCGAACACGCCCCACACCTTGCGTGCGGAGCAATCCAGCAGGTTGCGGTGCGTGAGGTAGCGCATGAAGCGCGCGTGGTAGATGCTGCTGATGGGGCCGATGCCCATGGAGCCGGTGGGGAACTGCCAGAAGTCCGGCATGAGCCAGGGGTGCGGGTAGCTGCTGAGGCCGCGCGCGCCCTGCGCCGGGGCGGTGATCTCCTGGCGGTAGTGCATGAGGTCCTGCTCGCTCAAACGCCCTTCGAGGAAGGCGCGCGCGTACACGCCGGGCGCGCTGTGCGGCTGGAAGAACACCAGGTCGCCCCGGTGCTGGCCTTCGCCCAGACCCTCGCGGGCGCGGAAGAAGTGGTTGAAGCCGCTCTCGAACAGGTCGGCCGCACTGGCGTAGCTGGCAATGTGGCCGCCCAGTTCGCCGTACGCCTGGTTGGCGCGCACCACCATGGCCAGCGCGTTCCAGCGCATGATGGACGCCAGACGCTCCTCGATCGCCAGGTCGCCGGGGAACACCCCCTGCTCCTGCACGGACACGGTGTTCACGTAGGGCGTGTTCAGGCCGGGGCGCCAGTCCACGCGCAGTTGGCCGGCCAGCCGGTTCAGCTCGTCCAGCAGAAAGCGCGCGCGCTCAGGCCCTGCCGTGGCCACCAGGGCCTGCAGGGCGTCGCGCCATTCGGCGGTTTCCTGGGGGTCGGTATCGGGGCTGGCCGCGGCAGCGAGGGTAGCCAGTGTTGCGAGGGGTGTGGGGGCGTTCATCGCGCCACTGTAGGCCCCGCATACCGAAATAGGATGCCGATTCACACGATGTTTCACCCCCCATCGGCACAATATGCCGTTCCTGGAATGATTTTCAGCATATGAAGCTTGACGCTACCGATTTGCGCATCCTGGCCGAATTGCAGGCCGATGGCGCGCTGTCCAATGTGGAGCTGGCGCGGCGCGTGCACCTGTCGCCTTCGCCCTGCCTCGCCCGGGTCAAGGCGCTGGAGGCCGCTGGCGTCATCAGCCGGTATGTGGCGCTGGCCAATGCCACGGCGCTGGGGCTGGGGCTCAATGTGTTCATCAACATCAGCCTGAAAAGCCAGAGCAAGGAAGCGCTCTCGGCCTTCGAACAGCGCATCGCCGAGCATGACCAGGTGATGGAGTGCTACCTGATGACGGGCGACAGCGACTACCTGATCCGCGTGGCGCTGCCCGACATCGCGGCGCTGGAACGTTTCATTCTCGAGCAGCTCACGCCCATCCCGGGCATCGAGAAGATCCGCACCAGCTTCACGCTCAAGCAGGTGCGCTACAAGACGGCGTTGCCTCTGCCAACGCCGTAGCGGTCAGCGGCTGGCAGGCGGCGTCGCCTGCGCCGGTATGCGCGCGACGTTGCCCGCCGCCATGTCTCCAGTGGCCACGCGGCGGCGCAGCTCGGCCAGCACGGCCTTCAGGCGGCGCGCATTCTCAGGGCCCATGCGCACCAGCATCTTCTGACCGCTGGAGAGTGCCTGCAGTTGGGGGTCCACGAATTCGTAGCGCACCCAGGGCCGGGTGGAGGGCACCTCGCCCACCACGGGAACCAGCCGCACCTGCAAGGGCCCCGCCGGCTCGGGCGCGGCGCGCAGGTGGTCGAGTACCGCCACCAGGCGGTCGTTGAAGTAGCTCCCGGGAAAACCCAATTCTTCATAGGCCGCCTGGAACAGCGGATACATGCGGGCATAGAGCTTCACCGCGGCGTCTACGGGCACGGCTTCGGCCAGCGTGACGAAGGCCTGGTAACGCGCCGCGTTGGCCGGTGCGATGGTCTGCGCAGGCGCATCCTGCGCCCCTTCCACCGTGAAACGGCCGGGCGTGGGCTGCACGGGCCACATGCGCGAGGGTGCCTGGGCGCGTGCCAGGTTGTCGATGGTCGCCACCATGCGGCGCACCAGCCCCTCGGGCTGCAGCAGCGCCGCCGCCTGCGGCCCCAGCAGTTCCGCCAGCGCGCGGGCCACGTAGGCGTCGGAATCGGCCAGCGCGGGCAGCGCGTCGGCCAGGGGTTCCAGCACTTCCACCGGGTTCTGCGGACCGGACGCGGGTAGCTGCGGCGCGGCGGCGGGGGTGCGGCCTCGACGGCGGGGGCCGCGGGCGCAGGTTCGGGGGCCTGGGTGTGGCGCCACCCGAACCACCAGGCGGCGCCCGCGGCGGCGATCGCCACCAGGGCAATGACGGTCCAGACAGAGACCGAGGACTCCTGCCGGGGATGGAATTCGGCGGGGTCTCGTACAGGCATGGCGGTCCTTTCTCCACGAGGCCCCCTCGCACCGTGCAAGGGGCACCTTCGCTTCAATATTGATAGCTATTAGCGCTTGATCCGCCTATGCTACAGCCCTGTTTCATATAAAACCACGTTAAACCACCAGAGGTTACGAGGCTTACCACCGGGGTCAACCGGCGGCGCCTGCGGCCAGGCCGTGCAGCCAGGCCATGGAATCGCGCAGTTCCTCCGGGCGGATTTCGTGCATGCCCGGGTACTCGCGGTAGCTCAGCGCCAGCGGCAGCGTCCGGACATGGTCGCGTATTGCCTGGGCACTGGCCAGCGGAATGACGTTGTCCTGCACGCCATGGCTCACCCAGAGCTGGCGCCCCGCCAGCGCGGCCGGCTGCGCCGCATGGGGCAGCGCCTGCGGCAGCAGCCGGCTGTGCCAGACCATCGCGCCGTGCAGCAGTTCAGGCCGCGTGAGCAGCAGGGTCAGCGCCATGATGCCGCCCTGGCTGAAGCCGCCCGCCACCACGCGCGCGGCGGGAATACCCAGCTGGCGCGCCGCGGCGTCCACGGTCTGCGCCACCAGTGCGCGGCTGGCGGCCTCCTGCGGCTCGTTGATGCTGCGCGCGCCATCCGCTGCCACGGTGAATTCGAACCAGGCATTGGCCGTCGGCCCCATGCGGTACGGTGCGCGCAGGCTCAGCACGTGGTATTGCGGGGGTACATACGGGGCCAGGCTGAACAGGTCCTGTTCGTTGCTGCCCACGCCGTGCATGAGCACCAGCAGCCACGGCTCGGAGCCGGGCGTCGCGGGGCGGTGAAGGAAGGAAAGGGGTAGGTCGAGCATGGGCAACGTCGTGATGGGGGAAGTGTCAGGCAGCCTGCAGCGCGAAGGCGTCCATGGCCAACATGCCATGCATGACTTCGCGGCTCAGATAGTGCGCCTCGGCGCCTTCGCCGGCAGCGCCCAGCGCAAAGAAGATGGGCAGGAAGTGGTCTTCCGTGGGATGCGCACGCCGGGCATGCGGCGCACGGGCGCGGTAGTCCAGCAGGGCCGCGGTGTCGCCCTGCTCCAGCTGCGCCTCGATCCAGCGGCTGAATTCCACCACATAGGATGCGGGCTGGTCGGCGCCGCCAAAGAACTCGGCCAGGTTGTGCGTCATGCTGCCGGAGCCCACGACCAGCACGCCCTGCTCGCGCAGGCCGCGCAGCGCCGCACCCATCGCATACACCTCTGCCGGACCGGCACCCACGGGCAGCGCGACCTGCACCACGGGCACGTCGGCCTGCGGGAACAGATGCATCAGCGGCACCCAGGCGCCATGGTCGAAGGGGCGCGCCGCGTCGCCTCGCGCGTCAATGCCAGCCTGCACCAGCAGGGCCAACACCTCCTGTGCCAGGGCGGGTGCTCCGGCAGCCGGGTACTGGAGCGCATAGAGCGGACGAGGAAAACCGCCGAAGTCGTGCCAGGTCTCGGGCTGCGCCCCGGTCATGACGGTGGCGCCGCGCGCCACCCAGTGCGGCGACATGATGACCACGCCGCGCAATCGGGGGTACTGCGCCTTCAGTTCAGCGCCCCAGCGGGTGAGCGCCGGGCCGGTACTGCCGGGCTCCAGCGCAAACAGCGGCGCGCCGTGCGAGACGAACAGCACGGGCAGCGCGGCAGCGGTCGTCGAAGAGGTGACAGAAGGGGTATGGGGGGTGTTCATGGCAAAACCTCAGTCCAGGTTGCAATCATGTGGGAGCGACACGCTTGATGCCAAGCGCCATAGACCCCATCACAGCGTCCCATCCATCACACCAATGCGATGTGAAAGCAGCGTCACTCTCCCAGATGGGGCCGCCCGCGCAATGCCTTGACACCTCCGCGCCGGCTTTTGGACTCCAGCCGCCGCTGCTGCGATCCCAGCGTGGGCCGCGTGGCACGTCGCACGCGCGGCGGCCGCGCCACGCTGTCCACCAGCGCCTGCAGGCGCGCCAACGCATCCAGGCGGTTGGCCTCCTGGGTGCGGTATTGCTGGGCCTTGATGACCAATACCCCCTGCTGGGTGATGCGGCTGTCGCGCAGGGCCAGCAGGCGCTGTTTCACATCTTCAGGCAATGAAGAGGCCGCGATGTCGAAGCGCAGGTGCACGGCACTGGACACCTTGTTCACGTTCTGCCCGCCCGCCCCCTGGGCGCGCATGGCAGTAAGTTCGACCTCGGCCGGGTCCACGCGCACGCCGGAAGAAGGATTGCCGGAGGCCATGCCCGTCCGTCAGGCGGCCCCGGCGCGCAGGGCGTCGTCCAGCGCCTGCAGGAAGCGCTGCGGGCGCTCAAACTGCACCCAGTGGCCGGCTTCCTCGATCAGCGCCATGCCGCGAAAGTCCGGAGCCGCCGCCGCGTAAGCGCCCTCCAATGCACCAATCCACTCTTTATACAGAGCGTCGCTGCGGCCATAGATCGCATGCACGGGGCAAGGCACCAGCGGCAGAGCGCGCGCCAACGCATCGGTGTGCGCCAGGCGGCGGCGGGGCATGCGGTCGCGCACTACATTGGCCACGTGCGTTTTCAACGCCAGGCCGCCCAAACCGTCGATGAGCGAAGTGTCCTGGAGCATCAGCGCCGCCAGGTTGTAGCGGTGCGCCGCAATCTGCCCTTCCTGCGGCAGGTGGCGCCAGGCCTTGAGCTCGAATTGCCGTTGGGGCACCACCCCCATCGCCGGGGCTCCCACCAATACGAGCTGGCGGGCCAGTTCGGGGTGGGCTGCGAGCAGCAGGCCCGCCGTCAATCCACCAAAGGAAAATCCCACCAGGTCACACGGCCGTGGCCCGAACAGCGTACGCAAGCCTTCGGCCAGCGGCTCCACCAGGGCGTCCGCATCGCCCCCCGCGGGTGGTGCGGCCGAATCTCCGAATCCCGGCAGATCGGGGACCCAGACCTCGCGACCACTGTCCTCCAGATCGTGGATGTTGCGCACCCAATGCGTCCAGCTGCCGCTGCCGCCATGCAGCAGTACCAGAGGCAACGCACCATCCTGGGATGCCCCCCAGACATGCCAGACGATGTCGCCGGTACCGCAGGGGGTGGACTCGCGCCGTGCGCGTTGCTGCAACGCGGTGACTTCAGGAGGCAAGGGCAGCGTGGCGAGCGATGGCTCCCTCACCATTGGGCCAGCCCATCAATGGCAAGGGCGTAGCCCTGCACTCCAAACCCGCACATCACCGCGCGGGCCGCGCCGGCCAGATAGGAGTGGTGGCGAAAGCTCTCGCGCGCATGCACGTTGCTGATGTGCAGCTCTACCACGGGCACTCCCGTGCCCTTCACGGCATCCAGGAGTGCCACGCTGGTATGGGTGTAGGCAGCGGCATTGAGCACGACGCCGGCCAATTGGCCCGCCGCATGCAGCCGGCCGGCCTCGTGGATCCAGTCCACCAGAGCGCCTTCATGGTTGCTCTGGCGAAATACCAGCGCCAACCCGTGGCGTGCACATGCGGCCGTGCAGAGCTGCTCGACATCCGCCAGAGTCTGGGAGCCATACACCTGCGGCTCGCGCGTGCCCAGCAGGTTGAGATTGGGGCCGTTGAGAACGTAAACGGTTTTCGTCATGGAGTGCTAGCGCGGTTCTACCCGCCGCAACGGACCCGCGAATGCGCATTATCGCGGCCAGCACTCCGGCTGGCGTGCCCGTGTCAGCGCCAATCGCGATGGCCGCGATGGTGCCGATGGCCGTGGCGGTACCCGTGCCCGTATCCGCGGTAATACCCCACGGGCGGTGCCACGACCACGGGTGGCGCGTAATAGACCGGGCGCGGAGCCCTGTATACGGGCGGTGCGTACACCACGGGCGGCGGGGCGTAATACACGGGTGGAGGCGAGTAATACACAGGAGCGGCGTTGCCCACCCCCACGACGGCGCCGGGCACGCCCACGCCGACAGACCAGTACACGTCGCTGCGTGCCTGGGCGGTGCCTGTGCCCACCAACAGGGCCAGCGCCACGCCGGCCGAGGCGGCGGCGGCAAACCAAGAGCGATGTTGGATCATGAAAATCTCCTATATAGGGGTGCCGCGGCACCCCGGTGCCTGAACACAAAGCGTTTGGACGTCTAACGCGCCAGCACCGTGAAAGGATGGCATGAACAGATGTTCAGGTTGTTTCCGAACGTACCCCGCGCCGTTTCCATGCGTAACCGCAGCGGCCGCTCAACAAGCGCTCGCGCCGGTAGTACGCATCTATGCCGCCTAAAATCCCCCGCATGAGCACCCCCGTCCATCACGACACTTCTGCGGAAGCCGCAAAACCCAGCAACTTCCTGCGCCAGATCATCGAATCCGACCTGTCGCACGGTGTGCATGCCCAAAAACACTGGGCGGGCAGCCCAGGCGACGCAGCCCACCACGCCGCCGCAGCGGTTGACCCTGCCAAGATCCGCACGCGCTTTCCGCCTGAACCCAACGGCTACTTGCACGTGGGCCATGCCAAGAGCATCTGCCTGAATTTCGGCCTGGCGCGCGACTACGGCGGCGTCTGCCACCTGCGCTTTGACGACACCAACCCCGAGAAGGAAGATCAGGAGTACGTAGACAGCATCATCGATGCCGTGCGCTGGCTGGGCTTCGACTGGAAAGACCCCGACGGCCACGAGAACCTGTACTACGCCAGCAATTACTTTGGCTTCATGTACCGCGCGGCCGAGTACCTGATCGAGACCGGCAACGCCTACGTGGACGAGCAAACGCCCGAAGAGATGCGCGCCAACCGCGGCGACTTCGGCAAGCCCGGGGTAGACAGCCCCTATCGCAACCGTACCCCTGCGGAGAACCTGGCGCGCTTTCGCGAGATGCGTGACGGCAAGCTCCCCGATGGCGCCGCCGTGCTGCGCGCCAGGATCGACATGGGGCACCCCAACATCAACCTGCGCGACCCGGCCATCTACCGCATCAAGCACGCCGAGCACCACAACACCGGCAACCAATGGTGCATCTACCCCATGTACACCTTTGCGCACCCGATCGAGGATGCGCTGGAGTGCATCACCCACAGCATCTGTACGCTGGAGTTCGAGGACCAGCGCCCCTTCTACGACTGGCTGCTGGACCGTCTGGGGGAAGGCGGCCTGATCGCCCGCCCCCAGCCGCGCCAGTATGAGTTCGCGCGTCTGAACCTCACCTACGTCATCACCAGCAAGCGCAAGCTCAAGCACCTGGTGGACAGCGGCATCGTGAGCGGCTGGGACGATCCGCGCATGCCCACCATCGTGGGCCTGCGCCGGCGCGGCTATACGCCGGCCTCCATCCAGATGTTCTGCGAGCGCATTGGCGTGACCAAGGACTACAGCTGGATCGACTACGGCACGCTGGAGGGTTGCCTACGCGAGGACCTGGAATCCAAGGCCCACCGCGCCATGGCCGTGCTCGACCCGCTCCCGCTCACGCTGACCAACTGGGCCGAAGTCTTCGGCAGCGACGGCCACGTCGAGGCCTGCAGCCTACCCGCCCTGCCGCACGCGCACGAAGGCCAGGCTGTTCCCGAGCGCCACTTCACCCTGGGCCGCGAGGTCTGGATCGAACGCGAAGACTTCGCCGAAGTGCCACCCAAGGGCTACAAGCGTCTTTATCCTCCCCGGCTCGGGGCGGACGGGCAAATGCTTCCAGGCAACACCGTGCGCCTGAAGGGCGGCTACGTCATCGAATGCACCGGCTGCGAGAAAGATGCGGGCGGCCACGTCACCCGCGTGCTCGCCACCGTGGTGCCCGACACCAAGAGCGGCACGCCCGGCGCCGATAGCGTGAAGGTAAAAGCCGCCATCACCTGGGTGGGGGTGCAGGACGGCGTGCAGGCCGAGGTGCGCCTCTACGACCGCCTGTTCACCGACGCCCAACCCGACGCGGGTGGTAAAGACTTTCTGGCCCTGCTCAATCCCGACAGCCTGAAGGTGGTGACTGCCTATGTGGAGCCATCACTGGCGGCCGCCCAGCCCGACGATAAGTTCCAGTTCGAGCGCTTCGGTTACTTCGTGGCCGACCGGGTGGACCACAGCGCCAGCCGCCCGGTGTTCAACAAGATCACCGGACTGAAGGACAGTTGGGCGAAATAGCCAGCCGCTGCTCGACAAGCAAATGCCCGCGTCCGCGGGCATTTTTTTCGTCTCAAACCGAACGCCTGCGCATTACTGAGGGTGCACGACGGAAATTCTCCCGGCGCAAAGATGGATTTTTAATAACGATTCTCGTTTGCTTTATCATCCCACCACCTTATTGCCGAGAAAGACTTGAGCCTCATGTCCATGCCTATGAAATCCTTGGTTGTTGCATGTGTTCTGGCCGCTGCAGGCGCCGCAAGTGCGCAGGACCAGGTGGTCAACCTGTATTCCGCCCGCCACTACGCCACCGATGAAGCGCTGTACAGCGGCTTTACCAAGGCCACGGGCATCAAGATCAATCGCGTGGATTCTGATGATGCCGGGATCATGGCCCGTCTCAAGGCAGAAGGAGCCGCATCCCCTGCCGACGTGATCCTCCTGGTGGACGCCGCCCGCCTCTACCGTGGCGAGGCCGACGGCCTGTTCCTGCCCGTGCGCTCGAAGGTGCTGGAGGACGCCATTCCCGCGAACCTGCGCGCAACACCGGTCGCCGACGGTGGTATTCCCTGGTTTGGCCTGTCCACGCGGGCGCGTGTGGTTGTCTACAACAAGACCAAGGTCAACAAGGACGATGTGGACACCTACGAAGAGTTGGGCGACCCCAAAAACAAAGGCAAGGTCTGCATCCGCTCCGGCTCCCACCCCTACAACCTGAGCCTGTTCGGCGCCGTGATGGAACACGTGGGTGAACAGAAAGCCGAAGCATGGCTCAAGGGCGTGGTGAACAACCTCGCCCGCGCGCCCAAGGGGGGCGACACCGATCAAATCAAGGCCGTCGCAGCAGGCGAATGCGATATCGCCGTGACCAACAGCTATTACCTCGCCCGCCTGATGCGCTCGGACAAGCCCGAAGACAAGGCCGTGGTGGACAAGGTGGCGGTGGTGTTCCCCAACCAGCAATCGTGGGGCACGCACATGAACATCGCAGGCGGCGCAGTGGCCCGCCACACCAAGAACCAAGCCAACGCCATCAAGTTCCTGGAATACCTGGCCAGCCCTGAGGCTCAGAACTACTTTGCCAACGGCAACAACGAATGGCCCGCCGCCAAAGGCGTGGATCCGGGCAACCCGGCCCTCAAGGCCATGACGGGCGGCCAACCGTTCAAGAGTGAAACCATCCCCATTGGCGCGGTCGGCGCCAACACCGTCAAGGTACAGCAGATGCTGGACCGCGTCGGTTTCCGGTAAGCCCTCTGCCCCTTGCGCACAGCCCGGCCCTGCCGGGCTGTTGCTTTTCTAGGGAGTGCCGGATCGCTCGGTGATAATTAACGTTTACGTTAACGTAACTTTGGAGACAGACCATGGAAATCAAGGGCAAGGTGTTCATCGTCACCGGCGGCGCGTCAGGCCTGGGTGAAGGCACGGCACGCATGCTGGCTTCAGCGGGCGGCTTGGTGGTGATTGCCGACATGCAGGCCGACAAGGGCGAAGCCGTCGCGCGCGAGATCGGCGGGCGCTTCGTGCGCTGCGACGTGAGCAGCGAGGCCGATGGCCAAGCCGTGGTGGCCGCAGCGGTATCGATGGGCAAGCTCATGGGCCTGGTGAACTGCGCCGGCATCGCCCCTGCGGAAAAGACCGTTGGCAAGAATGGCGCGCACGCGCTGGCTTCGTTCAGCAAGACCATCACGGTGAACCTGATCGGCAGCTTCAACATGATCCGCCTGGCCGCCGAGGCCATGTGCAAGAACGAACCCGAAGCCACCGGCGAGCGCGGGGTGATGATCTCCACCGCCAGTGTGGCGGCCTATGACGGGCAGATCGGGCAGGCGGCGTACTCTGCTTCCAAGGGCGGAATCGTGGGCATGACACTGCCCATCGCCCGCGACCTGGCACGCAACGGCATCCGCAACATGACCATTGCCCCCGGCATCTTCGGCACCCCCATGCTGTTCGGCATGCCCCAGGAGGTACAGGACGCGCTGGCCGCCGGCGTCCCCTTCCCCAGCCGCCTCGGCACCCCGCAGGATTACGCCAAGCTGGTGCGCCACATCTTCGAGAACGACATGCTCAATGGCGAAGTGATTCGTCTGGATGGCGCGATCCGCCTTGCACCGAAGTGATTTTTTGATAGCGCCTTGCGCTTGTCTGTATTGGGCTCGAGCCCGATTCCGTATATTTTCCTAACGAAACCAACGCGGACGCAGTCGGTGAGTAACTGCGGTTAGGGCTGGCGGCGCACGGACGCAGGCAAGCGCTGCAGTTCAATCTCCAAGGCGCGGATGTTACTCTGGTGGCGGTTCACCGCCAACTGCGCATCCGCACCGCCCGCCCCCTCCTGCGTCTGCAGGCGCCGCAAGGCGTCGCGCTCCTTGTCCAGTTCATGGTTCAGGATCGCGCGGCGCCCATCATCATCGGGTTGCACGATCACGAGCGTGTGTCCTGGCAAAGCGGCGTGCGCGCGGCCGAAGCACAAAAACCGCTAGTACGTGCAAACAACGTAGGATTTAGCGCTTTTATTGATGCGAACGGGCAAATTCTCAGTAGCCTAATTGGACATGCCGGGAATGGAACCATGGACATTCAGCCACGTAGCGGAGCTACGCCCTATGTCCGCATAGCTGCTTGGCTGTCGCAATAAATTCTGAAAACACAGAAAAAAAGCCGCTGCAAATAATTTGCAGCGGCTTTTTTGATATTGGCGGAGTGGACGGGACTCGAACCCGCGACCCCCGGCGTGACAGGCCGGTATTCTAACCGACTGAACTACCACTCCGCGTCGGTGTGACTTTTGCCCTGCTGCTAATGCAACCGAGCCAAGTGCCACAAAACTTGGCGACCCTACGGGGATTCGAACCCCGGTACTCACCGTGAAAGGGTGATGTCCTAGGCCTCTAGACGATAGGGTCAAAACCTAGAAACTTGTAAACCAACAAATCTTGGTGGAGGTAAGCGGGATCGAACCGCTGACCTCTTGCATGCCATGCAAGCGCTCTCCCAGCTGAGCTATACCCCCAAGATGGCGGAGTGGACGGGACTCGAACCCGCGACCCCCGGCGTGACAGGCCGGTATTCTAACCGACTGAACTACCACTCCGCGTCGGTAGCTGCTTGCATTCTTGCGAATCAAGTGCAGCCAAACTTGGCGACCCTACGGGGATTCGAACCCCGGTACTCACCGTGAAAGGGTGATGTCCTAGGCCTCTAGACGATAGGGTCAAAACCTAAGAACTTCCGTTCAAATCATCAGGTGGTGGAGGTAAGCGGGATCGAACCGCTGACCTCTTGCATGCCATGCAAGCGCTCTCCCAGCTGAGCTATACCCCCTTCGACTTCGACATTTAATTTCTTATCTGTCGTCATCACCTGAGCCTTGAATTATAGACAGGTTTTTAACGACTTTTCAATCGCGCGAGGATTTTTTCGCGACCCAGCAGTTCGAGCACGGCATCCACCGACGGCGTATGCGCGGTACCCATGGTCAGCACCCGCACGGGCATTGCGAGTTGCGGCATCTTCAAACCCAGCTGCTTGAGGACATCCTTGATCGCAGCGTTGATCGCGTCCTTGTTCCACGCCACGGTCTCCATGGCGGCGGCAAACGCGTCGAGCGCCGGTGCGGCTGTCTCGGTCACGTGCTTCGCGAAGTCGTCTGCATCGGGCTCGATGGCGTCCACATAGAACACGCGCGCCCAGCGTGCCAGGTCCACCAGCGTTTCGCAGCGGTCTTTGAACAGCGCGCAGATGCGCGGCAAGCGGTCATCAGCATCCAACTGCGCCTCTGGAACACCCGCCTGCACGACGAAGGGCCGCACGAGTGCTGCCAACTGTGCATCTTCCATGGCCTTGAGATGCTGTGCGTTCACCCAGCGCAACTTGGCCTCGTCGAACTGGCCGGCGCTGCGGCCCAGGTGATCCAGGTTGAACCATTCCAGGAATTGCGCGCGGCTGAAGATCTCGTCATCGCCATGGCTCCAGCCCAATCGGGCCAGGTAGTTGACCATGGCGTCGGGCAGATAGCCCTCGTCGCGGTACTGTGTCACGGCCTTGGCACCGTTGCGCTTGCTCATCTTCTCACCCTGCTCGTTGAGCACGGTGGGCAGATGGGCAAACACGGGCACCGTGGCGCCCAGGGCCTCGAAGATGTGGATCTGGCGTGGTGTGTTGTTCACATGGTCGTCCCCGCGAATCACGTGGGTGATGCGCATGTCCATGTCGTCCACACAAACGCAGAAGTTGTAGGTGGGCGTGCCGTCCGGGCGCGCGATGACCAGGTCGTCCAGCTCGCTGTTCTGGAACTCGATGCGACCCTTGCACTTGTCGTCCCAGCCGACCACGCCGTCCTGGGGCGTCTTGAAGCGCAGCACGGGCTTGACACCTTCCGGCACGGGCGGCAGCACCTTGCCGGGCTCGGGGCGCCAAGTGCCGTCATAGCGGGGCTTTTCCTTCGCGGCCATCTGGCGTTCACGCAAGGCATCGAGCTCTTCCACGCTCATGTAGCAGGGATAGACATGGCCTGCAGCCTGCAGTTGGGCCAGGACTTCCTTGTAGCGCTCCATGCGCTGCATCTGGTAGTACGGGCCCTCGTCATGGTCGAGCTGCAGCCAGGACATGCCCTCCAGGATGACGTCGACCGAGGCCTGGGTGGAACGCTCCAGATCAGTGTCCTCAATGCGCAGGATGAACACGCCGTCGTTGGCACGCGCGAAGGCCCAGGGATAGAGCGCGGAGCGGATGTTGCCCAGGTGGATGAAGCCCGTGGGCGACGGGGCGAAACGGGTGCGTACTTGTTGTTGTGTCATGGCAGGGTGTCCAGGCCTCGGCAGAGGTCGGTCTTCAGGTCGTCGAGATGTTCCAGGCCCACGGACACGCGGATCAGCCCCTGGCCGATGCCGGCCGCCTGGCGCTGCTCTTCCGTGAGGCGCCCGTGCGAGGTGCTGGCCGGATGGGTGATGGTGGTCTTCACGTCGCCCAGGTTGGCGGTGATGGAGCACACGCGCGTGCTGTCGATGACGTGGAAGGCATTCGCGCGCAGCTGCGCCGCGCCTTGCCCCACCACGTCGAACGCCAGCACCGGGCCGCCCATGCCGCCCTGCTGGCGCATGGCCAATGCATGCTGCGGATGGCTGGCCAGGCCCGAATAGTGCACGCGCGCCACCTTGGGATGTGTGGCCAGCCAGGTCGCCAGTTCCAAAGCCGCGGCGCTTTGCGCGCGCACGCGCAGCGACAGCGTCTCCAGCCCCTTGAGCACGACCCATGCATTGAACGGCGACAGGTTCAGCCCCGCGCTGCGCATGAAGGTGCCCATGACCTTGTCCACCAGCGCGGTGGTGCCGCACACGGCGCCCGCCATCACGCGGCCCTGGCCGTCCAGCAGTTTGGTGCCCGAGTAGACCACCAGGTCAGCGCCCAATTGCGCCGGGCGCTGCAGCGCGGGCGAGCAGAAGCTGTTGTCCACCGCCAACAGCAGGCCGCGCGCATGCGCGATCTGCGCCAGTGCGGTGATGTCGCACAGATCGCCCAGCGGGTTGGTCGGTGTCTCGGCAAACAGCAAGCGGGTATTCGGGCGGATGGCCGCCTCCCACGACTGCAGGTCGGTCTGCGAGACAAAGGTCGTCTCTACGCCGAAGCGCGCCATCTCCGACCCGAGCAGCTTGAGCGTGGAGCCGAACATGGACTGCGACGCCACCACGTGGTCGCCGCTCTTGAGCACGGTGAGCGCCATCAGCAGGATGGCCGACATGCCGGTGCTGGTGGCCACCGCGCATTCCGTGCCCTCCATGGCCGCCAGGCGGCGCTCGAAGCTGCTGACCGTGGGGTTGGCGGTGCGGGTGTAGGTGTAGCCCGGCTCTTCGTTGGCGAAGCGGCGTGCGGCGCTTTCGCAGTCGCTCTGCACGAAGCTGCTGGTCATGTACAGCGCCTCGCTGTGCTCGCCCCACTGGCTGCGCGCGACGGCCTCGCGAACGGCGAGGGTCTCAGGGCGCAGCCCCTCGGGCAGGGGTTGATCGGTCACGGTGGCGGTCCTTGTTCTAAAAAATAGGAGCTGATAGCGCTTGCTGTACCTGGACTTCAGGCATTTTTTACCCTGAAACCCAGTACCAACAAGCGCAAGGCGCTCATCTTTTTGATGAGCGCGAGTGTACTCACGCCTCCTGGGCGTTGGGCAGGGACAGCCGGGAGGTGTCTTCCTGCTCCTCTTCACCACCCCGGTTGCGGCCCTCGTTGAGCGCCGTCACTTCCTCGTCGGAGATGTCGCCGGTGATGTACACGCCGTCGAAGCACGAGGCCTCGAACCCCTCCACCTTGCGGTTGATCTTGCCCACGGCCTGCTTCATGGCCTCGACGTCTTGGTAAATCAGTGCGTCGGCGCCGATCAGCTGGCGGATCTCCTCCACCGTGCGGCCGTGCGCGACCAGCTCGGAGCGCGTGGGCATGTCGATGCCATAGACATTGGGGTGGCGCACCGGCGGCGCGGCAGAAGCCAGGTAGACCTTCACCGCGCCGGCGTCGCGCGCCATCTGCACGATCTCCTTGGAGGTGGTGCCGCGCACGATGGAGTCGTCTACCAGCAGCACCTTGCGGCCCTTGAACTCGCTGCCGATAGCGTTGAGCTTCTGGCGCACCGACTTCTTGCGCACGCCCTGCCCCGGCATGATGAAGGTGCGGCCCACGTAGCGGTTCTTGACGAAGCCCTCGCGGTACGGAATGCCCAGCAGCTGCGCGAGCTGCATGGCGCTGGGGCGGCTGGATTCGGGGATGGGGATGATGGCGTCGATCTCGCTGGGAGGCACGGTGGAGATCACGCGCTTGGCCAGCGTCTCGCCCATGTTCAACCGCGCCTGATAGACCGAGATGCCGTCCATCACCGAGTCGGGACGCGCCAAATACACGTACTCGAACACGCAGGGGTTGAGGTGCGGGTTCTCGGCGCACTGCTGGGTTTCCACGCGGCCGTCAGCGTGCACGAACACGGCCTCGCCGGGCGCGACGTCACGGTCCAGCACCTGGGTCGTGCCCTCCAGCGCCACGGATTCGCTCGCCAGCATCACGGTGCCGTCCGCGCCGCGGCCCATGCACAGCGGGCGGATGCCGAACGGGTCGCGGAACGCCAGCAGGCCATAGCCGGCGATCAGCGCGATCACGGCGTAGGAGCCCTTGACGCGCTTGTGCACCGCGCGCACGGCCTTGAATACGTCCTCGGACTGCAGCGGCGCGCCGCTGGTGGCGCGCGCCAGCTCATGCGCCAGCACATTGAGCAGCACTTCGGAGTCGCTCTCGGTGTTGGTGTGGCGGTGGTCGGTGTCGGCCAGTTCGCCGCGCAGCTGCTTGGCGTTGGTGAGGTTGCCGTTGTGCACCATCACGATGCCGAACGGCGCGTTCACGTAGAACGGCTGGGCCTCCTCCTCGCTGGAGGCATTGCCCGCCGTGGGATAGCGCACCTGCCCCAGGCCGATGGTGCCGGGCAGTGCGCGCATGTTGCGCGTGCGAAACACGTCGCGCACCATGCCCTTGGCCTTGTGCATGAAGAACTTGCGCCCTTCCTGCGTGACGATGCCCGCGGCGTCCTGTCCCCGGTGCTGCAGCAGCAGCAAGGCGTCATAGATCAGCTGATTCACGGGGGCCGTGCTGACCACGCCGACAATTCCACACATAGTTTCGTTCCAGTTTTGGCGGCGGGGTTTCCCGCCGATCACACACATCACTCACCGCGGCCGCGCCGCCAGGCCCGCTAGGAAGGCAGATGGCGGCCCAGTTCATCCGGCAGCGCGGGCCTCAACCCCTTGAGCGCTCCCTGCAACAGGGGGGCGGCTTGCGATTCCTTCCACCACGGCGCATCCTGCATCGGCGTCCAGCCGGCCACCAGCACCACGGCCAGCAGCAGCACCAGGCCGCGCAGCACGCCAAACAGTGCCCCTAGCGCCCGGTCCGCGGGCCGCAGGCCCACCGCCTCGACCAGTTTCTTGAGCAGCCACGCCACCAGCCCACACGCAAACACCGCACCGACGAACACCACCGCGAAGCCCGCCACATGGCGCCAGGTGGCATCCGCCTGCCCCATGGGCAGCAGCGCGCCCATATCGTCCGCGAACCATTGCGCGGCAAAGAACGCCACCACCCAGCCGGCCAGCGACAGCAACTCGAACACCAGCCCGCGCCATGCACCGATCAGCAGCGACGCGCACAGCACCACCAGGAAGATCCAGTCCAGCGCCGCCATGCGCAACCTTTGAAACCGCCGTCCCGCGCCGCCAGCCGGCCTACAGCGCCAACACCGACGCGGACAGCCCCGCGCCCTTGACGCGGCCGGCCGCCTTGTCGGCGTCCGCACGGCTGGTGAACGGACCCACTCGCACGCGCGTGCGCTTGCCATCCTTGGTGTCCACCACCTGGGTATAGGTCTTGAGGCCAGAGCGCTCCAACCGATCGCGCACCTCGCGCGCCTTGTCGGCGTCCGCGAAGGCGCCTACCTGCACGATGAAGCGGCCCTGCTCCTCGCGCGCAGCGGCGGGCGCGGCGCTGGGTTGCGGGTTGCGGCCTTCGAGCAGTGCGCGGGCGCGCGCAGCATCGTCCTGGCGCGCAGGCTTGGGATCGGGCCGGGGTTCTGGTTTGGATTCCGGTTTGGCCTCTGCCTTGGGCGCGGGCTTGGGTTCCGGTTTGGGCTCGGGCTTGGATTCCGCCGGGGTTTCCGCCTTAGCCGGCACTTTGGGCTCGACGCGCGCAGTGGGCTGCGAGGCCGCTGGCGCACTGCGTGGGCGGGACGCCACCACTTCCTCGCCCGCATCCAGGCCGGAAGTCGCCGGCTCCGCGGCGCGGGGGGTGTTGGCCTCTTGCTGCGGCACCACCAGCGGAGCCACCTTGTGGCGATCGGGAATGTCCATCGCCACATTCACCGGGACCGGCCGCGGCTGGGTGTCGAACAGCAGGGGGAAGCCCACCACGCCCACCAGCACCAGTACTGCCGCGCCCAGCAGGCGGTGGCGCGCGCGTCGGCGCATTTCCTCGATGCTCTCGGCCTGCGGAGTGCGTGAGCGCTTGGCGGGTTTGTTGGTGTCGCCCGACGGCTCCTGCCGGCCAGGCCAACGAAACTTGAAAAATGCCATGGAGTGCGGACTCGTTATGCGCCCAGATGCTTGGCCTGCAGGCGCGGCACCCCATGCTGGAGCACGCCACCCACCGTGTAGAACGAGCCAAAGACCACAATTCTATCAGCGGGGTCCGCGGCCTCAACGGCCGCGCGCAGCGCCTCCTCGGGGTTGGCGTGCAGGCTGGTGGCGACCTCACGGCGCCCTCCGGCCACCATCTGCAGCGCATTCCATTTCTGCTGCAGGCTGGCGGCCGTCTCGGCGCGCGGCGTGGGCAGGTCGGTGAAATACCAGCGGTCGATCACCGGCCCGACCTTGGCCAGCATGGGCGCCAGATCCTTGTCGGCCATGGCGCCAAACACCGCGTGCGTGGTCGGGAAGTAGCCCATGGCGTCCAGATTGGCCGTGAGCGCCGCCACCGAGTGCGGGTTGTGCGCCACGTCCAGCACCAGCGTGGGCTGGCCCGGCACGATCTGGAAGCGCCCCGGCAGTTCCACCAGCGCCAGGCCGGCGCGCACCGCCTGCGCATTGATGGGCAGGCGTTCACGCACTGCCTCCAGCGCAGCGAGTGCGCCCGAGGCATTGACCAGTTGGTTGGCGCCCCGCAGCGCCGGATACGCCAGGCCGGCATAGCGGCGCCCGCGCCCGGCCCAGGCCCACTGCTGCTTGTCCCCCGAGAAATTGAAGTCCTGCCCGAAGCGCCACAGGTCGGCGCCGATCTCGCGCGCATGGTCGATCACGCTCTGCGGCGGCATGGGGTCGCTCACCACCACGGGGCGGCCGGTGCGCATGATGCCGGCCTTCTCGCGGCCGATGGTCTCGCGGTCAGGCCCGAGGAACTCCACATGGTCGATGTCCACGCTGGTGATCACCGCGCAGTCGGCGTCGATGATGTTGGTGGCATCCAGCCGCCCGCCCAGCCCCACCTCCAGGATGGCCACGTCCAGCAGCGACAGGCTCATGTGCCGCAGGATGGCGAGCGTGGTGAATTCGAAGTAGGTCAGCATGACCTCGTTGCCGTTCTGCGTGCGCGCCCGCTCCACCGTCTCGAAGCTGGCCACCAACGACGCGGCATCGACGATCTCGCCACGGATGCGGCAACGCTCCTCAAAATGCACCAGATGGGGCGATGTATAGACCCCCGTACGGTAGCCAGCCTGCAGGGCCACGGCCTCCAGCATGGCGCAGGTCGAGCCCTTGCCGTTGGTGCCCGCCACGGTGATCACGGGGCAGTTGAAGCGCAGCCCCAGGCGGCGCGCCACCTCGCCCACGCGCTCCAGGCCCATGTCGATGTTCTTGGGGTGCAGCTGCTCGCAGTGGCGAAGCCAGCCTTCCAGTGTCTGCGGAGGAATGTGCATAGCCCGTGAATTGTCGCCGAGCCGGGCTTGCGCGATGATCCCGGGCCATGAGTACCCCCACGATCATCGTCTACGGCATTCCCAACTGCGACACCGTCAAGAAGGCCCGCGCCTGGCTGCAGGAGCAAGGCTTGGCCTACCAGTTCCACGACTTCAAGAAGCAAGGCGTGCCCGCAGAGCGCCTGCCCGCGTGGATGGCTGCCGTGGGCTGGGAGAAGCTGCTCAACCGCCAGGGCACGACCTGGCGCAAGCTGGACGCGACCGTGCAGGCCGGCGTGACGGACGCCCCCAGCGCGGCCACGCTGATGTGCGAGCAGCCCTCGGTCATCAAGCGGCCCGTGGTCGAGTGGCAGGGCAGCCCCGCGGGTGACGTGACGGTGGGCTTCAGCCCCGAGGCATGGAACGCACGCGCGGCCAGCCACTCCAAGGCATGAGGCAACACATCTTTACGCAGATTTACGGGTCGGCGCGGGTGTGTTGACGCGCCGGGCTGAAACTTCCCGCAGGTTCGGCGCGTTGTAGGCCGACCGAAAGGAGCTTTTTGCCCATGAACAAGATTTTTGTCCTCGCGACCCTGGCCACGGCCGCGCTGGCCGCCCAGGCACAGGAACAGGGCCGCGTGCTGTCGGCCACGCCCATCACCGAGCAGATCGCGATTCCGCAGCAGGTCTGCGGCAACGAAACCATCTACAGCGGCGCCCGCCCCACCTCCGGCGCGGGCGCGGTGCTGGGCGCGATTGCCGGCGGCGCCGCGGGCAACGCCATTGGCGGCGGCAGCGGCCGCGCCGCGGCCACGGCCCTGGGTGTGATTGGTGGCGCGGTGCTGGGCAACCAGATCGAGGGCGGTCGCCCCGGCTACCAGAATGTGCAGCGCTGCACGACCGAAACCTACTACGACAACCAGATCGTCGGCTACGACGTGGTCTACGAATACGCCGGCCGGCACTACAACACGCGCACGCAGACGGACCCAGGCGCGTGGATTCCACTCACCGTGCAGCCGACGGTGCCGGGAGTGTCGCGCGCTCCCGCCGGATACCCGCCCACCTACGCCCCCACCTACTCTCCCACCTATTCCGGCGGCTATGCCCAGCCGGGCGTGGTGGTGTCCACCCAGCCGGGCCCGCCGGCCTACATCGTGGAGCCGCCCGTCACCGTGATCGAATACCGCGACAACTATGGCCATCCCTACCGCCCGCCCCGCTACCACGACCGTTACTGGCGCTGAGCAGAGCGCCACGGCCTGGCGGCCAGCACGCAGACGGCACATGCCAGAGGGCTCTTCGGAGCCCTTTTTCGTTGCTGCGGGGCCAACGTCGCCCCGCGCCCGCACGGGGCGCGCCGGCACGCGCAGGCTCTAGAATCGATGGTTTGTCCCATCCTCTGCGTCCCCATCCATGACCACCGAAAAAATCGACGGTGTTTCCGTCACCACCCAGGCCAATGTGTACTTTGACGGCAAGTGCGTGAGCCACAACCTCACGTACCCCGATGGCACGAAGAAGTCGGTGGGTGTGGTGCTGCCGGCCACGTTAACGTTCGGCACGGGCGCACCCGAGATCATGGAATGCGTGGGCGGATCCTGCGAATACCAGCTGGACGGCACCGACGCCTGGGTCAAGGTGGGCGCGGGCGAGAAGTTCAGCGTGCCGGGCAATTCCAAATTCAACATCCGCGTGACCGAGGCCTTCCACTACATCTGCCACTACGGCTGAGCATGTTTTAAGCCTCCAACGCTTACCACACAAGCGCGGGCAGCTATCAATTTTCAAGAGAATCCCATGGCAACCATCCTGCAACACCTCCCCGTCGGCCAGAAGGTCGGCATCGCCTTCTCGGGCGGCCTCGACACCAGCGCCGCGCTGCGCTGGATGAAGAACAAGGGCGCCCTGCCCTACGCCTACACCGCCAACCTGGGCCAGCCTGACGAAGCCGACTACGACGAGATCCCCCGCAAGGCCATGGAATACGGCGCCGAGAAGGCCCGCCTGATCGACTGCCGCACGCAGCTGGCGCACGAGGGCATTGCCGCCATCCAGGCCGGAGCTTTCCACATCAGCACCGGTGGCATCACCTATTTCAACACCACGCCGCTGGGCCGCGCCGTGACGGGCACCATGCTGGTGGCCGCGATGAAGGAAGACGACGTCCACATCTGGGGCGACGGCTCCACCTTCAAGGGCAACGACATCGAGCGCTTCTACCGCTACGGCCTGCTCACCAACCCCGCGCTGAAGATCTACAAGCCCTGGCTGGACCAGAAGTTCATCGACGAGCTGGGCGGGCGCGCCGAGATGTCGGCCTTCATGACCAAGGAAGGCTTCGGCTACAAGATGAGCGCCGAAAAGGCGTACAGCACCGACAGCAACATGCTGGGCGCCACGCACGAAGCGAAGGACCTGGAGTTCCTCAGCAGCGGCATCCGCATCGTCAATCCCATCATGGGCGTGGCGTTCTGGAAGCCCGAAGTCGACGTGCCGGCCGAAGAAGTGTCGATCACCTTCGACGAGGGGCAACCCGTGGCCGTGAACGGCAAGGAGATCGCCGACCCTGTGGAGCTGTTCCTGGAATTGAACCGCATCGGCGGCCGCCACGGCTTAGGGATGAGCGACCAGATCGAGAACCGCATCATCGAAGCCAAGAGCCGCGGCATCTACGAAGCCCCCGGCATGGCGCTGCTGCACATCGCCTACGAGCGCCTGGTCACCGGCATCCACAACGAAGACACCATCGAGCAGTACCGCCTGAACGGCCTGAAGCTCGGCCGCCTGCTGTACCAGGGCCGCTGGTTCGACCCGCAGGCCATCATGCTGCGCGAGACCGCCCAGCGCTGGGTGGCGCGCGCCGTGACCGGCACCGTGACGCTCGAACTGCGTCGCGGCAACGACTACTCCATCCTGAACACCGAGTCGCCCAACCTGACCTACGCGCCCGAGCGCCTGTCGATGGAAAAGGTGGAAGACGCGCCGTTCAGCCCGCTGGACCGCATCGGCCAGTTGACCATGCGCAACCTGGACATCTCCGACACGCGCGGCAAGCTGGGCGTGTATGCACGCGCCGGCCTGCTGTCGCTGGGCGGCAATGCCGCGCTGGCGCAGCTGGAAGACGGCGGCGCGAAGAAAAAATAAGCATCAAACAGGCCTCTAGCGCTTGATGGACGGGCGCTAACAGCTACAAAAACAGAAGCTACCACCCGGCAGGCATGCCGGGTGGTTTTTTTATGCGCCGTTCAAAGAGCGCTGCGCGGTCCACTGCTCCCACCCCTGTGCGCGCAGTTCGCAGGCGGGGCAGCCGCCGCAGCCGTGGCCCCAGGCGTGCAGGTCGCCGCGCTGGCCCAGGTAGCAGGTGTGTGACTCACACCGGATCAGTTCGACCAGGGCGTCGCCGCCCAGCCGCTGCGCCAGGGCCCAGGTGTCGGCCTTGCTGCGCCACATCAGCGGAGTTTCCAGCGTCAGCGGGCGGTCCACGCCCAGACTCAGCGCCACCTGCAGCGCCTTCAGCGTGCTGTCGCGGCAGTCGGGGTAGCCGGAATAGTCGGTCTCGGACATGCCGCCCACCAGCACATCCAGCCCGCGCCGATAGGCCAGCGCCGCCGCCAGGGTGAAGAACAGCAGGTTGCGCCCCGGCACAAAGGTGTTGGGCAAACCGTCCGCCTGCATGGCGATGGCCACGTCTTCGGTCATGGCGCTGCCACCCAACTGCGCGAGCACGTCCACCGTCAGCATGTGGTCCGGCCCCAACTGTCCCGGCCACGGCAGGGCGCGCACCCCGTCGATCAGCCGCTGCCGGCAGTCCAGCTCGACGCGGTGGCGCTGTCCGTAGTCAAAGCCCAGGGTTTCCACATGCCCATAGCGCGCCAGCGCCCAGGCCAGGCAGGTCGCGGAGTCCTGCCCGCCCGACAGCAGCACCAGCGCGCGCCGCTGCGGCAGGCGGCTCATGGCGCGGTCGCGAGCGGGGCCGCGCCCTCGCGCATGCTGCGCACGATGGCGGCCAGCGCCACTCCGTAGGCCGGCACGAAGAACAACAGGCTCACGGCCAGCTTGATGACATAGTCCACCACGGCGATTTCGCCCCAGTGGGCGGCCATGAACGCGTCGGGGCTGCGCCAGAAGGCGATGGAGAAGAACGCCGCCGTATCCAGCGCCTGGCCGAACACCGACGCCGCCGCAGGCGCCAGCCACCACGAGCGGCTGCTCTGGCGGATACGGTCGAACACCTGGATGTCCAGCAGTTGCCCCAGCACGTAGGCGGCAAAGCTGGCAAAGGCGATGCGGAACACGAAGGTGTTGAAGTCACCCAGCGCCGCCCAGCCGTTGAAGCGGCCTTCATGGAACAGCACGCCCACCACATACGACGCCACCAGCGCCGGCAGCATGGCGCGGGTGATGACGCGGCGCGCCTCGGCCTTGCCGATGAGCCGCACCGTCAGGTCGGTGGCCAGAAAGATGAACGGGAAGCTGAACGCCCCCCAGGTGCTGTGAAAGCCCAGCAAATTGATGGGCAGTTGCACCAGGTAGTTGCTGGCGATGACGATGGCGATATGGAACGCCACCAGGAGGGAGAGGTACAACGGCACGCGCGATGGTGCCTTCAGCGAGGTCATGGCAGTCCTTTTTGGATGGGACCTCTGCAATACCTGTAGGGATCAGCACGCTGCAAATCGGTATGGGACGCGAAGCGCAAACCACAGCGGTGGCAGGGCCACCCCGAGGATTTGCATCGACGCAGGCCACCGAGCCCACAGATGCGTGCGGCACTACAGGTGTTGCGGAGGTTCCTGGATGGGGGCGAGGGAACCCATGGTGGCAACAGAGCCGGGGCGCGATTGTAGGCACATTTGCGCATCCCACCCGCGCACAGGGTTGCGCCGCGTATTTTTTTCAAGGCACCCGTCACACAATGCATGCACCGCACGTCTTAGGGGCGTGAACGCGACAACCTCACTCGCCATGGACCAGCACCTCGCCGCCTTTCAGCAGCACCGCCCACGCCTGGCGGGCGTGGCCTACCGCATGCTGGGCAGCCGCACCGATGCCGAGGACGTGCTGCAGGATGCCTGGGTGATCACCACCGTCACCCGGCTGTGCGTGGACCGGCTGCGCGCCGCGCGCATAGAACGCACGGCCTATGACGGCCCCTGGCTGCCGGAACCGTGGATCCCCGGCGACAGCGCCCCGGCCGCCGATGCACGCGCCGAACTGGCCAGCGACCTGTCCGTGGCGCTGCTCGTGGTGCTGGAGCGCCTCACGCCCGACGAGCGCGCCGCCTTCCTGCTGCACGACGTGTTCGACAGCGACTACCCCGAGGTGGCGAGCGTGCTGGGCAAGGGCGAGGCCGCCTGCCGCCAGCTGGTGCACCGCGCGCGCACCCAGGTGCGCCAGCCCAGGGTGCGCTTCACGGCCACACCCGAGGCGTCGCGTGCGCTGGTGGAGCGCTTCGTGCAGGCCATGCGCACGCAGGACCATGCGGCGCTGCTGGCGCTGTTCGCCGAGGATGCGCAGTGGACCGCCGACGGCGGCGGCAAGGTGCGCGCCGCCGCCAAGCTGCTGCACGGGCCGCGTGCGATCGCACGCCTGGCCGCGTCGGTGTGGCGCCTCTACCTGAGCCACCAGACCATGGAAGCGGTGGACGTCAACGGCGGCCCCGGGCTGCTGCTGCGCGACGCGGGCGGCGTGCGCGCCGTCATGGCCTTCGAGACCGACGGCGTACATATCCACGCGGTGTATTCCGTCCTCAACCCCGACAAGCTGCGCGGCCTGTAGGCCTGCGCGCTTCGCCCGGCACCGTCTGCGCGGCGGCGCCGCGTTCACCCCTTTTCTCTCACCCCCCTGCAAGGGGCCTTCCATGTCCTCAGCCCCCCGCATCAACCTCCCTCGCCACGCCGCAAGCTATGCCGCCATGTACGGCCTGCAAAAACACGTCGATGCGGGGCAACTACCCGTCCAGTTGCACGAGCTGGTGAAGATGCGCGCCTCGCAAATCAATGGCTGCGCGTTCTGCATCGACATGCACGCCCGCGAGGCGCGCGAGCATGGCGAAAGCGACCGGCGGCTGCACCTGCTCAGCGCCTGCCGCGAGAGCGGCGTGTTCGATGCGCGCGAATGTGCCGCACTGGCCTGGACCGAGGCCCTCACGCGCCTGGAGCAGTCGCAGGTGTCCGACGCCGTGTACGACGAGGTGCGCGCGCAGTTCAGCGAAGCGGAGATCGTGGAGCTGTCGATGGCCATCGTCGCGATCAACGGGTGGAACCGGCTCAGCGTCGCCTTTCGCACCCCGCCCGGGATCCACACGCCAGCCTGAGCATGCGAGCGGAAACCCTGACAACGCGCCAGGGCAAGCATGGGGGCGCCGCCGCCTAAGGACCCGAAAATCTTGACGCATGTCATGCTTCCGCCACAGACCCGCGAACTGTCATCAGCAGCCTGGCAACAGCGGCGCACAATGACCGCGAGCCTCGGCCCGGCCGGGGCCTAACAAAGAGAAAGGAAGCTGCCATGCCATCGTCCCCGGCCTCATCCCCCCCGCTCCTGCACCCGCTGCTGGGGGCTTCACGTTCACGCAGCGCATAGGTCTATGGGCCGCCATCGCGGTGCTGCTGGCCATCGCGTTCATGCCCGCCCTGCCGGGCCTGCCGCAGGCCGGGCAGATGATGCTGGCCATCCTCGCTTTCGCGGTGATCCTGTGGATGACGGAAGCTCTCGACTATGCGGTGAGCGCCGTCGTTATCGGCGCGCTGATGATCGTCCTGCTGGCCATCAGCCCCGTGCCAGGCAAGGAGGCGGCAGGCGCCATGATGGGCACGCGCGCCGCGCTGCCCTATGCCCTGGGGGGCTTCAGCAACAGCGCCGTGGTGCTGGTGGCGGCGGCTTGCTTCATCGCCGCGGCCATGACGGCCACGCAGTTGGACAAGCGCATCGCGCTGCAGGTGCTCTCGTACGTGCCCGCACGCGCCAACCACGTGGCGATGGGCGCGATCCTGGTGGGCTTTCTGCTGTCGTTCATCGTGCCCAGCGCCACGGCACGTGTGGCCTGCCTCATGCCGATCATGCTGGGCTTTCTGTCGGCCTTCGGCGCGGACCGGCGCAGTAAGTTCGCAGCCCTGTTGGTGATCACCGCCGCGCAGACCGCCAGCGTATGGAACATCGGCATCAAGACGGCCGCCGCACAGAACATGGTGGCCATCGGCTTCATTGAAAAGCAGTTCGGCCAGACCATCACCTGGGGCGAGTGGTTCGTGGCTGGCGCGCCGTATTCCATCGTGCTGACCTTTGCGCTGTACTTCATCATGACGCGCATGCTCAAGCCCGAGATGGACCATATCGTCGGTGGGCGCGAGGCCATCCAGCGCCAGTTGGCAGAACTGGGCGCCATGACCGCCAACCAGTGGAAGCTGCTGGGCATCACGCTGGTGCTGCTGGGCTTCTGGGCGACCGAGGGCGTGCTGCACGACGTGGACACCACCACCTCCACCATCGTGGCCATCGCACTGATGCTGCTGCCGCGCCTGGGCGTGATGGGCTGGAAGGAGTCGCAAAGGGGCTTTCCCTGGGGCACGGTGCTGCTGTTCGCCGTGGGCATCGCCATGGGTGCGGCCCTGCTCAAGACCGAGGCCGCGCCCTGGCTGGCCCGCCTGATCGTGGACAGCCTCGGCCTGGCCAACGCCACGGCATTTGCCATCTTCATGCTGCTGGCCCTGTTCCTGATCGTGATCCACCTGGGTTTTGCCAGCGCCACAGGCCTGGCCTCCACCATGATCCCGATCATCATCAGCGTGCTGCAGGCGGTGCAGACGCCGGGCATCAACCCCATCGGCATGACCATGCTGCTGCAGTTCGTGGTCAGCATCGGCTTCATCCTGCCGGTGAACTCGCCCCAGGGCATGCTGGCCTACGGCACCGACACCTTCGACATCAAGGACTATGTGCGCACGGGCCTGGTGCTCACCGCCGTGGCCATCGCGCTGCTGGTGGTGTTTGCGCTGACCTACTGGCCCTGGATGGGCTACATGACCCTGCCGGCGCGCTGAGGCCCCATCGCCGGCCGGTGGCCCATGCGATTACAGGCATTTTTGGCCTGTAGCCTTTTACTGATAAGCGGTAGCAGCTATCAAAAGGTTAGCAGCTACCGCCTGCTAGACCACCACCGGCTCCGGCTCCAGCCGGATGCCGAAGCGCTCGTACACGCTGGTCTGGATGGCGCGCGCCAGCGTCATCACCTCGCCGCCGGTCACGCTGTCGTCGGGCGTGCCGCGGTTGACCAGCACCAGCGCCTGCTTGTCGTACACGCCGGCCTTGCCCACCGTCTTGCCCTTCCAACCGCAGGCGTCGATGAGCCAGCCCGCCGCCAGCTTGATGGTGCCGTCGGGCATGGGGTAGTGCACGATCTTCGGGTCGCGCGCGATGATGTCCTGGCACTGCTCGGGCGTGACCGTGGGGTTCTTGAAGAAGCTGCCGGCGTTGCCGATCACGGCCGGGTCGGGCAGCTTGGCACGGCGGATCTCGCACACCCAGTCAAAGATCTGCTGCGCCGTGGGCCGGTCCACGCCCGCCTCCTGGCGCTTGCGCTCCAGGTCCAGGTAGCCCAGCTCAGGCGCCCAGTCCTTGCGCAGCAGAAAGCGCACATGGGTGATGACCGCGCGCCCGGCCAGCCCCATGCCACGGTGCAGCCCCCCGCCCTCGTGCGGCGCCTGGGGCGCGGCATGCTTGAACACCGAGTCGCGGTAGCCGAAGGCGCACTGGGCTGCGTCCAGCGTGAAGGGGCGGCCCGTGGCCAGGTCGATGGCCACCAGGGAATGAAAGCGGTCCTGCAGTTCCACGCCGTAGGCGCCGATGTTCTGCACGGGCGCCGCGCCCACGGTGCCGGGAATCAGCGCCAGGTTCTCCAGGCCGGGGTAGCCCTGGGCCAGCGTCCAGGCCACGGCCTCGTGCCAGACCTCGCCCGCGCCGGCCTCCACGATCCAGGCCTTGTCGGTGTCTTCCAGCAGGCGCAGGCCCTTGATCTCCATCTTCAGCACGAGGGGCTTGACGTCGCCGGTCAGCACGATGTTGCTGCCGCCCCCCAGCACGAACACCGGCTGGCGCTCCAAGCGGTGGTCGCCCAGCAGGTCGTGCACGTCCTTGGCCGAGCGCACGCGCACCAGGGTGTGCGCACGCGCGGCGATGCCGAAGGTGTTGTAAGTCTGCAGGGGAACATTTTTCTCGACTAACATCGACCGGATTGTCGCACCCGCCCCCAGGCGGGCGCGGGTTTGTACCGAGTTAGCCGCGAGTGATGCCATGCCTTCTTTTGATACCGTCTGTGAAGCCAACTTCGTTGAAGTGAAAAACGCCGTGGAGAACACCGCCAAGGAGATCGGCACGCGCTTCGACTTCAAGGGCACCTCTGCCGCCGTCGAGCTGAAAGACAAGGAAATCACGCTGTACGGCGACGCCGACTTCCAGCTGCAGCAGGTCGAGGACATCCTGCGCAACAAGCTCACCAAGCGCAACGTGGACGTGCGCTTCCTGGACGTGCAAAAGCCCCAGAAGATCGGCGGCGACAAGCTCAAGCAGGTGGTGAAGGTCAAGAACGGCATTGACAGCGAGCAGGCCAAGAAGATCCAGCGCCTGATCAAGGACAGCAAGCTCAAACTGCAGGCGGCCATCCAGGAAGACAAGGTGCGCGTCACCGGCGCCAAGCGCGACGACCTGCAGGCCGCCATGGCGCTGATCCGCAAGGACATCGCCGACCTGCCGCTCACGTTCGACAACTTCCGCGACTGATGACTGCCCGCCGCCCATGCACCGCCTGACCCTGCGCCTGGCCGCCGCCCTGCTGGCAGCCACCGGCCTGCCCGCCGCCTACGCGCAAAGCGTGGCGCTGGCCGGCATCCTGGGCGGCAAGGCCCTGCTGGTGGTGGACGGCAGCGCGCCGCGCAGCGTGGCACCGGGCGGCTCGCACATGGGCGTGCGCGTGGTCTCGGTGGGCCGCGACGGCGTGGTGCTGGAGGTCGCGGGCGCGCAGCGCGCGATTCAGCTGGGCGAGTCGCCCGTGAGCATTGGCGGCAGCGCGGCCGGCCAGCGTATCGTGCTCAAGGCCGACGCGCGCGGGCATTTCATCAACAGCGGCTTCATCAACGGTCGCGTGATGCAGTACATGGTGGACACGGGCGCCACCACCGTGGCCATCGGCCGGCCCGACGCGCAGCGCATGGGCCTGAAGTTCGAACAGGGCCAGCCCGTGATGATGAACACCGCCAACGGCACGGCGCAGGGCTGGCGCATGCGGCTGGAGTCCGTGCGGGTGGGCGATGTGGAACTGCGCAGCGTGGACGCCATCGTCACCGCGGAGGCCATGCCCTATGTGCTGCTGGGCAACAGCTTCCTGCGCGAATTCCACATGAACCGCAGCGGCGACGAGATGGTGCTGCAACGCCGCCGCTGACGCGCGTCGCCCTCAGGCCCCCATGTCCGCACAGCCCCAACCCAGTGGCACCGATCCGTCGGGCAGCGACTACGAAGACCTGCTGGGCCAGTGGTCCGACCTGGAGTCCGCCCTGTCGGCGCTGCTCGCGCGGCCACGGCAGGCGCGCGACTTCGTGGCCAAGGTGCGCCAGTGCGACCGCTGGCTTCAGGACCTGGTGGCGCACGACATCGACGCCGCGCTGTACCTCATGTTCCAGCTCGCCGCCACCTCCACCGTGGGCTACAGCGCATCGCATGCGCTGGTGTGCGGCACGCTGTGCCACATCCTGGCGCAGGAGTTGCAGTTGCCGCCGCAGGAGCGCGACAGCCTGGTGCGCGCGGCGTTCACCATGAACATCGGCATGACGGCGCTGCAGGATGCGCTGGCGGTGCAGCGCGAGCCGCTCACGGCCGAGCAGCAGCAGGTCGTGGCCAGCCACCCTCGGCTTGGACTGGACATGCTGGAAGATCTGCAGGTCACCAACGACCTGTGGCTGGAGATCGTGGCGACGCACCATGCGCCCTCGTCCGACGCGGCCGTGCCCCTGGCGAGCCTGCCCGTTCGGGAGCGGCTCACGCGCATCCTGAGCACCATCGACCGCTACGCGGCCCTGATCAGCCCGCGCAAGTCCCGCGCCGGCCGCAGCGCCACCGACTCGGTACGCGCCATCGTGGGCCAGGACAGCGACGCGCGCGACGAAGCCAGCCTCATGCTGGTGCGCACCGTGGGCCTGTGCCCGCCGGGCACGTTCGTGCGCCTGGACAATGGCGAGACGGCCGTCGTGCTGCGCCGCAGCGAGCGGGCGAACTTCCCGCTGGTGGCCAGCGTGCTGGATGCCAAGGGCGAGCCGCTGGCCTCGCCCGCGCTCTACCACACGGTGCGCGGACAGCCGCGCATCCAGTCGGCGCTGGCGCGGTCGGCGGTGACGGTGGAACTGCACAACCGCACCATGGTGCGCCTGGGGCTTTATGCGGCCCAGCGCACACAGACCCTGTCCCGCTGAAAAACCGGGCCTGCCGCATCAGGAAACACACGGCACTGCGCGCCGCCTGCCGGGTGCGGACAGGCGCGTATCCGGCTTTTAGGCTTTCTTCTTGGAGCCCAGGCGCGATTCCTTGCCCTGCAGCAGGCGCTGGATGTTTTCCTTGTGGCGCCAGGCCAGCAGGCCCGACATCACGGCGATGGCCATGCCCACGCGCGCATCGGTGTACCAGGCCACGCCACCGCCCAGCACGTAGAAGAACGGCGCGAACACCGCGGCCACCAGCGAGGCCAGCGACGAGTAGCGGAAGAAGAACGCAATGATCACCCAGGTGAGCAGCGTCGCCAGCCCCAGCCAGCCGCTGATGCCCATGAGCACTCCCAGCGCCGTGGCCACGCCCTTGCCGCCTTCAAAGCGGAAGAACACCGGCCACAGGTGGCCGAGGAACGCCGCCAGGCCGACCAGCGCCATGGTGCCCTCCTCCAGCCCGTAGGGCGCGCCGAACCAGCGCACCAGCACCACGGGCAGCCAGCCCTTGAGCGCATCGAACAGCAGCGTGACGGCCGCCGCCGCCTTGGAGCCCGAGCGCAGCACGTTGGTGGCGCCGGGGTTCTTGCTGCCGTAGGTGCGCGGGTCGGACAGCCCCATCACGCGGCTGACGATGACGGCAAACGACAGGGAGCCCAGCAGGTAGGCGGCCACGGCAGCGGCAAGGGGCAGAAGGACAGTGCTCACGACAAGGGGCGCTCAGGGAAGGTGAATGACAAAAGCAAAACCGCCCTATTCTGCCAGCGCGCACTGCACCGGCCGCGCACCCAGCAGCTGCACGCAGACCTGCGGGTCCAGCTGCACCAGGAAGCCGCGGCGCCCGCCGTTGATGGCGATGCGCGGCAGCTGCAGGATGCTCTCCTCGATGAACACCGGCATCTGCTTGCGCGTGCCGAACGGCGAAGTGCCGCCCACCAGGTAGCCGCTGTGGCGGTTGGCCACCTCGGGCTTGCAGGGCTCCACGCTCTTGGCGCCGATCTGGCGCGCAAGGTTCTTGGTGGACACCTTGCAGTCGCCGTGCATGAGCACGATCAACGGCTTGGCGTCCTGGTCCTGCATCACCAGCGTCTTGACCACCACGTGTTCGTCCAATCCCAGCTGGCGCGCCGACTCCTCGGTGCCGCCATGCTCCACGTAGTCGTACGGGTGCTCCGTGAAGGCGACCTTGTGCGCGCGCAGCAGTTGCGTGGCAGGGGTTTCGCTCACGTGGGCGGTCTTGTCCTTCTTGGCCATAAACTCAAAAACAATAGCTGCCCGCGCTTACCAGTCAAGCGTTACAGGCCGATTCGATCCAAAACTCATTGCGCCGGATCGCGCATCTCCCAGCGCACCGCATCGATGGCGGCCAGCAGTTCGGGCGACAAGCGGGTGTCCCACGCATCCAGGTCTTCGTCCAGTTGCGCAAGGGATGTCACGCCGATGATGGTGCTGCTCACGCGCCATTGGTGGTAGCAGAAGGCCAGCGCCATCTGCGTGGGCGACAGGCCGTGGTCACGCGCGAGCTGGTTGTAGCGGCGCGCCGCAGCCAGCGCCTCGGGACGGCCCCAACGCTGCTTGCGCACCGACTCATAGCGCGCGATGCGCGCCTGTTGCGGCGCACCCGCGTCGGCGGGCGCGTACTGGTCGAACTTGCCGGTGAGCAGGCCGAACGCCAGCGGCGAATACGCAAGCAGCGACACGCCCAGGCGGTGGCATGTCTCGTCCATGGCGTTTTCCCAGCTGCGGTTGAGCAGGCAGTACGGGTTCTGGACCGACGCCACGCGCGGCAGCCCGTGCTGCTCCGCCAGGCGCACGAACTCGTGCACGCCGTAGGGCGTCTCATTGGACAGGCCGACATAGCGCACCTTGCCCGCACGCACCAGGCCGGCCAGTGCCTCCAACTGGTCGTGGATGGGCGTGGTGCTGGCTTCCTTGGACGGGTCGTAGTACAGCGTGCCGAACGCGGGCACGTGCCGCTCGGGCCAGTGGATCTGGTACAGGTCGATCACGTCGGTCTGCAGCCGGCGCAGGCTGCCCTCACACGAGGCGACGATGTCCGCCGCCGTCATGCCCTGGCCCTTGCGGATCCACGGCATGCCGCGCGACGGGCCCGCCACCTTGGTGGCCAGCACCACCTTGCCGCGCATGCCCGGGCGGCTGGCAAACCAGCGGCCGATGATGGATTCGGTGGCGCCACAGGTGGCCTCGCGCGCGGGCACGGCATACATCTCGGCCGTGTCGATGAAGTTCACGCCGCGCTCCAGCGCGCGGTCGAGGATGGCGTGCGCCGCCGGCTCCGCCACTTGCTCGCCAAAGGTCATGGTGCCCAGGCAGATCGGCGTGACGTGCAGGTCGCTGTGGCCAAGGGGAAGGGTATGCATGCAGGCTCCGAAAGACAGTTGCGCACGAGTTTACGGATTCGCGTCACATCGCGCAGGCCGCACCCACTCCGCCGAGTTGTCGCGGCCACGACGCGCCGCGGACGGTTCACCGCGAAATAATCCACCCATGTACCAAGCCCAACGCCCTTGCCGCACCGAGACCGTTCCCGTTCGCACGCTGCACTACCACGTGCGGGTCTGGGGCGAGCGCCCCGCCGATGCGCCGCCCCTCGTGCTGCTGCATGGCTGGATGGACGTGGGCGCGTCCTACCAGTTCGTGGTGGACGCCTTCAGCGCCGCCTTTGCCGCGGGCCGCCAGATCATCGCGCCGGACTGGCGCGGCTTCGGCCACACGCGCACGCCCGCACCGAGCGACGGCTACCACTTCGTGGACTACCTGGCCGACCTGGACCAGCTGCTGGACCACTATGCCGGCGAGCAGCCGGTGGACCTGGTGGGCCACAGCATGGGCGGCAACGTGGCCATGCTGTATGCCGGCGCGCGGCCATCGCGCATCCGCCGCCTGGTGAACCTGGAGGGCTTCGGCCTGCCCGCCACCCAGCCGGCGCAGGCCCCCCAGCGGCTGGCGCAGTGGATGGACGAGATCCGCCAGTTCGAGCGCGGCGACCTGGCCCTGAAGCACTACGACAGCGCCGATGGCGTGGCCCTGCGGCTGATGAAGACCAACCCGCGCCTGCCCTCCGACAAGGCCGCATGGCTCGCCCGCCATTGGGCGGCGCAAGATGCCCAGGGCCGCTGGCACATCCAGGGCGACGCGGCGCACAAGATCGTGAACCCGCAGCTGTACCGGGTGGACGAGGTGCTGGCGCTGTACCAGGCCATCACTGCGCCGGTGCTCTCGGTGCATGCCAGCGACGACAGCCTGGGCCAGTGGTGGAAGGGCCGCTACACGCTGCAGGAATACCACCAGCGCCTGACCCAGGTGCGCGACGTGCGGCATGCCGTCGTCGAGAACGCAGGCCACATGCTGCACCACGACCAGCCGCAGGCCGTGGCAGCGCTGATCGAGGCGTTCGTGGCCGGGCCGGCGCCCGCAGCCTGAGTCGACGCCTTGCGCACGCGGCGCTCGCGCTGCCCACGCTCGCCTGAGCGTCGTGCAACGGGCGCGGCCGCTGCCCACGCGGCGGCCCCACTGCAGATATCCCCGCCGCGCAGCGCGGTGTCGTGGCAGGCGCTGCCGCCCGTGGCCGACAATCGGGCAACCGCGCTTTGCCGCTTTGTTGTCAGCCCTCGAAAGGTAGCCCCACCGCATGGACCAGAACCGCGACGCCCACCCTCCCGCCACCCGCATCGGCATCGTCGGCTACGGCAATCTGGGGCGCGGCGTCGAGGCCGCAATCACCAAGAACCCCGACATGGCGATCGCCGGCATCTTCACGCGCCGCGACCCCGCGCAGCTCCAGCCGCTGGGCGCAAGCGTTCCGGTGCACGCCATGGACAGCCTGTTGCGCCACAAGGGCGCTATCGATGTGCTGGTGCTGTGCGGTGGTTCCAAGGACGACCTGCCCCGGCAAAGCCCCGAGCTGGCCGCGCATTTCAATCTGGTGGACAGCTTCGACACCCATGCGCGCATCCCCGGGCATTTCGCCGCCGTGGACGCCGCGGCCCAGGCTGGCCAGACCACCGCACTGATCTCGGCCGGCTGGGACCCGGGCCTGTTCTCCATCAACCGCGTGATGGGCGAGGCCCTGCTGCCCGACGGGGCCACCTACACTTTTTGGGGCAAGGGCCTGAGCCAGGGCCACTCCGACGCGGTGCGCCGCGTGCCCGGCGTGGCGGGTGGCGTGCAGTACACCATCCCCGTGCCCGAGGCAGTGGACAAGGTGCGCAGCGGCGTGCGGCCCGAGCTGTCCACACGCGAAAAGCACCGGCGCGAGTGCTTCGTGGTGCTGCAGGACGGTGCCGACGCTGACGCGGTGCGCCGGGCCATCGTCGGCATGCCGCACTACTTTGACCAGTACGACACCACGGTGCAGTTCATCAGCGCCGAGGAACTGGCGCGCGACCATGGCGCCATGCCGCACGGCGGGTTCGTGATCCGCAGCGGCAACACCTCGGCGCCCAGCAAGCAAGTCATCGAATACCGACTGCAGCTGGACAGCAACCCCGAGTTCACCGCCAGCGTGCTGGTGGCCTATGCACGCGCGGTGCACCGCATGCACGCGGCGGGTCAGTTCGGTTGCAAGACCGTGCTGGACGTGGCGCCCGCCCTGCTGTCGGCCAGGAGTGCGGCGGAACTGCGCGAGCAGTTCCTGTAAGCCCCGCGGGCATCAGGCAAAACAGCCTTTAGCGCCCACCCATCAAGCGCAGATAGCTATCATAAATATAGCAACCGCATATAACCCCAGCCGGTTCCCGGCGCTGCAGGGTGCGTTAGCGGGGGCATCAGCCCGCCATGAGAAAATCGCGCGTTATTCACAAGACACCACCAGGACACCCGCACCATGGAAGCAGAACGCATCAACCTCATCGGCACCACCCTCGAAGACCTGACCGAGCGGACCCAAGAGCTACGGAGGTATCTTTGACTACGATGCCAAGTTCGAACGCCTGCGCACGGTCAACGCATCGCTAGAAGACCCGGCTGTCTGGAACGACCCCAAGAAGGCCCAGGAGCTCGGCAAGGAAAAGAAGTCGCTCGACGCCGTGGTGCTGACGCTGCAAAAGCTCACCACCGAGCTGGCCGACAACGCCGAGCTCTACGAAATGAGCAAGGAAGAAGGCGACGAGGCCGGCCTGACGACCATCGAGGCCGAGGCCGAGAAGCTGCGCCCGCTCATCGAGGAACTGGAATTCCGCCGCATGTTCAGCAATGAGGCAGACCCGCTGAACTGCTTCGTGGACATCCAGGCCGGCGCGGGCGGCACCGAGGCCTGTGACTGGGCCAGCATGCTGCTGCGCCAGTACCTGAAGTACGCCGAGCGCAAGGGCTTCAAGGCCACGGTGGAAGAAGAAACCCCGGGCGACGTGGCCGGCATCAAGAGCGCCACGATCAAGATCGAGGGCGAGTACGCCTACGGCCTGCTGCGCACCGAGACCGGCGTGCACCGCCTGGTGCGCAAGTCGCCGTTCGACTCGTCGGGCGGGCGCCACACATCGTTCGCCTCGCTGTTCGTCTACCCCGAGATCGATGACTCCATCGAGATCAACATCAACCCGTCCGACGTGCGCACCGACACCTACCGAGCCTCGGGCGCGGGCGGCCAGCACATCAACAAGACCGATTCGGCCGTCCGTCTGACACACATCCCCACGGGGATCGTGGTGCAGTGCCAGGATGGCCGCAGCCAGCACAGCAACCGCGACGTGGCCTGGCAGCGCCTGCGCTCGCGCCTGTATGACTTCGAAATGCGCAAGCGCATGGAAGAGCAGCAGAAGCTGGAAGACACCAAGACCGACGTGGGCTGGGGCCACCAGATCCGCAGCTACGTGCTGGACAACAGCCGCATCAAGGATCTGCGCACCAACGTCGAGATTTCCGCCACGCAAAAGGTGCTGGACGGTGACCTCGACGCCTTCATCGAAGCCTCGCTCAAGCAGGGTGTCTAAACAGGGCGTGCAAACGCGCCCGCACAGATTGGAAAGCCCATCGCCATGATGAGAGAAGGACAAGCCATCGCCATCCACCGTGCCGACTACGCGGCCCCCGCGTACTGGATCGACACGGTGGATCTCACCTTTGACCTGGACCCGGCCAAGACCCGCGTGCTGAGCCGCCTGCGCGTGCGCCGCAATGCCGACGTACCCGCGCAGCCGCTGCGCCTGGATGGCGACGAGCTGAACCTGGCGCGCGTGATGGTCAACGGCGCCGGCACCTCGTTCAAGCTGGACGGCGGCCAGCTGGTGCTGGAAAACCTGCCGGAGGGCACCGAGCCCTTCGAGCTGGAGATTTTCACCACCTGCGCACCCGCCAAGAACACCCAGCTGTCGGGCCTGTACGTGAGCCAGGGCACCTTCTTCACGCAGTGCGAGGCCGAGGGCTTTCGGCGCATCACCTACTTCCTGGACCGCCCCGACGTCATGGCCAGCTACAGCGTGCTGCTGCGCGCCAGCAAGGCCGACTACCCCGTGCTGCTGTCCAACGGCAACCTGGTGGACAGCGGCGAGCTGGAAGACGGCCGCCACTTCGCCAAGTGGGTGGACCCGCACAAGAAGCCCAGCTACCTGTTCGCCCTGGTGGCCGGCAAGCTGGTCGCGCGCGAGCAGAAGATCAAGAGCCGCGCGGGGCGCGAGCATCTGCTGCAGGTGTACGTGCGCCCAGGCGACCTGGAGAAGACCGAGCACGCCATGAACTCCCTCATGGCCAGCATCGCGTGGGATGAGGCGCGCTTCGGCCTGAGCCTGGACCTGGACCGCTTCATGATCGTCGCCACCAGCGACTTCAACATGGGCGCCATGGAAAACAAGGGCCTGAACATCTTCAACACGAAGTACGTTCTGGCCAGCCAGGCCACGGCGACGGACGTGGACTTCGCCAACATCGAGTCCGTGGTGGGCCACGAGTACTTCCACAACTGGACAGGCAACCGCGTCACCTGCCGCGACTGGTTCCAGCTGTCGCTCAAGGAAGGCCTCACCGTCTTTCGCGACCAGGAATTCAGCATGGACATGGCGGGCAGCCCGTCCGCGCGCGCCGTCAAGCGCATCGAGGACGTGCGCGTGCTGCGCACCGTGCAGTTCCCCGAGGATGCGGGCCCCATGGCCCACCCCGTGCGGCCCGACAGCTATGTCGAGATCAACAACTTCTACACCGTCACCATCTACGAAAAGGGTGCCGAGGTGGTGCGCATGCAGCACAACCTCGTGGGCCGCGAAGGCTTCGCGCACGGCATGAAGCTCTACTTCGAACGCCATGACGGCCAGGCCGTGACCTGCGACGACTTCGCCCAGGCGATTGCCGACGCCAACCCTGGCAGCGAACTGAGCGAGCGCCTGGACCAGTTCAAGCGCTGGTATTCGCAGGCAGGCACACCGCGCGTCAAGGCCGCGGGAAGCTACGACGCAGCCGCGCAGACTTACACGCTCACTCTCTCTCAAAGCTGCCCCCCCACCCCGGGCCAGCCGGAAAAGCTGCCCTTCGTGATCCCCGTCGCGCTGGGCCTCGTCGGTGCGGACGGCACACCGCTGCCGCTGCAACTGCAGGGCGAGGCCGCACCCGGCGCGCCCGACCGCACCGTGGTGCTGACCGAGTCCACCATGACGCTCACCTTCGTCAACGTGGCGAGCGAACCCGTGCCCTCGCTGCTGCGCGGCTTCAGCGCGCCGGTGATTCTGGAATGTGACTACACGGACGCGCAGCTGCTCACGCTGCTGGCCCACGACACCGACGCGTTCAACCGCTGGGAGGCCGGCCAGCGCCTGCTGCTGCGCATTGCTATCAATGCAATAGCTGCCAGCGCTGACCTGGCAAGCGCTGGAGGCCAAAATCTCTTGAATCCCCGGGTCGTGCAGGCCATGCGCGACGTGCTGCGCCATCCGCAGTTGGACGCTGCCTTCAAGGACCTGGTGCTCACGCTGCCATCGGAGAGCTACATCGCCGAGCAGCTCGACGTGGTCGATCCGCAGCGCGTGCACGCCGTACGCGAAGCGCTGCGCATGGAGCTGGCTACCGCGCTACGCGAGGACTGGATCTGGGCCTGGGAAACGCACCACGCCACTGGAGCCTACCGTCCCGACGTCGCCAGCAGCGCCCGGCGTGCCCTGGCCGGCACGGCGCTGTCCATGCTGTGCCTGGCCGCGCGACAAATTGGCGACACGGTCTGGCCCGGCAAGACCTACCAGCGCTTCAAGGACGCAGGCAACATGACGGACCGCTTCAACGCGCTGTCCGCCCTGGTCAGCAGCGGCCACGAGCTTGCCAAGCCCGCGCTGGCACGCTTCCATCAGCTCTTCAGGGACGACGCGCTGGTCATCGACAAGTGGTTCGCCCTGCAGGCCAGCGCCCCGGACCGTGGCGGCGACGTGCTGCCCGCCGTGCGCCAGCTCATGAAGCACCCGGACTTCCAGCTCAAGAACCCCAACCGCGCGCGCAGCGTGATCTTCAGTTACTGCAACGGCAACCCCGGGGGCTTTCACCGCACCGACGCCGCCGGCTACGTCTTCTGGGCCGACCGCGTGCTGGAGCTGGACAGTCTCAACCCCCAGGTGGCCGCCCGCCTGGCGCGCGCGCTGGACCGCTGGAAGAAGCTCGCCGAGCCTTACCGCACGGCCGCCCACGAAGCCATCTCCCGCGTGGCCGCCAAGACCGACCTCTCCAACGACGTGCGCGAAGTCGTCACCCGCGCCCTTGCCGATTAAGAAAGGCCTCCATGACCGAACGTATCAGCCTCACCCGCTACCTTGTCGAGCAGCAGCGCGTCCATGGCCGCATCCCCCCGCAGCTGCGCCTGCTGGTGGAGGTGGTTGCGCGCGCCTGCAAGCGCATCAGCTTCGCCGTGAACAAGGGCGATCTCGGCGACGTGATGGGCACCGCCGGAACCGAGAACGTTCAGGGTGAGGTGCAGAAGAAGCTGGACATCATTGCGAACGAGGTGTTGATCGAAGCCAACGAATGGGGCGGGCATCTGGCTGCGATGGCGTCTGAGGAAATGGATGGGATCTATGTGGTGCCCAACCGCTTTCCCCAGGGCGAGTACCTGCTGATGTTCGACCCCCTGGACGGTTCGTCCAACATCGACGTCAACGTGAGCATTGGCACCATTTTCTCGGTGCTGCACAAGCACCATGACGATCCCACCACCGACGAACCCGTCACCGAAGCCGACTTCTTGCAACCCGGCCACCAGCAGGTCGCCGCGGGCTACTGCATCTATGGTCCGCAGACCACGCTGGTACTCACCGTGGGCGACGGCGTGGCCATGTTCACGCTGGACCGCGAACAGGGCTCCTTCGTGCTCACGCGCGAGAACATCCGTATTCCCGAGGACACCAAGGAATTCGCGATCAACATGAGCAATATGCGCCACTGGGATGCGCCCGTGCGCCGCTACATCGACGAATGCCTGCAGGGCAAGGAAGGCCCGCGCGGCAAGGACTTCAACATGCGCTGGATCGCCAGCATGGTCGCCGACGTGCACCGCATCCTGATGCGCGGCGGCATCTTCATGTACCCCTGGGACAAGCGCGAGCCAAACAAGCCCGGCAAGCTGCGCCTGATGTATGAGGCCAACCCCATGGGCTGGCTGGTCGAGCAGGCCGGCGGCGCCGCCACCAACGGCCGCCAGCGCATCCTGGACATCCAGCCCGCCCAGTTGCACGAACGCGTGAGCGTGATCCTGGGCTCAAAGAATGAGGTCGATCGCGTGACAAGTTACCACTCCGGTATATAATGTGAGTCTTCGCCGGAGTAGCTCAGTCGGTAGAGCAGCTCATTCGTAATGAGAAGGTCGGGGGTTCGACTCCTCTCTCCGGCACCAAAAATCCTAGAGAAATCAACAAGTTAAGAAGCCGCCTCGTGCGGCGTTTTGCTTTTCGGGGCTGTGCCACGGTGTGCCAGCACCGTCAGGAACCGTCCCTGCTGGCTTCAGCGGTGACAGGCGGGCCAGCGAGCATGGCCTGGTTCATGCGGCTCAAGACGCCCGCGATGTGGTCCTTGCTCAGGTGGGCATACCGTTTGACCATCTGCAGGTCTTTGTGTCCCAACACTTCGGCGATCTCCGGGGCTGTGGCGCCCGACTGCACCATGAATGAGGCTGCGGTGTGCCGCAGGTCGTGGAAACGGAAGTCTTCAATCTTGGCGCGCTTGAGCGCCGTCTCCCATGACTTGCGCAACTCGACAGGCGCGTCCTTCTTCGCGGCGCTCGGGAACAGCAAGGTATCCAGGCTGACCTTGTCACCGTTGGCTTGCTTGTGAGCCAGTCGAAGCGCATCGAGCGCCACCTGTGCGGTGCCCAGCAAGGGCACGCCGCGCCGCTCGCCGTTCTTGGTTTCCTCCAGGACGGCCAAGCTGCAACGGCCCTGCGCATCAGTCAGCACGTCGCGCCAGCGCAGATTCATGATCTCGCTGTACCGCATGCCCGTGGCGACGGCCACCTCGATGACGGTAGGCAGGAACTTGTTTTCTGAGGCCGCCGCTGCCGCACGAAGCCGGGCCAACTCATCCGCGCTTAGGTAGCGCACGCGGCCGTTCGACACCTTGGGCTTCTTCACCTTGGGCATGGGCGACTCGGGGAGCCATTCCCATTCCTTGACGGCCACGCTGAAGGCGTGCGACAGGATCGCCAAGTAGCGGACCACGGTCGCCGGAGCAAGCTTCTTGGGGTTGGCCTTGCCGAACGTGGTGGCCAGCAACTCGTCCCGGTACTGGCCGATGATGGCGGGGGTGATGTCGGCCAGGCTGTAGCGGCCAATCTTGTCGATCCACCATTGCAACTGCTGGCCCTGGTCGCGCACCCGTTTGGGCTTGGTTGGGATCAGCACGCGGTCGCGGTAGGACTCCAGCATCTCCTTGACGGTACGGCGCTGGGCCAGAGCGTGCGGCATGTAGCGGCCTTCGCGCAATTCGGTCTCGACGCGCTGCGCCCACTGCTTGGCGATGGTCTTGCTGTTGAAGGTCTCGGTCTGCGGCGGGAAGCCTTTCAGACGGATCTGGACGTGGTACTTCTTCTTGCCGGAGGCGTCGATGCGTTCTCGAATGCTTGCCATGTGTGGTCCCCCTCATGCGCGCTGATGCAGGGGAGACGAGGCGTGTCGAGATCGACAGTCCTGGGGTTTCCTGGCACCGCATGGGCGTTGTGCCACGAGTGTGCCAAGCAACAAAAAAGCGCCACGTGGGTGGCGCTTAAGTTGTTGATGCCGATGACTTTTTTCAGGGTGTGAGCAGTGCATTACGAATGAGCTGCTCTACCAACTGAGCTACACCGGCATCAGGCAACACAACGTGTCGCACAGAGCTTCCCATTCTAGCGCACGATTCGCAATGCTTGGAAGCGTTTCCTGCACAGCGCCTCGCCTTCTACGTGCAGGGCTGCGAAGTTTTTCGGTGCTCGATCCGCTGACCAGCCCCATGCTACGGTGAAAAAGCCGTCGCTCCGGTTCGCCGCGCAGCGCACGGCATCACCACGCACAGCAGCCCCATCATCGGCCGGGCTGACCCATCCCACCCGCTGACTGCCAAGTCTCTGATCGGCTCCCGCCGCAGAGGCCGGCGCTGCTGTGCGCATTTCACTTCTGCACAGGAGCAATCGACATGGCAACGACCACCAACCCCACCACCGTTCAGCCCGCGTTCAAGCGCGTGTCCCAAGGCGACGACCGGCACGCCGACACCTTCGCCGTGATCGCCATGCTGACCGGCAAGACCCTGCAAGACATCTTCCGCCAAGCGGAGGGCTTGGGGCTGCCGAAATCCGGGCCGTACTACCCGTGGATCGACGGTGACTTGATCGCCAAGCTGCTCGCGGCTCATGGCCTCGTGGCGACCGTATGGAAGGACTGCACCGGCTACAAGGATCTGCCGGAGGTCGCAATCGCCGGTGTGGATGCGAATTCGGACTGGGATGTCTCACGCTGCGTGCTCTATCACCGCAACACCTCCAGCGACGGAAAGACGACGCAGCCCTACGTGATTGACCCGTATCCCCATGCCGATGCCAAGCTGCATCTGCGCACCGGCGCCGACCTCACCGCGCTGACTCCGGCGTGGTTCATCGGAGTCAGCCAGATGGCCAAGACAACGGCAAAGTGAGCCCATGCGCGGGCCGTACCTGTTTCCCATGCTGCGAGGTCAGAAGGTCACGGCCCTGCGCGTGTGTGATGCCGCCACCGTCCCCACGGCTGGGTCACTGTCATTCGGTGCCGTCGCCCTGCAATGCGAACGCCACGCCCTGCTGTGCTATTGCCCTGTGCGGTACTTGCTCTACCCCCACGGCAGCAGCTTCGGCCAATGGGGCGACACCACCGCCGCCCTGCCATTTCGGGCCATCCTGTGCGAAGTCGAAGACTTGGAGGACTGGCTGCCGATCACAGCGGGAGCGCATTGGTCGCACCACGTTGTATCAGCGCCATACCCGGTGGGCGAGGTTCTGGCCGAAGCGCCGCAAATGGTCAAAACCGAAGACGCCGACGATTGGCTATTGGCTTTCCGTTTCAAGGGCAGAAGGCAGCTGCGGCTGTCCCGCATCGCTAAACACAACCGCCTGCAGTTCCTGCCAGCAGAGGCGGATCGGGCTGGCTAACGCTTGCCCTTGCGCGTCGGCAGTTCCTGCATCAGCTCGTCCGCTGTCAGGCCAAGCCCCTGAGCAATCCGCCAGATGTTGTACAGGGTCAGATTGCGCTCGCCCCGTTCCACAGCGCCTACGTAGTTGGCGTGCAGGTCAGCCTTCTCGGCCAGCATTTCCAGCGTCATCTGCCGCTCGATCCGGAACTCCCGCAGCCTGCTGCCGAATGCAGCCTGCACCCGGTCGCGCTCCTGCACGAAGCGTGCTTCGAGCGGTTGCGGCTTGTTGACGAGCACCCGGACCATGCCGGGTAGTCTGTTTATTCACACCCAATCAATCCACAAACTATCCGTTTGTTTAAGGCAAACTCACACCATCAACTAAACGGATAGTTGTTCTCATAAAAGGAGGTTCTACGTGTCCAAAAGATCAGAAAAAGAAACCTGCGAAAACGCAGACTTGGTGGCTGAGCTTGAGTGACCCTGTAACGCTGAAACCAATGGAAGGGAGATACATGCTCAGCCGAGTCCTTGTTCTACTGGCACTCGTTCTCGCCGCCTGTACAGCGCATGCGGAGGGATCTTTGTTCAAGGTGCCGACCCGCGATGGAGTCGTGACCACGTTGTTTTGGGAAGCCACTCCCGACGCCAAAGCGACGGCGCTCCTGTTCCCTGGTGGCGGCGGGGGCTTCGGCAAGTTCGAGGACGGCAAGGCCACTGGAGGTAACTTCCTCGTGCGGTCAGCGCCGTACTTCCTTGCGAACGGCTTCAACGTCGCGATCTTTGGACGCCCCAACGACATGGACGAGCTGGGCTGGACGGAGCGAACCGAACCCAAGCACATGACCGACGTTGCCAAGGTGCTGGAGTTCGTGAAGCAAAAAAGTAGCCTACCCGTGTGGATTGTGGGCACCAGTCGCGGCACCGTCTCAGCCACTGCGATGGCGATAAACGTCCATGATCCGGCCATCGCTGGGCTGGTGCTGACCTCCAGTGTGGTGCGTTATGCCACACCGGGTGCAGTCCCGCGCCAAGACCTCAAGGCCATCACCCTGCCGGTACTGGTCTTTCACCATGCAAAGGATGCCTGCAAGCACTGCCAGGCCAGCGAAGCGCCACTCATCATCAAGGGACTCACCAACGCGGCTGTCAAGAAGTTGATGGTGGTTGATGGCGGGGGCAACCCGAGCGGGGACGAATGCGCGGGCCAGCACTGGCACGGCTTCATCGGCATGGAGCGCGAGGCAGTTGACCAGATTGCCAGTTGGATCAAGTCGCCTTCCAACTGAGCGTTGTGCCCCCGGTGCGGGGCAGCGAAGTTATCGGCCGCTTGCCGTCGTCGAAAGTGCCCTTGCACAATCGGCACACCGCCGGCTCACGGCGGCCATGGCGGGATAGTTCACACATCCCGCCCCATCCTTCTCCGGCGTGCTGCCGCGCGGCATCGCCTCATCCTTCCCCCTTACGCCGAGCACCTCGGGCATGCACGCATGGCCCCGAGCGATGCCGGCTGCGTGCGCCGGAGCCTGTCCTTCTTGGCGGAGAACTCCCGATGCACGACTATCCCCTCACCTATTCCAGCCCCCGCGAGGTCGGTCTACGCCGACTCACACATCGCCCGTTGTTTGGACTGGGGCGCGTGGTCGCCACACCCGGCGCCCTGAACACCCTTGCCACAGCCCAATGCAATCCGGTTCGGCTACTCCAGCGACACCAGCACGGCGACTGGTGCGACACCGGTGAACTGTGCGCCGACGACAAGGACGCCAACGACCGCGCCCTGTTGACGGGCGGCCGCCTGTTGTCTGTCTACCGCGTGGACGGAATTCGCCTCTACGTCATAACCGAGGCCGTGAACGACGAATCGGGCCGGCGCGACAGTTCCTGCATCTTGCTGCCTTCGGAGTACTGAGATGCTGGCATCCGACACGCCACGGCCCACACGGGCCTTGATGACACTGCTGCCCCGGCTGCTGGTCAACGCCCGGCATGAGCCCGACTTCGACGCCTGCGATGCCACCGTGCTGGTGCAACTGGCCGAGGCCGCCGAATTGCTGCAACGCATCTTCCAACTGGGCATCTCTGCGACCGGGCAACTGCTGGCCCATGCGTCTGTTCAGGTGGAAACCGGCGAACTGGATCAAGGCACGGTTGAGGCTCTCGGATGGCTGCTGGCCGAACTCGGTGATGCGGCCGCCGCCTGCGTCGAACTGGCGGCACCGTGCCGGCAGGCAACAGCAGACTTCACCGGAGCACGCCATGGCTAAGAAGTCAGCGGCCCCGTCCGCGCAAGTCAACCTTTACACCCAGGCCGCCCTGGCTGAGAACACTCATCGCAGCTATCGGGCAGACCTGATGCACTTCAAGGCAGCTGGCGGCACGATTCCCTGCACTGCGATTCAGCTGGCCGAGTACTTGGCCAGCAATGCGATGACGTTAGCCGTGGCAACGCTTCAGCATCGAATCATCGCCATCCATCGCGCTCATCTGGATTCCGGTCAGCCGTCGCCGGCGATGGACCCGCTGGTGAAGCGGACCATGCAGGGCATAAGACGCAAACGGGGGACAGCCCAGCGGCGGGTCAAGGCTCTGGTCAAAGACGACATCATCGAATTGGTGCTGACAGCGGAGAAGCAAAAGCCAATCAAGGCAGCGCGCGATATCGCGCTGATCCTGGTCGGCTTTGCAGGTGCATTCCGTCGATCAGAACTGGTCAGCATCCAGCGAGAGGACATCATCGAGTTCGATCATGGCTTCGAGATACACATCCGGCGCACGAAAACTCAACAGGAGGCCGGACATACGGTGTTCATCCCCTGCGCAAAGTCTTCGAGGTGCCCGGTCAGGGCGCTCAAGCACTGGCTGACCCTTAGTGGCATTGACTCTGGTGCCGTGTTTCGTCGCATCAACCGGCACGATCAGGTGGCCTCCAGCGAGGCGCTCACTGCACAGTCAATCGCCTTGATGCTGAAAGCGATTACGGCGACCGCCAAGGGTGCGAGTGCCGCACAGTTGGTCGCTGGACACAGCTTGCGCGCCGGGTACTGCACCGAGGCCGCCGCCGCTGCGATACCGACCCACGTCATCATGGACCAGACAGGCCACAGGTCGAGCGCCACACTGGCGAAGTACATCAGGCCGCAGGCCCGTCGGCGTACACCAAGCATCCTGTAGGAAGTGGCTAAGGCAACAAGCCCGGCCTTACTGGTGTAGCGGTACGGACTGGCAGCGAGGCTTGCGCACAATCGCCTGCAACCTTCCTTTAGCCGCCCGCCCGCACATTGTATACTGCAAATATGTACATAAATGCAGATTGCAAAGCGTGACCCGACTGGTTTTCGAGACAACAGAGGCGGAGAAAGCGGCGCTGGCCGCTGCACTAGAACCCGCTGGCAAGAGCTTCACGGATTGGTTCGAGGAACAGCTCGCAGCGACTCTGTCTGCTGAGCAGGTCGATCCCATCACCTATGTGCTTGACGAGGCTGGCCATCCCGGGAATCTTGCGGATCCGATTCAAGTTGCTAACGAGCTTGCGTCTGCGGACTGGTCATTCGTCGACTCCGAAACGGCGTTCCTTACTCATGACGTCCACCCCTACCCTGCGAAGTACATCCCGCAGATCCCCGCCAACCTGATTCGCCGGCTGTCCTGTCCTGGTGAGCTGGTGTTGGATCCCTTCGGCGGCAGCGGCACCACAGCAACGGAGGCGGTTCGGCTGGGGAGGCGTGCCGTGTCAGTAGATGCGAATCCTCTGGCAACACTGATTGGGAGAGTAAAGACCTCCGGCATCGCTGCAGAGGATCGCGTTCAACTTGCTAGGTTGGCCACCTCAGTGCAAACGTACCTCATTGAGGCCACGCCCGCCCCGGATGCGGAGCGCCTAAAGGAATGGGTGCCGGAAATACCGAACGTCGAAAAGTGGTTCCAGCCAAATGTCGTGGTTGAACTTGCGTGCATCAGGCGCTTGATAGCTGAGCTCACAGATGGCAGAGCCCACGACATTGCCTCGTTGGCGCTTTCGCGCATCATTGTTCGGGTCTCGAATCAGGACTCAGAAACTAGATACGTCGCCAAGGACAAGCAAATCGCTCCTCGTGTTGCATTTCGGGCCTTTCTGGATGCATTGGGTGCGATTCAACGAAAGGCCGAACAGTTCGCTGCCATAGAGGCTCAAGGCGCGGCGCAGTTTCACACTTCAGACAGTCGCCAGGTAATGGCCGAACAGGTCAAGCCGGAGTCTGTCGGCCTGATCGTGTCTTCTCCGCCTTACCCGAACGCAACCGACTATCACCTGTATCACCGCTTCCGCATCTTCTGGCTAGGTCACGATCCCAGAGATCTAGGAAGTATCGAGATTGGTTCCCATCTGAAGCATCAGCGGAAGCAGTCAGGCTTTGATGAGTACGCAGAGGACATGCGTGAGGTCATGACGCACTGTTTCAAGGTACTCAGTGCTGGGCGCTTTGCGGTGTTTGTTGTTGGCGACGCTATGTTCGGTGGCGAAATCACCAACACAGCAGACAAGTTGCAGCAAGTCGCGCATCAAATCGGGTTTGAACATGTAGCGACCGTCGAGCGGCCCATTCATGCAACACGTCGATCATTCGTGTCTGCAGCTCGTCGAGCCCGAAGCGAGCGACTGTTGGTGCTTCGTAAGCCCGACCGTCTTGTGCACTTTGACCTAAGCGCACCGAACTATCGCCTTTGGGACTATGAGGAACTTCTGCGCGAGCAGGAGCTTACGGCCCTGTTCGGCAAGAAACGTGTACGCCCACTAGCAAAGGATGCGTGGAGCGCGGTTGAAATTGGCCATGTGGATCGATGGAAGCTCGGTCGCCTTACGTTTTCAAGCGCCTACTCGACATCAGACGGGCTGCTGGAGCGTACATGGCAGAAGCTGCTGGAGAACGGAGACAGCGACCTTTCCAGAAGAAAGGAGCCGAAGTACGTCACTCATGGCATTCACGCCTACAAGGGGAAGTTCTACCCCCAGCTTGCAAAGTCTCTGCTCAATATCTCAGGCGTCCAGCCGGGAGGGGTTGTGCTCGACCCATTCTGCGGGAGCGGAACTGTGTTGCTCGAAGGCTACCTCAACGGCGTCGAGTCGTACGGCTGTGATGTGCATCCGTTGGCAGTAAAGATTGGGCGTGCGAAGACCGAGGTGCTTTCGCTTCCGGCGCGAGTGGTTGATCAAGCACTCTCGGCCCTTCGGGACTCATTGAGTGCTCCACCAAGCGTTTTCCCAAAGTCAACGGCTCAGTTCGACTCTAGTGTCGAAGAAGAGTTGTTCAGTTGGTTTCCTGCGCCTGTGGTTTTCAAACTGAACTGGCTTCTAGGACAGATCCGTCTGTTTGGGGATGCGCGAATCGTCAACTTCCTTGAAGTCATTCTCAGCGACTGCATACGTGAGGCCTCCCAACAGGAGCCCACCGATCTACGTATCCGTCGTCGAGCAGAACCTATTGAAGATGCGCCAATCGTGGAGGCGTTTACCCGGCGACTAGAGTTGCAACACTCTCGCTTGCGTCACTTCTGGTCAGTTGCAAGTCGTCGACCTGCGGCCTTTCAGAACTGCCACATTAGGCACGGCAATAGCCGCGAAATTGAGACTCTGTCCTCTCTTGGCTTGGCTGCCAATTCTGTAGACGTCGTGGTAACCAGCCCGCCGTACGCCACAGCTCTTCCGTACATCGACACCGATCGCCTGTCACTCATGGCAATCTTGGATATGCCATCTGCAAAACGGCGGGTGTTTGAAGAACAGCTTACAGGATCTCGTGAAATCGGAAGTTCAACGAGGGCGAAGGTGGAGGAAATTCTGTTTTCGCAAGCCGCCAGAGAACAACTGCCTGAAGGATTGATTACTGAACTACGAACCATTCACAAGAGGAACATCGCGGACGGAGCGGGGTTCCGGAAGCTGAACATGCCTGCACTTCTGTTTCGCTACTTCAATGACATGGCTGCCAACTTGCAAAACGTGGCCACCGTCTTGAAGAGTGGCGGCAAAGCCTACTACGTCGTAGGTGACAGCAAGACAGAGGTTGCAGGCGAGTGGTTCCCGATTCGCACCACGTCATGGCTGCTAAGGATCGCAGAATCTGTCGGACTTGAATCGACTAAGCTCCTCGACATTTCCGTAACTACCGAAAACATGAAGCACATCCGGCACGCCATCACGGAGAACGCAGTACTGTGCTTCAAGAAGCACTGAGCTAGAACCAACCGAACTTTCGAGGAGCTTTACCGCCACCGGGCATTTCTTGATCGCAAACGGCTAGCCAAGAATCAAAGTCAGGGCTCTCTTGAGTGAAGATCTGCATGTCGTAGTCCACTCCCGGATCCGCGGAGGGCCTGATCACAAGAATGGAATACTCGGGAACGTGCGGAACGAGTGGAGATGCGGTAACACGAATCTCCGCTTTACTCTCGTAGAAGACGGTGTTCAGTGGGTACTTCTCGATGGCGTGCTTAACTTCGTTCTTTTTGCCGAACACCCTGATGTTGCAGATGGGATCGGGGACTCTCTGCGGATAGGCCGCATTGCCAGCAATCTTGGGAATGGTTTTCCCAGTAAAGGGCATGCCGAAGAACGCTGGGTTTTGCTGAGCGGCTGTCTTGCTTAGGAAGATCTCACCGTTGTGATGAGGGCGTATCTGCATGGCAACCCCCGCAACCGGCACTAGCGGCTTCGTCACATCGACGGTCTTTGCCTGAGCAGCGATGGCCTCCGCCTTCTTGGCGAGCACGGCTTTCTTTTCTGGCTTGCCGAATGCAGCGCCAGCCGGCAAGCTGCTTTGCGGCTTGAACGGCATCTTGCTGCCTGGTTGTGGGGGATGAGCAACCTTTGGCGACCAGCCGGAGCCAGGCTTGGGCTTCTTGGTTTCGTCAAGCAAGAGACCGTCAGCATCAAGTGCCTTCAGGGAGGCATCTGTAAGCGGCCTCGTGGCGAAGCAGTCGACATGGAGAAGTGCTAAGAAGGCCGATTTGGCCTCGGCGAACTCCGCAGCCTCTTCGGGGAGCTTGAAGGTCAGTTCGACGCCTGCCTCGAAATTCAGTTCTGTGCCGCCAACAGTGAGGTTGTTCGAGCCGATGAAGACAACACCACGTGCAGCGCCTTCAAACCAGTAGATCTTTGGGTGAAAGCTATGCCCTCGATACTGGGTGTAGTAGACGTTATCGAGGTGCTTCAGCGCGAACTCAAGGGCTTGCTTGCTTGTGCCGTTGTGGTCGATGCCAAAGATGGCAGAGCTCTGCTTGCCTGCGGTTCGCCAGTTTGTGATGTGGTCCTGCAGTCGATACAGAGGGCCTACCTTCGCAAAGGCGACGGACATACCGAATGCTGTCAGATCCTTTGAAGCCAAGTGCCTCTTTAGGTCCTCAAGGAGGCGGCGCTTGCCCGTTGGTTGATCTAACGGCGAGATGATTGAGAACGTAGGCATGCCGTGATTCTGACACTGCGTAGCTCTGCTGCTAACAGAAGCCAGTCACGTCGCAGCTAGCGATAACACGCACTTGTCGATAGTCAGCCGCAGCGTGCCGAACGGCACCCGCCGCCGACGCCAAGCCGGGCCACCGGGCCCATCCGGTATGATCTTCGCCATGGACTGCAGACCTTCTTTGCAGCTCATCAGGTCACAGATCAGACGCCACCGATGCGATTGATGCCGTGACCACACCCTCCAACGGTCACCAAAGCGTGAACGGAAAACACTTGTCAGTCGTACCTCAACCATGGGGCTCGACAAGGTTGCCGTGCGCGCACAGTCAGGCAAAGGCCTGCCCGTGATCTCCGAGTGCTGTGCTTCCGTGTCGAGCCAATCAGCTCAACAAGGAACACATCATGTCCAGCACTCCCGTCATCCCTGCCGCGATCAAGCGGACCCGATCGCAGGTCACCCTGCCGCCCCTCACCTATAAGACGAAGCGCCTTCACAAGGCTCTCCGTGTCGGAATTGACCTCCCCTCGGTCAAGAAGACGCCGACCGAGCAGGTGACCCTGGTCATCGGGATCAACAAGCATGAGGCAACGCCGCCGCGACCTGCGGAAGGAACCAACGCCTCCATCCCGGTCGCGCTGGCCGCCCTTGCGACTCCCGAATCGAAGCCGAAGCGAAAGGCCCGCAAGGCCGCCACGGTCATCGCCCCGTTGCCTCTCCTTGAGCGCAAGTGGATCACCGTCAAGGAAGCCGCTGCCCTCTATCCGAAATCCGAGCAGGCGTTTCGCCATCTGATCCACCAGTCGTCGCGCCAAGCCCGCTATCCCGACGCATCGCTGCCGTCCTTCGGCTTCGAGAAGTGCGTGGTGCGCCAGCCCGGCTCGCGCAATGTGTACCTCCTGGTCGAGGAACTGGATCGCTGGATGGCGCAAGGCCAAGGGGGTATGCAATGAACGCCCGTCACACTGCCCAGCTCTCCCTGTTCGAGGCCGGCGGAGCCGGTGGTCATCCGCCGCCTGACTGGCCCAAGTCGAAAGCTGCACCGTGGGGCTCCGGCGCTGACCACGACGTGGACGGCATGCTGTTCAAGGTCTTCGATGATCTGGAAGAGCAGGAAGCACTGGAAATCGCACTGTCTGCACTCAGCGAGGTCCAGCAACTGCCCAAGAACAAGCTGTCGCAACTGATGCGAGGCCGCAAATTGCAGGAGGTGGACCCGTGGGCCGTTGACATGCCGGTGTACGTTTGCGCACGGGACAAGTTGGACGACGGCGTGATCTACATCTACCTGTACGAGGGGCACTTGGTCATCGACCTTCCCGATTGCTCCCTCTGGGATGACCGTGGCTTGGGTTGGCTGACGACCTATATGCCGTGCTGCAAGCAGAACAAGGCCAATCTCTCCCCGTGGCGCGGTCGGAACTGCGGCTGCACTCCTTGCTGACCGGAAACTTCGTTCAACAACGTGGCCAGCGCCAGCCGGTTCGCCAGCTGGTCGCTTGCCACAATAGTCAACAAGATTGCAGCCATGTTCGACTCAACAACCATCTCCGGCCTTGCCCGGCAGGTGAAAGTCACTGACGGTGGCCGCTTTCAGCAGGTTGCTTTCCTGCAAGAACACGGCACAACGTTCAAGCCGACTGTCGGCTACTACCGCAGCCCTTTCACGGGTGCGCAGTTCACGATGACGCCGGAGCAAGAGCGGCATCGTGGAGACATCTACTGGCGTCTTCACTTCTGGCTGCCGATCAACGCCATCCTGCGCGGTCAGAACTACCTCGTGGGAGATCAGTGGATGATGCCGCCGATCCTGCACACGCTCGCCCGATTTCTGCGCTGGTTTCTGCTCGTCTTCGGGTTCACACCGGCCGAGGCCCAGTACTTCATCGACACGGCCCGGTTCGAGGATATGGAGCTGTCGTACCACGTCGCGCCCGCGAGCCTCAGAGCCGCGCAGCACGCGCAGAAGCGGTTGCTGCGACACCTCGAATGCTTGGCGGAGGTGCGCACCACTGCATACAGCCTCTGGAAGGCCCACGCCATTCGGACCAACAAGGCGATGACGACCTACGCGCATGTCGAGGACGCCGTGCTGCGCACATACATCAAGAGCCTGCTGGCCCGCCCAACGCAGCGCAAGGCACGCATGGTCGGCTTCGTGTCCAAGAACATGGTGCCGTTTGTGCCGGAACTCCGGCAGGCCGTGTACACCCATCTGCGCATTGAGCCAGTGCTCGGTCGGCAGATGCTCATCAAGCACGGCATGGACACCCCGCACGGCTTCGATCCGGGCCGCGTCGCTGGTGCCATCGAAGATGTCTTTGCGCAAGCCGGGTTGTCGACGCCGTTCGTGCGATCTATCGAGCAGGTTGATCAGACCGGCCTATCGCAGTGCGTGCGCGACACCCTCCAGCATTACTTCGCGGGTGAAGACCTGCGCGAATTACTGACGCCCTCGACCCGAAGCCGTCACTCGGCCCTGCTGCGCGACGTGGGTATCGAAACGGGGGTATCCCTGCGCGACCATCGCATGGAACTGAGCGGCACCATCGGGAAGCAGATCGGCTTGGCGAACCGCTGGGAGCCACCACAGCAGTACCACCCGCTGATGCTGACGGACGCCCACTTGCACGGCCTCAACGCGCACATCAACAAGGAGATCGACCGGCTGACCCGCACGTTCAGCCAGGCCGCCCACGACATGCGCGAGATGGAGCGCCGCCAGGGCGTCTTCTTGACGCGCAACCGTGATCCCTACCTGAGCGACTGGCTTCGCCCGCCCTCGGGACTGGGCGGGACGGCAGCCTGAGCATCGGCGCCAGCGGTGGCATGGCTGCTGGCACTGAAAGCCGTGCGCCGCGTTCGGCGTCCCCTGCGTCAATGCTTCGATCAATTTCATCGATCATTGACAACCAAGGGGAAAGACATGGCCAATCGCGTAGGCCAATGGGGCGGCTCGCTCTCGGTGCGCCTGCCCAAGAATGTGGTCGAGGCCCTCTCGATCAAGAAGGGTGACGGGCTGCGCATCTTCGTCGGCCCGGACCACACCATCCACATCAGGCCCGTCAAGCCAGTGCCTGCGGACGGCATGCCAACCGTGGGAGCGGCACCGGCCGAGCCCGAGGAGCCCACGCAATGGTGAGGTTACCCGCATCCCTGTTCGAGGAGCCGCCGACACGGCTTTGGGTCATAGGCCAGTCGCGGAATCAGGCTGCGCTCGACGTACTGAATCTGCTCTTCCGCACGGTTCTACTGACCGCCTGCCGGGCTTGCTGGTGATGGGCCGCAGTGAAAGTTTTCAGACCTTTGATCCGGCGACTGTGCCATGGCACACTGACGGCACATCGACCATGAAGATCCAAGAACGTTGGCGACAAATGACAGCGGCTCGGATCACGGAAGTCGTTGATTTCATTGTTCCTGACCTTTCACCACTCTTCGCTCCGGTTGCGCCGGGGCTGATTCGTAATGAGAAGGTCGCGTGTTCGATTCATGTCTCCGGCACCAAATGAAAGCCCCTGATTCGCAAGAGTCAGGGGCTTTTGCTTTGGCGGAATGCATGGGAGGTCCGCCGCTCTCGGGAGCTTTGAACCATGCGTTGCGGCTTCTCTGCCATCCACCCGCCGCACCGCAAAGCCGACGTAAAGACCCCTTCGACCTCTAGCGACCATCCAGCAAGCGCTGGCCGCTATCTTTTTTGCATATTGCTTCCAGCACCGACAATCCAGAGTCCCTGAACCCGGACCCTGCCATGCTCCCTGCAACGCACTTCGCACTGTTGGCCCTCCGGCGCCAGGCCTGGGTGCTGATCGTCGCTGCTTGTGTAGGAGCAGCGAACGCGCAGCCGGCTGCTGCCCTGGAGTCGCCCTCCTCCGCGGACCCGGCGGCGCCCTCGCCCACGCTGGCGCAGCATTACCACCCGGGCGTGGTGGTCGCGGACTATTGGGTGAGCGAAAAATACGACGGTGTGCGCGCCCTCTGGACCGGTCAGCAACTGATCAGCCGGCAGGGCCTGCCCATCCGGGCGCCAGCGTGGTTCACCGCCGGCTGGCCGCCGGTACCGATGGATGGCGAACTGTGGGCCGGCCGCGGCCAGTTTGCCGCCGCGCAGGCGGCCGTGGCGCAGGCCACGCCCGACGATGCCCGGTGGCGCGCGCTGCGGTACATGGTGTTCGACCTGCCGCGCGCGCCGGGCGGTTTCGGCGAGCGCCTGCCCCTGCTGCGCCGCACCGTGGCCCATCTGGGCCAGCCGTGGGTCCAGCCTGCCGCGCAATGGAGGGTGTCCAGCCACACGGAACTGGTGGGGCAGCTGCACCGGCTGGAGAAGGCCGGCGCCGAGGGACTGATGCTGCGCCGGGACGACGCGCCCTACCGTGGCGGGCGCAGCGACGATCTGCTCAAGCTCAAGACCTTCGAGGACGCGGAAGCCGTGGTGGTAGGGCACGTGCCCGGACGCGGCAAATACGCGGGCCAGACCGGCGCGCTGCTGGTGGCGCTGCCCGACGGCCGGCGCCTGCGCTTGGGCAGCGGCCTGCCGGATGCGGTGCGGCGCAATCCACCGCCGGTGGGCACCGTGGTGACCTACCGCTTCAACGGCACCCACGCAAGCGGCTTGCCGCGGTTTGCGCGCTTCTGGCGAGTGCGCGCCGACGCGCCCTCCGCGCCCTCCGCGGCCAACGCAGCCGCTGCCGGCGGGCAGGCCAGTCTGGAGCCCGCCCCAGCAAGAAACAGAGGTAAATGAGGCCCTAGCGCACGCCCAGCAAGCGCTGCCAGCTATCAAACAAAAGCAAAAGGGGCGGTCGTCCGCCCCTTTTCAGCCCGCCCCTCCTGCGAGAGGCGCTGCCGGCACTTCAGATGGTGCGGCCAAACGGGCCGTCGCTGCCCACCTGCACCAGCGACTCAGGGTCGTTGGCGCGGGGCTTGCGGCTGCCGCCCGTGCCCTGCGTCACGCAGTCGGCGTAATAACGCACGTTGCCGTTGTCGTCCTCGATCTCCACCAGGCCGTGGATGTCGGTCTCGAACCCCGGGCAGAGCTTGGAGAACTCGCGCGAGAACTTGAGATAGTCCACGATCTTCTTGTTGAACACCTCGCCGGGAATCAGCAGCGGAATGCCCGGCGGGTACGGCGTGATCAGGCTGGTGGTGATGCGGCCTTCCAGGTGGTCGATCTCCACGCGCTCGGTCTTGCGCTGCGCGATGTGGGCATAGGCGTCGCTGGGCTTCATGGCCGGCGTGAGGTCCGAGAGATACATCTCGGTCGTCAGGCGGGCGATGTCGTACTTGGCGTACAGCTGGTGCACATGCTGGCAGAGGTCCTTCAGGCCCATGCGCTCGTAGCGCTTGTGCTGCTGGCAGAACTCGGGAAGGATGCGCCACATGGGCTGGTTCTTCTCGTAGTCGTCCTTGAACTGCTGCAGCGCGGCCAGCAGCGTGTTCCAGCGGCCCTTGGTGATGCCGATGGTGAACATGATGAAGAACGAGTACAGGCCCGTCTTCTCCACCACCACGCCGTGCTCGGACAGGTATTTGGTGACGATGCTGGCCGGAATGCCGGTCTTGTCGAACTTGCCGTCCAGGTTCAGGCCGGGCGTGACGATGGTGGACTTGATCGGGTCCAGCATGTTGAAGCCGTCGGCCAGCGCGCCGAAGCCATGCCACTTGCTCGGGCCGTTCTTCTTGCCCTTGGCGTCGCCGCGGATGATCCAGTCGTCTGCGCGGCCCACACCCTCGTCGGCGAGCTTGTCGGGGCCCCAGACCTTGAACCACCAGTCGTCCTTGCCGAACTCGCCCTCCACCTTGCGCATGGCGCGGCGAAAGTCCAGCGCTTCGACCAGGCTTTCCTCCACCAGGGCGGTGCCGCCGGGCGGCTCCATCATGGCCGCAGCCACGTCGCAGCTGGCGATGATGCTGTACTGCGGGCTGGTCGAGGTGTGCATCAGGTACGCCTCGTTGAACAGGTGACGGTCCAGCTTGGTGGTCTGGCTGTCCTGCACCAGCACATGGCTGGCCTGGCTGATGCCGGCCAGCAGCTTGTGGATGGACTGCGTGGCGTACACCACCGACTGCTTGGGCCGCGCGCGCTTCTTGCCCATGGCGTGGTAGCTGCCGTAGAACGGGTGGAAGGCCGCGTGGGGCAGCCAGGCCTCGTCGAAGTGCAGGTTCTCGACGTAGCCGTCGAGCATGCCCTTGATGGTCTCGGTGTTGTAGAGCACGCCGTCGTAGGTCGACTGCGTGAGGGTCAGCACGCGCGGCTTGACCTTCTTGGCGTCCACGCCCTTGAGCAGCGGGTTGGCCTTGATCTTCGCCTGGATGGTCGCGGGCTCGAATTCGCTTTGCGGAATGGGCCCGATGATGCCGAAGTGGTTGCGCGTGGGTTTCAGGAACACGGGGATCGCCCCGGTCATGATGATGCTGTGCAGGATGGACTTGTGGCAGTTGCGGTCCACCACCACCACGTCGCCCGGCGCCACGGTGTGGTGCCACACCATCTTGTTGGAGGTGGACGTGCCGTTGGTCACGAAGAAGCAGTGGTCGGCGTTGAAGATGCGCGCGGCATTGCGCTCGCTCTCGCCGATGGCGCCGTTGTGGTCCAGCAGCTGGCCCAGTTCTTCCACGGCATTGCAGACGTCCGCGCGCAGCATGTTCTCACCATAGAACTGGTGGTACATCTGGCCCACGGGGCTCTTGAGGAACGCCACGCCGCCCGAGTGGCCCGGGCAGTGCCAGCTGTAGGAGCCGTCTTCCGCGTAGTCCAGCAGCGCCTTGAAGAATGGCGGCTGCACGCCCTCCAGGTAGCTCTTGGCCTCGCGGATGATGTGCTTGGCCACGAACTCGGGCGTGTCCTCGAACATGTGGATGAAGCCGTGCAGCTCGCGCAGGATGTCGTTGGGCAGGTGGCGCGCGGTCTTGGTCTCGCCGTGCACGTAGATCGGCACGTCGGCGTTCTTGCGGCGTACCTCTTCGATGAAGGTGCGCAGGCTGTGCACGATGGGATCCTGGCCCGTGCCCAGCGTGAATTCCTCGTCGTCGATCGACAGGATGAACGCGCTGGCGCGGCTTTGCTGCTGGGCGAACTGCGACAGGTCGCCGTAGCTGGTCACGCCCAGGACCTCGAACCCTTCCGCCTCGATGGCCTGCGCCAGCGCCCGGATCCCCAGGCCGGAGGTGTTCTCTGAACGATAGTCCTCGTCGATGATGACGATGGGAAAGCGAAATTTCATGCGCTGCCTCCGATGACCGGGCCAAAAAAACGAAAGAGGCGCGCAGTGTAAGGAATATGCGTGCTATCCCTATGAACACCGCAGCATTTCGCCCAGAATCCATCGACCTGGAAACAACACCGCGCCGCCCGCCAGCGCGCACCCGACAGAGAGGGAAGGAGAAAACACACATGAATCTGGACGCATCGACGCTCTGGTGGCTCATGGCCGGGGCGGCCGTGGTGGCCGAGCTGCTCACCGGCACCTTTTACCTGCTGATGCTGGCCGTGGGCCTGGCGGCCGGCGCACTCGCGGCCCACGCGGGCCTGGGCAACACGGCGCAGATCCTGGTGAGCGCACTGGTCGGGGCCGGCACCGTGCTGGGGGCCTACGTCAAGCGCCGCAGCCGGCCGGGCGAGCCGTCCGCGCGGGCCGACCGCAGCGTGAACCTGGACGTGGGCGAGACGGTGTTCATCGACGCCTGGCAGCCCGACGGCACGGCCGTCGTGAAGTACCGCGGCGCGAGCTGGACCGCCATCCACCGCCCGGGCATCACGCCCGCCACAGGCCCGCACCGCGTGGCCGAACTGGTGGGCAACCGCCTGCTGGTGGATCCACTGTAGTCATCCGGAACCGGGGGCGGCCTCGCTACCATCCGCCCTGCCCTTCACCGCCGCACGCGGCACAGAAAGAAAAACCTCATGGAAATCGCCATCATCCTCTTCGTCATCGCGGTGATCTTCATCGCGCGCGCCGTCAAGATCGTGCCGCAGCAGCATGCCTGGGTGAAGGAGCGCCTGGGCAAGTACGCCGGCACGCTCACACCCGGGCCGAAGTTCATCATCCCCTTCGTCGACCGCATCGCCTACAAGCACAGCCTGAAGGAAATCCCCCTGGACGTGCCCAGCCAGGTCTGCATCACCAAGGACAACACCCAGCTGCAGGTGGACGGCATCCTGTACTTCCAGGTGACCGACCCCATGCGCGCCAGCTACGGTTCGTCCAACTACATCACCGCCATCTCGCAGCTGGCCCAGACCACGCTGCGCAGCGTGATCGGCAAGCTGGAGCTGGACAAGACGTTCGAAGAGCGCGACATGATCAACGCCCAGGTGGTGCAGGCCATCGACGAGGCGGCGCTGAACTGGGGCGTGAAGGTGCTGCGCTACGAGATCAAGGATCTGACGCCGCCCGCCGAAATCCTGCGCGCCATGCAGGCCCAGATCACCGCCGAGCGTGAAAAGCGCGCGTTGATCGCCGCTTCGGAAGGCCGCCGCCAGGAACAGATCAACATCGCCACCGGCGAGCGTGAGGCCTTCATCGCCCGCTCCGAAGGTGAAAAGCAAGCCGCCATCAACAACGCCCAGGGCGAGGCCGCCGCCATCACCGCCGTGGCCGACGCCACCGCCCAGGCCATCGAGCGCATTGCCGCCGCCATCCGCCAGCCGGGCGGCGAGCAGGCCGTGCAGCTCAAGGTCGCCGAAAAGGCCGTGGAGGCGTATGGCAAGGTGGCCGCGGACGCCACCACCACGCTCATCGTGCCCAGCAACATGACCGAGGTATCCGCACTCGTCAGTTCGGCCATGAAGATGATCCAGACGCAGCAGCGCAGCTGACCCAACGCTTTCGCTCTTTTTTTTATAGCTACCAGCGCTCACCCCACAAGCGCTGGAGCCACTTTTTGCTTAGAACTTCGCATGAATTCCCCCGTAGCCCCCTTCTTCACGGCCCGCGTGGGCGACGACGGCACCCAGTGCGATGCCTGGCCCGAGCAGCCGCTGCTGCTGTCGCTGGAGCAAGGCGGTATCGACTGGCCCAGCTCCTGCCGCAACGGCACCTGCCGCACCTGCATCGGCGTGCTGGCGGAGGGCGAGGTGCGCTACGCCATCGACTGGCCGGGCCTGACGGCAGAAGAAAAGGCCGAGGGCTGCGTGCTGCCCTGCGTGGCCTATCCCGTGGGCGACGTGAAGCTGGAGGCCCCCGCCATCTGAGCCCCTGTGCCGCGCTCCGCGCACCGGTACGGTTGAGGCAGCGCAACCTGCGGCCCGCTTGCCCCCACCTGCGGCAGACTTACCGCGGCGGCGCGCGGACAACGGCCCGGCGGCGCGACTAGAATTGGCCGCTTCGGGACCGCGCGTCCCTCCTCCGTGCGGCAGGGGCCGCATCGCCGTTCTTTGGGGGCACGCCCGTTGCCCGCCCGCCGGGGAACGCACACCGCCCCGGCCCGCATGGCCCATCCGAAAGCCCTGCATGACCACCCCCCTCACGCCCGCGCCCATCTCGCCCGTCCAGGACATCGTGGCCGAGTTGCGCGCCGGCCGCATCGTGATCCTCGTCGATGAGGAAGACCGCGAGAACGAAGGCGACCTCGTGATCGCCGCGGACCATGTCACGCCCGAGGCCATCAACTTCATGGCGCGCTTCGGCCGCGGCCTGATCTGCCTGACCCTCACGCGCGAACGCTGCGAGCGCCTGCGCCTGCCGCCCATGGTGGCGCGCAACGGCACCAAGATGGGCACCGCCTTCACCGTCTCCATCGAGGCGGCCGAGGGCGTGACCACCGGCATCAGCGCTGCCGACCGCGCGCGCACCGTGCAGGCCGCCGTGGCCGCCAACGCCCAGGCTGCCGACCTGGTGCAGCCCGGCCACATCTTCCCGCTGCAGGCGGTGGATGGCGGCGTGCTCATGCGCGCCGGCCACACCGAGGCCGGCTGCGACCTGGCCGCCATGGCCGGCTGCAGCCCCTCCTCCGTGATCTGCGAGGTGATGAAGGACGACGGCACCATGGCCCGCCTGCCCGACCTGCAGCTGTTTGCGGCCGAGCACGGCATCAAGATCGGCACGATCGCCGACCTGATCGAATACCGCAGCCGCACCGAGTCGCTGGTGCACAAAGTGGCTTCGCGCCAGATCACCACGGCGTTCGGCGAGTTCACGATGCACGCCTTCCGCGACGAGCCGAGCCAGGCCGTGCACCTGGCCCTGGTCAAGGGCCAGTGGGACGCCGCAGAGAGCGTGCCCGTGCGCGTGCACGAGCCCTTGTCGGTGCTGGACCTGCTGGAAGTGGGCCGCGGCATGCACTCGTGGAGCCTGGACGCCAGCCTGCAATACATCCACCTCCACGGCCAGGGCGTGGCCGTGCTGCTGAACTGCGGCGAGAGTGCCGAGCAACTGCTGGAGCAGTTCGAAGGCACGGCCCGCGCCGCCCAGGCGCCCGAGCGCGGTCGCATGGACCTGCGCACCTACGGCGTGGGCGCCCAGATCCTGCGCGAAGTGGGCGTGGCCAAGATGCAGCTCATGGGCCAGCCGCGCCGCATGCCCAGCATGGTGGGCTATGGACTCGAAATCACCGGCTACATCCCCAAGGAATAAGACATGTTTGGCGCAGACAAAGGAACCGCGGACAAGCTCGATGGCAAGAAGCTGCACATCGGCATCGTGCAGGCCCGCTTCAACGAGAGCATCACCAACACCCTCGCCGCGGCCTGCCGTGCAGAGCTGCTGCGCCTGGGCGTGCAGGAAAAGCACATCCGCCATGTGCTGGTGCCCGGCGCGCTGGAAGTGCCCGTGGCGCTGCAGGCCCTGGCCGAGCGCGACGAGTACGACGCGCTGATCGCGCTGGGCTGCATCATCCGCGGCGAGACCTACCACTTCGAGCTGGTGGCCAACGAATCCGGCGCGGGCGTGACCCGCCTGGCCCTGGACTACCAGGTACCGATCGCCAACGCCATCATCACCACCGAAAACCTGGAACAGGCCCTCGCCCGCCAGACAGAAAAGGGCGTGGACGCGGCCCGCGTGGCCGTGGAAATGGCCAACTTGCTGGAGGAGCTGTCGTGACCGATTCCACCCACCCCACGCCATCCGCGCGGCCGCCGCGCCAGCCGCGCACCGGCACCACCGGCACCGGCGCGCGCAAGGCCGGCTCCAAGTCGGGCCGCAGCCGCGCGCGCGAATTCGCCCTGCAGGCGCTCTACCAGCACCTGGTGGGAGGCAACGACGCCACCGCCATCGACGTGTTCACGCGCGACCTGTCGGGCTTTCACAAGGCCGACGCGGCGCACTACGACGCGCTCCTGCACGGCTGCATCACCACCGCCCAGTACATGGACGAGCTGATCGCGCCCCAGCTGGACCGCAAGATGAGCGAGATCTCGCCCATCGAGCATGCGGTGATGTGGATCGGCGTATACGAATTCCAACATTGCCAGGACGTGCCCTGGCGCGTGGTCATCAACGAGTGCATCGAGCTGGCCAAGGAGTTCGGCGGCACCGACGGCCACAAGTACGTCAACGGCGTGCTCAACGGCCTGGCGCCGCAATTGCGCGCCACCGAGGTCGCGGCCGACAAGGCCGCCGCCCGCGGCTGAAGGCCCCGCCCTCTTGCGCCTCTTCGCATTGTTCGTTCCCTCAGCGCACCCGCCGCTGGCCTCAGCCGGCGGGTGCCTGCACGTTGCATCGCCATGAAGTTTTCCACCCGCGCCGAGCGCATCGAACCCTTTTACGTGATGGAAGTGGCCAAGGCCGCCCAGGCCCTGGCGCGCGAGGTCGCCGGCACCCGCGAGCCGATGATCTTCCTGAACATCGGCGAGCCCGACTTCACCGCGCCCCCGCTGGTGGTGGAGGCGGCCGACCGCGCGGTGCGCAGCGGGGTCACGCAGTACACCAACGCCCTGGGCCTGGAGGCGCTGCGCGAGCGCATCAGCGGCTGGTATGCCGAGCGCTTTGGCGTGGATGTGCCGGCGCGGCGCATCGTGGTCACGGCCGGCGCATCGGCCGCGCTGCAGCTGGCCTGCCTGGCGCTGATCGACGCGGGTGACGAGATCCTGATGCCCGACCCCAGCTACCCATGCAACCGCCACTTCGTGAGCGCGGCGGAAGGCAAAGCGGTGCTGATCCCCACCACGGCCGAGGAGCGCTTCCAGCTCAGCGCCGCCAAGGTCGAGGCCGCATGGGGTACCAAGACACGCGGCGTGCTGCTGGCATCGCCCTCCAACCCCACGGGCACCTCGATTGCGCCGAACGAACTGCGCCGCATCCATGATGTGGTGCGCGGCAAGGGTGGGCTCACGATCATCGACGAGATCTACCTCGGCCTGTCCTATGACGACGCCTTCGGCCAGACGGCGCTGGCGCTGGGCGAGGACATCATCAGCATCAACAGCTTCAGCAAGTACTTCAACATGACCGGCTGGCGCCTGGGCTGGATGGTGGTGCCCGAAGCCATGGTGCCCGTGGTGGAGCGTCTGGCGCAGAACCTGTTCATCTGCGCCAGCACGGTGTCGCAGCATGCGGCGCTGGCCTGCTTCGAGCCGGACAGCATCGCCGAGTACGAACGCCGCCGCGCGGAGTTCAAGGCGCGGCGAGACTACTTCATCCCCGCACTCGATGCCCTGGGCCTCACGGTGCCGGTGCAGCCCGATGGCGCCTTCTACGCCTGGGCCGACTGCACGCAGGCCGCCGAGCGCCTGGGCGTCGCCGGCAGCTGGGACTTCGCCTACGAGCTGATGCGCCGTGCCCACCTGGCCATCACGCCGGGGCGCGACTTCGGCACGGCCGACACCCAACGCTTCGTGCGCTTTTCCACGGCCAACTCCATGGCGCAGTTGCAGGAAGCGGTGGCGCGCCTGCAGCGCCTGATCGGCTGACCCCTCCAGGCGTGCCAGCATGGCTTTCGAGTGGCCCGTTCGCATTTACTGGGAAGACACCGATGCCGGCGGCATCGTGTTCTATGCCAACTATCTCAAGTTCTTCGAGCGCGCGCGCACCGAGTGGCTGCGCTCGCGGGACCTGGGCCAGCAACGATTGCGGGAACTCACGGGCGGCATGTTTGTCGTAACCGACGCACGCCTGCGCTACCTGCGCCCCGCCCGCCTGGACGATGAACTGATTGTTACCGCCAGCCTGCGCGTAGGGGGCCGCGCTTCGCTCACAATCGAGCAGCAGGCGCTCTTGAAACCAGAGCAGATGATCCCCGACTCTCCCCCCGCACTGCTGTGCGAAGGCACCATCCGCATTGGCTGGGTGGATGCCGCCACCATGCGCCCTGCACGCATTCCGGGGTCCCTTTTGGAACGACTCTCCTCATCATGAATTCCCAAGACATGTCCATCTTGAGCCTGGTGCTCAATGCCAGCTGGGTGGTGCAGCTGGTGATGCTGCTGCTGCTCGCGGTTTCCGTGGCCAGCTGGGCCGCCATCTTCCGCAAGCTGTTCGCGCTCAAGCGCGTGAAGGCTCTGAACGAAGACTTCGAGCGCGATTTCTGGTCGGGCACCAGCCTGAACGACCTGTACGCCAGCGCCACGCACAACGCCAAGAGCGCCGGCCCGATGGAGCGCATCTTCGCCAGCGGCATGCGCGAATACCAGAAGCTGCGGGAACGCCGCATCAGCGACCCCGGCACACTGCTGGACGGCGCGCGCCGCGCCATGCGCGCAAGCTTCCAGCGCGAGATGGACGTGATCGAGTCCAGCCTCTCGTTCCTCGGCTCGGTGGCCTCGGTGTCGCCCTATGTGGGCCTGTTCGGCACCGTCTGGGGCATCATGCACGCCTTTACCGGTTTCGCCGGCATGGAGCAGGTAACGCTCGCCACGGTGGCGCCCGGCATCGCCGAAGCGCTGGTGGCCACCGCCATCGGCCTGTTCGCCGCCATTCCCGCCGTGATTGCGTACAACCGCTTCGCACGCGACATCGACCGCGTGGCGACGCACCAGGAGACCTTCATCGAGGAGTTCTCCAACATCCTGCAGCGCAACCTGGGCGCACACCCCGCATCCCCCTCGGGGCATTGAGATGAAGGACATCCCCCTGAGCCGCTGCGCGGCTTCCCCCTTCTCTCGCAGCGCTACCCACTGCGGGAAAGGGGATCGATTGCTCAGCGCGGCGGGACGGCCCTTGCGCGGCGTCTGCTGGCATCGGACACGTCCGTTTTATCCACAGCGCGCACTGCTCAGCGCAATGGAGAACTGAAATGCCTGCCATGGCCTCACGCAGCGGCACCCGCCGCCGCTCCATGAACGAAATCAACATGGTGCCGTTCATCGACGTGATGCTGGTGCTGCTCATCATCTTCATGGTGACCGCGCCCATGCTCACGCCCAGTTCGGTGAACGTGCCTTCCGTGGGCAAAGGCGCCAAGGTGCCCAAGACGCGCGCGGACGTCATCGTCGACAAGGACGGCAGCATCCGCTTCAAGGCCGACGGCAACGAACGCACCGTGCCGCTGCAAAACCTGGGCGCCACCGCCAAGAACTGGCTCAAGGACCAGCCAGAGGACACACCCGTGCTCATCAGCGCCGACAAGAACGTGTCGTACGACGCGGTGATGAAGGCCATGTCTGCGCTGCAACAGGCGGGCGTGGCACGCGTCGCCCTGGCGGTGAAGAGCGGCGGCTGACGAGAACTTTCACACGATCTAATGCACGCCACGAACGACCGCGACCAGTTTGCCCCGCCCCGCCCGCCCGGACGCATGCGGGCCATCGCCCTGGCGGTACTCGCCCATGCCGCGCTGATCGGCGCGCTGACCTGGGGCGTGAACTGGAAGAGCAGTTCCGACCAACCGGCGGTGGAGGCCGAACTCTGGTCCGCCGTCCCCCAGCAAGCGGCGCTGCGCGCCGTGGAGGCGCCCCCACCCCCTGCTCCGGCCCCTACCCCCGCACCTGAGCCCGCGCCCGCATCGCCGCCTCCACCGCCACCACCGCGTCCGGAGCAAGCCGACACGCGCGAGGCCGACATCGCCCTGCAGCAGCAGAAGAAGCGCCTGGAAGAAGAAAAGAAAAAGCGCGAACAGCAACTGGAGCGCGAGAAACGCGAACGCGAGCGCAAGGAAGAAGAGCGCCGCGAGCGGCTGGAGCAGGAAAAGAAGGAACGCCTGCTGGCGCAGCAGAAGGCCGAGCGCGAGAAAGCCGAACGCGAAAAGGCCGAGAAGGAGAAGGCCGCCAAGGCCGAGAAGGAGAAGGCCGCCAAGGCCGAGAAGGAGAAGGCCGCCAAGGCCGAGAAGGAGAAGGCCGCCAAGGCCGAGCAGGACAAACAGAAGAAGCTGGCCGAGGACAAGCGCCGCAAGGCCGAGGAAGCCCGTGAAGCCAAGGAGGCCGAAGCGCTCCGCCAGGAGAACCTGCGCCGCATGATGCAGGGGCTGCCAGGCGCCACGGGCGGCGAGACCGCCACGGGCACCGCGCAGCGCAGCTCCGGCCCCTCGGGCAGCTACGGTGGCAAGGTGGCCGCCAAGGTACGCCCCAACATCGTCTATCCCGACACCATCTCGGGCAACCCGCGCGCCGAGGTCGAGGTGCGCGCCGCTCCGGACGGCACCATCGTCGGCGCGCGCATCACCCAGTCCAGCGGCAACAAGGCGTGGGACGACGCGGTGATTCGTGCGCTGCACCGCACGGAAACCCTGCCGCGCGACGTGGACGGCCGCGTGCCGTCGTCCCTGGTGATCGGCTTCCGCCCGCGCGACTGAAGCAAAAAAGAGAGCTGCCTGCGCTTGTCCCTCAATGGTTTCAAATTGAAAACACTGTGAAACCTATTTGAGTCAAGCGCCGGCAGCTATCATTTTCGATAACAACCGACAGCCAATCGAACTCAGCTGCGCTGCTCGATGAGGCGATTGATACGCAACGCGCCGAGTGTGCAGACCACGCCCGACAGCAGATACAGCGTCACCGCCCCCAGCCCGAAACGTGCCGACAGCCCCAAGGCCACCAACGGCGCGAAGGCCGCGCCGATCAGCCAGGCCAGGTCGGACGACAGTGCCGCCCCGGTGTAGCGGTGCTGGGTGGAGAAGTTGGCCGTCACCGTGCCCGATGCCTGGCCGTACGACAGGCCCAGCAGCACGAAGCCCAGCAGCAGGAACACCGTGCCGCCCACCGCGCCACCGCCCAGCAGCCAGGGCGTGGCCAGGCTGAACAGGCCAATCAGCACGGCCATGGAGCCCAGCAGGTTGCGCCGGCCCATGCGGTCGGCCAACCGCCCCGACGCCACCACCGCGCCGATGGCCAGGAATGCGCCGGCGATCTGCACGCACAGCACCTCGGCCATGGAGCGGTCGGAGAACAGGGCGAACCACGACAGCGGGAACACCGTCACCACGTGAAAGAGTGCGAAGCTGGCCAGTGCCGCAAAGGCGCCCAGCACCACATTGCTCCCCTCTTCGCGCATCACGCGGGCCACGCCCACGGGCTCCAGTTCCTTCTCTTGCAGCAATTCGGCATAGGACTGCCCCACCACCAGGCGCAGCCGCGCAAACAGCGCCACCACGTTGATCGCAAAGGCCACGCAGAACGGGTAGCGCCAGCCCCAGGCCAGGAATTCTTCGCTGGAGAGACTGCCGTACAGGTAGGCGAACAACCCGGCGGCCAATGCAAACCCCACGGGCGCGCCCAGTTGCCCCACCATGGAATACCAGCCCCGGCGCTCCGGCGGTGCAGCCATCGCCAACAGCGACGGCAGCCCGTCCCAGGAGCCGCCCAGCGCCAGCCCCTGGCCGAAGCGCAGCACCGCCAGCGCCCCGGCGGCTGCCAGCCCCGCCACGTGGTAGCTGGGCAGGAAGGCCATGCTCACCGTACAGCCGCCCAGCAGGAACAGCGCCAGCGTCAGCTTGGTGCCGCGCCCCCAGCGCCGCTGCACGGCCATGGAGATGGCGGTGCCCAGCGGCCGGGCGATGAAGGCGATGGCAAAGATGGCAAAGGCCATGAGCGTGCCGTCCAGCCGCGACATGAAGGGGAACAACAGCGACGGGAAGACCAGCACGCAGGCGATCCCGAATACGAAGAAGTCGAAATACTCCGACGCGCGCCCGATGATCACGCCCACGGCGATCTCGCCCGGGGTGACGTCTTCGTCGGTGTGCGCGCGCGACAGCGATGCCGCGCTCTCGGGGCCGTAAACGGGGTATGCGACGGAACCGCTACTCATGACCGTACTCCTTGCTTTGCAGACACAGCTCCGTTCTACACGCAAGCCCCGCGGTCAACAAGTACGCTTACACTGACGTCCCGCGCGGGAAAACCCTCACGCCCAGTCGGCCATCCGCGCCGCCATGGTCGCGCCTGCAGGCCGCATCCGGCCTGCCATCACGCCATAAGTTTGACCCTGGACAAAATGTCCAATCGACAAATGCGCTAGGCGTATTACATTCGTCTCCGTCCAGTAATTCGCGTTTACACCTAGCGCCGCGCCCGCCCGCGCGACGCAAGGCCGTGCACGCTTTTTGACACGCCTAGCAATGCTCCAACTGAAGAAACTCCGCGGGCCCACCTGGCTCGCCGCGGCTTTGGCCGCAGCCAGCCTGGCTGGTTGCAGCAAGGCCGTTGTATTGAACCCGGCGGGTGATATCGCTGCCCAGCAGGGCAACCTGGTGGTGACTGCCACGGTGCTGATGCTGATCGTCATCGTGCCGGTGATCCTGCTGACGCTGCTGTTCGCCTGGAAGTACCGCCAGGGCAACACCGACGCCGAGTACGACCCCGACTGGCACCACTCCACCTCGCTGGAGTTGGTGATCTGGAGCGTGCCGCTGATGATCATCATTGCCCTGGGCGCGCTGACCTGGATCGCTACCCACAAGCTGGACCCCTACCGCCCCCTGGACCGCATCGACGCCCAGCGCGCGCTGGCCGCCGACGTCAAACCGCTGGAAGTGCAGGTGGTGGCCATGGACTGGAAGTGGCTGTTCTTCTACCCCGAGCAGGGCATTGCCACGGTGAACGAGGTGGCCGCGCCTGTGGACCGCCCGATCCTGTTCAAGCTCACCGCCACGTCGACCATGAACGCGTTCTACGTGCCCGACCTGGCCGGCATGATCTACGCCATGCCTGGCATGCAGACCGAGCTGAACGCCATCATCAACAAGCCCGGCGTGTTCCACGGCCTCGCCTCGCACTACAGCGGCCCCGGCTTCTCCGGCATGACCTTCAAGTTCCACGGCCTGAGCGATGCCGAGTTCGCCCAGTGGGTGGACAAGGCCAAGACCGAAGGCAAGCCCCTGGACAAGACCACCTACCTGCAACTGGCCAAGCCCAGCCAGCGCGACCCCGTGCAGCGCTTTTCCACAGTGGAAGACGGCCTGTACGGCAAGGTGCTCAACCGCTGCGTGGAAGACGGGCAGATGTGCATGCACGACATGATGGCTATCGACGCGCTCGGCGGCGAAGCCTTCGTCAAAGCCAACGGTCTGACGCTGCCGCAGGACGTATGCACCGCAGGCAACGCGCCACAGATCCTGGCCGCGCTGCAGCCCGCAGCCGCCCTCCCCGAGGCCACCACCCAACAGTGAATTTGACGGACCCGACGCGGGCGCCAAGCCGGCGCCGGGCCCATTAGCCAAGAGATTCGATATGTTGTCTGAACAAACTACCCCAGCCCACTGGCTGTTGGGCCGCATCACCTGGGACTCGATCCCGATGGCGCACGAGCCCATCGTGCTGTGGACCTTCATCGCGGTGGTCCTGGGTGGCATCGTGATGCTGGCCGGCCTCACCAAGTTCCGTCTGTGGGGCCCGCTGTGGCGCGACTGGATCTGCTCCATCGACCACAAGAAGATCGGCATCATGTACATGATCCTGGGCCTGGTCATGTTCCTGCGCGGCTTTGCCGACGCGGTGATGATGCGCCTGCAGCAGTCCATGGCCTTTGGCGAGAACATGGGCTATCTGCCGCCGCACCACTACGACCAGATCTTCACGGCCCACGGCGTGATCATGATCTTCTTCGTGGCCATGCCCTTCGTCACGGGCCTGATGAACTACCTCGTGCCGCTGCAGATCGGCGCGCGCGACGTGTCGTTTCCCTTCCTGAACAACTTCAGCTTCTGGATGACCACCGGCGGCGCCGTGCTGGTGATGATCTCGCTGTTCCTGGGCGAGTTCTCCACCTCTGGCTGGCTGGCGCTGTCCAACCTCGGGGCGCAGGACCCTGGCGTGGGTCTCGACTATTACATCTGGGGCCTGCAGATTGCGGGGGTGGGCACCACCTTGTCGGGCATCAACCTGATCGTCACCATCATCAAGATGCGCGCGCCGGGCATGAACCTGATGAAGATGCCCGTCTTCACCTGGACTGCCCTGTGCACCAACGCGCTGATCGTGGCATCGTTCCCGGTGCTGACGGCCGCGCTGGTACTGATGAGCCTGGACCGCTACCTGGGCACCAACTTCTTCACGAACGACCTGGGCGGCAACCCCATGCTGTACGTGAACCTGATCTGGATCTGGGGCCACCCCGAGGTGTACATCCTGATCCTGCCCGCGTTCGGCGTGTTCTCCGAGGTCGTCGCCACGTTCTCGCGCAAGCGCCTGTTCGGCTACACCTCGATGGTCTACGCCACGGTGTGTATCACCATCCTGTCGTACCTGGTGTGGCTGCACCACTTCTTCACCATGGGCTCGGGCGCCACAGTGAACACCTTCTTCGGCATCACCACGATGATCATCTCGATCCCGACGGGCGCCAAGATCTTCAACTGGCTGTTCACCATGTACAAGGGCCGCATCCGCTTCAGCGTGCCCATGCTGTGGACGGTAGGCTTCATGTGCACCTTCGCCATCGGCGGCATGACCGGCGTGCTGCTGGCCGTGCCCCCGGCCGACTTCGTGCTGCACAACAGCCTGTTCCTGGTCGCGCACTTCCACAACGTGATCATCGGCGGCGTGGTGTTCGCCGTGTTTGCCGGCATCAACTACTGGTACCCCAAGGCCTTTGGCTACAAGCTCGATGAGTTCTGGGGCAAATGCTCGTTCTGGTTCTGGCTGGTGGGTTTCTGGGTGGCGTTCACGCCGCTGTACATCCTGGGCCTGATGGGCGTGACGCGCCGCGTCAACCATGTGGAAGACGCCTCGCTGCACATCTGGTTCATCATCTCCGCGGTGGGCGTATGCCTGATCGCGGCGGGCATCGCCTGCTTCTTCATCCAGCTGTTCGTGAGCTACCTCAAGCGCGACCAGCTGCGCGACGTGACCGGCGACCCCTGGGACGGCCGCACGCTGGAGTGGGCCACCTCCTCGCCCCCGCCGCAGTACAACTTCGCCTTCACGCCCGTGGCGCACGAGATCGACGCCTGGTGGGACATGAAGAAGCACGGCTACCAGCGCCCGCTCACCGGCTTCCAGCCGATCCACATGCCTGCCAACACGGGTGCAGGCGTGGTGATTGCCGCACTGTCCACCCTGTTCGGCTTCGCCATGATCTGGCACATGTGGCCGCTGGCGGCAGCCTCGTTCGCCGCCATCGTGCTGGCCTCGATCATCCATACCTTCAACTACAAGCGTGACTACTACATTCCCGCAGCCAACGTGGCCGCCACGGAAGACGCACGCACCCAGCAGCTTGCAGCAGCCCATGTCTGATACCACCACCTTGCACGCGGGCGGCGCCGCCGCCATGGCCCCGCGCCAATACCACCTGGCACACGAGCCCCACCCCGAGAACGGCACGTCCCTGGGTTTCTGGCTCTATCTGATGAGCGACTGCCTCATCTTTGCCGCCCTCTTCGCCACCTACGGCGTGCTGGGCCGCAGCTATGCGGCGGGCCCCACGGGCGCGCAGCTGTTCGACCTGACGCTGGTGGCCATCAACACGGCCTTCCTGCTGACGTCGTCCATCACCTTCGGCTTTGCCATGCTGCAAAAGCAGGCAGGCAACGTGCGCGGCACGCTGACCTGGCTGGCCGTCACCGGCCTGCTGGGCCTGGCCTTCCTGGGCGTGGAGCTGTATGAGTTCGCACACCTGATCCACCAGGGCGCGACACCCCAGCGCAGCGCGTTCCTGTCGGCCTTCTTCACGCTGGTGGGCACGCACGGACTGCACGTGACCTTCGGCCTGATCTGGCTCGTGACATTGATGATTCAGATCAGCAAGCACGGCCTGATCCATGAAAACAAGCGCCGTCTGAACTGCCTGTCCATGTTCTGGCACTTCCTGGACGTGGTCTGGATCGGCGTCTTCACCTTTGTGTACCTGATGGGGGTGCTGTAAATGAGCGCACACGAAATTCACGCCGGCCACGACGACCATGGCCACGACCATGACGACCTGCACGTCACCAAGGGGGACTACGTCAAGGGCTTCATCCTCGCCGTGATCCTCACCGTGATCCCGTTCTGGCTGGTCATGGCCGACGTGATCCAGAACCGCACCACCGCCGTGCTGGTGCTGGGCATCTTCGCCATGGTCCAGGTGGTGGTGCACATGGTGTACTTCCTGCACATGAACGGCAAGATCCAGGGCGGCTGGACGATGCTGTCCACCATCTTCACCATCGTGTTCCTGGCAGTGACCATCATCGGCACGTTGTGGGTCATGTTCCACATGAATGCCAACATGATGCCCGCGCACGCCAACCCCATGGCCGCACAGCACCAGGGCAGCGAGGCACACCAACCGAAGGCGCCTTGACCGCTCCGACCATGCACGCCCCGGAGCCGCAGCGCACCCGCGCGCACTCCAACCTGACGATGGCGGTGCTCGCTCTGGCGGGCATCGCCCTGTTCGTTGTGTTCTGTGCCCTCGGCTGGTGGCAGGTGGAGCGGCGCACCTGGAAGCTGGCCCTGATGGAACGCGTAGAGCAGCGTCTGCATGCCGCGCCCGTGCCGTTGCCCGCGCGCGCGCAGTGGCCTGGCGTGGATGCGGCTGGCTTTGAATACCAGCCTGTGCAGGCTGAGGGTCACTGGCTGGCCAGCAAAACCGTACTGACCCAGGCCACCACGGCGCTCGGCGCGGGTTTCTGGGTCATGACCCCGCTGCAGCTGGACGGCGGCGGCCAGGTGCTCGTCAACCGCGGCTTCATCCCACAGGCGCAGCGCGCCCAGTGGGCCGCTGGCGGCCCCGGCATGCAGGAAGGCGAAGCCGTACAGCTGCAGGGCCTGTTGCGCATGAGCGAGCCCGGAGGCGGCTTCCTGCGCCGCAACGACCCCGGGGCGCAGCGCTGGCATTCGCGCGACGTGGCGGCCATCGCCCAGGCGCAGGGCCTGGAGGCCGCGGCCCCGTTTTTCATCGACGCGGGCATTCCCGACGCGAACGCCCCAGCGCCGATGGATGCCGAGACTTCCACCACCACCGGTCCCTGGCCCCGCCCGGGACTGACGGTGGTTCGCTTCCACAACAGCCACCTGGTGTATGCCATCACCTGGTTCGGGCTGGCCGCCATGGTGGCGGCAGCGGCTGCGTATGTGGCACGCTACGAGCTTCGCCTGCGTGCCACCTTGCGCTCCCGATGACAGCTTCCGCCACCTCCACCCCCTCCGCCTCCCCGCCCGCCCTGAAGGCGCGCTCGGCCGATGCCGCGGCCGGGCTGAAAAACCTGCACCAGCTCATCCAGTTGCGCTGGATCGCCGTGGTGGGCCAGGTGTTCACCATCGAGGTGGCGCACTACGTGCTGCAGCTTCCCCTGCCCCTGCGCGAGATGCTCATGGTGGTGGGTTGCCTGGTGCTCTACAACGCGGTGAGCTTCGTGCGCTGGCGCACCGGCCGCGGCGTGCGCAATGTGGAGCTGTTTCTGGCGCTGCTGGTGGACGTGGCCGTGCTCACCGTGCAGCTGTATCTGAGCGGGGGCATCCGCAACCCATTCGTCTTCTTGTACCTGCTGCAGGTGGCGCTGGGCGCGGCGCTGCTGCGCAGCGCCTACATCTGGACCATGGTGCTCATCACCGCAGCCTGCTTTGCGCTGCTGGCGCATTACAGCGTGCCATTGCAGCTGGCGCCCGACTTCGCGCGCGGGCTGGGCAGTCCCTACGTGCTGGGCCTGCTGGTGTGCTTCATGCTCAACGCGGCGCTGGTGGTGATCTTCATCAGCCGCATCGGCCAGAACCTGCGCCAGCGGGACGCGCGTCTGGCCGCCATACGCCAACGCGCCGCCGAGGAAGAGCACGTGGTGCGCATGGGGCTGCTGGCTTCAGGCGCGGCCCATGAGCTGGGCACGCCGCTGGCCACCATGGCGGTGATCCTGGGGGACTGGAAGCGTGATCCTGCATTGGCCGCCAACCCCGCGCTGCAGGAAGACGTGGCCGAGATGCAGGCGCAGGTGCAGCGCTGCAAGACCATCGTCAGCGGCATCCTGATGTCCGCCGGCGAGACGCGCGGCGAGGCATCGGCGCAGACCACCGTGTGCCAGTTCCTGGACACGCTCGCCAGCGAGTGGCAGGCCACGCGCTCGGTTGACGAGTTCACCTATGACAACCGCTTCGGCCAGGACACCCCCATGGTGTCCGATGTCACGCTGCAGCAAATGGTTTTCAATGTGTTGGACAATGCCCGCGACGCATCGCCCCACCGGGTCGGCCTGGTGGCCGAGCGTGATCAAGACCTGCTGCGCATTACCGTCACAGACAATGGCCCCGGCTTCGCGCCGGCCATGCTGTCGCAGTTCGGCAAGCCCTACCAGTCCAGCAAGGGCCGCCCCGGCGGCGGGCTGGGCCTGTTCCTGGCAATGAACGTGGCGCGCACCCTGGGGGGCACCGTGCAGGCACGCAACCTTCCGGGCGGCGGCGCCCAGGTCACGATCACGCTGCCGCTGGCCGCGATTGCGTTGCAGGAGACACCCACGCACCATGGACGCTGAACGCTTGCTGCTCATCGTGGAAGACGACGAGGCCTTCGCGCGCACGCTGGCCCGTTCGTTCGAGCGGCGCGGCTACCGCGTGCTGCACGCCGATAGCCTGGCACAGGCCGAAGCACTGCTGGCCGGGCACACGCCCGACTATGCCGTCGTGGACCTCAAGCTCAAGGGCGAGGCCACAGGCCTGGCCTGCGTTCGGGCATTGCACGCGGCCAACCCGGACATGCTCATCGTCGTGCTCACGGGCTACGCCAGCATTGCCACCGCCGTCGAGGCCGTAAAGCTGGGTGCCTGCCACTACCTGGCCAAGCCATCGAACACCGACGATATCGAGGCCGCCTTCGGCCTTACCGAAGGCAATGCCGACGTGGAACTGACCAACCGCGCCAGCTCCATCAAGACGCTGGAGTGGGAGCGCATCCACGAAGTGCTGGCCGAGACGGGCTTCAACATCTCCGAAGCCGCACGGCGGCTAGGAATGCACCGCCGCACGCTCACGCGCAAGCTGGACAAGCGGCGGGTTTAGCGCATTGAGCGCGCATGGGCTGTCATCGGCCTGAGCCTGCCTTTACGAAGGGCGACTGATGGGGAGGCTGTCGCCGTATACATTCAGGATGCTTGAAGCGCGTTGTTTGAGATGGAAGACCTGCCCAAGATCCTCGTCGGCCAATATGACAGCCCCGTCACGCGCCGTGTCGCCATCGCGCTGCATCACTACGGCATCCCCTTCACCCGCGATACGCGATCCATCTTTGGCGATGCGGCAGCAATCGGGGGGATCAGCCCGCTGACCCGCATCCCGGCCCTCGTCCTCGACGATGTCGAAGTGCTGATCGACAGCGCATCCATCCTGGATCATCTCGATGAGCAGGCAGGCGACGCGGCGCTGATCCCCCGCTCCGGCCCCCAACGCCGGCGCGTTCTCCAGATGACGGCACTGGCGCAAGGCACCCTCGAAAAGGTCGCGGCTGTGGTGTACGAGAGGCACTTTCACCCCCCGAACACCGCAGCGCCGTCTGGCTGGATCGCTGCCTTGGCCAGGCACGCGCTGGTCTCGACGAACTGACCAAACGCCTTGCCACACCGTATGCCTGCGGGGCGGCACTCACCCATGCCGATGTCATGATCACCACGCTGATCTGGTACATGCAGGACCGGATGGATGAAGTGCTGTCACCGTCCGTCCACGCCGCGCTGATCTCACTGGCCGAACACTGTGAAGCGCTGCCCGCCTTCCGTGCCGCCGCCCCGAGCGATCTCGAGGCGATGCCACGAAGCTAGGGCCTGTTGGCACGGAATGTGAACAGGCCCTCGTCTTGGATATACCTGTTCATGGCATCCAAGGGAAGGCCGGGCGCACGCGGCGTTGAGCCACGGTTCGTGGCGTCGGATTCGCGTCCGGCACAAGCCGCTGGGGGCCCGACTCCGCCACCGGCGAGCAGTCCGCTCTCGCCCCAGCCTCTCAACCCTACGTCACACACCCCTCCTAATCCTCCCAACTGCCACCGCCGACAACGCAAAGCAACCGCCCCAAAGACCCCAACCCGGTCATTACCCACGCGCCCCACCCTCACCCCGCACATCAGCGAAAATTGCAGGCTATGACCCTCAAAGCCCCCGAACTGCTGCTGCCCGCCGGCTCGCTCGACAAGATGCGTGCGGCGTACGACTTCGGCGCCGACGCCATCTACGCCGGCCAGCCGCGCTACAGCCTGCGTGCGCGCAACAACGAGTTCCGCCTGGAGCAGATCGCCCAGGGCATCCAGGAGGCGCACGCGCGGGGCAAGAAGTTCTTCGTCACCAGCAACCTGATCGCGCACAACGACAAGGTGCGCACCTACCTGCGCGACATCGAGCCCGTCATCCAGTGCAAGCCCGACGCCTTCATCATGGCCGACCCCGGCCTGATCATGATGGTCAAGGAAAAGTGGCCCGAGACCGAGATCCATCTCTCGGTGCAGGCCAACACCACCAACTACGCCACGGTGAAGTTCTGGCAGAAGGCGGGCGTGTCGCGCATCATCCTCTCGCGCGAACTGAGCCTGGACGAGATCGAGAAGATCCGCCAGGAATGCCCTGACATGGAGATCGAGGTCTTCGTGCACGGCGCGCTGTGCATTGCCTACTCGGGCCGCTGCCTGCTCAGCGGCTATTTCAACCGCCGCGACCCCAACCAGGGCACCTGCACCAACGCCTGCCGCTGGGAATACAAGACCCACGACGCGGCGGTGGACCCCAACACCGGCGAAGCGCTGGCCACGTCCATGGAGCAGGGTTTCAACTTCGAACAGGCGCGCGAGGAAGCCGACAGCCAGTTCACCACCACCTGCGGCAGCGGCCAGCGCCACCCCAAGGCCGACCAGGTCTACCTGATCGAAGAGATCGGCCGCCCCGGCGAACTGATGCCCATCATGGAGGATGAGCACGGCACCTACATCATGAACTCCAAGGACCTGCGCGCCGTGGAGCATGTGGAGCGCCTGGTGAAGATCGGCGTGGATTCGCTCAAGATCGAGGGCCGTACCAAGAGCCTGTACTACGTGGCGCGTACCGCCCAGGTGTACCGCCGCGCGATCGACGACGCGGTGGCGGGCCGCCCGTTCAACCCGCACCTGATCACCGAGCTGGAAGGCCTGGCCAACCGCGGCTACACCGGCGGCCTGCTGGAGCGCCGCCCGGCCAACGACTACCAGAACTACGAGACCGGCAACAGCGTGCTGCAGCGCGCCCACTTCGTCGGCCAGGTGCGCGGCTACGCCGACGGCATGGCCGAGGTCGAGACCATGAACCGCTTCGCCGTGGGCGACACGCTGGAGGTGATCCACCCCAGCGGCAACCGCACGGTGCAGCTCACGCAGATGTTCAAACTGGACGGCGAAAGCGTGCAGGTGGCGCCGGGCAATCCGCTGCGTGTGCGCATTCCGATCGACGGCCCGGTGGACGGCGCGCTCATCGCGCGGCTGCTACAGCCTTCCTGAAACCATAGCTGGCAGCGCCCGTCCACAGGGCGTTTCAGGTAGATTTGATACCGAAATGCCCAGCCATCAAGCGCGAGCAGCTCCTCTTTTTGCAAAGGCCCCGGCGGGGCCTTTGCCCATTTCTTGCCCCGCCCCATACCCAGAACCCATGAATCCTGAAGACATCGTCGTCCTGCCCGAACTCAAGGCCTACATCGACCCGCTCACGCCCGAGGAGCACGACGCGCTGGAGCGCAGCATCCTCGCAGAGGGCTGCCGCGACGCGCTGGTGCTGTGGGGCAACATCCTCGTGGACGGCCACAACCGCTTCGGCATCTGCCACAAGCACGGCCTGCCCTTCCAGACGGTGCAGAACACCCGCTTTCAGAACATGGAGGACGTGCACCTGTGGATGATCGACCAGCACCTGGGGCGGCGCAGCGTGTCGGAGTTCCAGCGCGGCGTGCTGGCACTGCGCAAGCGCGAGATCATTGCCGAGCGCCGCGCCGCGGCCGCTGCCGCCGTGGTGGCAGCCAAGGCCGAGGCCGCCCAAGCGCCTGAACAAGCGCCGTGGGAGGGTGACACCGACCCGGTCGTCGCCCAGGCGCTGGCCAGCGTGCCCAAGGTGCCCGAAGACGCGCTGGACACGCGCGAGGCCCTGGCCCGCGCCGCCCGCCTGACGGCCGCCCAGGTCAAGGCCATCGAGACCATCCACCAGAACGCAGCGCCGGAGGTGGTGGCCGCCGTCAAGTCGGGCGAACTGTCCTTGAACGCCGCTGCCGTGGTGGCCACCCTGCCGGTGGACGAGCAAAAGAGCGCCGCGGCCGGCGGTGCGCAGGAACTCAAGCAGGCCGCCAAGCGCGTGCGCGATGGCAAGAAAAAACCAAAGGGCGATGCCGCCGCAACGGAGGCCGACGGCACCGCCGGGCCGGAATCGACGGCCGCCCCCGACACCGCAAAGCTGCAGCAGCGCGTGGCGGAACTGGAGGCCGAAAACGAGCGCCTGCGCCAACAGGTCAAGGCCCTGCAAGACCTGCTGGCCGAGCAGGGCTGAGCGCCCGTCAGGAGACTGCCGCGTGCACGCCCTGGACCGCCACGCGTGCGCGGCGCAGCGCCATCCACTGCAGTTCCGCCAGGGCCAGCACGGCCACCGCCTGCACGGCCACATAGGCCTGGCCCCAGCCGCCGGTCACCCACGTCGTGCCCCACAGCACCACTGCGCTGGCCAGCACCCACAGGACATTGCCCGCCACCAGCAGCGCCAGCGCGCCGCCGGCTGCCTCGCGCCGCAGGGCCAGCGACCCGGCCACCAGCACGAAAGGCAGCAGCAGCCAGCCGCTGGCCAACAGCAACCGGGGCGACATGCCCAGCCATTCAGCCAGCGGCGCTGCCGCCGCCAGGTGCAGCGCCGCCATGCCGGCGCCTGCGGCGGCATCGGCCCAGAGCACGCGGCGCAGGCCGCCGGGGGACGTGAAAGCATCGATGAAGGCCATGGTGTGATCTCCTGAGGGGTTGAACATGGCCTGCATCGTCGGCACGCGGCGGCTGCGCGTCCATGACCTGGCAGGTCATGCCCACGCCGCGCGGCCGGCCCTACCATGCAGGCCATGCACCACGCTCCCGCCCTATCGACACCCGCGCCTTTTGGAGAACGCCTGCGCCACTGGCGCCAGCACCGGCGGTTGAGCCAACTGGACCTGGCACACGCGGCCGAGGTGTCTACGCGCCACCTGAGCTGCGTGGAAACGGGCCGCGCCAGCCCCAGCCGCGACATGGTGCTGCGCCTGGCGCGTCGCCTGGACGTGCCCCTGCGCGAGCGCAACGCGCTGCTGGTGGCCGCGGGCTATGCCCCGATGTACCGCGAACGCCCGCTCGATGCGCCCGAGATGGCCGATGCGCGCGCGGCGGTGCAGCGCATCCTGGACTGCCACGAACCCTGGCCGGCGCTGGCGATGGACCGGCACTGGAACCTGCTCATGGCCAACCGCATCGTGCCCCTGCTGCTGTCCGGCGTGGACGCCGAGCTGCTGCAGCCGCCCGTGAACGTGCTGCGCCTCAGCCTGCACCCGGGGGGCCTGGCACCGCGCATCGCCAACCTGGCGCAATGGCGCGCGCACCTGCTGGAGCGGTTGCGCCAGCAGATCCACGAGAGCAGCGACCCGGTGCTGGCCGCCCTGCTGCAGGAACTGCAGGCCTACCCTTTGCCGCCTGCCAGCCCGCCGCTGCCGGGCGAGCACCTGGGCGTGCTCATGCCGTTCGAGTTCCGCACGCCGGCCGGCACGCTCCAGCTGGTGAGCACCACCACGGTGTTCGGCTCGCCCGTCGACGTGACGCTGCAGGAGCTGGCGCTGGAAACGTTCTTCCCCGCCGACGACGCCAGCGCCGCCGCACTGCGCGCGCTGGCCGCGGCCTGAACGGCACCGTCTCCCGGGTCGTGACCACGGTCTCGGCGTGCGACATCCCCCGACGCGCGGCACACGCGGCGCGAGCATTTAAGTGAAAATGGCCGCTAACGCAGCACCAGCAAGCGTAAGCAGCTATCAATTAATGAGCAAAAGAAAACCCCCGCCAGGCATGCGCCCTGCGGGGGTTGACGGGAGGGGCCGCGCCGCGGCCCGGGCCTCAGCCGGCGATCAGGCCGTCACGCCCTTGGCGACCTCTGCATACTCCTCGATCTGGTCGAAGTTCATGTAGCGGTACACGCTGGCCTTGTCGGCATCGATCACGCCCATTTCCTGGAGGTATTCCTCCTTGGTGGGTAGCTTGCCCAGGCGCGAGGCGATGGCGGCCAGCTCGGCCGAGCCCAGGAACACGTTGGTGTTCTTGCCCAGGCGGTTGGGGAAGTTGCGGGTGGAGGTGGAAATCACCGTCGCACCCTCGCGCACTTGGGCCTGGTTGCCCATGCACAGCGAGCAGCCGGGCATTTCGGTACGCGCGCCGGCCGTACCGAAGGCAGCGTAGTGGCCTTCCTTGATCAGCTCGCTCTGGTCCATCTTGGTGGGCGGTGCCACCCACAGCTTGACGGGAATGTCGCGCTGGCCGCCCAGCAGCTTGGCTGCGGCGCGGAAGTGACCGATGTTGGTCATGCACGAGCCGATGAAGGCTTCGTCGATCTTGGTGCCAGCCACTTCGGACAGGAACTTGGCATCGTCCGGGTCGTTCGGGCAGCAAACGATGGGCTCCTTGATGTCGGCCAGATCGATCTCGATCACGGCGGCGTACTCGGCGTCCTTGTCGGCTTCGAGCAGATTCGGGTTGGCCAGCCAGGCTTCGACCTTCTCGATGCGGCGCTGCAGCGTCTTCGCGTCCTGGTAGCCATCGGCGATCATGTTCTTCATGAGCACGACGTTGGAGCGCAGGTACTCAGCGATCGGCTCGGGGTTGAGCTTGATCGTGCAGCCGGCGGCGGAACGCTCGGCCGAGGCGTCGGACAGCTCGAAGGCTTGCTCCACCTTCAGGTCCGGCAGGCCCTCGATTTCGAGGATCTTGCCCGAGAAGATGTTCTTCTTGCCGGCCTTGGCCACGGTCAGCAGGCCCGCCTTGATGGCGTACAGCGGGATCGCGTGCACCAGGTCGCGCAGCGTCACGCCGGGCTGCATCTCACCCTTGAAGCGCACCAGCACCGACTCGGGCATGTCCAGCGGCATCACGCCGGTGGCAGCGCCGAAAGCCACGAGGCCGGAGCCTGCGGGGAAGGAGATGCCGATGGGGAAGCGGGTGTGCGAGTCACCGCCGGTGCCCACTGTGTCGGGCAGCAGCAGGCGGTTGAGCCAGCTGTGGATCACGCCGTCGCCGGGGCGCAGGGACACGCCGCCGCGGCTGCTGATGAAGGCTGGTAGTTCGCGGTGGGTCTTCACGTCCACCGGCTTCGGGTACGCAGCGGTGTGGCAGAAGGACTGCATCACGAGGTCGGCCGAGAAGCCCAGGCAGGCCAGATCCTTCAGCTCATCGCGCGTCATCGGGCCGGTGGTGTCCTGCGAACCCACGGTGGTCATCTTCGGCTCGCAATACGTGCCGGGACGGATACCCTGGCCTTCGGGCAGGCCGCAGGCACGGCCGACCATCTTCTGCGCCAGCGTGAAGCCGGCCTTGGATTCAGCCGGCGCCTTGGGCAGGCGGAACACGGTCGATGCGGGCAAGCCCAGGGCCTCGCGCGCCTTGGCGGTGAGCGAGCGGCCAATGATCAGGTTGATACGGCCACCGGCGCGCACTTCGTCCAGCAGCACGTCGCTCTTGAGCGCGAACTCAGCCACGGTTTCGCCGTTCTTGACGATCTTGCCGTCGTAGGGCAGCACGTCGATCACGTCGCCCATTTCGAGCTTGGACACATCGACTTCGATGGGCAGAGCGCCGGAATCTTCCTGCGTGTTGAAGAAGATGGGGGCGATCTTGCCACCCAGCGTCACGCCGCCGAAACGCTTGTTCGGCACGAAGGGGATGTCCTGGCCGGTGGCCCAGATCACCGAGTTGGTAGCGGACTTGCGCGAAGAACCGGTGCCCACCACGTCACCGACGTAGGCAACCAAGTGGCCCTTCTTCTTCAGGTCTTCGATGAACTGCATCGGGCCGCGCTTGCCGTCTTCCTCGGGCTTGAACGCCGCGTCAGGACGCGTGTTCTTGAGCATGGCCAGGTAGTGCAGCGGAATGTCGGGGCGGCTCCAGGCATCGGGTGCGGGCGACAGGTCGTCGGTGTTGGTTTCGCCGGGCACCTTGAACACGGTGACGGTGATTTTCTTCTCGACCTCGGGGCGGCTGGTGAACCACTCGGCATTGGCCCAGCTCTGCATGACCTCCTGGGCCTTGGCGTTGCCGGCCTTGGCCTTGGCGGCCACGTCGTTGAAGAAGTCGAACATCAGCAGCGTCTTCTTCAGCGCTTCGGCAGCCACGGAAGCGACTTCGGCGTCGTCCAGCAGCTCGATCAGAGGGTGCACGTTGTAGCCACCCACCATGGTGCCCAACAGCTCGGTGGCCTTGGCCTTGGAAATCAGGCCGACCGTGATGTCGCCATGGGCGACGGCCGCGAGGAAGGACGCCTTGACCTTGGCTGCGTCGTCCACCCCCGGCGGCACGCGGTGGGTCAGCAGGTCCACCAGGAAAGCCTCCTCGCCAGCGGGCGGGTTCTTGATCAGCTCGATCAGTTCGGCCGTCTGCTTGGCATCGAGCGGCAGCGGCGGGATGCCCAATGCAGCGCGCTCGGCCACATGGTCGCGGTAGGCTTTCAACATGTATTCTTTCTCCGGGATAGTCTAGGTTTTCAAAGTGGGGCGACAACCGGCCGGCCACACTGGCGCACACGGCAGGCGTGCACTGCGTGGCCCCGCCGGCAGGCGGCTTTAGGTTTACTTGGCGGCCGGGTTGTCCAGCAGGCTTTGCGGCGGGTTCTTCTTGATGGCCTCGGCCACCACCACCTGCTGCGGGCTCATGCATTCGTCAGCCATGCGCTGGCCCAGCTTCTGGTTCATGAGCATGGATTTGTTGGCGATCTGCACCCACACGGCACCCGCGCGCTGGTCTTCCAGGCGCACCGCGCCGGTGGTGGTGGCCACCGGGGCCATGTGGTACTTGAAGCCCTTGCCTTCCACATGGAAGCGCCCGGGCGACTGCGTATCGGCCTCGATGCTCACGAACGCGCCCAGTTCGCACGCCATGCGGCCCGTGTACACGCGCTCGGCGATCTGCAGTTCTTCGGGAGTGAGCGCCGCCTCGGCTGCGGCCAGGCCCGACGCCACCTGCACGGCACCGCTGTGCAGGCGCGTGCGGCTGCTGGTAGGCGACGCCTTGGCGACGGTGTCGCTCTTCTTCTCGGCCTTGGGCTTGGTCGCCTTGGCGGAGGTGCTCTTCGCCGCAGGCTTGGCGCTGCTCTTCTTGGCCTCGGCGGGGGCGGCGGGCTTGGTCGCCGTCTGCGCCGTGGTGAGGGCGGGCGCCAACAGTATCAATGCGGAAGCGATGAGGGTCTTCATGGTGACTCCTGCGGGGAAAGAATGAATGGAAGGCAGATGGGGCGACAAGAATACCCGTATCAGGTGGACGTGGTCTCAGCCTTGGCAAACCAGCCCTGCGCCTCGGCGGGCAGCATGCGGCCGGTCTGGTGTGCACGCTCGAGCACCTGCCAGAAATAGCGGTAGCTTGCGCGGTCGTGCAGTACGCCCTCCTCGCTGATGGGAGCCCAGTCAGCCTGGATGGCGGCAGAAATGATGCGGCTGGCCCGCGCGATTTCCGCACCTTCCGGTGCGAAAGCCGCCAGGATGGGCCGGATCTGCGCGGGGTGGATGCTCCACATGCGCGTGTAGCCGAACTGGCGCGCAGCCCTGCCGGCCGCGGCCTGCATGGCGTCGGGATCGCTGAATTCAGTAACCACGCAGTGCGATGGCACCTTGCCATTGGCATGGCAGGCGGCGGAGATCTCCAGCTTGGCACGCACGACGAGCGGATGCTCGAACTGCCCGGTGGACGTCATGCCCGAGGCGGGAATCGCACCGCCATGGGCGGAAACGAAGTCCATCAGGCCGAAGCTCAGGCTCTGGATGCGCGGGTGCGCGGCGATCTCGAAGGCCCGGTGCACGGCAGCGGGGGACTCGATAAGGGCGTGCAGCGGCAGATGGCTGGCGCCTGCGGCCTCCAGCGCTCGCTCTGCCGCGAGCACGTCGTCCACGGTTTCCACCTTGGGCAGCATGATGTGGCACAGGCGCTGCCCCGCCTCACCGGCGATGATGGCCATGTCCTGCGCGAAGGCGGGGTGGTCAACCGTGTGCACACGTGCCGCCACACGCGCGCCGGCCCCGGCTTCGCGCGCCAGGCGTGCCACCAGCATGGCGTGCTCGCGCTCTTGCCCCACGGGCGCGCCGTCCTCGCAGTCGAGCGTCACGTCAAACACGCAATGGCCAAACTCGGCAAGCAGCTCCTGCTGCAGTTGCAGGCTCTTGCGCATGCGCACTTCCACGCCGCTGTAGTGGTCGCACACGGGGATCGCATGGGCGCCCGCCTGAGCGCCCAGCAGGACTTCAGCGGGATGGGCAGCGGACGAGGTCATGGGGCACGCTGGGCAACAATGAACAAACGGGGAAACGCAAACAGCCGATGGCCGTCCGCGCGCTCGGTATAGGCCTCGCCAATGCGCTGCGTGTAGGCCTGCAGATACGCATCCCGCAACACGGCGGGGAGCGGATCAAGGAAGGGTTTCAGGCCTGTGGACTCCAGCCACTCGACGATGGCCTGGACCGAAGGCATGACATGGCGGTACGCGGTGTGCCAGATATCCACCCGGCAGGCCATGGGCGCGAGAAGGTCGTAATAAGCCTCCACCGACAACAGTGCCGCGCGCTGGTCCGCGGCATGCGCCAGCTGATCACGCCACGCAGACTGGCTCGCCAGCTCGCGCATGAGCTGGTGCGACGGCTGGTCCAGGTTGTCGGGCATCTGCACCGCCAGGACACCGCCGGGTGCCAGGCAGCGCATCAACCGGGCGAACAGCCCGGCATGCCCTGCCACCCACTGCAGGGAGGCGTTGGCAAAAATCAAATCGGGCGCCACGGTGGGCGCCCAGTCGGCAATGTCGGCCTGCACGAAGGGCACACCGGGCAAACGCTTGCGCGCACTGGCCAGCATCGCTTCGGAGTTGTCCAGACCGATGAGTTGCGACTGCGGGAACCGCTCCAGCAGCAATTGCGTGGAATTGCCATTCCCGCAGCCCAAGTCCACGATGTGGCGGGGTGCGGGATGGGAGACCCGCGCCAGCAACTCGACAGCCGGGCGTGTGCGCTCGCTCTCGAAGCGCTGGTAGAGCGCGGGATCCCAGTCGTGCATGGAGATGCGCGATTACAGCAGGTGCTTGACGCCGTCCTGCTCGCCTTGCAGCTCGGCCAGGGTCTTGTCGATGCACTCTTGCGAGAAAGCGTCGATGGCCAGGCCTTCGACGATCTTGTACTCGCCGTTCTCGGTGGTGACCGGGAAGCCGAACACGATGCCGGCGGGAATGCCGTATTCGCCGTTGGAGGGCACACCCATCGTCACCCACTCGCCCTTGGAGCCCAGGGCCCAGTCGCGCATGTGGTCAATGGCGGCGTTGGCGGCAGACGCAGCCGAGGACAGGCCACGAGCGGCGATGATGGCTGCGCCGCGCTTGCCGACGGTGGGCAGGAACACATCCTTGTTCCAGGCCTGGTCGTTGATGGCGTCCTTCACGGACTTGCCGTCCACCGTGGCGAAACGGTAGTCGGCATACATCGTGGGCGAATGGTTGCCCCACACCGTCAGCTTCTTGATGTCGCCCACCTTGAAGCCACCCTTGGCCGCCAGTTGGGAAGCTGCACGGTTGTGGTCCAGGCGCAGCATGGCCGTGAAGTTCTTGGCCGGCAGGTCGGGGGCCGACTTCATGGCGATGTAGGCGTTGGTATTGGCGGGGTTGCCCACCACCAGCACCTTCACGTTGCGCGAGGCCACGGCGTTCAGGGCCTTGCCCTGGGCCGTGAAGATCTGGGCATTGGCAGCCAGCAGGTCGGCACGCTCCATGCCGGGGCCGCGCGGACGGGCGCCGACCAGCAGGGCGTAGTCGGTATCCTTGAAGGCGGTCATGGGGTCCGAGTGGGCTTCGATGCCGGCCAACAGCGGGAACGCGCAGTCCTCCAATTCCATGATCACGCCCTTGAGCGCGTTCTGGGCCTTCTCGTCGGGAATTTCCAGCAGTTGCAGGATGACGGGCTGGTCCTTGCCCAGCATTTCGCCGGAAGCGATGCGGAACAGCAGCGCGTAACCGATTTGGCCTGCAGCGCCGGTCACGGCGACACGAACGGGTTTCTTGCTCATGCGAAAACTCCAGAAAGAGGTGTGAGGGAGGTGGTGTTGGTGCAAGGTCGCACCAGCGCCAGTCATCAGCAGCCCGTGCCCCGCAGAACAGCCCAGGAGTTTACCGCCGATTACTGCGCAGGGTCAATTTGTCTTATGTCTTATATAAGATATGATCGCCCTCAATTCAGCGGCATGCTCCGCCCCCCGGCACAGCCCACCATGTCCTCCTCGCCCCCTCCGACCACAGAAGGCACACCCCCAGGCGCGGGTGCAGGGGCATCGACTCCCGCATTCAGCCCCCTGTACCAGCAGATCAAGGGGCTCATCCTGCACAGCCTGCAGCATGGTGAATGGAAGCCCGGTGAAGCCATCCCCAGCGAAATGGAACTGGCTGCGCGCTTTCGCGTGAGCCAGGGCACGGTGCGCAAGGCCATCGACGAGCTGGCAGCCGAAAACCTCGTGATGCGCCGCCAGGGCAAAGGCACCTTCGTGGCCACCCACGCAGAGCGGCAGGTGCAGTACCGCTTCCTGAAACTGCTGCCTGACACGGGAGACGCCCGCGTGGAAGGCCCGGCGCAGCGCACCATCCTGGAGTGCCGGCGCATGCGCGCCAGTGCGGAGATCGCACGCACGCTGGCGCTGCGGACCGGAGATGTGGTGGTGCAGGTCAAGCGCATCCTGTCGTTTGTGGGCGTGCCCACCATCCTGGAGGACATCTGGCTGCCCGGCCAGGCGTTCAAGGGCCTGACCGCCGAGCAGATGGCCCACTACCAGGGACCCACCTACGCCATGTTCGAGCTGGACTTCGGCGTGCGCATGGTGCGCGCCGAGGAGAAGCTGCGTGCCGTGCTGCCGGACGCCGCCCAGGCCGAAGGGCTGGGCGTCCCCCCCGGCACCCCGCTGCTCAGCGTGGAGCGGCTTGCTTACACATATAACGATGTTCCCATGGAGTTACGTCGAGGCCTGTACCGGACCGATACCCACCACTACCACAACGAACTGAGCTGATCCACCGCAGCCCGCATGCAAACGCCCGCGGGGAGAATACGCAGTCTCCGCAGCCCCCTGGTGTTGCATTGCAATAGAATTTTGGGTTGTCTGCCTTCAGCGCGATTACAACGCAGTTACATCCACGAAAGCACCCGCCATGACAGAGCTCGCCAAGAAACGGCCCGAATACCGCAACATCAACATCTTCAACGACGTGAGGACCTACCGCCTGCCGGCCGCGGGCTGGGTCTCCATCCTGCATCGCGCGAGCGGCATGATCATGTTCCTGCTGCTGCCCTTCGTGCTGTGGATGTTCGACACCTCGGTGTCCTCGGAGATTTCGTTCGGCCGCTTCACCTCCGCGTTCACCGCGGGCCTGGGTTTCGTGCCGGGCTGGTTCGTCAAGCTGGTGGCGCTGGCCCTGATCTGGGCCTACCTGCACCACTTCATCGCCGGCCTGCGCCACCTGTGGATGGACGTGAGCCACGAGGCCGTCAGCAAGGAGTTCGGCAAGAGCTCCGCCATCGTGACGCTGGTGCTGAGCATCGGCCTCACGCTGGTGCTGGGCGCCAAGCTGTTCGGCCTGTACTGATCCCGCGCGGATCGCTCTCCCCACCCACGATAAGGAACTCCCCATGTCCGTGAATTACGGCTCCAAGCGCACCGTGGTCGGTGCCCACTACGGCATCCGCGACTGGCTGGCCCAGCGCGTGACCGCCGCCCTCATGGCCCTGTTCACCATCGCACTGCTGGCGCAGGTGATCTTCAGCAAGGGCCCCATCGGCTACGACCGCTGGGCCGGCATTTTCTCGACCCAGTGGATGAAGGTGCTCACGTTCTCCGTCATCGTGGCCCTGGTCTGGCACGTCTGGGTCGGCGTGCGCGACGTGTGGATGGACTACGTGAAGTCCGCCGGGCTGCGCCTGCTGCTGCAGGTCTTCACCATCGTCTGGCTGGTGGCCTGCGCCGGCTGGGGCTTCCAGACTCTGTGGCGTCTCTGATTCCCGCGATTGAAAGAAAACAATGAGCTACACCAAAGCCAACATCACCAAGCGCAAGTTCGACGTGGTCATCGTGGGGGCCGGCGGCTCCGGCATGCGCGCCTCGCTGGAACTGTCGCGCGCGGGCCTGAACGTGGCCTGCCTGTCCAAGGTCTTCCCCACCCGCTCGCACACCGTGGCAGCGCAAGGCGGCGTGTCCGCATCGCTGGGCAACATGAGCGAGGACAACTGGCACTACCATTTCTACGACACCATCAAGGGCGGCGACTGGCTGTCCGACCAGGACGCCGTCGAGTTCATGTGCCGCGAAGCACCCAAGGTGGTGATCGAGCTCGAGCATTTCGGCATGCCGTTCGACCGCAACCCCGACGGCACCATCTACCAGCGCCCCTTCGGCGGCCACACGGCCAACTACGGTGAGAAGCCCGTGCAGCGCGCCTGCGCCGCGGCCGACCGTACCGGCCACGCCATGCTGCACACGCTGTACCAGAAGAACGTCGAATCCAAGACCAACTTCTTCGTGGAATGGATGGCGCTGGACCTGATCCGCGACGCTGAGGGCGACGTGGTCGGCGTAACCGCGCTGGAACTGGAAACCGGCGACCTGTACGAACTGCACGCCAAGGCCGTGCTGCTGGCCACAGGCGGCGCTGGCCGCATCTTTGCGGCATCGACCAACGCCTTCATCAACACCGGCGACGGCCTGGGCATGGCCGCACGCGCGGGCATCCCGCTGCAGGACCTGGAGTTCTGGCAGTTCCACCCCACCGGCGTGGCCGGCGCGGGCGTGCTGCTGACCGAAGGCTGCCGCGGCGAAGGCGCCATCCTGCTGAACAGCAATGGCGAGCGTTTCATGGAGCGTTACGCGCCCACCTTGAAGGACCTGGCACCGCGCGACTTCGTGTCCCGCTCGATGGACCAGGAGATCAAGGAAGGCCGTGGCTGCGGTCCCAACAAGGACTACATCCTGATGAAGCTCGACCACCTGGGCGCTGACACCATCCGCAAGCGCCTGCCGTCGGTGGAAGAGATCGGCCACAACTTCGCCAACGTGGACATCACCAAGGAACCGATCCCCGTCGTGCCCACCATCCACTACCAGATGGGCGGCATTCCGACCAATATCCACGGCCAGGTCGTCACCTGGGACGGCGAGAAGAACAACGTGGTCAATGGCCTGTACGCCGTCGGCGAATGCGCCGCGGTGTCGGTGCACGGCGCCAACCGCCTGGGCACGAACTCGCTGCTCGACCTGTTGGTGTTCGGCAAGTCGGCCGGCAAGCACATCGTGCAATTCGTTGGGGGCTACGGCGAGCACAAGGCCGTGCCGGCCGACGGCAGCGACCGCACCCTGGCGCGCCTGAACCAGTTGGAAGAATCCAAGGACGGCGTCTACGCCCAGGACCTGGCCAACGACATCCGCCAGACCATGCAGCAGCACGCCGGCGTGTTCCGCACGCAAAAGGGCATGGACGAAGGCGTGGTCAAGATCAACGCCATCCGCGAGCGCGTGGGCACCGTGACCCTGAAGGACAAGTCCAAGGTCTGGAACACCGCACGCATGGAAGCGCTGGAAGTGGACAACCTGATCGAGGTCGCCCAGGCCACGATGACCTCGGCCGCGGCCCGCCAGGAGTGCCGTGGCGCACACACCGTGGACGACTACGAGCACCCTGCCGACCATCCCGACTTCCCGTTGGGCCGCAATGACAAGGAGTGGCTCAAGCACACGCTGTGGCACAGCGCCAGCAACAGCCTGAGCTACAAGCCCGTGAACATGAAGCCCCTGACGGTGGACAGCATTCCTCCGAAGGTCCGCACGTTCTAAGACAGCCGCTGCCCACGAGAGAAACAACCCATGAAACGCACTTTCAAGATCTACCGCTACGACCCGGACAAGGACGCCAAGCCCTACATGCAGACCGTGGAGGTCGAGCTCGACGGCCACGAACGCATGCTGCTGGATGCATTGCTCAAGCTCAAGGCACAGGATCCCACGCTGTCGTTCCGCCGCTCCTGCCGCGAAGGCGTGTGCGGCTCCGACGCCATGAACATCAACGGCAAGAACGGCCTGGCCTGCCTGACGAACATGAAGACCCTCTCGGGCGACATCGTCTTGAAGCCCCTGCCCGGCCTGCCGGTGATCCGCGACCTGATCGTGGACATGACGCAGTTCTTCAAGCAGTACCACTCGATCAAGCCCTACCTGCAAAGCGACATCTACGCGTCGCCCACCAAGGAGCGTCTGCAGTCGCCCGAAGAGCGTGAAGAGCTCAACGGCCTGTACGAGTGCATTCTGTGCGCCAGCTGCTCCACGAGCTGCCCCTCGTTCTGGTGGAACCCCGACAAGTTCGTGGGTCCCGCCGGCCTGCTGCAAGCCTACCGCTTCATCGCGGACAGCCGCGACACGGCCACGGGCGAGCGCCTGGACAACCTGGAAGACCCCTACCGCCTGTTCCGCTGCCATACCATCATGAACTGCGTGGACGTGTGCCCCAAGCACCTGAACCCCACGCGCGCGATTGGCAAGATCAAGGAATTGATGGCACGCCGTGCCATCTGAGAACCATGGCTGACGAAGCGCTGCTGGACGAACGCGAAGTGGCCATCCTGCGGTGGCGCTGCCGCCGCGGGCTGGTGGAGAACGACCTGTTTCTCGAGCGGTTCTTCGCAACCCACGGCTCCTGCCTGACGATCCGTCAGGCGCGAGGACTCACGCTACTGATGGACTTGTCGGACAACGACCTGCTGGACCTGCTGCTGCGCCGCAAGGAACCCACGGGCGAAGTCGCTAAGGACGAAGTCAAGGAAGTGCTGGAGCAGTTGCGCAACCGCGCTTAAGCCCCAGCCCCGTGCAAGGCAAACTACAGAAGGAAACTGGAAATGAAACTGGCAGACAACAAAGCGACGCTATCGTTCAGCAACGGCAGCCCGAGCGTGGAACTCCCCGTGTACCAAGGCAGCATCGGCCCGGACGTGGTCGACATCCGCAAGCTGTACGCGCAAACGGGCATGTTCACCTATGACCCCGGTTTCCTTTCCACGGCCTCCTGCCAGTCGTCCATCACCTACATCGACGGCGACAAGGGCGAGCTGCTGTACCGCGGCTACCCCATCGAGCAGCTCGCCACCCAGTGCGACTACCTCGAAACCTGCTACCTGCTGCTGAATGGCGAGCTGCCCAACGCCGCGCAGAAGGCCACGTTCAACGACCGCGTGACCAAGCACACCATGGTCAACGAGCAGATGCAGTTCTTCCTGCGCGGTTTCCGCCGCGACGCACACCCCATGGCCGTGCTGACCGGTCTGGTGGGCGCGCTGTCGGCCTTCTACCACGACAGCACGGACATCAATAACCCCGAGCACCGCGAGATCTCCGCCATTCGCCTGATCGCCAAGATGCCCACGCTGGTGGCCATGGCGTACAAGTACGGCAAGGGCGAGCCCTACATGTACCCCCGCAACGACCTCTCTTACGCAGGCAACTTCCTGCGCATGATGTTCGGCACGCCCTGCGAGGACTACAAGGTCAACCCCGTGATCGAACGCGCGATGGACCGCATCTTCATCCTGCACGCCGACCACGAGCAGAACGCCTCCACCTCCACGGTGCGCCTGTGCGGCTCCTCGGGCACCAACCCGTTCGCCGCCATCGCTGCCGGCGTGGCATGCCTGTGGGGCCCTGCCCACGGCGGCGCCAACGAGGCCTGCCTGAACATGCTGGAAGAAATCCAGGCCATGGGCGGCGTGTCCAAGGTGGGCGAGTTCATGGAGAAGGTCAAGGACAAGTCCTCCGGCGTGAAGCTGATGGGCTTTGGCCACCGCGTGTACAAGAACTACGACCCCCGCGCCAAGCTCATGCAGGAAACCTGCAACGAAGTGCTGGCCGAGCTGGGCCTGGAAAAGGACCCGCTGTTCGCCCTGGCCAAGCAGCTGGAGAAGATCGCCCTGGAGGACGACTACTTCGTGCAGCGCAAGCTCTACCCGAACGTGGACTTCTACTCCGGCATCGTGCAGCGCGCGATCGGCATCCCGGTCAACCTGTTCACCGGCATCTTCGCGCTGGCCCGTACGGTGGGCTGGATCGCCCAGCTCAACGAGATGATCGGCGACCCCGAGTACAAGATCGGCCGCCCCCGTCAGCTGTTCGTGGGCGCCGAGCGCCGCGACGTTCCGGCCCTCAACAAGCGCTGATCAAGCAGCGCCGCCTGCCGCGAAGGCAGGCGTGCCCCGCCCCCCGCCCGCACGCACCTGTTGCCTGCGGGCTTTTTTGCGTCCGGGCCCTTTTTGCTGCGCACAACGGGAACCGTGCTGCAGCCCGCGGTCAACCGCTACGCCGCCAATGCCCGCGCGACACGCCGATCGGGCGCATCCACCTATACCCCCTCCCAGTAATAGGCATTTATTGCCCGCCAGCGCTTCATCCTAAAGCGCCATCGATTTATACTTCCCCCTAGTACAAGACACATAGCAACACATCCCGGCCCAACGCCCGCCCATCCAACCGCCATGCCCCATACCGCCGAAGACAAGCAACGCGCCATCACGCGCCTGCGCCGCATCCGCGGCCAGGCCGAGGCGCTGGAGCGCGCCGTGCAGGCGGGCAGCGACTGCGCACCCATCCTGCAGCAGCTGGCCGCCCTGCGCGGCGCCGTGCATGGGCTGATGGCCGACATGCTGGACAGCCATGTGCGCGAAACGCTGGCGCAAGAGCCCGCCCCCTCGCCCGAGGCCGTGGACGAGACGCTGGCCTTGCTGCGCTCGTACCTGAAGTAACGTTCCCCCACCCTTTCACCACAAGGAGCCCTCCCATGAAATCCCGCGCCGCCGTCGCCTTCAAAGCTGGTGAACCCCTGCAGATCGTCGAACTCGACGTGGCCCCGCCCCGCAAGGGCGAAGTACTGGTCAAGATCACCCACACCGGCGTATGCCACACCGATGCCTTCACGCTCAGCGGCGACGACCCCGAGGGCATCTTCCCCGCCGTGCTGGGCCATGAGGGCGCGGGCGTCGTGGTGGAGGTGGGCGAAGGCGTCACCAGCGTCAAGCCGGGCGACCATGTGATTCCGCTGTACACCGCCGAATGCGGCGAATGCCTGTTCTGCAAGAGCGGCAAGACCAACCTGTGCGTGGCCGTGCGCGCCACGCAGGGCAAGGGCGTAATGCCCGACGGCACCACGCGCTTCTCGTACAACGGCCAGCCCGTGTACCACTACATGGGCTGCTCCACGTTCAGCGAATACACCGTGGTGGCCGAGGTGTCGCTGGCCAAGGTTCACCCCGATGCCAACCCCGAGCAGGTCTGCCTGCTGGGCTGCGGCGTGACCACCGGGCTGGGCGCGGTCAAGAATACCGCCAAGGTGCAGCCGGGCGACAGCGTGGCCGTGTTCGGCCTGGGCGGCATCGGCCTGGCGGTGATCCAGGGCGCCCAACTGGCCGGCGCGGGCCGCATCATCGCCATCGACACCAACCCGGGCAAGTTCGACCTGGCACGCACCTTCGGCGCCACCGACTGCGTGAACCCCAAGGACTTCGACAAGCCCATCCAGCAGGTGATCGTGGAGATGACTGGCTGGGGTGTGGACCACAGCTTCGAGTGCATTGGCAACGTCAACGTGATGCGTGCGGCGCTGGAATGCGCACACCGCGGCTGGGGTCAGAGCGTGATCATCGGCGTGGCCGGTGCGGGGCAGGAGATCAGCACCCGCCCGTTCCAGCTCGTCACGGGCCGCAAGTGGCTGGGCACGGCCTTCGGCGGCGTCAAGGGCCGCAGCGAACTGCCCGGCATGGTGGAGGACGCCATGGCCGGCAAGATCCAGCTCGCCCCGTTCGTCACCCACACCATGGGCCTCACGGACATCAACCAGGCGTTCGACCTGATGCACGAGGGCAAGTCGATCCGCTCGGTGGTGAACTACGCTGCATAAAAACAGGAGCGCTTGGCGCTTGATGCGCAAGGGATTCCAGTACTTTTATTACTGAATCCCGCCCATACCAAGCGCCAGCAGCTACTTAAAAAGGAGCAACACGCCCATGTCCGACACCCTGGAACAACTCTCGGCCCACGCCTGCTTTGGCGGCGAGCAACGCTTTTACCGCCATGCATCGCACGCAGTGGGTCTGCCGATGCGCTTCGCCGTCTACCTGCCGCCCCGTGCGCTGGCAGCCGAGAGTGCGGATGGAAAGGTCCCCGCGCTGCTCTACCTTGCGGGCCTGACCTGCACCGAGGAGACCTTCCCCACCAAGGCCGGCGCCCAGCGCCTGGCGGCAGAGCTGGGCCTGGCCCTCATCACCCCCGACACCAGCCCGCGCGGCGCGGGCGTGGCGGGCGAGGCCGACGCCTGGGACTTCGGCGTGGGCGCGGGCTTCTATTTGGACGCCACGCAAGCCCCCTGGTCCACGCACTGGCGCATGGAAAGCTACCTGCTGGAAGAACTGCTGCCGCTTGTCACCAACGCCCTGCCCATCGACGGTGCCCGGCTGGGCCTGTTTGGCCACAGCATGGGCGGCCATGGCGCGCTGACGCTGGCACTGCGCCACCCGGGCCGGTTCAAGAGCCTGTCGGCCTTCGCACCCATCTGCGCCCCCACGCGCTGCCCCTGGGGCGAGAAGGCGTTCACCGGCTACCTGGGCCCGGACCGCTCCTCCTGGGGACAGCACGACGCCACCGTGCTCATGGAGAACCAGCCCCTCGCGCCCTACCCCGGCGGCATCCTCATCGACCAGGGGCTGGACGACAAATTCCTGGCCGATCAATTGCACCCGCACCTGTTCGAGGCGGCCTGCAGCGCCATCGGCCAGCCGCTCACGCTGCGCCGCCACGCGGGCTATGACCACGGCTACTACTTCATCCAGAGCTTCATCGACGACCACCTGCGCCACCACGCGCAGCAGTTGGGTGCCTGAGGCAGTGTGAACGAACCGCCCGGCTCTCTCGTTCAGCCCCACCTGTCCGCGCGCCGTTGCGAATGCCCGCTACAGCCCGCACGAGGGGTGCGCCTTGCGCCGCGACTGGCCGCGATTGGCCGCGTTTCTGCCTCCCTTTCGCGGGTGCCCGGGCCGCCCGAGGTTCATGCACCGTCTGACACCCGGCGCCCGCCAAACCGCTCACACCGGGCGGGGCGCACCCACCGCGTAGGCGCGCAGGTCGCGCCCGCCGATGCCCAGCGCCGGCCACAGAGCGCGCCACTGCGCAATGTGGGCACTGGCGAAGTGCCGGTCCAGGTCGTCCTGGCTGTGCCACAGCTCATGCACGTGGATCAGCCCGGCGTCCAGCACATCCTGCGCATACGCATATTCGATGCAGCCCGGTTCGGCCCGTGAGGCCTGCACCATCGCCCGCATGGCCGGCAGCGCGGCGGCCAGCCCGTCCGCCGGCAGGCGAATGGTTCCTACGATCAACAGCATTCACCACTCCCTCCCCACAGCAAAGCGCCCATGCTAGCCGCGGCGCGCACCGCGCTCAGAACAGCACGCCCTGCCCGCGCGCCAGCGCCGGGCGGTACTGCGACAGGTCCAGTTCCGTGCGCTGGCGGTTCAGGCCCAGGCGCGCACAGGTCTTCTCGAAGCGCTGGCGCAGCAGGTCGGCCCACAGGCCCGAGCCCTTCATGCGCGTGGCGTGGCTGCTGTCGTAGCTCTTGCCCGCGATACGCGCGGTTGCGTCGATGCCGTGCAGATCCTGAATGCGCGCCAGCACGCGTTCGGCACGCTGCGGGTAGTGCAGTTGCAGCCACTCGCGCATCAGGGCATTGAGTTCCCACGGCAGGCGGATCACCGTGTAGAAGGCCGAGGTGGCGCCCGCATCGCGCGCAGCGGCCAGCACCTGCTCCATGTCCTCCGTGATGAAAGGAATCTGCGGCGCCACGCTCACGCCGACGGGCACGCCGGCTTCGGCCAGCGCGCGGATGGTGCGCAGCCGCCGGTGCGGCGCGGCCGCGCGCGGCTCCAGCACGCGGGCCAGGCGCGCATCCAGCGTGGTGATGGTCACGTAGGCCGCCGCCAGCCGGCTGTGCGCCAGCGGAGCCAGCAGGTCCAGGTCACGTTCCACGCCGCTGCTCTTGGTGATCAGCGAGAACGGGTGTCGCGCATCGCGCATCACCTCGATCAGCGCGCGCGTGAGGCGCAGCTCACGCTCCACCGGCTGGTAGCAGTCGGTGGCGGAGCCGATGTTGACCACCGAAGGCCGATGGCTGGCGCGCGCCAACTCGCCCCGCAGCACCGCGGCGATATTGCGCTTGGCGATGATGCGGGTCTCGAAGTCCAGCCCCGGCGACAGGTTGAGGTAGCTGTGCGTGGGCCGTGCGTAGCAGTACACACAGCCATGCTCGCAGCCGCGGTAAGGGTTCACCGACTGCTCGAAGAAAATGTCGGGCGAATCATTGCCGCACAGCGCGCTGCGCGCGTCTTCCCAGATCACCTGGGTCAGCGGCGCGGCGGGCGCGGCACTTTCGTCGCCCGTCACACCCTCCTCCGGCCCGCCCCAGCCGTCGTCAAACGCCTCGCGCGCATCGCGCATAAAGCGGTGGGCCATACGCGTGGCCGTACCCCGCCCCTTGAGCGGCTGCGCGGGCGCCCATACGACAGGAGCCAGTGAGGGCGGGGGGTCGTCTTCGGAATGCATTCAATAACTGTATAAATAAAAGGGGTATCTATTTAGCTCCAGCAGCCCCATTGATACTGTGATTTCATCCAGCAATGGTATCCGATTGGCTCTCCCCGGTGTTCTTGCTCACGACATCCCCATACGTCACTGGCGGCGTAACCACCGCTTGCTGCAGCAAGCGGTAAAACAGCATCCCGCGTGAGCTGGATGTGCGCCGGTTGAAACGGAACACGAATTCATCGAGATAGGCGTCCAGGTGGTCTGGCTGTACAGAGCCATGATGTGTTCCCAGCACCCAGCGCTGTACCAGTGAGGCGACCCGGTGCACTCCCGCCATGGAGACATGGGCAGGTACGCCTGAGCCGAGCATGACGGTGCGCTGGTGGGTGTAACCCAGTTCTCCCAGAGCGCGGTATGCCGCCGAACCATCCGTGCGTACCTGGGCTCCAGGCTCGACCACCTCCTGCACAAAGGGGATTACGTGGGTGGCGGCGTCTCGGTCAATGCGGCGTAACCGGATGCGCCCAAACCCCTTGGGCTCCACGATCTCCACCGCCATGACCATCAACACTTTGGTGGTGCTGCTCTTGCGCCCTGCAGGGGTGGCGGGATTCTTGCGATCCGTGATGGACAGGTACGTTTCATCCACCTCCACAAGCCCCTTGAGCTTGTCCCGGCCCGGGCGGACCATGGCACGTCGAAACCGGTGCAGCATGGTCCAGGCGGTCTGGTAGCTCCCCAAACCCAATACGCGCTGCAGCCCCAGGGCGCTCACGCCTTGTTTCTGATTGGTCAGGTACCAAGCTGCAGCCAGCCAGACACGCAGCGGTGTGCGCGTCTTGTCAAAGATGGTTCCAGATGTCACTGTGCCTTGGTACTGGCATGAGCGGCACATCAGGCGGGTGCGGCTGGCGCGGTACACATCGCCAGCGTTGCCGCAACGCGGGCAGACGAAGCCTTGGGGCCACCGAAGCTTCTCCAGGAACGCCTGGCAAGCCTCTTCGGTGGCAAACCAGTCAAGAAATTCGTTCCAGGTGCGGGGGTAGTCCCCTCCAGGAGTTGGCGTTAGCATCTGGGTTTCCATCCAGCTATTCTCACGTCACTGGAGCTAAATAGATACCCCTTATGAATAAACAGTTATTCTGGCAATATCCAAAGGCCTACGCCATTTGCCGGAGGGCTGCAAGCGCAGCGCAATTCGCACTGCGCGCGTGTGAGATCGCTTGGCAAACGCGGCACCAGGCCGCACAATTCACCACTTCCGCACCCAATTGGTGCTTTTTTTTGAGAACATGCCTTGGCCCGGACAACCCCGTTGCCCGGGCTTTTGTCCGTTTGAGCGCGGCTGCCCGGCAGACGCGCTTTCACCATCGTTTACAAGGGAATCACACCATGCAGCGCAAGCCCCACATCATCCTGTCGTCCCTGGACCTGGAGCGCATCGAAGCCCTGCTGGAAAAACAAACCGCCCCCTTTCCTGGCCGCGAGGCACTGGAGGCCGAGCTGGACCGCGCCGACGTGTTCGATCCCAAGGACATGCCCCCCAATGTGGTGACCATGAATTCCACCGTGCGCTTCACGCTGCTGGAAACCGGCAAGACGAACACGCTGACGCTGGTCTACCCGAAGGAGATGGACGGCTCGGGCGACAAGGTGTCAGTGTTCGCACCCGTCGGCATCGCACTGCTGGGCCTGGGCGTGGGCGACGAATTCCAGATGCCCAGCCCCACCGGCCAGGTCACTGTGCGCGTGGACGCCATTGATTTCCAACCCGAGAACGCGGGTGAGCTGCATCGCTGAGCGCGATCGCACCACCCAAGACCCGAGGCAGCCATGACTGGCTGCCTTTTTTTCGTCAGCGCAGGCCTGCCATGAGCGCGGTGGTCAGCAGGCCGGTTCCCACGAGCCCGGCCTGCCAGCGCAGCGCAGATTGCCATGTGGGAACGTGGCGCTCCACACGCTCGTACAGCAGGTGGCCCGCGGCGATCGACAGCACGAAAGCGATGCCCATGCCTGCCATCGCGGCGGCTACTGACTGCGGCCAGAAGTAGCTTTCCACCGCGTTGACGAGCACGCACACCGCAAAGTGCACGAGGAATACCGAATACGAGATCTGCCCCAGTCGGCTGAGCGGTGCCCAGCCTTGCCAGCGCTGCATGGCCGGGCTGCGCATGGCCACCACCAGCAGCAGCGCAGTCACGCCGGCCAGCGCAATGCGGGGGCGCCACTCCAGCGCCAACGCAGCCACCACCAGCGCCGCGATCAGCAGCGCCCAGCTCCAGGCTCCCAGCGCGCGGGGCGACTGCACGGCCCAGTAGGCCAGCATGCCAAGGCCATAGGCACCGAAGAAATACACCGCCCAGACGTCCCAATTGGCGTCGCGGTTGAAGTACAGCAGCGAGGCGGCGACGCCCGTCGCCACGAGTGCCTGCGCGCCGCTCAGGGCCCAGGGCCAGTAGCGGGACATGCCGCGCGCACGCAGCGCCACCGCCGCGCGTGATACCCCAGTCAGGACCAGCGTGGTGAGCGCAAACAGCTGAAAGTCGATGGCCACGTACCACACGCCGGCCGACAGCGACTCCTCGTCCAGCACGCTTTGCAGCAGCAGCGCATGCGCGAGCAACTGGCCCAGGTCCGGCACGTCGGACACCGAGGCGTGATCGAACCACGGTTGCACGGTTGCCTGCACGACGATGGCGATGACCAGCGCCACCGCGTAGGGCACCACCAGGCGCACGAAACGCCGTGCGATGCGCTGGGCAGGGTCGGTAAAGCGCGCCTGCCCCTGCGGCGCCAGACTGGCCGCTGCCAGGAATCCCCCCAGCACCAGGAACACCTGCACCGCCATGCGCGCGTATTCGTAGAGCCAGTCGATCAACCCCGGCACCGCTTGGCGCGCCACGTCGGACATGGGCCCGTAGAACGCCAGGTGGTGCCAGACGATGGCGGCGCAGGCCAGGCCTTTGGTGCAGTCGATCAACGCGCTGCGGGAGGCATGAGACGGGGTGTGCTGGGACATTCAAAACAGGAACCCCGTGCCGGCAGCAGGCCTGCGACGGGGGTTCACGGTAATCGGGCAAGCCCGAGATTCTGCGCCTTTTGCGCTGATGCTGCTGACCGCTACACAGCGGGCGCGCATCAACAAAAACGGCGCCCCTGGGGCGCCGTTGGGCCAACGGGGCTACGTGGCAGGCCCGCGCGGGCATCAGCCCAGGGCCAGGCGCTCGCGCGCTTGCTGGTATTCGCGGCGCAGGCGCGCGACGAGTTCAGCCGTCGAAGTGACCTCGGTGATGCTGCCGATGCCCTGCCCGCAGCCCCAGATGTCCTTCCAAGCCTTCTTGGCGTCGCCACCGAAATTCATCTTGCTCGGATCGGACTCCGGTAGGTTGTCGGGGTCCAGGCCTGCCGCGCGGATCGACGGCGCCAGGTAGTTGCCGTGCACACCCGTGAACAGATTGCTGTAGACGATGTCGTCGGAGTTGCCCTCGACGATGGCCTGCTTGTACGCATCGATGGCGCGCGCCTCGTGCGTGGCGATGAAGGCCGAGCCGATATAGGCGAAGTCCGCGCCCATGGCCTGCGCGGCCAGGATGGCGCCGCCCGAGGCGATGGAGCCCGACAGCGCGAGCGGACCGTCAAACCATTGGCGGATTTCCTGGATCAGCGCAAACGGGCTCTTCACCCCTGCGTGCCCCCCCGCGCCCGCCGCCACGGCGATGAGGCCGTCGGCCCCCTTCTCGATGGCCTTGTGCGCGAACTTGTTGTTGATGATGTCGTGCAGCACGATGCCGCCCCAGCTGTGCACGGCCTGGTTCACGTCCTCGCGCGCGCCCAGGCTGGTGATGACGATCGGCACCTTGTACTTGGCGCAGACCTGCATGTCGTGCTCCAGCCGGTCGTTGCTCTTGTGCACGATCTGGTTGATGGCGAACGGAGCGGAGGGCGACTCGGGATGCGCCTTGTCCCACGCCGCCAGCGTTTCGGTGATCTCGGCGAGCCAGTCGTCGAGTTGCTCCGCCGGCCGTGCGTTGAGCGCAGGCATGGAGCCCACGATGCCGGCCTTGCACTGCTCGATCACGAGCTGAGGGTTGCTGATGATGAACAGCGGCGAGCCGATGACGGGCAGCGAGGGTTTCTGCAACGCTGGGGGCAGTTTGGACATTCGGACGGTCTCCATAATAAAAATGGGCTGTAGCGCTTTACCCGCAAGCGCTAGCAGCTATCAAAACAGAAGCAATTTTCAGAATGCTTCCAGCGGCAGAGCCGTGACGCTGGCCGCGCCGTGCACGATTGCGTCGCGCTGGCCCGGCGCCTTGGTCAGCAGGTGGTCGGCATAGAAGCGCGCCGTGGCGATCTTGGCCTGCATGAAGGCCACGTCCTGTCCCTTGGCGGACAGCTCCTGCGCCACCAGCAACGCGCGCGCCAACTGCCAGCCCGCCACCAGATTGCCGGCCAGCATCAGGTAGGGCACGCTGCCCGCATACACGTCGTTGGGGTGGGCCTTGGCGCCACCGGCGATGAAATCCACCACCTCCAGGAATGCCTGGCGTGCGGCAGCCAGGCGCTGGGCCACTGCTTGAGCGTCGGCCGTGCCGCTGGCGCGCAACTCGCCCTCGGTGGCCTCTATCTGCGCGGCAATCGCCTTGGCCGTCTGGCCGCCGTCGCGCGCCGTCTTGCGGCCCACCAGGTCGTTGGCCTGGATGGCGGTCGTGCCTTCGTAGATGGTGAGGATCTTCGCGTCGCGGTAGTACTGCGCAGCGCCCGTTTCCTCGATGAAGCCCATGCCGCCGTGTACCTGCACGCCCAGGCTGGCCACTTCCAGGCTCATTTCGGTGCTGTAGCCCTTGACCAGTGGCACCATGAATTCATAGAACACCGCGTTCTGCTTGCGCACCTCGGCATCGGGATGGTGGTGCGCGGCGTCGTAGGCCGCAGCAGCCGTGGTGGCCATGGCGCGGCAACCCTCGGTGTACGCGCGCATGGTCATCAGCATGCGGCGCACGTCGGGGTGGTGGATGATGGCGGCGCTGCCGGCCACGCTGCCGTCGACCGGGCGGCTTTGCACGCGGTCGCGCGCGTACTGCACGGCCTTCTGATAGGCGCGCTCGGCCACCGCGATGCCCTGCACGCCGACGGCGTAGCGCGCGGCGTTCATCATGATGAACATGTATTCCAGGCCCCGGTTTTCCTCACCCACGAGGTAGCCGATGGCGCCGCCGTTATCACCGTACTGCAGCACGGCCGTGGGCGACGCCTTGATGCCCATCTTGTGTTCGATGGACACGCAATGCACGTCGTTGCGCGCGCCCAGGCTGCCATCCTGGTTCACCAGGAACTTGGGCACCACGAACAGACTGATGCCCTTCACGCCCTCGGGCGCACCCGCCACGCGCGCCAGCACCAGGTGCACGATGTTCTCCGCCATGTCGTGCTCGCCATAGGTGATGAAGATCTTGGTGCCGAAGACCTTGTACGTACCGTCGGGCTGGGGATCGGCCTTGGTGCGCACCAGCGCCAGGTCGGAGCCTGCCTGCGGCTCGGTCAGGTTCATGGTGCCGGTCCACTCGCCCGTGACCAGCTTTTCCAGGTAGGTAGCCTTGAGTTCGTCGCTGCCGGCCGTGAGCAGCGCCTCGATGGCACCATCGGTCAACAGCGGGCACAGCGCAAAGCTCAGGTTGGCGCTGTTGAGCATTTCCACGCAGGCCGCACCGATGGTCTTGGGCAGGCCCTGGCCGCCGAAGTCGGCAGGGTGCTGCAAGCCCTGCCAGCCGCCCTCGGCGAACTGGCTGAAGGCCTCCTTGAAGCCCGGCGTGGTGGTCACGGCACCATCCTTGAACCAGGAGGGTTTCTCGTCGCCAACCACATTGAGCGGAGCCACCACGCCCTCGTTGAACTTCGCGCACTCTTCCAGCACGGCAGCGGCCGTGTCCAGACCAGCGTCCTCGAAACCGGGAATCTGCGCGACCTGGTCGATGCGTGCCAAGTGCTCGATAGCGAACAGCATGTCCTTGACAGGGGCGGTGTAACTCATGGGTGTCTCCAACTCAAAACGGTACGAATGTGATCAAAAAAAAGGCATCGCAAGCGATGCCTTTTTTGCCGGCGCAGCGGCTTACAGGGCCTTCACCAGTTCCGGCACGGCCTGGAACAGATCGGCCTCCAGCCCATAATCGGCCACCGCAAAGATCGGTGCCTCCGGGTCCTTGTTGATCGCCACGATCACCTTGCTGTCCTTCATCCCTGCCAGGTGCTGGATCGCCCCCGAGATCCCCGCCGCGATGTACAGCTGCGGCGCAACGATCTTGCCCGTCTGCCCCACCTGCAGGTCGTTCGGGGCGTAGCCTGCGTCCACCGCTGCGCGGCTGGCGCCAATGGCCGCGCCCAGCTTGTCCGCCAGCGGGGTCATGACTTCGTTGAACTTCTCGCTGCTGCCCAGCGCCCGGCCGCCCGAGACGATGATCTTGGCGGCGGTGAGCTCGGGCCGGTCGCTCTTGGTGACTTCGCGTCCTGCAAAGCTGCTCTTGCCGGCGTCGGCCACGGCGGCGGTGGGTTCCACCGCGGCGCTGCCGCCCGTGGCGGGCGCCGCGTCAAAGCCGGTGCCGCGCACGGTGATGACCTTGACGCTGTCCGCGCTTTGCACGGTGGCGATGGCGTTGCCCGCGTAGATGGGGCGCTCGAAGGTGTCGGCGGAGATCACTTTGGTGATGTCGCTGATCTGCGCCACGTCCAGCTTGGCGGCCACACGCGGTGCGACGTTCTTGCCGCTGGCGGTGGCCGGGAACAGGATGTGGCTGTAGTTGCCGGCAATCTGCAGGACCTGGGCGGCCAGGTTCTCGGCCAGGCCGTCCTTCAGGCTGGCGCCGTCGGCGTGCAGGACTTTGGCGACGCCGGCGATTTGGGAGGCGGCCTGGGCGGCGGCCTGCGCGCCTTCACCGGCTACGAGCACGTGCACGTCGCCCCCGCAGGCGAGTGCGGCGGTGACGGTGTTCAGGGTGGCGGCCTTGAGGCTGGCGTTGTCGTGTTCTGCAATGACGAGTACGGTCATGTTGTTTCTCCTGTCCTGCCTTTAGATGACCTTGGCTTCGTTCTTGAGCTTGTCCACCAGCGTGGCGACGTCGGGCACTTTCACGCCAGCGCCGCGCTTCGGGGGTTCGGCCACCTTGAGGGTCTTGAGGCGCGGGGCCACGTCCACGCCGAGGTCTTCGGGTTTGATGGTGTCCAGCGGCTTTTTCTTGGCCTTCATGATGTTGGGCAGCGTGACGTAGCGCGGCTCGTTCAGGCGCAGGTCGGTGGTGATGACGGCCGGGGTGGTCAGTTGCAGGGTTTCCAGGCCGCCGTCGACTTCGCGTGTGACGCTGACCTTGTCGCCGGCCACTTCGACCTTGCTGGCGAAGGTGGCCTGGGGCAGGTCGGCCAGGGCCGCCAGCATCTGGCCGGTCTGGTTGGCGTCGTCGTCGATGGCTTGCTTGCCCAGGATGATCAGGCCCGGTTGCTCTTTGTCCACCAGGGCCTTGAGCAGCTTGGCCACGGCCAGGGGTTGCAGCTCGGCATCGGTCTCCACCAGGATGCCGCGGTCGGCGCCAATGGCCATCGCCGTGCGCAGCGTTTCCTGGCATTGCGCCACGCCGCAGCTCACCGCGATCACTTCCGTGGCCACGCCTTTTTCTTTGAGCCGCACCGCCTCTTCCACGGCGATTTCGTCAAAGGGGTTCATGCTCATCTTCACGTTCGCGATGTCTACGCCCGTGCCGTCCGACTTCACCCGGACCTTCACGTTGTAGTCCACCACGCGCTTGACGGGGACCAAAACCTTCATTGCTGCGGCTCCTTCAATAGTTGATTGCTTGACGTTTACGTAAACCGGTCCATTCTATTGCGCACCGCAGCATTTCCGTCACGGAAACATGGTGCACAAGGCAAAAACGAACGATCGTGCTTTTTGACGATTATGCCAGTGCATTCATGGCAGGTCGAGGCCTACGCCGGTGGCAGTGCCGCCGGCGCGACTCCATCCTGCCCCGGCGTCGAAGCCACGACATGCACCACGCGCTGTGGCTGTGCGATCTCGATACCCGCTGTGCGCAAGCCTTCCAGCACCGCGAGGTTGACGGCAGACCGCACGCTGGCAGTGCCGGCAGCCGGATCATTGATCCAGTAATTGAGGTTGAACACCAGCCCGTCGGGCATGAAATCGAGCAAGAAGGCTACGGGCGCCGGGTCGCCCAGCACGCGCGCTTGCGCACTCGCCGCAGCACACAGGATCTGCTGCACCTTTGCGGCATCGCTGCCGTAGGCGACGGTGATATTGGTCGTGAGGTTGAATTTGCGGTCGGACGCGGTCAGGTTTTCCACGCGCTGGGTGATCAGGCTTTCGTTGGGCACGATGGACTCGCGCCCGTTGCCCGCGCGGATCAACGTGTAGCGCGTCTTGATGTCCGTGATGCGGCCCTCGAAACCATCCACGCGCACGTTGTCCCCGATGCGCAGCGAGCGTTCCAGCAGAATCACGAAGCCGCTGACGTAATTGGCCGCCAGCTTCTGCAGGCCAAAGCCCAGGCCCACGCCCAGCGCACCGCCCAGAACCGACAGCGCGGTGAGGTCCACCCCCACAGCGGCCAGCGCCAGCAGCAACCCCACGAACAGCAGCAGCGCCCGCGTGGCATTCACCGCCACCTTGCGCATGGACAGGTCGGCCACCGCATGGTCGAGCACGCGCCGCTCGAAAGTCGACGCCGCCCACAGCGCAGCCACCAGCACCAGGACCGCGGACAGACCGCCTTGCAGCAGCGCCAGCAGGCTGACGCTGGACTTGCCGAACGCGATGCGGATGTCGTCCAGTTCCTGCAGCACGCGCGGCAGCAGCCCGGCGATCCACAAGGCGGCCACGCCCCAGGCCAGCCAGGAGAGCACGCGCTCCATCAGGCGCATCAGGCCTGAACGCGGAAACGCCATGGCCAGCACGCGTGCCACGAAGCGGATCAGCACCAGCGACGTGAACACCGGCACCGCCAGGCGCAGCAGGAAAACCGCCTGGTAATGCTCCACCACCACGCGCGCCGCATACACCAGTGCCAGCACCACCGCAGGAAACATCAACCCGTCCACGATGCGGCGGCCGAACCAGACCGACTCCGGCGGCTGTCCTCGACCGGCCCGCCGGCTCAGCACATAAGCAAGCGCCACGCTACCGGCCAGCACCGCCAGTTCCAGCCACAGGCTGGACAGCCGGAAGTCGGCCGCCAGCCGTTCCCACCATTCCATCAGCGCGGCGCTCCTCGGCTCAAGCCTTATCAGCAGCCGGCTTCCAGGCCGGCTGACGCTTCTCTGCAAAGGCGCGCGCACCTTCCTGCGCGGCGTCGTCCATCATGTTGGTGGCCATGGTCTGGCCCGCCAGTTGGTACGCCGCGTCCAGGCCCAGTTCGCGTTGCTGGTACACCAGCGCCTTGCCCATGGCCACGGCTACGCGGGGTTTCTGCAGAATGGACTGCACCAGCGACTCCACCTCGGTGTCCAGCGACTCGGGCGCCACCACGCGGTTGACCAGCCCCTGGTCCAACGCGGTGCGTGCATCGATGAAGTCCCCGGTGAGCAGCATCTCCATGGCCCGCTTGGCCGGCACGTTGCGCACCAATGGCACGCTGGGCGTGGCGCAGAACAGGCCATAGTGGATGCCGCTGGTCGCAAAGGTCGCGTTTTCGCTGGCAACGGCCAGGTCGCACTGGGCCACCAACTGACAGCCCGCCGCCGTGGCCATGCCGTGCACACGCGCAATCACCGGTACGGGCAGCTTGTGGATGCTCAGCATCATGCGGCTGCACTGGGCGAACAGGCGCTGGTACCACGCCAAGTCCGGGTTGGCCGCCATATCCTTGAGGTTGTGGCCCGCACAGAAGGCCTTGCCAGCCGCGGCGAGCACCACCACGCGCACGCTGTCGTCGCGCGCAACATCGTCCAGTGCCTGCTGCAGTGCTGCCAGCATCTCGTGGCCGAGGGCGTTGAAGCGCGGCGCGTCATCCAGCGTGAGGGTGACCACGCCGCGATCGTCGCGCTGCACACGCAGTGGGCCGCCACCGGCCGCCGTGGAGGGGGAGGAAGTCATGGCGAAGTCTCCTGAGTACGAATACCGCGCGGCGCGCGCGGGGAAGAATCAAAGGTCTGCCAACACGCGCACATGGGCTTCCACGCTGCGCGCCAGCGGCCCCATCATGTAGCCGCCCTCCAGGCACGACACGATGCGGCCGCGGGCAAAGCGCCGGGCCACATCCTTGACGCGCATGGTGATCCAGGCGTAGTCCTGCTCGTTGAGGCCGAGCTGGCCCATGTCGTCCTCGCGGTGCGCATCAAAGCCCGCACTCACGAAGATCATCTCGGGCTTGAACGATTCCAGCCGCGGCATCCAAACCATGTCCACGATGTCGCGCACCTCCATGCCCTTGGTGTAGGCGGGGACGGGCACGTTGAGCATGTTGGACGCCGGCTCCTGGTCCCCGCAGTACGGGTAGAACGGATGCTGGAAGATGCTCACCATGAGCGCGCGCGGGTCGCCGGCCAGGATGTCCTCCGTGCCGTTGCCGTGGTGCACATCGAAGTCCACCACCGCTACGCGCTTCAAGTTGTAGCGCTGCAGCGCGTACTTGGCGGCGATGGCCACGTTGTTGAAGAAGCAAAAGCCCATGGCCTTGGTGCGCGTGGCGTGGTGGCCAGGCGGGCGCACGCTGCAAAAGGCGTTCTCGATCTCTCCGGCCATCACCGCGTCGGTGGCGGCGAGTGCGGCGCCCGCGGCGCGCAGCGCGGCCGTCCAGGTGTGGCGGTTCATCGAGGTGTCCGTGTCCACCTGCACATAGGGCGGTCCGCCCGCGGCCTCTTCCTCGATCAGACGGTCGGACAGGCCGCGCAGCGCAGCCATGTGCATGCGGTCGTGGGCCAGCTCGATGTCGGCCAGGGAGGCCAGCGGTACCTCACAATGCTGCAAGGCATCGGCCACGCCGGTCACCAGCAGCCGATCCTCGATGGCGTCCAGCCGCGCCGGGCATTCGGGGTGTCCTGGGCCCATCTCGTGCTTCCAGCAGTCACGGTGGGTGTAATAGCCCGTCTTGCTCACAGTCATTCCCCGGTGTCTCAATCGTTTTCGGATAACGTCACGCCATGCATGCACAGCAGAAGATCAAGTCGCTTTTGGATCAGCTTAACACGGTGATCGTGGGCAAAACCGCGCAGGTACAGGACTGCGTGGCCTGCCTGCTGGCCGGCGGGCACCTGCTCATCGAGGACGTACCAGGCGTTGGCAAGACCACGCTGGCCCATGCGCTGGCACGCACCTTCGGCCTGCAGTTCGCGCGTGTGCAGTTCACGGCCGACCTGATGCCCAGCGACCTCACCGGCGTGTCGGTGTACGAGCGTGGCAAGGAGGCCTTCGTGTTCCACCCCGGGCCGGTGTTCGCCCAGGTGCTGCTGGCCGACGAGATCAACCGCGCCAGCCCCAAGACGCAGAGCGCGCTGTTGGAGGCCATGGAGGAAAAGCAGGTGTCGGTGGAAGGCGAGACGCGCGCCCTGCCCCACCCGTTCTTCGTGATCGCCACGCAGAACCCGCACGACCAGCTGGGCACCTTCGCATTGCCCGAGAGCCAGCTCGACCGCTTCCTCATGCGCATCTCGCTGGGCTATCCCGACCGTGGCGCCGAGCGCCTGCTGCTGGCCGGCAGCGACCGCCGCGACATGCTGGACGGCCTGCTGCCGCTGCTGTCGCTGGACGATCTGGCCGCACTGCAGCACCAGGTGCTGGCCGTGCACACGGCCGAGCCACTGCTCAACTATGTGCAGGATCTCATCGCCGCCACGCGCTCGGGCCGCTGGTTCCTGCAGGGCCTGTCGCCGCGCGCGGGCATCGCGCTGATGCGGGCGGCCAAGGCCCAGGCGCTCATCGAGGGGCGCGACTACGTGGCGCCGGACGATGTGCAGGCCATCCTGCCGCAGACCATTGCCCACCGCCTGGTGCCGGTGGGCGACTCCGGCCGCGGCGCCGTGGAGCAGGTGCGCGCCATGGTCGAGTCCGTTCCCCTGCCCTGACGCCATGCCCGCAGCATTCGAGCAGGCCGCACCGCCCGGTGCCGCGGCCCCGCGGCAGATGCCCTGGCGTGCCGTGGCCGCGCGCTGGCAGCGCTGGTGGCTGGCACGCCTGCGGCGCACCGACACGCTCACGCTCACGCAGGGCAACATCTACATCCTGCCTACAGGCGCGGGATGGATGCTGGCCCTCACGCTGCTGGTGCTGCTGGTGGCGTCCATCAACTTCCAGCTCAACCTGGGCTACCTGCTCACCTTTCTGCTCGCCGGCAGCGTGGTGGTGGGCGTGCACCTGTGCCACGCCACACTGCGCGGACTCACGCTGCACCTGGTGCCGCCGCAGCCGCAGTTCCTCGGTGCCGGCGCGCTGCTGCAGGTACAGCTGCACAACCCGCAGCGCGCCACGCGCCATGGCATCGCGTTGGCGGTGCGCGGCGGCCAGGCCGCGGAATGGGCCTGGACCGACGTGCCCGCCGAAGGCTCCGCCACCGTGCGGGTGGCGTTCCTGCCCGCGCGGCGCGGGCTGCAGGACGTGCCCGTGCTGATGGCGGAAACCCGCTACCCGCTGGGCACGTTCCGCGTGTGGACGCTGTGGCAGCCCGCCGCGCAGCTGCTGGTCTACCCGCGCCCGGAGGTGGGCGCCCCTGCGCTGCCCGCCGGCGAGCCGCGCTCGGGCAGCGGCGGCCAGGCACCGGCGCGCGGCATCGGCGAATTCGATGGCGTGCGCGCGTACCGCCGGGGTGACCCGCTCAAGCTGGTGGTCTGGAAGAAGGCCGCCAAGTCGCTTGCCACCGGCACCGACGACCTGGTGAGCCGCGACACCCAGCAGGCGCAGCACCACGAACTCTGGCTGGACGGCGCTGCCACCGGCCTGCAGGACCCGGAGGCCCGCGTCTCGCGCCTCACGGCCTGGGTGCTGCAGGCCGACCGGCTGGGCGTGGAATACGGCCTGCGCCTGCCCGGCCAGCAGATTGCACCGGACAGCGGCGCCGCACACCGCCACCGCTGCCTGGAGGCACTGGCGCTGTGCTGATTCTGTGTTTGACATGAAAAAAGCACCTAGCCCACTACCAACAAGCGCGACCAGCTATTCATTCAATAGCAGACCCTATCGACGCGCGGGAGCCTCGACGTGAATCTGGCCCAGCGGCTTTCGCACCTGCCGCGCGAAGCGCGCGACACCCTGTTCCTGCTGGCGGTGGTGGCCTGTTGCGTGGCGCCGCTGGCCGCGTACCTGCCGCTGTGGACCAGCGCGCTGACCGCCGCGCTGCTGGGCTGGCGCGGCTGGCTGGCCGTGGGCGCGCGTGCCCTGCCGGGGCGCTGGGTGATTGGCGCACTGCTTGCGGCGGCTGTGGCGCTCACGCTGCTGTCGCACCGCACCATCGTCGGGCGCGACGCGGGCGTGACGCTGATCGTGGTGCTGCTGGCGCTCAAGACCCTGGAGCTGCGCGCGCGGCGCGATGCCATGGTGGTGTTCTTCCTCGGCTTCTTCACGCTGCTGGCCAACTTCTTCTTCTCGCAGTCGCTGCCCACGGCCGCCGCCCTGCTGGTGGCGCTGCTCGGGCTGCTCACCGCGCTGGTCAACGCCCACATGCCGGTGGGGCGGCCGCCGCTGGCGGCCTCCATGCGCACCGCCGCGCGCATGGCGCTGCTGGGCGCGCCCATCATGGTGGCGCTGTTCCTGCTGTTTCCGCGCATGGCACCGCTGTGGGGCGTGCCGGACGATGCGCGCTCGGGGCGCAGCGGCCTGTCGGGGGAGATGTCCATCGGCAGCATGGCGTCGCTGGTGCTGGACGACAGCGTGGCGCTGCGCGTGCGCTTTGACACGCCGGGCGGAGCCCCACCGCCGCAAAGCAGCCTGTACTTTCGCGGCCCGGTGCTCACGGCCTTCAACGGGCGTGACTGGTATGCGCTGTCGCAGCCCGAGGCGCGCGGCATCACCTGGGCCTACCCCACGCCGGCCAACCTGCAAATGCAGGGTGAGTCCGTGCGCTACGAGGTCACGCTGGAGCCCAGCCGCCGCCCCTGGCTGCTGACGCTGGACGCCGTGCAGGAGCGGCCCGAACTCCCACAGGGCACTGGCGCGATGATGTCGCCCGAACTGCTGTGGTCCGCCAGCCGGCCCATCTCCAGCGTGCTGCGCTACCGCGCCGAAAGCCACCTGCGCTTCACCCACGGCCCCACGCGGCGCACCTCCCTGTTGAACGGCTACGTGGAACTGCCCGCGGAGATGAACCCCCGCACCCTGGCCCTGGCCGAACAGATGCAGGCCGACCCCGCGATCGCGGCGCGCGTGGCCGCCAGCGGGGCACAGGCCTACATCGACGCCGCGCTGGCACGGCTGCGCACGGGCGGCTACACCTACACGCTGGAGCCCGGCGTGTACGGGGAGCACACGGCCGACGAGTTCTGGTTCGACCGCAAGGAAGGCTTTTGCGAGCACATCGCCTCGGCCTTCGTGGTGCTGATGCGCGCGCTGGACGTGCCATCGCGCATCGTCACGGGCTACCAGGGGGGCGAGCTCAACGGTATCGATGGCTACTGGACCGTGCGCCAGAGCGACGCCCACGCCTGGGCCGAGGTCTGGCTGGAGGGCCGCGGCTGGGTGCGCGTGGACCCCACGGGGGCCGTGTCGCCGGGGCGCATCGGCCAGTTCCAGCGATTGCAGGCGCCACGCGGCGTGTTGGGCACCGCGATGGATGCCGTCGTCAACCCTTCGCTGGTACGCAGTCTGCGGTCGGTGTGGGAGGCCGTGAACAACGGCTGGAACCAATGGGTGCTGAACTACACCCAGGGGCGCCAGCTCGATTTGCTCAAGTCGCTGGGCATGCAGTCGCCCAGTTGGCAGGACCTGGTGCGCCTGCTGGGCCTGCTGGCCGCGCTGGCCGCCGCCGCGGGCGCAGGCTGGGCCCTGTGGGAGCGCAGCCGCCAGGACCCCTGGCAGCGCCTGCTGCTGCAGGCCCGCCAGCGACTGGCACACGCCGGCCTGCCGCTGCCACCCCACCTGCCGCCACGCACCATGGCCGCGCGTGCGCGCGCCGAACTGGGCGCCCCCGCCGAAGCCGCCGCGCAGTGGCTGCTGCGCGTGGAGCAGGCCCGCTACGCCCCCGAACCCCGCGCCCTGCTGGCCGACCTGCAGCGCGAATTGCGCCGCCTGCCCTGGCCCACCGCGCAGAATCCACGCCCCTCTGCCCCATGATCCGCACCCTTGCAAAAGCTACATTTTTCATAGCTGTCAGCGCTTTACCCATAAGCGCTTTAGCCCAAAATCATTCTAAAAAAACAGCCACCAAGACCGCGGCCACCTACCACTATGCGCAACGTGCGCAGGCCATGCAGTTCGCCGACGATCTGGCAGAGCGGCGCGGGCTGGACCGCGAATGGGTGCGCCAGGCGATCGGGCAAGCGCGGCTGCTGCCCCAGGTGCCGCGCCTGGTGCTGCCGCCCACGCGGGGTACGCCCAAGAACTGGGCGGCCTACCGTGCGCGCTTCGTGGAGCCCACGCGCATCCGCGCGGGCCTGCGCTTCTGGCAGGACAACGCCGAAGCGCTGGCACGCGCTGAAACGCAATACGGCGTGCCCGCCGAGATCATCGTGGGCATCATCGGCGTGGAGACACTCTACGGCCAGCACATGGGCAACCTGCGGGTGATCGACGCGCTGGCCACGCTGGCCTTCGACTTTCCCGACGCACACCCGCGCGCGGCCGAGCGGCGCGCGTTCTTCCAGCGCGAGCTGGAGCAGTTTCTGACCCTCATGGACCGCACGGGCATCGACCCGCACACCCCGCGCGGCAGCTACGCGGGCGCCATGGGTCTGGGGCAGTTCATGCCGTCGAGCTGGTCGCGCTACGCGGTGGATTTCGACGGCGACGGCCGCATCGACCTGTGGCGCAGCGCGCAGGACGCCATCGGCTCCGTGGCCAACTACTTCGTGGGCCACGGCTGGCAGAGCGGCATGCCCACGCACTACGCAGTGGCGTTCGACGCGGCCACGCTGCAGTTGGACGCGCTGCTGGCGCCGGACATCCTGCCCACTTTCAGCGTCGCCAGCATGGCGGCCCAAGGGGCGCACGTGCAGAGCGAAGGCGCGCAGCACACGGGTCCATTAGCGCTGGTGGAACTGCAGAATGGCGCTGAGGCGCCCAGCTACGTGGCCGGCACCGAGAACTTCTATGCGATCACGCGCTACAACTGGTCGAGCTACTACGCCATGGCGGTGATTGAGCTGGGCCGTGAAATCGCAACGGCGCGTGCCACGCCACGGTAGCGGCGCACCCGTCTCATGCGGGCGTCCCTCGGGCATGCGCCTGGCAAGTCTGCACGAAGGCTGCCAGCGTGGGCGATTGCCTATGCCCCGCGCGCTGGAGCAGCGAAAAATGGCGCCACATGCGCGGCAGCAGGGTAGACAGCAGCACCAGTTCGCCGGCATCAAGCAGCGGCTGCACCAACACGCGCGACAGGCAGCTGATGCCCAGCCCTTGGGCCACGCAGCGCGCGATCGCCTCAGAACTGCCTAGCGTAGCGGCTGAGGGCAGCTGGTGCAGACGCGGCAGCAAAGCGTGCTCCACCATCTCGCGCGTACCTGACCCCTGCTCGCGCAGCAGCCAGCGCGCACTGCGTAATGCGGCCGCGCCCAGCGGCCGGGCTTGAGCTGCCTTCACCAACGGGTCGTGTGGTGCGGAGACGATGACCAGCTCGTCACGCTGCCAAGGCTGGACCTGCAGCCCCGGCCAGTGGCTGGCGCCCTCGATCAGCCCCAGGTCGGCCTCCAGCGCCTGCACGGCGTGTGCCACCTCGCGCGTGTTGCCGATCTGCAGGTCCACGCTCACCTGTGGGTGGCTGCGCGCAAAGGCGGCCAGTACGCGGGGCAGCGCATAGCTGCCGATGGTGGTGCTGGCCGCCACGCGCAGGCGTACCGGCAGGACCGCACTCTGCGCGCCAAAGGCCTGCTCGATGGTGTGCGCCTGCGCCAACAGCTCCAGCGCCTGCGGCAGCAGTGCACGTCCCGCATCGTTGAGCACCAGGCTGCGGCCCGCGCGCTCAAACAGCGGCGCGCCCAGGCAATGCTCCAGCTGCTGCAGCGCCGCGCTGGTGGCCGACTGCGACAGCGCCACCACGTGTGCCGCAGCCACCGTGGAGCCGCTTTGCGCCACGGCGCTGAATATCTCGAGCTGGCGCAAGGTGATATGCAGCATAAGACGAACCAGTTTTCCAGGTAGATTTTACAAAAAGTATTTGTTATACAAATATAACTAATATTTCTAAAGTGGGCGCCTGCCGTAAGGACCTTTTACCAGCGGCCGCTGTCATGCCCCTTGCTCCGCTTACCCTCGCCTCCTTCACTACCGAGCCAGTCCGCTGGCTGCCAGGGCTGCTGCTGAGCGGCGCCATCGCGGCGGGCGCGCTGCACCTGGCCGGTCAACCGTTTTTTGTAGGGCATGGCCTGAGTACCCTGACGCTCGCGATCGTGTTCGGGCTGCTGCTAGGCAACACCCTATACCCACGCCTGGCACAGACCTGTGCGCCCGGCGTGGGCTTGGCCAAACAGCAGCTGCTGCGCACAGGCATCGTGTTGTACGGCCTGCGTCTGACCTTCCAGGACATCGCCCACATGGGCTGGGGTGGCGTTGCCGTCGACGCCCTGGCGCTGGCCAGCACCTTTGGGCTGGCCTGCTGGCTGGGCCAGCGGGTGCTGGGGCTGGACCGGCGCACCACGCTGCTCATCGGTGCAGGCAGCTCCATTTGCGGTGCGGCGGCGGTGCTGGCCACAGCCCCCGTGGCCAGGGGACGCCCCCAGGATGTTGCCGTGGCTGTGGCCACCGTTGTGGTGTTCGGCACGGTGGGCATGTTCCTGTATCCCGCGCTCTACCGGTGGAACGCCGCCGGGGGCTGGATCGGCATGGATGCGCAGCAGTACGGCCTGTATGTGGGCGCCACAGTACATGAGGTGGCTCAGGTGGTGGCCGCCGGCACAGCCATCGGCTCCCATGCCGCCAGCACCGCCGTTATCGCGAAGATGGTGCGCGTGATGATGCTGGCGCCCTTCCTGCTCATCCTGTCATTCCTCCTGTTGCGTGCTCAACAGGCTTCGGACGCGAGCCGGGGGGAGACAGGCAGCCCGGGCGCCATCACCATCCCGTGGTTTGCGCTGGGCTTCGTAGCCATGGCAGGCGTGAACTCGCTGGACATGCTGCCTCCGGCATTGGTACAGGCCGGTGTGCGACTCGACGACCTGCTGCTGGCCGTGGCCATGGCGGCCCTGGGGCTCACCACGCATGTGCATGCCGTGCGCGCCGCGGGCCTCAAGCCACTGCTGCTGGCCGCTGCACTGTTTGCCTGGCTGCTGGTTGCGGGGTTGCTGCTGAGCCGTTATCTACCCGCGTGGCTGTGATCAAAGCCGCTGCATCTGGCAGGTGCTGGGCATTTGCGCCTTGTCCGCCGCGATCTGCCGTACCACGCGAAAGCCGTAGCCTGAACCCTCCACATCGAACTTCACACCCGGCGCGCCCTGGCGGTCCATGACGCCTATGACCAGCGATTGTTGGAACTGATGGTCTTGCGCGCGCATGGAGCCCGCCTGGCCGTACAGGCGCACACTGGCATGCTCCAGCGCGCGCGCCACGGCCAACGGATCGTCACTGCCCGCCTGCTGCAGGGCCTGCGCAAGCGCTTCGACCATGAGCTGCATGCGCATGTGCACATAGTCGTCCTGCGGGCTGGGAAAGCGCTCGCGGAAGGCACGGTAGAAGGTCTCGCTGCCCTGCGTGGGCAGATTGGGCAGCCAGTCGGCCACGGCCACCACCTTGCCCACGCCGGCATCGCCCAGGGCCGCAGGCGCGCCGAGCGCGTTGCCGTAGAAGGTATAGAACATGCCGTCATAGCCCACCTCCCGCGCAGCCTTGACCAGCAGCGTGAGGTCATTGCCCCAATTGCCCGTGATGACGGCTTGCGCGCCGCTGGCCTTGATCTTCACGGCGTAGGGCGCGAAGTCCTTCACGCGGCCCACGGCGTGCAGCTCGTCGCCGACGATGGCGACATCGGGCCGCTGCGCGGCCAGCTGGCGCCGGGCTTCGCGCAGCACGGCCTGGCCGAAGCTGTAGTCCTGCCCGATGAGGTAGGCGCGCTGCAGGGCCTTGTCCTCTCGGACCACCTCCATGAGCGCTGCCATGCGCATGTCGGCATGCGCGTCGAAGCGAAAGTGCCAGAAGCTGCACTTCTCGTTCGTGAGGGCGGGGTCCACGGCCGAATAGTTCAGGAACACCACACGCTTGCCGGGCTCGCGCTGGTTGTGCTTGTTGATCGCGTCGATGAGCGCAGCGGCCGTGGCCGATGAGTTGCCCTGCATGACGAAACGCGCGCCGCCGTCAATGGCGGAGCGCAGCGCGGACAGCGCCTCTTCGTTGGTGCCCTTGCTGTCGTAGCGCACCAGCATCAGCGGCCGCGCCCCGCCCGCCGCAGGGGGCAGTGCCACGCCGCCGCGCGCGTTCACACGTTCCATGGCCCAGGCGATGTTGCGGAACACCGCCTCGCCGGTATTGGCAAAGCTGCCGGACAGGCTCTCGATCAGCGCCACGCGGATCGGCGCGCCCTGGGGCGGCGCCGCCGCACCGGCCAGCGGCGCCGCAACGCCCAGCAGGGAGGACAGAGCCAACGCACAGGCGCGCAGAACATGGCGGCGGGGCAGGATCATCATGGCAATGGGCACAAGCAGGAAAAGATGGCAGCGCAGCCGCGCGCTGGCTCACGAAGAATGGAATTCACTGGGCCATGAGCTGCTGGATGCCCGGCGGCGCTGCGCCGTCGGATGCGCCGTCAGGTGCGCCGTCGGATGCACCGGCCGGCTGCGATTCTGGCGCTGGCTGAGGGGCTTGCGCGGACGCCTGCGTGCGCGGTTGCTCCCAGGCGGGAACCGGGGGCGCAGGGGTGCTGGACTCTGCAGCCGGGCTGGCGGTGGTGGCTGCAGCAGCGGCAGGCGGCTGCGCCGCAACGGTCGCGGCGACCGCAGCGTGCGGCACGGCTTCGCGCTCGTGCAGGGCTGGCTTGGCCGCCACCGTCGGCGCGGCCGGCACCACGGGCGCCGCGCGCACGAACTGCTCGAAGAGCTGGAAAAACCGCTCGTAGAACTGCGGATCGGCGATGGTCTCGCTGCCCACCTTCACCAGCGTGTCGTCGATGGCCGTGACGGGCAGCGACACCGAGCCGATGCCACCGACGCCAAGCGACGCCGAGTTGTTGATCTTCTTGATCACGTAGCGGTCCTGCAGCGCGCTGGCAAAGGCCGACGTACGCACGTCGCCCTGCCCTTCGGATGCGCAGACCACGCGCATCTCCACGACGTAGTGCACGTCGGTGTGGGGCTGGTAGTACTTGCGGCCCGCCACCGTGTCGCTGGAGGCCACGTGCACCATGTAGCCCTGGCTCAGCAGCGCCCGCCGGGCCGCCTCGCAGGTGCTGGCCTGCGGCGCCGCCATGTGGCGCGTGTGCATGCCGGCGGTATCGAAGTCGTTGGGCGAGAACTGCAGGTTGCGGTCCAGGCCGGGCATGGTGTCGGGAATGTGGGCACAGCCAGCCAGCAGGGCGCAGGCCACCAGGCCCAGCCGGCAGCCCAGGGAAGCGAAGGGGAAAGGCGTGGGAATCGAGACACGGGCATCAGCTAGAAAAATCCGCAGCAGGGCCGCATTGTGAAGCCTGAGCGATGTCCCTCCCGCGCGCGCTCGTTGTAACCCATTGCAAGGCGACGTTCCATCCGCGCGGTGGGGCACTCTTGAAAAACACCGCACGCAAACACATGTGCGGTCCATGCGGCCGACCCGTGCCGCGTCTGACCCAGGAGCCTCCGACATGATTTTCGCCCCCGTGATCCGCCACGCCACCTATGTCGCACCGCGCGTGGGAGACGCCGCCCTGCAACGCTTCCTGCACCACACGCTCACTGCCCCCGCCGCCGCGCCGCACGATGCACGCGCCACTGGCGTGAACGTGCAGCAGGACGACAAGGCCATCACCGTGCAGCTGGACGTGCCAGGTCTGTCGCGCGAGCAACTCGCGGTCACGATCGAAGGCAACCAAGTGCGCGTCGCCAGCGCCGAAGGTGCGCCCCGGCGCGTGCAGCGTGCATGGGAGTTGGCGCAGGACATCGACCCGCAGGCCAGCACGGCGCGACTGGAACATGGCGTGCTCACCCTGGTGCTGGCCAAGAAGCCGCCGCAGAGCAGCGCCGTTCGACTGGCCATCGACTGACAAGACGCAGAGCGTCGCCTGATTCCAGGGCGGCCGGGCGGCCGCCCATTTGCTATGTTTTATCTAGCTACTGCCGCTTGCCGGATGGGCGCTACCGCCCATTTTTAACCTGATCCTCTTCCAGGGCACACCACAGCGAGACTCCGACTAGGGCCTGTTCACACTATTTTTGCCAGATGCGTTGCGATCAAAAAGGGCCAGGCGCAAGGCGCCAAACGAAGCTGGGGTGCTACCCCAGCGAGGCTTGGCAACGCCGCGAATGGCCCTTTTTGATCGCAACCCGGAGGGAACGGAGTGAAAACCGCGCCATTCGTCGTTGCCCTCCTAGCCAAGGCCCCGGCCTTGGCGTCGTCACGCGCCTAGATTGGCGCGGTTTTCACGCCATTCGCACTGGCAAAAATAGTGTGAACAGGCCCTAAACCGTCCGCGTTCGACGATGTGGGGCCTTGTCCCGGCTTGTCCAGTCCGGCGCCTGTCCGCATCGAACGCCGCGGCCGGGTGCTGCCCCATCGCAGCGCCTCACTCGTGGCGCAGCGCCTCGATGGGGTCCAGCCGCGCGGCGCGGCGGGCCGGGAAGTAGCCGAACAGCACCCCGATGCCCGCCGAGAACACGAACGACAGCAGGTTCACGCCCGCGTGGAACACGTAGGGGATGCCCATCACCTGCGCCAGCGCAATCGACGCGCCCGTGGCCAGCACGATGCCGATGAGGCCGCCCAAAGCAGCCAGCACCACGGCCTCGATGAGGAACTGCATCAGCACCTCGCGCTCCAGCGCGCCGATGGCCAGGCGCAGGCCGATCTCCCGCGTGCGCTCGGTCACGCTCACCAGCATGATGTTCATGATGCCAATGCCGCCCACCAGCAGGCTCACGGCCGCCACCGCGCCCAGCAGCGTGGTCATCACGCGCGTGGTGCCCGAGAAGGTGTCGGCCAGTTGCTTGGTGTCCAGCACGTTGAAGTTGTCATCGTCGGTGTCGGCCAGCTTGCGGCGTTCGCGCAGCAACTCGGTCAGGCTGGCCTTCACGCGCTCGGGGTCGCTGCCATCCTTCATGGACACCAGCAGCGTCGGCACGCGCGTGGAGCCCGTCACGCGGCGCTGCAGCGTCTTGAGCGGCAGCAGCACCAGATCGTCCTGGTCGTTGCCGAAGGCGCCTTGCCCCTTGGAGGCCAGCACGCCCACCACCTCGCACGAAAACTGGCGCACGCGCACGCGCTCACCCAGCGCATCGCCGCCGGCGAACAGCTCCCGCCGCACCGTCTGGCCGATCAGGCACACGGCAGCGCCCACGCGCAGCTCGTCGGAGGTGAATTCGCGCCCGCTTTCCAGCGTCCAGTTGCCGGTCTGCAGCCATTCGTTGGTGCTGCCCAGCACGCTGGTGGCCCAGTTGCGGCCATTGGCCACTGCGGTGGCGCTGGTGCGGGCTTCAGGGGCAACGGCCAGGATGCCGCCAATTTGCTGGCCTATGGCCTGCGCGTCCGCCTCTTTGAACCACGGCGCGCCGCCGCTGCCGCCCGGCCCCATGCGCTGGCCGGGCCGCACCTGCAGCAAGTTGGTGCCCAGGCTGGAGATCTGCGCCTGCACCGCCAGCGTGGCGCCGTTGCCCAGCGTGACCATGGTGATCACCGCGCTCACGCCGATCACGATGCCCAGCACGGTGAGAAAGGACCGCATCAGGTTGCGCCGTATCGAGCGCAGCGCCTGCAGCAGAGAGTTGAGCAGCATCATGGCGCCACCTCCCCCGTGCCTGCACTTGCAGGCGCTTCCCGGGACACCTGCGCATGCGGGTGCGGATTGCGCTCGTCGCTTTCGATGCGCCCGTCCACGAAGCGCACGATGCGCCGTGCGTACTGCGCCATGTCGGGCTCGTGTGTGACCATGAGCACGGTGATGCCCTGCTCGGTGTTCAGGCGCCACAGCAGTTCCATGATCTCGCGGCTGCGCTGCGTGTCCAGGTTGCCGGTGGGCTCGTCGGCCAGCAGCACCGTAGGCTCGGTGACGATGGCGCGCGCAATCGCCACGCGCTGCTGTTGGCCGCCGGACAGCTCGGCCGGTGTGTGGTGCTCCCAGCCCTTGAGGCCCACGGCGTCCAGGGCGCGGGCCGCAGCCGCATGGCGCGCGGCCGTGCTCTCGCCGCGGTACAGCAGCGGCAGCTCCACGTTCTCCTGCGCCGAGGTACGCGCCAGCAGGTTGAAGCCCTGGAACACGAAGCCCAGGAAGCGCCGCCGCAGCCGCGCACGGTCGTCGCGCGACAGCGAGTGCACCGGCAGCCCGCGAAACAGGTAGGTGCCCGCGGTGGGCCGGTCCAGGCAGCCCAGCACGTTCATGGCCGTGGATTTGCCCGAGCCGCTGGGGCCCATGATGGCCACGAAGTCGCCGCTGTCGATGTCCAGGTCCACGCCCTTGAGCGCCTGGAAGGCCAGCGCGCCCTCGCCGTACACCTTGGTGATGCCGCGCAGGCGGATCAGCGGCTGCGCATCGGCGGGCGCCATCATGGCTTCGCCCCGCTCGCAAGCTGGTCGGTGATGACCTGCATGCCCGGCTGCAGCTCGTCGCTCTCCACCTCGGTGACGCGGCCGTCGCTGATGCCGGTCTTCACGCGCACGGGCTTGGGCGCGCCGTCCTGCAGCACCCACACCTGGCGCTGGGGCCGTCGCCGCGGCTGCCGTCCGCGCCCGCGCTGCGCCGCTGGCCCGAGGGGCGCGGCATGCGCGGCATCAGCTGGGACATGATGCCGCCGCTGCCGCCCGCGCTTGCGCCAGAGCTGCCCTGTGCACCGGGCCGGCCTGCCTGGGGGGTGTCCCCCGCCGCGCTCGCGGGCTTGAAGCGCAGGGCCGTGTTGGGCACGGTAAGCACGTCATTGCGCTCGGTGGAGGTGATGGTGGCCGCGGCCGTCATGCCGGGGCGCAGGCTCAGATCGCCGTTGTCCACCTCCAGGTAGGTGATGTAGGTGACCACGTTGTCGGTCTTGGTGGAGCCGAAGGCCACGCGCGTGGTGCGCGCCGGGTAGCGCCGCGAGGGGTAGGCGCTCACGGTGAAGGTGGCCTTCTGGCCCGGGCGCACCGAGCCCACGTCGGCCTCGTCCACGTTGACCTCCAGGCGCAGCTTGGTCAGGTCCTCTGCCAGGGTGAGCAGCGTCACCGCCTGCAGCGACGCGGCCACGGCATTGCCCGGCTCCACCGCGCGCGAGAGCACCACCCCGTCGATCGGCGATCGGATGGAGGCCTTGGTGACGTTGGTCTCGTCGGTGGCCAGCGCCGCGCGCGCATCCTGCACGCTGGCGCGCGCAGCGGCCTCGTCGGCCTGGGCGCGCTCGTAGGCGGCGCGGCCGGTGTCCAGCTCGGCCGCCGAAGGCACCTTGCCGCCGGACAGGCGTGCCACCTCCTCCAGGCGCGACAGGCTGGCGCGCGCCTCCTGCATGGTGGCCTGCGCCTGTGCCAGGCGCGCCTGCGCCGACGCGACCGAAGCGCGCGAGCGCAGCACCTGCGAGTCGAGCTTGGTGGTGTCCAGCTCCACCAGCACCTGGCCCTTCTTGACCTGGTCGTTCACGTCCACCAGCACGCGGCGCACGGTGCCCGAGAGTTCACTGCCGATGTTCACCGACCGCGTGGGCTGCAGCGTGCCGTTGGCCGCCACGGTGAGCGTGATCTGCCCCCGCTGCACCTCCTGCGTGACATAGCGCGGCGCCGCCTGGGCGCGCTGGCGGTCCTGCCAGTACCACCAGCCGCCGGCAGCGGCGGCCAGCACCAGCACGGCCAGCCACAGGGTAATGCTCTGCCACCAGCGCCGATGCAGGCCGTCGCCCAGCAGGGCCTGCAGGCGCTGCGGGGCCGCCGCGGCGGCATGGGAAGCGGGGGCGCTGGAAGAGCTTGGAGATTCTTGGTCGGTCATGGTTCTTGCCTGGGAAGGCGCCGCGTCGGCGGCAGCGCCGGGTCATTCAGCAGGTTTTTTGGGGGGCCGCTCAGGGTGCGGGCCAGCCGCCTCCCAGCGCCTTGTACAGGCGCACATGGTCGGTACTCACGCTGGCGGCCGTGCTGGCCACGCTGTCCTGCGCGGACAGCAGCGTGCGTTGGGTGTCCAGCACGGTCTGGAAGTCCACCAGCCCGCTCGCATACTGGTTCTGCGCCAGCAGCGCCGCGTTGCCCGCAGCCTCGGCCGCGGCGGACAGGCGCTGCAGTCGGTCACGGTCGCCCTGCAGCGCGACGAGCGCATCTTCCACATCCTTGAGCGCGCCGAGCACCGATTCCTCGTAGCCCACCTGCGCCTGCTGCAGCGCAGCCTCCTGCGCGCGCACCTGGGCACGCAGCGCCCCGCCATCAAACACCGGCAGCGACACGCTGGACAGCAGCGACGCCACCGTGGCGCCCCCACCCGTGAGCGCGCCCAGCGTGAGGGCGCGCAGGCCCAGCGTTCCGCTGATGCGCAGGCTGGGCATGCGCTGCGCCTCGGCCTGGGCGACGCGCTCCCAGGCGGCGCGCACGCGCTGCTCGGCCTGGCGCACGTCGGGGCGCTGGCGCAGCGTGTCTGCGGGGAAGGCCAGCGCCAGGTCCGCCGGCGGTTGGGGCACGGGCGCGGGCGCGGCCAGGGCAGCGTCCAGCGCCGCGGGCGGCTGGCCGGTGAGCACCGCCAGCGCATGCCGCGCCTGCGCGATGCCCGCCTGCAGCGTGGGCACCTGGGCGGCGGTCTGCTCCACGGCGGCGCGGGCCTGCTCGGCCGCCAGCGAACTGGCCAGCCCCGCCTGCACACGCCATTGGACGATCTGCGCGGTTTCGCTCTGCGCCGCCAGGTTCTGCTGGGCAATCTGCAGGCGCTGCTGCTGGCTGCGCAGGCTGATGTAGTTCACCGCCACCTCTGCGGCCAATGCCACCTGGGCGGCAGCCACGCCTTCCTCGGCGGCCAGCAGGTCGGCCTCGCTGGCGCGCACCCCGCTGGACAGGCGGCCAAACAGGTCGGGCTCCCAACTCGCGTCCAGTCCCGCCTGGAAAGTGTTGCCGGTGCTGCCATTGCTGCGGCTGCGCTGGGCGGAGCCCGATGCGTTCACGGAAGGCAGCAGGCCGGCGGCCTGCACGTCGCGCTGGGCACGCGCCTGCTCCACGGCGGCGCGTGCGCTGCGCATGCTGGTGTGCGACTGCAGCGCGCGTTCCACCAGGCCGGTGAGCTGCGCATCGCCCAGCTGCCGCCACCACTGGGCCAGGTCTTGCGGGGTCGCGGCCGCGCCGCCCTGCACTGCCCCTGGCCGGCCCAGGCGGCGGGAGTGGCCACCGCCCCCTCCAGCGCGGGAGGCGGCCGCGTGGCGCAACCGGCCAGCACCAGGGCGGCCAGCAAGGCCAGTGGCGCCGAAGCGCGCGGGCGACGGCGGGAGCGAGAAGGAAGCGCTGCGGCAAACATGAGGGCAATTGTTACAGCGCTCCTTGTCAGCGCCACCTGCGGCAGATGAACTTTTGTAAAGAAAACCGGAGAACCCGTGGCGTGGCACGCTGCTACCCTTGCGTGCCACACGCCCGGGTGGCCTCGCCGCCGTGGCCGCCCCTCGCAAAGGAGTTCCCATGCCCCCTCTTCCCCTGCTGATCGACGGCGCGCCGCGGCCCGCCTCGGGCGGCGCCACCTTCGAGCGCCGCAACCCGCTGGATGGCCGCATTGCCACCACGGCCGCTGCGGCCACCCCGAAGACGCCGTGGCCGCCGTGCACGCGGCCGCCCAGGCCTTTCCCGCGTGGGCCGCGCTGGGCCCCGCCGCGCGGCGCGACCTGCTGCAGCGCGCCGCGCAGGCCCTCACGGCGCGCGCCGATGCCTTCGCCGCCACCATGGCGGCCGAGACCGGCGCCTCTGCCGCCTGGGCCGGCTTCAACGTGCACCTGGCCGCCAACCTGCTGCAAGAGGCCGCCGCCCTCACCACGCAGATCGCCGGCGAGGTGATCCCGTCCGACATGCCGGGCAGCCTGGCCATGGGCGTGCGCCAGCCCGCCGGCGTGGTGCTGGGCATGGCGCCGTGGAATGCGCCGGTCATCCTGGGGGTGCGCGCCATTGCCACGCCGCTGGCCTGCGGCAACACGGTGGTGTTCAAGGGCTCGGAAACCTGTCCGGCCACCCACCGCCTCATTGCCGAGGCGCTGCACGACGCCGGCCTGCCCGCGGGCGTGGTGAACTTCATCACCCATGCGCCCGGCGATGCGGCCGACGTGGTGGAGGCCATGGTGGCCCACCCAGCCGTGCGCCGCGTGAACTTCACGGGCTCCACCAAGGTAGGGCGGCTGGTGGCGCAAACCTGCGCGCGCCACCTCAAGCCCGTGGTGCTGGAGCTGGGCGGCAAGGCCCCCTTGGTGGTGCTGGACGATGCCGACGTGGATGCCGCCGTGAACGCCGCCGTGTTTGGCGCGTTCGCCAATTCGGGGCAGATCTGCATGTCCACGGAGCGCCTGGTGGTGGACGAGGCTGTGGCCGATGCGTTCGTGCACCAACTGGCCGAACGCGCCCGTGCCCTGCCGCTGGGCGACCCGCGCCAGGGCCCGGTGGTGCTGGGCCCGGTGGTGGACATGGCCACCGTGCAGCGCTGCAACGCGCTGATCGACGACGCGCTGGCACAGGGCGCGACGCTGGTGTGCGGCGGCAAAAGCGACACCCCGCTGATGCCCGCCACGCTGCTGGACCGGGTGACGCCCGCCATGCGCATCTACCACGAGGAGACCTTTGCCCCGGTCAAGGCGATCGTGCGGGTGCGCGGCGTGGAGCAAGCCATCGCCACCGCGAACGACACCACCTACGGCCTGTCGGCCGCCGTGTTCGGGCGCGACGTGGCGCGCGCCTGGAACGTGGCCGCACGCATCGAGTCCGGCATCTGCCATGTGAACGGCCCCACGGTGCACGACGAGCCGCAGATGCCCTTTGGCGGCGTGAAGCAGTCGGGCTGGGGGCGCTTTGGCGGCATGGCGGGCGTGCGCGAGTTCACGGAACTGCGCTGGATCACGGTGCAGACCGCGCCGCGCCACTACCCGTTCTAGCTTGCTACCAAAATGTGAGCTACCAGCGCTTGATAGACAAGCGCTGGAGCCTATTTTGACCCATATCTTCAGGCCGCGAGCGTGATGGCGTCCAGCGGCCAGCGCGGCTTCACGTCGAAGGCGTAATCGCGGTTGGGCTGCTGCTGCCCGGCCTGCAGGCGCATGGCCGCGGCCATGGCGATCATGGCGCCGTTGTCGGTACACAGGTGCAACTCGGGGTAGTGCACACGCACCTTGGCTCGCGCGCAGGCCGCGTTGAGTTGCGCGCGCAGATGCCGGTTGGCGCCCACGCCGCCGGCCACCACCACGCGCTGGAGCCCTGTTTTCTGAAGGGCGGCCAGCGTCTTCTTGACCAGCACCTCCACGATGGCGGCCTCGGTGCTCGCGGCCAGGTCGGCCTTGCGCGCGGACAGTTCGTCGCCCAGCTTCTTGGCCTGGGTGAGCACGGCGGTCTTGAGTCCCGCGAACGAGAAATCCAGGTCGCCGCTGTGCAGCAGCGGGCGCGGCAGTTTGAACGCGGTGGCGTTGCCCTGCTCGGCCAGGCGCGACAGCGCCGGCCCTCCGGGATAGCCCAGGCCCATGAGCTTGGCCGACTTGTCGAAGGCCTCGCCCGCCGCGTCGTCGATGGTCTCGCCCAGGATCTCGTAGCGTCCCACGCCCTCCACGCGCATGAGCTGCGTGTGCCCGCCCGACACCAGCAAGGCGACGAACGGAAACTCCGGCGGGTCGCTGCTCAGGAACGGCGACAGCAGATGGCCTTCGAGGTGGTGCACGCCCAGCACGGGCTTGTCCAGCGCTGCGCCCAGCGCGCAGGCCACGCCCGCGCCCACCAGCAGCGCACCCGCCAGGCCCGGCCCGCGCGTGAAGGCCACCACGTCCACATCCTCCAGGCGCTCGCCCGATTCGCGCAGCACCTCGCGGGTCAGCGGCAGCACGCGGCGGATGTGGTCGCGGCTGGCCAGCTCGGGCACCACGCCGCCATAGGCCTGGTGCATGTCGATCTGGCTGTGCAGCGCATGCGCCAGCAGCACGGGCACGGCGCCGCCCTCGCCGGCGCGCACCAGGGCCACGCCGGTTTCGTCACAGGAAGATTCGATACCGAGGATCAGCTGACTCATGCCCGCGAGTGTAGTGGCCGCCCCCCGCGCCCGCCGGGCCGGGGGCAATCGCACGCCCGCGCATACCCGGACGGCGGCTACCAGCGGTCGGAGCGCATGCGCAGCTCCCACTGGCCCTTGCGCAGCTCGTACACGCCCACGGCGCCGTAGCGCAGCTCGCCCTGACCGTCCCAGGCCATGGTGCCGGTGACGGGGGCGTAGCCGTTGATGCCGCGCAGCGCGCGCGTGATGTCGGCGGGCGCGGCGGAGCCGGCCTTCTTGATCGCCTCGCTGACCACGTACACGGCGTCGTAGGTGTAGTGGCCGCCATAGGCCGGGGGCTTCTGGAAGGCCGCGATGTATTTCTCCAGGAACTGGCGGCCGGTGGTGAACTCGGCCACGTCCAGCACCGGCGAGGTGGCGTAGATCCCGTCGATCACGCCCATGCCCTTGGCCATGTCGGCCGTCTTCACCAGGTCGCCGCCCAGCAGCGCCACACGGCTGTGGCCCAGCTTCTGCAGTTCCTGCAGCAGCGCCAGCGCCTGGAAGTCGTTGAGCATGCAGACGATGACGCGCACCTGCGCCTCCTTGAGCCGGGCCGCCAGTTCGGCAAAGGCCACGGTCTTGTCGTCGAAGCTCTGGCGCACGGCGATGTGCTTCTTGGCCGCCAGCAACTGCGCGGCCGCGCCCTCGGCCAGTCCCTTGCCGTAGGGCGAGCCGTCGTCGACCACCGCGTAGGCATCGGCGTTGAGCTGCGCGGCCGCGAACGCGCCGATGGCGCGCGCCTGCAGGTTGTCGTTGGCGACGATGCGGAAGGTGGTGGCCAGCCCCAGCTGCGTGATGCGCGGGTTGGTGGAGATGATGAGCTGCGGCACCTCCTTGGCGGCATAGATGGGCGCGGTCTCCAGGCTCACGCCCGAGTTCAGGTGCCCGATGGCGGCCACCACGCCCGATTCCAGCAGCTGCTGCGCAGCCGCCTTGCCCGAAGCGGCGTCCGCGCGGTCGTCCTGCGCAACCACCTCCAGCGTCACGCGCTTGCCGTCCACGTTCAGGCCGGATCGGTTGATCTCGTCCACCGCCAGCTTCACGCCATTGAGCAGGTCCTGCCCCAAACCCGCCAAGGGGCCGGACAAGGGCTGCGCCACACCGATCTTGATGGTGTCCGGCACCTTGCTGCATCCCGTGATCCACCCGCCCACTCCCAACGCCGCCAGCCCCAGGCTGGCGGAAAAACCGCGTCGTTTGATTCCCTGCTGCACAGTCGACTCCTCTCTCGTTCATGTGGATATGTGACAGGATGTTCGCGAAAGGATGCCGCGCGCGCCAGGGGAATTGCCCGCGGCCCCAACCGGCGCGTTTCGGCAATCTTCCACAACGCATCGGGGCGGGTGTGGCGTATTTCTTGCTGGCGCCTGCGGCATGACTGAACAACTGCGGATCGTGGTGGTGGCGCCGGACCTGGCGGCCGACGGCGACGCGCACGCGGCGCTGCAGGCCGAGCGTTCGCGCGCGCTGCGCATCGGGCTGCTGGAGAACGGCTTCAACCTCGTGGCCACGCTGCCGGGCGACATGTTCCTGGGCGAGCGCCTGGCCCAGTTGCAGCCCGACCTGGTGATCGTGGACGCCGAAAGCGAGGCCCGCGACGCGCTGGAGCATGTGGTGATGGCCACGCGCGAGGCGCCCCGCCCCATCGTCATGTTTACCAACGACGAGGACACGCGCCACGTGAAGGACGCGCTGGCCGCGGGCGTGACGGCCTACATCGTCGCGGGCCTGGCGCCGCAGCGCATCCGCCCCATCCTGGAGGTGGCGCTGGCCCGCTTTGCCCACGAACAGGCGCTGCGCACCGAACTGGCGCAGGCACGCACCGCCCTGCACGAGCGCAAGACCATCGACCGCGCCAAGGGCCTGCTGATGCAGCGCCAGGGCCTGACCGAGCAGCAGTCCTACGAGCGGCTGCGCCGCGCCGCCATGGACCGCGGCCTGCGCCTGGCCGAGGTGGCGCAGCGCATGCTGGACGCGGCCGATTTGCTGGGTTGATGCGCCGGTTTGTGCGTTGCACAAATGCGGTGCATCCGATGCCGCGCCGCACGGCCATGAAGCATTCAAACAAAACGGGGCTGGAACGCCCGACCATCAAGCGCTGGCAGCTATCAAAATGAAAGCAACCCCAGAGATGGCACACCGCTTGCAACAGGCCCGGTGACCACCGCTGGTCACGCACCAGGCCCTTCCAACGGCGGAAGGGCCGGGCTCCCAGGACAAAGGCGTCCCCACCCGCTCGGACAGCGCACATGCGCCGGCCGCGCGGCGTGAGGACGCCTTTTTCCGTTGCTGCACTGCTTTTTTGACGACCCCAAAGGACTCTTGCATGACCGATCTGCTCCACACCCGAATCCCCCGACGCACCGTGCTGCAGGCGGCCACCGTGGGCGCCGTGGGCGTGAGCCCCGCGCTGCGTGCCCTGGTGCACGCCCAGGGCTCGGACGCCCCCGAGAAGAAAGAGGTGCGCATCGGCTTCATCCCCCTCACCGACTGCGCCAGCGTGGTCATGGCATCGGTGCTGGGCATCGACCAGAAGTACGGCGTGAAGATCATCCCCACCAAGGAGGCCAGCTGGGCCGGCGTGCGCGACAAGCTGGTCAACGGCGAGCTGGACTTCGCCCATGTGCTCTACGGCCTGGTCTACGGCGTGCATCTGGGCGTGGGCGGCCCCAAGAAGGACATGGCCGTGCTGATGACGCTCAACCACAACGGCCAGGCCATCACGCTGTCGCGCAAGCTGGCCGACAAGGGGGCCGTCAACGGCGCAGGCCTGGCCCAGCTGATGGCCAAGGAACGGCGCGAGTACACCTTTGCGCAGACCTTCCCCACCGGCACGCATGCGATGTGGCTGTACTACTGGCTGGCCGCGCACGGTATCCACCCCCTGAAGGACGCCAAGGTCATCACCGTACCGCCCCCGCAGATGGTGGCCAACATGCGCGTGGGCAACATGGACGGCTTCTGCGTGGGCGAGCCCTGGAACCACCGCGCCATCATGGACGGCATCGGCATCACGGCCACCACCACGCAGGCGATCTGGAAGGACCACCCCGAAAAGGTGCTGGGCACCACCGCCGACTTCGTGCAGAAGTACCCCAACACCGCGCGCGCCGTGACGGCCGCCATCCTGGAGGCCAGCCGCTGGATCGACGAAAGCCTGGCCCACAAGAACCAGATGGCCGAGACCATCGCCGGCAAGGCCTACGTGAACACCAGCGTGGACGCCATCAACCAGCGCATCCTGGGGCGCTACCAGGACGGCCTGGGCAAGACCTGGGACGACCCCGACCACATGAAGTTCTATGGCGGCGGCGCGGTGAACTTCCCCTACCTGTCCGACGGCATGTGGTTCCTGACCCAGCACAAGCGCTGGGGCCTGCTCAAGGACCACCCGGACTACCTGGGCGTGGCCAAGGCCATCAACCGCACCGACGTGTACCGCCAAGCCGCCACGGCCGCGAAGACCCCCCTGCCCGCAAGCGACATGCGCAGCCACAAGCTGGTGGATGGCGTGGTCTGGGACGGCAAGGACCCCGCGAAGTACGCCGACGGTTTCAAGCTCAAGGCCTGACGCCCCGATCGCCCCACCCCCACAGGAGAAACCATGGTCAGTGCCGTCTTTCACAGCCCGCTGGAGCCGCAAGCGCCGGCCGGCGCGTCCGATGCTTCCAAACCGATAGCTGCCAGCGCTTATCCCACAAGCGCTGCAGGCCCAAAACCCTCAGGGCCTGCCAACCCACCCCCGCGCAGCGACGCGCGCCAGCGCTGGAACGCCCTCTGGCTGGCCGTGCTGCCGCCGCTGTGCGGCGTGGGCCTGCTGCTGGGCCTGTGGGCCGTGGTCTCGGCCACCACGGGCCAGAGCATTCCTGGCCCGCTGCAGACCTGGGCGCAGGCGGTGGAGATCTTCAGCGACCCGTTCTACCGCAACGGCCCCAACGACCAGGGCGTGGGCTGGAACGTGCTGGCCAGCCTGCAGCGCGTGGCCGTGGGCTTCGGCCTGGCCGCGCTGGTGGGCATACCGGCGGGCTTCGTGATCGGGCGCTTCGCGTTCCTCTCGCGCATGTGCAACCCGGTCATCAGCCTGCTGCGGCCCGTCTCGCCGCTGGCGTGGCTGCCCATCGGCCTGCTGGTGTTCAAGGGCGCCAACCCGGCCGCCATCTGGACGATCTTCATCTGCTCCATCTGGCCCATGGTCATCAACACCGCCGTGGGTGTGCAACGCGTGCCGCAGGACTACATGAACGTGGCGCGCGTGCTCAACCTGAGCGAATGGAAGATCGCCACCACCATCCTGTTCCCGGCGGTGCTGCCCTACATGCTGACCGGCGTGCGCCTGGCCGTGGGCACGGCCTGGCTCGTGATCGTGGCGGCCGAGATGCTCACCGGCGGCGTGGGCATTGGCTTCTGGGTGTGGGACGAGTGGAACAACCTGAACGTCACCAACATCCTGGTGGCCATCTTCGTCATCGGCGGCGTGGGCCTGCTGCTGGAATGGGCGCTGGTCCGGCTGGCCACGGCCTTCACGTTCGAGGAGGTGCAATCATGAGCGACGCAAAATTCCTGCAGATCCAGGGGGTCGAGCAGACCTTCCGCACCGCCAAGGGCGTGTTTCCCGCGCTGCGCGGCATCGACCTGGCCATCGCCCGGGGCGAATTCGTGGCACTGATCGGCCACTCGGGCTGCGGCAAGAGCACGCTGCTGAACCTGATCGCGGGCCTGACCACGCCCACCGCCGGCGCGCTGATCTGCGCCGGGCGCGAGATCAAGGGCCCCGGTCCCGAGCGCGCGGTGGTGTTCCAGAACCACTCGCTGCTGCCCTGGCTGACCTGCGAAGGCAACGTGCACCTGGCCGTGGAACGCGTGTTCGGCGCGCGCGAGTCCAAGGCCCGGCTGAAGGAGCGCACCCACGCCGCGCTGGAACTGGTGGGCCTGGCCCATGCCGCGCACAAGCGCCCCGGCGAGATATCGGGCGGCATGAAGCAGCGCGTGGGCATCGCACGCGCGCTGTCGATGGAGCCCCAGGTGCTGCTGATGGACGAGCCCTTCGGCGCGCTGGACGCGCTCACGCGCGCACGGCTGCAGGACGAGCTGCTGGAGATCGTGGCGCGCACGCGCAGCACCGTGGTCATGGTCACGCACGACGTGGACGAGGCCGTGCTGCTGTCCGACCGCATCGTGATGCTCACCAACGGCCCCGCCGCCACCATTGGCGAGGTGCTGGACGTGGGCATTGCACGCCCGCGCAACCGGGTGGCGCTGGCGGAGGATGCGCGGTACCTGCAGTGCCGCAAGGCGGTGATCGACTTTCTCTACACGCGGCAGGGGCACGTGGAGAGAGCGGCTTGAGGGTTTTTGGGCTCTAGCGCTTGCTGGGCAAGCGCTGGCAGCTATTGTTTTTGATCATTTGCCCTTGGGTTTCATGCCGCTGGCCGGGGCGAGTCCCGGCCAGCGACGAAGAAACTCACACCGCAGGGCTTCACAGAGCCCGCGCCCCGCTCGGCACAGGCCCGCCCGGAACACCGTCACCGCACCCCCGTGATGTAAAGCTCCATCTGCTCGATGATGAACTGCTGCTCCGAGATCACGCTCTTGACCAGGTCGCCGATGGACACCAGCCCCACCACGCGCCCGCCCTCCACCACCGGAAGGTGCCGCAGCCGGTTTTCCGTCATCAGCGCCATGCACTGCTCGGCGCTCTGCGCGGGCCGCACGAAGCGCACCGCGCGCGTCATCACCTCGCTCACCGGGGTGTCGCCCGACGAGCGGCCCAACAGCACCATCTTGCGGGCGTAGTCGCGCTCGGTGAAGATGCCCGCGATCTGATCGCCTTCCATCACCAGCAGCGCACCGATGCCCTTGTCGGCCATGCGCCGCAGCGCGGTGAGCACGGTGTCCGAAGGTTCGACGGCATGGACCTGCCCATCGGCTTTGGTTCTGAGGATTTCTGCAACAGTCGTCATGGCTGCCTCCCTGGCTGTGGATGGAACGAAACCGAACACGCGCCCACAGTGTCCGCCGAACCAGGGCGGGCGCGCAACCGGGTTCAAAATTTGTTGCAACCAGGTGGTCGCAGCGCCCACGGGCCGGGCGAGTGCAGCTATGCTTTTGGAAGCTGCAGGCGCGGCCTGAGCCGCTGCGCTCAGCGCCGCCCACCCAGCAGGCTGCCGCCGATCTTGAACAGGTCGCCCAGGCCCACCTGGCCGTCGCCGTCCTGGTCCAGCAGGCTGCCCAGCAGATCGCCGCCGGGCGCGCCCGTGCGCTGCACCTGGGCGCGCTCCTGGCCCAGCACCTGCCCCAGGCCACCCGCGTCCAGTCCGTCGCTGCGCACCCGTTGCGCCAGGAACGCCATGACGATGGGCGCCAGCATCTGCAGCAGTTGGCCGGCGTTCGCCCCCAGTCCGCTGGCCTGGCCGAGGCCGGCTTCGGCCCTCTCGCGGCCGCCGCCGAAGATATGGCCCAGGATGGCGCCCGCATCGCCGCCCTGCCCGGCGCCGCCGGCCATGCCGCCGCCCAGCACCGACCCCAGCAGCCCGCCCAGGTCCAGGCCGCCGATGCCCTGGGCCGTGGCGTCCATGTGGTCGCGCTGCAGCGCCCCCAGCAGCGACTGCGCACCCTGCGGCCCCTCGGCGTTGCGCCCCAGGGCACCCAGCAGCAGCGGCAGGGCCATCTCCACGGCGCTTTGCGTCTGGGCGGTGTCGGTACCCAGGCGCTGGGCCATCTGCTGCAGCGGCGCCCCCTGCAGGTGCTGCAAAAGCTGCTGGGTCAGCAGCGGGGTGGATGCGGAAGTGGAAGTGTTCATGGCAGGCAACTCCTTCAGACGGTGGTGCGCGGCCACGGCAGCCGCGTCAGGCGTACATGGTAGGCGCTGCACGGCTTCGCTGCATGTCGGTAGCTATCATTTACATAGCTTTAGGCGCCGAACACCCAAGCCTCAAGCGCCGATTTAAAGCGCCAGCAGCCAACCCCCACATCCTGCCGGCGGGGGCTCTGCGGCGCGCGATGCCCTTTGACAATGCCTTGTAAAGAAGCATGAAGAATCGCTGCTACCACGGCAGCCTTGCCGTCAATGTGCGAAAGTGCAACGCGTGCCTGCAGAGCGGAGCGCCCTGCGACGCCCTTCCAGGCCCCGCTTTCCTGCTCTGCGCCACCCTTTCCAGACCTTGCGCCTTCGCCCCATGATCCACGCGACGACACCCGCGCCCATTGAGCGCCCCGCCCGCGCCCCCCGTCTTTCCGCTTCACCCGCTTTTTCCCCCTCGTGCACCTCTGCGGCCCGTCACGGCGCGCTCGCGCAGCGGCTGGCTGGCCTGGCCCTGGCGCTGGGCCTGGCGGCCTGTGGCGGCAAGGACGCGCCAGCCACCGAGCCACAGGGCCCCGCCGCCGTGGGCGTGGTCACCCTGCAAACGCGCGCGCAGCAACTGGACGCCACCTTGCCCGGCCGCACCCGCGCCTACCTGACCGCCGAGGTGCGCCCCCAGGTCTCGGGCATCGTGCAGCAGCGCCTGTTCACCGAGGGTGCGCTGGTGCGCAAGGGCCAGCCGCTGTACCAGATCGACGACCGCCCGCTGCGCGCCACCGAGGCCAGCGCCGAGGCCACCCTGGCCCGCGCCGAGGCCACGGCGCGCACGCAGGAGGCCAATGCGCGCCGCAATGCCGAACTGGTCAAGATCGACGCCATCAGCCGCCAGGCCCATGACGAGAGCCAGGCCGCGGCCGCGCAGGCCCGCGCCGACGTGGGCGTGGCCCGCGCCAACCTGGAGACGGCGCGCATCAACCTGCGCTACAGCCGCATCGAGGCGCCCATCGCCGGACGCATCAGCCTGTCCAGCGTCACCCCTGGCGCGCTGGTGACGGCCAACCAGGCCAATGCGCTCACCACCATCGTGCAGATGGACCCGATGTACGTGGACTTCACCCAGTCCAGCACCGAGCTGGTACAGCTCAAGCGCGACTGGGAGGCCGGCCGCTACCAGAAGGTGGACGGCAACCAGATGCGCGTGCGCATCCGGCTGGACGACGGCAGCGACTACCCGCACGAGGGCCGGCTGCAGTTCGCCGGCGTGATCGTCAACGACACCACAGGCACGGTGACGCTGCGCGCCGTGGTGCCCAACCCCGACGGCGTGCTCATGCCCGGCATGTATGTGCAGGCGCTGCTGCCCACGGGCCTGGCCAGCGACGCGCTGCTGATCCCGCAGCAGTCCGTGAACCGCGACCTGACGGGCCGCGCCAGCGTGCTGGTGGTTAACGCCGACAACGTGGTCGAGAAACGCCCCGTGGAACTGGCGCGTGCCTTGGGCAACCGCTGGCTGGTGGACAGCGGCCTGCAACCCGGCGAGCGCCTGGTGGTGGATGGCTTTCAACGCATCAAGCCCGGCAACAAGGTGGCGCCCCAGGTGGTGGACCTGAACACCAAGAAGGGCCCGGCCGCCGCGGCGCCAGCACCCGCCGCCAGCGCCCCCCCCGCGGCGGGCCAGAGCGTGGACATCACCGCCCGCCCCGGCGCATCCCGCTGAGCACGAGGTCAGGCGCACATGGCCCAGTTCTTCATCAACCGCCCCATCTTCGCGTGGGTGCTGTCCATCATCATCATGCTGGCGGGCGGCCTGGCGATCTTCACGCTGCCGCTGGAGCAGTACCCCGACATCGCGCCGCCGCGCGTGACCATCTCCGCGCAGTACACGGGCGCCTCGGCCGAGACCGTGGAAAACTCGGTCACGCAGATCATTGAGCAGCAGCTCAAGGGCATCGACAACATGATCTACATGGGCTCGACGTCGGATGCGTCGGGCCGCTCGGCCACCACCCTCACGTTTGCGCCGGGCACGAACATCGACGTGGCCCAGGTGCAGGTGCAGAACAAGCTGCAGTCGGCCATGAACCGCCTGCCCGATGCCGTGAAGAGCCGGGGCGTGTTCGTCAACAAGGGCGGGCAGGACTACCTGGTCACCTACAGCTTCTTCTCGGGCGACCCGAACATGAGCGCGGTGGACATCGGGGACTACCTGAACTCCAACCTCGTGGACGTGATCGGCCGCCTGGACGGTGTGGGCGACATTCGCGTGTTCGGCACCTTCTACGCCATGCGCCTGTGGATGGACCCGGCCAAGATGGAGAAATTCCAGCTCATGCCGTCGGACCTGATCAGCGCGCTGAACGCGCAGAACGCACAGGTCTCGGCGGGCCAGCTCGGCGCGCTGCCCGCCGTGCCCGACCAGCAGCTCAACGCCACCATCACCGCGCGCACCAAGCTGCAGACGGTGCAGGAGTTCGAGGACATCGTGCTCAAGACCGCCACCGACGGTTCGGTGGTCACGGTGAAGGACGTCGCGCGCGTGGAACTGGGCCCCGATAACCTGTCGGTCAAGGCCAAGCTCAACGGCCGCCCGGGCGCGGGCATGGGCATCGTGCTGGCCGACGGCGCCAACGCCATGGCGGTGTCGGACGCCGTGGCCGCCAAGCTGGCGGAGCTCAAGCCCTACTTCCCCAACCAGATCGACTATTTCGTCAGCTCCGACTCCACGCCCTTCGTGCGCGCCTCGATCCGCGAAGTGGCCACCGCGCTGGGCGAGGCCATGGTGCTGGTGGTGATCGTGATGTTCATCTTCCTGCAGAACTTCCGCGCCACGCTGATCCCTGCGATCGCCGTGCCAGTGGTGCTGCTGGGCACCTTCGGCGTGCTGGCCGCGGCGGGTTACTCGATCAACACGCTGACCATGTTCGCGCTGGTGCTGGCCATCGGCCTGCTGGTGGACGACGCCATCGTGGTGGTGGAGAACGTCGAGCGCGTGATGCACGAGTCGGGCCTCTCGCCCAAAGAGGCCACGCGCCACTCGATGCGCGAGATCACGCCCGCGCTGGTGGGCATCGGCCTCACGCTGTCGGCGGTGTTCGTGCCGATGGCGTTCTTCGGCGGCTCCACGGGGGTGATCTACCGGCAGTTCTCCATCACCATCGTGGCGGCGATGGCGCTGTCGGTGCTGGTGGCGCTCACGCTCACGCCGGCGCTGTGCGCCAGCATCCTCAAGCCGTCCGCCCACCTGGGCAAGGACCCGCAGGTGCGCCGCGGCCTGCTGGGGCTGAACGACCGCTTCTTCCTCTGGTTCAACCGCCACTTCGAGACCAACACGCTGCGCTACCAGCGCGGCGTGCGCTGGATGCTGCACCGCGCCAAGCGCATGCTGCTGATCTTTGCCGCCATCTGCCTGGCCGTGTGGTGGATCATCGGCCGCGTGCCGACGGCCTTCCTGCCCGATGAAGACCAGGGCTACATCCTGGCCAACGTCAACCTGCCCGCTGGAGCCACCGACGCGCGACTGCAGGACGTGCTGGACCAGGTGAATCTGTACTTCAAGGACGTGCCCGAGGTCATCAGCTTCAACCAGGTCTCAGGCCTGAACGGCGACCAGAGCTCGGCGCGCGCATTCATCCGCCTCAAGCCCTGGGACCAGCGGCCGCTGGCCAGCCAGTCCGCGGCGGCCATCGCCCACCGCGCCACCCAGGATCTGGCCAAGATCCGCGACGCGCGCATCTTCGTGTCGCAGCCGCCGGCCGTGCGCGGCCTGGGCTCCAACGCGGGCTTCAACTTCATGCTCAAGGACATCAACGGCCTGGGGCACGAGGCGCTGCTGGCCGCCAAGGACCGGTTCCTGGCCGAGGCGCGCAAGCACCCCGAGCTGACCAACCTGCGCACCACCAACCTGGACGACGCCACCGAGCTGCGCCTGGACATCGACGACCGCAAGGCCGCCGCGCTGGGCCTGAGCTACGACGCCATCAACAGCGTGCTCTCCAGCGGCATGGGCGGCACCTACGTGAACGACTTTCTGAACAACGGCCGCGTCAAGCGCGTCTACATCCAGGGCGACGCGCCGCACCGCATGCTGCCGCAGGACATCGGCAAGTGGACCGTGCGCAACAAGAACGGCGAGATGGTGCCGTTCGGCACCTTCTCCAAGGCCCACTGGGCCTATGGCTCGCCGCAGCTCATGCGCTACAACGGCGCGCCCGCCTATGAGATGGTGGGCAGCGCCGCGCCGGGCGTCAGCTCGGGCGTGGCCATGAAGATCGTGGAGGACATCCTGAAGGGCCTGCCCCCCGGCATTGCGTACGAATGGACGGGCGCCTCGCTGCAGGAGCGCCAGTCGGGCGCGCAGGCGCCGCTGCTGTACGCCATCTCGATCCTGTTCGTGTTCCTGTGCCTGGCCGCGCTGTACGAGAGCTGGACCGTGCCCCTGTCGGTGATGCTGGCCGTGCCGCTGGGCGTGCTGGGCGCGCTGCTGGCGACCTGGACGCGGGGCCTGGCCAACGACGTGTACTTCCAGGTCGGCCTGATCACCACGGTGGGTCTGGCCTCCAAGAACGCCATCCTGATCGTCGAGTTTGCCGTGCAGTTGCAGGAACAGGGCCGCAAGCTGCTGGATGCCACGCTGGAAGCCGTGCGCATGCGCCTGCGCCCCATCCTCATGACCTCGCTGGCCTTTGGCTTCGGCGTGGTGCCGCTGGCCCTGGGCACGGGCGCCGGCGCAGGCGGGCGCAATGCCATCGGCACGGCCGTGCTGGGCGGCACCGTGGCCTCCACGGTGCTGGGCATCTTCATGGTGCCGGTGTTTTTCCTGCTGATCCGCAGCTGGTTCAAGAGCCGCTCGCGCCAGGAAGACGCGGCCCAGCCTGCCCCCATCCATCCGGAGAGTGCCGCATGACGCGCCCCCATCCCTTCACGCCTGTGACCGCCGCCCTGGCCTGCGCCCTGCTGGCCGGCTGCAACCTGGCGCCACGCTACGAAGCGCCGCCGCTGCCCGTGCCGGACACGGTGGCATCGCCCCTGCCCCAGCCACCGACCGCCGGCGCCGTGGCGCTGCCGGACGGCGGCCCCATGGCCTGGCAAGACTTCGTGCAGGACGCCCGCCTGCGCACGGTGGTGGAACAGGCCCTGGCGAACAACCGCGACCTGCGCGTGGCGGTACTGGCCATCGACAAGGCCCGCGCGCAGTACGGCGTGGTGCAGGCCGACCGCTTTCCCACGGTGAACGCGGCCGGCGCGGGCAACCGCAGCCGCACCGCCGACGACCTGACCGCCGCGGGCCGCTCCAACACCACCAGCCAGTACAGCGCCACACTGGGCTTCAGCAGCTACGAGATCGACTTCTTCGGCCGCGTGCGCAACCTGAACGATGCCGCGCTGCAGGAGTTCCTGCGCGTGGCGGAGAACCGCCGCAGCGTGCAGCTCAGCCTGGTGGCCGAGGTGATCGGCGCCTGGCTCACGCTGGACGCCGACGCGCGCCGCCTGCAACTGGCACGCGAGACCCTGCGCACGCGCCAGCAGGCCCTGGAACTCACGCAGCGCAGCCATGAACTGGGCGCCAGCTCGGGCCTGGTGCTGGCGCAGGCCCAGTCGGCGGCCGACACTGCACGCGTGGATGCGGCCGCCTTCGTCTCGCAGCTGGCGCGCAGCCGCAACGCCCTGGCCCTGCTGGTGGGATCGCCCGTGCCCCCAGCGTTGTTGCCCGCCAGCGTGGCCACCGTGGAAACGGCCATGCCGGTCACGGCCATGGCGGGCCCGGCCACGGCTGCAACCCAGCCCTCTCCCGGCACCGGTACTGCGAACAGTCCTGCCCCCCGGTCCCCCGTCCCCGCGCTGGCCGATCCCGCGGCGCCCGCAACGGCGCTGCTGGCCGTGCCTGCAGACGTTCCGTCCAGCGTGCTGCTGCGCCGCCCCGACGTGCGCGCGGCCGAGCATGCACTGCAGGGCGCCACGGCCAATATCGGCGCGGCCCGCGCGGCGTTCTTTCCGTCGATCACGCTCACGGCCTCGGTGGGCACGGCCAGCAATGCGCTGTCGGGCCTGTTCGAGGGCGGCAACGGCACCTGGGCGTTCGCGCCGCAGATCCGCCTGCCGATCTTCGACGCCGGCCGCAACCAGGCCAACCTGCGCGTGGCCGAGGTGACGCGCGACACCGCCGTGGCCCAGTACGAGAAGGCCATCCAGACCGCCTTCCGCGAGGTGGCCGACGCGCTGGCCGAGCGCGCCACGCTCACCGAGCGCCTGCAGGCGCAGGGCTCGCTGGTGCAGGCCACACAGCGCACGCTGCAGCTGTCGGACGCACGCTTTCGCCTCGGTGCGGACAACTACCTCGCCGTGCTGGACGCGCAGCGCACGCTGTATGCCGCACAGCAGGCGCAGATCACGCTGCAACTGGCCGAGCAGGTCAACCGCGTGACGCTCTACAAGGTGCTGGGCGGCGCCTGGACGGACCCAACACCACCGCCGGCAGGCGGCTCCTGATTCCATCGCTGGCAGCGCTTGAGGGGCAAGCGCTGGACGCTGTTTTTGTTCAATTGCGGTGCACCGGGCGCGCACGCAGGGGCCGTGCCACCGGCACAACATCCCCTACGAGGTCCGGGCGCAATCAGGACGCCAGCGCTCGCACCATCGCGCCGCCACTTGCACCACGGCGGTGCGCAGCCCGCCACGCCCGCCCAAGCGCGCGATTGCTCCTAAAACCATAGCTGCTCGCACTTGTCCATCAAGCGATAGCGGACTATTCATCCCAACCCATGAGCGCACACCTCTCACCCCGCCGCACCCTGGCACGCCCATTGCATTGAAGCCAGCGCGGCCACGGTAGGCCGCAGCGCGTGCCCTCTCCAACGGCGGAGGCAGGGCTCGCGGGACGAAGGCGTCCCCACCCGCAACCAGGCCCCTGCCCGGTGCGGCGTGCGGACGCCTTTTTTGTTGATGTGGCTGCGCGGGGCATTCCCGCCGGGGAGACGATGGTGAAGCAATCCAGGCTGGTGATGGTGGGCAATGGCATGGCAGGCGTGCGCGCGCTGGAAGAGCTGCTCAAGATCGCGCCCGACCTCTACGACATCACGGTGTTCGGCGCCGAGCCGCACCCCAACTACAACCGCATCCTGCTGTCGCCCGTGCTGGCGGGCGAGCAGACGCTGGAGGAGATCGTCCTCAACGACTGGTCCTGGTATGCGGACCACCACATCACGCTGCACGCGGGGTGCACCGTGACCCACGTGGACCGCACGCGGCGCACCGTGCATGGCGTGGCGCAGGACGGCCGCACCGTCGAGGCCCCCTACGACCGGCTGATCCTCGCCACGGGCTCCAACCCGTTCATGCTGCCCATTCCGGGCCGTGAGCTGCCCGGCGTGCTGGCCTACCGCGACATCGCGGACACGCAGGCCATGATCGACGCTGCCGCCAGCTACAAGCACGCCGTGGTGATCGGCGGCGGCCTGCTGGGCCTGGAGGCGGCCAACGGCCTCATGAAGCGCGGCATGCAGGTCACCGTGGTGCATGCGGGCGAATGGCTCATGGAGCGCCAGCTTGACGACGTGGCGGGCAAGCTGCTGCAGCAGTCGCTGGCCGAGCGCGGCATGCAGTTCCTGATGCAGGCCCAAACGCAGGAACTGGTAGCCGGCGGCGACGGCCGCGTGGCCGCGGTGCGCTTCAAGGACGGCAGCGAGGTGCCCGCCCAGCTCGTGGTGATGGCCGTGGGCATCCGCCCCAACACGGCCCTGGCCGAGCAGATGCACCTGCACGTCAACCGCGGCATCGTCGTCAGCGACACGCTGCAGACCGTGACCGACCCGCGCATCTACGCCGTGGGCGAATGCGCGGCGCACCGCGGCATCGCCTACGGGCTGGTGGCGCCGCTGTTCGAGCAGGGCAAGGTGCTGGCCAACCACCTGGCGGAATGGGGTATCGGGCGCTACCAGGGCTCGCTCACCTCCACCAAGCTCAAGGTCACGGGCATCGACCTGTTTTCCGCCGGCGACTTCCAGGGCGGCGAGGGCACGGAGGAAATCGTGCTCAGCGACCCGCATGCCGAGGGCGGCGGTGTGTACAAGAAGCTGGTGCTCAAGGACGACCGGCTCGTGGGCGCCTGCCTCTATGGCGACACGGTGGACGGCAGCTGGTACTTCAAGCTGCTGCGCGACGGCCGCAGCGTGGCCGACATCCGCGACCGGCTCATGTTCGGCGAATCGCACCTGGGCGACGCGGGCCATCAGGGCCAGAACAAGGCCGCCGCCATGGCCGACAGCGACGAGGTCTGCGGCTGCAACGGCGTGACCAAGGGCCAGATCTGCAAGGCGATCAAGGACAAGGGCCTGTTCACGCTGGACGAGGTGCGCAAGCACACCAAGGCCAGCGCCAGCTGCGGCTCGTGCACCGGGCTGGTGGAGCAGATCCTCATGGCCACTGCGGGCGGCGACTATTCCGCCACGCCCAAGACCAAGCCCGTGTGCGCCTGCACCGACCACGGCCACCAGGCCGTGCGCGAAGCCATCCGCACACACCGGCTGCTGACCGTGGACGGCGTGTTTCGCTTCCTGGAGTGGAAGACGCCCAACGGCTGCGCCACCTGCCGCCCGGCCGTGAACTACTACCTCATCAGCACTTGGCCCAAGGAGGCGCGGGACGACCCGCAAAGCCGCTTCATCAACGAGCGCAGCCACGCCAACATCCAGAAGGATGGCACCTACAGCGTGGTGCCGCGCATGTGGGGCGGCGAGACCAGTGCCGCCGAACTGCGCCGCATCGCCGACGTGGTGGACAAGTACCAGATCCCCACGGTGAAGGTCACGGGCGGCCAGCGCATCGACCTGCTGGGCGTGAAAAAGGAAGACCTGGTCAACGTCTGGCGCGACATCGGCATGCCCTGCGGCCACGCCTACGCCAAGGCGCTGCGCACCGTGAAGACCTGCGTGGGCAGCGAGTGGTGCCGCATGGGCACGCAGGACAGCACGCAGCTCGGCAAGGACCTGGAGCACGCCTTCGTGGGCATGTACGCGCCGCACAAGGTCAAGTTCGCCGTCAGCGGCTGCCCGCGCAACTGCGCCGAGAGCGGCATCAAGGACGTGGGGATCATCGGCGTGGACTCGGGCTGGGAGATGTACGTGGCCGGCAACGGCGGCATCAAGACCGAGGTGGCGCAGTTCTTCACCAAGCTCAAGACCGCCGAGGAGGTGCTGGAGTACACGGGCGCCTTCATGCAGCTGTACCGCCTGGAGGGCTGGTACCTGGAGCGCACGGTGCATTTCGTCGCCCGCGTGGGATTGGACTACGTCAAGCGCCGCGTACTCCAAGATGCCCCCGGCCGCCAGGCGCTGTGGCGCGAGCTGCAGGACGCGCTGGCGGGCGAGCCCGACCCGTGGTTCGAGTTCGAGCCGGCAGCGGTGGACCGGCGCCAGTTCATCCCGATCACGCCGATCCCCGCATGAACGTTGGCATGAGTTTCAGTCAAAAGTGCCTGTCACGCCCTGCCAGCAAGCGCCAACAGCTCCTAAAGGAATAGCTATGACCACCTGGACCCCGATCTGCTCCCTGGACGACATCCCCGTGCTCGGCGCGCGCCGCGTGGCCCGCCCGCACGGCATGGACGTGGCCGTCTTCCGCAACGACGCCGGCGGCGTGTTCGCCCTGCTCGACCGCTGCCCCCACAAGGGCGGCCCCTTGAGCCAGGGCATCGTCTTCGGCAACAGCGTGGCCTGCCCGCTGCACAACTGGACCATCGGCCTGTGCGACGGCCAGGCCGCCGCCCCCGACGAAGGCTGCACGCCGCGCTTTCAGGTCAAGGTGGAAGCCGGCACCGTCTACCTGGACGCCCAGGAGCTGGCCCACCACGCCCTGGACCTGCAACGCCCCGTGGCCGGCCCCGCGCTGCGCTGCAAGGCAAACCCACCATGACCCCGCGCAGGCGCAACGTGCCGCGCAAGGCCAGGCCGAGCGCAGCGATGGCCCGAATGGGCTGTCCGGTTTCCTGGTTCCCTTCAGGATGCGCCGAGGAGCGCAGCGGCCAGCGGATCAGGGCTCGCGATTGTTTGAGCGCCAAAGGCGCGAGTTCGAGCGAGACCCCGCTGGACGCGAGCACCGCAGGTTGCCCGCAGCGAAGCGGAGGGACGCAGCCTGTAGGGTCGTCTTTCTTTGGCCTACCTTTCTTTGACGAAGCAAAGAAAGGTAGGTGCGCCGCCGGGCGCACATCCCGGCCAGCGACATCAAAAAAATATAGCTACCCGCGCCCGCCTATCAAGCCTTAAAGCCCCAAAACCCCAAGAAACCACGCCATGAAAGAAACCCCCTCCACCTGCCCCTACTGCGGCGTAGGCTGCGGCGTGATCATCCAGTCCGACGGCGACACCATCACCGGCGTGCGCGGCGACCCCCACCACCCCGCCAACTTCGGCCGCCTGTGCACCAAGGGCAGCACCCTGCACCTCACCGCCAGCCGGCCCGTCACACTGCAGACCCGGCTGCTGCAACCCCAGCTGCGCCCGCAGCGCGGCCAGGCAGCGCACCCCATCGACTGGGACGCGGCTCTCGACACCGCGGCGCAGCGCTTCGCCGCCACCATCGACCGCCACGGCCCCGACGCGGTGGGCTTCTACCTGAGTGGCCAGTTGCTCACCGAGGACTACTACGTCTTCAACAAGCTGGCCAAGGGCCTGATCGGCACCAACAACATCGACACCAACTCGCGCCTGTGCATGAGCAGCGCCGTGGCCGGCTACAAGGCCACGCTGGGCGCCGACGCGCCGCCCGCCTGCTACGACGACCTGGCCCACGCGCAGTGCCTGTTCATCGCCGGCAGCAACACGGCCTGGGCGCACCCCATCGTGTTTCGCCGCATCGAGGACGCGCGCGCCGCCAACCCGGCCATGAAGATCATCGTGGCCGATCCGCGCCGCACCGACACCGCGGCCATGGCCGATCTGTTCCTGCCCCTGCTGCCGGGCAGCGACGTGATGCTGTTCAACGCCATGCTGCACGTGATGCTGCGCGAGGGCTGGGTGGACCAGGGCTACATCGCGCGCCACACCAGCGGCTTTGCCGATCTGCAGGCCGTGGTGCAGGACTGCACGCCCGAGCGCGCTGCCGCCGTCTGCGGCCTGCCGCCGCAGGACATTGCCACCGCAGCGCGCTGGTTCGCCGGCGTGGAGGGCATGGCGGGGGGTGGGCCGCGCCGGCCCACGCTGAGCCTGTACTGCCAGGGCCTGAACCAGAGCACCAGCGGCACGGCCAAGAACGCCGCGCTGATCCACCTGCACCTGGCCTGCGGGCAGATCGGCCAACCGGGCGCCGGCCCCTTCAGCCTGACGGGCCAGCCCAACGCCATGGGCGGACGCGAGGTGGGGGGCCTGGCCAACCTGCTGCCCGCGCACCGCGACATGGCCAACCCCGACCACCGCGCCGAAGTGGCCCGGCTGTGGGGTGTGGAGTCGGTGCCCGCGCGGCCCGGCAAGACCGCGGTGGAAATGTTCCAGGCCGCGGCCGACGGCGAGATCAAGGCGCTGTGGATCGCCTGCACCAACCCCGCGCAGAGCCTGCCCGACCAGACCACCGTGCGCCGCGCCCTGCAGCGCGCCGAGTTTGTGGTGGTGCAAGAGGCCTTCGCCACCACCGCCACCGCGCAGTACGCCGACCTGCTGCTGCCCGCCACCACCTGGGGCGAAAAGACCGGCACCGTCACCAACAGCGAGCGCCGCATCAGCCGCGTGCGCGCGGCAGTGGCCGCACCCGGCGGCGCGCGGCACGACTGGCAGATCGCGCTGGCGCTGGCGCAGCGGCTGGAGAGGCACCTGCGCCCCGGCCAGCCCACGCTGTTCCCCTACACCGGCGACACGGCGCAGGCCTGCGCCGAGGCCATCTGGAACGAACACCGCGAGACCACGCGCGGGCGCGACCTGGACATCACCGGCCTGACCTGGGCCGCGCTGGAGGCCGACGGGCCGCAGCAGTGGCCCTACCCGAGCGGCGCCCGCACGGGCCGCGCGCGCCTGTATGCGGACGGCGTCTTTCCCACTCCCGACGGGCGTGCGCGCTTCGTCCCCACGGCCTGGCAGCCCCTGGCCGAGCCGCCCAGCGCGCGCTACCCGTTCAGCCTGACCACGGGACGCCTGCGCGACCAGTGGCACGGCATGAGCCGCACCGGCACGCTGGGGCGGCTGTTCGGCCACGCGTCCGAGCCCGCGCTGCAGATGCACCCGCAGGACCTGCAGCGCCTGCAGCTGGCCGCTGGCGACCTGGCGCATGTGACCAGCGCGCGCGGCTCCATCATCGCGCCCGTGCAGGCCGACGACACACTGGCACCCGGGCAGGCCTTCATGGCCATGCACTGGGGCGGCGAATACCTGGGCGGGCGCTCCAGCACGGGCCGGCCGCTGGCGGGCGTGAACGCGCTCACCACGCCGGCCTTCTGCCCTGGCTCCAAACAGCCGGAGCTCAAGCACGCGGCGGTGAAGGTGCTCAAGGCCGAGTTGCCCTGGACGCTGCTGGCCATGGCCTGGCTGCCCGAAGATGAAGCCCTGGCCGCGCGCGAGGCCCTGGCCGCGCTGATGCCCGAACTGCCCTTCGCCCACTGCGTGCCCTTCAGCGGCGCCGCGCCGGCGGCAGGTCCCGCGCGCACGGGCGTTCTGCTGCGCGGTGCCGCGCACGAGGCGCCGCCACCGGCCCTGCTCGCGCGCATCGAGCACCTGCTGCACCTGGACGGGCCTGGCACGCTGCGCTACGCCGACCGCCGCCGCGCCCAGCACCGCGCCGCGCGCCTGCAGCGCCAGGCCGACGGCCGCACCACTTTGGACGCACTGCTGCTGGCCGGCAATGGCAGCGCTGGCGGCTGGCTGCGCACGCTGCTGCAGGAAGAACTGCCCGTGCAGACCTATGGCCGGTTGCTGCTGCTGCCCACCCAACAGCCGCCCGTGGCCGTAGCCGCACGCGGCAAGCGGGTGTGCGTCTGCCTGAACGTGACCGATACCGACATCACCGAGCGCCTGGGCCAGTGCCAGGGCAGCCCGGCCGAGCGCCTGGCGCAGTTGCAGGGCGCGCTGCGCTGCGGCACGCAATGCGGCTCCTGCGTGCCCGAGCTCAAGCGCATGGTGCAGGCGGCGGTCGCGGGCATAGGCACCACTGCGGTGCAGGCAGCGTGACGCGGCACGCAATCCGCCGCACGCATATAACAGGCGGTTATCAGACATGCCGCAGAATGGACACCACTCGTCCCACCCGCCAGCCAATACCCCATGGGCATCAGCCACTACATCAAGGAAATCGGCCGCGGCGCACGCGGCGCCAAGGCGCTGGACCGCGCGCAAGCCGCCGACCTGTTCGGGCAAGTGCTCGACGGCCAGGTGACCGATCTGGAGATCGGCGCCTTCTGCGTGGCCATGCGCATCAAGGGCGAGACCGCCGAGGAAATGTGCGGCCTGCTGGACGCGGTGCATGCGCGCATGGCCGCCATACCGGCCTGTGCGGACGGGCAGCCGCTCATCGTGCTGCCCAGCTACAACGGCGCGCGCAAGCTGCCCGTGCTCACGCCGCTGCTGGCTCTGCTGCTGGCGCGCGAAGGCCTGCCCGTGCTGCTGCACGGCATGCGCACCGAGGCGCGCCGCGTTCTGGCATCAGATGTGCTTGAAGCGCTGGATATACCTGCGCTAACAGCTCCTCGATCCATAGCACCCGGCAGCGTGGCGCACATCGGCACCGCGGTGCTGCTGCCCGGGCTGGCGCGCCTGCTGGCGGTGCGCGAGGTGATCGGCCTGCGCACACCGGGGCACAGCGTGGCCAAGCTGATGAACCCCTGCGCCGGCCCGGCGCTGGTGGTGAGCAGCTTCACACACCCCGAATATTTCGACATCCTGAGCGGCACCTTTGCCACGCTGGGCGCGCACGCCCTGCTGTCGCGCGGGCTGGAGGGCGAGGTGGCGGCCGACCCGCGCCGCACGCCGCGCTACGACGCCTTCATTGGCGGCGCGCACCAACTGCTGCAAGACCAGCAGCCCGGCACGGCCGCCGAAGTGCCCGGCCTGCCGACCGAGATCGACGTGGCCACCACCGCCGCCTATACCCGGCGCGTGCTGGCGGGCGATGCGCCCGTGCCCCCTGCCCTGCGCCAGCAGGTGGAACATATCTTGCACTTGAGCCGTCAAATCACTGCACAGGCCTCGTCATGACCACACCTTCTCTTCCAGCCCATGCAGGCAGCTGCACCCTGGTGGGCGCCGGCCCCGGCGACCCCGAGCTGCTCACCCTCAAGGCGGTGAAGGCCATCCAGGCCGCCACCGTGCTGCTGGTGGACGACCTGGTGAGCGACGCCATCGTCGCCCTGGCCCGCCCCGGCGCCCGCGTCGTGCATGTGGGCAAGCGCGGCGGCTGCAAGAGCACGCCCCAGGCGTTCATCGAAAAGCTCATGCTCACCGCCGTGCAGGAGGGCGAGACCGTGGTGCGCCTGAAGGGCGGCGACCCGTTCATCTTTGGGCGGGGCGGCGAAGAGGTGGAGCACCTGCGCGCGGCGGGCGTGCCGGTGCAGGTGGTCAATGGCATCACCGCCGGCCTGGCGGGCATGACGCAGCTGGGCGCGCCGCTCACCCACCGCGAACATGCGCACGGCGTGGTCTTCATCACGGGCCACAACAAGCCTGGGAACCAAGGCACCGACTGGCGCCAGCTGGCCGCCACCGCGCGCGATGCACGCCTGACCCTGGTGATCTACATGGGCGTGACCGGCTGCGCCCACATCCAGGAGGAACTGCTCACCGGCCTGCCTGCGCACACGCCGGCGGTGGTGATCCAGCATGTGAGCCTGCCGCAGCAGCGCCACGCGGTGACCACGCTGGGCCAGTTGCAGTCCACCATCACCCGCGAGGGGCTGGCCAGCCCCTCGGTGATCGTGATCGGCGACGTGGTGCGCGGCATCCAGGCCGTGGCGCACGGCGAAGATGCAGCCCCGGTAGCAGGCACGCGCAGCCGGGCGGTGTGACCGCTCAGCCGGCGGCGCTGGCCTGCGCCGCCTGGCGGATCTGCGCGAAGCGCTCGGCCTGTTCCTTGCGCAGGGCCTTGCGCAGCAGCGCGGCCTCCCAGCGGCGGCGCTCGTCGTAGCTGGTGGGAGCCAGCGGCGGCACGGGGGTGGGTTTGCCCGCATCGTCCACCGCCACCATCGAGAAGAAACAGCTGTTCACATGCCGCACCACCTGGGTGCGGATGTTCTCGGCCACCACCTTGATGCCGATCTCCATGGACGATGTGCCCGTGTGGTTGACGCTGGCCAGGAAGGTCACCAGTTCGCCCACGTGGATGGGCTGCAGGAACATCACCTGGTCCACGCTCAGCGTGACCACGTAGCTGCCCGAATAGCGGCTGGCGCAGGCATAGGCCACCTGGTCCAGCAGCTTGAGGATGGCGCCGCCGTGGACGTTGCCGGAGAAGTTGGCCATGTCGGGCGACATGAGCACGGTCATGCTGAGTTGGTGCGCGGGAAGGTGCATGGCGGTATTAGAGCGTGTTTACGCCGACCGTGCGAGGCCGGAGCACGTGCCTTCACCCGCCACGCCCCGTGTCACACCCGCGTCACGGTTTCTTGGTTTCCCCCAGTGGGCGCGTGCGCCGGCGTTCCTAGCATGGCCCCTGCGCTGCCCATGGCGGTGCAGCGCCAGCCCAATACAAAAAGCAGGGAGCTCCCATGACCACGCCGTTCATCGTCCACCCTTGTGCGCCGCGCAGGCGGCTGCTGCAATCGCTGTGCGCAAGTGCCTGTGCGCTCGCGTGGCCGGCGCTGGCCCAGCAGCGCTCGGCAGACGCCAAGGCAGCCATCCTCATCGGGCGCTCCTCGGCACTGTCGGGCCCCATGGCGCCGTTCCTCACGCCGGTGCACGAGGGGCAGGAAGCCGCCCTGGCGGACTTCAACGAGGCCGGCGGCGTCACAGGGCGCAAGGTGCAGCTCGTGTCCCTGGACGACAAGTTCGACGCTGCGCTTGCCCTGGACAACGCGCGCAGACTCGTGCAGGACAGCGGCGTGATCGCGCTGTTCGGCCAGGCCGGCACCTCGCAGGTGCTGGCGCTGCTGCCCTACCTGGCGCAGGCGCGCACGCCGCTGGTGGCCGTCTACACCGGCAGCCCCGCAGTGCACGGCGCGCGCAGCCCCTACCTGTTCACCACCAGCGCCAGCTACGCGGACGAGCTGGTGAAGATCGTGCGCAACCTCGTGGCCATTCAGACCACGCGCATCGGCGTCGCCTACGAGAACAACGACTTCGGCAAGCTCGCCCTGCCCCTGGTCGAGAAGGCCATCACGGCCGAGGGCGGCACCTTCGTGGGCGCCCATGCCATGCACAGCAGCGGCCAGGACGCCGAGGCCGCCGCCAAGGCCCTGGCGGCCCTGCGGCCGCAAGCCGTGGTGATGATTGCCGCGGGCCCGCCCGTGGTGGCCTACGTGCGCGCCAACAAGGCGCACCTGGGCGTGCCGGTGTACACGCTGTCGCTGGGCGCGGGTGCGCAGGTCATCCGCGCGCTGGGCAGTGACGCGCGCGGGCTGGCCGTGGCGCGCACCACGCCGCCGCCCACGCGGCTGACCACCGCCGTGGCACGCGAGTTCCAGGCGTCCATGAAGCGCCACGGCCACCCCGTGGACTACGACCGCTTCAGGGGCTACCTGGACGCGCGCATCCTCATTGAAGGCCTGCGCGCCGCGGGCCCTTCGGTGACGGGCGCATCGCTGGCGGCGACCCTGGAAGGACTGCACAAGGTGGACCTGGGCGGCTACACCTACCAGTACAGTGCGCAGAATCGCAATGGCTCCAGCTACGTGGACATTGCCGTGATCGGGCCCGACGGCAACTACATGCACTGAACTGCCTGCACTGCACGGCCTCGGAGCCCGTACGCGACAATCGGCGGCTTTGCCCGCCAGGTTGCTGCCCGTGTCCACACCCTTCTTTGATGCCGTCATCATCGGCGCCGGCGCCGCCGGCCTGTTCTGCGCCGCCCAGGCGGGCCAGCGCGGGCTCAAGGTGCTGCTCGTCGACCATGCCGACAAAGTGGCCGAAAAGATCCGCATCTCGGGCGGTGGGCGCTGCAACTTCACCAACCGCGACCTGGACGTGCGCGCGCCGCACAAGCACTTCGTGGGGCAGAACGCGCAGTTCTGCCGCTCCGCGCTGTCGCGCTACACGCCGGCGGACTTCATCGCGCTGGTGGAGCGCCACGGCATCGCCTACCACGAGAAGCACAAGGGCCAGCTGTTTGCCGACCGCTCGGCCGAGGACATCATCGCCATGCTGCTGGCCGAATGCGCCCAGGGGCGCGTGGAGCGCTGGCAGCCCTGCGGCGTCAAGAATGTAGTCTTTTTGGCAGATGAGGCAGGCGGCTCAAGCGCTGGCAGCTATCAAATTGATACCGATCGCGGCCCGGTGCAAGCACGCAGCCTGGTGGTGGCGACGGGCGGGCTGTCCATCCCCAAGATCGGTGCCACGGACTTCGGCTACCGGCTGGCGCAGCAGTTCGGACTGCCGCTGGTGGCGCAGCGCCCCGGCCTGGTGCCGCTGACCTTCGACGGCCAGGCCTGGGCGCCCTACGCGCAGCTTGCCGGGCTGGCGCTGCCGGTGGAGATCAGCACCGGCGCCAAGAAGGAACGCATGGCCTTCGTGGAAGACCTGCTGTTCACGCACCGCGGGCTGTCGGGCCCGGCCGTGCTGCAGATCTCCAGCTATTGGCAGCCGGGCACGCCGCTGGCCATCAACCTCGCACCGGGCGTGGACCTGCCGGCCGCACTGGCCCAAGCCAAGGTGCGCTCGCGCAAGCTGATCGCCAACGAACTCGCCGCGCTCGTGCCCAGCCGTCTGGCCGACGCCTGGGCCAGCCAGATCGTGGACTGGCAGCGCCCCATCAACGAAGCCGCGGACAAGGCCCTGGCGCGGTTGGCCGAGCGGCTGGCGCGCTGGGAGCTCACCCCCACGGGCACCGAAGGCTACAAGAAGGCCGAGGTGACGCTGGGAGGCGTGGACACGCGCGCCCTGTCGCAACAGACCATGGAATGCAAGGCCCAGCCGGGCCTGTACTTTATCGGCGAGGTGGTAGACATCACCGGCTGGCTGGGCGGCTACAACTTCCAATGGGCCTGGGCCAGCGCCCACGCCTGCGCCCAGGCCCTCCCGCTCCACTGAACGCCCTCCGTCTCTAGGGGCCGTCTGCGCGCGAATTTCTGGCCGATTTTTAATATTCATGTAAAATGAATCTTAAGAAAACCGCCCTGCCAAAGGCCCGCCATGTCCCTGCCCCCGCTCGTCTCCGCCTCCCGCCCGGCCCAGTCCGCCGCTCCGCTGCACGGCTGGCCTTTGCTGCGACTGGGGTTTCGGCCCTTCTACCTGGGCACGGCCCTGCTGGCCTGTCTGGCGGTGCCGCTGTGGATAGCGATCTTTCTGGGCCGCATCCAGGTGCCGTTGCCGATGTCACCTTTGCTGTGGCACGCGCACGAGATGCTGTTCGGCTTCGCCGCAGGCGTGGTGGTGGGCTTTCTGCTCACCGCCGTCAAGGCCTGGACCGGCCTGGAGACGGCCCGCGGTCCGCTGCTGGGCGCGCTGGCCCTGCTGTGGCTGGCCGCGCGGCTGGCTTCGCTGGTGGCGCCCTACGCCGTCTATGCCACGCTGGACATGCTGCTGCTGCCGGCCGTGGCCGCCGTGCTGCTGCGCGTGCTGATCAAGGCCGGCAACAAGCGCAACATTCCGCTGATCTGCCTGCTGCTGCTGATGGCTGCGGCCAACCTGGTGTTCCATCTTTCGGTGCTGGGCATCGTGGCGGTGCCGGCCGTGAGCGCGCTGTATGCCGAGCTGGCGCTGATCCTCATGGTGGTGAGCGTGATCACCGGCCGCGTGGTGCCCATGTTCACGCGCAACGTGACGCCCGGCCTGGTCATCAACATGCCGCGCAAGTTCGAGCTGTCGCTGCTGGCCGTCACGGCCGTGGCGCTGGCGCTGTGGGTGTTCGCAGCGCCCGCGCCGGTGGTGCTGGTGGCCAGCCTCGCGGCGGGTGTGATGCATGCGGTGCGGCTGTGGAAGTGGCATCCGCAGGTCACGTTCAAGCGCCCCATCCTCTGGATCCTGCACGCTTCGTACGCATGGCTGCCCCTGGGCTTCGTGCTGCTGGCGCTGGCGCAACTGGGCTGGGTCGTGCCGTCGCTGGCCGTGCATGCCTTTGCCGTGGGCGTGATCGGCGGGCTGATCATCGGCATGGTCACGCGCACCGCGCGCGGCCATACGGGCCGGCCGCTGCAGCCCTCGCGCGGCGAAGTGGTGGCCTATGCCCTGGTGATGCTGGCCGCCGTGCTGCGCGTGCTGGTGCCCGCCGTGCAACCCGCGTGGTACGCCTATGCGCTGGAAGGCGCCGCCTGCCTGTGGGCCATCGCCTTCGCGATCTACCTCGTGATCTACACACCCTGGCTGATGCGCACCCGTCTGGACGGCAAGGACGGCTGATGCCGGCCCATGCCTCACAACTGCAAGCTCCCTCCCCCCTTTTTTTACACACACCCGAAAGGTTGAACCATGAGCAACACCGTTTCCGTGATCGACGTACGCACCATCGCTCCTTATGAGCGCCATGCGCAAATCTTTGGCCGCCTGGACGCGCTGGGCGCGGGCGAGTCGCTGCAGATCGTGAACGACCACGACCCCGTGCCGCTGCGCATGCAACTGGAAGGCCGCGCACCCGGCCAGTTCCAGTGGGCGTACCTGGAGGCAGGCCCCCGACAGTGGCAGATCGAAATCACCAAGCTGGCATCCAAGACCCAGGCTGCCGCAGAGGCTGAAGACTCCTGCTGCTCGGGCGGTGCCTGCTGCGGCTGATCGGCGAAGCCACTCAACCAAAGCAAAAGGGGCAGGTATCACCTGCCCCTTTTTGATCGTCCCTGCTTCACAGCCCCAGCGCCAGCTGCGCCTCCTCGCTCATCATGGAGCGGTCCCAGGGCGGGTCAAACACCAGATTCACCGTGATCTCGCCCACGCGCGGCAGGGCCAGCAGCTTGTCGCACACCTCGTCGGCAATCGCTTCGCCCATGCCGCAGCCGGGGGCGGTGAGCGTCATGTCCACCAGCGCGCGCACCTTGTGGGCATCGTCGGGCAAGGGCTCGAAAGCCAGCCGGTACACCAGGCCCAGGTCCACGATGTTCACCGGGATCTCCGGGTCGTAGCAGGTGCGCAGCGTCTCCCACACCAGCGGCTCCAGTTCCTCGATGGGCAGGTCCGCGGGCGCAGTGATAGTCTCGGGCGGCGTCTTGCCGATGGCGTCGGCATCCACACCCTTCAGCCGCATGAGCTGGCCTTCGACCAGCAGCGTGAAGGAAGAACCCAGCGCCTGCGTGATCTGCGCCAGTTGCCCGGCCTCCAGTTCGATCGGCTCGCCGCTGGGAATCGCCTCCACGGTCACGTTGCGGCGCACCAGCACATCCTCGCGATGGCGGCGGTAGGTCATGCGGGCTCCTCCTCAGTACTTACGCTCTGGCCGTTGCCGTTGCCGTTGTCGGCAATCGCATGCATCAGCGCATGCCAGCCCAGCAGGGCGCACTTGATGCGGCTGGGGTACTGGCGCACGCCGGCCAGGCTGACCAGCTTGCCCAGCGGGGCATCCTCAGGGGCTTCTTCCCCCGTCAGCACCGCACGAAAGTGCTGCTGCAGCGCCTGCGCGGCGGCAACCTCCTTGCCCTTCACGGCCTCGGTCATCATCGAGGTGGAGGCCATGCAGATCGCGCAGCCCTGGCCGGTGAAGCGGATGTCCTGCACGCGCCCTTCCTGCAGCTGCAGTTCCACGGCAATGCGGTCGCCACACGACGGGTTGGTGCCCTGCGCCTGGTGCGTAGGCTGCGGCAGATGGCCGAAGTTGCGCGGTGCGCGCTTGTGCTCCAGCACCACCTCCTGGTACAGCTCGTTCTCGGCGTTGCCGGTGAATCCAGTCATCGCATGACCTCCAGCGCCTGTGCCACGCCGGCGATCAAGCGCTCGACCTCCTCATGGCTGTTGTACAGCGCGAACGATGCGCGCGTGGTCGGCCCCAGCCCCAGGTGCTCCTGCAGCGGCTGGGCGCAGTGGTGGCCCGTGCGCACGGCGATGCCGCGCTCGTCCAGCAGCGTGCCGATGTCGTGCGGGTGCACGTCGCGTGCCACAAACGACACCAGCGACGCCTGCGTGGCATGCGGGGCGAGCACCGTCACCCCCTCCAGTGCCGACAAGCCCGCCAGCGCCTGCGCGCGCAGGGCCTGCACGTGCAGGTCAATGGCCTCTCGGCCAATACCATCGATGAAGCGCGCCGCCGCCGCCAGGCCCACGGCCCCGGCCACGTTGGGCGTGCCGCCTTCCAGCCGCGCGGGCAGCGCCGCATAGCTCGCAGCGGTGTAGCTCACCCACTCCACCATGTCGCCACCCAGGCGCAGCGGGTACAACCGCTCCAGCGCGTCGCGCCGGCCGGCCAGTGCGCCGGTGCCCATGGGCCCGTACATCTTGTGGCCGGAGAAGGCCATGAAGTCCGCCTCCAACTCCGCCAGAGCGGGCATGGCATGGCCCACCGCCTGCGCGGCATCCAGCACCGTGAGGGCGCCGGCCGCGCGTGCCATGGCCAGCAGTGCCTCATACGGAGGACGCTCGCCCGTGGCATTGGCGCACGCCGTGAGTGCCAGCACACGGGTGTTGGGTGTGAGCAATGGCGCCAAATCGGCCTCATGCACGCGCCCCTGCGCGTCGGGTTTGAGGACGACCAGTTCCGCCCCGCTCATGCGCGCGGCCTGCTGCCAGGGCACCAGGTTGGCATGGTGCTCCAGCCCGCTCACGATGATGCGGTCGCCGGGGCGCAGCCAGGCCTTGCCCGGCCCGGCGGCCCACAACCCTTGGGCCACGAGGTTGAGCGCCTCGGTCGTGCCGCTGGTGAAGACCAGTTCATGCTGCGCGCCCGCGCCGATGAAGCGCTTGAGCGTGGCGCGCGCCTCTTCAAAAGCGTCGGTGGCACGCTGGCTCAGCGTGTGCACGCCGCGGTGAATGTTGGCGCGGTCATGGCGTTCGAAGCGCTGCATGGCTTCCTGCACCGCCAGCGGCATCTGCGTGGTGGCGGCGTTGTCCAGATAGGCCAGCGGCTGGCCGTGGATGCGCTGCGCCAGCACCGGAAACTGCGCGCGCAGTGCCTGCACCGGCAGGCCGCCGGTGTGCAACAAAGGATGTGGTTTACCCATGGTGTGCCTCCTCGGCTGTGGGCTTCAGGCGGGCGATCGCACCGGCCAGCCAGCCGCTCTGCAGCCACTGCGCCAGCATGCCGTCCCCCTCGGCCCCCAGGCATCGATCAAGCAACGCTTGGGCCATGCCTTCGATGATGAGCGCGCGCGCAGCCGCGTCATCCAACCCGCGCTGGCGGGCGTAGAACAGCGCATCCTCGGGCAACGCGCCCCAGGTAGCGCCGTGCGCGGCCTGCACGTTGTCGTGCAGGATCTCCAGGTGCGGGCGCAGGATCAAACGTGGCTGGCCCGCCAGCGGCACGCCGGCCAGGCGCTGGCGCACATCGGCCCCGTCGCTGCCGGGCGCGATGCGCGTATAGGCATTCGCCACCGCGTGGGCGCGGCCCTGGGCCAGGGCCAGGGTCTCGACCTGGCTCACGGCCTGGGCGGCTTGCAGGTCGGTGTACGTCTGCTGGTCCAGCTTGCCGTCCGCCAACAGCAGCAACGCGGCCTGCCGCGCGCTGGCGCCCGCGCCCTGCAGCGTGATGTGGCTGCGCTGCAGGTGGTAGCTGGCGCCCGTGGCAACCAGCGCCTGGGCATAAGCGGCACCTGCCGCCACATGGACCTGCAGGTGGTGCGCCACGCGGTCGTCGGCCAACGGCGCAGCGACGCGCAGGTGTTGTAGCCGTGCCCCCTGCGCCAGACGAATGTGGGCGTGCAGGTTTTGCGCCACGGTCGACAGACCGTCTGCGGCAGGCCGCTCATGGGTTTCGATCAGAACGCACTGCACGCCGGCTTCCACGTCCAGCACCAGCAAGGGCGCCTCGGCCGCGGCGCCGGGCTGGTGGTGCAGCTCCAGGCGCACGGGCTCGCGCTCACGGCCCGGCGTGGCGGCCACGCGCAGGCGCAGGCCCCGGCGGCACAGGGCGCGGTGCGCCCAGGTGAAGGGGGCAGCAGCCCCATCCCCACTGCCGGACTCTGGCGACGGCAGCCCTGCCATCAACTCGGCGCGCTGCGCCGGATCCAGGGCATCCAGCCAACGCGCCTGGACGCTGGTGGCCGCCTGTGCGTGGGGCAGGCGCAGCGTCCAGCCTGCACCCGCGGGCAACGAGGCCTCATCGACGACCTCGGCCTGCGTTCCCAGCCAGTCCTGCAGCGCGGGCGGGGGCAAGTGGTGAAAGGCTTCGCTGCGCCGGGCAATCCAGCCCTGCGTCTGCAGGCGCTCGCGCGCGGCGCGGATCTCGGCTTGTGCGTTGTTCATGGTGTCATGCCTCCGCTGTGGCCGGTTGGCGCGCAAAGCCCGTGCGGGCGATGCGCCGCGCCAGCTCCACGTCGCCCGTCTCGGCGATACGGCCCTGGTCCAGGCGCAGCACGGTGTCGGGCTGCAGCTGCTCGATCAGGTGCAGGTAGTGCGATACGACGATGAAGGCCGTGCCCTGTTCGCGCAGTTTCTGCACCAACGTGACCACGGCGCGCACGCCGTCCACGTCCATGCCCGAGTCAATCTCGTCCAGCAGCGCCAGGCGCGGTTGCAGCAGCGCCAGTTGCAGCAACTCGTTGCGCTTGCGCTCGCCGCCGGAAAAACCTTCGTTCACCGGGCGGCCCAGCATGGCCTGGGGCAACCCCAGTTCGTGGGCGGCCTGCTTGGCGCTGGCCAGGAAGTCGAACGCGTCCAGCGGCTGCTGGCCGCGCGCCTCGTGCACGGCATTCAGCGCGGTGCGGATGAACAGGTTGTTCTTCACACCCGGCACATCGGGCGGCGATTGGAAGGACACGAACAGCCCCGCGCGGGCGCGCTCATGCGCGGGCAGCTGCAGCAGGTCCAGTCCGTCCAGCAGCGCCTGGCCGTCCTGCACCTGGTAACTCGGGTGGCCGGCCAGCGCCATGCCCAGCGTGCTCTTGCCGCTGCCGTTGGCGCCCATCAGCACAACGAGCGCGCCGGCGGGCACGTCCAGCGAGACCGATTGCAGCACGGTGCGCTCGCCAACGCGCACACGCAGGTCGCGCACTTGCAGCAGGGGGGTGGTGGAGGTCATGTGGATTCCCTATTAATTTGATAGCTGTTCGCGCTGGATGGATAAGGGCTGGATGCCGTTTTTATTCAAATCTTGTGATCTCAGCCCACCGCGCCTTCCAGCGACACGGCAAGCAGCGCCTTGGCTTCCAGCGCGAATTCCATGGGCAACTCTTCCAGCACCGCCTGGCAAAAGCCGCCGACGATGAGGGCCGTCGCCTCCTGCGGGTCGATGCCGCGCTGCTGGCAATAGAACAGGCGCTCCTCCGAGATACGCGTGGTGGTGGCCTCGTGCTCCACCACGGCATCGCTGCGCGCAGTGTCCACGTAGGGGAAGGTGTGTGCGCCGCAGTCGGGCCCGATGAGCAGCGAGTCGCACTGCGTGTGGTTGCGCGCGTTGGCGGCGCCGGGGTTCACGCGCACCAGGCCGCGGTAGCTGTTGTGCGCATGGCCCGCGCTGATGCCCTTGGAGACGATGCGGCTGGTGGTGTTCTTGCCCAGGTGGATCATCTTGGTGCCGGTGTCCGCCTGCTGGAAGTGGTTGGACACGGCGATGGAGTGGAACTCGCCGTTCGATTCGTCACCGCGCAGCACCACGCTGGGGTACTTCCAGGTAATGGCCGAGCCGGTCTCGATCTGCGTCCAGGCGATGCGCGAGCGCCTGCCGGCCGCCAGGCCGCGCTTGGTCACGAAGTTGTAGATGCCGCCCACGCCGTTCTCGTCGCCGGGGTACCAGTTCTGCACCGTGGAGTATTTGATGAACGCGTCGTCGTGCGCGATCAACTCCACCACGGCGGCGTGCAACTGGTTCTCGTCGCGCTGCGGGGCGGTGCAGCCCTCCAGATAGCTGACCGAACTACCCTCCTCGGCAATGATCAGCGTGCGCTCGAACTGCCCCGTGTTCTGCGCGTTGATGCGGAAGTAGGACGACAGCTCCATGGGGCACTTCACGCCCTTGGGGATGTAGACAAAGGAGCCATCGGAAAACACCGCCGAGTTCAGCGCGGCGTAGAAGTTGTCGCCCTGCGGCACCACAGTACCCAGGTATTTCTCGACCAGCTCCGGGTGGTTCTGCACCGCATGCGAGAACGAGCAGAAGATCACGCCCACCTCGGCCAACTGCTCGCGGAAGGTGGTGCCCACCGAGACCGAGTCGAACACCGCGTCCACCGCCACGCCCGCCAGGCGGGCGCGCTCGTGCAGCGGCACGTTGAGCTTCTCGTAGGTCTCCAGCAGCTTGGGGTCCACCTCGTCCAGGCTCTTGGGTGCGTTTTTGAGCGACTTGGGTGCCGAGTAGTAGCTCAGCGCCTGAAAATCGATGGGCTCGATCTTCAGATGCGCCCAGTCGGGCAGCTCCATCGCACGCCAGCGCTCGAAGGCCGCCAGCCGCCAGTCCAGCAAAAACTGCGGCTCGCGCTTCTTGCGCGAGATGGCGCGGATGGTGTCCTCGTCCAGGCCCGGCGGCAGGGAATCGGACTCGACGTCGGTGACGAAACCGTGCTGGTACGGGCGCTGCAGCGCCTGCTCCAGCGCGGGCGCCTGCGGCGCCTCGCGACCGGCGACGGGCGCGTCGAGGATGGCGGGTTGTGAGGACATGACCGTGGGGCGGAGTTTTTAATATTCATATGTTATGAATCTTTTAAAAATCCGCCAAACCCGCATGCGGTCCCTGCACCCGCATCAGGGGTTTACCGGCTCGCCGCTTCGGGCGGGCAGCGGCTTGCCGTCAGGCCAGCGCATCACCCCACTGAGCCGGTCACCTCGCCCCAGCGCACCACGCCCAGCCAGTTGCGCAGCGCCACCACGCCGGGCGGCGTGATCTCCAGCGCGCGCGATGCCTGCGCGCGCCGCAGCCAGCCGCGCTCCAGGCAATGCACGCACAGCAGCGCCCCCAGGCGCCCGGCCATGTGGGGGCGGCGCTCACTCCAGTCCAGACAGGGCCGGCATGGCGGGCGCCGCGCGGCGCTTGCGGCCAGTGCGTCCTGCGCGGCCAGGCCCAGCGGTGCCAGCACAGCCTGCGCCCGGCCGGTCACCCGCCCACCCGCATCGTCATCGAAGACGATGGCGCCCTCCTCCAACAGGTGCGCGGCGATGGCCACGCCCAGGCGGCCGGCAATATGGTCATAGCAGGTACGCGCCTGGCGCAGCGCCGCGTCGCGCGGGCCCACGACCACGGGCCGCGGCGCCGTCGCCTGCCGCACGGCCAGCTGCATCAGCCCTTCCAGCAAATGCGCCACCTCGGGCGAAGCCAGGCGGTGGTACCGATGGCGCCCCTGGCGTTCCAGCACCAGCAGCCCGGCCTCCACCAACAGGCTCAGGTGGCGGCTGGCCGTGGCGGCAGACACGCGCCCGGCCTCGGCCAATTCACGTGCCGTGAGGGCGCGTCCGTCCATCAGCGCGACCAGCATCGCGGTGCGCGCCGGCTCGCCCACCAGGGCCGCGACATGCGCAATCTGGTTGGTATTCATGCGCGCAGTGTGCCGCAGCCAGCCCGGCGCACGCTTCGCTCCAGGACGAAACATCGGCCGTGCGACGGCCGGCACCATGGACGCATCCACCCACCACAGGAGCACGCCATGCCCATCACCTGTTTCATCCGCTACGAGATCGACCCTTTTCAGCGCGAGGCCTTCCGCGCCTATGCCGAAGCCTGGGGGCGCATCATCCCGCGCTGCGGCGGCCACCTGCTGGGCTACTTTCTTCCCAGCGAGGGCACCAATTACGAGGCCTGGGGCCTGATCGCCTTCGCCAGCCTGGCCGACTACGAGGCCTACCGCGCCCGGCTCAAGGCCGACCCAGAGGGCCGCGCCAACTTCGAGATGGCGCAGCGCCAGCGCTTCATCCTGCACGAGGAACGCAGCTTCACCGAGGCGGTGGCGGGCACCCTCGCGCGCCCCGCATTGCCCACCACCACGCAGGCCCAGCCATGATCGCCGTCATCTTTGAAGTGCAGCCGAGCAGCGACGGCCGCCAGGCCTACCTGGACCTGGCGGCAGACCTGCGCGCCGCGCTGCAGGCCATCGACGGCTTCATTTCCGTGGAGCGCTTCGAGAGCCTGTCCACGCCCGGCAAGCTGCTGTCGCTGAGCTTCTGGCGCGACGAAGAGGCCGTAGCCCGCTGGCGCGCGTTGCCGCAGCACCGCCAGGCCCAGGCGACGGGCCGCGCAGGCGTGTTTGCCGACTACCGGCTGCGCGTGGCCACCGTGCAGCGCGACTACGGCCTACATGCGCGAGGAGAGGCACCCGCCGACTCGCGCGCCTGCCATGCGCCGCGGCCTGTGCCCAACCCCGCGCCGGGCAGCCGCTTGCCCGGCAGCGCAGAGCCGTTATAATGCTCGGCTCTGCTGGCATGACCCCGTCGGCCGGATACTAGTTACAGACGGGGAAAACCGCCGTATATGGCTTTTGGGCCCGATCTTCCCGAAAACCCGCTAGCGGCACCTATTGGAAAACATTAGCTAATGACGACCATTCGTGTAAAAGAAAACGAACCCTTTGACGTGGCCCTGCGCCGCTTCAAGCGCACCATCGAAAAGCTGGGCCTGCTGACCGACCTGCGCGCCCGTGAGTTCTACGAAAAGCCCACCGCCGAGCGCAAGCGCAAGAAGGCTGCCGCCGTGAAGCGCCACTACAAGCGCGTGCGCAGCATGCAGCTGCCCAAGAAGCTGTACTAAGCACAGCCCGGCGTTGACACCAGACGCCACAAAACCCGCGCTAGGGACGCCAAGCGCGGGTTTTTTGTTTTCTACACCGTTTGACTGGAGAAACACCATGAGCCTCAAGGACCAGATCACCGAAGACATGAAAACCGCCATGCGCGCCAAGGACAGCGAGCGCCTGGGCACCATCCGCCTGCTGCAGGCCGCCATGAAGCAAAAGGAAGTGGACGAGCGCATCACGCTGGATGACGCGGCCATCCTGGCCATCGTGGACAAGCTGATCAAGCAGCGCAAGGACAGCATCACCGCCTTCGAGGGCGCGGGCCGCCAGGACCTGGCCGACAAGGAAAAGGCCGAAATGGCCGTGCTGCAGGCCTACCTGCCCGAACGCATGTCGGCCGACGAAGTGGCTACCGCAGTGAAGGCCATCGTGGCCGAAGTCGGCGCAGAACTGGGCAAGACGGTGGGCCCCGGCGACATGGGCAAGGTGATGGGCGTGGTCAAGACCCGCCTGGCCGGCAAGGCCGACATGGGCCAGGTGTCGGCCGCCGTGAAGGCCGCGCTGAGCAGTTAATTGCCACTATGCTATTCATAGCTGCTCGCGCTTGATGTGTCTCGATCACAGACCCATTTGGCATTGAGTTCATTCGCTGGCAAGCGCTGGTAGCTATCGTTTTTGCTGCGCCGCACACGCCCCGCTCAACAGCCGCTTGGACACCCACAGACCCGACTGCTGACAGACCGCTGGGCTGCGCGGGGCGCGGCCCCCGTACTGGGCGTCCCCCCGCCATTCCGTGTGCAGCGGCGAACGTCCTGCCAACGTCACGAAAGACGCAGACACGGGCGCGCACATTGAACGGACGCTCTCCTCGGTGAACAATGGCGGGCTTACATCGTTTGAAAAGCCATCCATGCAGCAGCAACGCACCCACAAGATCGCCGTGATCGCCGGAGACGGCATCGGCAAGGAAGTCATGCCCGAAGGCCTGCGCGCCGTGCAGGCCGCCGCCCGGCGCTTCGGTCTGAACCTGGAACTGCACACCTTCGACTGGGCGCATTGCGACTATTACGCCCGGCACGGCCAGATGATGCCCGACGACTGGAAGTCGCAGCTGTCGGGCATGGATGCGATCTTCTTCGGCGCCGTGGGCTGGCCCGCCACCGTACCCGATCACATCTCGCTGTGGGGCTCGCTGCTAAAAATGCGCCGCGAGTTCGACCAGTACATCAACCTGCGCCCCGTGCGCCTGTTCGAGGGCGTGCCCTGCCCGCTGGCCGGCCGCAAGCCCGGCGATATCGACTACTACGTGGTGCGCGAGAACACCGAGGGCGAATACACGTCGCTGGGCGGCATCATGTACGAGGGCACGGACCGCGAGATCGTGATCCAGGAATCGGTCTACTCGCGCCACGGCGCCAACCGCCTGCTGAAGTTCGCCTTCGACCTGGCGCAAAGCCGCCCGCGCAAGCACGTGACGCTGGCCACCAAAAGCAACGGTATCGCCATCAGCATGCCCTGGTGGGACCAGCGCGCCGACGATGTCGCCAAGGGCTATCCCGAAGTCACGCTGGACAAGCAGCACATCGACATCCTCACCGCGCGCTTCGTGCTGCAGCCGGGGCGCTTCGACGTGGTGGCCGCCACCAACCTGTTCGGCGACATCCTCTCCGACCTGGGGCCCGCCACCACCGGCACCATCGGCCTGGCGCCATCGGCCAACCTGAACCCCGAGCGCACCTTCCCCAGCCTGTTCGAGCCCGTGCACGGCTCGGCGCCCGACATCTATGGCCAGAACATCGCCAACCCGATCGCCATGATCTGGTCCGGTGCGCTGATGCTGGACTTCCTGACCCACGGCCAAGGCGCGGGGCGGCAGGCCCACGATGCCATCGTTGCGGCCATCGAAGAGATCATCAAAAGCGGCCCGCGCACGCCAGACCTGGGCGGTGCGGCAAGCACCACGCAGGTGGGCGAGGCCATCGCCGCGCGCATCGCGCACGGGTAACCCCCCGCCCGCAGGGCGCGGCATGTTTCCGTCAACGGACTTACGCTATTGATTAAATAGCATTTAGCGCTTGTCCATCAAGCGCTGCAGCCCATTTCTGCAACATATTGCGCAAGCCCCCGCTGCGCGCAATGGCCGCGTTCCCGCCGCGGTCCGTGCGGCCGGGTTAGCATAGCCCCCCACACTATATTTTCGAGTCATTCCATGTCCCACACCCACGGGCAAAAAGACAAGCTGATCGCACGCGTGCGGCGCATCAAGGGCCAGATGGAGGGCATCGAGCGCGCCCTGGAGGGTGACGCCGCGTGCGCGGAAGTGCTGCGGCAGCTCGCTTCGGCACGCGGCGCCATGAATGGTCTGACCACCGAAGTCATGCTGGGCCACCTGCAGGCTCATGTGGTGGACGCCGGCACCGATGCCGAGCGCCGCACCGGCGGCGAAGAAATGATGGACATCCTGCGCTCGTACCTGAAATGACTTCCTCCACCCTGCACACCGCGGGCGCGGCGCCCGCACCCTTCCCCGCCGACCACCGCCACGTCTTCCTGGGCACGGAGCACCAGCGCAACGAGCGGCGCGTGTGGCTCGTGATCGCGCTGACGGCCAGCATGATGGTCGCCGAGATGCTGGCGGGCAAGCTGTACGGTTCGATGGCCCTGGTGGCCGACGGCTGGCACATGTCCACGCACGCCGGTGCCATGCTGATCACGGCGCTGGCCTATGGGTATGCACGCCGCCATGCGGCCAACCCACGCTTCTCGTTCGGCACCGGCAAGATGGGCGACCTGGCCGGCTTCGCCAGCGCCGTGGTGCTGGCCATCGTGGCGCTGCTCATCGCGTGGGAGAGCTTCCTGCGGCTGACCGACCCCGTGCCCATCCGCTTCGAGCAGGCGATCGCCGTGGCGGTGATCGGCCTGGTGGTGAACCTGGTGTCCGCCCGGCTGCTGCATGGCGGACATGGGCACCACCACCATGGCCACGATCACGGGCACGACCATCACCACGCCGACCACGACCACGACCACGGCCGCCATGGCCACGACAACAACCTGCGCGCGGCTTACCTGCATGTGCTGGCCGACGCGCTGACCTCCGTGCTGGCCATCGCGGCGCTGCTCGTGGGGCGCAGCTACGGCTGGCTCTGGGCCGACCCGGCCATGGGCGTGGTGGGCGCGCTGGTGATCGCCCGCTGGTCCTGGGGGTTGATCCGTGACGCCGGCAGCGTGCTGCTGGATGCGCCGGCGGAAGGGCCGCAGGTCCGCCAGGAGATCGAGGACATCCTCGCCGCCACGGGCGACACGCTGAAAGACCTGCACGTCTGGCAGGTCGGCCCGGGCCATTTTGCTGCCATCATCTCCGTCGCCTCGGCCACGCCGCAGCCCGCGCAACACTACAAGGCCCTGCTGCTGCCGGTGCACGAGCTGTCGCACGTCACCGTGGAAGTACAGGCGCTTTGAGCACACATGCCATGAATCACCCTCCCCTGCCGTTTTCCCAGGCCTGCGAAAACAACCAGGCGCCCATCTTCGCCGTGCTGCAGCAAGCCTTTGCCGACCGGCGCCATGTGCTGGAGGTGGGTTCGGGCACGGGCCAGCACAGCGTGTATTTCGCGCCGCGCCTGCCCCACCTGGTGTGGCAGACCAGCGACCTGGCGGACAACCACGCGGGCATACGCGCCTGGCATGCGCAGCACCCGGCCCCCAACCTGCGCCCGCCGCTGCTGCTGGACCTGGCGCACAGCGATTGGCCGCAGGGCGAGCCTGACAGCGGGCCGTTCGACGCGGTATTCAGCAGCAACACCGCGCACATCGTGGCCTGGCCGCTGGTGCAGCGGCTGTTCGCGCTGGCCGGTGCCCACCTGCCTGGCGGCGGCGTGCTGGCGCTGTACGGCCCCTTCAACTACGGCGGAACCTACACCAGTGACAGCAACCGCGCCTTTGATGCCTGGCTGCACCAGCGCGACCCGCACAGCGGCATCCGCCACTTCGAGGACATCGTGGCGCTAGCGGCACAGCACGGCCTCGCGCTCGCGCACGACCACGCCATGCCTGCGAACAACCGGCTGCTGGTGTTCCACCGCACCGCCGCCCCGGCGGAGCCTGCCGTAGAGTGACGCCAACACACCTTCGCCGTCTGCCATGAACCCATCCGAGCCGCTGCACCACGGCGCCTGCCTCTGCCAGGGCGTGCGCTTCACGATCCGCGGGCCGCTGGCCCCGATCCAGATCTGCCACTGCGCGCAGTGCCGCCGCGCGCAGGGCAGCGCGTTTGCTGCCAACCTGCCGGTGAACGTGGATCGGCTGCAGTTCCAGGCCGGCCAGGACCTGCTGCGGCGCTTCGAGTCCTCCCCCGGCAAGCGGCGCGTGTTCTGCGGCATCTGCGGTTCGCCAGTATTCAGCGAGCGCGACAGCCTGCCCGGCGTGGTGCGCATCCGCGCAGGCCTGCTGGACGAGCCCGTGGCCACGGCGCCGGCATTCCACATGCATGTGGCCTCGCGCTGCAGCTGGTGGCCCCTCCAGGACGATCTACCCCAGCACCCGCAGGGGTACGTACTGCCCGGCGCGGCCTAGGGCCTGTTCACACTATTTTTGCCAGATGCGTTGCGATCAAAAAGGGCCAGGCGCAAGGCGCCAAACGAAGCTGGGGTGCTACCCCAGCGAGGCTTGGCAACGCCGCGAATGGCCCTTTTTGATCGCAACCCGGAGGGAACGGAGTGAGAACCGCGCCACGCGTCGTTGCCCTCCTAGCCAAGGCCCCGGCCTTGGCGTCGTCACGCGCCTAGGTTGGCGCGGTTTTCACGCCATTCGCACTGGCAAAAATAGTGTGAACAGGCCCTAGTGTGGTGTCTCAAAAGTAATCATCAAATAATGGTACTCGCTGCCCGCGCCACAGATGCCAAGATGGTGTCCGCACTTTTATGCCACACGAACGGCTTGGGATCCTCGTTGTGACGATCAATGTATTCCCGTATGGATTGCTCCAGCTGAGCAACGCTGGTGTGGGCGCTGCGCTTGATCCACTGCTCGCTGATCTGGCTAAAGAAACGCTCGACCAGATTGAGCCAGGACGCTGAGGTGGGCGTGAAGTGAACGTGGTAGCGAGGATGGGCTGCTAGCCAGGCCCGCACTGCCTGCGTCTTGTGCGTGCCGTAGTTGTCCATGATCAGGTGGATGTCTTGTTCGCCAGGCACCGCTGCATCGATGGCTTTGAGGAACTGCAGGAATTCCACACTGCGGTGACGGCGCTTGAGCTGTCCTATGACTTTGCCAGTGGCCACATCCAGCGCTGCAAACAGCGACGTTGTGCCATGGCGCTTGTAATCGTGCGTGCGCGTGCTGGGTTTGCCAAACGTCAGTGGTAACCCTGGTTGGGTGCGATCCAGAGCCTGGATCTGGCTCTTCTCGTCCACGCACAGCACCAAGGCGCGATCGGGTGGTGCCATATACAGCCCCACCACATCCCGTACCTTGTCCACGAAATGGGGATCCGTCGATAGCTTGAAGGTTTCTTGCAGGTGCGGCTTCAGCCCAAAGGCATGCCAGATGCGCTGCACCGTCGCGGGCGATACGCCAGCGTGCCGACTCATCTGGCGCACGCTCCAGTGCGTGGCGTTGTCAGGCTTGCTCTGGCGAACCTTGTCCACAATGAGCTGAACCTGCTCGTCGCCCACACTGCGCGGGCGGCCAGCGCGCGGGGCATCGGTCAAACCCGCCAGACGATACGCCCGGTAGCGCCGCCGCCACTTGGAGACAGTTTGCACCGTCGTGCCCAAGCGTTGGGCAATCATGGTGCCCGACTCCCCATCTGCGCAGCCCAGCACGATTCGCATGCGCAGCTTCTCGTCCTCGGGCGCTTTGCGTACGCGCAGTCGCGCATGCAGCTCTGCGCGCTCGGCATCGGTGATCTGCAGCTTCGTGGCGGGGCGTCCAGGGTGGGCCATCAGCGTAGTCTCCTATAAGGAAGCTGATTCGACCAACACCGGTCAAAATAGTTCTATCTATTTTTGAGACACCACACTAGAGCGCACCCCTGCAGCCCGGCCGCCGCACGGGCATACTGGAGGCCCGTGCGCCGCCGGCCCCTCCTGGCGGTGCCCTTCCCCCGATTTCTTGCCACGCCTTCCATGACATCGCCCCTTGCCGCCCGTCCCATTGGTGTGTTCGACAGCGGCATTGGCGGCCTGAGCGTGCTGCAGGCGCTGCGCCACGAACTGCCGCACGAGCATTTCGTCTACCTGGCCGACAGCGGCAACGCTCCCTATGGGGACGCCAAGGGCGACGCCTTCGTGCAGCAGCGCACGCTGGCCATCGCCCGCTGGCTGCGCGAACACCACGGCATCAAGGCGCTGGTGGTGGCCTGCAACACGGCCACCGCCGCCGCGGTGGAACAACTGCGCGCCGCCCTGCCCGACCTGCCCGCCATCGGGGTGGAGCCGGCGCTCAAGCCCGCCGCCGCCAGCAGCCAGACGCACCACGTGGGCGTGCTGGCCACGCGCGGCACGGTGGGCAGCGCGCGCTTTCAGCGCCTGCGCGATGGGCATTCGGCCGGCACGCGCTTTTCGGTGCAGCCTTGCGACGGCCTGGCGCGCGCCATCGAGCAAAGCACCGAGGAGCCGCTGCCCGCCGCCGCATCCATGGCAAAAATAGAAGCGCTTTGCGTCCAGTACACGGGCGCGCTGGGCACTTTTGGCTTGAAAACGGGCGAGATCGACACGCTGGTGCTGGGCTGCACCCACTACGTGTTCGCCAAGGACATGCTGCGCGCCCTGGTGGGGCCGGATGTGCAGATCATCGACACAGGTGCGCCCGTGGCGCGCCAGACCCGGCGCATCCTCGACCAGGCCCACGCCCTCGCACCCGAGCACGCGGCGGATGGCACGCCGGCAGCGCCGGGGCATATCCAGCTCTACACCACCGGCCAGTTGGCCGCGCTGCAGTCGGCAGCCGAGCGCTGGCTACAGTTGCCCGCGCTGTACTGCGCGGCGCTGCAGATCGACTGAGATTTAAGCCAAAACGGGCCGTAGCGCTTATCTATCAAGCGCTGGCAGCTATTTTTTCAATAGCGTTTCACCACAGCAGCTCACCGCCCGCGTCCAGGTGCGTGAGGTACAGGCGCAGGTCGAACTCGAACTGGTGGTACTGCGGCTCCATGTGGGTGCACAGCTGGTAGAAGGCCTTGCCATGGTCCTTCTCGCGCAGGTGGGCCAGCTCGTGCACGACGATCATGCGCAGGAACTCGTCGGGCGTCTGCTTGAACAGGGCAGCCACGCGGATCTCATGCCGCGCCGCCAGCCGCCCGCCCTGCACCCGCGTGCGGTGGGTGTGCAGCCCCAGCGCATGGCGCACCACGTGGATCTTGCTGTCGAACAGCACCTTGTTCACCGTGCCCGCGTTGCGCAGGTGGCGCGCCTTGAATTCCTGGGCGTAGTCGTACAGCGCCTTGTCGCTGCGCACCGCATGCCCCTCGGGGTACTTGCGCTGCAGCAGCGCGCCCAGTTGGCCCTGCGCCAGCAGCGCATGGGCCTGGGCCTGCAGCGCGGGCGCGTAGGCCCGCAGGTAGGGCAGATCGAGAGGGGCTGTCGTCATCAGGGCGCCGGGCAGCGGCACCGGGCGTGCCGCCGCATTCCAAAGGGCGCCCAGTGTAGGGCGGATTTATTCCGCCTCGATCTTGGAGCTCTTGATCACGCCCGCCCAGTCGGCGAAGTCGCTCTTCACGCGCTCGCCCAGTTGCTGCGGGCCCTGGTAGTCGGCCGCGGCACCCTGTTCCTGCGCCTTCTTGCGGAAGGCCGGGTCTTCCACCACCTTCTTCATGTCGGCGGCCAGCTTGTCGATGACCGGCTTGGGCACCCCTGCGGGCGCAAACAGCGCGAACCACGAGGTGGCGTTCACGCCCGGGTAGCCGGCCTCGGCCGTGGTGGGGGCGTCGGGCAGGCTGGCCAGGCGCTCCTTACCCGTGACGGCCAGCACGCGCAGCTTGCCGGACTGGATGTGGGGCATGAACGGCGGTGCGGTGCCGAAGGTCAGGTCCACCTGGCCGCCCAGCAGGTCCTGCAGCGCGGGGCCCGTGCCCTTGTAGGGCACGTGCACCATCTTGATGCCGCCCTGCTGCTCCAGCATGGCGCCGGTCACGTGCTGCAGCGAGCCGTTGCCCGACGAGGCGTAGTTGAGCTTGCCGGGGTTGGCCTTGGCGTAGGCCACCAGCTCGGCCAGGGTCTTCACGGGCAGGCCGTCGCGCACCACGATGATCTGCGGCGCCGAGATCACGTTGGCGATGGGCTGAAAATCCTTCTGATCCCACTGCGGTGCCTTGGCAAGATGGGGCGAGATCACGTGGTAGCCCGAGTACTGCATGAGCAGCGTGTAGCCATCGGGCTCGGCGCGCTTGACGATGTTGGCCGCGATGGCGCCGTTGCCGCCACCCTTGTTGTCCACCACCACCGACTGGCCCAGCACCGGCGCCAGCGCCTGCGCGGCCATGCGGGCCGAGATGTCGGTGGTGCCGCCGGCGGCGGCCGGCACGACGAAGGTCACCGTGCGCGACGGGTAGCCGCCCTGCGCCCAGGCCGTGGACAGCGCCAGCGGCGCCAAAGCGGCCAGCGCCAGTGCGCCGAAATGTTTGCGTGTGATGCGCGTGGTCATCATGGGTTGTGTCTCCTTGTTGAAAGTTGTGCGAAATCGGGATGGAAGAATCAGTCCACGGTGGCGCCGGTGTCCTTGACCACGCGCGCCCACTTGGGCAGGTCGGACTGCACCAGCGCACCCAGTTCGGCAGACGTGCCCTTGAACGGCTCGCAGCCCACGACGGCGAGCTTGTTCACCACATCCTTGTGGTCCAGCGCGCGTGCCACTTCGGCCTGCAGCCGCTCGACGATGGGCGCGGGCGTGCCCGCCGGGGCGAACATGGCGTACCACGGTGCCTGGGCGAAGCCCTTGAGCGTCTCGCCGATGGTGGGCACGTCGGGCAGCGCGCCGACGCGCTTTTCGTTCACCACGCCCAGCACCTTGAGCTTGCCCGCCTTGATGAAGGCGATCGACGAGGGCAGGCTCTGCACCGACAGCGGCACCTGCCCGCCCGCCACGTCGGTGGCGGCCGCCGCCGAGCCCTTGTAGGGAATGTGCTGCAGCTGGATGCCCGCGGCCTTTTGCAGCAGCTCACCGATCAGGTGGTTGAGCGTGCCGTTGCCAGCCGAGGCGATGGCGTACTTGCCGGGGCTGGCCTTGGCCAGCCGGATCAGGTCCGCCACGTTGTTGCCCGGGAACGAAGGATGCGCCACCAGCACATAGCCGGCGGTGGCGACGGGCGCCACGGGCTCGAAATCCTTGACGGCGTCAAACCCCGGGTTCTTGTAGAGCGCCGGGCCGATCACGTGCGCGCTGTCGGCCGTGACCAGCAGCGTGTAGCCATCGTGCTTGGCACGCGCCAGGGCCGCCGTGGCCAGCGTGCCGCCCGCGCCGGGGCGGTTGTCCACCACCACGCTCTGGCCCATCTGCTCGCTCAGGCGCTGTGCCAGCACGCGCGCAATCGCGTCGTTGGCACCGCCCGCGGCCTGCGGCACCACCAGGGTGATGGGCTTGGAGGGGTACCTGTCCTGCGCGGCGGCGCCCAGGGGCGCGGTGCACAGCAGTGCGCCCACAGCGGCCCCAAAGGCCAGCGCGGCCCTGCGGCCGTGGAATGCAGTGGTCAAAGGCATGGGTTGTCTCCTGTCGTTATGGATGTGCGGTGAAAGCTACCGCGCCAGCGCGCGCTCGCGGATTGCGTCGAAGCCCGCAGGCACCGGATGCAGGTCCAGCCGGCACCCCGCCTTCACGATCTGGCTGGGCACCTCGTGGCCGATCAGCGCGGGCAGGCGGGCCGCAGTGGCAATCAGCGCCGGCAGATCAATGCCCGTGTCGTAACCCATGAGCTGCAGCGCATGCACCACTTCTTCGGTGCATACATTGCCCGTGGCACCCGGCGCATAGGGACAGCCGCCCAGGCCGCCCAGCGATGCGTCAAAGCGCTGCGCCCCCGCATCGATGGCCGCCAGCACATTGGCCAGGCCCATGCCGCGCGTGTTGTGAAAGTGCAGCGTGAAGGCCATGCCCGGCCAGCGCGCGCGCGCAGCGGCCACCACCTGCCCCACCTGCGTGGGAAAGGCCATGCCCGTGGTGTCGCACAGCGTGATGCCCGCAACGCCCAGGTCGGCGAAGCGCTGCACATGCTCCCACACGGCGTCCAGCGCCACGTCGCCCTCCATGGGGCAACCGAACACGCACGACAGCGACACGTTCACCGGCACCTGCGCCGCCTGCGCCATGGTGATCACCTGTGCCAGTGCCGCGAACGACTGCGCGCGCGTCATGCGCAGGTTGGCGAGGTTGTGCGTCTCGCTGACGGACATGACCAGGTTCAGCTCGTCGGTGCGCGACTCGATGGCGCGCTCCGCGCCGCGCGCGTTGGGCACCAGCGCGGTGTAGGTCACGCCGGGGCGGCGCTCGATCTCGCGCATCACCACCTCGGCGTCGCGCAGCGCGGGGATGGCCGTGGGCGAGGTGAACGAGGTCACCTCGATCTTGGACAGGCCCGCGTGGGACAGTGCATTCACGAGCGCGATCTTGTCCTCGGTCGGCACGAACTGCGCCTCCATCTGCAGGCCGTCGCGCAGGCCCACGTCGCACAGCTCGATGCGCCGCCCGGCGCCGTTCCACACGCTGGTCGTCATTGGATCACTCCCTTGCTGCGCAGCAGCGCGATCTGCTCGGCCGTCAGCCCCGCCTCGGCCAGCACGGCATCGGTGTCGTCCCCCAGGCGCGGCGCGCTGGTGCGGATGGTGCCCGGCGTGGCCGAGAGCTTGGGCACGATGCCCGGCACCTGCAGCTCGTAGCCGTCGCGCGTGCGCTGCGTGAGCAACATGTCTCGCGCCTGGTAGTGCGGGTCCTCGGCGATGTCCTTGGCGGTATAGACCTTGCCCGCGGGCACGCGTGCGGCAGCCAGCAACTCCATGACTTGCGCCACGGTGCGCTCGGCGGTCCAGCGGCCAATGGCGGCGTCGATCTCGGCCACGCGCGCCACGCGGCCGGCGTTGTCGGCCAGTTGCGGGTCATCGGCCAGATCCTGGCGGCCGATGGTGGCCATCAGGCGCTTGAAGATGCTGTCGCCATTGCCGGCCACCAGCACCCAGCCGTCCTGGCAGGGGTAGGCGTTGCTCGGCGCAATGCCCGGCAGCGCGCTGCCCGCGGCCTCGCGCACGGCGCCAAAGGCGCTGTACTCGGGGATCAGGCTTTCCATGCAGTTGAACACCGCCTCGTGCAGGGCCACGTCGATCACCTGGCCCGCGCCGCCGTTCACCTTGCGGTGGTACAGCGCCATCATCACGCCGATGGCGCCGTGCAGCGCGGCCAGCGTGTCACCGATCGACACGCCCACGCGCACCGGCACGCGGCCCGGCTCGGCCGTGAGGTGGCGCAGGCCGCCCATGGCCTCGCCGATCACGCCAAAACCCGGCAGGTCGCGGTAGGGGCCGGTCTGCCCGTAGCCCGAGATGCGCAGGATGACCAGGCCCGGGTTGAGGGCGTGCAGCGCCTCGGGCGACAGGCCCCAGCCCTCCAGCGTGCCGGGACGGAAGTTCTCGATGAGCACGTCGGCTTCGGCAATCAGGCGGCGCGCGATGTCCTGCGCCTCGGCCTGGCGCAGGTCCAGCGCCACCGACTTCTTGTTGCGCGACTGCACCTGCCACCACACGGAGGTGCCCTCCTTGATGAGGCGCCAGTTGCGCAGGGGGTCGCCCGCGCCCACGGCCTCGATCTTCACCACATCGGCGCCGAACTCGCCCAATGTCTTGCCGCAGAACGGCCCGGCGATGAGCTGGCCCATTTCGATCACGCGCACGCCGGCCAGTGCCGCGGGCGTGGGGGCAGCGGTGTTGTACTTGGGGGTCATATGTCTCCTGCAATCCAGGCGGCATGATGCGGCGCCCCGGCCGGGCCGCAAAACGCTCAAGCGCGAAGCTGCCATCGCAAACCGGCATGGCCCGCCGCCGCCGCAGTACCATCGCCGCCCATGAAGCTCGACCCGGTCTCCCTGCGCCTGTTCGTCGCGGTGATGGAGGAAAACGCCATCGCCCGCGCCGCCGCGCGCGAACACATCGCGCCCTCCGCCGCCAGCCGCCGCCTGGCCGAGCTGGAGGACGCGCTGCGCGTGGAGCTGTTCGCCCGCAGCAACCGCGGCACCGAGCCCACGGCCGCGGCCTACGCCCTGCTGCACCTGGCGCGCGGCGTGCTCAACGACCTGGACGGCATCGCCACGCAGATGCAGGACTTTCGCGCTGGCGTGCGCGGCCACGTGCGCGTGGTGGCCAACATCTCGGCCATCACGCAGTTCCTGCCGGGCGAACTGCAGCGCTTCATGGCCGCGCATCCGCAGGTCGATGTGCGGCTGCAGGAGCAGATCAGCACCGCCGTGGCGCAATCGGTGGCCGAGAACGCAGCCGACGTGGGCATCCTCAACCACGGCAGTTATGGCGAGCGCGTGACCCTGCTGCCCTACCGCGAGGACGAGCTGGTCCTCATCGTCCCCGCGGGCCATGCGCTGGCACGCCGCCGCAGCGTGCGCCTGGCAGACGCCCTGGCCTGTGACTTTGTGGGCATGCATCCGGGCAGCGCCATCAACAACCTGCTCACACGCGCCGCGGCCGAGCAGGAGATGCCGCTCAAGCTGCGCATCCAGGTCACGAGCTATGACGCCCTGTGCCTGATGGTGTCCGCCGGCCTGGGCGTGGCCGTGCTGCCGCGCGGCAGCGCCCAGATCTACCGCGGCACGCTGGCCCTGCGCGCCATCACGCTGGATGAGCCCTGGGCACGGCGGCGGCTGTCGCTGTGCGTGCGCTCGGAGGAGTCGCTGTCCAGCGTCGCACGCTTGCTGGTGGACCACCTGCGCGCCGGCGCCCAGGAGGCGCCATGACGAAGGCCACGGCCCACCTGCGCTGGGACATCTTTTGCCAGGTGATCGACAACTTTGGCGACATCGGCGTGTGCTGGCGCCTGGCGGCCGATCTGGGCAGCCGCGGCCACCGCGTTCGCCTGTGGGTGGATGACGCCAGCGCTCTGGCCTGGATGGCGCCGCAGGGCGCACCTGGCGTACAGGTGCTGCCCTGGCCCACGCAGGCGCCCGCAGACGGGCCTGGCGACGTGGTGGTGGAGGCCTTCGGCTGCGAGATTGCTCCGCAATTCATAGCTGCCATCGCTCACCACACAAACGCTACAGGCCCAAAACCCTTATGGATCAACCTGGAGTACCTGTCGGCCGAGGCCTATGTGGAACGCTGCCACCGGCTGCCGTCTCCGCTCATGAGCGGCCCGGGGGCAGGCCTGACACGCTGGTTCTACTACCCCGGCTTCACCGAGCGCACGGGCGGCCTGCTGCGTGAGCCAGACCTGCTGGCGCGCCAGGCCGGATTCGACCGCACCGCCTGGCGCGCCGGCCACGGCATCGGGGCAGACGAAGTCGCCATCTCGCTGTTCTGCTACGAACCACCCGCCCTGCCCCAGCTGCTGGCGCAATGGCGGCCGCGCAGCGACGTGCGGCTGCTGGTCACGCCCGGACGTGCCACGGCGGCCGTGCGCCAATGGCAGCAGCGGTTTGAGAGTCAAAAAAGCCTCAAAGGCTCATACAGCAAGCGCGAGCAGCTATCAATTTCATATCTGCCACCCTGCCCTCAGCCGGCCTTTGACGAAATGCTCTGGGCCTGCGACCTGAACTTCGTGCGCGGCGAGGACTCACTGGTGCGCGCCCTGTGGGCGGGCCAGCCGTTCGTGTGGCAGATCTATCCGCAGCACGACGATGCGCACCACGCCAAGCTACTGGCCTTTCTGGACTGGCTGCACGCCCCTGCATCGCTGCGGCGCTGGTCGGCCCTCTGGAACGGTCTGGAGACCCGCAGCGAGTTGCCGCCGCTGGACGCGGCCACCCTGGGCGAATGGCGCGCATGTATACAGTCCGCACGTGCGCGGCTGCTGGCACAGCAGGATTTATTGACCTTACTGCTAGGGTTTGTGGCGGAGAAAAGCTAGAATCCCCGGTTTTGCGCCATACGAAGGCGGCACTCGCGTGCCCAGCCGGCGCCCCCGCCGCGGAACATGCGCCGGGGTGGAAGGCGGCCCAGTTCACGCAAACGCCTGGGCCACGCCCGCCCGCCCCGACTTGTGGAGCGGTCAACCTTTCCTTCCCAAGCAAGCCATGAAAATCGCTCAAGAAATCCGCGCCGGCAACGTGATCATGCAGGGCAAAGACCCCATGATCGTGCTGAAGACCGAATACGCCCGCGGCGGCCGCGGCGCCGCTACCGTGCGCATGAAGCTGAAGGCGCTCCTGTCCAACATGGGCACCGAAGTCGTCTTCAAGGCCGACGACAAGATCGACAACGTGATCCTGGACAAGAAGGAGTGCACCTACTCCTACTTCGCCGACCCGATGTACGTGTGGATGGACGCCGAGTACAACCAGTACGAAGTGGAAGCCTCCAACATGGGCGATGCCATCAGCTACCTCGAAGACGGCATGGCGGCCGAAGTGGTGTTCTACGACGGCAAGGCCATCTCCGTGGAACTGCCCACCAGCGTGGAGCGCGAGATCACCTGGACCGAACCCGCCGTGAAGGGCGATACGTCCGGCAAGGTGCTCAAGCCCGCGAAGATCGCCACCGGCTTCGAAGTGGCCGTGCCGCTGTTCGTGGACCAGGGCGACAAGATCGAGATCGACACGCGCACGGGCGAGTACCGCAAGCGCGTCTAAGAACACCTTGCGTCCGGCTGCGGACGCTGTTCATGCAAGGGGAGCGTGTCATGCACGCTCCCTTTTTTTATTGAGGACTGGGTGGGTCCTGCAGGGGGCCACGCCCAGCGCCGCATTCACGCGAACAACGCCCTCTCCAGCCTGGTGTACTTGGCGTCTCCCACGGCCTCGCGGATCTTGGGAGCCAGCGCCGCCAGATCCTCATACCCCGCAGCCCCCTCGACCGCCAGATTCAGGCGGAAGCCCTTCAGCCCAAGGCTGGCGGTAAGTTCGGTGGCGATCGGGTAGGCGGCTTGATAGCGCTCGCGCTGCGTGCGCCCCGTGCCATCGACCTGCACCTCGGCGCCGTCCGCCGGCGCTGCGGCCGCGGGTGCCGGCGCTCCCGGTCCGCTCTCCAGCAACCCCTGGTCGATCATGAGCTGCACGTCCTCGCGCGAGATGCCCATGGCCGCCGTGGCCGTCAGCACCTGGTCCAGGGTGCGCTTGCCGTCGAACAGGATGAAGGCTGAGCGCTGGCGCGGCGAAAGCGCACCCTGGCGATCCTTCAGCGCCTGTTGCCCAGCCGGTGTCTTCACGAGAATCATGCCCACCTCTTCGCTTGGTACGTGATGGAAAAGCGGCATGGAACGCCGCACGGGATCAGCGTCGCACGAATGTGACCATTTGTGAATGAGGTCAAACCGCAGGTCGCCCGTGGGCGCAACCGCGGGGCGCGGCGCGCTAAAGCCCGTCCGCGGGAGCCGGCCGCACGCGGCCCGGCCGCGTGGCCAGGCTGACGCTCCACGCCACGGCCAGGCCCACCGGCACGCCGAAGACCCCGGCCGAAATCGGATGGATGCCGAACCACAGGCCATCGACGAGCAGCGCGGAAGGCACCCATTGGCGCACGCTGTCCACCTGCGCCAACAGGTAATACACCGTGACGGACAGGCCGGCGAGCATGCCGGCTACCGCGCCCTGGCGCGTAGTACCGCGCCAGAAGATGCCCAGCACCATCGCGGGCACGAAGGCCGATGCGGCGATGGAAAACGACGCCGACACCATGGGCAGGATTTCCGACGGCTTGAGCGCCGCCACGAACGCCGCGGACAGCGCCACGGAGAGCAGCGTGAACTTGGTCAGGATCACCCGCTGCTCGGGCGACGCCTTGCGGCGCGTTTCCTGGTGGTACAGGTCGCGCACCAGCGCGTTGCTGATGGTGAGCAGCAGGCCATCGGCAGTGGACAGCGCAGCGGCCAGCCCGCCCGCGGCCACCAGGCCGGAGATCACGTAGGGGAGCCCGCCGATCTCGGGGGTGGCCAGCATGATGAGGTCGGCCCCGAAGCGGATCTCGCCGAACTGCACGATGCCGTCGCCGTTCACGTCCTCCACGGACAGCAGCGAGGCGTCCACACGCGCCCATTGCGCCATCCAGTTGGGCAGTTGGTCGAAGCTGCTTCCCACGAGGTTGTTCATGACCTCGAACTTCACCAGCACGGCGAGCGCCGGCGCACTCAGGTACAGCAGTGCGATGAAGAACAGCGACCACGCGACCGACGCGCGCGCGCCCGCCACCGAGGGCACCGTGTAGTAGCGCGTCAGCAGGTGCGGCAGGCCGGCCGTTCCCACCATCAGGCAGAACATCAGCGCCAGGAAGTTGCGGCGCGCATCGTCGAAGGTCTGGCGCTCCTGCGGGTCGCCCTGCGGATCGCCCGCAAACGCCTGGCTGTGGCGCGGCAGGCCGCCCATGGCGCGGGCGCGCTCATAGTTGTCGCGCATCTCGCGCGTCCAGCGATCGCGCGCGGCAGCCTCGTCGCGCGGCATGGAGGCCAAATCCCGGCTGGCGGCCACGATCAGCCCCACGTCGGCGTTCTGGGCGCGCAGGCGCTGGATGCGCTCGCGCGCCGCTTCGCGCTCACGCGCGAGTGCGGCGGGCACGTCGGCCAGCCGCGCCTTGTAATCCTCGGCGCGCTGCAGGTAGGCCGCGACCACGTCTTGCTCGACCTCCGAGGCCAGCAGCCCGCCCTCCAGCGTGGTGATCTTGCCGATCTGCGCTCCCGCCACCACCGGTGCAACGGGGTTGCCGAGCTGCTTGTACGCCAGCCACGACACCGGGATCAGGAACGCCAGCAGGATGACGATGTACTGCGCCACCTGCGTCCAGGTGATGGCGCGCATCCCCCCCAGGAACGAGCACAGCAGCACGCCGCCCAGGCCGAGCATGATGCCGATCTCGAACTGCACCCCGGTCAGGCGCGAGGCGATCAACCCCACGCCGTAGATCTGCGCCACCACGTAGGTGAAAGAGCACAGCACGGCCGACAGGGCCGCGATGATGCGTGGCCAGCGCCCGCCAAAACGCACCTGGAAGAAGTCCGGAACGGTGTAGAGGTTCATCGCCCGCAGGTGCGGCGCGATGAGCATGGCCACGAGCACGAAGCCGCCCGTCCAGCCCAACAGATAGGCCAGCCCGCCCGGCTGCTCCGGCGTGCCCGAGAAGCCCTGCAGATACAGCGCGCCCGACAGGCTGATGAACGAGGCCGCGCTCATCCAGTCCGCGGCGGCGGCCATGCCGTTGTAGAACGGCGGAATGCGGCGGCCCGCCACGTAGTATTCGTCCGCATCCGTGGTGCGGCCGTACACGCCGATGGCGGCGTAGGCCATCACGGTGAGAAACAGGAAGATGGGGCCAATCCACTGGCGCGACAGCCCGCGCTGCTCGGCCCAGGCCATCAGGGCCACGAACCCCAGCAGCCCCGCGATGTACAGCGCCACGATGCGGTTCAGGCGCGCCATGTAGCTGCGCCCCTCGCCGCCGCGTTCAATCATGGGGTGGGGCTGTGGCAGCGTCGCGCTGCGCCGCCATGTCCTGCCGTTCGAAGTAGCTCATGGCGGCACAGTAAACGCAGACGATGCCAATGAACATCAGGACTGCCCCCTGGGAGGCAATCCAGTAGCTCAACGGCCATGGACCCACCAGGAATTGCAGGTCGCGCGCGAAGTAGCCGGTGCCGAACGACACCAGCACCCACATGAGCAGCAGGCCCGCCTTCAGCCACAGGTGGCGTGCATCGTGCAGGTCGGGGGCAAAGGGCGCCCCCTCGATCTCTTCCTGCGTGAGCGACCGGCGGTGGGGCATGGCCTGCGGCTGCGGCGCGGTCAGCGCGCCAGTTGCTGCCAGGTATCGATCACGCTGTCAGGGTTCAGCGAGATCGACGTGATGCCCTCGCGCGCCAGCCACTGGGCAAAGTCGGGATGGTCGCTGGGGCCCTGCCCGCAGATACCGATGTACTTGCCCTGCGCGCGGCACGCCTTGATGGCCAGGTGGATCAGCGCTTCCACGGCCGGGTCACGCTCGTCAAAGTCGGCGGCCAGCAGTTCCAGGCCCGAGTCGCGGTCCAGGCCCAGGGTGAGCTGGGTCAGGTCGTTGGAGCCGATGGAGAAGCCGTCGAAATACTCCAGGAAGCGCTCGGCCAATATCGCGTTGCTCGGGATCTCGCACATCATGATGAGCTTGAGCTCGTTCTCGCCGCGCTGCAGACCGTGCTGTGCCAACAGCTTGGTGACGCGCTCGGCCTGGCCCAGCGTACGCACGAAGGGCACCATGACCTGCACGTTGGTCAGGCCCATGTCGTTGCGCACGCGCTTGATGGCCTCGCACTCCATGGCGAAGGCCTCGCCGAAGTCCTGGCTCACGTAGCGCGCTGCGCCACGGAAGCCCAGCATGGGGTTCTCTTCCTCGGGTTCGTAGCGGCTGCCGCCGATGAGCTTGCGGTACTCGTTGGACTTGAAATCCGACAGGCGCACGATGACGGGCTTGGGCCAGAACGCGGCGGCGATGGTCGCCACGCCCTCGGCCACCTTGTCCACGTAGAACGCGCGCGGGCTGGCATGGCCGCGCGCCACGCTCTCCACGGCCTTCTTCAGGTCGGCATCCACGGCGGGGTAGTCCAGGATGGCCTTCGGGTGCACGCCAATGTTGTTGTTGATGATGAACTCCAGGCGCGCCAAGCCCACGCCTTCGTTGGGCAATTGGGCGAAGTCGAAGGCCAGCTGCGGATTGCCCACGTTCATCATGATCTTGGTGGAGATGGGCGGCATCTCGCCGCGCTGCACCTCGGTCACCTCGGTCTCGAGCAGGCCGTCGTAGATACGGCCGGTGTCGCCCTCAGCGCAGCTCACGGTGACCAGCGTGCCGTCCTTGAGCACGTCGGTGGCGTGGCCGCAGCCCACCACGGCCGGAATGCCCAGCTCGCGCGCAATGATGGCCGCGTGGCAGGTGCGCCCGCCCCGGTTGGTCACGATGGCGCTGGCGCGCTTCATCACCGGCTCCCAGTTGGGGTCGGTCATGTCGGTGACCAGCACGTCGCCGGGCTGCACCTTGTCCATCTCGGCGATGTCGTTGACCAGTCGCACCGGGCCGGTGCCGATCTTCTGGCCGATGGCGCGGCCTTCGGCCAGCACCGGGCCGTGGCCCTTGAGCTTGAAGCGCTGCTCGGCCTGGCCCTTGGCCTGGCTCTTCACCGTCTCAGGGCGCGCCTGGAGGATGTAGAGCTGGCCATCAGTGCCGTCCTTGCCCCACTCGATGTCCATGGGGCGGCCGTAGTGCTGCTCGATCACCAGCGCGTAGTGGGCCAACTGCTCGATCTCGTCGTCGGTCAGCGAGTAGCGATTGCGCAGCTCGGTTGCCACCTCGGTGGTCTTCACCAGCTTGCCGCTGGCGGCCTTTTCCTGCGCCGTGGAGAACACCATCTGGATCAGCTTGGAGCCCAGGTTGCGGCGGATCACGGCCTGCTTGCCGGCCTGGAGCATGGGCTTGTGCACGTAGAACTCGTCGGGGTTCACGGCGCCCTGCACCACGGTTTCGCCCAGGCCGTAGCTGGAGGTAATGAACACCACGTCCTCGAAGCCGCTTTCCGTGTCGATGGTGAACATCACCCCGGCCGCGCCCAGGTCGGAGCGCACCATGCGCTGCACGCCCGCCGACAGGGCCACCACGTCATGGGCAAAACCCTTGTGCACGCGGTAGGAGATGGCGCGGTCGTTGTACAGCGACGCGAACACTTCCTTCATCTTGTGCAACACGGCTTCGATGCCCACCACGTTCAGGAAGGTCTCCTGCTGACCGGCAAAGGAGGCATCGGGCAAGTCCTCGGCCGTGGCGGAGGAGCGCACGGCGAAGCTGGCCTGGTCGTTACCCGCCGACAGCGCGGCAAATGCCTCGCGCACGGCCTTTTCCAGGTCGGCAGGAAACGGCTGGCTTTCCACCCAGCCGCGAATCTCGGCGCCGGCCTCGGCCAGCGCGCGCACGTCGTCCACGTCCAGCGCGGCCAGGCGCTGGCTGATGCGGTCGTGCAGGCCTTCGTACTTGAGGAACTCGCGGAACGCATGCGCGGTGGTGGCGAAGCCCGTGGGCACGCGCACCCCCTGGGGCAGTTGGGAGATCATCTCGCCGAGGGAGGCGTTCTTGCCGCCAACGACCTCGACGTCGCTCATTCTCAGGTTCTCAAACGGTACGACCAGGGCGGTCGCCTCGAAACGTGCAGACATGGGAAAGCTCCAGAGTTTAAAAACCGGTCTGCGCCCACCGTCGCGTCAAGGGAAGGCGGGCAGTCGTCGCTCATGCAGCGGCCACGGCTTTGCTGTTGTGGTTGTGGGCCGGCGCGGTGCATGGGGAGAAATTGGGAATAATGGGCGCCATTGTAGGCGGGCTGCCCGCCGCAGCGCACGCGCCATCGCATCACCACGCTCTCCTTCCCGCTCTTCCTTTCCCATGCTTGCCACGCACACGCGCACCGTGTTCTATATCTCCGACGGCACCGGCATCACGGCCGAGACCTTCGGCAATGCCATCCTGGCGCAGTTCGACATCCGCCCGCGCCACGTGCGCCTGCCCTTCATCGATACCGAGGACAAGGCGCACCAGGTGGTGCGCCAGATCAACCACACGGCCGAGCTGGAGGGCAAGAAGCCCATCGTGTTCACCACGCTGGTGAACATGAGCGTGCTCAAGATCATCGAGGACGGCTGCAGGGGCATGCTGCTGGACATGTTCGGCACCTTCATCCGCCCGCTGGAGTCCGAGCTGGGCGTGAAGTCACACCACCGCGTGGGGCGTTTCTCGGACATCAGCGTGTCCAAGGAATACAGCGACCGCATCGAAGCCATCAACTTCAGCCTGGACCACGACGACGGCCAAAGCCACCGCGACCTGTCGGGTGCGGACGTGATCCTGATCGGCGTGTCGCGCAGCGGCAAGACGCCCACGAGCCTGTACCTGGCCATGCAGTGCGGCCTGAAAGTGGCCAACTATCCACTGATCCCCGAGGACTTCGAGCGCCGCCAACTGCCGCCCGCACTGGTGCCGCACCGCAAGAAGATCTTCGGCCTGACGATCGACCCGCAACGGCTGTCGCAGATCCGCAATGAGCGGCGCCCCGGCTCCCGGTACGCCGATCTGGTGAACTGCCGCAACGAGGTGGCCGAGGCCGAGGCGATGATGCGCCGCTCGGGCATTCGCTGGCTGTCCACCACCACCAAGAGCATCGAGGAGATCGCGACCACCATCCTGCAGGAGGTGCGGCCGGAACGGCTGCAGTACTGACCGCCCCTGCATCAAAACAAAAACGCCCCGAAAGGCGCTTTGTTTTTGATAGCTATCAGCGCTTGACCGGTAAGCGCTAAAGGCCAATTTGGCTTAGATATCAGTGGCGAATCAGGTGGTCGAAGGCCGACAAGGCCGCCGTCGCGCCCGCCCCTGCGGCGATGATGATCTGCTTGTACGGCACGTTGGTGCAGTCTCCCGCGGCGAACACGCCCGGCACGTTGGTGTGGCCCCGGGCGTCGATGATGATCTCGCCAAAGCGCGTCAGGTCCACCGTGCCCTTGAGCCAGTCGGTGTTGGGCAACAGACCGATCTGCACGAAGATGCCCTCGACCGCCACGGTCTTGGCCTCGTCCGTCGTGCGGTCCTTGTAGGTCAGGCCGGTGACCTTGCTGCCGTCGCCATTCACTTCCGTGGTCTGGGCGTTCAGGATGACCGTCACGTTGGGCAGGCTGCGCAGCTTTTTCTGCAGCACGCCATCGGCCTTCAAATCGCTGGCGAACTCCAGCACCGTCACGCTCTTGACGATGCCGGCCAGGTCGATCGCGGCCTCCACGCCCGAGTTGCCGCCGCCGATGACCGCCACGTCCTTGCCCTTGAACAGCGGGCCGTCGCAGTGCGGGCAGTACGTCACGCCCTTGGTGCGGTACTGCTCCTCGCCCGGCACGTTCATGTTGCGCCAACGCGCGCCGGTCGACAGGATCACGGTCTTGCTCTTGAGCGTTGCGCCGTTGTCGAGTTCGATTTCCACCAGGCCGCCTTCGGTTGCGGCGGGCTTGAGGGCCTTGGCGCGCTGCAGGTTCATCACCTCGACGTCGTAGTCATTGACGTGCTGCTCCAGCGCGATGGCGAACTTCGGGCCCTCGGTCTTGCTGACCGAGATGTAGTTCTCGATGTCCACCGTATCCAGCACCTGGCCGCCGAAACGCTCGGCCACCACGCCGGTGCGAATGCCCTTGCGCGCCGCATACACGGCGGCCGCGGCACCGGCGGGACCACCGCCGACCACCAGCACGTCGAACGGCTCCATGGCATTGAGCTTGGCGGCCACGCGGGCATGGGCGCCGCTGTCGATCTTGGCGACGATCTCCGCCAGCTCCATGCGGCCCTGGCCGAAATTCTTGCCGTTCAGGAACACCGTGGGCACGCCCATGATTTGGCGTTCCTTGATCTCGTCCTGGAACACGGCGCCGTCGATGGCCGTGTGCGTGATGCGCGGGTTGAGCACGCTCATCAGGTTCAGCGCCTGGACCACGTCGGGGCAGTTGTGGCAGGACAGCGAGTAGTACGTCTCGAAATGGAAGTCGCCGTCCAGGCCCTTGACCTGCTCCAGCAGGTCCGCCGATTCCTTGGAGGGATGGCCGCCCACCTGCAGCAGCGCCAGCACCAGCGAGGTGAACTCATGGCCCAGGGGGACGCCCGCGAAACGCACGCCGGTGTCCACGCCGGGGTTGGTGATCAGGAAGGACGGCTTGCGCACGGGCGCGTCGTTCTTCTCGACCACGGTGATCTTGTCGGAGAGAGAGCGGATCTCCTGGAGCAGTTCCCGCAGCTCTTGGGAAGTGGCGCCATCGTCCAGCGTGGCGACCAGCTCCACCGGGCGCTGCAGGCGCTCCAGATAGGCTTTCAATTGGGCTTGGAGGTTGGCGTCGAGCATAGGGTTACTCCTAATCAATCTAGTTATGGGCAAAAAAAACCCGGGCGCCTGGCACCCGGGCGTCTTGGTCAGCCGCCGCGGCGGCTGAACGTGGCTGGTGCCAGCTTAGATCTTGCCGACCAGGTCCAGCGAAGGAGCCAGCGTCTTGGCGCCCTCTTCCCACTTGGCGGGGCACACTTCACCGGGGTGGCTGGCCACGTATTGGGCAGCCTTGACCTTGCGCAGCAGATCGGCGGCGTTGCGGCCGATGCCTTCGGCGGTGATTTCCATCGCCTGGATCACGCCCTGGGGGTCCACGATGAACGTGGCGCGGTCTGCCAGGCCCTGGCCTTCGCGCAGGCAGTCGAAGTTCTGGCTGATCTGCCAGGTGGGGTCGCCCAGCATGGTGTACTTGATCTTGCGGATCGTGTCGGAGGCGTCATGCCATGCCTTGTGCACGAAGTGCGTGTCGGTGGACACGGAGTACACCTCAACACCCAGCTTCTGCAGCTCGTCGTAGTGGTCGGCCACGTCGCCCAGCTCGGTGGGGCACACGAAGGTGAAGTCGGCCGGGTAGAAGAAGAACACGGCCCACTTGCCCAGGACGTCCTTCTCGGTCACTTCGATAAACTTGCCGTTCTTGAAGGCTTGCGCCTTGAAAGGCTTGATAGTGGTGTTAAGCACGGACATTGCTGTTTCCTCTTACTTAGGTTGATGGGCTAGAACAAGACTGAAGTTTAGGCCGGATCGAATGATAAATCCAATAAATTGAACACATCAATTGAATTGATATTGACTATCGTCTCATTCCATTCGAGAACACGACTCAGCATCACACGCAGGCAAAGCCTGCATGCAGGGGCATTGTCTTGCCCCCTGGTGCCAGGGTCATGACAATGCCCCTTTCTGACTGAAAGGAGAAGCCCCATGAAAGGCGACGCGCAAGTCATCGCACACCTGCAGGCCCAGCTGAAGAATGAGCTCACGGCCATCAACCAGTACTTCCTGCACTACCGCATGCTCAAGCACTGGGGCTTCGACAAGCTGGCCAAGAAGGAATACGACGAGTCCATCGGCGAGATGAAGCACGCCGACCGGCTGATGGACCGCATCTTCATGCTGGACGGCCTGCCCAACCTGCAGGACCTGGCCAAGCTGCAGGTGGGCGAAGACGTACCCGAGATCCTGGAATGCGATTTGCGCGCCGAGCGCGGAGCGCAGGCCACCATCAAGGAAGGCATTGCCTACTGCGAGTCCGTACGCGACTACGTCTCGCGCGAACTGCTGGAAGACATCCTCGAAGACACCGAAGAGCACATCGATTTTCTGGAAACCCAGATCGAACTGGTCGCCAAGGTCGGGCTGCAGAACTACCTGCAGTCCCAGATGGGCGACGCCGACTGAGCCAGGCGCCAGGCGCCTGACACGGTGCCTTCCACCCTGCGCACGACCGCGTGCACTCCATCCAACGGGCTGCGGCCCGTTTTTTCATGCCTGTATCGGCGAAACCACCACCGCAAACACGCGCCACACGCCGACGCCGCTGTAAGGCAAATTCCTACAAAGGCTGCTCATCCGCCAGACGCCACGCAGCGCCGAACCCCGACTTAATTTCTTTTTGCCCCGGTTTCACAATCCATTTCATCGGATCACGCAACACATGCAACGTTATGCAACGCAGTGATCCCCTCTGGAAAGGATTGCCCCATGACCTCCGAACAACTGCTCGCCGAAATCCGCGAAGCCAACCTCACTTACCTGATGCTGGCGCAGACCCTGATCCGCCAGGACAAGGCCGAAGCCGTTTTCCGTCTGGGGCTGAACGAAGAAGCGGCCGACATTCTGGCATCGCTGTCCGCCGCACAGGTGCTCAAGCTGGCCTCGCGCAACACGCTGCTGTGCAGCTTCCGCGTGGACGACGAACTGGTGTGGAGCCTGCTGACCAGCCACAACACGCCGCGCAAAGCCGCCAGCGAAGCCACCAACACGCTGCACGCCAACATCCTGATGGCCAGCCGCGTCTCCGAAGTGCTCTGAAGTCCCACGCCAGCGTTCTCCTCTTCCTCCGAAAGCCTGCCATGTCCGCACCCGCCAAGAGCGTTCTCAACGAATCCAAGCAAATCGAACGCGCCGCCATGCTGATCGAGATGGGAGCCCGCATGCAGGTGCTGGAGTCCGAGACCACGCTGTCGTACGAGCGCCTGATCCGCCTGTACAAGGAGATCGCGGGCAAGTCGCCGTCCAAGGGACAGCTGCCCTTCTCCACGGATTGGTTCCTCACCTGGCAGGAGAACATCCACAGCTCGCTGTTCCTGAACATCTACGAATACCTGTCCAAGGGCGTGAGCCTGGACGCGGTGGAGCTGCTCACCAAGGCCTATCGCCTCTACAACGAGCAGGTGGCCGCAGCGCAGATCGACCCGCTGCTGTCCTTCACGCGCGCCTGGCGGCTGGTGAAGTTCGTGGATGCCGGCATGCTCACGCGCACCAAGTGCTCGCAGTGCGGCGGCCAATTCGTCACCGAGCTGTACGAGAACCGCCACTACACCTGCGGCCTGTGCAACCCGCCCGCACGTGCCGGCAAGAGCAAGAGCGCCGGCGCACTCACGCTGCACTAATTCAAGTCAAAATGGCTTCTAGCGCTTACCCATCAGGCGCTAACAGCTATTAAATAAATAGCATAACGGCGCGGCAATGGGCTACCGGCCCGCCAGCAGACCGCGCACGTTGGCATCCATGGGCAGTGCATAGTCGTGCGCCGCCAGCACCGCGTTGCCCGCGCCCACCAGCTTCAGACTCACGTAAACCGCCTGCGGCGCCACCGCGTAGGTGCCCACCAGCACGGCCTGCGCCGCCTGGGCGCGCGCCACCTCCTGTGCGTGCCGCGACAGCAGCAGCTCGCCCTGTCCGGGACGCATCGCCAGGGTCTCGCGCATGCGCAACTCGGTCACGCGCAAGCCGCGCTGGGCCAGCCGGCCCGCCAGTTGCTCGGCCACCAGGCGCCCCAGGCGCGAAGATTCATCCAACCGGTCCAACTGCACCACCGTTCCCACCAGCACAGGGGTGCCGGGGTCCAGCGGCACTTGCAGCAACAGCGCATCCGCGGCGCCGTGGTTGCTGGCCATCAGGTCCACGGGGTCGCTGCTGGCCGCAGCGCCGTAGTAGTAGCGTGCGCAGCCCGGCAGGGCCAATGCGCTGGCGGTCAGCACCGCTGCCAGCAGCACGCGCCGCTGTATTCCAATGCGTTGCGTCATGCGGTCTCCCTCCTTCATGGCACGACCCGCCAGGTCGTGAGGGGCCCCGGCGCCGCAGCGGGGCGCTGGTACAGCGGTGCGTCCGGCTGCGCGATCGTGTACACGTCAGATGTGCGCACCAGCACCCGGCCCTCGCTTTCCAGCGACGTGACGACCAGCACCTCGGTGCGCATCGGCACACTCGCGTCCGCATGCGTTGCATTGCGCCGCACGTACACACCTTCGGCCAGGCGCTGCAACGGCGCCGCGGACGCCGCACCCGCGTGGTGCTGCACCAGCTGGGTGCTGGCCCACAACCGCAGGGCTGCGGGTTCGGTGGTTACGGCGATGCCCCGCTCCACCAAATGCGTGACCAGCAACTCGCGAAAGCCGCGCTGAAAGTCGGAGGCCTGGGGGGCCATCTCCACATGGATCGGGTGCTGCCCTGCGGGCCACGCACGCAGCCGGTCGGCCACACGCGCCGCCACGTCGGCAGCCAGCACGTCCCATTGGCGGACTGCGTTCACCGCCTGTTGCTCCGTGGGCGCGTGCGCCCCCTCCGGCGTCGCGCCGTGCAGCGCCGTTGGCAGGGGCGCGCAGCCGGCCGCCAGCCCGGCCAGGACGCAGAAGGCCAAAACCCGGTTTCTCATGATCGAAGAATATGTATTGCGTGACGATCGGCCATGCTAGCCGGTGCGCCTGCGCGCCAAGGGTGGAACAAGACGGGCTTTGCGGGCCAGATCAGCCTCAGGCCGCCGCGCCCTGCCCGGCAAGCGAGCGCACCGCGGCCCGCAGCGGCGCCACCTGCCGGCACACCAGCGCCAACTGGGCCTGCACGAGCGACAGGCCGTCGCCGGAGGCATCGGCCGCCTGCTCCAGCGCCAGCGCCAACCCCTCGGCAGCGCCATCCTCCTGCGCCAGCGCATGCCGCCCGCGCAGCGCCTGGGCCATCTGCTCGATCTGGTTCGCGGCCTCACGGGCGGCGCGCTCTGCCAACGAATCGGCCGCCACGTCGGCCGGCAGACCGCGGTGCGCACCCAAGGCCGACAGATAGCTCAACAGCGTATGCGAGAGCACCAGCAACTGCAGTCCCACGCGCGCGTGGCGGCGCACCCAGCGCGGCTCCAGCAGCATGTGCGACAGGGCGGCGGACAGGGCCGCATCGGCGTTGTGCGCCACGCGGCGCGCCAGGCGGTAGTCCAGGTCGTCGTCCTTGCCCGTGGCGTACTGCGACATGATCTCGCGCAGGTACAGCGCATGGGCCTCCAGCGCCTCGGCCGCAACGGCACCCAGGCGCTTGCCCTGCCAGTCAGGCAATACCAGAAACATGGCGGCCGCCGCGATGAGACTGCCGATCACCGTGTCCAGCAGGCGCGGCAGGATGAGCGTGTAGCCTTCGCCCGTGGTCTGGTTGAAGCACAGCAGCACCATCAGCGTGATGGCCGCCGTGGCCAGCAGGTAGCGCTGGGTGCGCGTAAGGAAGAACAGCACCCCCGCCGCCACGGCCAAGAGCGCCTGCAGGGTCGGGCTGGGGAACAGCTCCAGCAACGCCCAGCCCGCCACCAGCCCCAGCGCGGTGCCCAGCACGCGCCGCGCCACGCGGGACACGGTGGCCCCATAGGTCGGCTGGCAGACGAACAGCGTGGTCAGCAGGATCCAGTAGCCATGCCGCGGGTCCGTGAGCTGCATGGCGGCATACCCCGCGGCCAACGCCAGCGTGAGGCGCACCGCATGCCGAAACAGCACCGAGCGCGCATGCAGCTGCGCACGCACGCGGCCCCACGCATCGGCCAGCGAGCGCGGCGTGCGGTCGAACAATGCGATGTCCCCCAGCACCGCGTTTTGCATGGGCAGCGTGGCAGTGGTGAGTTGCGCGTCCAGCGTGCTGAGGTTGCGCGCCAGCGCGCGCAGCGAGCGCAGCGGGCGCTGCCAGGCGCTCTGGCCCTGGCGCTCCAGGTAAGTGATGGAATCATGCAGGTCTGCCAGTGCCTGCGCATGCCCCGCATCGCGTACCAGCGGGCGGCGCCGGCGCAGTGCTTCACCCAGTTGCGTGCAGGCCATGCCCTGCAGCGTGAGGACGCGCTGGCAGCGGTACAGCACATCGCTGTGAAAGAGCACGTCCGCCCATTCGTTGTAGTGGTAGTGTGAGGAGCTCGCGCGCTCGTGAATATCCTGGGCGATGAAATACAGGTTGAGCAGTTGCAGCAGCCGGCCCTGGGGCGGCTGCGCGTCCATGCGGCTGAACAGGCTTTCCTTGGCGCTGTTGAGCGCCGCCACCACGCGCGCATTGGTCTGTGCCAGCGCCAGCCGCCTCTGCTGCACATCCACGCCGCGCACGGGCTCGAAGACGCTGGCCTTGAGCCGCAGGTAGGCGCCCAGCTCCTCGTACAGCGCAGCCATGCCATGCCGCAGGGGCAACAACGGCGTGAGCACACACCACGCCAACGACAACAGTCCGTACCACCCCGCGCCCGCCAGCAGCAGCGCAGGCATGCGCCACCAGGGCTGCGTGTCGCCCGCACCCTGGGGCACGCTGAGGGCCGCATACAGCGCCAGGATCACCGTGGCCGAAGCGATCGCGCGGTAGCGCCCGCCTACCGCGCCCAGCAATGTGAAGACGAAGCTGCACACCAGCAGCACCAGCAGGAACCACAGCGGCTGGTCCACGAGCGCCGCCACCGGGAAGGCCACCAGCGCGAAGCACGCCAGTGTGACCAGCAGCGCCTTCAGGCGGCCGCGCCAGCTGTCATCCGTCTCGGCCAGCGCAGACGCGAGCACGCCCAGGAACAGCGGCACCACCAGCTCCACCTGGTGCGTGCCCCAGCTCCAGGCCATGGCGCCGCCCAGCGCGAGCAGCACGCGCAGGCCGTAAGCCCAGGCGACCTGCGCGCCCAGGCGTTGCAGCCACTGCGCCGTGATGCCGTCTACCACGCCCGTACCTCAGCCCGTGTTGCGCAGCCCCGCGGCAATGCCGTTGATGGAGATGTGAATGCCGGTCTGCACGCGCTCGTCGCCCTGGCCCGCGCGCCAGCGGCGCACCAGCTCCACCTGCAGGTGGTGCAGGGGGTCGATGTAGGGGAAGCGGTGCCGTATGGAGCGCGCCAGCGCCGTGTTGGCCGCCAGGCGCTGCTTTTCCCCTGTGATGCGCGTGAGCGCGTCGGCCGTGCGCTGCCATTCGGCCTCGATCACACCGAACACCTTTTTGCGCAGGCGCGCATCGGCCACCAGCTCGCTGTAGCGCGAGGCCAGCGCCAGGTCGCTCTTGGCCAGCACCATGTCCATGTTGGACAGCAGCGTGCGAAAAAACGGCCACTGCCGGTACATCTTCTGCAACAGCGCCAGCTGGGCCTTGGGATCCTTGCCCGGCGCGTGCGTGAAGGCATCCACCGCCGCGCCGAAGCCAAACCAGCCCGGCAGCGTGAGGCGGCACTGGCCCCAGCTGAAGCCCCAGGGAATGGCGCGCAGATCCTCGATCTGCTGGCTGGCCTTGCGGCTGGCCGGGCGCGAGCCGATGTTGAGCTCGGCAATCTCGCGGATCGGCGTGGAATTGAAGAAGTAATCGGTGAAGCCCGGTGTCTCGTACACCAGCGCGCGGTAAGCCTCCATGCTGGCCTGCGAGAGCTGCTCGGCCGCTTCCAGGAAAGCCTTGGTGGCGGACTTGGTGGGTTGCAGCAGCGTGGCTTCCAGCGTGGCGGCCACCAGGGTCTCCAGATTGCGCCGGCCGATCTCGGGGTTGGCGTACTTGGAGGCGATCACCTCGCCCTGCTCGGTCAGGCGGATCTGCCCGCGCACGGTGCCGGGCGGCTGCGCCAGGATGGCCTGGTAGCTGGGCCCGCCGCCACGCCCCACCGTGCCGCCACGACCGTGGAACATGCGCAGCTGGATGGGCGCGCCCGCCTGGGCGGCGTTCATCTCGTCGAACAGCGCCACCAGCGCGATCTCGGCGCGGTACAGCTCCCAGTTGCTGGTGAAAATGCCGCCGTCCTTGTTGCTGTCGCTGTAGCCGAGCATGATGTCCTGCTCGGCCCCGCTGGCGCGCACCAACTGCGCGATGCCAGGGATCGCGTAGAACTCGCGCATGATGGGCGCGGCATTGCGCAGGTCCTCGATCGTCTCGAACAGCGGCACCACGATCAGGTCCGCCCTGGCGCCCGTGTCCAGCGTGCCTTGCAGCAGGCCCACCTCCTTTTGCAGCAGCAGCACCTCCAGCAGGTCGCTCACCGTCTCGGTGTGGCTGATGATGTAGTGGCGGATGGCGTCGTCGCCATAGCGCTCGCGCATCTGGCGCGCGGTCTCGAAGATGGCGACCTCGCCCGTCGTGTGCTCGGAATACGGCGCCCCCACCACGCGCAGGGGCCGTGCGTCACACAGCAGGCGCAGCAGCAGCGCGCGGCGCGCGGGCTCGGGCAGGGCCTCGTAGTCGGACTCCACCCGGGCGGTGGCCAGCAGTTCGGCCACCACGCGCTCGTGCTGGTCGGAGCTTTGGCGCAGATCCACCGTGGCCAGGTGGAAACCGAACACTTCCACTGCGCGCATCAGCGGGCGCAGGCGTTCGCCCACCAGGGCCGCACCGCGGTGCGAGCGCAGCGAAGCCTCGATCACGCGCAGATCGGCCAGGAAGTCGCCCGCGCGGGCATACGCATTCTGTGGGGCTACGGCATGGCGTGCAGCCTCGCCGCCCGTCAAATCCCTGAGCGTGGCGGCCAGGCGCGCGTACACGCCCGTGAGTGCGCGGCGGTAGGGTTCGTCGCGGCGGTGCTCGCTGGTGTCGGGCGAGCGTGCGGCGAGCTGCAGCATCTCGGCCGAGACCTGCACCAGGTTGCTGGAGAGCGACAGCTCGCGCCCCAGGTGATGCACCTCGGTCAGGTAGTGACGCAGCGCCACCTCGGCCTGGCGGCGCAGGGCCAGGGCCAGCGTGTCGGCGCTCACGTTGGGGTTGCCGTCGCGGTCGCCACCGATCCACTGGCCCATGCGCAGGAAGCTCGCCACGGGGTGGCTGCCGCCCAGCTCGCGCTCCAGCTCGGCATAGATCTTGGGGATCTCGTGCAGGAAGGTGTATTCGTAGTACGAAAGGGCGTTCTCGATCTCGTCGGCCACGGTGAGCTTGGAGTAGCGCAGCAGCCGCGTCTGCCACAGCTGGGCCACGCGCGCGCGCAGTTGCGCCTCGTTGGCGGCCAGCTCGCGCGGGGTGAGCGTGTCCTTCGCGCTGTTGTAGAGCTGGGCGCGCGCCTGGATATCGTCGCGCTGGGTGAGCAGCAGGGCGATCTCGCGCTCCGCGTCCAGGATGCTCTTGCGCTGCACCTCGGTCGGGTGGGCCGTGAGCACCGGCGCCACATAGCTGGTGGCCAGCGTCTGCGCCACGGTGCGCGGCGCGATGCCGGCCCAGCGCAGGCGCGCCAGCGCCACCTCGATGCTGCCCTCCTGCGCGCTGCCCGCGCGCTCGTGCACGGCGCGGCGGCGGATGTGGTGGCGGTCCTCGGCCAGGTTGGCCAGGTGGCTGAAGTACGTGAAGGCGCGGATCACGCTCACCGTCTGGTCGCCCGTCAGGCCCTTGAGCAGCTTCTTCAGCGCCTTGTCGGCCTCGTGGTCCGCGTCGCGCCGGAAGGCCACTGACAGCTTGCGGACCTGCTCCACCAGGTCATAGGCGGCCACGCCCTCCTGTTCGCGGATCACGTCGCCCAGGATGCGCCCCAGCAGGCGGATGTCCTGGATCAGCGGCAGGTCCTTGTCGGTCTTGCGGGCGGGCGCCGGCGCCGCGGCGGCGTCGGTCTTGCGGGCGGGGGCGGTCATGCGCAAAGGTCTCCTGGCGCGCCGATGGGATGGTTGATGGAATGGCGCGGCTGTTGCAGCGCAGCATGCTAGCATTCCCCGCTGCCCCGCCGCCCTGCCTGCGGGGGCCGAGACAGACGCCGCAATGACCACTCCCTCCCCCTCGCTTCCTTCCATCGTGATCGCCACGCGCGAAAGCCAACTCGCGCTCTGGCAGGCCGAGCATGTGCAGTCCTTGCTGCGCGCGCGCGGCCATGCCGTGGCGCTGCTGGGCATGACCACGCGCGGCGACCAGATCCTGGACCGCACGCTGTCCAAGGTGGGCGGCAAGGGCCTGTTCGTGAAGGAGCTGGAAGTGGCGCTGGAGGAAGGCCGCGCCGACATCGCGGTGCATTCGCTCAAGGACGTTCCCATGGAGCTGCCCCAGGGCTTCGCCCTGGCCTGTGTGATGGAGCGCGAGGACCCGCGCGACGCCTTCGTGTCGCCCGGCTACGCATCGCTGGACGAGCTGCCCCACGGTGCGGTGGTGGGCACGTCCAGCCTGCGCCGCCAGGTGCTGCTGCAAGCGCTGCGCCCCGACCTGCAGATCGAGCCGCTGCGCGGCAACGTGCAGACGCGCCTGCGCAAGCTGGACGAGGGCCAGTACGCGGCCATCGTGCTCGCGGCCGCAGGCCTGAAGCGCCTGGGCCTGCACGAACGCATCCGCGCCGTGTTCACGCCCGAGCAGATGCTGCCCGCCGCCGGCCAGGGCGCGTTGGGCATCGAGATCCGCGGCGACCGACACGACCTGCGCGAGGCGCTGGCGCCGCTGGCCCATGAGCGCACCTGGCTCACGGTGACGGCCGAGCGTGCCGTGAGCCGCGCCATGGGGGGGAGCTGTTCCATGCCGCTGGCCGCACATGGCCAGTGGGACGGCGACACGCTCTCGCTGCGCGCCGCCTGGGGCGACGTCGCGGCCCGGGTGCCGCTGGTACGCGCCGAGGGCGCGGCCCCCGTGCATACGCTGGAGCAGGCCGATGCGCTGGGACTGGCCGTCGCCGCACAGCTGCGCACTGCGGGCGCGGTGGGAGCGCTCTGACCTTGCCCGTGCAGCCGCCCCGGGCCATCGTCACGCGCCCCGCGCGCGAGGCCACGCAGTGGGCCGCCGATCTGCAGGCGCGCGGCATCGCCGCGCTGGCGCTGCCACTCATCGCCATCGGCCCGGTGACCAACCCGGCTCTGCGCGAGGAACTGCAACAGGCCCGCGCACGGATGGACCGCTACTGCGCGGTGATGTTCGTGAGCGGCAACGCGGCGCAGTATTTCCTTGAATCAAATATGCCTCTAACGCTTTCTGGACAAGCGTTAGCAGCTATCAAAACGAGAGTATGGGCTCCCGGCCCCGGCACCGTGGCGGCACTCGTGCAGGCCGGGGTTGCGCCCGAGCGCATTGACGCTCCCGGCGCCGACGCCGCGCAGTTTGACTCCGAAGCCCTGTGGCAGGTGGTCGCGCCGCAGATCGGCCCGGGCGACCGCGTGCTCATCGTGCGTGGAGCCAACGCCCCCACGGCCGAGGGCGGCAACGGGCGCGAATGGCTGGCCCGGCAGATCGCCGCTGCGGGTGGCGCGGTGGACTTCGTCGCCGCGTACGAGCGCGGCGCACCCTGCCTCGACGCCCAGCAACTGGTGCTGGCGCAAGCAGCCGCCAGCGACGGCTCGGTCTGGCTGCTGAGCAGTTCCGAGGCCATCGCCAACCTGCGTGCTGTGTTGCCCGCGCAACACTGGGGCATGGCCCGCGCCCTGACCACCCACCCGCGTATCGCGCAGGCCGCACGTGCGGCCGGCTTTGGCAGCGTGCACGAATGCCGTCCGGCGTTCGATGAAGTGGCAGCCTCGATAGAATCGCTTTATGAGCAATGAGTCCTCATCCGGGCTGCCCGCACCGGCGCCCGCCGCTCCCCGGCCCGCCGCGGCCCACGGCGGCCGCGCGACCCTGTTCGCGCTGAGCGCCATCGCCATTGCCGCGCTGGCCAGTTCGGTGATGCTGTGGCAGCGGCTGTCGTCCATCCAGGAGCAGTTGGCACGCCAGTCGGCCGACTCCGGCGCCCAGGCCATCGAGGCGCGCACCATGGCCCAGCAAGCGCAGGAGCTGGCGCGCGAGACCTCCACGCGCCTGGCCGTGGCAGAAGCCCGCGTGAGCGAAGTCGCGCTGCAGCGCAGCCAGCTGGAAGAACTCATGCAAAGCCTCTCGCGCACGCGCGACGAGAACCTGGTGGTGGACGTGGAAGCCGCCATCCGCCTGGCGCAGCAGCAGGCCCAACTCACGGGCAGCCTGCAGCCCCTGGTGGCCGCGCTCAAGAGCGCGAGCCAGCGCGTGGAGCGCGCATCGCAGCCGCGCCTGGCGCCCGTGCTGCGCGCCATGGGCCATGACCTGGAGCGCCTGGAGCGCGCCAACGTCATCGACACTGCGGGTCTGCTCGGCCGCCTGGACGACCTGGTGCTCCAGGTGGACGAGCTGCCCCTGCTGGGCAGCGTGGCCCAGGCAGCCAGCATGCGCCGCCCGGCGGGCGAGGCGACGGCGCCCGCCCCCGCCGCGAGCACCGCCAGCCAGCCGCGCTGGCAAGCCACGCTGCACCGCACCTGGGAAGGCGTGCGCGACGAGGTGCGCGGCCTGGTGCGCGTGAGCCGCATCGACCATCCCGACGCAATCCTGCTCGCCCCCGACCAGGCCTTCTTCCTGCGCGAGAACCTCAAGCTCAAGCTGCTCAATGCACGGCTGGGCCTGCTGGCGCGTCGCATGGATTCGGCGCGCGCCGACCTGGCCGGCGCCTACAGCGCGCTGGGCAAGTACTTCGACCCTGCCTCGCGCCGCACGCAGAACGCCACCGCGGCCCTGCAGCAGCTGCAGGCGCACATGAAGACCGTCGAAATGCCCGCGCTGGAGGACACCTTCGCCGCGCTGGCCACGGCCGCGGCCGGCCGTTGACCCGCCCCTAGGACACTCTGCCCATGCGCGCAGCACTCTGGTTCCTGGCCCTGTTCGGTGTGGCCGTTGCCGTCGCCCTGTTTGCGGGCAACAACCAGGGCACGGTCACGCTGTTCTGGCCGCCCTACCGCATCGACCTGTCCCTCAACATGGTGCTGATGCTGCTGTTCGGCGGCTTCACGCTGCTGTACGCGGCGCTGCGTGCCCTGGCGGCGCTGCTGGAGCTACCCATGCAGGCGCGCCGCTGGCGCCTGCTGCAAAAGGAGCGTGCCATGCACGGTGCGCTGCTGGATGCGCTGTCGCAGATGCTGGGAGGGCGCTTCCTGCGCGCCCGCAAGTCCGCGGAATCCGCGATCGCGCAGGAGCGCGCCCTCGAAGACGCCAAGGAAGCCCTGCCCCATGGCCGTCGGCTGCGCACGCTGGCCCACATGGTGGCCGCGGAAAGCTCGCATGCGCTGCAGGACCGTGCCACGCGGGAAGCACACTTGCAGCAGGCGCTGGACAACATTCCCGATCGTGCGGCCGCCATCGAGCAGGAATTGCGCGAGGGCGCGCAGCTGCGCGCGGCACGCTGGTCGCTGGACGAGCGCGACGCCACCACCGCGCTGGAGCGCCTTTCCGTCCTGCCGGCCGGCACGGCGCGCCGCACGCTGGCACTGCGCGCCAAACTCAAGGCATCGCGCCTGTCGCACCAGACCGAGCAGGCGCTGGAAACCGCCCGTCTGCTGGGCAAGCACCACGCCTTTTCGCCGGCCGCCGCCGAGAGCATCGTGCGCGGCCTGGCAATGGAACTGATCAACGGCGCCTACGACCCGGCCCAGTTGCAGCGCATCTGGCTGGGGCTGGAGCCCCATGAGCGCGCCATGCCCGAGATCGCCGTGCATGCGGCGCAGCGCCTGGGCCAGTTGGGCGGCGATGCGATGCAGGTGCGCGCATGGCTTCTGCCGGTGTGGGAACGCATGACGGACCCCGCTCAGCCCCCGCTGCCCGATGCCCAGGTGCTCAAGCTGGTGCGCGCGCTTGAGGGCAGCCTGCAGGCGCTGGATGCCAACTGGCTGGCGCGCATCGAGTCCGCCCAGCAGGCGGCTCCGCGCAACGCGCGTCTGCAATACCTGTCGGCCAAGGCCTGCCTGCAGCGCAACCTGTGGGGCAAGGCCCAGCAACTCTTCACCCAGGCCGCTCAGCAGCTTCCCGATGCGTCGCTGCGCGCCAGCGCCTGGCGCCACCTGGCCGAGCTGGCCGAGCAGCGCGGCGACGCAGAGGCCGCCGCGGATGCCTGGAAGAAAGCCGCCCAGGCGAACGCCTGAGCACCACTCCCCCTTTCCCGTTTGAAGCCACCGGCCGCCTTTGCCGCGGCGGCTGCGCCATGCCTGCTGGACAGCGGTTTTTCAGATTCACTTAACGCAAATCAATTACGAATAGTAGAATTTCAGGCACTTCTTCATATCAGCATGCGCCCTGGCGCCCTATCCCGGAGACAACGCCATGACTGCTCCCCACGACACCCTCCCGCCCCCCGCCGCCATCCAGCAGCTGCACCACTACGCCTACAAGGCGCGCGACGCGGAGGAGACGCGCCACTTCTACGAGGACATCCTGGGCCTGCCGCTGTACCACATCATCCAGAGCGACTACGTGCCCAGCACGGGCGAGTACTGCCCCTACACCCACTTCTTCTTCCGGCTGCAGGACGGCTCGTTCATCGCGTTCTTCGACCTGGGCGACGACGTGAAGCCCGAGCCCTCGCCCAACACCCCCCCGTGGGTCAACCACATCGCCTTCCGCGTGAACACCGTGCAAGAGCTGGAGGACACCAAAACCCGTCTGCAGGCACACGGTGTGCAGGTGCTCGGAGTGACCGACCACCACATCTTCAAGAGCATCTACTTCTTCGACCCCAACGGCATCCGGCTGGAGCTGTCGGCCCAACTGGCCGACACCGCGCAGATGCAACGCGAAAGCACCACCGCCCACGCCCGGCTGGCCGAGTGGACGGCGCGCAAGGAGCAATGGCGCAAGGAACGCGCCGGCGGCCATGCCAGCGCGCCGCTCAAACCCCAGACCAACGACCGCCCCGAATTCGTGCCCACCACAGGGTCTGAGTAAAAAGCGCCTCCAGCGCTTATCCAGCAAGCGCAAGCAGCTATCAGTATGGAAGCATGGCGGTAACCGAATAAAATGCCCCTATCCTCCGAACCACTGCCCCAGGCGGCATCCCACGGGATGCCGTTTTTCATTGCCATGAGCGACACGATCGAACAACCCGGCCTGAACAGCCTCTCCAAGTCCTTTGAGCCCGCCGCCCTGGAGGCCCACTGGGGCCCCGAATGGGAAAAGCGCGGCTACGGCGTGGCAGGCTACCGCGGCACGGGCGCGGCGCGGGCCGGGCAGCCGGCGTTCGCCATCCAGCTGCCTCCGCCCAACGTGACGGGCACGCTGCACATGGGGCACGCGTTCAACCAGACCATCATGGACAGCCTGACGCGCTACCACCGCATGCTGGGCCACAACACGGCCTGGGTGCCCGGCACCGACCACGCCGGCATCGCCACGCAGATCGTGGTGGAGCGCCAGCTGCAGGAGCAAGGCGTGAGCCGCCATGACCTGGGCCGCCCCGACTTCGTGAAGAAGGTGTGGGAGTGGAAGGAAAAGAGCGGCAACACCATCACCACCCAGATGCGCCGCCTGGGCGACAGCGTGGACTGGAGCCGCGAGTACTTCACCATGGACGACAAGCTCTCCAAGGTGGTGACCGACACCTTCGTGAAGCTCTACCAGCAGGGCCTGATCTACCGCGGCAAGCGCCTGGTGAACTGGGACCCCAAACTGCAGTCCGCCGTGTCGGACCTGGAAGTGGAGAACGAGGAAAAAGACGGCTCGCTGTGGCACATCGCCTACCCCTTGGCCGACGGCAGCGGCCAGCTGGTGGTGGCCACCACCCGCCCCGAGACCATGCTGGGCGACGTGGCCGTGATGGTCCACCCCGAGGATGAGCGCTACGCGCACCTGATCGGCAAGATGGTGAAGCTGCCGCTGTGCGACCGCGAGATCCCGGTGATTGCCGACGCCTACGTGGACAAGGAGTTCGGCACCGGCGTGGTCAAGGTCACGCCCGCGCACGACAACAACGACTACCAGGTGGGCCAGCGCCACAAGCTGCCCATGATTTGCGTGCTCACCCTGCAGGCCACGGTGAACGAGAACGCCCCCGCCAAGTACCAGGGCATGGACCGCTTCGTGGCGCGCAAGGCCATCGTGGCCGACCTGGAGGCCCAGGGCCTGCTGGTCGAGACCAAGAAGCACAAGCTGATGGTGCCCATTTGCACCCGCACCGGCCAGGTGATCGAGCCCATGCTGACCGACCAGTGGTTCGTGGCCATGAACAAGGTGGCCCAAGAAGGCACGGGCGACGCCACCGGCAAGAGCATCGCGCAAAAGGCCATCGACGCCGTGGCCAGCGGCCAGGTGCAGTTCGTGCCCGAGAACTGGGTCAACACCTACAACCAGTGGATGAACAACATCCAGGACTGGTGCATCAGCCGCCAGCTGTGGTGGGGCCACCAGATCCCTGCCTGGTACGACGAGGACGGCAATGTGTACGTGGCCCGCAACGAACAAGAGGCCCAGGCCCAGGCCCCCGGCAAGACGCTGACCCGCGATGCGGACGTGCTCGACACCTGGTACTCCAGCGCCCTGGTGCCCTTCAGCACCATGGGCTGGCCAAACCAGACCGATGGTGCCACCGACGACTACAACCTGTACCTGCCCAGCAGCGTGCTGGTCACGGGCTACGACATCATCTTCTTCTGGGTCGCCCGGATGATCATGATGACCACGCACTTCACCGGGCGCGTGCCGTTCAAGCATGTCTACATCCACGGCCTGGTGCTGGACGCACAGGGCAAGAAGATGAGCAAGTCCGAGGGCAACGTGCTCGACCCGGTGGACCTGATCGACGGCATTGCGCTGGAGCCGCTGCTGGACAAACGCACCCAGGGCCTGCGCCGCCCCGAGACCGCGCCCAAGGTGCGCCAGAACACGCAAAAGGAATTCCCCGAGGGCATTCCCGCCTATGGCGCCGACGCGCTGCGCTTCACCTTCGCCGCGCTGGCGTCGCTGGGCCGCAGCATCAACTTCGACAGCAAGCGCTGCGAGGGCTACCGCAACTTCTGCAACAAGCTGTGGAACGCCAGCCGCTTCGTGCTGATGAACTGCGAGGGCTACGACTGCGGCATGGACACCGCGCAGGGCTGCACTGAAAGCTACCTGCGCTTCAGCCAGGCCGACCGCTGGATCGTCTCGCAGCTGCAACAGGTAGAGGCCGAAGTGGCCAAGGGCTTCGCCGAGTTCCGCTTGGACAACGTGGCCAACACCCTCTACGACTTCGTCTGGAACGAGTTCTGCGACTGGTACCTGGAAATCGCCAAGGTGCAGATCCAGACTGGCAACGAAGCGCAGCAGCGCGCCACGCGCCGCACGCTGATCCGCGTGCTGGAGGCCATCCTGCGCCTGGCGCACCCCGTCATCCCCTTTGTCACCGAAGCGCTGTGGCAGGTAGTGGCCCCGCTCGCGGGCCTGAAGGGCGACTCCATTGCCATCGCCGCCTATCCGCAGTCCCAGCCCGAGAAAATCGACGAGGGCTCCATCGCCTACGTGGCGCGCATCAAGCAGGTGGTGGACGCCTGCCGCACGCTGCGCGGCGAGATGGGCGTGTCGCCCGCACAGCGCCTGCCGCTGCTGGTGGCGGGCGACGCGGACTTCATGCGCGACATCGCCCCGGTGCTGCAGAACCTGGCCAAGCTCAGCGAGGTGAAGGTGTTCGACGACGAGGCCGCCTGGGCCCAGGCCGCGCAAAGCGCGCCCGTGGCCGTGGTGGGCGACGCCCGCCTGGCGCTGTTCGTGGAGATCGACATCGCTGCTGAAAAGGCCCGCCTGTCCAAGGAGGCCGCGCGCCTGTCCGGCGAGATCGCCAAGGCCAACGGCAAACTGGGCAACGAGGCTTTCGTGGCCAAGGCCCCGCCGGCCGTGATCGAGCAGGAAAAGAAGCGCGTGGCCGACTTCGGGGCCACGCTGGCGCGCATCCAGGAGCAGCTCGCGCGCCTGGGCTAAGATCAGCCCGATCACCGGACAAGGGCGCTGCAGGCGCCCTTGTTTTTACCCGGCACCCTTTTTCGTGAGGCACCCGACTTGAACGCACCCACCCGTGTCCGCAAGGCCGTCTTTCCCGTCGCAGGGCTCGGCACCCGCTTCCTGCCCGCCACCAAGGCATCGCCCAAGGAGATGCTGCCGGTGGTGGACAAGCCCCTGATCCAGTACGCGGTCGAGGAGGCCTACGAGGCCGGCATCCGCGACATGGTGTTCGTCACCGGCCGCAGCAAGCGCGCGATCGAGGACCATTTCGATACCGCGTACGAGCTGGAGAACGAGCTGGAGAACGCCGGCAAGCGCGAGATGCTCGCGCTGGTGCGCAGCATCGCGCCCGACGACATGAACTGCCTGTTTGTGCGCCAGCCACGCTCGCTGGGCCTGGGCCATGCCGTGCTGTGCGCCGAGCCCCTGGTGGGCAACGAGCCCTTTGCCGTCATCCTGGCCGACGACCTGATGACCGGCGAGCCCGGCGGCCCCGGCGTGATGGCGCAGATGACGGCCGCTTTCGCCAAGCAGGGGCGCTCGCTGCTGGCCGTGCAGGAAGTCCCGCTGGAGCACACCAAGCGCTACGGCATCGTCAAGGGCGAGAGCGCTGGCGGCGCGCTGATCCGCGTCGACGAGATCGTGGAGAAGCCCGCACCCGAAAAGGCACCGTCGCGCATGGGCGTGGCCGGCCGCTATGTGCTCACGCCGCGCATCTTCGAAGAGATCCGCAACCAGCCGCAGGGCGTGGGCGGCGAGATCCAACTCACCGATGCGATCGCGCGCCTGATGCAGCACGAGACGGTGTATGCCTACCAGTACGCCGGCAAACGGTACGACTGCGGCAGCAAGGAAGGCTTTTTGGAAGCCACGGTCGAACTGGCACTGCAGCACCCCCAGGTGGGCCCACAGTTCCGCGAATACCTCCAATCCCTGGCGCTGTAACGCACCGCCAGGGCGGTGCCCCTGCCCTCCCGCCCGGGCATGGGATTCCTGTTTTGATAGCTACCAGCGCTTACCCAACAAGCGCTGGACGGCTATTTAGCCATTCATCACTCAGCGACGGCGCAGCACGTGGATGAATTCTTCGCCCACGGTCTGTTGCTCAACCAGTTCGTTGCCGGTCTGCCGGGCAAACGCCTGGAAGTCACGCAGCGAGCCGCTGTCGGTCGCCACCACCTTGAGCAGCTGGCCGCTGGCCATGTCGGCCAAGGCCTTCTTGGCCTTGAGGATGGGCAGGGGGCAGTTCAGGCCCCGGGTGTCGATTTCCTTGTGGATGTCCATTTTTTCTCAGTCCTTCGGCGCGTCCAGTCCGCGGCGGCGCTCTGCATTTTCCTCGGCGGTGAAGAACACCGGCTCGTGGCCGCGCGAGCGCAGCCAGTCGGCCAGCGCATAGCCTGTGCCCGCGGGCCAGCACTTGAGCTGGTCCGGCTCATAAAAGCGGTGCTCCAGCAGCTCCGGCGACAGGCGCACCTCGCCTTCGGCCTGGACATGGTAGGCGATGATGACCTGGTTCATGCGCATGAACTCATACACGCCCACCAGCTGCACACTGCGCGCGTCCAGGTTGGTTTCTTCCTTGACTTCGCGGGCAATGCCGTCCTCGGGCGTCTCGCCGGCCTCCATGAAACCCGTGATCAGTGCGAACATCTTGGGTGGCCACAGTGCATTGCGCGCCAGCAGCACGCGGCCGTCCACCTCCACGATGGCCGCCAGCACGGGCGTCGGGTTGTTCCAGTGCGTCCAGCCGCAGGCGGGGCAGCGCAGGCGTTCCTTCTCGCCGCTGTCCTCAATGACCACAATGGGTGCCAGCGCCGTGGCGCAGTGGGTGCAATAGCGGGTTTCGTACGACATGGCGATGCTCCTCCAGCATGCGCCATGGCAGTCACAGCGCTCCGTAATTAATAGCTGCTCGCGCTTGACTACCGGGCGCCAGCGGCCTTATTGATGCTCACTGTGATCTTCACGTTCACGCCGGGAAGACGCCGGTGGAGAGGTAGCGGTCGCCCCGGTCGCACACCACGAAAACGATGGTGGCGTTTTCCTCGCGCTGCGCGATCTGCTGCGCCACCCAGCAGGCGCCGGCTGCGGAGATGCCGGCAAAGATGCCCTCTTCGCGCGCCAGGCGCCGTGCCATGTCCTCGGCATCGTCCTGGCTCACCAGCACCAATTCGTCCACCAACTGGGGCTCGTAGATCTTGGGCAGGTATTCCTCGGGCCACTTGCGAATGCCCGGGATACGCGAGCCTTCCTGCGGCTGCGCACCCACGATGCGCACCGCGGGGTTCTTCTCGCGCAGGAAGCGCGCGACGCCCGTGATGGTGCCCGTGGTGCCCATGGCGCTCACGAAATGGGTGATGCGCCCCTCGGTCTGCTCCCACAGTTCGGGGCCGGTGGTCTCGTAGTGGATGCGGGGGTTGTCCGGGTTGGCAAACTGGTCCAGCACCACGCCCTTGCCCTGCGCCACCATCTGGTCGGCCAGATCCCGCGCGTATTCCATCCCCCCGCTCTTGGGCGTGAGAACCAGCTCCGCGCCGAAGGCCTTCATGGTCTGCGCGCGCTCCACGGACAGATCCTCCGGCATGATCAACACCATGCGGTAACCCTTGATGGCCGCAGCCATCGCCAGGGCAATGCCGGTGTTGCCCGACGTCGCCTCGATCAGCGTATCGCCGGTTTTGATCTCGCCGCGCTCTTCGGCCCGGCGGATCATCGACAGTGCCGGCCTATCCTTCACCGAACCCGCCGGGTTATTGCCTTCCAGCTTGCCCAGAATGACATTGCCGCGTGCCGCGTTGTCCTGTGCACCGATGCGCTGCAGTGCGACCAGCGGCGTGTGTCCGATCGCGTCTTCAATGGTGGGGTAGGTCTTCATACCGCGTTACTGTGCCATAATTTGCGACTTCGCTTTCGCGCCTGCCCGGGTGGTGAAATTGGTAGACGCAGGGGACTCAAAATCCCCCGCCGCAAGGCGTGCCGGTTCGATTCCGGCCCCGGGCACCACATACAAGGCCGCACAGTTCCCAGAACGTGCGGCCTTTCTTTTTTCCTCCGAAACCCTCGATAGCGTCGTGCGCAAAGGTGCGGGGGACTGTGCAGCAATCCGGGGCCCTAAGGCGCCTGCTGGTCGGTATCGGGCACATCCACAAGAATTAAGTTTGCTTTTTTCATTTCGGCGAGTAATAATCCGCCAACGCGCTACCCACTGCTTGCTTCGATAGCGCCTGCCTGACAGCATCCTGGCTGATGCGCCTTGCGCCGCACTTCTTGCAAAGTGTCGGCCGTCACTCTCCAAAGCAGCAAGCTCATCGCAGACCTTCAACCTCTTTCAGGGTCTGCCCCGCCTTTCCTGCGCCGACGCGCGGCAGGTCTTTTCCCCTCTTTTCTCTCCTGGATGGTCGCCTTCGCGATTACATCCTGTCTGTTTGCAATGCTTGAAAAACAAAACGCCGAGCGCGTGGGCAACTACGTTGTCACGCCGCTGACCAAAACCACCAATGTCGGTGTTACTGCTTCGGTTTCCATACGCCGGGGAATGTACGACCGCATCTTCCGCTTCCTCCCAAGCTTCCCCTGCGATGCACAAGCAGTCCAGTACGCCTTGGCGCAAGGGCGCCGCATGGTGCTACACAACCAACTGGGCTGATCCTGCTATTGACGGAGGTACCCGTGGCCAAAGAAGAGTTGATTGAAATGCAGGGCAAGGTCGATGAAGTTCTGCCTGACGCCCGTTACCGCGTCACGCTTGACAACGGGCATCAGCTCATCGCGTATACCGGAGGCAAGATGCGTAAGTTCCGCATCCGCATTCTGGCCGGTGACCTGGTGACCCTGGAGATGTCTCCGTACGACCTCAACAAGGGGCGAGTGACATTTCGGCATATCGAGAACCGCACGCGCACCACCCCTCCAGCGCGCCGGCGCCATTGATTTTGGTTCCCCCACTCATTTCCTCTGGGATGCGCTTACAAGCCGTCCCTTCATTTCCCGAAAGAAAGACACTGACATGAACAACCGACTGTACGTGGGCAACTTGGCCTATTCCGTGCGTGATGAATCGCTGCACCAGCAGTTTTCCCAATTTGGTTCCGTCACCTCCGCCAAGGTGATGATGGAGCGCGATACAGGCCGATCCAAGGGCTTCGGCTTTGTAGAAATGGGCAGCGATTCCGAGGCACAGGATGCCATTAACGGTCTGAACGGCCGTTCTGTCGATGGACGTGCACTGACGGTCAACGTCGCACGCCCCATGGAAGCTCGCCCAAGTTTTGGCGGCGGCGCAGACCGTGATGGCTACCGCGGTGGCCGCTACTGATAGGACCTTGCCGCGGCAATTGCCTCAGAGTGCTCCGGACCAACCGGGTGAGTGCGTGTTTTGGACGCTGACCACCTCCCACAGAGCCCTCCGCCGCGTCTTATGCCGTTGACGAGATGGTCGCCCCATCTCCTTCTTGGCCTCGAACACCGCGATGACGAAAGTCGTCGGGGTGTTCCTCTTTGTGGTGGGGGGGATATCGTGGCTTCATGGACGTTCATCGGCATGAACCTCTTCCCTTCTCCACCTTAACGGTCGCTAGGGGGTGAACAGCGATGGTGATGCGGCAGGGGTGCCGCGCCAGCCTTGCGCAGCCAGCGCATCAGAGCCCCCAAAACAGGCAATTTTTCATACAGCTCTTCAGCCGGGTCCCAGTAATCGCGGTGCAGTGTCACGCGGCCTTGGGCATCAAAATGCACCAGGGTCGCGCCGTGGATGCATTGAGGCACCTGTGCCCGCCAGCGCTTCAGGCGGAAGTGAAACTCCCACTGCAAAAAGGCCCGGTCGTCCTGCACCAGCCGCTGGGTGACGATAAAGCGCGGCTGCTCCAGGTTCTCGAACATGTGGGCAAAGATGGCACGGATGGCGGGCACTCCGCGCACGTCGTTGAAGGGGTCCTTGAACCGCGCATCAGGCGCGTAGTAGTCCCCCAGGAGGGACAGCTGTGCGGGAGTCAGCTGTTCGTAGAGCTGGGCCAGACGGGCGGCGCAAGCGTGGGTGTCTATAGGTGGGTGCATACGTCACAGCCCGGTCATACGGTGGACCAGCGGAAAGTACCAGCGGTACGGCAGCACGCGCAGCAGCTTGAGCCACAGCGTGAAGCGGCGTGGAAAATGCAGTTCAAACGCGCCCCTCCCCCAGCCGCGCAACATGGCCTGGGCCGCCTGCTCCGGCGTGAGCAGCGCGGGCATGGTGAAGTCGTTCTGGCGCGTCAGGGGCGTATCGACAAAGCCGGGGTTCACCACACTCACGCCCACGCCCTGCGGGCGCAGATCAAGGAACAGCGTCTCGGCCAGGTTGATGAGGGCAGCCTTGGTCGGTCCGTAGGCCAGGCTCTGCGGCAGGCCGCGCCAGCCCGCAACACTGGCCACCAGACTCAAGTGAGGTACGCGTCCCGCCTGGGCAGATGCCAGGAGTCCCTGGACCACGGCGGCGAGCACATGCAGCGCGCCCGTCAGGTTGACCTGCTGGTGGCGCAGCAGCTCGGGCAGCGCCAGCGCGTCGGCTCGCATGGGGGTGTAGTGGCCGGCGCAGTAGCACACCAGGTCCAGTGGTGACTCGGTCTGCAGGCGCGCGGCAACGTCCAGGACCGCCTGGGCATCGGTCACATCCAGCACCACTGCTTGGCTGCCAGGGTGTTCGTGCGCAAACGACGCCAGCAGCGCCTGCTGGCGTGCCGACACGATCACCTGCGCGCCCTGGGCGTGCAATTGCGCTGCGACGGCCCGGCCAATACCGCTGGAGGCGCCCACCAGCCACACGCGCTTGCCGCGCCAGTCGGTGATCGCGGGGTTCAAAGGCACAGTGCGGCTCCTTATGTCTTGGTGAACGACAGCAGTACCTCGCCCAGGGTGACGCCGAACTTGCGCATCGTGGCCCGATTGAGCATGACTCGGTCATCGACCAGGAACATCCAGTCGTCGAACTGCACTTCATACTCCTTGCCGTCCACCGGCAGGCGCAGCGTGTAGTTCCAGCGGAAGGCATTGCCCGCGGTCTGGCCCTGGGCCTCACCCACGACATCGTCAGCGGTCCCGGTGTAGCGCCCATCGGCATGCTTGGTCAGGCGCCAGATGCGACGCTGGGTGCTGCCGTCCGAATAGGTGAAAGCCTCGTCCAGCACGCCTTGATGGCCCTCCCAGTGGCAGTCCATCACCACGGTGAAGCGGCGTACCACCTCGCCGCCTCGCTGCTGAAAAATACCGTGGGCCAGGATGCGGCCGTTGAAGTAGCGGTCCAGTTCCAGCTGTGGACGCTCCTGGGCATAGTCGGTCACCTGGGGGCTGGCACAGCCGGTCAACACGGCAGTGCCCGCGAGCAGGGCCAGCAAGGCGTGGCGGCGGGTGTTCATGGGGAAACTCCTTGGTCATGCAACGGCGGGGAGGGGTGGATCAGCAGGCGGTACAGCAAACCTGCCGCCAGAAGCTTGAGGGCGCAAGGCAGCAGCGCGTAAGCCCAAGCGAGGCGCTGCAGCGCGTGGGCGTCCTGGATGCCGGGGCTGTAGCCGAGCCACTGCACCAACGGCAGCGCCGCGCCTGCGGCCAGGGCCAGATTCAGTTTGGTGGCCAGGTTCCACCACCCCAGGTACGCCCCTTCGCTGCGCCCCTGAGCCCCCTGGCGTTCCACCAAGCGCGCCAGCAAAGCCCCGGGCAAGGCCAGATCCGCCCCCAAGGCGATACCGGACAACGCACAGATCCACGCAAAGGCCGCAATCTGCCCGCTGCCCAGAAGCGTCGTCCAGCCAAAACAGGCCACCGCCAGCAGCATGCCGCCCAGCCAGGCGCGCTCCAGCCCCCAGCGGCGCACCGCGCGCAGCCACCCTGGCATGGACAGCGCCCCGCTGACAAAGTACAGCACCAGAAACAAGGCAATCTGCGCCTGTGTGGCCTGCAGCCGGTCCCGGGCAAAAAACAGCATCAACGCCGCCGGAACTGCGCTGGCAATGCCGTTGCACAAAAACACCGCCAACAAGCGGCGAAAGGCTGGCTGGCGCAAGGGTTGTCAGACCGTGGCCCAGGCAAAGGCAGCAGACAAATCCCGTTGCGCAGGTGCTGCAGGGCGTGGGGCGTGCCACAGGGCCAGCCACCCGGCCAGCAAGCTCAGCGCGAACACCACCAGCATGGGCCCGGCGCCCCAGGCCACCGACAACGCACTGGCCGTGACCACGCCGATCAGCCCCGGACCTTCGCGCCAGGCCACGACACGGCTGCGCTGCAGCGCGTCGCCGCCCAGACGCACGCCCCAGGCCTGGTGCGCAATCACCAACTGGCTGTGCGCCAGGCAGGTCACCAACAACCCCGCCACCATCCACGCCGCCAACGCCTGCGGTCCTTGCACCGCGGGAAAGAACAGCCCCGACAGCCCCAGCACCTGCACCAAGGCCGAGCCCCCCGCTACCCACAGGACCGCACGCAGCGTGCCCTGGTACAGGCGGTCGCTCAAGCGCCCCAGCAGGGGCTCGGCGGCTGCATCCAGCAGACGCACCAGCATCAGCAAAGCACCCACGTTGGCCAACGGCAAAGCCAATTCCGTGGCGTAGTAATGCGGTAACACCACATACAGCGGCAAGGCCACAAAGGCCAGCGGCAGACCGAGCAGGCCATAGGCCGGCCCGGACCACCAACGGGGCAGCGGAACCGCACGCGCAGGGGTAGCCAGCGGAGTCATGGGGCCGCTCCGCCGGGGATGCGGGCCAGCAAGGCACTGCGCAGGCCCGGCTCCGAGGTCTGCGGTGACAACCAGATGCCAAAGAACAGGCGCGCCAGCTCCGCATCGTCAATCGCGGCCAACTCCTGACTGCCACGCCACAGACGCATGCCTTGGCCTGGCTGGTACAGGCCGGTGAGCCGCTCGCCCGGCTGCACGTCGGGAATCACGGCCGCCAGGCGCTGCTGCCAGCGTTCGGCCTGGTCGGAAGGCACGCTTGCCTGACGCCGCATTTCTTCTACCGAGCGCCGGGCAATGGCCGCGCCGGTGAAGCCACGGTGGTAGGTCAACTCCAGCGCCAGCGGGTGCGCACCAAAGCGGCTGGCGTCAAAACCAGGCGTGACCCACAACCGCGCGTCATAGATGCGCAAGCCCAAAAACCGCATCTGCCCTTCCCCCGCCAGGGTGGCCCCATGAGGGATTGCCGCACCCAGGCCGGGGCAGCGCCACCGTCCTGCCCGGCCGTGGGATTGGCCGAAGCCGCCGCCAAGACCAGGGCCGCACCACCTGCGAGAGCACAGCGCTTCAAGGATGAAATTCGGCTCCAGGGCATATGGGTCAAGCGCTAGCCGCTATCGTTTTAATATGCAACAGAAGGCGAAGCCTCGCCCCCGAGCCGCAAGGCAGAGGGTGCAGCAGTCACCACGGGGGAAGCGCGGCGCACCACCGGCATCAATGCACCGCCGCCTGCCTCCTGCGCCAAGCGGAACACACTGACGGCCTCGGCCAGTTGCGCAGCCTGCTGCTTCAGGGTTTGTGCAGCCGCGGCGCTTTGCTCCACCATGGCCGCGTTTTGCTGGGTGGCCTGGTCGAGATGGGTCACGGCGTTGCCCACCTGGGCAATACCGTCGGTCTGCTCAGCAGTGGCAGTGCTGATTTCCGCAATCAGGCCCGCCACGCGCTGGGCCTGTTCCACGATGTCGGTCATGGTGGCTCCGGCATCGCCCACCAGGCGCGCGCCCTGCTCCACCTTGGCCACACTGCCGTCGATCAGTCCTTTGATCTCCTTGGCAGCGTCGGCGCTGCGCTGCGCCAGCGCCCGCACTTCGCCGGCCACCACGGCAAAGCCGCGACCCTGCTCACCGGCGCGCGCAGCCTCTACGGCGGCATTGAGCGCGAGAATGTTGGTCTGAAACGCAATCGAGTCGATCACGCCGATGATGTCGGCCATCTTGTGGCTGCTGGCCGTGATCTCCTCCATGGTGCTGACCACTTGGGCCACTACCGCGCCGCCCTTGTGGGCCGCCTGGCTGGCGGAGGCCGCGACCTGGGTGGCCTGGCGGGCCGAGTCGGCGTTGTTCCTCACCGAAGCGGTCATCTGCTCCATGGACGCGGCGGCCTGCTGCAGGTTCGCTGCCTGCTCTTCGGTGCGCTGCAGCAGCCCGGCGTTGCCGCCGGCAATCTCTTCGGAACCCACGGTGACGGCGTTCGACGCCTGGCGCACCTGGCCTACCACGCGCGCCAGACTGGCCTGCATCGCCCCCAGCGATGCCAGCACACTCCCCGGCTGCGCCTGGGCAGCGCCCGTCACCGGCCGCAGGTTGCCCTGCGCCACGAGGCTGGCCACGTCGGCCAGCGCTGCGGGTTCGGCCCCGAGCTGACGCACGATGCTGCGCGCCACGCTCCAGGCCACCGCCACGCTGAGCACCAACGCCAGCAGCAGCGCCGAGAACATCACGCCGAGGAAGCTGCCCGCCTCGTCCATGGCGCCCTGGTTGGTCGCCTGGATGCGCGCTTCCTTGAAGTCGATGAGCTTGTTGATGGTTGCAAGCCACTGCACGTATTGCGGCTTGGCCTGCGTCCACAGGGTTTGTGCCGCAGCGGCGTCGCCCGCCTGCACCTGGGCAATGATGGCCTGAGTGGTGGCCACGGCCTTGGATTCAGCGCTGCGAATATCGGCATACAGCTGCCCCAGTTCAGGGGCCGCGCCTTTGCGGGTGATGAGCTTTTCCAGCGGCGCAGCCGACTGGGCGTAAAAGTTCGCCAGCGCAGCGATGGTGGCGATCTCCCGGTCGCGCTCGGCGGGGGACGGACTCAGCACCACGTCGCGCACGGCGATGGAGCGGTCATGGGCCGAACCACGGAAGTTGATGGCGTAGCGCTGCACCTGCACGTGGATGTCGTTGTTGGTTCGCAGCGCCTGGTCAATGCGGTTCACCTTCACCAGGGCGATACCCGTCAGCACCACCAAAAGGACCAGGATCAATCCGAACCCGGCGTACAAGCGGGCGGCGACCGTCATTCGAGATAAGAACATGATGATTTTCTTGTTGAAAAAAAGGGGGCCGTACGGGGCCATGAAAAGCGGGGATCGTTGCCCGTGAGGGGCGCTTCAGTCCTTCACCAGCGTGTACTGCACGACGTCGATGCTGCGTGCGTCGAATGCGGCCTCGCAGTACGCCAGATAGAGCTCCCAGGTGCGCTGGAAAGACGCATCAAATCCCCGGGCCTGTACCTGGGCTCGCTGCTGGACGAAGCGTTGGTGCCAGCGGCGCAGGGTTTCCGCGTAGTCGCGGCCGAAGGCAAACTCCTCCACCACCCGCAGGCCCGCGCCCTGCGCGGCGGCGCGAAAACGCGATGGGCTGGGAAGACACCCCCCTGGGAAGATGTACTGCTGGATGAAATCGGTACCCCGCACATAGCGGTCGAACAGCGCGTCGTCGATCACGATGCTTTGCACGCAGGCGCGCCCGCCCGACTTGAGCAGGCGCGCCATGGCACCAAAGTAACTAGGCCAATAAGCCTGCCCCACGGCCTCGACCATTTCGATGGAACAGATGGCATCGAACGGGCCTTCCTGGATATCACGGTAGTCCTGCAGCCGTAAATCCACCTGGGCGGCCAGGCCCGCGGCCTGCATGCGCTCCTGGCCCCAGGCCAGTTGCTCCGTGGACAGCGTCACCCCTGTCACCTGCGCCCGGAACTCGCCAGCGGCCACCTCTGCCAGGGCACCCCAGCCACAACCGATTTCCAGCACCCGGTGCCCGGGCTGCACGCCCGCGCTGTGCAGAGCGCGGCGTACTTTGGCATGCTGCGCCTGGGTGAGGTCTCCCCCCAGATTGCCCTCGAACCATGCACTGGAGTAATTCATGCTCGGGTCCAGCCACAGCGTGTAGAAGGCGTTGCCCAGGTCGTAGTGCGCGTGGATGTTGCGCCGGCTCCCGGCACGGGTGTTGCGGTTGAGCAGGTGACGCAGACGGTACGCAAGCCGCCCCCACCAGCCGCCATAGACCAGAGACTCCAGCGCATCGCGGTTGTCCATCAGCAGCCGCAACAAATCGGCCAGGTGAGACGTACTCCAATCCTGGGCGATGTAGCTCTCCGCCAGGCCAATATCCCCCGAGCGCAGGACGGCTCCAAACACCTTCCAGTTGTGCAGGCGCATGCTGGCATGCGGGTGTTGGCCGCTACCCAATTGCACGACGTTGCCGTCGGGTAGCTCCAGATGGAGCGTGCCACGCTGCAGGCGCTGCAACAGGCGCAGTCCATGGCGTGCCGCGGCAGGCATGTCAGGCAAGGGGAGCGCGGACGGCGAGACAGTGGTGGTGTTCATGGTCAGGTGCTCGGCGAGGAAGATCGGGTCACGGGCCGTGCAGGCGGCGTGGGTTTGGAATGCAAGGGCGCACGCTTGATCCACAGCAGCAGTGCATGCCAGTGGATGCGCGCAATGACGCCCCATGTCAGAAACGGGTAGTGCCACAGCGCCCGGCGGCGGCTGCTGGCGTCCAAGGGTTGCAGGCGCCCTGCCACGCCGGTGAGCACCAGCGGGCCCTGGGCATCGTCAAAGTCGATGCGCACGCGCGTGGACTCAAGCCCCTGTGTGCCACTGCGCTTGAATTCAAAGCGGTAGCCGCCTTCCACCGGGCAAAACGGCGACACATGGAAAACCTTGCGCGCGCGTAATTCCTCGCCGTACCTTGGTGCGTCGAGCAGGTAGGCATGGCGCTCGCCGAAGGTGTTGTTCACTTCGGCCACGATGGCACGCAGGCTGCCGTCACGGCGGTGGCAGTACCAGAAACTCACCGGCTTGAAGCTGTAGCCCAGGATGCGCGGATAGCAGTGCAGCCAGATCTCACCCTGCGCATCGGTAATGCCTTCGCCGCGTAGCAGCTCTTCCAGCCAGGCCAATGCCCCCCCGGCTTGCGGGCTGCGGCCATCACCGTGGTCGGCATCGCGAAACGCCAGAGCACCCGGCCGGTTCAGCGCCAACACGCCCGCGGCCTGCGGCTGCGCGCGCAGCGTGCGCATGGGCAGCAGCAGGAAGAAGGTCGGGACGATGAAACGGTGACGGCGCGGGCGCAGCCGGGTGTGCCACACATGACCGAAGCCGATGTGCGGCCGGTTGCCGGCGACCGCGGTGACTGGAAGGTTCATGCGGCCTCCCGCTGGCGCAACTGCTCCAGCAGCAGATCGGCGGCGCGGTAGCCCGACTGCAGGCCGTCTTCATGAAAGCCATACCCCGTCCAAGCACCGCAGTACCACGTGCGCTGCACGCCCTGCAATTGCGGAACCTGGTCCTGGGCGGCAATGGCGGCCAGATCGAACACGGGGTGGTCGTAGTCGAATTCGGCCAATACCTTCTCCGCCGCAATCGAACGCGTCGGATTGAGAGAGACCAGCACGGGGTCGGCAAAAGGCAAAGGCTGCAAGCGATTGAGCCAGTAATGCAGGCACACGCGCGCCGATTCACGTTCCCTGCTGGCCGCGCGCTCGTAATTCCACGCGGCCCAGGCGCTGCGCCGCTGCGGCATCACATGCGCGTCGGTATGCAGCACCGCGCGATTGGGCTGGTAGCGGATGGCACCCAGCACCTGGGTTTCCTGCTGTGTCGGCTGCGCCAGCAGGCGCAGGGCCTGGTCGCTGTGCACCGCCAGCACCACGGCGTCGAAGCGCTCGCTTTGCCCCGCTGCATGCACCTGCACGCCAGCGGCATCGCGCACGATGCGCTCCACGGGCGTGGCCAGTCGCGCATCAAGCCCCCGCAGCAGTTGGTGCACGTACTGGCGTGCGCCACCCGCCACCGTGAACCACTGCGGGCGGTGGCTCACCTGAATCAGCCCGTGGTTGTGGCAGAAACGGATCATGGTGGCCACGGGAAAGCGCAGCATCTGATCGGTGGGGCAACTCCAGATGCAGCCCAGCATGGGCAGGAAATACCAGTCGCGGAACGCTGTGCCAAAGCCATGCCGCGCCAGAAACTCGCTCAGGGGCTGGGCCAGCGCGGCCTCTTCGCCCGACTCCGCCAGGGCGGTGCACAGCTGATTGAAACGCAGCAGCTCGCGCAGCATGCCCCAGAAACGCGGACGCAGCAGGTTGCGGCGCTGGGCAAACACGGTTGCCAGGTTGGCACCGCTCCACTCCAGCGTCCCGGTGCCGAGTGCGCCGGCGCCAGGCACCTGCACCGAGAACGACATGTCCGAGCGCGCGGTGGGTATCTGCAGCTCGTCAAACAAGGCAATCAGCCCGGGATAGGTCCGTTCGTTGAAGACCAGAAAGCCGGTGTCCACGCCATGCGGTACCAATTCCCCGGCCGCGTCCGGCAGGCACACGTCCACCGTGTGGGTGTGGCCGCCGAAGTAATGCCCCGCCTCGAACACCGTGACATGCGCCTGCGCCCGCAGGCGGTGGGCTGCGGCCAAACCTGAAATTCCCGAACCAATGATGGCGATTTTCATGATCACTCCAACCCTCGGCGAAATACCAGAGGTAGCGCTGTGCGCAGACAATGGGCGTAAATGTAGTGGACAAAACTAATTTTGTCCTAGACAATTTCACCAATCCCCACAGTTTGTCCATGACTTTCGATACCCTCCTGCGGCCTGTACGCCGCATAAAGGTTGGCGCATGAGCACGCCAGACCATCCCGAGAGCGCAGGTTTGCCCATCGCGGCCGTGGAGCGCGAAACCGGCGTAGCCAAGGACACCTTGCGCGTATGGGAAAAACGCTATGGCTTCCCGCAACCCTTGCGCGACGGGGCGGGGGACCGCCTGTATCCGAGCGAGCAGGTGCAACGGCTGAAACTGATTCGCCGCCTGCTCGACACAGGGGCCAGGCCCGGCAAGGTGGTGGGGTTGGACAGTGCAGAACTGCTGTCCTTGCTGAACCAGAGACCTTCATCCCCCAGTTCAGTTTTGTCCAAGACAAATCTTCAGGCGTTCTCCTCACCTGCGACCCTGACTCCGCTTCTTGACGCCATCGGAGCGCACGATCCGCAAGCCCTGCGGCATGCCCTGAGTCACGCACAGCTGCGCATGGGGTTCGCTCCGTTCGTCACCGACCTGGTGGCTCCCCTGACCACGGCCGTGGGCGAGGCCTGGGTGCAAGGGCGCTTCGAGGTCTTCGAGGAACACCTCTTCACCGAGGTCATCACCGGGGTTCTGCGCAACGCCATCGCTTCCCTGGCGCCGCTGCCCATACCGCAAGGTCCCAAAGTCCTGCTCACCACGCTACCCCAGGAATTGCATAGCCTGGGGTTGCTCATGGTTGAAGCACTGCTGGCACTGGAAGGCTGTACCTGCGTTTCATTGGGTACGCAGACACCCGTGGGCGACGTGGCCCAAGCCGCCGTGGCCCATCGGGCGGATGTGGTGGCTTTGAGCTTCAGCAATGTGCATAACGGGACAGTCGTTCACGCCAGCCTGCGTGAGTTGCGGGCCCAGTTGTCTCCCACCACCGCGTTGTGGGTCGGCGGCTCGTGCACGGCTCTGTACCAAAAGCCCCTGGAAGGGATCACTCCCGTCCAGCACCTGACGGGGCTTCAACCCTTGGTGGCGCAATGGCGCCACACACACTGATCCAGCACTTGGTCAAGGACATCACATGTACCTGCTCCCAGCTTTTCTGTTTTCTGTGCGGCGCGCACTCATCCCGTCCTGCCGCGCAGGCCTGTGGGCGCTGTGGATGGCGGGCGTCGCCGTAATGGCCGGCTGTGCAAACACCAGCCCCCCGCCGGGCGTAGAAGCGGTCACGCCATTCGATCTACAGCGCTATCAGGGGCGCTGGTATGAGCTGGCCCGGCTCGACCACTCATTCGAGCGCGGCATGACGGATGTGTCCGCCACCTACACCCCCCAGGCGGACGGCAGCGTGCGCGTGGTCAACCGCGGCTTTGCCGCCGCATCGGGCCAATGGCGCGAAGCCGTTGGCAAGGCGCTGTTCACGGGTGCCCCCACCACCGGATCGCTCAAGGTGTCCTTCTTCGGCCCGTTCTACGGCGGCTACCACGTCGCGGCGCTTGACCCTGACTACCGCTGGGCGCTGGTGTTGGGGCCTGATACCAGCTACTGCTGGATTCTGGCGCGCGACAAACATCTGGACGCTGCGCAGCGCGATGCCATCGTGGCTCGCGCCCAGGCGCTGGGGGTGGATACGCACGCCCTGATCTGGGTCACGCACAAGCGCCAGGATCCTGCGCACCCGCCCCGATGACTGCATGTACCAGCGAGCAGCGGGAAAAGAAGCCTACGTGGGATCGAAAACGCGCTCAGTGGCGTGCGGCTTTCTTTGACCCACATTCGTAGCCGGTCAGTCGTGCGGCAATGCGCGTGCCCGAATCGTTTACTGCGCCGAGGGCGCGCCCCCGGCAGGTGCGCCCATGCCTGCGCGACCCGGGGTGGTAGGCGTGTCGCCGCGCTGGGGCGCTGAGGGCTGGGGGGCATCCACCGACGGCCCGGCCATTCCGGCGGACCCTTGGGTGGCTGCGGGAGCCCCTTCGCCAGGCGCGCTCAAGCGATCCTTTGGAGCGCGCAAGTTGAATACGACAACGGCTACCAGCGCGATCAGGGCGGTGACAAGGGCGATGCGAATGGCGCGCTTGTCGTCGCGCTGGCTCGGTGGGGTGGTGCCCGGGGATGGTTCAGCGCCCGGACGGTTGGGGGTGCGGTTCATGGTGAAGCTCCTGTGTTACATGAAGCACGTTATGAACACAGGGGCACGGCCACTGTCAGACGAATGCCCCGTTCGAACGTCCCGTTCAACAGCGCAAAAAGACCAACGGTCTGTCCCGGTGCTACCACGGCGCCCACAGGAACAGCAGCATCACCGCCACGGCGATGAGCAGCAGTGTCACAGTCCTGGAGGTGGCCACGCGGTTGCGGCCTGAAGAATGGGGTACTTCGCCTGAGGCGGGTTTGGTAGGTGGCATGTCACGCTCCGATAGTTGCAGACCACCATAAGCGCCTGGCGGGGCCTGCCTTGTAAGACAGCCACCCGCGCAAGTGCGCGTACCGCCCGTACGTACCGCCATTCAGCCCAGACGCGGAGGCGTGTCAGCGGGCTCCGGGGGTGGTGCGGGCACATCCGGCTCCACGGGGGGATCGGCCGGTTGGCGGTGGGCGAGAGCGGTGCGGTGAATCATGTCAGCCATCTCCGGGTCGGTGGCATACCGCGCCAGAGGCAGCGGCAGGACGATGTGCCTGCCGCCCGCGCCTCGGCAATCGAGTACGCGGGGCCCCGTGAGGACTGGCCAGCACGGGACGCTGCCAAAGGGCAAAGCTTACGGGTGTTAGCCACATGCCGCCGGGCGGCGATAAGAGAACGCCACCCTTGCCATGCATGCGGCCACAGCGTTCGGCCCAGACCTGGCGCCAGGGCTCCCGCAATGGGAGCCGAGAAGCCCGGCCCGCGCCGCCTGGGCATGGCAGCGAAGCTGCGATGCGCACCCGTCGGGTGTTTGCCGCGGTGGCCGTAAGTTACCTTCGCCCGCGCGGGGCGCCGTGTAGGACGGAGGCGAATCCGCCCCGCAGCGGTGACCCCGGCTCAGTTGTTTTGGCGCTTGATGAGCTGGCGGCCCAGGTCGGTGATGTGGAACTCGCCCCCGGGCGTCTTGCCGATATAGGCCCAATCCAGCAGGCGCCCGGACAGATGGTGCTTGAGCGCGTCGGGCACGCTGAGGGCCTGGCCCATTTCGAGCTGCTTCAGCGTGGCGATCTCATCCACGGTAGGTTCAAACGTGGGTGCGTGGTACAGGGGCTGGGCGGTAGCCATGGCAAGTCCTCCTGGTGCAATGGTGCGGCGACCGTTGCGTTGCACCGGAGGGTGCTTCGCCGGGCGACCGCTGCACACCAGGGTATTGCGGATGGCCGTTGCGCGCAACCGGCGGAGCCCCCGACCTCCCGCAAAGAGGCGGCATCACCCGAGCACCAGCGCGGGGCGGTGGGTATCAGGGATGATCATGGTTTTTGCGCCTGCGCGCCGCCCTGCCCGCCTTCAATGCTCTACGCCCTGACCGCCCTCTTCATCCTCCAGTTGCTGGGAGAACTTCTGGTCCAGCTCCTGGGCCTGCCCCTGCCTGGCGCTCTCGCAGGCATGTTGCTGCTGTTGGCGGCGCTGCTGGCATACGGGCGCGTCCCGCAGGCGCTGGAGAGCACCGCGGGCAGCCTGCTGCAGAACATGATGCTGCTGTTCATACCCGCGATCGCCGGGGTCATGCTGCACTTTGACCGCATCGCGCGCGAATGGCTGCCGTTCCTTGTGGCCGGCATCGTGGGGGCGGCCATCACGCTGGTGGTGACGGCCTGGACGCTGCGCTGGCTGCTGCGCGACAGCGCCGACGCACGCCCGCGCGAGCAGGAGCAGGCCCCGTGAGCGCGTCTCTCCCCGGGCTGGCCGCATGGTTCACGGCGTCGCCCCTGCCCTGGCTGGCGCTGACGCTGGCGGCCTACACGCTGACGCTGGCGCTGTATCGGCGCAGCGGCGCACACCCGCTGCTGATCCCACCACTGACGGCGACGGCGCTCGTCGTGGCGGTGCTGTTGCTCACGGGCACGCCCTACGCCACCTACCGCGAGGGCACGCAACTGCTGAGCTTTCTCATCGGCCCCGCCACGGTGGCGTTGGCCGTGCCGCTGTTCGCGCAGCGCGAGCGCATTCGCCAGCTCTGGCGCCCGATCAGCGTGGCGCTGCTCGTGGGCTGCACGGTGGCGATCGTCTCCGCCCTGCTGCTGGCCTGGGCGCTGGGCGCATCGTATGAGACGCTGATGGCGCTCGCACCCAAATCCGCCACCATGCCGATCGCGCTGCCCGTGGCGGAGCGTATCGGCGGCGCGCCATCGCTGGCAGCGGTGGCCGTGGCCATCACGGGCATTGCGGGGGCGGTGCTGGCGGGGCCGCTGCTGCGCCTGCTGCGCGTGCACGACCCGGCCGTGCGCGGCTTTGCCATCGGACTCACGGCCCATGCCATCGGCACGGCGCGCGAACTGCAGGTGCATCCCACGGCCGGTGCCTTCGCCGCGCTGGCGATGGGCCTGAACGGTGTGGCCACTGCCGTGCTGGTGCCGGTATGCGTCGCGTTGATGGGTGGACGCTGATCGACAGATGCTGAAGAGCGGCTACGCCAGCGGCCCGGCCACCGCCATGTCCTGCAGCCAGCCAGCGAACGCGGCCAGCACCGGCGGCTGGGGCTGCGCGGGGCTCACGAGGTAGTAACCCCGCTCGCCACGCAACGGACGCGGGCAGGCCACCACCAGCTCGCCCCGGGCGATCTCGGCCTCGATCAGCATGGGCGGCATCAGCGCAATCCCCAGGCCGTGGGCCGCCGCGGCGGCCGTCATGGAGAACAGTTCATAGCGCGGCCCTTCCAGCGCGCGCGGCGCATCCAACACGCCCATGGCATCGAACCACTGTCGCCAGCCATAGGGCCGGGTGCTTTGCTGCAGTAGCGGCAGCCGCGCCAGCGCCTGTGGCGGCAGGCCCTGGTGTGCACGGCCCGTGCCGCGCGGCATGCCCAGTTGCTGCGCCGCCGTCTCCAGCAGGCGCGGGCTGGACACGGGCACCACGTCCTCCTGCATCAGCAGCTGCGCCTGCACGCCGGGCCAGTTGGCGACCTGCTCGGGCGTGCCCGCGTACAGCGCCGCGTCGAAGGCCGTATCGGTGAACAGGAAGGGCCGGGTCTGCGTCTCGATGTGCACCACGATCTCGGGGTGGCGCGCGGCCAGCAGCGGCAGGCGCGGGATCAGCCAGCGCGTGGCAAAGGTGGCCACGGCCGCGAGCGAAATGGCGCCGCCATGCCCCTGGTGGGCCATGACGTCGAGCGTGTCGCGCTCCAGCCCCTGCAGCCAGCGCGCCACCTGCTGCCCGTAATGCCGCCCCGCGGGGGTGAGCACCACCCCGTGGCGCGTGCGGCGAAAGAGTTGCACGCCCAGTTGCTCCTCCAGCGCCAGGATTTGGCGCGACACCGCGCTTTGCGTCAGCGCCAACTCCTGCGCGGCCCGGGTATAGCTCTCGTGACGCGCAGCGGCTTCGAAGCAGGCCAGCGCCTGGGTGGATGGCAGGTGTCGTCGCATCGCAGCATCTTAGCCAGATATTCTTAAATCAAATATCTGGATGCAAATAACTCGCTTGCCGTCACTTACTCAGACGCCATACGATCACCTTCGTTAACCAAGCAATGCACCTTGTGCATGCTTGGGTCCTACCACCCACCCCGCATTCCAGCACTGGAGACACCATGCCCCGCACCGCCTTCCAATGGGACGACCCCTTCCAACTCGACCAGCAGCTCACCGAGGACGAGCGCGCCGTCCGTGACGCCGCGCGCGCCTACTGCCAGGACAAGCTGGCGCCCCGCGTGCTGGACATGTTCCGCCACGAGAAGACCGACGTGACCATCTTCCGCGAGATGGGCGAGCTGGGCCTGCTGGGCCCCACCATCCCCACCGAATACGGCGGCGCCGGCCTGAACTACGTGAGCTACGGCTTGGTGGCGCGCGAGATCGAGCGCGTGGACTCGGGCTATCGCTCCATGGCGTCGGTGCAGTCGTCGCTGGTGATGGTGCCGATCAACGAGTTCGGTTCCGAGGCGCAGAAGCAGAAGTACCTGCCCAAGCTGGCTTCCGGCGAGTTCATCGGCTGCTTCGGCCTGACCGAGCCCGACCACGGCTCCGACCCCGGCAGCATGGCCACGCGCGCCTACAAGGTGGACGGCGGCTATCGCCTCAAGGGCAACAAGATGTGGATCACCAACAGCCCCGTGGCCGACGTGTTCGTCGTCTGGGCCAAGGAAGTGGAGGCATCCGGCACCGTGGGCCAGATCCGCGGCTTCATCCTGGACAAGGGCATGAAGGGCCTGTCCGCCCCCGCCATCCACGGCAAGGTGGGCCTGCGCGCCTCCATCACCGGTGAGATCGTGATGGACGACGTGTTCGTGCCCGAGGAAAACGCCTTCCCCGAAGTGCGCGGGTTGAAGGGCCCGTTCACCTGCCTGAACAGCGCACGCTTCGGCATCGCCTGGGGCGCCATGGGCGCGGCCGAGTTCTGCTGGCACACCGCGCGCCAGTACACGCTGGACCGCAAGCAGTTCGGCCGCCCGCTGGCCGCCAACCAGCTCGTGCAGAAAAAGCTGGCCGACATGCAGACCGAGATCACCCTGGGCCTGCAGGCCGCGCTGCGCGTGGGCCGCATGAAGGACGAGCACCAGAACGTGGTCGAGATCACCTCGCTGATCAAGCGCAACAACTGCGGCAAGGCTCTGGACATCGCCCGCCTGGCGCGCGACATGATGGGCGGCAACGGCATCAGCGACGAGTTTGGCGTGGCACGCCACCTGGTGAACCTGGAGGTGGTCAACACCTACGAGGGCACGCACGACGTGCACGCGCTCATCCTGGGCCGCGCGCAGACGGGCATCGCCGCGTTCGCCAACTGACCCGGCGCGGCGCGCGGGCCGCATCAAAGGCCCGTCACGCGCGCTCTCAAAATAGGAGCTTCTCGCGCTTACCCTGCAATCAGTTCAATGGTTTTTATCCTTGAATTGGCGGCACAACAAGCGCGAGCAGCTACGTTTTCAATAGCGATTTCATGAGTGCTTCCACCCCCCGCGGCGCCTTGGACGGTATCAAGGTACTGGATCTTTCGCGCGTGCTTGCCGGTCCCTGGTGCACCCAGATGCTGGCCGATCTGGGCGCCGACGTGGTCAAGGTCGAGCGCCCCCAGGCCGGTGACGACACGCGCCACTGGGGCCCGCCCTTCCTGAAGGACGACGCTGGCCGCGACACGCGCGAGGCCAGCTACGTCACCGCCTGCAACCGCAACAAGCGCAGCATCACCGTGGACATGGCCCATCCCGAGGGCCAGGCGCTGCTGCGCCGCATGGCCGCCGAGGCCGACGTGGTGGTCGAGAATTTCAAGGTGGGGGGCCTCGCGCAATACGGGCTGGACTACGCCAGCCTGAAAGCGCTGAACCCGCGCCTGGTCTACTGCTCCATCACCGGCTTCGGCCAGGACGGGCCGTATGCCGAACGCGCCGGCTACGACCTGATGGTGCAGGCCATGTGCGGCCTGATGAGCATCACCGGCCATGCCGACGGGCAGCCCGGTGGCGGGCCTCTGAAGGTCGGCGTGGCCGTGGTGGACGTGTTCACCGGCCTGTACGCCAGCAACGCCATCCTGGCCGCGCTGAACGCGCGCGACAACGCCCGCAACGGCACCGGCGAAGGGCAGCACATCGACATGGCTTTGCTCGACGTGGGCATGGCCGTGCTGGCCAACCAGGCGGCGGGTTACCTGGCCACCGGGCAGGCGCCCGGACGCGCCGGCAACATCCACCCCAGCCTGGCGCCCTACCAGGACTTTCGCAGCCGCGACGGCAACGTGCTGCTGGCCATCGGCAACGACGGACAGTTCGCGCGCTTTTGCCAGGCGTGCGGCCACCCCGAATGGGCACAGGACGCACGCTTTGCCACCAATACCGCACGCGTGCAGCACCGCGCTGCGCTGCTGGCGCTGATGGAGCCCGTCCTGCAGACCCGCAGCACCGCCGAGTGGATCGCCCTGCTGGAGGACAAGGCCGTGCCCTGCGGCCCCATCAACACCATCACCCAGGCCTTCGACGACCCACAGGTGCGCGCGCGCGGCATCCGCAGGGAGCTGCCCCGCGACGCCGGCGACGGCATCGCCCACGTGGCCACGGTGGCCAACCCCATGCGGCTGTCGGGCACGCCCGTCCGCTACCATCGCGCGCCACCCGCGCTCGGCCAGCACACCGACGAGGTGCTGCGCGAGCTGGGCCTGGATGCTTCGGCCATCGCAGCGCTCAAAGCGGGGGGTGCCATCTGACCCTTTTCCCGCACCGGCCCCGCCGGTGCTTCCTTCCCGCCATCACTGGCACGCCATTGCTTCACCACATCGATAACAGGAGATAAAAGCATGATTCGTCGCAGCGCACTCACCCTGGGCCTGTTGGCCCTGCTCGGCACGGCCGCCCAGGCCCAGTCCGGCTACCCCAACAAGCCCATCCGCCTGCTGGTGCCCTTCGCCGCGGGCGGCACCACCGACCTGATCGCCCGCGTGGTGGCCGAGCCCCTGGGCCGCGAGCTGGGCCAGCCCGTGGTGGTGGAGAACAAGGGCGGCGGCGGCGGCGCCATCGGTGCGGCCGAAACCGCGCGCGCCACGCCGGACGGCTACAACCTGGGCGTGGCCACCGTGTCCACCACGGCCACCAACCCGGCCATCAACCCCAAGATCCCCTACAACGTGTTCACCGACTTCACCCCGGTCGTGAACATCGCCGCCACGCCCAACGTGATTGCGGCCAACCCGCAGTTCGCCGGCAAGGAATACAAGAGCTTCCTGGCCGAAGTCAAGAAGACTCCAGGCAAGTACTCGTTCGGCTCGCCCGGCACCGGCAGCATCGGCCACCTGATGATGGAAATGTTCATGCTGGAGACCGGCACCCAGCTGGTGCACGTGCCCTACCGCGGCTCGGGCCCGGCACTGAACGACGCCGTCGCCGGCCAGATCCCGCTGATCTTCGACAACCTGCCGTCCGCCCTGCCCTTCATCAAGGACAAGCGCCTGACCGCCCTGGTGGTGGCCGCCCCGCAGCGCCTGGCCGTGCTGCCCGACGTGCCCACACTGGCCGAAGTGGGCCTGCCCAACGTGAACCGCATGGCCTATTACGGCATCATCGGACCGAAGGGCCTGCCCAAGGACATCGTGGACAAGGTCAACGCCGCAGTGCACAAGGTGCTGAAGGACCCTGCGGTGCGCAAGCGCATCGAGGACACGGGCTCGCTGATCGTGGCCGACACGCCGGCGAAGTTCGCCCAGGAAATCAAGGCCGAATACACGGCTTACAAAAACGTGGTGGACAAGCAGAAGCTCACCATGGACTGCGCGCACCGCCTCCACCCTCACCAGCCCCGCCACCCGCGGGGCTTTTTCGTTTGCGCCATGAGTGCAACGGCAGGCCTTCCTGACATGCCCAAGCATTACAGGGCAACTACCTATTGAAACAAAATACAAGAAAGAGTCAACGCGCGCCAGGTGGCACTGGCCAGCACCGAGATCGCCCAGGGCAACAACGACCTGTCGGCCCGCACCGAGCAGCAGGCCGGCGCGCTGGAGGAAACGTCCGCCTCTATGGAGGAGCTGAGTTCCACCGTGCGCCAGAACGCCGACAACGCGCGCCAGGCCAACCAGCTGGCCGCCAACGCCTCGCAGGTCGCCAGCCAGGGCGGCGAAGTGGTGACCCAGGTCGTCACCACCATGCAGGGCATCAACGAAAGCAGCCACCGCATCGCGGACATCATCGGCGTCATCGACGGCATCGCCTTCCAGACCAACATCCTGGCGCTGAACGCCGCGGTGGAGGCCGCACGCGCCGGCGAGCAGGGCCGCGGATTCGCCGTGGTGGCCGGCGAGGTGCGCGCGCTGGCCCAGCGCTCGGCCGCCGCGGCCAAGGAGATCAAGCAACTGATCCACACCAGCGTGGAGCGGGCGGAGCAAGGGTCCGCACTGGTCGGCCAAGCCGGCGCCACCATGACGGAGGTGGTGACGGCCATCCAGCGGGTGAGCGGCATCGTGGCCGAGATCAGCACCGCCAGCCAGGAGCAAAGCGCCGGGGTGCACCAGGTGAGCGATGCCGTGGCGCAGATGGACCAGGCCACGCAGCAGAACGCCGCACTGGTGGAGGAAAGCGCAGCCGCCGCCGACAGCCTGAAGCTGCAGGCCGAGCAACTGGTGCAGTCCGTGGCCCTGTTCCGCCTGCGCGCCGACGGCTCCGTGCCCGCAGCACAACAGCGCGGATAGGCAGCGTAGGCGCTCTTGCGCCAGGCGAAATCATCGCGCGCCGCGCGGCCGCCAGGCCCTGCGCTGGCGGCGAAACACCCCGTCACAATGGTGAAGAGAGGGCAAAGCCTGACAAAGCCGGTCCGGTAGGGTCAACCAAAATGGCCCGACGCGCGTCTGACACACAAGAGGTGGCAGCGAGACCACCGCCTTTACCACCACAGCGCCGGCCCGGACCGCCCGGCGTGCTTACCCGGGAGACCTCTCCATGCCTCGTTCGCGTTGGACTTCTGTGCGCATCCTCACCGCCGGCGTGCTCGCCTCGCTGGCTGTCGGCTGCGCCGCTGTGCCGGGTGACCCCTACTACGATGGGGGCGGCTACTATCCCGCGCCATCGTCCATGACGGTGTACGAGCAGCCCGGCGTGATCTATACCGCCCCGCCGTTAGGCTGGCGCGACTACCCCCCGCCGCCTTCCGGCTGGCGTGAAGACGCCTGGCGCGAGCGCCAGTGGCGGGAAGCGCGTGAGCGCCAATGGCGCGAGGCCCAGGAGCGCGAACGCCGTGAGGCGGACCGTCGTCGCGAAGCCGACCGCCGCCGCGATGCGGACCGCCGTGAAGCCGACCGGCGCGAAGCGGAACGCCGCCGCGACGCCGAACGTTGGGAGGCCGAACGCCGCCGCGACTGGGACCAGCGCCGTAAGGAGGACCAGCTGCTGCGCCACCCCAACCCCGACGTGGCACGAGAACGGCAGCTGCAGTTCGAACGTGACCGCCGCGCGGAGCGCGAAGCCGAGCGGGAGCGACGCAACCAGGCATTCCAGCCCCAGCCCGGCGACCGCCCCAACCCGCGCCCCGACTGGCGCTGAAGGCCGCCCATGACCCGAGCCCTGCCTGGCTCCCTTGGCACCGTCAGTGCCGCGCTGGCGCTGACGCTGGTTACCTGTCTGCCCCTGCCGTCAATGGCCCAGGTGGTGCGCTGCACCGACCCGGCCACGGGCAAGGTGACTTACACCGATGGCGACTGCGGCCGCGGTCAGTCCGCACGCGAAGTCGAAGCCCGCAAGACCCCCCAGGAAATCCAGCAGGAGCGCGAGCAAGCCGCCGAAGCCCTGGAGCGCAAGCAGGAGCGACAGCAATGGGAGCGCCAGCAACAGCGCGACGCCGAGCCCGCGACGCGCGCAGCGCGCCCTCGCGCCACCCCGGCCGATCCATCGCAATCCGTAGACTGCCAGCGCGCACGGCGCAACCTGCAGGAGGTGCTCTCCACCATGGGCCGCGGCATGTACGACGAGCAGGCGCGGCTGGATGCGGCGCAGCGCCAGGCTGACCTCGCCTGCCTGAGTCCGGCGGACTATGCACGCGCGGAGAGCGCGCGCTCCAGCCGCACCGTCTATCCCTCGCCCTACTACGCCCCGCCGGTGGTGGTGGTGCCACCACGGCCCGCGCCGCCGCCGCGGCGCGAAATCACGCACTGCAACGTGTTTCGCTGCTACGACAAGCAGGGCAACACCTACCCCCGCTAAGGGTGCGGTGCCTGCAGCCCTTCGCGCACGGTGGGATAGCGCAAGCGCAGGCGCAGTTCGCGCGCCATGCGCTTAGTGGTCAACCGCCGTGATTCGCCCATGAAACTCAGCAGCGACAGCGGTAGCTGCTCCTGCGCGGTACTGCGCTGCACGCGCGGCGGACGCGGCAAGCCATAGAGGTCGGCCGCGAAGTCGAAGTAGTCTCCCATCTTGAGCTGGCTGTCGTCTGCCACGTTGTAGATGCGTTGCGCACGAGCGCGCCACAGCGCCAGCATGCAGGCCCGCGCCAGGTCATCCGCATGGATGTGGTTGGTATAGACGTCGTCAGGCTCGGCCAGCACGGGCGTGCCGCGGCGCAGGCGCGCTTCGGGCGTGCCGCCCTCACGGTCAGGGGCGTAGATGCCGGGCACGCGCAGAATGCTCACGGGCACGCCCGCACGACCCAGGTGACGCATGGCGCGCTCGGCATTCACGCGGCGCTGCGCGCGCGGCGTGGCGGGCGCCACGGGCCGCGACTCGGGCACCCAGGCCCCCGCGCAGTCGCCATACACGCCACTGGTGGAGGCATACACCAGGGATTGCGGCAGCGTGCGCCGGCGCAGCGCACGCGCCAGCGCCGTGCTGCGGGGGTCCAGCCACCAGCGCGGACCAACCTCGCGCTCGCCAGGTGGCGGCGCCAGATGCAGCACCCGCGTGGCCACGCCCGCCAGGCGCGCCAGCGTGGCCGCATCGTCCAGATTGCCCAGCAGCGGCGTAACGCCCGCCCCACGCAGCTGCGGCACGCGCGTGGGCGAGGACGTGAGCGCAAGCACGCGCGGGCGGCCACTCCCGCCCTGGGGTCCGTTCAGGCTGCGCACCACGCGCAGCCCCACGTCGCCGCAGCCAATGATGAGCACGCGCTGGCGGCGAAAGCGCGCCGGCAGGGCGCCGAGAGGGTTTTGGATTGAGGGCAAAATCGGTCGGTTTGCTTGAAGACAACTCCAAGGATACCCACTGTCATGACCAGCGCAGAGACCGCATTCCAGATCACCGTGCAGCCCAGTGGCCGTGCCTTCGAGGCGCAGGCTGGCGAAACCATCCTGTCCGCGGCCATCCGCGGCGGCGTGGGCATGCCCTACGGTTGCAAGGACGGTGCCTGCGGCTCGTGCAAGTGCAAGAAGCTCAGCGGCTCGGTGGTGCACGGCGAGCACCAACAGAAGGCGCTGAGCACCGAGGAGGAAGAAGCCGGCTTCGTGCTCACCTGCTGTGCCCAGCCGCTGACCGACGTGGTGCTGGAATCGCGCCAGGTGACCGACGAGAGCGCCTATCCCATCAAGAAGCTGCCGGTGCGCGTGGCGGCGCTCACGCGCGCATCGCACGATGTGATGCAGGTGCGCCTGCAACTGCCCGCGGCCGACACCTTCCGCTACCACGCGGGCCAGTACATCGAATTCATCCTGCGTGACGGCGCGCGCCGCGCGTACTCCATGGCCAACGCACCCCACACGCAGGAAGGCGCGCCAGGCGTGGAGCTGCACATCCGCCACATGCCCGGCGGGCGCTTCACCGACCATGTGTTCAACGCCATGAAGGAGAAGGAAATCCTGCGCGTGGAGGGCCCTTTCGGCAGCTTCTTCCTGCGCGAGGATTCCGACAAGCCCATGGTGTTTCTGGCTTCGGGCACGGGCTTCGCGCCCATCAAGGCGCTGATCGAACACATGCAGCACAAGGGCATCACGCGCCCGGCCACGCTCTACTGGGGCGGGCGCCGCCCGGCGGACCTGTACATGGACGGCTGGATCCGCGAGCGCCTGGCCGCGCTGCCAAACCTGCGCTACGTGCCCGTGGTCTCCGACGCCCTGCCCGAGGACGGCTGGGCTGGCCGCACGGGCTTCGTGCACCAGGCGGTCATGGAGGACATTGCCGACCTCTCGGGCTATCAGGTCTATGCCTGCGGCGCGCCCATCGTGGTGGACTCGGCCCGCGCCGCCTACAGCGCAGAGCGTGGCCTGCCGCCCGACGAGTTCTACGCCGACGCATTCACGTCCGAGGCCGACAAGCACGGCGGCTGACGGACGTACGCGCGGCGCACCGCGCACGACCCTGCGCCACGCAACGGGCGTTGTGCCTGGCCGGCAGGTGTCGTCGAACGGGATCTGCCAGACCACGGGCGCCGTGCGCGATCCGCGTCGCACGGCACCGCGAAGTGCTGCAACAAGGCCGCGGTAAGCGCCGCCGCTCAGGGAGCGTAATTCACTCAAGCGATCATGTCGCGGCACAGGCTGGCGCAGCGCTTGCAGGCTTCCGCGCAGTCCTGACAATGGTCCGCCGCGTGGCTCATGCATTCCTGTGCGCAGCTTTCGCAGATGCGCGCGCACAGCTCGCAGACATAGTTCACGTGGGGGCTCTCGCGGGCCATGGTGGCGGCAGCCAGGCGGCAGATGTCGGCGCAGTCCATGTCCAGCGCGATGCACTTGGCCATGTGGCGCGGGTCGGGCTCGCGCAGGCACGCCGCGGCGCAGAAATCGCAGGTGGCAGCGCATGCGTTGCAGGCCGCGATGCAGTGGGAGTAGCGTGATTCGTCCAGGATGGTGGGGGCGTCCAGCATGTCAGTCCTTTCATGGGCGGGGGCAGGCAAGGCCCGGGCCCATCGTAGAAAGATGCGCCGCGCCTTGTCGTAGGACAGGGCAGCATTGCGGCGCCACGGAAGCGTCTTCCATTTTTTGCACAATGGAGGCCTATGAACCGCAGACACCTTCTTCTTTCGGCCGCTGCCATTGGCGCGGCACTCGCAGCCCCCCTGAGCCACGCGCAGGACGCGCCGATCCGCCTGGTCGTGCCCTACGCGCCTGGCGGCCCGCTGGACGTGACGGCGCGTGCGCTGGCCGAGCGCGTGCGCGACACGCTCGGCGTGGTGGTCGTCGACAACAAGGCGGGTGCGGGCGGCAACATCGGCGCCGATCTGATCGCCAAGTCCGCGCCCGACGGGCACACCATCGGCATCGCCGCCACGGCCACGCACGCCGTGAACCCCTGGCTGTACAACCGCATGCCCTATGACGCGGCCAAGGACTTCGCCGGCATCACGCAGATGGTGCGCGTGCCCAACGTGCTGGTGGTCAACGCCGCGCGGGCCGAGCAGCTCAAGATCAACACCCTGCAGGACCTGATCGCCTACGCCAAGGCCAACCCCGCCAAGCTCAACTACGGCAGCGGCGGCAACGGCAGCGCCGGCCACCTGGCGGGCGAGATGTTCAAGCAGAAGGCCGGCATCTTCGCGCTGCACATCCCCTACCGCGGCGCCAGCCCCGCGCAGCTGGCCCTGCTGGCCGGCGAGGTGGACTTCAACATCGACAACCTGGCCGCCGCCGCGCCCAACATCAAGTCGGGCAAGCTCAAGGCCCTGGCCGTCACCTCGCTGGAAGCCAGCCCCATGCTGCCCGGCGTGCCCCCGCTGTCGCAGACCTTCAAGGGTTTTGCCATCGACACCTGGTGGGGTCTGGTGGCACCGGCCGGCACGCCCAAGCCCGTGATCGCCAAGCTCAACAAGGCCTTCACAGAGGCACTCAAGGCACCGGAAACCAAGACGCGCTTTTCCGCGCTGATGGCCGAGCCCGTGGCCACCACGCCCGAGCAGTTCGACGCCTTCATGGCCGCCGAGCGCGCCAAGTACCAACAGGTGGTGAAGGCCTCCGGCGCCAAGGTCGACTGACCGGAACGCGGCATTCCGGGTGCCACCGGAGTGCCGCGGGCGGCGCACACGGCGCGACTGTCCGGGCGTGTCGTCGTCAGCCTGGGGCCAAGCCGCCCCAACGGCGCCCCCCTGTTGCGCTGCCGCACCCGCCGCCACGGCGGTGACGCCTCGCAACCGGCGGCGCGCTCACATCAAAAATAAGAGCGCCTCACGCTTGCCATATGGCGGTTTGCAGGTGGTTTCACCTTCAAACGTCCGCACGACCAGCGCAAGCAGCTATTAATTCAGGAGTTTGCGCCCAGCCATTCGGTGGCTTCGGCCAGGCGCTCGATGCGCTGGCCGCTGGCCAGGGCGCGCTGGGCGGCTGTGCCACACGTCTGGGCCAGGCCGGGCGCCAGTTCCGCCAAAGGAAGGAGCACGAAGGCCCGCTCGCCCATGCGCGGGTGGGGCAGCGTGAGTTCGGCGCCGTCCAGGCGCTCCTCCCCGTACAACAGCAGATCCAGGTCCAGCGTGCGTGGCGCGTTGCGGTAGGGGCGCTCGCGCCCCGCGGCCTGCTCGATGGCTTGCAGGGCATGCAGCAGCGCCAGTGGCGCCAAGGTGGTCTGCAACTGCGCCACGGCATTGAGATAGTCGGGCCCGCCGGCATCCACCGGCGCGCTGCGGTACAGCGACGAGACCTGCCGCACCTGGGTGCCGGGCAACGCGCCCATCGCCCGCACCGCGTCGCGCAGCGCGCCGCGCGCATCCCCCAGATTGGCGCCCAGGCCCACCCAGGCGCTGGCCGCCACGGAAGGCGGGGTCACGCCTCGCCCGCGGGCGCGCCACCCTCGGATGCACCGCTGCCCGTGGGCTTGCGGCGACGGCGGCGGCGCTTCTTGGGCGCAGCAGCGTCCTCTGCCGCTGGCTCGGCCAGGGAATCACCGGCATCGCTGGCCCTGCGCGGGGGCTCGGCGTCGTCCGTGGCGACTGGCGCGGCCTTGGGCACGCGCCGTACCGTGGGCTGGGCCTTGCGCTGGCGCGCGCGCTGCTCCTCGCGCGCCTGCTCGATCATGTCCTCACGGCGCGCATCGTCGGCCAGCGAGAACTCCTGCCACCACTCGGCCAGCGCCTCCTCCACCTCGCCCACGTCCGCGCGCAGGCGCAGGAAGTCGAAGCCTGCGCGAAAACGCAGGTGCGCCACCATGCCGAAGGGTGTGCTGCCCGAGCGTTTCTCGAAGCGCGGCTGCATGACCCAGATCTCGCGCATGTCCGCCGCCAGCTTGCCGCGGCCGGAGACATCGCCGATGCGCTTGTCGAACACATCGTCGATCGCATCCTGCAGCGCCGGAAAGGGCTGCTGGCGCCCCAGGCGCTGCTCCCAGCCGGCCTTCACGTCCTGCCACAGCACACAGGCCAGCAGGAAGCTGGGCGCAACGGGTTTGCCCTCGCCCACGCGGCGGTCGGTGTCGGCCAGCGCGGCCTGCACAAACGGGTGGCTGGAACGGTCCACCACCACGTCCAGCAGCGGGTAGATGCCCGTGGCCAGCCCCAGGGACTTGAGCTGCGCGATCGAGGCCAGTGCGTGGCCGGTCTGCAGCAGCTTCAGCATCTCGTCGAACAGGCGGCTTTGCGGCACCTCCCGCAGCAGCGGCTCGCACTCCACCAGGGGCTTGGCGGTCTTGGGCTCCAGGGCAAAGCCCAGCGGGCTGAGCTTGGCCGCAAAGCGCACGGCGCGGATGATGCGCACGGGGTCCTCGCGGTAGCGCGTGGCCGGGTCGCCGATCATGCGCAGCACGCGTTTCTTGGCGTCCTCGATGCCCCTGTGGAAGTCCACCACAACCTCGGTCTCTGGGTCGTAGTACATGGCGTTGACGGTGAAGTCGCGCCGCGTGGCGTCCTCGTCCTGCGGGCCCCAGACGTTGTCGCGCAGCACGCGGCCGCTGGCGTCCACGGCATGGTGCATGCCGGCCAGCTGGGCCTTGCTGGTCTTTTCGTTGCCCCCCACCTGCTCGGCTGCCGCGTTGTCCATGTAGGCACGGAAAGTGGAGACCTCGATCACCTCATGCTCGCGCCCGCGGCCGTGCACCACGTGCACGATGCGAAAGCGCTTGCCGATGATGAAGGCGCGCCGGAACAGGCCCTTGACCTGCTCGGGCGTGGCGTTGGTGGCCACGTCGAAGTCCTTGGGCTTGAGGCCCAGCAGCAGGTCGCGCACCGCGCCGCCGACGATGTAGGCCTCGTAGCCCGCCTGCTTGAGTGTGCGCACCACGTCGCTGGCGCGGCGGTCCACCAGTTCGGGGTTGATGCCGTGCACCGCGGCGGGCACTTCCGCACGCTTGCCAAAGCGGCCGCGCGTGCCACGGCCCGCGCCGGCGGCGCCCTTGCCCAGCAGTTTGTCGATGAAGGTCTTGATCATGGGTGTGGGGGAAACAGGTCCAGAATGCGCCAGCCGCGCTGGGAAGCCAGTGCGCGCAGGCGTGGATCGGGGTTGGTGGCGACGGGATGATCCACCTTTTCCAGCAGCGGCACATCGTTCATGGAGTCACTGTAGAACGTGCTGTCCACGTCCGTCCAGCGCAGGCCGCGCTCGGCCAGCCACTGCTCCATGCGCTGCACCTTGCCCTCGCGCATGGAGGGCACGCCGCGAATGCCGCCGGTGATCCAGCCGTCGTCGCCGCGCTCCAGTTCCACGGCGACCAGCTGATCCACGCCCAACGCCAGGGCGATGGGGCGGGTGACGAACTCGTTGGTGGCGGTGATGATGAGCACCTCGTCGCCCGCGTCGCGGTGGCGCTGTACCAGTGCGCGCGCTTCCTCGCGCAGCGCGGGCTGGATCACCTCGCGCATGAACTGCGCGTGCGCCAGGGCCGCCGCCTCGGCGCCGCGCCGGCGAATGGCGTCGGTGGCGAAGCGCACGTAGTCGTGCACGTCCAGCCGCCCGGCGACGTAGTCGTCGTAGAACGCCTTGTTGCGCCGGCCGAACTCTTCGCGGTCGGCCCAGCCGATGCGGATGGTGAACTCGCCCCACTCGTAGTCGGAATCCAGGGGCAGCAGGGTGTGGTCCAGGTCGAACAGGGCCAGTCGGCGGCGTTGTACCTGCGTGTCAAAGGTCATGCGTTGATTGCAATGGGTGGATGAAAGCGCCCTGCACCGATGGCCGCGCGCTACTCGGTCTCCAGCATGGTCTTGAGCAGCGGGACGGTGACGGCGCGCTGCGTGCGCAGCGCAAAGCTGTCGAGCCGGTCCAGCAGCTGCATGAGGCTGCCCAGGTCGCGCGAAAAGCGGCCCAGCATGTAGTTCATGACCTCATCGGCCAGGAAGATGCCGCGCGCATCGGCCTGCTGGCGCAGCACGGCGCGACGCTCCTGCTCGTCCAGCAGCTGGAGCTGGAACACGTGGCCCCAGCCCAGCCGTGTGCGCAGGTCGTCGCGCAGCGGCAGGTCGGCCGGCGGCAGGTCGCCCGCGGCCAGTACCCAACGGGGCGCTCCTTCGGTGGGGTTGATGGCGTTGACGAACCAGTTGAAAGCCGCCGCCTGCTGCGCCGTGGTGTACAGGTGCACTTCGTCGAGCAGCACCGCGCTCCAGCGCTCGTCGAAGGCCGAGGGCAGCGCGACGGAGGCGTCGAGCCAGCCCACGCTGGCGCCCTGCCCGCGCAGCGCCTCGTACGTGGCCCGCAGCAGGTGCGACTTGCCGGTGCCCGTTTCGCCCCACAGGTAGGTGGGCACGGGCGAGCGCGGCGCGGCGCCACCGGCCACCGCCAGCCGCAGGTGCTGCAGTGCCTGCGCGTTGGGGCCGGCATGGAAGTTGTCGAGCGTGGGGCCGGTCACCAGGCCAATGTCCAGGGCCAGCTGCTTCATGGCGAGCGCCACCCGCGCAAATGCGGCGCGCCCCGGCCTCCGCGCGCAATGCGGAGCGTGGCCGGGCCGTAACGGGATGGAGTGGATGGCATGGGAGGCAAGGTAGGGGACGCGCCGCGGTTCACCGCCGCGAAACCACGGAGGCACCCGGAAAGCGGGTGGCACGCAGGGCGTGCAACCCGCGATTTTAGTGCGTCGATGGCCCAGACGACCCGAGCCCGGGCCGCGTGCGGCGCAGCCCGCCGCGCGGGGGCATTCGCGGCCCGCCCGGGCGGACCCTTAAAATCCCCGCTTTCCGGCCCGCCGACCGCGGCCCTCAGCACTGACGCACATCCCATGAGTTCCTCTGCCCCCTCCACTCCCATCTCCTACAAAGACGCCGGCGTTGACATCGACGCAGGCGACGCGCTGGTCGAGCGCATCAAGCCGCTGGCCAAGAAGACCCTGCGCGAGGGGGTGATGGCGGGCATCGGCGGCTTTGGCGCGCTGTTCGAGGTGCCCAAGCGCTACCAGGAGCCGGTGCTGGTCTCGGGCACCGACGGCGTGGGCACCAAGCTCAAGCTGGCGTTCGAGTGGAACATGCACGACACCGTGGGCATCGACCTGGTGGCCATGAGCGTCAACGACGTGCTGGTACAGGGCGCCGAGCCTCTGTTCTTCCTGGACTACTTCGCCTGCGGCAAGCTGGACGTGGACACCGCCGCCGCAGTGGTGGGGGGTATCGCCCGTGGCTGTGAGCTGAGCGGCTGCGCACTGATCGGCGGCGAGACGGCCGAGATGCCCGGCATGTACCCCGACGGTGAATACGACCTGGCCGGCTTTGCCGTGGGCGCGGTCGAGAAGTCGAAGATCCTCACCGGCCAGACGGTGAAACCCGGCGACGTGGTGCTGGGCCTGGCCTCCAGCGGCGTGCATTCCAACGGTTTTTCGCTGGTGCGCAAGTGCATCGAGCGCGCCGCGGCCGCCGGCATGCTGCCCGACACGCTGGACGGCAAGCCCTTCAAGGCCGCCGTCATGGAGCCCACGCGCCTGTACGTGAAGAACGTGCTGGCCGCGCTGGCACAGCATCCGATCAAGGCCCTGGCCCACATCACCGGTGGTGGCCTGCTGGAGAACATTCCGCGGGTACTGCCCGAAGGCACGGCCGCCCACCTGAAGGCCGGCAGCTGGCCGCAGACGGAGCTGTTCGCCTGGCTGCAAAAGACCGCCGGCATCGACGACATCGAGATGAACCGCACGTTCAACAACGGCATCGGGATGGTGGTGGTCGTGCCGGCGGAGGCCGCCGATGCCACGGCCGCCACGCTGCGCGCGCTGGGCGAGGCGGTGTACGCCATCGGTGCCATTGCCGAGCGTGGCGACGGCGCCGCCGTCGTCGTGGGCTGATCCAGCGCGATTGGCACGATGCCTTCGGGTCAGCCGCCGCAAGGCTCCGCCGCCACGCCTGCCGCCCTGAGGCCGCCATTCGCGCCCGCCACGCGGGGCGTGGTGATCGCCAGCTACGTGCTGATGGGCGCCGCGCTGCTGCTCGTGATGCTGCGCGGGCTGCTGCCCGGGCTGCTGTGCGTGTGCCTGGGTTTTCTGCTCACGCGTTGGCTGGCGCCACGCCTGGCGTGGTTCCCGTCGCGCACGGCGAACAGCATGGCAACCCGCGGCCAGACGGCAGCCGCCACGCTGGTCATGCTGTCTCCCTTGCTGCTGCTGGCGCTGGCGCTGTCGCATTTGCGCACCTATATCGTCGACGCCCCCCAGCAATACCGCGAACTGCTGGACTTCCTGGCCCGCACCGTGCTGGAACTGCGGCTGAAGCTGCCCACCGACATCGCGGCCCAGTTGCCCGAAGGCGCCGCCGAAATCCAGCGCACCATCGCCGCCTATCTGGCCGCCAAGGCCGGCGCCCTGGCCATGGCGGGGCGCGCCTGGCTCACGGGCCTGCTGTATGCCTATGTGGGCCTGCTGATCGGGGCACTGGCCGCCGTGCGCAGCGTGGGCGCTTCACGCGGCCCCTTGGCACAAGAGCTGGTGCTGCGCATCGCGCGTATGGGAGAGGCCTTCCGTCAGATCGTCGCGGCGCAGTTCTGGATTGCCGCCTTCAACACGCTGCTCACCGCACTGTTCCTGTTGCTGGTGCTGCCCCTGTGGGACTTGGACCTGCCCTACACCCCCGCGCTGATCACCCTGACCTTCGTGGCCGGCCTGGTGCCCATCGTGGGCAACCTGCTGTGCAACGCGGTCATCACGCTGGTGGGACTGTCGGTATCGCCCGTTGCGGCCGTGGCCTGCCTGGCCTTCCTGATCCTGATCCACAAGGCCGAGTACGTGATCAACGCCAAGGTCGTCGGGCGGCGCACCCACATGGGCGTGTGGGAGCTGCTGTCGGTGATGTTCGTGGCCGAAGCCGTCTTCGGCCCTGCGGGGCTGGTGGCGGCACCGCTGTTCTACGCCTACCTGAAGAAAGAGCTGGAAGCCGCGCGGCTGGTATAACCGCCGCGCCGCAAAAACCATAGCTGCCAGCGCTTATCCAGCAAGCGCTGCAGGGCTTTTTCACCCTCAAACCCTCTTCCCGCGTCCGGCGCGGCGCCTGGCCCCCATCGCGCGCCCCGCACCCGGGATGACACTCGCCAGCGCCTGCGATGTTGGGCTATTCTGGCGGCTGGCGCGCAGTGCGCCAGACACATCGTCATCACAGCCATAAGGGAGACTTTGCATGACCATTCTCGTCGCCTACGTTCCACGCCCCGAAGGCCGGGCCGCGCTGGACAAGGGCATCGAAATCGCCACCCGCCGCAATGAACGCCTGGTCGTCGTCAACGCCGGCCCCGGCGGGCGCCAGGAAGACCCCAGCATCGTCAACGGCTACGAGGCCGAACGTGTGGAGGAGCGCCTGGCCACGCTGCCGATCGAGGCCGAGTTCAAGCAGTTCGTGCGCGGCAAGAGCACCATCGAGGAGATCGAGGAAATGGTCGCGACGCTGCAGGTATCCGTGCTGGTGATCGGCCTGCGCAAACGCTCGCCCGTCGGCAAGCTGCTGCTGGGCAGCATGGCACAGGAGATCTTGCTCAACGTCGATTGCCCGGTATTGGCCGTCAAGGCCGCTTAAAGGCACGTCCGAGCGCCCCAGGGCGCTCGGCTCCCCCCGGCCTCCGCTTGCCTTGGCGTGGACTGGACACCCGCCCAATCGTCAATCGTCAGTACCGCTCGGGCACGATCATGCTGCCGGGTGTGGGCTGGCGCAGGTAGTCCGGGTGGCGCACGCGGTCGGGCAGCACCACCTCGGTATGCGGCACATCGGCATACGGCAGCTGCTCCAGCAAGTGGGCGATGCAGTTGAGGCGCGCTTTCTTCTTGTCCACGGCCTGCACCACCCACCAGGGGGCCTCGGGGATGTGGGTGCGCTCCAGCATCGCCTCCTTGGCCTTGGTGTATTCCTCCCAGCGCACGCGGCTCTCCAGGTCCATGGGGCTCAGTTTCCACTGCTTGAGCGGGTCGTGGATGCGCCCCAGGAACCGCAGGTGCTGCTCCTCGTCGGAGATCGAGAACCAGTACTTGATGAGCCGGATGCCTGAGCGCACGAGCATCTTCTCGAACTCCGGCACGCTGCGGAAGAACTCCTCGTACTCCTCCTCCGTGCAAAAGCCCATCACTTTCTCGACGCCCGCGCGGTTGTACCAACTGCGGTCAAAGAGCACGATCTCGCCTGCCGCGGGCAGGTGCGCCACATAGCGCTGGAAGTACCACTGCGTGCGCTCGCGGTCATTGGGCGCAGGTAGCGCCGCCACGCGCACCACGCGCGGGTTCAACCGCTGCGTAATGCGCTTGATCACCCCGCCCTTGCCGGCGGCATCGCGCCCCTCGAAGATCACCACCACCTTCTGCCTTGAGTGCTGCACCCAGTCCTGCAGCTTGACCAGCTCGCCCTGCAGGCGGAACAGCTCCCGGAAATACTGCTGGCGTGCCAGCCGGTCCACGGGCGCCTGCAGGCCGTGCTCATCGAAGGCGCGGTCCTCGATCTCCAGCTCCAACTCCTCGTCATAGCCGTCGGCCAGATCGTCGGCGATGCGTTCCATGAGTTCGTGGGAATTGATCTCGGATATATGCGGCATGACTGGTACCTTCTCGGCAGGCAGAAGATGGTGACAACTCTTCGTGTCCAGCACATGACATGGTGCGCTTTTGCCATGTTTTTGTCACATGGCACGCTTGGCCTGGATCAGAAACGGCGCAATTCTTTCACGCGCTGTGCGATCGCAGGGGCATCTTCGGCACCCTCAGCATGGGCCAGATAGGTCTCCAGGTTCTCCAGCGCTTGCAGGGATGCGCCGCTCTCCGCATACGCCAGGCCGCGGTCGCGCCACTCGCTCCAGGCATCGGGCAGCAACACGATGAGCCGGTCCTGCACCGCCACCAGGCGACTCCAGTCCTGGCGCGCGCGGTGGATTTCCTTCAGATTGCGCAGCATGCGCGCAAGAATATCCCGCTCCGTGGCGGCCTGCAGATACAGGCCCAGCGGAGCTTCGTCCTCCAGCGGTCCGTGTCCGCGGCGAAAAGGCTCCAGCCGCTCGCCCAGCGCTTCGCGCGAGAGGGAAAGCCCCGTCATCGGGTCCATCACGACCTGGCCCGTGGGCATGAGCACCTTGACCAGGAAATGCCCGGGAAAGGCCACCCCGTGCGCACGCAGGCCCACCCCCTGCGCCAGCTCCAGCCACAGCACCGCCAGCGAGATGGGAATGCCGCGCCGCTTCTCCAGCACGATGTGCAAATAGCTGTTGCCCGGCGCGTAGTAGTCGTTGAGATTGCCCGCAAAGCCCAGTTCGCCAAAGAAAAACTGGTTGAGCAGATTGAGCCGCAGCAGCGGTTCGGCATCCTGCGCAATGCGCCTCTGCAGCCGCGCCTGCAGGCGGTCCATCTCGTCCAGGAACTGCTGCACATCCAGGCGCGGATATTCGTCCTGCGCGATGCAGGCGGCCGACTCCAGCAACGCGATGGCGCCGCCCTGCGGCACCTGGACCAGCGACGCGAAATACTCCAGCGGCGTGGGAACGGAATAGCTCAACGCCATGCGCCCTCTCCCTTCAGCGGCGCAACAGCTGGCGCAGCTTGAGCCCGCAGGCCCACAGCGCGCCAAAGTACAGCGCGGCCGATGCGGCGAGCAGCAGCGCCAGCAGTCCCGCACGCTGCAAGCTGTGCGCCCGCAGCGCCAGCCAGTCGAAGTGGTGGGAGGCCCAGAGCAGGAACACGGCCAGCAGCGCACTGGCGGCAATCACCTGCAGCGCAAACCGGCCCCAGCCTTCGCGCGGGCGAAAGCTTCCCCGCCGCAGCAGCCCCGTGAGCAGCCACAGGGCGTTGATGAGCGCACCCAGGCCAATCGACAGCGCCAGCCCAGCATGCGCCAGCAGGGGCACCAGCGCGGCATTCATGATCTGCGTGGCCACCAGCACCACGATGGCGATGCGCACGGGCGTGCGGATATCCTGGCTGGCGTAGTAACCCGGCGCCAGCACCTTGATGGCCACCAGGCCCAGCAACCCCGCTCCATAGCCTGCCAGCGCCACGGAGATCTGCCGCACGTCGCCGTCATTCAGCGCACCATGGTGGAACAGCGTGGCCACCAGCGGCGTTGCGAAGGTCAGCAGTCCCACGGCGCAGGGTACGGCCAGCAGCACCACGATGCGCAGCCCCCAGTCCAACATGGCCGAGTAGCGTTCACCATCCCCCGCAGCCTTGGCGGCCGACAACTGCGGCGTGAGCACCACGCCCAGCGCCACGCCCAGCAGGGCCGTGGGAAATTCCATGAGGCGGTCGGCATAAAACAGCCATGTCACGCTGCCCGGTGTGAGATAGGACGCGATCTGCGTGTTGATCATCAGCGAGATCTGCGCCACCCCCACGCCCAGCAACGCCGGCGCCATCAGGGTAAGAATGCGGCGCACGCCTGGGTCCTGCCAGGCACTGCGTACCCTGCCCCAGGTCATGCCGATGCGGGGCAGCAGCCCCAGGCGGCGCAATGCGGGCAGTTGCACCGCCAGTTGCAGCACCCCGCCGCCCATCACCCCGCCCACCATGGCGTAGATGGGCTCTATGCCCCGCGCCGCCAGTTGTGGCGCGCCCAGCCAAGCGGCCGCGATCATGCACAGGTTCAGCAGCACGGGTGTGGCGGCCGGCACGCCAAAGCGCTTCCAGGTGTTGAGCACGCCCGCCGAAAGGGCCACCAGCGACATGAATCCAATGTAGGGGAACATCCAGCGCGTCATGAACACGGCGGCGTCGAACCCCTCCGGACTCTGGCGCAACCCGCTGGCCAGCGCCCACACGAGCAGCGGCGCTCCTACCACCCCCAGCACGCAGGTCAGTAGCAGCGCCCAGAACAGCGCCGTGGCCACGGCGTTCACAAGTGCATGGGTGTCCTCATCGCCATGCTGCGCCTTGTGCGCGGCCAGGACGGGCACGAAGGCCTGGCTGAACGCCCCTTCGGCGAACAAGCGGCGAAACAGGTTGGGAATGCGAAAAGCGACGTTGAAAGCGTCTGTCAGAACGTTGGCGCCGAACATCGAGGCCATGAGCAGATCACGCACCAGGCCCGTCACGCGGGAGGCCAGGGTCAACAGCGATACGGTGGAAGCGGCTTTGAACAGGGACACCGGCGCAAGTGTATGCGTTTGGCGTCGCGCCACGCCCGAAATGGCGGCTGCGCTATAATGGCCGGCTTTGCTGACAACATCCTCAGACACAAGGAACACATACCATGGCATCTGGAAAGCCAAAGAAAAAGAACCCCCGCCTGGCATCGGGCCGCAAGCGCGCCCGCCAAGGCCTCAAGCTGAACGCAGCCAACACCTCGCTGCGCTCCAAGTACCGCACCGCCGTCAAGAACGTCGAGAAGGCTGTTCTGGCCGGTGACAAGACCAAGGCAACCGAGTTGTTCGCCAAGGCCCAGTCCGTGCTGGACACCATCGCCGACAAGGGCATCTTCCACAAGAACAAGGCAGCTCGCGACAAGAGCCGCCTGTCCGCCAAGGTGAAAGCCTTGGCTCTGGCAGCCGCCTAAATTCACCGCCTGCCCCGCGCAGGCCAACAGCCCGGGTGGCTCGCCACCCGCCGTTTGTAACGGGTGCGCTGTCAGCAAAGCAGAGAAACCGCCTCCGGGCGGTTTTTTTGTGCCCGGCGCTGCTCGGCACAGCACCCCGGGGGCACACACGCCCACCCAAAAGAAAAGGCCTGTGTTGTCAGGCCTTGGGATCGGGGAGCAGGCAGGCTTCGACGACCTGCAAGTTGTTGTCTCTGGCAAAGTTGAGCACGAAGTCCCACGCCATGGGCTCGTGCGCCTGCAGGTCGCGGTGGACCACCACGCACTTCACTCCGTTCATGCTGGTAGGAATGCACCAGGGGGAGTAGTTCAGGTGGCTGCCAGGCACGGCACCGCCGGGGCGGAACTGGCTCATGACCCCCGCCAGGCGCTCGGCCCAGTCGCTGGGCCGAAAGGTCCTCCCTTCGAGGGTAATGCCTTGGATGAAGACTTCTTTGGAGGAGGGAGCAACCATCGGGTTCGGGTCGTGTAAGGGGCGCCGACCTTGTGCGTCGGCGTGGCACGGATTCTAACTCTTATATAAGAGCTACCCTCCAATGCCCCAGCACCGCCTGCCAGCATTGAACGCAAGCGCAGCGCATGACTGTGATGCGCAATCTTCAATGGTGCGCGCGAGGGCAGCCCCTAGAATCGCATTTCCCTTTTTGGGGCTGTTCCCCGTTTCCCTCTCTTGTCAGGAGATGTCCGCATGACCGCATTTGTCGAGGCTGCCTCGCCCCACGTGATGAACACCTATGGCCGCGTACCCATCGCGCTGGAGCGAGGCCAGGGCGTGCGTGTGTGGGACGTGAACGGCAAGCAGTACCTCGACGGACTGGGCGGCATCGCCGTGAATACGCTGGGCCACAACCATCCCAAGCTGGTGCCGGCGCTGCAGGACCAGATCGCCAAGCTGATCCACACCTCCAACTACTACCATGTGCCGGGACAGGAAAAGCTGGCCCAGCTGCTGACCGAGCGCGCGCACATGACCAACGTGTTCTTCTGCAGCACCGGCCTGGAGGCCAACGAGGCTGCCATCAAGATCGCGCGCAAGTACGGCGTGGACAAGGGCATCGAAAAACCCGTGATCGTGGTCTACGACCATGCCTTCCACGGCCGCTCCATCGCCACCATGACCGCCACTGGCAACCCCAAGGTGCGCAACGGCTTCGGCCCGCTGCTGGAGGGCTTCCTGCGCGTGGCGCCCAATGACATCGAGGCGCTGCAGGAGGCCACCGAAGGCAACGCCAACATCGTCGCCGTGATGATGGAGCCCATCCAGGGCGAAGGTGGCCTGCATCCCATGCGCGCCGACTACCTGCAGCAGGTGCGCGCACTGTGCGACGCCAACGGCTGGCTGCTGATGCTTGACGAGGTGCAGGCCGGCATGGGCCGCACCGGCAAGTGGTTTGCCCACCAGTGGGCCGGCATTGTCCCGGATGTGATGACGCTGGCCAAGGGCCTGGGCTCGGGCGTTCCCGTGGGCGCAGTGCTGGCGCACGGCGCCGCCGCGCAGGTGCTCAAGCCGGGCAACCACGGCTCCACCTTCGGCGGCAACCCGCTCGCCATGCGCGCGGGTGTGGAGACCATCCGCATCATGGAAGAAGACGGCCTGCTGCAGAACGCCGCGGACGTGGGCGCCCACCTGAAGGCCGAGTTGCAGCGCGCACTGGGTAAGACCGCTGGCGTGAACGAAGTCCGCGGCCAGGGCCTGATCATCGGGATGGAGCTGGACCGCCCCTGCGGCGTGCTGATCGATCGCGCGGCCGAGGCCGGCCTGCTGCTGTCGGTGACCGCCGAGCGCGTGATCCGCCTGGTGCCCGCGCTCATCCTCACGCGCGCAGAGGCCGACGAGATCGTCGCCCTGCTCACACCCCTGGTGCAGACCTTCCTGTCTGAATGAAGAAGATCGACCGCGTATGAAGCACTACCTGCAATTCACCGACTTCACCGCCGACGAATACAACTACCTGTTCTCGCGCGCCGCCATCATCAAGGGCAAGTTCAAGAGCTACGAGAAGTACCACCCGCTAGCCGACCGCACCCTGGCCATGATCTTCGAGAAGGCCAGCACCCGCACGCGTGTGAGCTTCGAGGCCGGCATGTACCAGCTGGGCGGCAGCGTGGTGCACCTGACCACGGGAGACAGCCAGTTGGGCCGCGCCGAGCCCATCGAGGACAGCGCGCGCGTCATCAGCCGCATGGTGGACCTGGTGATGATCCGCACCTTCGGCCAGGAAAAGATCGAGCGCTTTGCCGCGCACTCGCGCGTGCCGGTGATCAATGGGCTGACCAACGAGTTCCACCCCTGCCAGATCCTGGCCGACCTGTTCACCTTCATCGAGCACCGCGGCACCATCGCCGGCAAGGTGGTGGCCTGGGTGGGCGACGGCAACAACATGGCCAACACCTGGCTGCAGGCGGCCGATCTGTTGGGCTTCACCGTGCACGTGAGCACCCCCGGCGGCTACGAGGTGGACGAGAAGCTCGCCTTCGGCGGCAAGCCCCACCGCGCGGGCTCCTACAAGGTCTTTGCCGATCCCATGGATGCCTGCCGCGGCGCCGACCTGGTGACCACCGACGTGTGGACGAGCATGGGCTACGAGGCCGAGAACGAAGCGCGCCGCAAGGCCTTTGCCGACTGGTGCGTGGACGCCGAGATGATGGCCGTGGCCAAGCCCGACGCGCTGTTCATGCACTGCCTGCCCGCGCACCGCGGCGAGGAGGTGATGGCCGACGTGATCGACGGCCCCCAGTCCGTCGTCTGGGACGAGGCGGAAAACAGGATGCACGTGCAGAAGGCACTCATGGAGTACCTGCTGCTCGGTCGCGTCTAAACCCATCCCGCATCCCACCCATGGCCCCAGCGCAACTCCACCCCAGGCGCCCGGGTCATCCACCCTGCCCCGCCCGCCAGCGCCCGCTGGCGCCTGAACTGCACGCGGCCGCCCGGCGCATGGCGGCACGCGTGCATGCGCTGCAGGTGCGCATTCATACCTTCTACCTGAAGTTCCTCCAGGGCCACACCTAGCGGCCCGGTTCTGCGCGGCAGGCGCCCCAGCGCATGCCCGCCCTCCCATCGCTCCCCCTGATCGCCCGCGATCCCCGGTGCCGGCTGCGCGTCGCACCTGGGATGGGGCCCGTTGCCGATGCACCAGAACCCGAGGAACCTGCATGTCCGTCCCCGTCCACCCCTGCCTGCACTGCGGTGCATGCTGCCAGAACTACCGCGTGGAGTTCTCCGTCTATGAACTGCAGTCCATGGGCGGGCGCGTGCCCGACGCCCTGGCCCATGAGGCCGGAGGCAACCGCTACCGCATGAACGGCACCGAGCGCCACCCCGTGCGCTGCGTGGCACTGGCCGACCTGGGCAACGGCTGCATCGGCTGCGGCATCTACGACCAACGTCCCCAGCCGTGCCGCGACTTTCCGTTCGCCTCCTACGGTTGCCACGACACGCGCGCCAAGCTGGGCCTGCCGCCGTTGGGCGACACGCAGGAGTGGCCGCAGGCCGCTTGAAGTGGTTCTTCAAAAAGAAGAGCTGCTGGCGCTTTCCAGGCAATGATTTCAGATAGTTTTGATACTGAAACCTTTGCCTGGCAAGCGCCGGCAGCTATGCTTTTAGGCCCGCGACCAGGGCTATCCCGGCTTCAGGGCTTGCGTGCCGGCGCGCAGCGGTCTCCGGCGCAGGCATTGCAGCCCCCGCAACTGCTGCCGGTCTTGGCCATGGGCGCCAGTGCCGGATGCACGCGCGCGGCGCGGGCGCGCCAGCGCTGTGGCAGCCAGCGCCACAGCAGCGCCAGGGCGGCCACGGCCACGATCACGGCGGTGAGAATGTCTTGCCACATGGTTCTGCTCCTTGGTGACGGTTTTCAACCACCGCCCAGCGCCAGGGCCACGCGGTAGGTGATGAAGCTGGCCGCATAGGCCAGTGCGAAGAGATAGCCCGTCATGACAAGCGGCCAGCGCCAGCCGTTGGTCTCGCGGCGCACGGCGGCGATGGTGGAGACGCACTGCGGCGCGAAGATGAACCACACCAGCAGCGACAGCGCCGTGGCGGGGTCTCCTCGTTTTCAGTGCAATAAGTGACGGTACGCAAAGCTAGCACTGGCGCGGGGGTGGTCTGGGTAGACCGTTGATTTCATTGACTTTCCTGTTCGCTTTGTAAACGGGTATGGTGGCCTCCCACTTTTGAGGTTCACGATGCAGGGTTGGCACACAACGTTTTTGGGGATGCGTGGGCTCCCCGCGATATCAGCGACTTCGAGATGAAGGCATTTTTCACCTTCGATGGTGCCGAGCGCGACGCAATCAATGCACGCCGAGGTGATTCCCACAAGCTTGGTCTGGCGCTCCATATTGGTTTCCTGCGCATGAGTGGGCGTTTGCTCGGTGCCTTTCGGGTAATTCCAGTAGCCTTGTGGCGCGCGCCACCTTGGCAACGAGCTTGGCATTGCAGCACCAGAAGTCGCCTCGCTGAGAGCCATGTATGAACGCGGGCGCACGCTATTCGATCACCAACAAGTAGCCTGCACGGTCCTTGGATTCCAGTGGATGAGCGAGCACCAGCGCCGCTCACTGGTACGTGAACTGCGCGACGAAGTGGCGCGCTGCGCCGACCGCGATCAGCTACTCGTGCGGGCGCGTCAATGGCTGTACAAGAACAAGCTGGTGATCGTGCACGAGCGGGCAATTCGGACACTGATTGCGGCGGCACTTGCCCAGCTTGAAGTTGAAACAGGCACCGCCATCGCCGCCAGCGTTGATCCAGCAACACTTGATCGCTGGCGAGCCTCAGTTTCAGAGCTGCGCCCAGATGGACAAACCCAGCAGAGTTGGCTATGGGCTGCACCGGCGAAACACTCAACCCGCCAAATCAGCGAGGTACTGGAGCGCATCGACCTGCTTTACACGCTGGACGTTCATAAGCACCTGGCAGACATCCCCGATCTCATCTTGCGCCGCTACGCGCGCCGACTTGTCTCCAGGCCGCCCTCAGCCGGAGCCAAGATCAAAGAGCCAGCGCGCACCGTGGAGGTCGCATGCTTTCTTCGGTATTGCCTGTTCGCCACCACAGACCAGTTGATCCTTATGGTGCAGCGCCGGATCGCCGATCTGTGGCGTCAGGCTGCCGCCGATGTCCCCGCTACCGTCAATTGGGCCGCAATGTACAAAACGCTGCTCGGCGAACTTGTTGCCTTGAGCGCGCAAGGTGCGGTGCCAGATGCTGAGTTGCGTGCCCGTCTTGAAGCCTTGATCACCGAAACCCAGAAACGCAAACCACCGAGCAGGGCCTCCCTGGTCCGCGAGGGATTGATTGATGGAATTCGCCCCGTGCGGTCGTTGCTCGTCGCCATTGCAAAGCTGCCCTGGCAGGCCACCGGCGAGCATCCTGCCATCGAGTACCTTGCCAAGCTGCAAGCTTTATATCTCAAAGGATCCAGAAAGCTGCCAGTTGAAGTGGTGGCACCAAGTCTGGGAATGATCTGGCAGGTTTCGATCTCCAGCCCAGACCGGGAACGGGCGTTTCAGGCGTTGGAGGTGGCCACCCCGTTTGCCCTGCGCCGCGCGGTGCGCAATGGCTCGGTCTGGATTGAGCACAGCCTGAGCTTTCGGGGTCGTGCGCGCTTGTTCTTCACGGACGAGCGTTGGCAGGCAGAGTCCAAGAAACACTATGCCCGTCTATCGTTACCCAGCAAGGCTGCCACTTTCTTGAAGCCTTTGCTGGCCAGAGTAACTGCCGGTGTCGATGCGGTGGCCGCTGCAGCCCGCAGTGGCGTACTGCGCGTGGATGATGAACTCCATTTGTCGCCATTGCCCGCAGAGGACGAAGACCCAGAAGTGACCAAGCTGCGCGCGGCTTTGGATCACCGCATCGGTGAGGTTCAATTGCCGGAAGTGATTCTGGCCGTTGACGCCCAGGTGCGCTTTAGCTGGATCATGCTCGGACGTGAGCCGCGCTCTACCGACGAGCTGCTGATGGTCTATGCCGGCATCATGGCCCACGGCACCAGTCTGACTGCGGTCGAATGCGCGCGCATGATTCCGCAATTGTCTGCCACCAGCATTCGCCAGGCCATGCGCTGGGCGCGGGACGAACGGCGTCTGAGCCAGGCCTGCCAGGCTGTGCTGGAATTCATGCAGCGACACCCGATTGCCGCCACCTGGGGGCGGTCCGATTTGGCATCTTCTGACATGATGACCATGGAGACCACCAAACGGGTGTGGCAAGCCCGGCTTGATCCTCGGCGCAACACACCTTCCATTGGAATCTACTCCCATGTAAAAGACCGGTGGGGCATCTTCCATGCGCAGCCCTTTGTGCTCAATGAGCGCCAGGCGGGCGTGGCCATTGAAGGTGTCATCCGCCAAGAAAAGCTGGAGACCAGCCAGCTTGCTGTGGATACCCATGGCTACACCGACTTTGCCATGTCACATGCCCGTTTGCTTGGTTTTGATCTTTGCCCGCGGTTGAAGGAACTCAAACAGCGCCACCTCTTTGTGCCACGCGGCACCAAAGTGCCCGCAGAAATCGCTGCGGTGTGCGAAGCCAATGTCGACGTCGCTTTGATCGAAAAGCATTGGGATAGTCTGGTGCACCTGGCAGCCTCGGTCATGAGCGGACATGCCAGTGCGGTGGCAGCTCTTGCGCGGTTCGGTTCTGCCGCCCAGGGCGATCCAATCTATGAGGCTGGCGTGCAATTGGGGCGGTTGCTGCGTACGGCGTTTTTGGCTGACTACTTTGTCAAGGACGCTTTCAGGAACGAGTTGCGCCGGGTGCTCAATCGGGGCGAGGCTGTTAACGCCCTCAAGCGCGCCATTTATACCGGCCGGATCAGCCCGGCGCAGGCCAAACGTGTCGATGAAATGCAGGCTGTGGCCGATGCGTTGAGCCTGATGGCCAACATCGTGATGGCGTGGAATACCTCACAGATGCAGGCGGTCCTGGATCGCTGGTCGAACCGCCGCCAGGTCATTCCACCGGAACTGATCGGGAAGATTGCGCCCACCAGGCTGGAGAGCATCAACTTGCGGGGTGTGTTTCGCTTCCCGGTTGACCGCTATGCTGACCAAATCCTGCCTTCGCGGCCAAATGCATCGATAACTGGCACCAATGGATGAAACCGACCACGGTTTGACGCCACGAATCGCAGATTTGAAAGTGAACAGGAAAGTCAATGAAATCAACGATCTACCAACACCACCTCCGCGCCAGTGCTAGCTTTTCGTACCGTCACTTATTGCACTGAAAACGAGGAGACCCCCCTTTCCACTGAAAGAACACAACCCATGCCCCAATTCACCCTGCGCCAGAAATTTTTGTTCGGCATGGTCGCCGTGCTCACGGTGTCACTGCTGGTGATGTTGGGGGGGCGATTCCTTGGCAAGGCCGCGCGCTTCCACCACCTGGAGCGGGAACATCTTGCGGCTGTCATGCAGATGGCACTCGCCATGCAGCGGGCAAGCTCGGGTGACACGGCCCCGGCGGTTGGCAAGGACCTGCTGCTCAAGCCGATCAAGCACGGGCAGTGGCTTGCCGCGCAGGTCGATGTGGAGTTGTTCAAGGTCGAGCAGGGGTTGTTCCGCTTGTTCGGCTTTGGTGGCGTTCTTGACTTGCCGAGCAAGGACATTGGCGACCTGGAGCGCATGAAGAAAATCATCGAGCTCGAACCTGGCAGCACCGTGAGCCCGGCACTGGTCGAGCGGCTGCGACCCGACATGGCGGTGGTGCAAGATGGCTCCGAACGTTTCGCCCCGCTAGTGGCCGAGGCGGTCGGCTTCATCAAGGCGCTTGTCTTCAGCATCAACCTGCTGGGCGGTCTGGTGCTGCTGGCCTCCTTTTGGGCGATCCGCAAAGCGGTGCTCGGGCCGCTGGAGGAGGCGCTGCGGCTGGCGGGCCAGATTGCCCAGGGCGACCTCACGGGGCAGATCGTGACGCGTTCGAACGACGAAGTCGGCCAATTGATAACCGCCCTGGCGGACATGCAGGGCAGCCTTTCCAGCATGGTGGCCCATGTGCGCCAGAACGCCGAGAGCCTGGAGGCGGCCAGTTCCGAGATTGCCCAGGGCAACCACGACCTGTCGGCGCGCACCGAAAGCCAGGCCAGCGCCCTGGAAGAAACCGCCGCCAGCATGGAGGAGCTGAGCTCCACCGTGCGCCAGAACGCCGACAACGCGCGCCATGCCAACCAGCTCGCGCAAAGCGCCAGCGCCGTGGCCGTCCAAGGCGGCGAAGCTGTGGCCCAGGTGGTCAACACCATGACCGGCATCAACGAAAGCTCACGCAAGATAGCCGACATCATCGGCGTCATTGACGGCATCGCCTTCCAGACCAATATCCTGGCCCTGAATGCCGCGGTCGAGGCCGCCAGAGCGGGTGAACACGGTCGCGGCTTTGCCGTGGTGGCCGCCGAAGTGCGCAGCCTGGCCCAGCGCAGCGCCGAGGCTGCCAAGGAAATCAAGACCCTGATCAGCGACAGCGTGGGCCGGGTCGAGCAAGGCAGCGCCCTGGTGGACCGGGTCGGCGCCACCATGAAAGAGGTCGTGGACAGTATCCGGCGCGTGACCGACATCATGGGCGAGATCAGCGCGGCCAGCACCGAGCAGAGCCAGGGAGTAGCGCAGGTGGGTGAGGCCGTCACCAATATGGACCAGGTCACGCAGCAGAATGCGGCGCTGGTCGAGCAGATGGCCGCGGCGGCCTCCAGCCTGAAGGGCCAGTCCGAGGAGCTGGTGCAGACGGTGGCGGTGTTCAAACTGGCGGGTGAAGGCAGTTCTGACCCGGCTGCCTACGCACAAGGCCAGTCGCATGGAAGAACTGCTGCCGCATCGGTTGGCAGACCACCGACATCCTGATTCTCAGCTATGGCCGCCCGCGGCAGTCAATATGGGCTTGCTGGACGCTTATGCTTCAGAGAAAAGCTCGACGAACAACTGACGTAGCCACATGTTGCCCGGATCCCGGTTGTACTTGGCATGCCAAAACAGGTTGATGGCGATGTCAGGCAGCTTGGCCGGGTGCGGGGATGTCGTCAGACCAAAAGGCACTTCGCAGCGAACGGCAAAACGCTGCGGCACGGTCGCGATGAGGTCGGTGCTGTGCAGAATGGGGCCGATCGCAATGAAATGCGGCACCACCAGCCGCATGCGCCTTTTGATGCCTGCGCGTTCGAGCAGGCCATCGACCTCACCGTGTCCGGTGTTGAGTGCGACCACGCCGACATGCTCCAGTTCACTGAACTGTTTCAGGCTCATGGGGGATTTGGCGCTTGGATGGTCCTTGCGGAACATGCATACGTAGCGGAGGCGAAAGAGGCGCCGCTGGAAGAATCCGGTCTGTAGCTCTGGCAGAAGACCCAAGGCGAGATCAACCGCACCGGACTCCATATCCTCCTTCAGATTGCCAGCATTCGGGCGCAGCGTGCTGATCTGGATGTGAGGAGCTCGTTGCGCAAGCGCTTCCATCAGTGGGGGCATGAAGTACATCTCGCCGATGTCGGTCATTGCCAAGTTGAAGGTGCGCGTGCTGGCAAATGGGTCGAAAGAGTCACGGGTCGTCAGTGCCGTCTGCAGCGTGTTGAGCGCATAGACCACGGGCTCCGCAAGATGCAGTGCATACGGTGTCGGCTCCATGCCTTTTGAGGTGCGCAAGAACAAATCGTCCTTTAGCGCCGCACGCAGCCGTTTAAGTGAATTGCTGACGGCAGGCTGCGTCAGCCCCAGTTTTTCGCCGGCCGTCGATACGCTCCGGTCGAGCAGTAGCTGGTTGAAGACCACCAGCAGATTCAAGTCGATGTCGCGCAGATCCATGACCTCACCCTCACCATTATTCATGCTGGTGATTTTAACTATCAGACTTGATCTATAGCGCTATACCGATCGACGCGCTAGAATCGCAGCCATTCGGAGACAACTGAAAAAAGAGCTTGCATGGAACTGGTAGTAGAACCCCTCAATTTGCATCTGAACGCGGAGACCGGCAGCACCCTGCTTGACGTGCTCAGGTCCAACGAGGTCCCCATTTCTTATAGCTGCATGTCGGGCCGCTGCGGCACTTGCCGTTGCCGTGTGATTGCCGGCCATCTTCGCGATAACGGCTCCGAGACAGGGCGCCCGCAGGCAGGAAAGGGGGCCTATGTCCTGGCCTGTCAGGCGGTTCTGACCGAAGACTGCACGATCGAGATTCCTGAATCTGACGAGATCGTGGTTCACCCGGCGCGCATCGTCAAGGGGACGGTCACAGCGATAGACGAAGCCACCCATGACATCCGGCGCCTGCGCATCAAACTGGCCAAACCGCTTGAGTTCAGCCCTGGCCAGTACGCAACGGTGCAGTTCACGCCCGAATGCGTCCGCCCCTATTCGATGGCCGGGCTGCCTAGCGATGCGGAAATGGAGTTTCAGATTCGCGCGGTTCCGGGCGGGCATGTCAGCAACTACGTTTTCAATGAACTGTCCGTAGGCGCTTCGGTGCGGATCAGCGGCCCCCTCGGAACGGCCTATCTGCGGCGCACGCACACCGGCCCCATGCTTTGTGTGGGGGGTGGAACAGGTCTGGCGCCCGTCCTTTCGATCGTTCGAGGCGCACTGGAAAGCGGGATGAGCAACCCCATCCATCTGTACTTCGGTGTGCGGAGCGAGCAGGACATCTATGACGAGGAACGCCTTCACGCATTGGCTGCAAGGTTTCCGAATCTCAAGGTGAATGTCGTTGTTGCAACAGGCCCTGCCGGCCCTGGTCATCGATCCGGCCTGGTCACCGATCTGATCGGCCGTGGCTTGCCCAATTTGGCGGGATGGCGCGCCTACCTGTGTGGCGCTCCGGCCATGGTCGAGGCCCTGAACCTGCTCGTTGCTCGCCTAGGCATAGTACCCGGGCACATCCATGCCGATGCGTTCTATCCCAGCGGCGTCTGAGCGAAGGCACCATGCGAACCCAATTCAACCCAAGGATACCAAGCCATGAGTGAACCCCAACGATTAAAACCCGTGTTTCCCCAAGATCCGAAATGGCCGGGCGAAGGTAGCAGCCGCGTTCCCTTCTGGGCCTACACCCGCGAAGACCTGTACAAGCGCGAATTGGAGCGCCTGTTCTATGCAAACCACTGGTGCTATGTAGGCCTGGAAGCCGAGATTCCGAATCCAGGCGACTTCAAGCGAACGGTGATCGGTGAGCGCTCGGTCATCATGGTGCGTGATCCGGATGGCGGCATCAACGTGGTGGAGAACGTCTGCGCCCACCGTGGCATGCGCTTTTGCCGCGAGCGCCACGGCAACGCCAAGGACTTCTTCTGCCCCTACCACCAGTGGAACTACAGCCTCAAGGGTGACCTGCAGGGCGTGCCCTTCCGCCGTGGCGTCAAGCAGGACGGCAAGGTCAACGGCGGCATGCCCAAGGACTTCAAACTCGAAGAACACGGCCTGACCAAGCTCAAGGTGGCCGCCCGAGGCGGTGCAGTGTTTGCCTCTTTCGACCACGATGTCGAGCCTTTCGAGGACTGTGCGTGTACGACAGCGAGATGATCCCCAACTCCCTCATCTACCCCATTTGAGGTTGCAGAACATGTCCGAGAACTGGATTGATGCCATCGCACGGGACGCTGTGCCTGAGGGCGATGTGGTCGGAGTCATCGTGGCAGGCAAAGACATTGCCTTCTATGAGGTGGAAGGTGAGGTCTTCGCCACCGACAACTTGTGTACCCACGGGGCTGCGCGCTTGAGCGACGGCTTTCTCGAAGGCCGGGAAATTGAATGTCCTTTGCATCAAGGCCGATTCGATGTTTGCACGGGTAAAGCCTTGTGCGCACCCCTGACACAGGACATCAAAACCTACCCCGTAAAAATCGAAAACATGCGCGTGATGCTCAAGCTGGACTAAATGCTCAAGCTGGACTAAAATTCTTTGCAGGAGGAAAGCCAAATCCGGAAATCACCCCACCCAACCCAATCACTACCCGTTTTCAAACAAGAGGAGACAAGCAATTATGAGTTACCAAAACTTAGTGAGTGAAGCAGGGCTGACGCAAAAGCACCTGATTTATGGCGACAAAGAACTTTTCCAGCACGAATTGAAGACCATCTTCGCGCGGAACTGGCTTTTTCTGACCCATGACAGTCTGATTCCCTCCCCCGGCGACTATGTCAAAGCCAAAATGGGCGTCGATGAAGTCATCGTCTCCCGCCAGAACGATGGCTCGGTGCGAGCCTTTTTGAATGTTTGCCGTCACCGGGGCATGACAATAGTTAACGCTGAAGCCGGAAATGCGAAAGGCTTTGTGTGCGGTTACCACGGCTGGGGCTATGGCTCCAACGGCGAACTGCAAAGCGTTCCCTTTGAAAAAGAGTTTTACGGAGATGCGATCAAAAAGAAATGCCTGGGCTTGAAAGAAGTCCCCCGCATCGAAAGCTTTCATGGCTTTATCTATGGCTGTTTTGATGCAGAAGCTCCCCCGCTCATCGATTATCTGGGTGATGCAGCCTGGTACCTGGAACCCACCTTCAAGCACTCTGGTGGCCTGGAACTTGTAGGCCCCCCCGGCAAAGTGGTGGTTAAGGGCAACTGGAAGGCTTTTGCGGAAAACTTTGTAGCTGACCTCTACCACATTGGTTGGACGCACGCATCTATTATGCGCGCAGGGCAGTCGATATATGCTCCTCTTGCGGGCAACGCTATGCCTCCACCCGAAGGCTCGGGCTTGCACATGACCACCAAGTATGGCAGTGGACTTGGCGTATCGTTGGACGCCTACTCCGGTGTCCAGAGCGCTGATCTGGTTCCCGAATTGATGGCATTCAGCGGCGCAAAACAGGAAAAGCTCGCCAAAGAAATCGGCGATGTCCGGGCGCGGATTTACCGCAGCCAATTGAACGGCACGATTTTCCCGAACAACTGCTTTTTGACCGGCGCCGGTGTCTTCAAGGTCTTTAACCCGATCGATGAAAACACGACCGAGGCTTGGACGTATGCCATCGTAGAAAAAGACATGCCTGAGGACTTAAAGCGTCGCTTGGCTGACGCGGCTCAGCGCTGTACCGGACCAGCAGGATACTGGGAAAGCGACGACAACGACAACATGGCGTTATCGCAAAATGCCAAGAAATACCAATCCAGCAACAGTGATCTGATTGCCGATATGGGTTTCGGCAAGGACGTCTACGGCGACGAATGCTATCCGGGCGTCGTTGGCAAATCGGCATTCAGCGATACCAACTATCGCGGATTCTACCGTGCCTACCAGGCTCACATCAGCAGCTCCAATTGGGCCGAGTTCGAAAACACCTCCCGAAATTGGCACACCGAACTCACCAAGACGACTGATCGCTAATCCAGGAGCCAATCATGATGATCAATACCCAGGAAAACAAGCTGGTCTCCGCGCACGACGCCGAAGAATTTCACCGTTTCTTCGTCGGGCACGACAGCGATCTGCAGCAAGAAGTCACCACACTCCTGACCCGCGAAGCGCACCTGCTGGACATTCAGGCCTACAAAGCCTGGCTTGAACACTGCGTTGCCCCCGAGATCAAATACCAAGTGATCTCGCGAGAACTTCGCTCCACTTCCGAGCGTCGATACCAACTGAATGATGCGGTGAATATCTACAACGAGAACTATCAACAGCTGAAAGTTCGAGTTGAACACCAGATGGATCCTCAGAACTGGTACAACAGCCCGAAGATCCGCTTCACCCGCTTCGTCACCAATGTCACGGCGGCCAAGGACAAGAGCGCACCGGAAATGCTGCATGTGCGGTCCAACCTCATTCTCCATCGCGCCAGACGAGGAAACCAAGTTGACGTCTTCTATGCAACGCGAGAAGACAAATGGAAACGCATCGAAGGTGGTGGCATCAAATTGGTCGAACGCTTTGTGGACTACCCGGAGCGCAGTCCCCAAACCCACAACCTGATGATCTTCCTGTGAGCCCTGGGGATGCCTGCCTGGATGGCGGGCATTCGTGATTATTTTTAACAGGGCGGATTCAAAAGTGAAGTGCAACACCCTGGATTTCAGTGAATGAGAGTGGAGTGCTGCGGGCTATTCACAAGCAGTTCGCGGTAGACCGCCAGCGGTGATCGTACTCCCAGCCCTTTCCTTGGCCGGTTGTTGATTTCATCGGCAATCGCATCGAGCTGCTCCTGGCTGTAGATGCTCAGATCCGTCCCTTTGGGCAGGTACTGGCGCACCAGGCCATTCATGTTCTCGTTGGAGCCTCTTTGCCAAGGGCTGTGCGGGTCGCAGAAGTACACGGCTATGCCGGTTTGCTCACTGAGCTTCTTGTGCATGGACATCTCCCGGCCCTGGTCGTACGTCATGCTCAACCGCATCGGCTGCGCAATGCCCAGCAGCTTGTCCGTGAAGGCCTGCAAGACGTTGGCAGCACTGGCCGGCTTGAACTCAGGCAGCTTGACCAGCATCACCAGCCGGCTGGTGCGTTCCACCAAGGTCCCGACTGCGCTGGCATTGCCTTCTCCCTTGATGAGATCACCTTCCCAGTGCCCGGGAAACTGGCGGTCTTCGATCTCGGGCGGGCGTACATGGATGCTCAGCATGTCGGGAATCTGGCCTCTGCGGTCCTTGCCCTTGCTGCGCGGCAGCCGCTTGTTGTGGGCGTGACGCAGGGTGGCGATCAGCTCTTTGCGCAGCTCTCCCACGGGCATGGCATAGATGCAGTTGTAGATGGTTTCGTGTGACACGCGGTATTCATGGCCCAGGGGATACAAACGTGCCAGTGTCAGGGCAATCTGCTCGGGCGACCAGCGCAGCCGCAGCAGATGGATCACCAGGCAGGACAAGATCGACTCGGGATGCAGCTTGATAGCTGGTCTGCCACAGCGTCTGCGCTGCAGGGACTGGCACTGGGCATGTGCGCTGCCATAGCCAGATGAAGATGCATTGCGCTCCAGTTCGCGGCTGATGGTCGCCGGGGAGCGGTGCAGTTGCCGGGCAATTGCTCGTACGCTGTGGTTCTGCTGCCTCAGGCTGGCGATGGTGACTCGGTCTTCAGGCTGAAGCTGGTGATAGTGCGAGGAAGTGGTTGGCATCTGCGGACCTTACAGGTTGGCAGGTGTTGCACTTCACTTTTGAATCCGCCCAGAAATTTATTGCCATGAACACACAGCAAGTTGTTGCCATCACTGGCGCCGGCTCGGGCATTGGTTTCGAGTTGGTTCGCTCTTTTAAGGCAGCCGGTTATCGCGTATCTGCACTCGTTCGCAACGAGGAGCAAGAGGCGGGTCTTCGCAGTGAATTCAAAGACGACATTGAGATCGTGGCGGGCGATGTCCGTGATCACGCCACCAATGAGAAGCTGGTTAAACAGACGGTTGCCAAGTTCGGGCGCCTGGATTGCTTCATCGGAAATGCCGGGATATGGGATTACATGCTGAGCATCGATGATGCCTTGGGAGAAATTCTCGGGCAGTTTCGACGAGATATTTGACATCAACGTCAAAAGCTATTTCAGCGGCATCAGCGCGGCCTTGCCGGAGCTCAAAAAGACGAACGGATCGGTCGTAGTGACGGCTTCCGTTTCTTCCTATGCGGTCGGTGGCGGCGGTTCTTGCTACATTGCCAGCAAACATGCGGTGCTGGGCATGGTCAAGGCTTTGGCCTACGAATTGGCTCCGCACATCCGGGTCAATGGCGTTGCGCCAGGTGGCACGGTCACTTCTTTGGCTGGCCCGGCAAGCGCTGGCTTCGACAAAACCAAAATGAAAGACATGCCCGGCATCGATGACATGATCAAAGGCCTGACTCCCCTGGGGTTCGCGGCAAGGCCCGAGGACGTGGTGGCACCGTACCTTTTGCTGGCCTCCCGGGAACAAGGGAAGTTCATCACTGGCACGGTGATCAGCATTGATGGCGGCATGGCGCTCGGCCGCAAGTGAATTTTTAACTGAAGCAAATTTATCAACCCCGTTCTCAGGAGACACCCCATGAAGACGAAATTGTTTATCAACGACGCCTGGATCGATTCAGGTGACAAAAAATACTTTGATCGCAAGCACCCTGTCAGTGGCGAGGTCGTGACCCAATGCGCGAACGCCACGGTGGACGATGCGGTCAATGCGGCTCGAGCCGCTCAAGAGGCGTTCAAGTCCTGGAAGGCCGTCGGACCCTCGGAGCGGCGGCGCCTTCTTTTGAAGGTGGCAGACGTCATGGAGAGCAAAACGCCCGAGTTCATCGAAGTGATGGCCAAGGAAGTGGGAGCCTCCGCGCTGTGGGCGGGGTTCAACGTGCACCTGTCGGCCAATGTATTCCGGGAAGCCGCCTCACTAGCCACCCAAATTCAAGGCGAAACCATTCCGACGGACAAGCCTGACACCCTGTCGATGACGCTGCGTCAGCCGGTCGGCCCCATCTTGAGTATCGCGCCATGGAACGGCACCGCAGTGCTCGCGGCGCGGGCCATCGCGTATCCGTTGGTCTGCGGCAATACCGTGGTGTTCAAAGGCTCCGAGTTCAGCCCCGGCACGCACGCGTTGATCGCGAAGTGCGTACAGGGGGTCTCCTCGTTTTCAGTGCAATAAGTGACGGTACGCAAAGCTAGCACTGGCGCGGGGGCGGTCTGGGTAGACCGTTGATTTCATTGACTTTCCTGTTCGCTTTGTAAACGGGTATGGTGGCCTCCCACTTTTGAGGTTCACGATGCAGGGTTGGCACACAACGTTTTTGGGGATGCGTGGGCTCCCCCGCGATATCAGCGACTTCGAGATGAAGGCATTTTTCACCTTCGATGGTGCCGAGCGCGACGCAATCAATGCACGCCGAGGTGATTCCCACAAGCTTGGTCTGGCGCTCCATATTGGTTTCCTGCGCATGAGTGGGCGTTTGCTCGGTGCCTTTCGGGTAATTCCAGTAGCCTTGTGGCGCCACCTTGGCAACGAGCTTGGCATTGCAGCACCAGAAGTCGCCTCGCTGAGAGCCATGTATGAACGCGGGCGCACGCTATTCGATCACCAACAAGTAGCCTGCACGGTCCTTGGATTCCAGTGGATGAGCGAGCACCAGCGCCGCTCACTGGTACGTGAACTGCGCGACGAAGTGGCGCGCTGCGCCGACCGCGATCAGCTACTCGTGCGGGCGCGTCAATGGCTGTACAAGAACAAGCTGGTGATCGTGCACGAGCGGGCAATTCGGACACTGATTGCGGCGGCACTTGCCCAGCTTGAAGTTGAAACAGGCACCGCCATCGCCGCCAGCGTTGATCCAGCAACACTTGATCGCTGGCGAGCCTCAGTTTCAGAGCTGCGCCCAGATGGACAAACCCAGCAGAGTTGGCTATGGGCTGCACCGGCGAAACACTCAACCCGCCAAATCAGCGAGGTACTGGAGCGCATCGACCTGCTTTACACGCTGGACGTTCATAAGCACCTGGCAGACATCCCCGATCTCATCTTGCGCCGCTACGCGCGCCGACTTGTCTCCAGGCCGCCCTCAGCCGGAGCCAAGATCAAAGAGCCAGCGCGCACCGTGGAGGTCGCATGCTTTCTTCGGTATTGCCTGTTCACCACCACAGACCAGTTGATCCTTATGGTGCAGCGCCGGATCGCCGATCTGTGGCGTCAGGCTGCCGCCGATGTCCCCGCTACCGTCAATTGGGCCGCAATGTACAAAACGCTGCTCGGCGAACTTGTTGCCTTGAGCGCGCAAGGTGCGGTGCCAGATGCTGAGTTGCGTGCCCGTCTTGAAGCCTTGATCACCGAAACCCAGAAACGCAAACCACCGAGCAGGGCCTCCCTGGTCCGCGAGGGATTGATTGATGGAATTCGCCCCGTGCGGTCGTTGCTCGTCGCCATTGCAAAGCTGCCCTGGCAGGCCACCGGCGAGCATCCTGCCATCGAGTACCTTGCCAAGCTGCAAGCTTTATATCTCAAAGGATCCAGAAAGCTGCCAGTTGAAGTGGTGGCACCAAGTCTGGGAATGATCTGGCAGGTTTCGATCTCCAGCCCAGACCGGGAACGGGCGTTTCAGGCGTTGGAGGTGGCCACCCTGTTTGCCCTGCGCCGCGCGGTGCGCAATGGCTCGGTCTGGATTGAGCACAGCCTGAGCTTTCGGGGTCGTGCGCGCTTGTTCTTCACGGACGAGCGTTGGCAGGCAGAGTCCAAGAAACACTATGCCCGTCTATCGTTACCCAGCAAGGCTGCCACTTTCTTGAAGCCTTTGCTGGCCAGAGTAACTGCCGGTGTCGATGCGGTGGCCGCTGCAGCCCGCAGTGGCGTACTGCGCGTGGATGATGAACTCCATTTGTCGCCATTGCCCGCAGAGGACGAAGACCCAGAAGTGACCAAGCTGCGCGCGGCTTTGGATCACCGCATCGGTGAGGTTCAATTGCCGGAAGTGATTCTGGCCGTTGACGCCCAGGTGCGCTTTAGCTGGATCATGCTCGGACGTGAGCCGCGCTCTACCGACGAGCTGCTGATGGTCTATGCCGGCATCATGGCCCACGGCACCAGTCTGACTGCGGTCGAATGCGCGCGCATGATTCCGCAATTGTCTGCCACCAGCATTCGCCAGGCCATGCGCTGGGCGCGGGACGAACGGCGTCTGAGCCAGGCCTGCCAGGCTGTGCTGGAATTCATGCAGCGACACCCGATTGCCGCCACCTGGGGGCGGTCCGATTTGGCATCTTCTGACATGATGAGCATGGAGACCACCAAACGGGTGTGGCAAGCCCGGCTTGATCCTCGGCGCAACACACCTTCCATTGGAATCTACTCCCATGTAAAAGACCGGTGGGGCATCTTCCATGCGCAGCCCTTTGTGCTCAATGAGCGCCAGGCGGGCGTGGCCATTGAAGGTGTCATCCGCCAAGAAAAGCTGGAGACCAGCCAGCTTGCTGTGGATACCCATGGCTACACCGACTTTGCCATGTCACATGCCCGTTTGCTTGGTTTTGATCTTTGCCCGCGGTTGAAGGAACTCAAACAGCGCCACCTCTTTGTGCCACGCGGCACCAAAGTGCCCGCAGAAATCGCTGCGGTGTGCGAAGCCAATGTCGACGTCGCTTTGATCGAAAAGCATTGGGATAGTCTGGTGCACCTGGCAGCCTCGGTCATGAGCGGACATGCCAGTGCGGTGGCAGCTCTTGCGCGGTTCGGTTCTGCCGCCCAGGGCGATCCAATCTATGAGGCTGGCGTGCAATTGGGGCGGTTGCTGCGTACGGCGTTTTTGGCTGACTACTTTGTCAAGGACGCTTTCAGGAACGAGTTGCGCCGGGTGCTCAATCGGGGCGAGGCTGTTAACGCCCTCAAGCGCGCCATTTATACCGGCCGGATCAGCCCGGCGCAGGCCAAACGTGTCGATGAAATGCAGGCTGTGGCCGATGCGTTGAGCCTGATGGCCAACATCGTGATGGCGTGGAATACCTCACAGATGCAGGCGGTCCTGGATCGCTGGTCGAACCGCCGCCAGGTCATTCCACCGGAACTGATCGGGAAGATTGCGCCCACCAGGCTGGAGAGCATCAACTTGCGGGGTGTGTTTCGCTTCCCGGTTGACCGCTATGCTGACCAAATCCTGCCTTCGCGGCCAAATGCATCGATAACTGGCACCAATGGATGAAACCGACCACGGTTTGACGCCACGAATCGCAGATTTGAAAGTGAACAGGAAAGTCAATGAAATCAACGATCTACCAACACCACCTCCGCGCCAGTGCTAGCTTTTCGTACCGTCACTTATTGCACTGAAAACGAGGAGACCCCCGTTTCGACGTTCTTGCCGTTGGCGCCCGAGGGCGTGCCCGCCGAGGTGAAGGCCAGGATCAATGCCGACGTGGTCAAGGTGATCGCCGCCCCGGAGATCCGCGCCTGCTTCGATACCTTCGGGCTGCGGGCATGGTCGCCGCAGGAGATCGCGCCAAGCGGAGATCAAGCGCAACGTGTAAGCGAGCTGGTGAAGCGGGGCAACATCAGCTTAGAGCGCGAGGCCTACTCCGAACAGATGATGCGACTTATGGACTTCCGCGTTATCGTGCAGACAACCATCCTACGCCTTCACTACAAACTCGCACTATGAAAAAACTAGCCCTTTCCTTTTTCTTTTCTGTTGCTTGCGGGTCTTCCCTCGCTGCGCCGAATATCGGAGACTGGAGCTATTTTATTTCGGGCCAGTTTGTGAGTCCAGTTGGTGGCAGCGTTCTGGCTGGTGTTGGTACAGACAATTTCACTTGGGGCCAGACCGTTTCTGGCCCATCTAACAGGTTGACTTTTCAGAGCGGCTCTTTTGACACTCCACAACAGGGATTCGACGAGCTTGCTGTGGGAAAAATTTCCTTTACAAACGGAAATGCTTTTTTAGTCACACTTATTTCGGCAATCACGTTGCGTCTCAACGTGAGCGAATGCCAATACGTGACATTGACCACCTGCAATGCTAGTGATGCGATTGATCCGGTGGATTATTCGATTTCATTAATAAATACGCCGGGAAACATTGACCCTTATTTGCAACGCGATGGAATTTATTTCCCGTCGTTCAATAAATCCGCTTGGGTGTTTGAGGGTGACACCGCTGTCTTCAGTCTGATTGGTTCGAAACACTCTCCGCTGCAACTAACCGGAATAGTTCCAGAACCAAATCAATTGGGCGCGCAGGTGTTTGACGGTCCATCGATGTTGGTTCCCGAACCAGGTTCAGCAGTTCTAATGGGACTCGCGCTGGCTGGCTTAGTGGGATTGCGTCGCCGCAAGCGGATATGATACGATTTCTCAATCGCGTCGCCACTGAAACGCCATAGCTTTATGCATCGATTAGCCACACGGACGTTGGCTTGGTAGTGGGTTTAGCGGCCAATTGCACTATTCGGCACCAGTGGCAGTGCGCTGCGAACCGCCCGACTAATCGCGGCTGCGGTGGGTGGGTAAAGCTCTAAGAGGCGCACCGCCGGGGCCGACAAGCCAGGCCCCCGCATGCCCGATCAGGCGGCTAACGACGGATTGGCAACGCCATCAAAACGCGCACCAGATCGGTCTGGCGCTCGACCTCGGTCTTGGCCATTACGCACTGAAGCTGCGTCCTGACTGTGGCGACTGCCGCGCCGCTGCGCAGTGCGATCTGCTTGGGGTTTGCGCCGGCGGCCACCTGCATCGCCACGCGTGCCTCGGCCGGTGTCAGACCGAAACACTCTCCGAGGATCAGTGGATCGAACTGGGTGCGGGTTGAGTAATGCCTCGTGTCGTGCAGAATCACGAGAGCGCGTGGCGCGCGACCGAAAGCGCCCATAGCCGTGTCCGGCCTCACCGCGCTCACGAAAGCCAGAAAGCGACGACCGTCGGTCGTTGGCAATGCGATGGCCTTGCGGCGTGGGGCGGCGGCGGCCGAGGCCGTAGCAGCGTCAAGCTGCAGGCTGTGCAGAGCGTCGGCCAGCGCCTTTTGTCCTATTGCACTGCCGCAGGTCAGGTAGCCCTGTCGCTCTCCGACCGGGTCGCCGAGCAACAGCAATTGCCGCGCCATCGCATTGCGGTGCCAGATGGCGCCCATCTCGTCCACGAGCAGCATCGGAAAGGCGAACTGGCCCAGTAGTTCGCGCGCCATTCCGAGTTCCGCATACGTTTCACGCAGGTGCACCAAGTTGCGGAACGCCTCGGTGAAGTGGTGCTTCAACTGGTGCATCAAACCGAACTCGGTCTGCCCAAGCGGCTCGCTGCCAAATCCGCGTGAGAAAGCGACATAAAACTGCACCGAGTTCTCGTCCAGCAGCCGCGTGCTAGCGACATAACGGCCGCCGAGTGGAATCAAAAAATCCTGGTAGAACTCACTCTGCGCCACGTAGACATCGTCCAGATGGTGGTGGCAGTGCATCCACTCGTCCGTAGGCGTGGACATCGCCAGAGCCACCCGAGGGTCGATGCTGTTGTAGTGCCGAAAGTAGTCGAGCGCAGCTTGCGCGGAAACGTGGCCGCCATGGCTGCTGAAGACCAATTGGCCGTTGTGCTTGTCGATGCCAAGCACCTGCACGAAGAGCAGGCCGAGCAACTCGGCCACGTTTTTCAATGCAACCTGCCAATCGAGCCGGCCGCTGGCTGCGGCATAGATTCCGGAATACACGGCGTCGTGGTGCATGAGGGGTGTGAATGGGCCAGGTGGGCAACCACGCCAGCTTAAAGCAAACGGATCGAGCCATCGTTTAGCCGTTAAACGGAAGGGGGATGCCCTGGAGGAAGATGAGCGCTCACAACGTCGTTGGAACACCTTGGAGCTAAACCAGTTGCAATCTCGATGGCCCCAGGCGAACCCCTTGCTCGACCTCCACCGGTCGAACGCCTAATATCCCAAACGATCCTGCGCTCGCCATTGCGGCAGGATCAGGTTTGTGCGAACAAGTGTTGGAGCCTCTTCAACTGCAGCTTGGGCGTCTATACATACGTTCCGCTTATCGGTCAGACGAAATCAATGCAATCGAGGCAGAAAACAAGAATCAGTATGATTATGCGAGCAACGAAGCCAATTGATGCCGCCATATCTGGGAAAAGACGCAGATGGGAGATAATTGACGAAATGGCTTGTGTAGTTCTGACGACCTATTTGCCTTACTACCAAGCAACAAAGGATTGACGTGCTTTAGCTGGTGGATCCATGACAACATTCCGGGATACTCGGAAGTTGAGTTTTTCACCAAAAACGAAGTGCTCGCATTTAAAATTGGATGGCGAGCGTAATCCACAAAAAACGATTCATGCGTGGGCACCGCGGCGGTTTTGCTTAACCAAACCCGGTATGAAAAATCATTCAGGATCGCACGCCACCGATTATTCGGTTTGGCAAAATAGTGCCAACCTTTAGTTCGATCTTCAAAACGTTAGTCGAGCAGTTCCTAAATCATAATGCACTTTTGAAATTGACCCGTCCCGGATTCGCTGCACAGCTTCATCGATCACGTTGAGCGGCACCAAGAACCACTCCCGGGGTTTGACCGGATTTCCAAATCGGTCTTCGATCGTCAGGTCCAATTGAGCAGCACCGAACAAGCGGTGAAATATGTTCTCCAGCCGGGTTCGGTTCAGGTTATGCAACTTGTACGTCGCGACGACCTCTACGTCAGCCAACAAATAGGTGGCGTCTTTGCTTGCTGACGCGATGCGCGTTTCTACCTTGCTTCCGGTCACGCCAATTTTGTGGAGCACCTGGCGATTTTTGGCCACATAGGGGTTGTCGGAAAGGCTGCGCAATACATAGATGGTGCCGGACTCGATGTCGTCCGGCTCGGCCTCGCTACCGAACAGCGGCCCCATGTCCGTGTCTGAAAGCCGGCGCCCTGTCTCGTCCTTGTAAAGGGCGCGTTGCAGCGAGCGGCGAAGCAGGTTGCTTTCGGTGCCGTTGAAATAGATGACGCGCAACCGCGCGTCGCTCTCACCATTCGGGGCCTTGATGGTGTCGCCGACATCGGCCACATAGGCGAGCTGGCCACCGACGATGAAATAGTTGCCGTTGAACACGCTGGCATCACGCCCAAAGGGCAAGGCCTTGCGCACACCCGATGCCAGTTCACGTTCAACCTGTTCGAACAACGGCTGGAAGCGTTCGAAGTCTTTGCATGGCGTGCGGTCTGCCACCTCTTCAGCCGCGCGTATCTCTGCGCTGGACCGTACGTGCCGCAGCACGGTGATGTCGTCGGCCTCTGGCTCAGTAGTCACGCCCAGCTCTGCTAGCAGCGCGTCCTCGCCCAAGGCATCGATGTCTAGGTTCGACGGCTTTGCGGTCCCCAGCAGCCCGGGGGCGTCCAAATCCGCAAGCAGTAGCCGCGCTTCCGGCAGCTTGCGCAACTGGTCGAGCCTCACGGCGTAGAGCCGTTCGAAGATGTCGCCCGCTTCGCCGTGCTTTGGCGCTCTCCCGTGCGCCTGGTGGAAGCGCAAGATGTCTTCAAAGCCCGCGATGATGCGTTCTTCGCGCGGCGTGCGGCTGGAGGCCTTGAGAGGGGTTGCATCGACGCCCAACGCGTCCAGCAGTTCATCGTCGTCCAAGTCAGCCATGGCTCGAATCTACCTGCGCCTGCGCCGCCTTGGTCTGCGCGCGGTAGCGCGCGAAGGCGGCAACGCCCTCAGCCATACGCTTTTCCCAGGCGTCGGCCGAGTTGATGTCCGGAAGGCGGCCACGCTCGTTCTTGAATTGCAGGGCGCGTTTCGACAGATCACGGGCCTCATCCTCGGGAATGTTGACCTTCTTTGCTGCGATGGCGGCCTGCACCTGGCGCAAAGATTTCTCGTCCATCGCCTTGGCCAGAACTGAATAGGCAGCTTCGAAGGGGTTGATGCTGTCGATCAGATCGATGTTCAAGTCGCGCACATTGACGAACTTACGGACACCAACCAGCAAGGCCATGCTGCCCTGCGCTGGCCCGCTGCCACCGGCGTCAGCTTGGGCCAGGGCCAGCTTTGCCTGCTGGGTGATATTCATCGCCGCAATGGCATGCTGTCGGATGGCCTCTTGGTCGGCGTCGCTCAGCTCTGGATAGCGTTCGCGCACGATCTTGCCCATACGGAGCTGCGTCAGCTCTTCGGGCAGGGTTGTCGGCGCCGGTTGAACTTTGACCCACCGGGGGTGCGGCGGAAAACTTGGACTACCTGAAAGTAGTTCATGTATTCATATGAAGACCGCATCCGAGCGGTCACGCTCTACATCAAGCTGGGCAAGCGCACCGGGGCGACTATCCGCCAGTTGGGCTACCCGACGAAGAACTCTTTGAAGAGCTGGCATGAGGAGTACGAGCGGCGCCTGGACCTGTCGTCCGGCTACGTGCGCTCAAAGCCGAAGTATTCTCAAATTCAGAAGGAGCAGGCTGTCAAACACTACGCCGAGCACGGGCGCTGCATCGCCTCCACGGTCAAGGCGTTGGGCTATCCGTGCCGCGATTTGCTGCGTGCCTGGATTGATGAACTGGACCCCAACTCCCGGCAGCGCGTTGTCGGCAGGGCCGTCAGTGCACCTCGGCCGCCGCAACTGAAGAAGCTGGCGGTCCTCGAACTGTGCACTCGTGAGGGAAGTGCGCAGGTGGTTGCTCAGAAGCTTGGTGTGAGCAGGCCGACGTTGTACAACTGGAAGAACCAGCTTCTGGGACGTGAGGCACCCGCATCCATGAAACACACCAATCAGTCCCCACGGGCTCAAGAGCGCGACGAGCTCGAGCGCGAGGTTGATGCGTTGCGCCGCGAAGTCAGGCAACTGCGCCTTGAGCAGGACCTCTTGAACAAGGCCAATGAACTGTTAAAAAAAGGCCTGGGCGTCGATCTGCAGCTCCTGTCCAACCGGGAGAAGACACTGCTGATTGACGCCCTCAAGGAGCACTATGACTTGCCAGAGCTCCTTGGACAGTTGGGTCTTGCACGTAGCTCGTACTTCTACCATCGGGCCCGCGCAGCGGTGGGTGACAAGTACCTCCAAGTGCGTCAGTCCATCACCGAGATCTTCGAGTCGAACCACCGTTGCTACGGCTACCGCAGGCTACAGGCCTCGCTGACCAGGCAGCAGGTCAACATCTCGGAGAAGGTGGTGCAGCGGCTGATGAAGCAGGAGCGCCTGGTTGTTCCAATGCACAAGAAGCGCAGATACGCCTCGTACCTGGGGGAGATCAGTCCAGCACCAGAGAACATCATCAACCGCGACTTCCAGGCTGCGGCACCCAATGAGAAGTGGCTCACGGACATCACAGAGTTCCAGATCCCCGCCGGCAAGGTTTACCTGTCGCCGATCATCGATTGCTTCGACGGCATGGTGGTGAGCTGGACCATTGGCACGAGCCCCGACGCTGAGCTGGTCAATACCATGCTGGATGCAGCCATCGAGACGGTGACGGACACCGCTGACCGGCCTGTGGTCCACTCCGACCGCGGCGGCCACTATCGCTGGCCAGGCTGGCTATCGAGAATGAGCGATGCCAACCTCATCCGCTCGATGTCCCGCAAGGCCTGTTCTCCGGACAATGCGGCTTGCGAAGGCTTCTTCGGTCGCCTCAAGAACGAACTGTTCTATCCTCGGGACTGGAAGGGCACGACCATCGAGCAGTTCATTGAAGTGGTCGACTCGTACATCCGCTGGTACAACGAGAAGCGGATCAAGATCTCCCTTGGCTCTCTCAGCCCCATCGAATACCGGGTGAGCCTTGGACTTGCGGCATAAAACCAGTCCAAGTTTTTATCCGCACCCCCACCCTGCCGGTTGAACTTTGACCCGGGGACGGAGGCCGGCATCGTTGATGCTGGCTGTGGACAACTGTAGCGCTTTCCTCCTTTTCACTTGCTTGTTGATGTTCGGTCCCATAGGGCGCGAAGGGCGAAGCCCGCAGCGCCTTGTCCCTGCGTGCGGTTGATCAGGTGAGGTCGTTGGGTGGCGCCTTGGCCTCCTTGAGCTCCTGCTCGCGAGCCCTGATGCGTTTCTTCGAGTTGGCCGTGGCGTGCGTGATGCGGTAGCTGTCGTTGCCCGTCTCCACGATGTGGCAGTGATGCGTGAGCCGGTCCAACAGCGCGGTGGTCATCTTCGGATCTACGAACACGCTGGACCACTCGGCGAAGTCCAGGTTGGTCGTCACCACCACGCTGGTGTGCTCGTAGAGCTTCGACAGCAGATGGAACAGCAGCGCCCCTCCGGCCTGGCTGAAGGGCAGGTACCCCATCTCGTCCAGGACGACCGCATCCAGGCGCAGCATGCTCGCCGCAATGCGACCCGCCTTGCCTTGGGCCTTCTCCTGCTCCAGCGCGTTGACCAGGTCCACCGTCGAGTAGAAGCGCACGCGCTTGCCATGCTGCACGATGCCTGCCACGCCGATGGCCGTCGCAAGATGGCTTTTTCCGGTGCCGGGTCCGCCCACCAACACGACGTTGTGCGCCTCGTCAGTGAAGGCCATCTCGGCCAATTGCGCCACCAGCTTGCGGTCCACCGGGGAGACCTCGAAGTCGAACCCCGCAAGATCCCGATGCACCGGGAACTTGGCCGCGTTCAACTGGTGGCTCACCGATCGCGTGGCGCGCTCTGTCGTCTCGGCGCGCAGCATCTGCTCGACCAGCCAGCGCGATCGCTCCAGCTCGGCATTGTTCTGCTCGATCAGATCGGCCCAGGTCCCGGCCATCCCGTGCAGGCGAAGCGCCTTGAGTTCGGCAATGACGTCACGCATGGCCGGTCTCCTGGATGTCGCGCAGCCGGTCGTAGCGAGCCGTATCGGCGATCGGCGGCGTCAGCACCTGCAGCGAAGTTTGCACGTTGGCCGGCCTCGGCGCAGCGTTCAGACGCGCCAGCACGTTGATGACGTGCTCGACGCTCACGCGCCCCGACGGCGGCGCGCCGTCCAACGCCAACTCCACGGCCACCAGCACCGCCTCCAGTCCCGCCGTCGGCACCAGGGCTAGAACCCGCGCCATCAGGCGGTCGCCGCCGCTCTCGCGCAACAGCCCCCGGCGCAGCCGCTGCAATGATTCCGGCAGATCCGTGAACGGCGCTCCATTGCGCAACGCCCCCGGCTTCCTCTGCACCAACGGAATGTAGTGCTGCCAGTCGTAGAGCGTCTTGCCCTTGTCCGTGAGCCGCTCGTGCTCGGCCACGACCACGTCGCCGGCCACCACCGTTACGCGCGTCGGATACAGGTGCGAACTGACCATCTGCCCGGCCAGCTCGCATGGCACCGAGTAGCGATTGCGCGCCACCGACACCAGGCAGGTGCTGCTCACCCGTGCCACCTCCTCGACGTAGCCGTCGAAGGCGGCGGGCATCGGCATCAACTGCACCCGTTCGTGCTCGAGCACCTCAGCCACGCTGAACTGCTTGTGTTCGGGATGCCTGATCTCCTCCCACAGCGCCCGGCAGCGCTCGCCCAGCCAGGCGTTGAGCTCGTCGAAGCTGGCGAAGCGCCGCTCACGCGCGTCGATCCAGATGCGCCGGCGGCTGTCCTGCACGTTCTTCTCCACCACCCCCTTCTCCCAGCCCGAGGCGACGTTGCAGAAGTCGGGGTCGTACAGATAGTGCGCGCACATCACCGAGAAGCGGGCGTTGACGGTGCGGCCCTTGCCCTTGTGGACCTTGTCCACGGCCGTGCGCATGTTGTCGTAGATCCCGCGACGCGCCACCCCGCCCAGCGCCGCGAAGGACCGGGTGTGGGCATCGAACAGCATCTCGTGCCCCTGGCCCGGATACGCCACAAGGAAGAACGCGCGGCTCGCGCACAGTTTCATGTGCGCAACCTGCAGCTTGCGGTAGATCCCGCCGATCACCAGCGCCTCATCGCTCCAATCGAACTGGAACGCCTCGCCCAGCTCGAAGGCGAGCGGCACGAATGCCTTGCCGACTGCGACACCTCCTTGCTGCGCTCTCCAAGCGCGGATGAAGTCGGTCAGCTGGGTGTAGCCGCCTTCATAGCCGGCCGCCGCAATCTGCTGCAGCAGCGCTCGCGCGGTTCGCCGCTCCTTCCTCGGGCGACGCGCGTCGGCCAACAACGCCATCTTCACCATCTCGACGAACGGCGTCAGCTTCGTCGAGGCCGCTCGGCGCACGTACTTCGGTGGCTGCGCCACCGGCACGCGCAGGTACTTCCTCACCGTGTTGCGCGACAGGCTCGTCGCCCTCGCGATCTCTCGCACCGATTTGTTCTCGCGGTGGTGCATCCGCAGGACCTTGCCAATCATGGCCATGGTGATCAATCCTCATTCCCCCACCGCTTAAAAAAGCAGCAGGGTAGGCTGAACACCCGGGTCAAATTTGAACCGGCACAACCCTCACAAGTGGGTCAAATTTCGGCCGGCGCCAACACCCCAGACCACCGGGATGTCGCCCAGCTGCACGACGCCGAAGATCAGCGCGATCACGGCGCCCAGCGACGCGCTCCAGCCGATGCCCAGGCCTCTGGGCTGCCAGATGACCAGGACGAGCGTGAAGATGAAAATGAGGATGGCCGTCAGCATGGGGGCTGCTCGCACACGGCGCGTTTCTTGTGGGTGCGGAGGATCAGGACGATCATCTTCACCGGCGGGTCCCGATCTCGCGCACTTCATGCTGGATGGCCATGCGCTCCAGCTTGTCCATCGGCAGCGACAGCATGAACTCGATGCGGCGCTTGAGCGTCACCGCCGTGTCCATGAAGGCCCGCCTTTTCTCTTCCTCGGTGCCTTCCACTGCGGCGGGGTCTGGCAGGCCCCAGTGCGCGGTGATCGGCTGGCCGGGCCACACCGGGCACATCTCGCCCGCGGCCTGGTCGCAGACGGTGATCACGAAGTCCATCGGCGCAACGCCCTCCTTGGCGAACTCGTCCCAGCTCTTGCTGCTGTAGCCGCGGTCTTCGATGTGGAGCGTGCGCAGCGTTTCGAGTGCCAGCGGGTTCACGGCGCCCTTGGGATGGCTACCGGCGGAAAAGGCCTTGAACCGGCGGCCGCCCAACTGGTTGAGCAGGCCTTCGGCCAGGATGGAACGCGCGGAGTTGCCGGTGCAGATGAACAGCACGTTGTGGAGGGTGTCGGTCATGATGGTCGGTGGGTTGGTGGAGATCAACAACGAAGGGAGCCGTCCGAGGCCATGCAAGCCTCGCCCTGGCAGCAGTTGTCCGTGAGGTAGCCGAGCAGCGCCTTCATCTGGTCGAAGGCAGCGCGGTAGATGAGATTGCGGCTCTGGCGCTCCTGCGTGACGAGGCCGGCATGCGTCAGCTCCTTGAGGTGGAACGAGAGGCTGGTGTTGGGGACACCGAGGGCTTCGACCAGCGCCCCGGGCGTCATGCCGTCGGTGCCGGCGATCACCAGACTCCGGAAGACCTGCAGCCGCAGGGGTTGGGCAAGCGCGGCCAGCGCACGGACAGCCTCATTTGTTTCCATTATTCAATCATAGTCGAATGATTGAATTTTAGATGACAGCAGCAAGTCGAACTCACCGAAAGCAAGTCCGATGGGGCTTCGTCAGAAGGCCGCGTCAGGAAGACGCGACGGGCGGCGGCGTGGTGGCCAGCGGCAGCTTGCGCCAGCGGCGGTGATGCCAGCTCCACAGCTGCGGATGCTGGCGCACCTGCTGTTCGGTGAGCTGAACCAGGCGCTCGACATCCGACGCCAGTGACCCCTGACCCAACAGCACCGGCGGCTGGATCTCGAAGCGCCAGACCGGCTCGGCCGCCGTCGTGGTCACCGGCAGCAGCGGCGCACGCGCCGCGCGGGCGAGTTGCGCGGGGCCGGCCGGCATGGCGGCGTCCTTGCCCAGGAAGCGCTGCATCAGCCCGGTCTCGGCCTGCTGCACGCCCTGGTCCATCATGACGAAGACGATGCGGCCCTGCTTCAACGCCGAGACCATCTGGGCGTAGGCGCGCAGACCGGTGTTCGCGAGGATGCCTTCGATGCCGTACTGCTCGAGCCCGTTCTGCAGCAGGCCCGCCGACATCATCCGCGCCTCGCGGTAGACCACGCTCACGCCCCAGCCGGCGCGGGCCAGCTTGATGGTAAGCAGCGCCGCATTGCCCATGTGCGTGGCCAGCAGGATCGCGCCGCGCCCGCCGGCCATGGCGGTGCGCAGGTGCGCGAGGCCGTCGACCTCGCAGCGCGCGATGAGCATGTCCTCGTCCTGGCGCTGGTCGAACATCGCCAGGATCTCGAGCACGGCAGTGTTGTTCACGCGGTAGGCCTCGCGCAGCAGCGGCGCGATCGACGGGTCGCCGGGCGGGCGGCCGAGCGCCACGGCCATGTCGTGCGCGATGCGCCGGCGCTGGCGCCAGGCCAGCCGGTACTGCAGCGCGCCCGTCAGTTGGCCGAGCAGGCGCACGCGCTGGAAGCCAGCCACGCGCAGCACCGTGCGCAGGCCGAGGAAGAGCGCGCGACGGCGGGCGCGCCGCAGGCGGCGGCCGAGGTCGACCGGGCGTTCCGCGTCGCTCACAGGAGTACCTTCGTGCTGCGCACTGCGGTGCGAGCTTTCTTGGGGCGGCCCGGCGCGTCGCTCATGCGTCCCCCTCTGGCTCCTGCGGACCGCGCACCAGACTCACCTCTGCATCGGCCAGCCGGTAGATCCGGTCGGCCGCGTCGATCAGCAGGCCCTGATGCGCCACGGCCAGGATGGTCAGGTAGCCCTTGAGGCGCCGCACGGTGTCGATCACCACGGCCTGGGCCTCGGCGTCGAGGCTGCTGGTGGCTTCGTCGAGCACCAGCAGGCTGGGCTTGTGCACCAACGCCCGCGCGATGGCCAGGCGTTGGCGCTGGCCGCCGGACAGGCGCGATCCGCCCTCGCCCACCCGCGTCTGCAGGCCCTCGGGCATGGCGTCGACGAAGTCGAGCGCATCGGCGGCACGCAGGGCATCGCGCAGGTCGGCCTCACTCAGGTCCTGCTCGCCCAGCGCGAGGTTGTAGGCGATGGATTCGTTGACCAGCACCGAGTCCTGCGGCACGTAGCCGATCTGCCGGCGCCAGGGGCGCAGGGCCAGCTCGGGCATCGGCACGCCATCGACGCGCACGCTGCCGGCCTCCGGCTGCAGCAGGCCGACCACCAGGTCGAGCATCGTGGTCTTGCCGGCGCCCGAGGGGCCGACGACAACGGTCAGCTCGCGCGCGTGGATGGTGAAGGACGCGTCCTCGAGCACCAGGCGGCCGTCGCCGTGGCGGAAGCGCACGCCGTCGAACGCGATGCCGTCGGACAGCGTCGCCGTGCGGTCGCCGCCCTTCGGCTCGGCCTGCGCATGCGCGGCGTCGATGCCGTCGATGAGGGCCCAATAGGCGCTCTCGCGCACGACGATCTGCTGGTACGCGCGCTGCGTCTTCGAGAGATAGCTCACCACCCGCGCCAGCAGGAAGAGCATGACCAGCACCGACGCCAGCGGCATCTTCAGCACCACCAGGCTCAGGAAGAAGCCGGTGCCGACCATGATGGCGAGCAGCGGGTCCTGCAGCGCGCTGAGCGCTTCGCGGCTGACCACCTGGCGGCGCAGCGCGCGGCGCAACTGCTTCATCTGGTCCGACAGCAGCGCATCGACGTGGTCTTCGCGCGCCATCGCCTTGAGCGGCTTGGCCGCGGCCAGCTGCGCGCCGATGGCCGACAGCAGCGAGGTCAAGAGCTGCGTCTGGTGCTGACCCGCGCGGCGCGAGCTGCGGATGAGCGTGTGCAGCAGCGTCAGCAGCAGGCCGCCGGCAATCGCCGTGGCCACGCCCGCCTGCCACGAGATCGCCAGCGCGATGCCCATGTAGATCAGCGAATTGAGCAGCATCGCCGCCATCTCGGCGCTGTACTGGAAGGCTTCGGAGGCACGCTGCGCCTCGGTGGCGACCGCGTTCGACAGCCGGCCGACCGACTGCTGCAGGTAATGGCTCCAGCGCGCGCCCATCACCGCGCGGATCAGCGCCAGGCGCAGGTCGGTGGCGATGTGCGCCACCGTGTAGCCGACCTGCTTGTTGGCCACCAGCGTGAGTCCGGCACGCAGCGCGATCAGCGCGATCGCCAGCGTGAGCATGACCGGCGCGGTCGGCTGCAGGCCGAGGACATCGGCGATGCGCGTGGCGACCTGCTCGGGCATGGAGGGCTTGCGGCCCGGATCGTCGGCGGTCGTGAGCGTGAGCATCGACAGCAGCATCGACATGCCGAGGCCGTCGAGCAGCCCCGCGACGAAGACCGCGGCGAGCGCGGCCAGGCTGCGACCGGGATAGGCGCGCACGAAGGCGGCGATCATGGGCACCGCGCCGCGGGCGCGGGCGGCGGTCACGGCGTCGATGGGCTCACCGCTCATGCGGCAAAGAACCGAAGAGAGGGGCCGCGACGGATCACGACCGGGCGCGCCGGGTCGGTGTCGTAGGCCTCGCCGTCGAGCGAATAGCCGCCGAGGCCCGTGATCTCGACCTGCGCACAGCCGCCGCTGAGGAAGCCGTGGGCGGTGTCCATCGCGCGCGAGAAACGCCCCGTGAGCAGGCGCGGCAGCGAGCGGTAGAAGCGGCTGGCATGGCGCGACACGGCCGTCAGGCGCATGCCGCCATCGGCGCGCGTGGCGTAGGGGTCGAACAAACCCTGGCGGTGCTGCAGCGTCGTCGCCAGCAGCAGGTTCACCTTGCCCTCGAAGCGGCCCAGCGGACCGGCATCGATGCGCAATGTCGGACACGACAGCCCCGACCGACCGCGCAACGCGAGAACCACCAGGCGCAGCAGCGACGACAGCGTGCTCAGGTGGCCGGTGCGCAGCGCGCCGTCACCACCGATGCGGTGGGCGTGCGTGCGGCGGATCACGCCGTCGATCAGCGCCGCGCCCACCCACAGGCCGCGGCGTGCCGGTGCCGGCCCCTGCTCGATGCACAGCGTGGCGCGCTCGACGACGGCAGCATCCCAGCGCTTGTCCGCGACGGCCGCCAGGCCGCGCTCGAGCAGGCGCATCGCGTCGATACCCGGTGTCAGGTCGGCGGCCGTCAGGTTGGTGCGGCCGCCGGGCAGCACGAGCAGGTCCGGCATCCAGGCCCCCGTGGGCAGGCTGGCCAGCTGGTCGATGACCGCGCGCACGGTCCCGTCGCCGGCCAGCACCATCACGTGGCGCTGGCGACGGGCCAGGATGGCCTCGACCGCGGCGGTGAGCGATGCGGGCCCGTCGACCACGACCACCTCCGCGCCCTGCGCCTTCGCCACGGCCTGCGCCTGCTCGGCCAGGCCGCGCGAGGCGCGAAAGCTCAGCGGGTTGACGATGAGGCACGGCGGCAGCGCGGCGTTCGCCAGCGACTCGATCACTTCGGAGAGAGGCGTCCCTCCGGGTACGCTGGCGATCAAGATCGGCCGGACCGCGGCAGCCACGCACGCATCGCCGACTGCTCGTGCGGCGTCTGCCGGGCCGATTGCCACAGTTCACGCACGGCAGCGAAGAAGCTGTCGCGATTGGTGGTGCGGTAGGACGCATCCGCCGGCAGGTTCTGCATCAGGCGGCGATGCGCTTCGTCCATGTTGTGGTACGGCAGCGCCGGGAAGAGATGGTGCAGCGCGTGGTAGCGCAGGCCCACCGGGAAGAAGGCGATGGTCAGCCAGGTCTGGCCGGTGATGTTGATGGATTCCTCCACCTGCCCGGCGAGATCCATCGGCGTGCCGTCGTTGACGTAGCGGTGCGCGGCCAGGTTGCGCACCCAGTTCAGCCCGAGCGTGAAGGCCAGCAGCAGGTAACCCATGGCCACGTGCTTGAAGCTGATTACGTCGCGCCAGACCAGCACGGCGAGCGCCACGATGTACGCGAAGCACAGCACCTCGACGATCTTCAGGTGCTTCTCGAAGCGCTTGGGGAAGCGCTCGCTGTAGTACGGGTTGGACACCGCCGCCGACGCGCGCGTCAGCACCCAGTGGCGCAGCCCGCCGTGCAGCCACGACAGCGGCCCCAGCACGCCGAAGCGCACCGCCATGAACAGCGGCAGCAGCGGCGCCTGCGCCAGGTACTTGAGGGTCTCCTTCACCGGCGACGAACCGAGCGGCAGGTATTCGCCGTCCGACGGGGTGCCGAAGCGGCGATGGTTGTGGTGCTCGATGTGGTTGCTGTACATGATCCACGGCATCAGTAACGGGATGCCCAGCAGCAGGTTCCACGTGCGCTTGAACCACACCATCTGCTGGCTCGGCATATGGATGATCTCGTGGATGAAGGTGCCGGAGCGGAAGAACAGCAGGCTGGCGACGAGGAATGCCGCGATCTGCACGGCGCTCCAGGGCGTCGCCAGGAAATAGACGGCCGTCAACGCCCAGCCGATGCCCGTGCTGAGCAGGAAGTCGGTCCAGTAGATGGCGGGCGAGCGCTCGAACAGGTCGTCGATCAGCGCGCGCGCCTGCCCCCGCCATGCGAAATTTCGTGCAGCCGCTGAGGCGGCGGGTGCCCGTTCAAGGGGGGTGGAAATGGCAGTCACGGCTCTGCGGAAGGGATCGGGAGGGGGCTAAAGCATAGCGGGTACGGGATGTCCCCGACAGGGGCTCCAGTACCGCGGTCGCCCTGCAGCAGACGGTTTACCCGCTGACGTCGGCCAGCGTCATGTCGAGCGGCGCGTCGAAGGGCGGCAGCGTGAGGCGGATGCGCACCGGCAGGAACTGCCGCGCCGGCTCGACCCAGACCTCGGCCCGCGTGTCGTCGGGCTGGCGCAGCACGCGTGTCAGCTTCTGGGTCCGCAGGTCGCCCGCGGGGGTCTTGATCGTCTCGGCACCCGCCGCTTCGAAGATCCATGTTTCGGCTCGGCCGCGCACGCCCACCACCGGCATAACGACCCGCTCGCCAGCCTTCGCATTGGCCGGGTCCGCCGTCAGGATGGCCTGCAGTTGCACCAGCCAGCTCACGCGGTCCTGTGCGCCAGGCACCAGCGGGATGTCGGGGGCCGAGCCCGAGAAATCGATCCTCGATTCGCTGCGCACGAAGGTGGCCTCCCGCACGGACTTGCCCAAACGCTTCTCCACATAGCTGCCGGGGGCCACGCCCGCGGCGTCGAAGCCGCCCTGGCTGGCCCAGTTGATGAGCGCCAGGCCGGCGACCGTGCCCTTGAGGTGCGCCTCGTAGGCATCGCCCGTGCGCTTCCAGACGAACTCGCCGCTGCCCCGGATGCCGCCGCGCTGCATCTGGTAGAGCACGGTGAAGGAGCGCGCGATGCGGGTCGGGTAGACCTTGGCCTCGGCGTCGCGTGCCGGCGGCGCTGTGCCCGGTGGTTCCGCGGCGGACGCGACCGAGGCCAGCAGGACCGCCGTGCATAGCCAGAGGCGATGCCGGGAAAAAGTCAGGGGAAAGAAGGGCATGGGCGAGAAGGCGGGAAAGATCCCCCCATTCTCGGCGCATCAGCGCAGCACGCCGAGCCGGCGCAACCGCCAGTAGATACCCGGCGCCGCCAGCAGTGGATGCCGCCGCTGAAAGGGGGTGGGTTCGATCCTGTAGCCGCTGTGGCGCTCGACCTTCCACGCGACATAGTCGGTGGCGTTGTCGAAGGTCAGCGCCGCCTTCAGCAGCCGCAGCAGGTTCAGCACCGGCCCCAGCCGGCGACGCCTGCGCCAGCGGTGCTCGGCGGTGGTGCGCTCGTCCGGCGCGAGCACGGGTGCCACTTCGCCCGGCGCCGTGGTGAAGGCCAGCCCGCCCTCTTCCCAGGCCAGCGGCAGCAGGCGCGCATAGCGCGGCCCGTCGTGCGCGAGCAGGTCTGCGCCGCGCGTGCTGCGCTCGACCCGCAACTCCGCCGCGTAGGTGCGCGCATAGAGGGCGCGCCAGAAGGCGACCGGCTCGGCGCGCAGCGGCCCGAGCATCGCCGCCCAATGCGCGGCGGCCACCACCGCGTCGCACACCGCATCGCGCATCGTGAGCCGGTCGGCCTCGCTGCGCGCATGAATGCAGGCGCAGGGCTGCGAGAAGCGGGCCCACAGGGTGGTGTCGATGCGCTGCACCGACATCGCCCGCCGGAACTGCGCGACCGTCATCACCGCGTACTTGGCGCGCAGGCTGCGGCCATCGACCGACTCCTCCAGGTAGCCGACGTTCGGCGGCAGCACGCGGTTGGCACAGGCCGCGAGCCACGAGCCCGGCCAGTCGCCGACGCGGTCGACCAGCACGTAGAAGTCGAGCACGCCGTCGAGCGCGCTATCGCGCAGGGCCGAGCCGTAGAACAGCACGGCCGCCGCCCCGCCCTGCGCGCGCGCGGCCAGCCGCTCGGCCAGCGTGACGACGGCGGGCGACACGGCGCGCCGCAGCTCGTCGTCGATCAGCGCGCGCAGGTCCTCGCTCACGTCGAGGCCGAAAGCCAGGAGCGCAGCGGGCCGCGGCGGCGCGCCACGGCGGCCTGCAGCAGCCGCACGGCATGCACGGCCAGGCAGGCGACGGTCCAGATCGCCACGGCGAGGATGCCGAGGTCGGGACGGCCGAAGGGAAGGGACGCGGTCAGCAGCAGCAGGTTCGGGTTGCGGCGCGCGGTGATGAGCCGGAAGCGGCTGTCGAAGCGCTCCCACACGTGCATCTCGATGCCGAAGCACGCGATGAACAGGCCTTCTTCCAGCCGCTGCAGCACGTAGCCCGCGACGATGGCCGTGAGCGCCAGCGCCGCATGCGTCAGGGGCAGGCCGACGGCCGTCAGCCCGACGATCCAGGCCCACCACCAGAACGGCGGATGGACCAGGTCGATGGAATGGTCGAAGAAGTCGCCGAAGCGCGACGAGTTCAGCGTGACGCGCGCCAGCTTGCCGTCCACCGTGTCGAGGAAGGTCATGCCCCAGGCGGCCGCGAGTCCCCAGCCGTAGTGCCCGGTCCAGAACAGCCACATCGCGGCCAGCACCAGCACCAGGCTGAGCGAGGTCACCTGGTTCGGCGTGATGCCGGCTTCGGCGCACAGCCGCGTGACATAACGCGCCGGCCGCGGCCAGGCGTAGAGCGTGACCAGGTCGGTCACACCCTTGTAGGCGCCGCGGAAGGTGCGCCATTCGATGGCGTCCATGCTCTCCGCAGTCAGCGGCAGCAGGTAGGGCGGTTCGCGCTTGCGCAGCTTGTCGTTGTAGCCGTCGGCGATCTGCGCTGGCGACACGGTGCGTGCACCGGCCAGCGCTTGCCGCTCGGCCAGCCGCCGGGCGGCTTCGGCGGCCTGCGCGGCCGCGACGGACAGCGCGACCACCTCGCCATCGCCATCGCCATCGCCATCGCCATCGCCAGCACGCAGGGCGACGTCGTCCGTCGCACCGGCAAGGCCGCGCACCAGCGCCTCGTCGAACACCCAGTCGGCGCGCAGCAGCACGACGCGGTCGGCATCGGCCGGTGTCGCAGCCACACCGGCGCGCGCGAACTGGCGCTGCAACCGCGCCTCCGAGGTAAGGCCCCAGACACGCAAGGGCGATTGGCCGACGACGATCCCCGCAACGCGCTGGGTGGGCGCCGTATTGGCGCTCATGAAGACAGCCCGGCGCGCGGGGAATGAAGTTTTGGCATGATCGAAGCGAAGTGTCTAGAAAAGAAGCAGCGGGCGATTATCGATGAGCGGATTGACCTTGGCCCACGTGTCGGACCTGCACCTCCCCTTCGAGCCGGTGCTCTCGCCGCGGCAGCGCCTGTCGAAGCGCCAGCTCAGCGCCTGGTCCTGGCAGCGGCGGCGCGCGCTGCACCGCACCGACATCCTCGACGCGCTCGCGCAGGACCTGCGCGCCCATGCGGTCGATCACATCCTGGTCACCGGCGACATCACCAACTTCTCGCTGCCCGGCGAGTTCGAGCAGGCGGCGCGCTGGCTCACGGCGCTCGCGCCGCCGGAGCGCATCAGCATCGTGCCGGGCAACCACGATGCGCTGGTGCCCGTGCCGCATGCGCAGGGCCTCGGGCTCTGGCAGGGCTGGACCCGCGCCGAAGACGGCTGGCCCTTCGTGCATCACCGCGACGGCGTGGCGCTGATCGGGCTGAACTCGGCGCTGCCGACCGCGCCGCTGCTGGCCCGCGGCCGGCTCGGCGACGCGCAACTCGCACGCCTCGAACAGCTGCTGGATCGCTGAAGGCCGGCGGGACGAACCCGCATCGTCATGCTGCATCACCCGCCGGCCGCAGGCGCCATTGGCTGGCGCAAGGCGTTGGCCGACGCGCCGGCACTGCGCGCCGTGCTGCGGCGTGCCGGCGCCGAGCTGGTGCTGCATGGCCATGCCCGCGACGCCCGCATGGACGTGGTGGCCGGGCCGTCGCTGCCCATCCCGTGCCTCTGCGTGCCCTCGTCGTCGGCCGTGCCGAACCCGAAGGACCAGGGCGCGCTCTGGCATCGGCTGCGGCTGATGGACGGCGCCGGTGGCCCACGGGCCATGGTCGAGGTGCGCCGCTGGTCGACCGAGGCCGAGGCCTTCGTCCCGGACGGCGCCTATGCGCTGAGCCTGCCGCGCGTCCGCTCCCGCGACTCAGGCGAGAATGTCGGACGCTGAGAGCTCAAGCGATACACGACCCTGGACGACTGCGATGACCAATGCCACTGAAACGAAATTCGGCGATCCTGCCACACGCCTCGCGCAGACGGACTGCTGGACGCTGCTGCTGCGCCCCAAGCAGCCCACGCTGGGTGCCCTGGTGCTGGTGTGCCGCGAACCCGTCCAGGCCTTCGCCGACGTGAGCGCGAAGGCCTTCGCGGAAATGCAGGGCATGGTGCAGCGCACCGAGGCCGCGCTGCGCGACGTGGTGGGCTACGAACGCATCAACTATTTGATGCTGATGATGGTCGACCCCGACGTGCACTTCCACGTGATCCCTCGCTACGACGGCGCGCGCACCTTCGAAGGCGTGGCCTTTCCCGACGCCGGCTGGCCCGGCCCGCCGGCGCTGGACGCGGCCGTCGCGCTCGACGCCGCGATGACCGCCCAACTGAGCGTCGCCCTGCGCGAGGCCCTGCAGCGCACCGCTCCCTGAGAGACTGAGGCATCGTCCCTTGCGCTTTCTCTCGTTCGATCGGCTCGACCGCTACGCGGTGCGCCTGTTCGCCGTGCCGCTCTTCACGGCGCTGGCCACCATGCTGCTGGCGACCATGCTCCAGCGCCTGCTGCGTTGTTCGACATCGCGGCGTCCACGGTGCATCGATCGCCAGCGTGCTGTTGCTTGCGGCCGACCTGGTGCCGCACTACCTGGGCCTCGCGCTGCCGGTGGCGTTCACGGCCGCGATCTTCATGGCCGCGGCGCGCATGGGCGACGACAGCGAGCTCGATGCGATGCTCGCCACCGGCCGCTCTATCGCACGCATCGCGGCGCCCTACTTCATCCTCGCGCTCTTCGTGTGCGTGTTCAACCTCTACCTGTTCGGCCGGTTGCAGCCGCTGGCGCGCTACGACTACCACGTGAAGATGGACGCGGTGCTGCAGACCAACTGGGACGCGAAAATCGAAGAGAACCGCTTCATCGACATCGCCCACGGCTTCAGCTTCAGCGCCGACCGGGTGGAAGACGGTGGCCGCCGCTTCATCGGCGTGTTCATGGAACGGCGCCAGAACGGCATCGAGGAAATCACGACCGCCGTGCGCGGCCAGCTCGAAAGCAACCCCGACACACGCAAGATGCGCCTCAAGCTGGAAGACGGCCTGCGCGTTCGCCAGACGCCCGACGGCGCGATCGCCACCACCCGCTTCGTCGACGGCTACGTGGAAGATTTTTCGAAGACGCGTGCGCCCTACCGCGATCGCGGCGAGACGGCCACCGAACGCACGCTGCCCGAACTCTGGCTGGCCATGTGCAAGACCTGCGACCCCGACTCGGCCGCCGAATTCCACAGCCGGCTGGCACGTGCGCTGCTGCCCCTGCTGCTGCCGCTGCTGGCGCTGCCGCTGGGCATGGCGTCCAAGCGCGGTCGCCGCACGCCGGGCGTGGTCTTCGCGTCGCTGGCCTTGCTGCTGCTCAACCACACGCTCCAGTTCGGCAAGAGCCTGGCCGAGAGCGGCCGCCTGCCCGCTGCATTGGCGGTGTGGACGCCCTTCCTGCTCTTCGCGCTGCTGAGCCTGTGGATCTTCCGCGGCAGCCTCGCCTGGCCCGGCGACAGCCCGGTGTCGCGCACCGTCGGCGTGCTGGAGCGCCTGATCGAACGCCTCAAGCCGCGGCGCCTGAGCAACGTGGCGAAGGCCGCGCCATGAACCGCGCGATGGCTTCGTACCTGCGGCGCCGCGTCGGCACGCAGATCCTCGTGCTGCTGCTGGTCATCACCGCGCTGATGCAGGTGCTCGAGCTACTCGACGTGACCACCGACGTGCTCAAGCGCGACCAGGGCTTCATCGGCATCGTCTACTACGGCCTGCTGCGCCTGCCGGCCGAGCTGGTGATGGCCTTGCCGCCCGCGGTGCTGCTCGGCACATTGATGGCGCTGGCCAACATGGCGCGCAACCTCGAGATCGCCACCATGCGCACGGCGGGCCTGAGCATGATGCGGCTGCTCGGCTACCTGCTGCCGCTGGCGGCGGTGCTGGCCGTCGCCCAGTTCGTGCTGTCCGACCATGTCCTGCCGCCGGCCGAGAACGGCCTGAAGGAATGGTGGAGCGCGAGCGCGCCGGCCGACGACACGCCGACCAAGCGCTGGGCGCACACCTCCGGCGGCACCGTGTCCATGGAAAGCACCAGCCCCGATGGCCGGCGGCTGATCGACGTCCGGCTGTATGTCCGCGACGACCGCGGCCTGATCCAGAGCCGACTCACCGCCACCGAGGCGCAATGGGACGGCCAGGTCTGGCGGTTCAAGGGCGTCAACGAATTCGTCTATGGGGACCGGCGCGTCGAACGCATCCAGGTGGCCGAGCGCGCCTGGGACACCAACCTGCGGCCCGAGGACGTGCTGCGGCTCGACGTCGCGCGGCCGAACCTCTCGACCGCCATGCTGGCCGAGGTGATCGCCGGCACGCGCACCGGGACCCAGCCCCACCGTTACTACCAGAGCGTGCTGTACCGTTCGTACGCCGCGCCGCTGGCGATCTTCGTCATGCTGCTGCTGGCGCTGCCGACGGCGGTGTCGCTGCCGCGCGGAACGGGCGGTGGGTCGAGAATGGCGATGGCGCTGATCCTGGGCCTGGGCTTTCTTCTCTGCGACGGGATCGTCGCAGCCCTGGGGCTCGCCGCCCGCTGGCCCCCCCTGGTCATCGCGCTCGCCGCGCCGGCGCTGTTCGCCGCGATCGGCCTCCTGCAACTGAGAGCCTCCGAGCGTCTATGAATCTTTGGATCGACACCACCGGCGCCACCCGCGCCGAACCCCTCTACGGCATCCCGCCGGTCGAGCGCCTGCGGCGCAGCGTGAAGCACCTCGATGCCGGGGTGCAGGTCGTCCTGTCCGGCGTCGACGCCGGGCGCACCGCCTGGCCCGCTGCACGACCCGAGGTCGACACCGCAGCGCTGGGCGCGCGCCTGCGCCAGGCGCTGGCCGGCGGCGCGCTGGTGGCGATCGACGGCGGCAATGCGGTCGACCCGCGGCTGATCGACGTGCTGCTGCGCGGCACGTCCCCGTGCGTCGCCACCCGCGGCGAGGGCGCCGAACGCGCCGTCGTGCTGCGCCTCGAGCCCGCGCTGATCGACGCCATCCCGGCCGACGCACAGACGCTGCGCGAGGTGGCCGACGCCCTGCTGGCCGCAGGCCGTATCGCGCCGTACGACGAGCAGGACTTCCCCGCCTACGTCAACAAGCTGCGGCGCTCTCTGCCCTACTGGATCTACGCGGTGAACGACAAGGCCACGCGCCGCCGGCTCGAGCGCCAGATGTTCTGGGACAACTACAAGGGCTCGACCGACCTGCTCACGCGCTGGGTCTACCCGCCGCTGGTGTGGCCGCTGGTGCGCCTGTGCACCCGTTGGGGCATCCACCCCAACACGGTGACGGTGCTGTCGATCATCCTGACGGTCGTGGCCGTGCCGCTGTTCGCGCGGGGCGACTTCCTGCTGGGCTTCCTGTGCGCCTACGGCATGAGCGTGCTCGACAGCGTCGACGGCAAGATCGCGCGCGTGACGCTCACCGACTCGGCCATCGGCAACGTGCTCGACCATGGCCTGGACATCGTGCACCCGCCCTTCTGGTACTTCGCCTGGGCCTGGGGCCTGGGCGGGCGGTCGATGGACGATCCGCTCTACGCATCGGCCGTCTGGCTGATCGTCTTCTACCTGGGCGACCGCATCGTGCTCGGCGTCGCCAAGGCGCGCCTGGGCTTCGCGCTGCACGCGGCGACCCGGCTGGACGGCCGGGTGCGCAGCTTCATCGCCCGCCGCAACATCACCATGACGATCATGGCGCTCGCGCTGCTGATCGGCGCCGGCCCGGCCGGCTTGTACCTCGTCACCGCCTGGCAAGGGCTGACGTTCGCCTGGCACGGCGTTCGCACGCTCTGGCTCGGCTTCCTCGCACGCAACAAGGCCCGCCCGGCTGTCTGAAGTCTGATGACCACGCTCGAAATCGTTCCGGTGCGCACACCGGCGGAACTGGACCGCTTCATCCAGCTGCCTTCGCGCATCCATGCACGCGACCCGCACTTCGTGCCGCCGCTGATGATGGAGCGGCGCGAGGCGTTGTCGCCGCGCAAGAACCCCTACTTCGCGCATGCCGAAACGCAGTTCTGGCTCGCCCGCAAGGACGGGCGCGACGTCGGCCGCATCAGCGCACAGATCGACAAGCTCGTGAAGGACCCTTCGGTCGGCCACTTCGGGATGATCTGCGCGGAAGACGACGCCGAGGTCTTCGCGGCGCTGTTCAAGGCCGCCGAAGCGTGGCTCGCCGCGCGCGGCAAGACGAAGGTGCTCGGCCCCTTCAACCTGTCGATCAACGAGGAGACGGGCCTGCTGATCGATGGCTTCGATACGCCGCCGATGATGCTGATGGGCCACGACGCCCGCTACGTCGGCGCACGGGTCGAGGCCGAGGGCTACGCGAAGGCGAAGGACACGATCGCCTACCTCTACGACATCGAGCACGAGATGCCCGCCGCCGCGCGCCGCATGATCGGCCCGCGCAAGCCGTCGGCGCTGACGGTGCGCAACCTCGACACCAAGCGCTACCTCGAAGAGTTCGACACGGTCACCGCGATCTTCAACGACGCCTGGTCGCAGAACTGGGGCTTCATCCCGTTCACCGAAGCGGAGATCGCGCACATGGCCAAGAGCCTGAAGATGTTCATCGACCCGACCTGCGTGGCCATCGTCGAACTCAACGGCAAGGCCGTGGGCTTCGGCATCGCCCTGCCCAACCTCAACGAGATGATCGCGGACTTCGGCGGCAAGCTGCTGCCCTTCAATTGGGCCAAGCTGATGCTGCGTCTCAAGCGCGGCACGAAGACGGCGCGCGTGCCGCTGATGGGCATCAGCCGCAGCATCAGCGGCGAACTGGCCGGCGCCATCGCGCCCTTCCTGGCCATCGACACGATGCGCCAGGGCCTGCGCGCCAAGGGCGTGAAGCAGGTCGAACTGTCGTGGATCCTGGAGGACAACCGGCCGATGCGGCACATCATCGAGTCTCTCGGCGCCGCCCCGTACAAGACCTACCGCGTGTACGAGAAGACGCTCTCCACCTGACATGGCAGCCCCACTCACCGCGCTGGTGCTGGCCGGCACACGGACCGGCGGCGACCCGCTGGCCGACTACGCCGGCGTGAGCCACAAGGCGCTGATCGAGATCGGTGGCACGACCATGATCGAGCGCGTCGTCGCGGCACTGGTGGCTGCGCCGGCCGTCGGGCGCATCGTGATCGCGATCGACCGACCCGGACTGCTGGAGGACCTGCCCGGTCTCCAGCCTGATGTCTGCGGCAAGCCTTGGACCACCATGCCCACGCAGGAAGGCCCGAGCGCGACCGTGGCCGCAGCGCTGGCGCGCGAAGGCACGCCGCTGCTCGTCACCACGGCCGACCACGCGCTGCTGCAGGCCGCATGGATCGACGAATTCCTGGCCGCCTGCCCGCCCGAGGCCGACGTAGCCGCCGCGCTGGCGCCGCGCCACGCGGTCGAAGCGGCCGCGCCGGCCACGCGGCGCACCTGGCTGCGCTTCTCGGACGACGATTTCTCTGGGTGCAACCTGTTCCTGCTGGCGCGGCCGAAGGCAGCGGGCGCCGTTGCGTTCTGGGGCGAGATGGAGCGCGCTCGCAAGGAGCCGCTGCGCATGATGCAGCGCCTGGGCTGGCTTTTCGCGCTGCGCTATCGGCTGGGCTGGCTCAGCTCGGCAGCGGCGGCCGAACGGTTGGGGGCGCTGTCCGGTGGCGCGCGGCTCGCGTTGGTGTCGATGCGCGACGGGCGTGCCGCGATCGACGTGGACAAGCCCGCGGACCTGGATCTGGTGCGCCGGATGGTGGCGGCCGACGGCCCGTCCACCTCAGGCGGTCGCTGAGACCTTGGCGGTTTTCGCCGTCGCGTCGGCACCGAGCCAGCCGGCGGCCAACGTCCGGACGTAGGCCAGGTCGGCGGGGAAGTCGAGTTCGCCCCACTGCAGTCCTTCGATCGAGGCCACGCGGATGTCCGCACCCGCACCGGCCAGGCGGTTGATCGCCGAGAGGTACCACAGGCCCGGGCCTTCGGCAGTGCGCATGGTGCGTTCGAGTTCGGCGATGAACAGCGCGGCGCCGTTGGAATCGAAGCGAAGGAAGCCAATCGATTCGCCATTGACCCGATCGGCCGACAAGGTCTTGCCGATGGCGCGCAGGCGATCTCCCTCCACCTCGACCTTCATGTCGTCGGCGTCGTAGCCCGGTTTGCGGTCGATGGTGACCGTGATCGGCGCCGCGGGTGCCGCGAGCAGACGGCGCGCGATCTCGGGCTCGAACAGGGTGTCGCCGTTGAGGATGAGGCAAGGCGCCCGGAGTTCGGACCGGGCCATCCAGCAGCTCGCGAGGTTGTCGGCCAGCTTGTAGAACGGATTGAACAGGGTGCGCACCGTCATGCCGGCCGGTGTGATGCGTTGCAGCGCCTGCTCGACCAGGTCGGAACGGAAGCCGGTCACGACGACCGCTTCGCCGATGCCCGCCTCCATCAGTCCGCGCAGTTGCCATTCGAGCATGCTGCGGCCATTGCCCAGGTCGAGCAGGCACTTCGGGAGTTGTTCGGTCAGCGGCAGCAGGCGGCTGCCTTGGCCGGCGCCGAGGATGAGGGCACGCTCAGGTCTGGACACGTTGGTTCACCAATCAGAAAAGGAAGGACGGTTGGGGGTGGGTCGGCGATGCGGGTCGGGGAATCAGGCCCGATCGATGCACAGGTCGAGTTCGAGCCATGCGCTGGACACCCGTGTCGCGCACCGGTTTCGAAACGCGAGATGCGCCACGTGGGCGCTTCCCATATCGAGCGCCGAAGTCTGCCAGAGTTGGCCGGCGAATGCAGCGTCCTCACCCGCCGGCCGGGTATCGATGTCGCGAAGCTTGTCCAGGCTGTCGGCGCCCGCAGCCTTGGCCACCGCCTCCTTGCGCGTCCAAACCGCACAGAAGCGCCGCGGATCACGACCGGCCCAGGCACGCTCGCCGTCGTTGAGGTAGCGCGGGAAGTCGTCGCCCGTCAGCGTGCCGATCGCCTCGACGTCCACGCCGATCGAGCCGTCGGTCGACACGGCGCAGACGACGCGCCCTTCGCAGTGGGAGATGCTGAAGTCGACCGGCAGATCGAGCGCCGGCCGACCGTGCGCGGTGTAGTGCAGGGACGACAGCACGGCCCCGCGGTGACCGAATTGCCGAAGCCCTTCGCGCAGCAGCCGGCTGGCAATCAGCGACCGGTGCCGCGCGCGGGCGCTGGGCCAGCGCGCGATCTGGGTCCGGCGGGCAAGGGGCAATTCGTCCATCCAGGCCGCCTCGAGCGCCGTGGAAAGCACGAAGTCATGGGCAATCAAGACGGAGATGGGCATGGGCGCAGCATTGGCGCGCACATGACATAATCGAAGGCTCACCACCAAGGGTAATTTTGGATTATGGCACAGGGACATTTGGCGCCGGGCCCCGACCAGGGCTACGACCTCGACGCCAATGATGAGACCTTGCCGGTGCTGCAGCAATTGCGTTCACGCTACGGCCCGATCTGTCGCGTTCCGTCGCTGACGCGCCCGGGCGACGGCCTCGTCATCCACGACCCCGACGACATCCGCCGCGTGCTGCTGACCAACCGCGGCAACTACGTCAAGGGCGCGGGCCTGGAGCGTGTGCGCGTGCTCCTCGGCAACGGCCTGATCGTCAGCGACGGTGACCTGTGGGTGCGCCAGCGCCGCATGATCCAGCCCGCCTTCCAGGGCCAGGCCACGCGCGGCTTCGCACCGGTGGTGCGGCAGGTCAACGCTGACCTGCTGACGCGCTGGAGCGCGCATGCCGACAGCGGCGAGCCCATCGACCTGACGCACGAGCTCAGCAGCGTCGCGCTCGAGATCGTGCTGCGGGCGCTGTTCAGTGCGGACTTCGACCGACTGGTCGAGACCGAGGGCGGCAGCCCCTTCGACCTGCTGACCGAAGAGAGCCGTCGCGATCTGCAGTTCGCGGCCCGCTTCCGCGGCCTGGCCCGCTTCGTGCGCGCCATCATCGAGACCCGCCGCCTGGAGGCGCGGGTCGAGTCCGACTGGCTCTCGATGCTGATGCAGGCCCGCGACAAGGCCAGCGGCGAGCCGATGCCCGACCGGGCCTTGCTCGACGAGGTCATGACGCTGATCGTCGCCGGCCACGAGACCACCGCCAGCACGCTCAACTGGACCTGGTACCTGCTGGCCCGGCACCCCGAAGCCGAGGCGGCGCTCCACGCCGCCATCGCCAATGCGGCGCCCACCGAAGCCGCGCCGGACCAGGCCTTGGCGACACCCTTCGCATCGGCAGACTACGTCGAACAGGTGCTGCAGGAAGCGCTTCGGCTCTACCCGCCGGTGTGGCTCTTCAGCCGCCGAGCCGTGCAGGACGACACCCTGGGCGGCTACCACGTGCCGGCTGGCACCGACATCTTCATCTGCCCCTACCTGCTGCACCGCGACCCGGCCCAGTGGGAGCGCCCCGAGGCCTTTCATCCCGCACGCTTCATGCCCGATGCGGCCGCGGGCCGGCATCGCTTCGCCTACCTGCCCTTCTCGGCCGGCCCGCGTTTCTGCGTGGGTGCGGGTTTCGCCATGGCGGAGATGGCCACGCACCTGACGATGGTGGCGGAGCGCTTCCGTTTGGTTCCCGTCGGCACCGAGCCGGCCGAAGCCGAGTTCCAGATCAACCTGCGCACGCGCCATCCCCTGCGGATGCGGCTCGTGTCGCGCCGCTGAGCGGCACCTCCTTCATGCGATTCGATACCCTCCACGCCATCCTGCCCGCCACCACGCGCGACGACCGCCAGATCACGCTCATCGAAGGCGACAAGGAGCAGCGCGTGCTGAGCTTCCAGCGGCTGCGCCAGCGCGCGCTCGCCGTGCTCGGCGCGCTCCAGCGCCAGTCGATCGCGACCGGCGACACGGTGGTCCTGTGCCTGGCAGACAACGAGCGCTTCCTGGAAATGTTCTGGGCCTGCGTGCTGGGCGGCATCGTCCCGGTGCCCATCGCACCCGGCGCCACCGATGCGCACCGCCAGAAGCTGCTGCGTGTGTTCGCGCAGCTCGGCCCGAAGGCCTCGGTCTACATCGACGGCACCTCGCTGGAACGGCTCGACGGCTTCGCAGCGGCGCAAGGCATGGCCGACCAGGCTGCAGCGCTTCGCGCCCGTGCGCTGGTGCCCGGCAGCCTGGACATCGGCGGCGACCCGGGGCAGCCCGTGTCGCCGCGACCGGACGACCTGGCGTTCATCCAGTATTCCTCCGGCTCCACCGGCGAACCCAAGGGCGTGCTGCTGACGCACCGCAACCTGTGCGCCAACATCGCCGCGATCATCGAAGCCGCGGCCTTCTCAGACCGCGACGTGGCGCTCAGCTGGATGCCGCTGTCCCACGACATGGGCCTGATCGGCTTCCACCTGAACATGCTGGCCTGCGGCGCCAGCCACGCGATCATGCGCACCGACCTGTTCGCGCGCCGCCCCCTGCTCTGGCTCGAGCAGGCCAGCCAGCGCCGCGCCACGGTGCTCTGCTCGCCCAACTTCGGCTACCAGCATTACCTGCGGCAGTTCGCGCTCAAGCCGCCACAGGGCTTGGACCTGTCTGCCGTGCGCTTGATCTTCAATGGCGCCGAGCCGATCTCCGCCGAGTTGTGCCGGCGCTTCACCCAGGCCATGGCGCCCCACGGACTCAGGCCGAACGCCATGTTTCCTGTGTACGGGTTGGCCGAAGCCAGCCTGGCGGTCAGCTTTCCGCCCCCCTCGACGCCGCTCGAGACGATCGAACTCGACCGGACAACCCTTCGCGTCGGCGCGCCGGTGCGGGCTGCGGCACCCGGGTCGGCGCATGCCCTCGAATTCGTCAAGCTCGGCCGCGCCGTGCCCGGATGCGAGCTCGGCATCGTGGGCGACACCGGCGACGGGCTGCCCGAGCAGACGGTCGGCCATGTGCGGATCCGCGGCGACAACGTATCCCACGGCTACTTTCCCGGCGGACGCACCAGCGCCGATTCGGGCGCGAACCCAGGATGGCTGGACACCGGCGATCTGGGTTTGATCCTCGACGGCCAACTCGTGATCACCGGTCGGGCCAAGGACCTGATCATCGTCAACGGCCAGAACTACTACCCGACCGACCTCGAGGAAATCGCCCAACAGGTGCCTGGCATCGAGGCCAACCGCGTGGCGGCGGTCGGTGTGCGCGATGCGATCGAAGGCACCGAGTCGGTGGCCCTCTTCGTGATCCACCGCGGGAATCTGGCGGACTTCGTGCCGAAGGCGCAGGCATTGCGGCGCATCATCGGCCAGAAGACCGACCTGGCGCTGAACAACGTCGTGCCCGTGAGCGCCATTCCGAAGACCACAAGTGGCAAGCTGCAACGCTATGCCCTGGCCGCCGCCTTCGAACAAGGCGAATTCGCTACAATACTCGCGGAATTGGCAGGGTTTATGTCAGCGAACGCTGCGATCGAACCTGCCGAGGCGAAGCCGAAATCCACGGCCCTGCGCCTCAAGGAGATCTGCGAGCCGTTGATTCCAGACCAGCAGATCACGGTCCAAACCAACTTGCTCGAAATCAACCTCAAATCGCTCACCCTGGCGCGTATCCATGAAGCGATCGAGCGCGAATTCCCCCAACGGATCGAAGTCACGGATCTTTTCGATTACCCGACGTTGGTGCAGTTGGCGAAACTTCTGGACGAAACCCAGACCTGATCACTGTGCATAGCATTTATGACAGTTTGACGTTTCCGGATTTTACAATCCCGCGGCGGTCGAGTTTTTTCCATGGGGTGCGCGGCCTGCGGGTAGCCAAAACCGTACAGTATCGTACAGTTCAGTCAAGTTATAGAGTGAAGCAGTGCATGCCCAAAATGTTGTGTTCTAGCGTTCTCCCGAGAGTTCAGGAGCACGGGAAGCGGGAGGGTGCAAGGTGACGCAAGCAATGCTCCTCGGTACGACACCGACGCCGACGGCCAGTGGCATTCCGCTGCGCAGCGCGCTCTTCTCCACCCTGACGGAAGCCCTGGACTATGCCGCGACCGGCGAGACCGGGTTCAATTACTACGATGGCCGCGACAAGCTCTCGGCCGTTCTGCCGTACCGTGAACTGCGTCGCCGCGCCCTGGAGATGTCGCGCCACCTGGCGCCGCTCGGCCGCGGTCAGCGGCTGGCCCTGGTTGCGCAAACGCACCCGGACTTCGCCGTCATGTTCTATGCGTGCCAGTACGCCGGGCTGGTGCCCGTGCCGCTGCCGGCCGCCGTGCACCTGGGCGGCCGCGAGGCGTACGTTCGCCACCTGCGCCAGCTGATGCGCGACTGCCAGGCGGTCGCTGCCTTCGCACCGTCCGAATTCGTCGGCTTCCTGAACGAAGCCAGCGAAGGTTTGCCGCTCGCGCTGTCCGGCACGCTGGACGACTTCCTGGCACTGGACGCCCAGGAAAAGCTGCCGCCACCGCCCGCGCCGACCGACCTGGCCTATCTGCAGTACACCTCGGGCAGCACCCGCTTCCCGCGCGGCACGATGATCACACAGTCCGCGGTCATGGCCAACCTGGGCGCCATCTTCAACCATGGCTTTGCGCTCACCGCGGACGATCGCTTCTGCTCCTGGCTGCCGCACTACCACGACATGGGGCTGGTGGGCATCGTGCTGGGGTGCATGGCCACGCAGCGCTCGGTCGACTACCTGCCGACGCGCGAGTTCGCGATGCGCCCGCGCCTCTGGCTCAAGCTGATCTCGCGCAACCGCTGCACCATCTCTTACAGCCCGCCGTTCGGCTACACGCTGTGCGCACGCCGCCTGCGTCCGGCGGACATCGAGGCGCTCGATCTGTCCTCCTGGCGCATCGCCGGCGTGGGCGCCGAGATGATCCACCCTGATTCCCTGCGCCAGGTGTCGGAGATCCTGGCACCGGCCGGCTTCGACGAACGCGCCTTCCTGCCCAGCTACGGCATGGCGGAATGTGCGCTGGGCGTGAGCTTCGCGCCCGTGGGCAGCGGCTCACGCAGCGACCTCATCGACATCGACAGGTTGTCCCGCACGGGCGAGGCACGTCCGCCGATCGAGGGTGAAGCCGCGGTCAAGGGCAAGGCCTTCATCGACTGCGGCCGGCCACTGCCGGGCTTCGAGGTCGAAGTACGGGGCGACCGGGGCAACGCGCTACCCGAACGCCGGTGCGGCGCCATCTATCTGCGCGGGCCCAGCGTGATGTCGGGCTACTTCGGCAACCCCGAGGCCACGCAAGAGGTGCTGTCGGACGATGGCTGGCTCAACACCGGCGACCTGGGCTACTTCGCCGACGGTTCGCTGTTCGTCACCGGCCGCGCCAAGGACCTGATGATCATCAAGGGCCGCAACATCTGGCCGCAGGACCTCGAATACCTGGCCGAGCAGCAGCCCGAAGTCCGGCCGACCGATGCCTCCGCCTTCACGGTCGTGGACGAGGACGAGAACGAAACCGCAGTGCTGGTCGTGCAGTGCCGGGAAACCGATCCGATCAAGCTGGCCTCGCTGTCGGTGCGCCTGAAGCAGGCCATCAACGCCGAGTTCGGCATCCATTGCCTGATCGAACTGGTGCCGCCGCACACCCTGCCGCGCACCTCGTCGGGCAAGCTGTCGCGCAGCATGGCGCGCAGCGACTTCCTCAAGCGTTGCGGCGAGGAGCCGCAGGTCGGCTTCGTCAAGGACGATGCGCGCGTGCAGACCCAGCACGCGAGCATCGGCCGCGACATTGCCCTGACGACCCCTGATTGAGCCCTCACCCGTGACCGAATTGAATCTGGCAACCATCGAAAGCGCCATCCGCGAAGCACTCGACGCGATCCGTCCCGGCACGGCGAGCCTGGGCGGCAATGCCGACCTGATGCAGGAGGCAGACCTCGACTCGATCGGCGTGATGGACCTCGTCATGGAGATCGAGGACCGTCTGGACCTGTCGATCCCGGTGGAGACGCTGGCCCAGGCGCACACCATCAACGGGCTGCGCGCCGGCATCGCCCAACTGACCGGCGGTGCGGCGTGAGTCTTCTCAACAAGTTCGGCGCGCAGCGCCAGCTCCAGGCGAGCCTGGACGCGATGGGTGGCGTGGCACCGATCGCGACGCCGATGGACGAGATCCATTCAGCCACCTCAGCGACCATCGGGGGGCGCCGCATGGTGCTCGCGGGGACCAACAACTACCTCGGCCTGACCTACGACGCCGCCTGCCGCGCCGCCGCCATCGCGGCCATCGAGACCCAGGGCACCGGCTCCACCGGTTCGCGCATGGCGAGCGGCAACTACGCCGGCCACCGCGCCCTCGAACGTGAACTGGCAGACGCCGTCGGCTGGCCGTCCTGCATCGTTTTTTCCACCGGCTACCAGACCAACCTCGGCGTGATCTCCGCGCTGGCCGACACCGGCGACTACCTGCTGGTGGATGCCGACAGCCATGCCAGCATCCATGACGGCTGCCGTTTGAGCAATGCGACGACCATCCGCTTCCGGCACAACGACCCCGAAAACCTCGACCGCCGCCTGGCGCGGCTGGGCGACGATGCGCATCGCGCGCTGATCGTGGTCGAAGGCGTCTACAGCACGCTGGGCGACCGCGCGCCGTTGCAGGAAATCGCCGAGATCAAACGGCGCTATGGCGCCTGGCTGCTGGTCGACGAAGCGCATTCCTTCGGCGTGTTCGGCGAACGCGGCCTCGGCCTGGCAGAGCAACTGGGCGTGCTCGACGACGTGGACTTCATCGTCGGCACCTTCTCCAAGAGCCTGGGCGGCGTCGGCGGCTTCTGCATCGGCCGGCACGCGGAACTCGAATACGTTCGGATGGTGAGTCGCCCCTACATCTTCACGGCCTCGTCGTCGCCGCCCTCGATCGCGGCCACGCGCGAAGCGCTGCGCCAGATGCTGGATGGCCATGCGTTGCGCGAACGACTGTGGCGGCACGCCGAACGCCTCTACGCCGAAGCAACGAAGCTCGGCTACCGGCTGGGCACCACGACGCCCGGCCCGGTCGTGGCCTTGGTCTTCACCGAACGCGCCGAAGCACAGGCCCTGTGGCAGTCGCTGCTGGACAGCGGCATCTACACCAACCTCATGATCCCGCCGGCCACGCCCGCAGGCCTGAGCCTGGTGCGCATCAGCCTCAGCGCGGCGCACAGCGACGACGACATCGGGCAGATCATCGCCGCGCTGGCCAGCGCGCGGCGTTGAGCGCTCACGACGCGCCCCAAATACCCCATCGTCGCTTGGCCGTCGTCGCAACGGCTATCGATGGTACCTTGGAAATTTGGAACTCCGACCGCAGCCATTGAAGGTACGTAGCGGTGACGCTATCGATGCTGGGAGCAGCAGCGCGTAAGACTTGCGCAGTTGATCGCCGCGCCTCGGTGGACTCCAACGCATCCAGTGCCGCGGCGAATTCAGCTTCGTCGTCGGCCCACTGTTCAGCCCCGCAAGCCGTCTCAAGATACCCCGCCTCGCGATTGCAGATCACTGGCGTCCCGCTTCCCTGTGCGTTGGCCAGCTTGACATTGCTCTTCCAATTCCTTGGGGCATAGCCATCGCAGTCACGCAGCGCGACCAAGACGTCCACGTCCGCCACCTCTGTGGGATTGATGACGAACCGCAATCCGCGTGCTGAGCACTGACGTTTGATGATCGGCAGCCAGCGTCCCAGGTACTTCTCCCCGCCTTCATACCCCAGCACTTTCAGCGGCCGGATCGGGTTCTGCCGCAGGCCCGGCCGTGCGTGGTGCGGTAGCGCCAGCACCGGCACGCCAAAGCCCTCGCAGTCCCGAGCCATCGCTCGTGTCGCCGCGACGATCCCCGCAGGCCGGATCGTCTTCACTTCGCCGGCCAGCCACTCCAAGCACCGGTCTTTCTGCCATGCGTTTCCAATGGGCTGAGGCCATGCATCGACCACATCCCAGATCAGCGGGACCTTGGACTGATGGAATCTCTCCAGCAAATCGGTTGTCTGCCGCTTCACGAGCACTGCCAAGTTGTAGGGTGCAAGATCTTTGGCGTTCGGGACCACGGCTGCCCGCAATGTCTGCCCCAGTTGAACGCCCCGGATTTGCCAACTGCCGCTGGCGCCCTTACCGGTCATCAGCAAATGCATGCTGAACTCCCCCATGCAGCACCGACTCGGACGTCGACAGCCATTCGGATTGATTGCGGAAAATGTGGCTCGTGTAGGAGATGTACTACCTTCATGCGGCGCCAGTGTATCCCGGCGGTCGAGTCGGCTCGGGTGACCCGAGATGGATCGTTCTCGGCTAGGGTCGTGCCAGAGGTGAAAATACGGCATGCGCAACGCCGTCTTCATCCACACCAACCCCAAGCAGATCGTCGGCGCCCTGGTGGCGCAGCACGCGTTGCGCAGCCGCAGCGCCGCGCCCGAGCGCTTCGACGTGCGCATCCTCCAGACGACGGACTTCCCGGCCTTCGAACGCTTCGAGGGTCGCCGCTACCTGCGCGAAGGCCAGCAGGTGCTGTGGCGCAACGACGACCTGCAGTCGTTCACGCCGCTGCGCTTCGCCGTGCCCGAGCAGATGGGCTACGCCGGCCGTGCAGTGCTGATCGACCCCGACATCTTCGCGCTCGGCGACATCAACGCGCTGCTCGAGCGCGACATGGGCGGTGCCGCCGTGATGGCGCGGCAGATGGACGGCGACTTCCGCCGCCCGCTGCATTACGCGTCGAGCGTGATGCTGATGGACTGCGCGCGCCTTGCGCACTGGCAATGGGAAGCGGACTTCGAACGCACCTTCCGCAGCGAGCGTGACTACCGCGACTGGATGTGGCTGCTGCTCGAGCCGCCCGGCAGCGTCGCGGCGCTGGAGCCCGAGTGGAACGACTTCGACCGGCTCACGCCCGAGACCAAGCTCTTGCACAACACGCACCGCCGCACGCAGCCGTGGAAAACCGGCCTGCCCTCGGACTTCACGCCGCGCGGCACCACGCTCACCTCGCGCGCCGGCATCTGGCTGCGCAAGCTGACGGGGCGCGGCGCCGGTCGCTACCGCCGGCATCCCGATCCGGCGCAGGAGCGGCTGTTCTTCCGGATGCTGGGCGAATGCCTGGACAACGGGTCGATCGACCGCGCCCTGCTCGACGTCGAGATCGCGCGCGGCCATGTGCGCAGGGATGCGATGGACTGCGTGGCCCGCGCCGCGCACGCCATCGCCTGAGCACCGTCTGCCCGATCGAGCCCGATCAGCGCCGATCGATCAGTGCGCGGATGCGCGCCAGCGTGGCCTCGCGCTCCTGCCGTGCCAACGCGAGCACCTGCCGCTGCCGTCGAACGCGCCAGCGCGTCCAGCGCAGCGTGCAGCAAGCCCAGGTCGCGCAGCGACGAGAGCAATCCGAGGTCCTGCAGGGCATCGAAGCTGCGCGCCACCAGCGACCCTGGCCGCCGTGCCGCGGCGGCGCGCCAGGCCGTCGCCAGGCGCCAGCGCCAATCCGGTTGCCGTGGCAATGCGAAGGGCGCGACCGGCCGTCCGGTGAGCAAGGCCTCGGTCAGCATCGACGCGCTGTCGGTCGTGACGATGATGCGGTCGGCGCGCTGGCGCAGGGCGGCGTAGGGGTTCTCGCCCTCGCCCCAGCGGACGACATGCGCAGGCACGTCCAGGCACTGGGCCAGCACATCGATTGCAGCGGCTGGCGTCCGCGGGCTGCCGAGCACCCAGGCACTGCCACCTTGCGCTCGCACCTGTGCATTCACGAGGCGCGCCAGGCCAACGGCTGCCGCGTCGTCGAGCACGAAGGGCCGGCTGTCGCCACCGACCATCACCAGCGTCCAGGGCCGCGGCATACGCGCCGCCTGCAGTTGCCAGCGCACGGCACGGGACCTCGACTCGCGACGGCGCTGCATGAAGGGCAGGCGATGGCTCAGCACGTTGACGCGCTCGGGCACCGCGTACTGCGGCGTCGTCACGATCAGGTCGAACCACGACAGCGGCGCCCACGGCCGGTTGACGTGGACCAGCTGCGTGCGCCCGCCCGACCGCTGCCGGATCCACCGCGCCGCCGGCACGCTCTTGCGCCCGGCCGCCAGCACCACGCGCGGCCAGGCGGCTGCAGCACTGCCGGATCTTCGCTGCGCCAACTCAGCCGCGAGGGCCCAGCAGAACCGGCGGCAGCCCCGCAGCGGCGTTGAAGCGCAAGGCGTACGGTGCGGTACGGCACGCCCAAGGCATCGGCGATGGCCAGCAGTTGCTGGTTGTCGCCATGGCGCGCACCGAGCAGCACCCAGACCGCACTGCGCCGGAATCGGAGCGATGTCATCAGCCCGGCAACCAGCCGGCCGACCGGTACCAGGCGACCGCATCGGCGAAGCCGGTGTCGATGTCGAACTGCGGCGACCAGCCCTCCGGCCGCGCGAGTTCGGCCGGCGAAACGCCCCAATCCGCATGGCGCAGCTCGCGCAGCTTCTGCGAATTGAGCATGGCCGCCGAGCCGCCGAGGCGCGCCACATCGCCGACCCATGCGATGCCACGCAGCAGCCCCTGCGGCGCCTGCAGGAAGCGCGGCGTCGGGTTGCCGACCGCCCGCGCCGCGGCACCGAGCAGTTCGTCCCAGCGATAGCCCGCTGGCTGGCCATCCGCCGCCGCCAGCACCTGGCCCTGCGGCGTCGACGCGACGAGCATGACGATCAGCCGGGCCACGTCGCGCACGTGGATCAGCGCGGCGCGCGCGTCCGGCCCGCCGAGCAGGGGCACGCGCGGCCAGCGGGCAACCTGGAAGAAGCGCAGCGTTTCGCGGTCCCCCGGGCCGTAGACAGCCGGTGGGCGCAGCACGGTGGCGCGCGCGCCCATCGCGTCGAGTGCCGCAGCCTCGCCGGCACGCTTGCTGGCGGCGTAGTCGGAAAGCAGCGGTTCGCGCGCGGCCAGGCTGGAGACCAGCAGGAAATGCGCGTCGGGCGACAGTTGCTTCGTCGCCCGCGCGATCCGCGCGACACCCTGCTCGTTCACCGCAAAGAAATCGGCACGCCGTGCCGCCTTGATGAGTCCGGCCAGATGGATCACCGCATCGACGCCCTCCACGAGACGCGCCACTGCGGCCTCGTTGTCGAGCGAGCCGGCCACGACTTCGGGCGTCGACTGGCGCCATTCGGCGCCGGACGGTTCGCGCCGCAGCAGCAGCCGCACCCGCCAGCCCGCCTGCACCAGCGCGGCGATGAGATGCCGGCCGATGAAGCCGGTCGCGCCGGTCACGGCAACCAGGGGCGCGCGCGCGGTAGCGACATCGGAATTCGGGAACGGCAAGTGCATCTGAGAAGTGAGAAAGAGAGCGGGCGACAACGTGCGGCACCCCGCGCGGCAGCCGGATAGCATAGAGCACCGCGGCCCGGGCGCCGCGGCCTTCCACCATGACCAAGACCCTTCTTCTTTGCCTCCTCTTCGCCGCCCTGCCCGGCATGGCCGACGCCCGCAACAAGCACCGCGACCACGCCGAGCAGCGCGCCTTTCGGCAGGAACAGAACAGCGCGCCTGCGCGCAGTCCAGCTCGGCCGGACACGCGCGGCTGCATCCCTCAGCGCTTCGTTCGACGCTGCGAATAACGCGTGAGCACCGCGGCTCACGCATGCAAAGGCTACGCAGCTAGCACTGGCGCGGGGGTGGTCTGGGTAGACCGTTGATTTCATTGACTTTCCTGTTCGCTTTGTAAACGGGTATGGTGGCCTCCCACTTTTGAGGTTCACGATGCAGGGTTGGCACACAACGTTTTTGGGGATGCGTGGGCTCCCCCGCGATATCAGCGACTTCGAGATGAAGGCATTTTTCACCTTCGATGGTGCCGAGCGCGACGCAATCAATGCACGCCGAGGTGATTCCCACAAGCTTGGTCTGGCGCTCCATATTGGTTTCCTGCGCATGAGTGGGCGTTTGCTCGGTGCCTTTCGGGTAATTCCAGTAGCCTTGTGGCGCCACCTTGGCAACGAGCTTGGCATTGCAGCACCAGAAGTCGCCTCGCTGAGAGCCATGTATGAACGCGGGCGCACGCTATTCGATCACCAACAAGTAGCCTGCACGGTCCTTGGATTCCAGTGGATGAGCGAGCACCAGCGCCGCTCACTGGTACGTGAACTGCGCGACGAAGTGGCGCGCTGCGCCGACCGCGATCAGCTACTCGTGCGGGCGCGTCAATGGCTGTACAAGAACAAGCTGGTGATCGTGCACGAGCGGGCAATTCGGACACTGATTGCGGCGGCACTTGCCCAGCTTGAAGTTGAAACAGGCACCGCCATCGCCGCCAGCGTTGATCCAGCAACACTTGATCGCTGGCGAGCCTCAGTTTCAGAGCTGCGCCCAGATGGACAAACCCAGCAGAGTTGGCTATGGGCTGCACCGGCGAAACACTCAACCCGCCAAATCAGCGAGGTACTGGAGCGCATCGACCTGCTTTACACGCTGGACGTTCATAAGCACCTGGCAGACATCCCCGATCTCATCTTGCGCCGCTACGCGCGCCGACTTGTCTCCAGGCCGCCCTCAGCCGGAGCCAAGATCAAAGAGCCAGCGCGCACCGTGGAGGTCGCATGCTTTCTTCGGTATTGCCTGTTCGCCACCACAGACCAGTTGATCCTTATGGTGCAGCGCCGGATCGCCGATCTGTGGCGTCAGGCTGCCGCCGATGTCCCCGCTACCGTCAATTGGGCCGCAATGTACAAAACGCTGCTCGGCGAACTTGTTGCCTTGAGCGCGCAAGGTGCGGTGCCAGATGCTGAGTTGCGTGCCCGTCTTGAAGCCTTGATCACCGAAACCCAGAAACGCAAACCACCGAGCAGGGCCTCCCTGGTCCGCGAGGGATTGATTGATGGAATTCGCCCCGTGCGGTCGTTGCTCGTCGCCATTGCAAAGCTGCCCTGGCAGGCCACCGGCGAGCATCCTGCCATCGAGTACCTTGCCAAGCTGCAAGCTTTATATCTCAAAGGATCCAGAAAGCTGCCAGTTGAAGTGGTGGCACCAAGTCTGGGAATGATCTGGCAGGTTTCGATCTCCAGCCCAGACCGGGAACGGGCGTTTCAGGCGTTGGAGGTGGCCACCCGTTTGCCCTGCGCCGCGCGGTGCGCAATGGCTCGGTCTGGATTGAGCACAGCCTGAGCTTTCGGGGTCGTGCGCGCTTGTTCTTCACGGACGAGCGTTGGCAGGCAGAGTCCAAGAAACACTATGCCCGTCTATCGTTACCCAGCAAGGCTGCCACTTTCTTGAAGCCTTTGCTGGCCAGAGTAACTGCCGGTGTCGATGCGGTGGCCGCTGCAGCCCGCAGTGGCGTACTGCGCGTGGATGATGAACTCCATTTGTCGCCATTGCCCGCAGAGGACGAAGACCCAGAAGTGACCAAGCTGCGCGCGGCTTTGGATCACCGCATCGGTGAGGTTCAATTGCCGGAAGTGATTCTGGCCGTTGACGCCCAGGTGCGCTTTAGCTGGATCATGCTCGGACGTGAGCCGCGCTCTACCGACGAGCTGCTGATGGTCTATGCCGGCATCATGGCCCACGGCACCAGTCTGACTGCGGTCGAATGCGCGCGCATGATTCCGCAATTGTCTGCCACCAGCATTCGCCAGGCCATGCGCTGGGCGCGGGACGAACGGCGTCTGAGCCAGGCCTGCCAGGCTGTGCTGGAATTCATGCAGCGACACCCGATTGCCGCCACCTGGGGCGGTCCGATTTGGCATCTTCTGACATGATGAGCATGGAGACCACCAAACGGGTGTGGCAAGCCCGGCTTGATCCTCGGCGCAACACACCTTCCATTGGAATCTACTCCCATGTAAAAGACCGGTGGGGCATCTTCCATGCGCAGCCCTTTGTGCTCAATGAGCGCCAGGCGGGCGTGGCCATTGAAGGTGTCATCCGCCAAGAAAAGCTGGAGACCAGCCAGCTTGCTGTGGATACCCATGGCTACACCGACTTTGCCATGTCACATGCCCGTTTGCTTGGTTTTGATCTTTGCCCGCGGTTGAAGGAACTCAAACAGCGCCACCTCTTTGTGCCACGCGGCACCAAAGTGCCCGCAGAAATCGCTGCGGCGTGCGAAGCCAATGTCGACGTCGCTTTGATCGAAAAGCATTGGGATAGTCTGGTGCACCTGGCAGCCTCGGTCATGAGCGGACATGCCAGTGCGGTGGCAGCTCTTGCGCGGTTCGGTTCTGCCGCCCAGGGCGATCCAATCTATGAGGCTGGCGTGCAATTGGGGCGGTTGCTGCGTACGGCGTTTTTGGCTGACTACTTTGTCAAGGACGCTTTCAGGAACGAGTTGCGCCGGGTGCTCAATCGGGGCGAGGCTGTTAACGCCCTCAAGCGCGCCATTTATACCGGCCGGATCAGCCCGGCGCAGGCCAAACGTGTCGATGAAATGCAGGCTGTGGCCGATGCGTTGAGCCTGATGGCCAACATCGTGATGGCGTGGAATACCTCACAGATGCAGGCGGTCCTGGATCGCTGGTCGAACCGCCGCCAGGTCATTCCACCGGAACTGATCGGGAAGATTGCGCCCACCAGGCTGGAGAGCATCAACTTGCGGGGTGTGTTTCGCTTCCCGGTTGACCGCTATGCTGACCAAATCCTGCCTTCGCGGCCAAATGCATCGATAACTGGCACCAATGGATGAAACCGACCACGGTTTGACGCCACGAATCGCAGATTTGAAAGTGAACAGGAAAGTCAATGAAATCAACGATCTACCAACACCACCTCCGCGCCAGTGCTAGCTTTTCGTACCGTCACTTATTGCACTGAAAACGAGGAGACCCCGTGGCCAGCGACCATTGCGCCGCCAGCATGGGTGCGAGCTGCGCGGCCGTGTCGTCGGCCGAAGCGGCAATCGCGTACACCGTGCCCAGGGCGCTCACCGCCACCTCCCGCGCGGCCATGCCGGGCACCAGGGCGATGCTGATCTGCCAGTTGAAGCCGATGGGCGCAAAGATCACCTCCAGCGCCGCGCCGATGCGCCCGGCGAAGCTGTATTCGATGGCCGGCCCCGTGGCGTCCGCCGGCGGCGCGGGGTACGACGACAGGAACCACAGCAGGATGGTGACCAGCAGGATGATGCCGCCCACGCGGCGCAGGAAGATGCCTGCGCGCTCCCACAGCCCCAGCGCCAGGTTGCGCACGCTGGGCCAGCGGTAGGCGGGCAGCTCCATCAGCAGCGGCGTGGCGCCGTCGCCGCGCCGCGCCAGCCGCGCAACGGCCGCCACGGCCATGGCGCTCACGATGCCGCCCAGGTACAGCGCGAACAGCACCAGCCCCTGCAGGTTGAACAGCCCCGCCACCGTGCGATCGGGGATGAAGGCCGCGATCAGCAGCGCGTACACCGGCAGGCGGGCCGAACAGGTCATCAGCGGCGCGATGAGGATGGTGACGAGCCGGTCGCGCCAGTCCGGAATGGAGCGCGTGGCCATGATGCCCGGCACCGCGCAGGCGAAGCTGGACAGCAGCGGGATGAACGAGCGTCCCGACAGGCCGACGGTGCCCATCACGCGGTCCAGCAGGAAGGCCGCGCGCGGCAGGTAGCCGGATTCCTCCAGCGCCAGGATGAAGAAGAACAGGATCAGGATCTGCGGCAGGAACACCAGCACCCCGCCTGCGCCGGCGATCACGCCGTCGGCCAGCAGGCTGCGCAGCGGCCCCTCGGCCATGTGGGCGTTCAGCCATTCGGCCACGGCGGCCGTGGCGCCTTCGATCCAGCCCATGGGCACCTCTGCCCAACTGAACACGGCCTGGAACATCAGGAACAGCGTCACCGCCAGCAGCAGCATGCCCCACAGCGGGTGCAGCACCACGGCGTCGATGCGGTCGTCGCGCTGCAGGCGCAGCGCGGGCTCGCGCACGGCCAGCCCCATGATGCGGCGCACTTCCTGGTGCAATTGCTGCACGCGCTGCGGGCGGTCTTCCTCCAGCGCATTGACGGGCGGTGGCGCCTGCGTGCCCACGGCGGCGCCGCGGGCGGCCTGCGGGGTGGCCTGCGGGGTGGCCGTGTCCAGCCACTGCAGCAGCTCGCGCGCCCCGTCGGCGCGCACGCCCACGGTGGTCACCACGGGCAGGCCCAGTTCGCGCGCCAGGACTTCGCGGTCGATCTGGATGCCCTGCTGCTGCGCCATATCACTCATGTTCAGCACCAGCACCATGGGCAGGCCCAGGTCGCGCGCCTCCAGCACCAGGCGCAGGTTCAGGCGCAGGTGCGTGGCATCGGTCACGCAGACCAGCAGCTCGGGCATGGCCTCTCCTGGGCGGCGGCCGGTGACCACATCGCGGGTGACGGCCTCGTCCAGGCTCTGCGCGTGCAGGCTATAGGCGCCGGGCAGGTCCAACACGCGCACGCGCCGGCCGCTGGCGGTGGTGAACAGGCCTTCCTTGCGCTCCACGGTGACGCCCGCGTAGTTCGCCACCTTCTGGCGTGCGCCGGTCAGCACGTTGAACAGCGCCGTCTTGCCGCAGTTGGGGTTGCCCAGCAGCGCGATGTGCAGGGGAGATGCCGCCGTGCTCATGCCGCGGCCTCCAGCGCATCCACGCGCACCTGCACCAGGGCCGCCTCATGGCGGCGCAGGGCAAAAGTGGCCTGGCCCACGCGAACGGCCAGGGGGTCGGCCGCGGGAAAGCCCCGGGCAATCACGCGCACCGGCTCGCCCGGCAGGAAACCAATCTCCATCAGGCGCAGCACCATGGCCTGCGACCGGCCATCCTGCGCCGGCAGCAGCCCGGCAACCGTGGCCGGCACGCCATGCGGCAAGGTGTCCAGCCCCCGCGGCTGCGCGGCGTCATTCCCCGTGTGAAGCATGTTGTATTGCAGTCAATGAATAAAAGTAATTCTCATTCTAATGGAACTGCACGCTGCTGGATTGATGCACATCAGGACCTGTGGCGCGTCACAATGACACCCCCTGCGACGTACGCCATGACCACTCTTCACCCCTGCCTGACCTGTGGCGCCTGCTGCGCCAGCTTTCGCGTGGACTTCTCGGTGCACGAGACGGAGGAGCTGGGCGGCTGCGTTCCCGATGGGCTGGTGGTGCCGGTCACGGACCACACTGCACGCATGCGCGGCACGGACCATGCGCAGCCGCGCTGCTCGGCCCTCACGGGCCAGGTGGGCCTGCGCGCGGCCTGCGGCATCTACGAGTGGCGCCCTTCCCCCTGCCGCGAATTCGAAGCCGGCAGCGCTGCCTGCAACCGCGCGCGCCAGCGCCACCATCTGCCGGCACTGGACGGGCTGGTGCTCTGAACGCCGCAGGACCCGCTTTCACACGGGCAATCCGCCGATGCGCCCCTTGAACTCCTGCAGCGAAAAATAAGTCTGTACCTGGCGCACGCCCGGCAGGCGGTGCAGGCGCCGCTGCAGCAGCTCGGAATACGCGTCCAGGTCGGTCGTCACGATCACCAGCAGGAAGTCCGCGGGGCCCGAGATGCCGTGGAACAGCACCACCTCGGGAATGGCGCACACCGCCTCCTCGAACGCCACGGACAGCGCCTCCGTCTGGTGGTCGATGCCCACCATCACGAAAGCCATCACACCCAGCCCCACCGCACGCCGGTCCAGCTGCGCGTGGTAGCCGCGCACTACCCCGGCGTCCTCCAGCCGCTTCACGCGCCGCCAGCAGGGCGACTGCGACAGGTGCGCCATTTCGGCCAGTTCGCCGGAGGTCAGGCGGGCGTTGTCCTGCAGCGCGCGCAGCAGCTGGCGGTCGGTACGGTCGATCTCGGCTTGCATGATTTAACCCAAAAATGTCTTTGCGAGAATGGATTATCCAAATGAATCACCCATCAGGGATAAACCATTTACCCGCCCCTCCGCCGCGCATAGCATGCGCGCCATGACCGCCACCTCCACGCCATCGCCCGCGCTGTGGGACATCTCTGCCCCCGTGCATGCGGGTAGCCCGGTGTTCCCGGGCGATACACCCTACCAGCAGCAGTGGAGCGCCACACTGGGCCCCGGCTGCCCGGTGAACGTGAGTGCACTCACGCTCTCGCCCCACGTGGGCACGCACGCTGACGCGCCCCTGCACTACGCAGCGGACGGCGCAGCCATCGGCGCTGTGCCGCTGGAAGCCTTCATCGGCCCCTGCCGCGTGGTGCATGCGCTGGACTGCGGGCCGCTCATCGAATGGACCCACATTGCCCATGCGATGACGGGCACTTTGCCGCCGCGGGTGCTGGTGCGCACCTACGCCCGCATGCCCGTGGACCGCTGGGACGCGGGCCTCACGGCCTACGCGCCCGACACCATCGAGCGCCTGGCCGACGCCGGCGTAGTGCTCGTAGGCATCGACACCGCCAGCATCGACCCCGCCGACAGCAAGCCGCTGCCCAGCCACCAGGTGATCCGCCGGCGCGGCCTGCGCGTGCTGGAGAACCTGGTGCTGGACGATGTGCCCGAGGGCGACTACGAACTCATCGCGCTGCCGCTCAAGCTCACCACGGCCGACGCATCGCCCGTGCGCGCCGTGCTGCGTGCGCTGCCGCCGCGCGCATGAACATTAAGCCGTTTTGGCCTCTAACGCTCATGCAGCAAGCGCCAATAGCTACTTTATTAATAGCACAAACCACATGACTACCTTGCAAGAGTGCCGCACACGCGATGCGCAGGACCCGCTGCGCAGCCTGCGCGACCATTTCAGCCTGCCCGAGGGCGTGATCTACCTGGACGGCAATTCCCTGGGCGCCCTGCCCCGCGCCACGCCGGCGCGCGTGGCCCAAGTAGTGCAGCAGGAATGGGGACAGGACCTCATCACCTCGTGGAACAAGGCCGGCTGGGTCAGCCTGCCGCAGCGCCTGGGCAACCAGTTCGCTCCCTGGATCGGCGCGGGGCCGGACCAGGTGGTGTTCACCGACACCACCTCGGTCAACCTGTACAAGGTGCTGTCGGCTGCCGCGCGCGTGGCCCGCGCGGACCATCCCGGTCGCACCCAGCTCGTCAGCGAGCGCAGCAACTTCCCCACCGACCTGTACATCGCCCAGTCCGTGTGCCAGGAGTACGGACTGGAGTTGGTGCTGGTGGAGCCCGAGGAAATCGCCACGCGGCTGACGCCCCAGGTCGCCGTCCTGCTGCTCACCCACGTGAACTACCGCACCGGCGCCATGCACGACATGGCCGCCGTGACCGCGCAGGCGCACGCCCACGGCATTCTGTGCGTCTGGGACCTGTGCCACAGCGCGGGCGCCGTGCCCGTGCACCTGCTGGACGCGAACGCCGACTATGCGGTGGGCTGCAGCTACAAGTACCTCAACGGCGGCCCTGGCGCGCCCGCCTTCGTGTGGGTGCACCCGCGCCTGGCGGACCGCCCGGATGCGACATTTGCGCAGCCGCTGTCGGGCTGGTTCGGCCATGCCGCACCCTTCGCCTTCACGCCCGACTATCAGCCCGCACCGGGTATCGCACGCTACCTCTGCGGCACGCAGCCCATCGTGAGCCTGTCGGCCCTGCAGTGCGGGCTGGACATCTTTACCGCCGCCGAGCCTCTGGGCGGCATGGCGGCGCTGCGCGCCAAGTCGCTCGCACTGACCAATCTATTCATCGCGCTGGTCGAGGAGCACTGCGCCGGCCACGGCCTGGGACTGGCGACGCCGCGCGATCATGCGGCGCGCGGTTCGCAGGTGTGCCTGACACGCGGCGACGGCCTGGGCGTTCAGGGCGTCGGCAGCGGGGCCTACGCCATCGTGCAGGCCCTGATCGCGCGCGGCGTGGTCGGCGACTTCCGCAAGGGCGACGGCGGCAAGCACCTGGACATCCTGCGCTTTGGCTTCACGCCGCTGTATGTCGGATTTGAAGACGTGTGGAATGCCGTGCAGCACCTGCGCCAGGTGCTGGAATCCGGCGAATGGCGCAAGCCCGAGTTCAATCACCTCAACGCCGTGACCTGACCATGACCTGCCCCCACCACCCCAGCGCATCCTCCGGCGCCACCGAAGCCATCGTGCGCCAGGAGGGCGCTCAGCTCGACTTCAGCCACAGCATGAGCTATGGCGACTACCTGCAGCTGGACAGCGTGCTGGGCGCGCAAAAGCCCCTGTCGCCCGCGCACGACGAGATGCTGTTCATCGTGCAGCACCAGACCAGCGAGCTGTGGATGAAGCTCATGCTGCATGAGCTGCACGCGGCCATCGCCCATATCGCGCGTGACGAGTTGCCGCCCGCTTTCAAGATGCTGGCGCGCGTGTCCAAGATCCTCGAGCAGTTGGTGCACGCCTGGGACGTGCTGGCCACCATGACGCCGCCCGAGTACACCGCCATGCGCCCGTACCTGGGCCAGTCCAGCGGTTTCCAGAGCTACCAGTACCGGTGCATCGAGTTCGCCATGGGCAACAAGAACCGCGCCATGCTGCAGCCCCATGCCCACCACCCCGAGCGCCTGGCCCAGGTACAGGCGGCCTACGAGGCGCCCTCGCTCTACGACGAAGCACTGCGCCTGCTGGCGCGCCGCGCCCTGCCCGTGCCGGCCAGCCATACCGAGCGCGACTGGCGCCAGCCCTACGAGGCCAGCGAAGCCGTGGAGCAGGCCTGGCTCGCCGTGTACCGCGATCCACAAAGGTATTGGGACCTGTACCAACTGGGCGAGGATCTCACCGACCTGGAAGATGCCTTCCGCCTCTGGCGCTTTCGCCACGTGACCACGGTGGAACGCGTGATCGGGTTCAAGCGTGGCACCGGCGGCACCGGCGGCGTGAGCTACCTGCGCAAGATGCTGGACGTGGTGCTGTTCCCCGAGATCTGGCGGCTGCGCACCGCGCTGTGAACTGCCGCCTCCCCGGCGCTCCATGAACAAAGGCCCCGCATGGCGGGGCCTTTGCACGGAGGGTCGTCCCGGCCGGTGCGCATGGCACCGGCGCGCCGTTGCGCGCCGTTACGCGCCGTTACTTGGCGCTGGCGGAGACGGTGGTCGTCCGGTAGTCCGGGTGGCCCGTGATCTCGGACTCCGAGAACGGCATGCGCACCCACTGCTTGGCGCTGTAGGCCTTGGTGTAGTCGCCAAAATGCGGCGACGCCGGGTCGTCGGACAGCGAGAACGTCAGGAAGGTATGGGCCTGCACGCCGCTGGAGGGGAAGCTCACCACCTGCACGTATGAGTTGCCATGCGGCTGCCCGTCCATGCTGTAGCCGCCCGCCGTGATGTCGTTCTCGGAACAGGTGATGGTGAAGTAGCCCACGCCGCCGCAGCCGCCGTACAGCGGCAATTTGGCACCGCCCTTCGTGGCAAACAGCACTTCGCCGCGCGGTGCATCCAGCGCAAACCCGCTCTGCCCCACGCGGCTGATGGCCGTGGCCATGGCCTGGCGCAGCGCGGTCACGGCCGCCACGTTGATCCCGCGCGGGGTATTCAGCGGGTCGGCCGCGTCAAAGGGCACCGAGTACAGCCCGGTGGTGGGCACGCGGGTCCAGAACTCGTCCCACAAATGGGAGCCCCGGGACTCCTTGTTCCCGCGGTTGTCCCACGCACGCAGCGTGGCGCAGGCCTGCGTGGCGTCCACCGTGGCACCGTTCACCATCCATTGCGAGGGCGTGCAGATCAGCGTCAGGATCTCGTCCTTGAACCGCTCGGCCGAGAACACGCGGCTGTTCAGCACCATGTCGCGCACGATGGCGGCGCTGGCCTTGTTGCCGCTGTAGCCGTCGGTGCCGGCCAGCCGCTCCAGGGCCATGGTGTGGCCCAGGCGCGTGCGCAGCGTCAACGCCGCCGTGCCCGCGGGACCGAAGATGGCCGGGTACCCCGTGAGCGGGGCATTCGCGTTGGACAGCCAGTAGCTGTCGTTCATGTTGCCCACATAGTCCTCGCGCAACAGGCTGGGCATGCGCGACGGGCCGATGGCGCCCTTTTGCTTGGAGTCCGCATCGGTCTGCCAGTCGCAGGCGCTGCGCGAGCCGTCGAAGAACGGCACGTTGGGCAGCGCCGCGCCCACGGCCGCGCCGAACGGCGTGGTGCACGCGGCCACCTGCTCGGGCGACACGTTGGGCACCGCGCCGATGTCCGCGTACCAGACCCGCGCGCTGCCACGCCCCACGGCCACCGTGTTGACCCAGGGGATCGCGGACTCTTCCTTCTGGATGGCCATGAACTCTTCCAGCGAACGCGCCTGGTTCCAGCGCATCCAGTTGCGGAAGGTGCGGAAGTTCTCGCCGTTGATGTCACGGATGGCGAAGGCCGTGCTCTGGCTCCAGGCCAGAGCGGGGTTGAGCCCCGCCAGGTTGACCAACGGCCCGTACTCGGAGGTGTACAGCGTGCGCGTCACATCGCTCAGCGTGCCGTCGGAATTGCGGCTGGACACGGTGATGCTGTGCGGCGCCATCTTGACCGGCTGGCCGTCACGCAGATAGGTGGTGGGGTCGCCCGACTGCAGCTGCAGCTGGAAGAAGCCGAAGCGCCGCGCCGTGGAGACCGTGTGGCTCCAGGCGACGTTGTCGTTGAAGCCGATCAGCACCAGCGGCACGCCCAGGAATCCGACGCCGCTGACGTTCACCTGATTGGCGATCGTGACCTGGGCCTGGTAGAACCGGTCCGGCCCCTTCCAGTACCAGTGGGGGTTGCCGAACATCACGCCGCTGGACTCGCCCGTGGCCGCCGGCGCAAAGCCATACATGTTGCTGCCGATGCCCGCGTCACCGCCCACCTGCAGGGCGGGAGGTGTGGTCAGGCGCTGGTCCAGGGACGGGGCGGTCTGCGCGTCTTGCGCCGCGCCGGCCTTGGCTGCGGCAGGGGCGACGGCATTGGCGATGGCCTCCACGAAATTGCTGTACCCCCCCGCCAGGTTGGCCGCGTACATGCGGCGCCAGACGTCCTCCTGCGTGATGGGCTACACCCATGCCTCGCTGCGGCAGGCCGCGTGGGCCGTCCCTTTCTTGGCAACGTCCACGTACTGGTTGTAGCCGGCCACGAAGCCCTCGACCATCTGCCGCAGATTCTCGGGCTGCGCCGCGGCCATCTTCTGCACCACGTCGGCGGAGATCACATGGCGGTGGAAGAAGTCCGAGTCGATGTTGCGCGGGCGTCCGATGGTGCTGTTGTAGACCAGCTGTGCGCTGCCGCCAAAGTAGCGCGAGCGCTCGCCCCGGTAGGTGAGGAACGCATCCGCCAGCGTGCACAGGTTGTCCTGCGCCTGGACATACCCCATACCGAAGCCCCCGCCGGCCCAGTTGGAGGCCTTGATGTGCGGCACGCCCATCGCGGTGCGGCGGATCTCCGCCTGGTACGCCAGCGGCGCATCGTCCGCATCGTCGTTGCCCCCGCAGCCGGCCAGCAGGGCCAGGACCGCCGTCGCCAACAGCGCGCGTGGCGCCGCAGCACGAGTCACTCTCTCTTGCATGCGTTGTCTCCTTTGTTGTGGTGCACCCCTGCCGGTCCCCCGGCCCGGGCCAACGCAGGATAGACGCAACGCAGCGGAATCCCTAGCACCCGGCTGCGCGCGAGCAACACGCCCCGCGGTGCCTCAGTCGTTCTCCGTGAACTGCTCGAAGCACTCCTTGAGCCGGTGGTGCCATGCGCGCTTGTCGGCTTCGGCGGCAAAGCTGGCCTCGAAGCTGTTCCAGGCCAACTGGTAGGCATGGCGCGCCGTGAGCGCCGGCACCGCCGCGAAGAGCTGCGTGAAGTTGTCGTTGACGTAACCGCCGAAGTACGCGGGATCGTCGGAGTTCACGGTCACCGCCAGCCCCGCCTCCAGCAACTGCAGCAGGTTGTGATCGGCCAGGCGCGGGAACACGCACAGCTTCAGGTTGGACAAGGGGCACACGGTGAGCGGTATGCGCTCATCGGCCAGTCGGCGCATCAGCGCCGGGTCGTGAACGGCCTGCACGCCGTGGTCGATGCGCTCGGCCTGCAGCACGTCCAGCGCGCTCCAGATATAGGCCGGCGGACCCTCTTCACCCGCATGGGCCACCACGTGCAGGCCCAGGGCGCGGCAGCGCTCGAACACGCGGGCGAACTTCTCGGGCGGGTGGCCTCGCTCGCTACTGTCCAGCCCCACGCCGACGATGCGGTCCAGCAGCGGCAGGGCCTGCTCCAGCGTGGCGAGGGCGTCCTCCTCGCTCAGGTGCCGCAGAAAGCACAGGATGAGCGACGCAGACAGGCCGTGGCTGCTGCGCGCGTCCGCGCAGGCACGGTGCAGCCCGTTGATCACGGTCTCGATGTGCACGCCCCGCGCGGTGTGCGTCTGCGGGTCGAAGAAGATTTCCGCATGCGCTACGTTATCCATAGCTGCTCGCGCAAGATAGGCGCGGGCCATGTCGTAAAAATCCTGCTCATGCAGCAGCACGCTGGCGCCTGCGTAATAGATGTCCAGGAAGCTCTGCAGATCGGTGAAGGCGTAGGCACGGCGCAGTTCTTCCACGCTGGCGTAGGGCAGCGGCACACCGTTGCGTTGTGCCAGCGCGAAGATCATCTCGGGCTCGAGCGAGCCCTCGATGTGGATGTGCAGTTCGGCCTTGGGCATGGCCCTCAGCAGGCCGGGCAGGCGTTCGGCGGGAATGGGCGGGACCTTGAACATCGGCAGGCTCCAAAAAATGAGGCCGCAACCTACGGGACATCGCGGCGGTAGGCCGATGATGCCTTGTCGGCGCCCATGTGCAACACCTCCCGGCCCGCAACGGCGGGCATGGCCATACCGACAAAAAAGCCACCCCGAAGGGTGGCTCGTTGTACCGGGCGGACGATCTCCGCAAAGAAAGCCGCCTGGTGCGGCAATGGCCGCTTACTTCTTGTCGCCGCCGGGCACCTGGCCCTCCACGCCCTTGACGTAGAAGCTGATGCTGGTGAGGAACTTGTCATCAGCCACTGCGCCCTGGTCGAGGACGGTCTTGCCCGCGTTGTCCACGATGGGGCCCTTCCAGATCACGAAGCTGCCATCCTTCAGGCCGTTCTTGGCCGCATCGACCTTGGCCTTGGCCTCGGCGGGCACGTCCTCGGCGATGGAGACGAGGTCGATCGCGCCTTCCTTCACACCCCACCAGTGCTGGCCGGTGGTCCAGGTGCCTTCCAGCACGTCCTTGGTGGCCTTGGTGTAGTACGGAGCCCAGTTGATGATGGCCGACGCCAGGTGGGCCTTGGGGCCGTACGCCGTCATGTCGCTGTCCCAGCCGAAGGCGCGCTTGCCCTTTTCCTGTGCGGTCTTGAGCACGGCGGGCGAGTCGGTGTTCTGGAACAGCACGTCGGCGCCGCCATTGATCAGCGAAGTGGCGGCTTCGGTCTCCTTCGGCGGGCTGAACCACTCGTTGACCCAGACCACCTTGGTCTTGATCTGGGGGTTCACGCTCTGCGCGCCCAGCGTGAAGCTGTTGATGTTGCGGATCACCTCGGGAATCGGCACCGAGCCCACCACGCCCAGCGTATTGGTCTTGGTCATGGCGCCCGCGATGATGCCCGCGAGGTACGCGCCCTCGTAGGTGCGGCTGTCGTAGATGCGCGTGTTGTCGCTGGTCTTGTAGCCGGTGGCGTGCTCGAACTTCACGTCCTTGAACTCGGCACCCAGCTTCTGGATCACGTCCATGTAGCCGAACGTGGTGCCGAAGATCAGCTTGTTGCCCTGCGTGACCATGTCGCGCAGCACGCGCTCGGCATCTGGGCCTTCGGGCACGCTTTCGACGTACGACGTCTGGATCTTGTCGCCGAACTCGGCCTCCAGCTTCTTGCGCGCCTGGTCATGCGCGTAGGACCAGCCGCCATCGCCCACAGGTCCCACGTAAGCGAAGGCGATCTTCAGCGGGCCGGCCGCAGCCGCTGGTGCCGCAGCCGGCGCGGGGGCCGCCGGAGCCGGCTCCTCCTTCTTGCCGCAGGCCACCAAAGCGGTGGCGGCGACGGCCGTCAGTGCAGCCATCTGGAACAGGGAACGTTTGCGCAGATCAGTCATGGTTTTTCTTTCGTCGGAATGTGAAAGCGGACCCAGGTTTCAAAGCAAAAGGCGCGCCCATCTTGAGGGGCGCGCCCGTGTTTGTCACTTGCCGTCGGTGCCGGGCACCTTGCCCTCCACGCCGGCCACGTAGAAATTGATGCCGGAGAGGAACTTCAGGTCGCCCACCGTGCCGGCGGCCAGCACTTCCTTGCCAGCGTTGTCCTTGATGGGGCCGGTCCAGACGGCAAAGCTGCCGTCCTGCATGCCTGCCTTGGCCTTGGCCACGCGGTCCTTGATCTCCTGCGGCACGTCGTCAGCAATCTTCAAGAGGTCGATCGCCCCTCCTTCACACCCCACCAGTGCGCGCCGCCCTGCCACTTGCCGGCCAGCGTGTCCTCGACCACCTTGGTGTAGTAGGGCGTCCAGTCGATCACGGCCGAGCCCAGGTGCGCCTTGGGCGCATAGGCGCTCATGTCGCCGTCCTTGCCGAAGGCGCGCGCGCCGCGCTCCTCCGCCGCCTTGAGCACGGCCGGCGAGTTGGTGTTCTGGTACATCACGTCCACGCCGCCGTTGAGCAGCGATGCGGCGGCCTCGGCCTCCTTGGGCGGGCTGAACCATTCATTGACCCACACCACCTTGGCCTTGATCGACGGGTCCACGCTCTGCGCGCCCAGCACGAAGCTGTTGATGTTGCGCACCACTTCGGGGATCGGCACCGAGGCCACCACCCCCACGGTCTTGGTCTTGCTCATCCCGCCCGCAACGATGCCCGCGAGGTACGCGCCTTCGAAGGTCTTGGTGTCGTAGGTGGCGACGTTGTCGGCCTGCTTGTAACCAGTGGCGTGCTCGAACTTCACGTCCTTCAGGTCGGCCGCGACCTTCTGCACGAACTCCTGGTAGCCGAAGCTCGTGGCAAAGATCAGCTTGTTGCCCTGGCCTGCCATGTCGCGCATCACGCGCTCGGCGTCTGCGCTCTCGGGCACGCTCTCGACGAACGAGGTCTCGATGCGGTCGCCGAACTTCTCCTGGATCGCCTTGCGGCCCAGCTCATGCTGGTAGGTCCAGCCGCCATCGCCGATGGGGCTCACATACATGAAACCGATCTTCAGCTTGTCGGCTGCGGGTGCGGCGGCCGGCGCCGGTGCGGCGGCAGGCGCCTCTTCCTTCTTGCCGCAGGCCGCCAGCGTGGCGAGGGCCACAGCCGACAGGGCCACAGCCTTTAAAAGGGATCGTTTGTTCAGTACGTTCATTGCGATGGGTTTTATGGATGGAAAACGGGGTCAGCTGCCCGGATGGAACGGCTTTCCGAGCGCGGCCGGCATGTTCGCACGAATCCAGGCCGGGTTGCGCGAAATGAGGACCAGCACCACGATGGTCGCCACATAGGGCAGCATGGACAGCAACTGGCTGGCCACCTGCACGCCCGTGGCCTGCAGGTGGAACTGCAGCATGGTCACGCCGCCGAACAGGTAGGCGCCCAGCAGCACGCGCGCGGGCCGCCAGGTGGCGAAAGTGGTCAGCGCCAGCGCGATCCAGCCGCGCCCGGCCACCATGCCCTCCACCCACAGCGGCGTGTACACGGTGGAGATGTAGGCGCCCGCCAGCCCGCACAGCGCACCGCCCGCCGCCACGGCTCCCAGGCGAATGCCACGCACGGGGTAGCCCAGCGCGTGGGCGGATTCGGGCGACTCGCCGACCGAGCGCAGCACCAGGCCGGCGCGCGTGCGGTAGAGGAACCACACCAGGAGCGCCACCAGCACCACGGTCAGATAGACCAGCGGGTGCAACCTGAACAGCGCCTGGCCCACCACCGGCAGATCGCCCAACACCGGCCAGGCGAACTTGGGCGTGTCCGGCAGCTTGGCCTGCACATAGCCGATGCCCACGAAGGCCGAGAAGCCCACGCCAAACAGGCTCAGGGCCAGGCCGGTGGCGTACTGGTTGGTGTTGAACCAGATCACCAGCACGCCGAACAGCGCCGCCAGCACCGCGCCGGCCGCCATGCCCGCGAGCAGCCCCAGCGTGAAGCTGCCCGTGTGCACCACGGTGGCAAACGCGGCGATGGCCGCGCACAGCATCATGCCCTCGGCCCCCAGGTTGACGATGCCGGCCTTCTCGTTGATCAGCAGGCCCAGCGCGGCGATGGCCAGCACCGTGCCTGCGCTCAGCGTGCTGCCCAGCAGCAATGCGTACGATTCCATCACGCGCGCCCTCCCCTGGCACCCACCCACCGCACGCGGTAGGCAATCAAGGTGTCACATGCCAGCAGCGTGAACAGCAGCAGGCCCTGGAACACGCCCGTGAGCGACTTCGGCAACCCCATGCGCGACTGCGCCAGTTCGCCGCCGATGTAGAACATGCTCATCAGCAGCGCCGACAGCACCATGCCCACCGGATGCAGCCGCCCTACGAAGGCCACGATGATGGCCGCAAAGCCATAGCCCGCCGGGACATACGGCGTGAGCTGGCCGATGGGTCCGGCCACTTCCAGCGCCCCCGCCAGGCCGCCGGAGATCAGCAGCGCCGTCCACAGCGCGCGCCGCGACGAAAAGCCCGCGTAGCGCGCCGCCGCCGGCGCCAGCCCGCCCACCTGCAGCGCGAAGCCCGCGCGCATGCGGAACAGAAACACCCACAGCAGCGCCGCACCCAGCAGCGCCAGCGGCAGCCCGATGGTCACGCGCGAGCCCGTGAACAGCTTGGGCATCTGCGTGACGGGCTCGAACATCTTGGTCTGCGGGAAGTTGAAGCCCATCGGGTCCTTCCACGGCCCATACACGAGGTAGCCCAGCAACAGCGTGGCCACGTACACCAGCATCAGGCTGACCAGGATTTCGTTGGCATTGAAGCGGTCGCGCAGCAGCGCCGTGATGCCCGCCCACGCCATGCCCCCCAGCACTCCGGCAACCAGGATGACAGGCACGATCCACGGACCGGTGGCCTTGTCGGCCAGCAGTGCCACGCCGCCCGCAGCCACGGCGCCGATCACGAACTGCCCCTCCGCGCCAATGTTCCAGACATTGGAGCGAAAACACACCGCCAGCCCCAGCGCGATGAGCAGCAACGGGGTGGCTTTCACGGCCAATTCGCCCAACGCATAGGGCGACTTGATAGGCTCCCAGAAGAACACCTGCAGCCCGCGCACCGGGTCCTTGCCCAGGGCCGCAAACAGCAGCACGCCGATCAGCACCGTGATCGCCAGCGCAAGCAGCGGCGAGCCAAAAACGAACAGGCGCGACGCCTCGGGGCGCGCCTCAAGCTTGAGCATGGCCGGCCTCCTCGGGTGCGCTGGTCGCGCGCAGGTGCGCCTGCACCTCGGCGTGCCACAGGCCGCTCATCCATTCGCCGATGCGCTCCACCGTCGCCTCGGCGCGTGGCACGGACGGCGACAGATGCCCCTTGGCCAGCACGTGCAGCCGGTCACAGATTTCGAACAATTCGTCCAACTCCTCGCTAAGCACCAGCACGGCACAGCCCTGGTCGCGCAGCTTCAATATCTCGCCGCGGATCTGCGCGGCCGCGCCCACGTCCACGCCCCAGGTGGGCTGCGAGACGATGAGCAGACGCGGGCCGGCGTCGATCTCGCGCCCCACGATGAATTTCTGCAGGTTGCCGCCCGACAGCGACTTGGCCGCCGCATTCGGCCCGCCCGCCTTGACCTGAAAGCGCGCGATGATGGCGCGCGCCTGCGCCTGCAGTTGCCCCATGCGCAGCCAGCCGAAAGCGCCCACCGCATCGGTGCGGGTCAGCAGCAGGTTGTGCGCCAGCCCCATGCTGGGCACGGCGCCGCGGCCCAGGCGCTCTTCGGGCACGAAGTGCAGGCCCAGCGCGCGGCGCTGGCGCGGGTTCATGCGGCCGACGGGCACCAGCCCCTGCGGCCCCGCCACCTGCACCATGGCGGGCGCGGCGCGCTGGTCCTCGCCCGACAGGGCGTAGAGCAACTCTTTCTGCCCATTGCCCGAGATGCCGGCAATGCCCACCACCTCGCCCGCACGCACCTCCAGGTCGATGTCGATGAGCGGCACGCCGAAGGGGTCGGCCGCCGGCAGGCTCAAGGAACTGGCGCGCAGCACCACCCCGCCCGTGGTCACCTCACGGTGCGCCAGGGCCGGCGGCTCGGCGCCAATCATCATGCGCGACAGCGACGCGTTGGACTCCTGCGAAGGATCGCACACGCCTGTGACCACCCCGCCGCGCATCACCGTGCAGGCCGTGCACAGCGCGCGGATTTCATGCAGCTTGTGGCTGATGTAGAGAATGCTGCATCCCTCGCTGGCCAATTGCTTGAGTACCACGAAGAGCTTGTCCACCGCCTGCGGCGTGAGCACCGAGGTGGGCTCGTCCAGGATCAGTAGCTTGGGCTGCGTGAGCAGCGCGCGGATGATCTCCACGCGCTGCATCTCGCCCACGCTCAGGGTGTGCACGGGCCGCAGCGGGTCGATACCCAGGCCGTACTCGGAGGCCGTGGCGCGGATGCGGCGCTCCACCTCGGCCAGCGGCACGCTCTTGTCCTGGCCCAGCCAGACGTTCTCGGCCACGGTCAGGGTGTCGAACAGGCTGAAATGCTGGAACACCATGGCAATGCCCAGCTGGCGCGCCTCCTGCGGATTGCGCACCTGCACCGGGCGGCCGTCGAACAGCATCTGGCCCTCGTCGGGCTTCACGGCGCCGTAGATGATCTTCATCAGCGTGGACTTGCCGGCGCCGTTCTCGCCCAGCACCGCATGCACCTCGCTGGGCTGCACCGTGAGCGATACGCCATCGTTGGCCACCACGGCCGGGTATCGCTTGGTGATGCCCGTCAGCTGCAGCCGCGGCGCGCCGGTGGCGGGGGCAGAAGGGGGTGAGGGATTCATCCTGCGATTGTCTCCTAGTTTTTTGGACGGCTGCCTGGAATCAAAACAGCATGCAGCGCCGACCCACCGGGCGCCAGCAGCTACTTTTTTTATAGCAAACCGTCGGCCACCAACCACGCCGGCGGGGTTGTGTGTACCGCCCTATGGTCAAGCCGGCGCCTGCGGCATACCCTTGGGTACATGACAACGCCCCGCCCCATACGCTTCGTCCGCCGCGGCCGCACCGTGCAGTTGCACGGCATCGCGCCCGACCGCACCCTGCTGGAGATTCTGCGCGAGGACCTGGGCGCCACCGGCACCAAGGAGGGCTGCGGCGAAGGCGACTGCGGCGCCTGCACCGTGGTGCTGGGCGAGGCGCGCCAGGGCCGCATGCACTACCAGGCCGTCAACAGCTGCATCCGCCTGGCCCATTCCATCGACGGCATGGCGCTGTGGACGGTGGAGGACCTGGCGCACGACCCGCTGATCCGGCCCGCGTCCGGCCCAAAGGGCAGCGCACTGCATCCCGTGCAGGAGGCGCTGGTCCAATGCCACGGCTCGCAGTGCGGGTTTTGCACGCCGGGTTTTGCCATGAGCCTGTTCGGCCTGTACCAGAACGAGGTCTGCCAGAACCGAGGCATCACGCGCACGCAGGCGGCCGAGGCACTGTCGGGCAACCTGTGCCGCTGCACGGGCTACCGCCCCATCCTGGATGCCGCACAGCAGATGCAGCAACTGCCGCGCGTGCAGGTGGACGAAACCGCATTGCTACAACAATTGGAGCTACTCGCGCTTGCCCCGCAAGCGCTAGAGGCAGATTTCTCTTATATCTCGCCGGCCACGCTCCCTGATCTGCTGGCCGCGCGCGCCGCCCACCCCGACGCGCAACTGGTGGCCGGCGCCACCGACCTGGGCCTGTGGATCACCAAGCAGCACCGCCGCTTCCCGCGCCTGTTGGACGTGACGCGCGCCGCGGAACTGACCGGCGTGGTCGAGCACGACGGCCAGCTCACGCTGGGCGCGGCCGTATCGCTCACCGATGCCTTCTCTGCGCTGCAGGCCCGCTGGCCGCAACTGCACCGCTTTGCCGCGCGCTTTGCGGGTCTGCCGGTGCGCAACAGCGGCACGCTGGGGGGCAACGTGGCCAACGGCTCGCCCATTGGCGACTCGATGCCGCTGCTGATCGCGCTGGGGGCGCAGGTGGAGCTGGCCAGCACGCGCGGCAGCCGGCGCATGCCCCTGGAGGATTTCTACACCGGCTACCGGCAGAACCAGTTGGCAGCAGACGAGCTGCTCACCTTCATCCACCTACCTCTGCCCACGCCGGACCAGGGGCTGGCGGACCAGCGGCTGGCGGCCTACAAAGTCTCCAAGCGCTTCGACGACGACATCTCTGCCGTGTGCCTGGCCATCCAGCTGCGCATCGAAGGGCAGACCATCACCCAGGCGCGCATCGGCGCGGGCGGCGTGGCCGCCACCCCGGCACGCGCCCGCCAGACCGAGGCTGCGCTGACCGGCCAGCCCTGGACCGCCGCAACGGCGGAGCGCGCCGCCGCCGTGCTGCAGGCCGAATTCAACCCCATCAGCGACATGCGCGCGAGCGGCGCCTATCGCCGTGAAGTGCTGGGCGCGCTGGTGCGCCGCTTTTGGCGCGAGACCCGCGGCGGTGCGGAAACCCCAGCGCTGGAGCGCCTGCAACCCCTGACGCTGGAGGCCACGCCATGAAGCGCGATGACGACCACGCTCCCACTGCGCGCACGACCGCTGGCCGCGCGGCCGCTGGCAATCCAACGGTCATGACCCAGCCCGCGATGGGCCAGCCCGCGATGGGCCAGCCCGCCATGGGCCAGCCCGCCATGGGCCAGCCCCACGCGCACGAGAGCGCACGCGCACAGGTGGCAGGCAGCGCCCACTACATCGACGACCTGCCCGAGGTAAAGGGCACGCTCTACGCCGCCCCCATCCTCAGCACCGTGGCGCACGGGCGGCTGGAAAGCGTGGACACGCAAGCCGCGCTGCAGCTCGCGGGCGTGCACGGCGTGGTGCTGGCACAGGACATTCCGGGCGATCCGGTACTGGCGGCGTTCGCCCATGATGAGCCGGTGTTCGCGCAGGCTACGGTGCAACACATCGGCCAGGTGATCGGCCTGGTGGTGGCCGAGTCGGTGATGCAGGCGCGGCGCGCGGCGCGGCAGGTGAAGCTGAGCATCACCGCCCTGCCCGCCATTCTCACCATACGGGACGCCTTGGCCGCCGAGAGCTATGTTCTACCGCCCGTGCACGTACGCCGGGGCGACGCGGCCCAGGCGCTGGCGCAGGCGCCGCACCGCCTGCAGGGGCGTCTGGAAGTCGGCGGGCAGGAGCATTTCTATCTGGAGGGTCAGATCGCCTATGCCCTGCCGCAGGAACAGGGGCAGTGGCTGATCCACTCCAGCACCCAGCACCCCGGCGAGGTGCAGCACTGGGTGGCGCATGCGCTGGGCATCGACAGCCACGCGGTGCGCGTGGAGTGCCGGCGCATGGGCGGCGGCTTTGGCGGCAAGGAAACGCAGGCCGGCCACCTGGCCGTGTGGGCGGCGCTGGCGGCGCACAAGTTCGGCCGGCCCGTCAAGCTGCGCCTGGACCGCGACGACGACTTCATGGTCACCGGCAAGCGCCACCCCTTCGCCTACGAATGGGATGTGGGCTTTGACGACGCCGGGCGCATCACCGGCCTCAAACTGATGATGGCCGCCAACTGCGGCTTCAGCGCCGATCTGTCGGGCCCCGTAGCCGACCGCGCGGTGTTCCACTGCGACAACGCGTACTTCCTGGAGCATGTGGAGATCGCCTCGTACCGCTGCAAGACGCACACCCAGAGCCATACCGCGTTCCGCGGCTTTGGCGGGCCGCAGGGGGTGATCGCCATCGAGACCATCCTGGGCGACATCGCCCGCGCCCTGGGCCGGGACGCGCTGGACGTGCGCCTGGCCAACCTCTACGGGCTGCACGAACGCAACGTGACCCACTACCTGATGACCGTGGAGGACAACATCCTGCACGATTTGCTACCGCAATTGGAGCAGTCTGCGCTCTACAGGCAACGGCAGGAGGCCGTTTCGGCATGGAATGCCGCGAACCCCGTGCTCAAGCGCGGCTTGGGCCTGACGCCGGTGAAGTTCGGCATCAGCTTCACGGCCACGCTGTTCAACCAGGCCGGGGCGCTGGTGCATGTGTACACCGACGGCAGCGTGCAGGTGAACCACGGTGGCACCGAGATGGGCCAGGGCCTGCACACCAAGGTGGCGCAGATCGTGGCCGATGAGCTGGGCGTGCCCCTCTCCCGCGTGCTGGTCACCGCCAGCGACACTGCCAAGGTGCCCAACGCCAGCGCCACCGCCGCCAGCAGCGGCACCGACCTGAACGGCCGCGCCGCGCAGTTCGCGGCGCGCCATGTGCGCGACAACCTGGCGGCGTTCGTCTGCGGGCTGGACGGCTGCGGCGCGGGCGCCATCCGCTTCGCGGGTGGACAGGTCATATCCCCCAAGCGCACGCGGCGCTGGGAGGACGTGGTGAAGGAGGCCTACGCCAACCGCATCCAGCTGTGGAGCGACGGCTTTTACCGCACGCCCAAGATCCACTACGACAAGACCACGCTCACCGGCCGGCCCTTCTACTACTTCGCCTATGGCGCCGCCTGCACCGAGGTGGCCATCGACACCCACACCGGCGAGAGCCGCGTGCTGGCCGTGGACATCCTGCACGACGTGGGCCACAGCATCAACCCGGCCATCGACCTCGGCCAGATCGAGGGCGGTTTCGTGCAGGGCATGGGGTGGCTTACCACCGAGCAACTGGTGTGGAACGACGAAGGACGCCTGGCCACGCACGCCCCCAGCACCTACAAGATCCCCGCCACGGGCGACGTGCCCGAGCACCTGCGCGTGCAGCTGTGGCACCAGCCCAACCGCGAGGACAACGTGGGCGGCAGCAAGGCCGTGGGCGAGCCCCCGTTCATGCTGGCCATCAGCGTGTACGAAGCACTGCGCAATGCAATCGCTGCGGCCCGGGGGGACGACGCCGATGCGCGCGCGCCCGTGCAACTGACCGCGCCCGCCACGGCAGAGAACGTGCTGCGCGCGCTCGGGCGGCTGGAGTAACCCGCCGCCGTGTGCGGCCATGCCAGCCGAGCCCTTCAGGCCGGTACCTGCACGCTGCCTACGGCGATGCGGTTGCGCCCGGCGCGCTTGGCCTGGTAGCAGGCCATGTCGGCGGCATAGAGCAGCGCCGCCACACCGTGCGCACCGGGCGCCAGCGGGACCAGCCCCACGCTCAGGCCCAGGGTGAAGCTGCGCCCGCCATATGCGGGCTCCCACGCCTGCACGGCGGCGCGCAACTGCTCGGCCACGGCCTGCCCGCGCGCCAAGGAGCTGCCCGGCAGCACGATGGCGAACTCATCGCCGCCCACGCGCGCAGCCCAGCCGTTGTGCCGCACTTCCGATTCGAGCAGACGTGCCAGATGGCGCAGTACGTCATCGCCCGCATCATGGCCGGCAACGTCGTTGACCACGGTGAAATGGTCCAGGTCCATGAACAGCAGCACCCCGCCGTCTTCCTCCGGCACACCCCGCGGGCCCCGCGCAGCACGCGCGTCCAGCAGCATCTGCAGGCGCAACTCAAACTCCGCGCGGTTGAGCAGTTGGGTCAAGGGGTCGTGGGCGCGCTCCCAGGACTGCTGCTGGCGCGCTGCACGCTCCGCAGTGAAGTCCTCCAGCGTCCACACCAGGCCGCTGGACGGCACGCCGGGCTCCACCAGTTGCCCCTGCGCGCGCACCCACAGCGTGCTGCCGTCCTTGCGCAGCAGCGGCAGTTCGCCATCGAAGCTGCCGTGGGCCGCAAACCGCGCACGCACCTGCTGGGCCACATCCACTGCGCCGGGCGGCGAAGCCAGCAGATCCGTCAGCCGGCGCCCCTGGAGCTGCGCCGGCGCATAGCCCAGCATGCGGCCGGCCTGCTGGCTCACGACCTCCACCTGCTCGTCGCGGCTGACGACGATGCCCAGCGGCACGTGCGCCAGCACCGCACGCAACTGGCGCGCCGACGCCTCCGACCCACGCTGTTGCAGCCGCCGGTGTTCCAGCAGCCGGGTGCAGACGCGCACCACATCGTCCACCTCGCCAGGGCTGTGCGGCCATGGGCCGTCATGCCCGGCGGACCCGCTCGCCGGCGCACCAGCGGCCTCTGCGTCCATCAGCGCTCGGGCACGCTGGCGCAGCAGGATCAGTGGGCGCGCGATCCACAGCATGGCGCCCAGCGCCAGCAGGGCCACCAGCGCCGTGGCCGTGGCCGCGAGCGCCCAGGCCCGGCGCTGGACGCCCTGCATTGGCGCCAGCACGGCCTGCGAAGCGCTCACCCGGGCCACCACCCATTGCGGCATGGGCACGCTGGCCAAGCTCACCACGTGGTCCGCCTGCACGGTGGTTTGCGCGCGTCCGGCCAGCGGCGCATCGTCCGCGCGGCGCCAGCGCGCATAGGCCTCGCCCAGGCCGGGCTCATCGGCCACCTGGCCCAGCACGCGCTCCATATTGGGGTGCGCCAGGATCACCCCGTCGCGCGTGAACACCACCAGTTGCGAGTCGCTGCGCGCAGGCAGCGCCAGGGAATGCGGCAGCAGTCCCTGCGATTGCAGCCGCAGCACGCCCGCCACGGCCCCGATGACGCGCCCCTCCCCCCGCAGCAGCGGCATGGTGAACATCACGCGCGCCTCGGCCGGCGTGGCGCCGATGAGGCCCGACACCAGCGGCTTGCCGTCCAGCAGCGTGCGCACGAGGTAATCGCGCTCGCCCGGGTCCAGACCCGAGGCCTTTTCCAGCTTGCCATAGCGCAGGTTGATGGCGAGGTTGCCGTCCTTGCGCGCAACCTGGATGGCGTCGAAGAAGCGCACGGCCGGCAGGCCCTGCTGCAGCAGCCACTCCAGCGACGCGGGAGACTCCAACAGCTCGGGGGTAATGCCCTCGGCCACGGTGGCAAGCACCTTCTGGCTCTGCTCGATCTTGCTGGCCAGCAACCGCGCCACCAGTTCCACCTCGTCGTTCTGCTGGCTGACCAGGCGCTGCATGACCTCCTGGCCCGCGGCGCGCGACAGCACCCACACGGTGAGCATTGCGCAGAGCACGATGGCCAGCGCCGCCACCGCCAGCAGCTTGCCCACCAGCGGACCGGGCAGCCATGCGAAGCCTTCAGGCTCCCGCTCGGGCGCCACGTCTTCCCACGCGGCAACATGCTCGGGCGGTGTCATGGGCGCTCCGCGTTCGAAGCGCCCGAAACGAGAGGATCGAGGAAGGCGCGAACCATGGTCGTAGGGGGGCTGCAGCCTCACCAGAGGCCCGAACCAATATACGCAGGCACCCTCGGCTCCAGACTGGGTGGAACCCTGTGACGGCGCGGGAAAAACCCTGACGCCTCAGGCCTTCAGGTAGAGAGCGGTAACAACTGGATGCAAAAGGGCCGCCGCAGCGGCCCCATCGGGCGGAGTGCCCAGCGTGTGCTCAGGCGCCGGCCACCATCTGCAGCGCGCGGGGCTGCGGCAGGCTCAGCACGTTGCCCGTGCCAGCGATCAGGCCGTGCTCGCGCAGATGGCGCAGCACACGCGAGAGCGTCTCGGGCGCAATGCCCAACTGCGCCGCAATCAGGCGCTTGCGCTGGTGCAGCGTGACGCGCAAGCCGCCGTCTTCACTGTTTTGCGCATGGCGCAGCAGCCACTGGGCGCAGCGGGCTTCTGCGTCCTGGGCCAGGCGGCTCACGGCCAGTTCCGTCTGTTGGCAGTAACCGGTGGCCATGTCGCGCAGCAGCGCCTGTGCGCCCACGGGCAACTCATCAAAGGTGCGCTTGAAGTCCTCCAGCGGTAGCCGGCGCAACTGCACGCGGGTGTCCGCCACCATGTCCACGGCGCAGGGCTGCTCCAGCAGCGCGGTGGCGGCGTCGAGCCAGAACGGCCCTTCGACCACACCAAGCTGGTGGCGCATCACGCCGTCCTCGCGCACGCCCAGCAGCACGCGGCCACTGTCAAGGTAGAGCACGGACGCAGGTTGTTGGTGGCGCTCACGCAGCACCTCGCCCGCGGTGGCCACCTCGATCTGTGCGGACTGGTCGGAGGACGGTAGGGGGAACATGACCGCCACTGTGCCGGCGCACCGCCCGTCCTGCTTTGAGCGAAATCAAAAGTGAACGTGCAACCGCCGGCGTGCCGGGCCGCCTCACGCGCCGTTCCGGCGGGTCCGGGCGCAACAACTTGCGTTCGCAGTGTTGCAAAAACACGAAAAAGGCTGGCGGCATGATGTTTGCTTGACCACAATCGCTGCCTGACACGAAACCGTCATAACAACCCCTGCGCCAGCCGCGCATCCCCGCCCTACAGAGGAGAACCCATGTACCGCCATTTGATCGCCCTTGCCGCCGCCACGCTGTGCGCGGCCACGGCGCACGCCCAGACCTCCGTCACGCTTTCGGGTCTGACCGACGTCTACGTCGGCTCCATGAAGATGGCCGGCGACGCCGACCGCCGCTCGGTGGTCAATAGCGGTGGCATGACCACCTCGTGGTTCGGCTTCACCGGCTCCGAAGACCTGGGCGGCGGCTTGAAGGCCAACTTCCAGCTCACCTCGTTCATCCAGGTGGATGCCGGCACGCAGGGCCGCTTTCCGGGCGATACGTTTTTCTCGCGCGACGCCAACGTGAGCCTGTCGGGCAGTTTTGGCTCCGTGCTGCTGGGCCGCTGGATGGCACCCAACTTCCTGCCGTCCGTGGTGGGCAACCCGCTGGGCGACTCGTTCACGTTCTCGCCGCTGATCCTGCACAAGAACGTGCCGCTGTTCAACGCCTCCGGCTGGCAGGCCACGACCCCATCCGACACAGGCTGGAGCAACCAGATCGCCTACAGCACGCCCGACATCGGCGGCTTCAAGGCCAACCTGCAGTACCAGTTCGGCGAACTGCCGGGCGATAACGGCAAGAAGAACGTCGGCGCTAATTTCTTCTACTTCGGCGGCCCGCTGACGCTGACTGGCTAATACGAGCGCGACCAGATCAGCAACCCCGGCCAGGGCACCTACCTGGGCACGACCAAGAAGGACTGGATGCTGGCCGCAGCCTACGATTTCAACGTCGTGAAGCCGTACCTGAGCTACGGCCAGACCAAGGCCGACAACAGCCCCGGCAAGGCCAAGACGATGCAGGTCGGCGCATCGGCCCCGCTGGGCGGCGGCAGCCTGTTGGCTTCCTGGGTCAAGACCGAGCTGACGGACTCGGACCTGGACCGCAAGACCTTCACGCTGGGCTATGACTACAACCTGTCCAAGCGCACGGACGTGTACGCGATGTACATGAACGACAAGATCACCAACCAGTCCACGGGCAACAGCTTCGGCGTGGGTATCCGCCACCGGTTCTGACGAAGCCGGCCCTGTCGGCCACTGCACGGCACGCGGCGCATGGCGCCGCGTGCTTTTTTTTCGCCTGCAAATACCAATGAAAAGTGGCCCTGGCGCTCACGAAAAGAGCGCCGGCAGCTATCAATTCAATACTGTCCATCGCCCTTGCCAGGCGCATGCGCGTCACGGGCCTGTCACCCGGAAGGCCTACGCTCCCCTTTTAACAGTTACCAATTGCTACCGATGCCTGATGCTCCGCGGCTGTCTCTGCGCGCACTGCTGCCTTCGCTGTCACCCAGGGTGCGGCGGGGCGAAGGGCCGCTGGCGCGGCTGCTGCGCGCGGGTGGGCTGCACTGCGTATTCCAGCCCCTGGCCGACCTGCGCGAGGGGAACATCTATTCACACGAGGCGCTGATTCGCGGCCCGGAAAACTCGCCGCTGCAGTCGCCCGACGCCTTGCTGGCCCAGGCACGCGCCGAAGACCTGCTGCACGACTTCGAACTGCTGTGCGTCGCGCAGGCACTCACCCAATGGGGCCAGCAGGCCACGCCGGGCCGGCTGTTCGTGAACATCAGCGCCGACGCGCTGGTCTGGGGCGTCGGGCTGTGCGGCGCGGAGCCTCTGGCCCACGTGGTGCGCCGGCTGGGCGTGTCGCCGCACATGGTGGTGCTGGAGATCACCGAGCACGAGCGCGTGCACGACCTGGTGCCGCTGCGCGACGCACTGCGCCAGGTGCACGCCAGTGGCATGCGCCTGGCGCTGGACGACTTCGGCGACGGCCATTCCAGCCTGCGCCTGTGGTCGGAGGTGCGCCCCGACTTCGTGAAGATCGACAAGTACTTCACGCGCGACATCGGCCAGCACCCCGAGAAGCTGCAGATGCTGCAGGCGATCCGCGGCATTGCCGAAGTGTTCGGCACCACGCTGGTGGCCGAAGGCATCGAGACCAGCGACGAGCTGCGCGCGCTGCGCGACCTCGATATTTCCTACGGCCAGGGCTACCTGCTGGGCCGGCCCGCGCGTACCGCTCGCATGGCGATCGAGCCGCCCGCGCTGGCCGTGCTGCGGGACCGCCGCGTGGCCGTGCTGCCGCACGGCGGCCAGCCCATGCGCCCGGGCATCCTGCGCAACCTGCTCATGGCGCAGGCGCCCACCGTCACGCCCTGCACCAGCAACGACGCGGTGGCCGAGCTGTTTCGCACGCATGGCGATCTGCACGCCATTGCGGTGCTGGAGGGCGAACGCCCCGTGGCGCTCATCAACCGCCAAGAGTTCATGAACCACTACGCCACGCTGTACTTTCGCGAGGTGCACGGCCGCAAGCCCTGCATGGCGTTCGCCAGTACGTCGCCGCGCGTGGTGGAGATGGACTGCGACGTGGAGCATCTGGTGGGCATCCTCACCTCGCAGGACCAGCGCTACCTCAACGACGGTTTCATCGTCACCGACAACGGGCGCTACGCGGGCCTGGGCACCGGCGAGCAACTGGTGCGCGGCGTGACCGAAGCGCGCATCGAGGCCGCGCGCCACGCCAACCCCCTCACCTTCCTGCCCGGCAACATCCCCATCAGCCTGCACATGCAGCGCCTGCTGGACAACCGCGCGGCCTTCGTCGCCTGCTACGCCGACCTGAACCACTTCAAGCCCTTCAACGACCACTACGGCTACTGGCGCGGCGACCAGATGATCCGCCTGGTGGCGCGGCTGGCGCTGACGCACTGCGACCCGCGGGCCGACTTCGTGGGCCATGTGGGTGGTGACGACTTCATGCTGCTGTTCCAGAGCAGCGACTGGCTGGCGCGCTGCCAGCGCATCGTGGACTCGTTCGCGCGCGAGGCCATCGCCCTGTTCGATGAATCCGCGCGCCAGGAAGGCGGCATCTGGGCCGAGGACCGGCATGGCGTGAACCGTTTCTTTCGCTGCACCACGCTGTCGATCGGCGCGGTGCGCGTGTCGCCGGGCAGCATGGAGCATGCCGAAGAGGTGGCCAACCTCGCGGCGCTGGCCAAGCGCGATGCCAAGCAGTCGCACGCGGGCATCGCCTGGCGCGACGCCGGCCCAGGCGGGCTGGTCTGACTGCAATCGCCCTTGACGACCATCGATGCGGCGCGCGCCGCGCCGCGGGCCCAGGCCGGCGCGCACTAGGTCCTTACACTCCAGCGCGACAGGGTCGCCGCATCCCCATCCGCGGCCAACCTGGATATTCCAACCTACAGGAGAGACCGCCCGTGCCCATGTTCGTTGACACCTCGCCGCCCGGCCAATGCATCTTCTGCCGGCTGGTGGCCGGCGAGATCCCCAGTGCCAAGGTCTATGAGGACGCGCTCACGATCGCCTTCATGGACATCGGCCAGGTCACGCCGGGTCATGTCCTCGTTGCGACCAAACGGCATGCAGCCACCTTGCTCGACACGACCCCCGAAGAGGCCGCGGCGCTGATGCAGACCGCGCGCCGCGTCGCGCTGGCGGTGCGCACCGCCTTCGACCCGCCCGGGCTCACGCTGCTGCAGGCCAATGGCGCGCTGGGCGGGCAGACCGTGGCGCATGTGCACCTGCACGTGGTGCCGCGCCATGAGGACGACGGCATCACCTTCACCTGGCCACGCCAGGAACCGCCAGCCGCCGTGCTGGCCGGTTATGCCGAGCGCCTGCGCGCGGCGCTGTAGTCCGCGGTCAGATCGGCGAGACCACGCCGCGGCCCGCAAAGTGGCCCTCGGCGTTGGCCAGGAAGCGGTCCACGCTGGCCTGCACGGCCTCGGGCGACCAGCCGGCCACGTGCGGGGTGAGCAGCACGTTGTCCAGGCCCACCAGCTCCTGCGGCGGCGCGGGCTCGCTCTCGTACACATCCAGCCCCGCACCGGCAATGCGGCGCTCGCGCAGCGCGGCCGCCAGGGCCTGCGTGTCCACCACGCTGCCGCGCGCGATGTTCACCAGGTAGCCCTGCGGGCCCAGCGCCTGCAGCACCTCGGCATTGACGCGGTGGCACGTGGACGCCCCGCCCGGCGTGGCGCACACCAGCACGTCGCACCAGGCGGCCAGCTCCTGCAGGCTGGGGAAGTAGCGGTGCGGCACCTCCGCGCGCGGGCTGCGGTTGTGGTAGCCGATCTCCATGTCAAAGCCTGCGGCGCGGCGCGCGATCTTGTGGCCGATGGTGCCCAGCCCGAAGATGCCCAGCCGCTTGCGCGAGACATTGGGCGGCAGGCCGATCGCATCGCGCCACACGCCGGCGCGGCACTGCTGGTCCAGGGTGCGCATGCCGCGCACGATGGCAATCAGCAGCCCGAACGCATGGTCGGCCACGCAGTCGTCGTTGGTGCCTGCGCCGTTGGCCAGCGCGATGCCGCGCGCGCGGGCGGCGTCCAGCGCCACGTTCTCGTAGCCCGCGCCCAGGGCACATACCAGCTCCAGCGCCGGCATGGCGGCGATCTCCTGCGCCGTGAGACCGACGGCGCCGATGGTCAGCACCGCCCTGAAGCGCGCGCCCTGCTGTGCGATGGCCTGGGCGCGCGCGTCGGGCGTGGGGGCATAGCAGACGTCAAAACGCTGGCCGATCTGGTCCAGGTGCTGCGGCGTCATGCCGTTGAGGATAAGCAAGGGAATGCGGGTGGTGGAGGTCACGGCGTTGCTCGAAGCTGAATGCGCGCAGTGGACTACGTTTTTCATAGCTGCTCGCGCTTGTCCATAGGGCGGTACAGGCCATTTTCATCCAAATGTGTTGGACCTGCCCTGCGCCCCGCTCCAAGCCCCGGCGGGGGTGCGGGGCCTTGGGTCTGCCGCGCCATCGACTCTGCTACCCTCGCGCGCATCATGTCCGTCCCGTCCGCCGCCATCGGCCCGCAGCAGGCGCCTGCGGTACCCGTGCCTGTGCCTCCCGGCCTGGCCATCCTGGTGCTGGCCCTGCTGCTGAGCATCCAGCCCGTCACCACCGATCTGTACCTGCCCGCCCTGCCCGCGCTCACGCGCAGCCTGAACGCACCCGTGGCCGCAGGCCAACTCACGCTGTCCGCGCTGCTGCTGGCCTTTGGCTGCTCGCAACTGGCATGGGGGCCACTGTCCGACCGATTCGGCCGCCGGCCGGTGCTGCTCACCGGGCTGGCGCTGTACACGCTGGCGGCGGTGGGTGCGGCGCTGGCGCCGTCCATGGCGGTGCTCATTGCCTGGCGCACGGCCCAGGGCGTGGCCATGGGTGCCGTGGTGATGTGCGCGCGCGCCATCGTGCGCGACCTGTACACGCCGCTGGCGGGCGCACGCGCCATGTCCAAGGCGCTGACCGGCTTGGGGCTCGTGGCCTGCCTGTGCGCGCCGCTGGGCGGGTTGCTGACCGAATGGTTCAACTGGCGCGCGGCACTGCTGGCGCTCACCGGCTACGCCATGGGCACGTTGGCGCTGGTGGCGCTGCGCATGCCCGAGACGCTGCACCAGCGCAACCCGCACGCCCTGCGCCCCGCCATGCTGGCAGGCACCGCGGCGCAGGTATTGCGCACGCCCGCGTTCTGGGCGTTCTCGCTGCTCACCACGGCCAGCTATGGCGGGCTGTTCACCTTCCTGGCTGCTTCGTCCTTTGTCTATCTCGACGTGCTGGGCATTTCGCGCACGCAGTACGGGCTGGCGCTGCTGTCCACGGCCGTGGCGTACCTGCTGGGCACGCTGCTGTGTCGGCGGCTGCTGGCGCGCCAGGGCCTCAAGCGCACGGTCGCCATCGCCGGCGCGCTGTCGGCCAGCGGCGGCCTGCTGATGTTGCTCGCCGCCGCGCTGGGCTGGCATAGCGTGGCCGCGCTGCTGCCGCCGTTCTACCTCTACATGGTGGGCCACGGCATCCACCAGCCCTGTGGGCAGTCGGGCGCGGTGGGACCGTTCCCGCAGGCGGCGGGCATGGCCTCGGCACTCAATGGTTTCATGATGATGCTGGCGGGCTTCGCCATCGGCCAGTGGCTGGGCGGGGCGCTGGACGGCAGCGTGTGGCCGCTGGTGCAAGGCGTGGCCCTGTGGTCGCTGCTGCTGGCCGCCATTGCCTGGACGCTGGTGCAGCGCCATGCCCCGCAGGAGGTTGCCCATGCCCGCTGACCACATTCCCGCGCTCGCACTGGCTGGGCCCACGGCCTCGGGCAAGACGGCAGCGGCGTTTGCCATTGCCGACGCGCTCGCCCCCCGCCTGCCGGTGGAGATCATCAGCGTGGACTCGGCCCTGGTGTACCGCGGCATGGACATCGGCACCGCCAAGCCCACGCCCGCCGAGCAGGCGCGCGTGCCGCACCACCTGATCGACATCCGCGACCCGCTGCAGGCCTACAGCGCGGCCGAGTTCGTGCAGGACGCCACGCGCCTGATCGGCGAGATCCGCGCGCGCGGCGCGCTACCGCTGCTGGTGGGCGGCACCATGCTGTACTTCAAGGCGCTGTTTGACGGCATCGACGACATGCCGCCCGCCGACGCCGCCGTGCGCGCGCGCCTGGAGGCCCAGGCCGCCGCCATCGGCTGGAGCGGCATGCATGCCGAACTGGCGCGCGTGGACCCGCCGACCGCCGCGCGCCTGGCACCCGGCGACAGCCAGCGCATCCAGCGCGCACTGGAGGTGTGGCATGTCTCGGGCCGGCCGCTGTCGAGCTTTCACACGACCAAAACCGTAGCAGCCAGCGACCGCCCGATGAGCGCTGCAAGCCTTTTTTCCTTGGAACCACACGACCGCGCTTGGCTGCATGGGCGCATTGCCGAGCGCTTTCACGCCATGCTGGCCGCCGGCTTTCTGGACGAAGTCCTGCGCCTGCGTGCGCGCGGCGACCTGCACGCCGAGCTGCCCAGCATGCGCTGCGTGGGCTACCGCCAGGCGTGGGAGTCACTGGACGGCCTCTACCCGATGAGCAGCCTGCCGGAGCGCGGCATCGCCGCCACGCGCCAGTTGGCCAAGCGCCAGATCACCTGGCTGCGCAGCATGCCCCAGCGCCATTCGATCGCCTGCGACGCGCCCGACGCCACTGCGCAACTGGTGCAGGCCGTGCGCGCGCGCGTGTGGGGTGGCAGCGCATGAGCCCCCAACCCACGTCCCTGCTGCAGGTGCGCGGCCTTGCCAAGCGCTACGGCGGGCAGGCGGTGTTCGAAGGCGTGGATCTGCAGGTGCAGCGCGGAGAGTTCGTCGCCATCGTTGGCGACTCGGGCGTGGGCAAGTCCACGCTGCTCAACTGCTTGGCGGGGCTGGACCATTGGGATGCCGGTCAGGTGCTGCACGAGGGCGTGGATCTGGGGCAGTTGGACGACACGCAGCGCGCTCTGTGGCGTCGCGCCCATGTGGGCTTCGTCTTCCAGGCCTTCCATGTGTTGCCGCATCTGGACGTGGCGCAGAACGTGGGCCTGCCGCTGATGTTGCTCAACCGCCCAGATGCGCAGCGCGTGCAGCACATGCTGGCCGCCGTGGGCCTGGAAGGCCTGGGCGAGCGGCTGCCGCAGCAACTCAGCGGGGGGCAGCTGCAGCGCGTGGCCATTGCCCGCGCGCTGGTGCACCGCCCCGCTCTGCTGCTGGCCGATGAGCCGACGGGCAACCTGGACCCCACCACGGCGGCGCTGGTCATGGATCTGCTCATCGCCCAGACCCGCGAGCACGGCGCCGCATTGGTGCTGGTGACCCATTCGCAGGCCGCCGCGGCGCGGGCGGACCGGGCGCTGCGCCTCACGGCACAGGGCATCCGCCCGGCAGGAACTGCTTAGTCGATCGTCAGGCGCTGCGTCTTGTTGCCCTGCTTCTTGGGCAAGGTGAGCGTGAGCACGCCGTTGTCGTATTTGGCCTTGGCCTGGGTCGCATCCACATCCACAGGCAATTGGAAGCTGCGAGCCACGGCACCATAGTAGCGCTCGCTGCGCAGCACCTTTTCGCCCTCCTTCTTCTCGTCATGCTGGCGCACCTCGGCACGCAGGCTGACCACGTTGCCGTCGATGGAGATATGGATGTCTTCCTTGGGTACGCCCGGCACTTCCGCCTGCACGGTGTAGGCGGCGTCATCCTCCTTCACATCGATCTTGATCTGCGACGGCGTGGGCAGCCCATCGCCGTGCAACGGGCGGACATAGAAGCCCGGCGCAAAGTCCTTGAAGAAATCGTCAAACAAGCTGCCACGGGTGACCAGTGAATTCATGATGAAACTCCTTCTTTCGAGAACAAGGTGAAGCGGCCCGCACGGGCCATCCGTCCGGCGGGTCGGCCCCGCCGTCTTCAGGCTATATAGGCGCTGTCGCGCCACGGTTCAAGAACCCCCGCACGTTTGAATTTGATGCAGCGCAACTCCACGCGCCGCGGCCCGCACAATCGCGGCATGCTGACCGCCCTGCTGCGCACCTTCTCCTGGCGTGCGCTGCGCCACCACCCCTGGCGCAGCGCAGCCGCCGTGGCCGCCGTCATGCTGGGCGTGGCGCTGGGGTTCGCAGTGCATGTGATCAATGCGTCGGCGCTGGACGAGTTTTCGCAGGCCGTGCGCGCGGTGAACGGCCAGCCCGACCTGGAACTGCGCGCCACACGCGGCGCGCTGCCCGAATCGCTCTATGGCGAGGTTGCCCGCCAGCCGCAGGTGCGCCTGGCCAGCCCGTGGCTGGAAGTGCCGGTACGGGCGTCCACGACCAGCGGCCAGACACCCGTGGCGCTGCGCGTGCTGGGCGCCGATGCGCTGCTGCTGCCCGCCATGGCGCCGGCCCTGGCGCCGCGTGCCTACGACGGCGCCGACCGCCTGGCCATGCTGGCGCCCGCCAGCGTGTTCCTCAACCCTGCGGCGCAACAGGCGCTGGGCCTGGGCGCCATCGACGCGCACACCCCGGCCATCACACTGCAGGCAGGCCTGGCGGCGCACCCCGTGCGCGTGGCGGGCACGGTGGCCGCGGGCGGCGCGCCCCTGGCGGTGATGGACATCGGCGCCGCGCAGGATCTGTTCGGCCGCACGGGGCAGCTCACCCGCATCGACCTGCGGCTGCACCCCGGCAGCACGCCCGCCAGCGTGCAGCAGGCGCTGGCCGCCCTGCCCGGCTGGCCGGCGGGCGTGCAGTTCGCCGCGCCGCAGGACGACATGCAGCGGGTGGACAGCCTCTCGCGCGCGTACCGCGTCAACCTCACGGTGCTGGCGCTGGTGGCGCTGTTCACCGGGGGCTTCCTGGTGTATTCGGTGCTGGCGCTCAGCGTGGCGCAGCGCGCGCCGCAGTTCGCGCTGCTGGCCGTGCTGGGCACCACGCCGCGCGAGCGCCTGGCGCTGGTGCTGCTGGAATCCTGCGCGCTGGGCCTCATCGGCAGCGTGGCCGGCATCGCCCTGGGCACGGCGCTGGCGGCGCTGGCGCTCACCCTGCTGGGTGGCGACCTGGGCGGCGGCTACTTCACCGGCGCACAGCCTGCGCTGCAGTGGAGTACACCAGCGGCGCTCCTCTACGGCCTGCTGGGCGTAGCGGCCGCGCTGATCGGCGGCTGGTGGCCCGCGCGCCATGCGCAGCAGTTGCCGCCGGCGCAGACCCTCAGGGGCCTGGGTGCGCAGGCCGGGCGCGGCGCGCGCGCCTGGATCGGTCTTGTTTTGATAGCTGCTAGCGCTTTACTGGCAATGCTTCCACCCATTTTTGGCATACCGCTGGCGGCCTACGTGGCGGTGGGCCTGCTGCTGATCGGCGGCATTGCCCTGCTGCCCTGGCTGGTGCAGGCGCTGCTGGCGCGGCTACAGCCGCTGGCGGCGGGCCATGCCCTGGCCCTGCTGGCGCTGGAGCGCGCCCGCCGCATGCGCGCCAGCGCCGCCGTGGCCGTGGGCGGCGTGGTGGCGGCGCTGAGCCTGGCCGTGGCGCTGACGGTGATGGTGGGCAGCTTTCGCGGCTCGGTCAGCCAGTGGCTGGACAGCGTGCTGCCCGCGCCGCTGTACCTGCGCGCGGCCGGCGGCGCCAGCGGCGACGAGGCCGCGGTGTTTCCCCCGGATTTCGTCCATGCCGTGGCGCGCCTGCCCGCCGTGGCGCGCGTGCAGGCGCTGCGCACCAGCAGCCTGCAACTGGCACCCGACCGCGCCCCCGTCGCGCTGCTGGCCCGGCCGCTGGAGGGCGATCCGGCCCGCGCTCTGCCACTGGTGGACCCTGCGCGCCCCGTGCCGCCAGGGCGCGTCGGCGTGTATGTGAGCGAGGCGGTGGTGGACCTGTACGGCGCCCGCCCAGGCGCGGACTGGCCGCGGCTTTCAGAGGTTTTCAGGCCTCCAGCGCTGTCTGGAAAAGCGCCAGCAGCTACATTTTTCGTAGCTGGTGTGTGGCGCGACTATGTGCGCCAGCACGGCGCCATCGCGCTGGACCTGCAGGACTTCGCGCGCCTGACGGGTGACGCGCGCGCCAGCGACCTGGCGCTGTGGCCCGCGCCGGGCCGCGAGGCCGGCGCGCTGCGCAGCGAGGTGCTGGAGCAGGCCCGCGAGAGTCTGGGCGCCTCGGCGGCGGATGCACTGGAATTCACCTCGGCCGATGCGATCCGCGCACGGTCGCTTGCGATCTTCGACCGCAGCTTCGCCGTCACCTACTGGCTGCAGGCGGTGGCCATCGGCATCGGGCTGTTCGGCGTGGCGGCCAGCTTCAGCGCGCAGGTGCTGGCGCGGCGCAAGGAGTTCGGGCTGCTGGCCCACCTGGGGCTCACGCGGCGGCAGATCCTGGCGGTGGTCGCCGGCGAGGGCGCGGCCTGGACGGCCGTGGGCGCGGTGGCCGGCACGCTGCTGGGCCTGGCCGTGGCGGCGGTGCTGGTGCATGTGGTGAACCCGCAGAGCTTTCACTGGACCATGGACCTGGCCGTTCCCTGGCCACGCCTGGGCGCGTTGGCCCTGGCCGTGGTGGCGGTAGGCACGCTGACCGCCTGGCTGGCAGGCCGCCTGGCCGCGGGGCGCGACGCGGTGATGGCCGTCAAGGAAGACTGGTAGTCGCCGACAATGCGGGCCATGTTGTCCCCCTCCTCTCTTTCCGCCCCGGCGGCCGGCAGCGGCTGGCTGCACGAGGCCATCGCCCGCATCGAGGCCGACTACCAGCGCAGCGCCGACACCCACCTGATCCCGCTGCCGCTGCCCGCTTTTGCCGGCGCCGGCATCGACCTGTATTTGAAGGACGAATCCACCCACCCCACGGGCAGCCTCAAGCACCGGTTGGCGCGCTCGCTGTTCCTGTATGCGCTATGCAATGGCTGGGTGCGCGAGGGCTCCACCATCGTGGAGGCATCGAGCGGCTCCACCGCCGTGAGCGAGGCGTATTTCGCGCGCCTGCTGGGCCTGCCCTTCGTGGCGGTGATGCCGCGCAGCACCTCGGCCGAGAAGATCGCGCTGATCGAGTTCTACGGCGGACGCTGCCACTTCGTGGAGCGTGCGGGCGACGTATACGACGCTGCGCGCGCCATCGCCGCCGACACGGGCGGCCACTACATGGACCAGTTCACCTACGCCGAGCGCGCCACCGACTGGCGCGGCAACAACAACATCGCCGAGAGCATGTTCACCCAGATGCAGCGCGAGCGCCACCCGGTGCCGCGCTGGATCGTGGTGGGCGCAGGCACGGGCGGCACCAGCGCCACCATCGGCCGCTACGTGCGCTACCAGCGCCACGCCACGCAGGTCTGCGTGGCCGACCCGGCGGGCTCGGTGTTCGGCGCCTACCACCGCACGGGCGACGCCACGCTCACCGCGCCGGGCTCGCGCATCGAAGGCATTGGCCGCCCGCGCGTGGAGCCGAGCTTCCTCCGCACGCTGGTGGACCGCATGGAGGAAGTGGCCGACGACGACTCCGTCGCCGCCATGCGCGTGCTGTCCACCCTGCTGGGGCGGCGCGTCGGCCCGTCCACGGGCACCAACTTCGTCGCCATGCTGCGGCTGGCGCAGGAGATGCGCACGCAGGGGCAGCAGGGGTCAATCCTCTCGCTGCTGTGCGACGCGGGCGAGCGCTACCTGCCCACCTACCACGACGACGCCTGGGTGCAGCGCTGCCTGGGCGACTGCGCGGCCGCGCACGCGCGGCTGCAGGCGCTGCTGGCCTGATGATCGGGCGCCGCGCGCTGCTGGCATTCGCGGCCCAGGGCGCGCTGGGCAGTGCTGCCTGCGGCTGGGCTGCTCCCGCCTGGGCCCTGGCGCCGCGCACGCTGGCCTTCCCGCGCGACCACGGCAGCCACCCCGATCTGCGCACCGAGTGGTGGTACATCACCGGCCATGCGCAGGCCGACGAGCGGCTGTGGGGCTTTCAGATCACCTTTTTTCGCACGCGCGTGGAGGCCACGCAGGGCATGCAGTCGGCCTTCGCCGCGCGCCAGCTCGTGTTTGCGCACGCGGCGCTGACCGACGTGCAAGGCCGTCGCCAATTGCACGACCAGCGCATAGCCCGCGCGGGCTTCGGCATTGCCCAGGCGCTGGAGGGCGACACGCAGGTGCGCCTGCGCGACTGGTCGCTCACGCGCCATGCCAGCAGCGCGCCGGGCGGCAGCCGCTACGAGGTGCGCGCGCAGGCAGAAGGGTTTGCGCTGGAGCTGGACTGCGCCAGCACCCAGCCCGTGCTGCTGCAGGGCCAGGCCGGCCTGTCGCGCAAGGGGCCCGACGCGGCGCAGGCCAGCTACTACTACAGCCAGCCCCAGTTGGCCGTGACGGGCGCCATCACCCTCGCGGGCCGGCGCATGCCGGTGCAACCACTGGCCGCGCCCGCCAACCGCGCCTGGATGGACCATGAGTGGAGCGAGGCGCTGATGCACCCCGAGGCCGTGGGCTGGGACTGGATCGGCATGAACCTGCACGACGGCGCCGCACTCACCGCGTTCCGCCTGCGGCGCGCCGACGGCAGCACGCTCTGGACCGGGGGTTCCTGGCGGCCCGCAGGAGCGGACGCCGCGCAGGTGTTCGCATCCGAGGCCGTGGTGTTCTCCCCGCTGCGCCACTGGCACAGCCCGGCCAGCGGCGCGCGCTACCCGGTGCAGTGGCGCGTGGACACGCCCGCGGGCGGCTTCATCGTGCGTGCGCTGCTGGACGCGCAGGAGCTGGACAGCCGCGGCTCCACCGGCGCGATCTACTGGGAAGGGCTGTGCACGCTGCATGCAGCGCGGGCGCGGGGCGATGCGGGCGAACCGGCCGGCCCCGAGGTGGGGCGCGGCTATCTGGAAATGACGGGCTATGCGCAGCGCCTGCGGCTGGGCTGACGGCGCGGCCTGTCGCTATGCATGTGATAGCTGCCAGCGCTTTGCTTTTGGGCATTTCCACCCGGTTTGTCTCTAAAACCTAGACACAACAAGCGCCGCCAGCTATCAAAAACAAAGCGGCCATGCAGGGCGGTTGCCGCGCATGGCCGAGGGTGCCGCCGGCCTGGGGCTTGGCCCAGCCGGCATGCGGTGACGAGGGCGTCAGTGGCTGCCGCTGCCCCCCGTGCGGCGGCGCTCCAGCCAGGCGATGATCTCGCCCATGATGCCGCGACGGAAGGCCAGCACGCAGACCACGAAGATCAGGCCCGTGACGATGGTCACCGACTCGCCCAGGGTGTTGAACCAGTCGATGGTCGTGAGTTGCGCGAGCAGCGTGCCCAGCTCGCCGATCTTGTTCTCCAGCAGCACCACCACGGCCGAGCCCACCAGCGGGCCGCTCAGCGTGCCCAGGCCCCCCACCAGCGTCATCAGCACCACGTGGCCCGAGGCGCTCCAGTGCACGTCCGTCAGCGTGGCGAAGCCCAGCACCAGCGTCTTGAGCGCCCCGGCCAGCCCCGCGATGGCGGCCGAGATCACGAAGGCCAGCAGCTTGAAGCGGTTGGTGTCGTAGCCCAGCGAGATGGCACGCGGCTCGTTTTCCTTGATGCCCTTGAGCACCTGCCCGAACGGCGAGTGGATGGTGCGCACGATCAGCAGGAAGGCCACCACCACCACGATCAGGCACACGTAGTACATGGTCATGTCGCTGGACAGGTCGAGCACGCCGAACAGCTTGCCGCGCGGCACGCCCTGCAGCCCGTCCTCGCCGCCCGTGAAGGGCGCCTGCAGCGCCGCGAAGAACAGCATCTGCGCCAGCGCCATCGTGATCATGGTGGCGTAGATGCCCTGGCGGCGAATGGCGAAGAAGCCCATCACCAGGCCCAGCAGCGCGCCGCTCAGCAGGCCCAGCAGCAGCCCGATCTCGGGCGTGGCGCCCCAGACCTTGATGGAGTGCCCCGTCACGTAGGCCGCACCGCCCAGGAAGGCGGCGTGGCCGAACGACAGCAGGCCCGTGTAGCCCAGCAGCAGGTTGAAGGCCGAGGCGAACAGCGCGAAGCACATTAGCTTCATCACGAACACCGGGTAGGCGCCAAGGAAGGGCGCGACGATCAGGCCGAGCAGCAGCAGGCCGTAGCCAATGGGAGCGAATTTATTGACGTTCATGTGGTTCACCCCGTTGGCTTACTTCTCTTTGCCGAACAGGCCGGCGGGGCGGATGAGCAGGACGATGGCCATGATGACGAACACGACGGTGGACGAGGCTTCGGGGTAGAACACCTTGGTGAAGCCCTCGATCACGCCCAGGCCCAGGCCGGTGAGGATGGAGCCCATGATCGAGCCCATGCCGCCAATCACCACCACCGCAAACACGACGATGATGAGGTTCTGGCCCATCAGCGGCGTGACCTGGTACACGGGCGCCGCCAGCACGCCGGCAAAGGCCGCGAGCGCTGCGCCGAAGGCGTAGGTCAGCGTCACCATGACGGGCACGTTGACGCCGAAGGCTTCCACCAGACGGGGGTTCTCGGTGCCGGCGCGCAGGTAGGCACCCAGCTTGGTCTTCTCGATCACGTACCACGTGGCAATGCACACCGTGACGGAGGCCACGACCACCCAGGCACGGTAGTTGGGCATGACCATGAAGCCCAGGTTGGTGGCGCCTTCGAGCAACTCGGGCGTGTCGTAACCCAGGCCCGAGACGCCATAGACCGAGCGAAACGCCCCCTCGATCAGCAGCGCCAGGCCCAATGTGAGCAACAGGCCATACGAATGGTCCAGCTTGTAGATCCAGCGCAGCAGCAGCCGCTCGATCACGACCCCGAACACCCCCACCACCAGCGGCGCCAGCACCAGCATCCACCAGTAGCTGATGCCAAAGTAGTTCATGGCCATCCAGGTAATCATGGCCCCCATCATGAACAGCGCACCGTGCGCAAAGTTGTTGACGTTGAGCAGGCCGAAAATCACGGCCAGCCCGAGGCTGAGGATTGCGTAAAACGAGCCATTGACCAGCCCCAACAGGAGCTGGCTCAAAAGACCCGGCAATGAGACACCAAAAATTTCCATGGCAGGCGGCAGAGGGTGAGGGGTCAGGTCAGGAGCTTATTTCCACAGAGCGCACTTGCTCTCGGCCTTGGTGGTGAACACCTGGTCGCCGGGCAGCTTGGCCACGACCTTGTAGTAGTCCCAGGGTTCCTTGGATTCGGAGGGCGACTTCACCTGCATGAGGTACATGTCGTGCACGAAGCGGCCGTCGGCGCGGATCGTGCCCTTGGCGTAGAAGTCGTCGATCGGCGTGGACTTGAGCTTCTCCATGACCTTGTCGGCATCGGTAGTGCCGGCGGCTTGCACGGCCTTCAGGTAGTTCATGGTGGCGGAGTAGTCGGCCGCGTGGATGTCCGTGGGCATGCGCTTGGTCTTGGCGAAGAACTTCTTGCCGAAGGCGCGCGTCTGGTCGTTCAGGTTCCAGTCCCAGCTGGTGGTCAGCAGCAGGCCCTCGGTGTTGCGCAGGCCCAGGCTGTGGATGTCGGTCAGGAACACGAGCAGACCGGCCAGCTTCATGGTCTTGGTGATGCCGAATTCCTTGGCGGCCTTGATGGAATTGATGGTGTCGCCGCCCGCGTTGGCCAGGCCCAGGATCTGCGCCTTGGAGCTTTGCGCCTGCAGCAGGAACGAAGAGAAGTCGGATGCGTTCAGCGGGTGCCTGACGCTGCCCAGCACGCGGCCGCCGTTGTCCTTCACGACCGCGGCCGTGTCGTTCTCCAGCGCCTGGCCGAAGGCGTAGTCGGCCGTCAGGAAGAACCAGTCCTTGCCGCCTTGCTTGACCACGGCGCCGCCGGTGCCCTTGGCCAGTGCCACGGTGTCGTAGGCGTAGTGCACGGTGTAGGGGCTGCACTGGGCGTTGGTCAGCGCCGAGGAGCCCGCGCCGTTGTTGAAATAGACGCGCTTCTTATCCTTCGCCACCTCGGCCATGGCCAGCGCGGTGCCGGAGTTGGTGCCGCCAAACAGCATGGTCAGGTTCTGCGTGTCGATCCATTCGCGCGCCTTGCTGGCGGCGATGTCGGCCTTGTTCTGGTGGTCGGCGGACAGCAGCTCGATCGGCTTGCCCAGCACCTTGCCGCCAAAGTCGTCGATGGCCATCTGGATCGCTACCACGCCGTTCTTGCCTTCCAGGTCGGCGTAAAGGCTGGACATGTCGGTGATGAAACCGATCTTGACCTTGTCCTGTGCATGGGCCTGCATGGCGGATACCGCCAGGCCGGCGGCCCCCATCACTGCGACCAGTGTCTTGAGTGTCTTTTGCATTGTTGTCTCCTTGGTGGGTGCGAAACGAATGGGAAAGGGGTCGGTCAGACGCCCAGCAACTGGTTGAGCACGGGCATCTTGGCCTCCAGCTCGTCGGCGCCGAACTGCAGGGCGATCTGGCCGTGCTCCATGACGTAGAAGCGGTCGGCCAGCGGCGCGGCGAAGCGGAAGTTCTGCTCCACCATCACCACCGTGTAGCCCTTCTCGCGCAGCATGGTGATCATGCGGGCCAGCGCCTGCACGATCACGGGCGCCAGGCCCTCGGAGATTTCGTCGAGCAGCAGCAGCTTGGCGCCGGTGCGCAGGATGCGCGCCACGGCCAGCATCTGCTGCTCGCCGCCCGACAGGCGCGTGCCCTGGCTGTTCCTGCGCTCGGCCAGGTTGGGGAACATGGCATAGATCTCGTCGACCGGCATGCCTTGCGTGCCGGTCTTGAGCACGGGAGGCAGCAGCAGGTTCTCCTCGCACGACAGGCTGGAGAAGATGCCGCGCTCCTCGGGGCAGTAGCCCAGGCCCAGGTGCGCGATGCGGTGTGTGGGCAGGTGGATGGTCTCCACGCCGTGGATCTTCACCGAGCCCTTGCGTGCGCCGGTCAGGCCCATGATGGCGCGCATGGTGGAGGTGCGGCCCGCGCCGTTGCGCCCGAGCAGGGTGACCACCTCGCCGGGCTGCACGACCATGTCCACGCCGTGCAGCACGTGCGACTCGCCGTACCAGGCTTCGAGATTGCGGATTTCCAGTGCGGGGGTGCCGGCCATGTCAGTGCGCCCCCTGCAGTTGGCCGTCGGTCGTGCCCATGTACGCTTCCATGACTTGTGGATTCTTCGAGACTTCTTCGTAGGGCCCTTCGGCCAGGACAGCGCCGCGCTGCAGCACCGTGATGCGGTCGGCGATGGTCGCGATGACCTTCATGTTGTGCTCCACCATGAGGATGGTGCGGCCGGCCGACACCTTTTTGATGAGCTGCGTGACGCGGTCCACGTCCTCGTGGCCCATGCCCTGCGTGGGCTCGTCGAGCAGCATGAGCTCGGGCTCCATGGCCAGCGTGGTGGCGATCTCCAGCGCGCGCTTGCGGCCATAGGGCAGGTTGACGGTGACCTCGTCGGCCAGCTCCTGCAGGCCCACCTCGGTCAGCAGTTCGATGGCGCGGTCGTTGAGCTGGCCGAGGCTGCGCTCGCTGCGCCAGAAGTGGTAGCTGGTGCCCAGCTTGCGCTGCAGGCCCAGGCGCACGTTCTCCATCAGCGTGAGGTGCGGGAACACCGCCGAGATCTGGAACGAGCGAATCACGCCGCGCCGCGCGATCTGCGCAGGCTGCTCACGGGTGATGTCGTTGCCGTTGAAATGAATGGTGCCCGAGGTGGGCTCCAGGAACTTGGTCAGCAGGTTGAAGCAGGTGGTCTTGCCTGCGCCGTTGGGGCCGATCAGTGCGTGGATGGAACCACGGCGCACGCTCAGGCTCACGTCGCTGACTGCGGTGAAGCCCTTGAATTCCTTGGTGAGGCGAGAAGTTTTCAGTATGACGTCGCTCATTGCCACCGGACCCTTACCGCACAGGGTGTGCGACACAGTCCGACTCCGTGTTTATGTTGCATCGCATCCTAAGGGGACACACCTTGCGACATAACTGGGACAAATGCCTATGTAGCAACACCTACGTAACAACACGTCATCACCCCGTCATACGCGGGGTTGTGCGGGACATTCATGCGCCCTCAAACGCCAGGACGATAGCCGACTCATCCGCCGCCATTACGACGCGCGAGCGCACGCGCAGACGCGATTGCGGCGCCGCAAATCCGACCATCTGCACGCCCGCATCCAGTTGCGCAGACACCTCGTCGCCCAGCTCGCCACGTGACACGCGCGTGGCCCGCGCAGGCCAGTGATTGGCACCGGGCGCCGCTGGCGCGACGGCTGCCGGCAGCACGCGCACCGCAGTGGCCTTGCACAGGGCCTGTACGGGCACGCCGGGGCGCAGGCCCAGCAGCTCGGCGCTCTCGCGGGTGATGCGCGAATACACCGCCAGGCCGTCGGCCGACGCAGCCAGTTCACCCGCACCGCGCAAGTGCACGCGCACGATCTGCCCGCTGGCATGCATCCCCTGAACGATGCAAGGCCATTGGTTGCGCATGCTGGTGCGCAAGGCCAGGCGCGCGGCAACCGCCTGCGCCACCTCGCTGCCATCGAGCCGCTGCAGCACCACGGTGCGCGCCTGCTGCATGGCATCGGCCGCTGCCAGCAGCTGATCGCCGGCGGCGGTAAGCCGCGCGCCGCCACCGCCCACGCCGCCCACCACGCGCTCCACCAGCGCCACGCCAGCCAGATTGGTGAGCGTGTCCAGCGCCTGCCACGCCGCCTTGTAGCTCACGCCCACAGCCCGCGCGGCCTGCGAGATGGAGCCGCCCTGCCCGATCTGGCGCAGGATGTCGATGCGCTTGTCGGCCATGTCGTGGCGCAGGGCATCCAGAAATGAGGGGTGTTGGTGCATGGCCCGCATCATGCCGCCCGCCACAGGGCGCTGGCTATACTGCCCGCTATTCATCAATGGAATAGCGAGGTGGTGCTGATGGCGGCTTCATCTGTGGGCAAAACCCTTGCAGGCTTGGCGCTTATGGCAGCCTTTGCAGCGCACAGTGCCGAGGTATCGGTGGCCGTGGCGGCCAACTTTGCCGCGCCCATGCAGCAGATTGCGGTGCAGTTTCAGCGCGACACGGGCCACAAGGCCGTGCTGTCGTTTGGCGCCACGGGCAAGTTTTATGCGCAGATCGCCAACGGTGCGCCGTTTGGCGTGCTGCTGGCAGGCGACGACGCCACGCCCGAAAAGACCGCCCGCGAAGGCCTGGGCAATGGCGCCACGCGCTTCACCTACGCCATCGGCCGGCTGGTGCTGTGGAGCAAACAGGCCGGCTACGTGGATGCCGAGGGCAAGGTACTGCAGCAAAGCGACTGGCGGCACATCGCCGTCGCCAACCCCAAGCTGGCCCCTTACGGCCTGGCGGCCGTGCAGACGTTGGACAAGCTGGGCCTTACGGCGCAGGTGCAGCCGCGTATGGTCACCGGCGAGAACATCGGCCAGACCTACCAGTTCGCCGCGTCGGGCAATGCACAGCTGGGCTTTGTGGCGCTGTCGCAAGTCATGGAAGGCGGCCGGCTGCGCGAGGGCTCGGCCTGGGTGGTGCCCGCCAGCATGCACGCGCCCATCCGCCAGGACGCCATCGTGCTAAAGCCCGGCCAGGGCAACGCCGCCGCCGCTGCGCTGATGGACTACCTGCGCGGCGACAAGGTGCGCGCCATCATTCAGTCTTACGGCTATTCTTTTTGAAGCAGCTTGCGCCCATCCGACAAGGGTTAGAGCCGTTTTTCCCTTAAACCCAAGCAACCCTTTAGTCCAGCAGCAATGCACCTTCTGCCACTGTCCCCCGAAGACTGGGCCGCCATCTGGCTCACGCTGCAGCTGGCCAGCGTCACCACCGTGCTGCTGCTGGTGCTGTGCACACCGCTGGCCTGGTGGCTGGCCCACACGCGCTCGCGCTGGCGCGGCCCCGTGGGGGCCGTGGTGGCGCTGCCGCTGGTACTGCCGCCCACGGTGATCGGCTTCTATCTGCTGGTGAGCATGGGGCCAGGCGGCGCCATCGGGCAGCTGACCGAGGCGCTGGGCCTGGGACGGCTGCCGTTCACCTTCCCGGGGCTGGTCGTCGGCTCCCTGGTGTATTCACTGCCATTTGCCGTGCAGCCGCTGCAGCGCGCCTTCGAAGCGCTGGGCCGCCGACCGCTGGAGGTGGCGGCCACGCTGGGCGCCAGCCCGCTGGACCGGTTCTTCAGTGTCGCCCTGCCCTTGGCGCGCCCCGGTTTCGTGACGGCCGCCATCCTGAGCTTTGCGCACACGGTGGGCGAATTCGGCGTGGTGCTCATGCTGGGCGGCAACATCCCCGGGGTGACGCGCGTGGTGTCGGTGCAGATCTACGACCATGTGGAAGCCCTGGAGTACGCCCAGGCGCACTGGCTCGCCGGCGGCATGGTGGCGTTCTCGTTCATCGTGCTCATGCTGCTGCACTGGCTGCAGCCCAGGGGGGGGCGATGACGGGCGCAATGAACGGCATTCACGCCCGGCTGTCTTTGGCGCGGCCGGACTTCACGCTGGACGTGCAGCTGGCGCTGCCGGGCCATGGCGTGACGGCGCTGTTCGGCCCCTCGGGCTGCGGCAAGACCACCTGCCTGCGCGCGCTGGCGGGGCTGGAGCGCGCGCGCGGCAGCGTGCAGGTCAACGGCGAAGTCTGGCAGGACGACGCCACCGGCCAGTGGCGCCCCACGCACCAGCGCGCGCTGGGCTATGTGTTCCAGGAGGCCAGCCTGTTCGCGCACCTGGACGTGCGCCGCAACATGGAATACGGCCTGCGCCGCCAGCCGCCCGCACGCCGCCGCGTGTCGCTGGAGCAGGCGGTGGAACTGCTGGGCCTGGGCGCCCTGCTGCCCCGCATGCCCCACACCCTCTCGGGCGGTGAGCGCCAGCGCGTGGCGATTGCGCGGGCTCTCGCCACCAGCCCGCGCGTGCTGCTGATGGACGAACCCCTGGCTGCACTGGACGCCGCGCGCAAGGCCGAGGTCATGCCCTACCTGGAGCGCCTGCAGCGCAGCCTGGACATTCCCGTGCTCTACGTGAGCCACTCGAGCGACGAGGTGGCCCGGCTGGCCTCCCACCTGGTGCTGCTGCAGGCCGGCCGCGTCACGGCCCAGGGCCCCACGGCCGAGCTGATGGCGCGGCTGGACCTGCCCCTGGCGCACGGCGACGCCGCCGCCGCGCTGGTGCAGGGCCGCGTGCTGGCGCACGACGCGCACGACCAGTTGCTGACTGTGGCCATCGACGGCGGGCAGATTCAGTTGGCCAGCGGCCGCCCGCGCGCCGTGGGCGAGGGCGTGCGTCTGCGCGTGCTGGCGCGCGACGTGAGCCTGGCGCGCACACGCGCGGCGGACAGCAGCATCCTGAACCTGCTGCCCGCGCGCATCACGCAGTTGGCCGACGACGGCCCCGGCCAGGTGCTGGTGGCGCTGGACGTGGTGGGCACCACGCTGCTGGCGCGCATCACGCTGCGCTCTTGCCGCACGCTGGCGCTGGCCGTGGGCGATGAGGTGTTTGCGCAGGTCAAGGGCGTGGCGCTGGTGGACTGAGGCGATCACTCCTGCGGACGCACGGCGCTACACGTCATCTGGGCCAGCCATGCCGCGACACGCAGGTGCGCCCACCCATTGTCAAGTTCAACGCCCGCGATGGTGAAGCCGTGCCGCGCGCCGCTCAGGGCGCGGCAAATCCCAGGCGCCGCAGCACGCGCTGCGCGGGCTCGGCCATCAGGGTCTGGGCAAAGTCCAGCGCGGCCTGGGGCGCACCGCGACGCACCGTAAGCCCATAAGCTGCAGCCACCTGCAGCTCTGGCGGCACCTGCACCACCTGCAGCGCCGGCACTTCGCGCTGGGCAGAAACAGCGTTGGTGCAGTAGGTCAGAAACACGTCCGCCCGCCCCTCGGCCATGACCCAGGCATAGGTGCCGCGACCGGGTGGCGCCTTGGGCGAGGTGGGCCCGCCGGTCAGTTGCAGCGCCTTGGCCTCCAGCCGCGCAAAGGCGCCGGGGCGTACCTGCTCTGCCCGGCGAAACAGCTCCCAGGCATAGTCGCCCGACGGGTCCGACTGGGGCGTGGAGGTGCCCAGCCGCATGTCGGCGCGCAGCAGCGTGTCCAGCAGGTTGGCCGTGGTCACCGGCACGCCGGGCGCAGCCAGTGCACACAGGGCATTGCGGGTGAACACCTGCGGCGCGCCCCAATCGCCCGCGCGCGCCAGGCGCTGCGGGTGCTCGGTATCGGCGGAGGCGAATACCATGGCCGGCTCGCCGGACTCGATGCGCTCGCGCAGCAGGCCGGACGCTCCGAAGGTCAATGCCACCTTCTGGCCCGTGCGCACCTCGTGCTCACGCGCAATCTCGGTGAAGGCCTCGCGCAGGCTGCCGGCGGCATAGACGGTCACGTTCGTGGCCGCGCCCATGCCCGCGGACGGCGTGCTTGCACCCATTGCCGTGCCGCCAGGCTGGGCACAACCGCTCAACACGGCAGCCATTGCGGCCACGCCGGCCACGCAGAGCAAGGAACGGCGGTCCATGGCATGGCCTTACGGGTTGGCGTTGGGGAAGAACAGCTGCTCGCCGTTGATCTTGTAGCCGGCGATGGCGCTCTGGCCCGCGGGCGAGACCACCCAGTCCACGAACTTCTGCGCCTCAGCCTGCTTCACATGCGGGTGCTTGGCGGGGTTCACCACCATCACGCCATACTGGTTGAACAGGCGCTTGTCGCCTTCCACCAGCACCGCGAGGTTGTCGCGGTTCTTGAAGTTGAGCCAGGTGCCTCGGTCCGTCAGCGCGTACGCACCGCTGGAGGCCGCGATGTTCAGCGCCGGGCCCATGCCGCACCCGCATTCCTTGTAGCCGCTGCCCTTCACGCCCTCGGTGGCGATCTTCCAGTAACGCAGCTCGGCTGCATGGGTGCCGCTCTTGTCACCGCGCGAGATGAACTCCGCGTTGGCCGCGGCGATCTTCTTGAGTGCGGCGGCGATGTCGTTGCCCTTGGTGCCAGCAGCATCCGCCTTGCCACCCACGAGGATGAAGTCGTTGTACATGACCGGGTAGCGCTTCACGCCCCAGCCGTCGGCCACGAACTTCTCCTCGGCCACCTGGTCGTGCACGAACAGCACGTCGGCGTCGCCGCGGCGCGCCATGTCCAGCGCCTGGCCTGTGCCCACCGCCACCACCTTCACGTCGATACCGGTGGCCTGCTTGAAGGCCGGCAGCAGGTGGGTGAACAGGCCCGACTGCTCGGTCGAGGTGGTCGACGCCATCGTGATGGCCTGTGCCGCAGCGCTGCCATAAGCTACCAAAGCAATAGCTGCTACCGCAGTCTGGGTAAGCGCCAGGGGCCCAAAACGCTTGTAACTCTTCATGCCATTTCTCCTTTGACGAACAGACGGGCGGCCTCGGGCAGGGGGCCGTTGAAAAAATCGTGCACGGGCAGGTCCGCCAGCACGCGCCCGTGCTCCAGGTAGAGCACACGGCTGGCCAGGCGCTTGACCTGTCCCAGGTTGTGGCTGCTGAACAGCATGGTCACCGGCTGATCGGGGCCGGCGCTGCCGTGGCTGGCGGCGAAGTCGGCCATCAGCGATTCGATCTCGCGCTTGGCATGCGGGTCCAGGCTGGCGGTGGGCTCGTCCAGCAGCAGCACGTCGGGCCGCAGGGCCCAGGCGCGCGCAAACGCCAGCCGCTGCTGCTGCCCGCCGGACAAGGTGCGCGCGTTCTGCCGCGCGATGTCCTGCAGCCCCACGCGGTGCAGCGCCACGGCGGCCTGGGCGCAGGCCTCCTGCCAGCGCACCCGGCGCAGCCACAATCCCAGCGCCACGTTGTTCAGCGCGCTGGTGCGCAACACGAAAGGCCGCTGGAACACCATGGCCACGCGCGGCGCGCCGTCGCGGCGCAGTTGTCCCGCGCTGGGCCGCACCAGGCCGTGCAATGCGCGCAGCAGCGTGCTCTTGCCACTGCCGTTGGCACCCACCAGAGCCACGCGCTCGCCGGGCATCACACGCAGATTGATGCCGGCCAGCGCCTGCACCGCGCCGTAGCGCACGGACAGCTCGCGCAGTGCAAACAACGGCGGCTCGATGGTGGAAACGTCGCCCGTGCTCTCCTCCCCGGGGAAGACGGGTGACGGCAGCGCGCTCATGCCCCCACCCCGGCCAGGCCGCCCACGGCGGCACCATCCACGCGTTCACGCCAGCGGCGCAGCAGCGCAATGCCCACGTTGAGCAACAACACGACGCCCAGCAGCACGAGGCCCAGCGCCAGCGCCAGCGGCAGGTCGCCCTTGCTGGTCTCCAGCGCGATGGCGGTGGTCATGACGCGCGTGAAGCCGTCGATGTTGCCGCCCACGATCATCACCGCGCCCACCTCCGAGATGGCGCGGCCGAATGCGGCGATCAGCACCGTGAGCAGCGCATAGCGCTCGTCCCAGGACACCAACAGGGCACGCAACAGGGTGCCGGCGCCCAGCGAGCGCAACTGCTCTCCATGCAGGCGGTCCACGTCCTCGACCACCTGGCGCGTAAGCGCGGTGACCACGGGCAACACCAGCAGCGCCTGCGCCAGCACCATCGCCTTGAAAGAAAACAGCCAGCCCAGGCTGCCCAGCGGGCCGGTGCGCGACAGCAGCAGGTACACGCCCAGGCCCACCACCACCGAGGGCACGGCCAGCAGGGTATTGAGCACCGCGAGCACCGCGTCGCGCCCGGCAAAGCGCGCCACGCCCAGCCATGCCCCCAGCACCACGCCCGCGCCGCAGGCGAGCAGGCAGGCCGTGGCACTCACGGCGAGCGAACGCACGACGATGGTCCACAAGGCGGCATCGGCGGAGGTGATGAGGTGCAGCGCCGTGGCGACGCTCTGGGTCATTGTGGACATGGGTTGGGCTATCGTATGCAGCAATCCAATACCCGGCGATATGAAAACTTGTGCATAGGATCCAACTCCACTACACGCTCGACCGCGACGCGGACGACGCGCTGATCCGCAATCCCCTGCTCGACATGCTGCAGGCCGTGGCGCAGCAGGGCTCCATCTCGGGCGCGGCGCGCGCGCTGGACCTGTCGTACCGCCACGTGTGGGGCGCACTCAAGCGCTGGGAAGAACAACTGGGCAGCGAGCTCATCGTCTGGGGCAAGGGCCAGTCCGCCCAGCTCAGCGAATTCGGCACCAAGCTGCTGTGGGCCGAGCGCCAGGCGCAGGCGCGGCTCGCGCCGCAGATCGAGGCGCTGCGCGCCGATCTGGAGCGCGCGTTTGCCGTGGCGTTCGACGAACATGCCCACGTGCTCACGCTGTATGCCAGCCACGACGATGCGCTGTCCGTGCTGCGTGCGTTCGCCACCGCGCCCGCCCACGCGGGCCAGGGCGGCGCGCTGCATCTGGACATCCGCTTCACCGGCAGCGTGGACGCGATCCGCGCACTCAACGAAGGGCGGTGCACCATCGCCGGCTTTCACACGCTGGAGGAGCCGGGCATGGATACCCTGGCCGCGCAGACCTACCGCCCGCTGCTGCAGCCGGGGCTGCACAAGGTGATCGGCTTCGCGCGCCGCGCGCAGGGCCTGATCGTGGCGCGCGGCAACCCGCTGGGCCTGACCTCGCTGGCGGACGTGGCGCGCACGGGCGCGCGCTTCGTCAACCGCCCGCTGGGCACGGGCACGCGGGTGCTGCTGACCGACCTGCTCGCGCAGGCGGGCCTGGAACCCGCAGAGATCGAGGGCTACGACCGCGATGAGCCCTCGCACGCCGCGCTGGCGCAGGCCATCGCCGCCGGCAGTGCCGACGTGGGCATGGGCATCGAGCTGGCGGCGCGTGCGCGCGGGCTGGACTTCGTGCCGCTGGTGTACGAGCGCTACCACCTGGCCTGCCTGAAGTCCTCACTGGAGCAGCCGGCCACGCGCGCGCTGCGCGAACTGCTGCAGACCCCTGCCTGGCAACGGCGCATGGCTGCCATGCCCGGCTATGCGCCCATGCACTGCGGCGAAGTGCTGGCCATGAGCCGCGTGCTGCCGTGGTGGAACTTCACGCGCCGCAGGGCCGCGGCGCGTTGACGCCATGAGGCGGGGACCGCAGTCCCCGGCCCGGCATCACTTGTAGAGCAGTTGCGGCAGCCACAGACCGATCTGCGGCCACACATACAGCAGCACGATCGCCAGCACCTGGATGCCCATGAACGGCAGCATGCCCAGGAAGATCTGGTTGAGCGTCACATGCGGCGGCGCCACGCCCTTCAGGTAGAACGCCGACATGGCCACGGGCGGCGACAGGAAGGCCGTCTGCAGGTTCAGCGCCACCAGCAGGCCGAAGAACAGCGGGTCCACGCCGAAGTGGCTCAGCAGCGGAATGAAGATGGGCATGAAGATCACGATGATCTCCGTCCACTCCAGCGGCCAGCCCAGCAGGAAGATCACCACCTGCGACAGCACCATGAACTCGATCTTGCTCAGGTTCATGGAGAGCACCCACTTCTCGATCAGCTCCTGCCCACCCAACAGCGCGAAGGCCGCGGAGAAGATGGCCGAGCCCACGAACAGCCAGCACACCATGGCCGAGGTCTTGGCCGTGAGGTACACCGACTCGCGCACCACATCCATGCTCAGACGCTTGTAGGCCGCGGCCAGCACGAAGCCGCCGAACGCCCCCATGGCCGCCGCCTCGGTCGGCGTCGCCAGACCGAACACGATGGAGCCCAGCACGGCCATGATCAGTGTCAGCAGCGGGAAGAACGAGCCCAGCAGCATCTTGAAGATTTCCAGCCGCGCGAAGCTCAGGAACAGATAGAAGAGCGCTGTGGCCGCACCCAGCACGCCAAACATGACCCACCACCAGGTGGGCGCGGGTTGCGTGGCGGCCTGGGGCGTGGCACCTGCGGTGGAGCCGGGCGGCTCCCCCACTGCGGATGGGGCGGACTGTGCGGGCTCGGCACCGGGGGGCTCGGCCAGCGCACCACTGTCCGCGCCCGGAGGCTCCTGCAGGCCCGTGGATTCCTGCGGCGGTTCTTGCAGGCCGCCCTCCACCGGCGGCTCCTGCAAGCCAAACTCCGACGCCACCCGGGGCGAGTTGTCGTTGAAGCCGATGGGTTGGATGCCGTACGCCTCCTCCACCGACACCGTGGTGACCGCACGCCAGCTGCTGGTGGCCAGCAGTACGAACAGCAGCCCCGGCATCACCACCAGTGCCAGTTGCCGCAGCACATAGGCCGTGGGTACCTGCGCATTGCGCTTGCCCTTGAGGGCATCCAGCAAGCGCACGGGGGCATATTGCCGCGTCTCGGCGGGCAGCGCGGCGGTCATGGCCGGCAGCACCACCTGCCGTTCCTTGGCCGACAGCGGCGGCGCCCAGGCCGGCTTGAGCTTGGCCATCAGAATCACGTACATCACATACAGGCCCGCCAGCATGATGCCGGGGAAGAAGGCGCCCGCGTACAACTGCACCACCGATACGCCCGCCGTCGCGCCATACAGGATCAGCAGCACCGACGGCGGAATCAGGATGCCCAGGCAGCCACCCGCCGTGATCGCGCCGGCCGACATGGGCGTGCTGTAGCCCGCGCGCAGCATGGCCGGCAGCGCCAGCAGGCCCATCAGCGTGACCACCGCGCCCACGATGCCCGTGGCGGTGGCAAAGATGGCGCAGGTGATCAGCGTGGCCACGGCCAGCGAACCCGGCACGCGCGCCATGGCCAGGTGCAGGCTCTTGAAAAGCTTTTCGATCAGGTTGGCCCGCTCGACCAGGTAGCCCATGAACACGAACAACGGGATGGCGATGAGCACGTCGTTGGCCATGCTCTTGTAAGCCGCCTGCACCATCAGGTCCAGCGTGCGCGTGATGTCGCGGTCGTACGCCAGCCAGGTGAAGATCATGCCCATGCCCATGAGCGTGAACGCGGTGGGAAAACCCAGCATGATGGCCACCACCACCAGCGACAGCATCAGCAAGCCCAGGTGGCCGCGCGTGATCGTCTCCACGCCCAGCAGCATCCCGACGGCGCCGGTCACCACCAGCGCCATGATGGAAAAGCCGAACCACAGTTCCTTGCGCATCTTCATGGCTTGCCCCCCTGCGCGGCGGATGCGGGAGCCGGCACCTGCAGGTCGCTGTCGTTCACGTGCACCATCTCCTTGAGCTTCTCGACGTCCACCTCTTCCACGTCCTCGCCGCGCCGGGGCCACGCGCCCTGGCGCAGGCAGATCACGCAGCGCGCGATCTCCGCCAGCCCCTGCAGCAGCAGCACGGCGCCCGCCAGGGGAATCACGAACTTGAAGGGGTACAGCGGCAGCGGCGTGGCGGAGAACGTCTGCTCGCGGATGGCCAGCGATTCCTGCGCATAGGTCCAGCCGGCCCAGGTCATGGCCAGCACACCCGGCAGGAAGAACAGGATGTAGAGCAGCAGGTCCAGCCCGGCCTGCACGCGCGGGCTGAAGAAGCCGTACAGCACGTCGCCGCGCACGTGGCCGTTCTTGGCCAGGGTGTAGGCGCCCGCCAGCATGAACATGGTGCCGTACAGCATGATCTGTGCGTCCAGCACCCAGGCATGGGGGTTGTTCAGCGCGTAGCGCGAGAAGACCTCCCAGCAGATCAGGGCCGTCAGGCCCACGACGGCCCAGGCCGCCGCCTTGCCGATGAAGGTGGACACGGCATCGATGCCGAGTAAGAGTTTTTGCATGGCTGGAAGAGAACGCTGCGGCCCCGCGGGGCAATGAACGGATACACGCTGGCCCGGGCGGCACCGCCTGCGCGTGCCCCCGGCCCTCGTCAGAATGAAAGGCAGGCCCGCCGGGCCTGCCGCGGCATCAGCTCTTGCGCTGCGCGAAATAGTGGTTCCAGGCCATCTTGAAGTCGACGTCGGTGTCGTTCTTCCAGCGGCCGCTCCTCTGCGCAAAGGTGCGCATGGAGTCCATCACCTTCTTGAACATGGCGTTCTCTTCGGCTTTCTTGGCCGTGACCTTGTCCCAGGCGGCCAACTGCGCGCGCAGGATGGCGTCCGGCGTCTTGTAGAACTTCACCCCCTGCTTGGACTGCATCTCGGCATAGTCCTTGGCGTAGCGGTCGGCGGCCTTCCAGCTCATGTCGGCGCTGGCGGCCTGCACGGCGTAGTCGATGACCGCCTTCAGCTCCGACGACAGCGCGTCGTACTTGCTCTTGTTGAACAGCACTTCAAACTGCTCGCTGGACTGGTGGAAGCTGTGCAGCATGCAGTTCTTGGCCACGTCGGGAAAGCCCAGCACGCGGTCGCTGGAGGCGTTGTTGAACTCGGCCGCATCCAGCAGGCCGCGGTCCAGCGCGGGCACGATCTCGCCGCCGGGCAGCGGGTTCACGGCCACGCCCATCTCGGTGAACACATCCACCGCCAGCCCCACGGTGCGGAACTTCAGGCCCTTGAGGTCTTCCACGCGCGCCACCGGCTTCTTGAACCAGCCCAGCGGCTGCGTGGGCATGGGGCCGTAGAGCTTGGAGACCACGTCCAGGTTCAGGCTCTTGTAGATCTCGTCGAGCAGCTCCTTACCGCCGCCGTAGTAATGCCACGCGAGCACGCCGTTGGCATCCAGGCCAAAGGCCGGGCCCGAGCCCCACAGCGCCACGGCCTGGTTCTTGCCGTACCAGTAGGCCACCACGCCGTGGCCACCGTCCAGCGTGCCCTTGGCCACGGCATCCAGCAACTGGAAGGCCGGCACCACGGCACCCGCGGGCAACACCTCGATCTTCAGGCGGCTGCCCGCCATGTCGTTGATCTTCTTGGCCAGGTCTCCCGCGAACTCGTGAAAGATATCCTTGGCGGGCCAGGTGCTCTGGAATCGGAACACCGTGGTCTGGGCCGTGCTGATCATGGGCACGGACATGGCTCCCGCGGCAACCGCAGCACCCTTGAGTAGGTTTCGGCGGCCTGGGGTCTTGGTCTGCTCTGTCATCTACTTCACTCCTTGATTGGGATGCCTGGACAATCCAGACCCGCATCTTTGGCGGGTTGCAAATGCATACCAAAGAGGGTTTACGCGAAGCATCGCGCACCCCACCACGGCGTTCCGCCGCTTTTTGCGCAGTGCACACCTGCGCAGCTCCAGCGCACCGCACCTGTGCAATGCCGTGCATATCTGGCGCAGAGCGCTACGAATTGCGAAGCATGGTGGTGGGGTATGGCCCCGCAATTACTGCGGCGCAGCACGCAGGACCCACTCGGCATTTAGCGGCATGCGCACCACACGCGCCCCAGCGGGGCGGATCATGCGAAGATTGAAGCAAAAACACCGTTAACCCCATAGTGGGAGAGCGCGAGAAGCTATGCTTTTGGAAGCAAAGCGCCCCTGCACACCACTTACGCGCCCCACACAGGAGACCTCTGCATGCCCCTTTCTCACACCGCCAGCGGCGACGTCCAGCACGTGCCCTTCGATGACCTGCGCGGCACGCTCGCACGCATCTTCGAGCGGCACGGCACCAGCGCCGAAGTGGCCGCCGTGCTGGCCCACAACTGCGCCAGTGCCGAACGCGACGGCGCGCACAGCCATGGCGTGTTCCGCATCCCCGGCTACCTGTCGACATTGGCCAGCGGCTGGGTGGACGGCCACGCCGTGCCGCGTGTGGAGGATGTGGCGCCCGGTTACCTGTCGGTGGATGCCGGCAATGGCTTCACCCAACCCGCCTACCGGGCCGCCTATTCGGCGCTGGTGGCCAAAGCGCGCGCGAACGGCGTGGCGCTGCTGGCAATCCGCAACTCGCACCACTTTGCGGCGCTGTGGCCCGACGTGGAGCCGCTGGCTGACGACGGGTTGGTGGCGCTGGCGCTCGTCAACAGCATGGCCTGCGTGGTGCCCAGTGGCGGCACCAAGGCGCTCTTCGGCACCAACCCCATCGCCTTCGCAGCGCCCCGCGCGGGCCATGAGCCGCTGGTGTTCGACCTGGCGACCAGCGCCATCGCCCACGGCGACGTGCAGATCGCCGCGCGCGAGGGCCGCCTGCTGCCCGACGGCCACGGCGTGGACCGCCACGGCCAGCCCACGAACGACCCGCGCGCCATCCTGGACGGCGGCGCGCTGCTGCCTTTCGGCGGCGTGCACAGCAGCTACAAGGGCTCGGCCCTGTCGATGATGGTGGAGCTGCTCGCGGCCGCGCTCACGGGCGGCAACTTCTCGTTCGAGTTCGATTGGAGCGGCCACCCCGGCGCACAGACACCCTGGACGGGCGAGCTGATCATCGCCATCGACCCAGCCAAGAGCGCGGGCAGCAGCTTTGCGCAGCGTTGCGAAGACCTGGTGCAGGCCATGGCGGCCGCGGGCCAGACGCGCCAGCCCGGCGAGCGCCGCTACCGCCAGCGCGCGCGGTCGCTGAAGGACGGCGTACCGCTGCCTGCCACCACCTGGGCCGAGCTGCAGCGCCTCGCCGACGGGCCAATTTAGAAAATTGAATCAAATGGGCCTGCAGCGCCCAGTCAACGTGCGCCAACAGCTATTAAAACAATAGCATTCAGGGTTCACTCCGGAAACCGCGCGTCTACTCGCCGCGCACCCGCTCGCCGCGCGCCCGCTTCTCGCGCCGCAGCGCGAACTGCAGACACCCCTGCCCCACCAGCGCCGCACCCAGCAGCACGCAGGACGAGGCCAGCGCCGGGTTGGAGCCCCAGCCCACCAGCAGGGTGAACAGCGCGCCCAGCGCCATCTGCGCAAAACCGTACAACCCGGCAGCCGCGCCGACGTGGCGCGCATCCACCGTCAGCACCTTGGACAGCGCCGCCGGGCTGGCCATGCCGGCACCCAGCACGAACAGCAGCATCAGCCCCACGGTGGCCTCCAGCGTCAGATGGCCCAGCAGCTCCAGCGCCAGAAAGACCAGCGCGCAGGCCACGCTCACCGCGTTGCCCCAGACCAGCAGCCGGCCCAGCCGCATGCTCAGTGCCAGGCGCCGCGTGAGCGCATTGCCGATCGCCATGCCCACCATCACCACGCCCAGCGCAATGCCCACGTCGCGCAGCGGGTGCCCCAACTGATCGGTGATGATGAACGGCGCCGCCGCGATGAAGGCATACACCGCCGTGGTCGCGCAACCACCGCCCACCGCATAGGCCACGAAGGTGGGCGAGCGCAAGAGCGCGGCGTAGGCGCGTGCCAGCCGACCCGGGCTCACACGGCCCGTGGGCGTACCCGTTTCGGGCACCTTGTGCCAGGAAAGCAGCAGCGTCGCCACACCGGCCAGGGCCAGTGCCACGAACACCGCCCGCCAGCCGCCCAGCGCCACCAGGCCCGAACCCACCAGCGGCGCCATGCCGGGGCCGACCATCATCATCAAGTTGAGCAGTGCCAGGGTGCGCACGGCCTCCACCGGGCCATTGGTGTCGCGCACCATGGCGCGCCCCAGCGCCAGCCCGGCGCAGCCGCCCAGCGCCTGGATGAACCGCGCAGCGATCAGGGCCGGTGCGGTCGGCGCCAGCATGGCGGCGATGCTGCCCGCCGCGTACAGCGCCAGCCCGCCCAGCAGCAGGGGACGCCGTCCCAACGCATCGGACAAGGGGCCGTAGACCAGCTGCCCGAGCGCCAGCCCGACGATGTAGATGCTGATCGTGGCTTGCACCGCCGCGGGCCCCACGCCGAGCGCGCGCGCCGCGTCCGGCAACGCGGGCACGAACATGTGCATGGCCAGGGTGCCGCTCAGGGTGATGAGCACCAGCAGCCACAGCGGGGGTGCGCCGGCAGAAGGCGAAGGGGACGCGCGCATCGCGGAAGGTTAGCAGCCAGGCCGTGGCGCTGGCTGCCGCCGCCGGCCCTCGGCGGACGTCAGACGTCGATGGCCGCGGCCGATCCCGCCTGCTTGCGCAGCTCGAACTTCTGGATCTTGCCGGTGCTGGTCTTGGGCAACTCGCCGAACACCACGGCACGCGGCACCTTGAAGCCCGCCAGGTGCTTCTTGCAGTGCGCCACGATGTCCTCAGGCGTGGCCTGCGCGCCCGCCTTCAGCTCCACGAAGGCGCAGGGCGTCTCACCCCACTTGGGATCGGGTTTGGCGACCACGGCGGCGGCCAGCACGTCGGGGTGGCGGTAGAGCACGTCCTCGACCTCGATGGAGGAGATGTTCTCGCCGCCCGAGATGATGATGTCCTTGCTGCGGTCCTTGATCTTGATGTAGCCGTCGGGGTACTGCACCGCCAGGTCACCACTGTGGAACCAGCCGCCACGGAAGGCCTCCTCGGTGGCCTTGGGGTTCTTCAGGTAGCCCTTCATGGCGATGTTGCCGCGGAACATGATCTCGCCCATGGTCTCGCCGTCGTGCGGCACGGGCTCCATGGTGTCTGGGTTGAGCACCATGGCCGCGCGTTGCAGGTGGTAGCGCACGCCCTGGCGGGCATTGAGGCGCGCACGCTCGCCGATGTCCAGCGCGTCCCAGGCCGCGTGCTTGGCGCAGACGGTGGCCGGGCCGTACACCTCCGTGAGGCCGTACACATGGGTCAGGTCGAACCCCATCTGCTCCATGCCCTCGATCATCGAGGCCGGCGGCGCTGCCCCGGCCACCATGGCCTTCACGCCCGCGGGAACGCCCTCCTTCATCGCCGCAGGCGCGTTGACCAGCAGGCCATGCACGATGGGCGCGCCGCAGTAGTGTGTGACGCCGTGGTTGCGAATGGCGTCGAAGATGGCCTGCGCCTCGACCCGGCGCAGGCACACATTGACGCCCGCGCGCGCCGCAACCGTCCAGGGAAAGCACCAGCCGTTGCAGTGGAACATGGGCAGCGTCCAGAGGTAGACGGCATGCTTGGGCATGTCCCACTCCAGCACGTTGCTGACGGCATTGGTGTGCGCGCCGCGGTGGTGGTAGACCACGCCCTTGGGGTTGCCCGTGGTGCCCGAGGTGTAGTTGAGTGCGATGGCGTCCCACTCGTCGCCGGGCAGTTCCCACGCGAACTGCGCGTCACCCTGGGCCAGGAAGTCCTCGTACGTCAGCGTGCCCAGGCGCTGCGCGGCCGGGCCGTAGACGGCGTCTTCCACGTCGATGAGCAGCAGCGGCGCCTGCGACTGGCGCAGCGCCAGCGCCTTGGCCATCACGGGGGCGAATTCGGGGTCCACGATCACCGCCTTGGCCTCGCCGTGGTCCAGCATGAAGGCGATGGTCTCCGGGTCCAGCCGGGTATTCAGCGCATTGAGCACCGCACCCGCCATGGGCACGCCGAAATGCGCCTCCACCATCGGCGGGGTGTTGGGCAGCATCACGGCCACGGTGTCGTTCTTGCCGATGCCCGCGCGGCGCAGGCTGCTGGCCAGGCGGCGGCAGCGCGCGTAGGTCTGCCCCCAGGTCTGGCGCAGCTCGCCATGCACGATGGCCAGGCGGTCGGGGTAGACCTCGGCCGTGCGTTCGATGAAGGACAGGGGCGACAGCGGCGCATGGTTGGCTTCGGTGCGCGGCAGATTCTGGTCGTACATGCTGGTCACGTGCGGGGCTCCTTTGTTTCTTGTTCAGGCCGGGAATGCAAGACCCGTTCATTAGAGCAAAGCCAGCTGACGGCGGGCTGATGGAAAATACCCCGGTGTCCATCCCCCAGTCGTTCATCCAGGAGTTGCTTGCGCGCGTTGACGTCGTCGATGTGGTTGGCCGCTATGTGCAGCTCAAGAAGAGCGGCGCCAACTTCATGGGCCTGTGCCCCTTCCACGGGGAAAAATCGCCCTCATTCAGCGTCAGCCCGTCCAAGCAGTTCTTCCACTGCTTTGGCTGTGGCAAGAACGGCAATGCGATCGGGTTTCTCATGGACCACGCGGGCATGGGCTTTCGCGAGGCCGTGCAGGACCTGGCCCAGCAGATCGGTATGCAGGTGCCCGACGACGAGAACACCTCGCCTCAGGACCGCGAACGCGCCGCCGCCCAGCGCCAGAAGCAGGCCACGCTGACCGACGTGCTGGAGAAGGCCGGCGACGCCTGGCGACGCCACCTGCGCGAGTCGCCGCGCGCCGTCCAGTATTTCAAGGGCCGGGGCGTATCAGGCCAGGTGGCCAAGCGCTACGGCCTGGGCTACGCGCCGGAGGGCTGGCGCGGCCTGGCCAGCGTGTTCCCCGAGTACGACAGCCCGCTGCTGGAGGAAAGCGGCCTGGTGATCGTGAACGAGGAAGACGGCAAGCGCTACGACCGCTTCCGCGACCGCGTGATGTTCCCCATTCGCAACGTCAAGGGCGAGTGCATCGGCTTTGGCGGGCGCGTGCTGGGCGACGACAAGCCCAAGTACCTCAACTCCCCCGAAACCCCGGTGTTCCACAAGGGCCGCGAGCTCTACGGCCTGTACGAGGCGCGCAACGCCATCCGCGAACACGGCTACGCCCTGGTCACCGAAGGCTACATGGACGTGGTGGCGCTGGCGCAACTGGGCTTTCCCAATGCCGTGGCCACGCTGGGCACGGCATGTACGCCCGAGCATGTGCACAAGCTGTTTCGCTTCACCGACACGGTGGTGTTCAGCTTTGACGGCGACGCCGCCGGGCGGCGCGCGGCGCGCAAGGCACTGGACGGCGCCCTGCCTTACGCCAGCGACACGCGCAGCGTGAAGTTCCTCTTCCTGCCGGCCGAGCACGACCCCGACAGCTTCGTGCGCGCCTATGGACCGGAGGCGTTCGCGCGCCATGTGGGCGACGCCGTGCCGCTGTCGCGCTTCCTGCTGGAGGCTGCGCGCGAGGGTTGCGACCTGGGAACGGCCGAGGGCCGCGCCCACATGCTGAGCAACGCGCGCCCGCTGTGGGCAGCGCTACCCGACGGCGCGCTCAAGCGCCAGTTGCTGACCGAGCTGGGTGAACTGGGCCAGTTGCCCGCGCCGGATCTGGCCCAGCTCTGGGCGCAGGAGAGCCCGCGCCCCGGCTCCGCCGCGCACCCGCCCGCGCATGACGGCGCCCCCTTCGGCGACGAGCCGCCCTGGGGGCAGGAACCGCCGGGCATGGAATACGGCAGCCCTGCCGGTGGCGAGCCCGCACGCCGCTGGCGCAAGGGCGGCGAATGGAAGGGCGGGCGCTGGCGCCGCGAAGAGCAGCGCCCCCCACAGCCGCCGCTGCCGCGCCGCCCCCTCACGGGGCGCGCCGACCATGCCGCGCGCCTGCTGCTGTCGCACATGGAATTCCTCGAAGAGCTGTCGCACGAAGATCACGCGCTGCTGTGCGACCAGCCCGCGCCGCACGGCGCGCTGTTCGTCTGGCTGGAAGGGCAATTGCACGAGCACGGCCCCCAGTCCTGGGCGGTGCTGCGCGAGGCCTTGGCAGGCCATGACTGCCAGGCCCTGGCCGAGCGGGTGATGACTGGCTCCCACGCCCAGACCGAGGGGGACGAGACCGAGTTGCGCGCCGAACTGCGTGGCTTGCTCAACCGCATGCTCATCGAAGCCATCAAGCTGCAGCAGAACGCCCTGATCGCCGCGGCCTCGCAGGACCCGGCGGCCATCGAGCGCTACCGGCAATTGCAGGAGCGCCGCCGCGCGCTGGAAGAGGGGCTTACAAAATGACCTCGGGGGCTTGACAAAGCCCCTTGAATTTTGCTGCGCCGGTATAATGTACGGTTTGTCGGCAAGAGCGACAGCAGCACCTCCGGACCAGGCAACCGTGACAAACGCGCACAACCGCCCTCCCCCACCGCAAGGACTGCACACCAAATGTTCGCCCAGACATCTTGCCCCTGAGGATTTGCCCCTCGAACCGCGAAGGCCCCTGCCTTCGCCGTGCCTGCCCGCGCCGGGTTCCTTGGCGCTTGTGTTTTCTTTGTGTGTCCGTTTTTGACCCTGAGGTTGTCCATGCCCGTTCAAAAGTCCGCGAAGTCGCCCAAGTCTGCCTCTGGCACCCCCGCGAAGGCCGCTTCCAAAGCCGCAACCACTGTGAAAGCCGCCGCCAAGGCGCCCGCGAAAGCCGCCCCTGTCAAGGCCGCTGCCGCCGCGCCCAAGGCTGCGCCGAAAGTCAAGACTGTGTCCACGCCGAAAACTGCTGCCGAGCTGAAAAAAGCCGCTGATGAACTGTTGAAGAAGAAGCCCGCGCGCGCCAAGGCGGCTGCTGCCGAGCCCGAAGTCGCCGAAGAGGCGCCCAAGAAGAAGCCCGGCCGCCCCGCCAAGGCCGCCGGCACCACCGCTGCTGCCAAGCGCGGCCGCAAGCCCAAGGCCAAGGAAGAAGGCCTGGAGGACGACGCCGACCTGTCCGACATCGAGTCCGACCTCGAAGGCGAGCCCGAAGCCGAGGTGGTTGAGGCCGCCGAAGCCGCCCCGGTCGAGAAGGCCAAGCCCCTGCGCATGAAGATCAGCAAGGCCAAGGAACGCGCCTTGATGAAGGAGTTCGGCCTGGACGAAACCGTCCTGTCCGAAGAGGACATGGCCAAGCGCCGCTCGCAGCTCAAGAAGCTGATCACGCTGGGCAAGACGCGCGGCTACCTCACGCAGGTGGAAATCTCCGACCACCTGCCCGACAAGCTGGTGGACGCCGAAACCATGGAAGTCGTGGTCGCCATGCTGGGCGACATGGGCGTGGCCGTGTACGAGCAAACGCCCGACGCCGAGACGCTGTTCCAGAACAACGTGACCCCCACGGCCACCACCGTGGAGGAGGCCGAGGAAGAAGCCGAGGCCGCCCTGTCCACCGTGGACTCGGAATTCGGCCGCACCACCGACCCCGTGCGCATGTACATGCGCGAGATGGGTAAGGTGGAGCTGCTCACGCGCGAAGGCGAGATCGAGATCGCCAAGCGCATCGAGGGCGGCCTGATGGACATGATGGAGGCCATCAGCGCCTCGCCCGCCACCATCGCCGAGATCCTCAACATGGGTGAGGAAATCCGCGAGGGCAAGGTCGTCATCTCCACCGTGGTGGACGGCTTCTCCAATCCCAACGAGGCCGACGACTACGTGGCCGAGGAGGATTTCGACGAGTTCGACGAGGAAGACGACGACGACGGCAAGGGCGGCTCCAAGGCGCTGACCAAGAAGCTGGAAGAGCTCAAGAACGAGGCCCTGCGCCGCTTCGACACGCTGCGCGCGCTGTTCGAGAAGATGCACAAGATCTACGACAAGGACGGCTACGGCGGTCCCGCGTACATGAAGGTGCAGCACGAGATCTCGGCAGAGCTGATGACCATCCGTTTCACGGCCAAGACCATCGAGAAGCTGTGCGACATGGTGCGCGCCCAGGTGGACGACGTGCGCAAGATGGAGCGCGAGCTGCGCCGCATCATCGTGGACAAGTGCGGTATGCCCCAGGAGACCTTCATCAAGGACTTCCCGGCCAACCTGCTGAACCTGCAGTGGGTCGAGAAGCAGGCCGCCGCCGGCAAGCCCTGGAGCGCCGTGATGCAGCGCAACATCCCGCCGATCCAGGAACTGCAGCAAAAGCTGATGGACCTGCAGGCGCGCGTGGTGGTGCCGCTGTCCGAGCTCAAGGAGATCAACAAGCGCATGAACGCGGGTGAAGCCAGCTCGCGCGACGCCAAGAAGGAGATGATCGAGGCCAACCTGCGCCTGGTGATCTCGATCGCCAAGAAGTACACCAACCGCGGCCTGCAGTTCCTGGATCTGATCCAGGAGGGCAACATCGGCCTGATGAAGGCGGTGGACAAGTTCGAATACCGCCGCGGCTACAAGTTCTCGACCTACGCCACGTGGTGGATCCGCCAGGCGATCACACGATCCATCGCGGATCAAGCTCGAACCATCCGCATCCCGGTGCACATGATCGAGACCATCAACAAGATGAACCGCATCAGCCGCCAGCACCTGCAGGAGTTCGGCTTCGAGCCCGATGCGTCCATCCTGGCCGCGAAGATGGAGATCCCCGAGGACAAGATCCGCAAGATCATGAAGATCGCCAAGGAGCCGATCTCGATGGAAACCCCCATCGGCGACGACGACGACAGCCACCTGGGCGACTTCATCGAGGACAGCAACAACACCGCACCCGTGGACGCCGCCATGCAGGCCGGCCTGCGCGACGTGGTGAAGGACATCCTCGACGGCCTGACCCCGCGCGAAGCCAAGGTGCTGCGCATGCGCTTCGGCATCGAAATGTCCACCGACCACACGCTGGAAGAAGTGGGCAAGCAGTTCGACGTGACGCGCGAACGCATCCGCCAGATCGAGGCCAAGGCGCTGCGCAAGCTCAAGCACCCGAGCCGCTCGGACAAGCTGCGCAGCTTCATCGACTCGCTGTAAGCCACGCATCTTCCGCGCACACCTCGCGCTGCCAACGCCCCCGCCGCTCGGCCGGGGCGTTTTTTATTGCGCGTCAGGGTTTCAAGCCAAATCGGCTTTTCACGCTTATACAGCAGGCGCCAGCAGCTATATTTTTGATAGCAAAACATGGAACGCCCGATCGGTGGACAATGGCCGTCCCGTCCTTCCTGAAAGCTGCCCGCCATGCCTCTGAACACCCCTTCGCACACCGGCCGTCTGCGCTTCGCCGTGATGGGCGCAGGCGCGGTGGGCTGCTACTTTGGCGCCCTGCTGGCGCGTGCGGGCCACGCGGTCACGCTCATCGGCCGCCCGGACCACGTGCAGGCGATCCAGGCCCACGGCCTGCGACTGCAAACCGCCACGCAGGACACCCATGTGCCACTGGAGGCCAGTACCGATGCCAGCGCCGTGCGTGGCGCCGACGTGGTGCTGCTGTGCGTGAAGTCCACCGACACCGAAGCAGCGGCGCGCCAGATGCAGCCCTACCTGGCACCGGGCGCGCTGGTGCTCACGCTGCAAAACGGCGTGGACAACGACGAGCGCGCCCGCGCCGTGCTGGGCGCGGCGCACCCCGTGGCGGCCGCCGTGGTGTATGTGGCGACTGCCATGGCCGGGCCTGGGCACGTGCGTCACTTCGGGCGGGGTGAGCTGGTGATCGGCCCGTCGCCCGCCAGCGCGCGCGTGGCGCGGGAGCTGTGCGACGCGGGCATCCCCGCCGAGGTGTCGGACAACGTGCGCAGCGCCCTGTGGGCCAAGCTGGTCATCAACTGCGCCTACAACGCGCTGTCGGCCATCGTGCAGCAGCCCTACGGCTGGCTGGTGCAGCAGGACGGCGCGACCGATGTGATCGCCGACGTCGTGGCCGAATGCCTGGCCGTGGCGCAGGCGGACGGAGTGCACCTTCCCGCAGACATCCACGCGGCCGTGCGCGGCATCGCGCAGAGCATGGCGGGCCAACGGTCCTCCACCGCGCAGGACCTGGCACGGGGCCGCCCCACCGAGATCGGCCACCTGAATGGCTACGTGGTGCAGCGCGGCGCCGCGCTGGGTGTCGCCACGCCGGTCAACCGCGCGCTGCTGGTGCTGGTACGCATGGCCGAGGCCAGTGGCGTGCGTGGCCCCCAGGACCATCAAAAAACATAGCTGCCAGCGCTTGATAGGTAAGCGCTGGAGGCCAAAAACATTCTGAATCGCCACAACGCAGACGCGCCGCACCGCGGGCTGGGCGCCGCCTCGGGACCGGCCTACACTGGCTGCGCGTGCGTCCACCACCTTTTCCGCTGCCGGGCGTCCGGCGGCCCACACCCATGCACTGGCTTGAACACAAGATCCCTCCGCCGCTCGTCGCCGCCCTTGCCGGCGTGGCGATGTGGTTCACCGCGCAGGCCAGCGGCGGCGTGACGGACAGCGCGCCGCGCACCGCGGCGGCCGTCCTGCTCGCGCTGGTGGGCCTGGCGTTCGACGTGGCCGGCCTGCACGCGTTTCGGCGCGCGCGCACCACCGTCAACCCGCTGCGGCCGGGCGGTGCTTCGGCGCTGGTGGTGGGCGGCGTGTACCGCGTCACGCGCAACCCGATGTACGTGGGCCTCGCCCTCCTGCTGCTCGCATGGACGGTGTACCTGGGTGCGCCGCTGGCGCTGCTGGGCGTTGCGGCGTTCGTGGCCTACATCACGCGCTTTCAGATCGTTCCGGAAGAGCGGGTGCTGGCGCAGAAGTTCGGGCCGGAATTCGCCGCCTATCGATCCAGGGTGCGCAGGTGGCTGTAGCGCTTATCCAGCAAGCGCTGACAGCTCCTTGAACGATAGCGAAGTCAGTCCATCTTCACGCTGGCGCTCTTCACCACCTGCCCCATGCGCGCCAGTTCGCTGCGAAAGAACGCGGCCGAGGCATCGGGCGGCGTGAGCTTGATCTCGTAGCCCTGCGCCACCAGCGCGTCGCGCGCCTCCGGCATGGCCAGCGCGGCCTTGAAGCCGTGGTACAGCCGCGCCACGTCCGCCGGGGGCACGCCGGCAGGCGCCACGGCGGCGATCCAGCCCTCCAGTTCATAGCGCGGCAGGCCCTGTTCGGCGAGGGTGGGCACGCCGGGCAGCGAGGGGACGCGGGCAGCCGTGGTCACGCCCAGCGCGCGCAGGCTGCCGGACTTGATGTGCGCGGCCGCCGGCGCCACGGCCACCACGCCCAGCTGCACCTGCCCGCCCAGGATGTCATTCATCAGCGGGCCCATGCCGCGGTAGGGGATGTGCTTGATGTCCAGCTGCGCCTGGTCCACGAACATGGCCGCGCCCAGGTGCAGGATGGTGCCGTTGCCCGATGAGCCGTAGTTGAGCACCCCGGGCTTGGCCTTGGCGAGCGCGATGAGTTCGCGCGCGTTCCGGGCCTGCACCGAGGGATGGGCGACGAGCACGAAGGGCGTGGCGCCGATCACGGTGATGGGCGTGATGTCCTCGATGGCATCGAAAGGCGCCGATGGGTACACATGCGGGTTCACCACGTGGTTGTTGGACACCACGCCGATCACCGAGCCGTCCTTGGGCGCGCGCACGAGCTGCGTGGTGCCCGTGATGCCGCCCGCGCCGGGCAGGTTCTCGATCACCACCGCCTGGCCCAGCGCCCTGGACAGGCTGGCCTGAATGGCGCGGATGGCACCGTCCGCGCCCGAGCCGGCCGACAGCGGCAGGATCACGCGCAGCGGCCGGTCGGCCGCACCGGGGCCCTGCGCATGCGCCAGCGCGGGCGCACAGAGGGCAGCACTCCAGGCCAGCGCCTGGCGGCGCGTGAGGCGGCGGGGTGCGGGGAATGCATCGAGGGGCATGGGTGTCTCCGGTGGTTTTTATAGGGGTCTCAGAAAGCGCGGACTCAGGGATTGGCGGGCCACGCATGCACAAGGCCGTGGCCCGATTGATACCCCTCAGGCCACGGCCGCGCACGCGCGCAGCGCGGCCACCTGCTCGGCCGTGTAGCCCAGGCCTGCCAGCAGATCCTGCGTGTGCTGGCCGAGCCGCGGTGGGTCCAGGCGCACGCCCATGCGCTGGCCGTCCAGGCGCAGCGGCATGAGCGTGGTGCGTGCGGTGCCGCCCGCGCGCTCCCCGTCGGGCAGGGTGATCTCGGCCAGGCCGCCCGTGGCGTTGAGGTGCGGGTCGTCAAACAATTGCTCGGGCCGCAGGATGGGTGCGAACGGCAGGCCATGGCGCTCGAAGACCGCCGCCAGTGCATCGGCCGTGTGGGCGGCCAGGCGCTGGCGCAGCTCGGGCAACAGCGTGGGCCGCGCGCGCACGCGGTCGTTGTTGGTGGCATAGCGCGGGTCGGCCTTGAGGTCGGCATAGCCCATGGCGTCGCAGAAGGTCTGCCACTGCGCGTCGCTCACCGCGGCCAGGAAGATCTGGCCGCCGTCCTTCACGCTGAACACGTCGTACACCGCCCAGGACGAGATGCGGTCGGGCATGGGCGCGGCGGGCTGGCCGGTGACGGCGTACTGCATCATGTGCTGGCCGACCAGGAACACGTTGTTCTCGAACAGCGCCGAGTCCACCTCCTGGCCGCGCCCGGTCTGCTGGCGCTGCATGAGCGCCGCCATGGCGCCGATGGCGCCGAACATGCCGCCCATGATGTCGTTCACGCTGCTGCCGGCGCGCAGCGGGTCGCCCGGGCGGCCGGTCATGTAGGCCAGCCCCCCCATCATCTGCACCACCTCGTCCAGCGCCGTGCGGTGCTCGTAAGGGCCGGGCAGGAAACCCGTGTGGTTCACATACACCAGGCGCTCGTTCAGGCGCGACAGGGCCGCGTAGTCCAGGCCGTACTTGGCCATCACGCCGGGCTTGAAGTTCTGCGCCACCACGTCGGCCGACGAGGCCAGGCGGATGGCCACCTCCAGTCCCGCGCGGCTGCGCAGATCGATGGCGATGCTCTTCTTGTTGCGGTTGAACATGGGAAAGAAGCCCGCGCCCGCGCCCAGCAGGTGGCGTGTGCGGTCGCCATCCACGGGCTCGACCTTGATGACCTCGGCGCCCAGGTCGGCCAGCACCATGCCGCAGGTGGGGCCCATGACCATGTGGGTGAACTCCACCACGCGCAGGCCCTCCAGGGGCAGCCGGGGCGAAGAGGAAGCGTTGGAATCCATGGCGTTCAAAAAAGAGAAAGAGGCAAAACAGGCGCGCCCACTCAGGCAGGGTGCGCCAGGGTGGAAACAGAAGCGCCCGCGTGGCGCGGCAGACCGGCCTGCCACAGCGTGCCATGCAGCGTCTCGCCCGCGAGCCAGCCCTGCACGCGCTGGCGCAGCGCGAGCAGCGCGGCCACGTCGAGTCCCGTGGACAGCCCCATGCGCTCCAGCATGAAGGCCAGGTCTTCGGTGGTCACGTTACCGCTGGCGCCGGGCGCATGCGGACAGCCGCCGATACCGCCCAGGCAGGCGTCGAAGCGCGTGATGCCCGCCTGCCAGGCGGCGTAGCAGTTGGCCAGCCCCATGCCGCGCGTGTCGTGAAAATGCGCGGCGGCCAGGCGGTCGCCCACCAGCGTGCGCGCCTTCTCGAAGAGGCGCTGCACGCCGGCCGGATCGGCATAGCCCACGGTGTCGGCCAGGCTCACGCGGTCGGCGCCGGCATCCAGCAGCGCCTGCAGCAGGCGCAGCACCTCGTCCTCGGCCACGTCGCCCTGGAGCGTGCAGCCGAAGGCCGTGCCCACGCCGCCCTCGATGCGCGTCGCGCTGCCCGCCGCATCGCGGGTGGCGCGGATGCGGGCCACCTCCGCCACCACCTCGTCGGGCGTCTTGCGCAGGTTGGCGAGGCTGTGCGCATGGCTGGCCGACAGAGGCACGATCATCCAGTGCGCACCCGCGTCGATGGCGCGCTCGGCCCCCTTGAGGTTGGGCACCAGCACCGAGGCCACCAAACCCGGCAGCGTGAGCGCATGCGCGAGCACCTCGGCGGTGTCGGCCAGTTGCGGCAGCAGGCGCGCGGGCACGAAGGAGCCCACCTCGATCTCGCGCTGGCCGGAGGCATAGGCGGCGTCCAGCCAGGCGATCTTGTGTGCTGTCGGCAGCGTGGTGGCGATGCTCTGCAGGCCATCGCGCAGGCCCACCTCGCGCACGGTGGCGTGGCCGGGGCGCGGGTCGCAGAGGGTGGGTAGCGAAGCCATGGAATTGCCTGGAGGGTTGATGTGCGTCAGTGCCGTTGTGGATTTTAAAAATTCCAGCACACTACGAAACCTCAATTTAGGAACCCCAAGCGTTCCCAAACGGAAATTTTCATGCGTCTGCCCGACCTGCTCTCGCTCAAGCTGTTCGTCGCCGTGTGCGAGCACCGCAACATTGCGCGTGCTGCGCAGCAGGAGGCCATCGTGGGCTCGGCCGTCAGCAAGCGGCTGGCGCAACTGGAAGACACCGTGGGCGCGCGCCTGCTGGTGCGCCGCCGGCATGGCGTGGCGCCCACCCCGGCGGGTGAGGCGCTGCTGGAGCATGCGCGCGAGATGCTGGCCAGCGTGGGGCGCATCGAGCGCGACATGGCCGCGTTCAACACCGGCATCCGCGGACAGGTGCGCATGCTGGTCACCGCCTCGGTCATGGCCGAGTCGCTGGCCGACGACGTAGCAGCGTTCCTGCAGGACCCCGCGCACCGCGACATCCAGGTGAGCATGGAGGAGCGCGTGAGCCCCGAGGTGGTGCGCGGCATCCGCGAGGGCAGCGCCACCGTGGGCATCTGCTGGGACGCGGCGGACCTGCAGGGGCTGCAGACCCGCAGCTACCGCCACGACCATCTGGCCATCGTCGCCCACCCCGATCACCCCGTGGCCCAGTCGGCGCGCGTGCGCTTTGCCGACGTGCTGGGGCATGAGTTCGTCAGCATGCCGGCGCTGAGCGCCGTGCAGGTGCTGCTGGCGCGCGCCGCGGCCGTGGAGGGCAAGATGCTGGCACACCGCGTGCAGGTGTCCAACTTCGACGCTGCGCTGCGCGTGGTGCGCGCCAACCTGGCCATCAGCGTGATCCCACGCGAAGTGGCCGAGCCGTTTGCCGCCGCCACCGGCGTGCGGGTGATTCCGCTGGCCGACGGCTGGGCACGGCGGCGCTTTGCCATCTGCTTTCGCAGCGAGGAGGGCCTGTCACCCGCCGCCCGGCTGCTGGTGGAGCACCTCGTGCGCAGGGCGCCGGAGTGAGCCGCATGGCTACCCCATTTTTCAGGGTTTGCACATGTCAGCCGGACGCAACGAGCTACTAAACTTGTAGCAGGTACATTTCCAGGCTATATTGCTATCGTTTTTTGCAACCACTGCCGCTCCGCGCCTGCGCGGCGCGGCACCCCACCACCCTATGCGCAAGGAGAAGCGTTCATGAGCTCCAAGGAAAACGCCGCCGTCAACCAGCTGTTCGAGAAACTCGAATGCCGTTATGCGCTGCGCGTGCTGTGGGCCCTGCGCGACGGCCATCCGCAGACGTTCCGCCTGCTGCAAGACAGCGTCGGCGGCATCACGCCCAACACGCTCAACACCCGCATCAAGGAACTGCGCGAGTGCGGGCTGCTGGACCACGGCAGCGACGGCTACACCGTCACCCCCGTGGGCCAGGATCTGCTCAAGCGCCTGTCCGATGTGCAGGCTTTTGCCACCCGCTGGTCCGCCGCGCGCGTGAAGAAGTAAAGCGCCCCGCAAGCCCTTCGGCCCCCACCAGCCCGCCGTGTGCGGGTTTTGGTCTTTTTGGCCCCTAGCGCTTATTGGATAAGCGCTAACAGCTATCTTTTTTGAATCAAATCAAGGAACCGTTCACCATGGCATTCACCACCACCGCCTCCGGCCTGCAGTATGAAGACACCGTCGTCGGCACCGGCGCGCAGGCCACGCGCGGCCAGTCGGTGCGCGTGCACTACACCGGCTGGCTCTACAACGACGGCCAGCAAGGCGCCAAGTTCGATTCCAGCCGCGACCGCAACGACCCGTTCGAGTTTCCCCTGGGCGCGGGCATGGTCATCAAGGGCTGGGACGAGGGCGTGCAAGGCATGCAGATCGGCGGCCAGCGCACACTGATCATCCCGGCAGCCCTGGGCTACGGCGCACGCGGCGCCGGCGGCGTGATCCCGCCCAACGCCACGCTGAAGTTCGACGTGGAGCTGCTGGCCGTCGGCGTCTGACGGAACTCCGCGCCCCGCTGGCGGGGCGCCCGAAAAAAAGGGAACGTGGTTCGCACGTTCCCTTTTTTGTGGGCGTGTATGGCCGCCGTTGATTACACCGGCACGCCCACCAGGTCATGCCCCTGCGTTCCCACGATGCGCGCCTTCACGAAGTCGCCCACCTTGTAGGTCTTGCTGAATTTCTCGGGCGGCAGCAGGTGCACCACGCCGTCGATCTCGGGCGCATCGGCGTAGCTGCGGCCCACGCCGCCCTTCTTGCCCAGGCCCACGGCCTGGTCCACCAGCACCTGCATGGTCTGGCCCACGCGGCGCTGCAGCTTGGCGGTGGAGACTTCCTCCGCCACCGCCATGAAGCGCGCACGGCGCTCCTCGCGCAGTTCCATGGGCAGCATGCCCGGCAGCTCGTTGGCGGCGGCGCCCTCTACGTCGCTGTAGGCAAAGCAGCCCGCACGGTCGATCTGCGCCTCGCGCACGAAGTCCAGCAGGTGCTGGAACTCTTCTTCCGTCTCGCCGGGGAAGCCCGCGATGAAGGTGCTGCGGATCACGATCTCCGGGCAGGCCTCGCGCCAGCGCAGGATGCGCTCCAGATTCTTCTCGCCGCTGGCGGGGCGCTTCATGCGCTTGAGCACGTCAGGGTGGCTGTGCTGGAAGGGCACATCCAGGTACGGCAGCACCAAGCCCTGCGCCATCAGCGGAATGATGTCGTCCACGCTCGGGTAGGGGTAGACATAGTGCAGGCGCACCCACGCGCCGTAGGTGGCGGCCATCTCGCCCAGCGTCTGCACCAGCTCCAGCGTGCGCGTCTTGACGGGCTTGCCGTCCCAGAAGCCCGTGCGGTACTTCACGTCCACGCCATAGGCCGATGTGTCCTGGCTGATGACCAGCAGTTCCTTCACCCCGCCCTCGAACAGCGCCTTGGCTTCCTTGAGCACATCGCCCACCGGGCGGGACACCAGGTCGCCGCGCATCGAGGGGATGATGCAGAAGGTGCAGCGGTGGTTGCAGCCCTCGCTGATCTTCAGGTAGGCATAGTGGCGCGGCGTGAGCTTGATGCCCGCCTCGCCGAAGCTGCCCGGCACCAGGTCAAGGAAGGGGTCGTGCGGCTTGGGGCAGTGGGTATGCACGACCTCCATCACTTCCTGCGCCGCATGCGGCCCGGTCACGGCCAGCACGCTGGGGTGTACCTCTTTCACGAGGTTGCCGCCCGTCTCGCCGGCGCGCGCGCCCAGGCAGCCGGTAACGATCACCTTGCCGTTCTCGGCCAAGGCCTCGCCAATGGTGTCCAGGCTTTCCTTCACGGCTTCATCGATGAAGCCGCAGGTGTTGACGATGACGAGGTCTGCGCCCTCGAAGGTCTTGGAGGTTTCGTAGCCCTCGGCGCTGAGTTGCGTGAGGAGGAGTTCGGAGTCGGTGAGGTTCTTGGGGCAGCCGAGGCTGACGAACCCGATCTTGGGGGTCTTGGCGGGGGAGAGTGCTTGGCTCATCCCCGCATTTTCCCAGTTCTGCCGGGCTCAGCGCTTTTTGAGGCCAAACGCGCCCAGCATCTGCTCGGTCTGCTTCTGCATCTGGTCCTGCATCTGCAGGAACATGTTCTGCGACTGCTCCACGTAGTTGCCCATCAGCCCCTTCATCATGGGCGATTGCAGATTCATGAATTGCGTCCACATCTCGGGCGTGAGGCCTTGCGACTGCTCGGCCAGCTTGGCCTGGATCTCGGTGAACATCTGCACGTTCTTTTCCAGGTACGCGCCCATGAAGCCCTGCATGGCGTGGCCATAGAAGCGGATGATGTTGGCCAGCGCCGCCTCGCTGAACATCGGCGCGCCGCCTGCCTCCTCCTCCAGGATGATCTGCAGCAGGATGCTGCGCGTGAGGTCTTCGCTGGTCTTGGCGTCGCGCACCACGACGGATTCGCCCTGCATCACCAGCTGCTTGACCTCGGCCAGCGTGACATAGGTGGAGGTGGACGTGTCGTACAGCCGGCGGTTGGGGTACTTCTTGATCACGCGCTGGGCGGTTTTTGGGTCGGGTGCTGGGTTCTTGTCTGGCACAGGCGGCTCCTCGGGTACATGGCCCGTCATGGCTTGTATTGCAGTGCAGCAGATTCTAGGCAGGCCGCACCCGCGCAGCGCGCAGGAATACCCTGATGGCCTGCACGACCGCCTGCTCCAGGCGGAATGCGGGGGATCCGGAAACAAAAAAGCCGCTCTGTCGAGCGGCGTTTTGTACAGAATTTCTCTCTTTGCATGCTGAAGTCTGGGTGGCTTCAGCAGAGAGAAATGGTAGGCGCGATTGGACTCGAACCAACGACCCCCACCATGTCAAGGTGGTGCTCTAACCAGCTGAGCTACGCGCCTGTGTTTGTTCGAGAAGCGGGAGTATAGCAGCAAAAAATGCCGCCTCGGCCCTGGCGGCCGTCATCGCCGGCGCGCCGAGCGCACCCCCTGCACCGCGGCCACGATACCCAGCACCTTGTTGAGCCGCCCCGCATCGGACACTTCCACGGTGAAGGTCATCCATGCCGTTCCCTTGACGGACTGTGTCTGCACGCCGATGACGTTGGTCTTCTCACGGGCGAACACTTCCGAGATGTCGCGCAGCAGGCCCTGGCGGTCCGAGGCTTCCACCGCCACGTCCACGGGGTAGACGGCGGCTTCTCCGGCGGCGCGCTGCGACTTTCCCCACTCCACGTCGATCACGCGCTCCGCATTGCGCGCCGCCATCTCGCGGAAGTTGCTGCAGTCGGCGCGGTGCACGCTCACGCCCTTGCCGCGCGTGACGAAACCGCGGATCTCATCGGGCGGCGCGGGCTTGCAGCACTTGGCCAACTGCGTCATGAGGGAATCCACGCCCACCACCAGCACGCCGCCCTTGGGCGCGCCGTCGGGTGTGCGCGCCTTCTTGAGCAGCACGTCAGGCTCGTCGACCGCCGGCTCGGGTGGGCGCAACAGGGTCTCGATGCTGCGCAGCGAGAATTCGTCCTTGCCCACCACTTCGAACAAGGCCTCGGCCGACTTGAAGCCCAGCTGCACCGCCAGGTCGTCAAGCTTGAGGGCCGTCTTGCCCTCGCGCTGCAGCAGCTTTTCCACCAGCTCGCGGCCGCGCGCCACCGTGGCATGGGTGGCCTGTGCGTTGAACCACGCGCGCACCTTGGCCTTCGCGCGGTTGCTGGTGAGGTAGCCCAGTTCCGGGTTGAGCCAGTCGCGCGAAGGACGCCCTTCCTTCACGGTGGTGATCTCCACCGTCTGGCCGTTCTGCAGCGGCGTGTTCAGCGGCACCATGTTGCCGTCGACACGCGCGCCCCGGCAGCGGTGGCCGACGCTGGTGTGCACGGCATAGGCGAAGTCCACGGGAGTGGCGCCCTGGGGCAGTTCCACCACGGCCGCGTCCGGGGTCAGCACATAGATGCGGTCTTCGAACAACCCGCTGCGGCTGGCGGAGCCCACCAGGTCGCGCTCCCACGCCAGCAGCTGGCGCAGTACGGCGATCTTGGCGTCGTACTCGCTGCTGGCCGACACGCCGGCGTAGCCCTTGGTGCCCGCCTCCTTGTAGGCCCAGTGCGCGGCCACGCCATGCTCGGCATGGTCGTGCATGGCCTGGGTGCGGATCTGGATCTCGATGGCCTTGCCCGCCTCGTCGCGCACCACGGTGTGCAGCGACTGGTAGCCGTTGGGCTTGGGGCGGGCGATGTAGTCGTCGAACTCCGCCTCGATGGGCTTGAACTGGCTGTGCACCCAGCTCAAAGCAGCATAGCAGTCCTTGACGCTCGGCACCACCACACGCAGCGCACGGATGTCGAACACCTGGTCGAAGTTCAGCGACTTGCCGCGCATCTTCTTGACGATGCTGTAGATGTGCTTGGGCCGGCCCTGCACGCTGGCGCTGATGCTGCGCGCGCGCAATTCGGACTCCAGCCGGCTGCGCACCTGCTCCATGTACAGCTCGCGCTCCACGCGCTTCTCGTCGAGCAGGCGGGCCACTTCCTTGTAGGTCTCGGGCTCCAGGAAGCGGAAGGCCAGGTCTTCCAGCTCCCACTTCATCTGCCAGATGCCCAGGCGGTTGGCCAGCGGCGCGAACACCTGCAGCGCCTCGCGCGCGATGGCCGGCGATACCGGGCGCTTGGCTGCGGCATAAAAGCGCAGCGTCTGCAGGCGGGACGCCAGGCGCAGCATCACCACGCGCAGGTCGCGCGAGAAGGCCAGCAGCATCTTGCGCACGTTCTCGGTCTGCGTGGCCGCATCGTCCACCTGCTGGCCCGTCACCTGCGCCTCGCGCGCCTGCAGTTGCACGCGCATGAGCTTGGTGGTCTCCAGCGCCAGCGCGGCGAAATTGCTGCCGAAGGCCTTGGTGATCACTTCCTCGGGCTTGTTCAGGTGCGAGCAGGCATACACCAGATAGGCCGCCGCCTGCATGGTTTCCGAGCCGCCCAGGTGCTTGAGGATGGCGGACACCGCATCGGCATGGACGAGGGTGTTCTCTCCGGTTTCCAACGTTTCGCCGATCAAGAGCGGCTCGGCAAAGGCGCGGGCGCGCACCAGGGCGTCGGCATGCTCCGGTCCCGCCTGCGCGGTGGCTGCGATGAGCTGCGGCACCGCCTCGGGTCGGGGCCCGGCGGCCGCGCCCTGCCCCATGGGCAGATGGCCGATGGAACTGCTCTTCATGCTGTCAACTCCTCCTGCCGCTCCAGCAGGAACTGCGCGACCACGGCCACCTGGTCCGGCTGCACCAGCGTCGGCGCGTGGCCCACGCCGGCGAACTCCACCAGCCGCGCACGCGGGCCGCGCGCGGTCATCTCGCGCGCCGTGGCGCTGGACAGCAGGTCCGACTCCGCGCCGCGCAGCAGCAGCACCTGGGCCGGGATCTGGTCGTACAGCTGCCATAGCTGCTGCTCACCCGCCAGCGCGGCCTCGGGCGTGAGGGCGCGAAAGGGCACGGCGATCGCCGGGTCGTAGTGCAGGGCCAAGCCCCCTTGGGGCGCCTCGCGCACCATGGCGCGAGACAGTTCCAGCCACTGCGCAGGTGTGTGCGGCCCGAAGCTGCGCGACACCGCCCACAGCGCGTCGGCCGCCTGCTGCAGCGTCGCGAAATGCGCGGGCTGCCCCAGGTACTGGCCGATGCGCGCGAGCGCCTGCCACTCCACCCGCGGCCCCACATCATTGAGCACCAGGCGCCGCACGGGTACCGGCAACACTCCCGGCTGGCCGCACAGGCCCATGCCGATGAGCCCGCCCATGCTCGTGCCCACCCAATCCAGGGTGGCGATGGGGCCCTGGCTATGCAGCTGGACCAGCAAGGCCCGCATGTCGGCCGCGTACACCGGCAATTGGTATTGCATCGGATCGGCCAGCCAATGGCTGCGTCCGCGCCCCACGACATCGGGGCAGACCACGCGCGCATGGCGGGCCAGCGCGCGTGCCAGGGTGTCGAAGTCCCGCCCCTGGCGTGCCAGCCCGTGGACGCAGACGATCACATGGGGATGGGCCGCGTCGCCCGTCTCGTTCCACTCCCAGTAGGCCATGCGATGGCCTTGTTCCGGGTGGCCGGCGGCCGCGGGGCCGGGGCACGGTACGTATTTCAGCGTAGGTTGAATCATGGAAACGGTACCGTCATGCAGCGCTCGATAATGCCTGCGCTGCATCCTAATTCATTCGGAGAGACTCTCATGTTGAACGGCAAAACCGCCCTCGTCACCGGCTCCACCAGCGGCATCGGCCTGGGCATCGCCAAGGCGCTCGCGCGCCAGGGGGCGAACATCGTGCTCAACGGCTTTGGCGACGTGGACGGTCCGCGCGCCGAGGTGCTGGCCGCCGGCGAGGCCGCAGGCGCCCGCGTGGCCTACCACGGCGCGGACATGAGCCGCCCCGCGGAGATCGAGGACATGCTCAAGTACGCCGCATCCCAGTTCGGCCGCGTGGACATCCTGGTCAACAACGCCGGCATCCAGCACGTGGCCAGCGTGCAGGACTTCCCCGTGGAAAAGTGGGACGCCATCATCGCCATCAACTTGACCAGCGCCTTCCACACCACGCGCCTGGCACTGCCCGGCATGCTGGCCAATGACTGGGGCCGCATCATCAACGTGGCGTCGGTGCACGGCCTGGTGGGATCGGCGCAGAAGTCGGCCTACGTGGCGGCCAAGCACGGCATCGTGGGCCTGACCAAGGTGACGGCGCTGGAGACCGCCCCGACGGGCGTGACCTGCAACGCGATCTGCCCCGGCTGGGTGCTCACGCCGCTGGTGCAAAAGCAGGTGGACGCCAAGGCCGCCGCGCTGGGCATCTCCAATGAAGAAGCCAAGAAAGTGCTGCTGGGCGAGAAGGAGCCCTCCATGCAGTTCACCACACCCGAAGAGCTGGGTGAACTGGCCGTGTTCTTCTGCTCGGCCGCCGCCAACAACGTGCGCGGCGTGGCATGGAATATGGACGGCGGCTGGGTGGCGCAGTAAGACCGCTATCAACAAGATAGCTGGTAACGCCCGATTGGCGGGCGCTGCAGTCCAAAATGGCTGATAGCGGCCGCTGGGGTCACTTGAGCTGCACCGAGCCAGCCACCGTCACCACCACCTGGGCCTTGCCGGCCTCCACAGGCACGGGAGCGTCGGACGCATAGGATGCCGCCTTGGCCTCCATGGCCATCATGCGCGGGCGCGGGCCGGGCGACATCTCATTGCTGTTCACCGCCACCTCGCGCAGCGTGTAGCCGCCAAAACCAAAGCCGCGCGCCAGTTCGGAGGCGCGTGCCTTGAAGGCCTCGATGGCCTGCGCCTGGGCCTCGGTCTCCACCTTGGCCCGCGCCTCGCGCGACAGGTCGAATGCGATCTGGCTGATGGACATGCTCTGGATCTTGCCCGCCGTGGCCGTGATGCGCGGGAAGTCACGCCCTTCCAGCACCAGCTCGGCGCGGCCCTGCCAGCCGGTGATCTTGCCGTCCTTGCCATAGCGCGGGTACATGCCGAAGGCCCCCGTGCGCACGTCCATCTGCTGCGGCTGGGCGGCGCGGCGGGCTTCGGCCAGCGCGGCGTCCAGCGCCTGTTTGAGTTGCGTTTGCACGCCTGCGGCGTCCGCGGCTTCCTTGGTGGCGGCCAGCGTCAGCACCAGCAAGTCCTGCTGCACCTGCACCGTGCCCGATGCGGAGAGCTGCAGCACGTTCTGCGGCGGCGCCGGAGGATTCTGAGCGTAAGCGGCCACAGCGCCCGCCATCAGTGCGCAAGCAGCTATTGTTTTTATAGTTCTTTGCATGGTGTTCCTTTTCTTGGGTTGACGTTGTACGGGCATGTGCAGCATGCCCCAGGACCGACGCTAACCGCGTCAGCGCAGCGCTGGCATGAATGCCCGGTAATGTCGTTGCGAGGTGTCGCAAAACCTGTAACAGTTGGTCAGACCCCGGGGTAAAACCGGACTTTCCGTTCGCAAGCTGGTCAGAATCGGCTCTGTTACAAATTGGACTGGGAAAGAAAGCATGGCTTCAACAACCAACCGTACCGACAAAGTTCTCGTGGTGGATGACGATGCGCGCATCCGCGACCTGCTGCGCCGCTACCTCACCCAGGAAGGCTTTGAAGTTATGGTCGCGGAAGACGGCAAGGCCCTCAACCGCATCCTGCTGCGCGAGACCGTGGACCTGATCGTGCTGGACCTGATGATGCCGGGGGAAGACGGCCTGTCGATCTGCCGGCGCCTGCGCGCGGCCAATGACCGCACGCCCATCATCATGCTGACCGCCAAGGGCGAGGACGTGGACCGCATCGTGGGCCTGGAAGTGGGCGCCGACGACTACCTGGGCAAGCCCTTCAACCCGCGCGAGCTGCTGGCCCGCATCCACGCCGTGCTGCGCCGCCGCCCACCGCAGGAGGCCCCGGGCGCACCGTCGGGCGACAACGAAGTGGTGACCTTCGGCCCCTTCACCTTCGACCTGGGCACGCGCGCGCTGCAAAAGAACGGCGAGGAACTGCCGCTGACCACGGGCGAATTCGCCATGCTGAAAGCCCTGGTGCGCCACCCGCGCCAGCCGCTGTCGCGCGAAAAGCTCGCGCTGCTGGCGCGCGGGCGCGAGTTCGAGCCGTTCGACCGCAGCCTGGACGTGCAGATCTCGCGCCTGCGCAAGCTGGTCGAGGTGGACGCCGCCGCGCCGCGCTACATCCAGACGGTGTGGGGCGTGGGCTACGTGTTCGTGCCGGACGGCACGAACTGACCAGGGCATCCCATCCGAAAGGAACGGCGGCCCACTCCATCGGCACGCCGTGCCCTGCATGACCGCTTGCACGCCACCTTGACATGAGCGCCACCCACGACGCGCCTTCCGATGCCACCAGCCCCGCGCCGCTGGAAACGTCCGCCAGCCGGCGGGCCCAGCGTGCACGCGTGGGGCTGAACCTCTTCTGGCGCACCTTCTTCCTGCTGGCGGTGCTGCTGATCGGCAGCATCATGGCGTGGCTGCAGACGCTGCGCGCGCTGGAGTTCGAGCCCCGCGCCCTGCAGACGGCGCAGCAGATTGCATCGCTGGTCAACCTGAGCCGCGCGGCGCTCATCCACTCCGACGCCATCGCGCGCGTGTCGCTGCTCAAGACCATGGCCGACCAGGAGGGCGTGCGCATCCTGCCGCGCGAGCCGGGTGACAAGTTCGAGTTGCTCTCGCCCTCCCCGCTCGGCTCGCGCCTGACCGAAGAACTCACCCAGCGCCTGGGGCCCGGCACCATCGTGGCCGCCAGCGTGAATGGCGAGAAGGGGCTGTGGGTGGGCTTCACCATCAATGGCGACCCCAACTGGATGCTGATGGACCGTTCGCGCCTGAGTGCCGCTGGCGGCAAGACCTGGATGATCTGGTTGATCACCGCAGGCGCGCTGTCGCTGGCGGGTGCCGCCGTCATCGCGCGGCTGATCAACCGTCCGCTCAAGCAGCTCAGCGACGCGGCCAACCGCGTGCGCGACGGCGACTTTGCCAACAGCCGCCTGGACGAAGAGGCCGTGACCAGCGAGATCCGCGAGGTCAACATCGGCTTCAACCGCATGGCGCAAAAGCTCGCCAAGCTGGAGCAGGACCGCGCGGTGATGCTGGCCGGCATCTCGCACGACCTGCGCACGCCGCTGGCGCGGCTGCGCCTGGAAACCGAGATGAGCGTCACCGACGACGTGGCGCGCGAGCACATGGTGGCCGACATCGTGCAGCTGGACGCCACCATCGACAAGTTCCTGGACTATGCGCGGCCCGACACCACGGTGGCCCTGAGCCCCGTCAACCTGCATGGCGTGGTGTCGTCCTGCGTGTACGCGGTGCAGGACCACCGCGAGTTGCAGATCTCGATGAACGTGCCCGAGGACCTGATCGTGATGGCCGACGAGGTGGAGCTGGCGCGCGTGATCTCCAACCTGCTGGAGAACGCCCGCCGCTACGGCAAGAACCGCGAAACCGGCATCACCACCGTGGACATCGCCGCCAAGGCGCGCGAGAAGTGGGTGCTGGTGAAGCTGCGCGACCACGGGCCCGGCGCGCCACCGGAGCAACTGGCCAACCTCACCAAGCCGTTCTTTCGCGGCGACTCCGCGCGCACGGCCGCCGCTGGCGCGGGCCTGGGCCTGTCGATCGTGGACAAGACCGTGCAGCGCATGGGCGGCATCTTCGCGCTGGCCAACTCGGGCTCGGGCGGGCTGGTCGCCCACATCCAGTTGCAGCGCGCGATGAATCTACGGCAGGGCCAGGACCCCCAGCAGCGCCTGCAGCGCCCGCAGATCAAGCGCCACCTGCCACCGCGCAGCGGTGTGCCGTCATCCCAGCAAAATCGATAGCAGCCAGCGCTTGCTGCGTGGCTGATTTACAGCGTTTTCTGCCGAAAACCGGCACTCTTCCAGCGCAAGCAGCTATTTTTTGAATAGCAACACGGCGGCGCGCGCCTCGATGGACAGGCCCTGCCCCACGGGGCCCAGGCGCTCGGCGGTCTTGGCCTTCACGTTCACTTGGTCCAGCACCAGGCCCAGCGCGGCGGCAATGCGCTCGCGCATGGCGGGGATGTGCGTCGCCAGGCGCGGTGCCTGCGCAACGACTGTGCTGTCAATGTTGCCGATGGCGTAGCCCGTGTCGCCCACGCGGCGCGCCGCCTCCTCCAGCAGCGCCACCGAGTCCGCGCCCTTGAAGCGCGCGTCGGTGTCGGGGAAGTGGCTGCCGATGTCGCCCAGCGCCGCCGCGCCCAGCAGCGCATCGGTGATGGCATGCAGCAGCACATCGGCATCGGAATGGCCCAGCAAGCCCATGGTGTGCGGGATCTCCACCCCGCCGATGACCAGGCGCCGCCCGGGCACCAGCGCATGCACGTCCCACCCTTCGCCGATTCTGAAATTCATGCCCATTGCGTTCGCCGCCCTCATGCCTTGGAAGAAAAGAAAGTCTTGACCGGGTCGCTCGCCGCGGCTCCGCGTTCGCCGCCAAAGCGCTCCAGCGTGGCGCCGTGCATGCGCTGGGCCAGCACGGCCTCGGCCAGCGCGAAGTCCTCGGGGTAGGTCACCTTGAAGTTCTGCGCGCCGCCAGGCACCAGGCGCGGGCGCAGGCCCATGGCCTCCATGGCACTGGCCTCGTCGGTGGCGGTGGCGCCCACCCGCTCCAGCGCATGGCGCAGCGCACCGATGCGGAACATCTGCGGCGTCTGCGCCAGCCATTTGTCGCTGCGGTCCACGGTGGCTGCCACGCGCACGCCGCCGGGGCCGTCGCTCGCCACCTTGAGCGTGTCCGCCAGCTTGTGCGCCAGCAGCCCGCCCACGCTGTCGTGCTGGCAGGCGTCGATGAGCGCATCGATCTGCTGTGCCGTCACCAGGCAGCGCGCCGCATCGTGCACCAGCGCCCAGTCCTCATCCTGCGCGCCGCGCGATTGCAGGGCCTTCAGGCCGCCCAGCACCGTGTCGGCGCGCGCGGGCCCGCCGCAGGGCACGGCAAAGAAGGCCGGGTGGGGGTGACCGTCGAAGAAGGTGTCGCCCGCGGCCACGGCCACCAGCGTGCCCGCCAGGCGCGCCACGCCCGCAAAGGCCGCCAGCGTGTGCAGCACCATCGGGTGACCCGCCACCGTGTGGTACTGCTTGGGCAGCACGGGGGGGCCGTCCTGCCCGCCCCTGCGCACGGCGCGCGTGCCGGTGCCGGCGCAGGGCACCAGCCCCCAGAAGCGCCCGGCCACAGGGCGAGCAGGGGTGGTGGGCGGCAGCAGGTCGGTCATGGGCGGGCATTCTAAAATCCCCGGTCGTCGTCTTGAGCCTCCTGGCGCACACTGCTCCGTGTCCTGCGCCCAATCCCACACCATGGGGCGACGCCACCTGCATGCAGCTGCCCAAACTCTCCCCCGGAAAACGATTCACCCTGCCCCGTCCCGTGGGCAGCGCCGACGCCTTGCTGCTGGCCCGCCTGGGCGAGCGGGAAAAGGCCGCAGGCCGCACCACCGCCATCGTCACCGCCGATGCAACCGACGCCCAGCGCCTCATCGACGAGATGGCCTTCTTCGCGCCCGAGTTGCGCTGCGCGCTGTTTCCCGACTGGGAAACACTGCCCTACGACAGCTTCTCGCCGCACCAGGACCTGATCAGCGAGCGGCTGGCCACACTCTGGCGCATCCAGCAGCGCGACAAGGACACGGGCGCCGACGTGGTGCTGGTGCCGGCCACCACGGCGCTGTACCGGCTGGCGCCGCCCTCGTTCCTGGCGGGCTACACCTTCCATTTCAAGGTCAAGCAGAAGCTGGACGAGGCCAAGCTGCGCGCCCAGCTCACGCTCGCGGGCTACCAGCATGTGTCCCAGGTGGTGGGCCATGGCGAATACGCGGTGCGCGGCGGGTTGATCGACCTGTTCCCGATGGGATCGGCCGTGCCGTACCGGGTGGACCTGTTCGACGACGAGATCGACTCCATCCGCACGTTCGACCCCGACAGCCAGCGCAGCCTCTACCCGGTGCCCGAGGTGCGCCTGCTGCCCGGGCGCGAGTTCCCCATGGACGACGCGGCGCGCGCCAAGTTCCGCCAGCGCTGGCGCGAGCTGCTGGAGGGCGATCCCACGAGGAGCCGCATCTACAAGGACATGGGCAACGGTGTGGCCACGGCGGGCATCGAGTACTACCTGCCGCTGTTCTTCGATGAGACGGCCACCGTGTTCGATTACCTGGGCAACGAAGCCACCGTGGTGCTGCACGGCGACCTGGAGACAGCCTTCCAGCGCTTCTGGCAGGACACGCGCGACCGCTACCGCCTGATCCAGGGCGACCCGGACCACCCCACGCTGCCGCCGGAGGCGCTGTTCCTGGGCGCCGAGCAGTTCTACGCCCAGGCCAACCAGCACTCCCAGTTGTCGCTGCGCCCCGGTGTGGAAGACGTGGCGGACAACGCGCAGTTCCAGAAGCTGCCCGACCTGTCCGTGGTGCGCGGCGCCGAGGACCCGCTGGCGCGGCTGCAGGCGCACATCCGCGCCACCGGGCAGACCGGCCAGCGCGTGCTGCTGCTGGCTGAAAGCGACGGCCGGCGCGAGAGCCTGCTGGATTTCCTGCGGGCCTCGGGGTTGAACCCGCCGGCCTTCGACTCGCTGGCTGAGTTCCAGTCCACGCCCGAGGAACGTGTGGGCATCGCCACGGCGGCGCTGGCCTCGGGCTTCGCGTGGATGGAAGAAGGCCTGGACCTGGTCACCGAGACCGAACTGTTCGCCGCCGGCTCCACCACGCGCCGGCGCAAGAAGCAGGAGCAGGCCAGCGACGTCGAAGCGCTGATCAAGGACCTGTCCGAGCTGAAGGTGGGCGACCCGGTGGTGCACAACCAGCACGGCATCGGGCGCTACCGCGGCCTCATCCACATGGATGTGGGCAACAAGAACCCCGACGGCAGCCCCGCGCTGCAGGAGTTCCTGCACCTGGAATACGCCGACAAGGCCGTGCTCTACGTGCCCGTGAGTCAGCTACAACTCATCGGCCGCTACACGGGCGTGTCTGCCGACGAGGCCCCGCTGCACAAGCTGGGCAGCGGCCAGTGGGAAAAGGCCAAGCGCAAGGCCGCCGAGCAGGTGCGCGACGCCGCGGCCGAACTGCTCAACATCTACGCCCGCCGCGCCGCGCGCGAGGGGCATGCCTTCCGCTACTCGCCCAACGACTACGAGCAGTTCGCCAACGACTTCGGCTTCGAGGAGACCGCGGACCAGAAGGCCGCGATCCACGCCGTGGTGCAGGACATGATCAGCCCGCGCCCCATGGACCGGCTGGTCTGCGGCGACGTCGGCTTTGGCAAGACCGAGGTCGCACTGCGCGCCTGTTTCGTGGCCGTGGCCGGGGGCAAGCAGGTGGCGTTCCTGGCGCCCACCACGCTGCTGGCCGAGCAGCACTACCGCACGCTGAGCGACCGCTTCAGCAAGTGGCCCGTGAAGGTGGCCGAGGTCTCGCGCTTTCGCTCGGGCAAGGAGATCACCGCCGCCGTGAAGGGCATTGCCGACGGCACGGTGGACATCGTCGTGGGCACGCACAAGCTGCTCAGCGAATCGACCCAGTTCAAGAACCTGGGCCTGCTCATCATCGACGAAGAACACCGCTTCGGCGTGCGCCACAAGGAGGCGATGAAGCAGTTCCGCGCCGAGGTGGATGTGCTCACGCTCACCGCCACGCCGATCCCGCGCACCATGGGCATGGCGCTGGAGGGGCTGCGGGACCTGTCCGTGATCGCCACCGCGCCGCAGCGGCGCCTGGCCATCAAGACCTTCGTGCGCAACGAAGGCACGGGCGTGATCCGCGAGGCCGTGCTGCGCGAGCTCAAGCGCGGCGGCCAGTGCTACTTCCTGCACAACGAGGTCGAGACCATCGAGAACCGGCGCCAGAAGCTCGAAGAGATATTGCCCGAGGCGCGCATCGCCGTGGCCCACGGCCAGATGCCCGAGCGCGAGCTGGAGCGCGTGATGCGCGACTTCGTGGCCCAGCGCTACAACATCCTGCTGTGCTCGACCATCATCGAGACCGGCATCGACGTGCCCACGGCCAACACCATCATCATCAGCCGCGCCGACAAGTTCGGCCTGGCGCAGCTGCACCAGTTGCGCGGGCGCGTGGGCCGCAGCCACCACCAGGCCTACGCCTACCTGATGGTGCCCGACATCGACGGCCTGACCAAGCAGGCGCAGCAGCGCCTGGACGCCATCCAGCAGATGGAGGAGCTGGGCAGCGGCTTCTACCTGGCCATGCACGACCTGGAGATCCGCGGCGCGGGCGAGGTGCTGGGCGAGAGCCAGAGCGGCAACATGATGGAGATCGGCTTCCAGCTCTACAACGAGATGCTGGCCGAGGCGGTGAAGCAACTCAAGGCCGGCAAGGAGCCCGACCTGCTCGCCCCCATGCAGGCCGCCACCGACATCAACCTGCACGCCCCGGCCCTGCTGCCCGATGACTACTGCGGCGATGTGCATCTGCGCCTGTCGTTCTACAAGAAGCTGGCCACGGCCAAGACCAGCGACCAGATCGATGGCCTGCTCGAAGAGATCGTGGACCGCTTCGGCAAGCTGCCGCCGCAGGCGCAGACGCTGATCGACGTGCACCGTCTGCGCGTGCTGTCCGCGCCCTACGGCGTCGTGAAGGTGGATGCCGCCCCCGGCGTGATCACCATCACCTTCAAACCGCAGCCCCCGGTGGACCCGATGGCCATCATCCACCTGATTCAGAAAAACAAGCACATCAAGCTGGCGGGCAATGAGAAGCTGCGCATCGAGCGCGAGTTGCCCGGCCCCGCCGCGCGCGCCCAGATGGTGCGCGACGTGCTGCGCAGCCTGGGCCAGCCGCTGGCCGAGGCGCAGGCCGCCGTCCCCGCCTAGGCAGATCCATGGCACTGGAAGCCGCCCTCGCCCTGCTGGCACTGGCCTTCGCGCTGGCCGCGCGGCCCTGGCGGCTGCTGGGCAGCCGCAAACCGTTGGCGCACGAGGCCCATGGCGCACCTGCCACGCTGTGGACGCCGCTGCTCGCCACGCTCGTGCTGCTGCCCTGGGCCTGGGCCCTGCCTACGCTGCACCGCATGCCGCTGCAGCTGCAGTGGTCAGGCGCCTGCCTGGTGCTGCTCATGCTGGGCTGGCCGCTGGCGGTTCCGGCCCTGCTGGCCGTCGGCACGATCGCCGCGCTGGTCTCGCCCAGCCTGGGCTGGGGCGACGCGCTGGGCCTGGCCGTGTGGCAGGGCATCGTCCCCGCCACGCTCGCGCTGCTCGTGGGCGTGCTGCTGCGGCGCCTGGCGGGCGCGCGTGCGCTCACCGGCGTGCGCATCTTCGTCTATGTGCTGGGCCGGGGCTTCCTGGGCACGGCGCTGTGCGTGTTCGTGGCAGGCTCGCTGTCGCACTGGGCGGGCCATGTGCTGCCGGGCGTGGGTAAGCAGTTGTCGCTGGTGGCGCGCTGGCTCATGGCCTGGGGCGATGGCATGGTCACGGGCATGCTGTGCGCGGTGTTCGTGGCCTTCAAGCCCGGGTGGCTGGCCACCTGGTCCGACCAGCTGTACCTGCCCAAGCCCTGAACGACAATCCCTCTTTTTCGCATCCGCTCTACTCCGCTTCCATGTCCCAGACTCCTTTTGAATTTGCCCCCGGTCTCGTCGTACAGGGCATCACGCCGCCGCTGCGGCTGGCCGACTACAAGCTCATCGCCTTCGACATGGACTCCACGCTCATCAGCATCGAATGCGTGGACGAGATCGCCGACGCCGCCGGCCGCAAGGCCGAGGTGGCTGCCATCACCGAGGCCGCCATGCAGGGCCTGATCGCCGACTACAAGGAAAGCCTGCGCCAGCGCGTGGCGCTGCTCAAGGGCGTGGGCACGGACCACCTGGAGCGCGTGTTCACCGAGCGCTTGCGCTTCAACCCCGGCGCGGCCGAACTCATCGCCGCCGCCAAGGCCGCGGGGCTGGCCACGCTGCTCGTTTCGGGTGGGTTCACTTTCTTCTCCGACCGCGTGAAGGCGCACCTGGGGATCGACTTCGCACGCTCCAACGTGCTGGAGATCGAGAACGGCCTGCTCACCGGTCGCATGGTGGACCAACCCTGGGGCGACATCTGCGATGGCGCGGAAAAACGGCGCACCCTGCTGGAGGTCGCCTCGCTCATGGGCATCGACGCGCGCCAGACCATCGCCGTGGGCGACGGCGCCAACGACCTGCCCATGATGGGCGCGGCCGGGCTGTCCGTGGCCTACCACGCCAAGCCCGCCGTGCGCGCACAGGCCCGCGTGGCCATCAACCAGGGTGGACTGGACCGGCTGCTGGAAGTGCTGCGCTGAGTCTCATACGGCAACCCATTGAAGCTCTCTTATTCATAGCTGTTAGCGCTTTTTAAATAAGCGCTTGAATGGTTTTTCGGCAAAATTTCATAGGATAAAGAACCCATTCCATATATGAATATAAAAATAAAAACGACTTGCGGCTGAGTCGTCCCGCTTACACTTCACACCCTGGCCATCGCCCTCTTGCACAGGGCGGTGCTCTCAAGTCACCGCTACAAGGAAACCGTTCTCCATGCTGAAGAAAACCCTGTCTGCCATTGCCCTGGCCGCTGCCGCGCTGGGCGCGCAAGCCGCCGACGTGCTCAAGGTAGCCGCCACGGCCGTGCCGCACGCGGAGATCCTGAACTTCGTGAAGCCCCAGCTCAAGGCCCAGGGCCTGGACCTGCAGGTCAAGGAATTCAGCGATTACGTGCAGCCCAACGCCGCCGTCGAGGACAAGCAGCTGGACGCCAACTTCTTCCAGCACCAGCCCTACCTGGACAGCTACAACAAGGACCGCAAGAGCAGCCTGGTGGCCGTGCCCAACGGCAAGATCCACGTGGAGCCCTTTGGCGCCTACTCCAACAAGATCAAGAACGTGAAGGACTTGAAGGACGGCGCCACCGTGGCCATCCCCAACGATCCGTCCAACGGCGGCCGCGCGCTGATCCTGCTGGCCAAGCAGGGCCTGATCGAGCTCAAGGACCCCAAGAGCCTCACGCCCACGCCGCTGGACGTGGTGAAGAACCCCAAGAAGCTCAAGTTCAAGGAGCTCGAAGCCCCGCTGCTGCCGCGCGCGCTGGCCGATGTGGACCTGGCCCTGATCAACACCAACTACGCGATCGAAGCCAAGCTCAACCCCACCAAGGATGCGCTGTTCATCGAAGGCGCCGACTCGCCCTACACCAACATCGTGGCGGCCCGTGCCGACCGCGCCAACGACCCCAACATCGCCAAGCTGATCAAGGCGCTGCGCACGCCCGAGGTGAAGAAGTTCATCCAGGACAAGTACAAGGGCGCCGTGGTCCCCGCGTTCTGACCGCGCACCGCGCAGCGGCAACGCTGTACGAAGAAAAGCGCTGCCGCGGCAGCGCTTTTTTCATGGGTGCGGGCACGACGTCAGGCGCCCTGCCACACCCACCAGGCCAGCACGAACATCATCGCGCCCGTCAGCGTGTCCAGCACGCGCCAGGCGCGCGGGTTGGCAAACACGCCCTGCAGGCGCCGCCCGGCGAAGGCCAGCACCACGAACCAGGTCAGGCTGGCCGACGCCGCCCCCAGCACGAACACCCACTTGAGCCAACCATCCTGGCGCGCACCGATGGAGCCGATCAGCACCACCGTGTCCAGGTACACATGCGGATTGAGCAGGGTAATGACGGCCAGGCCGCTGAGCACCCCCAGCACCCCGCGCGCCACGCGTTCGCCGCCCGAGGCGTTCAGCCCCGCATCCGGTGCGAAGAAGGCGCGATGCCAGGCAAACAAGCCGTAGGCCAACAGGAACAGCGCACCGCCCAGTTGCAGCGCATGCGCCAGCGTGGGCGAACGGCCCAGCACCTGCGCCATACCGGCCACGCCCAGCGCCACCAGCAGCGCGTCGCTGGCCACGCACCACGCCACGCAGGCGCGCACGTGTTGACCCTGCACGGCCTGGCGCAGCACGTACAGATTCTGTGCCCCGATGGAGACGATGAGCGACAGGCACACGGTGAAGCCCGTGAGCCAGGAGGAAGCGGCGTGTTGAGTGAACATGCGCCCGATGGTAGGCCTCGCATTCATTTAAGTACACTTCAAACTTCTAACCGATATTAAGTAAAACTGAATGCTGGACTACGCTGGACTGGAAGCCTTGGCCGCCGTGGTGCGCGAAGGCAGCTTCGAGCGGGCAGCGCGCCGCCTGCACGTAACGCCATCGGCCGTGTCGCAGCGCATCAAGCAGTTGGAGGAGCGCGTGGGACAGGTGCTGGTGCAGCGCGGCAGCCCCTGCACCGGCACCGACGCCGGCCGCCGGCTGTGCCTGCACCTGGAACAGGTAGCGCTGCTGGAAAACCAGTTGCGCCGTACCAACCCCGACCTGCTGCCCGACATGCCCGCGCCGGCACCAACGCTCAAACTGGCCGTCAACGCGGATTCGCTGTCCACCTGGTTCATGGACGCCATGGCCGCCTTCACCGCGGGCGGCAACGAACTGCTGGACCTGCGCATCGACGACCAGGAGCACACGGGCGAGCGGCTGCGCCAGGGCGAAGTGATCGCCGCCGTCACCGCCACGGGCACGGCCATCGCCGGCTGCAACACCTGGCCGCTGGGCACCATGCGCTATGTGGCCGCCGCCAGCCCCGGGTTCATTGCGCGGCACTTTGCCGACGGTGTGACGGCGGCCACGCTGGCGCGCGCGCCGATCATGACCTTCGACCGCAAGGACCGGCTGCAAGACCAATGGATGCAGGCGCACGGCCTCACGTCGCGCACGCATGCACCCAGGCACTTCCTGCCGTCCAACTTTGGCTACGTGCGCGCCTGCGAGGTGGGCATGGGGTGGGGCATGCACCCGCTGACGCTGATCGGCCAGCAACTGGCCGAGGGCCGTCTGGTGCAGTTGCTGCCGAACACCGCCATGGACGTGCCGCTGTACTGGGCCCACCCGCGCACGGCGCAGGTGGCGCTGGAGCGCCTCACCCAGTGCGTGATGGCGGCGGCGCGCCAGTGGCTGGAGCCGCTGGCGGCCTGAATCATCAAAAAGTAGAGCGCTTCGCGCTTGCAGGTAAAGCGCTGGAGCCCGTTTTTACGCCAATGTCTCGGCGCGGGTGATGGGCAACCCTGGCACCCAGCGCATGGACTGCACCAGCGCCGCCCCGCCCTGCCGCTGCGCAGCGATGGACGGGGTGACCAGATCGGCCACGGTGAAGCTGTCCAGCACTGCAAGGTAGGCCCGCGTGGCGTCGGACAGCACGGCTTGCAGACGGCAGTGGCTGCTCATGCGGCATTGGTTCAACTCGGCATTGAAACACTCGACCATGTCGAAGTCGGTCTCCGTCATGCGCACGATCTGGCCCAGGTTGATCTCGCTGGCGGGCTTCATCAGGCGCATGCCGCCGCCACGCCCGCGCGTGGTGTCCAGCAGCCCCTGGGCCGCGAGTTGCTGCACGATCTTCGTGAGATGGCTGCGCGAGATGCCGTGTGCCTCGGCCACCTCGCTGATGGTCACGGGCTGCTCGCGCTCCTGGCAGGCGGCGCAGTACATGAGCACGCGCAGCGTGTAGTCGGTCCACTGGGTCAGTCGCATGGTTGCACCAAGGGTTCACACAAAGATTCACTCTATGTGGATTTTAATGAATAAAATATTCATCACAAGTGAACCTTTAAGGAAGCCCCATGAATACCGCCACCTCTCCCTCCCTCGACCCTCGTCAGGCCATCGGCCAGATTGCCGTTGAACTGCCTGGCGCGACCGCCGTGTTCCGCCGCCTGAAGCTGGACTTCTGCTGCGGCGGCCAAGTGCCGCTGGAACAGGCGGCCGCGGACAAAGGCCTGGACCTGCAGGCCGTGGTGGATGAGCTTTCCGCCCTGCAACGCCCCAACGAACTGCCCGACGCGGGCACACCCACGGAACTGATCGACCACATCGTCGCGCGCTACCACGAGGTGCACCGCGCCCAGTTGCCCGAGCTGGTGCGCATGGCGCGCCGCGTGGAAGCCGTGCACCGCGACAACCCCAACACCCCGCACGGCCTGGCCGACGCGCTGGAAGAGATGCAGCAGGAGCTGCTGACCCACATGCACAAGGAGGAAGCCATCCTGTTCCCCATGCTGCGCAGCGGCGGCAACGCCTTCGTGACCCAGCCCATCGGCATGATGCGCAGCGAGCACGTGGACCACGGCGAGGCACTGGAGCAGATCGCGCGCCTGACCAACGACATCACCCCGCCCATGGGCGCCTGCAACACCTGGCGCGCGCTGTATGCGGGCCTCGCGCAGCTCAGCGACGACCTGGTGAACCACATCCACCTGGAGAACAACGTGCTGTTCCCGCAGTTCGAGGCCGGCGCCTCGCAGGGCTGCGGCAGCGGCTCGGCATGTTCGTGCAGCGGCGGCTGATGCCCGTCAGCGGCGCGCGCCAACGGGCGTGAGCCGGTAGGCGCGGACGGGGCCCGCATGGCGGCGCTCCGCGCCCTTGCGTAAAAAGCGTGAAAGCGGCCCGCGACTGCCGCTCACCGCCCTGGCGCAGCGCGCAGCGGGGCCAGCAGATCGCGCAAGCCGTTATGGTCCAGCTCGTACATCAGCGCGAGAAGCTGGCCGATCTCGCCGCGCGGAAACCCCTCGCGGGCGAACCAATGCAGGTAGTTGGCGGGCAGATCGGCGATCACCGTGCCACGGTGCTTGCCAAACGGCATCTCGCGCGTCAGCAGCAACTGCAGGCGCCGCGCATCGCAGCCCGGCACCGCAGGGCCCGCCCCTTCCATCACATTCCCAGTCCGCCGTAGCGGAACGCGATGCCCGTGAGCACGAAGCCCACCGACAGCAGCGTGACGGCCGCCACGTGCCACGCCATCAGCGGCAGCGTGCGTGCGCTCAGCGTGGGAATGACGCGCAACCGCGCATGGGCGGCCACCAACAGCGTGGCGGCCAGCAGCGCGAGCTTGAGCGACACGGCGCGTTCCAGCGGCGCATCAGGGCTGAACCACTGCCCCCAGTCGGGCACGAGTTGCAAGGCCATCCACAGCCCGGTGGCGACCTGGATGAGCAGCGCGGGCATGCCCACGTGTTCGTAGCCCTGCTCGAAGTCCAGCAGCACCTGGGGCGACCGCTGGCGCAGCGCGCGCGGCAACACGGTGAATGCCAGCACCAGATGGCCGCCGGTCCAGACGGTGGCGGCCAGCAGGTGCAATGCAAAGACGTACGGATACATGGCGCCGGTCCTCGGGCGTCAGGCGCGGCGCGCCTGCAGCGGATAGGCCGGGTCGGTGAAGCCCGGCGTCGACGGATGGCCGGGGGCCACCAGGGTGTCGACGAGCGCCTCGTCCTCGGGCGTGACCGCATAGTCGAGCGCCGGCAGGTAGTCCTGCCACTGCGCCAGCGTGCGCGGCCCGGCGATGACGGAGCTGACGCCGCGGTGCGCCAGCACCCAGGCCGTGGCGAACTGCGCAAGCGTGATGCCCCGGGCCTCGGCATGCAGCTTGAGCCGCTGGGCGATCTGGAGCGACTCCTCGCGGAACTCGGTCTCGCCCATGCGCCGGTCGCCGCGCCCGGCACGTGTGCCTTGCTGGGGTGGCTGGCCTGGCAGGTACTTGCCGGTCAACACACCGCGCGCCACGGGGCTGTAGGGCGTCACGCCCAGCCCGTAATGCTGGCAGGCCGGCAGGATCTCCACCTCGGGCATGCGGTTGAGCAGGTTGTAGTACGGCTGGCACACCACGGGGCCGGGCATGCCGATGCGGCGCGCACCGTGCACCAGCTCGGCAATGCGCCAGCCGCGGAAATTGGACACGCCCCAGTAGCGGATCTTGCCCGCTCGCAGCAGCGCATCGATGGCGAACAGCGGCTCCTCCAGGTCCATGCCTTCGTAGTCGCGATGCAGGTAGAGGATGTCCACATGGTCCGTCTGCAGCCGCGTCAGGCTGGCTTCCACCTCGCGCAGCATCCAGGCGCGCGAGTAGCGGCCCTCGTTGGGCCGCTCGGACATCTTGTTGCCCAGCTTGGTGGCCAACACCCAGTCGTGGCGCTGGCCCTGCAGCAGCGTGCCCAGCATGCGCTCGGACGCGCCCTTGGTGTACACGTCGGCCGTGTCCATGTAGTTCACGCCATGCGCACGCGCGTGCGCCACGATGGAAGCGGCCTCGGCCTTATCCGTCTGGTCGCCGAACATCATCGTGCCCAGGCACAGCGTGGACACCTGGAGCTGGCTCTTGCCAAGAAAACGGTATTGCATGGGGCAGCCTTCGCTATATAAATAAGAGCTACCAGCGCCTGATGGACGAGCGCTAGCGGCCAATTTGACGTAAACCTCAGTAATGCGGTGGCAGTTCGTCGCGCAGGCTGCGCACGGTGGCGCCGCCACCTTCGGGCACCTGCTGGCGCAACTGCGCCACGGTGCGCGCCAACTCGTCGATCTGTTGCTGCTGGCGGTAGATGGTCAGGTTGAGCTGGTCCAGCAGGTCTTCGGTGAAGGCGGCCTTGACCTCCAGCGCCTCCACCCGCTCCTGCGTGCGTGCGTCCACCATCGCCATCAACCCTTGAGCGCCTGCCCGAGGCGCGCCACGCCTTCGCGGATCTTGGCCACATCGGCCGTGGCGAACGACAGGCGCAGCGTGGCCGCATCGGGGTTCTGGCTGAAGAACGGCGTGCCGGGCACGAAGGCCACACCCTTGTCGATCGCGCGCTTGGCCAATGCGCCGGCATCACGCTCCTGCCCGCGCGCCCCTGTCAGGCGCACCCACAGGAACAGGCCGCCGCGCGGCTGCACGAACTCCACCGCGTCGCCCAGTTCCGCACGCAGCGCATCGCCCATGGCCTGCGCGCGCTCGGCATACACGGTGCGCACATGGGCCAGCGTCGCGGGCATGGCGCCGCTCTTGAGGTACTGCGCGGCCGTGGCCTGGGCAAAGGTGCTGGTATGTGCATCGCTGAACTGCTTGCACATCACGGCGCGCGCCAACAGCTCGGGCGGTGCGATCAGCCAGCCCACGCGCAGGCCGGGGGACAGCACCTTGCTCAGGCTGCCGCAGTGCGCCAGCCACTCCCGACTGCCCGGCACCTGGGCCGAGAGCGCCAGCAGGCTGGCCGGCGGCGCCTCGCCGAAGTACAGGTCGCCATAGGGGTCGTCCTCCACCACCAGCACCTGGTGCCGCGCGGCCAGTTCCAGCACGCGCTTGCGGCGCTCCAGGCTCAAGGTGGCGCCGCTGGGGTTGCCAAAGGTAGGAATCAGGTAGACGAGCTTGGGGCGGTGCTCGACGATCAGCCGCTCCAGCGCATCGGGCTGCACGCCCTCGCCGTCCACGGGCGCGCTGATCACCTCGGCGCCATAGAGGCGAAAGCACTGGATGGTCGCGAGGAAGGTGGGGCCCTCGACGATCACCTTGTCGCCGGGGTCGATCATGGTCTTGCCGAGCAGGTCCAGCGCCTGCTGGCTGCCCGTGGTGACGATGAGCTGCTCGGGCGCCAGCCCCGCCACGCCCTTGCCTTGCATGAAGGTGGCCAGTTGCTCGCGCAGCGGCTGGTAGCCCTCGGTGGCGCCGTACTGCAGCGCGGCGCCGGGCTCCTCGGCCAGCACGCGCTCGCTGGCGGCGCGGATGCCAGCCACGTCGAACATGGCGCTGTCCGGGAAGCCGCCCGCAAAACTGATGATGCCGGGCTTGCCCAGCAGCTTGAACAGTTCGCGGATGGCGGAGGTTTCAACGTTATTCAGGCGGTCGGCAAAGGCAAGCGGCATGGACGGCAATCGGGTGGATGGGTGAAAGACGGTAGCCCCCATTGTCGCCAATTGCCGCGCAGCTTTCCTGCGGCGCGCCCCACAGCCGGCGACAATCGCCGCCCATGAAGCCCCAGGACATCGAGCCCTTCTTCGCGGCGCTGCAGGCCGCCAACCCGCAGCCCAACACCGAACTGGAATACACCAACGTATTCGAGCTGCTGGCCGCCGTGCTGCTGTCGGCGCAGGCCACCGACGTGGGTGTGAACAAGGCCACGCGCCGGCTGTTTCCGGTCGCCAATACACCGCAGGCCGTTCTGGAGCTGGGCCTGGACGGCCTGGAGGGCTATATCAAGACCATCGGCCTGTACCGCACCAAGGCGAAGAACCTGATGCAGACCTGCCGCATCCTGGTGGAGCAGCACGGCGGCCAGGTGCCGCGCACGCGCGAGGCGCTGCAAGCCCTGCCCGGCGTGGGCCGCAAGACCGCCAACGTGGTGCTGAACGTGGCGTTCGGCCAGCCCACCATGGCGGTGGACACGCACATCTTCCGCGTGGGCAACCGCACCGGCCTGGCGCCCGGCAAGAACCCGTTGGCCGTGGAGATGCAGTTGCTGCAGCGCGTGCCACCGCAGTATCTGGTGGACGCCCACCACTGGTTGATTCTGCTGGGCCGCTACGTGTGCCAGGCACGCAAACCGCGCTGCTGGGAATGCGTGGTCGCACCCTGGTGCGACTACGAGCCGAAGACGCCGGCGCCGTTCAACGCGGGTTGATCAACCTTGCGGGGTGCTGCCGCGGCAGCCGCCGGCATCAGCGCACGCCCTGCGCCACCAGCTCAGCCACCAGCGGCTCTCCCAGGTAGTGCGGGCCGTCGAAGGCCAGCACCTCCCACCCCTTGTAGGCATCGATCTGCGGCAGGAACTCCGCCGCCGTGGCGCTGCGGAACCCGCCTTCTGGCGCGGGGCGAAAAGCCTCGGCAATCATCTGCACGCGCGCCTGCCCCAGACGGTAGGTCAGCACCTGCAAGTACTTCAGCGCAACCTCCGGACTGCGCGCATGCACGCCCACGCCGTCCTGGAAGAACACCCCTACATCGGCCGGCAGCCAGCGCTCGATCCAGTCCGCCAGCGCGTGCGGGCCGAGGTTGGCACTGTCATAGGCGCTGATCCACAGCGGGCGTGGCAACTGCGCCAGGCCCTGGGACCACTCTGGCCCCGGCAGCCAGGTGGGATCCACCTCCAGGGGGAAATACCAGCCACCCAGCTTCAGCGGGAGCCGCTGCACGATGGGCACCAGGGCGTGCGCCTGCTCCACCAGCAGCGCCACCGAGGCACGTGCCTGCGCCTCGCCATGCATGGCCGCCAGGCCCACGATCACCTCCTGGGCCCAGGGCTCGGCGGCGATGCGCTCCCAGTCGGGTAGCTCAGCCGCGATCGGAGGCAGGCCGGTGCCCGGCACAAAAGCCTGTGAATCCACCGCCGTCCATTGCACCAACAGGCGGCGAATGCCCAGTTGCGCCCAGTTGCCCTGGGGGCGCAGCGTGCGCAGGCTGGGCTGCCACACCATGCCGCCGAGGTGGCGCAATGGCGCGCCGGACGACGGCGGCAAAGACACCGCGCACGGCAGCATGGCCGCCATGGCCGCGCGCCGTGTCAGGGTCAGCGCTTGCGCTGGCGGCTGGGTGAGGTCCACGTGTAGCCCATGGCCGTCAGGCCATCCACGATTTCCTTCAGGTGCGTATAACCGCGCCCGTCATACTTCTGCGCCTGGGACTCAACCGCCAGGAAGGGGTGGAAGAAGAACGAGGCAAAGCCGTCACGCACGACCTTCTGGTAGCGCGCGTTTTCCAGCACCTCCTTGGATGTCAGCTCCTCATCCGCCCCGAACTCGAAATACTGCAGGTTGCCCAGGTTCTCCGGCAGCACGCGCAGGCCATAGCGGTCGCGCTCGATGACGAAGGGGAAGAACTGGTCCACCATGTAGTCCCCGGCCTTGAGGTCGGGCTGGTCGGACGTGTAGTACGTGTGCCGCTGGTAGCCCATCTCGTAGATCTGCGCGACGGCCTGCAGGGTGGACGGCGAGCCCACGTAGTGCGGCGTCTCCCACGCCACGGGCATATAGCCCAGGTCCAGCATCTGGCGCAGGCCGTTGTTGATGCGGTTCTTCGCCCAGTCCACGGAATCACCGGGCAGCGGGCGGTCGTTGACGGCGTCCCAGAACTCGTAGTCGATGCCCGTGGCACCCGATGCGTTGTTGATCATGCCCTCGGTCTGGTGCGTGGTGCCGTGCTGCAGGATCTCGCCGCCACGCGCCAGCGCGTAGTCCAGCGCCAGCCGCAGGTTGAGGGCGTTCGCCATGGGAATGTCGGTGGGCACGCCCGCGCTTTGGGCGCCCAGCGGGTCCTTGTAGTGCGGTACCACCCCCACCGAGAAGGGCACCTTGCGCTCAAACGCCAGGTCCACCACCCGCTTGAAGGCGACCGGGTTCACCTTCGCGTCCGCATCCTCGAAACGCATCATCGCCTGGTGGTTCTCGGCATGGTCGATGTCCAGCATGTCGTGCAGCAAGTCCGAGAAGATCACGTACCGGTCGCGCGGACCCGCGTAATCGAAGGGCGTATCGGCCACGAACCAGAAGTTGCCCGACTGCAGCACATAGGGTCCCTGCTCGTTCGATGCCGGGTTGATGATGTCCGCATGCACGAGCGCCTTGGCGCCGTCGGTCACCTGGGTCATGAACATGTCCCACGCGGCGGCAGGCTCCCCGTTGATCGTCTTGACTGCCTTCTGGAACAACAGGCCCGGGTGCTTGCGGTAGTAGACATCGCTGAAAAAGCTCGGCTCCACGCCGGCCGGTGCGTTGTCCTTCGTGCGCGGCCCCACGGGCTGAAAGCCGCGCTGGCTCACGAATGCCGCGCCTTGCTCATCCGCCAGTTGCTGCAGGTTGCGACCCAGCCAGATCACGCGCTGGCTGGCCGCGGCCACGTCCTGCAAGAACGCTGCGGGAATGCTGTCGCTTTCGGCCCAGCCGATATAGAACGTGGCCTGGTAGCCCGCCAGGCTTTGCGCCGCGTATTGCTCCACGGGGCGCATGTCCACCGCCGCATCGAAATGTCCCAGCAGGTTCTGCAGCATGATCGCGTAGCCCGCGCCCATCTTGGCGAAGGGGCTGCCAGGCGGCTGGTCGTAGAGCACCAGCACGCGCGGCCCGGCCGGCTGCGCGCGCACGGGCGCCGGCATCGAGGCGATGGGGTCGCGCCGGACGGGGTCGTTGGTGCCAAACGGCGATAGCGGCACGCTCGGCGCGCTGTAAAACGGATCACTTCCGCCACCACACGCGTGCAGCGCGAGGGCGCCCAGTACCACAAGGGTGTATCGCAACAGTCGGTTCATGGTCTCCTCCCGCGGCAGCCAAGGTTGAACAAAACGAATAGCAGCTCGCGCTCTTCCATCAAAGGTTTCATGCATAAAACACCTTGAAACCGTTTTGGATCAAGCGCTCCTAGCTATATTTATTGAAGCAAAATAAAAACTATCGATCGCTGACGTCAGAAGACCAGCGCAGCGCGCAGGAACACGCCCTTGCCCCGCTCGTCGCCCGCAAGGCGCGCGCGGTACTGCAGCGACAGGTCCAGGTACGAACGCGGCGCGTTGTAGCGGTCCTCGCGGAACCAGCGGCGCAGCGCGATGCCCACGCCCGCACCCGCGGCGCCGTTGTAGCCCGCGGCCGTGCGTGCGGAGTTGTAGTCCACACCCACCACCGCGTGCGGGAACAGCACCAGGCGCGAGTCCGCATCCCCCATGCGGAAGCTGCGCCCGGCCTGCGCCTCGAAGGTCACGTAGTCCTGCTTGCGCTGCAGGAACCGCCCCGCCTCGGCATAGACGTTGAACGTGAACCAGTCCGGAACGTCCACGCGCAGGTCGGTGCCCACGCCGTAGGAATAACCGGCGCGCAGCAGCCAGTCGCTGAAGGACAACGAGCCGATGCGGATGCGCCGCTCGGCGGACAACACGAGGTTGTGGTCGCGCAAAGGCTTGGCGCGCACGCCCAGCGCGCCTTGCGTGGTGTCGCTGCCGCTCGTGCCGCCGTGGCGGCTGTAGACCGTCTGCACTACGCCGCCATAGATTTCCCAGAAGCTGCCGTCGCGATAGCCCTGCGGGCGCCAATAGGCCTCACCCACCAGTTGGGCGGCATCCCGGTACAGCCCGGGCACAGGCGAGATGGAGCCGGGAGACATGCCCCGGTAACCCAGCAACGCATTGATGCCCCAGGTGCGGGTGCGGTCCGCCAGCTCGCGCCGGGTGGCGAACTGCTGGCGGGGCGTCTGCTCCAGCCGTCCGGCTTCCACCGCATCGATGGTCTGCTGCAGGTAGTAGATGGCGCGGTCGTTCTCGGCCAGGCGGCTCGCGGTGTAGGCGCCGTCGGGTAACGCGGCGGCCGGCAGCGCGTCGTTGGCGTGCGCGCGGTCGAACACGGCCAGCGCGGTGCGGTCGTCGCCCACCCGGGCAGCGAGGTAGGCCAGATCGGGGTCTGCGCTGCCCGCGAAATCCGGCCCCGCCATCGCGTGTGCGAACTGCTGCACGGCCTCGTCGCGCCGGCCTTCCTGCAGCAGCAGGTTGATTTCACTCGACAGGGACAGGCCACCTGCCTGCAAGGCCGCGCGCGCATCGGCAGAGGCCTGCTCGCGCCGCCCCAGGTCGTGGTACACCCGGCTGCGCAGGGCAAGCACCTCTGCCCCGTCGGCGCGCGACTGCAGGGTGTCGTCAGCCTCGCGCAGAGCCTGCTCCACCTGGCCCGCGGCCACCAAGGCCTGCAGCCGCAACAGGCGGTACGGCAAATGCGCAGGCTGCAGCCGCGCGGCTTCCTCGGCCTTGGCCGCGGCCAGTCCATAGTCGCGCTCGGTATAGGCGCGGAACGCCTCCTGCGCCACGGCACGCGCGGGGTCCGGCGCGTCCTGCCCGGGCCACACTTCGCAGCCGGGCGCCTGGGCGCTGCCAAAGCAATTGACAACCGGCAAGCGCAGGGAGAACGTCTGCAGGGATGCGGCCGAGATCGGCCGGCGCGTGGCGGCCCGTATCTCGGCCTCTCGCCCCGACACATCCACGGCGCCGCCTTGCGCCAGCGGCTGCAGCAGGGCTTTAGCGCGTTCGGGCTGGCGCGCCGCGAGCGCCGCATCGGCGGCGATCACCCGGTAGTTCTGCTGCTCGTGCGGCGCAAGATCCGGCCTGCCGATCACACCGTCGAAAACCCGCGCCGCATCGTCCGTCTGCCCCTGCGCCTGCAACGCCGCGCCGCGCAGAACCTGCAATGCTGCACCATCGCCCTGGGCCAGGCCCTGCTCGGCCAACTGCTGCGCCTGCGCATGGCGGCCCGCGGCCAACAGCAGGCCTACCCACTGCAGGCGATACGCCGGCACACCCGGGGCTTGTTCCGCTGCCGCCTGTGCATGGGCAAGGGCATCGCTGGCGCGGCCCTGCCGTTGCGCTTGCGATGCGGCTTCGAACTGCGCATAGGCGTGGCGCTGCCGCGCGGTGTCGCCCAACGCCTGCCATTGCGTATCGCCTTGCGGGGCGAAAGTCAGTTCCGCTTCCCGTGCCTTGGTCTGTGCCTCCTCGTACAACCCGTTCTCGATCAGCAGGTAGGTCAGCAGGCGCTGGTAGTCGGCATTGGCAGGGGCGGCCTGCGCGGCCTCGCGCGCCCACGCCAGGGCGGCGGGCAACTCTGCACGCTCCACCGCTTCGTAGGCACGGCTGGCAGCGGCATAGCCCGGGGCGCCGTCGGCCCGCCGAGGCCGTGGCACCTGCGCCATGCGTCGCTGCGCACGCACCGCAGGCGCAGGCTTGGCAAGCTGATCGGGCGGCGCCGCAATGGCCGGAGCCGCCGCAGGCGTGCCGTGTTCCGACGCGGGTTCGGGCGCAGTCGCGTAAGGCGCAGCGGCGAGCACTGGCGCGGCGGGTGCCGCCTCGGGCTGCGCGACGACCGTGGCGCTTTCCTGCACGGGTGCGGGTGGGGGCTGCAATTCGCGCAGTGCCTGGGCGATGCGCTCATCGCCCGGATGGCGTGACCTCTGGGCCCGCAGCAACGCCGCGGCACGCGCGGGCTGGCCAAAACGCTGATACGCCTGGGCCAGGTGCAGCGCAATCGCGGTGTTCTCTGGGACGAGCCGGTGGGCATGCTCCAGCTCGGCAATCGCGCGCGTGCCGTCGCCGCGGGCCATCGCCTCGAAGGCCTTGTCGATGTGGGGATAGACCTGGAATCGCTTCAGCGGACTGATGTCGGGGCCCAGGTCCAGGGTCTGCGCCGGGGCGCCCGTGGAGGCCAGCATGACGGCGAGGGCAAGAATGCGGGGGGCGAAATTCATAATGACGGCCTTCTCAAGCAATGGCCCGGACGGTGGGCTGCGCATTGGCGCGGCACAGCAGTTGCTCCATGGTGACCTGCAGCTGCTGCTGCAGCTGCAGCGCCTCCTGCACGGCCGACTCCGTCAGAACGCCATGCTCCACGAGGAAGGCGCCCAGGCTGGCATCGGACTTCTCCTTTTGCAGCAGCAGGGCACCCAGCACCGCCTGGTCAATCTTGCCCACGGCCAGAAGCACGTCGCCCAGCAGCAACTGGCGCGAGAGATAGCGGGGCCAGATGCCCCGCGCCTCTTCGGCGGTAACGCGCTGCTGCTGCACGGCCTGCGCCAGCAGGTCGCGTGCGGGTTCTGTGCCGTGGTGTGCATACAGGCGCCGCAGTTCCACGGTGACCTCGCCCTTGGGCACGATGACGTAGCGCACGGTACGTCCCAGCTTGCGCTCGATGGCGGCCAGCGACACCGGGTCGATCGCCGCCTCGCTGGCCACCACCAGGACCCGCCCCTGCTCGCGCAGCGGCACGACGCTATAGCGCAGCGCCACGGCCGCTGGCACCAGTGCCGCCAGGTCGCTGTCCACGGCCTGCCCTCCCAGGGTTTCCCATGGCACGCCGGCCTGCTCGGCAACCGCCGCAGCCAACTGCTGGGGCGTGATGACGTCACGGTGCACAAGCGCTGCGCCCAGACGCAGCCCGCGCACGGGATGCTCCAGCGCATCAAGCAGTTGCGCTTCGGTCAGGGCGCCTTGGTGGACCAGGATCTGCCCCAGTGCGCGATGCTGACGCGGCCCTTCGCCCAAGAGGGGAAACTCGTGGTCCGTCTTGACCCAGGCCATGCGCCGCAGGTCCTTGGCACGCCATGCCTGGGCCAGCGCCCGCCAGGCGGCAAGGAAGTTGATGAAGTTGCCCCACAGCAGCCGAGGCACCGACAGCAATCCCTGCACCACGCCGTAGTAGCTGGTGACGAAGAACACGCGCTGCACGATGCGGTTGAACATGAGCACCAGGTTGGCCAAGAGCAGCGCATGGAACCACCAGTCGCCCTCGAAGACCGAGAGGAACCGGTAGGCATCCGGCACCAGACGCTGGTAGAGCCAGATGCCGATCAGCTGCATGGCCAGCAGCGTGGCCGTGAAGCTGGCGAAATTGGTGATGATTCCCTTGCTTGCGGTCGCGCCAGAGGAAGTAGTTCAGCACGGCACTGTGCGTCCAGCGCAGCGTACGAAAACCCTGGATGACGATGCCCGTGATCCAGCGGGACTTCTGCCGGACGGCGGCGGCCACGGTGTCAGGGAAGAATTCGCGCACGGAGATGACGCTGGCCTCGCGTTCGCTGCGCAGGGGCACACGTTCTGGCGAGGGCGCGCGACCAATGTGATCGTCCTCCTCGACGGGAAAGCGCACGAACACCTCCTGCATGCCCAGCTGCTTGAGGCGAAAGCCGATGTCGTAGTCCTCGGTCAGGCTCTGCGTGTCAAAGGCAATGCCATCGCCCTGTTGCAGCAGGGCCATGATGGCGCGACGGCTGAAGCACGTCCCCACGCCCGCGCTTGGCACCTGGCCCACCAGGGCCTCGCGCACCACGATGTCCTTGCCGTGCAGCTCCGCAAACTCGTCAAGGTAGTGCCCGCCGGTGAAGTCGTTCCAGGGCCGCTCCAGCGGGTACACGGGCAGCTGGATGAGGTCCTTGCGGTTGACCAGGTAGTTGAACAGCCGCAGCTCCAGCTTGGAGAGCACGTCCTCGGCGTCGTGCAGGATGAAGCCGGCAAAGCGCACGCCAGAACGCTTCTCGAACTGCAGGATGGCGTCCACCACATTGTTCAGGCAGTCGGCCTTGCTGGTCGGTCCGGGACGCGCGCAGACCACCGTGTGCACGTTGGGGAAGCGTGCACGCACCTGCTCCACGTCGGCATGCGTTTGCGGGTCGTTGGGATAAGTGCCGATGAAGATGTGGTAGTTCTCGTAGTCCAGCGTGGTGGCGGCCAGTTGCGCCATCTGGCCAATCACGCCGTGCTCCTGCCAGGCGGGCACCATGATGGCCAGCGGCTTCTCCTCGGCGTCGTAGAGCGTCTTGTAGTTCAGCGGCGCGTGGCGTGCGTACACCGTGAAGGCGCGCCAGACGCGGCGGACCCAGTAGGCGATATCGATGAACAGGTCATCCAGGCTGCTGATGAAGATGACGACAGCCACCCCGATCGCCACCATCTTGAGCAGGTAGAGATAGGCGGTAAAAACATCTATCCAGGACAGGGTGCGGCTCCTCTAGACACTCAGGGCCGCAACCGCGGGCGCAGCCGCATGTGCGGGCGCGGGCGCGGGCGCGGGCGCGGGCGCCAGCATCTGCTCCAGCCGTGCCACGATGCGCTGGGACGCCTGGCCATCCCCAAAGGGGTTGGCTGCGGCCTGCATGCGGCCGTAGGCCTCTCCGTCGTCCATCAGATGGCGCACGGAGCGCACGATCAACTGGCGGTCGGCCCCGACCAACGCGGCGCAGCCCGCATCGATGACCTCCGGCCGCTCGGTTTCTTCACGCAGTACCAGCAGCGGCACCTTGAAGGTCGGCGCCTCTTCCTGCAGACCACCCGAGTCCGTGAGCAGCAGCCAGGCATCGGCGATCGCCTGCTGCATGGCCAGGTAGTCCAGCGGCGCCGTCAGGCGCACATTGGGCAGCGCGCCCAGGTGCCGGTGCACGGGGTCGCGTACCACGGCCCAGTGCGTGATAGGACAGCTTCTGGTTGCACAGCCCCGTCGAATTCCTCATGCGCCCATCCTGAAGATGGCAAGTGCCGGCAAGACACTTAGCGCATCGCTCCGTCCACCCCGGCCGCTTGAAAACTCGCCATCTCGCGCAGCACGCGGCATGCCGACTCCAGCAACGGCCAAGCCAGAGCGGCACCTGAGCCTTCTCCCAAGCGCAGCCCCAGGTCCAGCAGCGGCTGCGCCTGCAAAGCCTGCAGCATGTGGCCATGGCCCCGTTCGCCGGAGCGATGGGCAAACACACAGCGCTGCAGCACGGCAGGCGCCAGGCGCACGGCCACCAGCACAGCCGCGCAGGTGATGAAGCCGTCGACCACGATCACACGACGCTCGGCGGCGGCCTGCAGCACGGCGCCGGTGAGCGTGGCGACTTCAAAACCACCCAGGGCGGCCAGGGCCTCCAAGGGCTGCGTAGCACCGGCGTTGGCCGCCAGCGCCTGCTCCAGCACGGCCTGCTTGCGCGCGATGCCTGCCGCATCCAGTCCCGTACCGGCACCCGTGCACTCGGTCAGCGGCACACCTGCCAGACGCGCCAACAGCAGCGACGCCACGGACGTGTTGCCGATGCCCATCTCGCCCAGCAGCAGCGCGTTGCCGGGCATGGCGCGCACGATATCCATGCCGTTGCGCAGCGCCTGGGCGCACTGCGCCTCGGTCATCGCAGGGCCGACGCTCGCGTCCTGCGTGCCCGCCGCCACGCGGCAGTGCACCAGGCGGGGCGCACCGGGAACGGCGTGGCGCGCGGGTACTTCGCGCGCCACGCCGCAGTCGGCCACGGTGAGCTGAAGGCCGTGCTGGCGCGCCAGCACGCTCACGGCTGCGCCGCCTGCCAGAAAGTTCTCGACCATCTGCCAGGTCACGTCGCTCGGGTAGGCCGATACGCCCTTGGCCGCCAGGCCATGGTCGCCCGCGCACACCAGCATCTGCGGCGCCTGCAGCATGGGTGATTCGGTACCTTGGATCTGGCCCAGACGGAGGGCGAGTTGCTCCAGGCGCCCCAACGCACCCAGTGGTTTGGTCTTGTTGTCCAGCTTGTGCTGCAGGGCTTGGGTCAACGGCCGATCGGTGAGGTCAGCAATGAAAGGCAGGTCGATGATCATGGCGTGTTTCGATTGTCAAAAAAGGTCCAGCGCGGCCCCGACTCACGGGGCGCACATCAAGAGGTGGCCGTATTGCGGGGCGGGCCCCATGCGTTGTGGCTGGCTTATGCCGGTGCGGTCTGGCGACTGCATTGCGCCGCAGCCTGGTCGCACCGCAGATGCGCGATGAGCGGCTGCTGGTCGTCGCGCTGCCCCCATTGCTCGAAGTACACCAGGTCTTCCACGGGCAGGCGCGGAAGCCAGCCAGCGGTTTCCAGTTCGGGCTTGGCATGGAAGTGGCTGACATAGCCGACACACAGGTAGGCGATGGGGGTGATGCCCTTGGGAATACCCAGCGCCTGCTGCAGGTCGGCCTGGTGAAAGATGCTCACCCATCCCACCCCAAGCCCCTCGGCGCGCGCGGCGAGCCACAGGTTTTGCACGGCACAGACGCTGCTGTACAGGTCCATGGTTTTCATGTGGGTACGCCCTACCACCACCGGACCGGTGCGCTCGCGGTCGCACGTGATGCAGAGGCCGATGGGCGACTCCAGAATGCCCTCGAGCTTGAGACGCTGGTACACCGCGCGCTTGTCGCCCTCGAACATACCGGCCGCTTCGGCATGGGCCTTGGCGAAGGCATCATGCACCCGGCGCTTGGTGTCCTGCGATCGCACCACCAGGAAGTTCCATGGCTGCATGAAGCCTACGGAAGGCGCATAGTGCGCCGCGGTCAGGATGCGGCTGAGCACCTCGTCCGGTACCGGGGTGGGCAGAAACTGCCCGCGCACATCACGGCGTGAAAAGATGGTGCGGTAAATGGCGTCGCGGGCCTCTTGCGTAAAGGCGTGAACGCTTTGCGTGGCTTGCGCCTGCGCGGTATTCATGGCAGTCCCCTGTGCGTGAATAGGTCGCACGCTGCCTGGCCTTGCAGCGCGATGAACGTTCAGGCCGGTCTTCTGGCTTGGATTCATCTGACCCGCCGCGCCTTCCCGGCCTTGGCGGCCAGTGGCATTGAGCGGGGGTCATCTTCCTTACAGCGTTGGGCACGCGGCGGACTCCAACCGCCTTCCCGATTCTCCCTTTGCCTTGCGGCAGCGGGCACCTGAGGACGGGGATGATAACAACCGCAATTCAACCGCAGTTATCGTCCTTTACTGCGCAGCGAGGGCATCCAACGCCCCGGGCTCGAAGTGCCGTGCGATGCCGGCGGCCAGCCCCTCAAACACCGCATCCAGTGTCGGAGCATCGGCACCGAACAGTGCCCGCAGCACGGCTGCGTCCTCGAACAGGCCGTGCAGGTACAGGCCCAGCACATTGCCCCCGGGGTTCTGCCACGCCAACCCGGGCATGATTTCGCGCGCCACATCGCCGCTGGCTGCCATGGCCGGGTGCTGAGCAGTCTGGCCGTGGTGGATTTCATAGCCTTGCACAGCCACGCCGGCAAGATGCCGCCAGGCGCCTTGTACGGCGCCGAAGCACTGGCGCGTGGGCCGCACGGTCTTGGTGGCCTCGAAGCTCGTCACCAACGGCAGCAGGCCCAGGCCTGGGCCATTGCCGTCCACCCCCACGGTGTCGATCAACGCCTCGCCGAGCATCTGCAGTCCACCGCAGACTCCGAGCACACGGCCACCGCGTGCCGCATGGGCAGCAATCGCCGCGTCCAACCCCTGTGCGCGCAGCCAGGCCAGGTCAGCCGCCGTGGCCTTGCTGCCGGGCAGGACGATCCAGTCGGCGCCCTCCACATCCGCGGGGCTGCGCGCCCAGGACAGACGCACACCCGGCACATTTTTGAGCGGCTGGAATTCGTCCAGATTGCTGATGCGCGGATACGCCACCACGGCGATGCGCGTATGCACGGCACCCGCGGCGGTGGAGCGCATGTCGAACACGCCGTCCTCCTCGGGCAGGCCATGGTTCCACTGCATCGGAATGGTGGCGACGACGGGCACGCCGGTCTTGTCCTGCAGCATTTGCGGCGCTGGCGCCAGCAGTGCCTCGTCGCCACGGAACTTGTTGAGCACGAAGCCAGCGATGAGCGCGCGTTCTTCCTCGGGCAGCAACGCCCATGTGCCAAACAGGTGGGCAAAGGCGCCACCGCGGTCGATATCCGTCACCAGCAGGCAGCGCGCCTCAGCATGGCGCGCCACGCGCATGTTGACCACGTCGCTGGCGTGCAGATTGATCTCTGCCGGCGAGCCCGCGCCTTCGATGACCACCACGTCGTTCTCGGCCCGCAGTGCGTCCAGCGCCGCCGCGATCTGCGGCCACACACGCTGGCTGCGGCCGCGCCATGGCAGTTGCGAAAGCTCATCGCTCACCTGTCCCAGCAGCACCACCTGGCTCTTCGTGTCCGCTTCGGGCTTGAGCAGCAGCGGGTTCATGCGCACGTCGGGCACGGCCCGCGCTGCCAGCGCCTGGAAATACTGGGCACTGCCAATCTCGCCGAACTGGTCGCCCGGTGCAGCCACCACGCGCGCGTTGTTGCTCATGTTCTGCGCCTTGAAAGGCGCCACCTTCAGGCCCTGGTTGCTGTAGTAGCGGCACAGCGCGGTGGCCAGCCAGCTCTTGCCCGCGCCGCTGGTGGTGCCCAGCACCATGACGCAGCGCGCCGGCCCGGGTCGGGTCTTGTTCATTGCGATTCCTTGTAGAGGCGCCACGATACCTCCAGCGCCCGCTGCGACTGCGGTGGCAACACGCCCAGGCGCACATGCCCGGGCAGGCCAAACGAGGTGCAGTCGCGCAGCTTGACGCCGCGCGCGCGCAGCCATTGCAGGAAGGTCCCCACATCCTGCACCGGCGGACATGCCGTGAAGAAGTTGGCGAGACTGCCCGGCGCAACGGCCCAGCCCAGGGCCGCGCACAGCGCCAGTTGCGCGGCCTTCCATTCGCGCAGGGTCGCCAGCGATTGCGCGAGCCATGCCTGCGTATCCGGCCGGACCCAGGCCGCCAACAGGGCAACACCGTCGGCACCGACCGGCCAGGAGGCCGCCAGCGCCTGCACAGCGGCGACACTGCCATCGGCGACCGCGGCACTCGGCGCAATGGCATAGGCCGAGCGCACGCCGGTCAGGCCCAGCGCCTTGTTGGGCGTCCACATCTGCCAGGCGGCATCAGGCGCTACGGTGGCGGCTCCCTCCAGGCGCAGGGGTGCATAGGCGCAGTCCAGTATGCGCAACACGCCGACAGGGGCCGGGGCGCACCACGCCGTCAGTGCAGCATCGGTCGTTCCCAACGGGCTGGCGGGCTCGCACGCCCAGTGCAGCGCCGGTTCAGAAGAAGGTGTGTGGCGGCAGTCCAGCTCCCACACCTGGGCCGCGCAGGTGTAGTCGCCGTAGCCATGCGCGGGCACAACGACCTGGCGCACGCCGCTGCGTGCCGCGTGCGCGGTGATGCGATGAATGAACTCGCTGGCGCTGGCGGCGAGCACCACGCGCTGCACCGCCACGCCGTGGAACGTGGCGATCTGCGCGCGCAGCGCGGTGTAGGCCGGGTCGGGGTAGTGGGTGAAGTCACTCTGCCGGAGCGCCGCGATGGCCTGCGGACAAGGACCGCAGGCGTTGGCGTTGGTGGAGAAGTCATGCAGCGGCACGCCCAGCGCATCCGGGCCGCCGTGCTGTGGCGCATGGTCAGACATGGGTGTGCACTATAGCTATCAATAACAGAGCTGCTACCGCAAGCACCACAAGCGCTAGTGTAGTGTTGCATTCTGTTTGGAACTTAATCGGCTATTGGCGCGGATGACCTTTTGCAGGATGTCGCGAGCGTTCTTGGTCCAGATGAACGGCTTGGGGTTGGTGTTGTGATGCGCGATGTACTCATCGATGGCCGAGACGAGTTCGGGCACGCTGGTGAACACCCCGCGGCGTAGCCGGTTCTCGGAGATGTCGCGAAAGAAGCGCTCGACCATGTTCAGCCACGATGCCGAGGTCGGCGTGAAGTGCATGTTGAATCTGGGGTGCTTGGCCAGCCACTCCTGCACAGCTGGATGCTTGTGCGTGGCGTAGTTGTCGGCGATCAGATGCAGCGTCTTGTCCTTGGGCGTCTCCCGATTGATTTGACGCAGGAACTTCAGCCACTCGATGTGGGTGTGGCGCTGCTGGCACTGGCCGATGACCTGACCGTTGAGCACGTTGAGCGCAGCGAACAAGGTGGTTGTGCCGTTGCGCTTGTAGTCGTGCGTCATGGTGGCCGCGCGCCCCTTCTTGAGCGGCAGCCCGGGCTGCGTTCGGTCCAGCGCCTGCACCTGGCTCTTTTCGTCGCAGCACAGCACCAGCGCATGCTCGGGCGGCGACATGTAAAGCCCCACGATGTCTTCGAGCTTTTGCACGAACTGCGGATCGCGCGAGACCTTGAAGCCGCGCACGATGTGAGGCTTGAGACCGTGGGCCTGCCAATGGCGCATCACGGTGCTGGCGCTGACGCCCAACTCAGCGGCCATCGTGCGCGTGCTCCAGTGCGTGGCCGCCTCGGGCTTGGTCTGTGTGGTTAGCTTCACAAGCTTGGCCACATCCACCTTCACCGGCGGTGCGCCGCGCGGCAAGTCGCGCTCGATACCTTGCAGCCCCAATTGCAGGTAGCGTTCACGCCAGCGCGCCACCTGCACGCGCCCAATGCCAAGCTGCTCGGCAATATCCTTGTTTTGCAGCCCCTGCGCGGCCAGCAGCACGATCTGGGCGCGCTGGGCCAATCTGACGCTGGTGCGCTTGGAGCGCGCCAGCCGGCTCAGCTCGCTTTCCTCTTCATCCGTCAACACAATCGTCGGGGCAACTCGCAATTTTTCACTCCAATGCAAACCGTAGTAGAGCATTGGAGCGTGGTTGCTCAATTAAGTTTCATTAAGAATCAAACACTACACTAGCAGTGTTTTTGATGCCAAATGCACCGCACGCTGCGTGTCCGCGGCCTGGGGCGCACGCCCGGGGGCGTTCAACACGTACACACCTGGTTTGGACAGGCGCACCCCCAACGCCAGCGCCATCGCCCCCATGGGCCACCCGCCGTTGGGCGACGGCGTGAGACGCGACTGCGCGCGCAGATCAGTCAAGCGGGCGCCGTTGCCACGCGACACACCCCACAACAGCACCGCCGTGATGCGCGCGGGCAGCCAGGACAGCACATCGTCCGCACGCGCCGCCCACTTGCCCGCCCATTTCCAGTAGCGCCCACCGCGCATGCCGGGGTATCCCCACATCGCGTCGGCCGTATTGGCAAAGCGGTAAAGCGCCGCACCGGGCAGGCCCAGCAGCACGAACCAGAACAGCGGCGCAACCACGGAGTCGCTGAGATTCTCGGCCAGGGATTCAATGGCGCTCTCGCGCACGGCCGCCGCATCGAGCCCTTGCACATCACGGCTGACCAGCCAGGACAGTCGCTCGCGCCCCGCATCCAGCGACTGCGCCAGCGCATCTTCCACCGCCAGCACTTCCCCGCGCAGCATGCGCCAGGCCAGCAAAGGTTTCAGCAGCAATCCCACTACGAGCGCTGCACCCCAGACGGGAAGCAACGTGATGGCGACCCACTGCAAAGCGCCGGATACTATTAAAACGATAGCTGCCAGCGCGCACCAGACAAGCGCTGCAGCGCAAAAAGACCGTATATCCCGACCTGTGGCCTGCAGCGGCGCGATGCGCATACCGGCCCACCCCAGCGCCCGCCCCATCCACACGACGGGATGAAAGGCAGCGGGGGGCTCGCCCCAGCGGCCGTCGATGGCCAGCGCCAGCAGCAGGGCGCAAGCCAGGAGGAAAGGATCCAGAGTCCAGAGCGGCATGGGGCAAGCCTAACGTGAATACAAGCGATACACGGAAGCCGCGCGGTTCGCGCTAACTCATGCTTTGTCGGACACCGGATCTGCTGACCACACGTCTCAATGCGCCGTCTGTCGGCACTAACCCCCCGCTCATCCTTCGTTCCAAACACATGCAATGAATTCTGCCTAGCATGCCGGCATGCAACTCCCGCACGCACCTTCCAGACAGCACTGGCCTCAGACTGCCGAACGCGGTTTCACCGTCATCGAGCTGATGGTGGTGGTGACCATCATGGCCGTCCTTGCAGCGCTTGCTACGCCTAGTTTCACTCCGATCATTGAAGGATGGCGCGTGCGGCAGGCAGCCAACGGCCTGGAATCCACACTGTATTACGCGCGATCCGAGGCCATCAAGCGTGGCGGGGATATCACAGTCGTCGCAACAAGCGGCGCCGACTGGGCCACAGGCTGGTCAGTGTGTGCCGGCGCGTGTTCAGCAAGCACCACCTTGCAAACGTCCAATGCTCCCGATCGTGTCTCCGTCACGCCGGACCCTGCAGGGGGCACCATCACGCTAGACCGATGGGGGCGCATGAACAAAGGTGCGGGCGTGTCCACCTTCGGTTTTCGCCTGGTCCCCCAGGGCAAGCTCAGCAATGACTCCTCCGCTGCGTCCTTGTGCATTAACGGCGGAGCGGCCATCAAACGGCAGGCAACCGCCTGCTGACCCCATGTGAAGGCTCGATCGATGACGAGGTATCCACATGCCCTCCTTTCTCTTAGCAAAGCACACCCGCGACGCCAAAAGACTCAGGAACAAGGGATTCACAGCCGTCGAATTGATGGTCACCGTCGCTATCGTGGGCGTGCTTGCAGCCCTGGCGGCTCCCAGTTTCTCTGCGCTCATTGAGCGCTGGCGCATCACGCAGACCACCGACATGTTGAAGTCCACACTGCACTACGCCCGCTCGGAGGCCATCAAGCGCGGAGGAAACGTGCTCATCCAAAAGATTGCCAACAACACCAATGGCTGCACCACCGCGACCGGAAACGCCGACTGGGACTGCGGATGGTTCGTTTGCGAAGACACGAACGGCAATGGCACATGCAGTTCCACAGAGCCAGTGTTGCAGCGCTATGAGACTCCATCCAGGGTCCAGGTCACCCGCACGGGCGGTGGCACCGCCATCAAGCTCAATCGCTGGGGACTAGTGAATGGCACCTGGGTGGGTTTCAGCATCGTGCCACTCGATCAATCAGTCAGTCACCCTGCTGCCCGCGGCGTTTGCATGAGCGCAGGCGGACGTATTCGCACCATTCGATCGGAGGAACTTCCGTGCACGCCCTGACCCTCTCCGTCTCCTTCCGCCCCAGAAGCCAGCGCGGCATCACCCTGATTGAGTCTCTGGTCGCGATCGTGGTTGCTGCCCTGGGAATCCTGGGTGTCGTAGGTGTTCAGATGCGTACGCTCAGCGACACGCAAACCACTGTGCGTAGAGCTCAAGCCATCCGGCTCATCGAGGACCTGAGCGAACGGCTCAAGGTTCACCCCAACGCGCTCAACGCCGTCAACCCCACAGGCGGTGCGGCCGCCAGCTATGTGGCCGATAGCTGGGGGTCCGCATTGACTGCTCCCAGCGTGAACTGCACCACAGCCAAATGCACACCAGCCCAGCTGGCCGCCTACGACCTGTGGGCCTGGCGTACCTTGGTTCGCAACACTCTTCCCGCCGGAGACGGCGTGGTCTTTCTCACTAAAGGGGAAGATGGAGCTGCGGGCAACCAAAGGCAACTGGGAATCATGCTCCGTTGGCGGGAGAACGAGCGCCAAATCGACGGCACTGAGGAGGATAAAAAGAAATACAAGAACAACATTGATGCCAGCAAGCTTCAAAAGGCTGACGGCAGTTTCGTGAGTGGCACTGGCAAAACTACGCTGGACACCGGCTGTGGCGACGCCAGCTTTACCTGCCACCTTCAGTACATCCCCATCAGTGCACGTTGTGCCCCCGATATCTGGGCCGGCTCGACTTGGCACTTCTGTGCCGGGGCCTGACCCTCCAGGACGACATCACAAGGCTATTGGCATGACACGTTCTGCAGCACCTTTTCCGCAGCGCCAACGCGGCGTCACCCTCATCGAACTGCTCGTCGGTCTCATCATTGGTCTGCTCACCGTCGCCGTCGCAATGGGAGCGCTCATGGTCTCTCGCGGCGTCAGCGGCACAGTCAGTGACGCCAGCGAAATTCAGCAGCAAGGCTCCTACGCCATGCGCGTCATTGGCCAGCAAATCCGCCAAGCCGGTTCTCTCAAGTTGGATCTATTCCCCTCTGGAGCGATGGCGGGAGCAAGCGACACCTTGGAACATGTGGTGCCAGTCGCCCTCGAGGCGCGCACACCCCCAGGCAGCGACGCCGGCTGGGACCCAGCCACCGACACAGTCGGTTTCTACACGCCATCGGGCAAGCCCGGCGGTCCCATATTCGGCTTTGCGAGTTTCAAAGAGAAAGTCACCACGGGCACTGGCCCCAAAAATGAGGCCCATCAGGCATTCAATTGCCTAGGCCGCGCGGGAACCACAGTCACACGCAGCAACTTCCGGCTGCAAGACGGCGTGCTGCGCTGCGGCGACGGGGGCGCTGATGACGAGCCCATTGTTCGCAATGTGGCAGCCTTTCAGGTGCGCTACGTGATGCAGGACATCACGACCACCCCCGGCATCCCGCAAGTCGAATACGTGGCCAGCCACAGTGCAGTGGAATCAGCCACCAATGGATGGGCCAAGGTGCAGGCTGTAGAGGTTTGCCTGGAGTTGTACGGAAACGAGCCCATCGACCTTCCGGCGGGCAGTACCTATACAGGATGTTCCGGTCCCGTGGCCTACAGCACGCTCACGGGCGAACGGGCACGTCGCCTGCATCTCGCTTTCCGCAGCGTGTTCCAGTTGCGCGGCCAAGGCCAAACAGGCGCGGTGCTTTAACCAATGTCGGGGACGTTCACCATGCACCAGCGCATGCCTACACATCGACTCCCACGCAGCTCCCAAGGCGCGCAGCGCGGTGTCGCACTCTTCGTGGTCCTTGTTTTCGTCATGCTCTCCATGTTGCTGGCGCTGTGGGCGTCACGCACCTCGCTCTTCAACGAGCTGGTCGTGGGCAACGATGCAGACTACCAGCGCGCCATGGAAGCAGCCCAGGCGCTGCTGCAAGACGCGGAGCTGGACATTCGGGGAGAACGCGCAGATGGCACAGTGTGTACGGGCTCTGCGCCCGTATGCCGTCTGGGTTCGGTTGCCAAGATTCCCGTGGAGGCGAAAGACGTTGCAGAACTCCTCGCCACTCTCGAAGGCATAAATACCGGGCCGCGCTGCAAGGATGGCCTGTGCCTCAAGCGTACCGGCTACCAAGATTTCTGGAACGACAACGATGCCAACACCGGCCTTGCCGCAATGCAGGCCGTGGGCACGCGCTACGGCACCTACACCGGCGCCAAAGTGGGCAATGACGATTCACCCGCCAACCCCATTTTGCGAAATACGGCTACAGGCCAGGGCGGCTGGTATTGGATCGAAGTGCTGCCCTACCTGCCCGACGTTGCCAACGCCAACCTGATCGCAGGCATCGGCGCCAACTACCTGGCAGTGAACGTACAACCCAACGTCATCTACCGGATCACCGCCATGGCCCGAGGGCTCAAACGCAACACGCTGGTTGTTTTGCAGGAGACCTACGTGCGGCACCGACTTAAAGACTAAGAGCTATAGAAATAGGAGCTGTTAGCGCTTGACAGACAAGCCCTACAGCCAGATTTCAGTACTATTTTCAACGGAGAACGCCATGCCTTTCCATGCAAGCGCCCGCCGCCATTTTCGACAAACACCACTGGCCGTTTTGATTGGCGCCGCTCTCTCGTCGCAGAGCGCGCTGGCCGCGTTGGATTTTGCGCAGGCCCCGCCCGGTACGGTGGAGCCTTATGTTGCACCGAACGTAATCATCTCTATCGATGATTCAGGCAGTATGAATTTTCGGTTGGACAAGGAATCTGCTACAGGCGCCACGGATAACGTCACTCCTACCAATGGTTCGTGGCTCAGTACTGATCGCCGTATGAACGTATTGAAATATGCACTCAAGCAAGTTTTCAACGACACAAGCTTGCTGCCAGACGGAAAGATTCGACTGGCTTGGCAAGTAATGCACAACAATGGGGATGCACCAGACGCCAAAAACGTGGACTCCGACACCATGAAGACAAACTCTATGCGAGTGCTGAAGGGAAGCCACCGAGACAACTTCATTAGCTTCATCAACAGTCTGAGGCCCAATAACGGAACGCCAACCCATAAAATGTTCAAACAAGCCGATGACTATATGCGTCGGGAACTGGGCATAAACAGCCCCTGGGCGTCAGAGCCCGGAGTGAAGGATAAGCCTTACCTGGGTTGTCGACGCAATTACCACATTGTGATGACTGATGGGCGATGGAACAGTTATTCTGACACCTACCAGACAGGGAACTTGGACGGAGCTTCCTCCACCGAATTGCCCGATGGCACCAAATATGGCTCAGCCACGGACCAAAAAGACTACACAAAACTCTACCGCGACGAAACGGAAAATACTCTCGCCGATTGGGCATTCAAGAGCTGGTCAGATCCCCTTCAACCCAGTGGTCTGACAGGTCAAATATTCCCCCCCAGCGAGTACGACCGAGCTCCAGCGACCGAACTGATTGGTGGTGTGAACCTGCCAAAATATTGGAATCCCGCATTTGACCCTGCCAACTGGCCGCACATGGTGACTTACACCATCGGCTTCAGCGCGATGGCCTATACGTGGAAAACCGATTTCTCGGATGCAAAATACAACATCACCCGTCCGACCACAATGGTCCCGTTCGGCTACGACGGCGACTTTCCCAACTTGGTGAATGGGACCAAGACTTGGCCAAATATGTCCAATGAAGATAGGCGTTCGCTAGATTTGTGGCACGCTGCACTCAACGGTCGCGGCCGGTTTTATGCCGTTGAGCGCGGGGAAGATCTGGAAAAAGCCTTTCGTGAAATCGTCAAGCAAATCAACGCCCAAACAGAGCCAGACCGAGGCTCCACCGCCACCAGCGGTAGCAATGCATCACAAAACGACGTTGGCATTTTCACAGCAAGCTACGTGCCCAAGGAAGGCTGGCGTGGTGCCGTCTCAGCCGAAACCTTCAAAAGCGACGATGGTTCCACGGAACAAGCCTGGGAAGGCAAGACCACTGCAGACAAGCTTGATGACCCATCGTTCAATGTTTCCAATCGCCTGGTGCTTACTTGGAGCGACGCGATTCGCAGTGGAAGTACCAAGGAAATCGGGGGCACATCCTTCGAATGGGACAGCCTCAGCGAGGCTCAGCAAACCCTCCTCAAAGCAACCGGAGCAGATGGAGGGCCCTCAGGGACTACAGGGGAAAGCGATGCCAACCGTATAGCCTATTTGCGGGGAGATCGCACCCTCGAATGCCCCAGCACAGGTTGCACAGCGGACAAACCTTTCCGTAAACGATGGAGCCGCCAAGGCAGCATCGTGAACTCCGAGGTCTGGTACGTAGGCGCTCCTGTGAGCAACTACGCGCTAGATGGGTACGCAGCGTTCACCCGCACGTGGGCCAAGCGCGAGCCCATGCTGTATGTAGGTGGAAATGATGGGATGCTGCACGGGTTCACAGCGAAGGATGGAACGGAACGCCTCGCCTATGTCCCGCGCGGCGTGATGCGTGACCTTCCCAAGCTCACCAATCCGTCGTTCAACGACAACCATCAATATTTCGTTGATGGCTCGCCGATGACAGGCGACGTATTCGATGGTGCCTGGAAAACACTCTTGGTAGGTACCCTTGGAGCCGGGGGACGAGGCTACTTCGTTCTGGACGTGACGAACCCTGGCACCACCGATGGCGGTGCCAGCAGCTTCACCAAGGCCAATGCCAGCAACTTGGTAGTGATGGACAAAACGCTGCCGGCCAGTACGACACCGGTGAAAAATGATGCCATCAACGATCTGGGACACATCTTTGCCAAACCGGTGCTGGATGATGCCAACCCCCAACGCACCACGCAAATCGTGCGGCTGAACAACGACCGCTGGGCTGTCGTTATGGGCAATGGCTATAACAGTGCTAATGGACGGCCGGTTCTGTTGATCCAGTACCTTGATGGCGACAAGGAACTTCTGCGCATCCCGGCGGTAGCAACGGACAGCGGAAACGGCCTTTCAGCTCCTCGGCTCGTAGACATCAGTGGTGATGGCAAGCCCGATGTCGTATACGCAGGGGACCTTAAGGGCAACCTTTGGAAGTTCCTCATCAACACGGAAGATTCAAGCAGTTGGGGTGTCGCCAGTTGGGAAGGCAAACCTGCCGGCACGCCACTGTTCATTGCGAATCGAGGCATTGGCCACTCTGCCAACACGAACAGTTCCACCCGGCAATCCATTACCGCTGCCCCCTCGGTACGGGTGAACGACCGCACCAAGACCGTCACCGAAGGCGGTGTGGACAAGACTCTGCCTGTGGGAGGGATGATGGTCGCCTTTGGCACGGGCCGGAACATCACCAAGCTCGACCAGGCTGAGTTGCAGCAGCAGACTTTGTACTCCGTCCTGGACAACACCCGTTACGTCCGCGAGATGACGGGTACCGCACCCAATGAAAAACCCACCGGACGGATCAACGTCTGCACGACCACCTCCGGTGTCTGCGGTGAACTGGTCAAGTCCAGTGCCGATCTGCCCCGTGCCGTATCGCAAGAGCAAGACGAACTGGTCCAGACCACGGTACCCAGTACTGTGGCGCAGACCCGCGGCGATGGGCGGCAGTTCTGGAAAGTGAACGCCACTACCATCAACTGGGCGGAAAAGAAGGGCTGGTTCATGGACTTCCCGCTGACGCGCGAGCGCCTGCTCAAGCCGATGCAGTTCTATGACGGCAGCAATCTGCTTGTGGTCCCGTCACAAATCCCCGCAAAGGGCTCTCGTCTGGATCCCTCTGTCGAAAGCTGTGAAGGGGGTGCCGTGGACAAGGAAACCCAGTATGTGACCTTCATCAACATCATGGATGGCCAAGCACCGCGCGTGCCTATCATTGATGGCCCCACTGGACTGGCACGCTATAGCATGCCGCCTGGGGCTCTGACGATGATCACGAAGGACAATCGCATCCACATGCGAGGCCGGCAGCCTAAGCCGGGCGGAACGGGTTCCGACCTCGTCGAGGAGAAGATGCGCCGCATGCCCGAAATGTCCCTGCGCCCCAACTGGCGGCAGCTCAAGTAAAACGCATGGATCGCGGGGCAGTTGTTTCTCTCGTGAGGGAGGTCGGCTCACTGCCTCGCATGTGTTCTGACTGGACGATGAAGACATGAAATACCAGCACCGAGGTTTTACTCTGATCGAGCTGATGATCGTGGTGGCGATCGTCGGCATTCTCTCGGCCATTGCCTACCCTAGCTATTCCGAGTATGTGCGCCGTGGTCACCGGGCAGATGCACGCGCGGGGCTGTTGCAGGCACAGCAGTGGTTGGAGCGTGCATCGACAGCAACAGGGGTGTATCCAACTACACCTGACGGAGGTACCACACTGCCAAATTCGCTCCAGTGGCGTCTTGCAGATGGCACCGCTGATCCCACTAAACGCTACACAATTGGATTTACCACAGATGCCGCATTTAATACCCCGCCGCGCTGTCCAAGGAGCAACAATGGTTGTTTTACCCTGATCGCTACTCCCAACGCAAATGGACCACAGGCTAACGACAAATGTGGCAGTTATCTTTTGACGCACACAGGACGGCAAGGCAACAATAATCTCGGCTCAGGCACCACCTCTGCCGAATGCTGGCGTAAATAACACCGCATTGCCTTCTCAGCGGGGTGATGACTAAATTGCCACACATCGACCAAGCGCTTGGGCTCGCTGCCCAGGCGCTTTTTCTTTCCAATCCCAACCCCCGCGTGGGATGCGTCATCACCGACGTTAACGGCAACATGCTGGGCCAGGGCTTTACCCAGCGCGCAGGGGCACCCCATGCCGAGGTGATGGCTTTGCGTGACGCAGCCGCGCGGGGATGCGACGTGCGCGGCGCCACCGCATACGTCACGCTGGAGCCGTGCGCACACCAGGGGCGCACCGGCCCCTGTTGCGATGCGCTCATTCAGGCCGGGATTGCACGCGTAGTGGCATCCATCGCCGACCCCAATCCGCTGGTGGCGGGTCAAGGGTTCGCGCGGCTGAGGGCTGCGGGAGTGCAGGTGGAGGTGGGCCCCGGCGGTACGCAATCACGCGAACTGAATATCGGCTTCTTCAGCCGCATGGTGCGCGGCATCCCCTGGGTGCGCATGAAGGCCGCGGCCTCGCTCGATGGCGTGACCGCATTGGCCAATGGCACCAGCCAATGGATCACATCCCCGGCGGCCCGTGCCGACGGGCATGCCTGGCGTGCCCGCGCCTGCGCCGTGTTGACAGGCGTCGGCACCGTGTTGGCGGATGATCCGCGCCTGGATGTGCGGGAGATCGCCACCCCACGCCAGCCGCATCTGGTGATTGTCGACAGCCTGCTGCAGACGCCTGCGAATGCCCGGCTGTTCGACGTTGCCGACCGGCGTGTACTGATCTACACCGCCCGGCCAGATGCCGCTGGCGCCGCGGCGCTGCGGGCACGCGGCGCCACGGTCATCGAACTGCCCAATGACCAGGGCAAGGTGGATCTGCCCGCCCTGTTGCGCGACCTGGCCCGCGAAGGCGTGAATGAACTGCACCTGGAGGCCGGTCACAAGCTCAACGGCTCCTTCCTGCGGGAAGGGCTCGTGGATGAGTTGCTGCTCTATCTGGCCCCGATCATGCTAGGCCAGGGAGCCCAGGGCCTGTCCAACTGGGGGCCGTTGCAGACGCTGGCCGACGGGATTCCGATGCAATTCCAAGCCGTGCAGCAGGTGGGGCCCGATCTACGGGTGGTGGCCCGCATCGCGGGGCGCGCGGACTTCTGAATCCCGCCCTGCGCAGTCCAGGCGATGCACCACACGCCCGCGTGCTTGCATGCCGTTGTCCGACAGTCGCGCTGCCGAGTTTCGCGCTATACCCCTGTCGTCACCTCACCTTATTGCGTTCGATGTCCTTCATAGACCTGCTCCGCCACCTTCGCCATCGCACCTGGTCGCGCTGGCCGATCATGGCTTTGCTGGTCCTGTCCTTCGGCGGTTGCGGTGGGTTGCCCAAGGATGTGGACCGGCCCGTGTCCATGGCGTTGGACACGGCGGGCGAGCCTACGGAGTTAGCCACCATGGTGCAACAGCTGCGCCAGAAGGCAGGCGCCCGCCATGCGTCAGGATTCTCCCTCTTGAGCGGCCCGCAGGAGGCCTATGGCAGCCGGCTCGCGCTGGTGCAGTCGGCCCAAAAGACGTTGGACCTGCAGTACTACGCCATCCATGCCGATGCCAGCTCCGCGCACCTGCTGCGCAGCGTGGTGAACGCGGCGCGGCGTGGCGTACGCGTGCGCATCCTGCTCGATGACTTTCACAGCACGGGGCGCAACGCGCTGGTCATGCGCATGGCGTTCGAGCCCAACATCGAGATGCGCATGTTCAACCCGGTGGCGGGTCCCCGCGCATCGTTCCTGGGCCGGATGTGGGGCGCGGTCAGCGATTTTTCGCGTGTGCAGCAGCGCATGCACAACAAGCTGTTCCTGGCCGACAACATGATGGGCGTAACCGGAGGGCGCAACCTGGGCGACGCGTACTTCGGCAAGGCAGAGGCCGAGAATTTTGTTGACCTGGACGTGCTGGCCGTCGGCCCCATCGTGGCCGACATGTCGCGCAGTTTTGACAGCTACTGGAACAACCCGCGCGCCTATCCCGTGCAGTCGCTCGTCAGCCGAGAAGAGCTGGACCGTTTGCGTGCGCAGGTGCGCAGCAGTGGCGAGAAGGCAGGCGCGCAAGCCGGCTCGCCCGGCTCCACCACCCCTGCAGACCGCCCCAGCGCCTCATCGCCCCAGTGGGACACGCAGCCCATGGACCTGCGCACCGTCGATTTCATATGGGCGCCCGCCGCCATGCTGGTGGACGAGCCGACCAAGATTCCGCTGGAGGGTGACGAACCGCCACCATCGGCCGCGATACGCGCGGGCACAACGCCGGGCGCCCATCCGGAAGCCAGCGACACGCCCCAGGCACCGCCGGCGCCCGCTGCGCCCGTCTCCAGCGGGGACACGGTGGTGGACGGGCTGCTCACCCTCATGGACCGTACACGGCGCGAGCTGCTCATCATCTCACCCTACTTCGTTCCAGGCGACGACATGAAGCGCGCCTTTGCACGTGCGCGCCAGCGCGGCGTGCGTGTGCGGTTGCTCACCAATTCGCTAGCGTCCAATGACGCGCCCATTGCCCACGTGGGCTATGCCCGCCACCGCAAAGACCTGTTGGCCATGGGTGTGGAGCTGTACGAACTGCGCAGCGAGCAGGCCGGCCTGCGCTCGGCCTTTGGCAGTTCGGGCGCCAGCGCGGCGGGGGCTTCGCGCTCCATGCTGCATTCGAAGGTCATGGTCGTGGACGGCCGCATGGTGGTGGTCGGCTCCATGAACCTGGATCTGCGCTCCCAGTTGCACAACACCGAGATCGCCCTGCTGATTCGCAGCCGCGCCCTGGCCGCCGAAGCTGCGCAGCAGATCGACACCGCCATGCGCGAGGGGGCGTGGCACCTGCAACGCAGCGCCGACGGTGACCTGGTCTGGCGCGCGCCGCAGGGCAGCGGCCTGGAGGATACGCACACCGACCCCGACAGCAGCCTGGCCTTGCGGCTGTTGCTCAAGCTGCTGGGGCCGCTGGCGCCCGACCACCTGCTGTGACAGATGCCCCAGCGCAGACGCGCGCCACCCACGCGGTAATGGCCTGCTGGTCGGTCATCACGCGCACCTCGTCGAACGCCGCCTGCGCCTGCGGGTAACGGCGGCGCAGCAGGTTCAGCCACTGCTTGAGCCGGCCGGCGCGCTGGCGCGGCTCCAGGTCTTCGCACACCAGATGCCAGAAGCGCGCCATGTGCGGCAGCAGGTCTTCCCAGGGCAGGCCCAGTGCAGGCGCACCGCGGTCGTGCGCGCGGATAGACAGTGCCAGGCCCGGGTCTGCCACGATGCCGCGGCCCAGCATAAGAGCGTCGCAGCCCGACACGCTGCGGCACCGCAGTGCGTCCTGCACGGTCCAGATCTCGCCGTTGGCCACCACCGGAATGCCCACCGCCTCGCGAATCGCGGGGATCTGCTCCCAGTACGCGGGCGGGCGGTAGCCGTCGGCCTTCGTGCGCGCATGCACCACCAGCTCGCAGGCGCCGCCGCGTGCCATGGCCTGCGCGCATTCACGCGCCAGGCCTGCATCGTCGTAGCCCAGGCGCATCTTGGCGGACACCGGTACATGCGCGGGCACGGCGCGGCGCACCGCCTCCACCACCGCCGCGATGCGCTCGGGCTCGCGCAACAGGGCCGCGCCACCCCCATGGCGGTTCACCGTCTTGGCGGGGCAACCGAAATTCAGGTCAATGCCTTCCGGACCCAGCTCTGCCAGCCGGGCCGCGTTCTCGGCCATGCTGACCGGGTCCGATCCCAGCAGCTGCGCCCGCACGGGCACCCCTGCCAGCGTGCGGCCGCCGTGGTTCAGCTCGGGTATGTAACGCAGGAACACCTTGTCCGGCAGCAGGCTGCCGGTGATGCGGATGAACTCGGACACGCACCGGTCCACGCCGCCCACCCGGGTGAGCACGTCACGCAACACGAAGTCCAAAAGCCCCTCCATCGGGGCCAGCAATAGGGTCATGACAGCTGGGCGGGCACGCTAAAAAATATGATTCAAAACAGCCTCCAACGCCTGTGCAGAAAGCGCCAGCAGCTATCAATACTGTAGTCAAAAAGCACTCCGCCCGCACGCTCAATGGCGCCGACGCTGGGCAGGGTCATCGTTACGTAACAGGCCAGCGGTGTAATCCGGCCATTTGGCCGCTCTGTGTGGCCGCTTTCAATACTCCCATGCTGCAGAAAACCGACAAGGCACGCCAGGAACTCTCGCCGGGTGTTCGCACCCTGAGCCTGCGCGAGCGTTCGTTGCTGCTGATGGCCGATGGCCGACCCATCGAATCCTTGCAGGCCATGTACAACGGCATGGGCGCGCAAATTGTGCAAGGGCTGATCCACCAGGGCTACTTGGCCTTCAGCACTGCGCATGCTCCGGCGCCAGCAGTTGCATCGGCTGCGATAACGGCTCCAGCTCCAGCGCCTGCCCCAGCAACTGCACACGCCCTCACATCAGGCGCTGAACCCGTCAGCCAGAGCGATGAGAGCGCCAGCGCAGCCGACATACCGGCGCCCAGCGCGACCCGCTCGCTGGCTGGCACGCGCATGTATCTGTTTGATATCAACGAACGCATGTTTGCGCGCCGCAATGCCGACCTGGCACGCGAGTTTCACGAGGCACTGCGCAATGCCCGTGACCGCGACAGCATGCTGGAGGTCGGCGAAGCACTGCTGGATGAAATCACGAACCTGGCCGGCCATGACCGCGCCGCCAGCGTGCGCGAGCGTCTGGTGCAGTTACTGCCTTGAATGGGTGTGCTGGCGTGGCACCGCATAGCGGTCAGGCCGCGGCCGCAAAGCTGCTTGCCATGCCGCAGCCCCGCCCTGTCAGTTGATGGGCCGCTTGAGGCGCACTTCCTCGATCTTCACGCCGCCGACCACAGCGGTCTTGGCGGTCGTCATCTCGCGCTTGAAGCCGGCAAGTTCATGAAAGCGCAGGGCACGCTCATTGCGCAGCGGCACCCAGGCCGTCACGGTGGTGCAGCCCTCTTCGTGCAGGCCCTCGCGCGCGGCGTCCCACAGGGCCACGCCCACACCCTTGTTCCAATGCGAGGGGGCCGCGTAGATGGCCCAGATTTCACCGGTGGTGTTGCGCGTCTTTTCATCACGCGAGCGGTCGAAGCCGACGAAACCGACGATCTTGTCGCCGTCCACGGCCACCTGGACCTGGGGCTCGCAATACTCGATCGCCTCGCGCCAGTAGGCTTGGCGCTTCTCGACGGACGACATGGACTTCAACTGATCGTCAGGCAGCAGCCCTCGGTAAGCTTCCAACGCGGCGGAGGTATGAACCTGGGCAATGGCTTTGGCATCGCGAAGGGTGGCGGGACGAACCTGGATACTGGACATGGGAAAACGAAAGCAGGTGAAAAGCGAAAAACCCAGCATTTTCGCGCAAATGCCGCTTCGCCTCTCATACCCCGCAGTTTCCACCTTGCCAACCCCGCCATTGCACGCAAACGCGGCCATCTGTGGCATAGCGCACATGCCACGGCCACGCCGCGCTACATCAGGCGGCGCAGCAGCGCCATCACCTGGTCGAAACGCGCGCCATAGGGCGGGTATAGCAGGTGTCCCAGCGACCAGCGCGACTGCGCCAGCACCGACTTCTGGTGGCAAAAGCGCAGAAAGCCCGCCTCGCCATGGTAGGCGCCCCAGCCGCTGTCGCCCACGCCGCCAAAAGGCAGCGCGTCGTGCGCGATGTGCATCAGCGTGTCGTTCACCGAGACGCCGCCGCTCACGGTGCGCCGCAGCACATCGTCGCGCACCGCCTCGCTGCGCCCGAACCAATACAGCGCCAACGGACGCGGGTGCGCGTTGATGTGGGCAATGGCATCGTCCAGGCGCTCGTAGCTGAGCACGGGCAGCACGGGCCCGAAGATCTCTTCCTGCATGAGCTGCATGTTCGGGCTGGCACCGAACACCAGCGTTGGCGCCATCTGCCGCCCTACCCCGTCGCCGATACCCGGAGGCGGTGGCGGGGGCGAGCCAGGCACGGGTTGCAGCACGTGTACCTCCGCCCCTTGCGTCTGGGCCTGCTGCAGCATGGTGCGCAGCCGCGCGAGGTGGCGCGTGCTGATGATGGAGGCGTAATCCGGGTTGCCCTCGAAGTACGGAAACAGCCGCGCCACCGCCACGCGGAACGCCTCGGCAAAGGCCGCCTCGTTGCCACGCGGCAGCAGCACGTAGTCGGGTGCGATGCAGGTCTGGCCCGCGTTGAGCAGCTTGCCATGGGCGATCTTGAGCGCTGCCTCCTGCATGTCGCAGTCCGCATCGATGATGCACGGCGACTTGCCGCCCAGCTCCAGCGTGGTCGGCGTGAGGTTGGCCGCCGCCGCCTGCGCCACCTTGCGCCCCACGGCGGTGGAGCCGGTGAACACCAGATGGTCGAACGGCAGCGATGCCACGAGCGCGGCCGTGGCCGCGTCGCCCTGCACCACGCAGAACTCTTCGGGCGCGAAGAACTGTGCCACCAGCGCGGCCAGTTGGGCCGACGTGTGGGGCGTGAGCTCACTCGGCTTGAGCATCACCCGGTTGCCCGCGGCCAGCGCACCAATGGCCGGCCCCAGCGCCAGCTGCACCGGGTAGTTCCACGGCGAGATGATGCCCACCACGCCCAGCGGCTGACGCTCTATCCAGCCACGCGCTGGCTGCAGGAACAGCGGCGTGCGCACCTTGGTGCGCCGACTCCAACGCGCCAGATGCCTGAGCGTGTGCCCCAGTTCCGCGCGCAGCACGAAAAGGTCGGCCACCTCCGTCAGGCGCTGTGAGCGCATGCCAAAGTCCGCCTGCACCGCCGCTGCCAGCACCGGCCCATGTTCGTCCAGCATCTTGGACAGCCGCAGCAAGCGCTCTCGACGCACCATCAAGGGCACATCGGGGTGGGCGCGGCTGGCTTGGCGCTGGAGGTCGAACAGGTGGCGGATGTCATCAGGGCTCATGCCGTGCATGATAGGGCTCGCCACCCCACCGCCAGACCGAGCCGCGCGTGACATTGTGTTGCTGCCCTGCCCCCGTAAGATGCGCCCCTGCCCTTCCGCTTGAAAGGAACACGAGATGAACGGTCATTGTCTTTGCGGCGCAGTCCACTTCACGTCCCCCGTGGCCAAGGAAATCGGCGCCTGCCATTGCGGCTTCTGCCGCCGCTGGGGTGGCGGGCCGCTGCTGGCCGTGCATTGCGGGCCGGAGGTGGAGTTCACGGGTGAGGAGCATATCGGCGTGTATGCGTCCTCTGATTGGGCACAGCGGGCCTTCTGCACGCGCTGCGGAACACACCTGTACTACAAGTTGCTGGCGACGGGCGAATATTTCATTCCCGCCGGGGCCTTCGAGACGCAGGACTTCGAACTGGCCAGCCAGATCTACATCGACAAGAAGCCCGCGTACTACGCCTTCGCGAACCAGACGCCGACGCTCACCGAGCAACAGGTGATCGCGCAATACGGGCCGCCCAACGGCTGAATGCGCGGGGCAAAGAGTGTTACAGCCTTTTAAGCCTCCAGCGCTTATCCAGCAAGCGCAAGCAGCTCATTTTTCAATAGCAATCAATGCACTTCGCGCGGCACGACGTCGGTGACGTCCGTGCTGCGCTGCGGGGCATGCGCCGTCGGGCCGGGCGCCGTCCAGCGCGCCGTGCTGCGGTACACGGTGCTCCACCCCTCGCGCGGGTTCATGCGCATCGCCCAGAGCATGACCGGGCGGCCCGTGAGGCGCGCCCACACGGCGCGTGCGCCCCACACGAGTGCCAGAACGGCGGCCGCGGCCAGCAGACTCAGGAAAAAAAGCGCACCCATGGCGACGACCACGAGCCGCAACGTCCACCGGATCGCGCCGGCCACAATGTCGTTCAAACCATGCCCCTTTCTGGCAGATGAGAGCGCGGGAAAGGCCCGCGCCCTCGTTCAATGGTAGACCTCACCCCGCGGGGCGGGCCTCGCCGAAGTGGAATACCCCTGGGTCTGTCACAGGATCGACATCCACCGGAATCACGCTCTTGGGCGGGTAGCGGCCCTCCAGCAGCAGCTTGGACAGCGGGTTCTCGATGCGCTGCTGGATGGCCCGCTTGAGCGGACGCGCCCCGAACACCGGATCGAACCCCACCTTGGCCAGTTCGCCCATCGCGGCCGGCGACACCTGCAGGGTCAGGTCCATTTTGGCCAGCCGCGCCTCCAGCAGACGCAACTGAATGCGTGCAATCGCTTCGATGTGCTTGGCATCCAGCCCGTGGAACACCACCGTCTCGTCGATGCGGTTGAGGAATTCGGGACGGAAATGGCCCTTGAGTTCCCCCCACACGGCTTCCTTGATGTCCTCGGCATCCTGGCCCACCATGGCCTGGATCAGGTGCGAGCCAATGTTGCTGGTCATCACGATCACCGTGTTCTTGAAATCCACGGTGCGCCCCTGGCCATCGGTCAGGCGTCCGTCGTCCAGCACCTGGAGCAGCACGTTGAACACGTCGGGGTGTGCCTTTTCCACCTCATCCAGCAGCAGCACACTGTAGGGCTTGCGGCGCACGGCCTCGGTCAGGTAGCCGCCCTCTTCATAGCCCACATAGCCGGGAGGCGCACCAATCAAGCGCGCGACGCTATGCTTTTCCATGAACTCGCTCATGTCGATGCGCACCAGATGCTCTTCACTGTCGAAGAGGAACCCGGCCAGCGCCTTGCACAGCTCGGTCTTGCCCACGCCCGTGGGCCCCAGGAACAGGAAGCTGCCCAGCGGCCGGTTGGGGTCCGACAGGCCCGAGCGCGAGCGGCGGATGGCATTGGCCACGGCGGAGATCGCCTCGTCCTGGCCCACCACGCGCTCGTGCAGCTTCTCCTCCATGTGCAGCAGCTTGTCCTTCTCGCCCTGCATCATCTTGGCCACGGGAATGCCGGTGGCGCGGCTGACCACCTCGGCGATTTCCTCGGCACCCACCTGGGTGCGCAGCAGCTTGTGCTTGGTGCCGGTCCCGCCGGCCTCGCTGTCCTGCGCTTCCTTCAGGCGCTTTTCCAGCTCGGGCAGCGTGCCGTACTGCAGCTCGGCGACCTTGTTGAAGTCGCCCTTGCGCTTCAAGTCGTCGATCTGCGTGCGGATGGCATCGATGTCCTTGCGGATCTGTTCGGAGCCCTGCGCGCTGGCCTTCTCGGCCTTCCAGACCTCTTCCAGATCGGCGTACTCGCGCTCCACATTGCCCAACTCTTCCTCGATGAGCTGCAGGCGTTTTTGCGAGGCCTCATCGGTCTCCTTCTTCATCGCCTCGCGCTCGATCTTGAGCTGGATCATGCGCCGCTCAAGCTTGTCCATCGACTCAGGCTTGGAGTCGATCTCGATCTTGATCTTGGCCGCGGCCTCGTCGATCAGGTCGATGGCCTTGTCAGGCAAAAAGCGGTCGGTGATGTAGCGGTGCGACAGCTCGGCCGCGGCCACGATGGCCGGGTCGGTGATGTCCACGCCGTGGTGCGCCTCGTAGCGCACCTGTAGGCCGCGCAGGATGGCGATGGTGTCTTCCACGCTGGGCTCATCCACCAGCACCTTCTGAAAGCGCCGCTCCAGCGCCGCATCCTTCTCGATGTACTTGCGGTACTCGTCCAGCGTGGTCGCGCCGATGCAGTGCAGCTCGCCGCGCGCCAGTGCGGGTTTCAGCATGTTGCCCGCGTCCATGGCGCCTTCGGCCTTGCCGGCGCCGACCATGGTGTGGATCTCGTCGATGAAGAGAATGATGCGGCCTTCCTCGTGCGCCACTTCCTTCAGCACGGACTTCAGGCGTTCCTCGAACTCGCCGCGGTACTTGGCGCCCGCCAGCAGGCCGGCCATGTCCAGCACCAGCACGCGCTTGTTCTTCAGCGTCTCGGGCACCTCGCCCTCGACGATGCGCTGGGCCAGCCCCTCGACGATGGCGGTCTTGCCCACGCCGGGCTCGCCGATCAGCACGGGGTTGTTCTTGCTGCGCCGCTGCAGCACCTGGATGGCGCGGCGGATCTCGTCGTCGCGGCCGATCACCGGGTCCAGCTTGCCCTGGCGGGCGCGCTCGGTCAGGTCCAGCGTGTATTTCTTCAGCGCCTCGCGCTGCCCCTCGGCTTCGGCGCTGTCCACCTTCTGGCCGCCACGCACGGCGTCGATGGCCGCCTCCAGGCTCTTGCGGGTCACGCCGTTGTCCTTGGCCAGCTGCGCGGCCTCGCCCTTGCTGTCGACCAGCGCCAGCAAAAACAATTCGCTGGCGATGAACTGGTCGCCGCGCTTGATGGCCTCCTTCTCGGTGGCCTGCAGCACACGGCCCAGCTCGGGGCTGCCCTGCACCTGGTCCTGGCCCTGCACCTGGGGCAGGCGCTTGACGGCGGCCTCGGCCGCGGCCAGCAGGCCCGGCACATTGGCGCCGGCACGCTGCAGCAGCGCGCGCGGGCCTTCATCCTGGCGCAGCATGGCCACCAGCATGTGCACGGGCTCTATGTAGGCGTTGTCATGTCCCAGGGCCAGCGACTGTGCATCAGACAGCGCTTCTTGGAACTTCGTGGTGAATTTATCGAGACGCATGTGAAACCTCCAACTTGTCGCTAGCTAGGGCTCCGGGGCCTCGATTTCAAGCCGCCGGACGATAAAAGTCAGCCCACCTGGGGCGGCGCGGCGATGCCCCAGCGCGCCAGCGCCGCATCGTCGCTCACGCGCGCATCCACCCAGCGCGCACCATCTGGCGTCTGCTCCTTCTTCCAGAACGGCGCCTGGGTCTTGAGGTAGTCCATGACGAACTCGCAGGCCTGAAAGCTCTCGCCGCGGTGCGCCGAGGTCACGGCCACCATCACGATCTGGTCCAAGGGCGCGAGCAGCCCCACGCGGTGGATCACGCGCACGCCATAGAGGTCAAAACGTGCAAACGCCGCATCCACCATGGCCTCGATGGATTTCTCGGTCATGCCCGGGTAGTGCTCCAGCTCCATGGAGGCCACGCTGTCCCCTTCGTTGCGGTCGCGCACCGTGCCCACGAAGCAGCACACCGCCCCCACGCGCGCGTCCCGCGCACGCAGCGCCGCCAGCTCGGTGGAAACGTCGAAGTCATGGGTCTGGATGGAAACGCGGTGCATGGCAGTGGTCAGCGGCAGAATTGCGGAATTGACGGCACTTTAACGCCCACCCCACACTTGCACACCATGGCCCTGCAGACCATCACCACCGACGACTACCTGCTCTACCCCTCGCCGCGCAATGCGCACCGTGTGGTGTTTGAGTTCCAGACTTTCGTGCCCCACCCCTATGCCTTGATCGATCTGCCCAGCTTCGACCTGGCGGGCCGCTACAGCCTGTTCTCCGCCCACCGCAAGGCTGACGCGAAGATGGGCCAGCTCGTGACCTTCGAGCTGGAAGGCGACCAGCAGCGCTTTGAGCGCCTGTTCGTGCCTGTTTGAAGGTACTTGACGACAATAGTGGGGTATACCCGGATTTTTGACTTGTCTCAAAGGGGCTTCCGCCGGGCTGCGCTGCAATGGCTCCATCACATAACGACGGAGGAAACGCCATGCAACTGCTCAAGCAACTCTTCACCACCGAGGTGGGCCTGTTCAGCGCCATAGGCATCGGTTTCATGCTGTGCATGGGGGGCTTCTTCATCTGGCTGTTCACGCGCAACGATGCGCCCCCGGCAAAGCAAAAGCGCTGATCCGCTCCAGACCCGCGCGGGCGCCGTCTCCGGCAAGAGCGGCGCCTGTGTTTTTTCGCCGTGCCAGACAATAGGCAGATGCACGACGACAACCAGATCCTGGTCCCGCCCTCCTTCATCGCGCTGTACAGCGACACACGCGCACGCCTGCAGGCGCCTGCCGCCGAGGTGCGGGCGCGCTACGAGTGGTGCGAGGACCTGGCCTGCCACTTGGTGGAACAGGCGCAGCAGCTGTACCACGGCGGTGCGCGGTCGGAAGAAGGGGTGCTGCTGGGCATCCACGCCGGCCTGGCCGGCCCGGACGCGGGCGTGACCCTGGCCGAGGCGCGCTGGATCACGCTGCGCCTGGCCGAGTTGCTGGGGTGGCGCAGCCCCGAGCTGCCCGCCCTGGCGGTGCGGCAGCCTTGAAGGCCGTCAACCGCCCGTGACGGGCGGAAAGAACGCCGCCTCGGCGCCTGCCGCCAGCGGCGTGGCGTCATGCGCCATGGTCTGGTTGAGGGCCACGCGCACGGCGCGCCCGCGCGAGAGGCAGGTGGCCCAGGGCTCGCCACGGGCGATGAGTTCATCGCGCAAGGCGCCCAGCGTGGTGGCGCCGGTCTGCACCGTCTCCTGCCCCGTGCCCACGGCCTCGCGGATGGAGGCGAAGTAGCGCACCGTGATCGTGAAGGGCGTGGTCATGACAGCAACTCCGCAAATGGCAGAAAGCGCACGGTGTCGCCGCGCGCAATGGTCTGGCCGGCGGGGTTGTCCACCACGCCGTCCGCCCAGGCGGCCGAGGTAAGCACGCCCGAGCTTTGGTTGGGAAACAGTTCCAGCGTGCCATCGGCGCCCTGGCGCACGCGCAGGAATTCACGGCGTTTATCGGCCCGGGGCCAGTTGAATCCAGCCGTAGCAGCTATCGCTTTAGGAGCAACATCACGCACGCCCTGCAGGCGCAACAGGAAGGGGCGCACCAGCAGGCCGAAGGTGACGAAGCTGGACACGGGGTTGCCCGGCAGGCCCATGAAGTGTGCACTGCCGCCCGCGTGGGGAATCTGGCCGTAGGCGAAGGGCTTGCCCGGCTTCATGGCGATCTGCCAGAGCTGCAGCGTGCCCAAGCGCTCCACCGCCGGCTTGATGTGGTCTTCCTCGCCCACACTCACGCCGCCGCTGGTCAGGATCAGGTCATGTCCCTGGGCAGCCTCGCGCAGCGCGGCCACGGTGGCCTCGCGCCGGTCGGGCACGATGCCTAAGTCGCTCACCTCGCAGCCCAGGCGCAGCAGCATGGCGCGCAGGAAGAAACGGTTGCTGTTGTAGATGGCGCCGGGCTTCATCTGCGCGGGCGGCACATCACCCGGCATGACGAGTTCGTCGCCCGTGGAAAAAAGCGCCACGCGGGGCCGGCGCGCCACCTGCAGGGTGCCCAAGCCGATACTGGCAGCCAGGCCCAGCTCTGCGGGAGTGAGGCGCGTGCCAGCGGCCAGCACCTCAGCACCCCGGGTGATGTCCTCGCCCGCGCGCCGAATCCACTGACCCTGGGCCGGTACGGCATTCACGCGCACGCGATCCCCGTCGAGCGCCTCGCAGTCTTCCTGCATCACGATGGCATCGGCCCCCTCGGGCACCGGCGCGCCCGTGAAGATGCGCGCCGCCGTACCCGCCGCCAGCGGCACGCCGAAGGCGCCCGCGGGAATACGCTGCGCCACCGGCAACTCCACCCCCGCTGCCGGCACGTCGGCGCAGCGCACGGCGTAGCCGTCCATCGAGCTGTTGTCGTTGGGCGGCACCTGCAGCGGCGAGGTGGCGGCCTGCGCGAGCACGCGACCGTCGGCGTCGAAGGTGTTGACGGTGTCGGTGCCTGCCAGCGGGGCGGCCTGCGCCAGCAGTTCGGCCAGGGCTTCGTCCAGTGGCTTGAGGGGTGCACGCGCTTGGGGTTTCATTCGCAGGCCTCCGCCCGGTCGGGCACATAGTCAAAACGCGCGCCCTGTGCCAGCAGCCATTGCACCACGGCGTGAGGGTCGTCCAGGTTGAGCACCGGCAGCGCGGTGGCCACCGGCGGCAGCGGCGCGTCGGTGGCCACGGCGACGATGCAGGGATCGTGCGGATAGAGTGCGGGCCGTTCGCGGTAATCGGGTGATGCGGCGCGCCAGATCTCGATCTTGGGCAGGTCGCTTTCCTTGAAGCCTTCCACCAGCACCCAGTCCACGCGCGGATCCAGCTCGGCCAGCAGTTCGTGCACGCTGGGCGTGTGCTCCTGCTCGAATTCGCGCATCAGCGCCATGCGCCGGTCGGAGGCCACGGCCACTTCGTAGGCGCCGGCCTCGCGGTGGCGCCAGGTGTCCTTGCCCACATGGTCGATGTCGAACTTGTGGTGCGCATGCTTGACCACCGACACGCGCAGGCCATGCAGGCGCAGTTCGGGAATCAGCTGCTCCACCAGCGTGGTCTTGCCGCTGCCTGAATAGCCGGCAAAGCCAACCACCTTCATCCCGACACTCCTTCAGTTTCACTCATCTATTAATAGCTACCCGCGCTTGATGGATAAGCGCCAGAGGCCGATTTGATCCCTAATCGCAATGGGCTGCGATATAGGCCTTGACCTGCTCGGCATCGGCCGCCAGCACCTGCAGGCGCTTGGGCAATTGCTCGATGCCCTCGAACCTGGCCGGGCGCTCGGGTGCGCGGCCCAGGGCTTCCTGGATGGTCTCGGCGAACTTGATGGGCAGGGCCGTCTCCAGCACGATCATGGGCACGGCGGGATCGCCACGGTGCTCGCGCGCCACCTTCACGCCGTCGGCGGTGTGGGTATCGATGATCTGGCCGAATCGCTCGTACGTGTCGCGGATGGTGGCCAGGCGGTCGGCGTGCGTGCTCTTGCCGCTCTCGAAACCGTACTTGGCGCGTGCGTCTCGGAACACGGGGTCGCTCCCCAGGTCGAAGAAGCCCTGTTTGGCCACGCCCTCGGCGAACAGCTCGCGCGTGCGCTCCGCATTGCGCCCCAGCAGGTCGAACACGAAACGCTCGAAGTTGCTGGCCTTGCTGATGTCCATGCTGGGGCTGCTGGTCTCGTGCGTGTCGGCCGCGCCGCGCACGCGGTAGGCGCCGGTGCGGAAGAACTCGTCGAGCACGTCGTTCTCGTTGGTGGCAACGATCAGGCGATCGATCGGCAGGCCCATCTGGCGCGCCACGTGGCCGGCGCAGATGTTGCCGAAGTTGCCGCTGGGCACGGTGAAGCTGACCTTCTGGCCGTTCGTCTCCGTCGCCTGGATGTAGCCCGCGAAGTAGTACACCACCTGCGCCAGCAGGCGCGCCCAGTTGATCGAGTTGACGGTGCCGATCTTGTATTGGGCCTTGAACGCGTGGTCGTTGCTCACCGCCTTGACGATGTCCTGGCAGTCGTCGAATACGCCTTCGATGGCCAGGTTGTGGATGTTCGCGTCCTGCAGGCTGAACATCTGCGCCTGCTGGAACGGGCTCATGCGACCGTGCGGGCTGGTCATGAACACGCGCACGCCCTGCTTGCCGCGCATGGCGTACTCGGCCGCGCTGCCGGTGTCGCCGCTGGTGGCGCCCAGGATGTTGAGCTGCTCGCCACGGCGGGCCAGCTCGTACTCGAACAGGTTGCCCAGCAGTTGCATGGCCATGTCCTTGAAGGCCAGCGTGGGACCGTTGGACAGGGCCTCGATCCACAGGCCGTCTTCCAGGTGGCGCAGCGGCACGATCTCGCCCGTGCCGAACACTTCGGCGGTGTACGTTTTCTCGCACAGGCGCTTCAGGTCCGCGGGCGGGATGTCGTCGATGTACAGCGACAGGATGCGCAAGGCCAGCTCGGCATAGCCTTGCGTGTGATAGGCGGTGCGCAGCGCGGTCAGCTCGGCGTCGCTGATCTGCGGGTAGCGCTCGGGCAGGTACAGGCCGCCGTCGGGCGCCAGGCCTTCGAGCAGGATGTCGCAGAAATGCTTGCGGTCCGCGTGGCCGCGGGTGGACAGGTACAGCATGGCGTGCAGCCCCTCTTAGTTGTTGAGCTCTTCCTTGCGGATGCGCGTGATGCTGGCCAGCACCGTGGGCAGGCCCTGGATCTGGGCGAGCGCGGCGTCCATGTCGCCCTCGCGCGTGTCGTGCGTGAGGATGATCAGGTCGGTCTGCGTGCTGCCTTCGCCGCCCACCTCGTCGGCCTCGCGCTGCAGCACGGCGTCGATGCTGATGCCCGCGCCGGCCAGGATGCCGGTGATCTTGGCCAGCACGCCGGCCTCGTCGGCCACGCGGATGCGCAGGTAGTAGCTGGTGACCACGTCGGCCATGGGCAGCACGGGCAGCTCCTGCCCCGCCTCGCGCAGCGTGTGGCTCTGGAAGGCCAGCGGCGGCACGCGGTGCGCGGGGTCGGCCTCGATCAGGCGGGTGATGTCCACCAGGTCGGCGATCACGGCGCTGGCGGTGGGCTCGCTGCCCGCGCCCTTGCCGTAGTACAGCGTGGTGCCCACGGCGTCCCCGTGCACCACCACGGCGTTCATCGCGCCTTCGACATTGGCGATCAGGCGCTTGGCCGGTACCAGCGCGGGGTGCACGCGCAGCTCCACGCCATCGGGCGTGCGCTTGGTCGCGTCGCCCTGGCGGCGCTTGGCGATCCCCAGCAGCTTGATGCGGTAGCCCAGTTGCTCGGCATAGCGGATGTCGACGGCGGACAACTTGGTGATGCCCTCCACGTAGGCCTTGTCGAATTGCACCGGGATACCGAAGGCGATGGCGCTCATGATGGTGGCCTTGTGCGCGGCGTCCACGCCCTCGATGTCGAAGGTGGGGTCGGCCTCGGCGTAGCCCAGGCGCTGCGCTTCCTTGAGCACCACGTCGAAGTCCAAGCCCTTGTCGCGCATCTCGGACAGGATGAAGTTGGTGGTGCCGTTGATGATGCCCGCCACCCACTGGATCTGGTTGGCCGCCAGCCCCTCGCGCAGCGCCTTGATGATCGGAATGCCGCCGGCCACCGCCGCCTCGTAGGCGACCACCACCCCCTTCTCGGCCGCGGCCTTGAAGATCTCCGTGCCATGCACGGCCAGCAGGGCCTTGTTGGCCGTCACGACATGCTTGCCGGCGGCGATCGCCTCCAGCACCAGCTGCTTGGCGATGCCGTAGCCGCCGATCAGCTCGACCACGATGTCGATCTCAGGGTTGGCGATCACTTCGCGCGCGTCGCCCACCACGCGGGCGTTCTCGCCCACGATGGCGCGTGCGCGGGCGGTGTCCAGGTCGGCCACACAAGCAATCTCGATGCCGCGGCCGGCGCGGCGGCGGATTTCTTCCTGGTTGCGCGACAGGACGTTGAACACGCCGCTGCCCACGGTGCCAATGCCCAGCAGGCCCACTTGGATCGGTTTCATATCAGGGTTACCCGTCAAAAAAGGCCCCAGCGCCCTATTGACGGGCGCCGGCAGCTATCAAAAATGAAGTTCACGCCGCCTTGGCGTGGCGCTGCCGGTAGGCGGCCAGGAAGCCCGCAAGCCGGCCGATGGCCTCGCGCAGGTCGTCTTCGTGCGGCAGGAACACGATGCGAAAGTGCTGGTTGTCGGGGTAATTGAAGCCCGAGCCCTGCACCAGCATGACCCGCGTGGCGCGCAGCACTTCCATAAAGAACTGGCGGTCGTCCGCGATGGGGTACATCTCGGGGTCCAGGCGGGGGAACATGTACAGCGCCGCCTGCGGCTTGACGCAGGTGACGCCGGGGATGGCGGTGATCAGCTCGTAGGCCAGGTCACGCTGGCGGCACAGGCGCCCGCCGGGTTTGACCAGGTCGTTGATGCTCTGGTAGCCGCCCAGCGCGGTCTGGATGGCCCACTGGCCCGGCACGTTGGAGCCGAGCTTGATGTTGGCCAGCATGTTGATGCCTTCGATGTAGTCGCGCGCGGCCGTCTTGTCGCCCGAGATCACCATCCACCCGGCGCGGTAGCCGCAGGAGCGGTAGGCCTTGGAGAGCGAGTTGAAGGTGAGCGTGACCACGTCGGTCGACAGGCTGGCCATGGCCGTGTGCTTGACGCCGTCGTACAGCACCTTGTCGTACACCTCGTCGGCAAACAGCACCAGGTTGTGCTCGCGCGCGATCTGCACGATGCCCTTGAGCAATTCGTCCGAGTACAGCGCGCCCGTGGGGTTGTTGGGGTTGATGACCACGATGCCGCGCGTGCGCGAGGTGATCTTGGCGCGGATGTCCGTCAGGCTGGGCATCCAGCCGTTGTCTTCATCGCACAGGTAGTGCACAGGCCGACCGCCCGACAGGCTGGCCGCCGCCGTCCACAGCGGATAGTCGGGTGCGGGCACCAGCAGCTCGTCGCCGTCGTCGAGCAGCGCGTTGGTGGCCATGGTGATCAGGTCGCTCGCGCCGTTGCCCAGGTAAATATCGTCCAGCGTCACGCCGGCCACGCCCTGCTGCTGGCTGTAGTGCATCACGGCCTTGCGCGCCGCAAAGATGCCCTTGCTGTCCGAGTAGCCCGCCGAGTTGGGCAGGTTGCGGATCATGTCCTGCTGGATCTCCTCGGGCGCGTCAAAGCCGAACGGCGCCAGGTTGCCGATGTTCAGCTTGATGATCTTCTGGCCCTCGTCCTCCATCTGCTTGGCCGCGTCCACGATGGGGCCCCGGACATCGTAGAGAACATTGTTGAGCTTGGCGGATTTGCGGATGGGCTTCATGTGCGGGCAGGCGTGAGGAGAGGGGCACAAGTGGGGCTGCGGCCCCGCCGGGCGCAGGGCGCCTCGGTGAAACCTATAATTTGACCACAGTTCCACCCACGGCCCCGGCCGCCGCACAACCGCGCAGGGTGCGGGCAGCCTCCGCAACGCCCATGAAATTCCAGCCCGAACGCCCCGATACCCAGTCCATCACCGCCTACGGGCCGGACTGGATCGGCGTGGACGCCGATCGGGTGACCGAGAGCGTCATCATCGGTGCGCGCGGCCAGCGCATCGCCTGGAACTGCCGCCGCTTCGAGGACCTGACTGCCGCGCACTTCGCGCAACTCGCCGAACTGGACGCCGAGGTGGTGATCTTCGGCAGCGGCCTGCGCAACCGCTTTCCACCGCCCGCCTGGTTGCAGCCACTGATGGCGCGGCGCATCGGCCTGGAAACCATGGACACCCAGGCCGCCTGCCGGACCTACAACGTCCTGGCAGGCGAAGGGCGCAACGTGGTCGCAGCCCTGCTGTTGGAAACCGAGTAACGGCAGATTTCCCCTGTCGCTGTATCCGGGTGCCAGTGCGGCCGGTTCTCCTGGAGGGGGTTTCGGGGTAAAATAGCCTGTTGCGGTCGGGGGCACCACCCAAAAAAGAGTACACCCCCACTCCCCCGGCTTTTCTTCGACTAATTCGTGAGAGATAGAAGTGCCATGGCGATCGTTGTCAACAAACCCCTTCCTGAATTTGAAGCCAACGCGACTGGCGGAATCAAGGTTTCCAACGTCTCGCACCAGGGCCAGATTCTGATTCTGTATTTCTACCCGAAGGACAACACCCCGGGCTGCACCACCGAGGCCATGCAGTTCCGCGACAAGTTCAAGGATTTCGAGAAGGCCGGTGCCGTGGTCTTCGGCGTGTCGCGCGACAACATGAAGTCGCATGACGACTTCAAGGAAAAGCTGGAGCTGCCCTTCGAGCTGATCGCCGACACCGAAGAGAAGATGTGCCACATGTTCGGCGTAGTGAAGAACAAGATCATGTACGGCAAGAAGGTCAAGGGCATCGAGCGCAGCACCTTCCTCGTCAATCCCGAAGGCATTCTGGTGCAGGAATGGCGCGGCCTGAAGGTACCCGGCCATGTGGACGAGGTATTGAAGGCCGTGAAGGCGATCAAAGCCCCTGTCAAGAAAGCCGCCTGAACACCTGACGGCTCTACCGTGGGCCGTCACGGGGAGCATGCATAATGGGTCAATGCTGCTGAGAAACGCAACACGCTCCCCGCAATCCAAAGCCGCCTCGGTCTCCTAGGCGGCTTTGTGCTTTTTGAACGTTACTTTCCTCAAGGCTCCCTGCAATGCCCCTGCCCCCCGCCCCGACCCAGCGCGCCGCCCTGCTCAAACCAGACGCCTATCGCATGACGGTTTTCGAGGATGACGAGGCCGCGGAGGCTTCCGCGGCCCCGCCCGCTACAGCGGCCGCTCCCACTCGCAAGCGCGCGGCCACCAAGACCAGCGCCGCCAAGAAAGCCGCCGCACCTGATACCGCCATCCCATCCGGTGCAGGCCGCTCGACCAAAGCAGGGGTATCTGCTGCACCCGCCCATTCGCGCGCACGCCCTGCGGATGAGGGCGCAGTGCGCATGAGGCCCCCCGTCACCGCAGTGCCCCCGGCTGCCGCGCCGCGCGCCGCACCGGACGCTGCACTGCGCAAGAAGCGTGCTGCCGGGCCGAAGAAAATGTTCGTGCTCGACACCAACGTGCTGCTGCACGATCCCACGAGCCTGTTCCGCTTCGAAGAACACGACATCTTCCTGCCAATGATCGTGCTGGAGGAACTCGACGGCCACAAGAAGGGCATGACCGAAGTGGCCCGCAACGGCCGCCAGGCCAGCCGTACGCTGGATGCGCTGGCGGCAGCCCATGGCAGCGCCGACATGGCCTTGGGCCTGCGCCTGGATTCCACGGGCCAGCGCGCCGCCGGCGGTTGCCTGTACTTCCAGACCGCCCCCCTGAACTACCAGTTGCCCTCCAGCCTGCCCCAGGGCAAGGCCGACAACCAGATCCTGGGCGTGGTGGAAGCGCTGCGCAAGCTGCATGCGCCGCGCGAGGTGGTGCTGGTGTCCAAGGACATCAACATGCGCGTGAAGGCGCGCGCCCTGGGCCTGGTCGCGGAGGATTACCAGAACGACAAGACGCTGGAAGACGGCGACCTGCTCTATTCGGGCAGCCTTGCGCTGCCAACGGACTTCTGGACCAAGGCCGGCAAGAACGTCGAAAGCTGGCAGAGCGGCGTGCACATGTACTACCGCATCAGCGGCCCCGTGGTGGCGCAGCTGATGATCAACCAGTTTGTGTATTTCGAGGCGCCGGGCGAACCCAGCCTGTATGCGCGCGTGACCGAGATCCGGGACAAGACGGCGGTGCTGGAGACGCTCAAGGACTACGGCTCGTCCAAGAATACGGTCTGGGGTGTGAACACCCGCAACCGCGAGCAGAACTTCGCCATGAACCTGCTCATGGACCCCGACGTGGACTTCGTGACGCTGACCGGCACGGCCGGCACCGGCAAAACGCTGATGGCGCTGGCCGCGGGCCTGACCCAGGTGCTGGACGAGCGCCGCTATACCGAGATCATCATGACCCGCGCCACGGTGAGCGTGGGCGAGGACATCGGCTTCCTGCCCGGTACGGAGGAAGAAAAGATGGGCCCCTGGATGGGCGCGCTGGACGACAACCTGGAATTTCTTGCCAAGGGCGACGGGGGCAATGCTGGCGAGTGGGGCCGCGCGGCCACCAATGAGCTGATCCGCAGCCGCATCAAGATCAAGAGCATGAACTTCATGCGCGGGCGTACCTTTCTGAACAAGTACGTCATCATCGACGAGGCGCAGAATCTGACGCCCAAGCAGATGAAGACGCTGGTCACCCGCGCGGGCCCCGGCACCAAAATCATCTGCATGGGCAACCTGGCACAGATCGACACGCCCTATCTCACGGAAGGCTCCTCCGGCCTGACCTATGCGGTGGACCGGTTCAAGGGCTGGCCGCACAGCGGGCATATCCTGCTCGCGCGCGGCGAGCGCTCGCGCCTGGCCGACTTCGCCAGCGAGGTGCTCTGATGGCCGTGGGCTGGATGTCCGCGCTGAAGCTTGTGCCCTGGGGCGACGTGATCGAGGCCACGCCCCAGATCATGCAGGCCGCGCGCAAACTCATCAGCAACACGCGCAAGGCGCCGCCGCCCGAGGCGCCCGCGCAGCGGATCGACAGCACGCCCGATCAACTGGCAGTACTGCAAGCGCGGATGGCCCAGCTGGAGGAAGACCAGCGCGCGTCCGCCGCGCTGATCAAATCGCTGGCCGAGCAGAACGCCCAACTGGTGCGCGCCGTCGATGGGTTGCGCCGGCGCAGCCTGCACCTGCTGCTCGCCGTCTGCGGGCTCGGCGTATGCACGCTGGCGCTGCTCGCCTGGGCACTGTCGCGTTGAGACCGCTCAATCACTATTAAATAAATAGCTGCTAGCGCTTACCCAGTAAGCGCTAGAGCCATTTTTGACTCTTAATAGTAATCGTCACCTGCGCCCACCGCCAGGTTCTCAAAGCGCGTCTGGTTCTTCTGGAAGAACAGCTTCACCGTGCCCGTGGGGCCGTTACGCTGCTTGCCGATGATGACTTCGGCAATGTTCGGCTCCTTGGACTCCTTGTTGTAGTAGTCGTCGCGGTAGATGAACATGATGATGTCCGCGTCCTGTTCGATGGCGCCCGATTCGCGCAGGTCACTCATCATGGGACGCTTGTCGGTGCGCTGCTCCACCGAACGGTTGAGCTGCGACAGCGCGATCACCGGGCACTGCAGCTCCTTGGCCAGCATCTTCAGGCCCCGCGAGATCTCGCCCAGCTCGGTGGCGCGGTTGTCGGAGCTGTTGCTGCCCGAGCCGCTCATGAGCTGCAGATAGTCCACCACGATCAGGCCGAGCTTGCCGCACTGGCGCGCCAGGCGGCGCGCGTTGGCGCGCAGCTCGGATGGGGTCAGGCCCGGCGTCTCGTCGATGTGCAGGCTCACGGTGCGCAGCCGCTCGATGGCTTCGGTCAGGCGCGGCCACTCCTCGTCGCTGAGCTTGCCGGTGCGCAGGTTGCCCTGGTTCACGCGCCCGATCGAGCCCACGATACGCACCGCCAGTTGGGCGGCGCCCATTTCCATCGAGAAGATGGCCACCGGCAGGCCCTCGTTGAGCGCCACATGCTCGGCAATGTTCACCGCGAACGAGGTCTTGCCCATGGAAGGGCGCGCCGCGAGCACCACCAGGTCGCCTGCCTGCAGACCGCTGGTCATGCGGTCCAGGTCGACGAAGCCCGTGGGCACGCCGGTCACGTCCATGGGGTTGTCGGCCATCTCCTGTACGCGGTCCAGCAGGTCGATCACGAGCGAATCGAGCGACTGGAAGCCCTGCTTCATCCGCGAGCCCTCTTCGCCGATGGCGAAGATCTTCTGCTCAGCCTCGTCCAGGATGCGCTCCACCGGCCGGCCCTGGGGATTGAAGGCGTTGGTGGCGATGTCGTCGCTGGCGGTCACCAGCTTGCGCAGGATGGCGCGCTCGCGCACGATCTCTGCGTAGCGGCGGATGTTGCTGGCGCTGGGCACGTACTGCGCCAGGCTGTTCAGATAGGCCAGCCCGCCGATCTCCTCGGCCTTGCCCATGCCCTGCAGATGCTCGTAGACCGTGATCACGTCCGCAGGCTTGCTGGCGTTGATCAGCGCGCCGATGGCGGCGTAGATCTGCTGGTGCTCGTGGCGGTAGAAATCGCCATCCACCAGCAGGTCACCCACGCGGTCCCACGCCATGTTGTCCAGCAACAGGCCGCCCAGCACGCTGGACTCTGCCTCGATGGAATGGGGCGGAACGCGCAACTGGGCCACCTCGCGATCCAGCGATGGGACGGCATAACCGTCAGGAAGGGTGGGCACAACGGCAGACATGGGACTCAGGGGCTTTCAGGAGGGCAAGCAGACGATGCTAGCGGGCGGTGCCACGCCCGTCATTGCACAACTCTGTGGATAAGGCGTGCAAAGGCAGTGGGCAGCAGGTGCACAGGTGCGGGTGAAAAAACAAAAGCCGCCCAAGGGCGGCTTTGTATGGCAGAGCCAGGGTGTGAACCGATCAGGCCGTTTCGCCGTAGACGGACACGGTGACTTCAACGGCCACGTCGGTGTGCAGGGCCACCGTGACGGTGTTGTCGCCCACGACCTTGATCGGGCCGTTGGGCAGGCGGACTTGCGACTTCACCACGTTGTAGCCTTGCTTGTTCAGCTCTTCGGCGATGTCATGGTTGGTCACGGAGCCGAACAGACGACCGTCCACGCCAGCCTTTTGCGTCAGCTTGACGGTGGTGCCGGCCAGCTTTTCGCCTTGTGCCTGGGCGGCAGCCAGCTTCTCGGCGGCGGCCTTTTCAAGTTCGGCGCGCTTGGCCTCGAACTCGGCCTTGGCGGCTTCGGTGGCGCGGCGGGCGCGGCCCGTAGGGATCAGGAAGTTGCGGGCGTAACCGTCCTTGACCTTGACGATCTCGCCGAGGTTACCGAGGTTCACGACCTTGTCGAGCAGGATGATTTGCATGGTAATCGTGCTCCTTAGATCTTGTGCTGGTCGCTGTAGGGCAACAGGGCCAGGAAGCGGGCGCGCTTGATGGCGGTGTTGAGCTGGCGCTGGTAGATCGCGCGCGTGCCGGTCAGGCGCGCGGGGATGATCTTGCCGTTCTCGGCGATGAAGTCACGCAGGGTGTCGACATCCTTGTAGTCGATTTCTTCGACGCCTGCGACCGTGAAGCGGCAGAAGCGCTTGCGCTTGAACAGCAGCGACTGGGTGTTGCGCTTCGGGCGCTTGTCCTTGTTGAATTTCTTGAACGTGGCCATTTTCGGACCTCTTGAAAATTAATCTTGTTGAATATCCTGGATGTGGAACACCAATCCCTTGCCGCCGCGCCCCGTGGCCAAGAAGCCCTGGAACTTCCAGACGCTTCCCAGTGCTTGCCGGGCCAGGCGCTCCGCAAGAGCGCCAAATGCGAGGGCTTTCACGCTGGCCTTGACCTGCCGATCCGCCCCGGCTTCCCGCTGGAGCGACTCGTGCTCGAGTCGTATATCCAGCGCCGGCAGGCCGGCGGGCGTGTAGCGCAGAGGCTGGACCTCGGCGATACAGGCTGTCAGGACCCAATGGTTGTTCACACCTCCTGACTGACAGGCTGGTCGATCAGCGCTCGTTCGAAGCGGCAAACTCGGCCTGGCTGGCCTTGCGTGCTTCTTCGCGCTCGACGGTCTTCATCATGGAGGACGCGCCCGTTTCGGCCTTCTTCTTCTGCACCGTCAGGTGACGCAGCACGGCGTCGTTGAACTTGAAGGCGTGCTCGAGTTCGGCCATCACAGCCTGGTCGGCTTCGATGTTCAGGCACAGGTAGTGGGCCTTGGCCAGCTTGCTGATCAGATAAGCCAGTTGACGGCGACCCCAATCTTCCACACGGTGCACCTGGCCGCCGCCGGCAACGATCATGCCCTTGTAGCGCTCCAGCATGGCCGGAACCTGTTCGCTCTGATCCGGATGGATCAACAAAATGATTTCGTAGTGACGCATGCAAACTCCTTTTGGATGACACCACCCGCCGCGTCGTGTAGCGGTGTGGCAAGGCAAAGCGCGAGATTATAGCAACGCGCGCTCACCTTGTACACTGCGCACCGTCCACACTCCCGCACGCGGCACGCCAACGCCCCCGCGTTGCACGCAAAGAACGCCATTTGCACCATTCGCGCTTGAAAACCGCGGATGCGCCCCTAACTGGCGCGCACAAGCATTCCAATTCAACCCGAGTCGACATGTCCGAGAACCAGAATCCCCCTCCCTCTCCTGAAGAGATTGAAGCGGCGATGTCCGCCAATGCCGCCGACGAACTGAACCGCCTGCAGGGCGAACTGGCCGAGCTCAAAGCCAAGAGCGCCGACCTGGCCGATCAATTTTTGCGCGCCAAGGCCGAGGCCGAGAATGCCCGCCGGCGTGCGGAGGATGAGGTAGCCAAGGCCCGCAAGTTCGGCATCGAGAGCTTCGCCGAAAGCCTGCTGCCTGTCTGCGACAGCCTGGACGCCGCCCTGGCCATCGAGAACGCCACGGCCGAGCAACTGCGCGAGGGTTCGGACGCCACCCTGCGCCAACTGATGTCGGCGCTGGAGCGCAACAAGGTGGTCATCGTGAACCCCGAGGCCGGCACCAAGTTCGACCCGCACCAGCACCAGGCCATCAGCATGGTGCCCGCCGACCAGGAAGCCAACACCGTCGTGAGCGTGCTGCAAAAGGGCTATCTGATCTTTGACCGCGTCCTGCGCCCTGCGCTGGTCACGGTGGCCGCGCCCAAGTAAATAAATCTCAGCACCGCCGCTTGAAGACGGGCAAGTTATCCACAAGTTACTGGCTATCCAGCCATTTCAGACATCACGGAGAAAAACATGGGAAAAATCATCGGTATTGACCTGGGCACCACCAACAGCTGCGTGGCCATCATGGAAGGCAACAACACGCGCGTGATCGAGAACAGCGAAGGCGCGCGCACCACGCCGTCCATCGTCGCGTACCAGGAAGACGGCGAGATTCTGGTCGGCGCCTCGGCCAAGCGCCAGGCCGTGACCAACCCCAAGAACACGATCTACGCCGCCAAGCGCCTGATCGGCCGCAAGTTCGAGGAAAAGGAAGTGCAGAAGGACATCGACCTGATGCCCTTCACCATCACCCGCGCCGACAACGGCGATGCCTGGGTGGAAGTGCGCGGCCAGAAGCTGGCCCCCCCGCAGATCTCCGCGGAAGTGCTGCGCAAGATGAAGAAGACCGCCGAGGACTTCCTGGGCGAGCCGGTGACCGAGGCCGTGATCACGGTTCCCGCGTACTTCAACGACGCCCAGCGCCAGGCCACCAAAGACGCCGGCCGTATCGCGGGCCTGGATGTGAAGCGCATCATCAATGAGCCTACCGCCGCCGCGCTGGCTTTCGGCCTGGACAAGCAGGACAGGGGCGACCGCAAGATCGCCGTGTATGACCTGGGTGGTGGCACGTTCGACGTGTCCATCATCGAGATCGCCGACGTCGATGGCGAGAAGCAGTTCGAAGTGCTGTCCACCAACGGCGACACCTTCCTGGGCGGCGAGGACTTCGACCAGCGCATCATCGACTACATCATCGGCGAGTTCAAAAAGGAACAGGGCGTGGACCTGTCCAAGGACGTGCTGGCCTTGCAGCGCCTGAAGGAAGCCGCCGAGAAGGCCAAGATCGAGCTGTCCAACAGCGCGCAGACCGACATCAACCTGCCCTACATCACGGCCGATGCCTCGGGTCCCAAGCACCTGAACATCAAGCTGACCCGCGCCAAGCTGGAATCGCTGGTAGAAGACCTGATTGAGCGCACCATCGCGCCCTGCCGCACGGCCATCAAGGACGCCGGCATCTCCGTGTCCGACATCGACGACGTGATCCTGGTCGGCGGCATGACCCGCATGCCCAAGGTGCAGGAAAAGGTCAAGGAATTCTTCGGCAAGGAACCCCGCAAGGACGTGAACCCCGACGAAGCCGTGGCCGTGGGCGCAGCCATCCAGGGCCAGGTGCTGTCGGGCGACCGCAAGGACGTGCTGCTGCTGGACGTGACGCCGCTGTCGCTGGGCATCGAGACCCTGGGCGGCGTGATGACCAAGATGATCACGAAGAACACCACGATCCCGACGAAGTTCGCGCAGACCTTCTCGACGGCCGAGGACAACCAGCCCGCCGTGACGATCAAGGTGTTCCAGGGCGAGCGCGAGATTGCCAGCGCCAACAAGCTGCTGGGCGAGTTCAACCTGGAAGGCATTCCCCCGGCGTCGCGCGGCACGCCCCAGATCGAAGTGACCTTTGACATCGACGCCAACGGCATCCTGCACGTGGGCGCCAAGGACAAGGGCACGGGCAAGGAGAACAAGATCACCATCAAGGCCAACTCCGGCCTGTCCGAGGACGAGATCCAGAAGATGGTGAAGGACGCCGAGCTCAACGCCGCCGACGACAAGAAGAAGCTGGAGCTGGTGCAGGCCCGCAACCAGGGTGAGGCCGCCGTGCACACCGTGACCAAGAGCCTGTCCGAGCACGGCGACAAGCTGGACGCCGGTGAGAAGGAAAAGATCGAGGCCGCCGTCAAGGACCTGGAAGCTGCCCTCAAGACCGAGGACAAGGCCGCCATCGACGAGAAGACCACCGCACTGATGGCTGCCAGCCAGAAGCTCGGCGAGAAGATGTACGGCGATGCGCAGGCCGCTCAAGGGGCCGAGGCTGCGGGTGCGCAAGCTGCCGCCAGTGGCTCCGCCGGCGCCGCCGCGCAGGACGACAACGTGGTGGATGCCGAGGTCAAGGAAGTCAAGAAGGGCTGATCGCGCCAGCGCATCCCGTGCCTAGCCGCCGCGTCGGGCCCCGCCAGCCGGGGTTCGCGCGGCGTTCGTGCTCCCAACCGGCCTGAAGATTGCCCATGTCCAAGAGAGATTTTTACGAGGTCCTTGGCGTTCCCAAGAACGCCTCGGACGATGAGATCAAGAAAGCCTATCGCAAGCTCGCGATGAAGTACCACCCTGACCGCAACCAGGGTGATGCTGCCAAGCCTGCCGAAGAGAAGTTCAAGGAGGCCAAGGAAGCCTACGAGATCCTGTCCGACGCACAGAAACGCGCCGCCTACGACCAGTACGGCCACGCGGGCGTAGACCCCAACATGCGTGGCGGCATGGGTGGCGCCGAGGGCTTTGGTGGCTTTGCCGAAGCCTTCGGAGACATCTTCGGCGACATGTTCGGCGGCGCGCGCGGGCGCGGCGGCCGGCAGGTGTACCGCGGCAACGACCTCTCCTACGCGATGGAAATCACGCTGGAGGAAGCCGCCAAGGGCAAGGAAGCGCAGATCCGCATTCCCAGTTGGGAAAGCTGCGAGACCTGCCACGGCAGCGGCGCCAAACCCGGCACCAGCGCCAAGACCTGCGGCACCTGCCAGGGCTCTGGCACGGTGCAGATGCGCCAGGGTTTCTTCAGCGTGCAGCAGACCTGCCCCCACTGCCGCGGCACGGGCAAGATCATTCCCGAGCCCTGCACGGCCTGCCACGGCCAGGGCCGGGTCAAGAAACAAAAGACGCTGGAGGTGAAGATCCCCGCCGGCATCGACGACGGCATGCGCATCCGCTCCACCGGCAACGGGGAACCGGGCACCAATGGCGGGCCGCCGGGCGACCTGTACATCGAGATCCGCATCAGGAAGCACGACATCTTCGAGCGCGACGGCGACGATCTGCACTGCCAGGTTCCGGTGAGCTTCATCACCGCGGCGCTGGGTGGAGAGATCGAGGTGCCCACGCTGCAGGGCAAGGCGGCCATCGATATCCCCGAAGGCACACAGGCCGGCAAACAGTTTCGCCTGAGGGGCAAGGGCATCAAGGGGGTGCGCTCCAGCTACCCCGGCGATCTGTACTGCCACATCATCGTGGAAACCCCGGTCAAGCTCACCGAGCACCAGCGCAAGCTGCTCAAGGAACTGGACGAGTCGCTCAAGAAGGGCGGTGCCAAGCATTCGCCGTCCACCGAGAGCTGGACCGACCGGCTCAAGAGCTTCTTCAGCTGACCCCCTGGACAAGGCCCGCGGACAGCGGGCCTTTTTTTGCCTGGGCTTTGGTCAATCCCGATCTGTTTATTCAGGAACGACCGGCCCATCGTTGACAAAAATCAGGTTATGGGTATTCACCGCGACCTAAGGTACGCAGCCTGCGCAGGATCAGACGATCCGCGCACAAGCCAGCCGAAAGAGCGCCCCCGTGACCGACCCAGCCCGCCAACCGACTTCCCCCGACATCCCTTCCGCACCCGAACTGGTCTGCCCCGCCGGCAGCCTGCCTGCACTCAAGGCGGCCGTTGACGGCGGAGCCGACTGTGTCTACCTCGGACTGCGCGACGCGACGAATGCACGCAATTTCGCGGGTCTGAACTTTGACGAGGCGGCCATCCAGAACGGCATTGCCTACGCCCATGCGCGCGGGCGCAAGGTGCTGCTGGCACTCAACACCTACCCGCAGGCCGCCAACCCCGCCCCCTGGCGCGCCGCCCTGGACCGCGCGGCCGCCTGGGGGATCGACGCCGTGATCATGGCCGATCCCGGCCTTATGCAATACGCCATGCGCCACCATCCGCAGCTGCGGCTGCACCTGTCGGTGCAGGGCTCGGCCACCAACCACGACGCCATCAACTTCTACCACCAGCAGTTCGGCATCCAGCGCGCCGTGCTGCCGCGCGTGCTCTCGCTGGAGCAGGTGCGCCAGGTGATCGACCGCACGCCGGTGGAGATCGAGGTGTTCGCCTTCGGCAGCCTGTGCGTGATGGTCGAAGGGCGCTGCGCGCTGTCGTCTTATGCCACGGGTGAGTCGCCCAACACGCACGGCGTGTGCTCACCCGCGAAGTTCGTGCGCTGGCAGGAGACGCCCAAGGGCCTGGAGTCGCGCCTGAATGGCGTGCTCATCGACCGCTACGGCAACGGCGAGAACGCCGGCTACCCCACGCTGTGCAAGGGCCGCTTCGACGTGGGCGACGAGAGCAACTACTACGCGCTGGAGGAACCCACCAGCCTCAACACGCTGGAACTGCTGCCCAAGCTTGTGAAGATGGGCGTGCGTGCCTTCAAGATCGAGGGCCGTCAGCGCAGCCCCGCGTACGTGGCCCAGGTGACCAAGGTCTGGCGCGAGGCCATCGACCACTGCATGGCGCAAGGCCACCTGTACAGCCCCAAGACCGCCTGGATGGCCAGCCTGGACCAGGTGGCCGAGGGCCAGCAGCACACGCTGGGCGCCTACCACCGCCCCTGGAAATGAAGTGCGAAGAACACCCCCCTGTGCCGTTGCCCGGCAGCCTGGGCCTGGGTCACGCCGATTTATGCGGCGGGGACTGCGCTTGGCCCCCTGAAGAACTGAGAGCATCAAGATGAAACTAGCCCTGGGCCCGCTGCAGTACTACTGGCCGCGCGATACCGTTTTTGATTTTTACCAGGCCATGGCCGAGACGCCGGTGGACGTCGTCTACCTTGGCGAAGCCGTGTGCTCGCGCCGCCGCGAGCTGCGCCAGAGCGACTGGATCGACATCGCACGCATGCTGCGCGACGCCGGCAAGCAGGCGGTGCTCTCCACCATGGTGCTGCTGGAGTCCACCTCCGACGTATCCGCCATGCACAAGATCGCCCAGGACGAGGAATTCCTCATCGAGGCGAACGACATGGGCGCCGTGCACCAGCTCGCAGGCAAGCGCGCCTTCGTCGCCGGCCCCCAGCTCAACCTGTTCAATGCCGATTCGCTGAACTGGATGGTCGGCCTGGGCGCCAGCCGCTGGGTCATGCCATTGGAGATGCGCCAGGCCGACCTGGCCGTGCTGCAGCAGCACAAACCCGCGGGGCTGGAGACCGAAGTCTTCGCCTACGGCCGCATGCCCTTGGCGTTCTCGGCGCGCTGCTTCACGGCACGCCACTACAACCTGCCCAAGGACGACTGCGGTTTTCGCTGCATCGAGCACCCGGACGGCCAGCTGCTGGCCACCCGCGAAGGCGAGGGCTTCCTGGTGCTCAACGGCATCCAGACCCAGTCGGCGCGCGTGCACAACCTCATACAGGACGTACCTGCGCTGCGCGCGCTGGGCGTGGAACTGCTGCGCCTGTCCCCCCAATCGCAGCACATGGCAGAGGTCATTGCCGCCTTCGACGCGGCCCGCAAGGCGCCCCAACCCGATGCAGGTGCCCTTGACCGCATGCGCCCCCTGATGCCCGAGGCCCCCTGCAACGGTTACTGGCACGGCAAGCCCGGGCTGGATCTGGTGCAGCCCGCCGTGACATCCTGAGCCACCGCACTTACTCCTTCAAGCCATGACCGCTACCCCACCCGCACCGTTCACCCTGCCGCGCCCCGTGGGCGCCGTGCTCTCGCGTCTGCCCGCCTATCCGGGCTCGGTCCTGCTGGTTACGGCCATCAACCTGGCCCTGTCGCGCCACCTGCCGCAGGACGTGAAGGACCTGCTCAAGGACAAGCGCCTGTCCATCCGCGTGCGCGACGCGCGCGTGGCCTTCGACTTCACCTGGAACGGCCAACGCTTTGCGCCCAGCGCGCCGCAGGGCAACCCGGACCTCGCGATCAGCGCCAATGCGCAGGACTTCGTGCTGCTGGCGCAACGCCGCCAGGACCCGGACACGCTGTTCTTCAACCGCCGCCTGGTGATGGAGGGCGACACCGAGCTGGGCCTGGTGGTCAAGAACGCGCTGGACGCCATCGACCTGCCCGTGCTCGACCCGCGCCACTGGGCGCCGCGCGCCGTGCTCTCGCGCTGGGCCCCGCAGCTTGCGCGACAATTGCCGCCTCTTGCGCCCTTCTTTGGAGGTCGTTCGTGACGGAACCTGCCCCTTGCGATGTCCACCCGCTGGTCTATTCCTGCTCCGGCTGCTCCAGCGCCGCGCAGCTGGCCAACCATGTCGCCGTGCGGCTGGACCGTGAGGGCGTGGCGGAGATGTCGTGCATCGCTGGCGTGGGGGGCGACGTGCCCAAGCTGGTCAAGCTGGCGCGCTCGGGCCGTCCCATCATCGCGCTCGACGGCTGCCCCCTGGTGTGCGTGAAAAGCAGCCTGGCGCGCCACGGCATTACGCCGGCACGCCACTTCCAGTTGCATGAATACGGCGTGAAGAAGCGCAACCACCAGGACTTCGACCCGGCCGAGGCCGCCCAGGTGCTGGCGCGCATCCAGGCCGACCTGCACGACCATCCCCTGCGCTCCAAGGCCGCCGCATGAGCCAGCCGCCCCGCCGCGTGATCGTGGGCATCTCGGGTGCCAGCGGCGCCGTGTATGGCGCACGCCTGCTGCAGGCGCTGCAGGACATGCCCAACGTGGAATCGCACCTGGTCGTCTCCGACGCCGGCTGGCGCAACCTGCGCCACGAGCTGGACATGGACCGCGCCAGCGTCGAGGCGCTGGCGGACGTGGTGCACGACCTCGCCAACGTGGGCGCCAGCATTGCCAGCGGCTCGTTCGCCGCGCACGGCATGGTGGTGGCGCCCTGCTCCATGCGCACGCTGGCGGCCGTGGCCCACGGCCTGGCGGACAACCTGCTCACGCGCGCGGCCGACGTGGTGCTCAAGGAGCGGCGCCGCCTGGTGCTGATGGTGCGCGAATCCCCTCTGCACCTGGTGCACCTGCGCAACATGGCGACGGTGACCGAGATGGGCGGCATCGTGTGCCCGCCCATGCCCGCGTTCTACCAGCGCCCCACCAGCGTGGGCGAGATCGTGGACCACAGCGTGGCCCGCGTGCTGGACCTGCTGGGGCTGGAGCACGCCCTGGCGCCGCAATGGCAGGGCCTGCCGTTGGACTCCTGAAACAATAGCTGCTAGCGCTTGCTGGATAAGCGCTGGAGCCTGATTTCATTCAAAGCATGCATTACCGCGACCTGCGCGACTTCATGGCCCAGCTGGAGGCCGCGGGCGAATTGCGCCGCATTGCCGAGCCCGTATCCCCTCACCTGGAAATGACCGCGCTGGCCGACCGCGTACTGCGCGCGGGCGGCCCCGCATTGCTGTTCGAGCACCCCACGGGCCATACCATGCCGGTGCTCGCCAACCTGTTCGGCACGCCCGGGCGCGTGGCGCGCGCGCTGGGCGTGGCGGGGCTGCCGGAGATCCGCGCCTTCGGCGAGGTGCTGGCTCAGCTCAAGGAGCCCGAGCCGCCACGCGGCATGAAGGACCTGTGGGGCAAGCGCGATCTGCTCAAGACGCTGTGGAGCATGGCCCCTGCCACCGTGCGCCGCCCGCCCTGCCAGGAGGTGGTGTGGGAGGGCAGCGACGTCGACCTGACCCGCCTGCCCATCCAGCACTGCTGGCCTGGCGACGTGGCGCCATTGGTCACCTGGGGTCTCACCATCACGCGCGGGCCGCGCAAGGCACGGCAGAACTTAGGGATATACCGCCAGCAGCTGCTGGGCAAGAACCAGCTCATCATGCGCTGGCTGTCGCACCGCGGCGGTGCGCTGGACTTTGCCGACCACTGCCGGCTCAACCCCGGCCAGCCCTACCCGGTGGCCGTGGCCATCGGGGCCGACCCGGCCACCATCCTGGGCGCCGTCACGCCTGTGCCCGACACGCTGTCGGAATACCAGTTCGCCGGCCTGCTGCGCGGCGCGCGCACCGAGGTGGCGCCCGCTTTAGGCGTGCCGCTGTCGATACCGGCCAGCGCCGAGATCGTGCTGGAAGGCCACATCCATCCCGATGCCAACGACAAGAGCGGCTGGCAGCACGCGCTGGAAGGCCCCTACGGCGACCACACTGGCTACTACAACGAGTGCGCCGAGTTCCCCGTGTTCACCGTAGAGCGCATCACGCAGCGCCAGGACGCCCTGTACCACAGCACCTACACGGGCAAGCCGCCCGACGAGCCGGCCATGCTGGGCCTGGCGCTGAACGAGCTGTTCGTGCCGCTGCTGCAGCGCGCCTTCCCGGAGATCATCGACTTCTACCTGCCGCCCGAGGCGTGCAGCTATCGCATGGCGGTGGTGCGCATCCGCAAGGCCTATGCGGGCCATGCACGGCGCGTGATGATGGGCGTGTGGAGCCACCTGCGCCAGTTCCTCTACACCAAGTTCATCGTGGTGGTGGACGAAGACGTGGACGCACGCGACTGGAAGGAAGTCATCTGGGCCCTGACCACACGCATGGACCCGGCGCGCGACACCCTGTTGATCGAGCACACGCCCATCGACTACCTGGACTTCGCCTCGCCCGTGGCAGGCCTGGGCAGCAAGATGGGGCTGGACGCCACCAACAAATGGCCCGGGGAGACCCAGCGCGAATGGGGCCGTCCCATGGCCATGGATGCCGGCGTGAGCCAGCGCATGAACGCGCTGGCCGACGCGCTGGGACTGTAGAACCCGTCTGCGATCGCCTCGCCGGGTGGGCGAAGCCGCAGGAAGCCTTCCAAGGAGACTGCCATGACCACGACACCGCCCCGCTGGGACCCGCAAGCCCCCGAAGTCCTGCGCGACCAGCGCGCCGCCTACGACCAGCTGCGCGAGCGCTGCCCGCTGGCGCACAGCGACGCGCAGCACTGGTCCGTGCTGCGCCACGCCGAGGTCATGCAGGTGCTCGGCGACCATGCCACCTTCAGCAGTGCGGTGTCCGCCCACCCGGCCGTGCCCAACGGCTACGACCAGCCCCTGCACACGCAGTACCGCCGCGCGCTTGACCCGTTCTTCGCCCCTGAGCGCATGGCGCACTTCGAGCCCGTGTGTCGCGCGCTGTCGGCCGCCACGGTGCAGGAGGCCATGGCCCTGGGCGGCGAGCTGGAGATCACCCACGAGTTCGCCCTGCCCTTCGCGGTGCGCGTGCAGTCCGCGTTCCTCGGCTGGCCCACGCTGCTGCAGGACGAGCTGCTCGGCTGGCTGCGCCGCAGCCAGGCCGCCACCCGCTCGGGCGACCGCACGCAGACCTCGGCCGTGGCGCAGGAGTTCGAAGACCTGGTCGGGCGCGTGCGCCAGGCCCGCCTGGAGGCGCCGCCCACGCAGGACATCACCAGCGAACTGATGCACACCCGTGTGGAGGGCCGCCTGCTGGACCTGCGCGAGCTTGCCAGCGTGCTGCGCAACTGGACGGTGGGCGAGGTCGGCACGATTGCCGCCTCCATCGGCATCCTGCTGCACTGGCTGGCGAGCCACCCCGACTGGCAGCAACGCCTGCGCGCGCAGCCCGGCCTCTTGCCCACGGCCATCGACGAGGTGCTGCGCATCGATGGCCCGCTCGTGGCCAACCGCCGCATCACCACCCGCGACGTGACGCTGGGCGGCTGCCCCGTGCCGATGGGCGAGCGCCTGTCCATCCACTGGATCGCCGCCAACCGCGACCCGCGCGTGTTCGGCGACCCGGATGAATTTCGCATGGACCGCGATCCCGCGCTCAACCTGCTGTATGGCGCAGGCATCCACGTCTGCCCCGGCGCGCCGTTGGCGCGGCTGGAACTGCGGGTGCTGATGGAGGAGTTGCTGGCGCGCACCAGCGCCATCGCACTGCCCGCAGGCCATGCGCCTACGCGGGCCACAGCCCCGGACGCCGGCTACGCCACGTTGCGGGTGCGTTTGCATCAAACACCCGCGTAGCGCCGTCTGCTACGCTGACGGTCGTCACTTCACAAAGCCATTCCATGTCCGTCAGCATCACTTTCCTCGGCGGGGCCGGCACCGTCACCGGCTCCAAATACCTCGTACGCCACGGCGGCCAGGCGCTGCTCGTGGACTGCGGCCTGTTCCAGGGCTACAAGCCGCTGCGCCTGCGCAACTGGAACCCGCTGCCGGTGGCACCGCAGGACATTGACGCCGTGCTGCTCACCCATGCCCACCTGGACCACTCGGGCTACCTGCCGCTGCTGGCCAAGGACGGCTTTGGCGGGCCGGTGTTCTGCACGGCCGGCACGCGCGATCTATGCGCCATCCTGCTGCCCGACAGCGGCCATCTGCAGGAAGAAGACGCGGCTTTCCTCAACCGGCACAAGCTCAGCAAGCACGAACCCGCCCTGCCGCTGTACACGCGCCTGGACGCGCAGCACTGCCTGTCGCTGCTGCAAGTGCAGCCCACGCACCAGACCTTCGAGCCCATCCGCGGCTGGCGCGCCACCTTCCAGAACGCAGGCCACATCCTGGGTGCGGCCAGCGTGCTGCTGGAGGTGGGAGGGCGGCGCATCCTGTTCTCTGGCGACCTGGGCCGCCCGGACGACCTGCTGATGCATGCGCCCGACGCGCCGCCCGCGGCTGACACCGTGCTCATCGAGTCCACCTACGGCGACCGCAGCCACCCGCCCGGCACGGTGCTGGACGAGCTGGGGCCCGCGCTGGCACGCTTGGCCGCGCGTGGCGGCGTGGCGGTGGTGCCGGTATTCGCCGTGGGGCGCGCGCAGACGGTGATGTACGCCATCGCCCAGTTGAAGGCCCGCGGCGAAGTGCCTTCCGGACTGCGCGTGTACCTGGACAGCCCCATGGCCGTGAGCGCCACGGAGCTGTTCCAGAACCACCTGAGCGAGACCCGGATCAACCGCTCCGAACTGCACGCCATGGCGCGCGGCACGACGCTGGTGCACAGCGTGGACGAGTCCAAGGCGCTGGCCCGTCTGCACGGGCCGCGCGTGATCCTGTCGGCCAGCGGCATGGCCACGGGCGGGCGCGTGCTGCACCATTTGGCGCTGCACGCGGGCGACCATCGCAACATGATCATCCTCACCGGGCACCAGGCGGGCGGCACGCGCGGCGCCCGCATCGCCGCGGGCGAAAAAACCATCCGCATCCACGGGCGCGACGTGGCCATCCGCGCCGAGGTGGTGCAATTGGCCACGGCCTCGGCCCATGCCGATGGTGACCAATTGGTGGCTTGGCTGCGCTCCATGCCCTCCACACCCCGTCAGGTGTACGTGGTGCATGGGGAGATGGCCGCGGCCGACATGCTGCGCCAACGCATCGACCATGCGCTGGGCTGGCCCGTGGAGGTTCCCGAGCATGGCGACATGCGTAACGCTCTAAAACAAGAGTCAAAACAGCCTCCAGCGCTTATCTGATGAGCGCCTCAAGCTATATTTTTCATAGCAAATCCGCCGCTACGCCCCATCCAGCGGCATGTGAGCCATCGCGTATCGCGATGACAATCGGCGGATATACAGGGGAAAATAGGGGAATCACCTCGTCAAACGAGAAGTCGCTCCACCCCCCCGATGAAAAGCTCAGAGCGCAGCTTTGCGCGCCGCATTGACCTCACCTCGCTGCAACTGTTCGTGGCCGTCTGCGAACTGGGCAGCATCGGCCGCGCGGCCGAGCGGGAGTTCATCGCCGCCTCGGCGGTGAGCAAGCGCCTGTCCGACCTGGAGGCTGCGGTCGACACGGCCCTGCTGTACCGCCACAGCCGCGGCGTGACGCTGACCCCCGCTGGCGAAAGCCTGCTGCACCACGCGCGCAACGTGCTGTTCGGACTGGAGCGCATGCAGGGTGAGCTTTCCGAGTACGCCGACGGCGTGCGCGGCCATGTGCGCATGCACGCCAACATCTCGGCCATCGTGCAGTTCCTGCCCGAGGACCTGGGCGCGTTTGCCCAGGCACACAGCCAGATCAAGATCGATCTGCAGGAGCACCTCTCGCCCGACGTGCTGCAGGCCGTGCACGAAGGCGCGGCGGATCTGGGGATCTGCAACGTACCCGCCACGGCCGCCCACGAAGGCCTGCAAAGCCGCCCCTACCGCAGCGACCGGCTGGTGCTGGTCGTGCCCCAGACGCACGCCCTGTCGACCCGCGCATCGATCCGCTTTGAAGAAGTGCTGGACTGGGACATCGTCGGGCTGCACGCGGGCAGCAGCATCAGCCTGGCCATGCGCCAGGCCGCCGCGCAGGCCGCGCGCCCGCTGCGCCAGCGCATCCAGGTCACCAGCCTGGACGCGATGTGCCGCATGATCGACAACGGCCTGGGCGTGGGCCTGCTGCCCGACCGGGCGTTTTCGCTGATGCGCGGCGTGGGGCAACTGGCGGCCGTGCCGCTGGACGAACCCTGGGCCCGGCGCGCGCTGCGCCTGGTGGCGCGCGACTTCGAGGCCCTGCCCGTCACGGCACGGCTGCTGGTCGAACACCTGGCGCCCGCGCCTGCCGCGACGCCCGCCGAGGACGGCGACACCCCCACCTAGAATTCTCACCACCCCACTGAACCCAAGAAACGAGACTGCCATGGGACGCACCCTGTACGACAAGATCTTCGACGAGCACGTCGTCCACACGGAAGAGGACGGCACCGCCGTGCTCTACATCGACCGCCACCTGGTGCATGAGGTGACCAGCCCGCAGGCCTTCGAAGGCCTGCGCGAGGCGGGCCGCAAGGTCTGGCGCGTGAGCTCCATCGTGGCCACGGCCGACCACAACACCCCCACCACCGGGTGGGAGCGCGGCTACGACGGCATTGCCGACCCGATCAGCAAGGAGCAGATCGTCACGCTGGACAAGAACATCCAGGAGTCCGGTGCGGCGGCGTTCTTCCCGTTCCTGTCCAAGCGCCAGGGCATCGTGCACGTGATCGGCCCCGAGAACGGCGCCACCCTCCCGGGCATGACCGTGGTCTGCGGCGACAGCCACACCAGCACCCACGGCGCGTTCGGCGCGCTGGCCCACGGCATCGGCACCAGCGAGGTCGAGCACGTGATGGCCACGCAGACCCTGCTGGCCAAGAAGGCCAAGAACATGCTGGTCCAAGTGAATGGCAAGGTCGCCCCTGGCATCACGGCCAAGGACATCGTGCTGGCCATCATCGGCAAGATCGGCACCGCCGGCGGCACGGGTTACACGATTGAATTTGCCGGTGAAGCCATCCGCGACCTGAGCATGGAAGGCCGCATGACCGTGTGCAACATGGCCATCGAAGCCGGTGCGCGCGCGGGCCTGGTAGCGGTGGACGACAAGACGATCAACTACGTCAAGGGCCGCCCGCTCGCACCCACGGGCGTGGAGTGGGACCAGGCCGTGGCGTACTGGAAGACGCTGCACTCGGACGCGGACGCCAAGTTCGACGCGGTGGTGGAGTTGAACGCCGTCGAGATCGTGCCGCAGGTCACCTGGGGCACCAGCCCCGAGATGGTGCTGGGCATCGACGCCGTGGTGCCCGACCCGGACAATGAGAAGGACCCGTCCAAGCGCGGCGCCATCGAGCGTGCGCTGACCTACATGGGTCTGCAGCCCGGCAAGCCGATGGATGACATCTTCGTGGACAAGGTGTTCATCGGCTCGTGCACCAACAGCCGCATCGAGGACATGCGCGAAGCCGCCGCCGTGGTGAAGAAGCTCGGCCAGAAGGTCGCCAAGAACATCAAGCTGGCCATGGTGGTACCTGGCTCGGGCCTGGTGAAGGAACAGGCCGAACGCGAGGGGCTGGATGCGATTTTCAAGGCCGCGGGCTTTGAATGGCGCGAGCCCGGTTGCTCCATGTGCCTGGCCATGAATGCCGACCGCCTGGAGCCCGGCGAGCGCTGCGCTTCCACGTCCAACCGCAACTTCGAAGGCCGCCAGGGCGCGGGCGGGCGCACGCACCTCGTGAGCCCCGCCATGGCCGCGGCCGCCGCCATCCATGGCCACTTCGTGGACATCCGCCAGTTTGCTTAAGGAGCCTCCCACCATGAAAAAGTCTCTCGCCGCCCTGCTCGCGCTGGCCTTCGTGCTGGCCGGCTGCAACACCGTCAAGGGCATGGGCCAGGACGTGCAGCGCGCCGGCAGCGCCATCGAACGCGCCGCCAAGTAAGCCCCTCCACACCGCCATCCCAGGAGCTCCGCATGAAGAAAGCCCTCGCCTGCCTCGCCACCACGCTGCTGCTGGCCAGCCCCGCCCTGTCGTGGGCCGCCAACCGCGCCTGCGTCATCGAAGGCAGCATCACCTTCAGTGGCAAGACCACGCAGGTCAAGGACTGCATGGAATTCGCCGCCGGCGTGCCCGACGACCAGATCAAGGGCAGCTGCGGCGGCCTGGCGCAGATGTCCGCCCAACTGGGCGGCAAGCCCGGCAAGGTGAGCTACCTGCCGCAGTGCCCGCGCCCGGCCAGCGGCGCCTGCAAGGGGCTGATGGGTCAGCCCGTGGATGCCTACTACTACAACCTGACCGCCGATGCGCTGCAGGACAAGCGCAAGGCCTGCGAAACCTCCAGCGCACAGATCAAGGCCGGCACCTGGACCAACGGCCAGTAAGCCCGCGGGCCCCAACGCCACTTCTTTCCGGACACACCACCATGCAGAAATTCACCCTCCACAAGGGCCTCGTCGCCCCCATGGACCGCGAGAACGTCGATACCGACGCCATCATCCCCAAGCAGTTCCTCAAGTCGATCAAGAAGACGGGCTTCGGCCCCAACCTGTTCGACGAGTGGCGCTACCTCGACAAGGGCGAGCCGGGCGTGCCCGAATCCCAGCGCAAGCCCAACCCCGACTTCGTGCTGAACCAGCCGCGCTACCAGGGCGCGAGCATCCTGCTGGCGCGCAAGAACTTCGGCTGCGGCTCCAGCCGCGAGCACGCGCCCTGGGCGCTGGACCAATACGGTTTTCGCGCCATCATCGCGCCGAGCTTTGCCGACATCTTCTTCAACAACTGCTTCAAGAACGGCCTGCTGCCCATCGTGCTGCCCGAAGCCACGGTGGACCAGCTGTTCAACGAAGCGGCCGCCTTCCCCGGCTACCAGCTCACCGTGGACCTGGAGCGCCAGGTGGTGGTGCGTCCCCAGGGCGAGGAGATCCCCTTCGACGTGGTGCCGTTTCGCAAGTACTGCTTGCTCAACGGCTTTGACGACATCGGCCTGACGCTGCGCCATGCCGACAAGATCCGCGCGTTCGAAGCCGCACGCCTGGCCAGCAAGCCGTGGCTGAGCCACACCATGGCCGCGTGACCCGCCCCGGGCTCTGGCCGATTGATTACAAGCAAAAACAGCCTCCGACGCTTATCCATCAAGCGCTGACAGCTATCAAAACAGAAGTGAATGACCATGAAAATCGCAGTTCTGCCGGGTGACGGCATTGGCCCCGAGATCGTCGCCGAGGCCGTCAAGGTGCTCGAAGCCCTGGACCTGAAGCTGGAGATGGAGACGGCACCCGTGGGCGGCGCCGCCTACGAGGCCGCGGGCCACCCGCTGCCGGAGTCCACGTTGAATCTCGCCCAGAGTGCCGACGCCATCCTGTTCGGCGCCGTGGGCGACTGGAAGTACGACACGTTGGCGCGCCCGCTGCGCCCCGAGCAGGCCATCCTGGGCCTGCGCAAGCACCTGGGCCTGTTCGCCAACTTCCGTCCCGCGATCTGCTACGAGCAGCTCACGCACGCCTCCAGCCTCAAGCCCGAGCTGGTGGCCGGCCTGGACATCCTCATCATCCGCGAACTGACCGGCGACATCTACTTCGGCCAGCCGCGCGGGCGTCGCACCGCCGCCGACGGCCACTTCCCCGGCGCCGAGGAAGCATTCGACACCATGCGCTACAGCAAGCCCGAGATCGAGCGCATCGCCCGCGTCGCGTTCGAGGCCGCCCGCAAGCGCAACAAGAAGGTGACCAGCGTGGACAAGGCCAACGTGCTGGAAACCTTCCAGTTCTGGAAGGACGTCGTGACCGAGGTGCACAAGGACTATCCCGACGTGGAGCTGCAGCACATGTACGTGGACAACGCGGCCATGCAGTTGGTGAAAGCGCCCAAGGCGTTCGACGTGATCGTCACCGGCAACATGTTCGGCGACATCCTCTCCGACGAAGCCTCCATGCTCACCGGCTCCATCGGCATGCTGCCCTCGGCCAGCCTGAACGACAAGAAGCAAGGCCTGTACGAGCCCAGCCACGGCAGCGCCCCCGACATCGCCGGCAAGGGCGTGGCCAACCCCCTGGCCACCATCCTCAGCGCCGCCATGATGCTGCGCTTCAGCCTGAACCAGGAAGAAGCCGCGCGCCGCATCGAAGCCGCGGTGCAGCAGGTGCTGGCCCAAGGCCTGCGCACGCCTGACATCTACAGCGACGGCACCACCAAGGTGGGCACGGCGCAGATGGGCGATGCCGTGGTGAAGGCCCTCGCTGCCTGACGAGCGGCCTCCCGCACAACGCGACAGCGGCCCTTCGGGGCCGCTTTTTCGTGGCGCGCAAGCAGCACCAGCGGCACAAGCGGCATCGCAAGTCCGGATCCGGCCAGACGCATCGCCCACGGGCCGGGAGACTCTTCCTTCACCCAACCCGAAGGAGCGTCCCATGTCCCAACCGTCCCTCTCCCATCGCGTCGCCATCGTCACCGGCGCCAGTTCCGGCATCGGCCGCGCAGCGGCCCTGCTTTTCGCGGAGGTCGGCGCGGCCGTCGTCGTGGGCGCACGGCGCCAAGCGGAGCTGGACCAACTCGTCGCTGCCATCACCCAGCAGGGAGGGTCGGCTGCGGCAGTGGCCGGCGACGTGCGCGACGAGGCCTACGCACAAGCGCTCGTCGCCACTGCCGTGGAGCGTTTTGGCGGCCTCGATATCGCCTTCAACAATGCGGGCACCATGGGGCCGCTGCAACCCACGCCGGACGTGCAGTCGAGCGATTGGCGCGACACCCTGGAGACCAACCTCACCAGTGCCTTCCTGGGCGCCAAGCACCAGATTCCCGCAATGCTGGCGCGCGGAGGTGGCTCGATCATCCTCACCTCCACCTTCGTGGGGTATACCGCCGCATTTGCGGGCACGGCCGCGTATGCCGCGAGCAAGGCCGGCCTGATCGGCCTGACCCAGGCACTGGCCACGGAGTTCGGAGCGAAGGCCATCCGTGTGAATGCCTTGCTGCCCGGCGGCACCCTCACCCCCATGGCGCGCGCCATGAACGGAACACCCGAGGCGCTGTCCCAGGTCGCCCAACTGCATGCACTCAAGCGCCTGGCGCAGCCCCGGGAGATTGCCCAGGCCGCGTTGTACCTGGCGTCCGACGCGGCATCGTTCGTCACCGGGACAGCCATGCTGGTGGATGGCGGGGTGTCCATCCAGCGGGGATGACCGCAGCGCAGCGGTGATGGCGGCGGCATGCCCAGCCATGGCCTGGATGGGTTCCGCTACAATGCCCAGCTATGTTTGCCGCCCGCCCGTTCGCCCTGAACACCGCCTCTGCCGCCAAGGCACGCAAGGCTGCGCGCGCAATCACCAAAACCACGACCATTACGGGCTGATCCAGCTCCGGCATCGTCGTGCGCCCTCCCTGGCCTAGACGAGCCGGGGGCGGAAGAAAGCAGCCACCGGTCGCGTGCGTACTGTTTTTTACTTTGAAAGGGCGATGAAATGAGCAAGTTGGTAGGTTTGGTCGGCTGGCGCGGCATGGTCGGCTCGGTCCTGATGGACCGCATGGCGCAGGAAAAGGACTTCGATCTGATCGAGCCCCTGTTCTTCTCCACCTCGAACGCAGGCGGCAAGGCGCCCGCCCAGGCCAAGAACGAGACCACGCTGCAGGACGCGTTCGACATCGAACAGCTCAAGCGCTGCGACATCATCCTCACCGCACAGGGCGGCGACTACACCAACGAGGTGTACCCCAAGCTGCGCGCGGCCGGCTGGAACGGCCACTGGATCGACGCCGCCTCCGCCCTGCGCATGGAAAAGAACGCGGTCATCGTGCTCGACCCGGTGAACATGCCCGTCATCAAGAACGCACTGGCGAACGGCGGCAAGGATTGGATTGGCGGCAACTGCACCGTGTCCTGCATGCTGATGGGCGTGGGTGCGCTGTACAAGGCCGGGCTCGTCGAGTGGATGAGCACCCAGACCTACCAGGCGGCCAGCGGCGGCGGCGCGCAGCACATGCGCGAACTGCTGACGCAGTACGGCACGCTGAATGCCGAGGTGAAGGCCCTGCTCGACGATCCCAAGAGCGCCATTCTGGAAATCGACCGCAAGGTCATCGCCAAGCAGCGCAGCCTGTCGGGCGCGGAGACGGCCAATTTCGGCGTGCCGCTGGGCGGCTCACTCATCCCGTGGATCGACAAGGACCTGGGCAACGGCATGTCCAAGGAAGAGTGGAAGGGCATGGCCGAGACCAACAAGATCCTGGGCCAGGGGGAAGGCTTCAACACCGCCGCAGTGCCGGTGGACGGTTTCTGCGTGCGCGTAGGCGCCATGCGCTGCCACAGCCAAGCACTGACCTTCAAGCTCAAGAAGGATGTGCCCGTAGCCGACATCGAAGCCATGATCGCTGCCGACAACGAGTGGGTGAAGGTGGTTCCCAATACGCGTGAGGCGACGCTGAAGGACCTGACTCCCGTGGCCGTCACCGGCACCATGACCATTCCCGTCGGCCGCATCCGCAAGCTGGCCATGGGTCCGGAGTATGTGGGCGCGTTCACCATCGGCGACCAGTTGCTGTGGGGCGCCGCCGAGCCGCTGCGCCGCATGCTGCGCATCCTGCTAGACGCCTGACGCAGATTCAACGCCACCTTCGGGTGGCGTTTTTTCGAGGTCATAGATTGATACGGCCCGTTACCGATCGTTGTCCATTACCAACAGGAATAAGGCCGTCCCGGCCTCTTCCCGCACCGTATAAAACGTGGCGCGACACCTCAGCTTGTCAGTGCAAAACATTGATGCTATGGTGCTTTTTACATATTTTCACGCGCCCGGGCGGCTTCATCACGACCAGAAAAAATACCGCTCCCGCCGGCACCCTCATCCATTCATTCGTCGCACACATGCATCGCTGGAAATTCTCTGTCCTGGCCACCGCGGCCATTCTCTCGGCTGGCCTCTACACCACCGATGCCCGTGCTCTCGCCCTGGGCCGCGTGAATGTCCAGTCGGCGCTTGGCGAGCCCCTGCGCGCGGAAATCGAACTGCCCCAGATCACTGCTGCCGAGGCCGAATCGCTGCGCGTGAGCACCGCCAGCCCTGAAGTTTTCCGCAGCCAGGGCATGGAATATTCCCCCGCTGCGCATAGCGTGCAAGTGCAACTGCACCGCCGCACGAATGGCTCCATGGTGCTGCGCTTGAGCAGTACCCGCCCGGTCAACGATCCTTTCGTGGATTTGGTTATCGATGCGACCTGGAGTTCCGGCCATATCGTGCGTAGCTACACGATGCTGTTCGACCCGCCGGCGAGCCGCCCGCAGGCGGCGGTGACCGCCGCACCTCAGGTAACGTCACCCCGTGCCGCGGCAACTGCGCCGCGCGCCCCCGCCACCACCGCGGCGCCCGCGCCTGCCGCACGCCCAGCAACCCCTCCCGCACCCGCCGTAGCCGGCCGTCCCACCCCCGCAGAGGCACCCGCGTTCGCTGGCGGTGACGAGATTCGCGTGCGCCCCGGGGACACGGCCGGCCGCATCGCGGAAGCCCATCGCCCCGCTGGCGTCTCGCTGGACCAGATGCTGGTAGCAATGATGCGCGCCAATCCGGACGCGTTCGTCAACAGCAATGTGAATCGTCTGCGTTCCGGCGCAGTGCTGCAGATGCCTAGCGAAACGGAGGCGCAAGCCACGGACGCCACCGAAGCTCGCAAGATCGTCGCCGCGCAAAGCCGCGATTTCAATGAATTCCGTCGCCGCATGGCAGCGACAGCGCCCAAGGCCGAGGTTGCAGCCGCAGAGCGCTCCGCGCGCGGCACTGTGCAGACCCAGGTGGACGAGAGCAAGCCCGCCGCTGCCGGCCCCGATAAGCTCACTCTCTCCAAAGGCAGCGTTCAGGCCCAGAAGACCGAGGAGCAGATGGCCCGCGACAAGCAGGCCGAACAGAACAGCGCCCGCATGGCAGAGCTGTCCAAGAACATCTCGGACCTGAACCAGCTCAGCGGCGCCTCCGCGCCAGCCGGCGCTGGCGCAGCTGCGCCAAGAGCCACGGCGCCTTCCGCCCCTGCCAGCCAGCCGGCGGTGGCAGTACCCGCCGCCGGGGGGCTGCCCGCACCCGCTACCGCGGCTGCAAGCGCCGACATGAGCACTGCCACGGCAGAAGCTGCCGCACCAGCGCCCGAGGCCTCTGCCGCCGAGGCGGCTGTTCCCGCCGAAGCAGCATCCCAGGCTTCTGCCGCAGCACCCGCTCCCGCCGCCGTGGCCCCGCGTCCAGCCCCCCAGCCCGTTCCCTACGAAGAGCCCAGCTTCCTGGATGCCCTCACGGAGGACCCGCTGCTGGCTGGAGGCGCGCTGGCGCTCGTACTTGCGTTGCTGGGCTATGGCGGCTACCGCGTGGTCCAAAGCCGCCGCAACCAGGGTGCCCTGGACAGTTCGTTCTCGGAAAGCAGCCTGCAGCCGGATTCCTTCTTCGGCGCCAGTGGCGGCCAGCGTGTGGACACGGCCAACAGCGAACTCACGACCGGCTCCTCGTTCATGACCTATTCGCCCAGCCAACTGGATGCCGGTGGCGATGTGGATCCGGTGGCGGAAGCCGACGTCTACCTCGCCTACGGCCGTGACCTGCAGGCGGAGGAAATTCTCAAGGAGGCGCTGCGCCACCATCCGGAGCGCGTCTCCATCCCCGCCAAACTGGCCGAGATTTATGCCAAGCGCCAGGACCGCAAGGCGCTGGAGTCCGTCGCCAACGACGTGTTCCGGCTCACCAACGGCCAGGGGCCCGACTGGACCCGCGTGTCCGACCTGGGCCGTACGCTCGACCCTGAAAATCCGCTGTATCAGCCCGGTGGCCGTCCTGCCGTTGCCGCCAGCGCCACAGCGGCCGCTGCATCGACCGCGGCCTTTGCAAGCACGCTGGGCGCAGCAACTGCTCCCGCGACACCCACGGGCGGACCGGATTCTGTGCTGCCAGACCTCGATCTGGACTTGGATCTCGACCTGCACGAAGCACCGTCGGCCCCGGCCCCGGCGCCAAGCACGTTTGCCATGGCCGCAGCCAACAACACCGCCGCAGCCGCGCCGGTAGTGTCGGCCGCCCAGGCGCCCGTCCCGTCCCTGGATCTGGGCGACCTGGAACTACCCCAGGCCTCCTGGGACGAGCCAGCGGTGACGCCGCAGGCGACGACAGAGCCCGACGTGCAAAGCGAGCCTCTTCCGTTGAACCTGGACGATGACTTGTCCCTGATGGACTCCGGCGTCGCCCCCCTGACCAGCCGCGACGCGAAGGCTGTCACCTCGGAATCCCTGGAATTCGACCTCGGCGATCTGTCGCTGGACCTTGACACCCCCACGGCGGCCGCTCCCGTCGCGCCCTCGGTCGCCGCCAAGGCAGCGTCCTCCGCTGCCGACGCGCTGCCGGACGACCCTCTGGCCACCAAGCTCGCACTGGCGGAAGAGTTCAACACCATTGGCGACAGCGAAGGCGCGCGGGCCCTGGTGGAAGAGGTCATCGCCGAATCGTCCGGTGAGCTGAAGGCCCGCGCCCAGCGACTGCTCGCCGAACTGGGCTGATGTCCATGCGGCGGTGGGCACGCGGCCATTGCCGCGCTGACGTGCCATTGCCCTCCGAAAGGAGCATCCGATGAGGGTGGCCCTCGGCGTCAGCTACAACGGTCAGGCATACAACGGCTGGCAGAGTCAGCCCTCTGGCAAAACGGTGCAAGACCGTCTGGAAGCGGCCCTGGGTCGCTTTGCCACGCAGGAGGTGCACACGATCTGTGCCGGGCGCACCGACGCCGGCGTGCACGGGCTGATGCAGGTGGTGCACTTCGATACGGAACTGCAGCGTGCGCCGTTTTCATGGGTCCGCGGCACCAACACCTTCCTGCCGGCGGACATCGCCGTGCAGTGGGCGCAACCCGTTCCCGATGCCTTTCATTCGCGCGCCTGCGCCGTGGCCCGGCGCTATGCCTACGTATTGCTGCAGTCGCCCGTACGCCCCAGCGTCGATGCCGGGCGCGTGGGTTGGGTCTTTCATGCCCTCGATGAGCAGGCCATGCACAAGGCCGTGCAGCATTTGCTGGGCGAGCATGACTTCACGTCATTTCGCGCCTCGGCCTGCCAGGCCAAGTCGCCGGTGAAGACATTGCACCGCATCGACATCACGCGCCGGGCTCCGCCAGCGGGCGAATCCACCGGCACCCACGGGTGTGTCCCCTGCTACTGGCGCTTTGAATTCGAAGGCAATGCGTTCCTGCACCACATGATCCGCAACATCATGGGCTGCATCGTCGCCATTGGCCAGGGGCTGTATCCGCCCGAATGGATGCGCACGGTGCTGGAGGCGCGGTCGCGCGACGCGGCTGCTCCTACCTTTTCGCCCGATGGCCTGTACTTCCAGGGCCCGGTATACGGCGCGGAATGGGGCCTGCCGACGCGCACGGCTGCGTATGATTGGCTGCCATGAGCAGCCCGACCGCAGCACTGAGCACCCGCGTCCACTCCACCGCGCGCACACGCATCAAGATCTGCGGCCTCACGCGCGAGCAGGACGTGGACGCGGCCGTCGCCAGCGGTGCCGACGCCGTCGGCTTCGTGCTCTATCCCGCGAGCCCGCGCGCCGTCACCCCAGAGCGCGCAGCGCAACTGGCCCGGCGGCTGCCGCCCTTTGTCACGCCAGTGCTGTTGTTCGTGAATGCCCGCGCTACTGATGTGATAGCTGCCTGCGATGCTGTACCGGGCGCTACAGCGCAATTCCATGGTGACGAAACGCCCGAGGACTGCCTGCGCTCCAGCGACGGGGGCCGCATTCCCTTCCTGCGCGCCGCGCGCATTCCCCTGGGCGAAGGTGCGGCACGGTTCGACCTCGTAAAATACGCCCACGATCACTCTCACGCCCGCGCCATCCTGCTCGACGCCCATGTCGAGGGCTATGGCGGCGGTGGCAAGGCATTCAATTGGTCACTCCTTCCAACAAACGTCGACTGTCATCTCGTTTTGTCTGGTGGACTCACGCCTGCAAACGTGACCGATGGCATACGGCAAGTGCGCCCGCGTTGCCGGGCGCTGGCCGTTGATGTCAGTTCCGGCGTGGAGGCCACGGGCCCCGATGGTCTGCCCCTGAAGGGGATCAAGGACGCCGGCAAGATCGACCGCTTCATCGCCGCCGTACGCGCGGCCGATGCGGCACCAGTTCCTTATTTGTAAATGCCTGCATATACCCAACCCGATGCTTCGGGCCATTTTGGCCCCTATGGCGGCAGCTTCGTCTCCGAGACGCTGACGCACGCCATCAATGAACTGCGCGAAGCCTATGCGCGCTACCAGAACGACCCGGAGTTCCTCAAGGAATTCCACTATGAGCTTGCGCACTTCGTGGGCCGCCCCTCGCCGGTTTACCACGCGGCGCGCACCAGCCGCGAGATGGGCGGCGCGCAGATCTACCTCAAGCGCGAAGACCTGAACCATACCGGCGCACACAAGATCAACAACGTGATCGGCCAGGCCATGCTCGCCAAGCGCATGGGCAAGCCGCGCATCATTGCCGAGACCGGCGCCGGCCAGCACGGCGTGGCCACCGCCACCATCTGCGCGCGCTATGGCCTGGAGTGCGTGGTGTACATGGGCGCCGAGGACGTCAAGCGCCAAAGCCCCAACGTCTACCGCATGAAGCTGCTGGGCGCCACCGTGGTGCCCGTCGAGTCGGGCAGCAAGACGCTGAAAGATGCGCTCAACGAGGCCATGCGCGACTGGGTGGCCAACGTGGACAACACCTTCTACATCATCGGCACCGTGGCAGGCCCCCACCCCTATCCCATGATGGTGCGTGACTTCCAGAGCGTGATCGGCAAGGAATGCCTCACGCAGATGCCCGCCATGCTGGCCGAACAGAAGATCGCCGCCGAGCAACCCGACGCCGTCGTGGCCTGCGTGGGCGGTGGCAGCAATGCCATGGGCATCTTCCACCCCTACATCCCGTTCGAGAAAACCCGCCTGTTCGGCGTGGAAGCCGCAGGCGAAGGCCTGGACAGCGGCAAGCATTCCGCCAGCCTGCAGCGCGGCTCCAGTGGCGTGCTGCACGGCAACCGCACCTTCATCCTGCAAGATGAGAATGGCCAGATCACGGAGACGCACAGCATCAGCGCCGGCCTGGACTACCCCGGAGTGGGCCCCGAGCACGCCTGGCTGCAGGAAATCAAGCGAGCCGAGTACGTGGGCATCACCGATACGGAAGCGTTGGAAGCCTTTCACTACCTGTGCCGCACCGAGGGCATCATCCCGGCCCTTGAATCCAGCCACGCCGTAGCCTACGCGCTCAAGCTCGCCAAGACCATGACGCCCCAGCAATCCATCCTCGTGAACCTGTCCGGCCGCGGCGACAAGGACATCGGCACCGTGGCCGACCTGTCTGGCGTGGACTTCTACGACCGTCCCTCCATGCGCGGGTTGACCGTCAAGGGAGGACCCGCCGCATGAGCCGCATCGCTGACACTTTTGCAGAGCTGCAGTCCAAGGGCCGCAAGGCGCTCATCCCCTACGTCACGGCAGGCTTTCCCTTCGTCGACATCACACCGGCCCTGATGCACGGCATGGTCGAGGCCGGCGCCGATGTGATCGAACTGGGCGTGCCCTTTTCCGACCCGATGGCCGACGGCCCCGTCATCCAGAAGGCGGGCGAGAAGGCCCTGGCACTGGGCGTGGGCCTGGCCCAGGTGCTGGAGATGGTGCGCAGCTTCCGCCTGCGCAACAGCACCACGCCCGTGGTGCTGATGGGCTACGCGAATCCGGTGGAGCGCTACGAGCAGCGCCACGGCAAGGGCGCCTTCGCCCGCGACGCGGGCGAAGCCGGCGTGGACGGTGTGCTGATCGTGGACTACCCGCCCGAGGAGTGCGAGCAGTTCGCCGCCGACCTGCGCGGCCACGGCATCGACCTGATCTTCCTGCTGGCGCCTACCTCCACGGCGGAACGCATGCAGCAGGTGGCTCGCGTAGCCAGCGGCTACGTCTACTACGTCTCGCTCAAGGGCGTGACCGGCTCCGGCGCGCTGGACACGGCCGCCGTCGAGGCCATGCTGCCGCGCATCCGCGAGCATGTGAAGGTCCCCGTCGGCGTGGGCTTTGGCATTCGCGATGCTGCCACCGCGCAGGCCATCGGCCGCGTGGCCGATGCGGTGGTCATCGGCAGCCGCATCATCCAGCTCATCGAAGACCAGCCCCATGAGAAAGTGGTCGGCATCACCGTGGACTTTCTGCGTGGGGTGCGCAAGGCGCTGGACGCATAATGACGGCCCTGCGCGCCGGCCACGGCCCGCGCGCAGCCGCGATCTGAACAGAGGAAACCTATGTCCTGGCTCGAAAAACTCCTGCCTTCCAAAATCCAGCAGACCGACCCTACCGAGCGTCGCCAGATGCCCGAGGGCCTGTGGATCAAGTGCCCGAGCTGCGAGAACGTGCTCTACAAGACCGATCTGGAGCACAACGAAAACGTCTGTCCCCAGTGCGGCCACCACCACCGCATCGGTGCCCGTGCGCGGCTCAACGCCTTTCTGGACGGCGAGGGACGCTATGAGATCGGCCAGGAAGTGCTGCCGGTCGACGCTCTCAAGTTCAAGGACAGCCGCAAGTATCCCGAACGCCTGAAAGAAGCCCTGGAGAACACCGGCGAGACCGACGCGCTCATCGTGATGGGCGGCGCGGTCAAGAGCATCAACGTCGTGGTGGCCTGCTTCGAATTCGATTTCATGGGCGGCTCCATGGGTTCCGTGGTGGGCGAGCGCTTCGTTCGCGGCGTGGAAACCGCCATCGAGCAGAAGGTGCCCTTCATCTGCTTCACCGCCACGGGCGGCGCACGCATGCAGGAAGGCCTGCTCAGCCTGATGCAGATGGCCAAGACCAATGCGGCCCTCACCCGTTTGGCCAAGAAAGGCCTGCCCTACATCAGCGTGCTGACCGACCCTACCATGGGTGGCGTGTCGGCCGGCTTCGCATTCGTGGGGGATATCGTGATTGCCGAGCCCAAGGCCCTGATCGGCTTTGCCGGCCCGCGCGTGATCGAATCCACCGTGCGCGTCACATTGCCCGAGGGTTTCCAGCGCGCGGAGTTCCTGCAGACCAAGGGCGCTGTGGACTTCATCTGCGACCGCCGCGAACTGCGCCACACCGTGGCGCAATGCCTGTCCATGCTGCAGCGCCTGCCGGCCGACGCGGTAGCCTGAACCACGGGCATCAAAAACAATAGCTGCTAGCGCTTGGTGGACGGGCGCTAGCAGCTATTTTTTATTGAGAACAGTGTCGCTACATCATGACGCTGGCCTGCAGATGCCCCAGCACGATCATCACGACCTGCAGCAGTACCAGCACCACCAGCGGCGACAGGTCCACCCCACCCAATAGCGGCAGAACACGGCGCACGGGGCGCAACAACGGCTCGCACAGGCGGGTGATCACATCGCTGATGGGCGATCGCGTCTGCACCCACGAGAGCACGGCATAAACGATCAGCAAGCCCATCAATCCCGACACGGCCACGCGCGCCAGGCCAAAAAGCGCCATCCACGGCAGCCAGGCCAGTCCCATCCCCCCGCCCACCAGAAGCCACAGCAGCAGATACTGGACCAGTTGCAGCAGCAGCGCCGCCGCAAGGCAGGACAGATCCCACCGCCCCGCCGACGGAACGAGCTTGCGCAGTGGCAGCACCAGCCAGTCGCTCAGGGCAAACACGAGACGGCCCACGGGATTGGCAAACGACACCCGCTGCAGCTGCATGTACAGCCGCAACAGGCAAGCCCCGGTGAGCAGGCCGCTGGCAACGTCGAGGAGAAAAGACAGAATTTGAAACAGCATGGCCGATTAGCAAATAGGTCGACCCCGTTGCGGTGCGCCGCACACGGGTTCAACGTGGGATGATAGCGACGCTACGCATGCCGCCATGTCCGATCCCCTCACGCTGACCTCCCTGCCCCTGTTTCCGCTCAACACCGTGCTGTTTCCCGGTGGTGTACTACCGCTGCGTGTGTTCGAGGTGCGTTACCTGGACATGGTGCGCAAATGCCACCGCGCGGGTGCCCCCTTCGGCGTCGTGGCCCTGGCCCGCGGCCATGAGGTGCGCCAGGCGGGAGCCCTGCCGGAAAGCCTGTACAGCGTCGGCACATTGGCCATGATCGAGCATTTAGACGAACTGCAAGCGGGGCTGATGCACGTACGTTGCCGGGGGATCGCCCGCTTTCGTATCGTGCGCCAACAACTGCTGCCCCACGGGCTGTGGACCGCCAATGTGGAACAGATCCCTTGCGACACGCCGGTCCAAGTTCCCCCAGACTTGCAGCGTGCAGCTAGCACACTGACGCAGGTGTTGTCGTCATTGCGCGAGCAGGCGGCAGGAGCAGCCGGGGGACCAGCCGCACACGCACAGCCCTCACGCACAGATCTGCAAGACTGCGGTTGGCTTGCCAATCGCTGGTGCGAGTTATTGCCCATTCCGTTGGAACTCAAGCAGCAGCTCATGCAACTGGACAACCCGCTGGTGCGGCTGGAGCTGGTGAGTGACATCCTGGAACGTACCGGCATTTCTGGCTAGCGTCGCATGCAGGCCAAACTCAGGGTGATGCAAGTGATCACCAAGGGCGAACGAGGAGGTGCCCAGACCCATGTGCGCACCTTGTGCCAGGCTCTGGCCTCCCGCATCCATTTCAGCGCTGTCATTGGCGGCACGGGTCCCACACCGCTCGAAAGCGACCTACACACGCTGGGACTGCCGATTTACCGCCTGCCAAGCCTGCGCAATTCGCTGGCGCCCTGGCATCTGTTCCGTTCGGTACTGCAACTGCGCGCCCTGATCCGCGAGCACGAACCCGACATGTTGCACGCGCACAGCGCCGTATCGGGCGTGGTCGCACGCCTGGCGGGCAGACTGTGCCGCAAGCCCGTGATCTACACAGTGCATGGCTTCGCTTTCAAACCCGAAGTACCCCGGGTACGCCGCACAGTGGCGTGGTGCTGTGAATGGTTGCTGGCGCGTTGGACGGAGCACATGGTGTGTGTATCGCAGCACGAGCGACAACTTGCCCGAGGTTTGCCGATTCGCGCTGGCCGGCTGACCGTCGTACCCAATGCCATAGAAAACAATAGCCAACGCGCTCAGCCTGGGCTGGAACCCGTGCGCGTCGCCATGGTAGCCCGGCTGGCCGCACCCAAGCGCCCGGACCTGCTCCTGCATGCCCTGGTCCGGCTGCGCGATGGCCTAGGACATGAGGTAGCGGCCAGCATCATTGGCGATGGCCCGGATCGCACGGCCTTGCAGGCGCTGGCATCCGGGTTGGGCTTATTTCAAGTGAGTTTTGTGGGCGACGTGGATGACGTGCCCCAGCGCCTCGCGCAGCACCACCTTTTCGTGTTGCTGTCTGACCACGAAGGTCTTCCCATCTCCGTGATCGAAGCCATGCGGGCGGGGCTGCCCGTCGTGGTCAGTCGACTGCCTGGGATAGCGGAATTGCTCCCCTCCGAACAATACGGATTCCTGGTGTCCAATGACGTGGAGGCCATCGCTCAAGCCATGGAGCGCCTAATCCGCAACCCCGCGCTGCGCGAGCAAATGGGCCGAATGGCCCGCCGCCATTACGAAGAACATCATGCCCCGGAACGCATGGCGTCGGCCATACTCTCCATCTACACCCAGGTCCGTGCATGACCCAGCCTGTTGTCACCTCCCGACCCTGCGCCGAACCCGACCCGGCACGGCGTGATGGCGCGCTGCTGTGGTGGAGCCTGCTCGGCCTGTTGCCTCAAGCACTGGGTTACGCCATAGCGCACAAGATGCAACACGCAGGCTGGGTCACACCGCTGTTCCCCGCCACCGTGCTGTGGTGTGCGGTGTCCTACCTGTTGGCAACACGCTGGCTGCACCAGGGCGCCCATCTGCCGCCGCGGGAGCAGGGTGGCTTTTTGCTGGTGGTGATCACGGTGGCCTTTCTGCTCACCCCGTTGGGCTTTGCACTGCTGCAGGCGCCCTATTCGCGCGGCGCCGTATTGATGGCCTACATGCTGGCCTTGGCTTGGCTGCTGTGCGGGCATGCGCTGTGGGGGACCCGTCGTACGCTGCACCTGGCCTACGTGGATGCCGACTTACCCTACGTCCTGCGCCAAATGCTGCGCCCGCAGGAGCAAGGCGATGACCGACTGCGCCTGACCAGCTGGGTGGCCGGACTACCAGCGCGAAAACAGCGCGCAGCCGTGGACGGTGTGGTGCTAGACCGGCTGGCTGATCCCGACCCGCAACGCCAACAATGGATCAGCGAGCTCAAACTCCAGCGCATCCCTCTCTACAGCGCAGAAGCGGCAGCGGAAATGCTGTCGGGCCGCAAAATCACCGGGACGCTGGGCGAGCAAGATCTATGGCAACTGACCAATTACCCTGCTTACGACATCGCCAAGCGCATGCTGGACTTGGGCCTGACCCTCATCACGATGCCGCTATGGGTTCCGCTGTGTATGGCCACGGGGCTGGCAGTGAAGTTAGATTCACCCGGCCCCATGTTGTACTCGCAGCAGCGCATGGGTCGCCACGGACGCAGCTTCCGCATATGGAAGCTGCGCAGCATGCGTCACGAGCCTGCCAGCCACATCGTTCAGTTCGCCAAACAGCAGGACGACCGTATCACGTCAGTTGGCCGCTTCATCCGCCGCACGCGGCTCGATGAACTACCCCAGCTCTGGAACGTACTGCGCGGAGAAATGAGCCTCATCGGCCCCCGTCCCGAGCAGGCAGAGTTCGCGCACCACTTTGCCGCAGCCATGCCCGCCTACCCCTACCGCCACTTGATGCGCCCCGGTCTCACGGGCTGGGCGCAGGTGCAGCATGGCTATACCGATAGCGCCGAGCAGACCGCTATCAAGCTGAGCTATGACCTGTATTACGTGACGCACTGCTCCATGGCTCTGGATCTGCTCATTGCCTACAAGACGGTGCGCACGGTGCTCACAGGTTTCGGAGCGCGCTAGTTGTCAACGTGCCTTCACTCGCGCAACCAGCACATCCGCCCACAACGGCCTGCGCACTGCCAGCCGATGCAACAGTCGTCCCTTCATCGTCCCCGGCGCCGCCACCTGGCAGCTGTGCAGTTCGGCGCCCACTAGCCCTGCATCCGCCAGCACCTTCAGTAGGGTGAAGGGTGAAAACCACGCCCGATGGTCGGTGTTGACATGCTCCACCCCGCACACGCCGTGAAGCGCATTGCGCAGGGACAACGCATTGGGCACACTGACGACGAACTCTGCCTCTGGCAGGCACTGCGCCAGCCGGCGCAGGAACGCGGCGGGGTCAGGCAGGTGCTCAATTACATCAGGCACCAGCACCATGTCGGGCGCACACCGGGCCAGCACCTGCGGGGCCTCGTGAGCGAACACGTCGAGCTGCTGCACGTGGTCAAAACCCAGGCTGCGCGCCGTGTCCACAGCGGTGGCGTTGATGTCGATACCATGGCAGATCCGTGCGCTGCGGCTGAGAAGCGCGTGCAACCAACTGCCGTCGGAGGCGCGGCGTGCAATCAGCGGTGCATGGTCGGCAAAGCCCACATGCAGCACGCACTGCTGCGCGACCCAGCCGGCCAGCAAATCACCGCGTGGCTGGGCATGTCCGATAATCCCCGGCCTGAAAGGCAAATCGTCGCTGAAAGCCTCGCCCAGCAAATAGGTTTCAATGTGTGGCATCGTGCGATTATTGGCGCGCCCTCCACCAGAATGCACACGCGCTACATCCTGTTGTTGCAAGAAGACATGGCCGTTGGCGGTATTCACACCGCCACACAGACGCTGGCGAATGCACTGCGGTGCGCAGGCCAGATACCGGTCGCCTTGGCCCTGCGCAATACGCACATCGGAGCGCTACTGCGTGCCGTTTGGCGGGCCGACATCATCGTAGCCACGAACGGCTTTCTACCGTCCTATGCAGCCTGGCTGCTGGGCATGCTGCTGCGCCGGCCCGTGGTGGCATGGCTTCACGGCCCCACGCAGGAGGTGCTGGAGCACGCCCATGCCAGTGCTGCCAAACGCGCCTGGCTGCGCTGGCTGTATCGCCGACTACGCTGGGTGGTGTTCGTCTCAGCCCACACACGCGACTCGTTCCTTGAATTCACGGGCGGTGCAGCGGCAGGGCAACGCCTGGAGGTGATTCCTAACGCCCATCCTGATTGGCAGCCCGCGCCAATGGGCGCGTCACCGCAATACCTGGGTTTCGTGGGCAGGCTTGCGCCGGAGAAGCAGCCCGAATTGCTGGTGCAGATGCTGCGCTTGCTGCCGACTACTTATCGGCTTTGCATGGTAGGCGATGGCCCTTCACAACCGGCGCTGTGTGCAGCCGGTGCTGACCTGCAGCAAGTCGGTCGGCTGGAGTTGCGCCCTTTTCACCTCGTACAGGCCACGGTGTACGCCCCATGGCAAGTTACCGTGCTCGCATCGCTCTACGAAGGCTGCCCCATGGCAGCGCTGGAATCGCTGGCCGCTGGCAGGCCCTGCGTAGGCCTGCCTATCCCCGCGCTGCGCGAAATGTTGGGGCCAGACATGCCCTATGCGCTGGCCCACGACTGCAGCGCGGCTGCGCTCGCTCGCGCCGTGCAAACCGTGTGCGCCATGCCACCCGAACAACTGGCGCACGACATGGCCCAGGTGCTGCGCCGCTACAGTCCTGAGCGCTTTTCGCATAACTGGCAACGCGTGCTGCAGGAGGCGGCGTGCTGATCCACTTCATTCACCCCGGCAGCGCTTACCTGCCCGAACTGGCGGCATATGGCGACTTCCTTGCGGCGCTGGGGCACAGCGCGCAGGTGCATTCCCGCCCTGCGAGCGTGCCTGCAGATGCGGTCATCTGCTGGTGGATGTGCGGCCGCGTGCCGCACGACGCGGCGCGGCGGCTCAGCCATGCCTTTCACATCCATGAATACGCATCGGCTTCAGTGCCGCCCTGGCCCAAGGTCAAGGACCGGGCCAAGCGCGCCCTGCAGCCCGTGCCGCAGTACCGCCTTTTCCAGAATACCTGGGTGCGCGATCGGCTGGGATTTTCCGACGGCGTGCCGTACGAGTTCCGTGACATGGGCGTGGAGCCATCCTTTCTTGCCACGTGTGCGAGACGGGCTGCGCCCGAGTTCGACGGAGTCTATCTGGGGGACATGCAACGCCTGCGGCAGTTTGTGCCACTCTTGACCGCACTACAACAGGCAGGCCAGCGCACTCTGCTGATTGGCGAGCCGCCTGTCGATCTGCGTAAAACACTGCACACCTTGGGGCACGTCACGGGTCGCGTTCCGCACGGTCAGGTACCCACCCTGCTGCGCCGCGCGCGCTACGGACTGAACCTGGTTCCTGACCAATTGCCGTACAGCCAACAGACGTCCACCAAACTCATCGAATACTGCGCGGCAGGTTTGCCAGTGGTCAGCACCGACTACGACTGGGTGCGGGCCTTCGAAGCGCAGCACGGAGCGCGCTTTGCCTACCTGCCCATACCAGACATGGCTGGCTGCGTGGTGCCTGATGTATCCACACTGGCATGGCCGCGCGTACTTGAACGACTGGCACTCTGGCGCCGCCTGGGGCTGTGCCCGTGAACCGCACCTCGCTGCTGATGGCCGGAGCCAGCCTGATCGCGCTGATCGCACAAGCGCTCATGGGTGCGGCCATGCTCCACTTCTTCACGCCCACGGCGGCAGGCCACTTCGCCGTCGTAGCACAAGTGGCGTTTTTCTGGGTCACGCTGGCACTGGCACAAAGCCCACTTCAGTTCCTTGCCGACGCACACCTGCCCCCACAGCGGGCGCTTCGTGCTGCTCTGCGCGCCAGCCTGTTGCGCTGGATACTGCTGCTGCCCCTGGTGGCCGCAGCCCTATGGTGGTCGGATCCCGTCCTCCCTTTGGCCACCGTGGTGGCCTGGGCCGGGCTGCTAGCGCTGTTGCAAATGGGCTGGTACCTGGCCCAGCCCTGGGTATTGCGTACGGCATCACCGATGTCCGCCGCCTGCGTACGCACAGCCCCCCCCTTGCTGGCGCTGGCGCTGGCCGCCGGGCTGGGTATGCGTGGAAGCGCTGACAACGCCACCGGCCTACTGGCCGCGGCGGCGTGCGGCTATGCAGTGGGGGCGCTCTGGTTGCTTCACGGTAGCCGCACCGACCATCCACCTCAATCCGCAGCAAGGCAATCCGACGGCCGCAGCGCTCTCTTGCGCATGGCGCACGCGGTAATGGATGCCGTGGCCGGCGTAGCTCTGGTGTTGGCCTGGCAGCGGCAGCATGGCACGGCGGACGCCAGCTATCTGGCAGTGCTGCTACGGCTGTTCGGCTTAATGCCCGCCATCGTGCACGCGGCTTGGTCACAAGTGCTGCTGGCACAAGCGCGGCCCTCACGCTTGAAGTCGCTGGGCGTAGGGATGGGAGCTGCCCTGGTCACAGGGCTGATCGGTCTGGGGAGCGCCGCCGTACTGCAGACCACACTGCTGGCGCCTCCATGGCAGGGCCTGCTGCCCTATATCCTGCCCATCATGCTGTGGCAGGGTAGCGCATGCATCTTCGCGGCCCTGAGCCATCGGCCCTTCCAGCAGGGACTGGCGCGCCGCTACTCATTGCTGACCATAGGTTTCAATATCATGCAGATAATGGTGCTGCTCGCCCCCATGGGTTGGACGCCGCAGGTGCACCTGTGGTGGCTCGCCGGCCTTTGCACCGCTGGGCTGCTGATGCTGTCGGCCTGGATGGCAAAATAGAGGGTTTCTGCCCAAATTCCAGCCAGCACTCCGCCATGTCCACTGAAGCCACTCCTGCACCAGCCCCCCAGGACGAAAACCAACTCATCGCCGAACGCCGTGAAAAGCTCAAGGCTCTGCGCGAGAACCAGGCCCAGGGTCAAGGCGTGGCATTTCCCAACGACTACAAGCCCCAGCACCATGCCGCAGTGCTGCAGCAGCAGTACGGCACATTGGATGGAGAAGCGCTCGAAGCGCAGGCGATCACGGTGAGCGTGGCCGGCCGCATGATGCTCAAGCGCGTCATGGGCAAGGCCAGCTTCGCGACCCTGCAGGATGGATCGCTGGGTGACACCGGCGGGCGCATCCAGCTCTACGTGACACGCGACGCCATTGGCGAGGAAGCCTATTCCGACTTCAAGCGCTGGGACCTCGGTGACATCCTGGGTGCCGAAGGCACGCTGATGAAGACCAAGACCGGCGAGCTATCGGTCAAGGTGTCGCGCCTGCGCCTGCTCACCAAGAGCCTGCGCCCCATGCCCGACAAGTTCCACGGTGTGGCCGACCAGGAGGTCAAGTACCGCCAGCGCTACGTGGACCTGATGACCGACGAGGCCGCGCGCCGGCGCTTCGTCGCGCGCAGCAAGGCGGTGGGCAGCATCCGCTCTTTCATGATGGAGCACGGCTTCCTGGAGGTGGAAACGCCCATGCTGCACCCCATTCCCGGCGGCGCCAACGCCAAGCCCTTCGTCACCCACCACAATGCGTTGGAGCAGGAGATGTTCCTGCGCATCGCGCCCGAGCTGTACCTCAAGCGCCTGATCGTCGGCGGCTTCGAGCGCGTGTTCGAGATCAACCGCAACTTCCGCAACGAAGGCATCTCGGTGCGCCACAACCCCGAGTTCACGATGATGGAGTTTTATGCGGCCTACTGGAACTACCGCGATCTGATGGATTTCACCGAGGCGCTGGTGCGCGATGCCGCACTCAAGGCCACGGGCACGCTGCAGCTCACCTACGGTGGCCGCGCGGTGGATCTGGCCCAGCCCTTCCAGCGCCTCACGATCCGCGAGGCCATCTACCAGCACACCGAGGCCGGCGCACATGTGGACGATGCCGCCTGGCTCATCAGCGCGCTCAAGAAACTGGGCATGACCGAGGAGAAGGACCGCCTGTCCACCCGGACCCTCGCCAGCCTGCAGGTGCTCTACTTCGAGGAAGAGGTGGAGGACAAGCTCTGGCAGCCAACCTTCATCATGGAGCACCCGACCGAGATCAGCCCTCTGGCGCGCGCCAACGACCTGCGCCCCGAGGTGACGGAACGCTTCGAGCTCTACATCACCGGCCGCGAGTTCGGCAATGGCTTCTCGGAGCTGAACGACGCCGAAGACCAGGCCGCCCGCTTTCATGCGCAGGTGGCTGCCAAGGACGCGGGCGATGACGAGGCCATGTTCTTCGACCACGACTTCGTACGTGCGCTGGAATACGGCATGCCGCCCACAGGTGGTTGCGGCATCGGCATCGACCGGCTGATGATGCTGCTCACCGACAGCCCGAGCATCCGTGACGTGATCCTGTTTCCGGCCCTGCGGCGCGAGCACTGACCCGTGGGCATGCGTGGCCGTACGTGGCCACGCTGACATCCCGCCGCACCAGCGGCCTCTACCGCACCACCTCATGAGCCCTCCTGCCAGCGCCAACGCATTTCCGCAGTTCCTGCATGAGCCCTTCAGCGTGCTGCTGGTGGAAGACCAGGCATCCGTGCGCGCCACACTGGCAGGCGAGCTGCGCCATGTGGGGGTGTCGGAGGTACTGGAGGCCGCCTCGGCCGACGCGGCGCTACAGCTGTTCAAGCTGCGGCGTCCCGACCTGGTGCTGCTGGACATACGCCTGCCTGGCGGCAACGACGGCTACTGGGTGGCCCAGCGCATGCGCGAGGCAGAACCCGGCGGCTGGACGCCCATCATCTTCCTCTCGGGGCTGGATGGCGACCTGGATGTGTGGCGCGGCATCGAAGCCGGTGGAGATGACTACCTCGTCAAGCCCGTCAAGCCGATCGTTCTGGCCGCCAAGCTGCGCGCCATGCGCCGGCTGCGCGACATGCGCAGGCGCCTCGTGGAACTGACCGAAGAGCTGCACGTGGCCAACCAGCACCTCAACGAAATGGTGGAGATGGACCCGCTTACGGGGCTGGTCAACCGCCGCGGCTTCGACCGCATCCTGCACAGCGAGATCCTCGCCGCGCGGCGCGACGGAGTGCCGCTCACGCTGATGCTGTGCGACCTGGACCATTTCAAGAGATACAACGACACCCTGGGCCATGTGCAGGGCGATGCCTGCCTGAAGGAGGTCGGCCGCGTGCTGCACGACGTCTGCATGCGACCGCGCGACGTGGCCTCGCGCTATGGCGGCGAAGAATTTGCACTGATCCTGCCCAACACGCCGCGCTCGGGTGCCATGACGTTCGCGCGCGCGCTGGGCAAGCTGTTGAAGTCCCGCGCCATCGCCCATCCGGGCTCGCCCAACGGCGAAACGCTCACGCTGTCGGGTGGCATTACCACGTGCGTGCCCGACGACGGTACCAGCGCCGAGACCATGCTCATGCGCGCCGACGAGGCCCTGTATGCCGCCAAGGCCCAGGGCCGGGACCGCTTCTTCAGCTTCGAGATGCAGATGGACACCATCGAGCAGCGGCAGATTTGAGCCGCGCCGGCGCTTGCCCACCCGTTCATTGCCCATGACATGCTGCCGCGACTGAAAACCGCCCTCCCCCTCTGGATGCACGACTGGCTCGACATCATCGTGCCCGGTGTGCAGATTGTGCTCATCGTCCTGGCCGCGCTGCTGCTGCAGCGCCTGCTGCTGCGCATCATCATGCGGGCCAGCGACCACTACCAGTTCCCGCACGAACTGCTCATACCCATCAACGCCGTGGTGCGCTGGCTCATCCTGGGCAGCGCCGGCCTGCTGGTACTGGAGCGCCTGGGGGTGTCAGCGGCCGTGCTGTGGACGGCCTTCACCGGCTTCGCCACAGTGGGCGCGGTGGCGTTCTTCGCGGCATGGAGCGTGCTGTCCAATCTGTTTTGCGCCTTTCTGATCTTCACCGTCGGCCCGTTCCGCGTGGGAGACCACATCGAACTGCTGGACACCGCCGACAAGCCCGGCGCCCTGGGCCGCGTGATGGACATCAACTTGCTTTACATCACGCTGGAGGACGCCACCGCCCCCCAGCCTGGCACGCTGCTGCAGATTCCCAACACACTGATCTTCCAGCGCGTGGTGCGCCGCTGGCGTGCCGGCACGCCGGTGCCGGAGTCACGGCTACATCCTGCTCCGGATTCCGCCGCCTGCGCCGCCACCGCTCGCGAGCCCGCCAGCACGCCCGCGCCCAAGCCGGCGAGCTTTCCTTGATGGCCCAAGTACATCGACGGGGTTGATGCTCATCAAAATATAGCTGTCCGCGCTTGATGGGCGGGCGCTGCAGGCCTTTTTGACATATATTCGGGCACCCCACGGCCGCACAGCGCGGTCACTGCGCCCCGGGTGACGGGCAAAACCCTATCGCCCCCGCGCATGTCAGTCCGCCGTAAGCCCGCGGACAACGCTGCCCGTCTTTCGGCAACAGCCCTAGCAAAAACCTTCCGGCAGGGCCACCCCGGTTACCCTGTTGCCAACGCCACACATCCCGTTAATCTTTGCGGCCTACGTCTCAGGCCCCACCGGGGCCTGTTGATTTTTCAGACCGCTTTACCCAAAGTTGAAAGAGTCCTATGAGCATTCCGTTCCGCATGCACACCGTCGTTGCCGCACTGGGTCTGGCCGGTGCCGCTTTGTTCTCCACCGCGCATGCGCAAGTCAAGATCGCCATGGTGATGCCCACCACTGGCCCGCTGACGCAGTACGGTGACATGGTCAAGGAAGGCGTGACAACGGCCGTCGAGATGGCCAACGCCGCTGGCGGCGTGGGCGGCAAGAAGATCGAGCTGGTCTCCATCGACGATGCCTGCGAACCCAAGCAAGGCCCCGTGGCCGCCAACCGTGTGGTGAATGCCAAGATCGGCTACGTGATCGGCCCGGTGTGCTCGGGTGCCTCCATCGCTGCCGCTCCCATCTACAACAACGAGGGCGTGGTCGTCATCACCCCGTCGGCCACCTCCCCGGCGCTCACCGACGGCAAGAACTACCACTTCATCTTCCGCACCATCGGCCGTGACGACCAACAGGGCCCTGCCGCTGCCAAGTTCATCGCCGAAAAGGCCAAGCCCAAGAAGGTCGCCGTGCTGCACGACAAGCAGTCCTATGGCCAGGGCATCGCCTCCTCCGTGCGTGACGACCTGAAGAAGGCCGGCATCACCGTGGCGCTGTTCGAAGGCATCAACGCCGGCGACAGCGACTACTCCGCCGTCATCACCAAGCTCAAGAGCGCTGGCGTGGACTTCGTGTACTACGGCGGCTACCACCCCGAGATGGGCCTGCTGCTGCGCCAGGCCGGCGAGCAAGGCCTGAAGGTGCGCATGATGGGCCCCGAGGGCGTGGGCAACCCTGAGGTGAACGCCATTGCCGGTAACGCCGTGGAAGGCATGCTGGTGACGCTGCCGGCCGACTTCGCTGCCAACCCCAAGAACGCTGCCGTCGTGGCCGCCTTCAAGGACAAGAAGCGCAATGCGTCCGGCGCCTTCCAGCTGACCTCGTTCGCCGCCACCCAGGCACTGCTGGACAGCATCAAGGCCGTGGGTGACAACCCTGCCAAGGTGGCCGACCACCTGCACAAGAGCACCATCGAAACGGTGCTGGGCCCCGTGTCCTGGAACAAGCAGGGCGACCTGAACAGCTTCGACTTCCAGGTCTTCCAGTGGCACAAGGACGGCAGCAAGAGCCTGGCCGCCAAGTAAACCCACCTCCCCGTCCCAAGGGTGCGTTGCGCAAGCCACGCACCCTTGGTCCATTGCATTCGGCCCCTGGAGGGGCCTTTTCCTGTTGAGGGGTGGCATGCATGTCTGATCTCATACCCCAGCTGGTACAACAGCTGTTCAATGGTCTTTCGCTGGGCGCCATCTACGCGCTGATCGCGATCGGCTACACGATGGTCTACGGCATCATCGGAATGATCAACTTCGCCCATGGCGACATCTACATGATCGGCGCCTACATCGGCCTGGTCACGCTGTCGGCCGTCGGCGTGCAGAGTGGTCTGCCGGTGTGGGCGATCATCGCCCTGATGCTGGTGGTAGCGGTGGCCATCACGGGCGTCTACGGCTTCGTGGTGGAGCAGGTGGCCTATAAGCCGCTGCGCAGCAGCCCGCGCCTGGTGGCGCTGATCTCGGCCATCGGCATGTCCATCTTCCTGCAGAACTGGGTGGCGCTGGGCCAGGGCGCGCGCGACATGGCCGTGCCCTCGCTGATCCCCGGCGCGCTGCGCTTTGGCAGTGAAGGCGGCTTCGAGGTCTACGTGCCCTACTCGCGCATCCTCATCATCGCCGTGGCGGTGGTGCTGATGATTGCGCTCACGCTGTACATCCAGCACTCGCGCATGGGCCGCGCCTCGCGCGCCTGCTCGCAGGACATGCACATGGCCAACCTGCTGGGCATCGACACCAACCGCGTGATCTCGTTCACCTTCATCCTGGGCGCCATGCTGGCGGCCGTGGGCGGCGTGCTGATCGCACTCGCCGTGGGCAAGCTCAACCCCTTCATCGGGTTCATCGCAGGCATCAAGGCGTTCACGGCGGCCGTCCTCGGGGGCATCGGCTCCATTCCCGGCGCCATGCTGGGCGGGGTGATCCTGGGCGTGGCCGAGACCTTCGCCGCCGCCTACATCTCGTCGGAGTACAAGGACATCGTGGCCTTCGGCCTGCTGGTGCTCATCCTGCTGGTGCGCCCCACGGGCCTGCTGGGCAAGCCTGAAGTGGAGAAAGTCTGATGCACGCCACCGGTTTTTCTTCCCATCTCAAGAACGCACTGATCGCCACCTTTCTGGCGGCCATCGTGGTACTGCCCATCTTCACGCTGCACCTGGAGCGCGCGGGCACGCGCACCATCATCGTGCCCGAATGGCGCACGCTGCTGTGGGGGTGCCTCGCCGTGTTCGTGGTGCAACTGCTGCGCCCGCTGCTGGGCGCGCGGCTGCCCAAGCTGTCGCTGCCCAGCCTGCCTCAGGCGGCGCCGGGCCAGCGCAAGGTGCTGATCTTCGTGGCGCTGATGATCGCGGCATCGTGGCCGTTCTTCGCCGGCCGCAACGCCGTGGACATCGCCACGCTGGCCATGATCTACGTGATGCTGGGCCTCGGCCTGAACATCGTGGTGGGCTTCGCCGGCCTGTTGGACCTGGGCTTCGTGGGCTTCTATGCCGTGGGTGCCTACACCTATGCGCTGCTGTTCCACTGGGCCGGCTGGAGCTTCTGGGAAGCCCTTCCCCTGGCCGGCGCGGCGGCGGCGCTGTTCGGCTTCGTGCTGGGCTTTCCAGTGCTGCGCCTGCGGGGTGACTATCTGGCCATCGTGACGCTGGGCTTTGGCGAAATCATCCGGCTGCTGCTGGTCAACCTGACCGACTGGACGGGCGGACCGGACGGCATCTCCAGCATTCCCAAGCCGTCCGTGCTGGGCCTGGAGATGACGCGCTCGCCCACCGTGGAGGGCGGCACCACCTTCCACCAGTTCTTCGGGATGGAGTTCAACTCCCTGCACATGGTGATCGCCCTGTACCTGATGGCGCTGCTGCTCGCGGTGGTCACGCTGTTCATCAGCAACCGCCTGATCCGCATGCCCATCGGCCGCGCCTGGGAGGCACTGCGCGAGGACGAGATCGCCTGCCGGTCGCTGGGCCTGAACCCCATGAAGATCAAGCTCTCGGCCTTCACGCTGGGCGCCATGTTCGCGGGCTTCGGCGGCGCGTTCTTCGCGGCGCGCCAGGGCATCGTGAACCCCGAGTCGTTCACCTTCATCGAGTCTGCGCTGATCCTGGCCATCGTGGTGCTGGGCGGCATGGGCTCGCAGCTGGGCGTGATCGTGGCGGCCATCATCCTCACCGTGCTGCCCGAACTGGCACGCGAATTCTCCGAGTACCGCATGCTGATCTTCGGCCTGGTCATGATCCTGATGATGGTGTGGCGCCCGCAGGGCCTGCTGCCCATGAAACGCCACCATGTGGAGGTGCCCGCATGAGCGCCCCCCTGCTTGAGGTCAAGGACCTGTGCATGCGCTTCGGCGGCCTGCTGGCGGTGGACCATGTGGCCTTCGACGTGAAACCGCAGGAGGTGTTTGCCATCATCGGCCCCAACGGTGCGGGCAAGACCACGGTGTTCAATTGCATCAGCGGCTTCTACCAGCCCAGCAGCGGCCAGATCGCGCTGCAGGGCCAGGCCATTGCGGGCTACACCAGCCACCAGGTCGCGCGTCAGGGCGTGGTGCGCACGTTCCAGAACGTGCGCCTGTTCAAGGGCATGACGGTGCTGGAGAACCTGCTGGTGGCCCAGCACCACCAGTCGCAGGCGCCGCTGCTGGCGGGTCTGTTCAATACCGCACGCTACCGCCGGAGCGAGGCCGAGAAGATCGATCAAGCCATGCACTGGCTGGACGTCATGGGCCTGCGCGAGTTCGTGAACCGCGAGGCCGGCAACCTGGCCTACGGGCACCAGCGCCGCCTGGAGATCGCGCGCTGCATGATCACCAAGCCACGCCTGCTCATGCTGGACGAGCCCGCCGCGGGCCTGAACCCGCAGGAGAAGAAGGACCTGCAGGCGCTGATCGATCAGCTGCGCCGCCAGTACGGCGTGACGGTGCTGCTCATCGAGCACGACATGGGGCTGGTGATGGGCGTTTCCGAGCGCATCCTGGTCATGGAATACGGCAAGCCCATCGCCATGGGCACGCCCGACGCCATCCGCAACGACGAACGGGTCATCAAGGCCTATCTGGGGGAAGCGTGATGGCCCAGCCCATGCTGCAAGTAGAAAACCTGTCCACGCACTACGGCGCGATCTGCGCCGTGAATGGCGTGAGCCTGCACGTGAACCAGGGCGAAATCGTCTCGCTGATCGGCTCCAATGGCGCGGGCAAGACCTCGCTGCTCATGACCCTGTGCGGCACGCCGCGCGCCAGCGGCGGCACCGTGCGCTTCGAGGGCGAGGACATCACCCAGCAACCCACGCACCTCATCATGCGCAAGGGCATCGCCGTCTCGCCCGAGGGACGCCGCATCTTCTCGAACCTGACCGTGGTCGAGAACCTGAAGATGGGTGGCTTCTTCCAGGACGGCGCGGCCATTGAGGAGGGCATGGAACACGTGTTCAAGCTGTTTCCGCGCCTGAAGGACCGCGCAGCGCAGCGTGCCGGCACCATGTCGGGTGGCGAGCAGCAGATGCTGGCCATCGGCCGCGCGCTGATGAGCAAGCCCCGCCTGCTGCTGCTGGACGAGCCCACACTGGGCCTGGCGCCGCTGATCATTGCGCAGATCTTCGAGATCATCCAGGCCATCCGTGCCGAGGGCGTGACCGTGTTTCTGGTGGAGCAGAACGCCAACCGCGCCCTGCAGATCGCCGACCGCGGCTACGTGCTGGAAAACGGCCGCGTGGTGCTGGAGGACACCGGCGCCGCCCTGCTCACCAATGCGGACGTGCGCAAGGCCTATCTGGGCGCTTGACGCAACGCTGGTGCGACACGAAAGCGGCCTACAGGCCGCTTTTCTTTTGATAGCTGCTCGCGGTTACTCCATAAGGCTTGGAATCATATTTCCTTCAGATTCCACCTGAACGCCAAGCGCGCCCTGCTTTGCAACGCGTGCGGTGCTGAGGCCCCCGCGTTTCCCGTGGCAAGTGCCGGGACTGCCCCACGTCGCAGCCCAAAGAATGGCCGTCGCAGTAGCGTGCCTCCTACCACGCAGGTAGGAAACCGCTGACCTGTTTCCCTGTACGCGACCATTTCAATGGATCTGCAGGCAATCCCGCCTGTCCACCTCTTTGGAGAACGACCATGGCACAGCAAGGCAACCAAACCCAGAATCAGCAACAACAACAGCAGCAAAACCAGCAAAACCAGCAAAACCAGCAAAACCAGCAAAACCAGCAGAACCAGCAAAACCAGCAGAACCAGCAGAACCAGCAGAACCAGCAGAACCAGCAGAACCAACAGAACCAACAGCAGGGCCAACAAGGCCAGCAGGATCCGAGCCGGCAGCAGAACCTGAACCCGCAGGATCAGCGTGATCAGCAGAAATTGCAGAGCCAGCAGAGCCCCAACCAAATGGGCGGCAAGCAGAACCAGCAGGATCGCTGAACGTGGTAACCCCAACGGTGCCTGGGCGCGCAAGCGCTTTCGGCACCTGCGGGTAGGCACCGCCGCTGCCGCCGTCTACCAATCTCCCGAACGGGTTTCCCGGCCCCAACAGCGCGGCCGATTACCGCCCACCGCTGGCTTGGCACCCAGCGCACAGCTCCGCGGCACCCTCGTCATTCGCACCAAAGGCGCGGTGAGTGCGTTCAGGCACAACTGATGCGTGTGAACACCCTTCCCCATACAGCCATGCCGGCGCCCGCAGGGCGTGTCGTCCGCACGCGCGCTTGTCCAGGGCCCGCACCGTGCGGCGGACTTCACGTAAGGGCATGGGCCGCTGCGGGTGCCCGCGCCGTCAGGCCCTGACGGGGTAGCGGCTGGAGATGGCGATCCGGTTCCAGGCGTTGATGACCACCGCCAGCCATTCAACGGCGGCTATCTCCTCCTTGGACAAGACGCCAGCTGCCTGCGCGTAAACGGCATCGGGCACCTGCCCATCCGCGACCAAGGTGACGGCCTCCACCAGTTCCAGAGCGGCGCGCTCCTTCGGGCTGAAATAATCGGTTTCACGCCACGCGGGCAGCACCGCAATGCGGTCGCCGCTCTCCTGGCTGGCCAGCGCGTCCCGTGCGTGCAGCCTGACGCAGAAGGCGCACTGGTTGAGCTGGGATGCCCGCAGGCGCAGGAGGTGCGCGAACCCCGTCGCGATGCCGGCCTGTGCCGCAGCCTCGGACGCCAACCGGTCCAACTCCACCACCGCCTGATACAGCGCGGGGGCGCTCTTTCCAAGATTCACCCGTTCACACATACGGCTCCCGATGCCAGTCCGGCAGAAAAACCCGGCGCCAGCGATGGGCTACCGCTGGCTGGCCCGGCGTTCCGGCCAGCCCTGATTGTCGCAGATGCGCGGCAGAACACCCGGCCGGCACGGTCATAAGACCGCGTTGGCATGCAGGACAAAATGCGAATCGATTTTGTCTCTAAGCCTTGCTTATCAAGCGCGAGCAGCTCCTAAACATGAAGCACAACCGGCCTATCTACTCCCCCAGGCACACGTCGATCGCCCGCGCGATGGCGATCAGTTCATGGTCCAGCGGCACCTTGCGCTGGGTGTTGGCCACCTGGGCGATGGGGACACTGGCGATGTGCCCGCCCTGTAGCGTGACCATGTGGCCGAACTGGCCATCGATCACCAGTTGCGCCGCCCGGTGACCGAAGCGCGTGGCCAGCACACGATCGAACGCGGTCGGGTCGCCCCCGCGCTGCACATGGCCCAGCACGGTGGTGCGCACCTCGCTTTGCAGGTGCGGCTGCAGCCGCTGCCGCAGCACATGGCCCACGCCACCCAGGCGCACGGGGTCGGGGCTGTGGGCCACCTGCTCGCGCACCGTGAGGCCGGCGCCGCGCTCCTTGGCGCCTTCGCCGATGCAGATGACGGTGTAACGCTGGCGCTGCTCGCGCCGACGGCAGCGCTCGATGATGGGCTGCAGGTCGTAGTCGATCTCGGGCAGCAGGATCACGTCGGCTGCGGCGGCAATGCCGCTTTCCAGGGCCAGCCAGCCCGCATGGCGGCCCATGGTCTCGACGATCATGACGCGGTGGTGGCTGTAAGCCGTGCTCTCGATGCGGCGCATCGCGTCGGTGGCCGTGGCCACGGCGGTGTCAAAGCCGAAGCTGCGCTCGCACAGCGCGATGTCGTTGTCGATGGTCTTGGGCACGCCCACGCATTGCAGCCCGATCCGCGCCAGGCCATGGGCCAGGCTCATGGTGCCGTCGCCGCCAATGGCCACCACCACGTCCAGGCCCAGCGCGCGCACGTTGCGCTCCACCTGGGCCAGCGTCGCTTCGTCCTTCAGCGGGTTGGCGCTGTTGCTCGTGCCCAGGATGGTGCCGCCCATGTGCACGATGCCCGAGACCTGGTCCCAGGTGAGCAGCCGCGCGCGCGACGCTTCACCCATCAGGCCCTCGAAGCCGTCTTCGATGCCCAGTACCTCGCAGTGTCCGTGGTGGATCAGCGACTTGGTGACCGCGCGGATCACCGCGTTCAGCCCCGGGCAGTCGCCCCCGCCGGTGAGTACGCCGACACGCATCGCCGCCACCCGTTTCAAGGCAGCAGGTCCAGCGCGTGCATGTACGCTGGCTGCACCATGAGGTCGTCCCACGGCTGGGGCAGTGTCTCGGGCAGCAGGGCCAGGCGGCGCGCCTCGCTCGCACCGCTGGCCTGCCAGCGGCCCGCGGCCTGCGCGGCGGCCAGGCCATCGATGAGTTCGTCCACCGCCGCGCCGCCGCCCAGGCTCTGGTTGCACAGCAGCACCAGGTCGCAGCCCGCATTGAGCGCGGCCACGCCGGCGTCGGTGTAGCTGACCACCTCGCCGTCCAGGCCGTTCAAACGACGGGCGCCCTCCATGCTCAGGTCGTCGCTGAAAACGGCGCCGTCAAAGCGCAGCCGTCCGCGCAGGATGTCCTGCAGCCACTTGGTGGAGAAGCCCGCCGGGCGGTTGTCCACCTTGGGGTAGATCACATGCGCGGGCATCACGCTGGTGAGCACCGTGGACAGCCACGGGTACGGGGCCGCGTCATCGGCCAGGATCGCCGTGAGACTGCGGCGGTCCACCGGAATCTCGGTGTGCGAGTCGGCCGCTACGAAGCCGTGGCCCGGGAAGTGCTTGCCGCAATTGGCCATGCCGGCCTGCAGCAGGCCCTGCATGAGCGCGCGCGCCAGCATGGCGACCACGCGCGGGTCGCGGGCAAAGGCCCGGTCGCCGATCACGCCGCTGGCGCCGTAGTCCAGGTCGAGCACCGGCGTGAAGGAGAAGTCCACACCGCAGGCGCGCAGCTCGCTGCCCAGCACGTAGCCCGCCGCCGTGGCGGCGTCCATGGCGCGCAGGGCGCCGCTGCCTTCGCGGTGCTTGCTGCCCTTGCCGTCGTCCATCCACAGCTCGCCGAAGGCACGCATGGGCGGGATGTGCGTGAAGCCATCGGTCTTGAAGCGCTGCACGCGACCGCCCTCGTGGTCCACGCAGATCAGCAGGTCGCCCCGCACGGCCTTGATGGCGGCGGTGAGTTCCAGCAACTGCGCGCGGTGCTGCCAGTTGCGCGCGAACAGGATCACGCCGCCCACGAGCGGGTGGGCCAAGCGCTGGCGATCGGTGGCGGTGAGCTGCGTGCCGGCCACGTCGATGATGAGGGGTGCGTGTTCTGTCATGGGTTGCATGCTTTCATTTTGATAGCTACCAGCGCTTGCCACACAAGCGCTTCGGGCTGATTTGGCTTCAATCTTTCTCGACCACGCAGAAGCTGGCGGCGTAGTCGCTCTCGTCGGTCACGCTCAGGTGGCAGCGCAGGCCGCGCGCGTCAAACCAGTCCTGCAGCGCGCCGTGCAGCACGATTGTGGGCTGGCCGCTGGGCAGGTTGGCCACCTCGCAGTGCCGCCAGGTCATGGGCATGTGCAGCCCCAAGCCGATGGCCTTGCTGAACGCCTCCTTGGCAGAAAAGCGCGTGGCCAGGTAGCGCACGCCGCGCTCGGGCCAGCGTGCCGAGCGCGCGCGCCAGGTGGCCAGCTCGCCATCGGCCAGCACCTTTTCGGCGAAGCGATCGCCATGGCGCGCCAGGCTGGCGCGGATGCGGCGCACGTCGCAGATGTCGGTACCGATGCCGTAGATCATGGGGTTATGAGTCAAATAGGTCTCTAGCGCTTATCCAACAAGCGCCAGCAGCTATGGTTTCAGGAGTCCCCGCTCCGTCATGCCCTGGGCGATGCAGCGCTGGTAGGCGCGCACCGTGTCGCCGTAGCCCAACTCCAGCGCATCGGCGATCAGCGCATGGCCGATGGACACCTCCAGCACGCCGGGCACGTGGGCCAGGAAGTCCGCCAGGTTGTCGCGGCTGAGGTCGTGGCCCGCGTTCACCCCCAGGCCGACATCCAGCGCAGCCTGGGCGGCAGCACGGTAGCGCTCCAGTTGCGCGGCCTGCTGCGGCGTGCCCCAGGCGGCGGCGTAAGGCTCGGTGTACAGCTCCACGCGGTCGGCCCCCACGGCGCGCGCGGCGGCCATCTGCTCGGGCACGGGGTCCATGAACAGGCTCACGCGCACGCCCAACTGCCGGCATTCGGCAATCAGGGGCGCCAGGCGCTCGGCATCTTGCGGAAAGCTCCAGCCGTGGTCGCTGGTGAACTGGTCCTGGCTGTCGGGCACGAAGGTGGCCTGGTGCGGGCGCACCTGGCGGATGAACTCCATCAGGTTGTGCGTGGGGTTGCCCTCGATGTTGTACTCGGCCTGCGGCCATTGCTTGAGCAGCTCGGCCAGTTGGTACACATCGTGCGCACGGATGTGCCGCTCGTCGGGGCGCGGATGGACGGTGATGCCCTGCGCCCCCGCCTCCAGGCACAGCTGCGCGGCGCGCAGCACGCTGGGGATGCCCAGATGGCGCGTGTTGCGCACCAGCGCCACTTTGTTGACGTTCACGGAGAGGGCGGTACGCGCGTGGGAGGTGGTCATGGGATGCGAAGCGGTGGCGTGAAGCTAGGCAATATAGCAATCTGCGACGGGGGCGGGGACGACGCTGCGCAAGGCCGCGGCGCGCGGCGGCGCGGGTTGCGGCCGCGCCGGGGCGCCTGCGCAACGCCGCCGGGCCACCTCAGTCCGTCTCGCGTACCGAGTAGCGCTCGCCGCCGATCACCAGGTCGTGCCAGCGGGGCGGCTGGGTCTGGACGCCCTGCTCCACCCACTGCTGGGCCCGCGCGCCCTGCACATGCCGGAGGTTGCCCTGCAGACGCCCCACCGTCCGCCACTGCGCACTGTCCCGCGCGAACACCTGGCTCGCATAGCCGCTGAGCAGTACCTGCTCCGCCTGCCCGTCACCGTCCAGGTCGATGCGCAGCACGGGACAGGGCGCGGCCTCGGTGCAGGTCAGCGACAGCTGGCTCCCCCGCAGCTGGGTGAGCAGGAATTCAAGCCATGCGGCATCGGGCGCCGCCTCGGCGGGAAACGGCTGCAACCGGGCGCGCAGGGTCTCGGCGGTCCAAACAGGCGTTCCACGGCCCCGCGCGTACCGGTGCGTGTCCTGCTGGGCCGCCTGGGCCTGTTCCCGGATCTGCGCGGCCTGGGGGTGGCTCTGCTCCTGCGCCAACTGCTCCAACGCCGCGCGACCGGCCCGGCCCGCGTCCCAGCGCAGGTAGCGGAAGTCGAAGGCCTGCACGTCCACGCGTTGCGCCTGCAGGCGCGCCAGCTGGCTGGCGACAGCGATGCGCGCCGGGTCCAGCACGGGCGTACAGGTCAACAAGGCCAGCGCAACGGCCAGCCAGGCCGCCGCCACGTTCACCCGCCGCGCCAGCGCCATCCACGGCGCACCGCGCCGCAGTGCGGCCACCGCATACCCGACGGCGTAGACCGCCATCAGGGCCACGGCCAGCGCGGCCCAGACGCGGTCCGCGCTCCAGCCGTACTGCGCCACCCGCAGTCCCAGCGCATAGGCGCACAGCGCGGCATACACGGGCATTGCCAGCAGGCCGGCCGCGCAAAAGCGCTGCAGCCCGGGGCCGAAGCGCTGGCTTTCCGCCCGGCCGTCGCTCCAGGCCACGTTGAACAGAAACACCAGCCACGCCATGAGCCCGAGCATGAGCGCCGTGGCGTGCCCGGTCTTCCACAGCGGTGCCAGGCCGCGCACCGGCAAAGCCACGAGGAACAGCACAGCGATCAGGCAGGCCAGCGGCAACAGCCAGCCCAGCACCTGGAGCATCGAACGCCAGAAACCCGCCAACGCTTCTTCCCGCGCCGCGTACAGCGACAACCCCATGCTGAACGCCATCGGGGTGGCCATGTAGACGAACGGGCGGCTGGTGAATGTGTCCATGAAGAGCGACACGCCCAGCACCTTGAACAGCCCGGCCAGCAGGAACAGCAGCGCCCAGAACAGCCCGGCGAACAGGCCCGCCAACAGCAACTGGAAGGCATGGCGCCAGGCCGTGGCGAAAAGCCTGGCGTAGTCGCGCGCCCAGGTGCCGCTGGCCAGGCGTTGCTCGGCAAAAGGCAGCAGCACGAACCAGCTGCAGGACAGCAGCACCCCCAGGGCCATGGCGGCGCGGCCGCGGTTCTCACCCAGCGAGGCATGGCCCGCATAAGCCGCGGCAGCGGCGAACACCATGGCCAGGGCCGCCGCGTGCACCCACAGCAGGCGGCGTGCACGGTGCGCGGCCAGCAGTTGCAGGGTCGGCGGCACCGCCAGCACCACGGCGTAGAGCGGCCAGAGCACAGCGGCGTCGCCCTTCGGCAGCAGCCCGTGCAACGCCCACAATGCGGCGCCCTGCGCGATCGCCCAGCCGATCATCCACCCTCTTGCCCTGCCATGCTCCATGCCCTGTTCCCTCCCGTCGTCTGTGTTTCAGAAGCTGCCCTCAAACCCATCGCGGAAGCGATTCTCGCGGACTGGCCCGTCTGCACGGCACATCGGGCGCCGACAGCGCGTGCCATTGGCAAGATATGTCACGGCGCCTGGGCACGGAGCTAAGACCACGCGCCGCGTGGAAAGCCTGAGGACAGCCTCTCAGAGTTTCTGCAGATCCATCATCAGCTGGCGCGTGCGCAGCAAGGGGCTGCCGCAGTGGTATTGCAGCAGCGCACGCAACTGCGTCTTGAGATCGGCCGCCACCGGCGCCTCGGCTGTCGCGATGGCCCGCAGCGTGGCGGTGTAGCGCGCGGGCTCGTCCAGCGCGCCCTGCAGGGCCAGCCACTGGCCTCCCGAAAGCGCCGCCCGGTCGGCCGGCACGGCCGGGCGCAGGCCGGCTTCCGGCACGAGCGCGTAGCGCGCCGCCGCGTGCAGCGGGGCAAGCGTGGAGGTCTCGGCATCCAGGCCCGGCAGCAGGCCGATCTCGCGCAGCAGCAGCAGCTCGAAGCTGCGCAGCACGGGCTCCAGCGCATCGCCATGTTCCCCCTCATGGTCCACGGTTGCCAGCACGCGCACCACGCCGGCATAGGTATCGAACAGCGGCGCGTGGGTGTCCTCACGCGCCAGCAGCCGCAGGAGCAGTTCGTTGAGGTACAGGCCCGACAGCAACGCATCGCCCGTCGGCATGACATGGCCACCCGCCCACTCCGCGCCCTTGAGCGCATGGATCTCGCCATGCCCCTCGCCGCCCAGCGTGTAGGTCACCCGCAGCGGCTGCAGCGGCAGCAGCACGGGCCGAAAGTTGGAGGTGGGCTTCTTCGCCCCTTTGGCGACCAGCGCCACGCGGCCGTAATGGCGCGTGAACGTCTCCAGGATCAGGCTGGATTCACTCCAGTCGTAGCTGTGGAGTACGTAGGCGGGCTCGTCGGCGATGCGGCGGGCGGCCATGAATTGCTATCTTTTTAATAGCTCCCAGCGCTTGACAGATGAGCGCTGGAGGCTGATTTGCTTGAAAATCCGTGTGCAAGCATCCCCCGCGCCGCGTGACGTCGCCACTGCACCACCCGTCAGAGAGCAGCGAAACGGGCCACGCCAGAAGCCTGCGCGGAGCGAGCCTTGCCCAGCCACCGCGTCACCCCTGTGCCCGCGAAACGCAGCGCTGCGCGCAGGGGAAGACGGCACAGCCGCTCACGGGACGGTCCTATTCATAACCGAAGGAGCGCACGCGCGCTTCATCATCGGCCCAGCCGGAACGCACCTTGACCCAGACCTCCAGAAACACCTTGGCATCCATGAGCTTTTCAAGCTCCTGCCGTGCCTCGGTGCTGATGCGCTTCAGGCGTTCGCCCTTTTCGCCGATCACCATGGCCTTGTGGCCGTCGCGCTCCACCACGATGGTGGCCGCGATGCGGATGAAGCGCTTGTGCTGCTTGCTCTTTTCCTCATCGAACTTGTCGATGACCACCGTGGAGGTGTAGGGCAATTCGTCGCCCGTGAAGCGGAACAGCTTCTCGCGCACGGTTTCAGAGGCAAGGAATTTCTCGCTGCGGTCAGTCAACTCGTCCTCGGCATACCACCAGGGCTGCTCGGGCAGGTACTTTTCGCAGATGCCGTACAGGCGCTCGATATCGCCCTTGTTCTTGGCCGACATGGGCACGAACTCCGCGAACGGGTGGCGGCCCTGCATGTCCCGCAGCCACGGTGCGATCTCGGCGCGGCGGTGCACGGTATCGAGCTTGTTGGCGATGAGCAGCGTGGGGATGCCCGGCTTGAACAGCGACAGCACCTTGGCGTCGGCCAGCGTGAAGCTGCCGGCCTCGACCACGAAGAGAATCAGGTCCACGTCGCCAATCGCGCCCATCACGGTCTTGTTGAGCGACTTGTTGAGCGCGGTGGAGTGCCGGGTCTGAAAGCCCGGCGTGTCCACGAACACGAACTGCGTGGCGCCGCGTGTGCGGATGCCCGTGATACGGTGGCGCGTGGTCTGCGCCTTGCGGCTGGTGATGGAAATCTTCTGCCCCACCAGCGCATTCATCAGCGTGGACTTGCCCACATTGGGTTTGCCCACGATGGCGATCAGCCCGCAGCGCTGGCCGCTGGCCTCGGCCGGGGCATCGCCGCCGGGGCGCGCGGCCGCCAGCATGGCTTCCAGGTCATTTTGGCCGCTAGCGCCCGAATCGTCTGCGCTACCAGCTACGGTTTCAGTAGCATTCATACGTTTTTCGCTTTCAACTGGGCCAGCATGGCACCGGCGGCGGCCTGCTCAGCGGCGCGGCGCGATGCGCCGCTGCCGCGCTCCACGCGCTGCAACTCGACCACCTCGCACTCCACATGGAACACCTGGTTGTGCGCGGCGCCCGTGGTGGAGACGACCCGGTACTGAGGCAGATTCATTTTGCGGCCCTGCAGCCACTCCTGCAACGCGGTCTTGGCATCCTTCGCCGCCTCCTGCAAGCGCGGACTCAACTCCACGCCCTCGAACAGGCGGTGCACCAGCTGCTCGGCGCACTCATAGCCCGCATCCAGGTACACCGCACCGATGATCGCTTCCAATGCATCGGCCAGGATGGACGGGCGCAGCTTGCCGCCGGACTTGGCCTCGCCCTCCCCCAGGCGCAGCACCGGCGGCAACTGCAGCCGCACGGCGATCTGGTGCAGCGAGTCCTGCTTGACGAGCAGTGCACGCACGCGCGACAACTCCCCTTCGGGCAGGTCGCGCATGCGGCGAAACAGCAGGCTGGAGACCGCGAGGCTCAGCACCGAGTCGCCCAGGAATTCCAGGCGTTCGTTGTGGTCCGCGCTGAAGCTGCGGTGGGTGAGCGCGCGCTGCAGCAGCGACGCATCGGAGAACTGATGCTGCAGGCGTTGCTGCAGCGTGGAGAGACTGACCGGTTGCACTAAGACTAGTAATTCGGGGGTTGGGTCGATTCCTGGAAGCGGTAGACCAGGAAGGCCGGTCCCGCCAGGGCAATTTCACGCGAATAGCTGAATGACACCACGATCTTGTCATTGCGCTTGGTGATTTCCAGGTCCTTGCCGGCAATGGAATGGATGTCGTCAATGGCTGCTGCCCGGTCGAACGCTGCGCGGATCTCGGGCACCGTCGAGCCGTCACGTGCCGCCTTCGCTGCGGCCTTCTTGATCGCGAAGTATTCCAGGAAGATGGGTACGGACTGCCCGCCGATCGCGAATGCGGCCACAGCGATCAGGCCCACGAAAATCACGCCGATGAACGACAGCCCCCGCTGACGCGAACGAGTGGTGGTGCGTTGTGCTCCCATGTCTGCTTCCCTCTCTGCCAATACTGGTTAGTTGAATGGTCCGATGCGCTTGAGATTACCGAAGTTCATCCACACGAAGAAGGCCTTGCCCACGATGTTCCCGTCCGGCACGAAACCCCAGTAGCGCGAATCGAGCGAATTATCGCGGTTGTCACCCATCATGAAGTAGTGCCCTTCAGGCACCTTGCAGGTCACGCCCTCGACGCTGTAGCGGCACTGATCGCGGAATTGGTAATTGCTCGCACCCTGCACGAACGCCGGAACTTCGGGGTTGTTGAGAAGACGGTGCGGGTGTGCCCCCAGGTGCTCCTCGAACTGCTTGAAATAGCGCATCGCATCCGGGTCGAAGAAGTCCGGTAGTGCCGTGGTGGGCACCGGCGTGCCATTCACCGTCAGGCGCTTGTTCAGGTAGGCCACCTCATCCCCTGGGATACCCACCACGCGCTTGATGTAGTCCATGTTGGGTTGCGGCGGGTAGCGGAACACCACCACGTCACCACGCTGCAGCGGATTGCCTTCAGTGATCTTGGTGTTGATCACGGGCAGGCGCAGGCCATAGGTGAACTTGTTCACCAGGATCAGGTCGCCCACGAGCAGCGTCGGGATCATCGAACCCGAGGGAATCTTGAAGGGCTCGAACAGGAACGAGCGCAGCAGAAAGACGATGGCGATCACGGGGAAGAGCCCCGCTGTCCAGTCCAGCCACCAGGGTTGCATGAGGATGCGCCCCTTGGCTTCCTGGAGGTCGTCCTGGTCCACCTTCTGGATGCCCATGCGATCCAACTCGGCGCGGCGCTGGGCCGCTGCAGCCTCCAGTGCCTGCGCGGCCTGGCGGCGCCGGGGCAGGAAGATGAAGCGCTCGGCCAGCCAGTACGCCCCAGTCACCACCGTGGCCAGGAACAGCAGCAGCGCGAAGTTGCCCTCAAGCGCGCCGAAATACCACGCGCCCACATAGCCCACGAATGCCGCGAGCACCGCGGCCGTGATGTATTGCATGACTTGCACAGCGATCAATCCTCAACCTGCAGGATCGCCAGGAAGGCCTCTTGCGGCACCTCCACCGACCCAATCTGCTTCATGCGTTTCTTGCCTGCCTTCTGCTTTTCCAGCAGCTTGCGCTTGCGGGTGATGTCGCCGCCGTAGCACTTGGCCAGCACGTTCTTGCGCAATGCCTTGATGGTCTCGCGCGCGATGATGTTGGCGCCGATGGCCGCCTGGATGGCCACGTCGAACATCTGGCGCGAGATGATCTCGCGCATCTTCGCCGCCACCGCGCGGCCGCGGTATTGCGACTGGCTGCGGTGGACGATGATGGACAGCGCGTCCACCTTTTCGCCGTTGAGCAGGATGTCCACCTTGACCACGTCGGAAGGGCGGTACTCCTTGAACTCATAGTCCATCGAGGCATAGCCGCGCGAGACGCTCTTGAGCTTGTCGAAGAAGTCCAGCACGATCTCGCCCAGCGGCAGTTCGTAGGTCAGCATGACCTGGCGGCCGTGGTACTGCATGTTCATCTGCACGCCGCGCTTCTGGTTGGCCAGCGTCATGACCGGGCCCACGTAGTCCTGCGGCATATACAGGTGCACGGTCACGATGGGCTCGCGGATCTCCTGAATCTTGCCCTGGTCGGGCATCTTGGACGGGTTCTCGACCATGATGACCTCGCCGTCGCCCTTGACCACCTCGTACACCACGCTGGGCGCGGTGGTGATCAGGTCCTGGTCGAATTCGCGCTCCAGGCGCTCCTGCACGATCTCCATGTGCAGCAGCCCCAGGAAGCCGCACCGGAAGCCGAAGCCCAGCGCCTGCGACACCTCGGGCTCGAAGTGCAGCGACGCATCGTTGAGCTGCAGCTTTTCCAGGGCGTCGCGCAGCGCGTCGTATTGGTTGGCTTCCGTCGGGTACAGGCCGGCAAACACCTGGGGCTGGATTTCCTTGAAGCCCGGCAGCGCCTCCGTGGCGGGGCCCAGGTTGTTGGGCAGCTTCTTTTCCAGCGTGATGGTGTCGCCCACCTTCGCTGCCTTCAGTTCCTTGATGCCGGCGATGATGTAGCCCACCTCGCCCGCCTCCAACGCATCGCGCGACTGCTGCGCGGGCGTGAACACACCGAGGTTGTTCGCCTCGTAGGCAGCGCCGCTGGCCATCATCTTGAAGCGTTCGCCCTTCTGCAGCCGGCCATCGACCACGCGCACCAGCATGACGACGCCCACGTAGGAGTCAAACCAACTGTCGATGATCATCGCGCGCAGCGGCGCGTCGGGCTTGCCGCGCGGTGCCGGCACCTTGGCGACGATCTGCTCGAGCACGTCGTCGATGCCCATGCCTGTCTTGGCCGAAATGGCAATGGCTTCGCTTGCGTCGATGCCAATCACATCCTCGATCTCGGCCTTGGCGGTGTCTGGATCGGCCTGGGGCAGATCCATCTTGTTGAGCACAGGCAGCACTTCCACACCCAGATCCAGCGCGGTGTAGCAGTTGGCCACGGTCTGCGCCTCGACGCCCTGCGATGCATCGACCACCAGCAATGCACCCTCACACGCCGAAAGCGAGCGCGACACCTCATATGAGAAGTCCACGTGGCCCGGCGTATCGATCAGGTTCAGGTTGTAGACCTTGCCATCACGCGCCTTGTATTGCAGTGCCGCGGTCTGCGCCTTGATGGTGATCCCGCGCTCCTTCTCGATGTCCATCGAGTCGAGCACCTGTGCTTCCATCTCCCGGTCGGCCAGTCCCCCGCAGCGTTGGATGATGCGGTCAGCAAGCGTGGACTTGCCGTGGTCAATGTGCGCAATGATCGAAAAATTTCTGATGTGGTTCATCAACGGGATACGACAAGTATTTGAACCGCAAGGCTCATGACAAGAAAAAAGGGCGCGTCAAACAAGCGACGCGCCCTGAACCAACAATCTTTGGCAACTGCGATAGTTGGAGCTTCATTGTAGGCAAAAAGGCCCCGACAAGGGGTGCGTCCTACAAGCGCCCGGGGTCGTTGCCGGGCTGCAACGAGGCACTTATCCACATCTTATTCAACCAACACATCTCAAATTGCTGAATAACAAGTGAACAAGCCATGGAAAACCTGTGCATGACTTAGCGCGTTTTCCGCATGGCGACGTTCAAGGTGGAGTTATATTGATTGGCGCCTTTGAAACACACTTATTCTATCAATAAGTACATAGCGCCCCGTTGATACCAACCCTGCGAAAGAGCGTTCCCCGCTACGGAATCGCAGGGCTCCAGCGAGCCCTGGCGACGCTGCCTAACGGCTGGGGCGGATCAGTGCATATTGCGCCCATTCGCCGCGACGGAAAAGCACGTTGATGGGTTTCCCCATGTCAGCCTTCGCTAGTACCGCTTCGAAATCCTTGAGGTTACGGACTTCGGTGTTAGCCAGCGCGATGATCACATCGTCTGCCCGCAGACCGGCACGCGCCGCCGCGTCGTTGGCAGAGACCACGCGCACCCCCCCCTTCACCTTCAGCTCTTTCGCCTGCGCAGCGGTCAGGTCGGCAACGACCAAGCCGATCTGCTGAGCCGCTGTCGAGGACTTGCCCTTGCCTTCTGCTTCGGCTGCCTTGGCTGCCACCTTTTCATCGGGCTCCACCTCGGCAATGGTGATCGACAGGTCGCGCAATGCGCCACGGCGGAACACCGTGATATGGGTCTTGGTTCCTGGCTTGGTGTTGCCCACCAGGCGGGGAAGGTCAGACACCTTCTCGACGGCCTTGCCGTCATAGCGCGTGATCACGTCGCCCGCCTCGATGCCAGCCTTCTCCGCGGGGGATCCAGTCTCCACGCCGCGCACCAGCGCGCCGTCGGTTTTGCCAAGCCCGATGGACTCCGCCACATCCTTGGGAACCGAGCCAATCTGAACACCAATGCGGCCACGGCTCACGCGACCGCTCACGCGCAGTTGCTCGCTCACGCGCATGGCCTCGTCAATGGGAATGGCGAACGAGATACCCATGAATCCGCCGGAGCGGGAGTAGATCTGGCTGTTGATGCCCACCACCTCGCCCCGCATGTTGATCAGAGGGCCGCCGGAGTTACCGGGGTTGATGGCCACGTCCGTCTGGATAAAGGGCAGATAGTCGCCCGTATCGCGCTGCTTGGCACTCACGATGCCGGCGGTCACGGTGTTTTCCAGGCCAAAGGGAGAGCCGATTGCCATGACCCATTCACCCGCCTTAAGACGGCCCACGTCACCCACCTTTACCGCGGGCAGTCCCGTGGCGTCGATCTTGACGACGGCAACGTCGGTGCGCTTGTCCGAGCCAATGATCTTGGCCTTGAACTCCCGCTTGTCCGTCAGCGTCACAATCACTTCGTCCGCCCCCTCCACCACGTGGGCGTTGGTCATGACATAGCCGTCAGGACTCAGAATGAACCCCGATCCCACGCCACGCGGCTGCTCTTCGGGCTGCGGACGCTGCGGCCCCTGCTGGCGTGGAATGTTGGGCACCGGGACACCAAAACGCCGGAAGAACTCCAGCATGTCTTCATCCATGCCCCCGATGGAGGGCCTCGCCGTCACCTTCTCGGTTGTGCGAATGTTCACCACGGACGGTCCCACCTGCTCGACCAGTTCGGTGAAGTCAGGCAGGCCACGCACCACGGCAGCAGGCTGGGCCTGCACCGAAGCGGGCGCCGCCACCAAGCCTGCGCCGCCCATTGCCAAGGCGATGGCCATAGCGCAGGGCCACCATGCGCGCTTTGCACGGAGTTTCGTCATCATCAGCCTTTCTTTTCCAGACAACCCGCAACAGCGGGAATAGCGGTTTGTGAGAAAGCCGCGCGCATTGGTTCCCGTACACCGGGAACGGCACGCATCACTCGTCCTTGCGTTGGACGGACTCGATGAACCGCTGGAGCGTGCGGGCAGGAACTTCCCCCACAGCGGTCACCCAGGCAGTTTTGTGCACCTGCCGGCCCACCACTTGTGTGGCGCCCATACTGGCACTGCGCACAGATGCAGCATGGCGTGCGGCATCGAACGGCTCCACGAAGACGGAAAGCGTGGCCAAGCCGTCTGAGTAAATGCACTGCAATAGCGGGCCGGACGCCATGGCCATCACGTCTTTGCGATAGCAGCCCTGGGAGACGAATCCGGCCACAGCCTTGCCCATGGTCCAGCCTTGCGCTTCGGCCGTCGTCCGCTGAAGAGGGACCTTCACGAGACGATACCCCTGCAAGTCCTCCATCATCTGTTCGATGCGCGACAGATCCGCCGGGACATCCAGATTCAGTTCCGAAAATGCCGCCTGCTCCAGGAGCCGACCTTCGCCGTCCAAGGTCTGCATCTTGACAACCAGTCCAGACACACGATCCACCCAGATCTGGTAGCCGAATCGCCAGGCATCACGGGGCTGGAATAAAAGCCGATCGGCATCCCTCCCGGCCACGCGCTCCTGCCCGAGGGCTCGCAGTGCGTAATGCTGCGAAGGATGGACACCCTTGGCATCGGCAACACGCGGAAAAGCACCGGGCACGTCGCGCAATTCGCTGCGTACCACACGGGCATGCGGAAGGAAGGTGCGGACCTCCTCTTCGCGCCGGAAGACCACCCGTGGTGTTCCGCTCAGCGCCTCGACCCGCTCAATTTGCCGCGCACCCTCGCAGGCATGCCAGATCCGGGAACTGACCATGGCCCCATTGGAAGAAAGAACCACGAACGTGCCACGGTAGCTGCGAAACAGCGAAGCATGGTGCATGCGCGCAACCCACTCCGCCACGTCGCGTGGTTCGCCAGGGGTCGTTGGTGCGGGGCCTGACATGCAGTTCGCCGCAGCCACGCCACAGAGCATCAAACCGCCACACACCAACCACCATGACCGCAACCTGCGGCAGCACTGCATTACTCGCCACCGAATCACGCGCCTGGACTCCCTAGCCTAGACATTCCAACGATGAGCCCGACCCTTTAGCGCGCAGGCGCTTCAAACGTGGCGTTCCGCAGGAAGCCTGCCGGCATCTGCAGTGCAGTCGTGCTGCCAAACTGCTTGTGCGCCGCGAGCAACTCATCCAGACGCGGATCACGCAACATGACCTGTTGCCCATCAGGGCCGGCGGCTGTGGCCAGCAGAGCGGGCGCCGGGGCCGTCATGGCTGGCTGGACCGCCGCCAACTGCGCGCCTGCCGCGCGGCCGTCACCTTCGGCGCCCAGATAAACACTCCATCCAACAGCCGCGACTGCGGCAAACGACGCGACCCCTGCCGCCACCTTCCAGCGGAACACTGCGGCGTTGGCTGCGTTGTCTTTCGTCCGCCCCGCCTTCATAGAGGCCACGTGACCTACTTCCACGGCCGCCAAGCGAGGCGCCGGTTCGCGCGCCAGTTGCGTGCGCAGGCGGTCTACGAGTTCAAGGTCTCCCATACCCGCTGCTTCAGAACTGCGCAGGGTGTCACCTATCAAATGGTAGAGCTGCCACGTCGCCCGCCCCTCGGCGTTCGCGGCATAGGTGAGCGCGTGCGCAAATTCTTCGCCCTGCAACTCCCCATCGGCCAAAGCCGACAGCTGTTCTCGCATCATCATGTCGTCGTTCATGGTGTTTACTCGCCAAACCGCGCCATTGCCATTCACACGCCTACCACCGCTTGCCGGAGCGCTTCTCCAGCAAAGGCTTGACCCGCGCGGAAATTGCCTCGCGCGCACGGAAGATCCGCGAGCGCACCGTACCGATGGGGCATTCCATGGCTACGGCAATTTCCTCGTAACTCAACCCCTCGATCTCCCGCAGAGTCACGGCCTGCCGCAAATCCTCGGGCAGTGCCTCCATGGCCGCATTGACAGCGGCAGCGATTTCCTGGGCCGCCAACACGGTTTCGGGGGTTTCGTCGCTGATTAGTTCACGATCCAGGAAGGAAGTTTCATCTTCGGAGTCGTTGCTGCCGCGAAGAGCGCTCTCCGTGACAACCGGATTGCGTTTCATGTCTACCAGCGCCTTCTTGGCGGTGTTCACGGCGATGCGGTAGAGCCAGGTATAGAACTGTGCCTCTCCACGGAACTGGTGCAAGGCTCGGTAGGCACGCAGAAAGGTTTCCTGCGTGATGTCGGCCACCAGATCGGTATCGCGCACCATACGCCCCACCAGGCGCTCAATGCGCCGCTGGTATTTGATGACCAGAAGTTCATAAGCGCGCTGGTCCCCCGCGACGGTGCGCTCGACCAATCGCAGATCACTGTCGGCGGGCTCTTGGGGCGCGGGCGGTGGGGTCGTCATGTCTTGTGGGATGCTCCGCCACCCTGCGGGGGTGGCATTCCGTCGGTTGTCTGCTTCGCGGGCGCGCCAGCGAGGGGGCCGCCACGGGCGCGCGAATATACCGCACGCCGCAGAGCCGGCCATTGGAGAGGGTCGCTCCTGCATTCCATCCACAGCCATTGCCGTGTGTGGGATGCCCCTTGCACGGAAAGCATCAGGATGGTCTGAAAGTCAAGATGCACCCTGAGAGACGGATCCACGGGCATACGCATGCCCGTTCGCCCAGTCTCCAACCACCACAGGCTGCCATCCCACACCAAAAAGCCTTCCGGCAGGCGGTGCCAGAAGCGCCAGGCCGCCGCCGCACCCAACACCCAGGCCACAGCACCAACCCAGGCGCGCATGGCCAGGTCGGGCTGACGTCCATGGGATAGCAACCAGACCGACAGACAGGCCATGCCGGCCAGCGCCAACACGACAAGGGTGCGGGCCACCACGAGCGAGCGGCCATAGGGGTAGCGAACGGCGGGAGCGTGCAAGGACTCACGCATGGTGGACGTTAGCCAAACACTGGGGAGGACGAGCCCGCCCGATGATCCAGAGACTCGCGGACGCGCCGACCGCCGCGCCAGGCCCGATCAATCAGACGCGCCGAAACACCAGCGTTCCGTTGGTGCCACCAAAGCCAAAATTGTTCTTGACTGCGATGTCGATCTTCATGTCCCGCGCCGTGTTGGCACAGTAGTCCAGATCGCACTCCGGATCCTGCTCGAAGATATTCGTGGTAGGAGGCACCTTCTGCTGGTGCAAAGCGAGTGCGGTGAACACACTCTCAATGCCTCCCGCTCCACCAAGCAAATGCCCGGTCATCGATTTGGTCGAACTCACCACCATCTTCTTGGCATGGTCACCCAGTGCCGCCTTGATGGCATTGGTTTCGTTGAGATCCCCCAGCGGCGTGGACGTGCCGTGCGCATTGAGGTAATCCACCTCGTCGGCATTCACGCCGGCATTGCGCAGTGCGGCAACCATGGCACGCCGCGGGCCATCCATATTGGGTGCCGTCATGTGCCCGGCGTCGGCGCTCATGCCATAGCCCAACACCTCGGCGTAGATGCGCGCGCCACGCGCCTTGGCGTGTTCGTACTCTTCCAGCACCAGAACCCCCGCGCCCTCGCCGAGAACGAAGCCATCGCGGTCCTTATCCCAGGGGCGTGACGCCGTCTGCGGATCATCGTTGCGCGTGGACAGGGCACGCATGGCTGCGAAGCCGCCCACACCCAGGGGCGAGACGGTGGACTCCGTACCGCCAGCGACGATCACGTCGGCGTCCCCGTATTCGATCTTGCGGGCCGCTTCGCCGATGCAGTGCAGGCCCGTGGTGCAGGCTGTGACCACCGACAGGTTCGGTCCCTTGAAGCCAAAGCGCATCGACACCTGGCCAGCCACCATGTTGATGATGGATGCAGGGACGAAAAACGGCGTGATGCGGCGCGGCCCCCGGTTGGTCAACTCCGCATGCGTGTTCTCGATCAGCGGCAGTCCGCCGATGCCGGAACCAATGATGCAGCCGATGCGGGTGGCCAATTCATCGTCCAGCGCCTCGCCCGTGGGCAGACCAGCGTCGCGCACTGCCTCTTCGGCCGCCGCGATACCGTAATGGATGAACGTATCCATCGTGCGCGCATCTTTGGCACTGATGAAGGAGTCCAGGTCAAAACCCTTGACCTCGCCAGCTATCTTGCAGGCAAAGTTCGTCGTATCGAACTTGGTGATGAGGTCTATGCCGGATTTCCCGGCGAGGATGTTGGCCCAGGCATCGGCCACCGTATTGCCAACGGGGGTGATGCAACCCAGGCCGGTCACGACAACGCGACGACGGCTCATGCGCTAAACCTTTGCTGATGGGATGCCGCGCCCCAGGGAGTGCGGGGCGGCAGCGCCTTAGGCCTTCTGGTGGGTATTGGCGTAGTCGATGGCGTTTTGCACCGTCGTGATCTTCTCTGCGTCTTCGTCAGGGATCTCGATGCCGAACTCGTCTTCCAGCGCCATCACCAGTTCCACCGTGTCCAGCGAGTCGGCACCCAGATCTGCCACGAAGGCTTTTTCGTTGGTGACTTGGGATTCTTCCACGCCGAGTTGTTCGGCAATGATTTTTTTGACACGTGCTTCGATATCGCTCATGGTTTCCCTCAGGGGGTTGTGAATGAATCCGCGATTCTAGCCGCTCCGGGTAAAGCCCCGTAGCAGCCCGCCGTACGGACAAAACGGCGTCAACTGACTTTAATTACATGTACATGCCGCCATTGACATGCAACTCTTGTCCCGTCACATAACCTGCACCAGCCGATGCAAGGTAAGCCACGGCATGGGCGATGTCACTGGGCTGCCCCAATTCGCCCATGGCGATCTGGGATTTCAGCGCTTTTTTCTGCTCTTCCGGCAGATCGGCAGTCATGTCGGTGGCAATGAAACCCGGAGCCACGCAGTTCACCGTGATACCGCGGCTGCCCAGTTCACGCGCCAACGCGCGGCTCATGCCTGCCACACCAGCCTTCGCGGCCGCGTAGTTGGCCTGTCCGGGGTTGCCCGATGCGCCCACCACGCTGGTGATACTGATGATGCGCCCAAAGCGCTGTTTCATCATGGGCCGAATAGCCGCACGGCTGACGCGGAAAACGGCCTTGAGATTGGTGTCAAGCACGGCATCCCAGTCGTCGTCCTTCATGCGCATGGCCAGCGTGTCACGCGTGATGCCCGCGTTGTTCACCAGCACATGCAGGCCCCCATGCTCCTTGACGATGGCATCCACCAGCGCGTCCACGGCTGCGCCGTCGGTCACGTTCAGTTTGACGCCCTTGCCGCCGTAGGCCGCCAGGGCCTGGCCGATGCGCTGCGCGCCTTCATCCGTGGTGGCCGTACCAATCACGCGCAAGCCCCGCTGGGCGAGCTCGGCGGCAATGGCGGCTCCGATGCCGCGGGTGGCGCCGGTAACCAGCGCAATCTGGGGAGAGGCGGATTCACTCATGCCAGCAGTTCCTTGGTTTCGGCCAGGGTGGCCGGGTCAAACAGTGAGGCGCCAACCAGTTCGGGGTCGATGCGCTTGGTCATCCCGGCCAGCACCTTGCCGGGCCCGCATTCGATCACATGCGTCACGCCACGCGCCTTCAGCGCCTGCACACACTCCACCCAGCGCACCGGGCCAAAGGCCTGCCGATAGAGTGCATCGCGGATGGCATCTGCGTCTTGCTGCACCGCGACGTCCACATTGTTGACCACGGGAATGCGCGGAGCGCCCAGTTCCAGTGCAGCGAGCGCGGCACGCAGTTTTTCTGCGGCGGGCTTCATCAGGCTGGAGTGGAAGGGCGCCGACACCGGCAGTGGCAGTGCACGCTTTGCGCCCGCTGCCTTGAGCACTTCGCAGGCTTTCTCCACGCCCGCCTTGGTACCCGCAATCACGGTCTGAGCGGGATCGTTGAAATTCACGGCTTCCACCACATCGGTGGATCCAGCACCAAAGCTGGCCGTAGCCTCGGCGCAACCGGCGATCACCTTGGCTGACTCCAGTCCGAGGATGGCCGCCATGGCGCCAACCCCCACGGGCACGGCCTCCTGCATGGCAGCGGCACGCAGGCGCACCAGCGGGGCTGCCTGGGCCAGACTCAAAACACCCGAGGCCACCAACGCGGAGTATTCGCCCAGGGAGTGCCCGGCCACGGCAGCCGGCAGTGCCCCCCCCTCAGCGCACCATACGCGCCAAGCCGCAATCCCGGCCACCAGCATCACCGGCTGGGTGTTGGTGGTAAGGGCCAGCACCTCCTTGGGCCCCGCATGAATCAACGCACCGACGTCTTCGCCGAGCGCCTCTGAAGCCTCGCGCAGCGTCTCGGCCACCACGGGATGGTCACCCCAAGCGTCCAGCATGCCCACCGACTGCGAGCCTTGGCCGGGGAACACAAATGCAAAAGTTTTCGACATGGTCAAACAGTTCAAGACAAAAAGCGGCTCCAGCGCTTGCACAGCAAGCGCCAATAGCTACATTTTCAGGAGCACCGCACCCCAGGTGAAGCCGCCGCCCACCCCTTCCAGCAGCACCGTCTGGCCCGGCTGGACTTGGCCATTGCGCACGCCATGGTCCAGTGCCAAGGGAATGGAGGCGGCCGACGTATTGCCGTGCTGATCCACCGTGACCACCACCTTGTCCATGGACAGCTTCAGCTTACGCGCCGTGCTCTGCATGATGCGAATGTTGGCCTGGTGGGGAATCAGCCAGTCGATATCGGCGTCGGTCATGCCCGCCTTGTCCAGCGTGGCCCGCGCCGCTTTCTCCAGCACGCCGACGGCCAGCTTGAAGACGGCCTGGCCATCCATCTTGAGCAAAGGGTCGCCCAGAATCTGGCCGCCGTAGACGTTGCCCGGCACGCAGAGGATGCCGACATGGCTGCCATCGGCATGCAGGTCGCTCGCAAGGATGCCGGGCGCTTCCGAGGCCTCCAGCACCACTGCGCCGGCGCCGTCGCCGAATAGCACACAGGTGGTGCGGTCGTTGAAATCCAGAATGCGGCTGAAGACCTCGGACCCCACGACCAGCGCACGGCGCGCTCCACCGGAGCGGATCATGGCGTCGGCCACCGTGAGTGCATAGACGAAGCCGCTGCACACGGCCTGCACGTCGAAGGCGGGGCAGCCATTGGCACCCAGCTTGTTTTGCAGAATGCAGGCGGTGGAGGGAAACACCATGTCCGGTGTGGACGTGGCGACGATGATCAGGTCAAGATCTTGCGCCTGGCAACCGGCGGCCTCCAGCGCGCGGCGCGATGCTTCCAACGCCAGGTCGCTGCTGGTGACGTCCCGGTCGGCGAAATGGCGTGCGCGGATGCCCGTGCGCTCCACGATCCATTCATCGGAGGTCTCGATGCCCTGCTGCGCCAGCTGGGCCACCAGGTCATCATTGGTTACCCGGTGCGGCGGCAAATAGCTGCCGGTGCCGGTAATGCGTGAATAGCGTGTCATTGGGGGAGGCACGGCCGGTCAGGAAGCGGGCTGGGCGTCTGCGGCTGCCAGCAAAGGCGCCGCATGCGCAACCCGCGCGCGGACGCGGTCGAGCAGGTTGTTGCGGGCCGCATCATACGCCCGGATCAAAGCCTGCTCGAAAGCCAGCGCGTCGGCCGAACCATGGCTCTTGAACACGAGCCCCCGCAGTCCGAGCAGGGCGGCTCCGTTATAACGCCGGTGATCCATGCGCCTCATGATGGCAGATAGCACCGGATAAGCGACGATGGCAGCAATTTTCGTGAAAATGTTGCGCGAAAACTCCTGTTTGAGCGCTCCCGCAATCATCGATGCCACGCCCTCACTGGCCTTGAGTGCCACATTGCCAACGAAACCGTCACACACCACGATGTCCACAGTGCCCTTGAAGATGTCGTTGCCTTCCACATTACCGTGAAAGTTCAGGTCGCGGGATTTGGCCGCAGAACGCAGCAGTCCGCCGGCTTTCTTGATGACATCGTTGCCCTTGATGACCTCTTCGCCAATGTTCAGCAATCCTACGAGCGGTTCATCGCGGTCCTGCAGCACCGACACCAACGCAGATCCCATGACAGCGAATTGCAGCAAATGCTCGGCCGTGCAATCGACATTCGCGCCCAGGTCCAGCACGGTAGTGGCACCGCCTTGCGCATTGGGCATCTGGGTGGCGATGGCCGGGCGGTCGATGCCGTCCAGCGTCTTGAGCAGATAGCGCGCGATGGCCATCAGCGCGCCAGTGTTACCGGCGGAGATGGCCGCATGCGCCACGCCATCCTTGACTTGCTGGATGGCCACGCGCATGGAGGAGTCCTTCTTGCGACGCAGCGCGACCTCCACCGCATCGTCCATCGTGACCACCTCCGACGCCACGACATGCGTCACGCGCTCGTGTACCAGACCCTGCAGACTGTCCTGCCCACCCACCAGGATCAGGCGTGCGTCAGGGTGATGCTCCAGGAACTGTCGGCACGCGGGAAGCGTGACGCCGGGGCCATGATCGCCCCCCATGCAGTCAACAGCCAGTGTGATCATCGGCAAATCGTCAAGCCGTCAGGCGGCCGTTAAATAAAAGGGCCATTTTGGCGCATGCCAAAACGACAAAGGCCCGCGCTACTTTTTTCGTAGCAGCGGGCCCGGAGGGTGCGCAGCCTGGATCAGGCTTCGGATTTGTTCTTCAGTACCTGACGGCCGCGGTAGAAGCCGTTGGGGCTGATGTGGTGGCGCATATGGGTTTCGCCGGTCGTGGGCTCCACGGCGATGCCAGGCACCGTCAGGGCATTATGCGAACGGTGCATGCCGCGCTTGGAGGGAGACTTCTTGTTTTGCTGAACAGCCATGATCGGCTCCTAGGGTCTTGAAAGGGTTGGTGAAAAACGCGATCAGCCCATTGAAGACACGAGGGGATTCGCGCGAAGCCCTCGATTATATCTCAAATGGTTTTTGATCGAAACCGCCGAACGGGCCGTTTCTCAGGCGTCCGGATTGTCCTTGCGAAGCCCTGCCAGGGCTGCAAACGGATTGGGCTTGTCGGCACTGGCCTGCTCGAAGTCCTCGTCGCTGGAGGCCAGCGTGACATCTGTCGGGCATTCCTCATGGCGCGGCACCACCGGCAGGGCCATGAGCAGTTCGTCTTCGATCAGCTCGCGCAAATCGAACTCGCGGCTCAATGCCAGCAGATCCTCATCGCTGTCGCCATCCAGTGCCTCGGCGGTGGCTTCATCGGCCACGAAGCGGAATTCGCGCTCTACCTCTAGGGGCACGTCCACGGAATGCAGACAGCGCTGGCAGGTCATCGGCAAGGTGGCGCTGGCTTTCAGGCGCAGCCAGACCTGGCCGCCTACGCCGTGCGTGGTGCGCACTTCGCCGTCCGCCGCCCAATCCACGCGCAGATCCGGGTGCAGCCCCTGCGCCTCCTCGGCCAGACGCTTGTATTTGAGCAGCGTGTCATGACCGGACAGGTGAGCGCCGGCCTGTGCAAAAGCCTTGACGTCCAGCCGGTCAGGGGAGTGTTCCTTGGTCATGCTGGGCAGTGTAAGAGAATCCAGGCATGCCGGATTTCTCCCCCCTGTCCCGCTCCCTGGTATTGGGATCGACCTCGCGCTACCGGCGCGAACTCCTGGCCCGACTGGGCCTGCCCTTCGACGTGGCCGCCCCCGCGGTGGACGAGACACCGCGACCGGACGAAGCCCCGCGCGCGCTGGCACTGCGCCTGGCGCTGGCCAAGGCGCGCGCCGTGGCCGGCCTGCATCCGCAGGCCATCGTGATCGGCTCCGACCAGGTGGCAGACCTGGACGGCGAGCCGCTGGGCAAGCCCGGCGACCACGAACGCGCCACCGCCCAGTTGCGCCGCATGCGCGGCAAGACCGTGGTGTTCCACACCGCCGTGGCGGTGGTCTGCCAGGACTGCGGCTTCGAGCAGGTGGACCTGGCGCCGGTGCGGGTGCGCTTTCGTGACCTTTCGGACGACGAGATCGAGCGCTATCTGCGTGCCGAGCAGCCGTACGATTGCGCCGGAAGCGCCAAGAGCGAGGGCCTGGGCATCGCGTTACTCGACGCGATCGACAGCGACGACCCCACCGCCCTGATCGGGCTGCCCTTGATACGCACCTGCCGCATGCTGCGCGCCGCGGGGCTGGTGCTGCCATGAGCGAAAGCACTGCAACGGGTGGCTCGACCCCGGCTCGGGGCACCCTGTATCTGGTGCCCGCGCCGCTGGACTTCGGCTGCGAGAGCCAGGCGCCCCTGACCGAAGCCCTACCGGAGGGCACGCTGCGCCAGGCCGCACACCTCACCCATTGGATTTGCGAGAACGCCAAGAGCTGCCGCGCCTACCTCAAGCGCGTGGACGCGCTGCACCCGCTGGGGGCGCCGCTGCAGGCGCAGCAGATCACCGAACTGCCGCGCGAAGTGCACAAGAAGGGCGACCACGGCGCCCGGGGCCATGCATCGTTCGACGCACGTCCGCTGCTGGCGCCGGCATTGGCAGGGCACGACATGGGCCTGGTCAGCGAGGCGGGCATGCCCGCAGTCGCCGACCCCGGCAGCTCCGTGGTGCGCGCCGCGCATGACCTGGGGCTGCGCGTGGTACCGCTGGTGGGACCGGTGTCGCTATTGCTGGCACTGGCAGCCAGCGGACTCAACGGCCAGAACTTCGCCTTCGTGGGCTATCTGCCGCAGGACGCAGGCGAGCGCACCAAACGCCTGCGCGAGCTGGAAACTCTGGCCCACAAGCAAGGCCAGACACAGCTTTTCATCGAGACGCCTTACCGCAACGCCGCACTGTGGCAGGCGCTGCTGCAGGGGCTGCAGCCGCAGACCCGGCTGGCGCGCGCAAGCGGCCTGACGCTGGCCGATGCGCAAGTTGCCAGCCACACGGTGCGCGAATGGCGCCAACACACCGCCGGCACGCCGGACAACCGGGTACCCACGGTCTTCGCCATCGGTGCGTAGGCCGTACGCACGGCCCCGGTTGATTCAAAAATGATAGCTTGCAGCGCTTGATGGATAAGCGCTGGAGCCTGATTTAACCCAATATCAGCGCAGCTGCGGCAACTGCAGCGCAGCCAGGCCCTTCACGGCACCCATGCCTACCGCGGCGCCAAACTTCTTGGCCAGGCGCTCGGCCACGTTGTCGCGGCGGGTGTAGTCGATCACGTCTTCGGCCTTGACCACCTCGCGCGCCACGTAGTCCAGGTTGCCCAGTTGGTCGGCCAGTCCCATCTCCACCGCCTGCTGGCCCGTCCAGAACAGGCCGCTGAAGGTTTCGGGCGTGACCTTGAGCCGCTCGCCCCGCCCCTGCTTCACCACACCGATGAACTGCTGGTGGATCTGGTCGAGCATGGCCTGGGCATATGCGCGCTGGGTTTCGGTCTGGGGGCTGAACGGATCGAGAAACCCCTTGTTCTCACCGGCGGTGAGCAGGCGGCGTTCCACCCCCAGCTTTTCCATGGCGCCGGTGAAGCCGAAGCCGTCCATCAGCACGCCGATGCTGCCCACGATGCTGGCCTTGTCCACGAAGATGCCGTCCGCCGCCGCGGCGATGTAGTAGGCCGCCGAGGCACAGGTTTCCTCGACCACGGCATAGACGGGCTTGTTGTACTTGGCCTTCAGCCGCACGATCTCGTCGTTGATGATGCCCGCCTGCACCGGACTGCCCCCCGGCGAGTTGATGAGCAGCACCACGGCCTGCGAACCCGAATCCTCGAATGCGCTGCGCATGGCGGCTACGACAAATTCGGCGCTGGCCTCGGCGCCCGCGGCGATCTCGCCCTTCACGTCCACCACGGCCGTATGCGGCGTGCTCTTGCTGGTGGCGGTCATTTCGCGCGAAAGCGCGGCCCAGATCACCGCGCCCGCCAACAGGACCCACGCCAGGCGCCAGAAGTTGCGCCAGCGGCGCGCCGCGCGCTGCTCGGCCAGGGTGCCGAGCACCAGCTTCTCCAGCATCTCGCGCTCCCAGCCGGGGGCGGCTGCGGCCTTGCTCGCTTCATTTTTTGTGGCTTGTTGCGCCCACAGGTCGGGCGCTGCGGGCGGATTTCCCTCGAATCCCGTGGGTTCGGTGCGGTTGGGATCGGTCATGGAGTCAAAACTCTACGGTGTGCAGATGGAGGGCAGTATGCCAGCGCACCCGGCCCCCTTCCTCGGACAAGGCGATCTTCACCAGCCCGCCGCGGCACGGACCGCCAGCGCAGGCTCCCGTGTCGGGCTGGAAGGCCGCGCCATGCGTGGCACACAGCAGCCAGCGGCCGGTGTCGTCGAAAAACTGACCTTCCTGGTAGTCCATCTCCATCGGTACATGGGTACAGCGGTTCAGGTAGGCGTGCACGCGGCCCTGATAGCGGATGGCGAAAGCGCGGCAGATCTGGCCGCAGTAGCGCACGTCGAACGCCACGGCGCGGCCGCCATCCACCAGTGCCTCGCTGGGGCAGAGGTCGATGCGTTGCTCCACCGGAGTCGCCATTACGCGTGCTCCTGCAGCCAACGGTGCAGATCGGCCACGGACGAAGCCACGCACAGCGGCCCCAGTTCGGCAAAGCCCGCCGTGTCGTGCGCGCCATAGCCCACGCCCACGCTGGCACAGCCCGCGGCGCGGGCCATTGCGAGGTCGTGCGTGGTGTCGCCGATCATCAGCAGGCGCTCGGGCTCCACGCCGAACTCGGCCATCAGCTCCTGCAGCATCAGCGGGTGCGGTTTGCCGGCGGTTTCGTCCGCGGTGCGCGAACCGTCGAACATGCCACGCAGCTGCACCTGGTGCAGCACCTGGTCCAGGCCGCGTCGGCTCTTGCCCGTGGCTACGGCCAGCAGGTGGCCGCGCGTGCGCAGGCCCTCCAGCATGGGCAGCACGCCGTCGAACAGGCTCAGGTCGTCCTGGTGCTGCAGGTAGTGGTAGCGGTAGCGGTTGCCCAACTCCGTATAGCGCTCGCGCGGCACGTCGGGGGCCGCATGGGCCAGGGCCTGCGGAAGCGCCATGCCGATCACCCAGGCGGCGGCTTCATCCGTAGGCACGGTGCCGCCCACATCGCGCACCGCATCCTGAATGCTGCGCACGATGATGGCGGTGGAGTCAAATAGCGTGCCATCCCAGTCGAAGGCAATGAGATCGAATCGGCGCGGGCGGAAATCAGGCATGTGCGGGGTCGTCGGAAAGGAAAGCGGTCAGTTCGGGCGGCAATTCGGCGCGCAATTCCAGGCGCTCGCCGCTGGCCGGGTGGTCAAACTGTAGCCGCCATGCGTGAAGGAACATGCGCTTCAAGCCTTGCTTCTGCAGGCGCCGGTTCAGGTCGAAGTCGCCGTACTTGTCGTCGCCCGCGATCGGGTGGCCCTGGGAGGACAGGTGCACGCGGATCTGGTGCGTGCGCCCGGTCTTGATGGTCACCTCCAGCAGGCTCATCGCCGGCAGGCCCTGCAAGGGGCGCGGCGCGAGCTGGCTGCGCACCTTGACCAGGGTGACGGAGCGCATGCCGTCCGGATCGTCGGGCGTGGTCACGCGCACGCGGCGCTCGCCATCCTCCTGCAGGTATTTGTGCAGCGGCGTGTCGATGACCTTCTTGTTGGCAGGCCAGTGGCCGCTGACCAGCGCCAGATAGGTCTTGCCCGTCTCGCGCCCCCGGAACTGGTCCTGCAGATGTGTGAGCGCCGAGCGCTTCTTGGCCACCAGCAAAATGCCCGAGGTCTCCCGGTCCAGCCGGTGCACCAGTTCCAGGAAGCGCGCCTGCGGGCGCGCCTGGCGCAACTGTTCGATCACGCCAAAGCTCACGCCGCTGCCGCCGTGCACGGCCGTGCCGGCGGGCTTGTCGATGGCGATCAGGTGCTCGTCTTCCAGCAGGATGGGGAATTCGCGCGCGGGCGCGGGGCGCTCCGCCTTGTCCAGCACCTTGTCGGACACGCGCACGGGGGGCAGACGCACCAGGTCGCCCGGTGCCACGCGCGCGTCGGCGCTGGTGCGCCCCTTGTTCAGGCGGACCTCGCCGCTGCGGATGATGCGGTAGACGTGGGTCTTGGGCACGCCCTTCAGATGGCGGATGAGGAAATTGTCGAGCCGCTGGCCCGCGGATTCGGCGTCGACCTCGACGATGCGGGCCGCTGGGGCTTCTGGCGGGGTGCGGCCTGCGGCCGGTTTGCCCCCTATAATGTGTTTCACCTGCGCGACGAATGTGTAAGTGGTTGATTTGTCTGGAGTTTAATGGACCCAGCCCGGCTCGGCGCGCAGCATGGTTGATGCCAACGGGCGTCATGCGCGCAGATTGCAGGCCGGTTGCCTGCGAAGGTCCGCATGCCGGCCGTGCAGGCTGACAAATCGAAACACTGAATCTACGGAATCCCAAGCTGGCCGCGCACCCCACCCGGGCACTGCGGCCAGCGGATCAAAGCGAAAATCATGTGGGTGTTGCTGGCATGGATGGTGTCATTGTGGCGAGGGCGTCAGCCTTTGCCACGTACACGCAAATCGCCACCAACACCCGCCGGTCAAGCGCCAACAGCTACAATTTTAGTAGCACGCCTGCGCGCTGACCGGCTCGCCCCCATCCACGCGCCACCACCCCGCCTGCTGAGTTAGCCAACCCAGCAGTCGTGGTGCATCCCGGCAATTCCCTCGTTTCGATGCGTCAGTCCAGGCATTTCCGGCTCGTGTAGAGCCTGTTTGGTTTGGAACCGGCGGTACGCGCCGCTGCAGCCCTGAGAGAGCGCTGCGCGCGGGCCGCCACGACACAACGAAAAGGAATTGCATCATGAAGCGGATGCTCATCAATGCCACGCAGCCCGAGGAGCGGCGCCTGGCCATCGTGGACGGCCAGAAGCTGCTGGACTACGAGATCGAGATCGAAGGGCGCGAGCAGCGCAAGGGCAACATCTACAAAGCCGTCGTCACGCGCGTGGAACCGTCGCTGGAGGCCTGCTTCGTTGACTATGGCGAAGACCGCCACGGCTTCCTGCCGTTCAAGGAAATCTCCAAACAGTATTTCGCCGAGGGCGTATCACCCAGCCAGGCCAGGATCCAGGACGTGATCAAGGAAGGCCAGGAGCTGATCGTCCAGGTCGAGAAGGAAGAGCGCGGCAACAAGGGCGCGGCCCTGACCACCTTCATCAGCCTGGCCGGCCGCTATGTGGTGCTGATGCCCAACAACCCACGCGGCGGGGGCGTGTCGCGCCGCATCGAGGGCGAGGACCGCGCCGAGCTCAAGGAGGCGATGGACCAGCTGGAGTACCCCAAGGGCATGAGCATCATCGCGCGCACCGCCGGCATCGGCCGTTCCGCGCCCGAGTTGCAATGGGACCTGAACTACCTGCTCAAGCTGTGGACCGCCATCGATGGCGCCGCCAAGGCCGGCAAGGGCGCCTTCCTCATCTACCAGGAATCCAGCCTGGTGATCCGCGCCATCCGCGACTACTTCAACAGCGACATCGGTGACATCCTCATCGACACTGACGACATCTACGAGCAGGCGCACCAGTTCATGGCGCACGTCATGCCCGAGCATGCCGGCAAGGTCAAGCGCTACCGCGACGACGCACCGCTGTTCTCGCGCTTCCAGATCGAGCACCAGATCGAATCCGCCTACGCGCGCACCGTGACCCTGCCCTCGGGCGGCGCCATCGTGATCGACCACACCGAGGCGCTGGTCAGCGTGGACGTGAACTCGGCACGCGCCATCAAGGGCGGCGACATCGAGGAAACCGCCACCCGCACCAACCTGGAGGCCGCCGACGAAGTGGCACGCCAGATGCGCCTGCGCGACCTGGGCGGCCTGATCGTGATCGACTTCATCGACATGGAGGAGAGCAAGAACCGCCGCGAAGTGGAAAACCGCCTGCGCGACGCGCTGCGCCAGGACCGCGCCCGCGTGCAGTTCGGCACCATCAGCAAGTTCGGCCTCATGGAGATGAGCCGCCAGCGCCTGAAGCCCTCGCTGTCCGAAGGCGCGCATATCCGTTGCCCGCTGTGCGACGGCACCGGCCACGTGCGCGACACGGAAGGCTTCTCGCTGCAGATGCTGCGCATGATCCAGGAAGAGTCCATGAAGGACAGCACCGCCGCCGTGCACTGCCAGGTGCCGGTGGAGGTGGCCAGCTTCCTGCTCAACGAAAAGCGCACCGAGATCGCCAAGATCGAACTCAAGCAGCGCGTCTCCGTGGTGCTGATCCCCAACAAGTCGCTGGAAACGCCGCACTACAAGCTGGAGCGCCTCAAGCACGACGACCCGCGCCTGGAAAACCTGGACGCCAGCTACAAGCTGGCCGACGTGGAGGAAGACCAGACCAAGGTCACGCGCCGCTCGCAGGAGCCCACCAACAAGCAGACGCCCGTGATCAAGGGCGTGTTGCCCGACGCACCGGCCCCTGTGGCCGAGCCGCGCCCCGAAGGCGCCGCCCGCGGCGCCACGCGCCCGCAGGGCCAGGGCCAGCAGCGCCCGGCAACGGCCCCCACGCCTGCGCCCCAGCGCCCGGCCGCCGCACCTGCGCCCGAGCAGGGCTTCTTCGCATGGATCAAGAGCCTGTTCGGCTTTGGCGCCGCACCCGCGCCCGCACCTGTGGCCGCCCCGCGCAGACGCCCGCGGAACCCGGCGCACGCGGCGAAGGGCGTCGCGGTGAGCGCGGCGGTCGCCGTGGCGAACGCACTGGTGAACGCAGCGGCGAGCGTGGCGGTGAGCGCAATGGCAACCGCGAAGGCGGCGAAGGCCGCGGCCGCCGTGGCGAAGGCCGTGGCGGCGAGCGCAGCGCCGAGGGCCGCGAGAACCGCGAACCGCGTGAGCCACGCAATGGCCGCGACGGCGAACGCCGTGGCGAGCACGCGGAAGGCGAGAGCCGCCGCGAGCCGCGCGAAGGCCGTGGCGGCCGCGAGCGCGGTGAGCGCAACGCACAGCCGCCCGTGCAGTCTGCGGCCGACCTGGCCAACTCACCGGTCACGACCGATGCCGACGTGGCAGTGACCGAGGAGCGCACGGCACGCACCGGCGAGCGCGGTGAACGCCGCGAACGGGGTGAACGAGGCGAGCGCCGTGAGCGCGGTGGCGAACGCGGCGGCGAGCGCCGCGAACGCGGCCCGCGCACCATCGACGCCAACGCCCCCGCCGCTGGCGCCGACTTTGCCGACACTGCGCCCCTGGCCGCATTGCCGGACCTGGACCTGTCCGGCGCTGAAGTCGGTACGTCCGGCGCCGAGGCCCCCGCCGGCGAGGAGCGCCGCGAGCGCCGTTCGCGCGACCGCTATGGACGCGACCGCCGCGAACGTGGCGAGCGCGGCCCGCGCAATGCCGAGGCCAGCGCCACCGGTGCCGATGCCGAAGCGCCTGGCGCGCCGCTGATGGACCTGGACCTCCCCGCTCCCGCTGCGGCGGCCGAGGAAGACTCCGCCCCGCACGCCGCAGCTATTTCGCCTCCGCTCCGGCATCTGCCCCGGCGGCAGCGCCGCAAGCCGCGCCCGAAGCCACGGCCGCAGTGACGCCACCCCGGCCGCCGTGCCAGTCCCCGCACCGGCGCCCGCGCCCGTTGCAGCGGCACCTGTGCCCGCACCGGCTCCGGCTGCCACCGCGGTAGCGCCGGCAACCGGCGGCATGCCGCGCGTGCAGGCATTCACGCTGCCCGTGGACACGCTGCAGCAGGTGGCGCAGGCTTCGGGCCTGCAATGGGTGAATTCCGACGCCCAGAAGATCGCCGCCGCGCAGGCCGCGATTGCGGCCGAGCCCAAGCCCGTCCACGTGCCGCGCGAGCGTGCGCCCGTGGTGGTGCTGGATGAAGGTCCGCTGGTGCTGGTGGAAACCCGCCGCGACCTGGGTGCGATGCAGCTGCCGTTCGACCAGGACAACGCGGCCGCCTAAGCCCGCGTCATGGCAGAACACCGGGGGCGTCATGCCCCCGGTGGCGTTTACGCTATCGATAAATGAGCTGCTGGCGCTTGATGGATAAGCCTTAGAGGCATATTCAGCTGATAGCCACGGCAGCTCGCACATTGGGAGTAATGACCGTGCTGTTCCTGCTGTCGCCCGCCAAGTCGCTGGACTACGACACCCCCCTGCCCGCCGGCCTGCCGCACACGCTGCCCGCGTTCGTGCCCGACGCACAGCGCCTGATCGCGGTGCTGCGCGAGAAGTCGCCGCAGGAAGTGGCCGCGCTGATGTCGATCAGCGACCCGCTGGCCGCCCTCAACGTGGCGCGCTATGCGGCCTGGCAGCCGCGCTTCACGGCCACCAACGCGCGCCAGGCGGTGATGGCCTTCAACGGCGACGTGTACGAAGGGCTGCAGGCACAGTCGCTCTCCCTCGAAGACCTGCAGTGGGCGCAGCAGCATGTCGCCATCCTGAGCGGCCTGTACGGTGTGCTGCGGCCGCTGGACCGCATGCAGCCCTACCGCCTGGAGATGGGCACGCGCCTGGCGACCGATGCCGGCGCCAACCTCTACCAGTTCTGGGGCGCGCGCATCGCCGAACACCTGAACCAGCGCCTGGCCGCGGACGCCACGCCGGTGGTGGTGAACCTGGCTTCGCAGGAGTACTTCAAGTCCGTGGACCGCAAGGTGCTCAGGGCGCGCGTGATCGAATGCGTGTTCGAGGACCACAAGGCCGGCCAGTACAAGATCATCAGCTTCTACGCCAAGCGCGCGCGCGGCCTGATGGCGCGCTGGGCCATTCAGCAGCGCGCGGCCACCCCGCGGCGGCTGGAGGAATTCGACCTGGAAGGCTATGCTTTCCACCCGGCCTCGTCCCAGCCCGACCGGCTCGTGTTCCGCCGCCACGCCGCCGGCAGCTAGACGGGTTCCCCTCCTTTCCTGGACGCCCCCCATGAACCACGCCGTCAAAACCGCGCACTACCCCGCCACCCAAGCCGTCGACCAGCCCTTCGAGGCCACCGTGCGCGAAGGCTGGGGCGTGTGGATCACGTTCATGCGCGAAGAATTCCTGAAAGCCACCTTCACCCGGCGCGCCGATGCGGAGGCGTTTGCCGCCCAGCACACGCATGGCGGCCAGCGGGGCCAGGTGCGGCGCATGTGGCTGCTGGTGAACGAGACGGCCGGCGAGGCTTATGCGCTCGCGTCCGACGGCGTGCAGCCGCTGCAGGGTGTAGACCTGGACTTTCGCCACCACCAGCGCCTGCAGACGCTGCGCAGCGACGTGCTGTCGCGCTTGAGCGATGCCGAACTGCAGGTGCTGGGCCTCAAGCGCACCTGAAACCTTTGCCCCGACGAAAGCCCATGCCCGATCACAGCTTCGCCTCCTCCCAGTCCGTTACGCCCGAGCTGCGCCAGTGGATCCTCGACCAGTCCGGCGCCGGCATCGCCACGCCCGCACTGATCGAGGCCATGCGCAACGCGGGCTGGGCCGATAGCGTTGCCGTGCGCGCGGTGGAGGAGGTACTGCGTGCGCATCTGGACGGCGCGGTGCAGCCGCAAGGCCTGCCGCCCGCCGTGCCGGTGCCCGAGCCCGACATCGCCGACGCGCCGCTCTTCATCGACGTGGGCGACCGCCAGGTCGAGGTGCTGATGTCGATGGCCCACCCGCGCGTGGTGCTGTTCGGCAACCTGCTGTCGCCCGAGGAATGCCAGGCCATCATCGATGCCGCACGGCCGCGCATGGCGCGCTCGCTCACCGTGCAGACCACCACCGGCGGCGAAGAGGTGAACGCGGACCGCACCAGCGACGGCATGTTCTTCCAGCGCGGCGAGACGCCCGTGGTGCAGCGGCTGGAAGAGCGCATCGCCCGCCTGGTGCGCTGGCCCATCCAGAACGGCGAAGGCCTGCAGGTGCTGCACTACCGCCCCGGCGCGGAATACAAGCCGCACTACGACTACTTCGACCCCGACCAGCCCGGCACCTCCACCATCGTGCGCCGCGGCGGCCAGCGCGTGGCAACGCTGGTGATCTACCTGAACAACCCGCTCAAGGGCGGCGGCACCACCTTCCCCGACGTGCCCCTGGAAGTGGCGCCGCGCCAGGGCAATGCGGTGTTCTTCAGCTACGAACGGCCCCACCCCAGCACGCGCACGCTGCACGGCGGCGCCTCGGTGATCGAGGGCGAGAAGTGGATCGCCACCAAATGGCTGCGCGAACGGGAATTCAAATGAAATGGGCCGCTAGCGCTTATTCGACAAGCGCTAGCAGCTATCCAATCCATAGCACACAATGAACACCCCGGAACACTCCCAGCTCGGCAAGGCCTCGGCCTATGCCGACCAGTACGACGCGTCGCTGCTGTTTCCCATCCCGCGCGCGGACAAGCGCGCCGAGATCGGCATCGACGGCAACGCCCCCTTCTTCGGCGCGGACCTGTGGACGGCGTTCGAGCTGTCGTGGCTCAACCTGCGCGGCAAGCCGCAGGTGGCCATCGCCCACATCACCGTGCCCTGCGAGACGCCCCACATCGTCGAGAGCAAGTCGTTCAAGCTGTACCTGAACAGCTTCAACAACACCCGCTTTGCCAGCGAGGCCGAAGTGCGTGCGCGCATCCGCGCCGACGTGAGCGAGGCCGTGTGGCGCGGCGCCGAGCATCCCGGCACCGTGGGCGTGACGCTGCTGCTGCCCGAGGCCTTCGACCGCGAGCCCATCCACGAGCTGGACGGCCTGCTGCTGGACCGCCTGGACGTGGAATGCACGCGCTACCAGCCCGCGCCCGAGCTGCTGGCCGCACACCATGACGAGGCCCCGGTGACCGAGACGCTGGTGAGCCACCTGCTCAAGAGCAACTGCCTGGTGACCGGCCAGCCCGACTGGGGCAGCGTGCAGATCACCTACAGCGGCGCGCAGATCGACCAGGCCGGCCTGTTGCAGTACCTGGTGAGCTTTCGCAACCACAACGAATTCCACGAGCAGTGCGTGGAGCGCATCTTCATGGACATCTGGACGCGCTGCCGCCCCATCAAGCTGGCCGTGTACGCGCGCTACACACGCCGCGGCGGCCTGGACATCAACCCCCTGCGCACCAGCCACCCGCAGCAGCTGCAGCGCAACGTGCGCACCGCGCGGCAATAAAGCGGCAATCGCATGGCAGCCGCGCGCCCGTAGCAGCACAGGGCCCGGCACCGCCCCATGCAGCCGGTGGCCGCGCGTGCCTTTTCACCGAAAGCGCCACGCGCTGGACGGCCCGTCAGCCCAGGCGGAACACATCCACGCTGCGGCCCAACGAAGTCACGCCTGCGCGCAGCGCCTGGGCCGCGGCGGCCGACTCCTCCACCAACGCGGCGTTCTGCTGCGTCACGCTGTCGAGCTGGACGATGGCCTCGTTCACCTGGCCGATGCCTTCGGACTGCTCGCGCGTGGCGGTCGTGATCTCCTGCACCTGGGTGCTCACGCGCCGCACCGCATCCACCATCTCCTCGATGGTGCGGCCCGCCTGCGCCATGCGCCGGTTGCCATCGGCGATGCCGTCCACCGTCTGGCCGATCAGGCCGCTGATCTCCTTGGCGGCGGTGGCACTGCGCTGCGCCAGCGCGCGCACCTCGCCCGCCACCACGGCAAAGCCGCGGCCCTGCTCGCCCGCGCGCGCGGCTTCCACCGCGGCGTTGAGCGCCAGCAGGTTGGTCTGGAAGGCAATGCTCTCGATCACGCCGATGATCTCGCCCATGCGCGCCGACGAGCGGCGGATGTGCTCCATGGACTGCGCCACCTCGGCGATGGCGGCGCCGCCGCGGCTGGCCACGGCCATATTGCGCTCGCTCTCGCTCGCCATCTGCGCCGCCGCATCCGCCGTGTGGGCCACGGTGCTGGCCAGTTCCTCCATGGCAGCTGCCGTCTGCTGCAGGCTGCCGGCCTGCGCTTCGGTGCGCGCCGACAGTTCGCGTCCGCCCTGCGCCACCTGCGTGGCGGCGGAAGAAAAGCCCTGCACTTCGGTGCGCACATCGCCCACCACGGCGCGCAGGTTGATCTGGATCTGCACCAGACGGCGCATGAGCGCTCCCAGCGACGCCGAATAGTCGGTGCGCGCCGTGGTGGCCAGGTTGCAGCCCGCGATGTCGCCGGCAAACCGCTCGGCCTCCTCCAGCGCGGTCGAGAAGTGGCGGTGAAAGTAGTTCAGCATGACGCCCGCGCCCAGCCCCAGCGCGGCAGCCCGCCACGCCACGGCCGCCCAGCCCGCAAGGCCCAGCACGTCGGGCAACAGTACGGCGAAGGACAGCACCGCCAACGTAAGGGCCATGTGTGCCGTAAGGCCCAGGCGTACCAGGCGCTCCACCCAGCCGCGTGGGCCGGCGTGCAGCAACTCGCCCTCGCGCAGCACCAGCGTGACGCGGCCGGACTGTGCCTCGGCGCGCATGCGCGCATACAGAGCGTCGGCCGCGGCCACCTCGTCGGCCGATGGCTTCACCCGCACCGACATGTAGCCCACGGGCTTGCCGCGTTCCAGCACCGGCACCACGTTGGCGCGCACCCAGTAGTGGTCGCCGTTCTTGCGGCGGTTCTTGACCAGCCCCGTCCAGGGCTTGCCGCGGCCGATGGTGGACCACAGGTCCTTGAAGGCCGCCGGGGGCATGTCGGGATGGCGGACGAGGTTGTGCGGCTGGCCCATGAGTTCGTCATGGGAATAGCCGCTCACCCGCGCGAACGCGGGATTGCAGTGGGTGATTTCACCCCGGGTATTGGTGAGAGACACCAGCAACTCATCGGCGGGATAGTCATACCCGCGGCCCGTGACCGGGACGTTCACACGCATGCAGAACCTCTGAAAGGACAAACGGCCCCTCTGCGGGGCTGTCAGGAATGTGAGTAAACGAGTGTAACTTTTATGAAATTCCCCCTAGATTTACGTCAAGCAAATTCGCACCAACATGGTGCGACATCCCGACCCCATCAGAACAACGGCGCGCTTTCGCCCCAACCCGCCGCCTGCTGGGCAACGGCTGCCTGGGGCAGCAGGTTGCCCACGCGCACGCCCAGCAGGCGCAGGCGCTTGGTCAAGGGCACGCGTTTGAGGCACAGGCCCGCCACGCGGCGGATGGTGGCCGCATCCTGGGTGAAGTCCGCCACTGTCTGATCGCGGGTGGCGATCTTGAAATCGTCGTAGCGCAGCTTGATGCCGATGGTGCGGCCGGCGTAGCCCTTAGCAATCAGGTCCCCCGCCACCTGCTCGCACAGTGCGGTGAAGATGCGGCCCAGTTCGGCGCGGTCGTGCACCGCGTGCAGGTCGCGCTCAAAGGTGGTTTCGCGGCTCATGGAGACGGGCTCGCTCTCGGTCACCACCGCGCGCTCGTCGCGCCCCCAGGCCGCGTCGTGCAGCCAGGCACCGTAGGAACGCCCGAACTGCTGCATCAGCCACGGCAGCGGCCGCTGGGCCAGTTCGCCAATGGTGCGGATGCCGTGGGCGAGCAGCCTGGCCTCGGCCTTGGGGCCCACGCCGTTGATCTTGCGGCAGTCCAGCGGCCAGATCAGGTCTTGCAGGTCGCCTGGCTGCACGATGGAGATGCCATTGGGCTTGTTGAACTCGCTCGCCATCTTGGCGATGAGCTTGTTGGGCGCCACGCCGATCGAGCAGGTCAGCCCCGTGGCGTCGAAGATGCTCTTCTGGATCAGCCGCGCCAGCACCCGCCCGCCGTCGCGCTGGCCACCGGGCACTTGCGTAAAGTCGATGTACACCTCGTCCACGCCGCGGTCTTCCATGACGGGCGCGATGGAGAGGATCACTTCCTTGAAAAGCCTGGAGTAGCGGCGGTAGGCAGCAAAGTCCACCGGCAGCAGCACGGCCTGCGGACACAGGCGCGCGGCCTTCATCAACCCCATGGCCGAGCCCACGCCGAACTGGCGCGCCGCATAGGTGGCGGTCGTGATCACGCCGCGGCCCGCGTAGTCCTTCAGCAGCGCAAACGCCGCCACCGGAATATCCCCCGGCCGCCCGGCGTAGGCAGCGGCCAGCGCTTCGTCCTGCGGGCGGCGGCCGCCGCCGATCACCACGGGCAGCCCCTTGAGCTGCGGGTAGCGCAGCAGTTCGACGGAGGCGTAGAACGCATCCATGTCGAGGTGGGCGATGCGGCGATCAGAGGCAGTAGCGGTCACGGCCGCAATTGTCGCGCGCTGCGCGAGTCGTGCCGCCCAGGAAACTGGCGCGCCCCCCGGCGTGGGCCACCGCGCAAGGGCCGCCCCGCCGCGCTGGTGGCGTCCCCCTGCCCGCATTGCGCGGCAATGCGAGAGCGGGGGGAAGGCGCGAAGCGACTCAGGGGATGTTTCTCTTCACACGCCCTGCAGGCAGGTCAGCACCAACCCCACCAGCATCAACGCCATGCCGATCTTCTCGGGCCGCGTGAAGGACTCGCTGAACAGGCGGCGCGATACCAGGTAGCTGAACACCACCTCCACCATGCCCAGCGTGCGCACGGCGCCCGTGGTCTGCATGGCGTAGGCGGTGAACCACGCCAGCGACGCGGCCGCACCCATGCTGCCCGCCACCAGCGACATGCGCCACGCCGGCCACAGCGGCGCCAGGCCCCGCTCGTTCTTGAGCGCCACCCAGGCGCCCAGGCCCAGCGTCTGCAGCGTCTGCGCGATCAGCACGCCCCAGGCGCCCGACAGCCACGGCGTCTCGGCCCCCAGTGCCAGCGCCCCGCCGCGAAAACCCACCGAGGCGATCGCAAAGCTGGCGCCGCAGGCCAGGCCATAGAGCGCAGGGCGGCTCAGCCAGGCCGCAGGCGACAGCAGCTGCCCGCGCGGGGGCAGCGACAGCAGCAGCACGCCCAGCGTGGCCACCATCATCGCCAGCAGCGCGAGCGGCGTGGGCAGTTCGTGCAGGAACACGCTGGCGAACAGCGCCACCTGCAGCACCTCGGTCTTGGACAGGGTCACGGCCACGGCGAAGTTGCGCTCGGCCATGGCCAGCAGCAGGAAGGCCGTGCCCGCGATCTGGAAGAACGCGCCCAGCGCGATCCAGCCCAGGTAGGCGGCGCTGAAATGCGGCACGGCCGGCGGCTGCGCGGGCCAGGCGTACAGCAACGCCAGCCACACGCCGGCAAACGGCAGGCCGTAGAGAAAGCGCACCAGCGTGGCGGGCAGCGTGCCCAGCTCGGCGGTCAGGGAGCGCTGCGCGGTGTTGCGCACGGTCTGCGCCAGCGCGGCAAACAGCACCACGGGCACCCAGAGCCAGGGTGCAACGGCGGTCAGGGAGGAGGTCATGCGCCGCCGAGCATAGCCAGCGCCATCGCCGCGCAGCCCCTGCGATTGGCGAGGGGCGCCTCAGCCCATGGCGATGGCCATCCTGAATACCCGACGCCAAATCGGCCGCCAGCGCTTATCTATCAAGCGCCAGCAGCTATTAAAACAATAGTGCGCGTCAGCTCTGCGGCGCGGTGGGATAGGTGCCGGGCACGAGGATGGAGCGGCCCACGTTCTGGATGTTGGTGTGGCCGCAGAAGGCCATGGTCACGTCCAGCTCCTTGTGGAGGATCTGCAGCGCCTTGGTCACGCCCGCCTCGCCGAATGCGCCCAGGCCATACACCATGGCGCGGCCGATCATGGTGCCGCGCGCGCCCAGCGCCCAGGCCTTGAGCACGTCCTGGCCGCTGCGGATGCCGCCGTCCATCCACACCTCGGTCTGCGAGCCCACGGCATCCACGATGGCTGGCAGCGCGTGGATGGAGGACGGCGCGCCGTCCAGCTGGCGCCCGCCGTGGTTGCTGACCACGATGGCGTCGGCGCCGTGCTGCACGGCCAGGCGCGCGTCCTCCTCGACCATGATGCCCTTGAGGATCAGCTTGCCGCCCCACTGCTCCTTCACCCAGGCCACGTCGGCCCAGGACAGGCGCGGGTCGAACTGCTCGTTGGTCCAGGCGGCCAGCGAACTCATGTCCGACACGCCCTTCACATGCCCCACCAGATTGCGGAAGGTGCGCCGGCGCGTGCCGGCCAGCCCCAAGCACCACTGGGGCTTGGTCATGAGGTTGATGATGTTGGCCAGCGTGGGCTTCGGCGGCGCGGTCAGGCCGTTCTTGATGTCCTTGTGGCGCTGGCCGATCACCTGCAGGTCCAATGTGAGCACCAGGGCGCTGCACTTGGCGTCCTTGGCGCGCTGGATCATGCGGGCCATCGCATCGCGGTCGCGCATCATGTACAGCTGGAACCAGAACGGCGCGCTGGTGTTTTCGGCAATGTCCTCGATGGAGCAGATGCTCATCGTGGACAGCGTGAACGGAATGCCGAACTTCTCGGCCGCGCGCGCGGCGTGGATCTCGCCGTCGGCATGCTGCATGCCCGTGAGGCCCACGGGCGCGATGCACACGGGCATCTTGGCCTGCTGCCCCACCAGCGTGGTGGCCGTGGTACGCCCTTCCATGTTCACCGCCACGCGCTGGCGCAGCTTGATGGGGTGGAAGTCGTCTTCGTTGGCGCGGTAGGTGCTCTCGGTCCAGGAGCCCGAGTCGGCGTAGTCATAGAACATGCGCGGCACGCGGCGTTCAGCGACCACGCGCAGGTCTTCGATGCAGGTGATTTTGGACAGGTCGGCCACGGCAAATCCCTCGGGCTGTGCGAGCGTGCCGCGCCTGGAGCGCCAGCGAATGGCCGGCGCCTTCCCAGTCCGGCAGGCTCTTGGTGAGTGCGTTGACGGAAAAGCGTGGATCGTAGTCCCAGCCCGGCGCCGCGTGCTTGAAGGATTTGAGCGCGCTGTGAAAATTTTGCAGCGCGGGCGCGGGCGCGGGCACCAGGCACCGGGCTCGCACGTGCCGCTGCGTCAGCGCCGCGCGCGCACGCCCGCGCCGCGCACCTCGATCTGCACCTGGTCCAGTACCTTGCCCTGGGCGTCCACCAGCTCCACGCGGTGGCGGCCCGGCCAAGGCAGCCATGCCCACTGCGCGCCGCTGCCGGCCATCCGCCCGTCGATGCGCCAGCGCACCGCCGCGCGGCCCACACCGCCCGCCGTGAATTGCAGGCGCTGGTGCGCGGGCGGAATGTCCGGGTCCAGCGCCACCACGGTGCCCGACGCCGGCGCCAGGATGCGCGCCGCTACCGCCTCAGGACTTGCATCATTTGTGCCTGTAACGCCCGTCTCGCTTGCGCCACCAGCTTCACTTTCGATAGCAAATAACGCTTGCTGCGTGCCGCCCATGAACCACTCCTGCCGCGCACCCTCCAGCGGCTGGCCGCCGTCGCCCGGCCCGAAGCGCACCGCCTGCCGCACCAGGCCCTGTGGCGGGCGCGGCGCGCGGCTGGGCGTGCTGCGGTGCAGCCAGCCCATGACCTCGGCCCAGATGGGTGCTGCGCCGCTGGTGCCGCTCACGTCATGCATGGCGGCGCCGCTGGCGTTGCCCACCCACACGCCCACGGTGTAGCGCTGCGACCAGCCCACGGCCCAGTTGTCGCGCATGTCCTTGCTGGTGCCGGTTTTCACCGCCATCCAGAAGCGCGTGGCCAGCACGCTGTCGGTGCCAAAGGTGCGCATGCGCGCGTTGGCATCCGACAGGATGTCCCCCACGATGAAGGCCGCGCCGGCATCCAGCGCCGGCGTGAACGCCGGGCGCTGCGCAGGCGCATAGGCCACGGGGCTCAGGCGCCCGCCGTTGGCCAGCGCACGGTAGGCATTGGTCAGGTGCAGCAGCGGCACCTCGCTGCTGCCCAGCGCCAGGCTGTAGCCGTAATAGCCGCCCGATTCCGGCAGCGGCAGCCCCAGGCGCCGGAGTTGCTCGAAGAAGGCGTCGGGCGTCACCATCACCAGCGTGCGTACCGCCGGCACGTTCAGCGAGGCGGCCAGCGCGGTGCGCGCGGACACCCAGCCCTTGAACTGGCGGTCGTAGTTCTGCGGGATGTACAGCCCGCCGGCGGTGGCGATGTGCGCGGGCGAATCGTGCACCAGCGAGGCGGCCGTGAGCCGTCGCTCGGCAATCGCCTGCGCGTACAGGAAGGGCTTGAGCGTGGAGCCAGGCTGGCGCAGGGCCAGCACGCCATCCACCTCGGCCGCCTGGCTCAAGGGGCCGGACGAGCCCACCCAGGCCAGCACCTCGCCCGTGGCGTTGTCCAGCACCACCAGCGCGGCGTCTTCCACGTTGCGCCCGCGCAGCTCGCGCAGGTGGCGCGTGAGCGTGTCCACCGCCATGCGCTGCAGCGGCGCGCTGAGCGTGGAGCGCACGCGCTGCGCGGCAGTGCCATCCCGCGATGCACCATCTTGCGACACGCGCTCCTGCGTGCGCCCAGCCTGGCGCAGCAGCTGGCGCGCAAAGTGCGGCGCGATGCCCTCGCTGGCGTCGAACGCGCGGCGCTGCAGCGCGGCGGTGGTGAAGAGGTCCAGCGCGTCGCAATCGGTACCCCGCGCGCCGCTGTGGCCCGCCCGTCGCATGTCGCGCAGCACGCCGCAGGCGCGCCGGGCCACCAATGCGGGCCGCGCATTGGGCGCGCGCACCAGGGCCGCGGCCACGGCGGCCTCGCGCTCGTCCAGGCCGTGCGCGGCCTTGCCGAACAGCGTGCGCGCCAGCGCGTCGATGCCCACGATCTCCCCGCGAAACGGCACCAGGTTCAGGTACGCCTCCAGGATCTGGTCCTTGCGCCAGCGTCGGTCCAGCACCTGTGCGGCCACGGCCTGCCCCAGCTTCTGCGGCACGCTGCGCCCACCGGGGCCCTGGCGCAAGAAATCGGCATCCGGGCCGTCGAGCAGCCCCGCCAGCTGCATGGTCAGCGTGCTGGCGCCGCGCGTGCGCTGGTTCCACAGGTTGCCCCAGGCGGCGGCCGACACCGCGGCCCAGTCCACGCCGCTGTGCTCGTAAAAGCGCCGGTCCTCGCTCAGCACCAGCGCCTGGCGCAGCGCGGGCGACACATCGGCCAGGCCCAGCCACTGGCCGCGGCGCACGGTGGCGTCGGTACGCAGGCGCTGCAGCACCTCGCCCTCGCGCGAAAGCACCAGGGTCTCGGACGAGCGGAAACTGGCGCGCACCTCATCGAACGTGGGCAGCGCCAGGCTGACGGTGCTGGCCAGCGCCAGACACGCCGCCGCGAGGGCGCGTCGCCACCTCACAGGCGCATCACCGCGTGGCGCGCAGTGCGGCCGCATCGCACCAGCGCTGCGCCACCTGCGGCGAGGTGGTGCATACCGCGTCGTGCGTGGCGGTGGTCACGGCGCGCTCCAGCAACTGGATGTCGGCCTCGTGCTGGCGCGCCACGTGCGGGTCCTCGAAGAAGATGGCGCGGTGGCAGCGCCGCTGCAGCACCCAGTCGGCAATCTGCGCGTCGCCGCCCAGCGGGCCGCTGTTGAAGCGCTGCACCCAGGGCGTATCGGCGGGCCAGCCGCGCGCCCAGGCCAGTTCGTTCAGGCGCTGGCCCGTGGTGCCCGTGGCCACGCGCTGGCGAAAGCGCGAGAGCAGCTCGAAGTTGCGCGCCGCAAAGTCCAGCATGGCGGACTTCATCGCATCGTGGGCGATCAGCGCCAGCGTCTGCGCGCTGTAGTCATGGAAGCGGTCGGCATTACGGTCGGCCGGCAGGCCGGCATGCATGCGCTCCATTTCCACCCAGTCGCGCGCGCTGGCCACGGTGGACAGGAACGGCTTGCCGTGGATCACGCACTGGCGCTTGAGCGCCAGCGCCTCCGGGAAGATGGACGACGGGTCCACCGGGTCGATGAGGTAGATGGCGCCGTCCAGCGTGCGGCCCGGCTCGGGCATGCCCACCACCTCGGCCACGAGCTTCATCAGCCCGCCCTCGCGCCCATAGGGGTAGCGCACCAGCGGCCGGTAGCCCTGCAGCATGCCGGCGGCGGCGATCGCATCATGGGTGCGGCCCACGGTGTGCAGGCCCAGCCGCAGTTCGCGTATGCCCGCCTCGCAGGCGCGCAGGAAGGCGAACAGCGCCCCGTCTTCGGTATGGTGGTGCAAACGGTTGGCGGCTAGACCCATCAGCATGTGCAAAGGCTTTCAGACGAAGAAGAGGGACAACTGCCGAGCATAGTCGCAGCCGCACACGCCACCGCTGCCGCGACCTTACCGACCACGCCACCAGGCGAAGAGCAGCACAGCCAGCAGCACCCACAGCATGATGATGATCGCCGCGGCCAGCCAGCTGCGCGGGCGCGCCAGCATGCGCGCGGCACGCTCGCGCGCGGCCAGCAGCACCGGCGGCGGCAGCAGGCGCAGCACCAGCGCCAGGCCCAGGGGCACGATGAGCAGGTCGTCCAGATAGCCCAGCATGGGAATGAAATCGGGCACCAGGTCAATGGGGCTCAGCGCATAGGCGGCCACGGCGAGCGCCAGCAGGCGCAGCGCCCAGGGGGTACGCGGGTCGCGCGCAGCCAGGTAGACGACGAGCACGTCGCGCTTGAGCGCACGCGCCCATTGCTTGGCGGTTTGCAGCAGTCCCATGGCGTGTTCAGGCGGGGTGATTCATCCAAAGGGCTGCATCGTACGAGCTGCCCCGCGCGGAAATGGCTTGATGTACATCAAAACCCCACTGGGATCGGGTGACGACAGTGGCTGCATTCCCCCTTCGACACCCTCCCCTGCCCCATGGCCAAGAAGTTTCCGCTGAACCCCGCACATCCCGAGCGCACGTGCTGGGGCTGCGACCGCTACTGCGCCGCCGATGCCATGCAGTGCGGCAACGGATCGGAACGCAGCCAGCATCCGGCGGAGCTGTTCGGCCCCGACTGGGCCGAGTGGGAGTCGCCTTCTGCCGGCGAGGCGCCTGCACAGCAGCAGCCCGCCGCATCACAGCCAGCCTGACCGCGCCGCCACTCATTCCAGCACCAGCAGCACGGGCTGGTGGTCTGATGCCTGCGTCACGCCATCGACCCGCACCGCGCGCACCCGGCTCCTCAGCGAATCACTGACCCAGATGAAGTCACAGGCCAGCGGCTGCGGCGCATAGGTCTGGTCGAACACGCAAAACGTGGGCGGCTGCGGCGCGCCGGGGTGCAGCAGTCGCCATGCATCCCACAGCGGGGGCTGGCCTGCCTGACCCGCGGTCGCGCCCTCCTCGTCCGCCAGCGCAGCGGCCAGCACGGCGTATTCAGGCTCGTGCGCCTGCAGGTTGAAGTCGCCGCACAGCACGGCATGGGGCGTGTGCGCCTTGGGCTGGAACGGCGAGCCGTCGGCCAGGCCCTGCGGCGGCTGCGCGGCCTGCGCGCAGGCCTGCAGGTGCAGCGCACGCAGCGCCAGCGCCTGCGCCATGCGCTGGGGCTTGGAGTAGTACTCCAGGTGCGTGGTCATCACGCGCACCGGGCCCAGCGCGGGGTCCTGCACGGTGAGCACGCTGCACAGGCGCGGCATGCTGCGCACGCCGGCATCGGGCGGGTATGGCAGCGGGTGGTGCTGCAGCTGCAGCACGGGCAGGCGCGTGGCGATCAGGTTGCCAAAGCGCTGGCGGCCCGCGGCGGTCCACTCGTCCACCGCCGCGCCAAAGAACACCTGCCAGCCTGCGGGCAGCGCGGACTGCACCTGCGCCACCTGGTCGCCGGGCGCACCGGCCAAGCCGGGGTAGTTCACCGCGATCTCCTGCAGGCACAGCACATCCACGTCGCCCAGCGCCAATGCGTATTGCACGATGCGCGCGGGGTCCACGCGGCCGTCCAGGCCGCGGCACCACTGGGTGTTCCAGGTGACGAGCTGCATGGTTTACTCCTGAAAACAGAGCTGCTCGCGCTTGCTGCACGGGCGCTGGAGGCTGATTTGGTTTGAATTGCTACTTGATGCCCGCGCGCATGAAGCTTTGCACGAACTGGCGCTGAAAGAGTATGAACCCGATGAGCAGCGGCGCGGTGGACATCAGCGTGGCCGCGGTGATGAGCGACCATTCCACGCCCTGCTCCACCGACGAGAACACCTGCAGCCCCACGGTGAGCGGGCGGGATTCCACGCTGTTGGTGATGATGAGCGGCCACAGGAAGTTGTTCCAGTGAAAGCTCACCGACACCAGCGCAAACGCGGTGTACACCGGCCGCGCCAGCGGCACGTATACGCGCCACAGGATCTGCAGGGCGCTGGCGCCCTCCACGCGCGCAGCTTCGTCCAGCTCCTTGGGAATGCCCATGAAGGTCTGGCGCAGCAGGAAGATGGCAAACGCCGAGGCGAAGTACGGCAGCCCGATGGCCACCAGCGAGTCCACCAGGCCCAGGCGGCCCATGGTCTTGTAGTTCTCGACCAGCAGGATGTCGGGCATGACCATGAGCTGCACCAGCACCAGCGCGAAGGCCACGTTCTGGCCGCGAAAGCGATAGCGCGCGAAGGCATAGGCCGCCAGCGTGGACAGCACCAGCTGCGCGGCCAGGATCATCGCCACCAGCACGGTGGTGTTGAGGAAGTAGCGCGCGAAGGGCGCGGCCTCCCAGGCGCGGCGGAAGTTCTCCAGCGTCCAGGGCGCCAGCAGATCGAAGCGCGTGGCGTACTCCGCGGGGTGAAAGGCCGTCCACACCGCATAGGCCAGCGGCAGCAGCCACAGCAGGGCCAGCGTCCAGGCGGCCAGGGTGTCCAGCAGGGTGACCTGGTACAGCGTATTGGTTCTCATGGCGCGTCGCGCCCTCCTAAGGGATGAAACCGGCACCACCCAAGCCAGGGCCGCCGTGCAAGGGCCGCCCCGCCGCACGGGCAGCGTCCTCCTTCCCACGCGCAGCGTGAGAGAAGGGGGAAGCGGTGCAGCGCTCAGGGGGTTGTTTCACTGGTAATGCACCCGTTTGTCGAACACGAAGAACTGCACCAGCGCCACGCCGGCCAGCGCCACCACCAGCACCACCGTGAGCGCCGCGGCATAGCCCGTGTCCCAAAACTTGAAGCCCACCTCGTACAGGTGGTACAGCAGCAGCGTGGAAGCGTTGTCCGGCCCGCCGCGCGTGAGGATGAAGAGATGGTCCACCAGACGGAAGGCGTTGATCACGGCATTGACCAGCACGAACAGCGTGGTGGGCATGAGCAGCGGCCACTGCACGCGGCGAAAGAAGTACCAGCGCGACGCGCCCTCGATGGCCGCAGCCTCCTTCAGGCTGGGGTTCAGCGTCTGCAGCGCGGCCAGGTAGAAGATCATGAAGAAGCCCGCCTCCTTCCACACCGCCACCACCGTGACGCAGGCCAGCGCCGTCGCCGGGTCGCCCAGCCAGTTGCGCGACGGCAGCCCGAGCAGGCCGGTGATCTGCTCCAGCAGCCCGTACTGCGGCGTGTAGAAGAACAGCCAGATGTTGGCCACGGCGATCATCGGCAGCACGGTGGGTGTGAAGTACGCCATGCGCACCCAGGTGCGCCCGACCATGCGTTCATTCACCCACAGCGCCATGATCAGCGCCAGCCCGATGGACAGCGGAATGGTCGCGCCGGCGAACCACAGGTTGTTGCGCACGGCCTGCCAGAACACGGGGTCGTCCGCCATGGCCGCATAGTTCTCCAGCCCCACCCACACCCCCGCACGGCCGCCGCGGGGCGTGGAATGGAAGCTGTCGATCAGCGTGGCCAGCGTGGGCCAGTGCGTGAAGGCCACCAACAGGACCAGGGCCGGAAGCAGCAGCAGCCAGGCGTGCACAGCACGCTGACTGCTGCCCGCATCCGGCGTGCTGCGCATCACCGGCATGGGAGGCCCACCCTTACTTGTAGCTGCGCAGAATGCGGTCGGCCTCGCGCTGAGCGTCCTTCATCGCTTGCGCCGAGGTCTTGGTGCCGTTCAGCGCGGCCTGGATGGCGTCGTTGAGCACCTTGGTCACGCGCTGGTTGTCGTGCGTGGAGAACTCGGCCACCGATACCGGCAGTTGGTCGCGCGCCACCAGCGCGGGCGGGAAGTCCTGGCCGTACTTCTTGAGTGCGGGTGTGTCATAGGCGGCCTGCGACACGGCCACGTAGCCGCTGTCCATGCTCCACTGCGCGGCGCGCTCGGGCTGGGTGATCCACTTGGCGAACTCGAACGCGGCCTGCTGCTGCTCTTGTGGCGCCGTCTTGAAGATGTAGAAGTTGCCGCCGCCCGTGGGCGAGCCCTTGCGCAGGTTGCCGGCAATCTGGGCCACGCCGAAGTCGAACTTGGCGTTGTTCTTCACGTTGGTCAGGTTGCCCGTGGTCGTGATGATGATCGCGGCCTTCTTCTCGAAGAAGTCCTTGGGCGTCGTGCCCCACTCCACCACGCCCTTGGGGTGCACGCCTTCCTTGGCCAGGTTGACCCAGAAGTCCAGCGCCTCGATGACCTTGGGGTGGTCGAAGGTGACCTGGGTGCCGGCCCCGTTGGCCAGCAGCACGTCGTTGGGCGTGGTCAGCGTCTGCAGCATCCAGTAGGCAAAGCCGGTGGACGGGATCTGGATGCCGTACTGTGTCACGTTGCCACTGGCGTCCTTCTTGGTGAGCTTGTGCGCCGCTTCCTTCAGTTCCTTCCAATTCTGGGGTGCCTTGTGGGGGTCCAGGCCGGCTTCCTTGAACGCGTCCTTGTTGTAGTACATGACCACGGTGGAGCGCTGGAACGGCACGCCCCAGGTCTTGCCGCCCGTCTGGCTGTTGGCCATGAAGGCCGGGTAGAAGCCCTTGAGCCAGGCACGATCGGCGTCGGTCTTCACGAAGTCGTCGATGGGGGCGATGGCGTCCTCGTCGATCAGCGTGAACATGTCGGTGGACAGCAGCACCGACGTGGCCGGCGCCTTGCCGGACTTGTGCGCGGTGAGCGCCTTGACGATGGTCTCCTGGTACGTGCCGGCATAGATGGGCACCACCTTGTACTGCGGATGCGCCTTGTTGAAATCGGCCGCGTAGCCGTCGATCACCTTGGTGATGGGGCCGCCCACGGCCACGGGGTAGTAGAACGGCACCTCCACCGGGGTCTGCGCATGGGCGGTAACGGCACACAGCGCCATGGCCGCGAGGGCGGGCGCAGCCAAGGTCTTCAAAAACATCTTGCGTTGCATTGCGAAAGCTCCTGAGGTCTGGAAAGAGTGGAGAGAGGAAACGAAAGGCAGCGCCGTGCACGCGCATGCGGCGCAGGCTGCGTAAGAAGTGGCTCAAGCCGCCAGGCGCTGGCCCTGGGCGTCAAAGAAATGCTGGTCGTGCCCGCACCACCGCAGGCGCACACCCTGCCCGTTGGCTGCGGGGGCGTGCTGCCCCGGCGCGCGCACGGTGATGAATTCGGTGCCGATAGCGCAGCGCAACACGGCATCCGCGCCCAGGTATTCCTGGCTGTGCACGGAGGCGGCCACGCCGCTCGACCCACCGCTGCCATCGTCCAGGGCCACGGCCTCGGGACGCAGGCCGAGCCAGTGCGCCTGCGTGCGACCCACGGCGATGTCGGTGCCCGCGATGCGGCCCTGTTCCAGTCGCACCAGGTTCATGGCAGGCGTGCCGATGAAGCGCGCGGCAAAGGTGGAAGCGGGCGCGGCGTACACATCGCGCGGCGGCGCGCACTGCTCCACACGCCCCTGGTGCAGCAGCACCACCTGGTCGGCCATGCTCATGGCCTCGGCCTGGTCGTGCGTCACGTACACCACGGTGAGGCCCAGGCGCTGCTGCAGCTCACGCAGCTCGGTGCGCATCTCCTGGCGCAATTGCGCATCCAGGTTGGACAGCGGCTCGTCCATCAGGCACACGCGGGCCTGGGCCACCAGGGCGCGGCCCAGCGCCACGCGCTGCTGCTGCCCGCCGGACAACTGTGCGGGCCGACGCTCCAGCAGCGGGGCCAGGCCGAGCAGCTCGGCGGCTTGCGCCACGCGCTGCGCGGCCTCGGCCTTGGGCACCTTGCGCACCGCCAGTCCAAAGCCGATATTCTGCGCCACGCTCAGGTGCGGAAACAGCGCATAGTTCTGAAACACCATCGCGATGCCACGCCGCGCCGGCGGCAGCTGCGTGACGTCCTGCCCGTCGATGCGCACGCTGCCCGACGTGGGTGACTCCAGCCCGGCGATGATGCGCAGCGTGGTCGATTTGCCGCAGCCCGAGGGTCCCAGCAGCACGCAGAAAGAACCGGGCTCAATGCGCAGGTTCATGGACTGCAATGCCGTGGTGCTCCCCCAGGACTTGGCAACCGCATCAAGTTCGATCAGTGACATCGCGGCAGTGTAGGGACCGCTTGTGACGCTGGCGTTACGCACAAGCGCACTGCCAGGGCCCCTGCGGTCCTGGTCCTTTACCCGCCGCGCTTTCATTACCAGCAATGGGGAATGCAGAGGGTGATCGCCAGGTGCGGCCACATGACTTGCCACGATCCACGTAGCCACCTGCGATTCGTGCACAGGCCCTGCGGACCTATTGGGCCCCATTGGCTGCATACCTCAGATACACCGCCCTTTCTCTCGGGCTGAGCCCTCCTCAGGCCCGTGGCGAACAGGGGCAGGTCTGGCGTATGCATCCCATCACGCGGATTGGGTTCTGCTCACACGGGCCCGTCGTGGCCTGGGGCGCGGTTGAGCAGCTGCGTGCTTTGACTGGCACTGGCCGACAGATAGCGCTCGTAATGCCGAAGGATGTCCGCAATGACCTCTTCGCCACGCAGGTACTGGATGTCGTAGCCCGATCGCCCGTCGGCAAAAAAGGTGATGGGCTCCACCACGTAGAGCCGCTCCTTGTCCTGCGGCGCCACCTCGGCCAGCATGAAGCCCGGCAGCTTGCGCCGCACGGGGCGCACGCCATAGACAAAATCGCGCAGCTCGGGCATGGGGATGGTCAGGCGGATCTGGGCGGCATCGGGGTCGGCAACGGCGGTGTCGTCCTGCACATGCGCCTGCACGCCGCGGCGGCCCAACTCTGCCACCACATCGCGCATGGCGGGCAGCACCGTGGCCTGCATGAAGCGCAGCACGTCAGCGCGCGTGGGCTGGTGCACGATCTGCTCCAGCCGCTTGCGCCAGTGCTGCCCGCTCCAGAAGTTGGTGGCCATGGCCAGATCTTGCGAGGCATGGGCGCGGTCGGCCTGCATGGCGCGCCACAGACCCCAGCACAGCGCCACCATGATGGCCGCCACGGGCAGGGCAGCCGCCAGCGTCAAGGCCTGCAGCGCCTTGAGGCCGCCCGCCACCAGCAGCACCGCCGCCGTCACGCCCAGCACGGCGGCCCAGAACAGCCGCTGCCACACCGGCGAGCGCGGGTTGCCTCGCGTTGCGATCGCGTCCAGCACGTACGCGCCCGAGTCGGCAGATGTGATGAAGAACACCGAGATCAGCACGATGGCCAGCCACGAAACGATTTTCACGAACGGCAGGTACTCGAAGAAGCGAAACAACAGCGCATCCACGTTACCAGCCGTCTGGGCCAGCGCGCCCTGCGCAACATGGGTGTCAATCCAGATGGCACTGTTGCCAAACGCCGTCATCCACAGCAGGTTGAATGCGGTGGGCACGAGCAGCACGCCGACGATGAATTCGCGCACAGTACGCCCGCGTGAGATGCGCGCAATGAACATGCCCACGAAGGGCGACCAGGAGATCCACCATGCCCAGTACAGCACCGTCCAGTCGCCGTACCAGCCGGGCTGCTGCGGTGCCTCGTAGGCAAAGGTGCGCAGCGACATCTGCACCAGGCCGGAGAAATAGTTGCCGACGTTCTCGCTCAGCGCCTGGAACAGATGGACGGTGGGCCCGAAAGCGATGACGAAAGCCAGTAGCACGAAGGACAGCGCCAGGTTGAACTCGGACAGAACGCGCACCCCTTTGTCCAAACCCGTGACGGCTGACAGCCCGGCCAGGATCGCCACCACGGCGACCACGGCCACGCGAAACAGCGCGGTGTTGGTGTCCCAGCCGGTCAACAGTCCAATGCCTGCAGCCAGCTGCAGCGCGCCATAACCCAGCGTGGTGGCAATGCCCGCGATGGTACCCACGAGCGCGAAAGCATCCACCGTATGTCCGATGGGCCCGTTGATGCGCTGCTGCAGCAGCGGGTACAGGCCCGACCGCATGGTCAGCGGCAGGTTGTAGCGAAAGCCGAAATACGCCAGCACCAGTCCCATGGTGCCGTACACCGCCCAGGCATGAAACCCCCAGTGAAAAAACGTGGACTGCAGGGCCTCGCGCGCCGCGTTGGCCGTGCCTGCCGGCGCCATGGGCGGTTTGATGTAGTGCTGCAGCGGCTCGCCCACGCCAAAGTACATGAGCCCGATGCCCATGCCTGCGGCAAACAGCATCGCGGTCCACGACAGAAAGCTGAAATCGGGCTTCGCATCATCGGGGCCCAGGCGGATGTCGCCAAAACTGCTGGCCGCCACCAGCGCCAGAAAGACCAGGAACAGCGTCACCGCTGCGCTGTAAAACCAGTCAAAGTGGCCCACCACCCAGACCTGCACACCGGTGAAAAAGCGGACAGCCTGCTGCGGGAACATGCCGCACAGCACCAGCAGCAAGCCCAGCACCAGCAATGACGGAACCACCACCGGAGCCGAAAACGTAAACCGTGGGCCTGCCTCGGAGCCAGCCGCAGGCGGCTGCCCCTGCGGCCCAGAGCCGTGACCGCCAGAGAGGGAGCGTTCATTCGACATAGGAACTCCTTGGAGCAGTGCATGACGAGCAGCAGGCGTGCATCGCGGCACGCGCCAGTCAGCATACAGCGCCACGAAGCGATGCGCACGCCGTCAGTCAAGGTACTCCAACTCGGTGCGAGCGACGCGCCCCTGGCGGGCCGTCACCTACCCAATGTGGCGCGAGAACGTCTGTGCATCGCCAGGGGTAGTGGACAGCCGTGCATCCCCACCGCCCGGGGTCATCCCGCCCGTCAGCGCCCTCTGCACACACCCGTTCGCACCGTCCCTCGATGTCAACTCTGGCGAAGGCTGCACCTCGAACGGCCGGAGCCTTGCCCGAGGCGCCGCACGCCAAATACGCCCAATGGACCGTGAACAGCCTGAGCAGCGCCGCCCGCGCCGGACTGGGCGGAGGGAACGGCAGGCACGGCAGCAGCCAGACGCACGACCAGGCCAGCGACCGGCAACGGCGGCGCCGCGAATGGACCTGTAAACGGCCTCACCGATCGCCAACACAGCGCCTGAAGCAACCAAAAAAATTGCTTTCAGTCACGCTGCTGCCCTATTTCGCCGCCTCGACCTTCACCCGCGCATTCGGTGCCTCGCCGAACATCTCGGGCGCGTACAGTGCCTCGACGCGGCTGGGCGGCAGCGCAAAGTCGCCCGCATTGTTCAGGCGCACGGTGTACTGCATCGTCACCGTGCCCTTGGGCAGGTACTCGTAGTAGCTGCGGAAGGACTCGAAGCCGCGCTCCTCGAACGCGGGCCAGCCCCGGCCCTCGGTTTTTTCGCCCTGCGTGGCGATTTCGGAGTCGCGCCCCAGGCCGCTGCCCAGGATGGTCGCCCCTGCGGGGATGGGATCGGTGATCGCCACCCAGGTCATGTCGGCCGTACCGGTCACCTCCAGCGTCACGCGCAGCACGTCGCCGCGCGAGTAGCTGCCCGCGGGCAGTGCCTTGTCGGCCTGCTCAACCGGCGTGACCGTGCGCTTGAGGGTGTAGCCCGCGCTGAACGGCTGCTGGCGCGGCACGGCCGCCACCGACTGCAGCGTGAGCCACGGCTTGCCCGGCCCCTGGTGCGTGACCACGAGCGGCTGCGCCGCGCCAGCGCCCGTGCCCCACGGCAGGAACATGCCGTTGTTCTTGAGCATGCCGGGCGCCGCTGGCGCGCCGAACCAGCGGGTCTGGTGCGCAGCGCCCGTGGCGTCGCTGGCCTTGGCCGGCTCCACCTTGGCCCAGTCCACGCTGGCGCTGTGGCCGCCCAGCGTAGCGCGGGTGGTGCCGGCCACCGGCGTGGACTCGAAGCGGGCGCTGAACTTCTCCAGCGCCAGCCCGCCCCACAGGTTGGCTGTGGTGGTGTGCCATGCGCCGCCCTGCTGGCGTGCGATGAAGCCGCTGGCCAGGCGCCCCATGTCGTCCTTCCACGCGGGGTCGTCCAGCACGGCCAGCATCAGGCGCGCGGTGTTCACGTCGCCGTTCTGCATCAGCCACCACCAGTAGTCCTGCTGCTCGGTGCTGAACAGCAGCTTGGTGCCCTGGTAGGACAGGCGGCCCTTGAGGATCTGCATCGCCTCGGCCAGGCGCTGCTCGCGCTGCGGCACGCCCTGCACCCGCTTGAGCACATTGATCCAGTCGATCACCGCGTGCGTCGGCCACTGGTTGGGCGCGATGGTGATGCTCTCCAGCAGCCGCGCCGGGGCATGGCCCGTGCGCGACAGCGCCTCGATGGCCGCCAGCTTGCGCAGGTCCAGATCCTTGCGCGGGCTCCAGAAGTCGCGCTGGATGCGTCCTTCCACGAAAGCCGTCAGCCCACGCTCCATGGCCTCGCGCACTTCAACAGGCAGCGTGAACTCGGGGTACAGCGCGGCCGCTTCGTGTGTGGCGGCCAGCAGGTAGGCGGTGAGCGTGTCGCTGCCCCGGTTCGCACTGCCTTCGCTCGGCGGGAAGTAGTAGGCCAGGCCGTCGCCGTCCAGGTAGGTGGGCATCTGCGCGGCCACGCTGCGCCACAGCGCGGCATCGCGCAGGCCGATGGCCTTGCTGGTCTTTTGCTCCAGGCAGGCGAACGGGTAGTTGGCCCACCAGTCGCGCACGCCGGGCAGGCCCTCGGCCAGCCGGGGCTGCAGCGCCAGCTTGAGGCCGCCGCGCCCCTGCAGCGCGCCGGCGGGCGGCGCCGCCTCGGTCTGGAAGCTGCCGTCCAGCTGCACCAGCGTGGCCTGCTGCACGGCCAGCGGCACGGCGGGCACCAGCCGCTGGGTCACCTTGAGCGCATCGCGCGCGCCGCTGACCGTATCGCGCGCCTCGATCTCCCACAGCAGCGCCTGGGCACGCGTCTGGGCCAGCTGCGCGGGCGCGGTGACCGACCACGCCACCTCGCGCGACTCGCCCGCGGGGATCTCCACGGTCTGCTGGTTCAGCTGCAGCAGCGTGGCACGCGGCGTGACCTCGACCTTCATCGCCGCCTTGGTGGTGTTGCGCAGCGTGAGCTGCGCGCGGAACTGGTCTTCCTCGCGCACCAGCGGCGGCAGGCCGCTGATGATCTGCAGGTCCTGCGTGGCGCGGATCTGCGTGGCACCGGTGCCGAACAGGCCCGTTCCCGCATCCGCCACCGCTACCACCTTGAAGGTGGTGAGCGCGTCGTTGAGCGGCACGGTCACCTGCGCCCGGCCGTTCGCGTCCAGCTGAATGGCGGGCCGCCACAGCAGCAGCGTGTCCAGCAGCTCGCGCGTGGCCGTGTGGCCGCCGCCGCCGCCCGCGGGCACGGCCTTCTTGCCGTAGTGGCGCCGGCCGATGATCTCCATCTGCGCGGTGGAAGTCTCCACGCCCCACGCCCGGCGCTGCAGCATGGCCTCCAGCAGGTTCCAGCTGGTGTTGGGCATCAACTCCAGCAGCGCCTGGTCCACGGCGGCCAGCGCCACCTCGGCGCCGGCGGCGGGCTTGCCGTCCGGCAGCGTGGCGGTGATGGTGACCTGCGCCTTGCCGCGCACCGGGTAGCTGTCCTTGTCGGCCTTGACCTGCACCGCGATCTGGTGCGCGGCATGGCCCACACGCAGCTCGGCCACGCCCAGCCGGTAGGCGGGCTTGGACAGGTCCACCATGGCCGTGGGTGCGACGTACTCGCGGCCCTCGTACCAGAAGGCGTTCCACCATTCGCGCGGCGCCTTGAAGCCCCAGGTGAAGAAGCTGTACCAGGGCACCTCGCGCAGGCGCCCGCGCAGGGCCAGCACGCTCACGTAGACGTTGGGGCTCCAGTCCTGCCCGATCTGTACCTGCACCGTCGGGTCCTGGCCATTGAGCTGCACCACGCGCGTGTCGATGATGCCCTCGCGTTCCACGCTGACCAGCGCAGTGGCATGGCGAAACGGCATGCGCACCTGCAGCCGCGCGGTCTCGCCAGGCTGGTAGCTCTTTTTCTCGGGCAGCACGTCGATGCGGTCATGGTCCTCGCCGCCAAACCACAGCTCGCCGCGCCGCGTGACCCAGACGGAGGACGCGGCCTGGGCCTCGTTGCCGTCCTTGTCGCGCGCGGTGACCACCAGCTCCACCTCGCCGGGCTCGTCCAGCTTGGCGTCGCACAGCAGCAGGCCGCGGCTGTCGCTTTTGCCGGTGCACACGGTGCCCAGGTCCTTGGTCTCGGTCTTGTTGTCGTAGCTGTAGAAGCCCCCCACCATGCGTTTGCGGCTGGTGGTGGTGACATGCGCGATGGCCTGCACGGCCAGTGGCACTCCGGCCTGGGGCTGGCCCTGCAGCGACAGCGCCAGCGCCTGGAAGCGCACGCGGCTCGCAGCCGATGCCCAGCCCTCGGTCTTCACGCCAGCCACCACGGCGGCCGGCCACAGCGTGTGCGTGCTGCGCACCGTCTGCACCTCGCCATTGGGGTCGGCATAGGTGGCCTCCAGCACCAGGTCCTGCGCCTGGCGGGCCGGGGGCAGTTCTTCGATGGTCACGCGGCCCGCGCCGCTCTTGTCCAGCGTGAGCGCCAGCTTGTCGGCCACCACGCGCGTGTCCTGCCGCGCCGCGGTCTCCTCGTCGTCATCGCCCGCCTGCGCGCCGCGCTTGCGGGGCGGCTGAAAGCTGAAGGCGTCGAAGTCGCCGAACTGCAGGAACTTGCCGCGCACCATGGCCGACACCCGCACCGGCAACTGGCCGGCAGGGCCGCCAGACACGTAGCCCACCCGCACGTCGGCCGGCACCGAGCGCACGCGCACCAGCGGCTTGCTGTCCGCGGGCGCGATACGCCCTTCCAGCACCGGCAGGCGGAACTCTTCCACGCGGAAGCTCCCGGACTCGAACGAGCGCTCGCCCCCATTGACGTCAGCGCCGCGCAGCTCCACCTGGTACAGGCCCAGCTTGGCCGCCGGCGGCACCGCGAACTCGCTGGTGGCCGACAGGCCGCCCGTGCGCGTCTTGCGCCACTGCAGCGGCTGGGTGAACTGCTGGCCGCTGCCGACGTGGGTGATCGCCAGTTCCGACGGCCGCTCCTGCGGCAGCGCAAAGCCCTGGCGGTTCTGCAGACGCAGCACGTGCTTCATGGACACGGTCTCGCCCGCGCGCAGCAGCGTGCGGTCGAAGATGGTGTGGGCCACGGTATCCGGGCGCGGGTCGCTGCTGGTGGGCAGGTTGAAGCGCCAGGGCTCGATGCCGCGCTGCCAGTCGCTCCAGGCAAAGGCCAGATCCTCCACCCCGTCCGCGCCGCGGTGGCGCGCGCTCACGAAGTAGGCCTGCGAGCCATCGCCGTAGTCGTCGTAGCCGTCTGCGTCGCCGCAGCGCGGCGGCTCGGGCGACAGTCCGTCAAAGCGCGCAATACCCTGCGCATCGGTCTGCGCCTGGGCCAGCAGGCGGCCCCGGCAATCGGACACGCGCACGCTCGCGCCCGGCACGGGCTGCCCCTTGTCCAGCGTGGTCACCCAGGCCAACGCGTTCTCGCGGCCCAGCTTGAAATGCACACCCAGGTTGGTCACCAGCGCCGCCGTGCGCACATACATGGTGCGGCCGGCGCCGTGGCGCTCGTCCAGCAACGCGCCGCCCAGCGCCTGCGACGCCACCTCCACCACATGGAAACCCGGCGCCAGCGGTATGCCCACGACCTCGAACGGCCGCGGGTCCGCTGCCGCGGCGCGGGGCAGCTCCAGCGCCTTGGCGCCGCTCTGGCCGGCCAGCAGCGACAGCATGCGGGTCTGCACGTACTCCTTGTTCTCCTGCCCCTGCAGCGGCTGGGGCAGGGTGCTCACGCCGTCCCTGCGGGCCTGCCCACGCTCCACCAGCGCGCCGTGGTAGCGGCGCACCTTGCGCATCCAGGCGATGATCTCCGCATCGCCGCCGGGCTGCAGCGTGCGCACCCGGCCTGCCGGCGCCTCGGGGGTGGACGCAGGTTGCAGGCCCTGCACGCGCAGCGCGGGTTCCACCTTGCGCAGCGTCACGGGCAGCAGCGCGGGCGGGTGGTCCTCGGCCGGGCCTTCGGCAAAGCGCTCGACGATGCCAAAAGGCGCCGCCGCAAACTTGGCCAGCGGCGGCATGCCGCCCGTGGCCACCTTGAGCGGGAAACTCGCCGCATTGCGCGGCGCGCGCCCCGCGGCATCGCGAAAGTCCGCCGGCAGCTCCACCGTGAAGGACGTGCTCTCGGCCAGCGGCACGCCAAAGCGCACGGCATTCACCAGCGTATCGCCCGGTTGCGCGGCCGTGCCCTCCCCTTCGCCCTCAAAGCGCGGCAGCAGCGTCTCGTAGCTGGACTTCAGCCGTATGCCCGCCGCCACCTTGCGCGACACGGGTGCGTTGAACGACAGCACCATGGGGCGGATCGGCAGGCACGCGGCCTGGGCGTTCTCGCGCTCGCACTGGAACTCCACGGCAAAGGGCTCGCGCACCTGGAAGGCAAAGCGCTTTTCCACCGTGTTCGCCACGCCGCTGGGCGTGGCCACGCCCTTGCCGAAGACAAGCTGCATGCGCGTGCCCGAGGTCAGGCGGCGGTTGCATGCCAGCGTGGCGTATTGCAGCGGCGCCTGCGCGGCGCGCTTGTCCAGCCCGAGGGCCTTGAGGATGTCGCCGCGCTGCGCACCTTCGACCAGGCGCACAGGCACGCGCTCGCCCACGCCGTCCAGCGCGCACCAGGCATGGCTGCGCAGGCTGTCCTGCGTGGCCGCGCCGTTCAGTTGCAGCACGAACACCTGCTCCTCGTCGATGGACTGGTAGGTGCCGGGCAGGATGCGCCGGACAAACGGGCCGCCACTATTGAACTGATAGCTTTTCGCGCCCGACAGCTCTGCGCCGGAGGCCGATTTGAACCCCGACCTGGCGGTGGCCGTGCAGCGCACGCCCGGCGGCAGGTCGCGCGCGAAGTCGAACACCCATTCGCGCTCGCCCGTCCAGCGGCCCGTGCCCTTGGCCGCATCGGCGTCGCTGCACTGCACCGTGAAGGGAGCCGGCGCCTGTGGGTCGCCAAAGCGCACGGCGGCCGCGTCAAACCGCGCCACCACCTGGCGCACCTGCGCCACCTCGCCCTGGGGCGAAAAGCTGCTCACCTGCAGCGCCTGCGCGCCGCCCGCCAGCAGTGCGCCACCCGCGGCAACCCACCGTATCCATGTATTCAAGAGATCCCCCCTGCAGTGCTTTGGCCGAGCGTATCAAAGCGCTCCATGCGCCACGCGGCTGTTGCATGCGCTTACAGGCTGGGCAGCCCCGTCCCGCGCGGTGGCGCATGACGACGCGCGAAGGGGCGCAAGTCCTACCCAGGCGCCGCAAAACCGCGCGAAACATGGCGGCTCGCCGCAGCGCGGCACCGTGCAACACCCACCGCCATTTCGCCCAAGGAGCGTCCATGCCACGAACCCCCGCCACCAAGCAACCCCTACCCGCCCGCCAGGCCGCGGCCCATGCGGACAGCTACCGCGGCCATGCCGGAGAACTGCAGCAGCAGGCCGCCGGCCAGCACCCGGTGCTGACCACCCAGCAGGGCATTGCGGTGCCCGACAACCAGAACACCCTGCGCCCCTCGCCGCACGGGCCGGCGCTGCTGGAAGACTTCATCCTGCGCGAGAAGATCACCCACTTCGACCACGAGCGCATTCCCGAGCGCGTGGTGCACGCGCGCGGTTCCGCAGCGCACGGTTTCTTCGAGCTCACGCACTCCCTCGCGGACTACACCACTGCACGGGTACTGACCGAAGTCGGCACGCGCACGCCCGTGTTCACGCGCTTTTCCACGGTGGCCGGTGGCGCCGGATCGGTGGACACGCCGCGCGACGTGCGGGGCTTTGCCGTGAAGTTCTACACGCCCGAGGGCAACTGGGACCTGGTGGGCAACAACATCCCGGTGTTCTTCATCCAGGACGCGATGAAGTTCCCCGACCTCGTGCACGCCGTGAAGATGGAGCCCGACCGCGCCTTCCCGCAGGCCGCCAGCGCGCACGACACGTTCTGGGACTTCATCTCGCTCATGCCCGAATCCATGCACATGGTGATGTGGATCATGAGCGACCGCACCATTCCGCGCAGCCTGCGCATGATCGAGGGCTTTGGCGTGCACAGCTTCCGGCTGGTGAATGCCGCGGGTGAGAGCACCTTCGTCAAGTTCCACTGGCGGCCCAAGCTGGGCATTCAGTCCACCGTGTGGGACGAGGCGATGAAGCTGCAGGCGGCGGACAACGACTTCCACCGCCGCGACCTGTTCGAGGCCATCGAGGCGGGCGACTACCCCGAGTGGGAGCTGTCCGTGCAGCTGTTCACCGAGGAAGAGGCCGGCACGTTCCCCTTCGACCACCTGGACGCGACCAAGCTCATCCCCGAAGAGCTGGTGCCGCTGCGGCCCATCGGGCGCATGGTGCTCAACCGCTGGCCCGACAACTTCTTCGCCGAGACCGAGCAGGTCGCCTTCTGCCCGGCCAACCTGCCGCCGGGCATCGACTTCAGCAACGACCCGCTGCTGCAGGGGCGCCTGTTCAGCTACCTGGACACGCAACTGCTGCGCCTGGGCGGCCCCAACTTTGTGCAGATCCCCATCAACGCGCCCAAGTGCCCCTTCGCCCACAACCAGCGCGACGGCCACATGCAGATGCTCGTGCCGCAGGGCCGCGTGAACTACGAGCCCAGCAGCCTGCAGGCCGACTCGCCCCGCGCATCGCAGGCGGCAGGCTTTCGGCATGTGGCGCAGACCGACGAAGGCAGCGGCAAGGGGCGCATCCGCCCCGAGAGCTTTGCCGACCACTACAGCCAGGCGCGCATGTTCTACCGCAGCCAGAGCCCGCTGGAGCAGGCGCACCTGGCGTCGGCGCTGGTGTTCGAGCTGTCCAAGGTACAGACGCTGCACGTGCGCGAAGGCGTGGTGGGCCATCTGCTGCACATCGACCCGCAGCTGGCCCAGCGCGTGGCCGATGGCCTGGCGCTGCCGCAGCTGCCGCCCGCCCCCCCGCTGGCCGTGCCGGTGCAGGACCTGCCGCCCTCGCCCGCCCTGCGCATCATCGACCGCATGAAGCCCACGCTGCAGGGCCGCTGCGTGGGCATTCTGGTGGCCGACGGCTCCAACGGCACCACCGTGGCCAACCTGCGCAAGGCGCTGGAGAAGGCGGGCGCGCAGGTGAAGATCGTCGCGCCCAAGGTGGGTGGCGCGCTGCTCAAGGACGGCACGCAGTTGCCTGCCGACGGGCAGCTGGCAGGCACGCCCTCGGCGGTGTTCGACGCGGTGGCCTCGGTGCTGTCGCCGGAGATGGGCGCGCAGCTGGCGCGCGAGGCCGTGGCGGTGGACTGGTTCCGCGACGCCTTCGGCCACCTCAAGGCCATCGCTGCCTGCAAGGGCACGCAGGCCATCCTGCAGGCCGGCGGCATCGAACCCGACGCGGGCGTGGTGGACCCGGCCGACGCGCAGGGCTTCATCGCCGCCGCGCAGACGCGCCAGTGGGCGCGCGAGCCGCAGGTGCGCACGCTGGCGTGAACGCGGGCCTGCGCTGGCCTGCGGGGCAGCGGCCGGGGTGCGCCCCTACCGCGCCCCTACCGCGCCCCTACCGCGCGGCTACTGCACGCCTACTGCGCCGTGAAGCCGCTGTTGCGGATGATGCGTGCCCAGGCTGCGGTGTAGGCCTTCTGGCGCGCGGCCAGTTGCCCGGGCGCCATGTGGCCCACGGTGAGGCCCAGGGTGGTGAGCTGCTCATGCACCGCGGGCTGCGCCAGCACCTGCGCCAGTGCGGCGGAGAACTGCGCGATGAAAGCGCCGGGCGTGCCGGCCGGCGCGTAGATGCCGTAGTACGGCAGGTCCTCGAAGCCCTTGAGGCCCAGTTCGTCGAACGTGGGCACATCGGGCAGCGCGGCCTGGCGCTGCGTGCCCAGCACGCCCACCACGCGCAGCTTGCCGGCGCGGTGGTGCTCGATGAAGTCCTGCACCGATCCCACGCCCGCCGCGATCTGGTTGCCCAGCATGTCGCCGATCATGGGCGCGCTGCCGCGGTAGGGCGCGGCCACCAGGTCCAGCCGGTACTTGCGGCCCAGCAGCTTGACCAGAAACTCCGGCGTGGACGCCGGCGCCGGCACGCCCACCGCGCCCTGGCCGCCCCGCGCGGCCTGGAGCCACTGCACATACTCGTTGAACGAACGCGCGGGCGTGCCGCCCGAAACGGCAAACGCGTTCACGAAGGTGGCAAAGCCCGCCACCGGAACGAAGTCGCTCACCGGGTCGAAGCCGGGGTTCTTCACCACCAGCGGCAGGATGGAGAGGGTGTGGTCGTGCGTGAGGAACAGCGTGGTTCCGTCGGCCGGCGCGGCCTTGAGCACCTGCGCCGCGATCTGCCCGCCCGCGCCGGGGCGGTTGTCCACCACCACGGGGATGCCCAGCACGTCCTTGAGCTTGTCGGCCAGCAGGCGGGCGATGGCATCCGAGCCGCCTCCGGGCGGAAAGCCCACCAGGATGCGCACCGGCTTGGTGCCGTCGGCCCAGGCGGGCAACGCCGGCAGCACGCTGGCGGCAAGGGCGCGGGCCAGCAGGTGGCGGCGGTGCAGGTTCATGGTGGCTCTCCTGGGGCGGCAGGGCGATACAAATTCAGGAGCTGTTCGCGCTTGCCAGCAAAGCGTTTCAGCATCAAAACATACTGAAAACCGCTTACATCAAGCGCTGCAAGCTCCTATTTTTGACGGGCAATCAGGCCGACAGCCGCGCACGGTGGCGCGCCAGCTGCGTGCACACCTGCGCGGGCGCGGTGCCGCCCAGGGTGTTGCGCGCGTTCAGCGAGCCCTGCAGGCTCAGGGCATCGAACACGTCCTTCTCGATCGCCGGGTGAAAGCCCTGCAGCACGGCCAGCGGCAGCTCCGACAGGTCCACGCCGTGCGACACGGCGGCCTTCACCGCGTGGGCCACGGTCTCGTGCGCGTCGCGGAACGGCAGGCCCTTCTTGACGAGGTAGTCGGCCAGGTCGGTCGCCGTGGCGTAGCCCTTGAGCGCCGCGGCGCGCATGGCCTCGGCGTTCACGGTGATGCCGCCGTCCTTGCAGCCGGTGGCGGGGTTCATCTGGCCGCCGATCATCTCGGCGAAGATGCGCAGCGTGTCCTTCAGCGTGTCCACTGTGTCGAACAGCGGCTCCTTGTCTTCCTGGTTGTCCTTGTTGTAGGCCAGGGGCTGGCCCTTCATCAGCGTGATCAGACCCATCAGGTGGCCTACCACGCGGCCGGTCTTGCCGCGCGCCAGCTCCGGCACGTCGGGGTTCTTCTTCTGCGGCATGATCGACGAGCCGGTGGTGAAGCGGTCGGCGATCTTGATGAAGCCGAAGTTCTGGCTCATCCAGATGATGAGTTCTTCGGACAGGCGGCTCACGTGCACCATGCACAGGCTGGCGGCGGCCGTGAACTCGATGGCGAAGTCGCGGTCGCTCACGCCGTCCAGGCTGTTCTGGCACACGCCCTCCATGCCCAGCGTCTTGGCCACGCGCTCGCGGTCCAGCGGGTAGGTGGTGCCGGCCAGCGCGGCGGAGCCCAGCGGCAGCACGTTCACCCGGCGGCGCACGTCGCGCATGCGCTCGGCATCGCGTGCGAACATCTCCACGTAAGCCAGCAGGTGGTGCGCAAAGCTCACGGGCTGCGCCACCTGCAGGTGGGTGAAGCCGGGCAGGATCACCTCGACGTTCTGCTCGGCCACCTCGACCAGCGACAGCTGCAGCTCGCTCAGCAGGCCCTCGATCAGGTCGATCTCGCCGCGCAGCCACAGGCGCACGTCGGTGGCCACCTGGTCGTTGCGGCTGCGGCCGGTGTGCAGGCGCTTGCCGGCGTCGCCCACCAGCTGGGTCAGGCGCGCCTCGATGTTCAGGTGCACGTCCTCCAGGTCCAGCTTCCACTCGAACGCCCCGGACGCGATCTCCTGCGTGATCTGGGCCATGCCCTTCTGAATGTCGGCGTGGTCCTGCGCGCTGATGATGCCTTGCGCGGCCAACATCTCGGCATGGGCCAGGCTGCCCGCGATGTCGGCCTGCCACAGGCGCTTGTCGAAGAACACGCTCGACGTATAGCGCTTGACCAGATCGCTCATGGGCTCGGAGAACAAGGCCGACCAGGCCTGGGCCTTGGTGGCGAGCTGGTCGTGGGACGGTTGCGAGGCGGAAGAAGAGGACATGGGGGCAATAATCCGGGGGTTTCGACACCCGGAACGCCCGGATGCCGCAATGCAAGAGACGCAAATTTTATCGACCCGCCCCGCCGCCCTGCCCGAAGCCGCACCGCGCAGTGCGGTACGCGGCCGCGCGCTGGTGTTCGACGCCTGCCAGGTGGGCGTGGTGCTGCGCGCCGTGCTGTTCGTGGAACTGGTGCTGGGCGTGGGCGCCTTGTTCGCCGCGGGCAGCCTGGCCGAATGGCTGGCGCGCCTGGCGCTGCTCACGGGCGGCGCGCTGCCGGCCACCCTCGCCTGGCTGATCACGGCCTGCAGCCTCAAGACGGCGCTGCAGCGCCTGCAGGAGCCGCTGCAGTACGCCGCCGGCGTGCTGCTGGGCGCACTGGCCGGCCTGCTGGCCTGCGCCATGCTGGCCCTGGCCAGCGGCCCCGCGGGCGCCCCGCCGCCGTGGCTGGCCAGCGCCGCCAGCGGCGCGCTGCTGGCGGCGCTGCTGGTCACCGCGCTGAGAATGCGCGCACGCGCGCGCACGCCCGCCGCCACCACCGCGCGCCTGACCGAGCTGCAGGCGCGCATCCGCCCACACTTCCTGTTCAACACGCTCAACAGCGCCATTGCCCTGGTGCGCGACGAACCCGCCAAGGCCGAGGCGCTGCTGGAAGACCTGAGCGACCTGTTCCGCCACGCCCTGGTGGAGCAGGGCGAGTCCGCCACACTGGAGGAAGAGATCGTGCTGGCGCGCCGCTACCTGGACATCGAGCAGGTGCGCTTTGGCGAACGCATGCGCGTGCAATGGGTGCTGGATGCGCGCGCCAACGCCGCGCGCCTGCCGCCGCTCTTGCTGCAGCCGCTGGTGGAAAACGCGGTCAAGCACGGCGTGGAGCCCAGTGCGCGCGGGGGCAAGCTGCGCATCGCCACCGAACGGCGCGGCGGCCGCGTGGTGCTGACCATCACCAACACCCTGCCCACCGATCGCCCCACGGCCGAGGACGCGCCGCGCGGCCACGGCATCGCCCAGGCAAACGTGCGCGACCGCCTGCGCCTGCTGCACGACGTGGACTGCGACTTCAGCGCCGGCGTACAGGGCGGCCTGTACCAGGTGCGCATCTCGCTGCCCGCGCCCTGAATCCCCGGACCACGCGGCACGCCACATCCACTACAGTCGACGCCCCATGCACATCCTGATCGTGGACGACGAACTTCTGGCCCGCAGCCGCCTGCGCACGCTGCTGGCCGACTGCGACCCCCGCCACAGCGTGACGGAGGCCGCGCACGCCGCGGACGCACTGGCGCAGCTCGAGGCCAGCGGCGGCCGCGCGGTGGACGTGGTGCTGCTGGACATCCACATGCCCGGCCAGGACGGCCTGGGACTGGCGCACCACATCCAGCGCCTGCCGCACCCGCCGGCCATCGTGTTCGTGACCGCCCACGCGGACCATGCGCTGTCGGCCTTCGAACTGGATGCCGTGGACTACCTGACCAAGCCCGTGCGCCTGCAGCGCCTGCAGCAGGCACTGGCCAAGGCGCAGCGCGCCGCGGCCCCCAGCGCCGCTCCCACGCGCTCGCCGCTGCCGGCACCCAGCTGCGAGGTGCTGCTGATCCAGGAGCGCGGGCGCACCGAGCGCGTGCCGCTGGACGACGTGCTGTTCCTGCGCGCCGAGCAGAAATACGTGACGGTGCGCACCCTCACGCGCAGCTTCGTCATCGACAGCGCGCTGTCCGACCTGGAGGCGCGCCACGCGGGCCACTTTCTGCGCGTGCACCGCAGCACGCTGGTGGCCCGCCGCGCCATGCGCGCACTGGAGCGCTATTACGACGCCGAGGAGGGCGAAGGCTGGGCCGTGCGCCTGCACGGGCTCACCGAGCCCCTGCCGGTCTCGCGCCGCCAGGTGGCCGGGGTGCGCGAGGCGCTGGCCACGGGTTGATACGGCTGCGACGTTCACGGCGTTCCAGGCGCCCACACGCCCGCACCCTCTAAACGGCTGCACCCTCTGCGCGGCCGCCGGCCCTTGGACTGGCGCCGCGGTCCTCCCCGGGCAGGCAGGCGCGGCGCGCACACCGGCGAACGCGCTGCCGTGCTCAATGCGCGTGCGCCAGCCCGCTCACAAAGGTCACCACCGCGATGCCGGCCGCCAGCCAGGCGATCTGCGCCAGCGTCTGCGCGGCCGAGAGGCGTTTTTGCAGTTGCGGGATCAGGTCGGCCAGCGCCACGTACACGAAGCTGCTGGAGGCGATGGCCAGGAAATACGGCAGCCCGCCGTCCCACAGCCCCACCAGGTAGTAGCCCACCAGGCCGCCCAGCGCCGTCAGCGCGCCCGCCAGCGAGACCTTGAGCAGCGCCGCGTTGCGGTGGCGGATGCTGTGGCGCAGCACCACCAGGTCGCCAATGTGGTGCGGCACCTCGTGCGCCAGCACCGACAGCGCGGCCACCACGCCCAGCCGCATGTCCGCCATGAAGGCCGAGGCGATCAGCAAGCCGTCGCCAAAGCAGTGCACGCTGTCACCGGTCAGCAACGCCCAGCCGCCATGCCCGTGCTGGCCCGGGCCATGGTGGTGGTCGTGCGCGTGGTCAGGGTGGTGGTCGTGGTGGCCCTGGCCATGGATGTGCCGCTCGGACGGGCTGTGCTCATGGCCGTGGTGCCACAGCTCGGCCTTGTCCAGCAGGAAGAAGAACACCAGCCCCAGCAGCAGCGTGGCAAACAGGTCGTGCGCACTGGCCTGGCTCTCGAACGCCTCGGGCAGCAGATGCATGAAGGCGGTCGCCAGCAGCGCGCCCGCGGCCAGGCTCAGCAGATGCTGCGGCCCCACGCGCTGGCGCGTGCCCATGCCCAGGCGCAGCAGCGCCGCCGCCACCCACACACTGCCAATGCCCGCGGCCAACGTGGCCAGGATGATCGCTATCAATGTCATAGCTACTTGCGCTTTCTCTTATTGGCTCAGATGCCAATTTCATTCAAAACCAAACTCTCGCCGCGCCATCAAAAAAAGCCCCGAAGGGCTTGTGTGCGTGCTGGCTGCCGTGGCTCACGCCACGCCGTGCTGCTTGAACCAGGCCAGCGTGCGCTTCCAGCCGTCCTGCGCGGCTTCCTTGCGAAAGCTCGGGCGGTAGTCGGCATGGAAGGCATGCGGCGCGTCCGGGTAGACCACGAACCGCGAGGCTTTCGCTGCGGCAGACCCTTCTGACAGGGCGCTTTTCATCTTATCAATCGTGTCAAGAGGTATGCCGGCATCTTTTTCACCATACAGACCCAGCACGGGTGCCTTGAGGATGGGCGCCAGGTCCACGGGGTGCTTGGGATTCAGGGCGCTGGCCTGCCCCACCAGACGGCCATACCAGGCCACCCCGGCCTTCACCGGGCCATGCGCGGCGTAGAGCCAGGTGATGCGGCCGCCCCAGCAAAAGCCGGTGATGCCCACGCGCTGGAGGTCACCGCCATGGGCTCCGGCCCATTGCACGGCGCCATCCAGGTCGGCCATGACCTGGGCATCGGGCACCTTGGACACCAGCTCGCTCATGAGCTTGGCGACTTCACTGTAGGCGCGCGGGTCGCCCTGGCGCGCGAACAGGTCGGGGGCAACGGCAAGGTAGCCCTCGTGCGCCAAGCGGCGGCAAACGTCGGCAATGTACTCGTGCACGCCGAAGATCTCTGAAATCACCAGCACCACGGGCAGCCCCGTCTTGCCCTGCGGCGCCGCGCGGTAGGCCCGCACGTCAAAGCCGTTCACCGCAAAGTGCACCTCCCCCGCCGTGAGCCCGTCGGCCGGGGTGGAGACCGCTGTCTGCGCCATCACCGGCGCGGCCGCGGCGGCATAGCCGGCCCCCAGCATGACGCCCAGCGCGGTGCGGCGGCTGGCGCCCGCTGCCGTGCTACGGCCGGGGACGAGTGCATCGAAGTCGTTCTGGAGATCGCTGTGCATGACGGAGGCTCCTGGCAAGGGGTGGCAAGGGTTGGGGGACGGACGCCCCCCGGCGCTGGCCAGGAGGCATGGCGTGCCAATGTAGCGGCAATGGCCATTTTGCGCATGCGACCCGCCCGCGCCACCGGGCCAACGGGCTACAAGCGCTATCAGTGCGCCTTGTCCCAGTCGGGCCCCACGCCCACTTCGGCCAGCAGCGGTACCTGCAGCGCGGCCACGCCGGCCATCAGGCGCGGGATCTCACGGCGCAGCCAGTCCACCTCGCCCTCGGGCAGCTCGAACACCAGTTCGTCGTGCACCTGCATGATCATGAGCACCTCGGGCTTGCGCGCGTCCAGCTCGCCCTGCACGGCCACCATGGCCTTCTTGATGAGGTCGGCCGCCGTGCCCTGCATGGGCGCGTTGATGGCGGCGCGCTCGGCCGCGCCGCGGCGCGGGCCGTTGGGCGAGTTGATCTCCGGCAGGTACAGGCGCCGGCCGAACACGGTCTCCACGTAGCCGCGCGCCTTGGCCTGGGCCTTGGTCTCTTCCATGTACTGCTTCACGCCGGGGTAGCGCTGGAAGTAGCGGTCGATGTAGGCCGCCGCCGCCTTGGTCTCGATGCCCAGGTTCTTGGCCAGGCCGAAACTGCTCATGCCGTAGATCAGGCCGAAGTTGATGACCTTGGCGTAGCGGCGCTGCTCGCTGCTCACCTGGTCCAGCGCCACGCCGAACACCTCGGCCGCCGTGGCGCGGTGCACGTCCAGGCCCTCGCGGAAGGCGTGCAGCAGCGCCTCGTCGCCGCTGATGTGCGCCATGATGCGCAGCTCGATCTGGCTGTAGTCAGCACTGGCAATCACGCGGCCCGCGGGTGCCACGAAGGCCTCGCGCACGCGCCGGCCCTCCGGCGTGCGGATGGGGATGTTCTGCAGGTTGGGCTCGTTGCTGGACAGCCGCCCGGTGACGGCCACGGCCTGCGCATAGTGGGTGTGGACACGGCCGGTGCGCGGGTCCGCCAGCGTGCTGAGTTTGTCGGTGTAGGTGCCCTTGAGCTTGCACAGGCTGCGGTGTTCCAGCAGCTTGGCGGGCAGCGGGTAGTCCTCGGCCAGCTTCTCCAGCACCTCTTCGTCGGTGCTGCGCGCGCCGGTGGCGGTCTTCTTCACCACGGGCATGCCCAGCTTGTCGAAGAAGATTTCACCCAATTGCTTGGGCGAGCCCAGGTTGAAGGGCTGGCCGGCGATGGCGTACGCCTCCTGCTCCAGCTGCAGGATGCGCTGGCCCAGCGCGTGGCTCTGGGCGGCCAGCTTGCCCGCGTCGATCAGCACGCCGTTGCGCTCGATGCGAAACAAGGTCTCGCTGCAGGCCATCTCCAGCTCGTAGATGCCGCGCAGCTTGTCGTCGGCCTGCAGCTGGGGCCATAGCACGCGGTGCACATCCAGCGTCTGGTCGGAGTCCTCGCACGAGTAGGCCGCAGCCTTGTCCACCGGGACCTGGGCAAACGGGATCTGCTTGGCCCCCTTGCCGCACAGGTCTTCGTAGCTGATGCCGGTGCGGCCCGTGTGGCGCTCGGCCAGGCTGGCCAGGCCATGGGGCTTGTGCACTTCCAGCACGTAGCTTTGCAGCATGGTGTCGTGCGCATAGCCGCGCACCTGGATGCCATGGTTGGCGAACACATGCCGGTCGTACTTCACGTGCTGGCCCAGCTTGGGGCAGGCCGGGTCTTCCAGCCAGGGGCGCAGGCGCTCCAGCACCTCGGCCAACGGCAGCTGCGGCGGCGCGTCAGGGCCGTTGTGCGCCAGCGGGATGTAAGCGGCGGCTCCGGGCTCAACGCTGAAGGACACGCCCACGATCTCGGCGCGCAACTCGTCCAGCGACGTGGTCTCGGTGTCCAGCGCCGCCAGCGGCGCGGCCTTCAGGCGCGCGAGCCAGCCGTCGAGCTGCTCCCAGGTGAGGATGGTGTCGTAGGTCACCTCGCGCTGCTGCGCCTGCACGGCGACGGCGCTGGCGTCGGGCGTGGCGAAGAGGTCTCCGCTGGCGCCAGCATCCGGCACCACCGCGGACGGCAGCGCGCGTGCCAGGCTCTTGAAACCGTACTTTTGATAAAAATCGCGCAACGCGTCCGCCTGCTCAGCGCCAACAGCTATCGCATCGATAGCAGGCAGACCATCGAGGTGGCCCGCCAGGTCGCAGTCGGTCTTGATGGTGACCAGCGTGCGCGCGGTGGGCAGCCAGTCCAGCGCCCCGCGCAGGTTCTCGCCGGCCACGCCCTTGATGGCGCCCGCGTTGGCCAGCAGCGCATCCAGCGAACCGTATTCCGTGAGCCATTTGGCGGCGGTCTTGGGGCCGACCTTGGGCACGCCGGGCACGTTGTCCACGGCATCGCCCACCAGGGCCTGGTAGTCCACCATGAGCGTCGGGGGCACGCCGAACTCGGCGGTCACGCCGGCTACGTCCCGCTTCTTGCCGTTCATGGTGTCGATGATGGTGATGTTTTCGTTCACCAGCTGGCTCAGGTCCTTGTCGCCGCTGGAGATCACCACCTGCATGCCCTGGCCGGCCGCGGTAGCAGCCAGCGTGCCGATCACGTCGTCGGCCTCCACGCCGGGGATACACAGCACCGGCCAGCCCAGCAGCCGCACCACCTCGTGGATGGGCTCGATCTGCGCACGCAGGTCATCGGGCATGGGCGCGCGGTGCTGCTTGTACTCGGGGTACAGCGCATCGCGAAAAGTGGGGCCGCTGGCATCGAAAACGCAGGCGGCGTAGTCGGCAGGGACCTCTTTCTTGAGCGCCTGCAGCATGTTGATCATGCCGCGGATGGCCCCCGTGGGGGCGCTGGCGGGATCGCCCGGCACGGCGCGCAGGTCGGGCATGGCATGGAATGCGCGGTACAGGTAGCTGGAGCCATCCACCAGCACCAGGGTCTTGGGGCGTGTCATCGGCGAATTCTCCCACGCTCATCGGCCGTGGCCGCCATCGCAATCAGCACCCCGCACGCGGGCAGGTGCAGTGGAAAGCGGCACAATCCGTCGCCATGGCCCGGCGGTGCGCCGCGCCCTCCCCTCTCCCCAAGGCTGCCCCATGAAACACCACCTGCTCGCCCTCCTCGCCTGCGCCACCACCACCCTGGCGTGGGCCAACCCGGACTTCAAGAACGTGCCGCCTTCGATGCAGAAGTCGCTGCACGGCATCAGTGCCGCACAGTTTGACGGCGGCGTGCTGCGCGCGCAGATGAACAAGCCCGAGGTCACCGAGCTGGTGTACAACACCTTCGTCTTCCACAACATCTGCGCGCAGCAGTGGCACGACCCAGCGCAGTTCGCGCGCCTGGGCCTCACGCGCGTGGAGCTGTTCAACGCCGCCGGCACGCAGGGCTTTGCCTTCGATGCGCGCGGCGACGTATGCGAGGAGATGGGCAAGCTCGGCAAGAACTTCCGCACCTTCATCGGCAAGTACACGCAGGCCTGCAGCGCCAGCACCTGCCCGCCGCAGCGCTGAGCGCGCACGCCGGCGCACGGCGCCTACAATCGCGCCATGCGCGCTCTCCACTCCACCTTCCTGCTGCTGGCCCTGGCCAGTGCTCCCGCCCTGGCTCAGAATGCAAGCCAAAATGCCATTCAGCCCAGTACGGACGGGCGCGGCCAGCTATTGGAAAGAGAGCAGCAGGCTGAAGGGCGCCACAACCAGCGCGTAGAGCACATCGTGGTGGAGGACGCCGGCAGCCGCGTGCAAGAGTTGCGCGTGGGCGGGCAGACGCAGAGCATCACCGTGCAACCCAAGACCGGCACTCCGCTGCCCGCGTACGAAGTGCGCTCCAACGACGGAGCCCGCGCACGCCCCGGCAACTTCAACGAGTCGGACACCGTGACCGCACCGCGCGTGTGGAACTTGCGCAATTTCTGACCGCTGCCAACGCGGCATTCCTGGGCGGCCCGCATCGCCCGCTCCTTCCCCCGCTTTTTTCAGCACGCCGCGTGCACTGACGTACTGACCGATGGCCGTTTTCACCGAAGTCTCCACCAAAGAGGCGCGCGAATTGCTGCGCCGGCTGCAGCTGGGCAAGCTGCTTGAGCTGCGCGGCATCGAGGGCGGCATCGAGAACACCAACTACTTCGTCACCTGCGAGCAGGGCGAGTACGTACTCACGCTGTTCGAGCGCCTCACCGCAGAGCAGCTGCCGTTCTACCTGCACCTGATGAAGCATCTGGCGCACGCGGGCATCCCCGTGCCGGACCCGCAGGCCGACAAGCATGGCGAGATCCTGCACCAGGTGTGCGGCAAGCCCGCTGCGCTGGCCACCAAGCTGCGCGGCAAGAGCCAGCTCAGCCCCCAGGAAGCGCACTGCGCGGCCGTGGGCACCATGCTGGCGCGCATGCACCTGGCCGCAAGCGGCTATGAACGCCAGCAGCCCAACCTGCGCGGCCTGCCGTGGTGGAACGAGACCGTGCCGGTGGTACTGCCGCACATCGGCGCCGAGCCGGCGGCGCTGCTGCAGTCCGAACTGGCCTACCAGAACCATGTGGCGGCCTCCAGCGCCTACGCGGCGCTGCCGCGCGGCCCCATCCATGCCGATCTGTTCCGCGACAACGTGATGTTCGAAGGCGAGGAACTCACGGGCCTCTTCGACTTCTATTTCGCGGGCGTGGACCCCTTCCTCTTCGACCTGGCCGTGTGCCTGAACGACTGGTGCATCGACCTGCCCACCGGCGCGCACGCCGCACCGCGCGCCCAGGCCATGATCGACGCCTACCAGGCCGTGCGCCCGCTCACCGCGCATGAACGCGCCCTGCTGCCCGCCATGCTGCGCGCCGGGGCGCTGCGCTTCTGGATCTCGCGCCTGTGGGACTTCTACCTGCCGCGCGAGGCCGCCATGCTCAAGCCCCACGACCCCACACACTTTGAGCGCGTGCTGCGCCAGCGAGCGGCCCACCCGGTGACTCTGTAGCCACCATGGTGCGCCGCGCGCCGCGCAACAGCCACTCCACACATAACCGTTGGTTTCATCCACCGCTGCGGCCTGTGCAGCGGCAACTGGGGTAAATTCCCCCATGCGCCCGCACCGCTGCCGCGGCGCTCCACCTTCGATTTCCAATCCATGAAACTGCACATCGTCCCCGCGCGCGCGGGCCTGGAATGGGTACGCCTGGGCATTCGCGTGTTCTGGCGCCAGCCCATGGCGCTGGCCGCGCTGTTTTTCATGACCATGGCGGCGATGTCGCTGGCCACCATGCTGCCCCTGATCGGCCCCGCCGTGGCGCTGGGCCTGCTGCCCTCGGCCACGCTGGCCATGATGGTGGCCGCGGCCGAGGCCAGCCAGGACCGCGTGCCCACGCCCGCACTGCTGCTGGTGGCGTTTCGCACCGGCAAGCAGCGGCTGAACCACATGCTGACCCTGGGCGCGCTCTACGCCGTGGGCTTCCTCGGCCTGATGGGGCTGTCGGCCCTGGTGGACGGCGGGCAGTTCGCACGCGTGTACCTGGGCGGCGAGCCGCTGACGCGCGAGATGGCCGAGTCGGGCAGCTTCCAGGCGGCCATGTGGCTGTCGCTGCTGCTGTACGTGCCGCTGTCGCTGCTGTTCTGGCACGCGCCCGGCCTGGTGCACTGGCACAACGTGCCGCCCGTGAAGGCGCTGTTTTTCAGCATCGTCGCCTGCCTGCGCAACTTCGGGGCCTTCACGGTGTATGGGCTGTCGTGGATGGGCGTGTTCCTCGGCGCAGGCGTGGTCATCAGCCTGCTGGTCACGATGCTGAGCGCCATCGGCCTGGGCGCCGGCATGGCCGGCGGCATCATGGTGGCGACGGCGATGATGCTGGCCGCCATGTTCTTCTCGTCGGTGGTGTTCACGTTCCGCGACAGCTTCGACGCGCCCCACCACGACCACGGCGACTCGTCCGCTGCGGCGTCACCCGAGCAGGATTCATAAAGCTGCGCCAGCGGAGTCGTCGGGGCGCTCCGCCCGGTCCCGTGCTTCCAGATATTCCGACGGAGCGGGCCGAGTCCCCGCGCGCTTCGGCGTACCCGGGCGTGCCCCGAGCCAAACAGTGCGCTTGGGGTGGCTGCTCCTCAGCGAACAAGGTTCCACCCGCGCCCTCGCCCTGAACAGGCAAGAAAAAACCCGCCAGAGGCGGGTTGGAAGTACCGCGGAGCCGTCCTGCGCGCAAGGCGAGAGACGGCTCCCGTGCAAGCCGGTTAGATACCGATCGTGCCGCCGTCCTTGCGCGTCACCACCACGGTGGCCGAGCGCGGACGCTTGAGGCCCTTGTGGCTGCTGGTGATCCCAGGCTGGTTGCCGGGCCAGTAGCTGGTGAAGGTGCTGGTGGCGAAGTTGGCCTTCTCAGCATCCTCGCCCGGGTGCTGCACGTTGAAGAACAGCGTCTTGCCGTCGGGCGTGACCACCACACCCGTGATCTCGCAGTCGAACGGGCCGACCAGGAAGCGGCGCACCGTGGCCTCGGTGGGCTTGGAGCCCATGATCGTGGCCTGGCCCTCCTTGGTGGTGACCTTGCCGCCGTCACCGACCTTGCCGGGAATGGCGGCCAGCATCATGCAGTTGGTCACATCGGTGTAGGAACCGTCGTCGGTCTGGATCCACAGCAGGCCGCCGGCATTGGCGCTGCGCTGGTCGAAATGCAGGCCGTCGGGGCTGGAGAAATCGTTCACGGCCGTCAGGCCCGACAGGTTCTCGCTCTGCTTGTTGTCGCTGCGCGCGCCGAACAGGTACACGTCCCACTGGAACTTGGTACCCGCCTGGCCGCCCTCTTCCTTCCAGCGGATGATGTGGCCATTGGTGTTGCCCACGCGCGGGTTGGCGGCGTTCAGCGTGGCGGCCGTGCGCTGCGAGTTGTTGGTCATGGTCATGTACACCTCGTTGTTCAACGGGTTCACGCCACCCCACTCGGGACGGTCCATCTTGGTCGCGCCGCGGGCATCGGCCGCCAGGCGGCAGTGCATGACCACGTCGGCCTGGTCGGCGAACGGGTACAGCGCGTTGGTGGCGTCGATGCCGTTCTTGCCGAACGTCAGTTCCAGCCACTCGCCGCTGCCATCGTTGTTGAACTTGGCGGCGTACAGCGTGCCCTTGTCCAGGTACTTGGCACCGGCGGCCACGCCGCCGTTGATGTCCTTGGGGTCCCACTTGGCATCGGACACGAACTTGAACACGTACTCGTTGCGCGCATCGTCGCCAGAGTAGATGACGATCGGCTCGCCGGCCTTGGCGGGTGCCGGCCATGCCCCTTCATGGTTGAAGCGGCCCAGCGCCGTGCGCTTGACGGGCTTGCTGTCGGGGCGAAAGGGGTCGATCTCCACCACCCAGCCGAAGGTGTTGAAGATGTTGCGATAGTCCTCCGCGGCGCTGGCGGCGCTCACCTTGCTGTTCCAGCGCTGGTACTGCTCGCCCTCGGCGGTGTCCCACAGGTAAGGGCTCTTGCGGTTCTCGGGCAAGCCATAGCGCTTCAGGGCCACGATTTCGGTGGCGGAGCGTTGGGCGTCGTCGCCGGCGGCACGGCCGATGACGTTCAGGAAGTTCTCCTCGCACGTCAGGTAGGTGCCCCAGGGCGTATAGCCGTTGGCGCAGTTGTTGTTCATCCCGAAGGCCTGCTTGCCGTCCGGCGAGAGCTTGTTGAACAGCTTGGCGTTGCCGGCGGCGGGGCCGCCAAAGTCCATCTGCGTGGCCGAGGTGATGCGGCGGTTGTATTTGGAGCCGCGCACCATCTCCATCTCGTTGCTGCCGCTCTTGCGCTTGACTTCCACCACGCTGGCACCGTGGGCGCGGATTTCCTTGTCCACCTGCTCGGCCGGGCGCTTGCCGTCCACCGTGATGCGCCCCGTGGGATGCAGACCATAAGGCGCAACCACATACTCATGGTTCACGCACAACAGGCCGCGGTCGGAGCGGCTGGGGTCGAACTTGCCGTCGTCGGACATGCCGAAGTAGTACATGCCGTCGTGGCCGTCGCCGATGCGGCGGTCATAGGACTCGGCCGTCTCGGAGCCATCGTCCTTCCAGGACTCGTCGCCATAGTGGATCGGGTCGCCCAGGGCGTGCAGGATGCTGACCTGGTAACCCTCGGGTACCGTTACCAGGTCGGCGTTGCTCTTGGCGACGGCATTGAAGTTGAGGCGGATCGGCTCGGGTGCGGGAGTTTCGTCATCGTCGCTGCCGCCGCCGCAGGCGCTCAGGCTCACGCCGCCCAGCAGAGCCGCAGTGGTGGCGCCGACACCGCCCTTGAGGGCGCTGCGACGGCTCAGGCGCGCGGCCAGGACGCTGTCGATGTGCTGGTTGGACGAATGGTTGACGATTTCATTGTCGTCGTACTCGGAAACGATCGTGGTGTTCATGGGTCGTTGGACTCGGTAGTGGCAATCAAGGTCCCGCGATCCTGGAGTACGTCTGTTGCGCCCGCATGACGTGTACATGACATCTTCAAGACATTGCTTCGCACGCCGGGCCTTCCGTGCACACGCGAGGACACACGGACCCACAGCGCCTGAGCCACGCGCGGGCCCGGGTCCCATCCCCTACCGCACCGGCAATGCCCCGATCACGATCTGCACGCGCCGGTTGCGCTGGCGCCCATCAGGATCGTCCCGCCCATCCGGCGTGGTATTGGGCGCGACAGGCTGGCGTTTGCCCATGCCGCGCGTGGCGATCGGCCGCCCCGTGCGCGACTGCAGCGCGGCGGCAACGGCGGCGGCGCGGCGCTGCGACAAGGCGTCGTTGTAGGCATCGCCCCCCTTGCCGTCTGTGTGTCCCACCACGTCGATGGGCGCTTGGGGGTAGCTCTTGAGCAGCTCGGCCGCCTTGTCAAGCGAGCGCGCGGCATCGGCCCGCAACTCGGCCTTGTCAAAGTCAAACAACACATCGGCAGGCAGGTCGATGGAGATGGCCTGCTCGGGCGTGGGCTGGGCCTGCAGTTCCACCAGCAGCGCGCGGGTCTGCTCCAGCCGCTGCGGCGGCACCTCGGCCGCGCGCAGCAGCGTGGCCGGCCCTGCCGCCGCCTGCAGCCGGGTTTCGGTCTCGCGCGGCACCAGGCCGCCGTGCGTCACGTGCGGCTGCAATTGGGTCAGCGGGGCAGCGTCCGCTGGTTGCAAATGGGTGGGCGTCGCCGCTAGCGACTGGCTGCTGCGCCGCACTTCCAATGGTTGCGCTGCTGAGGCCACAGCGGCGCAGCACGCGGCCCACAGGGCAGCCTGCCAGGCTGGCGAACACCGCACCGCCATCAGCCCGCCTGCAGCGGCAGGTCCATGGACAGCCCCGGCGCCACGATGTTGTCGCCATCGTTGCCGTCATTGAAGACCAGCTTGAGCGTGCGCGCGGTGGGCAGCACGCGGCCCAGGAAAACCAGTTGCCCATCCAGGGTCTGGCCTTCGCGGATGGTGATGTCCCGGTTGTGGTCCGGCCGCTTGACGTGCAGGCGCGCGCCGCTTTCGTCCTGCAGGTAGGTATCGGCCAGCGCCAGCATGGTGGAATCGGTGATGCGGTTGGCAAAGGAGATGCTCACATCCAGCACCGTGGCGTCCCCCCCGATCTGCACACTCTTGACGCGTACCGTCACCCCCGCCGGTGCCACGCCTTGCACGCCCAGCGGCAAGGTGCGTGGCGCGGCCGGAGCAGCACCAGGGGGAGCCGCAACCACCGCTGTTGCGGCAGGCGCCGCCGTGGTTGTTGCCGCCGACGCCGCAGCCATGGCGAGGGGTGGAGCCGTGGCCGGAGTCGGGGTGGAGGCCTGCACCGCCGCCGTGCCCGCCGGATCCTTGCAGCCCGCGAGCCACACCGCCGCCATGGCCACCGCCATCCAACCCAGGGTTCCTCTGTGTTCCATCCCCATCTCTACTCCTTGCGTGGTGCTTGACAGTGAACGCGCATCACAGGGGCGCTGGCGGCGTTCATTCCCAAGGAGCAATTTATTCGCGGCAATGCGTGCCAGCGGGGTTTCCTGTAATCAAAAGTTATCCCGAAAAATCGATGAGGGACATGCGCTGGCCCCATACGTCTCAAGCCCCACGCGGCATTCCCTGGGCGTGAAGCCCGCGCTGCCTCCCGATGTCGGGGAAATTTCAAGTTACTTTTGAATAAGCAAGACAGAAGGCCGCGGTCTCTGGGCGAGCACTTATTCGACGATGGTGAGCTTGGCCACCGACAGCGCCAGCCACTTGGTGCCGTGGCGCGGAAAGTGCACCTGCGCCCGCGCGTCGGCGTCCGCGCCCTCGATGGCCAGCACCTTGCCCTCGCCGAACTTGGTGTGGAACACCGCCAGCCCCACGCGCAGGCCATGGCCCGGCGCCGCCTTGACCGGGGGTACGGGGGGACTGGCGAATACTTCGGTCTTGAAGCCAAATTGGCCTCTAGCGCCCGACTGGTAAGCGCGATCAGCTCCTGAATCAGGAGCAAAAGATCCAAACCCTGCCTGGCGCGGTGTGATCCATTTGAGCGCCACCTCGGGTAGCTCATCAAAAAAGCGGCTCTTGACGTTGTAGCGCGTCTGCCCGTGCAGCATGCGCGTCTGCGAATGGCTCAGGTACAGACGCTTGCGCGCGCGGGTGATGGCCACGTACATCAGGCGGCGTTCTTCCTCCAGGCCGTCGCGGTCGCTCATGGAGTTCTCATGCGGGAACAGCCCTTCCTCCATGCCGCCGATGAACACGCAGTCGAACTCCAACCCCTTGCTGGCATGCACGGTCATGAGCTGCACCGCATCCTGCCCCGCCTGGGCCTGGTTGTCACCCGCCTCCAATGCGGCGTGGGTCAGGAAGGCCGCCAGCGGCGACAGCGTTTCGCCGGTGTCGGCATCCACGTTGCCAGGGATATCCAGCATCGGCGCATCGGGGTCCAGCCCCTGGCTGGCCGGGCTTTGCGTGAGGGCGTTGCCGTGCTCGTCCAGCGGCAGCGCGACCGCATCGCGGCCAAAGCCCTCCTGGGTGACGAAGCTCTCGGCCGCGTTGATGAGCTCGTCCAGGTTCTCCAGCCGGTCCGCGCCTTCCTTTTCGTGGCGGTAATGCTCCAGCAGGCCGCTGGATTCGAGCACCTGGCCGATGATGCCGCGCAGGTTCTGGCCCTGCGTCTGCTCGCGCAGCACTTGAACCAGGGCCACGAAGGCCCCCAGGTTGGTGCCGGCCTTGCCAGGCACCGCACTCACCGCGTCGTGCAGCGAGCAGCCACTGCTGCGCGCCGCATCCTGCAGCACCTCCAGCGTGCGCGCACCAATGCCGCGCGGCGGGAAGTTCACCACGCGCAGAAAGCTGGTGTCGTCGTGCGGGTTCTCCAGCAGGCGCAGGTAGGCCAGCGCGTGCTTGATCTCGGCGCGCTCGAAAAAGCGCAGCCCGCCGTACACGCGGTAGGGCACGCTGGCGTTGAACAGGGCCGATTCGATCACCCGGCTCTGCGCATTGCTGCGGTAGAGCACAGCGATCTCCTTGCGCGGCATCTCGCCGTCCCGCACGAGCTGCTTGATCTCATCGACCATCCACTGCGCCTCGGCCAGATCGCTGTTGGCCTCGTAGATGCGCACGGGCTCGCCCGGGCCCTGCGTGGTGCGCAGGTTTTTTCCCAAGCGCCGGCTGTTGTGGCTGATCAGCGCGTTGGCCGAATCCAGGATGTTGCTGTAGCTGCGGTAGTTCTGCTCCAGCTTGATCTGGTGCTGCACGTCGAACTCGCGCACGAAGTCCTGCATGTTGCCCACGCGTGCACCGCGAAAGGCGTAGATGCTCTGGTCGTCGTCACCCACGGCCAGCACGCTGCCCTGGGTCACCAGCCGCCCATCGACCACGTCGCCAGCGAGCTGCTTGAGCCACAGGTATTGCAGGCGGTTGGTGTCCTGGAATTCATCGACCAGGATGTGCGCGAAGCGCCGCTGGTAGTGCGCGCGGACCGGGTCGTTGTCGCGCAGCAGCTCGTACGAGCGCAGCAGCAGCTCGGCGAAATCGACCACGCCCTCGCGCTGGCACTGCGCCTCGTAGAGCTGGTAAAGCTCCACGCGCTTTTTCGTCTCTTCATTGGGCGCAGGCACGCCCGCCGGGCGCAGCCCCTCTTCCTTGCAACCGTTGATGAACCACGCGACCTGCTTGGGCGGGTGACGCTCCTCGTCAACGTTGTACGCCTTGAGCAGGCGCTTGATGGCCGAAAGCTGGTCCTGCGCATCCAGGATCTGGAAAGTCTGCGGCAGATCCACTAGTTTGTGGTGCGCGCGCAGCATGCGGTTGCACAAACCGTGGAAGGTGCCGATCCACATGCCGCGCACGCTGATCGGCAGCATCGCGGCGAGGCGCGTGAGCATCTCCTTCGCGGCCTTGTTGGTGAAGGTGACGGCCAGAATTCCGCCGGGCGACGCCTGCCCGGTCTGCAGCAGCCAAGCGATGCGCGTGGTGAGCACGCGCGTCTTGCCCGAACCTGCGCCGGCAAGAATCAGCGCATGGCCCGCGGGCAGCGTGACGGCAGCGAGCTGCTCGGGGTTGAGGTGGGCGAGCAAGGGTGCGGCAACAGCCGGCACGGACGAATCAGGAAACATCCAGGCATTGTAAAAATGCCCGGATGCTCCCGTGTCAGATGGACGCTACGTGACGCAACAAGTGCTTCTGGACCTTGCCGCTGGGCGTGCAGGGCAGTTCGGCGCGAAACTCGTAAATGCGCGGAATCTTGTAGCGCGCCAGACGCGGCTCCAGGAACTGCTTGAGTTCATCTTCCCGCAACGCCACACCCGGCTTGGGTACGACGATAGCCGTCACCGTCTCGCCCCAGTCCGGATGCGGACGGCCAATGATGGCCACTTGCGCCACATCGGGATGCCCCGAGAGCGCGTCTTCCACTTCTCTGGAGTAGACGTTCTCGCCGCCGGTCACGATCATGTCGCGCATGCGATCGACGATGAACATGTAGCCCTCTTCGTCGATGCGCGCCAGATCGCCGCTGCGATACCAGCCGTCCTCGGTGAACGCCGCCGTGCTGGCCTGCGGATCGTCCAGATAGCCCTCCATCATCGACGCGCTGCGCAGGTGGATCTCGCCCACTTCCCCCGCCGCGCACGGGCGCCCATCGGGGCGGCGCAGTTGCAGCAGTACGCCGGGATTGCCACAGCGGCCGATGGAGCCCGCCTTGCGCTCGGCCTCCTCGGGATAGAGCACCGCGCCCAGGGGCCCCGATTCGGTCATGCCATAGACCTGCATCAGGCGGCTGGTACGGTAACCCGCCATCAGGCGCCGGGTGTTGTCGGCGCTCAGCGGCCCGCCGCCGCAGGCCCACATGCGCATCGCGCCGAAGTCATATTCACCTATGCCAGCCACCACCTGCAGCGGCGCGAGCAAGGCGATCGGCGCGCCGAAGGTGAAGGTGATGCGCTCGCGCACCAGCGCATCGGCAAACGCCTGCGGCGTGTATTCGCGCAGCAGGACATTGGCGGCGCCAATCAGCAGCGCGCCCAGGAACCAGTTGTTGAGCGGCGACGAATGCCAGATGGGCATGGCCGTGAGCACCCGGTCCGATGGCGTGAGCGAGACCGATGCCGCCGCGCACACCGCGGTCTGGAACAGATTGGCGTGGTTGTGCAGACAGCCCTTGGGCCGGCCCGTGGTGCCCGAGGTGTAGAGGACTTCAGCCAGGACATCGCCCGCCGGCGCGGGGTGCTCGGCCCCATACGGCTCGGCCTGAGCCATCAGCGCATCAAGCGACGCCCAGCCCTCGGCATCACCCGCCGTCGCGAGCCAACGCACCCCGGTCTGCACACGCCGCGCCACGGGCACAAGGGCGGCGTCGACCACGGCCACGCGCGCGCCGCTGTGTTGCAGCACGTACTGCACCTCCGGCGCCTGCAGCTTGTGGTTCACCGGTACCACGGCCGCGCCCAGGCGCCACGCACCGAAGAGAGCAAACACGAACCCCGGCGTGTTCAGCGTGAAGATGGCGATGCGATCGCCCGCCACCACGCCCGCGTCGGCCAGCACGCGTGCCGCGCGGCGCGTCTGCTCGGCCAGTTGCGTGTAAGTCCAGTCACGCCCGTCGGCGCGCAAGGCCAGCTCATGGCCTCGCGTGCGTGCGTGCTGGTCCAGCACCGAAACGAAATCGATCATCTTGATGGGTCTCCTCACATGAAAATCTCTTTCGGGCACTCACTCGACCCAGGCTTCACGCAACAGCGCCGCCGGATCGCTGGTGCCGCAGTTGGCGCCCAGCACCATGCCCCAATCGCCGCCGAAGCGGCTGGCAACGAAGGCCGCGGCGGCCTGCGCGCTCGCATGGCGCAGCATGAGGGCGGCCTGCGCCACCAGCACCAGCTCCTGCGCGAACCAGCGCGCACGCCGCGCCAGTTGCTCGGGGTCGCGCAAGGCAGTCTGCAGGGCATCGAGGCGCGCCGCCACGCGCGGCTCGGCGCCCAGCTGCGCGCGCAGATCCTGCAGCAACTGCACCGCCGCCTGCGGCTCGCGCGAGACGGCGCGCAGCACATCCAGGCACATCACGTTGCCCGAGCCTTCCCAGATCGAATTGACCGGCGCCTGCCTGAAGAGCCGCCCCATGGGGCCGGTTTCCACGTAGCCATTGCCGCCAAAGACTTCCATCGCCTCGCCCGTGAAGGCCACCGAGCGCTTGCAGTTCCAGAACTTGGCCGCCGGGGTGAGAATGCGCCGCCACGTCATGTCGGCGGCTTCGTCGCTGCCATGGCGCTGGGCCAGATCCATCGCCAGCAGCAGCGCGGCCTGCGCCTCCAGCGCCATGTCGGCCAGCAGGACGGTCATGGCCGGCTGGTCCGCCAGCGCCTTGCCGAACGCAAAGCGGTGGCGCGCATGGTGCAGCGCCTGCACCAGCGCCTGGCGCATCAGGCCCGCACCCGCGAACGCGCAGTCGAGGCGCGTCTGGCTGGCCATCTCCACCGTCGTGGCGATGCCGCGCCCGAGCTCGCCCACGCGCACGCCCCAGGCGTCATGAAATTCCACCTCGCCGCTGCCGTTGGAGCGGTCGCCCACCTTGTCCTTCAGGCGCAGGATGTGCACGCCGTTCTTCGTGCCATCCGGGCGCCAGCGCGGAACGAAAAAGCACGTCAGGCCGCCCTCGAGTGCGTTGGCCAGCACCAGATGCCCGTCGCACATGGGCGCCGAGAAGAACCATTTGTGGCCGTTGATCCGGTACTCGTCGCCCCAGGCGCCGCTGCCGGCGGCCACGGCCGTGGTGGTGTTGGTGCGCAGGTCGCTGCCGCCCTGCTTTTCGGTCATGCCCATGCCGATGGTGAGCGCGGGTTTGTCGGTGAACACCACGTCGCGCGCGTCGTATTCGTTGCAAGCGAGCTTGGATTCGAGCTGCGCCCAGAGCGGAGCGTTCTTTCTCAGCAGGGGAATGCTCGCCTTGGTCATCGTGCTCGGGCAGGTGGAGCCGGCCTCGACCTGGCAGTGCATGTAGATCGACGCGCCATACGCCACCCAGGCCGAGGGGCGCGCATCGAACATCGGCAGGTTGCAGATGCCGTTGCGCCGGGCCATCGCCATCATGCGGTGCCACGCCGGATGAAAGCGCACCTCGTCGATGCGCGCGCCCATCGGTGAATAGATGTGCAGCTCGGGCAGGTGCGTATTGGCCTCCTCTCCTGCGCGCAAGGTGTCGGCCGCGCCATACTCGGCGCCTTGGCGCTCGAGTTCCGGCGTGCGCCAGGGTGCGCCGCCGCGCTGCACCGCGGCCTGCAGCAGCGGGTCGCTGGTGTAGAGGTTGTAGTCTTTGAGTTCCGGCACCTGATTGTCCGGGTGGATTCCCAACATGCGCTTCTCCTGTGATGCCAGCCGGGCCCAGCCTGGATGGCGGTTTTGTTCAGACTCCAGCCGGTCTGCGGGAGCCCCCTGCAAACCCGCCGGCAACTTGGAAAAATTCTAGGCGGCACAACCCCGAAACATGTTCGGATTCGACGGCCCATGAAACCCTCCAGAACCTCCTCTTCCCCGGCCGCGCGCAAACGCGCGCCAGCCGCCGCGCAGGGCACGCGCCGCAGGCCGCGGCAGGAGCGCGCGCGCCATACCGCGCGTGCCCTGCGCGAGGCCTTTGTTCAGGTTCTGGTGGAGCGGCGCAGCTACGCCGCCGTCACGGTGCGCGAGGTCTCGCTCGTCGCGGGCACGGCCATCGGCAGCTTCTACGACTACTACAGCAGCATGGACGATCTGGCCCGCGTGAGCCTGCACCTGCGCAGCAAGGCGCTGCTGGCGGCGCTGCGCGGCGCGGGCGCCGAGCACGAAGGCGCGCCGCTGGCCACCAAGGTGCAGGCCATCGTGCGGGCCGTGCTCGCGCGCCACCAGCGCACTCCCCGGGAGTGGGCCGCGCACTACCTGCTGGAGCGCCACTTCTCCAGCCTGCAGGCCTATCTCGCGATGTATGAGCGCTTCGTGCAGGCCTGGGCGCACGCGATCGAGACCGCAAGCGACTGGCCCAAGGGAGCCAGCCCGGCCACTGCCGCCCTGGGCGCGCAAACCCTCCTCTACGGCCTGGTGGCCCACGCCTGCATGGCCGCGCCTGAAGGCCCGGACATGCAGGCGCTGGAGCGCACCGCCACCCGCGCCATCATCGCCTGCGTGCACGCAGCGCAGGACGAGTGAGCACCACAACCCGGGCAAAAGACCTACAATCGCGCACCGGGCCCAAGTTTCTTGACGCCCGGTTTTTTGTGCCCGCGCACAGCGGGGTTCGATGAGGCCGCAGCCACCGGTCCATCCGCGAAACCGGTCTTCAGGCCAAGCGCCCCACGCGGCTGAAATCAGTCGGCCGCGCCTACCCACAGGAGCTTGGAACCTCATGGAAATCTTCGACTACGACAACATCCTGCTGCTGCCGCGCAAGTGCCGCGTGCAAAGCCGCTCGGAATGCGACACGGGCATCGAGCTGGGCGGGCGGCGCTTTCGCCTGCCCGTGGTGCCGGCGAACATGAAAACCGTGGTGGACGAGACCATCTGTATCTGGCTCGCGCAGCACGATTATTTTTACGTGATGCACCGCTTCGACCTGGACAACGTGCAGTTCGTGCGCGACATGCGCGCGGCCGGATGCTTCGCGTCGATCTCGCTGGGCGTCAAGCGGGCGGATCGCGACACGGTCGATCAGCTCAAGGCCGAAGGCCTGGCGCCCGAGTACGTCACCATCGATATCGCCCACGGCCACGCCGACAGCGTGCGCGACATGATCGGCTACCTCAAGGAACACTTGCCGCAGACCTTCGTGATCGCGGGCAACGTCGGCACGCCCGAGGCCGTGATCGACCTTGAGAACTGGGGCGCGGACGCCACCAAGGTCGGCATCGGCCCGGGCAAGGTCTGCATCACCAAGCTCAAGACCGGTTTCGGCACAGGCGGCTGGCAGCTTTCGGCGCTCAAATGGTGCGCGCGCGTGGCCACCAAGCCCATCATCGCCGACGGCGGCATCCGAAGCCACGGCGACATCGCCAAGAGCGTGCGTTTTGGCGCGACCATGGTCATGGTGGGCTCGCTCTTCGCCGGGCACGAAGAGTCTCCCGGCAAGACGGTGGAAGTGGACGGCGAACTCTACAAGGAGTACTACGGCTCGGCATCCGACTTCAACAAGGGCGAGTACAAGCACGTCGAGGGCAAGCGCATCCTGGAGCCCATCAAGGGCAAGCTGGCGGACACCCTGACCGAGATGGAACAGGACATCCAGAGCTCCATCAGCTATTCGGGCGGCAAAAAGCTCATGGACATCCGCAAGGTGAATTACGTGATCCTGGGCGGCGACAACGCTGGCGAGCACCTGTTGATGTAAATTTTTCGGCCGATGTCGCAGCGAGGCGAAAAAAATGGTGCATAATCCATGGCTGTGCTGCAACGCGGCACCTCTGAAAAGAGAGGGCTCTTAGCTCAGTTGGTAGAGCAGCGGACTCTTAATCCGTTGGTCGAGTGTTCGAGTCACTCAGGGCCCACCAAAGACAGCCAAGCCGAATCCGCACCGCGGATTCGGCTTTTTTCATGGCGATCTGGGCTCCACCCCAGCCCGGCTCTCCCGCCCCTTCGCCCGCTTGATGCGGGCCTTCTCCTCCCCACCTATTCAGGCCCATCGCACCCGTGGCGCCCATCGCTGCGCGGCCGCCACAGCGGCGGGCCGATGCGCCACAGAACCGCCAGGAAGGCCAGGCACCAACCTGCAGCCGCCAGGGCCAGCCAGCCACTTCCCCCGCCCATCCCGCCAGCGGCCGCACGCACGGTCGTCGCCGCCAGCAGCGTGGCCGCGCCCAGGGGCACCCACCGCCCGGGGTCCGGCGCGAGTCCGGCGTGGGCACGCCCGGCAATGGCGATCACCACGTAAATGCCCAGCCCCACGGTGCCCATGCCCATCAGGTGCCGGCCTGCAGCGGTACCGGGAAGGACACCCAGATGCGCCAGCCCCAGCGCGCCATAGCCCAGGGCCATGCAGGCGTACATCGCGTAGAGCAGCAGCGGAAACCGCCGACGCCACAGAGCGGCACCGACATGCCAGTCGCCCATCAGGTGAAAGACCGCCGCCGAGGCAGCCAGCGCCAGCCAGCCCGCCAGCGCGCTCGCCGGGCGCAGGAACTCGGCCGCGGTGTACAACGTGATGCACAGTGCCGCCAGGTGGCGCCGCGGCGGGCGGGCCACGTAGGGCGTAGCACCCGGCGTGACCTGCTCGATGGCGCGGTTCACGATGCGCATCGAAATGCGGCTGACCGCCACCACGATGAGCAACATGAGCACGCCCAGCGCCGCATGCAGCCACCGCAGCCCCGCCATGCCGCGCAGCGCATCGGCGTAGAAGCCCGCCGCCGTTCCTGCCAGAGCCAGCAGCAGCACGCCAAACGACCCGTGCCGTCGCCCTTGCGGGCTGCGCAGCGCGGGTGCCAACACCGCCAGCAGCGCCAGCGGCAGGCCCACCTGCGCCGCGGCCGCCAGCCACAACGCCACACCGCCGGCATGGCCTGACACCCAGAACCCCAGCCGGCCACACAGCCACAGCAGCACCAGCGCGCGCAACTGGCTTCGCGTGGCGCCAGGCCTGCCGGTGAACTCCGGCAGCGCCGTCAACGCAAAGCCCGCCACCGCCGCCATGGCAAAGCCGTAGACCAGTTCATGCACATGCCACACCAGCGGCCCGCCGACCACCCGGGGCACGGGCCAGCCCAGCGCCAGCACGAAGGCCCACCAGCCCAGCAGGCCGATGGCCGCCACCATGGTCAATACAAAGAAGGGGCGCATGCCGCACATCCAGATGGGATGGCCGCTGCGCAGCAGGTTCGCGGGGTGATTCATTTCAAAAAAAGGAGCTGCTCGCGCTTTCCCTGCAATGGCTGGCGGCATTTTTCATATCAATTTCAACAACCACTACGCTGCGGCCCGCCGACCATGGCGGCGGTGGCGTGCCACGTGCCCGCAGCCGCCACGCTGTCGTCCGCGTCCGTGGCGGAGCCCGCCCTGTCGGGCAACCCGAACGCGGCACGCACCGCGGGATGCTGCTGCAACTCCGCCGCGCAGCGGTGCACCAGCGCGTCGCCACGCGCTACCGCCGCGCCGGGCGGGTGGTAGCGCGCCACGATGCGGCCCGGCGATGCGGCCATCACCAGCACCTCGTCCGCCAGCCGAACGGCTTCCATCAGGTCGTGGGTAATCAGCAGCACGGCCATGCCGGTGTGTGCCTGCCGGGCCAGCAGCAACTGGTGCAACTGGCTGCGCAAGCCCACATCCAGCGCGGCAAAGGGCTCGTCCATCAGCAGCAGCGCGGGTGCCAGTACCAGCGCGCGCGCCAGCGCGGCACGGCTTTGCATGCCGCCCGACAACTCGGCCGGGTACTGCGCCAGCGCCGCAACCGGCAGGCCCAGGGCCTGCGCCATCTCGGCGGCCTGGCGGTGGCGCTCGGCTCGCGCGGCCCCTCGCGCCTTCAGGCCCAGTGCGATGTTGTCGCGGGTGGTCATCCACGGCAGCAGCCGCGGCTGCTGGAACATCACCGCGGTGGGCTGCAGGGGCTGCTCGATGCGGCCCTGCTGCGACGCCAGCAAGCCGGCGCACAGGTGCAGCAGCGTGGTCTTGCCGCAGCCCGAGGGGCCCACCAGCGCAACGATGCGCCCTGGTGGCACCTGCAAATCGATGCCTTGCAACACCATCGCCGGCCCGTAGGCGTGGTGCAGCGCCTCAATCTGCAGGCCGCTCATGTGCCCGCTCCCCGCCAACGCTCCAGCTCGCGCTTGATGGGCTCCAGCAGCGCGTACTCCAGCACCAGCAGGCTGCCCACGACGGCGCAGATCCAGGCCAGCGATGCGCCCGTGTCCAGGTGCGAGCGCGTCACCGCCAGCGCCGCGCCCACGCCGTCGCTGGTGGCCAGCAGTTCGGCCATCACGGCCACTTTCCACGACGAGCCCAGCGCCGTGATCCACGCGGGGAAGAGGTACGCCGCGACATGCGGCAGGTACAGATCGGTGAGGCGCATGCGCCAGGGCAGGCGATAGGCGCGCGCCATGTCCTTGAGGTGGTGGTCCAGCGTGCGCGTGCCCTGCAGCGCGCCGATGAACACCACCGGCAGGCAGGCCACGAACACCGTGAACACCGGCGTGCCATCCCCCGCGCCGAACCACAGCATGGCCAGCACCAGCCAGGCGATGGGCGGCATGCCCAGCAGCAGCGTGACCCAGGGCCGCGCCATCATCGAGGCCGTCATCGACAGCCCCGCCAGCAGCCCCAGCGCACTGCCCACGGTCACCGCCAGCAGCAGGCCGGCAAGCGCACGTCGCGCGGTCACGGCCAGCTCGGGCCAGGCAACGCCCGATTGCACCAGGCCCCAGAGGGTGGCGAAGGTGGTCATCGGGTCGGGCAGGATCAGCGGGCCATACAAGCCCGCGCCCAGCTCCCACAGCGCCACGAACAGCAGCAGGCTGGCAGCCGCGCCCCAGCCGCTCCAGAGGTACGCGGGAATGCCGCGCAGCCAGCGCCAGGCAAGGCCCATGTCAGCCGCCCTCCCCCGGCTCGGGCACGTAGACCATGGAGCCGTCCTTGAGCCGGTAGGCCACGCCGGCCTTGGCGCCCTCGCCCTCCCCGATCTCGCCGCTGGCGCGGTAGCGGTCGATCTTGCGGCCGTCCTTCACGATCACCTCCATGCTGGGCTGGCCGGGGTTCTTGATGACGGTGACCGATTCGCTGCCAAAGGGATTGACCGCACTGTTGGCCACCGCCAGCAGCAGCGCTGCGATGATGACCAGGAACACATCGATGAGGTTGACGACCGAGAGGATGGGGTCATCCGTCTCCGTGTCGTCCAGCAGGCGCAGGCGGCTCATTGCACCCCCTCCATCGCCAGCGCGGCCACGGGGTCGTGCACGGGCGCGGGCGCGGGCGGCTGCACCGGCGCACCCTGTTCGATGACGGCCAGGTCCACGGCATACCAGCGCCGGCGCACGTTGACCACGGCATAACTGATGGCCGCCGCCAGCAGCGCAAGAATCACCGCCGAGAACGCCACCATGAGGTTGCGCGAGACGTCGGCCAGTTGCCCGTCGGCCAGTGCCATGAGCGCAGGCCCCATGGGGATCATGGTGGCCACCAGGCCCAGCATGGGCGCCACGCGGGTGGCAATGCGGGCGAACTCCAGCCGCTTCGTGGCCAGCGCCTCCAGGTCGATCAGCGAAAGCGCCGGATTGCGCGCCCGCGCGGCGGCCAGTTCAAACCCGCCGGGCTGGCCCCGGTGGCGCTGCCACGCCTGCCATGCGAAGGCCCCCAGCGCATAGAACGCATGCACGAACAGCAGCGCGATGGCGATGAGCACGGGATAGAGGAAAAGCTGGCTGGCGACGTACATCGCCGATTCGATCGGATTGGTCATGGTGTATCGAGGTTCAATGGGATGGAACAAGGGCGCGTCGGCGCTGGCGCAGGGCGCCCGCTGCGGTGATGGCCGCAAGCAGCAGCCCCAGCGCGACCGTGGCCAGCGCAGGTCGGGGGGGCTGCACCGGCTCCACGGGTGCCAGGCGCATGCCCGTTACCGTGGGCGGTGGCGGCACGGGTTCGGGGCCGGTTCGGGCGGGGCCTGCGGCTCAGGCACCGTCGCTGCTCGCGGGGCCACGGCTGGCGTTGCCGTGGGACGCGCGGCGCGCGCAGGCGACTGCAGGCCGAAGCCCATCGCGGCGGCCTGCGGCGCCCCCTCGGCAACGAAGGACGCAAAGTGCGCGTTGTCGCTGCGCACGTCGAAGCGCCGCGACAGGTCGCGCCAGCGGCTCTTGAGCGTCTGCAGCGTTTGCGCATCGGCCTGCCAGTAGCCCTGGCGCGCGGCCTCCAGCATGCGCTCGATGGTCTGGGCCAGGGCGTGCGGGTTGTGCTGCTCGAACCACGCATCCAGGCCCAGGCGGTGCTTGTCGCGCACGTAGACGTCGGCCATCTCCTGCCACTGGTCGTCGCGCACGATCTCACGCGCCACGGCCGTCCAGCCCCAAAAGTTGTTGGTGGCATCCAGCACCTGCAGCGTGCCCGCGTAGCCTTCCTTCATCAGCCCCTGGATGTAGCCGGGGTGGAACTGGCGCGTCGCCAGCTCCTTGGCGAGAAACTGCGCCGCGCCTTCCACACGCCCGCTGCCCGGCCCGCGCAGGTTGCTGATGAGCAGCTGCGGAGCCTTGCCGTCGAGGTGGCGCACGGCCAGCGCAATGCCGCCCAGGTACTGGAACGGGTCGTCCGTGGTCAGCATGCCGTAGGTGTTGGAGCTGCGCGAGAGCACGGCGGCCTGCGTGCCGCGCAGGTGCTCGGCATAGAGGTTGCCCGTCCCGTCCTTGCCGCCGCGTTGCGCGGCAGGCAGGCTTCCCCACTCGGACTCGTCGGGCCCGTAGGCGTACTGCATGCGCGAGAGATAGAGCTGCGCGAGCTTGCGGTCGCCCTCGGCCTTGCCCTGCCAGGTGTCGGTGGCCAGCACCGCGTCGTCCAGCCCCGTGCCGTAGCGGCCCGACTCGGAAGAGAAGATGCGTGTCTGGCCCGCGCGCAGCGCCACGCCCTCCGCCATGCCGCGCGCGCGCAGCCGCTGGGCGATGGCGCGGGCGTTGGCCGCCACGGGGTTGTCGGGCTCGTCGGCCTGCGCGGCCAGCTGCGCGGCGCGCGCAAGCTGCTGCATGGCGTTGGGGAAATGGTCGCGGTACAGGCCGGTGGCCGACAGCACCACGTCCACCCGCGCACGGGCGAGCTGCTTGCGCGGCACCAGCCGCACGCCGGTGACGCGCCCGCCCTGGTCCCACACCGGCTCCACCCCCATGAGCCACAGCGCCTGCGCCTCCAGCATGCCCTGGTGGCGCATGGTTTCCACCGACCAGAGCGAGAAGGTGACCTTGGTGGGCGCGGTGCCGCCATGCTGTTCACGGTAGGCGGCAATGAGCTGCTCGGCGGCCTGCTTGCCGGCCTCCCAGGCCTGCGGGGTAGGCACGCGCGAAGGGTCGAAGCCATACAGGTTGCGGCCCGTCGGGTAGGCGTCGGGGTTCTTGAGCGAATCGCCGCCGTAGGACGTGGGCAGGTGCCGCCCCGCCAGCACGGCGAGCAGCGCCGGCAGTTCGTTCTGTGCGCCGATGGCCTGCCACCACTGCCGCGCCTGGGTCATGTGGTGTCGCAGCGGCGCGGGCAGCGCATCGTCGGCTTCGCCCTCCAGCAGATGGCGCGCCAGCAGGCGGTAGGGCACGGTCTGCGCCATGCGCTCGTAGTCGCCCACCAGGGCTTCGTCGATGTCCTCGGCCGGTGTGCCCGCATGGCGCGCGGCCGCCTCCCAGTAAGGGCGGCCCAGCATCAGCAGCACGGTGCCCAGGCGGTGCGCGTCGGCCGGCGCGGTGCCCAGCGTGTGCAGGCCCAGGGGCTGGGCGGTCTCGGCCAGTTCGTGCAGGTGCGCATGCAACTGGTTGACGAAGCCCGCGAAGTCGGCGCGCGCCTGCGCGGCGGTGAGGCCCATGTCGGCCACGATGCGCTGCTTCTCGGCGCCCGCCAGCAGATCGGCGGCGATGCGCTCCTTCACCGCACCCTCGTCCTGCGCCACCCAGGCGTGCAGCAGGTCGTGCAGCGCGGTGAGCCGCGCATGCAGCCCCGCGGGCTGAAACGGCGGCGTCTGGTGGCTCACGATCACCGCGCGCCCGCGCCGGCGCGCCTGCTGCGCCTCGCCGATGTTGTCGGCGATGTAGGGGTAGGCCACGGGCACGTCACCCACGGCCAGCATGCCGGGGTCGGTCACGGCCAGGCCGCGCTCCTTGCCCGGCAGCCATTCCTGGCTGCCGTGCGTGCCGAAGTGCACGAAGGCATCGCCCACGTTCCGCCGCGCCCACAGGTACACGGCCAGGTAGTGGTGGGAAGGCCAGGCGCTGGTGGAGTGGTAGAGCGACTTCTCCTTGTCTGCCCACTTTTCGCCACGCGGCGGCTGCGGCAGCAGCGCCACTTTGCCCAGCATGAGGCGCGGGATGACGAAGAACGCCTGGCCGCCTTCGCGCACCACCATCGACGAGTCCTCGGGTGCGCCCCAGCTCTTGTGCAGCGCATTGCGCGTGGCCGCGGGCAGCGTGGCGAGCCAGGCGCGGTATTCCTGCACCGGCAGGCGGTCGGCCAGACCATCGCGCAGCAAGGGCGCCAGCATGCCGTCGCGGTAGGCGGGCGCGAGCAGGCGCTGCAGCTGCGCGATCAGCGGCTGCTCGTCCGCGGCCTGGGTGTCGTAGCCCGCCCCGCGCAGCGCGGCCAGCGTGGCCTGCAGGCTGCGCGGCACGTTGAGGAACGAGGCCGACAGGTTCTTCTCCCCCGGCGGGTAATTCCAGAAGAACACGGCGATGCGCTTGTCGGCGTTCGCCTTGCGCTGCAGCGCCACCAGGTTGATCGCCTTGCCGACGACGGCGGCGGCCTGCGCGGCGATGGGCACGACCTGCTCGTCCCCCGCGCGCGTGGCGGCGGCCACCTGGATGTCCACCACGCCCGCGTACTCGGCCTGGGCCAGGTAGAAGGGCACGTCCATGAGGGCCACGCCCTGCGGGCTGGCGGCCCACGCGGCCTCGTCGCCCCGCCGGTAGGGCATGGCCTGCAGCACGGGCATGCCCAGCCGCGTGAACTCGGCGCGCCGCTCGTCAGCGTTCAACATGATCTGCGTGTTGATGAGCACGTCGGCCAGCACCGGCGTGCCCGCGCCACCGGGCTGCAGCACGCGCGTGACGCCGCCCGGGTCGAGCATGGGCGTGTAGAACGCCAGCGCCGTGGCGCCGGCGGCTTCGATGCGCGCGATGAGGTCGTCGATGAATGCCGTCTGCATCGAGGCGATGTACTGCTGGTGCAGGGCGATGGCGACCACGGGGCGGCGCTGGCCGTCCGTGGGGTCGACGCCCTGCGCGCGCAGGTAGGCGGCGGGGTCGGCCGTCACCAGGCCCGGCGCGCGCGGGTGGTAGATGCCGGTCTTGGGGAACACCACGGGCGGCGCAGCGGCGGCCAGCGCGTCGCGCCCCTGCAACTGTGCGGCCAGCGTGGCGAAGAACCCCTCGAAGTTCTGGCGCCCGCCGCTGGCGTAGTAGCGCACGAGCCGCTGCGCCACGGCCTCGGGCAGGCCGCCGCCCCAGGCGGGACGCGCGTCGTACAGCCAGGCATGCGGCACTGCCAGGGCGGGCAGCGCGCGCGTGAGCCGCGCGCGCACCTCGTCCTGCAGGTAGCTGTCGAAGAACACCGCGTCATGCCCGCGCCACAGCCCGCCGTCCACGTCGGCGGGCAGGCTGCCCAGGAAGCGCACCTCCACGGTCAGCCCGTGCGGGCGCGCGATCTCGGTCAACTGATGGAACTTGCCAGCCGGTACGTTGCCCGTGGCAATGAACAGCACCGATGCCGCCTGCGCCGCGCCCGCAAGCAGCAGCATCAGGCCCATCAACCATTTTTTAAGCAAATCGGCCTCCAACCCTTGTGTATCAAGCGCAAGCAGCTATCAAAACAATACCGCCCGCGCAAAGAGCTCAGAAATCCAGCCGCGCACTCACGAAGACGCGGCGGCCCTGCTCGGCATAGCCGAACGCGGGGGACTTCTCCGCCAGGCGCAGGTCGCCCAGGTTCTCCAGGCCGGCGCGCAGGTTCAGCCGCTGGTGCGCGCCCAGCGCCCAGGCGCGGCCCATGCTCGCGTTCCACAGCGTGTAGGCGGGCAGGCGCTGGCCGGAGCTGGTCTGGCGGCCCGTGTACTCGGCGCCCAGCTGCGCGTCCCAGCCCGCCACGCGCCATGCCAGGCGCGAGGCCACGCTGGTGTCGGGCCGGTCGGACAGGCGCTCGCCCGTGGCCTTGTCGCGGGTGCGCAGCAGCGTGGCGTCCATGCTCCAGCGCAGCGCGTCCGTGATGGCCCAGGTGAAGCCGGCCTCCAGGCCCTGGATGCGCGCCGCGTCGACGTTGTCGTAGAGGTAGGTGCGGCGCGTGCCCACCTGCTGGATCAGGCGGTAGGTGATGAGCTGCTTGACCTCGGTATGGAACGCGGTGGCGCGCAGCGACCAGGCCGGGCTGACCTGCCAGTCGGCCCCGATCTCGAAGGAGTTGGAGGTCTCCGGCTGGATGTCGGCGTTGCCCCGGAAGGTGTGCGGCCCCTCGGCGCCCACATAGTTCGGCGAGATCTGCTTGAGCGTGGGCGCCTTGAAGGCATGTCCCAGGCCGCCCTTGACCACCAGCGCGGGGCTGGCCTCCCACACCAGGTAGGCGCGGGGGCTCAGCTCGGAGCCGAAGATGCCATGGTGGTCCGCGCGCAGGCCCAGCGTGGCCAGCAGGTTCGTGCCCAGCGCGAACTCGTCCTGCACGAACAGGGCCTTGTGCGACACGTCGTCGCGGCCGTTCAGCAGGCCGGAATTCACCAGCTCTTCATTGCGCCACTCGCCGCCCACGGTGACCTGGTGGCCACCCCAGCGGGTGGTGGCGTGGCCGTCCACCACATCGTCCGTCATGTCCTGCGCCCGCGTGGGGCTGACGCCGTTGGTGCGGCTGTTGCGCACGCTGATCTCGCTGCGGTAGGCGCGTGCCTGCGCCTTCCAGGCGCCTATCTCGCCCTTCCACCCCACGTGCGTCTGGCGGCGGTCGAGGTCATAGCGGTTGGCATAGGGGCGCGTGCCGCTCACGTCGTCGTAGAAGCGCCGTTCCTCGCCATCGGTCACGCCGGCCTCCAGCCGGTGGCCGGGCGCCAGGTCCAGCTCGGCGTTCAGCCCCAGGCTGCGCGGCTTGCGGCCCTCGATCTCGCTGTAGCGCGGGTCCTCGCGCTGCGCCACGGCGTCGCGGTGGGCGTACTCGGCATTCACCGACAGGCGCAGCCGGTCGTTCAGTGGGCCCGCCGCAAACAGCGAGGCGCCCCCTTCGGCCGCGGCCTCGCCGCCGGCGGGGAAGGCGGCGTTGAAGCCCAGCGAGCCGATCCAGCGGTCGCCCGGCTTGCGCGTGATGATGTTGACCACGCCGCCCAGCGCCTCGGACCCGTACAGCGCTGACATCGGCCCGCGGATGATTTCCACACGCTCGATGGCCGACACCGGCAGCCAGCCGTACTGGTAGTCGGAATGCCCGATCACGTCGTCGCTCGCGCTGATGCGCCGCCCGTCGATGAGTGTGAGCGTGTGCTTGCCCTCCAGCCCGCGCAGCGCGAGCGTCTTGCGCCCCCCCACCTGGCGCGCGCTGAAGGTGATGCCCGGCGCGCCGCGCACGGCGTCCAGCAGGTCGGCCGCGTTGCGCTCGGCGAGGTCCTGCGCGGTGATCACGGTGACGCTGGCGGGCGCCGTGCGGGCGTCCTGCTCGGTCAGTGTGGCGGTCACGGTGACGGGCGCCAGGGCGGTGGCGGCGGGGGCCTCGGCCGCGGCCTGGGCACGCGCAGCGCCCGACAGGCACAGCAAGGCGGCCAGGGCCAGCGGATGGCGACGGCAAAGGGTCACATGGATCAAGTGGTGTGGCATGAACGTCCTGAGGAAAGACCGCAGTGGCTGGACGCTGGCGCCGCATTGCTGGCGTGGGGCTGGGCGGGAGAGTGGAAGAAACCGGAGTCGGGCAGCCGCCCGCCCAGCAGCGCAGGGTCGCGCGCGAGCAGTTGCTGGAAGAAGAAGTCGACCTCGGCGCGCGCCCGCTGCGCCGGCACCGCGTCCAGCTGGCTGGTGGCCAGCGCGTCGGCCACGGCGTCGGGGGTCAGCAGGTCGATGCGTGCGGCCACCATGCGGCCGCACTCCTGGGGATGGGCACGGCACCAGGCGACGGAGCGCGCATAGGCTGCGTCCACGGCCGCGAGCGCGGCGCCTTGCCCGCGCAGGGCGCCCACGGCGGCAATACCCGCCTGCGGGATGCGCGGCGCGCGCTGGAACACACGGCCCCATTCCTGCTGCAGATCGGCGCCGCGGTGCAACTCGGGCGCCACCAGCCCGAGGGGAAAGGACTGCGTCTTGCGCAGCGCCAGGGACACGGCGGGCTCCGACAGCAGCGCATGGCGCACCCGGCGTGTGATGAGCAACTGCATGGCTTCCATGGGCGTGGGCACGTAGCGCACGCGGAAGTCGCGCCGCACGTCCAGCCCCTGCCGGGCGGTAAGCAGTTGCAGCATCAGATCCGGCATGTCGCCGCGGAAAGGCACGGCGATTTCCTCGCCGCGAAAATCCGCCAGCGTGCGCCGCGCGCCATCACGCGTGACGATCCACAGCGCGCCCCAGGTGGAGATGCTCAGCAGCGTGACGCCCGCGCCACGGTTGTAGAGGTTGGCCGCCACGTTGCTGGGCATGGCCAGCACATCCGCCTTGCGGCCCAAGGCCATCACGCGCAACTGGTCGGGGTCGCGCCAGGGGGTGAACTCCACACGCTCGGCCACGCCCGCCAGCGCCTGACTCTCGGCCATGTGGATCAGGGGCGCCGAGACGATGGCTGGCGGCCCGGCCAGCACCAGGCGGGCCAGCGGCGCGGCAGGTGCGGCAGGTGCGGCAGGCGCAGCGGGAGCCGCCGCACCCCATGCCGGCAACCCGGCGAGCGCGAACGCACCCGAGGTCTGCAGCAGGCGGCGGCGGCCCTGGTCAACGGACTGCACAGGGTTCGTCAGCATCGCATCTCCCTCAGAACTGGTAGCTCACGCCCGCCGCCACGTTGCGGCCCAGGCCCGGCAGGTAGCCCGGCTGCGCAGCCGTGGCCTGGTTGCGAATGGCATAGCTGCTGGCGTAGCGCCGGTCGGTGAGGTTGTCGGCCTGCAGGTAGGCCGTCCAGGGGCCGCTCTTCCATTCCAGCTTGAAGCCCAGCAGCGCGTAAGCGTCCTGCTCGCTGCCGGCGGTGTTGGCGTGGTCGGTGGGCGTGTCGGTGGGCATCCAGCGCAGGCTGGGACCCATGCGCCAGACGCCCGCACCCGTGGCGACGCGCCACAGCACCTCGGCATTGATCAGGTGGCGCGGCACGCCGGCGATGCGGTTGCCGGCGTAGATGCCGTCCTTGAAGCGGAAGTCGCTGTACGTCCAGGAGCCACGCCAGTCGAGTGCGCCCATGCCCAGCGGCCAACTGCCCGACAGCCCTGCCTCCACGCCCTGGTGGCGCGTGCCGCCGGCGTAGTTGTAGGTGCCCACCTTGATGCCGTTGGCATCGGTGGTGCTCATGAGTTCGCCGGCCACCTGGCTGCGGTACACGGCGGCCGTCCAGTGCAGCGCACGGGCACCCTCGCCCCAGCGGCCTTGCCCGCCGACCTCGAAGGTGGTGGCGCGCTGCAGGTCCAGCCGCACCAGCTCGCTGCTGGCCGCCGCGGGCGCGTTGGGCGCCACGGTGGCGGAGACGATCTCCCAGAACGTGGGCGCCTCCTGGCTGCGGCTCAAGTTGGCCCACCAGCGCACGGCCGGCGTGGGCGTCCAGTTCACACCCACTTTGGGCGTGGAAAAGCTCCACTGCTGTTGCAGCGTGCGGCCGTCCAGGCGGCTGGCGGCGTCGCGCTCCTGGTGGCTCCAGCCCCACTGACCGACCAGCGTCCATGCCGGCGCCAGGCGCCAGTCGGCCGCCAGCAGCGCCTGCAGGTTGTCGGCCGTGAGGTCATAGGCGCCAAAGCGCTGCAGCGCTGCCCCGTTCACGGGGCTGGTGGCATCCAGATCGCGGTCCATGCGGCTGCGCGACCAGCCCAGCGCCGCGCGCCAGGCCAGGGGACCGGCCGTCTGCCCGCTGGCCTGCCACTGCGCACCTGCCGTGCGGCTGCGGGTGTTGGTGTAGCTGGTCTGGTTGTTGAACAGGTCGTCCGTGTCCTGCCAGTAGACACCCAGCTCCTGGCGCAGCGCATCGTCACCCCAGCGCGAGCGGTTGGCCAGGCGCAGCTGCGTGGCTTCACGGCGCGGGTCGCGGCGGTAGACGTTGAGCAACTGGTCCTGCGGCGTGGCGCCGTCGCCCATCACACCGCGCGGCTGGGTGCGCACGCGGTCCTTGGGCACGACGGTGGGGATGTCGAAGTCCAGATCGGTCCACGACAGGTAGGTGCGGTTCTCGAACCCGCCTGCGGCATGGAACCCCACGTTGGCATGCAGCGCATCGCGCTGCGACGCCGAATGGTGGCGGTAGCCGTCGTAGCGGTCGCCGCTCACGCTGATGCGCCCATCCCATTGCGCGCCCTGCAGGCCCACGGCGCCCTGCAGCGCCTGGCGGCCGAAGCTGCCCACCTCGGCGCGCACGCGGCCCCGCTCGTCGGCGCCCGTGAGCGACTGGAAGTCCAACTCGCCCCCGAGCGTGGTCGCGCCCGGGGTGAGCGTGTTGGCACCGCGTCGCACGCTGACCAACGCGGCGTTGCGCGGCTCCACCAGGCCGATGATGAAGGAGCCATCGGCGTCGTTCAGCGGCAGTCCGTCCTGCAACAGCAGCACGCCGCGGTTCAGCGGGTTGCTCTGGATGCCCGACCCGCGTATGGACAGGCGCGGCTGGTCCATGGCACCAAAGAAGTCCTGGATCACGATGCCCGGCTGGTAGTCCAGGGCGTCGCGCAGCGTGGCCAGGCGCGTCTCCTGCTGCGGAGTGGCCAGGTTGGTCCCGCCAGGAACGCGGTCCAGGCGCTGCTGCTCCGCCGCCACGGAGGGGCGCAGCGGCGCGGCCGCTTCGGCATCGCCCTCGGCACGCACGGTCACCGTGGGCAGTTGCGCCGGAGCAGGCTCGGCCGCCATCGCCAGCGGGCACAGCAGTGCCAGGGCGGGGGCCGTCGTGCAGGTCCATACACGAAGGCTGGAGCGGAAGGAAAGAAGAGGGTGCGGCGGCATGAAAGTGAGAGAATTTGAAATAAATGCGATTCATTCGTATTCTCAAAGCATGCCACCACATAACCGGAATATGAAATGACTTTTATCAACACGGCCCCGGGCGGCGCGGCGGACGCGCAACAGAGCGGCTTCAGAGAGGCGAGCAGCCTGTTGGGCACCAACGCGCTGCTGCAGGGCTTGCCGGCGCCGGCATTGCAGGATCTGGCCCAGCATGCCCTCGCGCGCACGCACCCCGATGGGGAAACGCTGTTCCACGAAGGCGAAGCCGCTTGCCACTGCCTGCTGGTGGCGCAAGGTGCCGTGGAAGTGCTGCGCTATGACGCCACGGGCGAGGAGCGCATGCTGCACTGTTTCACCCCCGGGCAGTGGGTGGCCGAGGCGGCCATGTTCATGCCGCACGGGCTCTATCCGATGACGGCGCGCGCGCAAGGCGCCACGCGGGTCTGGCGCATTCCCCGGCAGGCGTTGCGCACGGCGTGCGAGCGCCACCCGCTGCTGGCGCTGCGGCTGCTGGAATCGCTGAGCCTGCGCCTGTACCACTGCGTGAACGAGGTGGACTGGCTCACCAGCAGCAATGCGCAGCAGCGCCTGGCCGCCTACCTGGTGGCGCGGTGCAGCGAGGGCGGCGAGCCGGTCGAGCTGCCCACCAGCCAGCGGCACCTGGCGGCGCGCCTGGGCATCCGCGCCGAGACGCTGAACCGCCTGCTCGCCCAGTGGCAGGCCAAAGGCTGGATCCGCGGCGAGCGGCGCACCTGGCGCCTGTGCGATGCACACCAGCTGCGTCAACTCGCCGCGCCCGGCACGCGCACGTTCTGACGCCCTGGCCACAGGGCCGCAACTTGGGTGGCTGGCGGCTGGCCGGCGCGCCCTCACCCACCGATAATGCGCCCACCATGCACATCCTGCGCAACGCCCGTCACCTGGCACGCCTGTTGTTGGCGTGCTTTGCCGTGTCGCTGGGCGTGGCGACGGCAGCGCCCTTCGTGCAGGCAGGCCATTTAGAGCGCGTCTGCACCGCCTCGGGCGAGGAGCGCTGGGTTGCCGCCGGCGGCAACAGCGCGGTGGGCACCAACGATGCCTCCCACCCAACGCATGCGCTGGACTGCGCCCTGTGCCTGCCGCCCCTGCTGCCCGCTCTGGATGCACCCCCGTGGCGCGGCCTGCAGCAGCTCTCGCATGTCCCATCTGCGGATGTGGTGCGCCAGACCCATGTACCGGCGCTCAGCCGCGCGCCTTTCCCGCCGCGCGCCCCGCCTGCGGCGCCACTCGCCCTCGCACCGTTTTGAAAACGGCGGGCACGGGCCCCCGTGCACCCGCCCTTCTCCCGCATACCACGGCAGCGCTGACCGCCTGCCCCATCGTTTATTCAAGGATTTTTCATGTTCTCCCAATCGCTCGTCTCCCGCATCGCCGTCGCCGCCACCCTGCTCGTGGCCGGCGCAGCCCACGCCCAGGTCACCGTGCAGGACGCCTGGGTGCGCGCCACGGTGCCGCAGCAGAAGGCCACCGGCGCCTTCATGCGCCTGACGGCCGCGCAGGATGCCCGCCTGGTCAGCGCCAGCAGCCCGGTGGCCGGCGTCACCGAAGTCCATGAAATGAAGCTCGTGGACAACGTGATGAAGATGCGCCCGCTGCCCGCGCTGGACCTGCCAGCCGGCCAGGCCGTGGAACTCAAGCCCGGCGGCTACCACATCATGCTGCTGGACCTGAAGCAGCCCGTCGCCCAAGGCTCGACCGTGCCCCTGACGCTGGTTTTCGAAGCCAAGGATGGCCAACGCACGACACAGGAGTTGCAGGCGCCCGTGCGCGCCGTCAGCGCCACGGCCGCGCCGGCCATGGGCCATGGCAAGCCGCACGGCGGCCATTGAGGCTCATCCGGTACGGCTGAAGGCTTTTTAGACCTCTAGCGCTTGCACAGCAAGCGTTGACAGCTATCAATAGCATAGCTTCCACACGCGCCCATCGCGGGCGCGGACGAGGGGCTTGGCCGATAATGCGGCGCTTTGCACGGCGCCTGCGTTGCGCGCCCTCCCCCGATTTCCCACACCATGCACTCTGACGCGAAACACCTGTGGCGCGCGCCGCGCTGGGCACTGGCCATCCTGCTGGCTCTGCTGGGCATGGTGGGGCCGTTCGCCATCGACACGTACCTGCCCGCCTTCCCCGCCATCGCGGGCGCGCTGCAGGCCACACCGGTGCAGATGCAGCAGACGCTGTCGGCCTACCTGTTCGCGTTTGCCTTCATGACGTTGTTCCATGGCTCCCTGTCCGACAGCTTCGGGCGGCGGCCCGTGGTGCTGTGGGGCCTGGCCGTTTTCACGCTCGCTTCCCTGGGCTGCGCGCTGTCGCAGAGCATCGGACAGTTGGTAGCGTTCCGGGCGCTGCAGGGCCTGTCGGCCGGCGCGGGCATCGTGGTGTCGCGCGCCGTGATCCGCGACATGTTCCCGCCCACGCAGGCGCAGCGCGTCATGGCGCAGGTGACGATTTTCTTCGGCGTGGCGCCGGCCATCGCGCCCATCGTAGGGGGCTGGCTGTCGGTACACCTGGGCTGGCACAGCGTGTTCTGGTTTTTGACGGGCGTGGGCGTGCTGCTGTGGGTGGCCAACTGGCGCCTGCTGCCCGAGTCGCTGCCCGCGCACAAGCGCCAGCCGATCCACATGGGCCACCTGCTGCGCGGCTACTGGGAATTGGGCACCAGCCCACGATTCATCCTGCTGGCGCTGGCCAGCGGCGTGCCGTTCAACGGCATGTTCCTGTACGTGCTGTCGGCCCCGGCCTTCCTGGGTGAGCTGCTGGGCCTGGGGCCCACGGAGTTCTTCTGGTTCTTCGTGATCAACATCGCCGGCATCATGGGCGGCGCCTGGGCCAGCGGCCGGCTGGCCGGTCGCATCCCGCCCAAGCGCCAGATCCGCCACGGCTTCGTGATCATGCTGGCGATGGCGCTGCTCAACCTGGGCGCCAACCTGGCGCTGGCGCCGCATGTGTCGTGGGCGCTGTGGCCCATCGGCATTTTCTCGTTCGGCTGGGCCCTGATGGTGCCCGTGGTCACGCTGCTGGTGCTGGACCTGTACCCGCAGCGCCGGGGCATGGCCTCGTCGCTGCAGGCATTCGTGGGCGCCACGGCCAACGGCCTGGTGGCGGGCGTAGTGGCGCCGCTGGTCATGCATTCGGCCCTGGCGCTGGCGGCGGCCTCACTGCTGCTGATGCTGGTGGGGCTGGTGTCCTGGATCTACCTGCACCACCGCTGGCCGGACATCGGCCGCCACACCATGCACGTGGGCTGAGAGCGGCGCGCGGCCCCGTGTGCCGCGGCGACCGGCGCCCCTGGCGCCGCAGTCGTGCAGCTTCTGCATCTACTCGCCGGGCCGGCTCGGTGCACCCACCAACTCGCCCCTCAAGCCGCAATAGCCTGCCCTCCGAGAGGTCCACGGCCCCGGCCCGGACGAACGGGTTGTTGATCTCCTGCGCGGCCCCGGTGCGCTTCGCGGGGAGTTGGCGCGCAATAAAAAAGCCAGCCCTGGACGAGAGGGCTGGCTTGTCATGGGGTCCGCGCTGCCGGCTTAGCGGTCGTTGCGCGCCGGGCGCTTGCCGGCACCGTGGGGTACGAACGGCTTGCCCGCGCCCTGCGGCTTGGCAAACGCGGGCTTGCGGCCAAAGTCTGCGCGGGGTGCTGCAGCGTCACCGCGGCCACCACCATGGCGGCCGGCGTCGCCAAACCGGGAGGCTTCGCCAAACCCGCTCTTGCGGCCATAGCCTTCACCGTCGCGGCGGCCGCCGAAGCTGTTGCCACGATCGCCACCGCGCGGTGCGCCATAGCCCTCGCCAGAGCGGGGGGCTGCGCCGCGCGGGCCGCGGTCGGCAAAGCCGCCACGGTCATTGAAGCCGCCACGGTCGCCGAAGCTGCCACGTGGGTCACGGTCGCCATAGCCACCACGATCACCAAAGCCGCGCTCGCTGCCGCCGCGGCCAAAGCGCTGCTCGCGCGGGCCACGGTGGCCATCACGCCCGCCACGACCGCCGAAGTCTGCGCGGCCGCCTTGCGGGAAGCGCTGGGTAGGCTCCAGGCCTGCGACCACCTCGGCCTTGAACTGCTGGCGGCTGTAGCCCTCGATGTCGAAGATCTTGCGGCGGTCGCGGAACTCGGCAAAGGTCACGGCCAAACCGTCGCGGCCGGCGCGGCCCGTACGGCCGATGCGGTGCGTGTAGTCCTCGGCCTTCATGGGCAGGCCGAAGTTGAAGACGTGGGTGATGGTCGGCACGTCGATGCCGCGCGCGGCCACGTCGGTCGCCACCAGGATCTGCACCTGGCCATTGCGCAGCGCCATCAGGCGGCGGTTGCGCAGGCCCTGGCTCAGGGCGCCGTGCAAAGCCACGGCACTGAAACCTTCCTGCTGCAGGTCATTGGCCAGACCATCGCACTCCACCTGGGTGCTGGCGAACACGATGGCCTGGTCGATGGAGGCATCGCGCAGCCAGTGGTCCAGCAGCTTGCGCTTGTGCTGCGCGTTGTCGGCCCAGTACAGCATCTGCTTGATGTTGGCGTGCTTTTCCTGCGGCGTGTCGATCTGGATCTTCTTCACCGACGCGCCGTTGTCGTGCATCACCCGCATGGCGAGCTGCTGGATGCGCGGCGCGAAGGTGGCGCTGAACATCATGGTCTGCTTGCGCTGGGCGGTGAGCTGGTTGATCTCGGCCAGGTCGTCGGAGAAGCCCAGATCCAGCATGCGGTCGGCCTCATCGACCACCAGGAACTGCACCTGGTCCAGCTTGATCTGCTGCGACCGCTGCAGGTCCAGCAGGCGGCCCGGCGTCGCCACCACCAGGTTGGCATTCTGCAGCTTGGCGATCTGCAACTGGTAGGGCATCCCACCCACCACGTTGGCGATGCGCAGGCCCTTGCAGTGCTTGACCAGATCGATGGCATCGTGCGCCACCTGTTGCGCCAGTTCGCGCGTGGGGCACAGCACCAGCGCACCGGGCGTCGCCGCCTTGAAGTTGCGCGCCTGCGTGGGGTTCTTGCGCTTGGGGCGCTTCGGGGGAGCCTCGCCACGCGCGGCCGCCTCGGCGGCGGCGCGCTCGAAAGCGGCGCGCTCGGCGACTTCGGCCTCGGCCTGTTGGCGGATCAGCGTGTGCAGCACGGGCAGCAGGAAGGCCGCAGTCTTGCCGCTGCCAGTCTGGCTGGAGACCATCAGATCGATGAAGCTCGCGTCATCGCCCGAGCCCATGGCCAAGGGAATCGCGCGAGTCTGCACCTGCGTGGGCTCGGTGTAGCCGAGGTCGGCCACAGCCTGCACCAGTTCGGGCGCAAGGCCCAGTTCGATGAAGCCGGCGGGCAGAGCGGGCGCGGCGGTGGTCGGAGAAACAGGCGCCTCAATCGAAGCGGCCATAGGGGATTGGGCAGGCGCGATCTCGCCCTGCACGTGCATGGTGTCTGTCATGTCGTATGTATGAAGCGCGCGGGTGCAACCCGCGGCGGCTTCGTCAGTGGTTCATCAAAACATCAACCATCCAACGAAACCTGCACCAGCAGTGAGAGCTGGGCGGGTGGGTCATTGACGCAGGCACTGGAACGCTGGAAACCGTTCAAGGCCCGCAACCCATTGTGAGAAGGGAGATGCGCAAGGGCTGCGCGATGCGGCCAAACCTTCAGTCGGGTTTGGGAGTCGTTTTCACGCAAGCCTGCAATTGTCGCACGATTCGGGTTTTCCCGCAAACGGGGATCAAACGGCCAGCAGATGCGTGCGGTAGTGCAGTAGTTCATCGATGGATTCGTGCACATCGGCCAGGGCCGTGTGGCGCTGCGCCTTCTTGAACGAGCTGTAGGCCTCGGGCTTCCAGCGCTTGGCCAGCTCCTTCAGCGTGCTCACGTCCACATTGCGGTAGTGGAAGAACGCCTCCAGCTTGGGCATGTACTTCACCAGGAAGCGCCGGTCCTGCCCAATGCTGTTGCCGCACATCGGCACCACGCCTTTGGGTACATAGCGCGACAGGAAGGCGAGCAGCTCGCGCTCGGCATCGGCCTCGGTGACCGTGGAGGCCCGCACCTTGTCAATGAGGCCGCTGCGGCCATGCGTGCCCTTGTTCCAGGCGTCCATGCCGTCCAGCACCGCGTCCGCCTGGTGGATGGCGAACACCGGCCCTTCGACGCGCAGCGTGAGGTCGGCACTGGTGACGACCACGGCGATCTCCAGCAGGCGTTCGGTTTCGGGGTTGAGGCCGCTCATTTCACAGTCCAGCCAGACGAGGTTCTGGTCGGATTTGGCAAGCGCGGGAACAGTAGGGTTGGCAGTGTCAGACATGCCGGGAATTGTCGCCGATGGCCTAAACTCGCGCGCAGATGCAGCCTCCTTCCGCCTCCCTCCTCTCGCCATCCCACCTGACCACACTGGTGTTCGCCGGACTGCTGCTCGCAGGCCTTGCCTTGCGCCTGTGGCTGGCCACACGCCAGATCCGCCACGTGGCGCAGCACCGCGGCGCCGTGCCCACGGCCTTCGCCCACCGCATTCCGCTCGCCGCGCACCAGAAGGCGGCCGACTACACCATTGCCAAGGCGCGCTTCGGCCTGCTGGAAATGGCGCTGACTACCGCCGTGGTGCTGGGCTGGACGCTGCTGGGTGGGCTGGATGCGCTGAACCAGGCGCTGCTGTCCTGGCTGGGCGGTGGCATGCTGCAGCAGTTGGCGCTGCTGGCCTGCTTCGTGCTCATCGGGGGTGCCGTCGACCTGCCCGTCGCGCTGTACCAGACCTTCGTGATCGAGCAGCGCTTCGGCTTCAACCAGATGACCCCGCGCCTGTGGCTGGCCGACCTGCTCAAGTCCACGCTGCTGGGCGCGGTGATCGGCCTGCCGATCGCGGCGCTGATCCTGTGGCTCATGGGTGCCGCCGGACCGCTGTGGTGGCTGTGGGCCTGGGGCACGTGGATGGGCTTCAATCTGCTGCTGATGGTGGTCTTCCCGCTGTTCATCGCGCCGCTGTTCAACAAGTTCCAGCCACTGGAGGACGAATCGCTCAAGGCGCGCGTCACCGCGCTGATGCAGCGCTGCGGCTTCGCAGCCAAGGGCCTGTTCGTGATGGACGGCAGCCGCCGCAGCGCGCACGCCAACGCCTATTTCACCGGTGTGGGCAAGGCCAAGCGCGTGGTGTTCTACGACACGCTGCTCAAACAGCTGTCGCCCGGCGAAGTGGAAGCCGTGCTCGCGCACGAACTCGGCCACTTCAAGCACAAGCACATCACGCGGCGCCTGGTCGGCATGTTCGCCATCAGCCTGGCGGGCTTTGCGCTGTTGGGCTGGCTGTCCACGCGCACGTGGTTCTACACGGGCCTGGGCGTGCAACCCAACCTGATGCTGCCGGGCGTGCCCGGCGCCGCGCCCAACGACGCGCTGGCGCTGCTGCTGTTCCTGCTTGCAGCGCCCGTGTTCACGCTGTTCGTCACGCCCGTACTGGCGCAGCTCTCGCGGCGCCATGAGTTCCAGGCCGATGCCTACGCCGCGGCCCAGAGCAGCGGCGACGACCTGGCGTCCGCCCTGCTCAAGCTCTACGAAGACAACGCCTCCACGCTCACGCCCGATCCGGTGTTTGCGAAGTTCTACTACTCCCACCCTCCCGCCACGGAGCGCCTGGCGCGTCTGCCCGTGGCCTTGCAGCCATGAATTCGATGTTCCCCAAGAAAGACTGGTCCACACAAACCAGGCGCGCGCTGAAAGCTACTGAAATATTAGCAAAACTGGTCGATCTGCCGGGCTGGCAACTGTCCGGCGACGGCGCCGATGTCGCCATCGAGAAGACCTACCGCTTCTCCAATTACCACGAGACCATGGCCTTCGTGAATGCCGTGGCCTTCATTGCCCATGCGCAGGACCACCACCCCGATCTGTCGGTGCACTACGGCCGCTGCGTGGTGCGCCTGAACACGCATGATGTGGCCGGCATTTCGGCGACCGACATCGATTGCGCGACGCGCATCGATGCACTGCTCGCACCCTGAGCCCATGGCCCAAGCCCCTGCGCGCCTTGAAGGCCTGGTGGTCGCCAGCCACGGCCGCCATTGCGTGGTGGAGAGCGCGGGCGGCGAGCGCCGCATCTGCCATCCGCGCGGCAAGAAGAGCCAGGCCGTGGTGGGCGACCGCGTGCTGTGGCAGCCCGCCGCGCCCGGCCAGGGCCGCGGCCATGGCGACGAGGGCACCATCGAAAAGGTGCTGGAGCGGCGCAACCTGCTGTACCGCCAGGACGAGGTGCGCACCAAGTCGTTCGCCGCCAACCTGGACCAGGTGCTGATCCTGATCGCGGCCGAGCCTGTGTTCTCCGAAAGCCAACTCGCGCGCGCCCTCATCGCCGCGGAAGCGGCGCGCATCACGCCGTTGATCGCGCTCAACAAGAGCGACCTGGTCGAGCCGTTCGCGCGCGCCTGGGAGCGCCTGTGGCCCTACCGCCATATGGGGGGCGAGCAGGACACGCAGCACCACTACCGCGTGCTGCCGCTGTCGCTCAGCGAATCGGGGGCGGTGGACCGCGACATGCTGATGCACCTGCTGGCCGGCAAGACCACGCTGGTGCTGGGCCCCTCGGGCGCCGGCAAGAGCACGCTGGTCAACCTGCTGGTGCCCGGCGCCTCGGCGCAGACGGGCGAGATCTCGCAGGCCCTCAATTCGGGCCGCCACACCACCACCACCACCACGCTGTACTGGATCGACCCGCAGCGCACTACGGCGCTCATCGATTCGCCCGGCTTTCAGGAATTTGGATTGCGCCACCTCGCGCCCACCGATCTGGCGCGCTACATGCCCGACATCGCAGCCCATGCCGAGGGTTGTCGCTTCTACAACTGCACCCACCTGCACGAGCCCGGGTGCGCGGTGCAGGCCCAGGTGCGCGACGAACAAGACGCGCAGGCCATCAGCCCCCAGCGCTACCGCATCTATGGCGAGTTGTTTGCGGAGTTGAGCGAGAGCCCCTACTGAGTTTGAAGCGAAAAGTGGCTTTCGCGCTTATTCAGCAAGCGCTGACAGCTATTAAATAAGGAGCATCACCCCAGCAGCCGCGCGAAGGTGAGCAAGGCCAGCAGCAGCATCCACACCACGACCGAGCGCCACACCAGCCCCACCACGCTGCGCAGGTGGCCTACCTCGGGCTCGCGGCCAGGAGTACTGTCGCTGTCGCCAATGTCGGCGTCCACCTCGAAGCCCGGCTGCACCTGCGCACCTGCGCGGCTGCGCAGCGCCTCGCCGCCCAGGCGCACATTGATGGCCCCGGCGGTTGCCGCCAGCACCACGCCATCGTTGTCGTTGGGGAAGCGCTGTGCGTGGAAGCGCCAGCCCTCGATGGCCTCCTCGAAGCTGCCCACCACGGCAAAAGACAACGCCGTCAGCCGTGCGGGAAGCCAGTCGATCACCGTCCATGCCTGGGCCGCAGCCTGCTGCAGCGACTCGCTGGGCGGCTGCGTCGCCCCGCGCGCACGCGCGCCCCAGTAGCGCGACACGAACTCCGCCAGGCGATAGAGCACCGCCCCGGTCGGGCCCAACCCCAGCGCCGCAAGGATGGAGAACCACGCCAGCACGCCAAACACATGACGGTGCGCCGCAATCACCGAGTACTCGATCACGTGGCGCACGATCTCGCTGCGTGGCAGCTCGCTCACCTCCACCTGCTTCCACTGCGCCAGACGCGCCCGCGCATCGGCCGCGTCGCCCTCCTCCAGCGCGTCGCGTATCCCCGTGAAATGGTGGCTGAACTGGCGAAAACCCAGCGTCACGTAGAGCACGGCCACGTTCCAGACCAGGGCGAACGGCCACCCCAGCCAGTGCAGCAGCGCCAGGTGCACCGCCAACACCACCAGCGGCGGCACCAGCACGGCCAGTCCCCACGCCACCCATCCGTGGTGCGACTGCCCCGCGTCGAAGTTACGGTTCACCGACACCGCCCAGGCACGCAGTCCGGTATGGATGGGGTTGCTGCGCGCGAGCGGTCTCGCCTGCTCGATCAGCAATGCGAACAGGATGGCAAAGAAACTCATGCGGCAATCATACTGGCGCTTGTTACAAGGCCCAACACCGCGGGCGACAGCGCGGCAGCCTCGCTGCGGCGCCCCCCTTCAGGCCATCATGAAGCGGTAGAAGTTGCGCAGCATGCCAGCCGTGGCACCCCAGATGTAGCGCGTCGTCGCGCCGTCCTGGTAGGGCATGGCGAACCATTCGCGTTGCGCGCCTTGCCACTGCAGCCGATGGCGCTCGTGGTGCGCGGGGTTGAGCAGGAAGTCCAGCGGCACCTCGAACACGTCGGCCACCTCGTACGGGTTGGGCTGGAGCGCGAAGCCCGGCCGCACCAGCGCGACCACCGGCGTGACGAGGAACGAGGTGCCCGTCACATACATCGACAGGTTGCCCAGCACCTCGACCCAGTGCGGCTCCAGGCCCACCTCCTCCTGCGCCTCGCGCAGCGCGGTGGCGGCGGCATCGCGGTCCTCGGGATCGGTGCGCCCCCCCGGAAAGGCCACCTGGCCGGAATGCGTGGACAGGTGCGCCGTGCGCTCGGTGAGCAATACCGTGGGCCGCTCGCGCAGCACGATGGGCACGAGGACGGCGGCGTGCGCGGGCTCGCGTTCCGCGAACTTCTTCTCGCGCTGCACCTCAGGCGTCCAGGGCGGCGGCGCGGCAAAGCGCAGTCGCAGTGCCTCCGGCGTCTGCGCATGCGGGGGCACGGCGGGTAAATGGTCGTCCACCCCTACGAGCGGCACGGTGCGCGGATCGAAGTGAGGCAGCGAGGACAGCGAAGGCAGGGCCGCCGCAGAGGACGCGCCGACAGGACGATGAGAACTCACGGGGGTCAAAAAGAAAAAACCGCTACAGGCTTTCGCACTGTAGCGGTTTCGAGTCGCGCGGGAAGCGCAGCCGTATTTATGCGGCCACTGCAGCTGCCTTGACGCGCGAAGGCAGCTTTTCCTTGATACGCGCCGACTTGCCGCTGCGCTCGCGCAGGTAGTACAGCTTGGCGCGGCGCACGTCGCCGCGGCGCTTCACTTCGATGCTGGCGATCAGCGGGCTGTAGGTCTGGAACGTGCGCTCCACGCCTTCGCCGCTGGAGATCTTGCGCACGGTGAAGCCGCTGTTCAGGCCACGGTTGCGCTTGGCGATCACGACGCCTTCGTAGGCCTGCACGCGCTTGCGGGTGCCTTCCACCACGTTCACGTTCACGATGACGGTGTCGCCAGGCGCGAACGAGGGAATGGTCTTGTTCAAGCGGGCGATTTCTTCCTGCTCGAGGATCTGGATCAGGTTCATGGTTGGTTTCCGACGATCATGTCCGCGCCAGGATTGGCAGGGCGCCCCTATTGGCGCCTTTGTGGCTATGGTTCAGGCCCACAGCGGCCGGCCAGAGGATCGAGAACAGGCGATTATAGCAAGCTTGCGTTTTGCGCCAAGAGGGCCTCGTCCGCGCGCGTGAGCTGCCCGCGCTCGCGCGCGGCCTGCAGCAGGTCCGGGCGGTGGCGCGCGGTGATGAGCAGGCGCTGATCGCGCCGCCAGCGCTCGATTTGCGCATGGTGGCCGGACAGCAGCGGCGCGGGAACGGCGCGGCCGGCCCATTCCTCGGGGCGCGTGTAGTGCGGACAGTCCAGCAGCCCGTCCAGCGCGGGGTTGAAGCTGTCGAGCTGGTGGCTACCCTCGTCGTGCAGCACGCCCGGCTGCAGGCGCGCCACGGCATCCAGCAGCGCCATGGCCGCGATCTCGCCGCCCGAAAGCACGAAGTCGCCCAGGCTGATCTGCGCATCCACGTAGGCGTCGATGAAACGCTGGTCCACGCCTTCGTAGCGTCCGCACAGCAAGATGGCACCCGCGCCAGCGGACCAGTCCTGCACCGCGGCATGGTCCAGCCGGCGGCCAATGGGGGAGAACAGCACCAGGGGCGCCCGCGCCTGCTCGCCCTCGGCGCGATCGGCGCGGATGGCGGCCAGGCAGCGCGCCAGCGGCTCGGCCAGCATGACCATGCCGGGGCCGCCGCCAAAGGGCCGGTCATCCACGCGGCGGTAGTTGCCCTCCGCATGGTCGCGCGGGTTCCACAGCCGCACTGCTACCTGGCCCGACGCGTAGGCGCGCCGCGTCACGCCGCTGGCAAGAAACGGCTCGAACAGCTCGGGGAACAGGGTGATGACATCGAAACGCATGGCACGCGGGCAACCGCCTCAATAGTCGGGTTGCCAGTCCACGGTGATGCAGCGCCCCGCCAGGTCCACTTTGTCCACATACGCCGACACAAAGGGAATCATGCGCTCGTGCGGCTTGCCTTCGTGCTCGTAGGCTAGCACCAGCGTGGTCTGCGGCCCCGTGGGCAGCAGGTCGCGCACGGTGCCCAGCGCCACGCCCTCGCGGTTGACCACAGGCAGGCCAATCAGGTCCACCCAGTAGTACTCGTCATCGCCCGCCACCGGGAAGTTGGCGCGGGGCACGAAGATGCGCGCGCCGCGCAGCGCCTCTGCTGCGTCACGGTCGTCCACACCCTGCGCCCAGGCGACCACGGAGTCCGAATGCGTGCGCGCCTGCCGGATGGGCAGCAGCACGGTGCCGGTGAAAAAACTCTTGGCGCCCTTTTCCGCCGGCTGCAACAGCCAGGACTTGGCGGCGAGCAGGGCCTCGGGGTTGCTGCTGTAGGGCAGCACCTTGAACCACCCTTTCACGCCCCAGGCATCGGTGATGCGGCCCACCTCCACGGCGTCGGAGGGCAGTTCGGCGGTTTCCAGGACAGGCAGCTGGGGCATGGCGGCGGGATGCGAGGGTGAGGCAAAGAAAAAAGGCGGGGTCCGTCAGTTGCACCAACGGAGCCCGCCCTTTTCGGGAGTGCGAACGATCAGGCGGCCTTCTGGGCGGCTTGCTTGATCAGACGGTCCACGGTGGGAGAGGGTTGTGCGCCCACGCCCTTCCAGTACGTCAGGCGGTCCTGGGCGATGCGCAGGCCTTCTTCGCCTTCCTTGGCGGAAGGGTTGTAGAAGCCCAGCCGCTCGATGAAGCGGCCGTCGCGGCGCACGCGCTTGTCGGCAACGACGATGTTGAAGAACGGACGGCCCTTGGAGCCGCCGCGGGAGAGTCGAATCACGACCATAATGAATCCTTCGGGTGGTTACACAGCAGTGGCTGCGCTCTGTTTTGCGGCGTTTGAGACACGCGACTTGGCCACCCGGCCAGCGACACGCTGCAAAGTCCGCGATTATATCCACAACACAGAAAAGATGCCCCTCATCCGCGCCAGCCGGGACGAAGACGTCGCCGCCATCACCGCCATCTACACCCACCATGTGCTGCACGGCACGGGCACCTTCGAGATCGACCCGCCCACGGCGCTGGACATGGCGGCGCGGCGCGCGGATGTGCTGGCCAAGGGCCTGCCCTACCTGGTGGCCGAAGAAGCGGGCCAGGTCCTGGGCTTTGCCTACTGCAACTGGTTCAAGCCCCGCCCGGCCTACCGTTTCTCGGCCGAGGATTCGATCTATGTCGCCGACGCGGCACGCGGCCGGGGCCTGGGACGGCAGTTGCTGGAGGCCCTCGCCATGCAGGCCGAGGCCGCCGGCGTACGCAAGCTGCTGGCAGTGATCGGCGACTCGGCCAATGCGGGCTCCATCGGCGTGCACCGGGCCGCAGGTTTCACCGATGTGGGCGTGATGCGCTCCGTGGGCTGGAAGTTCGGCGCCTGGCGCGACATCGTGCTCATGGAAAAGCCCCTGGGCGCGGGCGATACCACCGCCCCCGAATGAAGGCGCGCCAATAATCGCGGCCATGAAGAACAAGACTGTTGCCGCGTGGCTGGCGTTCCTGGGCGGCCCGCTGGGGTTGCACCGCTTTTACCTGTACGGACTGGGCGACTGGATCGGCTGGCTGCTGCCGATCCCCACGGCCCTGGGCGTGTACGGCATCCAGCGCGTGCAGCAATGGGGGCAGGACGACCAACTGAGCTGGATGCTGATTCCGCTGCTGGGATTCACGATCGCAGGCTGCGCACTGCGCGCGATCCTCTACGGTCTGATGACGCCCGAGCGGTGGAACGCGCGCTTCAACCCCGCTGCGGCGCCCGACGCCGCGCCGGGGCGGACGCACTGGTTCACGGTGTTTGCCATTGCGACCTCGCTGCTGGTGGGCACGGCCGTGCTGATGGCCAGCATTGCCTTCAGTTTCCAGCGCTACTTTGAATACCAGATCGAGGAAGCGCGCAAGATTTCACAATGAAATCAGGCTCTAGCGCTTGATGGACAAGCGCGAGCAGCTACTAACACGATAGCAAAATCACTCCAGCCTGGCAGATCGCGGGCGCCGCGCACTGCGGCATAAAACTGGCGTCCACCGGCTCCGCCGCCCCCGCAAAGGTCGTCAATAGAGCTGCAGGCTCACCCAATAGGCGATCGCCGCCACGAAGGCGCTGGCGGGGATGGTCAGGATCCACGCCCAGACAATGTTGCCGGCCACACCCCATCGCACGGCGCTGGCGCGCTGGGTGGAACCCACGCCCACGATCGCGCCCGTGATGGTGTGGGTGGTGGATACGGGGATGCCCAGCGCAGTGGCGATGAACAGCGTCATCGCGCCGCCGGTCTCGGCGCAGAAGCCCCCCACGGGCTTGAGCTTGGTGATTTTCTGGCCCATGGTCTTCACGATGCGCCAGCCGCCGAACATGGTGCCCATGCCGATGGCCGCGTAGCACGAGATGATGACCCACATGGGGGGCGAGGCATCGCCCGCCGAGGCGTAGCCCGTGGCGATCAGCAGCAGCCAGATGATGCCGATGGTCTTTTGCGCATCGTTGCCGCCGTGGCCCAGGCTGTAGGCCCCGGCGGAGACGAGCTGCAGCCGGCGGAACCACTTGTCCACGCGGTTCGGACTGGTGCGACGGAAGACCCAGGCCACGATCAGCATCATCAACGAGCCCAGCAGGAAACCCAGCATGGGCGACACGAAGATGAAGGCCACGGTCTTGAAGATGCCGCTGGCCACCAGTGCGCCCGCGCCGGTCTTGGCGATCACCGCGCCCACGATGCCGCCGATCAGTGCATGCGATGAGCTGCTGGGGATGCCGTAGTACCAGGTGATGACGTTCCAGGTGATGGCCCCCACCAGCGCGCCGAAGATCACGTGGGTGTCCACCACGCTCGGATCCACGATGCCCTTGCCGATGGTGGCCGCCACGCTCAGGTGGAACACGAAGATGGCGACGAAGTTGAAGAAAGCCGCGAAGACCACGGCCTGCGTGGGCTTGAGCACGCCCGTGGAGACCACGGTGGCGATGGAGTTGGCGGCGTCGTGGAACCCGTTCATGAAGTCGAACACGATGGCGAGCGCCACGAGCACGACCACGATCCACAGGGCGGTTTGTACTGTTTCCATGCTGGGAATGAGGGGGCGAGCCCTGCCAGGAATGCGAAGCGCAGGCCTGCGGCCGCGCCTCAGGAGTTCTCGAGGATGATGCCCTCGATGAGGTTGGCCACGTCTTCGCAGCGGTCGGTGATGGTCTCCAGCAGCTCGTAGATGGCCTTGAGCTTGATGACCTCGCGCACGTCCGGCTCCTCGCGGAACAGCTTGCTCATGGCGCTGCGCAGCACGCGGTCGGCGTCGCCCTCCAGGCGGTCGATTTCCTCGCAGGTCTTGAGCGCGGCCTCGGCCACGGCCGGATCGGCAATGCGCGACAGCAGCTTCACCGCGTCCTGCACGCGCTCGCAGCACTTGAGGCTGAGGTCCGTCAGGCGGGTGATCTCGTCCGTCATGTGGTGGATGTCGTACAGCGCCATGGTCTCGGCCGAGTCCTGGATCAGGTCGGCCACGTCGTCCATGGTGTTGATCAGCGAGTGGATCTGCTCACGGTCGATGGGCGTGATGAAGGTCTTGTGCAGCGTGCGGTTGACCTCGTGCGTCACGCGGTCGGCGGCGCGCTCGGCGTTGTCCACGTCCTGGTTGTACTGGTCGCGCAGGTGGGTGTCGCTGTAGTTCGCCACCAGTTGCGAGAACGCCCGCGCGGCCTCGACGATGCGGTCTGCATGCTGGTTGAACATCTCGAAAAAATTGCCCTCGCGGGGCAACAGCTTTCCAAACAACATGCCGACTCCTGATCGAACCTTCTGGCGGTATATGTGACGCAGAGATGACCAAGACGTGACAAATCTGCGAAAACCGCGAGTTTAACCGGCGCTAGACAGCGCCCGGCGCACCAGGTCAAAGCGGATGCGCAGAGACCGGCGCCCCCCGGCAGGGCCTGCGCGGCTCGGCTCCTACGCGCTGCGGAAGATGAAATACACCGCCCCGACGAGGCACAGACCCGCCCAGAGGTAGTCCCATTTGAGCGGCTCGTTCAGGTAGAACACGGCGAAGGGCACGAACACCGTCAGCGTGATCACCTCCTGCATGATCTTGAGCTGCCCCACGCTGAACTGCGTATGCCCAATGCGGTTGGCCGGCACCTGCAACAGGTATTCGAACAGGGCGATGCCCCAGCTCACCAGCGCCGCCACGTACCACGGGGCGGTGGCCAGGTTCTTCAGGTGGCCGTACCAGGCCATGGTCATGAAGATGTTGCTGGCAACCAGCAGCAGGATGGTCTGGAGGGGGATGGGCAGGGATTGCAGGGCGTGCATGGCGCGGCGGATTTTACAAGCCAAATCACACTCTAGCGCATATCCATCAAGCGCTGGTAGCTATAAAAAACAAAGCACCGCCGCAGCGGTGCCTGTTCCAGCGGCCAGCGGCCGCCCTTTCACTCACCCAGGTAGGCGGCGCGCACGCGCGGATCGCTGAGCAGATCCCGTCCCCCGCCGGCCATGGTGATCAGGCCGGACTCCATCACGTAGCCGCGGTCGGCAATCGCCAGCGCGCGGCTGGCGTTCTGCTCCACCAGCACGATGGTCACGCCCAGGGCGTACACGTCGCGCACCACCTCGAAGATCTTGTCCACCATGATGGGCGACAGGCCCATGGAGGGCTCGTCCAGCAGCAGCACCTTGGGCTGGCTCATCAGCGCGCGGCCCATGGCCAGCATCTGCTGCTCGCCACCGGACATGGTGCCCGCCAGCTGGTCCTTGCGCTCGCGCAGGCGCGGGAAGATGGTGAACATCTTTTCGATGTCGGCGGCAATACCCGCCTTGTCGTCGCGCGTGTAGGCGCCCATGAGCAGGTTCTCGGTGATGGTCATGCGCGCGAACACGCCGCGCCCCTCGGGCACCATCACCAGCCCCTGCTTGACCAGGTCCCACGCGCCCTTGCCCTTGATGCTCTGGCCCAGGTACTCGATGTCGCCATTGTTCATGCCCAGTGTGCCGGTGATGGCCTTCATGGTGGTGGTCTTGCCCGCCCCGTTGGAGCCGATCAATGTGACCAGCTCGCCCTCGCGCACCTCGAAGTCCACCCCCTTGACGGCCTGGATGCCGCCGTAGGCCACCTTCAGGCCCTTGACCTGCAATAGAACTTTGTTGGATTTTTCGGCCATGTCTTGCGTCCTTCAGTGCCCGCCGGTGCCCAGATAGGCCTCGATCACTTTTTCGTTCTTCTGCACGTCGGCAGGGGTTCCCTCGGCAATCTGCTTGCCGTAGTCCAGCACCGTGACACGGTCGCACAGGCCCATGACCAGCTTCACGTCGTGCTCGATGAGCAAGATGGTGCGGTTGTCGTTGCGGATGCGGTCGATCAGCTCGCGCAGTTGCACCTTCTCGGTGGCGTTCATGCCGGCGGCGGGTTCGTCCAGCGCGATCAGTTGCGGATCGGTGGCCAGGGCGCGCGCGATCTCCAGGCGGCGCTGGTCGCCGTACGACAGCGTGCGCGCCTTGAAATCGGCGTACTTGCCGATACCCACGTAGTCCAGCAGCTCCTGCGCGCGCTTGGCGATGGCCGCCTCCTCCTCCTTGAAGCTCTTGGTGCGGAAGATGGCCCCGAAGAGCCCGGAATGCGTGCGGATGTGCCGCCCCACCATCACGTTCTCCAGCGCCGTCATGTCGGCGAACAACCGGATGTTCTGGAAGGTGCGCGCAATGCCCGCCTTGGCCACCAGGTGCACGGCGCGGGGCTCGTAGGGCTGGCCCGCCAGTTCGAAACTGCCCGCATCGGGCGTGTACAGGCCGGTGATGACGTTGAAGAACGTCGTCTTGCCCGCGCCGTTGGGACCGATCAGGCCATAGACCTGGCCTCGCTGGATGGTGATGCCCACGTCGGACAGCGCCTGCAGGCCGCCAAACCGCTTGGAGATGCCCGCGACCTTCAGCACCACTTCTTTCGATGTATCTGCCATGTTGTTGCTCTACCGGTGGTGTCAGGACTTCTGCGCAAGGCTCTTGCCATGCTCGGGCGCGGGCCACAGGCCCCGCGGGCGCAGCAGCATCACGATGATCATGGCCAAGGCGATCAACAGTTGGCGCAGGATGGACGAGTCCAGCCGCCCGTCGGTCATCGCCTGCAGCGGGCCGGCCACATAGCGCAGCACCTCGGGCAGCGCGGACAGCAGCACGGCACCCAGGATCACGCCGGGAATGTGGCCGATGCCGCCCAGCACCACCATGGCAACGATCATCACCGACTCCATCAGGCTGAACGACTCGGGCGAGACGAAGCCCTGGAACGCGGCGAACATGGCGCCGGCCACGCCGCCGAACGAAGCGCCCATGCCGAAGGCCAGCAGCTTCATGTTGCGCGTGTTGATGCCCATCGCCTTGGCGGCGATCTCATCTTCGCGGATGGCCATCCACGCGCGCCCGATGCGCGAATCCTGCAGGCGATAGCACACCAAAATGGTGACCAGCACCAGGAACAGGAACAGGTAGTAGTACAGCGTGACGGAGTTGATGTCGTAGCCGAACAGCTCCAGCCGCTTGCCCAGGTCCAACCCGAAGATCTTCACCGAATCGATCTGCCCCAGGCCCTTGGGGCCGTTGGTGATGTTGACCGGGTGGTCCAGGTTGTTCATGAAGATGCGGATGATCTCGCCAAAGCCCAGCGTCACGATGGCCAGGTAGTCGCCGCGCAGCTTGAGCACCGGTATGCCCAGCAGCACGCCGGTGCATGCCGCCAGCACCAGGGCCAGCGGGATCACCATCCACAGCGACATGTGCAGCCCGTCGGGGAAATTGGCGGCAAACCAGGCGAAGTTCTCCGTCAGGTGCGGCGAGGCCAGCAGGCCGAACATGTAGGCACCGACGGCATAGAACGCCACGTAGCCCAGGTCGAGCAGGCCAGCGTAGCCCACCACGATGTTCAGGCCCAGCGCCAGCATCACGTACAGCAGGGCCAGATCGGCGATGCGCACCCATGCGTTGCCGAAGTACTGCAGCACCAGGGGCAGAACCAGCAGCGCAATGCCGCCCAGGATCCATTGGATCTTGTGGTTTTTCATGGTCGTTGGCTCCTCAGGCGCGGTCGGCCACACGCTCACCCAGCAGGCCCGAGGGGCGCAGCGTCAGGATGATGATGAGCACGATGAAAGCGAAGATGTCGGTGTAGTGGCTGCCCAGCACGCCCCCGGTGAGGGTGCCGATGTAGCCGGAGCCGATGGCCTCGATGAGCCCCAGCAGAAGTCCGCCCACCACGGCGCCAGCCAGGTTGCCGATGCCGCCGAACACCGCCGCGGTGAACGCCTTCAGCCCCGGCAAGAAGCCCATGGTGTGCTGCGCCGTGCCGTAGTTGGAGGCCCACATGATGCCGGCGATGGCGGCCAGCACCGCGCCGATGATGAAGGTGGCCGAGATCACCATGTCGGGCTTCACGCCCATGAGCGCGGCCACGCGCGGGTTCTCTGCCGTGGCGCGCATGGCGCGGCCCAGCCGTGTGTAGTTGACCAGGTAGACCATGGAAGCCAGCGCCACCACCGTCACGCCCAGGATCAGCACCTGGGTGGTGGTGATCACCGCGCCGCCCACTTGGAACGGCTGCGTGGGCAGCAGCGTGGGGTACGGTTTGTAGTTGGGCTTCCAGATGATCATCGCCAGCGTCTGCAGCAGGATCGACATGCCGATGGCGGTGATCAAGGGGGCCAGGCGCGGGCTGTTGCGCAGCGGCCGGTAGGCGACTTTTTCGATGGTGAAATTGAGTACCGCCGCCACCACGCAGGCGATCAGCGTGGCCAGCAGCAGAATGAGCCAGCCGGGCGCGCCCGGCATGGCCTCCTGCATGAGGCCGATGCAGCTCCAGCTGGTCAGCGCGCCGACCATGAGCACTTCCCCGTGCGCGAAGTTGATGAGCTGGATGATGCCGTACACCATGGTGTAGCCCAAGGCTATCAAGGCGTACATGCTGCCCAGAACCAGACCATTGATGATCTGCTGCAGCAAGATGTCCATATGTTGAGTCCTTTGTATCGACTATTGACGTGCACACCAGCCAAGCACCGCGAATCGATGCAGCCTTGTGGGCCCGTTCGCCATCTAGCAAAAAACCCGCCAGGCAAGGGTCTGCGCGGGTTTGTGAAGAAATTGTAGTCAGAGGAAACACGCCGTCCCTACCACGTTTGGACGGGGTTTTCCCTTGATTGGAGGGCGCATCAGGCGGGTGCCGCGCGCATTAGAAATATTGATGATTGCGACGCGATCAGGGAATGCGCTTATTTCCAACGGCCATGGATTGGGCTGAACAAAGCCGTGCAACGGGACCGTGGTCGGCCCGCCGCATGCCCCTCACACAAGAAGCCACTCGAAGCCTAGGCGTCTGGGGGCACGTCGCCGGGGCCACCCTGCGCTGCCTCATTGCGCGCGCGCAGTTCATCGAGCTTCTGGCCGATCTTTATCTCCAGCCCGCGCGGCACCGGTGCGTAAAAGCCCGGCGGATCCATGCCATCGGGCAGGTAGTTCTCGCCCGCGGCAAAGCCGCCCTCTTCGTCGTGCGCGTAGCGATAGTCCTTGCCGTAGTCCAACTGCTTCATGAGTTGGGTGGGCGCATTGCGCAGGTGCAGCGGCACGGGGCGCGTGCCGTCTTGCTTCACGAAGGCGCGGGCCTTGTTGTAGGCCATGTAGCCCGCATTGCTCTTGGGCGCCACGGCGAGGTAGATGACGGCCTGCGCCAGCGCGAGCTCGCCCTCCGGGCTGCCCAGGCGTTCATAGGTCTGCGCAGCGTCGTGCGCGATCTGCATGGCGCGCGGATCGGCCAGACCGATGTCCTCCCAGGCCATGCGCACGATGCGCCGCGCCATGTAGCGGGGGTCCGCCCCGCCGTCGAGCATGCGCACCAGCCAGTACAGCGCAGCATCGGGATCGGAGCCGCGCACCGACTTGTGCAGCGCGCTGATGGTGTCGTAGAACTGTTCGCCACCCTTGTCGTAGCGGCGCATGCGCTCGCCCAGCACCTGCAGCAGCCAGGCGTCTTCGATGCGCTCGATGCCCGCCTGGCTTGCGGTGACCTCCAGGGTTTCCAGCGTGTTGAGCAGGCGCCTCGCATCCCCGTCGGCATAGGCGATGAGACGCTCCAGTGCTGCATTTTCAATAGCTGGTAGCGCTTGCAGCGCCTGGGCCTTGGCCACAATTTGCTTCAAGTCGTCGCTGCCCAGAGGCTGCAGCACATAGACCGCGGCACGCGACAGCAGGGCCGAGTTGACCTCGAACGAAGGGTTCTCGGTCGTCGCCCCCACGAAAGTGAACAGGCCGCTTTCCACATGCGGCAAGAACGCGTCCTGCTGGCTCTTGTTGAAGCGGTGCACCTCGTCCACGAAGACGATAGTGCGCTGCTGCATCAGCCCGTCGCGTGCACTCTCGGCCAGCTGCACGGCATCGCGAATGTCCTTCACGCCGCCCAGCACGGCACTGATGCTGATGAACTGCGCATCGAACGCCTCGGCCATCAGGCGCGCAATTGTGGTCTTGCCCACGCCGGGCGGCCCCCACAGGATGCAACTGTGCGGGCGGCCCGATTCAAACGCCAGCCGCAGCGGCATGCCCGGCCCCAGCACATGCTGCTGGCCAATGACTTCGGCCAGCGAACGCGGACGCAGGCGTTCGGCCAAGGGCTGGTGGGCCAGCGGGGAAGCGCGACTCATAGCGTATCGAGCGGGCTCAACACCCCGCGCCCGCCCTTGTTCAAGACATGGGTGTAGACCATGGTGGTACTCACATCCTTGTGACCCAGCAACTCCTGCACGGTGCGGATGTCGTAACCTGCCTGCAGCATGTGGGTGGCAAAAGAATGCCGCAGCACATGCGGTGTGCAAGGCTTGTCGATGCCCGCGCGGCGCGCTGCCAACGCCACGGCCTTCTGCACCGACTGCTCCAGCAGGTGATGGCGCCGCTGCACGCCCGAGCGCGGGTCCACCGAACGCACCGCGCTGGGGAATACGTACTGCCACCCCCAGGCCGTGGCTGCATTCGCGTACTTCACGGCCAACGCATCAGGCAACCACACGGCACCAAGACCCGCATCCAAGTCCTTGCGGTGCAGCGCACGGGCACGCTCCATCTGCTCGCGCAACGGAGTGATCAGATTCTCGGGCAGGACGGTCACACGATCCTTGTTCCCCTTGCCTTCGCGCACGATCAGTTCACGCCGTTCGAACTCCACATCCTTCACGCGCAGGCGCAGTGCCTCCAGAATGCGCATCCCCGTGCCGTACAGCAGCGAGGCAACCAGCCACTGCGTGCCCTGCAGGTGCATCAGCAGCTCGCGCACCTCGCGCTGTGTCAACACCACCGGCAGGCGGCGCGCCTTGCGGGCCGAAACAATCTCATCCAGCCAGGGCAAGTCGTGCTGCAGCACCTCTTTGTAGAGAAACAAAATGGCGGCCTTGGCTTGGTTCTGCGTAGAGGCGGACACATCGCGCTCAACAGCCAGGTGGGTCAGAAAAGCGGTGACCTCCGGCGCCCCCATCTCGCGCGGATGGCGCTTGTCATGGAACAAGATAAAGCGGCGCGCCCAATCCACGTAAGCCTGCTCGGTGCGAATGGAATAGTGCAGCACCCGGATGCGCTCGCGCATCGACTCCAGCAGCCGGGGCGGCTGTCGCACGGCGGGTTGGCGTGAAACGGAAGGCGCATCCATCCGTGAAATTTTAGGCGGTCTAAATTACCGCTGCCATGGGCGTTTATGGAGAGGCTTGACAGCCTGCTTGACTTAGGCCGCGGCGGGTCGATAGCATGCAGAGATCTAATTCTAGTTAGTCCCATCACCCGCTCTATGCGCGCAGCCACTTATTTCAGCGCTCCGCCCTGTTCCAAAGGCTTTCTAGTCTTTTGGGCCTCCAGCGCTTGCCAGCCAAGCGCCACCAGCTATCATTCTTGCAGTGCTGCGCCGCTTCCGTGGCCCAGCGCTTTTTCGTGGGCTGCGCCCTTCTTCAAGGCAGGGCGTTCCCTTTTGGCCTTCGGGTCTAACTCTGCGCTCAAGCCGACCCGCCTACGGCGGGCGGCTTATCTGGGCTGTTAGTCCCTTCATATTCCGCTTTATGCAGGCCAGCATTTACTCCAGCGGTTCGCCTTTCTCACAGGTTTCTCCTTTGAGGTTTCGGCGCTGCGCCGGGCTTCGCCTGCATTCGCCGCGCAAGTTTCAAGCCTTTTTGGCCTCTAGCCCTTGTTCAGCAAGCGCTGCCAGCTATCATTCTTGCAGCGTTGCGCCGCTCCCGAGGCCCAGCGCTTTTTCCTGGGCCGCACCCGTCTTTAAGTTTGGGCGCTCCCTTCTGGCCTTCGGGTCTAACTATTCGTCGCAGCCGACCGCCTACGGCGGCGGCTGAACTCAGGGCGTTAGTCCCATCACCCGCTCTATGCGCGCAGCCACTTGTTCCAGCGCTCGGCCCTGTTTTAAGGGCTTTCACGCCTTTTTGGCCCCCAGCGCTTGCGTATCAAGCGCTACCAGCTATCAATCTTGCAGCGCTGCGCCGCTCTCGTGGCCCAGCGCTTTTTCGTGGGCTGCGCGCTTGTCCAATTCTGGGCGCTCCCTGTTGGCCTTCGGGTCTAACTCTGCGTTCAAGCCGACCCGCCTGCGGCGGGCGGCTTACCTGGGCCGTTAGTCCCATCACCCGCTTTATGCGCGCAGCCACTTATTTCAGCGCTCGGCCCTGTTCCAAAGGCTTTGAAGCCTTTTGGGCCTCCAGCGCTTGTGCAGCAAGCGCCACCAGTTATCATGCTTGCAGCGCTGCGCCGCTTCCGTGGCCCAGCGCTTTTGCGTGGGTTGTGCCCGTCTTCAAGTCAGGGCGCTCCCTGTTGGCCTTCGGGTCTAACTGTCATGACCCTTGCGGTTCACCCTGGATGATGGAAGACACTGGGGGCGTGCGGGCCAGCGCGGGTAGAGGTCGGTCAATTCTTTGATGGCACTCGACCGCGATCGCTAACTTGACCCGCTGCCGACCACTCGTACCCAGGATTGCCTGCGGGCGTTGCCCAGACCCAGCCGGGTCAGAGCGCGCCTGACAGCCCACATTAAAGAGAGCCGCCGGGCTTGCCCGGCAGGCCGTTGGTCGGCGGCACCTTGGCTGGTCCGCACGCTTGTGATTGTCATTCAAGCTGCAGGAGAGCCGCAATGGATTTGACCCCGATGCACAAGCGCGTCATTGCGCTGGACGTTCACCAGGCCAAGATCACGGCCTGCGCCGTTGTCGAACATGACGATGGCCGGGTAGAGGTCACCAAGCGAGACTTCGGCGCCTTCAAACGCGACCGCCGCGCCTTGGCGCAGTGGGCGCTGGAGATGGCCCCTGAGGTCGTGGTGATGGAGAGCACAGGGGTGTATTGGAAAAGCCCGTTTGCGGCGCTGGAGGCGGTGGGCCTTATTGCTTGGGTGGTCAACGCGCGGCATGTCAAGGCTGTGCCCGGTCGCAAGACCGACATGGCCGATGCACAGTGGCTGGCCACGCTGGCGCGTGCGGGTTTGCTGCGCGCCTCGTTCATTCCACCGGTGCAGATGCGCCAGCTTCGCCTGGTAGCGCGCCAGCGGCAAAAGCTGGTGGGCATGTGCAGCGCCGAGAAGAACCGGCTGCACAAGGTGCTGGTGGACGCGGGCATTCGCATCAACGTGCTGGTGGCCGACATCCACGGACAGAGCGCGCGTGCCATGGTCAAAGCCCTGATCGAGGGACAGCCCATGCACGAGGTGCTGAACCACAAGGGGCGGCTGCGAGCGAGCAGGCAAGAACTGTGCGAGGCCCTGAGCACCGAGCAGTTCAGCGCAGTGCACCGCTTTGTGGCCCAGGAGATCGTGCAGCACATTGAGCAGATCGAGCAGCGCATCGCCCGCATGGACCAGTACCTGCTGCAGGGCCTGCAACCCTGGCAGCCACAGCTCAGGCTGCTGCAGACCCTGCCGGGCATCGACGAGCAGGGGGCGGCCATGCTGCTGGTGGAGATTGGTGCGGACATGAGCGTGTTTGGCAGTGCAGAGCGCCTGGCCAGTTGGGTGGGCATCTGCCCAGGCAACAACGAGAGCGCGGGCAAGCGCAAAACCGGGCGCATCCGCAAGGGCAACGCCTGGGTCAGAAGGCTGCTGTGCGAGTTCGCCCAGGCTGCAGCACGAACGCGCTGCGCACTCAAGGCCAAGTTCGACGCGCTGACCATCCGAAAGGGCCACAAGAAGTCAGTGGTGGCGCTGGCCCACAAGATGCTGCGCACCATCTACGCCATGCTCAGCAACGCAAGCCACTACCAGGACAAGGAGGTCGATTACGAGGCGCTGAACGTTCAGCGCAACGCGCCGCGCTGGATCAAAATGCTGCGCAAGCACGGCTTCATCGCCACGCCCGCTGCCGCCTGAGACGCGCTTGCCCGCTGACCATCGGCCTTGGCCAGCCTCAGGTCAGGTGTCGGCACGTCCGGTGGCGGGTGTCTTCCACATTAACCCGGCGTTCAAGCCGACCCGCCTACGGCGGGCGGCTTACCTTGGCCGTTAGTCCCATCACCCGCTCTATGCGCGCAGCCACTTATTTCAGCGCTCGGCCCTGTTCCAAAGGCTTTCTAGCCTTTTTGGCCTCCAGCGCTTGCCAGCCAAGCGCCACCAGCTATCATTCTTGCAGCGCTGCGCCGCTTCCATGGCCCAGCGGTTTTTCTTGGGCTGCGCACGTCGTCAAGGCTGGGCGCTCCCTTTTGGCCTTCGGGTCTAACTCTGCGGTCAAGCGGACCCGCATTCTGCGGGCCGCTTACCTTGGCCGTTAGTCCCGCAGACACCCCAATTTATGCAGGCCGCTATTCATTCCAGCGCTTCGCCTTTCTCAAAAGTTTCTCCTTTGGGGTTTGGGTGCTGCGCCGGGCTTCGCGCGCATTCGCTGCGTCAGGTTGTAGCCTTTTTGGCCTCTAGCGCTTGCCACTCAAGCGCCAGTAGCTATTATTTTTGCAGCGCTGCGCCGCTTCCGTGGCCCAGCGTTTTTTTGTGGGTCGCGCCCGTCTTCAAATCCAGGCGCTCCCTTTTGGCCTTCGGGTCTAACTCTGCAGTCAAGCGGACTGGCCTACGGCCAGCCGCTTACTTTGGCCGTTAGTCCTCTCATATTCCTCTTTATGCAGGCCTACATTCATTCCAGCGCTTCGCCTTTATCCAAGGTTTCTCCTTTGGGTTTTTGGCGCTTTGCCGGGCTTCGCCTGCGTTCGCTTGGTCGGTTTCAGGCCTTTTGGGCCTCTGGCGCTTGTGTAGCAAGCGCCACCAGCTATCCTTCTTGCAGCGCTGCGCCGCTTCCGTGGCCCAGCGCTTTTTCGTGGGCTGCGCACGTCTTCAAGGCTGGGCGCTCCCTTTTGGCCTTCGGGTCTAACTCTGCGGTCAAGCGGACCCGCATTCTGCGGGCCGCTTACCTTGGCCGTTAGGCATCAACCAATGGGCATGTCACGAGATCAACAAATCGAGAAACTTCGTCGTGCAGCACGGCTCTCATGGATTCCCAAAGGGATGTTCGTAATGACGTTGGCGCTCATAACCTTGGGATTCATGAGTGGATACGAATTTTTCTTCGTTGTGGGTGCGTTTGCTGGGCTTGCGGCTATTGCGGCAAGAGAAGCCGCCCCCCACTGGAGAAATGCAATTGCAGCCTTGCACAGCGGAACGCAGTCGAAAGGCAAGATATCTATTGCCATCACAAGAGACCCCACAGAATTTGATCGCTATGTGGCAACGGTGCGAGACAAATCGCCACACGCATGGCAATTCGAATTCACCCCAAATGACTGGGAACCAACTGAAGGTCACTACGATGTGGAAATCATCCATGTGAGCGGTGTCGAATGGCCCGCACTACTTCTCACATCGGAAGGCATAGTGTTTCCGGCCTTCACCCCCAAAAAACTCACTGAAAATACCTAACAAACGCTTCGAGAGGGACGCTCCAACAGCCGGCTTCGCCGCCTGTTTCCGCGCCCCTCAAGCTGCACGTTAGTCCCATCACCCGCTCTATGCGCGCAGCCACTTGTTCCAGCGCTCGGCCCTGTTTTAAGGGCTTTCACGCCTTTTTGGCCCCAGCGCTTGCGTATCAAGCGCTACCAGCTATCAATCTTGCAGCGCTGCGCCGCTCTCGTGGCCCAGCGCTTTTTCGTGGGCTGCGCGCTTGTCCAATTCTGGGCGCTCCCTGTTGGCCTTCGGGTCTAACTCTGCGTTCAAGCCGACCCGCCTGCGGCGGGCGGCTTACCTGGGCCGTTAGTCCCATCACCCGCTCTATGCGCGCAGCCACTTATTTCAGCGCTCGGCCCTGTTCCAAAGGCTTTCTAGCCTTTTTGGCCTCCAGCGCTTGCCAGCCAAGCGCCACCAGCTATCATTCTTGCAGCGCTGCGCCGCTTCCATGGCCCAGCGGTTTTTCTTGGGCTGCGCACGTCGTCAAGGCTGGGCGCTCCCTTTTGGCCTTCGGGTCTAACTCTGCGGTCAAGCGGACCCGCATTCTGCGGGCCGCTTACCTTGGCCGTTAGATCTCGCAGTCCACCCTTCTCACATCACGATCTACACTTCTCATTCAACAACGAGGGAGCATCTATGAAAATCCTTGCAGGCATCATTGGCGGTCTAATCATCGCGATTATCGGGGCCATAGTCATAGCGGTCGGCGGTGCATCTAAACCGTCAAGCGGTGGGAGTTACGGTGCTATTGCCTTCTTCGTGCTCTGGGCAGTTGGAATTTTTGTGGCATTGAAAGCACCATCAGTGGCAAAGGCATGGCGCCGCCTGCTTATCACTTCAGGCGTCTTGTCCTTCTTTCTCCCTCTTTCAGCCATCCTGTTTACTGGGTCACACGTCGCCGGAACACTGGAGAAAGGCGGCGAATACGCTGGGGCAGCAGCAGCCGGTGCCGCCATCGGCGGTGGACTCGTTTCCGGCTTCATGGGAATTCTGGGCTTCTTTCTTGGAGCCGTATTTCTTGTCATTGGCCTACTTGTCGGGAGAGACAAGCAAGTCGTTTACATGCAGGCTCCTCCGTCCGGCAAAAGCGAGCCCTAACCCGTCGCTCAAGCGGACGGCTTCCAGCCGCCGCTTACCTTGGTTCGTTAGCGATTTACTCTTAAATCACAGTTCGAAAGATTCACACATGTCTAACTCCAAGCATTTCATCAGAATCAATCCAGCAGCCGAAGCAGACGTCGCAAAGATGAATGAAAATCTCCGAGCTGATACGGATTACATCAAGGGTGTTGAGTTCACGCATTCGGAAGTAATTGAAGATGGTTCCGTTCAGTTTTTCTACAACTATCCGGAAGATTTAACGCCAGAACAAGTAACTAAAGCACAACAGCTAGTGAAAAAGATTTACACCGATTTCATGGCTTCTCGTATTGTCACAGGCTAGCGAAACTCTTGACAGTACGCGCTAGCCTTTCGGTCAACGTTAGGCAGCAAGCATCTTGAGCAACCATCTATCATTGGAGATAAACATGACTTTGAAATTTCTTGTGCCCATTTCTATTGCTATTGCACTGACTGGATGCGCATCACCTGGTGGTGTTTATCAAAATCCAATACAAAACCTTCGGACTATTTCCATGAACGAGGCGCGAGGGTATGCAACAGAAATGCGTCTTTTCCTTGAAAAGAATGGCCAAGAAAAGGCTATCGCAGCCTCTCAAGACGCTGCAAAGAAAGGCCTGAAGGATCCTGATAGCGCTAAATTCCAGAATCTACGAATAGCCGATTTTGATGGCGGTAAGGTTGTATGCGGCGAGATTAATGCCAAAAACGGCTATGGTGGCTATGTGGGATATAAGCGATTTGTTGCAGGAACCTCAGCGGCAACAATTTACAACACGAGTAGCAAATACCCGCATATCAATGACGCTTCTAATGCTGGAATCGTTGCAGCCTGTGGTTATTAACAGGTTTTTGAAAACACTGGTTTTGCGCCGTACTGCCAGCGCCGACTTCATGGAGCTGTTTACTTAACACTGCGCTCCAAGGGACGCTGTGCGATAAAGCAGCACAGCGCCTCTGAGCTTGAAGTTAGAGAAAGGAAATAAAAATGAGCGATTGGGATTTTCTTCACGAAATGCATGATCGTGGCTATAGCTCCGCAGATATTGCTGATGCTGCGGGCTGTGGCTATGCACCTTGGGAAGCTGTTCACATAGCTGAGCAGGAGACAAAAGATGCGCTAAAAGAGCTGCAGGCTATGCGTAGCGCGCAAGAGATTTCCCGTGAAGAATTTTTTAAGGCTAGGGAGAAAATTCTTGGCCACGGTAGGCTCTAACCCGGCGGTCAAGCGGATCCGCCTTCGGCGGCCCGCTTACCTAGTCCGTTAGGCTTCACGACTCGCAAATAATTTCGAAAGGATACGAACTTTATGCGTCATGCTCTTATTACCTTGGCACTTCTCTCCGCTTTTCAATTCGTTGGCGCGCAAGAGAAAGACAATCGCACTCCTCTCGAGGCCTACCAAGGATCTACGTACTATCACCAAATAATGTGTGAAGCCACATTGAGCTTAGCTTTGGCACGCGGAGACCTCTATCGACCACAAGACAACAGTAGTGACGTACAGGGCTGCATCAGCAAGGGGAAGACGGAAGCAAAGACAAGCTTTAACAAGGCGCTAAGGACAATCCGGAAGCCAGCGGCCAAGGAGGCGTTAAAGAACTACCACGTCGCATTTGTTACTGCCTTGGAGGGGCTCCTACCTGGCACACAGGAGCCAAAGTTCGTATACGAGCAACGGCAGCAGACCCTGAAGTCAAGGCTTGCGGAAACGTGGGCCAAGTTCGAACTTGAAAACTAGGCATCACAAACCAAACCCCGGCGCAGATTGAGCTATGAAGTGCAACACTAAAATTTCAAGCAATGTGCATATCAAAAACCTTCCACTCCGCACCCCTGCCTAACTGTCATGACCCTTGCGGTTCACCCTGGATGATGGAAGACACTGGGGGCGTGCGGGCCAGCGCGGGTAGAGGTCGGTCAATTCTTTGATGGCACTCGACCGCGATCGCTAACTTGACCCGCTGCCGACCACTCGTACCCAGGATTGCCTGCGGGCGTTGCCCAGACCCAGCCGGGTCAGAGCGCGCCTGACAGCCCACATTAAAGAGAGCCGCCGGGCTTGCCCGGCAGGCCGTTGGTCGGCGGCACCTTGGCTGGTCCGCACGCTTGTGATTGTCATTCAAGCTGCAGGAGAGCCGCAATGGATTTGACCCCGATGCACAAGCGCGTCATTGCGCTGGACGTTCACCAGGCCAAGATCACGGCCTGCGCCGTTGTCGAACATGACGATGGCCGGGTAGAGGTCACCAAGCGAGACTTCGGCGCCTTCAAACGCGACCGCCGCGCCTTGGCGCAGTGGGCGCTGGAGATGGCCCCTGAGGTCGTGGTGATGGAGAGCACAGGGGTGTATTGGAAAAGCCCGTTTGCGGCGCTGGAGGCGGTGGGCCTTATTGCTTGGGTGGTCAACGCGCGGCATGTCAAGGCTGTGCCCGGTCGCAAGACCGACATGGCCGATGCACAGTGGCTGGCCACGCTGGCGCGTGCGGGTTTGCTGCGCGCCTCGTTCATTCCACCGGTGCAGATGCGCCAGCTTCGCCTGGTAGCGCGCCAGCGGCAAAAGCTGGTGGGCATGTGCAGCGCCGAGAAGAACCGGCTGCACAAGGTGCTGGTGGACGCGGGCATTCGCATCAACGTGCTGGTGGCCGACATCCACGGACAGAGCGCGCGTGCCATGGTCAAAGCCCTGATCGAGGGACAGCCCATGCACGAGGTGCTGAACCACAAGGGGCGGCTGCGAGCGAGCAGGCAAGAACTGTGCGAGGCCCTGAGCACCGAGCAGTTCAGCGCAGTGCACCGCTTTGTGGCCCAGGAGATCGTGCAGCACATTGAGCAGATCGAGCAGCGCATCGCCCGCATGGACCAGTACCTGCTGCAGGGCCTGCAACCCTGGCAGCCACAGCTCAGGCTGCTGCAGACCCTGCCGGGCATCGACGAGCAGGGGCGGCCATGCTGCTGGTGGAGATTGGTGCGGACATGAGCGTGTTTGGCAGTGCAGAGCGCCTGGCCAGTTGGGTGGGCATCTGCCCAGGCAACAACGAGAGCGCGGGCAAGCGCAAAACCGGGCGCATCCGCAAGGGCAACGCCTGGGTCAGAAGGCTGCTGTGCGAGTTCGCCCAGGCTGCAGCACGAACGCGCTGCGCACTCAAGGCCAAGTTCGACGCGCTGACCATCCGAAAGGGTCACAAGAAGTCAGTGGTGGCGCTGGCCCACAAGATGCTGCGCACCATCTACGCCATGCTCAGCAACGGCAGCCACTACCAGGACAAGGAGGTCGATTACGAGGCGCTGAACGTTCAGCGCAACGCGCCGCGCTGGATCAAAATGCTGCGCAAGCACGGCTTCATCGCCACGCCCGCTGCCGCCTGAGACGCGCTTGCCCGCTGACCATCGGCCTTGGCCAGCCTCAGGTCAGGTGTCGGCACGTCCGGTGGCGGGTGTCTTCCACATTAACTGTGCGAGGCCCTGAGCACCGAGCAGTTCAGCGCAGTGCACCGCTTTGTGGCCCAGGAGATCGTGCAGCACATTGAGCAGATCGAGCAGCGCATCGCCCGCATGGACCAGTACCTGCTGCAGGGCCTGCAACCCTGGCAGCCACAGCTCAGGCTGCTGCAGACCCTGCCGGGCATCGACGAGCAGGGGCGGCCATGCTGCTGGTGGAGATTGGTGCGGACATGAGCGTGTTTGGCAGTGCAGAGCGCCTGGCCAGTTGGGTGGGCATCTGCCCAGGCAACAACGAGAGCGCGGGCAAGCGCAAAACCGGGCGCATCCGCAAGGGCAACGCCTGGGTCAGAAGGCTGCTGTGCGAGTTCGCCCAGGCTGCAGCACGAACGCGCTGCGCACTCAAGGCCAAGTTCGACGCGCTGACCATCCGAAAGGGTCACAAGAAGTCAGTGGTGGCGCTGGCCCACAAGATGCTGCGCACCATCTACGCCATGCTCAGCAACGGCAGCCACTACCAGGACAAGGAGGTCGATTACGAGGCGCTGAACGTTCAGCGCAACGCGCCGCGCTGGATCAAAATGCTGCGCAAGCACGGCTTCATCGCCACGCCCGCTGCCGCCTGAGACGCGCTTGCCCGCTGACCATCGGCCTTGGCCAGCCTCAGGTCAGGTGTCGGCACGTCCGGTGGCGGGTGTCTTCCACATTAACAATTGGCATGACTGGGGCTGCCTGACCAACTGGACAAGCCGACGCCGGCAAACTCCCCTTGCGGCTGCCCTCCGTGCTTCTCGATCCGGCGTGGCTTGCCGCGAGTGTTAGACGTTGGTTCGTGGCAGCAGTCGCGTGCATGCGCTACGCTAGCATGCGTTGCCGCCACTGTGCAGCGCGGCTGAGTTCAGGTGTTAGCTCTTCCTGTCGCCCGTATCTGTACCCACCATGCCCATCCGCATCGTCCGCCTCGGCACTCCCCGCGCACGCGATGAAGGCACGCGCATCGGCACCGTGCGCCGCCCGCCGCGCGGCGTGCCCAAGGAACAGTTCGCGGCGCAGGACTGGTATGACGTGTGGTACCCCAACCTCTCGCCCAGCCCCGAGACCGTCAAGCTCGCCCAGGCCGCGCAGACGCCCAAGGAATGGGCGGCCTTCACCCAGCAGTTCCGCCAGGAGATGGCCACGCCGGAGAACCGCCACACCATCGCGCTGCTGGCCGCGCTGTCGCAGCACAACAATTTCTCGGTGGGTTGCTACTGCGAAGACGAGGCGCGCTGCCACCGCTCGGTGTTGCGCGCGCTGCTGTCCGAAGCCGGCGCACGCATCGCAGACTGATGGCGAAGCCACCGGGCAACACATTGCCGCGCAACGCATTGCCGCGCAACGCATTGCCGCGCAACGCATTGCCGGGCAACGACCTGCCGCGCGTCGAAATGCCGCGTGTCGAAATGCCGCGGGCCAAAGCGCCGAGCGTCGAAGTGCCCCCCAACGAGCCGCTGGACGCGCTGCTGCGCCGCGTGCGCGCCTGCACGATCTGCGCCCCCTTCCTGCCGCTGGGCCCGCGTCCCGTGCTGCAGGCCGATGCACGCGCGCGCCTGCTGATCGTGGGGCAGGCACCGGGGCGCAAGGTGCATGCCTCGGGCATCCCCTTCGATGACGCGAGCGGCGAGCGCCTGCGCACGTGGCTGGGGCTGACACGCGAGACTTTCTATGACCCGGCGCGAGTGGCCATCGTGCCGATGGGCTTTTGCTATCCGGGCCGTGGCGCCTCGGGCGATGCACCGCCCCGCCCCGAATGCGCCCCCGCGTGGCGCGTGCCGCTGCTGGCACGGCTGCCGAACATCGCGCTGACCGTGGCCGTGGGCCAATACGCGCTGGCCTGGCATCTGGCCGCCTGCCGTGGCCGGCCGCTGGGGGAAACCGTGCGCAGCACCTGCGCACTGCCAGATGCGCCCGTCCTGGCCCTGCCGCACCCCAGCCCGCGCAACAACGGTTGGCTCAAGCGCCACCCGTGGTTCGAGTCCGAGTTGCTGCCGCTGGTGCGGGCACGCGTGGCGACCGTGCTGGCGGTTTAGAGCAAAACATGGCTCTAGCGCTTACCCTATAAGCGCTAGCAGCTATCGAAACAGAAGCACCTACTGCGAGAGCACATCCGCCCCCGCAGGCGGCTTGAACTGGAAGGTGCCTGCCGGCAGCGCCGGGTTGAGCTGCATGCCGGTGAAGCGGATCAGCGAGCGCTGCCCAAAGCTGTCCAGGATGTCCAGCGCCGCCAGTTGCTCCCCCGCGAAGCCCACGCGCACGCTCTTGAGCTGGCCGTCCTTGGCCTTGGGCGTAGCCAGCACCCACTGCAGGCCGTCCTGCTCGGGCGCCGACTCCAGCGCGAAGTCGGCGCGCAGCGCCGCCAGGTCGGGCGCGGACGCGAGCAGCGCCGCGGGCGTGCTGCCCAGCGCCTTGGATTGCGTGCGCTGGGTCACCTGGTTCAAGTCAGCGTCGTACAGCCACAGGGTCTGCCCATCGGCCACGATGAGCTGCTCGAACGGCTTGCGGTAATGGAATTTGAAGCGCCCTGGACGCTGGAATTCAAAACTGCCGCTGGAGGTCTTGGTGCGGCCCGCCTGGCCGTCCTTGGGCGGCGAGGTCACGGTCTGCGTGAACTCGGACCGGCCGCTCTGGGCGGACTTCATGAAGGTTTCAAGGCTTTTCAGGCCGTCAGCCCAGGCGCAACCAGCGCCAGCAGCTATCAAAATCGCAGCAAATACTTTCTTCAACACCATTTCTCCATGCAAGCGGTTGCGTGGACAGCGGGCCAGGGAGCGTGCCCAGGCAGCTTTACTCGCTGCGCGCGGGCACCAGCACCTCGCGCTGGCCGCTGGCGGTGAGTGCGCTCACCAGGCCGGCCTTCTCCATGTCTTCGAGCAGGCGCGCGGAGCGGTTGTAGCCAATGCGCAGCTTGCGCTGCACGTAGGAGATGCTGGCCTTGCGGTCTTTCAGCACCACCTCCACGGCCTGGTCGTACATGGGGTCCTTCTCGCCGCCGCCTTCGCTGTCGCCAAAGCCGAAGCCGCTGTCGTCGCCCTCGACGGTACCGCCTTCCAACACCCCTTCGATGTAGTCCGGCTCCCCTTGTTCCTTCAAGTAGCTGACGACACGGTGCACCTCGTCATCGGAGACAAAGGCGCCGTGCACGCGGATGGGCAGGCCCGTGCCGCTGGCCATGTAGAGCATGTCGCCCATGCCCAGCAAGGCCTCGGCGCCCATCTGGTCCAGGATGGTGCGGCTGTCGATCTTGCTGCTGACCTGGAAAGCGATACGCGTGGGGATGTTGGCCTTGATCAGGCCGGTGATCACGTCCACGCTGGGGCGCTGCGTGGCCAGGATCAGGTGGATGCCGGCAGCGCGCGCCTTCTGCGCCAGGCGGGCGATGAGCTCCTCGATCTTCTTGCCCACGACCATCATCAGGTCGGCCAGCTCGTCGATCACCACCACGATGTGCGGCAGCCGCTCCAGCGGCTCCGGGCTCTCCGGTGTGAGGCTGAAGGGGTTGGGGATGTGCTCCTCGCGCGCCTTGGCGTCGTCTATTTTCGTGTTGTAGCCCGCGAGGTTGCGCACGCCCAGCTTGCTCATGAGCTTGTAGCGGCGCTCCATTTCGGCCACGCACCAGTTCAGCCCGTGGGCGGCCTGCTTCATGTCGGTGACCACCGGCGCGAGCAGGTGCGGAATGCCCTCGTAGACCGACATTTCCAGCATCTTGGGGTCGATCATCAGCAGGCGCACGTCGCGCGCCTCGGCCTTGTAGAGCAGCGACAGGATCATGGCGTTGATCCCCACCGACTTGCCCGAGCCCGTCGTGCCCGCCACCAGCACGTGCGGCATCTTGGCCAGGTCCGCCACCACGGGCGCGCCCACGATGTCCTTGCCCAGGCCCATGGTCAGCAGGCTCTTGGCGTCGTGGTAGACCTGCGAGCCCAGAATCTCCGACAGGCGGATGGTCTGGCGTTTGGCGTTGGGCAGTTCCAGCGCCATGAAGTTCTTGCCAGGAATGGTCTCGATCACGCGGATGGACACCAGCGACAGCGAACGCGCCAGGTCCTTGGCCAGGTTCACGATCTGCGAGCCCTTCACGCCCGTGGCGGGCTCGATCTCGTAGCGCGTGATCACCGGGCCGGGCATGGCGGCCACCACGGTGACGTCCACGCCGAAGTCCTTGAGCTTCTTCTCGATCAGGCGGCTGGTCATCTCCAGCGTCTCGGGCGACACGGTCTCCTGGCGCGCCTGCGCGGCGTCCAGCAGGTCCACCTGCGGCAGGTTGCTGTCGGGCATCTCGCTGAACAGGGGTTTCTGGCGCTCCTTCACCACGCGGGTGCTCTGCACCACATCGGACAGCACGGGCTCGATGATGGTGACAGGCTGCGGGTGCTGCACCTCAATCTCGTGGCGCTCTTCCTGCACCACTTCCTCGCGCTCGCGCGCGGCGCGCCGCCCCACGGCCACGTCCTTGGCCTTCTCGCGCCGCGCCCGGCCGCGCTGCACCAGCGCATCGATGCGCCCACCCAGGCGCTCGGCCAGATGCCCCCAGGAGAAACGGAACACCAGCGCCGCGCCCAGCACGACCACCACCACGCCGGCCAGCCCCGAGCCCGTGAACCCGAGCCAGCGCACGGCCAGCGGCCCCGTCATATAGCCCAGCATGCCGCCCGCATGGCCGGGCAGCAGGGCTTCGAACCGGTACAGCCGCGACCATTCCAGTGCCGTGCTGGCGCACAGCAGCAGCGCCAGGCCGCCCCAGAATACGCCGCGGCGCTGCCACGGCGCGTGGCCTGCGGCGCCATCGCCGCGCATCCAGCGCGCCAGCGACGCAAACCAGGCGCGCACGCCCGCGGCGACGCACCACCAGACGGAAAAGCCCAGCACGAAGTAGCTGCCGTCGGCGAGCCACGCCCCGAGCCTGCCCACCCAATTGGACAGTGGCTGTCCATTGCCCGCACCCGATGTGGACCAGGCCGCATCCTGCGCGGAATAGCTCACGAGGGCCAGCAGCCAGAACACCAGGCCCAGCAGGCCCAGCACCAGGCCGATCTCATGGCCGAAGCGCGCCGCGCCGGTGCGTGGCGCCGACTTGCTGGAGGAAGAAGCGTTCAGGGTGTTGAGGGAGTACGTCATGGGATAAGAGCGCGCAAGCTTACCCCATGCCGACGACGCGTCTGTGCGCCGTGCGCTGCGTGCGGCAGCCCGCCCCAGGCCTGCCGGCTGCGCGCCTTTTTGTCACCGCGCTGCGCCAGCGCAAAGGCCGATACGCCCGCCCCGGCCGTGTTATTCATGGCTTCTTACAATGGCCGCGATTGAAAACCCGACCGCAGGCGCCCGCGCGGACCGGTTGATACTGGGGGCCCGGCCCCAGGTTCTTACGGGGCACGCCGGTCGCCCGGCATAACAAAACCTTACTTTTCAGCCATGTCCACTACCCAACACGCCAAAGTCATGATCCTCGGCTCCGGCCCGGCGGGCTACACCGCCGCGGTGTACGCCGCGCGCGCCAACCTCAACCCCGTGCTCATCACGGGCCTGGCCCAGGGCGGCCAGCTCATGACCACGACCGAGGTGGACAACTGGCCCGCCGACGTGCACGGCGTGCAGGGCCCCGAGCTGATGCAGCGCTTCCAGGAACATGCCGAGCGCTTCAAGACGCAGATCGTGTTCGACCACATCAGCCAGGTGGACCTGTCCAAGCGCCCCTTCACCCTTACGGGCGATAGTGGCACCTACACCTGCGACTCGCTCATCATCGCCACGGGTGCATCGGCCAAGTACCTGGGCCTGCCCTCCGAGGAAGCCTTCATGGGCAGGGGCGTGTCCGCCTGCGCCACCTGCGACGGCTTCTTCTATCGCGAACAGGACGTGTGCGTGGTCGGCGGCGGCAACACCGCCGTGGAGGAAGCGCTGTACCTGTCCAACATCGCCCGCAAGGTGACGCTGGTACACCGCCGCGACAAGTTCCGCGCCGAGCCCATCCTGATCGACAAGCTCATGGAGAAGGTGGCGGCCGGCAAGATCGAGCTCAAGACCTTCTTCACGCTGGACGAGGTGCTGGGCGACGCCACCGGCGTGACCGGCATCCGCCTCAAGCACACCGAAGACGGCCACACCGAGGACATCGCGCTGCAAGGCTGCTTCATCGCCATCGGCCATGCGCCCAACACCGACATCTTCCAGGGCCAACTGGCGATGGAAAACGGCTACATCGTGACCCAGGGCGGCCTCAAGGGCTTTGCCACGCAGACCAGCGTGCCGGGCGTGTTCGCCGCCGGCGACGTGCAGGACCATGTGTACCGCCAGGCCATCACCAGCGCCGGCACGGGCTGCATGGCCGCGCTGGACGCGCAGCGCTTCCTGGAACAACAGGAATAACGCACTAAGCCCTGCCCACCCGGCTCCTGCAGGTTTCGGCATGCAGGGGCTTTTTGATATTCGGGCTATAATGCGCGGCTTTGCCAAATCCTGCGCCTGCAAATTGCAGCGCAAAGGCTGCGGCGACCGGGTTACCGCCACCCGTTCAAACTGGCGAGGTGAGGCTGACCGGCACGCTCCTGCTCTCGCGGGACTTCAGCGCCGGCAGCCGTTGCAACTATCGGAGTGTCCTGATGGCACGCGTATGTGAAGTAACGGGCAAGAAGCCCATGGTGGGAAACAACGTCTCCCACGCCAACAACAAGACCAAGCGCCGTTTCCTGCCCAACCTGCAGTACCGCCGTTTCTGGGTGGAAAGCGAGAACCGTTGGGTGCGCCTGCGCGTGTCCAGCGCCGCTCTGCGCCTGATCGACAAGAACGGTATCGACTCCGTGCTCGCAGACATGCGTGCCCGTGGCCAAGCCTAATTTCCTCAAGGAGAACAACCATGGCTTCCAAAGGCGGACGCGAAAAGATCAAGCTGGTGTCCACGGCCGAAACCGGTCACTTCTACACCACCACCAAGAACAAGAAGACGATGCCTGAGAAGATGTCGATCATCAAGTTCGACCCCAAGGCTCGCAAGCACGTCGAGTACAAGGAAGCCAAGCTGAAGTAATTCGGCCCGGCTCCTGTCAAAAAGCCGCCCGGCGTTGCGCCCGGCGGCTTTTTTCATGTCCAGCGTGGGCATAAAAAACCGCGGCACCCTTTCGGGTCGCCGCGGTACTGCGGTCAGAAGAGCCAGCCGCCGCGTCGCTCAGGCGTGGGCTGCCCGCAGCTTCAGCGAAAACTCCTTGAGCGCCGCGATGCCGCTGGCCTCGGCCCGCTGGCACCAGGCTTGCAGGTCTGCGGTCAGCTGATCGCGCGACTGCGAGGTGTTGAGCCAGAGCTGGCGCAGCTCCTCGCGCATGGTGACCATCTTGTCGAGTACGGGGTGCGCCGCACGCACTTCGGCCAGCGTCGGCTGTGCCTGCGCAGGGACCTTCTCGGCGTCGCGGTGCAGCCAGCGCTTGGCGCGCTTGAGGGCCGACACGTCGGCCTTGCGCGCCTTGAGCGCGGCGATCTCGTCCTTGCAGGCCTGGCGCACGCCGCGTGCATAGCCAGCCATGACCTCGTAGCGGTTGGCGATGAGCGCCTCCAGCGTCTTTTCGTCGGCCACCGGCTTCACGGCGCCCAGGCGCAGCTTGGGCGGCACCTTCTTGACCTTGGCCCAGCCCAGGCGCTGCAACGCGCTGATGTAGAGCCACCCCACGTCGAACTCGTACGGCTTGACCGAGAACTTCGCGGCCGTCGGATAGGTGTGGTGGTTGTTGTGCAGTTCTTCACCGCCAATCACAAGGCCCCAGGGCACGAGGTTGGTGGAGGCGTCCTGCGCCTCGAAGTTGCGGTAACCCCAATAGTGGCCCACGCCGTTGACCACGCCCGCGGCCCAGAACGGGATCCACGCCATCTGCACGGCCCACACGGCGGCGCCCACGGCGCCGAACAGCACCAGGTTGATGACCAGCATCAGCCCCACGCCCTGCCAGGTGAAGCGGCTGTAGACGTTGCGCTCCATCCAGTCGTCCGGCGTGCCATGGCCGAACTTCTTCAGCGTCTCGGCGTTGGCCGCCTCGGCACGGTACAGCTCGGCCCCGCGCCACATCACGGTGCGCAGGCCGCGCGTCTGCGGGCTGTGGGGGTCGTCGGGCGTCTCGCACTTGGCGTGGTGCTTGCGGTGGATGGCCACCCATTCCTTGGTGACCATGCCCGTGCCCAGCCACAGCCAGAAACGGAAGAAATGCGCAGGCACAGGCCCCAGGTCCAGCGCACGGTGCGCCTGCGAGCGGTGCAGGAAGATCGTCACCGCCGCGATCGTGATGTGAGTGGTGGCCAGGGTGTAGAGCACGATCTGCCACCAGGCCAGGTCCCACACGCCATGCGCCAGCCAGTCGAGCGCGGTATTCCACGCGGCGCCATCAAACAACATACAAACCTCGATCCACTATCCAATACCGCCGCGCAGCCGGCGGCGTTCCACATTGTCGGACGCCGTCTCCGCGGACCGGAACATGCCCGGCCGCCAGGATGGCTTCGCGTTGCGTGCCAGCGCGTAGGAAAGTTACGCGCGCCGGGTCCAGACGGCAGCGAAGAAACCGTCCGTCTGGTGCAGATGAGGCCACAGCCGCAGATATCCAGTACCGCTGGCGCCGCCATGGCACAGGCGTGCGGCATCGGGCACCTTCAGCTGCGTGAGCAGCGCGCCGGCGTCCTGCGGCTCGAAATCGGCATGCGCCGCGCCGAAGGCTTCGGCGATGGCCTCGTTTTCCTGCGGCAGCACGCTGCACGTGGCATAGACCAGCCGCCCGCCAGGTTTGACCAGGCGCGCCGCGCTTTCCAGGATGGCGGTCTGCTTGCCGGCCAGCTCCCGCAGCGCCTCGGGCGATTGGCGCCACTTCAGGTCGGGGTTGCGGCGCAGCGTGCCCAGGCCCGAACAGGGGGCGTCCACCAGCACGCGGTCGATCTTGCCGGCCAGACGTTTGACGCGCTCGTCGCGCTCGTGGGCGATGGCCGCGGGGTGCACGTTGGACAGGCCCGAGCGCGCCAGGCGGGGCTTGAGCGCCTCCAGCCGGTGGGCCGACACGTCGAAGGCGTACAGCCGCCCCGTGCTGCGCATGGCCGCGCCGATGGCCAGCGTCTTGCCGCCGGCACCGGCGCAGAAGTCCACCACCATCTCGCCGCGCTTGGCGTCCAGCAGCAGCGCGAGCAACTGCGAGCCCTCGTCCTGCACCTCGATAGCGCCGCGCGTGAACGCGTCCAGCTTGGTGAGCGCAGGCTTGCCGGCGATGCGCAGTCCCCAGGGAGAGTAAGGTGTCACTACCGATTTGATAGCTGCTTGCGCAAGCTCCTTCTGCACCTGGTCGCGTTTTTCCTTCAAGGCATTGACGCGCAGGTCCAATGGCGCCGGCTGCGCCAGGCTGTCGGCCAGGGCCCAGAAGCCGCTCTCGCCCAGCTGCTCCTTGAGCGGCGCCACCAGCCATTCGGGCAGGTTGTGGCGGTGCGGCGCCAGCAGGTCTTCAGGACGCACGGCGTCGCACTGGTCCAGCCAGGACTTTTCCTGCTCGGTCAGTGCGCTCTTGACGAAGTCGCGCGGGCCGTGAAAGCCCAGGATGGCCAGGCGCCGCTCCTTGGGGCCCGCGCCCGAGCGCGCGAGCTGCTCGAACAACAGCTTCTTGCGCAGGACGTTGTAGACGGTTTCGGCCAGCGTGGCGCGCTCGCGCGGGCCCAGGCCGCGGTGCTCGCGGAAGTAGCGCGAGACCACGGCGTCGGCCGGGTGTTCAAAAGTAAGGACCAGCCTGACGAGTTCCGCGCAGGCGTCCACAAGGGCTTTGGGATGCATGGCGTGATTGTCCCATCTCGCGCCCGCATCATCCGCCGCCGCCTCAAGCCCCTCCGGGCCCGGCGTGCACGGGCTCAAACGCCTGGCGCTCGATGTCCTCCAGCGCCGCCGCGTCACCGGCCGCGAGCACCAGCACCTGTCCCGGCAGTTCCAGCTCGCTCTCCAGACGGCGGCACAGGGCATAGCGCGCCTGCGCATCCAGACCGTGCAATTGCACGAACAGCAGGTAGGTGCGCCGCTGGGGCATGGCGCGCAGTTGCTTGCACACCAGCCAGGCGCGCGCCACCGCGCGGTGCAGGGCCAATTCGGCCTGCAGCTCGCCGAGCTCGAACGCGCTCAGATCGTGGCGCGTCACGCGCTGGAAGAAGGGCGTGTCGTACAGCTCCTCCAGGGCGGCATCCTCCACCTCCTCCGCCTGGCGCACGCGCTCGCGCCAGCGCTTGAGGGCCTCGGCGTCATAGTCCCCACCGGCATCGGCACGCTGCTCCAGCGCCTGCACCGCGCCCCGGGCCGCACCCCAGCGATGGGTGGGACTGCCGTCCCACAATGCCTTGCAACAGCGCAGGCGCCCTGCCACGTCCTGTGGCGGCAGACTGTCGGCCAGCCCGAGCAGCGCACCCACATGGGCGGGTTCGCGCGCCAGCACGCGCTCGTACAGCGGCTGCACGGCGGCCTGCGGGTCCAGCCGGCGCATCAACCGCGCCAGCTCCACGGTCTCGGTGGCGCTGTTGCCGGCCTGGGTGGACTGCAGGGTGCGCACGCGCTCCTGCGCCCGCTGCAGGCGGGCGTGGTGCTGCTTCCACACCGTGGCGTTGGCCTTGCACCACTGGTCATCGAAGTGCGCCAGCCAGCCGCGCGCCTGCGCCCCCAGCAGCGACAGCGCCCCGCGCTGCGACCACGGCGGCAGCGTGGGGCGCCCACCCGTGAGCGCCTCCACCCGGTCGCGCAGCACGGGATGGGTGTCGTCCACGCCGCTCAGGCGCCGTACCGCTTCGCGCAGCGCCGTCTGGGCGAAGGCCGGCTCCGGCGGCAGTGCCAGCAGGCGCTGCAGGGCGCCGTAGGGCCCGGCGGGCAACGGCTGGGACAGCGCGCCCTGCCAGTGCTGGCGCCAGAACTGCTCGCCCAGCCAGGCGCCCTTGATCTCGACCTCGGTGAGCGCGGCGGCCACCTCATCCTGGCCCAGCAGGCGCGCGGCGATGCGGTCGGCCTCGTATTCGTCCTGGCGGGCCAGGGCGAAGGTCTTGGCGGCAAAGCGCGGCCAGTACCAGTCCAGGAACGCCCGCGTGGCCACGGCCATGGGGCCGGCATCGTCCTGCATGCCCTCGTGCAGGCGGTGCCAGCTCAGGCGGGTGCGGTAGATCCAGGCCGCAAAGCGCCCGTGGTCGCCACGCAGGTGGCCGTACTCGTGGGCCAGCACCGCCAGCAGGCGCTTTTTGTCCAGCGCCATGAGCAGCGGCAGACCGACGGTGAGCTGATTGCGCGCACCGCCCAGCATGCCCCAGCGTGCCTCCTGGCGGATGCTGGCGTTGAAGTCGTCGTCCAGATACACCTCGTGGATGGGCGGCCCCTTGATCTTGCGGCGGATGCGCTCCAGCGCATCGAACAGTGCCGGCGCCTCACGCGCGGTGATCTGTACGCCCTGGGGCGGGCTGCGCGGCACCCACAGCGCACGCAGGCTCAGCCATAACAGGCCGCACGCGGCCATCACAATCCATACCCAGGCGAAGCGGAACTTGCCGTGGAGGAGTTGGGGCACCACCCACACCAGCATGCCCACGGCCAGCGCCAGGCAGCCCAGCACCCAGGCGTAGCCCAGCGCCGCAAAGGCGGCCACGCCGCGGCGGTAGGCACGGCTGTCGTCGGCGCTGGCCATCTCGCTCATGCGCACCATGTGTATGAAGTCCGCCTTCTCCATCAACCGCCCTCCCGTTGTGATGCGTATTTTTCCCACCGCGAATGCTATCCATGAACGATGAACTGCCACCCCTGGTTTGCACACCCCCCGGCCGCTATCGCCACTACAAAGGCGGGCTGTACGAGGTGCTCGGCACGGTACGCCACAGCGAGACGCTGGAGCCCATGACCCTGTACCGCGCGCTGTACGGCGAGCAGGGTCTGTGGGTGCGCCCGGCCGCCATGTTCAACGGGACGGTGGTGGTCGATGGCCGCGAGCAGCCGCGCTTCGCCGCATGCGCGGGCACACCCGAGGATTGAAGCCAAATACGGCCCTTGCGCCTGTCCATCAAGCGGCAGCAGCTCCTCTTTCAATAGCAAACACCACCTACTGGCTGCGCGCGCGGCCCGGCACCCCGGCCCTCCCTTGTCCTACGTCGGCGCCCAAAGGCGGGCACTACGGTGTAGTCAGGACGACAAGCGGCGGCGTGCGCAGGCGAGCCCCGTGCGCCGCGGAAAGGAGCCTTCCATGGACTATCTGCTGCAGGGAATGTTTGGCGAGCGGTCGCTGACCAAGGTGGCCGCCGTGTTCAACGACCGCGCCGACGCGCAGGCGATGGTGGCGCGGCTGCAAAGCCTGCCCGGTATGGCGCCCGGCCAGGTGCGCATGCTGGGGCCGGAGGATGCGCGGGAAGACCATGCCGAGCACTTCGGCCGCACGCTGGAGCCCGAGCAGCGTGGCATCTTCCGCACGATGATCCGCGCCCACGTGGTGGCCGGTTTCGCGGGCGGCGTGGTCGGCCTGCTGCTGTACGCGTGGCTGCTGCGCTCGGGCACCCCGCTGATCGCCAGCAGCCCACTGCTGGCCTTCATCGCCGTGGTGGGCTTTTGCACCACCTTCGGCCTGTTGGCCGGCGGCCTGGTGACCATGCGCCCTGACCACGTGGGGCTGATCACCGAGGTGCGCGAAGCCCTGGAGCAGGGCCGCTGGGCGGTGGTGGTGCACCCGACCGACACCGCGCAGACACGGCAGACGCGCGCGTTGCTGCAGGATGGCGGCGGCGCGCAGGTGGCGCGCACGCTGTGAGCGTGCCGCCCGGGCAGATTGCATTCAAATCATGCTCCAGCGCACGCCCCATCAGCGCTAACAGCTATCAATTTGCAAGCAAATGCGCCAGTACGGCGCGTGGATAGATCAGGTGTTCCTGCGTGAGCACGCGGGCGGCCAGCGCGTCGGCCGTGTCGCCCGGCAGCACGGGCACCACCGCCTGGTCCAGGATGGGGCCCACGTCCAGTTCTGCCGTGACCTCGTGCACCGTGCAGCCGGCGAACCTGCATCCGGCGTCGATGGCGCGCTGGTGCGTGTGCAGGCCCGTGAAGGCCGGCAGCAGCGAGGGGTGGATGTTGACCAGCCGGCCCGCGAAGTGGTCCACGAACCCCGGGGTGAGAATGCGCATGAAGCCAGCAAGCACCACCAGGGACGGCTCGTAAGCGTCGATGGCCTGGGCCAGCGCGGTGTCGAACGCCTCGCGCGAGGGATAGGCCTTGTGGTCCAGCACCTGGGTGGCAATGCCCTGTTCGCGCGCCAGCGCCAGGCCCTTGGCATCGGCCTTGTTGCTCAGCACCGCGGCCACACGGATGCCGTGGCGGCCCGCCCAGTCCTGCTGCTGCGCGGTGCGCACGAGGGCCGCCATGTTGGAGCCGCCGCCGGAGATCAAAATCACGATGTTCTTCATTTGCCGGAAATTATCCCCTGCCCATGCCCTTTGACGCCCGCACCCGCCCCCTGACCGCGCCGCAAGCGCGCGTGCTTGCCACGCTGCTGGAAAAGTCCCGCACCGTGCCCGACAGCTATCCCCTCACCCTCAACAGCCTGCTGGCCGGCTGCAACCAAAAGAGCAGCCGCGATCCGGTCATGCAACTCACCGAGAGCGAGGTGCAGCAGGCGCTGGATGAGCTGCGCCAGCAGACGCTGGTGCTGGAGATCGGCGGCGCGCGCGTGGCGCGCTGGGAGCACAACTTCACCCGCGGCGTGGGCGTGCCCGACCAGTCCGCCGCGCTGCTGGGCCTGCTGATGCTGCGCGGCCCGCAAACCGCGGGCGAGCTGCGCATCAATGCCGAGCGCTGGCACCGGTTTGCCGATATCTCCTCGGTCGAGGCCTTCCTGGACGAGCTGCAGTCGCGCTCCGATGACAAGGGCGGGCCGCTGGTCACGCTGCTGCCACGGGCGCCGGGCGCGCGCGAGCCGCGCTGGGCCCACCTGCTGTGCGGCCCGGTGGATGCCAGCCCCGCCCAGATGGCCAGCGCATCGCCCACGTCACGCAGCAAGGAAGACGGCGCACTGGCGCAGCGCGTACAGGCCCTGGAGGATGAGGTGGCCGCGCTGCGCGCCACCGTGCAGCGCCTGTGCGAGCAACTGGGCGTGGCCGAGCACTGACCGCCAAGACCCCGCCCCTGTCACGGTTCGGACAGGGCTGAAAAGCACGCCCGTGCTACAACGGCGGCTTCACAGGAGACAGCACATGGACCTTGCATTCACCCCCGAAGAGCAGGCATTCCGCGAGGAAATTCGCGCCTGGGTGCGCACCCACCTGCCCCAGGACATCGCACACAAGGTGCACAACGCCCTGCGCCTGACCAAGGACGACATGCAGCGCTGGGCCAAGATCCTCGGCGCCAAGGGCTGGCTGGGCTACGGCTGGCCCCGGGAGTTCGGCGGACCCGGCTGGAATGCCGTGCAAAAGCACTTGTTCGAAGAGGAATGCGCCCTCGCCGGCGCGCCGCGCATCGTGCCCTTCGGGCCGGTGATGGTGGCGCCCGTGATCATGGCCTTTGGCAGCAAGGAGCAGCAGCAACGCTTCCTGCCCGGCATCGCCAGCGGCGAAGTCTGGTGGAGCCAGGGCTACAGCGAGCCGGGTTCGGGCTCGGACCTGGCCAGCCTCAAGACCCGCGCCGAGCGCGTGGGCGACAAGTACATCGTCAACGGCCAAAAGACCTGGACCACGCTCGGCCAGTACGGCGACTGGATGTTCAACCTGGTGCGCACCAGCACGGAAGGCAAGCCGCAGACGGGCATCAGCTTCCTGCTGCTGGACATGAAGTCGCCCGGCGTCACCGTGCGGCCCATCAAACTGCTGGATGGCGAGTGCGAGGTCAACGAGGTGTTCTTCGACAACGTCGAGGTGCCTGCCGACCAGCTCATCGGCGAGGAGAACAAGGGCTGGACCTACGCCAAGCACCTGCTCAGCCATGAGCGCACCAACATCGCCGACGTGAACCGCGCCAAGCGCGAGCTCGAGCGCTTGAAGCGCATCGCCAAGGCCGAGGGCGTGTGGGACGACATGCGCTTTCGCGACCAGATCGCGCTGCTGGAGGTGGACATCGTCGCACTGGAGATGCTGGTGCTGCGCGTGCTGTCGATGGAAAAGAGCGGCAAGAACCCGCTGGACATCGCCGGCCTGCTGAAGATCCGCGGCAGCGAGATCCAGCAGCGCTATGCAGAGCTGATGATGCTGGCCGCCGGCCCCTTCGCCCTGCCCTTCATCGAGGAAGCCATGGAAGCCGGCTGGCAGGGCGACTTCCCTGGCGGCGTGGCCGCCAACGCCCCGCTCGCCTCCACCTACTTCAACCTGCGCAAGACCACCATCTACGGCGGCAGCAATGAAGTGCAACGCAATATCGTCGCTCAGACCGTGCTGGGTTAAGGAGACAAGACCATGGATTTCAACTTCTCCGACGACCAGCAGCAACTGCGCGACGCCGTACGCCGCTGGGTGGACAAGGGTTACAGTTTCGAGCGCCGCCGCGCCATCGTGGCCGCAGGTGGATTTGACCGCGCCGCTTACAACGAGCTGGCCGAACTGGGCCTCACGGCCCTCACCGTGCCCGAGGCCCACGGCGGCCTGGGCCAGGGCGCCGCGGATGCCATGGTGGCCATGGAAGAGCTGGGCCGCGGCATCGTGCTGGAGCCGCTGGCGCATGCGTTCATTGCGGCCCGCGTGCTCAGCGAGTGCGCCGACGACAACATGCAGTCCGCCTGGCTGCCGCGCATCGCCAGCGGCGAAGCCCTGGTGGTGCTGGCCCACCAGGAGCGCAAGGCCCGCTACCGCCTCGATGTTTGCGAGGCAAAAGCGGCTGCAGCGCCCGGTGGATATGCGCTCACAGCTATCAAAAGCATAGTCCCCGCTGGCGACCAGGCGGACGCCTTCCTCGTACCCGCGCAGTTGGACGGCCGCATCGCGCTGTTCTTGGTGGAACGCAGCGCCGCCGGCGTGGCCACGCGCGGCTACCTCACGCAGGACGGCAGCCGCGCCGCGGAACTGTCGCTGACCCAGGCGCCCGCCACGCTCGTCGCCACCGACGGCCTGCCCGCGCTGGAGCTGGCCGTGGACACCGGCATTGCCGGCGCCTGCGCCTACGCCGTGGGCGCCATGGAGCAGACCCTGGCCATCACCGCCGACTACATGAACCAGCGCAAGCAGTTCGGCGTGCCCATCGCCAGCTTCCAGGCGCTGCGCCACCGCATCGCCGACATGAAGATGCAGCTGGAACTGGCGCGCTCCATGAGCTACTACGCCAGCCTGAAGCTGGGCGAGGAAGCCGGCGAGCGCCGCCGCGCCCTGGCCCGCGCCAAGGTGCAACTGGGCCAGTCCATGCGCTTCGTCGGCCAGCAGGCGGTGCAGTTGCACGGCGGCATCGGCGTGACGGACGAGTACATCATCAGCCACTACTTCAAGACACTCACGCAGCTGGAGATGTCGTGGGGCGACACGCTGCACCACCTGGGCGAGGTGGGCGCGCGCATGCAGGACACGGCGGGGGTGTTTGCCTAAGGCAACGCTGATTAAGGTCCACCGTTGAGGGGGGTCAAACGTTATCCGCAGATGAAGCAGCAGACCCTGGCAATGGCCGCAGATCAAGACAACGGATTCGAGCATTCGCGCAAACCCACCCGACGCGAAGAGTTCTTGCGGACCATGCAGACAATAGTTCCATGGGCCGCTCTGTGTCAGGTGATAGAGCCGCACTACCCCAAGGCAGGCAACGGCCGCCCGCCCATTGGCCTAGAGCGCATGCTGCGCATCCATTTCCTGCAGCACTGGTTCAACCTGGCCGATCTGGCGTGCGAGGAGGCTCTTTATGACAGTGCCAGTCTGCGCCGCTTTGCGGGCATTGACCTGGGTCGTGAACGGGTGCCCGATGCCACCACGCTGCTGAAGTTTCGCAAACTGCTCCATGAGCACAAACTGGGCGAAGCCCTGTTTGCCAAGGTAGGCCAGCAATTGCAGGAGCGCGGCTTCAAGGTCAATACCGGCACTATCGTGGATGCCACCATCATCGCCGCACCCAGTTCTACCAAGAACGCCGACAAGGCGCGCGACCCCGACATGCACCAGACCCGCAAAGGCCAGCAATGGTATTTCGGCATGAAGCTGCACATTGGGGTGGACAGCCAAAGCGGGCTGGCGCACAGCGCCGTGGTGACGGCGGCCAACGTGCACGACAAACACCCACTGCCCGATCTGCTGCATGGCAATGAGCGACGCGTGTACGGCGACTCGGCCTATGCCAGCCAGAAAACACTGATAGCGAGCAAAGCCCCCAGGGCCAAGGACTTCACCAACCAGCGCGCCCGCCGTGCGGGCGAGGTGGACGAAGTTCAGCGGGCCAAGAACCGCAACAAGTCACGGGTGCGCGCTCGGGTCGAGCATGTCTTTGCGGTGGTAAAGCGCCTGTGGGGATTCACCAAGGTGCGCTATCGCGGGCTGCAAAAGAACGCCACGCGTGCGTTCACGGCCTTGGCGCTGGCCAACATCTACCTTGCCCGAGGGCGCCTGCAGGGACAGGTGCGCCCGTAAGGGTCCGAAGGGGGCTCAAAGGCTCCCGAAACAGGCCCTGTGGGGCAAAGCACAGTATCTTTGCGGGCCATTTGGCATTCAAATGGCTGTGCGATGGATATGACGTTACTTGTTCAGCATTGCCCTAAGGGCCCGTTCTCAACGCAAAACGCGGCCCCTGGCCGCGTTTTTTCGGATGCTGCCTGCGTCAGCTCAACAGCCGCGACGACTTGGGCACGTGGGCCATGAGGAACTCCATCTGGTCAGCCAGGATGCGCCGGTTGCGCAGGATGAAGTCTTCCCACAGGCTGGGTACGTAAGGCGTGTACAGCAGCGGCATATGCGCCTGCTCGGGCGTACGCGGGCCCTTGCGGTGGTTGCAGGGGCGGCACGAGGTGACCACGTTCATCCAGTGGTCCACGCCGTTCCTGGCAAACGGCACGATGTGCTCGCGGGTCAGGTCCTGTTCCTGGAAATGCCCTCCGCAGTAAGCGCACACGTTGCGGTCGCGTGCGAACAGCTTGGCGTTGGTGAGGCTGGGGTAGAGGTCGAAGGGGTTGATGTTCGGCACGCCACGCGTACCGATGATGCTGCTCACCGCGATCTGTGACTGCTCGCCGGTGATGGCGTTATGGCCACCGCGAAACAGCGCGACCTGCGCGCCGATCTCCCAGCGCACCTCGCCCGCGGCGTAGTGCGTGACCGCCTGCTCCAGCGTTATCCAGGATTGCGGCAGCCCCTGGGCCGACAGCTTCAAGACCTTCACAACACGCCTCCTGCCATGGAACACAAGAATCGGAACGTTGATGTCTCGCCGGTCGCACTGTGCAGCGCAGCCGGTAGCGCACAATATACTCTTTTTCATGACAAATTGGCGTCAAGCGCTTGATGGACTTGCGCCAGCCGCTATCAAAAGAAAAGCACTGCGATGAAGATCTTCCGCGGCTTCCATCACCCGGAGGTGGCACCGGCCTGCGCCCTCACCATCGGCAATTTCGACGGCGTGCACCGCGGCCACCAGGCCATGCTGGCCCTGCTGAACAGCGAGGCGCAGCACCGCGGCGTGCAAAGCTGCGTGCTGACCTTCGAGCCGCATCCGCGCGACTACTTCGCCGGGGTGCACAAGCGCCCGGATCTCGCGCCCGCGCGCATCGGCACGCTGCGCGACAAGCTGTCCGAGCTGGCGCGCTGCGGCGTGCAGCAGACCATCGTGCTGCCGTTCAACGAAAAGCTGGCACGCCAGGCACCCCAGGCCTTCATCGACGATGTGGTGGTGGGCGGCCTGGGTGCGCGCTACCTGCTGGTGGGCGACGATTTCCGCTTCGGCGCCCAGCGCGCGGGGGACTACGCCATGCTGGACACCGCCGGCCGCGAGCGCGGCTTCGAGGTGGCGCGCATGAACAGCTACGAGGTGCACGGGCTGCGTGTTTCCAGCTCCGCCGTGCGCGACGCCCTGGGCGCCGGCGACATGGAGGAAGCCACTCGCCTGCTGGGGCGCCCGTACGCGATCTCTGGCCACGTGGTGCATGGACGCAAGCTGGGCCGGTCGCTGGGCCGCTCAGCCGCCAGCGGGCCTCACCAGGACGGCTTTCGCACGCTGAACCTGCGCTTCGCGCACTGGAAACCCGCCGCCAGCGGCATCTTCGCGGTACTGGTGCACGGGCTGGACGCCGAGCCCCTGCCCGGTGTGGCCAACCTGGGCGTGCGCCCGTCGCTGGACCCGAGCGACGTGAACGGCGGGCGCGTGCTGCTGGAGACGCATTGCCTGCAGTGGCCCGCTCACCTGGGGGCCGAGGGGGCCTACGGTAAAATCGTGCGCGTGGAACTCCTGCACAAACTGCACGACGAGCTGAAGTACGACAGCCTGGGCGCCCTCACAACCGGCATCGCCAAGGACTGCGATGACGCCCGCGCGTACTTCGCATCCTCCCACGCAGAGACCCGTCGCCAGACCACCCGCGACCGAATTTGACGGGGCCGCCTTCGCCCCGCCAGCGCTTGGCGGGCCGCGCCAGCCCCGCCCTTGTCCTGCCCCCGTGTTTGCCTTTCGGGCCACGCCCGGAACGCCCTTGACCTGAAGGTTCCCATGTCCGACTCCAACCCCAAGAACGCCCCCGCCAGTGCCTACCGCGGCACGCTGAACATGCCCGACACGCCCTTCCCCATGCGCGGCGACCTGCCCAAGCGCGAGCCGGGCTGGGTCAAGGAATGGGACGACAAGGGCATCTACAAGAAGCTGCGCGACGCGCGAAGCGGCGCGCCGAAGTTCATCCTGCACGACGGCCCGCCGTACGCCAACGGCCAGCTGCACATCGGCCATGCAGTCAACAAGATCCTGAAGGACATGATCATCAAGGCGCGCCAGCTCGAGGGCTTTGACGCGATCTACGTGCCGGGCTGGGACTGCCACGGCCTGCCGATCGAGAACGCCATCGAAAAGCTGCACGGCCGCAACCTGCCGCGCGACGAGATGCAGGCCAAGGGCCGCGCGTTTGCCACCGAGCAGATCGCGCAGCAGATGGTGGACTTCAAGCGCCTGGGCGTGCTGGGCGACTGGGACAACCCGTACAAGACCATGAATTTTGCGAGCGAGGCCGGCGAGATCCGCGCGCTCAAGAAGGTCATGGAGCGCGGTTTCGTGTACCGTGGCTTGAAGCCCGTGTACTGGTGCTTCGACTGCGCCTCGTCGCTGGCGGAGTTCGAGATCGAATACCAGGACAAGAAGAGCCAGACGCTGGACGTGGCGTTCAAGGCACATGAGCCGGCCAAGCTGGCCGCTGCCTTCGGCCTGCCCGCCCTGTCCAAGGACGCCTTCGCGGTCATTTGGACCACCACCGCCTGGACCATTCCCGCCAACCAGGCACTGAACCTCAATCCCGAGCTGCCGTACGCACTGGTGGACACCGAGCGCGGCCTGTTCATCGTGGCCGAATCGCTGGTCGAGGCCTGCATGACGCGCTGGGGCCTCACGGGCCAGGTGCTGGCCGTGGCGGCGGGCGAGAAGCTGGCGGGCCTGGAGTTTGAGCACCCATTGTTCGACATGGATGCGGGCTACCGTCGCCTGTCGCCCGTCTATCTGGCCGACTACGCCACCGCCAGCGACGGCACGGGTATCGTGCACGCCGCGCCCGCGTATGGCGTGGACGACTTCAACTCGTGCGTGTCCCACGGCATGGCCTACGACCAGATCCTGAACCCGGTGCAGGGCAACGGCACTTACGCGGCAGACTTCCCGCTGTTTGGCGGCCAGCACATCTGGAAGGCCGTGCCGGTCATCCTGGATGCGCTGAAGGTTGCCGGCCGTCTGCTGAACACCACCACCATCAGCCACAGCTACCCGCACTGCTGGCGCCACAAGTCGCCGGTGATCTACCGCGCCGCGGCCCAGTGGTTCGTGCGCATGGACGAGGGCGAGGGCGTGTTCACCGACCCGGCGCAAAAGCCCGCGCAGACCCTGCGCCAGATCGCGCTGGAAGCCATCGAGCACACGGCCTTCTACCCGGACAACGGCAAGGCCCGCCTGCGCGACATGATTGCCGGACGGCCCGACTGGTGCATTTCGCGCCAGCGCAGCTGGGGCGTGCCGATCCCGTTCTTCCTGCACCAGGACTCGGGCGAGCTGCACCCGCGCACCATGGAGATCATCGACCAGGCCGCAGAGATCGTCGAGCAGGGCGGCATCGAAGCCTGGAGCCGTGTGACGGCCGAGGAGATCCTGGGCGCGGAGGACGCCAAGCACTACACCAAGAGCACCGACATCCTGGAAGTGTGGTTCGACTCCGGCTCCACCTTCTGGCATGTGATGCGCGGCACCCACCCCACCATGCACCATGACGAGGGTCCCGAGGCCGACCTGTACCTCGAAGGCCATGACCAGCACCGCGGCTGGTTCCACAGCTCGCTGCTGCTGGCCAGCGCCATCTTCGGGCGCGCACCCTACCGCGGCCTGCTCACGCACGGCTTCACGGTGGACGGCCAGGGCAAGAAGATGAGCAAGTCGCTGGGCAACACCGTCTCGCCGCAGGAGGTGAGCGGCAAGCTGGGCGCCGAAATCATCCGCCTGTGGTGTGCCGCCACCGACTACTCGGGCGACCTGGCGATCGACGACAAGATCCTGGCACGTGTGGTGGACGCCTACCGCCGCATCCGCAACACGCTGCGCTTCTTGCTCGCCAATGTGAGCGACTTCGACCCGGCCCAGGACGCCGTGCCGTTCGAGCAGCTGCTGGAGATCGACCGCTACGCCCTCTCGCGCGCGGCGCAGCTGCAGCAGGACATCCTGGCGCACTACAAGGTGTACGAGTTCCACCCCGTGGTCGCCAAGCTGCAGCTGTACTGCTCGGAAGACCTGGGGGGCTTTTACCTCGACGTGCTGAAGGACCGCCTGTACACCACGGCGCCCAAGAGCCTGGCGCGCCGCAGCGCGCAGACCGCCCTCTACCAGATCACCCATGCCATGCTGCGCTGGATGGCGCCGTTCCTGTCCTTCACGGCCGAAGAAGCGTGGAAGATGTTCGGCCAGTCCGAGACCATCTACCTGGAGACCTACCAGACCATTCCCACGGCCGACGAGGGCCTGGCCGCCAAGTGGGAACGCCTGCGTGAGATCCGCGACGCGGTGAACAAGGAGATCGAGACCGTGCGCGCTGCCGGAACCGTGGGCTCGTCGCTGCAGGCTGTGGTCACGCTCACTGCCGCGCCCGAAGACCATGCGCTACTGGCCAGCCTGGGCGACGATCTGAAGTTCGTGCTCATCGTTTCAGCTACACATTTGGTAGCTGGAAGCGCCCTGCAGATCAGCGTTGCGCCCAGTTTCGATGCCAAGTGCGAGCGCTGCTGGCACTACCGTGCCGACGTGGGCCAGAATCCCGAGCACCCCACGCTCTGCGGGCGCTGCGACAGCAACTTGCATGGCGCCGGTGAAAACCGGGTGCACGCCTGATGGCGCGCGCCGCCGCATCCCGCAGCGCCAGCCTGTGGCCCTGGCTGGCCTGGGCCGTGCTGCTCGTCATTGCCGACCAGTTCACCAAGACGCTGATCCTGGGCTACTACCGCCTGGGCGACGCGACCTACGTGACCAGCTTCTTCAACATCGTGCGGGCGCACAACACCGGGGCGGCGTTCTCCTTCCTGGCCGATGCCGGGGGATGGCAGCGCTGGCTGTTCACGGGCATTGCGCTGGCAACGGCGGTCTTCATCCTGTGGCAGCTGCGCGCCCACCCGGGGCAGAAGCTGTTTTGCTTCGCGCTGTCCAGCATCCTGGGCGGTGCCATCGGCAACGTGGTGGACCGCCTGCAGCATGGCTACGTGGTGGACTTCCTGGACTTTCACCTGCGCGGCTGGCACTTCCCCGCGTTCAACGTGGCCGACTGCGCCATCACCGTGGGCGCGGCCTGCCTGATCCTCGACGAGTTGCTGCGCGTCAAGAAGGCGGGCTAACCGCCCGCGCCACCGCGCCCGGCGTGAGGCCGTAGGCGCGCACGAAGTGGCGCGTGAACTGCCCGCAGCCGCGCTGCCTCCGCCCGAAGCGCTCGCAGCCGTGGCCTGGTATGCGCTGGTGCCTACGGTGGGCGGCTTTCTGCTGTGGTATGCGGGCGCCGCGCGCGTTGCCGGCAGCGAGGCGGCGGCCTTCACTGCCATTGCGCCACTCACGGCGGTGGCGCTCGCGGCGCTCTGGCTGGGCGAGCCCGTGGGCGCGCGGCAGGCATTGGGGGCGTTGGCGGTGCTGCTGGACATCCTCGTGCTGACGCTGCCTCGGCGCACCCAGGCCGCGCTCCGCGTGGGCACCATTGCCCAGGGTTAACCCGATCGGGCCGCATGTCATCGCGGCGTCATACTCGCGTGGTGCAATGAAATCGATTTCATTACGCCATGCCGAAGGAACCCCTGAACATCCACAACGTCGCCGCGCTCGCGGGCGTCTCCGCCGCCACCGTGTCCCGGGCCTTCAACTTCCCCGACAAGGTGGCGCCCGCCACGCGCGACCTGATAGCGCAGGCGGCGCGCGAACTCGGCTACCACCCCAACGCGAGCGCCCGCACGCTGCGCACCCAGCGCAGCCGCGTGCTCGGCGTGGTGCTGCCCACCCTGCTCAACCCGGTCTTCGCCGAATGCCTGCAGGGCATCGCCCTGGCGGCAGCCGCGGGTGGCTACGCCATCGTGCCGGTCATGACGCGCTACGAGGAAGAGCAGGAGCAGCAGGCCGTCACGCAGTTGCTGGCCGCCAACGTGGACGGCATGATCCTGGTCGTGTCCAGCCCGTCGCACTCGCGGGCCCTCCAGCGCCTGCGCGGCGCGGGCCTGCCGCACGTGCTGGCCTACAACGCCCACCCCGACCACCCCTGCATCTCGGTCGATGGCGAGGCCGCGGCGGCCGAGGCCGTGGCGCGGCTGGCGGCGCTAGGCCACCGGCGCATCGCCATGGTCAGCGGCACGCTGGCGGCCTCCGACCGGGCCCAGCAGCGCTACCGCGGCTACCTGCGCGGCATGGCGGCAGCGGGGCTGGCCGCGCCGCCCGTGGTGGAGGTGCCCTTCGTCGACACCGCCGTCGAGGCGCTGTCGCAGTACCTGCGAGCGCCCCAGCGGCCCACGGCCCTGTTCTGCTCCAACGACCTGCTGGCCATACGCAGCCTGCGCGCCGCGCGCCTGACGGGGCTGTCCGTTCCGCAGGATCTGGCCGTCATCGGCTTCGACGGCATCGCCATCGGCCAGGACCTCACTCCGGCGCTGAGCACCATCGCGCAGCCCAACGATGACATCGGCCGCCACAGCGTGGAGCTGCTGGTGCGGTCGATTGCCCGCGGCAGCCCGCCCGGCGCCAGCGACAGCCTGTACCTGCCCTACCGCTTCTGCGATGGCGAGTCCTGCGGACCCGCCCCGCTCGTTTGACCCCGCCCTTTTCCAACCCAAGGAGAATCCCCATGACCTCGACCCTGCAACGCTTCGCCCGCATCGGCGTGCTGGCGGCCGCCGGCCTGGCAGCCACCGGCGCCTGGGCGCAGACGGCCATTTGCTACAACTGCCCCACCGAGTGGGCGGACTGGGGCACGCAGTTGCGCGCCATCAAGGCCAAGACCGGCGTCACGGTGCCGGCCGACAACAAGAATTCGGGCCAGGCACTGGCGCAGCTGGTGGCCGAAAAGGGCAGCCCGGTGGCCGACGTGACCTACCTGGGCGTGACCTTCGCCATCCAGGCGCAAAAGGACGGCGTGGTCGCGCCCTACCAGCCCGCGGGCTGGAAGGACATTCCAGACGGGATGAAGGACCCGGCCGGCAACTGGTTCAGCATCCACTCGGGCACGCTGGGCTTCATGGTCAACGTGGATGCGCTCAAGGGCAAGCCGGTCCCGAAGTCCTGGGCAGACCTGCTCAAGCCCAACTACAAGGGGCTGGTCGGCTACCTCGACCCGGCCTCGGCCTTCGTCGGCTACGTGGGCGCGGTCGCGGTCAACGAGGCGCGCGGCGGCACGCTTGCCAACTTCGCGCCGGCCATCGACTACTTCAAGGCGCTGCAGAAGAACGAACCCATCGTGCCCAAGCAGACCTCGTATGCCCGCGTGCTGTCGGGCGAGATCGCCATCCTGCTGGACTATGACTTCAACGCCTACCGCGCCAAGTACAAGGACCACGCCAACGTGCAGTTCGTCATCCCCGCCGAAGGCACGGTGGTCGTGCCCTACGTGATGAGCATGGTGAACAAGGCGCCCCACCCGGCCGAGGCCAAGAAGGTGCTGGATTTCGTGCTCTCCGACGAGGGCCAGGCCATCTGGGCCAAGGCCTACCTGCGCCCGGTGCGCGCCGGCGCCATGCCCAAGGAGGTGCAGGCCCAGTTCCTGCCGGCCTCCGAATACGCCCGCGCCAAGACCGTGGACTACGCCGGCATGGCCGCGGCGCAGCGCGGCTTCTCCGACCGCTACCTCAAGGAAGTACGTTGAGCCCGCGCCAGCGCCTGCTGCTGGCCGGCTGCGCGGCTCCGGCGGGCGTCTTCTTCCTGGCCTTCTGGCTGCTGCCGGTGCTGCGCCTTCTGGCGCTGCCGGCGGAGAAGGGCTGGGGCACCTATTTCGTGGTGCTGACCGACGGCCGCTACATGGAGAGCATGCTCAACACGGTGCTGCTGTCGGTGGCGGTGACGCTGGCCACTCTGGTGATCGGCGCCACGGTGGGCATCTACCTGGCGCGGCGCAGCTTCTTCGGCAAGCGCCTGCTGCTGGCCCTGCTGACGCTGCCGCTGTCGTTCCCCGGCGTGATCATCGGCTTCTTCGTGATCCTGCTGGGCGGACGCCAGGGGCTGGTGGCGGAGCTGTCCAGCCAGCTCTTCGGCGAGCGCATCACCTTCGCCTACGGGCTGCTGGGCCTGTTCCTGGCCTACCTGTATTTCTCGCTGCCGCGCGCCATCGCCACCTATGCGGCAGCGGCCGAGGCCATGGACCTGCAGCTCGAGGAGGCCGCGCGCTCGCTGGGCGCGTCGCGCCTGCGCATCGTGCGCGACGTGTGGCTGCCCGAACTCGCGCCCACCACCGTGGCCTGCGGCGCCATCCTGTTCGCCACGTCGATGGGCGCGTTCGGCACCGCCTTCACGCTGGCGAGCAAGTTCGAGGTGGTGCCCATCACCATCTACAACGAGTTCACCAACTACGCCAATTTCGCGCTGGCCGCGTCGCTGTCCATCGCGCTGGGCATCGTCACCTGGCTGGCGCTGTTCCTGACGCGCCAGTTCGGCAGCGGCCAGGCTGCACGCTGAGGGCATCGCATGCGACAACCAACGCACAACCGCGCTCCGTTCCTGTTCGCTGTCACCGCGCTCACCAGCCTGTTCATGATCGCGCCCATGCTGCTGTCGGTGCTGGCCGGCCTGGTCAACAACTACAGCGTGGGCATCAAGAGCGGCTTCACGCTGCGCTGGCTGCAGGAGGTGTGGGAGGTCTACGGCGGCACCGTCGGCTGGTCGCTGGCCATTGCCGCGGCCAGCGTGGCGGCCACGGCCGCCATCGGCGTGCCCTGCGCCTACGCGCTGGCGCGCAGCCGCTCGCGCCTGGCGCGCGCCTTCGAGGAACTGCTGACCCTGCCCGTGGCCGTGCCGGGCCTGGCGACGGCACTGGCGCTGATCCTGGCCTACGGCCAGATCGCGGCCTTCCGCCAGAGCTTTGCCTTCATCCTCGTGGGCCACATCGTCTTCACCCTGCCCTTCATGGTGCGCACCGTGGCCTCGGCCTTCCAGCGCAACGACCTGGTCGCGCTCGAAGAGGCCGCGCGCACGCTCGGCGCCAGCTTTCCCCAGCGCTTCCTGGGCGTGCTGGTGCCGGCCGTGTTCCCGGCCATCGTCGCGGGCGCGCTGATGGTGTTCACGCTCTCGGTCGGCGAGTTCAATCTGACCTGGATGCTGCACACCCCGCTGACCCGCACCCTGCCCGTGGGCCTGGCCGACAGCTATGCGTCGATGCGCATCGAGATCGGCTCGGCCTACACGCTGGTGTTCTTCATCGTCATCCTTCCGGTGCTGTGGGCCTTGCAGGCCCTGGCCCAGCTCATGCAGAAACGCTATGGAACTTGAACGCATCCCGGTCGACATCGACCACTGCTCCAAAACCTACGCCGACGGCACACGCGGCCTGCAGCCCACCAGCCTGCATGTCGAGCCCGGCGAGGTGCTCGCGCTGCTGGGGCCCTCGGGCTGCGGCAAGACCACGCTGCTGCGCCTGATCGCCGGGCTGGAGACGCTGGACGCGGGCGGGCGCATCCTGTTCGGCGACCAGGACGTGACCCACCGCCCGGTCGAGCAGCGCGGCGTGGGCATGGTGTTCCAGAGCTACGCGCTGTTCCCGCAGATGAGCGTGGCCGCCAACATCGGCTACGGCCTGCGCATCCGGGGCGCATCCGCCGCCGAGGAACGCCGCGCGGTGGGCGAGCTGGTGGAGCTCACGCGCCTCACCGGCCTCGAATCCAAGCGCCCGGGTGAACTCTCGGGCGGCCAGCGCCAGCGCGTGGCCCTGGCGCGCGCCGTGGCCGTGCGCCCGCGCGTGCTGCTGCTCGACGAGCCGCTGGCGGCGCTGGACGCCAAGCTCAAGGAGTCGCTGCGCGAGGAGCTGGCCGAACTGCTGCGGCGGCTGCACATCACCGCCATCCACGTCACGCACGACCAGCAGGAAGCCATGGCGATCGCCGACCGGCTGGCGGTGATGCGCGCCGGCAGCATCGTGCAAGTGGGCCGAGGCGAGGACCTGTACCGCGCGCCCGCCCATCCCTTCGTGGCCGAGTTCCTCGGCCGGGTGAACCGCATCGAGCGCACGCCCGAATCGCAGGCGCGCGGCGTGCTGACGCTGGGCGGCATGACGCTGACCTGCCCGCCAGCGCTGAGCCAGAGCGCGCTGCTGGTGCGCCCGGAGGACATACAGATCGGCCCGCGCCAGGACGGCTGGGGCATGGCGCGGGTCGAGCAGCGCAGCTTCCTCGGCGACCGCGTGCAGCTGCGCCTGAGCGCAGCCGGTATTGCAAGTACCCTATTGGCCGACGTGGGGCGCGACGCGCCCTACCGCAACGGCGACGAGGTGGGCATCCACATCGATCCCCAACGCCTGATGAGTACCGCGGAGGCCAGCGCATGAACCCCACCCCCTACACCTTCCTGGTCCAGATCACCGACCTGCACATCCGCGAGCCCGGCCGCCTGGCCTACGGCCGCATCGACACCGCGCCCTACCTGCGGCGCACGGTGGACAGCGTGCTGGCCCTGCGCCAGCAACCCGACGCGCTCGTCATCACCGGCGACCTGTCGGACTTCGGCCGCGAGGCCGAATACGCGCACCTGGCCGCACTGCTGGCGCCGCTCGGCGACCTACCCGTGTACCTGCTGCCCGGCAACCACGACGAGCGCGCGCAATTGCGCCGCAGCTTCGCGCGGCACGGCTACCTGCAGGGCGGCGGCGAATTCGTGCAGTACAGCGTGAAAGTCGGCCCGCTGCGCCTGATCGCGCTGGACACGATGGTGCCGGGCGAGAGCCACGGCGCGCTGTGCGCCGCGCGCCTGCAGTGGCTGGAGGACGAACTCGCCGCCTGCCGCGGCGAGCCCGTGGTCATCGCCATGCACCACCCGCCGTTTCGCACGCTCATCGGCCACATGGACAAGATCGGCCTGCTCGAGGGCGCCGGGCAGCTCGAAGCCATCGTGGCGCGCCACCCCAACGTGGAGCGCATCATCTGCGGGCACCTGCACCGCGCCATCGACGTGCGCTTCGGCGGCACCATCGCCTCCACCTGCCCCGCGCCGGGACACCAGGTGGCGCTGGACCTGCAGCCCGATGCGCCCTCGGCCTGGATGCTGGAGCCGCCGGCCCTGCGCGTGCACGCCTGGGACGGCCAGCGCCTGGTTTCGCATCTCGCGGCATCGGGAATCTTCGAAGGCCCCTATCCTTTCCACGAGAATGGCATGCTCATAGACTGATAGCACTGCACCACCGTTCTCCATGAAGCACCTGCTGAATCTGCTGGCCGCCATTGCCCTGCTGGTGTGGGGCATCCAGATGGTGCGCACCGGCATCCTGCGCGTTTTCGGCGCCAATTTGCGCCAGCTGATCGCGCGCGGCGTGCGCACGCGGCTGCTGGCCGTGCTCTCGGGCATAGGGGTGACGGCGGTGGTGCAGTCCAGCACCGCCACGGCGCTGATCGTGTCGGCCTTCGTGGGCCAGGGCATGATTTCGCTGATGGCGGCGCTGACCGTGATGCTGGGCGCCGACGTGGGCTCGGCGCTGATGGCGGTGGTGTTTTCCCTGGACCTGTCCTGGCTCTCGCCGCTGTGCATTTTTGTCGGCGTCGTGCTGTTCGTCGCACGCCAGGACGCCAAGCCGGGGCGCGTGGGGCGCGTGCTCATCGGCCTGGGCCTGATGCTGCTGGCGCTGCGCCTGATCACCGAGTCCACACTGGTGCTGACGCAGTCAGAGGTGGTGCGCGCCCTGCTCATGACGCTGACCAGCGACATCACGCTGGAGGTGCTAACCGGCGCCATTTTGGCCGTGATCTCTTACTCCAGCCTGGCCACGGTGCTGCTGGTGGCCACGCTGGCAGGCTCGGGCGGCATTCCCACCGAGGTGGCACTGGGCCTGGTGGTGGGCGCCAACCTGGGCAGCGGCGTGCTGGCCGTGCTCACCACGCTGCGCTCCAGCCTGCAGATGCGCCAGGTGCCGATCGGCAACCTGCTGTTCAAGATGGTGGGGGCGCTGGTCATGATTCCGCTCATCGGCCTGTGGCATACCCATATCCAGGCCCTGGTGCCCGACAAGGCCGGCCAGGTGGTGCTGTTTCACCTGGCCTTCAACTTCATGGTGGCGCTCTTGTGCCTGCCCATCGCCGGCCACATCGCCACCGCGGTGAAGAAAATCACCCCCAAGGAGGAGGTGTCGGCCGCGCTGTCGCGCCCGCACCATCTCGACGCCTCGGCCCTGTCCACGCCCTCGCTGGCCATCTCCTGCGCCGCGCGCGAAGCCCTGCACCTGGCCGACCTGGTGGAGACCATGCTGGGCGGCCTGAAGACCGTGTGGCAGACCGACGACCAGAAGCTGGGCCAGGAGCTGCGCGCCCTGGACGACCAGGTGGACAGCCTGTACTCGGCCATCAAGTACTACATGACCAAGATCTCGCGCTCCGAGCTGGACGAAGGCGAGGGGCGGCGCTGGACCGAAATCATCAGCTTCACCATCAACATGGAGCAGATCGGCGATCTGGTGGAGCGCGTGCTGCAGGACGTGGAGGACAAGAAGATCAAGAAGGGGCGCCAGTTCTCGCACGCCGGCCTGCAGGAAATCAATGAAATGCACGACCACTTGGTGGCCAACCTGCGCCTGGCCATGAGCGTGTTCCTGACCAGCAATGTGCGCGACGCGCAAAAGCTGCTGGAGGAAAAAAACCGTTTCCGCGAGCTGGAACTGGCCTACGCCGCAACCCACCTGAACCGGCTGGCGGAAAACACCATCCAGAGCATAGAAACCAGCTCGCTGCACATCGACATCATCAGCGACCTCAAGCGCATCAACTCGCTGCTGTGCTCGGTGGCCTATCCGGTGCTGGAAGCCAATGCCGCCATCCGCCCGCTGCATGCGAAGGCGGCAGGCGCCCCGGCGATGCCCGACGAGCGGCTGTAGTCAGGCGCGCCGGGCGTAGCGCTGCGCCAGCACCGCGCACACCATGAGCTGCATCTGGTGGAACACCATCAGCGGCAGCACGATGGCGCCCGCGGCCTCCGAGGGGAACAGCACCTTGGCCATGGGTACGCCGCTCACCAGGCTCTTCTTGGAGCCACAGAACACGATGGTGATCTCATCCTCCTTGGAAAAACCCAGGCGCCGCGCCAGCCAAGTGGTGGCGGTGAGCGCCAGCCCCAAGATCACCGCGCACACCACCAGCAGGCCGGCCAGCGCGGGCAGCGGCAACTCGCGCCACAGGCCGCCCACCACGGCTGCGCTGAATGCGGTGTAGACCACCAGCAGCACCGAGCCCTGGTCCACGTACTTGAGCGTCGCCGCGTGGCGGCCAATGAAACCGCCGATCCACGGCCGCAGCAGGTGCCCCGCAACGAAGGGCAGCATCAGCTGCAGCATGATGCGACCGATGCTGCCCAGCACGTCCTGCTGCACCGTGCCCGAGGCCTGCGGCAGCACCACGCCCACCAACAGCGGCGTGATCACGATACCCAGCAGGGTGGAGGCCGAGGCGCTGCAGATGGCCGCCGCCATGTTGCCGCGCGCCACTGCCGTGAAGGCGATGGCCGACTGCACCGTGGCCGGCAGCACACACAGGAACAGCACGCCGGTGTACAGCTCGGGCGTCACCAGCGGCTGCAGCACCGGCCGCAGCACCAGGCCCAGCACCGGAAACAGCATGAAGGTGCTGGCCACCACCAGCAGATGCAACCGCCAGTGGCCGATGCCCGCGATCACGGCCTCGCGCGACAGCTTGGCGCCGTGCATGAAGAACAGCAGCGCCACCACGCCCACGGTGGCCTTCTCGAAAAACGCGCCCACGGCGCCGGATGCAGGCAGCAGGCTGGCCAGCGTGACGGTGGCCACGAGGGCAAGGGTGAAGTTGTCGGGCAGCAGACGGGAACGGGCCATGGTGTGCGAAGAGCGGTGGAGAAAGCGTGCCGTAGTGCGGCGAGCCTGCCGGCGCAGGCATGAGGCCTGGATTGTCGGGCATGTGCCCCTATGGCGTCGGCGCGCCGCATGTTCTCCAGTCCGCTGCACAGGCAACCGCCGCGGCGGCGCTCCACTAACGAATGAGATCGCTGTCTAACGCTTGTCCATTATGCGGTAACAGCTATTGTTTTGATAGCAAATCACCATCCGTAAAAACCGGCCAGCACCAGCGCCGCCTCCGGCGTGAACGCCCCTTGAGCCAGGCGCTCGTGCACCTCGCCATGGGGCAGGCATTCGAAGTGCGCCACTTCGCCATCCTGGTTCACCGGCACCACGCCCTCGGGCACGGTGGCGTGGAACCAGTCGATGCGCTCCACCATGTAGCCGGTGCCACCCGCCTCGCTGCTGGGCTGCGCAAACTGCACATGGCCGCCGGCTGCCAGGGCCTGCAGTTGCTCCAGGCGCAGCCCGGCCTCCTCCCATGTCTCGCGCGCCAGGGCTTCATGCAGGCTGTCGGCCGCGGACACCATTCCGCCCATCAGCGTGTCCCACTGGCCGGGGTTGTTGGGCTTGGTGAAGGAGCGCTGCTGCACCCACAGGGCGCCCCCCGCCGTGCGGCCCACCAGGTGCACGGCCTGCGTGGCCAGGCCCAGCACGCGCACGGCCCCGCGCTCCACGGTCGCCAGGCGCCGGCCATCGGGCGTGCACACGGCCAATTGCTCGTCGCGCCAGGGGCCGCAGCAGCCCGCCGTGCGCAGCGCATGGGCCAGCGCATTCAGCGCCGCCGTGGCCTCCTGCGCCGGCAGGGCCCAGGCGGGTTGCCCTTGATGCTCTACTTGTGATAGCTGCCAGCGCTTGTCCAGTAACCTCTGGATGCCAATCTGGTCAAAAACCGCGGCATCCACCGACCCCACGCACTCGCGCCCCAACAGCAGCGGCACGCGCGGTGCCACTGGCGGGCAATGCGCCTGCCGGCGTGCGGCGGCCACCCAGGCGGGCGCCGGCTGGCTGGGCGCCGTCATTCCAGCGTGAGGATGGTGGAGCCCGTGGTCTTGCGCGCCTCCAGGTCGCGGTGCGCCTGCTGCACGTCGCGCAGCGCATAGCGCTGGGCAATGTGGATCTTCACCTGGCCGCTGGCCACCACGGCGAACAGGTCGTCCGCCATGGCCTGCGTGGCCTCGCGCGTGGTGATGTGGCTGAACAGCGTCTGGCGCGTGACGTACAGCGAGCCCTTGGCGCCCAGCATACCGGGTGCGAACGGCGCCACGGGGCCCGACGCGTTGCCGAAGCTGGCCATCAACCCGAAGGGACGCAGGCAATCCAGCGACTTGTCCCAGGTGTCCTTGCCCACGGAGTCGTACACCACCTTCACGCCGCGCCCGCCGGTGATCTCCTTGACCCGGGCGGCGAAGTCTTCCTTGGCATAGTTGATGGCGTAGGCCGCGCCGTTGTCCAGCGCCAGCTGGCACTTGGCGTCCGATCCTGCGGTGCCGATGAGCTGCAGGCCCAGGGCCTTGGCCCACTGGCAGGCGATCAGGCCCACGCCCCCCGCGGCCGCGTGGAACAGCACGAAGTCGCCGGGCTCCAGCCCTTCGACGGGGCGGGTTTTCTTCAGCAGGTACTGGGCGGTCAGGCCCTTGAGCATCATGGCCGCACCGGTCTCGAAGCTGATCGCATCGGGCAGCTTGCACACGCACTTGGCGGGCATCACGCGCACTTCGCAGTAGCTGCCGGGCGGCTGGCTGGCGTAGGCCGCGCGGTCGCCAACACGCAGGTGCGTGACGCCCTCGCCCACCGCCTCGATCACACCCGCGCCCTCCATGCCGATGCTGGCCGGCATGTTCAAGGGGTACAGGCCGGTGCGGTGGTACACGTCGATGAAGTTCAGGCCCACCGCGCGGTGGCGGATGCGCACCTCGCCCGGGCCGGGCTCGCCGACCTGCACGTCAACGATCTGGAGTTCTTCGGGGCCACCGTGCTGGCGGATCTGAACGGCGAGGGTCATGGGAATGGGTCTCCTGGAATGATTGCAAGCGAACGCCGCAGATGCTGCCATGATTTGCCAGCCCTTGCCGTGCGCGGGACACACACGGGAGGACGCCGACTGTCACGTCTTTCGCTTACAGTTGCTGCCCCTATGACCCAACGACTCTCACCGGGCACGATTGCGATGCTCGTGGCCGCGCCGCTGCTATGGGCCGGCAATGCCGTGGTTGGCCGCGCGCTGAACACGCTGATCCCGCCCATCACCCTGAACTTCGTGCGCTGGCTGCTGGCGTTTGCGTTGCTGCTGCCGCTGGCCTGGCAGGTGCTGCGCCCCGGCAGCCCGCTGTGGCCGCACTGGCGCCGCTATGCGCTGCTGGGCCTGCTGGGCATCGGCAGCTACAACGCGCTGCAGTACCTGGCACTGCAGACCTCCACGCCGCTGAACGTGACGCTGGTGGGCTCGGGCATGCCGGTATGGATGCTCATCATCGGCGCGCTGTGCTTCGGCGTGCCGGCCTCGCGCAGGCAAATAGCGGGAGTGCTGCTGTCAGTGGCCGGCGTGGTGCTGGTGCTCAGCCGCGGCAGCTGGGAGCAGTTGCTGGCACTGCGCCTGGTGCCGGGCGACCTGTACATGGTGGCGGCCACCATCTCCTGGTCGTTCTACAGCTGGCTGCTGGTGCGCACCAGCGAGCCGCGCGAACTGCGCGGCGACTGGGCGGCCTTCCTCATGGCGCAGATGATCTTCGGACTGGGCTGGTCGGGCGCCTTTGCGGGCGTGGAATGGTCACTGGGCGCCACGCAGATCACCTGGGGCTGGCCGCTGGCTGCTGGCCTGGCCTTCATCGCCGTGGGCCCGGCCATCCTGGCCTATCGCTTCTGGGGCGTGGCGGCGCAACGCGCGGGGCCGGTGGTGGGGGGATTCTTCATCAACCTCACACCGCTGTTCGCGGCAGTGCTGTCCACGGTCTTCCTCGGCGAAGCGCCGCACCTGTACCACGCCCTGGCGTTCGCACTGATCGTCGGCGGCATCGTGGTGTCGTCGCGCAGGGCCTGATCGGCTAGGGCCGCGCACAGGCGTCAGTGCGCTGCTGCGGGCTGCGCCTGCGGCGCGTCGCCGAAGCGGGCCTGCAGCACCTCCACCGGCATGGGGTGCGCCAGCAGGTAGCCCTGGTACACGTCGCAGCCATGCAGCGCGAGAAAGCTGCGCTGCTCCTCTGTCTCTACCCCCTCGACCACCACTTCCAGCTCCAGGTTGCGCGCCATGCCCAGGATGGTCTGCACCACCACATCGTCGCTGCGACTCTCGCCCAGGTGGTGCACGAAAGTGCGGTCGATCTTCAGCCGATGCAATGGCAGCCGCGTGAGGTAGGCCAGTGAAGAGTAGCCCGTGCCGAAGTCGTCCACGGCGAAGCGCACGCCCTTGGTGCGCAACTGGTGCATCTTGGCGATGGAGTCCTCCACGTCCTCCAGCACCAGGGATTCGGTGAGCTCCAGCTCCAGCCGGTGGGCCGGTGCGCCGCTGTGCTGCAGGAGCTGCGCCAGCTGCTCCACGCAGTCGGGGCTGCGGAACTGGCGCGCGCTCACATTCACGCTCAGCGACAGCTCGCGCAGCCGCGGCGATGCCTGCCAGCGCGCCAGCAGCTCGCAGGCGCTGGCCAGCACCCAGCGGCCCAGGGGTACGATGAGCTCGCTGTCCTCCGCCACGCCGATGAAATCCGCCGGCAGCACCAGGCCGCGCTCCGGGTGCTGCCAGCGCAGCAGCGCCTCAACCCCCACCACGGCGCCGTCGCGCGTGAACTGGGGCTGCAGGTGCAGCAGGAACTGCCCTTCGCGCAGCGCAGCCTGCAGGTCCGACTCCAGCCGCGCACGCGCGCTCAGCGCCACCTGCATGCGAGGGTCGAAGAAGCACACCGCGTTGCCGCGCTGCGCCTTGACCTGGTACATGGCGATGTCCGCCTGCTTGAGTACTTCGGCCGCAGTCTGCAGTACGCTGCCGAACAGCGCGGCGCCCACGCTGCAGCTGCCGTGGTAGCTCTGTCCCGCGATCGGATAGGGCTGCGCCAGCAGTTGCACGACCTTCTCGGCCACGGCGCGCACCTGCTCGCGGGCGCGTTCCGCCTCGGTCGCCAGGCCGGCCAGCAGCACCACGAATTCGTCCCCGCCCAGGCGCGCCACGATGTCGCCCACGCGCACGCCGCTTTCCAGGCGGCGGGCGACCTGCTGCAACAGGTAGTCCCCGATCTCGTGGCCCAGGGTGTCGTTGAGGGTCTTGAAGTGGTCCAGGTCGATGAACAGCACCGCGCCATGCGTGCCCGTACGCACCGCCGATGCGCTGGCGTCGCCCAGCTGATCCAGCAGCAGGCGCCGGTTGGGCAGGCCGGTGAGCTGGTCGTAGAACGCCAGGTGCTCCACCTCGGCCGTGGCCAGCCGCAGGTCGGTCACGTCGTGGTAGATGATGACCACGCCGCCATCGGCCGTGGCGCGCTCGGTGATCTGCACGTAATGGCCGTTGGGCAAAAGCTGCTCCACCCCGCCTCGCGGCGTGCACTGCTGCTGCAGGCGCTCCTCCACCCACGCGCGCTTTTCCTCCGCGCTCGCGCCGGGCAGGTGGTAGTGCACAGTCGTCTCCAGCACGCGGCGAAACGGCACGCCCTCCCCGATGGTGCTGACGAGCCAGGGGAACATCTCCTCGAAGCGCAGGTTCCACTGCACCACGCAGCGCTGTGCGTCCAGCAACACGAAGCCGCTCACCATGGCTTCGAGCGCCTGGTCCAGCGTGGCCTTGGAGCGCGCCACCACCCGCCGCGCACTGTGCATGCGCCGCAGGTACAGGGCGACCACGCTTCCCGCGGCCACCACCGTGGCCGCAAACAGCAGCGCGCCGAACAGCACCGTCAGCGCCTCCTGCCGCCAGCCCGCCAGCGCCGCGTCGCGCGGCAGGCTGACGGTGGCCCACAGATCGGGGTAGATGAGCGGACGCGCCACCACCATGGCCGGTTTGCCCGACAGCCGCGCGCTGGCCTGCCATGCGTGCACGCCATCGTCCGCGCTGCCTTCCTGCAGGACCGGCGCTGCGCGCTCCTGCCGCTCCACGGTCCCCTGTGGCGCCTCCACGCCCAGCAGCAGCACGCCTTGCGTGCGCTCCAGCGTCACTTCCATGTCGGGAACCTCCAGCCCCTGCATCAGCACCGCCACCAGTGCTTCCGTCGGCACCTGCGCGACGACCAGCAGCGGCGTGCCGTCGCCCATGCGCAACTGGCGCGCCATGTACAGCACCCGCTCGGAACTGGTAGGACTCACCACGGGTTGGCTGACGGACAGCGTGGCCACCGCGGGCGCGAGGGCGGCCGCCAGGAAGCCCTCGGGCAGCTCCACGCCGTCCAGTTCGCCGGTGGACGCCGAAGATGCCAGCACGGCGCCCCGCGCATCGAGCAGCGCCACGTAGCGCAGCAGGAGGTTCTGCCGCGCCACGCCGCGCAGCAGCGTGTCGGCCGCCGCCACGTCAAGGCCCGCACGGTCGCGTGCGCGCAGGGCCAGCAGCTCTTCCGTATGCGCCAACAGCACGTCGAAAGAGAGCAGCGTGCGGTTCATGCCCGCCTCCGCCCCCGCGGCAAAACGGGTGACGCGCGCCTCGGCAACGTCCAGCGCGTCCGCGCGCGTATGCCACAGCAGCACGGCCACCGCCACCGCCAGCCCCGCGAGCAGCGCAGCCACCACCCCCCAGGTGATCAGGTGCAGGCGCCTGCCGGGCATGGGCTTCATGGCTGCACCGGCGCGCTCATGCGGCGCGCAGGGCCGATGGTGCGATCCCAGATATCGCGGCAGCGGGCGCCGCAGCGCCGGACCCAGCGCGGCAGCACCACGGTGTTGAAGATGGTCTCGCGCCGCGCCTCGTCCTGCGCGCGCACCGGCACCAGCGCCATGGCGCCCTGGCGCCCCGTGGTGCAGCTGGGGCTCCCGACATTGCAGGCCAGGCCCTGCTCGGTCTCGCCCTGGGCACTGAGCCACACGGCCGTCTCCAGCTTGGGCAGCTCGGCCTGCAGCAGCTGGCGCAGATCGGCGGGCAGCGCCTGCCAGGCCGCGCGATTGGCCGCAAACACCGCCATGCCCCAGCTGATGGGCATGGGATAGAGATAGGCCGCATGTGCGTGCAGACCGAGGATGTTGCCCGACATGCTGGCGGTGACGGCGCATTCGCTGGCGCCCGTCTCCATGCTCTTGACCACCTGTGCGAACGGCACGCGCTGGGGCTTGGCGCCCAGCGCCGCAAAAAAATCGCCCTGCGCGGCCGAGGACACCCGCACATGCCGTCCGCGCAGGTCATCCAGGCCCAGCAGCGGGTCCTTGCAGAACAGCACCTGCGCCGGGTAAACGTAAACCGCCAGCAGCTCCACGCCATGCTCCTCGCGCAGGGCTTTCTCCAGGTACGGACGGAAGGCCGCGAGCGAAGCGCGCAGCGTCGCCAAGTCCGGATTCAGCCCCGGCAGGTCCACGGCGGTGTACTGGGGGTACTGTGCCGACAGGGAGCTCATCAGCACCGTGCCGAAGGGCACCACGCCCAGTTGCAAGAGGCGCAGCATCTCCATGCCCGGAACGCCGGCACGGTCGAAGGGCACGATGTCGGCGCGGTAGCGGCCCTCGCTCAGGCGCGGCAGATCGCGCGTCCAGAAGGGCGCCTCCAGTTGCGTGTACTGCGTGACGCCTGCCAGCCCTCCCACCACGCGCAGGCGCAACTGCGGGGCATCGGCCGCTGGCGTGTCCGGCGCGCCGGCGTGCGCGGCCGCGCACAGCAGCGCCGCGCCCCACAGGGCCAGCCGCCCGCGCAGTGCGGGGCAGCGCATCGGTCGTCCCAGCAGTTGCATGCAACACCCTTTCGGCACCTGAGCCCCGCAGCCACCCGCCCCCATCGCGGCGTAGGGCATGGCGGTCGGTCGGCGCGTTCTCGCCCGTTGTGGTCTGGCGCGTCCCTCAGAAGGTGCCGGGATAGGCACCGCCGTCGGCCAATACGTTCTGCCCCGTCATATAGCCCGCGTGCACGCTGCACAGGAAGGCGCAGATGGCGCCGAATTCCTGCGGCGTACCGAAACGGCGCGCCGGGATGGCGCCTTGCTGGGCGCGGCGCACTTCATCGAGGCTCTTGCCGGTCTTGCCGGCCGCGGCCTGGAGGGTGCCCGCGAGCCGGTCGGTATCGAACTTGCCCGGCAGCAGGTTGTTGATGGTGACGCCCTGCGCGGCAATGGCGCTGCGCGCCGCGCCGGCCACAAAGCCGGTCAAGCCGCTGCGCGCGCCATTGGACAGGCCCAGGATGTCGATGGGGGCCTTCACTGCGCTGGAGGTGATGTTGACGATGCGGCCAAAGCCCCGCTGCGCCATGCCGTCCACCGTGGCGCGGATCAGTTCGATGGGCGTGAGCATGTTGGCATCCACCGCGCGCATCCAGGCATCGCGGTCCCACTCGCGGAAATCGCCGGGCGGGGGGCCGCCGGCGTTGGTGACCACGATGTCGAAGTCCCGGCCTGGCCCGCCGGCTATGGAAAAAACGGCTGCGCGCCCCTCTGGGGTGGTGATGTCGGCCGCCGCAGCCAGCACCGTGGGTTGGCTGCCATTTTGGCCTCTAACGCCCGATGCATCTGCGCCAATAGCTATCAAATCAGAAGCAGTGCGCTGCAATTCACCGGCATTGCGGGCGTTGATCACCACGTTCACGCCCTCGCGCACCAGCGCCTCGGCGCAGCCGCGGCCCAACCCCTTGCTGGCCCCGCAGACCAGCGCCCATTTACCCGCGATACCCAGATCCATACCGTGCTCCATCGCCGCCGGAGGCGGTTCCTGCAAAACAATTTGAAACGATCATAGTGGACACTGCCCACACCCGCATCAGGACCACCGCCCGCGTCGAACACCGCGCGGGGCACGAAAACCCGTCCTCCGTCCCAGGGAATGACCATCAACCGAACCGTCAGACGCGCGCGGCCATGACGGGTGTTGCACCGATCATGCCTGTGTGCCGCCATGCCAGGGCCCGCATGCTGGAAGGCGATTCTCTTCGGCGCGCCTGAGCAGCGGCTGCAGCGCCGTCGGGTGCCGCCCAGGCAGCCGGCGCTGGCGCCCAGTACCTGCTCCTTCAGCGCGTTCACCCGATGCGTCGCCGCACCAGCCCGCCACTGTAGACGAGATACACCGCACCGCCCGCCAGGAAGACCGGCGACCGCGGCATCGCAGCGGGCGGGCACCGCGCGGCGGTTGTCGGCGCGACACGCGGCTGCGTAGCCGGCAGCTACGTTGGAGGCAGGCCGGAACGCGCCCCCCACCAAAGCATCCCTCACCCTTCCAACGCTTGTCGCCCAAGCGCCACCAGCGCCCCTTTCAGGAGCATCTGCGCCACTACCCCGTTGCCGCCACGCATAAAAAAAGCGCCCCGGAAAGGGGCGCCTTGCAAGGGGTGCCCTGGCACATGCCAGGGCGGCCATCTGCGTCAGTCCTCGACGAACGCTTCCTCGCGCTTCTTGCTCACCGCGGGCAGCAGCACGATGACCAGCAGCAGGGCCGCGGCCGCCAGCAGGCCGGCAGAGATGGGGCGCGTGACGAACACGCTCCAGTCGCCACGCGACAGCAGCAGCGCACGGCGCAGGTTTTCTTCCATCATCGGGCCCAGGATGAAGCCCAGCAGCAAGGGAGCGGGTTCCACCCCCAGCTTGTAGAACAGGTAGCCGATGAAACCGAATCCGCCCACCATCCACACGTCGAATGTGTTGTTGTTGGTGGAGTACACCCCCACCGCGCAGAACAGCACGATGGACGGGAACAGCCAGCGATAAGGCACGGAGAGCAGCTTGATCCACACGCCGATCAGCGGCAGGTTCAGGATCACCAGCATGGCGTTGCCGATCCACATCGAGGCGATCAGGCCCCAGAACAGCTCGGGGTTGCTGGTCATCACCTGCGGGCCGGGCTGGATGTTGTGGATGGTCATGGCACCCACCATCAGCGCCATCACGGCGTTGGGCGGAATGCCCAGCGTCAGCAGCGGGATGAAGGAGGTCTGCGAACCCGCGTTGTTGGCCGACTCGGGAGCCGCCACGCCGCGGATGTTGCCCTTGCCGAACGGAACCTCACCGGGATGGAGCTTGGTCTTCTTCTCGATCGTGTAGGCCGCGAAGGCCGACAGCAGCGCGCCGCCGCCGGGCAGGATGCCCAGGGACGACCCCAGGGCCGTGCCGCGCAGCATGGCGGGGAGCATGCGCTTGAAGTCCTGTGCCGTGGGGAACAGGCCGTGCACCTTGGCGGCAAACACTTCGCGCTCGTCGTCGGGCTTGGACAGGTTGGCGATGATTTCGCCGTAGCCGAACACGCCCATGGCGATCACGGTGAAACTGATGCCGTCGGTCAGCTCGGGGATGTCAAAGCTGTAGCGGGCCACGCCGGAGTTCACGTCCGTGCCCACCAGGCCCATCAACAGGCCCAGCACGATCATGGCGACGGCCTTGAGCAGCGAGCCCGAAGCCAGCACCACGGCACCGATCAGGCCCAGCACCATCAGCGAGAAGTACTCGGCGGGGCCGAACTTGAAGGCCACTTCCGTCAGCGGGGGCGCAAAGGCCGCCAGGATCAACGTACCCACGCAGCCCGCGAAGAACGAGCCAATGCCGGCAGCCGCCAGTGCCGGGCCTGCACGGCCCGCGCGCGCCATCTGGTAGCCGTCGATCACGGTCACCACGGAGGACGACTCGCCCGGCAGGTTCACCAGGATGGCGGTGGTGGAGCCGCCGTACTGCGCGCCGTAATAGATGCCAGCGAGCATGATCAGCGCGGCCACGGGCGGCAGCGCATAGGTGGCGGGCAGCAGCATGGCGATGGTGGCCACGGGGCCCACGCCGGGCAGCACGCCGATCAGCGTGCCCAGCAGACAGCCGATAAAGCAGTAGATCAGGTTCTGGAACGTAAACGCGACGCCAAAACCCATCGAGAGGTGTTCAAACAATTCCATGGTCTAGATCTCCGAATCAACCCACGATGAAGCTAGGCCAGACGGGGAACTGCAGAGCCAGCCCCCAGATGAATGCCACGTAGCTGCCCACGGCCAGAATGGTGGCCAGGATGAACACTTCCTTGAAGTGGAACTGGTTGCCCGCCAGGCTGGCCACGAAAGTCAGGCCGTAGATGGCAACGATCAGGCCCATGGCCGGCACGCCGAAGCTGGGCAGGCCCGCCAGCAGCACGCCGAACAACAGGTTGGCGGAAATGATGAAGAAGATCTGCTTCCACGCCCACTTGCCGATCTTGTCGCCGTCCACCGTCTCGACCACGGTGGCCTTGAACATGATGACGGCGCCGATGATGCCCAGCAGAATGCCCAGCAGCAGGGGGAAGTAGCCCGGGCCCATGCGGGCGCCGGTTCCTACGCTGTAGGTGGTGGCGCCCCAGGCAAAACCACCGCCGACGACGAGGAACATGAGGCCGGAAAAGAAATCTTTCTGACTCTTGATTTTCACGAATGTCTCCCAAAAGGAACGCGACGGGCGATTGTGGAGTGTCGGGCAGCGTTTCTCGATGTGGATTCCACCTACCGGTAGATACAAGTTTTCCCTAGAGGCCACACCCCCGGAACTGCCCTCAGCACGGCACCGACCACTGCGCGGCGTCGAAGGTGGCGCGAGGGCCCTGGTCAGGCCGGGCCTGCGCCGCAGGAGCGCGGACATACCGCCTTCCACCGCGTTGTGAAGGATGGGCGCGCCTGATGCATGCGGCGGAAAGGCGCATCTGCTGCGCCGCGATGGCAGAGGTGTGGGTGCTACTCGAGCGGCGGGGTGGCGGCGATGACTTCCTCGAACGTGGTCACGCCTTCGGCCGCGCGCAGCGCGCCCGCCAGGCGCAGCGGGCGCATGCCGTCCTGCACGGCCTGGCGGCGCAGCGCGTCGATGGAGGGCGATTGGTTCACCTGGGTCTTGAGCGCCTCGCTCACGGTGAGCAGTTCATAAAGCCCCATGCGGCCGCGAAAGCCCGTCATGCGGCACTCCACGCACCCCACGGGCTTGTAGGCGCGATAGCCCCCGTTGATCTTCCAGGGGCGGATCATGTCGGCCAGCGCCTCGGGGTCGGCCGCCTCGTCCACCTGCCGGCAGTGCCGGCACAGCGTGCGCACCAGGCGCTGCGCCAGCACCCCCAGCAGCGTCGCGTTGATGAGGTACGGCGGCACGCCCAGCTCCATGAGGCGCGTGACGGCGCTGGGCGCGTCGTTGGTGTGCAGGGTGGAGAACACCAGGTGGCCCGTGAGCGCGGCCTGCACGGCCATGTCGGCGGTGGCCAGGTCACGGATCTCGCCCACCATGATCACGTCCGGGTCCTGGCGCATGAGGGCACGCAGCCCTTCGGCGAAGGTGAAGTCCAGCTGCGGCTGCACCTGCGTCTGGTTGAAGCTGGGCTCGATCATCTCGATCGGGTCCTCCACCGTGCTCACGTTCACCTCCTCGGTGGCCACGCGCTTCAGGGTGGAGTACAGCGTGGTGGTCTTGCCCGAACCCGTGGGCCCGGTCACCAGGATGATGCCGTGCGGGCGCTTGACGAGTTGCTCCCAGCGCTGCGCATCGTGCGCGGTGAAACCCAGCGCGTCCAGATCCTTCACGGCGTTGTCGGGGTCGAAGATGCGCATCACCATCTTCTCGCCGAAAGCGGTGGGCAGCGTGGACAGGCGCATTTCCACCTCGTCGCCACGCGGGTTGCGCGTCTTGATGCGGCCGTCCTGCGGGCGGCGCTTTTCCACCACGTCCATGCGGCCCAGCAGCTTCACGCGCGCCACCATGGCATTGAGCACGCCCATGGGCATCTGGTAGACGGCATGCAGCACGCCGTCGATGCGAAAGCGGATCACGCCCTGCTCGCGGCGCGGCTCCAGGTGGATGTCGCTCGCGCGCTGGTCGAAGGCGTATTGCCACAGCCAGTCCACCACGCGCACCACCCCCTGGTCGTTGGCGTCCAGCTGCTTGTTGGTCTTGCCCAGCTCCACGAGCTGCTCGAAGCTGCTGCCCGCGGCGCCGCCTCCGGCCTTCTGCGCCTCGCGCACCGACTTGGCCAGCGCATAGAACTCCGCCGTGTAGCGCGTGATGTGCTGGGGGTTGGCCAGCACGCGCCGTACCGTGCGCCGGGACTGGCGCTCCACCTCGGCCACCCAGTCATGCAGGAAGGGCTCGGCCGTGGCCACCACCACCTCCTTGGAGGTCACCTGCACCGGCAGCACCTTGTGGCGCTCGGCGTAGCTGGCGCTCATGGCGTCGGCCACACGGCCCACGTCCACCTTCAGCGGGTCGATGCGCAGAAACGCCAGGCCACAGCGCTGGGCCACGTATTCGGTGAGGATGTCCACGTCCAGCGGCTTGCCGTCGCTCGCGCGCAGCATGGCCACGTTGCCCAGCCGCACCAGCGGGTGCTGGCTGCTTTCGGCCTGCGAGCAGCGTGCGATGGTGCGTTGCGCCTGCTCGGCGGTGATCACGCCATCGGCACGCAGCCAATCGACGATGAGCCGCCACTGCAACGGGCCGGTGGGCCCGCCGGCGGCCGTGGGGGGGGATGCGGGCAATGCTTCGGCAGTCATGGTGCGAGTGGCGGCAGAGGTCAGGCGACCGGTTTGAATACGCGCAGCCACTTGGTGGCCGGCAGGTCCCAGCGGGCCTGCACGCTTTCGGCGCGGGCCAGCAGTTCGGCACGTTTGGGCCGCGTGGGCGTGCGCTGGGCCAGCACCACGGTATTGCCCTCGCGCGTGGGCTTGAAGGCCCAGAGCGCGTCGGCGCCAAAGGCCTCGGCGAGCTTGTCCAGGCTGCGCTCGTAGCTGGAGGCGCGGCCGAACAGGTTCACCGTGAGGCAGCCGTCCAGCGTCAACAGCGCGCGGCAGTCGGCATAGAACTCCGCGCTGTCCAGCACCGGCGCGGCGGCCTCATGGTCGTACAGGTCCACCGCCAGCGCGTCCACCGTGCCGTGCCATTCGGGTTTCTTGATTTCCTGGGCCGCGTCGGCCAGCACCACACGCTGCATGGGGCCGTCGGGTGGCAGCTTGAACCAGGCGCGGCAGACGGCCTCCACGCGCGGGTTCAGCTCGACCACGGTGCAGCACATGCGCAGCTTCTTGCGGCAGAACTTGGTGATGGCGCCGGCCCCCAGGCCCAGTTGCATCGCGTGGCGCTTGGCCACGCTGGCGGGCTCCACGAACAGCAGCCAGGCCATCATGCGTTGCACGTATTCCAGTTCGATCTCGAACGGCTGCGCGATGCGCATGGAGCCCTGGATCCACGGCGTGCCCAGGTGCAGATGGCGCACTTCGCCATCATCGGAGACGCTCACCTCGGGCAGTTCGGTGGCGGCGGTTTTCTTGCGGGTCAAATCGTTATACCAATCCAAAAGTCGCCAGGGCCTCGCCCCAGGCGTGCAGTTTTTTCTCGAAGCTCCACGACGCGTTGGCCGGGCTGGTGGATGGCAGGCGCAGCGATGGCATCGGCGCATCTGCCTTCAGCCCCAGGCTGGCGCGCACGGCCTTGGCGTGGCGGAAGCTTTCCCCGCCATTGTGGGCGATGGCGGCCAGCCCCGGCGCGCGGGCATGCAGGCCGGCGAAGTCGTTGACCTGCGCGTTGCGGATGCTGGTATCCAGGCTGCCCTCGCGCTCGCAGGCGGCATACACGTCCCACAGGCCCAGGCCGCGGGCCAGCAGCCAGTCGCAGCGCGCGGCGTACTGGTCGCGGCCCGGCAGCGGATGCTGCGGCCACAGCGCCGCCAGGATGCGCCAGAAGTGGTTCTGCGGATGGCCGTAATACTGCTGCGCGGCGAGCGACGCCACACCGGGGAAGCTGCCCAGCACCAGCACCCGCGTGCCGGAGCCCACCACGGGCGGCAGGCCGACCAGACGACCGGCAGACAGCACTACCGTTTTTTTCTGCGCAGCCACCGGCCCTCCATTACTATTGTTTGTATAGCTGCTAGCGCTTGCTGCATAAGCCTTTGAGCCCAAAAGCACTCAAACCTGTGCCAACAGTTCAGCCAGCCGTGGCAACGCTGCGCAAGCGTTGGCGCGCGTGGCATGGGCCAGTTCTGTGCTGGAGATGCCGCGCAGCTGCGCCACCACCGCACCGATGCGCGGTAACTGTGCAGGCGTGTTGCGTGCGGGCGGGCGGCCAGCGGCGCGCTCGGCCGCGGTCACGTAGAGCCAGTGCGGCGGAATGTCGGGCGCATCGGTCTCCACCACCAGCGCGTCCAGCGGCAGTTCGGTGGCCAGGCGGCGCAACTGCAGCGCACGGTCGAAGGTGACCGCGCCGCCAAAGCCCAGCTTGAAGCCCAGATCGATGAAGGCCTGCGCCTGCTGCAGGCTGCCATTGAAGGCATGGGCGATGCCGCCGCGCACCGGCAGCTCGCGCAGCGCCTTGAGCAACTGGTCCGCCGAGCGGCGCACATGCAGGATCACGGGCAGGTCGAACCGGCGCGCCAACTGCAGCTGCGCCCGGTAAAAGTGCTGCTGGCGCCCCCTGTCCAGATGGGGCACGAAGAGGTCCAACCCGATTTCGCCGACGGCCACCAGGCGCGGGTCATCCTGGTACTGCTCCAGCGCGCGCGCCAGGGCGGGCAAGTCTTCGTCGCCGGCGACGGGAGTGAACAGGGGATGGATGCCCAGCGCATAGCTGTCGCCGTGGCGGTGCGCCAGGTCCCGCACGGCCTGCAGATTGGCGAGTTCCACCGCGGGCAGCACGCAGTGGGCCACGCCGGCCTGCGCGGCGCGTGCACGCTCGGCATCTGCGAGCGCTGCGCCGCCGTGATCTGCAAATTCATCCAGGTGGCAATGGGTGTCGATCCAGACGTCCATGCGCCGGATCATGCCACCGCACGCCCCCAGCGCCGGTCCGCAGTGTCTCAGTGCGTTGCAGCGCCAATGTCCTGCGGATCGGTCGGCGGCGCATCGGCGCCGCCGGAGCTGCTGAGCCCCATCAGCCCTTCTTGCTCAGCGGGCAGGTGTTCATGCCCAGCAGCGAGTACGCAGGGCAGGTGCCCGCCAGGCCGGTCAGCAGTGGCACCACGCCCAGCCAGCCCCACCAGCCCACGGTGCCCGTGGCCGCCAGGCCGATGAGCACCAGACCCACCGCGATGCGCAGCCCGCGGTCCCAACCCCCAACGTTGTGTTTCATGACACTTCTCCTAGTTGACGAAAAAACGGTACCTCTGCGCAGCGACGCGGCCGCTCAGGGGCAGAAGATGTCCTTGAGCGCAGCCACGAGCTTTTCCGCCGCCGGGTCGGCAATGCGGTAGTACAGAGTCTGCGCGTCGCGGCGGAAGGTCACCAGCCCCTCATCGCGCATGCGCGCCAGGTGCTGCGACAGCGCGGACTGGCTCAGGCGCACCTGCTCCAGCAGCGTGCCCACGGAGGCCTCGCCCTGCTCGATCAGCAGGCACAGCACGAGCAACCGGTGCTCGTTGCCCACCGCGCGCAGCAGCGCGGCAGCGCGCGCGGCGCCCTGCTGCATGAATTCCAGGTCGGCGGTAGTGGCCACCTGCGCTCCTTGTTGATAAATATCTAAATTAACGTATGCTAATTTAGTAGATACTAATAAATGTGTCAACAGCGCCGAGCTGGCGCATCCCTTTCACCACCAGGAGTTCCACCATGACCTCGTCCACCGACTACAAGGCCCTCACGCGCGAAATCTCTAGCAACGTCAGCGAGCTGCGCAACAGCGTTCCGCAGGTGATGCAAGGTTTCAACGCGCTGGGCAAGGCGGCTCTCGCGGGCGGCGCCATCGACGCCAAGACCAAGGAGCTGATCGCGCTGGGCATTGGCGTGGCCGCGCGCTGCGATGGCTGCATCGGCTTTCACACCCAAGCGCTGGCACGCCTGGGCGCCACGCGCGCCGAGGTGCACGAGGTGCTGGGCATTGCGGTGTACATGGGCGGCGGCCCCGCGCTGATGTACGCAGCCAATGCCGTGGCCGCGTTCGACGAGTGCGCACCCGCGCAGGCGCCCGCCGCGACGGCCTGATTTACTACTGAAAAGATAGCTGTCAGCGCTTGTCCAACAAGCGCTGGAGGCCGTTTTAGCTCAAAACCCCGGAGACCAAGCGCACGACGCGGTCGCACCGCGCGGCCAGCGATTCATCGTGCGTGACCATCACGAAGGCGGTGCCCTGCTCGCGCGCAAGCTGCAGCATGAGGGCGAACACGGCGTCGGCGGTCGCGCGGTCCAGGTTGCCGGTGGGCTCGTCGGCCAGCACGCAGGCCGGCTGCGTGACCAGCGCCCGGGCAATGGCCACGCGCTGGCGCTCGCCACCCGACAGTTCCGCCGGGCGATGGTGCACACGCTCGCCCAGGCCCACGGCCTGGAGCATGCGCACCGCCCGCTCGATGCACTGCGCGTACGGCTCGCGGCGGATGCGCAGCGGCATGGCCACGTTGTCCTGGGCGCTGAACTCGGGCAACAGGTGGTGGAACTGGTAGATGAAGCCCAGGTGCGCATTGCGCAGGCGCCCCTGCTGCGCGGGCGATAGCGCCTGCAGCGCCTGCCCCTGGAGCGTGACGGTGCCGGCGCTGGGCGCGTCCAGCCCCCCCAGCAGATGCAGCAGCGTGCTCTTGCCCGAGCCCGACGCCCCCACGATGGCCAGCGTCTCGCCGGCGTGCACTGCCAGATCCACGCCCTTGAGCACGGTGACGTCCAGCCGGCCCTCGGTAAAGCGCTTGGTCAGGCCTTGCGCCTGCAGCACCACTTGCCCATTACTCATAGCGCAGCGCCTCCGCGGGGTTCACGCGGCTGGCGCGCCAGCTCGGGTACAGGGTGGCCACGAAGGCCAGGATCAGGGAAATGACGGCAATGGGCACGATGTCGCTGCTTTGCGGGTCGCTGGGCATCTTGCTGATGAGGTAGATGTCCTTGGGCAGGAAGCTGGCGTTCAGCGCCCGCTCGATGGCGGGCACGATCACGTCGATGTTGAAGGCCACGCCCAAGCCCAGCAGCAGGCCGGCCAGCGTGCCGATCACGCCCACCATGGCGCCCTGCACCATGAACACGCCCATGATGCTGGCGGGGCTGGCGCCCAGCGTGCGCAGGATGGCGATGTCCGCGCGCTTGTCGGTCACGGTCATCACCAGCGTGGACACCAGGTTGAATGCCGCCACCGCAACGATCAGCGTGAGGATGATGAACATCATGCGCTTTTCCAGCTGCACGGCCGCGAACCAGGTGCGGTTCTGCTGCGTCCAGTCGCGGATCAACAGGTTGCCCGAGAGGCTGTGCGCCAGCTGCTGCGTGACTTCGGGTGCGTCGTGCAGGTTCTTGAGCTTCAGGCGCACGCCGGTCGGCCCTTCCAGGCGGAAGATGCGCTCGGCATCCTCGTGGTGCAGCATCACCAGCGCAGAGTCGTATTCATAGTGGCCCGAATTGAAGGTGCCCGCCACCGTCATCTGCTTGAGGCGCGGCACCACGCCCGCAGGCGTGACCTGGCCGGCCGGTGCGATCAGCGTGACCGCATCACCCGCGCGCACGCCCAGCTGGCGCGCCAGTTCGCTGCCCAGGATCACGCGGAACTCGCCCGGCACCAGGGCCTTCAGGCCCTCCAGATTCTCGGCGGCCAGGTCGGTCACCTCGGCCTCGTGCGCGGGGTCGATGCCGCGCACCAGCGCGCCCTTCATGTCCTCGCCACGCGCCAGCAGCGCCTGGGCGGCGACGAAGGGCGCGGCGCCCACCACGTTCGGATTGGCCCGCGCCTCGGCCAGCGTGCGCGGCATGTCGGGCAGCGCTGCACCGCCCGGCGCGAAGATCTCGATGTGCGAGACCACGCTGAGCATGCGGTCGCGCACCTCCTTCTGAAAGCCGTTCATCACGGACAGAACGATGATGAGTGCCGCCACCCCCAGCGATATGCCCAGCATGGACACGCCCGAGATGAAGGAGATGAAGCCGTTGCGCCGCGTGGCCCGGCCTGCCCGGGTGTAGCGCCAGCCCAGGGCCAGTTCGTAGGGAATTTGCATGGAAGCGCGATTGTGTCATCGACCCGGGCCCGCGGCGCGGGCCCAGGGCAGCAACGCGCGGCGGCCTCAGCGCAAGCCGGGTGCCGCAGGGGCTGACGCGCCAAGGCCGCCTGCCCTGCGCGGCGCCGGCCCGCGGCTCAGCGGCCCGTTTCCGTCAGATAGGCCTTGCGCGCAGCCACCGCGGTGTCGGCAAAGTCGGAGAACACACCATCCACGCCCAGGCGGTAGAACTGCAGGTACTCGGCCTGGGGGTCGCCTTTGTAGTCGAAGGCCAGGCGGCGGTTTTCGTTGCGCATGGTCCAGGTGTGGACCATCAGGCCCAGCTTGTGTGCGTCGGCCACCAGGCTGGTGGGGGTGCTGCTGGAAGCGTCGGCGTAGTTGACCGCGCCATCCTTGTTCACGTCGACCATCTTGCCGTCGGCGCCAAAGGTGCCCTTGACCGGCACGATGTAGGGCTTCCAGGGACCCACGCCGTCGGCGTACTTGGCGATCTCGGCCAGGCCCGCCGGCGTGACCATGGAAGCGAACAGGTCCTTGCGGCCCGCGCGTGTCCAGTCGTAGGGGCGGTCATATGGCGCCTCGAAGGTGACCGCGCCGGTCTTGAAGTCGTAGTCGTTGCCATCCACCAGCTGGATGAGGCGCACCTGCGTCTTGGTGCGCAGGTACTTGAGGTTGGCCGTCTCGAACGACTGCAGGATGACCGGCGAATCCTTCTTGGTGTAGCCGTACTCGGCCAGGATGGCCAGCAGGCGGTCTTCGAGCTTGAGGCCCGCATCTTCATGGTAGGTGGGGTGCTTGGTCTCGGGATAGACGCCGATCACGCGGCCCACCTTGCCGCCCTCGGTCTTGGCCAGGTCCAGCACCTCGCGCAGCGTGGGGATCTGGAACTTGCCGTTATAGGACTGGTCGCGCTCGGCCAGCGGCTGGATGGCGCGCAGGGTCTTCAGTTCCGCCAGCGTGAAGTCGGTGGCGAACCAGCCTTCTTCCTCCACGCCATCGACCATGCGCTTGGTCTTGCGGCTGGCGAACTCGGGGCGGCTGGCCACATCGGTGGTGCTGGTGATGTTGGGTTCATGGCGCGCCACCAGGTGGCCGTCCTTGGTGGCTACCAAATCGGGCTCGATGAAATCCGCCCCCATCTGGATGGCCAGTGCATAGCTCTCCAGCGTGTGGTCCGGGCGGTAGCCCGAGGCGCCGCGGTGCCCCACCACGAGCGGAGCCTGGCCGCTCAGCGTCGGCAGCGGTGCGGGGTCGTCGCCGCCGCCACAGGCGGTCGCCAGCAGGGAGGCACTCATCGCAATGATCAGGGGAAGACGGTGAGAAGACATGGGCATCCTTGGCCGTAAAAGTGAGCGATCCAGTCTCTGTTGCACTTGTGACGCTTGCATGACGCTGTGGGTTTTGCGCCCACCGTCATCGGGTGCATCCGGGACAATACACCCCTATGTCGGACATGCCCCATTTACTCATCCCGCTGGCCGCCAGCCCGGCCCAGGGATGCCAGCAGGCGCTTGAAGGCCTGGAACTGCCCCAGTTGGACCGGCTGTTGGCCCGCCTGTCCAGCACCGGCCTGGACGCCGGCGCCGAGACGGACTTCGCCCCGCCCCACGAACGCGCCCTGGCCCGCCACCACGGCCTGCCCGCCACCAGCGAGGGCACCACGCCCTGGGCCGCGTGGCACCAGCACCAGCAGGTCAGCGCTCCCCATGCGGCCACCAGCGCCTGGGCCTTCATCACCCCTTGCCACTGGCAGGTCGGTGCCGACCATGTCACGCTGGGCGACCCGGCGCGGCTGCAGCTGGACGAGGCCGCCTCGCGCGCGCTGCTCGCCATCGTGGCGCCCTGGTTTGCCGAGGACGGCATCACCCTCACCTACGACCAGCCGACGCGCTGGGTCGCGCAAGGCGCAGTGTTCGACAACCTGCCCACCGCGTCGCTGGACCGCGTGATCCAACGCGACGTGCGCGCCTGGATGCCCGACCCCGCCCGCGCGCGCCTGCTGCACCGCCTGCACAGCGAGATGCAGATGCTGCTGTACACCCACCCCTTCAACGACGCGCGCGCGGCCCAGGGCCTGCCGCCGGTCAATGCCTTCTGGGTGCACGGCGCAGGCGCACTGCTCCAGCCGCCCGCCCCCGTGCCGGCGCCCGAGATGCCCACCACCCTGCTGGACGCCGCGCTGCGCGAGGACTGGCACGCCTGGCGCCAAGCCTGGGCCGCGCTGGACGCTGGCCCCGTGGCGCGCCTGGCCGCGCATGTGGCGGGCGGCGGCGCGGCGCGCCTCACGCTGTGTGGCGAACGCGGCGCACAGTCCTGGCATACGGCGCCGCGCAGCCTGGGCCAGCGCATTCAGAGTCTTTTTAAGCCCCAGCGCTTTTCCAGCGTGCGCGAGCAGCTATGAAAATAGTAGCAAGAGACATCCCGCCGCGCGTGGTCTGGGCGCTGGAGCAGGCCGGCGTGCACCCGCTGCTGGCACGCCTGTACGCGGCGCGCGGCATCCGCGCCAAGGAGGAGCTGGACGACGCCCTCGCCCGCCTGCTGCCGCCGGACACCCTCATGGGCGTGCGGCAGGCCGCGGCGCTGCTGGCCGACGCCATCAGCCAGGACCGGCGCCTGCTCATCGTGGCCGACTACGACTGCGACGGCGCCACTGCGTGCGCAGTGGGGGTGCGCGGCCTGCGCCTGCTGGGCGCACGCCATGTTCAGTATTTGGTGCCCGACCGCGTGGTGGACGGCTACGGCCTCACCGCCTCCATCGCGCAGCGCGTGCACGAGCGCGGCGCCGACGTGCTCATCACCGTGGACAACGGCATCGCCAGCATCGAGGGCGTGGCGCGCGCCAAGGCGCTGGGGCTGACGGTGCTCATCACCGACCACCACCTGCCCGGCCCCGAACTGCCCGCGGCCGACGCCATCGTCAACCCCAACCAGCCCGGCTGCGGCTTCGAGAGCAAGTCCATCGCCGGCGTGGGCGTGATGTTCTATGTACTGATGGCGCTGCGCGCCGAGCTGCGCGCGCGCGGCGTATTCGACAAGGCCACGCAACCCAAGCTGGAGCCGCTGCTGCCGCTGGTGGCCCTGGGCACCGTGGCCGACGTGGTGCGCCTGGACAACAACAACCGCCGCCTGGTGGCGCAGGGCTTGAAGCGCATCCGCGCCGGCCAGATGCAGCCCGGCATCCAGGCCCTGTTCGACGCGGCCGGGCGCAAGGCCCCCGTCGCCACCACCTTCGACTTCGGCTTTGCCCTTGGGCCCCGCATCAATGCCGCGGGGCGCCTGGCCGACATGACGCTGGGCATCGAATGCCTGCTGACCGACGACCCGGCGCGCGCCGCCGACCTGGCCCGGCAACTGGATGCCATCAACCGCGAGCGGCGCGAGCTGGAAGGGGGCATGCGCGAGCAGGCCCTGCTGCTGGCCGAGAGCCTGTTCGACGAAGGCGAGGAGCCGCCGCCCGCCATCAGCGTGTTCGACCCGGACTTTCACGAGGGCGTGGTGGGCATCGTGGCCTCGCGGCTCAAGGACAAGTTGCACCGCCCCACCTTCGTGTTCGCTGCCAGCAGCGCGCCGGGCAAGGAGCATGAGCTGAAGGGTTCGGGGCGGTCCATCCCCGGCTTTCATCTGCGCGACGCGCTGGACCTGGTAGCCAAGCGCCACCCCGGCGTGATCCTGAAGTTCGGCGGCCACGCCATGGCGGCCGGCTGCACCGTGGCCGAGGAGCATTTCGACCTCTTCGAGCAGGCCTTCGCCCAGGTCGCACAGGAATGGCTGGATGCCGCGACGCTCACGCGCCGGCTGGAAACCGACGGCCCGCTGGCCCCGGAGTACTGCCGCGCCGAGCTGGTGGACACCCTGCACCGCGAGGTCTGGGGCCAGGGCTTTGCGCCGCCCACCTTCAGCGAGGAGGTGCAGGTGCTGAGCCAGCGCCTGGTGGGCGAGGCGCGCAACCATCTGTCCATCAAGCTGCTGCACCAGGGTCAGCCGGTGGACGCCATCTGGTTCGGCCACACCGACCCGCTGCCCGAACGGGCGTTGCTGGCCTTCCGGCTGGACGTGAACGAGTGGCGGGGCGAGCGGCGGGTGCAGTTTCTGGTGGAGGGACTGGAGTCGCCTGCAATGTGACGCTCGGAGCAACCTAAACGCAACAAAATGTGAATTTTGTATGCATTCAACCGTATGATCCTGCGCCATTCCTGGACTCTTATTGGTTTTCCCCATGAATGGTTCTCTCTGGCGTTGCAACGCCCTCGTCATTGCAGTCGCCGCCCTGACTGCCGGCTGCGTGACCACCGAGCAATCGCGCACCCTCGAAACTCCGAAGCCCACCGCGTCCGCGCGCGCGTATCAGGGGGTGCGCAGCCCCATTTCCATTGGCAAGTTCGCCAACCGGTCCAACTTCCAACGCGGAATCTTTTCCGATGGTGTGGACCGTCTCGGCGGTCAGGCGCAAACCATTTTGATGACGCACCTGCAGCAAAGCGGACGCTTTAACGTGCTCGACCGCACCAATATGTCGGAAACGCAGCAAGAGGCCGCCCTCCTCAAGCAAGCCCAGACACTCAAGGGGGCGCAGTTCGTCATCACCGGCGATGTCACCGAGTTCGGTCGCAAGGAAGTCGGTGACCGGCAGCTGTTCGGGGTGCTGGGGCGCGGCAAGGAACAGGTGGCCTACGCCAAAGTCAGCCTGAACGTGGTGCGCGTACAGACCGGTGAAGTGGTCTTTGCGGCCCAGGGGGCCGGCGAATACAGCCTGTCCAGCCGCGAGGTTGTAGGTTTTGGCAGCCGCGCAGGGTATGACTCCACCCTGAACGGCAAAGTGCTTGACCTGGCCATCCGCGAAGCCGTGGACAAGCTCGTGAGCGGTGTCGAATCTGGCGCATGGGTGCCCGCACAATGAGCCGCCACACCACCACCCGCCTGGCGCTTCCCATCGCAGCTGCGTTGGTCATGGCGGGCTGCGCCACCACATCCCATCAGCCCCTGTACGGCTGGGACGGCTATCAGCCTCAGGTGTACGAATACCTCAAAAGCAGCGGCAATGCCGATGCTGAACAGCAAGTGGCCAAGCTGGAAGAAGCGCAGCAAAAAATAGAGCAGCGCGGCCAAGCCTTGCCCCCTGGCTATCGCGCCCATATGGGCATGCTGTACGCCAAGGCAGGGCAGGACGAGAAAAGCGTCGCGGCCCTCACCGCGGAAAAGACCACCTTCCCCGAATCGGCGTCATTCATGGACTTCCTTTTGCGCACACTCACCGGAAAGGCCTCCCAATGATTTCCCGTATTGGCGTTCGCACTGCCGTGGCAGCCGGCGCCGCCGTCATCCTGCTTTTGAGTGGTTGCGCGACACCTCAGCCCTACGACTATTCGGCATTGCGTCAAGCCAAGCCCCAGTCCATTCTGGTGCTCCCTCCATTGAACCAGACGCCCGAAGTGACCGCGCCGGCGGGCGTGCTCTCACGCGCCACGCTCCCCCTGGCGGAGTCCGGCTATTACGTGCTGCCAGTGGCCGTGACCGAAGAGACTTTCAGGAACAACGGCATCATTTCGGCCCAAGACGCACAGGAATTGCCCGTGGCCAAGTTGCGGGAAATTTTTGGTGCGGATGCGGCGCTCTACCTGGACGTGCGGCAGTACGGCTCGGTGTACTCCATCGTGAGCAGTGAAACCCGGGTAACGCTGGCCGCCCGACTCATGGATCTGCGCACGGGCGAGCAACTGTGGTCCGGGGAGGCAACAGCCTCGAGTGCAGAAAACAAGCGTTCAAGCGGCGGCTTGGTGGGCATGCTGGTGTCTGCGCTCATTGACCAGATTGTGGAAACCTTGTCAGACCGCAGCGTGCAGATCGCCGAGGTCGCAAACGGCCGACTGCTGTATGCCGGCCGTCCGGGAGGACTATTGCATGGGCCACGCTCTCCCAAGTACGGAGCAGACAGCAAGCCATGACCACGTAACGTCCAAAGCGGCGTATGGATGGCGAAAGGCGCGGCACAGGCCGCGCTTTTTTTGTCCCGACTGGGGACGGGACGTACCAATGACGCTATTTTTTAGAGCTTAGAAGCTCTCCCATTCGCCATCCGCATCCGATGCCGCAGGCGTCTTGGCCGGCGCGATCTGGGGGGTGGACACCTTGGCGGCAGCCTTTGTCGGCATGGGCTTGGCCAGCGTCGCGCGCGCCGGCGTTGCGGCCGGTGTCTTGACCGGGGCGGGCGCTACCGCTGGCGGCGCCACGCGGGCCGGGCTGCGGGGCGCCGCGACGGCGCCATTGCCCACATTGAACACGGCCACTACCTGCGCCAGGCGCTGCGCCTGTTCATGCATGGCGGCGGCGGCGGCGCTGGACTCTTCCACCAGCGCGGCATTTTGCTGCGTCATCTGATCCAGGTTCGCCACGGCCTGGTTCACCTGGCCGATGCCGTCGCGCTGCTCGGTGGACGAAGCGGTGATCTCGCCGATCAGGTCGCTCACGCGGCGCACGCTGTGCACGATGTCCTGCATGCTCTGGCCGGCCTGCTCCACCTGGGCCGAGCCCGATTGCACGTTGTCCACGCTGGTGGTGATGAGCTGCTTGATCTCCTTGGCGGCCTCGGCGCTGCGCTGCGCCAGGCTGCGCACTTCGCCCGCCACCACGGCAAAGCCGCGGCCCTGCTCGCCCGCGCGCGCGGCTTCCACGGCGGCGTTCAGCGCCAGGATGTTGGTCTGGAAGGCAATGCCATCGATCACGCCGATGATGTCGGCGATCTTGCGGCTGGATTCGGTGATCTGCTGCATGCTGGTGACCACCTGGCCCACCACTTCGCCGCCACGCTCTGCGGCCTGCGCAGCGTTGGCGGCGAGTTGGTTGGCCTGGCGCGCGGTGTCGGCCGACTGGGTGACGGTGGCGGTGAGCTCTTCCATGCTGGCGGCCGTCTCTTCGAGGTTGGCCGCGGTCTGCTCGGTTCGCGCAGACAGGTCGTGGTTGCCCGTGGCGATCTGGCTGGACGCCGCCGAGACCGATTCCACGCCCGAGCGCACTTCGCCCACCACGCCGCGCAGACGTGCTCCCATGGCCGACAGCGAGCGCAGCAGGTGGCCCAGTTCGTCACGACGGTCATCGTGCACGTCTTGCGTCAAGTCGCCACCGGCAATCGCGTCAGCCAGCCCCACGGCCCGCTCCAGGGGATGCGTGATGGAGCCCACGAGCAGATTCGCCAACACCAGGCCCAAGACCACCACCACCGCGGCGATGCCCGCGCCCATCCACATGGCGCGCTGGTGCAAGGCCTGGGCCTCTTGCTTGGCGGCGTCGCGCTGGCGTTCTTGCAGTTGGACATAGGCGTCCTGTTCGCCCACGTAGCGCTCCACGGCGGGCAGCAGTTTGCTGTCCACCAGGGTCTGCGTGCGGGCAAAGTCGCCTTCGGCCCGGGCCTTGGTGGCCTCCGCCAGCGCGTCCAGCATCACCTTGCGGGCGGCGGCCACGCGTTCCATCTGGGCCTTGTCCTCCGCAGAGAAGGCCACGGCCTCCACCTGTTTTTGCAGGGCATTGATGGCCTCGATCCCCTGCTTGGCTTTCTTCTGCAGGCCCGACGCCAGGGTCTCGTCGGCCGAGGCCAGCGCGCTCACGGACTGGTCCACGGCCAGCATGGTCAGCCCTTTCCAGCGCAGGGCCAGGCTGATGCGGTCTTCGTTGGCCTGCACGATGCGCGCCGCCTCATCATCGAGCTGGGCGGTGTAGGCCAACAGGCCCGCCAGCAAAAGCAGCATGGAGACCAGCAGCCCCAGGACGAGGCCCCACAGTTTGCGGGCGACGGGGAAATGGTTGAAGTTCATGTTCTACGCAATCAGGGGCGTCGTGGCGCCATAGCGGTGGAAGGAGGCACACGGGCGCAACAACCCGGCAGCCTGGACAAAAAGAGGCTCATATTGTCGCATTTATGCGCATTTGATTACAAATATTCGTCGCTGCCTGCAGCCCGACCCGTTTGTCACTGTGTTGCAACCACCACGACAACATGCCCTGCGGGCTCCCCCTAAAATGAAATCGTGTCCATCCTTCTCAATGCCGACCTCCACTGCCACTCCGTGGTGTCCGACGGCACCCTCACCCCCGAAGCGCTGGCGGCCCGTGCGCATGCCAACGGTGTAGCGCTGTGGGCGCTGACGGATCATGACGAGATCGGCGGCCAGCACCGCGCCGCCGCCGCCGCGCACGCGCTGGGCATGGACTACCTCACGGGCACCGAGATCTCGGTCACCTTCGCCGACACCACGGTGCATATCGTGGGACTGGGGTTCGACCCGGACAATGCACAACTCGCCCAGGGCCTAGCGGCCACGCGCGGCGGGCGCAGCGAACGGGCACAGGAGATGGCGCAGCAACTCGCGCACGTGGGTATCCGCGGCGCATTCGAAGGGGCGTTGCGCTACGCGGGCAACCCCGAACTGGTCTCGCGCACGCACTTTGCCCGCTTCCTCGTGGAGACCGGCGTGTGCCATGACACCTCCGAAGTGTTCCGGCGCTTTCTCACCGAGGGCAACCCCGGCTACGTACCCCACCGCTGGGCCACGCTGGGCAATGCGGTGCGCTGGATCCGCGAGGCCGGCGGCATGGCCGTGATCGCCCATCCTGCACGCTACCGCTTCACAGCGAATGAGGAATACGCCTTGTTTTCCGAGTTCAAGCAGCACGGCGGCCAGGGCGTGGAAGTGGTGACCGGCAGTCATACGCCATCCGAATACCCCGTGTACGCCGCCATGGCGCAGGAGTTCGGCATGGCCGCCTCGCGCGGCAGCGACTTCCACAGCCCGAACGAATCACACACCGACCTGGGCGCCCTGCCGGATTTGCCAGGCCAGCTCACCCCCGTGTGGGAACTGTTGTCCGATCGCATCCTGCGCGCCCCCCGCACCATCGCCGGCTGACCGCCGCGCGCCCCTCCATGGCCCAATATTTCGAGATCTACGCCGACAACCCGCAGCCGCGCCTGCTCAAGCAGGCCGCCACGCTGCTGTCGAGCGGCGGCATCCTGGCCGTGCCCACCGACTCCAGCTACGCGCTGGTCTGCCGCCTGGACGACAAGGACGCCGTGGACCGGATTCGTCGTATTCGGCAGATCAACGACAAGCACCACCTCACCCTGCTGTGCCGCGACCTGTCGGAGCTGGCCAATTACGCGCATGTGGACAACCGCCAATATCGCCTGCTGAAGTTGGCCACGCCGGGGCCTTACACCTTCATCCTGGACGCCACCAAGGAAGTGCCGCGCCGCGTGAGCCATCCGCAGCGCAAGACCATCGGTCTGCGCGTGCCCGACCGCAAGGGCCTGCAGATGCTGCTGGAGCTGCACGGCGCGCCGCTGCTGGCCACCACACTGATCCCGGCGGGCGAAAGCGAGCCGCTGAACGACCCGCAGGAGATCCGCGAGCGCTTTGAAAAGCAGCTCGATGGCATCCTCGATGCGGGCGGCTGCCCGCTGGAGCCCACCACGGTGCTGGACCTCACGCCCATGAATACCGGCGGCGACCCCATCGTGGTGCGCGAAGGTGGCGGCAGCCTGGCCAAGCTGGGGCTTTAAGGGCACGCGCCCGGGCTTGGTGCGTGCCACGGCGGCGAAATGCGCCGACGGAAGATTCAGAACGTTTAAGGCCTCTAGCGCCCATCCAGCAAGCGCCAATAGCTACCAAAACAGTAGCAATCAGTCACACCACCACCAGCCGGCGCAGCCATTGCAGCAGCACCTGCGGCAGTTCCTCGGGCCGGGGCAGCAGCGCGTAGTGATGGGCACCGAACACCGTGGGCAGATAGCGGGCCGCCTGGCGATCGATGGTCAGGCAAAACGGCGCAATGCCTTGCAGCCGCGCCTCGGTCACGGCCTGGCGCATGTCCTCCAGTCCATAGCGGCCTTCATAGGCGTCGATGTCGTTGGGCTTGCCATCGGACAGCAGCAACAGCAGGCGGTGCGCGGCCGGCTGGCGCATCAGCGTGCTGGTGGCATGGCGCAGCGCGGCGCCGGCGCGCGTGTAGTGCTCGGGCTCCAGACCGGCGATGCGCAGCGCAGCGTCCCGCCCGTAGGGCTGGTCAAAACGCTTGACGTTGCGCACCACCACCCCCTGCGGCCCCTCACCGGAGAACGCCTGCACCGCAAACGGCGCGCCCATGCCGTCCAGCGCCATGCTCACCAGCAGCAGCGCCTCACGCGCTACGTCAACCACCCGCCGGCCCGGCGCCACCCAGGCGTCGGTGGAGCCGCTCACATCCATAAGTACCAGCACCGCCAGGTCGCGGTGCAGGCGGCGCTCGCTGCGGTACAGGCGCTGGGGCAGCGGCAGGCCCGCGGCAAAGTCTGCGCGCGCCTCGATGCAAGCCTCCAGGTCGATCTCGTCGCCGTCGAGCTGGCGGCGCACGGCCACGCGGCGGCTGCGCAATAGCTCGAACCGCCTGCGCACGGCGTGCAGCATGGCCCGGCGCTCATGCAGCGTGGCTTCCAACCAACCGGGCGCGCCCGGGGCTGCGTCGTGCACCCACACGGCGGCGCCGGGGCGGCGGTAGCTGCCGCTGGCGCCGTCCCACTCGGGGTAGTACAGAACGTCGACGCCCGGCGCGGCGGCCGCACCGCCGCCCGCCCGCGCCTGGCGCGCCAGATGCTCCGGCGGGTCATCGGACAGCAGCACCTCCTTCGGACGGCCGGGCGTGGCCACGAGGCGCGCCTCGGGCAGTTCGGACAGCGCATCGGCGAACTCCTCGGCCGCCGTGCTGGCGTCGCGGTCGCTCGGGCGCTGCATGCCCATGGGGTCCGCGGCCTGTTCGTGCGGCTGGGCGGTCTGCACCATCCAAGCGCCGGGACCGTTCGCATCGTCCTCATCGGGAAGCGCCTGGCGCACCTGCGGACGCCGCGCCAGACGGGCAGCATGGGTCGTCCCAGAGGCATCCTCTGCGCCGTCCGCCGTGGCGTGCGCAGGCGCGGGGGTAGCCGGCGTGCGCAGCTCGCCCAGCCACGCGTCGGCCATGCACCAGCGCTGCTGGCGCGCGGGGCCGCGGCCGGGCGCAGGCGCGAAGCGAGGGCACGTGCATGCGCCAGCACCTGTGGCGCCGGGGCCGGCAGCGATGGCATCAGGCCGGGAGGCCCGGCGCCCGCGGGTGGGCCGGCCAGCAGGGCGTGCGCCAGCGACTCCAGCGGTTGCAGGTGCGGCGGCAGCGCCGCCACGGCCGGGCGCGCTGCCAGCATGGCCTGCCGCAGGCGCGCCAGTGGCGCGGCCATGCCCGGCAGGCGCAGGGCCAGCGCGTGGTCGGCGGCATGGGCTTCAAGCAGTGCAAACAACGCCCGCTCGAAACCGTCCACCGCCTGGGCAGCGTATGCCGGCGCCCCCCGCACTGCGCGCATACCGTGCATCAGCGCCAGCGTGCGGTAGCGCTCGTCGGCGGTGAGCGCCCCGTCCCTCCCCGCTTGCGCGCCGGGTATATCCGTCAGCGCGGGGGGCAGCCACAGGTTGGCGCCGTCGGTGGCGGGCACGGCGTCGCGCTGGCTGGGGGCCTCTGCACGCAGCATCCAGCGCGAGAGGAAGGTAGGCGGAGCAGGCGGTTGCGCCGCGCGCAGTTGGAGGCGGATGCCCAGCGCGGCGCTTACCAACAGGTCCAGGCGCGGCGCCACATCGGCCAGATGCAGCCGGGGTGGGCCGGCCGGCGGGGGGCGGTGGCGGCGCCACAGCGCCTGGGCATAGATCGTGGCATGTCGCGCCGCGTCGGTGATGACGTCCTCGGCCTCGGCCATGGTCAGACGAAGGTGGCGTCGACAAGGTCGCGCATGGCGCCCACCAGCGATGCCTCGTCCGACAGCGGCGCCACGATGGCGTGCAGGCAGGCGCGGCGCAGGTCCACGCCGCGCACCGCCAGCTGCGCGGCCGCCACCAGCAGCCGCGTGCTAGGCACCTCGGCCAAGCCACGGTCCTGCAGTGCGCGCAGCCGCGTGGCAAGCTGCACCAGCGCGCGCGCCTCGGGCTCGGCAATACCGCTTTCCTGCGCGACGATGCGCGCCTCTACCTCAGGCGCGGGAAAGCCGAAGTCCAGCGCCACGAAGCGCTGGCGCGTGCTGGGCTTCAGGTCCTTGAGCATGCGCTGGTAGCCGGGGTTGTATGACACGATGAGCCCGAAGCCGGGCGCGGCCTCGACCACCTCGCCCGTCTTGTCGATGGGCAGGATGCGCCGGTGGTCGGTGAGCGGGTGCAATACCACCACCGTGTCCTGCCGCGCCTCCACCACTTCGTCCAGGTAGCACAGCGCGCCCTCGCGCACAGCGCGGGTCAGCGGCCCGTCGTGCCACACGGTGCCGCTGCCCTGGATGAGGAAGCGGCCGATCAGGTCGCTGGCGCTCAGGTCGTCATGGCAGGCGATGGTGATGAGCGGGCGCTTCAGGCGCCAGGCCATGTGCTCTACGAAGCGCGTCTTGCCGCAACCTGTGGGTCCCTTGAGCATGACGGCCAGGCCCTGTGCGTGGCACTGCGCGAAGACCTCGATCTCGTCGCCGCTGGGCAGGTAATAGGGGGGCTCCGGCGCAGGGGACGTTGCCGGGCGGGCCATCCCCGCCCCGCCCTGTAGATCAAATCGCTGCAGCACGGTGCGTATCGAGGGGACGGTCCACCGGATCGCTGGCGCTGACCTCCAGCCGCAGCGGGTGGCGGAAGAAATCGATGATGAACAACGCAACGCCAATCGCGAAGATGGACGCGGTGATGACCAGCATGACAAAGTGCACCTGGATCTTGAGTTGCGCATCCAGGTAGCCCATGCCCATGATGCGCTCCAGGTACACCTGCCCAATGCCCGCGGTGGCGAACGACAGCGTCATGCCGAACATGCCCGCCAGCTGCATCCAGAACGACAGGTAGCCCATGGCGGTGCCTTCCTCGGGCCTGCGTGTGAGGGCCGGCTGCGCATAGCTGATCATGGCCATCACGATCATCGCGTAGGCTCCGTAGAACGCCGCGTGCCCGTGCATGGCGGTAATGAGGGTGCCGTGCGTCCACTTGTTCACGCTGGGGAAAGTGTGGGCCAGGCCCAGCAGGCCGGCACCGAACAGCGTGAACACGGCGCTGCCCACCGTCCAGTGCAGCGCCAGCTTGTTGGGGTGGGCCATGCCCGAGCGGCGCATGGCGAAGTAGGCATACATGGCCATGCCCACCAGGGCCACGGGCTCCAGTGCGCTGAAGAAACCCCCGATGGGCAGCCAGTACTGCGGCACGCCCACCCAGTAATAGTGGTGCGCCGTACCCAGGATGCCGGCAATGAACACCAGCCCCACGATGACATAGAGCCACTTTTCCATCACCTCGCGGTCTGCGCCCGACAGGCGGATCAGCAGGTACGCGAGGAAGCCGCCCTGGATCATCTCCCACACGCCCTCCACCCACAGGTGGATGGTCCACCATCGGTAGAAGATGGCCACGGTGTAGTTGTGAAACTCCAGCAACGCCGGCAGGTACAGCACCGCCGCCAGGCCCAGGCCGCCCAGCAGCACACCCTCCGGTGTCGTGAAACGGCCGGACTTGCGGATCGTCATGCCGACGTTGTAGAGGAACATGAGCATCACGATCACGATCACGATCTTGGAGGGCAGCGGCTGCTCCAGCAGCTTGTTGCCCGTGCCCCAGCGGAACAGGTAGCCCACCACAGTGACCACGCCCATCACCGTCCACAGCACGAGCTGGATGTAGGCCAGCCGTGTGCTGTGCAGTTCGGTGCGCGACTCGTCGGGCACCATCCAGTACGTGGCCCCCATGAAGCCGCACAACACCCAGACGATCAGGATGTTGGTGTGGATCATCTTGGTCACGTCGAACGGCAGGATGTACAGCAGCGGATCCGGCCCCAGGTACTTGGTGGCCGACAGCAGGCCGAACACCAGCTGCAGCCCGAACAGGGCCACAGCCACGGCGAAGTACCAGTAGGCGACGGATTGGGACTTGTATCTCATGGCGGACTCCGGCGATGGCTGCGGGCGTGCTTACTTCATGGACATCAGGTAGGCCACAAGCTGGTCGATCTGCTCGGCCGTGAGGTCCTTGGCGTAGGTCGTGGGCATGAAAGAGGTCCCATCAGCCGAGTACATGGGCCCGGGCACCAGGTGCGCACTGGGCGAAACGATGGACTCATGCAAGTAGGCCGCCACATCCTTGGCCTGGCCCTTGTAGTCGGCCGAGCCCAGCAGTGCCTCGGTGCGGCCCTTCACACCTGCGAGGGACGGCCCGGCCATATTCACGCCGGGCGCGGTGGAGTGGCAGGCGGTGCAGGCGGGCGTGGCCGTGCGGAATACCCGCTCGCCCAGGGCAATCGGGTCCTCGTTGCCCGACAGCGGGCGCGCACCGGGGGGCGCAGCGATGCCGCCCCGTTCGATCTTCGCGTCGTCCGCCTGCTGCGCGGCGCTGCGGTCAGCCCCCGGCAGTGTGGAGCCCGTCACGAGGATGGGCCGCGGCGGCCATCCCTGGTTGTCCACGTTGCTGACCCAGTCGAAGAAGGCGATGAGCCCGGCAATGTCTTCGTCGCTCAGGTCTTGCTTGGGCATCAGGCGACGGTGGCGCTGCTCGTCGTAGAACTTGGAAGGATCCTTCAGGTAAGCCTTCAGATAAGCCTCGCCGCGCAGCTTGGTGATCTTGGTCAGATCGGGCGCGTAGTAGGCGCCTTCGCCAAAGATGGTGTGGCAGTTGATGCAGTTGTTCTTGTGCCAGACATCCTTGCCGTGCACGACCGCCGGAGTGATGGACTCGGCATTGGTCAGCGCATCGAACTTGCGGTGGCTGTCAAAAGTGAGGAGGAGGAACACCGCCGCCGAGATGCCCGTGGCGACGATGGCGAAAAGACGCGTCTGGCGCTTGTTCATGGGGTTCTCCCTTTCACACGCCGATGCCAGACCAGTACATAACGGCCATGGTGCCGGCGTAGACCATGGCCACGACCATCAGCAGCACCACGACGAGCGCAAACACCTTCACAGGCAGATACCAGGCATGCATGGGGGTGGCCTCCTCTAGCTTGTTGTTTGGGCCGACGCGCCGTGGGAACGCGCGCCACTGCCGTGCATGGTGACGGCCTGTCCAGCATGCGGCTGTCGGACAACTGCCCGTGCGCTGTCAGACAGGAAGCCGCGGCGCGCATGGGCGACAATCGGCGGGTGCCCATGACCGACCTTATCCAGACCGTCCTCATCTACGCCCTGCCGGTGCTGTTTGCCATCACCGTGCACGAAGCCGCGCACGGCTATGCCGCCCGGCACTTTGGCGACAACACCGCGCTGATGATGGGCCGTATCACGCTCAACCCCCTCAAGCACATCGACCCGGTGGGCACCGTGCTCATGCCGCTGCTGCTGTATTTCGCCACCTCGGGGGCGTTTCTGTTTGGCTATGCCAAGCCCGTGCCGGTGAACTTCAGCCAATTGCGCCACCCCAAGCGCGACATGATCTGGGTGGCGCTGGCGGGTCCGGCATCCAACTTCATCCAGGCCATCGGCTGGGCGCTGCTGTTGGTCGCGCTGGTCGCCACCGGCACACAGGAGCGCTTCTTCCCGGAGATGGCGCGCGCCGGCATTGCCGTCAACCTCGTGATGTGGGCGTTCAACCTGTTTCCGCTGCCACCCCTGGACGGAGGCCGCATCCTCGTCGGCCTGCTGCCGTGGAAGCAAGCCCATTTTCTCTCGCGCATCGAACCCTACGGCTTCTTCATCGTGCTTGCACTGGTGGTGGCGGGCGTCGTGGGCGCGCTGTGGCTGCGCCCCCTGATGGCGCTGGGCTACAGCGCCATCAACCTCATGCTGTCGCCACTGGTCGCGCTGCTGCGCTGACCGGCTCCTTCTCTGATCCCCCTCATGCCAAAGACCATCCGCTTCCTCACCGGCATCACCCCCTCGGGCACGCCGCACCTGGGCAACTTCGTGGGCTCCATCCGCCCCTCCGTGGCCGCCAGTCGCAACGCAGGCGTAGAGAGTTTTTACTTCCTGGCCGACTACCACGCCCTCATCAAGTGCCAGGAGCCCGAGCGCGTACACCGCTCCACGCTGGAGATCGCCGCCAGCTGGCTCGCCGCTGGACTGGACCCGCAGCAGGTCACCTTCTACCGTCAGTCCGATATCCCTGAAATTCCTGAGCTGCACTGGTTGCTGACCTGCGTGACTGGCAAGGGGTTGCTCAACCGCGCCCACGCCTACAAGGCCGCACAGGACAAGAACCAGGAAGCCGGCCGCGACCTGGACGACGGCGTGAGCGCAGGGCTGTTCATGTACCCCGTGCTGATGGCGGCCGACATCCTGATGTTCAACGCCCACAAGGTGCCCGTGGGCCGCGACCAGATCCAGCACATCGAAATGGCCCGCGACATGGGGGCCAGCTTCAACCACCTCTACGGCGAACACTTCACGCTGCCCGAGGCGGCCGTCGAGGACAACGTGGCGTTGCTGCTGGGCCTGGACGGGCGCAAGATGAGCAAGAGCTACGACAACACCATTCCGCTGTTCTCGACGCGCGAACAGTTGAGGAAGCTCATCGGCTCCATCGTCACCGACTCGCGCGCTCCTGGCGAGCCCAAGCAGGTGGAGGGCTCGGCTCTGTTCCAGATCTACCAGGCCTTCGCCACACCCGAAGAGACCGCCGCCATGCGGCGCGCCTATGCGGACGGCATCGCCTGGGGCGACGCCAAGCAGATGCTGTTCGAGCGGATCGACCGCGAAATCGCGCCCATGCGCGCGCGCTATGACGACCTGATGGCCCATCCCGAGAAGGTGGAGGCCGCCCTGCAAATCGGCGCCAAGCGTGCCCGCGCCATCGCTGCCCCCTTCCTGCAGCGCCTGCGCGCCGCCGTAGGCCTGCGCGGCCTGAGTGCCGTCGCACACCCCGCACCGGCCACGCAGAAGACCAGCAAGGCCGCCCTGCCCGCTTTCAAGCAATACCGCGAGGCCGACGGCAAGTTTTACTTCAAGCTGGTGGCTGCCGACGGCCGCTTGCTGCTGCAAAGCACGGGTTTCGACGCCCCGCGCGACGCCGGCCAGTCCATCGCTCGGCTGCAAAAGGAAGCCGGCGCACTGCAGGCCCTAGCCCCCCTGTTGACGCCGGTGGACGGCGTGCCAGCATCAGAGGTGGAGGCAGCGCTGCTGGCTCTGGCAGCTGCGCAGGAATGAATCCCGGCGCCCGTTGCTATTATTTAAATAGCTACTGGCGCTAGCTCAGCAAGGCCCCGGGGGCAAAATCGCTCGAAATTTGGTCACAAGAGCTGGCCCCAGAAGGGACGCACCAAGAAAAAAGCCTTGCAGGCGACTGGCTTGCAAGGCTTTTTAGTTTGGCGGAGAGGGTGGGATTCGAACCCACGGTGATATTGCTACCACGCCTGATTTCGAGTCAGGTACATTCGACCACTCTGCCACCTCTCCTGTGTGTCGAAGCCCGCGATTCTAGCAGGAAATTTCAGACCGGCAGCGTGGCTTGGCCGCCCATGTAGGGGCGCAGCACCTCGGGAATGGTCACGCTGCCGTCCTCGTTCTGGTAGTTCTCCAGCACCGCCACCAGCGTGCGGCCCACGGCCAGGCCCGAGCCGTTGAACTCCGGAGCGGTGGGTAGCCTGATGGGTAAGCCAAAAATTGGCCTATACACACCCATCCACATAACGGGTCCAGCTTATCCACAAAGTTATGCACAACACACTACCGGTAGTGTCTTGCAACCGCCAAAGACCCCATATATAGTGTGCGTGCTGGGTTTCCATCCAGCTAAGAGAAAGACCTGCCGAGAGTACCAGTCCCGGCAGGCCAGCAGACTACCGATACCGGCGAAATCTGCTCCCGAACTCACGTCCTAGGAAGCGTTGAGCATAGCGGAATCAATTTGATCTCGCTTTAGAGGGTTCTACGTACCGGGGGAACTTGCTGTACAGAAAGGAAATTTATGACAGCAGGAAAGAAGCCCGGTACGAGTACCGGCAACAGTGGCGGCATCTTCCAAGAAGTGGGGCCTCGTGGGGGCCTGCGTGACAACTTCGCGGCGGTGCCTGACCGTAAGCCCTTGCCTCCGACTACGACTCCTGGCAGCACATGGAAGCCAGTAAGCCGTACGCCGAATAGCAAGCGGTGACGTAGCCCGGTGAGGGCACCCGCAGGTCTCCTGAAGGTGTCCTCACCTCATCAATGCTCAACTAAGGAACACTAGATGTCCGGAATTTTTCATCTCAAGCGCAGCGGTACCCAGTACATGTTCAATCTCAAGTCCACGGGGAATGGCGAGGTTGTCCTGACCAGTGAACGCTACACCACCAAGCAGAACGCAGAAGCAGGCATCGCGTCGGTAAAGGCCAACGCGCCATACGATGCGCGCTATCAGAAGCTCACTGCCAGCAACGGCAGCCCCTACTTCACGCTGACTGCCACGAATGGTCAAGTGATCGGGACTAGCGAGCTGTACTCGTCTACCACGGCGCGTGACAACGGGATCACATGGGTGAAGACCCATGCCCCATCTGCACCGACCGTTGATCTGACGTAAGAGGTACGCCGAGCGCGGCTCATCTGCTGCGTTCAGGCACTCCTGTGCTCAGGCTGTATATGTTGTAGCCACAGCTAGACCTTGCGGCAACGCGCTCCGGTTGATCCTGAGCGCTAGCACACCCGTCTAAGCTAGGCCCATGGTCGTGTATGGGTGTGCCCTTGCACAAAGCAAGCACCGTGTGAACTCAACAGCCCCCACTGCAAAACCATGATCCAATCCTTGACCGATATGTAATAGAGGAGAGGGTCTTGCCACGTTCCCACCGGCTAAAAACGCAAAGAGCGGCTGAAGTGCAAAAGCCGAGATCGCTAGTTACCGACGGATTGATTATTGCAAGTGCCACTGCAGCTGCCTACCTTCTGACGTTCGCCTACGAGTACGGTTACTGCGCCTATTTCGGGATACCAGGCTTCTTGATCGAGCCCTCAACCGGAACCATTCTCTTCGCAGCACTGTTCATTTTGGGGGCAGTTATCCTGCTCATAGAAATGAGTCACTTGCCTCGTGAATTGCTAGCAGCAATCCCTTGGCCACGGCTACGGACGCGGCTAGTATTAATCGCACTCATGTGGATTACTCCTACGCTGACAGGTACGCCATTCCGCTGGCTCATGACACTCAACCTTGCCGTATCTACCCTGCTTCTCTTGTCAGACTACATCTTTGCGCTGATATTTACCACTGGTCCGCTTACCCAGCGCATTTCGCGAGGAGAAAAAGAAACCGAAACTTCTAAATCTGCATGGGACGGCCCCAAGAGGACTTTCGGGACCACTGCAGTTGGCTTAGTGCTGATTGCCTATATGGCACTGCTTGGGGCCTGGCTAATCGGTGCAATACACGCACGGTTCCAAGATAGTTTCATCGTCCTCAAATCGGCACCAGACATTGCTGTCATCAAACGGTATGGTGATCGCTTAATTGCCATTCGATATGAAGGCACTCCGCCGAGAGCAACGGGTGAGTTCCGAGTAATGGATAAGGATCAGAATGGAGAGTTCATTAATTTGAACAAATTCTCCATTGAGTCGGTACGTTGGAAAATAGACGACGAAAGCAAGGCAAAAAAATAGCGCGAAACAATACTGCGGTATCTGAAGCGTAAGCAGCGGATCAGAAAACTCAATACAGCTCAGTCCGCAACGCCTCAAACTCCCATCTCAGGAACCGCCCAAGGCCAACGATGTCCGGAAAAAGGGATTTCGCACTCACTCCCTTCTCCTCGGACAGAAATCTCAAGATGTCTCGCTTCCGGCTGGCCCGGATGATGTGACGACCAAATGACTGGCCTGTGCGCTCATTTCCATGACGCAACGTAGCGAGCCGCCAAAAGAGCCCGGCATGGTCAACAGTTGCGTTGTCGCTTGCCGTCAATCGCCCATGCTGAGCCGCCAGGCGTGTATTGGATGAAGGCTCGACTACCGCCAGTAACGGCATTCCCCATCTCGGGTGATACTCGGCAGGACGTCCGCCAATCGAAGAGGCAATGCGTTCCCGCACTGCCGACGCTGGGAGCTCATCTGGCGTCAAGTCAAGTAGTGAGCTATCCACAAACCAAAGCTCAGCATCCTTGCTGGCGCTGGACGCACACGCAAAATATGCGGCCACCCAGACACTCTCAGACCAATCAAGTAAGCGGCTCGGTACCTCGTAGTGCTGCATAAGACTCAGCACGTCAACATCTGATCGCGCCACCACATCATCAGCCGATGGCATATCAGCAGGCAACGTCTTGAGGTCACGATAGTGCGTCCGGAAATTCCTGATCAGTTGCCGCTCTAACAACACGGCAGCGTCGTGCGCACCACCTTGGGTAGCACGGGCCAATGTTGGCTGAAGGTTTGTATATGTCTCGGCTTGCCCTCTGAAGAGCATTGGCCCTTGCTCAAGATTCAGTCGCTCTAGATGCTCGGCCCATGTCATCAGATCTGACGGGGATGCAATCTCTGCGCGGGTGATCTCATTAAGGTTCATGGCTGGCTGAATATAGGAACGGACACATCCACCGTTTCCAGATGATGTTGCCACAAGGGGCCCGCCCACCGAAGGCCCACCCCACCTCTGCGCTCTGATCCTAGGGACGGCAGCGTAGCCAGTTCCGCACCTCTCCCCCTCACGCTACCCCTCGCCAGCCCGGCGATCACCAAGGGTCATACGCCCCACCCCCTAGCGGGCAACCTCCTCTGTGGCTCTCACAGATCAGATACATACAGATACAAATTCGGTTTTTCCGACGGCGTTGTCCGCGCCTGCTCGCCCGATTCCCTATGTGGCCCGCGCATTTCGCGCTCAAACGCACACAACCATAGGAGTCATCTCACATCATGAAATATTCAATCTCAATCACTCAATCTCATCGCCCGGCGAATGGGGAAATTTGCAACAAATCGTATCTTGCGCATCGTCCCTGGTCGGCAGTGACAGAACCGGCAGGCTGCGCATCGCCAAAGGAACAGACGATTAACCAAGACCAATTCACCCTCTCCCTGCAAACCGCCTGCCTCATCCAGCAGAACCAGATGCTCAAGCGGCAGAACGCCATGCTGCTCGAACTCCTCGATGGCATGGAGTCGGTAGGCGACCGACTGTGGCGCGTGGAACGCCGTCTCACTACCCCGCCGGTCGATCAAGCCGGGACGCGCCAGCGGGCAGCCAAGAAGCGCCGTCTGGCCCGCAAGCAGTCTGCCGCTCGCAAGCGCTCAGGTAAGTAGGCATGACCTAAAGCGATAGGGGCTCCGGCCCCTGTCTATCCGCATGTCGCAGGGCGCTCACACGCCAATCCACCGGCGATCGGGCAAGGCAACTGTCTGCCCGTCTCACGGCGTCTTGCGCATGTCACCCAACATTCAATGAGAAAACATATATGTCTATCCATCAAGTCAACCCCGCTGACCACTCTGGGGCCAATCGCAACCTCAACAACTACGTGGCGAAGCAGGTAGTGGCCCAAGCGCTGGGGCTCAATACCAAGCCGAGCCCCGTGGAAAACGAGCAGACGGAAGCCGCTGGCACTACACCCAGCCAGGAAGCTGAACCGGTGCTCGTGTCCTCGACGGTAGCTCCTGCGTCCGAATCTGAATCTGAAGAGGTGTCTCTGCCTCCGGTATCTCTGCCCCTGCGCCAGTACGCCGGAGAAGCTCAACTCATGGCTGCCATCCTCGATTGGCAGCGCAATCTGCGCAAGGAGCTGGAGGCCGACAATCTGGCAACCGAGCACCCGCCTGCTGGCAGTGATAGCAACTACAGGGCGAAGCTGGTCGTCGCCAAAGCTGTGGGACTCCAGCCCGAGCCGAGCCCGAAGGAAGACGAGCAGTCGGAAACCGCTCCCGGCCTGGAAGCTGAACCTCTGCTCGTGTCCTCAATGGCGGCACCTGCACCCGAACTGGAAGAAGCGGATCTGCCCCCTGCATCTCCGCCTCCGCGCCAATTGCCCGAGCCTACCTTGCCGCTCCCGCCGGGGGTAAAGCGCGGGCTGCCCACCCATACCTCTCAGGACTTCCGCCATCTGCCCCGGCATGTCTGGCTGGTGCGGGATGTGTTCCATGGGGGCGAGATCATCATCCTGTGGGGCGAGTCCCAGGCGGGCAAGACCGCGCTGCTGCTCGATATGGTGGCGGCTATTGCGAGTGGATCTGACTGGGCAGGGCATCCCGTGACCCCCACGAATGTGATCTATGTAGCCCTGGAAGGGCAGATCGGGGTGCGTACCCGCGTGCAGGCGCTGGAGCACGACCGGGGCGTCAATCACCTGGAGGGCATCCACTATGTCTTCAATCCCTGCAATGTTTCCAGCGAGGAGGATGTCAACGAGCTGGCGCTGACGGCGCTGAAGCACGATGCTAAGTTCATCGTGATCGACACGCTGTCGGCGTCCATCGCCGGGATGGCGGAAGAGAACAGCAACTCTGCCATGGCTGGGATGATCGCCAACGTGCAACGCCTGACGCAGATGACCGGGGCGGCGGTGCTGCTCGTGCACCACTGCGGTAATGACCCCAAGCGGGGCGCGCGCGGCGCATATGCGCTGCACGCGAATCCGGACGTCTCCATCGAAGTAGGCCGCTCGGGCGAAGATCGCTACTGGCGCCTGGCCAAGGGCCGGGATGGCGAACCGGCGGCAGGATGGTTCAAGATCGAGGGGGTCAGTTTCCAGCCAGAGCACGAAACGGAGCCCCTCAAATCCATCGTGGTGCGGCATGTCGAGGATGCAAAGGCTCCGGCGGCCCTGCCGTCGCCCAAGACCAAGGCACAGGAGCGGGCCGATGAGGCACTGAAGGCTATCACCTTGCAGCTGCACGTGGCAGGCATCGGCGTCGATGGCGAACAGTCTCCCGGAGAGGCGACCCATGAGGCCATCAGCAAGGTTGTCGCGCAAGCATTCAAGGACAAGTGCGACAACGGGGAAGAAGGCTATGGCAGTAACCACCGCGCCAAGAATGTGCGCGAGGCGATCCAGTCCCTGATCGATGCCGGACTCCTGATCCTGCATGAGGGTAAGGTGCGTCTGCCACGCTGACCCTAGCCTCCCACTCCCCACGCCCCCTCCCCTAAAGGGGGAGAGGGGGCGGGGGAGCGGGGGACTGGCTGGGAGGTCGGAGGTGGGAAGCCTAGAAGGTGGACCTGGCCCAAACCGGGAAAGCTATCCAGTGCGAAGCTGGCGACTGCACCCTGACGATAAGCAATGGGCGATCAAGATTTCTACTGGGCCCAGAAGGGTCCGCTGAGCGATACGCAAATACCTGGGCCAGAGTAAGTATCTCCAGCTGCGCTGTCAGCTCCCCAGCTAGCGCCCCCCGGAAATGCGCGGCAACTACCGCCGAACAAGAGCCCCAGCAATCAACTCCGGCAGCGGCACCTCCAGCGCCTCCGCCACGCGCAACAACACAGTCAATGTAGGCTGATTGCGTGCCAGCTCCAACTTGGCGATGTATGTCCGATTGACGCCCGCACGATGGGCCAATTCCTCTTGGGACAGACGCAGCGCAGCACGCCGGGAGCGAAGCTCGTCGGCGAACGCAGCGATCAATGCCTCGTCCCTGGTCATGGGCAGGGACTGTCCGTTGCCTGACGACTCTATGCACCCGCATATGTGGTACAAAATAATCTGATGCCTGAGCCGGAGCGGACTGGGCAGACGCTACGAATGCCCATCTGAAAGCCTCCATGTACGACATCTACCACTCCGACCAAAACGACCAATGGCGCTACACCCTAGGCCGCTCCGGAGCTCGTCCGCTGCTGGTCATCGGCCTCAATCCAAGCACTGCCACCCAAGAGAAACTTGACCCCACTGTGACCCGCGTGGAGAAGGTCGCGCAGCAATGCGGATTCGATGGATTTGTCATGCTGAACCTCTACCCGGTGCGGGCCACCAAGCATCAGGACCTACCATCCAAGGCTGACCCTGTGGCCTACGAGCGCAATCTGGAGACCATCGAGAAAGTCGTCGCTCAATACGCCAATCCCACGCTCTGGGCTGCCTGGGGCGAAACGGTGGTGGACCGGACCTATTTCCTCCGGGCCCGTGACACGCTGCATGAACGGCTGGCGCAGTATCAGCCGCAATGGCGCAGATTCGGTGAGCTGACCGCCAGCGGCCATCCCCGCCACCCCAGCCGCCTCAACTACGCCTGGACGCTGGAACCCTACGAACTGGCCTGAACAGATGGCGGGTAGGTCTACCCGCTGATCTCCCCTCCATACGCCCCATCGCCAGGGAGTCTCCGTGTCTCGCGTCGCAAGAAAAATTGCCCCTTGTCTCGTCCGTCAAGACAGCGCGCCCACTCCGGACACCCCCTCTCCGCCCCTGAAAAAAGCTATTGAAAATCAATGACATAGGAGTCATTGATATGAAATTGATAGCAACCAACTCAATAGAATTGGGGAGAGGAGAGCAACGCCTTGCCCCATGCGGGTTCCGGGACGATGAAATCGAAATTTCCCGCAAGTCCTCCAAATTCTCCAGAGTGGCGGTCAAGGAGGAAACTCGATTGACTGCACCCAACCCGCCTGCGCCACTGCAGGTCGTCTATCTCCACCAGCGCGACGCCGGGATGATCGCCCGCTACCGCACCTGGACCAACTGGCTCTCCGAGGGCCGCACTCGCGCCGTCGAGAGTGAGCTGATCGCCATGGATGGGGGTGACCCTGCTCCAGCCCTCTCTCGTGCCTCGGTGTGCGAATGGCAGGTACTGATCTATGAGCCCCCTGGCTATCCGTGTCCTGCACCAGCGGAGGTGTAGCCATGATGCCCCGCGAACCGCGCAAGGAACTGGGTGCGGCGCAGGTCGCAGCCCTCTGGCGCCGTGGCACCAACCATGTCGGCGGCGTGCGTGGCCTGATCCTCAACGTCACGATGTACGGATCACGCAGTTGGGTGCTGCGCTATCAGGTGGCAGGCAAGCGACGAGACCTGGGCCTGGGCTCGTATCCGTCCGTCACGCTGGCGGATGCACGAGAGGCGGCTCGGGCTGCCCGTGCCAAATTGGCGCAGGGCATCGACCCCATCGAGGATGCACGGAGAGCGCGTGCTCGTCTGGTCGCGGAAATCCACACCAGCATGACATTCGGTGAAGCGGCCAAACGGTACATCACCTCGCATGAGAAGGGCTGGAAGAACGCCAAGCATGCACAGCAGTGGCAACGGTCGCTGGACATGTATGCCACGCCCGTGCTGGGCAAGATGCCTGTGCGGGACATATCGCTCGCGATGGTGCTCAAGGTGCTGGAGCCAATCTGGTCCAGCAAGACGGAGACTGCTACCCGCCTGCGCGGTCGCATCGAATCCATCATCGACTGGGCCATTGCACGGGGATACCGCACAGATTCCAATCCTGCGCGCTGGAAAGGGCTACTGGACAAGCTATTGCCTGCTCCGGGCAAGGTGACAAAGACGACGCATTTTCAGGCGCTGCCCTATACGCAGTTGCCAGTATTCATGGAGCAACTGGTGGGGCAGGACGGCATGGGTGCCAAGGCCCTGCTATTCCTGATCCTGACGGCAGCCCGCTCCGGAGAAGTTCGCGGTGCCACCTGGGAGGAAATCGATTTGGCTGCGCGGGTGTGGACGATCCCCGCCGAACGCACGAAGGCCAGCAAGGCCCATCGGGTGCCGCTGTCGGATGCGGCCATTGCACTCCTGCAAGAAATGAAAGCACTCGCCCAGGCAGCAGGACGCAACTTGGGCAAGGCGTATGTATTCCCGAGTCCTAACAGCCGTGACCCCGAACTGGGTAGCCAGCTCTCAGACATGACGCTCACGGCGGTACTCCGTCGCCTGAAGCTGGAGGCGGTGCCCCATGGGTTCCGCTCCACGTTCCGCGACTGGTGCGCGGAGCAAACCGACTACCCGAACGAGGTGGCGGAAATGGCACTGGCCCATGCGGTGGGCAACAAGGTGGAGGCTGCGTATCGGCGTGGTGACCTCCTCGCCAAGAGGCAGCAGCTCATGCAGGACTGGGCGGACTACGCCCACGGTCGCCGCGCGGAAAATACGACCGACGGTCATAGCTCTGCCCCAATCGCATCAACACGGGACAACACACCAAATCAGCACAACAACACAGAGGGAGCAATGCAATGAAAAACTATCTCACCACCCAATGGAAGTCTCTCACTGCATGGTCATCGGGCACATGGAGGCAGGGCCGCATAGGCAAGGCCAAGGTAGTGATGGCGTGGTACGGGCTGACTGTCGCAGTCATGGTCCCGGTCGCACTACTCATGCCGGACGTAGAACTGGAACTGCGCCCTGCCATGAAGGAACCTGCCCTGCTATGCCATCAACAGCAATCATTCGATGAAATCATTGGTGCCACGGACGTGACCAACCAAGCTCTGCTGGAGAAATTTCGGCACCAACCGGAGGTGCTGGTGCGCATAGTCACCGACGACGGCTACCTACAGCGTAGTAACTGGGTTTTCTATCAAGAAAGAATACGCAAGATCGCGCGTGGGCAATGCCGTGAGGTGACACATGGGGACCCTGTGAAGGCGGACTGGATGGAATGGCAAACATCGAAGGATGCCGATCACCTCAAACCCAAGCGCATGCTGGTCACCTACCAAGGGAAGACATACTGGGCATATGCCGGGCAATGGCAGAAGGTCACGGGTAACACCGTGGCTGCAGAGGATCGCGCGCCACTCATGATCTCTCGCAAGTCACCAGACGGGAATGATCGCTCGCCGCCGCCAGTGGTGGATGAAACCCAGGCCCAGACCAGCATCAAACGGCGTCCTGTCCCGCCATTCGCTCGCAACGAATCCTATGCACAGGTGCGGGTGGTACTGATGCGTGATGGCTGGCAGCCAGTGATCTCCAAAGATGCCGATCAATGCATGGAGGGTGACACCCGATGTGAGGGCCGTCCGGAAATGCAGACCTGTAGCGGATCAGGGCTGGCCATGTGTAGATTCCGCTGGCGACGTGATGGGCAACAACTGACCATATGCACCGCTGGCGAGGAGCAGGCCATGTTCCACAGCATCTGCGAATGAGGGCACCATGACCATCAACAACATAGCGAGAAGACACCTCCTCGTGCCGCTCTGCATGATCGCAGTGGTCTGGATGGGGGAGGCCATGGCGGGCACCTCGGAGTGCTACGCAATCAAGGATGCGGACAAGCGGGCGTACTGTCTGGCGCAGGTCAAGCGGGACCCTGGAAATTGCTATCGCATCAAGGATGGTGACAAGCGCAACCAGTGTCTGGCGGAAATCAAAGGATCGCGGGATCGCTGCTACGCGATCAAAGACCAGGACAGTCGCAAGGCGTGTTTGGCTCTCCCTGGTAAACCCGTGCGCGGGTAGTCTCAAGAGAACTGGGCGCGGCAACTCTACTGGGTAATCTGACGTAGGTGGCATCGCCTGCAGTGCAGGCAACGATGATGATGAAAGCTCTATCTGCACACCTGACACAATGGGTGGCAACAATCTGGATAGTCATGAACTATGAAGAATCTTGTCCGTTGGCTGAGGGAGATAGGCCGTTGGGTACTACGTGTACCGATCAATAGCTACTACTGGTGGGCAATCGCGGGGGTTGGCATATCTATCGCTAGCGTAGGCACATTCGGCAAGACAGAACAGTCGTTTCGTCTGACTGGCATGTGCTTGCAGCTGGGCGGAGTGTTAACAGTAGTGTTGGGCATCTTGAAAACACGAGCTGATTTCGGACAACCAACCGTCCGCTCGCAATTCAAGGCATGGATAAAGGTATTCCCGCGACTCCATCCTCCAGCAGTAACGCTCAGCGTGAACGGAATACTGTCTGGGCTCTCTGGTCGAGGGTATCTACATACAACTCACGGCCCCTCTGCCGACCAAACCATTGAAGGTCGCGTGACGCATCTGGAGGGCATAGTCAAGAAACTAGAAGACGCGCAAGGCAGAACACATGTAGCGGTAGTGGAGGCCCAAGCGAAGGCACAAGAAGCGTTGGACGCACAGGCCCGTCAGTTGTCGGGGCAAATTGATGCCGTCTCAAAAAAAATCGAATCCACCGCAACGGGCGGGGTCCATGTATCTGCCGTTGGGGTCGTCCTGCTCTTCGTCGGGACCATCTTTGGTGGGGCGGCACCAGAACTCGAGAAGTGGCTGAAGTAATGGGTAGTCGGAAAGACGAGCAGCCTCGTGCGCCACGATAGATAAAACGCTGGGAAGAAACCTATGGCTGGCGGAAATCAAAGGATCACGATATCGCTGCTGCGCCATCAAAGACTAGGGCAGTCAAAGGAGAGTCCCTCAAGGGACCAACGACTCTCTCCTCAAAATTGGTGGGCGGAACCAAGCTCCGGGCGTACTGACGGCAACGAGAAAAAAGCGTGGTCACGGGTACGATAGGTCTACCCGAGCCACTCGCACCTGCCATGCCAGAACTGCACGACCGTCCGCTAGGAACATCGCCAGAGCACAAGGTGCTGCATGCCGTGGCTCAGACCGGATCTCGACTGGTCGGAGATAGATTCCTGGCCAGCTATCTCACTGACTGCCTGCACATGGTGGGAGGACTGGGGCCCCTACACAAAGTCTTGCTGGCGGATGCGGGGCAGAAGAGAGGGGCCGCTCCTGAGACGATCACAAGACTCGTCGCTCAAGCAGAAGACAACATGCGCTGGGTATCTGAAATGCAAGCGGAGGACTATCACCGCGTCAATGTGCTTGCATTCCTGAGTCTTTGGTCTGCGTACGAGACCGGCACTGAAAACATCATCGCGGCTGCACTGGGGACGATCAACTCCGCCGCAACATCTGCTGCCGACAAGTTTGCTCGCGGAACATATGACATGGCAGCTTGGCCATGGTCAGATGAGAAGTGTCTGGAAATCGCTCAAAAACTTGACCAGAAAGCGAAACAAAAAACTCCCGACGGTGGATGGGATATTGCCGCGCGATTGACGACGCTATTCGGTTGGCTGGGAGCCGATATAGCTATCCCAACAAATACCTCAAACACTCTGAATGAGGCATCTATGGTGCGCAACGTGCTCCTCCACAGATACGGTCGTCTGGGCCCACGAGATATTGAACGAGCGCCGCACCTCGCCGTGAATGAAAACAACGCTGTGCAGATCACTCGGAGTAGATTGAGCCAATACTCTCAGGCCGTAAACGAGACACACATCGCAGTCATGCAGGGTGTGTACGCGGCTGGCTGGAAATGAAGAATGCCCATCTAACTGCTAGCCGCACCGCGACGCACTCGTCGCTGCGATAGATAAAGCAGAAGGTAGAAATGCAAAACGGGCCGCTCGGGCCCGTCTGATATGAATACTTGCAGTGGAGGGTGGGATTCGAACCCACGGTAGTGTTGCCACTACGCCTGATTTCGAGTCAGGTACATTCGACCACTCTGCCACCTCTCCTGTGTGTCGAAGCCCGCGATTCTAGCAGGAAATTTCAGACCGGCAGCGTGGCTTGGCCGCCCATGTAGGGGCGCAGCACCTCGGGAATGGTCACGCTGCCGTCCTCGTTCTGGTAGTTCTCCAGCACCGCCACCAGCGTGCGGCCCACGGCCAGGCCAGACCCGTTGAGGGTGTGCACCAGCTCGTTCTTGCCCTGCGCGTTCTTGAAGCGCGCCTGCAGGCGGCGGGCCTGGAAGGCTTCGCAGTTGCTCACCGAACTGATCTCACGGTAGGTGTTCTGGGCGGGCAGCCACACTTCCAGGTCGTAGGTCTTGGCGGCGCCAAAGCCCATGTCGCCCGTACACAGGCTCATCACGCGGTAGGACAGGCCCAGCTTCTGCAGTACAGCCTCAGCATGGCGGGTCATTTCCTCCAGCGCCTCGTAGCTCTTGTCGGGATGCACGATCTGCACCATCTCGACCTTGTCGAACTGATGCTGGCGGATCATGCCGCGCGTGTCCCGGCCGTAGCTGCCGGCTTCCGACCGAAAGCAGGGCGTATGGGCCGTGAGCTTGAGCGGCAGCTGGGCCTCGGCCAAGACTTCGTCGCGCACGAAGTTGGTCAGGGGCACCTCGCTCGTGGGGATGAGGTACAGCTGCGCGTTGTCGGGTACGGGCTCGGCATCCTGACCGCCCTTCTGGGCCGCGAAGAGGTCGCCCTCGAACTTGGGCAATTGGCCCGTGCCCTTGAGCGAGTCTGCATTGACGACGTAGGGCACGTAGCACTCGGTGTAGCCGTGCTCCTGGGTCTGCACGTCCAGCATGAACTGCGCCAGGGCCCGGTGCAGGCGCGCGATGCCCCCCTTCATCACCGTGAAGCGCGATCCCGAGAGCTTCACGCCCATGTCGAAGTCCAGGCCCAGCGGCTCGCCCAGGTCCACATGGTCCTTGGGGGTGAAGCCCAGGCTGCGCGGCTGTGGGCCATCGGGGCTCCAGCGGCGCACCTCCACGTTGGCGCTCTCGTCCGAGCCCACGGGCACGCTCTCGTGCGGCAGATTCGGGACGGCGGCCAGCATCGTTTGCAGTTCGCCCTGGATCTGATCCAGCCGGGTGGCAGAACCGTCCAGTTCCGCCTTGATCGCGGCCACCTGGGCTTTCGCAGCCTCGGCGGCGTCCTTCTCACCCTTGCCCATGAGCATGCCGATCTGCTTGGACAGCTGGTTGCGCTGCGACTGCAACTCCTCGGTGCGCATCTGGATGGTCTTGCGCTCGGACTCCAGGGCCTGGAACGCCTCCACATTCAGGAAGGCCTGGGGCTTCTTGCGGGTTTCCAGCCGTGCGACGGCCGATGCGAGGTCTTTGCGAAGGAGGAGGATGTCTAGCATAGGCGGCGATTTTAGTGGCGCAGCCCGGCATGCTAAGAGCGTACTGGGGCGAAAGCCGCGGCGTTTCGCGCCGATAACATGGCAATGCACCACCAATGCGGGTGCATTGGCCAGGGGTCAGGAGGCAAAGCCATGTTTTTCGTGTTCGGCCCTTCGGGGCAAATCTACCGGGGTGGACCGGACAAGCTGGCGCAGGTGGCGCCGGTGCGGCGCGTGCACCGCCCCCAGGCCCTGCGCACACGCGCCCTGGACAGCGACGCGGCACCTGTTGCGACCGCAGCCCCTCCCGCCACGGCGCAGACGGCGACGCCCAAGCCCCTGCGCCTGCTGGAGGCCGTATCGGCCTATGTGCAGACCGATCAGGGCCCCGCCCAGCCGCGTCAGCCGCTGTCGCGCGTGGGCGACGTGATGACCAGGGGCGCGCTCACGGTGGCCCCCGATCAGCGCGTGAACGATGCATGGCAGACGCTGGCCGAGCACGAAATCGCACAGGCCCCCGTGGTGAATGATCAGGGCCAAGTGGTGGGCCTGCTGCTGCGTGCCGACATGGCGCCCCTGGACCTGCTGCCCGAGCCCGGCGCGGTCAAGCAGGCCATTGAGCTCGCGCGCCGGCCGGTCTCCGAAGTGATGGTGAGTCCCGTGCCCACGGTGGCTGCGGACACGGAACTGCGCCGCGTGGCGGGCGTGCTGCTGGACACCGGCCTGCCCGGCCTGCCGGTGACGGATGAGCGCGGGTTGCTCGCGGGTTTCATCTCGCGCACCGACATCCTGCGCGCGGTGGCGGCGGACCCGCCGCTGGACCTGTGGAGTTGAGCCTCAGTCGCCGCTCGCGGGATCGGCGCTGGCCTCCTCATCGGGCAGGCGGGAGGCCAGCACCTTGTCGATGGTCTTGCCGTCCATGTCCACCACCTCGAAGCGCCAGCGTTCCCACTGCACCGTGTCGGTGACCTTGGGCAGCTTGCCGGTGAGCAGCATGACCATGCCGCTCAGGGTCTGGTAGCGGCCGCGGTCCTCTTCGGGCACGGTGGACAGTTGCAGCCGGTCCTTGAGCTCGGGCACGGGGATATGGCCATCCAGCAGCCAGCTGCCGTCCTCGCGCTCCACGGCCCAGGAGGTTTCAGGGTCGCGCGGCTGGAACTCGCCCGTGATGACCTCGATGATGTCCTGCACTGTCACGATGCCCTGCACCTCGCCGTACTCGTCAATGACGAAGGCCATCTGTACGTCGGACTGCCGGAAGTTGTCCAGCAGTTCCATGGCATTGATGGTCTCGGGCACGTACAGCGCCGTCTGCAGCGGCTGGGTCGTCAGGTCGCGCGCCTGGGCATCGCGCACCGTGCGCGACAGCCACTGGCGCGCGTTGAGCACGCCCAGGATGTTCTCCATGCCGCCGCGCACCACCGGAAAGCGCGCATGGTCGGACTCCTCGATGCGCCGCAGGTTCTCCTCGAAAGGCTCCTCCACATCGAGGAACACCACGTCCGCGCGCGGCACCATGAGCGAGCCGATCTGCCGGTCGTCCAGGCGGAACACGTTGCGCACCATCTGGTGCTCGTGGGACTCGATCACGCCGGCACTCGTGCCCTCGGCCAGCACGGCGTGGATCTCGTCCTCCGTCACGGCACTGGCGGAATACTCCTTCACCCCCAGGGCGCGCAGCAGCCCCTCGGTGGAGATCGACAGCAGGCGCACGAAGGGCTTGGTGGCGAGCGCCAGCCAGTTGATGGGGCGCGCCACGACGCGCGCCACCGTCTCGGGGTAGCTCTGGCCCAGCCGCTTGGGTACCAGCTCGCCGACGACGATCGAGAAGTAGGTGATCAGCACCACCACCAGGCCCGTGGCCAGGTAGCCGGCCAGTTGCGGCTCCACCCCCAGGCCCAGCAGCCACTCGCCCAGCGGCTTGGCCAGGGCCGACTCGCCCACGATGCCGTTGAGCACGCCGATCGAAGTGATGCCGATCTGGATGGTGGAGAGAAAGCGCGTGGGGTTCTCACCCAGCTTGGCCGCTGCGATCGCCCCGCTATCGCCCTCATCGATCAGCTTCTGCAGGCGCGTCTTGCGCGCGGAGACCAGAGCCAGCTCGGACATGGCGAACACGCCATTGAGCAGGATGAGGGCGAACAGTATTGCTATTTCCATATGCAGGGGGCCCAGCGTGCCCCCACGGTGTGAAGAAGCGGAAATTGTAAAGAGGCCCACATTCTGCGGGGGATTGGCCATCCGGTGCCACATGCCCCACCCACGCCCAGGCATTGCAATATAGATGCCAAATATGCCCTTAGCGCTTATCCATCAAGCGCGAGCAGCTATCAATAATGAAGCAAAGCTGTCGCAGACAGGGTTTGTGCAGCCCCGCGACGCCCGGCTTTAGCGGGCGAAGAAGTGCGTTCAGTGTCCGCCCGGTCCGGTTTCGGGCGGGCGCTCGGTGATCTCCAGGCCCGTCGCGGTGTCCAGCTTCAGGCCCTTGGGCAGCGGGAATTTCACGGTTTCCTCGATGCCGTCCAGCTTGCGCACGGCCACCGCACCCAGTTCCTTGATCCGCGTGATCACGGCCTGCACCAGCACCTCGGGTGCCGACGCACCGGCCGTGAGGCCCACGCGGGAGATGCCGTCAAACCACTCGTGGCGCAGCTCGTCCACGCTGTCGATCATGTAGGCCGGCGTGCCCAGGCGCGCTGCCAGCTCACGCAGGCGGTTGCTGTTGGAGCTGGTGGGGCTGCCCACCACGATCACCAGGTCCACCTGCGGGCTGAGCAGCTTCACCGCGTCCTGGCGGTTCTGCGTGGCGTAGCAGATGTCCTGCTGCTTGGGCTCGCGGATGGAGGGAAAGCGCGCGCGCACGGCGGCGGTGATCTCGGCCGCGTCGTCCACGCTGAGCGTGGTCTGCGTGACCACGGCCAGCTTCTCGGTCTGCGCGGGCTGCACACGGGCCACGTCGGCCACGTCTTCCACCAGGTGGATGCCATGGTCCAACTGGCCCATGGTGCCCTCGACCTCGGGGTGCCCCTTGTGGCCGATCATGATGAACTCGTAGCCTTCCTTGGCCAGCTTGACCACCTCGACATGCACCTTGGTCACCAGCGGACAGGTGGCGTCGAAGATGGTGAAACCCCGCGCGCGCGCCTCGTCCTGAACAGCGCGGCTCACGCCGTGGGCCGAGAAGATCAGCGTGGCGCCGGGCGGCACCTCGTCCAGGTCCTCGATGAAGATCGCGCCCTTGGCCTTCAGGTCGTTCACCACGTAGGTGTTGTGCACGATCTCGTGGCGCACGTAGATGGGCGCGCCGAACTTGGCAATGGCGCGCTCGACGATCTCGATGGCCCGGTCCACCCCCGCGCAAAAGCCGCGCGGCTCGGCCAGAACGATTTCCTGGGGTTTTTGCATGGCGGCGTCCCGTTCAGAGCACGCCGATGAGCAGCACTTCGAAGGTGACGGGCACGCCCGCCAGCGGGTGGTTGAAGTCACAGCGCACGGCGCCGTCTTCGCGCACCTCCAGCACCACGCCGGCGTACTGGCCCGTGCCGTCGGGCGTGGGGAACTGCACCACGTCGCCCACGGTGTACTCCTCGTGGGGGTCGCCCAGCTCGTTCAGCAGCTTCTTGGCCACCCATTGCTGCATGTCGGGGTTGCGCTCGCCGAAAGCCTCGCCCGCGGCCAGCTCGAACGTGGCGCGCGCACCCTCGGGCAGGTCGATCAGGCGCTGCTCCAGCGCGGGCGAAAGCTCGCCCGTGCCGACCGACAGCGTGGCGGGCTTGTCCTCGAAGGTATTGATCACGTCACCCGCTGGGCCGGCCAGGCGGTAGTGCAGCGTGAGGAACGAGCCCTGTTGCACAGTGGGCACGGAGGACGAGGATGCGAAGGCGTCTGCGGTCATGAAAGCTCTCGATAAACTGCCGGCATTGTAGAAAACCGGGCAAGCCCCCACGGCCGTATGCCGGGGCGGCGCCCACCGCGCCATGCCCCTCAAAGACCTGCCGCTGGATGCCCAGCCCCGCGAAAAGCTGCTCGCACGCGGCCCCGCAGCACTGTCCGACGCCGAACTGCTGGCCATCCTGCTGCGCACGGGCCTGGCGGGCAAGGGCGTGCTGCAGCTGGCCCAGGAGCTGCTGGATGATCCCGTGCGCGATCCCGCCACGGGCCGCAGCGCCGGCGGCGGCTTTGGCGGCATTGCCGGGCTGCTGCACGCCAGCAGCCAGGACCTGCAGCGCATCAAGGGCCTGGGCCCCGCCAAGCGCGCCGAGCTGATGGCCGTGCTGGAACTCGCCCGCCGCGCCATGGCCCAGCAGCTGCGCGAGCGCGAGGTGTTCGACTCCCCGCAGGCCGTCCAGCACTACCTGCAGCTGCACCTGGCGGGGCGCACGCACGAGGTGTTCGCCGTGCTGTTCCTGGACAGCGGCAACCGCCTGATCGCCATGGAAGAGCTGTTCCGGGGCACGCTCACGCAGACCTCGGTCTACCCCCGTGAAGTGGTGCTGCGCGCCCTGCACCACCATGCCGCCGCCGTGGTGCTGGCGCACAACCACCCCAGCGGCAGCGTGCAGCCCAGCCGCGCCGACGAGGCGCTGACCCAGACCTTGAAGGCCGCGCTGGCGCTGGTGGACGTGCGCGTGCTCGACCATGTGATCGTGGCGCCAGGCGCGGCCCTGTCCATGGCCGAGCAAGGGCTGGTGTGAGCGCACCGGGGCGCGCGCGGCGCGTACTGGCCCAGGCGCTGCTGCTGGCCATGGCGGGCTGCGCCCCGCTGGCCACGCGCCTGCCGCCCCCGCAGCCGCCGGCCCAGGCCCCGCTGCTGCGGCTCATCGGCACCGCCACCGTGCCGCCGCTCACCCGCTATGGCGGCACCACGGTGGGCGGCCTCTCCGGCATCGACTACAACGCCGCGCAAGACACCTACCTGCTCATCAGCGACGACCGCTCCAGCCATGACCCGGCGCGCATCTACACCGCCCGGCTGCGCTACGACGCCACCGCCCTCGCCCCGCCCGAATTCACCGGCGTGCATACGCTGCTGCATGCCGGCGGCCGGCCCTACGCGCCGTGGCTGAGGGCGCACCCCGGCATGGACGTGCCCGACGCAGAGGCCGTGCGCTGGCTGCCTGGCGGCGCGCAGTTCGTGTGGACCAGCGAGGGCGACTTCAGCCGCGGCTTCGGCCCGCAACTGCGCGTAAGCCGCGCCGACGGCGCGGCCGTGCGCGATGTCGCCCTGCCCGCCCGCTTCACGCCCCAGGCCGGCAGCGGACCGCGCAGCAACGGCACGCTGGAGGGCCTCGCCCTGGCGACCGATGGCCGCACCGCATGGCTGTCCATGGAACTGCCCTGGCGCCAGGACGGCCCCCCGGCCACGCCCGCGTCGGGCGGTGCGCCGGTTCGCATCACAGCCATCGACCTGGTCAGCGGCCAAGCGCTGCGCCAGATCGCCTACCCGCCCGACGCCGTGCCGCAGGCCCGCCGCCTGCCCTGGGGGCCGCAGATGAACGGGGTAAGCGAGATCCTGGCCGATGGTGCGCACCACCTGCTGGTGCTGGAGCGCGCCTACAGCGCCGGCGCCGGCTTTGCCGCGCGGCTGTACCGCATCGACACGCGCGCGGGCAGCGACACGCTGGCGCTGGATGCGCTCACCCCCGCCAACCACCACAGCCCACCCAAGACCCTGGTGGCCGACTTCGCCGCCCTGGGCCTGGATGTGGACAACCTGGAGGGCATGACCTGGGGCCCGCCCCTGCCCGGCGGTGGCGCAGGCGGCAGCACGGCGGGCAGCTGCGTGCTGGTCTTCGTGAGCGACGACAACTTCAACCCCGCGCAGGTCACGCAGTTCATTGCCGCCGAATACCTGGACCCCCAGGGCGGACATGGACGATGCGGTACAACCGCCCCCAGCCCATGAACGCTGCCCTCACCGCCCGTTCCTTCGCCGACCTCAAGCCCCTGCGCCGTGCGTTGCAGGAGGCCGCGCAGCAGCGGGCCGAGCGCGAGCGCCTGCGCCGCGAGGCCGAGCGGCGCGCCCGCGCCGAGCGCCACCTGTTCGCCGATGCGGTGGGCCCCGTGCAGCCGCTCAAGCGGGGACACGAGCGGCGCTGGTCCACGCCCGAGCCGCCCGAGCCCCTGCCCGTGCAGCGCGCGCTGGACGAAGAGCGCGTGCTGCGCGAGTCGCTGAGCGACGAGTTCGACGTGACCACGCTGCTGGACGTGGACGACCAGCTCAGCTTTCGCCGCCCGGGCATCGGGCTGGACGTGACGCGCAAGCTGCGCGGAGGGCACTGGAGCATCCAGCGCCAGTTGGACCTGCACGGCCTGCGCACCGATGAGGCGCGCGAGGCGCTGGGCGATTTCATCCGCCTGGCGCACCGCACGGGCCTGCGCTGCGTGCGCGTGGTGCATGGCAAGGGGTTGGGGTCGCCGGGCCGCACACCGGTGCTCAAGGGCCGGGTGCAACGCTGGCTGGTGCAAAAGAAAGAGGTGCTGGCCTTCGTGCAGGCGCGGCCGCTGGACGGCGGCGCGGGCGCGCTGGTGGTGCTGCTGCAGCCCGGGCGGCGCAGGCCGGGCGGCTGACGACCAGCACTACAAGCCAAAACAGCCTCCAGCGCTTATCCATCAAGCGCCAGCAGCTATTGTTTTAGAAGCAAAAGGCCCACGGGGGCGTGCACCACCGTGGGCCCGCCCCCGTGCGGGGGGACGCGCAGCGCTTACTTGGACAGGTCGATCTTGTACTTGGCCATGCCCTTGCCCGAGCCGTCATCGGCCGCGAGCAGCGACACGCCGGCCAGCCCCGCGGCCTGGGCCACGGGCAGCGCGTCCGCGCCGGAGCTGAACACCACGTCGCCCGCGGTCGACACCTGGGTGAAGCGCCAGCTCTTGGCCGCGCCGTTGGCCACGCGCGTGACCTGCGGGTTCTTGCGCACGTACTCGATGACCACGTCACGGTTGGCATCCGGCGAGGCCCAGATGGTGGCCGAACCGTCCAGCTTCGGGATGAAGCTCTTGCCGCTGGTGGCGCGGTAGTTGTTGGTGGCGATCACGAACTCCTGCGCCGGATCGATGGGCTGGCCCTTGTAGGTCAGGCCCTTGATGCGGCTGCCCACGGGCTGCGTCACGTCGATCTCGTACTGCACGTCCGCGGTGGTGAACATGTCGAAGTTGTAGCCGGGGAAGGTGCTGATGAGCGCCTGCTCGCCGGCCTTGGCGGGGTCGATCTGGTTGAAGCGCTTGGCGGCGGCCTCCAGCCAGTCCTTGACGTCGGCGCCGTTCACCTTCACCGCGTACACGGTGTTGGGGTACAGGTACAGGTCGGCCGCGTTGTAGATGGCCAGCGGGCCGGCCGCGACGTCGGTGAAGTCCTTGCCGCCCTGGAAGCCCGACTTGAACGGCGCGCTCACCGACAGCACGGGCAGCTGCGCGTACTGCGGCAGGTTGGCCTGGATGTAGGCCGCCACGTAGGCCTGCTGCGCCTGGTTCACGATCTGGATCGCGCCGGGGTCGCCCACGTCGGCAAACAGCGTGCTCATGCGGAAGTCGGTGTTGCCGATCGGCGTCTTCACGTAGTTGATGGCGGCCTGGTGCTGGCTCTCGATCAACGGTGCCACGGCGGGGTCGGCGGCCACGAATACGTTGGCGCCTGCGGCGTCCTTGGTCTGGATGTTGCGCAGCTCGCTCTTGCTGGCGGCCTTGTCCACGCTCCAGGCCTTGCCGTCCCACTTCAGCGCGAGCTGGATCACGCCCAACGCCTTGCCCCAGGAGCTGGCCATCACGGCAGGCACGCCATTGATGGTGCCGGCCTTGTTGTCCACGCCAGCCTGCGTGAAGGCGGGCTTGGCCGACAGGTCCGGGAACACGCTGTGCTGGTGGCCCATGACCATGGCGTCGATGCCCGGCACCTTGGACAGGTGCAGGCCCGGGTTCTCCATGGTGGGCGAATAGCTGCTGGCGTCCAGGCCGCCGTGCAGCAGCGCGACGACCAGCTGGGCACCCTTGGCACGCAGCTCAGGCACGTACTTCTGCGCGGCCTCCACGGCGCCTTCGGTGTAGACCTTGCCCTCCAGGAAGCGCTTGTCCCAGTTCATGATGCCCGGCGTGGTGAAACCGATCACGCCGATCTTGATGGGCAGCTGGACCTCCTTGCCGTCGCCGGACTTGGCCACCAGCGTGCGCTCCAGCACCGTGTAGGGCTGCACCAGGGGCTTCTTGGTCTTGCTGCTGTACACGTTGGCCAGCACGGCGGGATAGCCGTTGCCCGCACATTTCTTGGTGGCGTCCACGCCGTCCACCTCCAGGCCGCCGCCCAGCACCTGGTTCAGGAACGGCAGGCCGTAGTTGAACTCATGGTTGCCCAGCGTGCCCGCGTCAAAGCCTAAAGCGCCCATGGCCTTGTACATGGACAGCTGCTGCGTGCAGGGGATGGGGCTGACCGTGGCCTCGTAGTCGGCCAGGGCCGTGCCCTGGATGGTGTCGCCGTTGTCCACCAGCAGGGTGTTGGCGAACTCCTTGCGCGCGGCGCGCACCAGCGTGGCCGTACGCTCGAAGCCGTAGGTCTTGTCCTCGGCCAGCTTGAAGTAGTCGAAGCTGCGCACGTTGAAGTGCAGATCGGTGGTTTCCAGCACGGCCAGCGTGGCCGTGGCGGGCGTGGCGGCAGAGCTGTCGCCATCGTCGTCGTTGCCGCCGCAGGCGGCCAGCAGCGCGGCACAGGCCAGCGCGCCCAGCGCATGGCGACGGGGGAAAACAAAGGCTAGGCGCGCGGCAAATGGCTGGCCGCGCAAGAAAGTGTCCTGCATGGAAGACCCTGGTGGTGGATAAAACGCCAGAGTCTGTAGGGCGGGTTTGACAGGCATGTGACGCCGCGGGTCCGCATGTCGCATCCGTCTTCACCGCGCTTGCCACAAGCGCCAATAGCTATTGAATCAATAGCTATTTCAACCGCCGCGGTTGCGCATCCAGTCGGCCGTGCCCATGAAGCTCTCGTTCAGGCGCGCGCGCAGGTCGTCGGGCACACCCACCTCGCCCATGGCCTGGTCCATGCAGGCGACCCACTGGTCCCGCTCCAGGATGCCGATGGAAAACGGCATGTGGCGCGCGCGCAGGCGCGGGTGGCCGAAGCGGCTCTGGTAATGGTCGGGCCCGCCGAGCCAACCGCAGAGGAACCAGAACAGCTTGTCGCGCGCGTCATCCAGCGTAGTGCCGTGGCTGGCACGCAGCTCGGCGTAGCCGGGCTCCAGGTCCATGAGGTCGTAGAAACGGTCCACCAGTTGGCGGATGCGCGGCTCACCGCCGATCCGCTCGAACGGTGTGGCAGGCGTGGGGGCGGACGGCGCGGGATCAGGTGCTGACATACGCGCCATTGTAGAAAGCGGGCCGGCGCCGCTTCCTCAGGGCTGTCAACGCTCGCCGCGCGCCTCGGCCTTGGACTGGCAGGCAATGCAGCGCGCCGCCGCGGGCTGGGCCAGCAGGCGGGCCACGCCCACGGGCTGGCCGCAGTCAGTGCACTCGCCATAGCTGCCGTCGGCCAGGCGTGCCAGGGCCGCGCGCACCGCCACCAGCTCGTCGTGGTCGCGCGTGGCCTCGGCGTCGCGCACGGTGGCTTGCGCCATGCGGTCGGCCTGATCCTTGCGGTCGTCCAGCCGCTCGGCATCGGCGCGGTTGGTGACCACGGCCAGCGTGTCGCGCTGGGCCTCGCCCAGTTCGGCCAGCAATTGCTGCTTGCGCTGCTCCAGCGCGCCGCGCAGCTGTTCGCGTTGGGAATCGGAGAGAGGGGTGGTGTTCATGGTTTCAGCATGCCACTGGCGATACGGGGCATGTTGACACACATCAAGCACCGCCCTCCGCGCCACGACCCGCCGCCTGCCAACGGCGCCACAGCGCGGCCGCATCCCATGCCCGGTCGGTGGCCAGGTCCAGCACCTGCGCCTGCTCGTCGGGCGCCAGTGGCTCGGCGCTGTCCTGCTGGCGCGCGAGCACGGCCAGGCTGGCCTCCGACGGGTCGGTGCCGGCCGCGCTGCGGCGCAGCACGCGCTCGCACAGTTGCTGTGGGTCCGCATGGCAATGCAGGATGGTGAACGGAACGCCCAATTCGCTTGCCAGCGCGCGAAAGGCGTCGCGCTCGCGCCGGTGCAGGAAGGCCGCGTCCACGATCACCGGGTAGCCTGCCTGCAGCACGGCGCGGGCCTGCTGGCGCAGGTGCGCGAAGGTGCGCTGCGAGGCCTCGGGGGTATAGATGTCCACGCCCCGCGCGGCGGAGCGGTCCAGCGCCGCCAGGCCATACAGGCGCTTGCGCTCTACATCCGAGCGCAGGCGCACGGCACCTTGCTCCAGCAGCGCGGCGGCGACGGTGGACTTGCCAGACCCCGACAGTCCGTAGGTGATCAGCAGGCGGGGGGCCAGCGGCGCGGCCAGGCGTTCGGCGCAAGCCAGATAGTCCGGCCCCGATGTCCCCGCCAGACCCTGCGCGGCGCGCAGACGCGCGGCCATGGCCCGCACCAGCGCGCGGTAGATCTCGTAGGGGCGCAGCACGGCCAGGCCGGCATAGTCGCCCGTGACCGCCAGGTAGCCGTCCAGGAAGCGCCAGGCCAGGTCCGACCGGCCATGGGCATGCAGGTCCATGCTGAAGAAACCCGCGTCGGCCAGCGTGTCGATCCAGCGCAGCGGCGGGCTGAACTCGATGCAGTCGAAGGCGGTGAGCGCACCCGCCAGCAGCACCACGTTGCCCAGGTGCAGGTCCCCATGGCCTTCGCGCACATGGCCCGTGGCGTGGCGCACGGCCCAGCACTGGGCCAGCGTGGGCTGGCGCGCGCTGAACCACGTGCGCAGCGCCGCCAGCCGCGCGCGCTCGGCTTCGCCGAGCAGCGGCGCCAGCGTGTCCAGCACGCCGGTGATGGCCTGCTCCACCTGCACGGCGGTGCCCCAGCCGCCATCCGGCGGCGCCACCGGCGCGCCGACGTGAAAGCGCGCGAGATGCACTGCAAACGCGTCCACCTGCGCGGGCAGCAACGCGCCGGCGCGCACCAGGGCGTCGGCCTCGCTGCCCGCGGGAAAGCGGCGCATGCGCAGCACCCAGTCGATAGCGTTGCCGGTTTGCTCCACGCTCCCCAGGCGCGGCGCCTTGGCGCTGCCCACCACCGGCAGTATGTCCCGGTAGAGCATGGGCGCCAGGCGCTGGTTCAGGCGCAGTTCCTCGCCGCAGAAATGGCGCCGCGCCTGCAGCGTGCGGAAATCGGCAAAGGGTAGGTGCAGCGGCTTTTTGAGCTTGTAGGCATGCGTAGGGGTCAGCAGCAGATGCGACAGGTGCGTCTGCACATGCTCCACCGGCCCCCCCTCGGCCACGCCCAGGGCCCGACACAGCGCGGCAGCCAGATCGGCACTCTCGTCTGCGTCAATAAGCAAATTGGCCTCCAGCGCAATACCAGCAAGCGCTGGCAGCTATCAAAATCATTGTTGACGATGGCGCAGCGAGGCGTCCCAGGCCGGGTTGGGCAGGCCCTGGCCGGCGTACTGCTGGTTGCGCGAGTTGGAGCGCCACACGCCGCCGCCCACGCCCACCTGCGGCTGCGTGCGGTACCAGTACCAGCGCCCGTCTTCGTCCTGCGCCAGCCAATCCCAGCCCTCGGGCGCCTGCGACCAGTCGGGTTCCCAATGCGGCGTGTCGTGTTGCGGCATGGCCCCTCCTCACTCCTGCGCTGCGCTGCGCAACGTCTGTACCACGGGGCGGCGCAGCACCTCGCGCAAACCCCACCAACCCGCCGCCAGCGCCAGCAGCGCACCCGCCAGCGCACCGGCGATCGGCACCCAGAACTGGGCCGTCCAGCTGAAGTCGAACACATAGCGCGCCAGCGCCCAGCCCACGGCCACGGCCACACAGCTGGCCAGGAAGCCCGCCAGCAGGCCCACGCCGGCCAATTCGGCACGCTGCACCTGTCGCAGCAGGCTGGCACGCGCGCCCACGGCACGCATGATGGCGAATTCGCGTGCGCGCTCCTCGCGCGTGGCGGTGACGGCCGCGAACAGCACCACCAGCCCAGCCGCCAGCGTGAAGGCAAACAGAAACTCCACTGCGCGGATCACCTGCGCCAGCACCCCTTGCACCTGGGCCAGCGTGGCGCTCATGTCCACGTTGGTGATGTTGGGGAAGGCATGCACCAGCGCGTTGTCAAAGCCCGGCTGCTGCGGCGCGCGGTAGGCGGCCAGGTAGGTGTAGGGCACGTCGGGCATCTGCGCCACCGGGTACATCACGAAGAAATTGGCACGCATGGAACTCCAGTCCACCTGACGCAGGCTGGTGATGCGCGCCTCGCTCTGCACGCCGGCGATGTCAAAACGCAGTCGATCGCCCAGCTTGAGGCCCAGCGTCTTGGCGATACCCTCCTCCACGCTCACGGCGCCGTGCTCGTCAGGGGTCCAGCGCCCGCCCACGATGGGGTTGTGCTCCGGCGCGTCGTGGGCGTTGGAGAGGTTGAACTCACGGTCCACCAGGCGCTTGGCGCGGTCGTCCTCATAGTCGTCCATGCCCACCGGGCGGTCGTTGATGGCCACCAGCCTGCCGCGGAACATGGGGTACCAGTCGTACTGCGCCACGCCCGCCCGCTGCAGCATCTGGCGAAAGGCCTCGGCCTGGTCCGGCAGGATGTTGATCACGAAACGGTTGGGCGCCGTGGCCGGCGTGGCACGCTGCCAGCTGGCGATGAGGTCCGTGCGCAGCAGCACCAGCAGCACCAGCGCCAGCAGCCCCACCGCCAGACTGCTGACCTGCACCACGGCATAGGCGGGGCGCGCGGCGATCTGGCGCGTGGCCAGCACCAGCCAGCGCGGCGCCGTGGTCTCGCGCACACTCTTGCGCAGCAGCCCCACAGCCGCCCAGGCCAGCGCGGCAAACAGCAGCGCGGCTGCGGCAAAACCACCCACGGCGATCGCGCCGAGCTTCCAGTCGCGGCTGACCACCAGCAGCAGCGCCGCAAACCCCGCCACGCCCAGGCCCAGCACAGCCAGGGACGTGGGCCGCACATTCCCCAGGTCACGCCGAATCACGCGCAGCGGCGGCACCTGCGCCAGCTGCAGCACCGGCGGCAGGCCGAAGGCGCACATCAGCGTGAGGCCCACGCCCACGCCGAAGGCCACGGGCCAGAGGCTGGCCGCAGGCAGTGCCGATTCCACCAGCCCCGCAAGCAGCAACACGAACACATGGTGCACCGCAAAGCCCAGCAGCACACCCAGCGCGCTGGCGAACAGGCCGACCAGAGCGAACTCCATCACATAGGCGCCGGCGATCGTGCGCTGGCTCTGGCCCAGCACGCGCAGCAGCGCGGCGGCGTCCAGATGCTCGTTGGCGAAGCCGCGCGCGGCCAGCGCCACGGCCACGGCCGAGAGCAACGCCGCCAGCAACGCCACGAGGTTGAGGAACTTCTGCGCGCGGTCCAGCGTCTGGCGCATCTCAGGCCTGCCGCTGTCCAGCGACTCCACACGCACGCCGCGCATGCCCGGCTCGGCCGCCGCCGCACTGGCCCAGGCGGTGAAGCGCTTGACGGCGTCCGGTGTGCCGGCCACCGCAAAGCGGTAAGTGATGCGGCTGGCGGGCTGCACCAGCCCGGTAGCGGGCAGATCCATCGCATTGAGCATCACGCGCGGGGCAAAGTTCATGAAGCCCGCCCCACGGTCGGGCTCCAGCGTGATGATGCGCGTGATGCGCAGTTGCGTGTCCCCCAGCAGCAGGAAGTCACCCAACTGGAGCGCCAACGACTCCAATAGCGGAGCGTCCACCCAGACCTCGCCCTGCGCTGGAATGCTGTGTGTGGGAATGCCGGGGCGCTGAGGGGCGTCCGCCACCTGCAGGCGGCCGCGCAACGGGTAGCCCGGCTCCACGCTCTTGAGCGCCACCAGCCGGCTGGCGCCGCCCTGCAGATCGGGCGCGCGCCCCATGGTGGGAAAGCTCAGGGTGGTCACGCCCGTCAAACCCAGCGCCCGTGCCTGCTCCACAAACGCGACGGGCGTGGGGTTGTCGCTGGCCACCACTGCGTCGCCTCCCAGCAGTTGCAGTGCGTCGCGCGCCAGGCCACCCTGAAGTCGATCCGCAAAGAAACCCACCGAGGTGAGCGCTGCCACGGCCAGCGTCACGGCGACCATGAGCAGGCGCAACTCGCCCGCGCGCAGATCACGCCAGAGCGTGCGCCAGCCCAGGCGAGCCCATGGCACAGCGATGCGGCCGGTTGGCGAGTCTTGCGAAGATGCGGAGGCGGGGGATGCGGGCATGGCGTGCATCATGCCACCGGCACTATGTGTGCCTCCGTGCCCGCCATTGGCCACATAGGGCCCCTTGCGCCGCTACGCAGCGGGTACAGGCGGCGCCTGTGCCAGCTCTGGCTGCAGCACCAGCCGATCCGCCCCGCTGTAGCACAGAAAGCGCCGATTGGTCGCACGTCCGATGGCGCACAGCCCCAGCTGGCTGGCCACGGCATGCCCCATTTGCGTCATGCCGCTGCGCGACACCACGATGGGCACCCCCATCTGGGCGGATTTGATGACCATCTCGCTCGTGAGGCGACCCGTGGTGTAGAACACTTTGTCGCTGCCCTGCATGGCCTCGGCAGGCTGCTGCATCCACATCCAGCCCGCAATGGTGTCAATGGCATTGTGGCGTCCCACGTCCTCCACAAAGACGAGCATCTGCGGCCCCTGGAACAGGGCGCAGCCGTGCACCGAGCCGGCGGACTTGTAGGTGGATTCCTGAAGTCGGATGGCGTTGACGATACCGTACAGCTCGGCCTGCGTCAGTTGCGCGGGAGGCAGCTGTATGCCGGCCACCTCGTCCATCAAGCCGCCGAACACGCTGCCCTGGCCGCAGCCGGTGGTGACGACCTTGCGCGCGGTGCGCTCTTCGATGCGTGCGATGCCGCGGCGCGTGGCGACGGCGGCGGCGTTGACCTCCCAGTCCACGGTGATGGACTCGATCTCCTCCACGGAATCCACCAACCGCTGGTTGCGCAGGTATCCCAACACCAGCAGCTCAGGGTGTGCGCCCAGCGTCATCAGCGTGACCAGCTCGCGCCGATCCACGTACACCGTGAGCGGGCGTTCGGCGGGAATGTACAGCTCTTCGCGCTCGCCTCTTTCGTTGATGGCTTGCACCGCATGGGTGAGCGGCGCAACCGCCTGCGTGAGCCGCGGCACACTGGCATGGCGAGAGAGGGTCTGTGGTTGGGACGTTGGCGTCATGGGTGCAGCGTACACGTAACGACGCCCCGGCGCGCAGAGCGCGGCGGGGCGTGCAGGACAGAGGCCACGGTCACCGGCCCACGGGCCTCCAGGCACCGCGGACTGGCGGCTCGGTCAGCTCTTTGGGGCCGACGCGGCGGCGGCCGGCACGGCCGTGTTGGGGGGGCTGGTGGCCGTGCCCGCAGGCGAGTGAGCACCCGCGGCCTCTAGCGGCTTGGCCTCCGGCGGCGTGTAGCTGAAAGGACCCGGATCAAGGCACGCGGGGGCAGGAACAGCAGGCGCGGGGTTCGGCGCGGTGCGGCGGTAGTGCGCCACCACGCGGTCCTGTGCCTGACACAGCTTATAGGCGTCCATCTTGCCGGACCATGCGGCCTTGGCGGCGGTCTCTGCCGCCTTGGCCTGTGCCTCGGGCGACAGGGGCGGCAGCTTGGCGGCTGCCACGCCGGCCAACGACGCCAGCGCCAGACCCGCTGTGCAGCGGCGCACGAGAGTTGCTGCAAAAATCATGAGGTTCCTCCTACGGCGGGGTGGGAAGGCGTGGTTTGCGCGGCGGGAGCCGCACCACTGCGCTGTGCGGGAATCTTGCCGCTGCGGACATCGTCGGCCCACAGCTCATGGTGCTCGCGCGCCCAGGCCTCGCTTACGTAACCGGTCTTCATGGCCTTGTAGGCCCCGCGCATGCCGATCGTGCCCATGTAGATGTGACCCAGCAGCAGCGCCATCATCCAGAGGGCCAGCGTGGCGTGCACCATGTGGGCGATCTGCATCTCTCCGCGCAGCAGGCCCCAGCCGGGGATCAACTTGTCGAGCACCAGGCCCGACAGCACAACAAACACGCCGGGAATAGTGATGCCCCACCAGAACATGCCCTTCTCGCCTGCGTTGAAGCGGTGCGACGGCACTTCCTTGTTGGTGAACATGCCACCTGCCTTGGACAGCCAGACGAAGTCCGCGCGGTTGGCGATGTTGTCCTTGATGAAAGTGACGATGATCACCGTGAGCGACACGGCGAACAGCGGGCCCATGAAGTTGTGCACGTTCTTCGCCGCGTACGCCAGCCAGCCGAAGAGCTGTGCGCCCAGCACGGGCAGCAGGAAGAACTTGCCGAACGCCATCAGGATGCCCGTGATGGCCAGCGTGACGAACGCAATCGCATTGGACCAGTGCGCCGCGCGCTCGAAGGGCGTGAAGCGCTCGATCCGGCGACCGCCAGCCTCGGCATCCGCGTGGCCCAGGGTGCCCTTGGTCACAAAGAAGATGGCCAGCGCCAGCACGGTGATGCCCAGCAAGGCCGCGCCGTAGGGAATGATCCAGTTATTGCGCACCTCGCGCCACGCCTGGCCTGCCGTGGTGTAGCGCGAGCCGGGGTATTGCGCGAACGGCTGGATCAGGTTGCCGGCCTCAGGGGCCTGGCTCGCCGGCAGGCTGCTGTAGCCCGTCACCCCATCTCGCACCTGCCGCCACATGGGCGCGTTGTTGCCCGGCTGAACCTTGGCACGCTCACCGTTGGTCTGCTGGGCGTAGCCCGGCTCCTCACTGGCATCGGGCTTCACGTCGAAGATGTTCTGGCTTTTGACGGCACCAACCGCCGCCGGCACAGGGGCAGCGTCTGCCGCCGCGGGCGCTGCCGCGTCGCTGGCGGGCGCCGCCGGGGCCTGCGCCCACGCGGCACCGCTGGCAAGCAGCAATGCACACAAGAGGTGTTTCATGGCAGACCTCGCATCACCGCACGCGGTTGTATTCGTTTTGGCCGTATTGCATGCGGGCCTTGAGCTTTTGCTCCCAGCTGCCCGCATCGCCCGCCTTCCAGTCGGGAGAAGTGAAGTTGCTGCCCGTGCCTGCGTAGGGCGGTGCGTCGTACTTCACACCGCCGCCGGTCTGCGGTTTTTCGCCGCAGGCCGTCAGGGCCACGGCTGCGCCCAGGGCGCCCAGAACATGCCATGCACGCGTCTTCATGACTTTGCTCCCGCCGGCGGCTGGCCGGCCTGCTTGGAACCATAGGCCGTGCCCCAGCCCCAGACCTCGGCGCCCTTGCCGCGCTGGACCACGCGGGTGCGGAAGATGTCGGCGACCACGTCGCCGTCACCGGCCAGCAGCGCCTTGGTGGAGCACATTTCGGCACAGGCGGGCAGCTTGCCCTCGGCCAGGCGGTTGCGTCCGTACTTCTCGAACTCGGCCTGGCTGCCGTGCTCCTCGGGACCACCGGCACAGAAGGTGCACTTGTCCATCTTGCCGCGCACACCAAAAGTGCCCTGCGAGGGGAACTGCGGCGCACCGAACGGGCATGCATAGCTGCAATAGCCACAGCCGATGCAGACATCCTTATCGTGCAGCACCACACCTTCTTCGGTGCGGTAGAAGCAGTTCACGGGGCACACCGCCATGCAAGGCGCATCGCTGCAGTGCATGCAGGCGACCGAGATGGACTTTTCACCGGGCACGCCGTCATTCAGGGTCACCACGCGGCGGCGGTTCACACCCCAGGGCACTTCATGCTCGTTCTTGCACGCCGTCACGCAGCTGTTGCATTCGATGCAGCGCTCTGCATCACAGATAAATTTCATGCGGGCCATTGCGGTCTCCTCACGCAGCTTCCACGTTGCAGATCGTGGTCTTGGATTCTTGCATCATGGTCACGCTGTCGTAGCCATACGTTGTCGCGGTGTTCACGGCCTCGCCACGCACCAAAGGCGCTGCCCCCTTGGGGTAGTACGCCAGCATGTCAGCGCCTTGCCAGCGGCCGGAGAAGTGGAATGGCATCCACACGGTGTCGGGCGCTACGCGCTCGGTGACCAGGGCCTGCACATTCAGGCGTGCGCCGGTGGGCGAGCTGAGCCACACGCGGCTGCCGTTGCGAATGCCACGGTCGGCAGCGGTCTTGGGGTTGATTTCCACGAACGCTTCCTGCTGCAACTCGGCCAGCCAGGGGTTGGAGCGGGTTTCTTCACCACCGCCTTCGTACTCGACCAGGCGGCCCGACGTCAGGATGAGCGGGAACTTCTCGTACACCTTGTCGGCCACATTCTTGTCCTGCAGGCTCTTGTAGAGCGTGGGCAGGCGCCAGAAAGCCTTCTTGTCCTCGTGCGTGGGGTACTTGGCCACCAGATCGGGACGCGTGCCATAGATGGGCTCGCGGTGCTGGGGAATCGCATCGGGGAAGTTCCACACCACGGCCCGCGCCTTGGCGTTGCCAAAGGGATGGCAACCATGGTTCTTCATGACCACGCGGATGATGCCACCCGAGGGGTCGGTCTTCCAGTTCTTGCCTTCGGCCGCCGTCTTCTCGGCGTCGGTCAACTCGTCCCACCAGCCCAGCTTCTTGAGCAGCACGTGGTCAAACTCGGGGTAGCCGGTGGTGATGTCTGCGCCCAGTGAGTGCGATCCATCCTCGGCCAGCAGGTTCTCGCCATTGCGCTCCACGCCGAAGTTGGCGCGGAAGTTACCGCCACCGTCCATGACGTGCTTGGATGTGTCGTACAGGTTGGCCGTGCCGGGGTGCTTGAGCTCGGGCGTGCCGTAGCAGGGCCATGGCAGGCCGAAGTAGTCACCTGCAAAGTCGTAGCCGGTTTCCTTGTCCTTGCCGCCCTTGGCCTTCAGGGTCTTCACGTCGAACACATGCATGTTCTTCATGTGGGCCTTCAGGCGCTCAGGGCTTTGGCCCGTGTAGCCAATGGTCCAGACACAGCGGTTGATCTCACGCAGGATGTCCTCGGGCACGGGTTCGTCCATGCCCTTGACCTTCTGCATCTGGTAGTTCTTGACCAGTTCCTTGTCGAAGCCAAGCTTCTGCGCGAACTGGTACATGATCATGTGGTCGCTGCGGCTCTCCCAGAGCGGCTCGATGACCTTTTCGCGCCACTGCAGCGAGCGGTTGGATGCCGTGCACGAGCCACTGGTCTCGAACTGGGTGGCCGCGGGCAGCAGGTACACCGCGCGGTTGGGGTTCAAGTCCTCGGGCTTGCCGGGCATGGCCGCCATGGCGGCGGTGGCCGACGGATAGGGATCAACCACGACCAAGAGGTCGAGCTTGTCCATCGCACGCTTCATCTCCAGGCCGCGCGTCTGCGAGTTGGGGGCATGCCCCCAGAAGAACACGCCGCGCAGGTTGGAATCCTGGTCGATGAGCTCGTTCTTCTCCAACACGCCGTCGATCCAGCGCGAGACGGTGATGCCGTTCTTGGTCATCATCGCGGGCGTGGCGTAGCGGCCCTTGATCCACTCGAAGTCGACCCCCCAGGCGTTGGCAAAGTGCTTCCACGCGCCTTCGGCCAGGCCGTAGTAGCCTGGCAGGGAGTCAGGATTGGGGCCAACGTCAGTCGCGCCTTGCACGTTGTCGTGGCCACGGAAGATGTTGGTACCACCACCGCTCTTGCCCACGTTGCCCAGGGCCAACTGCAAGATGCAGGAGGCACGCACCATAGCGTTGCCGATGGAATGCTGCGTCTGGCCCATGCACCACACGATGGTGCCGGGGCGGCTGTCGGCCAGCATCTTCGCAACCTTGAACATCTGTTCTTCTTTGACGCCGCAGGCCTCTTCCACCTTGTCGGGTGTCCACTTGGCCATGACCTCGTCGCGCACCTTTTCCATGCCGTAGACACGGTCATGGATGTACTTCTTGTCTTCCCAGCCGTTCTTGAAGATGTGATAGACCAGGCCGAACAGGAAAGGAATGTCGGTGCCCGAGCGGATGCGCACGTACTCGTCGGCCTTGGCAGCGGTGCGGGTGAAGCGTGGGTCCACCACGATCATCTTGCAGCCGGTTTCCTTGGCATGCAGCATGTGCAACATGCTCACGGGGTGGGCTTCAGCCGCGTTGGAGCCGATGTACAGAGCGACCTTGCTGTTTTGCATGTCGTTGTACGAATTGGTCATGGCGCCGTAGCCCCAGGTGTTGGCCACACCCGCCACGGTGGTCGAGTGGCAAATGCGCGCCTGGTGATCGCAGTTGTTGGTGCCCCAGAAGCTCACGAACTTGCGCAGCAGGTACGCCTGCTCGTTGCTGTGCTTGGACGAGCCCACAAAGTACACGCTGTCAGGGCCGCTGGCCTTGCGCAGCTCCTGCATCTTGGCGGTGATCTCATTGAGGGCTGTGTCCCAGCTGATGCGCTCGTACTTGCCGTTGACCAGCTTCATCGGGTAGCGCAGGCGGTACTCGCCGTGGCCGTGCTCGCGCACCGACGCACCCTTGGCGCAGTGCGCGCCCAGGTTGATGGGGGAGTCGAACACCGGCTCCTGGCGCACCCAGATGCCGTTCTCGACCACGGCATCCACAGCACAGCCCACCGAGCAATGGGTGCACACGGTGCGGCGCACTTCGATCTTGCTGTCGCCCAGGCCCACCTTGGCACCTTCAGCCGCTTGCGACTTCTTGACCAGGGTAAGTTGCGAGGCTGCAATGCCAACGCCTACCCCCAGGCCCGAGCGGCGCAGGAACGCGCGGCGGTCCATGGTGGGCAGCGCCTGCGAGAGTCCGCGCCGCAGGCTGTGCACGAAAGGGGAAGAGGCCTGTGCACCTTGCGGCGCATGGGAAGATTTTTTAGTCAGCAACATGGCGAACCCCGCTGTGCCGCATCAGATGCGGGTGGTGTTGTAGTAGTGGCGGACATGGTCCGATTCATGGTAGCCGCCGCCCCGCTCGGGGGTAGGGCGCGGGGCCTGTTCCACCACAGCCTGCGGGGTGGTCACCATGCGCGCAAGCACGGCCACGGAAGCGGCTGCGGCACCGACGGTGGCAGCACCTGCAAAGAAACGACGACGGGAAGGGGTGGGCTGGCGGTCCTGCATTTTTTGTCTCCAGGAATGCTGGCAAGAAAACGGAAAAAATCGCGGCGTATGAAGCCGCATGCATACAGTCTATGACATTGGTCACAATGCGGCAACGTCACCCGAGGACCGGGCTCGCCTTTGGCGATGGGCCTGCTGCACCGTTGCACGTTCCGCGCTAGGTGCGGCGCCGCGCTTACTCGAGCATGTCGAAGCCCTGCGACTCCACTGCCACGAAGGCGCGCGTGAACCGCGCCAGGACGGCGTAAAAGCGCGCCCGCGGCTGCTGCTCCAGCACATCACACAACTGCAGCACCCAGGGCTGGATATGCGCGGCAAAGAAGGTGCGCTGCGACTCCAGGTGGCACACGCCCCCATCGTCACCAGCGATCAGGTAGCGCATCACCTCGCACAGGTAGGCGATGTGGTCCTCGGTATCGGGCATGTCCTCCGGGGCGGCCAGGCCCAGGCGCTGCAGGTCGGTGCGCAGCCGCGCCAGGGGCTTTTCGTTCAGAAAGCCGCTCAGGTAGTGCGAGCCGTACAGGAATACCTCGGGCTTGCCCACGCCGCCAAAGAGCGCGTCGTACTCGTCGGCCACCGCGCCGTCCGTCAGCTCACGCGCCACGGCAACGAGCTGCTGCCAAGGCTCCTGCAAAAAGGCGCCGCTGGCGGGCGCCTCGGTCACGGCGACGCGCAACGCATCCAGCAGCGCCGGATCGGGCGAGGCGTAGTACAGCTGGGCCAACAGGCCGTACAACTCTGCGCGCGCGGTTTCCTCATCCAGCGCGGAGGTGGTGGCCGGGGCGGTGAGGTGGGCTGTGGTGGGGCTGCTCACAGGTCGGTCACTTTCGCTTCGTTCTGGGCGGAGTACAGGTCAATCACGCGGCAGTCGCCGCACATCTTGAGGCGTTCCAGCGCCTCGCCCTGGAACATCGGGTGGTCGGCCAGCCTGCCCAGCATGGCCTCGATGGCCTGCAGCGTGCCGAAAGGCTTGCCGCAGCGGATGCAGCCATAGGGCTGGGTCTCGTTCAGCACGCGCGGCTGGCCGCGCTCCGGCGTGAGCAGCATGCGCGGCTGCAGCGCGATGGCGTTCTCGGGGCAAGTGCGCTCGCACAGGCCGCATTGCACGCAATTCTGCTCAGTGAAGCGCAGCTGCGGTGCCTGCGGATTGTCCTGCAGCGCGCCGGCGGGGCAGGCGCTCACGCAGCTCAGGCACAACGTACAGCGGTCCTTGTCCACGACCACCGTACCCCACGGAGATGGCCCTTTGGGTAGCGCAATGGCCTCGGGCAACTCGCGCGCGGGGGCATTGGTCACCAGATGATCCAGCGCCAGCTCCAGCGTGGCGCGCTTGTCATTGGTCGGCGTGAAGCGGGCGGCCTGCGCCGGTACGCTGCCACACGCGCCGCCGATCGCGCGCAGCCCCGCATCCAGATCGGTCGCGGAGCGCGCATGCACGCAATGCAGATGCGTGCCCGTATAGCCCAGGCCGTGCAACAACGCCTGCGCCACCGCCATCTGCGACTGCAGGCCTTCCACGTACTGCGGTGCCTCGTCCCCCGTGAACAGCACCGCCACCTGTGTCGCCCCCTGCGCGATGGCACTGAGCCACAGATCGATACCGACACTGGCTGTATGCCACAGCGCCACGGGGATCATGTGCGCGGGCACGCCCTGGGCCACGCCCAGTTGGGCCGCGCGCCCCAGTTCATGCACGAGCTGCTGCCCGCTCTCCTGGCTGTGCAGCAGCAGGCTGGGCTGGCGGCCGCCGGCCTGGGCGTAAGTGGACAGCAGGGTACGGATGCGCGTGCCCATGTCCTGCGCGGACGGGTAGGCATAGCCCATGGCGCCCGTGGGGCAGACCGTGGTGCAGGCGCCGCAGCCCACGCACAGGTGTGGATTGACCACCACCTGCTGGCGCACGGGGTCGCTGCTGATGGCCTCGGCCGAGCAGATGTCCACGCAGGCATTGCAGCCCACCCCACGGTTGCGGCTGTGGGCGCAGAGCTTCTGGCGGTAGCTGAAAAACTTGGGCTTCTCGAATTCACCCACCAGGTCGCGCAGGCGCAGCAGCGCCTGCAGGTCGTGCCCGTCCCAGCGGAAGTACCCCTGCGGCAGCGCGTGCTGCAAAAAGGTGGGCCCGGCGCCGGCAGGGCGCAGGTCCAGCACCAGATCAAAGTCCTGCGACTGCACCTCGGCCTCGCGCTCGAAGCGGATGGCACCCGCCACCGCGCAGGCCTTCACGCAATCGCGGTGGCCGGTACAGGCCGTCATGTCGATCTGGTAATCGAGCCCGATGGCGTTCTCGGGGCAGGCGGTCACGCAGGCATTGCAGCGCGTGCACAGGTCCAGGTCGATGGGGTTGTCCGCCGTCCATTGCAGCGCAAATCGCCCCAGCCAACCCTTGAGTGACACAACGCGCCCGCCCAGCACGGGAAAGCGCCGCTCTTGCCGGCCACCGGCATCACCGGGGCCTTGCGCGAACAGCGTCACGTCCAGCACGTCAGCCAGCAGCGTGGCCGCACGCTCGGCGGCATCCAGCGCGCCGATGATCAGCAGACGTCCACCACTGCGAAAGCTCACGGTGGGCACAGGCTCGGGCTCTGGCAGATGGGCCGCCGCCAGCAACGCAGCGATCTTGGGGCCGGCCTGGCGCGCATCGCGGCTCCAGCCGCCAGTCTCGCGAATGTTGACGAAGCGCAGGGGCGAAGTGGCCCCTTCGGTCTGCTCGGCCAGTTCGGTGAACAGGCGTTGTTCCTGGGTGCAGGCGACAAGCACCGTCTCGCCGCTGCGCACGGCCTGCTGGAAGGCGCCGGCCTCGCGGCGGCACAGGGTGGAGTGGAGCGTCAGCTCCTCATGCAGAGCCGTTCCCAGTGCCCTGGGGTCCAGAGGCATGGTCCGGTTGCAATCGCATATCAGCGTCTTGGGCATCGGGTAGGTGGCTGGCGGGCGCGGTCTGCTGCGGTACAGCATCCGGCGCCTGCGGGCTAGGAATGGCGTTGCATACGCCGGACTGTGCCACATCAAGGTCGCCCGCGGCCTGCTGCGGCTCGATCACCCCAGCACCCTGGCCGGCCTTTGCCGTGCTGGAGCGCTCCTGCGGCGCGTCCTCCTGCACCAGCCCCAGCACCTTGGCGCTGGCGAGCTGGCGCAGCGTGCTCAGCGGCAGCGGCGTGGGCTGGGTGTAGTCGTCGATATAGACATCCAGCCCGTCCATCACATTGAAGTGCGGGTCGCTGAACAGCTTCTTCATGGCGGCGTTGCGAACCTCCGGCGCCACGCCGCGCGTCACGAAACTGGAGAAGTCGGACTCTGGCGTGAGCGCCTGCACGTCCTGCAGCGTAGGCAACGGCCGCGCTGCGGCTGCCGGTTGCGCTGCTGGCTGTGCGGTGAGTTGCTGCACGGGTGCCACAGGTGCTTCACGCTGCGGAGGCAGATCGGGCGCCGCAGCAACCTCCACCTCGGTCTGGGAAGCGGTTTCGGGGTCTCGCGCCTCCTGCTTGCGCCGCGACCACCGGCCCAGGAAGCCCTCAGCCATGACCGCCCTCGCCTTCTGCCGGCGCACCACCGCCACCGCCGCCTCCGCGCGTCTTGCCCGTGGAGATGGAAGCGGGGTTGCCGAACCGGTCGGTCAGTGGGCGGAAGCTCTCGGGCCGGCGGCGGCGCTTGGGCTCGGGCTGGTAGTGCTCCGTCACGAAGGCCTGAAGCCATTCGCGCACCGGGCCGGGCGCGGGCACCTGGTCCACGTTTTCCTGCGCATCCAGCCATCGGCCCGCGTCGTGGTAGCTCAGGCTCACATCGACCGGGCGCGCCAGCTGGTGCCCGTCCGCGCCGGGCTCCTCGTCCATGCGCCAGTGCACGAACCAACAGGGCTCGGGCGCGCTCAGATTGAGGTGGTAGCCCTCGACATCGTCGCGGAACAGCTCCACGGCGAAGCCGGGGAACAGCCAGTGCTCCTCGGCCTCGCTCTGGCGCAACAGGCGGGGCACGGAGCCAAACACGTCTTCATGCGGCACGACCTCGCCCAGGGACCAGCGCCAGGGCTGCCAGCGGTTGTTCAGGTGCTCGCGGCGCATGACCACAGCAACGGAGATAAAGGGGCGAGAGGACATGCGCGCCACTGTACGCCGGAGTCAGCCGCCCTGCCCCTGCGGCGGCGCAATGCCCCGCACGGCCACGGCGCAATACTTGAACTCGGGAATCTTCCCGAACGGGTCCAGCGCCGCATTGGTGAGCAGGTTGGCCGCCGCTTCCACATAGGCAAACGGCATGAACACCGCGCCGCGCGGCGTGCCGTCGTCGCGGCGCACACGCACCTGCACGGCACCGCGGCGCGAGCGGATCGCCGCCCAGTCGCCCGGCGCCAGCCCTAGGCGCGCCAGTTCGTCGCCGTGCAGCGAGGCCGTGGCGTGCGGCTCGATGGCGTCCAGCACGGCCGATCGCCGCGTCATGCTGCCCGTGTGCCAGTGCTCCAGCTGGCGGCCCGTGATGAGCACCAGCGGGTAGTCGGCATCAGGCCGCTCGTCGGCCGGGATGATGTCGGCCGGCACCAGCGTGACGCGGCCCGTGGGCGTGGGAAAGCGCTCGGTGAATACGATGGGCTGGCCCGGGTCCTCGGCCGAGAGGCAGGGGTAGGTCACGCTGGACTCGCGCTCCAGCCGGTTCCAACTGATACCCGCGATGGCGCCGGCCATGGCCTGACGCATTTCCTCGTAGACGGCAGCCACGCCAGCTTCTGCGCCCTCGTAGTCCCAGGCCAGGCCCATGCCCTTCGCCATCTGTTGCACGATCCACAGGTCGGGCCGCGCGTCACCCGGTGGCGTGAGAGCGCGCCGGCCCAGCTGCACCATGCGGTCGGTGTTGCTCACGCTGCCGGTCTTCTCGGGCCAGGCGCTGGCGGGCAGCACCACGTCGGCCAGCCAGGCGGTTTCGGTCAGGAAGATGTCCTGCACCACGAGGTGCGACAGGCTCGCGAGCGCCTGGCGCGCATGGTTCAGGTCAGGGTCGCTCATGGCCGGGTTCTCGCCCATGATGTACATGCCGCGCACCTTGTGCGGGTCGGCCTCATCGGCCAGGGCCTTGTGCATGATCTCGACCACGGTGTAACCCGGCGCGTCGTCCAGCGGCAAGCCCCAGAACTGCTCGAACCACGCGCGCGCCTCGGCGTTGTCCACGCGCTGGTAGTTGGGGAACATCATCGGGATCAGGCCCGCGTCGCTTGCGCCCTGCACGTTGTTCTGGCCGCGCAGCGGATGCAAGCCCGTGCCGGGCCGGCCGATTTGCCCGGTGACGGTGGCGAGGGCAATCAGGCAGCGCACGTTGTCGGTGCCATGCACATGCTGGCTCACGCCCATGCCCCAGAGGACCATCGACGCCTTGGCCGTGGCGAACGCGCGTGCCACCTCGCGCAGCGTGTCCGCGGGAATGCCGCAGAGCGGCGCCATGGCCTCAGGGCTGTAGGCGCGCACGTTCTCTCGCAGGGCCTCGTAGTTGAGCGCACGGTCACGGATGAAGGCCTCGTCGGCCAGGCCCTCCTCGATCACCGTGTGGATCAGCGCGTTGAGCACGGCCACATCGGTGTCGGGCCGGAACTGCAGCACGCGCCAGGCGTGGCGCCCGATGTCGGTCACGCGCGGGTCGGCCAGCACGATCTTTGCACCCCGCCGGGCGGCATTCTTCATCCATGTGGCGGCCACGGGGTGGTTGGATGTGGGGTTGGAGCCGATCACCAGAATGACTTCGGCATGCGCCACGTCGCTCACCGGGTTGCTCACCGCGCCCGAGCCCACGCCCTCCAGCAGCGCCGCCACGCTGGAGGCGTGGCACAGGCGCGTGCAATGGTCCACGTTGTTGCTGCCAAAGCCGGCGCGCACCAGCTTCTGAAACAGGTAGGCCTCTTCGTTGCTGCCCTTGGCCGAGCCAAACCCCGCAAGCGCCTTGGGGCCGTGCGCATCGCGCAGCGCACGCAGTCCGCCTGCGGCGCGCTGCAGCGCCTCGTCCCAGGACGCCTCGCGGAAGACCTCGCGCCAGTCCTCGGGCCTCACAGCGCCCTGCCAGTCCTTGGGAACGCCAGGTTTGCGCACCAGCGGCACCGTGAGGCGCTGCGGGTGGTGCGCGTAGTCAAAGCCAAAGCGCCCCTTCACGCACAGGCGCCCCCGGTTGGCCGGGCCGTCACGGCCGTCCACGCGCACGATTTTTTCGTCCTTCACGTGGTAGGTGACGAGGCAGCCCACGCCGCAGAACGGGCAGACCGAGTCCACCGTGCGGTCCACCTTCTGCGGGCCGATGTGGGTCTTGGGACTCAGCGCGCCCGTGGGGCAGGCCTGCACGCATTCGCCGCAGGCCACACAGGTGCTGGCGCCCATGGAGTCGTCCAGGTCGAAGACGATCTTGCTGTCGGCTCCGCGCAGCGCATAGCCGATCACGTCGTTGACCTGTTCCTCGCGGCAGGCGCGCACGCAGCGGTTGCACTGGATGCACGCGTCCAGGTGCACGGCCATGGCCGGGTGGCTCAGGTCGGGCGCGGGCTGCGCGCGGCGCAGCGCGGCCAGCGCGGGACGCACGGCCACGCCCAGCGCATCGGCCCAGGCGCTCAACTCGCCATGCTGCCCCGGGGGCGTTGGTACTTGGTCAAATTGTGCTCCAGCGCTCTCCTGGCAAGCGTTATCAGCTATTGTTTTTGAAGCGTCGTTCCACTTGTAGCCGGTCTCTGGCATGTCGGACAGCAGCAGTTCCAGCACCATTTGCTGGCTCTTGAGCGCGCGGGGGCTCTGGGCGTGCACGCGCATGCCGGGCGTGGGCGCGCGGCAGCAGCTGGGCGCCAGCGTGCGCTCGCCTTCGATCTCCACCACGCAGGCGCGGCAGTTACCGTCGGGCCGCAGGCCATCGGTGTGGCACAGGTGGGGGATCTGCACGCCGTAGCGGCGCGCGGCCTGCCACAGGGTTTCGCCCGGAAGGGCCTGCAAGAGTTCGCCGTCGAGCTCGAACGGCACGGCGCCTGCGCCGGTGTGCGGTGCGGCGCTCATGGGCGATCCTCCGGCACTGCGGCGGGCGGGATGCGCTCGGTGCGCACGCCGCCGCGCGGCAGCGGCAGGTCGCCGGGCCAGGGGCCCTCGCCCACCTCATGCGCAAAGTACTTGTGGATGCAGCGGATCGGGTTGGGTGCCGCCTGCCCCAGCCCGCAGATGGAAGCGTCGGCCATCACCTGCGCCAGGTCGTCCAGCGTGTCCTCGTCCCACAGCGGCGCCTGCATGAGCTGCGCCGCCTTGGCCGTGCCCACGCGGCACGGCGTGCACTGGCCGCAGCTCTCGTGCGCAAAAAAACGCATCATGTTCAGCGCCGCATCGCGCGCGCGGTCGTGCTGGCTGAGCACGATCACGGCCGCCGATCCGATGAAGCAGCCGTGCGGCTGCAGCGTGTCGAAGTCCAGCGGCACATCGGCCAGCCGCGCCGGCAGGATGCCGCCCGACGCGCCACCGGGCAGGTAGGCATACAGCACGTGCCCGTCGGCCATGCCGCCGCAGTATTCATCCACCAGTTCACGCAGCGTGATGCCCGCGGGCGCCAGCTTCACGCCGGGTTCCTTCACCCGCCCGCTCACGCTGAAGCTGCGCAGCCCCCTGCGCCCGTGGCGGCCGAAGCTGGCAAACCACTGGGGGCCCTTTTCCACGATGTCGCGCACCCAGTACAGCGTCTCGAAGTTGTGCTCCAGCGTGGGCCGGCCGAACAACCCCACCTGGGCGATATAGGGCGGGCGCATGCGCGGCTCGCCGCGCTTGCCTTCGATGCTCTCGATCATCGCGGACTCCTCGCCGCAGATGTAGGCGCCTGCCCCGCGGCGCAGCTTGATGCGCGGCAAGGCGCACGGCGGGTCGGCCTGCAGTTCGGCAATCGCTGCCTGCAGGAGGGCGCGGCAGCCGTGGTATTCGTCGCGCAGGTAGATGTACACCTCTGCGGTGCCCACCACCTGTGCAGCCACCAGCACACCCTCCAGGAAGCGGTGCGGGTCGCGCTCCAGGTAAGTGCGGTCCTTGAACGTGCCGGGCTCACCCTCGTCGATGTTCACCGCCATGAGGGCCACGCCCCCACGCTCCCCGGCTTCGCGTGGTCCGCTACCCGCCGAGGGGGCCGCTGCCTCGCTCGGGGCGGCCTGGCGCCCGGCAAGGGCCGCCTGCTCGCGCACGATGCGCCACTTGCGCCCCGCCGGGAAACCCGCACCGCCCAGGCCGCGCAGGCCTGAGTCCTCCATGGCCGCGAGCACGCCGTCGGCCGGCACGCGCCCCTGCGCCAGGCCGGCGACCAACGCATAGCCGCCGCGCGCCCGATAGGCGGCCAATCCCACCCACGGCGGCGCGACCACCTCCGGTCCGCGCGTGATGGCCGTTTGCGGCAGCGCTTCAAAATCAGGAGCTGTTGACGCTTGAGGGTGCTGGGCCTGAGCCCGATTCGGCATCAAATCGACCTGCTCCAGCACCGCGCCCACAGTGGCACGCGGCACCGGGCACTGGTGCACCACGGCCACGGGCGCCTGCTCACAGCGGCCCACGCACGGCGCGGCCTGCACACGCACGTCGCCATGGCCCGCGGCGCTCAGCCGCCCGGGCAGTTCGGCCAGCAACGCGTCGGCCCCCGCCATGCAGCAGGACAGCCCGTTGCACACGCGCAGCACCAGGCGTGGCGGCCCGTCGGCGTCGCGCAGCACCTCGAAGTGGTGGTAGAAGCTTGCCACCTCGTACACCTCGGCCATGGGCAGGTTCATCAGGCGCGCCAGCGCCACCAGGTGCCGCTCGTACAGCGCGCCGTGGCGATCGTTGATCAGGTGCAGGTGCTCGATAAGCCGGTCGCGCGCATAGCCCTCGGGCGGGCGCGTGCCGATCAGCGCCTGCACCTCGGCCAAGGCAGAGGCCTCGGGCTGACGACCCTTGAGGTGGGCCTTGCGGCGCAGGCGCTCGCGCAGATCGTCTGCCGTGGCCACGGGCACGGCGGTGAATTCGGGTCGGGAGATCATGGAATCGCGGGGAAAAGGAAGCGCAGGCAGTGTGCGCCGCGCCCCCCGCGGCGTCAATGCACGCCGTCCCACCTGGCAGGACTGAGGCGGGGCCCTGCTGTCCGGCACACCGCCCCGCCGCATTTCGCTTGCCCTCGGCACCTTGGCCCCATACCGCTCCCGCTGCATGGCATTTCATCCAGCCGTCCTGCCTCCTTGCAAAGGCCGGTAAGATGCGCGCCCTTCAAAGCCGCGCTCCGCTCCTGGCTCCCGCCCGGCCCTGCAGGCCCCCGCCGCCGCACCCCTGGATTGCGGCGCATGCGGGCCCTGCTCTACCACTCTTTCCGACGCTTTCTCGCTATGCAAACGACTTTCCGATCGCGTATCGCGCTGATCGCCGCCCCCGCGCTGGTCAGCCTCGGCCTGGCCGCACCCGCACTGGCCCAAGACATCACCCTGCGTGGCGCGGGCGCTTCCTTTCCTGCCAAGGTGTATGCCCAGTGGGCCAGCCACTATGCGCAGGAGCGCGGCACCAAGGTCCAGTACGCAGCCGTCGGCTCTACCCAAGGCGTGCAGCAGATCAAGGCGCAGCAGGTCGACTTCGGCGCCACCGACATTCCCCTGTCGCAGCAGGAACTGGCCCAGCATCACCTGATCCAGTTCCCCACGCTGGTGGGCGGTGTGGTGCCAGTCGTGAACCTGCCGGGCGTAGCCAGCGGGCGGCTGCGCCTGGATGCGCACGTGCTGGCCGCCATCTTCGCCGCACGCATCGACCACTGGAACGACAAGGCGATTGCCGCGCTGAACCCTGAATTGAAGCTGCCCAACCTGCCGATCACGCGCGTCGTGCGGGCCGACGGCTCGGGCACCACGCAAGTGCTGCTCGCCTACCTGCGGCTGGCCGCGGCCGCGGACGACAGCGCCATCCCCCTCAAGGACGGACGTGCGAATTGGCCCGCCGGCGGCGCGATCCAGGCCGTGGAGGGTTCCAGCAAGATGGTGGCGGCGGTGCAGGCCACCGCCGGTGCCCTGGGCTACGTGTCATCGGACTATGTGGTGGGCGACGGTCCCGCCGCCGTCGCGCTGCGCAACCGGCGCGGCGAATGGGTGACCCCTTCGCTGGCGAGTTACCGCGCCGCCGTGCGCGGCGCCAACCTGTTTCGTGACGGCCTGAACGCGCCGCCGCTGGTGGACGTGGACAGCCCCATGGCCTGGCCCATCGTGTCGGCCACCTACATCGTGATCAACAGCAAGCCCGCCGCGCCCGAGCGCACGGCACGCGCGCTCAACTTCTTCTATCGCTCGTTCCTGATGGGCGACCGCGCGGTGGCCGGCACCGGCTTTGCGCCACTACCTGCCGAGACGCAGGCCCGCGTGGTGGCGCTGCTGAGCACGGTGCGCGCACCGGACGGCAAGCCGCTGCCCGTGATGGGCGAAGCAGAGGAAGGCGCGGGCGCGCGGCTCGCGCTGCGCTGAGCCGCACCGCGCCCTGACAGATCAGGTGTTCTTGCTGATCGAGATGGTGGGGAACTTGCTGGAGAAGTCCTTGGCCCGCTGCGCAATCTTCACGGCTACATCGCGCGCCACCTTCTTGTAGATCTGCGCGACCTCGCCGTCAGGGTCGGCCACCACGGTGGGCTTGCCGCTGTCGGCCTGCAGGCGGATGTGCATGTCCAGCGGCAGCGCGCCCAGGTAGTCCATGCCATAGTCGGCGGCCATCTTCTTGCCGCCGTCGGCGCCGAAGATGTGCTCCACATGGCCGCAGTTGCTGCACACGTGCACGGCCATGTTCTCCACGATGCCCAGGATGGGCACGCCCACCTTCTCGAACATCTTGATGCCCTTCTTGGCGTCCAGCAGCGCAATGTCCTGCGGCGTGGTGACGATCACCGCGCCGGTCATGGGCACGCGCTGGGAGAGCGTGAGCTGGATGTCGCCCGTACCCGGCGGCATGTCGATGATGAGGTAATCCAGGTCTTTCCAGTTGGTCTGGCGCAGCAGCTGCTCCAGCGCCTGCGTAGCCATGGGGCCGCGCCAGATCATGGCCTCGTCCTGGTCCACCAGGAAGCCGATGGACATGACCTGCACGCCGTAGTTCTCGAGCGGCTCCATGGTCTTGCCGTCCTCGCTCTCCGGGCGGCGGCTGATGCCCAGCATCATGGGCTGGCTGGGACCGTAGATGTCGGCATCCAGCACGCCCACGCGGGCGCCTTCGGCGGCCAGCGCCAGGGCCAGGTTGGCGGCCGTGGTGCTCTTGCCCACGCCGCCCTTGCCCGAGGCCACGGCGATGATGTTCTTCACCTGCGGTAGCAGCTGTACGCCCCGCTGCACCGCGTGCGCGATCACCTTGGTGTTGATGTTGACCGACACGTTCTCCACGCCCGCCACTGCCTTGGCAGCGGCGATGAACTGGCGGCGCAACTCGGGCACCAGGCTCTTGGCGGGGTAGCCCAGCTCCACGTCGAAGGCGACATCGCCGCCGTTGATCTGCACATTGCGCACCGCGCGCGTGCTCACGAAGTCCTTGCCCGTGTGCGGATCCTGGACGCCGGCGATCGCCGCCAACAATGCCTGTTCTGTGAGTGCCATGGTTGTGTGGTTTGCTGAAGAGAAAGCCGGAGTCTAGCCAAGCGGCCTTGGCACTGGCGCGCCTGTGCCTTTGTTTGCCTACAGCCCACGCAGCTGGCGCGCCACGCATGCGCAGCATGCCGATGAACGCCAGCAGCCAGGCCAGCAGCGCCACGGCAAAGAACAGCCGGGGCAGCGCATCCAGAAAGCCAAAGGCCATGGCCTGGTCCATCTGCCAGGTGCAGGCCGCGTACATGCCCAGCGGAAACACCGCGCCCCAGTACAGCGGGTCGTAGCGCAGCGGAAAGCGGCGCACGCCGTGGCGCCAGATGCCCAGCAGCACCAGCATGGGAATCCACCAGGTGCCCGCGGCCCAGTAGAACACCGTGAAGCCCTTGAGGAACGGCAGCAGCGACACCAGGAACGGCGCCTGCGGCGCGTTCAGGATCAGCAGCGATCCGGCCAGCGTGGAAATGGCCATGGCCCCCATGTTGATCCAGTACGGCGGCGACAAGTCGCCCGGTGAGAAGGGAAAGAACAGGTAGCGGTAGAAGATCAGCGCCATCATCCAGATGTAGAGCATGCCGCCCCACAGCCACATGGACAGCGCCAGCAGGTTGAGTTCCAGCCGCAGCGGCTGGCCGATGCGCGCGGCCAGCAGGGCGCTGGACACGGCCAGCGCCTGCGTGGACACCACGGCCAGCAGCCAGGCACCGCTGATGCCCCGGTCCAGCGGGGGCTTGTCCCGGCGGATGGTGAAGGCCGTGAAGATGGTGTAGGTCAACACCAGCCACAGCAGCGCCGCCAGCGCCCATAGCGCGAAGCCCAGCGGCACATGGCCCAGCAGCACGATGCACTGGCTGGCCAGGATGCCCGTGGCAGCCACCATGGTGAAGTAGCCGGTCCCGCGCGCGTGGTCCACCATGTCGCCAAAGAAACGCCGGGGATAGCGCCAGGCCCGCAGTACATACAAGACCCACAGCACCACGTACTGCACGGCATTCAGGGCCAGCAACGCGCGCGCCAGCAGGGGATGGCCCAGCATGTCCGCAGCCAGTGAAACGATGCCTGTGGCCATGACCAGGCCGAAGTAGGCCGGCGACAGCTCGCGCAATCCCCCCTGCCCCGCCGGAGTAGCCAGCTGCGGCGGCGACCCCGGCGGCGTGTTCAACGCAGCTCCAGCCGTGCCGGCCCCGCCTGCACGCTGCCGATCACCGCCGCCTGCGCGAAGCCCTCGCGCGCGAACACCGCGAGCACGTCCTGCACGCTGTCCGGCGCGCAGGCCACCAGCAGGCCGCCCGAGGTCTGCGGGTCCGTCACCAACGCCTGTGCGGTGGCCGGCAGGCCGGCGGACAGCGCCACGCCGTCGCCATAGCCGGCCCAGTTGCGGCCGCTGGCGCCGGTCACGAAGCCCGCCGCGGCCAGGTCCGCCACGCCGGGCAGCAGCGGCACGCGCGCCCAGTCGATCTGCACCGTGACGCCCGCGCCGCGCGCCACCTCCAGCGCATGGCCGGCCAGGCCGAAGCCCGTCACGTCGGTGATGGCGTGCACGCCGGGCAGCTCGGCCAGCAGCGGGCCGGGGGTGTTCAGACGCGTGGTGGCGGCAATCATCTCGCGGTAGTGGGCGTCGGCCAGTTGCTCCTTCTTCAGCGCAGCCGAATACACGCCCACGCCCAGCGGTTTGCCCAGCACCAGCACGTCGCCCGGCTGGGCGCCGGCGTTGCGGCGCACCCGGTCCGGGTGCACCAGGCCCATGGCCACCAGGCCGTAGATGGGCTCGACCGAGTCGATGGTGTGGCCGCCCGCGATCGGGATGCCCGCCGCGCGGCACACGTCCTGCCCGCCGCGCACGATGGCGCCGATCACGTCCAGCGGCAGCGTGTTCACCGGCATGGCCACCAGCGCCAGCGCCATGATGGGCTTGCCGCCCATGGCGTACACGTCGGACAGCGCGTTGGTGGCGGCGATGCGGCCGAACTCGTACGGGTCGTCCACGATGGGCATGAAGAAGTCCGTGGTAGCCACCAGCGCCTGGCTCTCGTTCAGGCGGTACACGGCCGCGTCGTCCGAGGTCTCGATGCCCACCATCAATTCGGGCGGCATGACGGCGCCCGCGCCGCTTTGCTGCAGGATCTGCGACAGCACGCCCGGCGCGATCTTGCAGCCGCAGCCGCCGCCATGCGACAGCGAGGTCAGGCGCGGATGGGAAGGGGCGGCGGTGGGGGCGGAAGCATTCATGGCAAACAGGGAAAAAGCGCGGTGACGGACAATGGCGCCTGCCCCGACGCAAAAAAGTGTGCCGCGGGCGCGCCGCGCGCATCATCCCAGATTCGCACCTGCCCGGCTTTGTTCAGCACTGCATTCCCGTGTCCCACCACCGCCCCACCCGTCCCGAAGACCGCCATCAGTTCGACACCCTCATCGACGCGCGCTCGCCCGCCGAATACGCCGAGGACCACATCCCCGGCGCGATCAACTGTCCGGTGCTGAACGACGAGGAGCGCGCCATCGTCGGCACCATCTACGTGCAGCAAAGCGCCTTCGAGGCGCGCCGCGTGGGCGGGGCCATGGTGGCGGCCAACCTGGCGCACCACCTGCGCACGCATTTCGCCGACAAGCCCGCACACTGGCGCCCGCTGGTCTACTGCTGGCGCGGCGGCATGCGCAGCGGCTCCATGGTGCAGTGGATGCGCCTGGTGGGCTGGGACGCGCAGCAGCTCGCCGGCGGCTACAAGTCCTTTCGCCGCCATGTGATGACGCAGATCGAGACCCTGGTGCCGCAGTTGGAGCTGCGCGTGCTGGTGGGTGCCACCGGCAGCGCCAAGACGCGCGTGCTGCAGCAACTGGCCAGTATGGGCGCGCAGGTGCTGGACCTGGAGCACTGCGCCCGCCACAAGGGCTCGCTGCTCGGCGCGCTGCCGGGCGTGCCCCAGCCATCGCAGAAAAATTTCGAGACACAGATCGCCACCGCACTGGAGGCGCTGGACCTGTCCCGCCCCGTGTATGTGGAGGGTGAGAGCGCGCGCATCGGCCGCCTCACGGTACCCGTGCCGCTGGTGCAACGCCTGCGCGCCGCCGCGTGCATCGAGATCGAAGCCACGCCCGAAGAGCGCCTGGCCTACCTGCTGCGCGACTACGCTTACCTAGGCGACGACCCCGATGCACTGGCCAAGCGCCTGGGCACGCTCACCGAGCTGCAGGGCAAGGAAGTCGTGCAGCGCTGGCAGGCCTGGGCCCGGGCGGGGGAGCTGTCCGCGCTGTTCGCCGAGCTGATGCTGCTGCACTACGACCCGCACTACGGCCGCTCCCAGGCACGCAACTTTGCGCGGTGGGAGCAGCGCCAGCGCGTAGGCGCACCGGACCTGTCGCCCGAGGGCATCGCCGGCGTGGCGCAGGCCGTGCTGGCGCTGGAATAGATTAGCGTCAAATCAGGCTGCATCGCCTTATGGGCAAGCGTGAGCAGCTATCATTTTTGAACCCCTCTTGCGCACATGAAATCCCGGCGATTCGTACGGGAACACGCCGCCTTCGGCTAGGCTCAAACCCACCTCATTCCTCAAGGACTCCTTTGTGAAACTGAAGATGGCCCCGAACTCGGGCTTCGCAATCCTGCTGCGCTCGCCCTGGTGGGTGAGCTTTGCCATCGCCGCCGCCATCGTGCTCGTCTGCGGCGCACTGCTGCCGAGGGACATCGCCCCGTTCGCCGCCATGGGCGCGCTGCCGATCGCCGTGATTGGCTGCATCGCCGCGTGGCGCCAGTGGCGCGCCCCGAGCGCCGCGAGGGTGGAAGGTGTGCTGCAGGCAGCCGCCGCCATGCCGTGGAAGGATTTCGCCAACACGCTGGAGCGCGCATGGCGCACCGAGGGGCACGAGGTGCAGCGCCTGGCCGGTCTGCACGCGGACCTGCGCATCACGCAGGGCGACCGCGCGGTGCTGGTGGCCGCACGCCGCTGGAAGGCCGCCACCCATGGTGTGGAACCCCTGCGTGAACTGCACGCCCAAGCGCAGCAGCAAGGCGCGCAGGCCGTGTACGTGGCGCTGACCGGCACCGTGAGCGAGACCGCGCGCAGCTTTGCACGCGAGCATGGCGTGGTGCTGCTGGAGGGCAACGCCCTGGCCGCCCTGCTGCTCAAGGCCACGCCCGCAGGGTAAAAAAGCAAGGCGCAACCCACGCCGCGTTGTTCCATGACCCGCACCCCTGCCCATGCGCACACCGGCCTGGTGCTGATGGGCGGAGGCGCGCGCGCCGCCTACCAGGTGGGTGTGCTGCAGGCGATTGCCGACCTGCGGCTGGCCTGCGGCGAGCGGCGCGGGCCGGCGCCATTCGGCATCCTCACCGGCACCTCGGCCGGGGCCATCAATGCCGCGGCCCTGGCCTGTGGCGCGGACCAGTTCGACCGCACGGTGCGGCGCCTGGCGCGCGTGTGGACCCAGTTCCATGCCCGACAGGTGTACCGCGCCGACTCCCTGAGCGTGATGCGCAGCGGCGCGCGCTGGCTCACGCTGCTATCGCTGGGCTGGGCCCTCACCCGCTGGAGCCGCATGCGCCCGCACTCGCTGCTGGACAACGCGCCGCTCGCGCAACTGCTGGACCAGTTGGTACCGCTGGCGCGCGTGCCGCGGCTGATCCGCGCGGGCCACCTGCGCGCCCTGGCGGTGACCGCGTCCAGCTACAGCTCGGGCCAGCACGTGGCGTTCTTTGACGCCGGAGACGCCCAGGAGCCCTGGGTACGCTCATTGCGCAAATCCGCGCGCGGCCCCATCACGCGCAACCACCTGCTGGCCTCGTCGGCCATTCCGTTCATGTTCCCGGCAGCGCCACTGGCCATCGACGGACACACCGAATACTTCGGCGACGGCTCCATGCGCCAGACCGCGCCGCTGGCGCCCGCCATCCACTTGGGTGCGCGGCGCCTGCTGGTGGTGGGCACCAGCCGCACCTATGAGCCGCCGCGCCCCTGCATGGCTGGCACGCAGCAGCCCTATCCGGCGCTGGCCCAGGTGGCGGGCCACACGCTGTCCAACATCTTTCTGGATGCGCTGTCGGTGGATATCGAGCGCGCCCAGCGCATCAACCAGACGCTGGCGCTGATTCCGCCCGAGGCGCGCAGCCACAGCCCGCTGCGGCCGCTGGAGCTGCTGGTGTTCGCCCCCTCGCGCAACCTGGACGAGATGGCGGCGCGGCATGTGTGCGACCTGCCGGGGACCATCCGCACCCTGCTCAGCGCGCTGGGCGTGCGCGCCGACCGGCCTGACGCGGGCACCGGCGCGCTGGCCAGCTATTTGCTGTTCGAGCGGGGTTACACGCAAGAGCTCATGGCACTGGGCCACGGGGACGCGCTGGCGCGGCGCAGCGAGATCTGCGCCTTCTTCGGCTGGCAGGACCACGGCAATCCCGTGCGCCTTCCCAGGTACTGACACGCCCTAAAATCGAGGGTTGCGCCTCGAAACCCGAGGCGACTGGAGAGCCGCCCCCGATGACCGCACGCAAGATCTTCGTCACCACCGCCCTGCCGTATGCCAACGGCAATTTCCACATCGGCCACATCATGGAGTACATCCAGGCCGACACCTGGGTGCGCGCGCAGCGCATGCAGGGCAACGCGGTCAATTTCGTTGGCGCGGACGACGCCCATGGCGCGCCCATCATGATTGCCGCCGAGAAGGCGGGCAAGACGCCCCAGCAGTTCGTGGCCGACATCGCCGCCGGGCGCAAGCAATACCTGGATGGCTTTCACATCGCCTTCGACAACTGGAGCAACACCGACAGCCCGGAGAACCACGAGCTGTCCCAGCAGATCTACCTGGACCTGAAGGCCGCCGGCTTCATCGAGACGCGCACCATCGAGCAGTTCTTCGACCCCGAGAAGAACATGTTCCTGCCCGACCGCTTCATCAAGGGCGAGTGCCCGCGCTGCCATGCCAAGGACCAGTACGGCGACAACTGCGAGGTCTGCAGCTCGGTCTACGCGCCCACCGACCTGATCAACCCCTACTCGGCGCTGTCGGGCGCCAAGCCGGTGCTCAAGACCTCCGAGCACTTCTTCTTCAAGCTCTCCGACCCACGCGCGGTGGAGTTCCTGACCGAGTGGACGCAGAACGGCCAGCATGTGCAGCCCGAGGTGGCCGCCAAGATCAAGGAATGGTTCGGCACGCGCACCAATCCCGACGGCACGACCAGCGAAGGTCTGGACGACTGGGACATCTCCCGCGACGCCCCCTATTTCGGCATCGAGATCCCCGATGCGCCGGGCAAGTACTTCTACGTGTGGCTGGACGCCCCCGTGGGCTACCTGGCCTCGCTCAAGAACCTCTTGAACAAGCGCGGCGAGGACTACGACGCCTACATGGCCGACCCGCAGCTGGAGCAGTACCACTTCATCGGCAAGGACATCATCACCTTCCACACGCTGTTCTGGCCCGCCATGCTGAAGTTCAGCGGCCGCAAGACGCCCACGAAGATCTGCGTGCACGGCTTCATGACCGTGAACAACGGCGAGAAGATGAGCAAGAGCCGCGGCACGGGGCTGGACCCGCTCAAATACCTGGCCCTGGGCATGAACCCCGAGTGGCTGCGCTACTACCTGGGCGCCAAGCTCAACGGCAAGAACGAAGACATCGACTTCAACCCCGAAGACTTCATGGCCCGCGTGAATTCCGACCTGATCGGCAAGTACGTGAACATCGCCAGCCGTGCCGCGGGCTTCATCTTCAAGCGCTTCGGCGGCAAGCTGGGCGAAGTCAGCGCCGATGGCCAGGCGCTGCTGGCGCAGCTGCGCGAACAGGCCGGTCCCATCGTTGCGGCCTACGAGGCGCGCGACACGGCCCGCGCCGTGCGCGAGACCATGCTGCTGTGCGACCGCGTGAACAGCTACGTGGACGCCAACAAGCCCTGGGAGCTGGCCAAGCAGGAGGGCATGGAGGCGCGCCTGCAGGACGTCTGCACCACCTGCATCGAGGCCTTCCGCATCCTGACGATCTACCTCAAGCCCATCCTGCCGCAGGTGGCGGCCGAGGTGGCCCGCTTTCTCATCGTGCCGCCCGAGCAGTTTGCCGAAGTGGCCCAGCCCCTGGGCGCCGGCCACCAGATCGGCCAGTACCAGCACCTGATGCAGCGCGTGACGCAGGAGCAACTGGACGCGCTGTTCGAGCCGCCGGCTCCCGCAGTCGAAAAGGTCATCCCCGGCGGAGAGGAAATCGCCCCGACGATCACCATCGACGACTTTGCCAAGGTGGATCTGCGCATCGCGAAGATCGTGAAATGCGAGGCCGTGGAAGGCTCCACCAAGCTGCTGCGCCTGACACTGGACGTGGGCGAAGGGCAGACACGCAACGTCTTCAGCGGCATCGCCAGCATGTACAAGCCCGAGGACCTGCAGGGCAAGCTCACGGTGATGGTGGCCAATCTGGCGCCGCGCAAGATGAAGTTCGGCCTGAGCGAGGGCATGGTGCTGGCCGCCAGCCACGCCGACGAGAAGGCGCACCCCGGCATCTTCGTACTGGAGCCCTTCCCCGGCGCGCAGCCGGGCATGCGCATCCACTGATGCCCCAGCCTCGGCGATCGCGCCAGCCCCTGCGCCTTGCGGCGGCAGGGGTTTTTTTGTGCGCCTTGCTTTCGGGGTGCACGGTGGTGGCGGTGGGTGCAGCCGCCGTCAGTGTCACGGCGACCGCCGTGGGGCTGGCGGCCGACGCCGCCGTGGGCACGGCCAAGGTTGTCGGTAAAGGCGTGGGCAAGGCCTATGACGCGATGACCGACGAAGAAGACCACAGCGGCATCACCGTCCGCTACCGCGAAGGCGGCGCACCGCAGCCGCTGCCGGATGCCCCGCCGCAGGAGCAGGCGGCACCCACGCCTGAGGCGCTGCCGTAGCCGCTGCGCGCGTTGCCTGGCGGCACCCGCCACAGGACGGACGCATGGTCACGCCGAGGGTTCGCCCGGTGGCCGCGCGGCCTGCCGCCACTGCCCCGGTGTGCAGCCTGTCCAGCGGCGAAAGGCCCGGTTGAACACGCTGGGCTCCGCGAACCCCAGCGACTGGCTGATCTCGCCCAGCGGGCGGTCCGCCTGCGCCAGCGCGTGCAGTGCGGCCTGGTGCCGCGCCGCGTCCAGTACGGCGGTGTAGCTCAAGCCCAGCGCCTGCATGCGTCGCGCCAGGGTGCGCTCGCTCAGTCCCAGCGCTGCCGCGGCCTGGGCGCGCTCGGGGGCCTTGCCTTGCAGCGGCGCTTGCAATTGATCGGCCATCCATGCGTGCAGCGCCTGCGCCAGGTCGGCCGGCGCTGACAGCGCCGCCAGCCGTGTCGTCGCATGTTCGCGGTGCAGGCGCGCGAGCTGCTCGTCGGCCTGGGGCAGCGGCGCGTCCAGCAGCGCGTTGTCCAGCAGCACGCCGCTGAAGGCCTGCTCGAATTCCACGGCGCAGCCGAAGGCCTCGCGGTAACCCGCCAGCGGCCCGATGCGTGCCTGGCTGAACTGCACCTGCCGCGGACGCACCACCTGTCCCGTGACCCACCGCGCAAACGCCACGACCGCGGCCAGCACCGCCTCGATCTGGTGCGGGCTGAATGCCAGCGCGCCCTGGCGCGGGTGGTACACCACCCAGCTGGCGGTTTCGCCCGCGATCGTCTGGAAACGCCCGCCGTCGCTGATGAGGCGCTGGTACTGCTGCACCGCGGCAATGGCCGCGCGCAGGCTGGACGCGGACTGCAGCAGGTAGCTCACCACATTGAAACTGCCCGGCCCCACCTGTGCCCCCACCTTGAGGCCAAAACCCGAATCTTGCGTGCAGTGCACGGCTGCGCGCCACAGCCGCGTGATGTGGTCAATGGGCCAGCGCTCGTGCGCCAGCTCGGCCGGCACGATGCCCGCCTGCGCCAGCAGGCGCTCGCGCGCCACGCCCGCGCGCTCGGCGGCGGCCAGCACGGTGTTCACCCAACTCATCGAAACGCTGGCCTGCAAGGTCAATTTCCATGGCCTCCAAAGTCTATGCCGCGCCATGATATGCCGCTATCTTGGCCGGCAGTGCGCCACACAGAGCGCGCAAGGAGACAGCCGCATGGCAACCCAACATTCCGACACCGTCGTCATTGGCGGCGGTCTGGCCGGCATCGTGGCCGCGCTGGAGCTGCTGCGCGCGGGCCAGCGCGTCACGCTGGTGGACCGCGACACGCCTGAACGCTTCGGCGGCCTGGCGCTGCGGGCCTTCGGCGGCATGGCCCTGGTGGGCACGCCGCTGCAGGCAAAGATGAAGATCCCCGACACGCCCGAGCGTGCGCTGGCCGACTGGCTGCGCTTTGGCGAGCTGGACGCTGACGACCACTGGCCCCGCGCCTGGGCGCGCCACTACGTGGAGCATTCGCGCGCGCAGGTGCACGACTGGCTGTTGCAGGAGGGCGTGAAGTTCATGCCCGCGGTGAACTGGGTGGAGCGTGGATTGAACGGCGAGGGCAACAGCCTGCCGCGTTACCACATCGTCTGGGGCACCTCGCGCGAACTCACGCGGTGCCTGATCGCGGCGCTGCGGCGTGCGGGTGAAGGCAGCAGGCTCACACTGCTGCACGGCCACCGCGTCACGGCACTGGACCACCAGGGTGGACGGATCTCCGGCGCCGTGGCGGTGAACGAAGCCACGGGCGAGGAAGTACGCCTGCAAGCCCCGGTGGTGGTGCTGGCCATGGGCGGCATCAACGGCGGGCACGAGGAGACCCGCGCCAACTGGCCCCAGGGCCGGCCCCGCCCCGCCGCCATGCTCAATGGCGCGCACCCGTTCGCCGATGGCAAATTGCACCGCCACGCCGCCCGCCTGGGCGCGCAGATCACGCACGCGGGCGAGATGTGGAACTACGCGGCGGGCTTTCCACACCCGTTCCCGCATTTCGACGGGCACGGCCTGTCGGCCATTCCGTGCAAGTCGGCGCTGTGGCTGAACCACCGGGGCGAGCGCATCGGCCCCGCGCCGCTGGTCACCGGCTTCGACACGCACTGGCTGTGCCAGCGTGTGGCCGCGCAGGAAAAGCCCTGGACCTGGCACCTGCTCAACTGGCGCATCGCGGCCAAGGAGTTCGCCATCTCCGGCGCCGAGCACAACCAGCGCATCCGCGACAGGCAATTCCCGCAGTTCCTCAAGGAAACGCTGCTGGGCAACCACCGCCTGGTGCGCCAGATGCAGCGGCAAAGCCCGCATTTCCTGGTGGACGACACGCTGGCCGGGCTGGCCGCGAAGATGAACGCGCTGACCGCCTCGCTCGATGTGGCGCCTGAGGTACTGCAGGCCACGGCCGACGCGTTCGACGCCAACTTCGCCCACGGCGCCAAGCTGCACAACGACGACCAGATCCGCCGCATCCTGCACGCGCGCCAGTGGGGCCCCGACCGGCTGCGCACCTGCGCGCCCGCACCGCTGCAACAACGCGGCGCGGGGCCGTTCATCGCCATCCAGATGCAGCTCATTACGCGCAAAAGCCTGGGCGGGCTGCAAACGGACCTGCACAGCCGCGTTCTCGACGGCGCAGGCCAGCCCATCGACGGCCTGTACTGCGTGGGCGAGGCGGCAGGTTTTGGCGGCGGCGGTGCGAACGGCAAGCGCTCGCTGGAAGGCACCTTTTTGCCCGGCTGCATCCTCACCGCACGCGCAGCGGCGCGCGCCATCACCGGGAGGGCCGGCGCATGAGGGGCTACCCCGCATCGGTCGCCGACTGGCGCCGCCTCGCAGCGCAGCGCCTGCCGCGCTTCCTGTTCGACTACATCGACGGCGGCGCCAGCGACGAGCGCACGCTGGCCGCCAACGTGCACGACCTCGCCGCCCTGCGCCTGCGCCAGCGCGTGCTGGTGGACGTGGCCCAGGTGGACACCCGCGCCACCCTGGCAGGCCAACCCTGCGCGCTGCCGCTGGCGCTGGCGCCCATCGGTCTGGCGGGCATGGCCGCGCGCCGGGGCGAGGCGCAGGCCGCGCGCGCGGCGTGGGCGGCGGGCGTGCCATTCACGCTCTCCACCGTGGGCATCTGCCCCATCTCCGAGGTGGCGGCCGCCGCCGGTACGCCTCCCTGGTTCCAGCTCTACATGCTGCGCGACCGCGGCGCGGTGCGCGCGCTGCTGGACGGTGCCTGGGCCGCCGGCTGCCGCACGCTGGTCTTCACGGTGGACCCGCCGCTGCCCGGCATGCGCCTGCGCGACATCCGCCACGGCATGGCCGCGAGCGGCGTGCGCCCGGCGCTCATCCGCGCCGCACAGGTGCTGGCGCGCCCCGGCTGGGTGCAGGACGTGGCGCTGCGCGGCCAGCCGCTGCGCTTTGGCAACCTGACCGCGCAGGTGCCCGGCGCGCGCGACCTAAACGCCTTCAAGGCCTGGGTGGACGCGCAGTTCGACCCCAGCGTGACATGGCAGGACATCGACTGGCTGCGCGGCCAATGGAAGGGCCTCCTGCTGCTCAAGGGCATTCTGGACGTGCAGGACGCCCAAGCCGCCGTGCAGGTGGGCGCGGACGGCATCGTCGTCTCCAACCACGGCGGGCGCCAGCTCGACAGCGTGGCCTCGACCGCCGCCAAGCTGCCCGCCATCGCCCAGGCTGTGGGCGCGCAGACTGAGGTGCTGGTGGACGGCGGCGTGCGCAGCGGCGTGGATGTGTTCAAGGCCCTGGCCCTGGGCGCGCGCGGTGTGCTCATCGGCCGCCCCTGGGTGTGGGCGCTGGCGGCGCAGGGCGAGGCGGGCGTGCGCACCCTGCTGGCCCAGTGGCAGCGCGAGTTGCTGCTGGCAATGACGCTGGCGGGCGTGACGCGCGTGGCCGACATCGGCCCCCAGCACCTCGACACGGATTTATGACAAAAAACGGCTCCAGCGCTTATCCATCAAACGCCAGCAGCTATCAATAAAGAAGCAAGGAGATTCCCATGAACGGCGCACAAGCCCTGCTCAAGACCCTGGCCGATGCCGGTATCGAGGTCTGCTTCACCAACCCCGGCACGAGCGAGATGCACTTCGTCGCCGCGCTGGACAGCGAGCCGCGCATGCGCGCCGTGCTGGCGCTGTTCGAGGGCGTGGCCACCGGCGCGGCCGACGGCTACGCACGCATGGCCGGCAAGCCCGCCGCCACGCTGCTGCACCTGGGCTGCGGCCTGGGCAACGGCCTGGCCAACCTGCACAACGCACGCAAGGGCAAGGTGCCGGTGGTCAACATCGTGGGCGACCACGCCACGTACCACACGCAGTACGACGCGCAGCTGCAGTCCGACATCGAGACCGTGGCGCGCAACGTCTCGCCCGGCTTCGTGCGCACCGCGCAAAGCACTGCGGCCCTGTGCCAGGACGCGGCAGACGCCATTGCTGCCGCGCGCGGCCTGCCGGGCCAGGTGGCCACGCTGGTCCTGCCGGCCGACGTGTCGTGGGGCGAGGGCGGCCAGCCCTGCCCGCCCCCGGAGGTGCCCGCGCCCGCGGCCGCCAGCGACGAGGCCGTGCAGGCCCTGGCTCAGACCCTCATGCAGGCCATCCGCGCGGGTGAGAAGACCGTGCTGCTGCTGGGCGGCCACGCGCTGCGCGAGGGGGCGCTGCGCAGCGCCGCGCGCATTGCCGCCCACAGCGGCGTGCAGTTGCTCGCCGAGGTGTTTCCCACCCGCATGGAGCGCGGCGCGGGCCTGCCCGCCGTGGAGCGCGTGGCCTACCTGGCCGAGTTGGCCGGCGTGCAACTGGCGGGCGCGCGGCACCTGGTGCTGGTCGATGCGAAGTCGCCCGTCTCGTTCTTCGCCTACCCCGGCAAGGCCAGCGACCTGGTGCCCGCAGGCTGCACGGTGCACACCCTGTGCAGCCCGGCGCAGGACGCGGCGGCAAGCCTGGACAAGCTGTCCGCCGCGCTGGGCGCCAGCGCCACGCAGCCGCCCCTGGCCCCGGCGCAGCGCCCCGGCCGCCCGCGCGGGCCGCTCACCGCGCCCAAAGTGTGCAAGGCCGTGGGCCACCTGCTGCCCGAGAACGCCATCCTCATCGACGAGGCCATCACCTCCGGCCTGATGCTGGGCGTGATGACGGCGGGCTGCCCGCGCCACGACCTGATCACACTGACCGGCGGCGCCATCGGCCAGGGCCTGCCCAATGCCGTGGGCGCGGCCATCGCCTGCCCCAACCGCCCGGTGATCGCACTGATCGGCGACGGCACGGCGATGTACACCCTCCAGGCGCTGTGGAGCATGGCGCGTGAGAACCTGCATGTGGTGTCCGTGATCTTCAACAACGCCAGCTACTCGGTGCTGAACGTGGAGCTGGAGCGCGTGGGCGCTGAGCAAGCGGGCCCCAAGGCCAAGTCGCAGCTCGACCTGAAGGGCCCGGTACTCAACTTCGCCCAGCTCGCGCAGGGCATGGGCGTGCATGCGGTGCGCGCCAGCACGGCCGAGGACTTTTGCCAGGCGCTGGAATACGCGCTGGCGCACCCCGGGCCGCACCTGATCGAAGCACTGGTGCCCGAGTCGCTCGCCGGCCCCAAACGCAAAGTGCTGCCCTGGCTGCTGCGCGCCCTGCCCAGCCTGCCGCCGCAGGTGGCGCGCGCGCTCAAGCGCAAGATCGCGCCGTGAGGCGGCCGAGAGCCCCACGCAAGAAAGCCCCGCACCGCGGGGCTTTCTTTATATGAATGATTTTGGCCTCTAGCGCTTTCCAGACAAGCGCGAGCAGCTCACTTTTTCATATCAACGGCATCAACCGCCCTGGTAGCGTCCCGGCCGGTGGCTCACCCACAGGAACACGCACATCACCACCGTGGCGAGCACCGACCAGGCCACGCGCTGCCATGGCACCACGCACAGCGCCAGCAGCACCACGCAGCAGTCGATGCCCAACTGCACCTTGCCAGCCCGGATGCCGTGGCGCTGCTGCGCGTAAAGCGACACGATGGTCGCGCCGCCCAGGCTGGACTGGTGGCGCGCCAGGAACAGCACGCCCGTGCCCATCAGCAACCCTCCGGCCACCGCGGCGAACGCCGGGTGCAGGTAGTCGATGTGGAACACGTTCGGCGCCAGCACCATCACCAGCGACAGCATGGCCACGCAGACGAAGGTCTTGAGCGTGAAGGCGCGCCCCAGGTGGCGCCAGGCAAACCAGTAAAACGGCAGGTTGATGAGGAAGTACACCGCGCCGAACGACCAGCCCGTGGCGTAGTGCAGCACGAACGCCAGCCCCGCCGTGCTGCCCGTGAGCAGCCCGGCCTGGGCGTACATGAGCATGGCCAGCCCGACGAACAGCGAGCCGGCGAACAGCGCCTGGGCGTCCTCGAACGGGCCGTGGCGCAGGGTGGCGTTGGAAGAGGGAACGTGCGCCGCGCCAGCGGGCGCGAGTGCGGAAAGAGACGATTGGGCGTGCAAAGTGTGTGCGGTGCGGCTGGCCATGGTGTGGTTCCTGAGCATCCTGCGGGCGGCGCTGGTGGCGCCGGGGCGCAATCATCTCATGGAAAACCCTAGGTCTGCTGGACGCCCGCGCCCGTCCCTCCCCGCTCGCGCATTTCAGGGCGGCTCCAAGGAGGCGGCCCAGGATCGGCTCAAGGACCGTCGTGCAGCTTCTCGGTGCTGGCCGCACGCAGCACGCGCCCGTCGGCGCCGAACACCACGGTGAACAGCTTCTCCTGCGCGGGGGCGTCGGTCCAGTGCCAGTCCCACTCTGTCTCCTGCTTGAGCTCGTAGGTCACCTGCTTGCCAGGCTTGCCCAGCAGGCGGCGCACCTGCTCCTGCGTCATGCCGGGCTGCACCTTGGCGAAGTGGTGCGGCGCCAGCACCTGGCGCAGCGCGCTCATCTTGCCGTCGGTGCCGATGGTGATCATGTAGTTGCGCCGCCCGGCCGGCTGGCGGTTGTACTCCAGGGTGCGCGAGCCGTCGGCCTCCTGCCAGACCTGCTCGGGCTCGCCAAAGCGCGCGCGTACGTCTTGCTCGGTAGAGACGCCCTCTTCCAGCTCGCGGATGCGCTGCTCGTCGCAGCCCGCCAGCAGGGTGAGCACGGCCAGCAGGGAGGCGCCCGCGCCCTTGAGCCAGTGGTGTAAAGCCATCGGTAGGTCCATCCTCATGGTGATCGGCCGCCCGGTCGCGGCGCACAGGCTGCACTGTAGAGCGTCCGCGGGCCTGCCGCACGGGCCGTCGCCCAGGGGCCGGGGCTAAAATGCGCGGTTACCAAGAGGCTCACGCACCGCACCATGTCCTTCTTTCGCCGCCCCGACTACGAATCCGACACCACCCAGTTCATCAAGCAGCTCAAGGCCCAGAAGCCCGAGCTGGATGCCCAGCAGCAGGCCGGCCGCGCCCTGCTGTGGGACAAGCAGGTGGACCGCGATGCCTGGCAGGACTACAACGCCGGGCGCATCCCCCAGCAGCCCTACGTGTACCAGTCGCGCTCCTGAGCGCGCTACACATCAAATCAGGCTCCAGCGCCCATGCAGCAAGCGCTGGAAGCTATTGAATAAATAGTAAGCTCCATGGCCGCCCCGCGTTTCACCGCGACTGCCGCCGACGGTGCGCCGCCGGCCTCTGGCGACGGCCTGCCGCAGGTGGTGGACCAGGTGGCGCTGGCGCGCCTGTATGGCGAGCCCCTGTTCGCGCTGCCGCAGGACCTGTACATCCCCCCCGACGCGCTGGAGGTGTTCCTGGAGGCCTTCGAAGGCCCGCTGGATCTGCTGCTGTACCTGATCCGCAAGCAGAACTTCAACATCCTGGACATCCCCATGCTGGATGTCACGCGCCAGTACCTCGGCTACGTGGAGGAGATCCGCAGCCGCAACCTGGAGCTGGCGGCCGAGTACCTGCTGATGGCGGCGATGCTCATCGAGATCAAGTCGCGCATGCTGCTGCCGCCCAAGAAGCAGGAAGGCAGCGCCGAGCCCGAGGACCCGCGCGCCGAACTGGTACGCCGCCTGCTGGAGTACGAGCAGATCAAGCTGGCCGCCATGCGCCTGAACCAGGTGCCGCAGTACGGCCGCGACTTCCTCCGCGCGCAGGTCACCATCGAGCAGAGCCTGCAGCCGCGCTTTCCGGACGTGAGCCTGACCGACCTGCAGGAAGCCTGGCGCGACATCTTGAAGCGCGCCAAGCTGGTGCAGCACCACAAGATCACGCGCGAGGAACTCTCGGTGCGCGAATACATGAGCCATGTGCTCAAGGCGCTGCAGGGCCGGCGCTTCGTGGAATTCGAGGAACTGTTCCAGCCCGAGAAGGGCGGCACCGTGCTCGTGGTGACCTTCATCGCGCTGCTGGAGCTGGCCAAGGAAACCCTCATCGAGATCACCCAGGCCGAGGCGTTCGCACCCATCTACGTGCGCCTGGCCTATACGCCTGTCTGATCGCCCCCATCCCCCTCGCCACGGCCGGGTGGCTGCGGCGCACATTGCCATGACCTCACACGACTTCGACGTACTCATCGTAGGCAGCGGCCTCGCAGGGCTGACCGCCGCGCTAAAGCTGGCGCCCACCCACCGCGTGGCCGTCCTCACCAAGCGCCAGCTGGCCGACGGCGCCAGCGGCTGGGCCCAGGGCGGCATCGCCGCCGTGCTGGCGGAGGGCGACAGCTTCGAGTCGCACGTGCAGGACACGCTGGTGGCCGGCGCAGGCCTGTGCGACCTGGCGGCCACGCGCTTCGTGGTGGAGAACGCGCCGCAGGCCATCCGCTGGCTGCAGGGCCTGGGCGTGCCGTTCTCGCAGGAAGACGGCGCCCTGCACCTCACGCGCGAAGGCGGCCACAGCGCGCGGCGCATCGTGCACGCCACCGACGCCACGGGCGCGGCCGTGCAGCGCACGCTGATCGACGTGGTGCGCGCCACGCCCGGCATCACGCTGTTCGAACACCACACCCTGGTGGACCTGATCACCAGCGCCAAGCTGGGACTGGCTGGCGCGCAGCGCTGCCTGGGCCTGTACGCGCTGGACGAGGCCACCGACGAGGTGCTCACCTTTCGCGCACCGCACACCATCCTGGCCACGGGGGGCGCGGGCAAGGTGTACCTGTACACCACCAACCCCGACACGGCCACGGGCGACGGCATTGCCGCGGCCTGGCGCGCGGGCTGCCGCGTGTCCAACCTGGAGTTCATCCAGTTCCACCCCACGTGCCTGTACCACCCGCACGTCAAGAGCTTCCTCATCACCGAGGCCGTGCGTGGCGAGGGCGGGCAACTCAAGCTGCCGCCGCAGGCCGGCGGCACGCGCTTCATGCCCCAGCACGACGCGCGCGCCGAACTGGCGCCGCGCGACATCGTGGCGCGCGCCATCGACTTCGAGATGAAAAAGCACGGCCTGGACTGCGTGCACCTGGACATCTCGCACCAAAGCCCCGCGTTCCTGCAGGCGCACTTTCCCACCATCCTCGCGCGCTGCGCGGAGCTGGGCATCGACATCACGCGCGAGCCCATCCCCGTGGTGCCCGCCGCGCACTACACCTGCGGCGGCGTGCTGACCGACCTGGCGGGCCGCACCGACCTGCACGGCCTCTTCGCCATTGGCGAGACCGCCTGCACCGGCCTGCACGGCGCCAACCGCCTGGCCAGCAACTCGCTGCTGGAATGCATGGTGTTCGCGCGCGCCGCGGCCGCCCACATCCAGCAGGCGCAGCGCGCGGATCTGCCTCCGTTGCCCGCGTGGGACGACAGCCGCGTGACCGACGCCGACGAGTGCGTGGTCATCTCGCACAACTGGGACGAGCTGCGCCGCTTCATGTGGGACTACGTGGGCATCGTGCGCACGGACAAGCGCCTGGAGCGCGCGGCGCACCGCATCGCGCTGCTGCAGGGCGAGATCCAGGAGTTCTATGCCAACTTCCACGTCACGCGCGACCTGCTGGAACTGCGCAACCTGGTGCAGGTGGCCGACCTGATCGTGAAAAGCGCGCAGATGCGCCATGAAAGCCGCGGCCTGCACTTCAGCCGCGACTGGCCCGACATGGCCGCCCCCGCCGCGCCCACCATCCTGGTGCCGCCCGCACGCTGACCCCTTTTCACAATCCAAGGAGATTCCATGTACCGCACCCTGCTCAAATCCAAGATCCATCGCGTCAAGACCACGCACTGCGAGCTGCACTACGAGGGCTCGTGCGCCATCGACGAAGACCTGCTGGAGGCCGCCAACATCTGCGAGAACGAGCAGGTGCACATCTGGAACGTGGACAACGGCGAGCGCTTCGTCACCTACGCCATCAAGGGCCAGCGCGGCAGCGGCATGGTCTCGGTGAACGGCTCGGCCGCGCGCCGCGCCGCCGTGGGCGACCTGCTCATCATCGCGGCCTTCGCCCAGGTGCACGAGGAACACGTGGCCGCGCACCAGCCGCAACTCGTGTTCGTGGACGAGCGCAACCGCCAGGTGGCGCTGCGCCACCACGTGCCCACGCAGTCGCTCTGAGCCCGCCCCATGACCGACACCCTCGCCGCGCGCAGCCTCGCCAGCGTCTGGCACCCCTGCACGCAGATGAAGCGCCACGAGGCCGAGCCGCCCGTGGCCATCGCGCGCGCCCAGGGGCCGTGGCTCCACGGCGCCGACGGCCGCCGGTACCTCGACGGCATCAGCTCCTGGTGGGTCAACCTGTTCGGCCACGGCCACCCGCACATCCAGGCGGCGCTCACCGACCAGCTCGCGCGGCTCGACCACGTGATGCTCGCGGGCTTCACGCACGCGCCCGTGGTGGAGCTGTCCGAGCGCCTGGCCGCGCTCACGGGCCTGGGCCATGCCTTCTACGGCAGCGACGGTGCCTCCGCCACCGAGATCGCGCTCAAGATGAGCGCGCACTACTGGCGCAACCAGGGCCGCCCGGCCAAGAGCCGCTTCGTGGGCCTGGCCGGCGGCTACCACGGCGAGACCGTGGGCGCGCTGGCCGTGACCGACATCGCCCTCTTCCGCGAGGCCTACGCGCCCCTCGTGCGCCTGGCCGCCACCGTGCAGAGCCCCGACGCGCGCAATGCGCGGCCCGGCGAATCAGCCCGCGATATGGCCCTGCGCGCCGCCGCCGCGCTCGAAGCCTGGCTGGCCGAGCACCATGCCACCACGGCCGCGCTGATCCTCGAACCCCTGGTGCAGTGCGCCGCCGGCATGGCCATGCACGACGCCGAATACCTGCGCCAGGCGCGCGCGCTGTGCGACCGCTACGAGGTGCATCTGGTCGCCGACGAAATCGCCGTGGGCTTCGGCCGCACGGGCAGCATGTTCGCGCACCAGCAGGCGGGCATCCGGCCCGACTTCCTCTGCCTGTCCAAGGGCCTCACGGGCGGCACGCTGCCGCTGTCGGCCGTGCTGACCACGGATGCGGTCTACGCCGCCTTCTACGACGACGACGTGGCACGCGGCTTCCTGCACTCGCACTCCTACACCGGCAACCCTCTGGCCTGCCGCGCGGCGCTGGCCACGCTGGAGCTGTTCGAGCAGACCGATGCGCTCGCGCGCAATGGGCAGCTCGCTCAAGCCATCGATGCGGCCTGCGCGCCGCTCACGACGCACCCACGCGTGCGCCACGCGCGCCGCCAGGGCATGGTCTGGGCCTGGGACGTGGAAACCACCCTGCCCGACTTCGCACGCCGCTACCACCGCCACGCCATGGCGCGCGGCCTGCTGCTGCGCCCCATCGGCACCACCGTCTACGCCATGCCGCCCTACGTGCTCGACGCCGAGGCGGTGCAGCACCTCGCAGTCAACGCCCTGTCCGCGCTCGACGCCACGCTGGCCGAGGAAGCCGGCACGCCCACCTCCACGGAGGAACGCCTGCCATGACCCTGGGCGTATTCGTCACCGGCACCGACACGGGCGTGGGCAAGAGCCTCGCCTCGGCCGCGCTCCTGCACGCGCTCGCGCGCCACCATGCTCGCGTGGTGGGCATGAAGCCCGTGGCCGCAGGCGCCGAATGGCACGGCGGCCAGTTGGCCAACGAGGATGCCGTCGCGCTGCGCGCCGCCTCCACCGTGGCCGTGCCTCCCGAACTCGACAACCCCGTGCTGCTGCCCGACCCGCTCTCGCCGCACATCGCAGCCGCGCGCGCCGGGGTACGCATTCACATCCCCGCCATCGTGCAAAGCTACCGCCAGCTCGCCGAGCGCGCCGATGCCGTGGTGGTCGAGGGCGCGGGCGGCTTCCACGTGCCGCTGTCCGACACCGAGACCGGCGCCGACCTGGCCCAGGCCCTGGCCCTGCCCGTGGTGCTGGTGGTGGGCCTGCGCCTGGGCTGCCTGAACCACGCCGCGCTCACGGCCGAGGCGATCCGCGCGCGCGGCCTCACGCTCGCGGGCTGGGTCGCCAACCGCGTGGACCCGCAAATGCTGGCCCCCGCAGACAACATCGCCTGGCTGCGCCAGCACCTGGGCGTGCCGCTGCTGGCCACGCTGCCGCACCAGCCCCGGCCCGATGCGCGCGCCCTCGCCGCGCTCTACCAATTGCCCCCTGACTGGACATGACCTCCTGGATCGACGAATTCCCCGCGCGCATCGCCGCGCTGGACGATGCCCACCTGCGCCGCAGGCGCCGCGCCGTGGCGCCCGCCGAGGGCGCCCACCTGCGGGTGGACGGCACCCCCATGCTGGCCTTCTGCAGCAACGACTACCTGGGCCTCGCAGCCCACCCTGCCCTGGCCGAAGCCGCCTGCGCGGGTACGCGCGAGTTCGGCGTGGGCTCGGGCGGCTCTCCCCTGGTCAGCGGCCACAGCGAGGCCAACGCCGCGCTGGAGCAAGACCTCGCGCACTTCGTGCAGCTGCCGCGCGCGCTCTACTTCTATGCGGGCTACGCCACCAACATCGGCATCGTGCCCGCGCTCGTGGGCGCGGGCGATGCGCTGTTCTCCGACGCGCTCAACCACGCCTGCCTGATCGACGGCGCGCGCCTGTCTCGCGCCACGGTGCACCGCTACCCGCATGCGGACCTCGCCGCGCTCGACGCCCTGCTCGCGGCCAGCCCCGCACGGCGCAAGCTCGTGATCAGCGATGCCGTGTTCAGCATGGACGGCGACGTGGCCGATGTGCGCGCGCTGCACGCGCTGTGCGAGCGGCATGACGCGCTGCTGCTGATCGACGACGCGCACGGCTTCGGCGTGCTCGGCCCCGAGGGGCGCGGCACGCTGGCCGAGGCGGGCCTCGTCGGCGCCCATGCCTCGCCGCGCGTGCTCTACATGGCCACGCTGGGCAAGGCTGCGGGCGTGGCGGGCGCCTTCGTCGCAGGGCCCGACGCGCTCGTCGAATGGCTGGTGCAGAAGACGCGCAGCTACATCTTCGCCACGGCCGCGCCCGCGCTGCTGGCACGCGCGCTGCAGGCCAGCCTGCGCGTGATCGCCGCCGAAGGCTGGCGGCGCGAGCACCTGGCGCAGCGCATCGCCCAGCTGCGCGACGGCCTGGCGCCGCTGCTGCAGGGCACGCACTGGCAGCTGGGCGACTCGCGCACGGCCGTGCAGGCTCTGGTGATCGGCGCCAACGACGAGGCCCTGGCCGTGATGGAAGGCCTGCGCGCGCGCGGCCTGTGGGTGCCCGCGATCCGCCCGCCCACGGTGCCCGAAGGCACGGCGCGGCTGCGCATCGCGCTGTCGGCCGCCCACACCGAGGCCGATGTGGCCCAATTGCTGGGCGCGCTGGCCGAACTCGCGCCGCGCACGGGGAAGGCCGTATGAGCGCCGCGCCGGGCCGCCCCAAGCAAGCTCGCACCGCAGTGCGCAGCACGGAGGTTATCCCATGAGCTACAGCGTCAAGGAAATCTTCTACACCCTGCAGGGCGAGGGCGGCCAGGCCGGCATGCCCGCCGTGTTCTGCCGCTTCGCGGGCTGCAACCTCTGGAGCGGCCGCGAGCAGGACCGCGCGAGTGCCATCTGCCGCTTCTGCGACACCGACTTCGTGGGCACCGACGGCACGCTGGGCGGCAAGTTCGCCGACGCGGGCGCACTGGCACACCAGATCGCGGCGCAATGGCCCGCGCAGGATCGCGCCCACCGCCTCGTGGTGCTCACGGGCGGCGAGCCGCTGCTGCAGGTCGACGCGCCGCTGATCGACGCGCTGCATGCCGAGGGCTTTCGCATCGCCGTGGAGAGCAACGGCACCATCGCGGCGCCGCCCGGCATCGACTGGCTGTGCATCAGCCCCAAGGCCGGTGCCGAGTGGGTGCAGCGCGAGGGCCAAGAGCTCAAGCTGGTCTGGCCCCAAAGCGGCCTGGACCTCGACGCGCTCGAAACCACGGGCCGTTTCACCCACCGTTTCCTGCAGCCCATGGACGGCCCCGACCAGGCGGCCCACATCGCGCTGTGCATCGATCTCTGCATGCAGCGCCCGGCGTGGCGCCTGAGCCTGCAGACCCACAAGCTCACCGGCATCCGCTGACGATGCCCCACCCCGCCATGCCGCAGCAATACACCGTCCACCAGCGCATCTTCTTCGACGCGGCCCACACCCTGCGCCGCGAGATCGAGGCCGAGGGCAGCCGCCGCATCCACGGCCACACGTACCACGCCGAGGTTTCGCTCACCGGGCCGCTCGACCCCGCCACGGGCATGGTCCAGGACCTGGGCTACCTGCGCCAGCGCCTGGCCGTGCTGCGCGAGCGGCTCGACCACCACCTGCTCGACGAGGTGCCGGGCCTGGGCATCCCCACGCTCGAGAACCTCTGCCGTTTCATCGCCGAGGCCCTGTCCGACATGCAGCCCCCGCCCAGCCGCGTGCGCGTGTGGCGCGACGCGCTCGGCGACGGCTGCACGCTCGACCTGTCCTGAACCCCTTTCCCCGAACCACCGAGACCTGCCATGCCCCACCTGATCGTTGAATACTCCCGCAACCTCGCCGGCTTCCCCGAGGCCCAGGCGCTCGCCGAACTCAACGCCGCCGTCTGCGCGAGCCCCGAGGTGGCCGACGAGGCCGACCTCAAGAGCCGCATCGCGCCCGTGCCGCAGTTCGAGATCGGTACCGCGCCCGCGAACCGCGGCTTCGTGCACGCGCAGCTGCGCCTGCTCTCAGGCCGCACGCCAGAGGCCAAGAAAGACCTCTCGGAGCGCGTGGCCGGCGTGCTGCGCCGCCTCACACCCCACCCCGCAGGCGTGATGGTGCAGCTCAGCGTGGAGATCGTGGACATGGACCGGCCGTCCTATGTGAAGGAACGGCTCTAACGTCGTTTTCAAGAAAATGGCCCGCAGCGTGCTTGCATAAAGCGCCTGCAGCTATTTTTCCGAGAGCGCGCCCGGTTCGCCGAGCCTGGCCTGCAGCCAGCCGCGCAGGCTGTTGACGAAGGCCCAGGCCTGCACGCGCGGCAGGTCCTGCACGCGCAGCAGCCCCTCCTGCACGCGGCCTTCGCGCAGGGCCACGGCACGGCCCACGCCGGGCAGCAGGCCGCAGGCGAGCGGCGGCGTGATCCAGCGGCCGTCGAGCAGCGCCGCGATGTTGCCGCGCGTGCATTCGGTGATCTCGCCCGCCTCGTTCCACAGCAGGGTGTCGAACACGCCGGGCTCCGTGGGCTCGAAGGCCGCGTAGTGCGCGCGCCGCGTGGTCTTGTGGCGCACGAATTCACTGTGCGCCTGCATGAACGCGCGCTGCGCCAGCACCAGGCGCACGGGCTCGGCCGTGGGCGCGAGCGCGAAGGCCTCGGCCCGGGGCAGGCCCGCCGCATCGAGCAGCAGGCGCACGCGCCACAGGCCCGCAGGGTGGGCGGCGCACAGGGCATCGAGGCAGGCCTGCATGCGCGCAGCGTCCCAGGGCACGCCGAAATGCGCGGCCCCGGCCGCCATGCGCGCCAGGTGCTCGGCGCGGTGGCGCAGCGCGCCCTCGTCGAGCGCCAGGGTTTCGAGCAGCTCGAACGGCGCGCTCGCGCGCTCCACGAAGGCGCGCTTGGCGCCCCACTCGCGCCACTCGGCCCCGGCCTCCGATCCCCAGGTGATGCCGCTGCCGATGCCGCATACGGCCTGCGTGCCGCGCAGCGCCACGGTACGGATCGGCACGTTGAAGGTGGCGGCCACGCCCCCCGCGCCGTCGGGCCGCACCACGCCCACGGCGCCGCAGTACACGCCACGCGGCGCGGCCTCCAGTTCCTGGATGAGCTGCATGGCGCGCACCTTGGGCGCGCCCGTAACCGAGCCGCAGGGGAACAGCGCACCGAATACGTCGGCCAGACGCGTGCCCGCACGCGTGCGCGCCACCACGTCGGAAGTCATCTGCCACACGGTGGGCAGCTGCTCGGTATGGAACAGGCGCGGCACGCGCACGCTGTGCGGCTCGGCCACGCGCGAAAGGTCGTTGCGCAGCAGGTCCACGATCATCACGTTCTCGGCCCGCTCCTTGGGGCTGGCGCGCAGCTGCGCGGCCTGGGCCGCGTCGTCCTCGGGCGTGGCGCCGCGCGGGGCCGTGCCCTTCATGGGCCGCGCGAGCAGGCTGCCGCCGCGCCAGTCGAAGAACAGCTCGGGCGAGACGGAGAGCGTCTTCTCATTGCCCATGTCGAGGAAGGCGCCATAGCCGCCCGGCTGCGCGCGGCGCAGCGCCGCGAACAGGGCCAGCGCATCGCCCTGCCAGTTCCCCGCGAGCGGTGCCGTGAAGTTGACCTGGTAGCACTCGCCCGCGCCGATGGCGCCACGGATGCGCGCAATGGCCGCATCGAACGCGGGCCGCGCGATCTCGCCCTGCCATGGCACCCGGGCCTCGCCAGGCGCCAGATTGCCATCCCAGGGCTGCGGCGCATCGAACACCGCGAACCAGGCCAGCGGGCCGTCGGCCGCGTGCGTGCGCAGGGCCTTGTCGAAGGCGGACGCCGCCTCGTAGCGCAACTGGCCCACCACCCAGGCGCCCGCGCGCGCGGCGTCCTCCACGGCGTCGAGCACGCCGCGCACCTCGTGCGGGGCCTGGGCCACGAGCGTGGCGCGCGGCACGCCAAAGGCATGGCGCAAGCGCGGCCCGGCGCTCGCGCGCGGGTCGGCGAAGTCGATCAGGGCGGTCAGAGTCAAATCGGCCTCCAGCGCTTATCCATCCAGCGCCAACAGCTATCAAAACAAAAGCGCTATGCCGCCCCGAAATGCGGCACCAGCGCACCGGCCGGCTGCCCGCTCTTGAGTGCGGCGGTGAAGGCGAGCATGCGGTCGATGGGCTGGCGTGCGCGCGGTATCAGCGCGGGCTCCACGTGGATGGCGTTCGCGCCTGTCTCCAGCACGCGGGCCACGTCGGCCAGGCCGTTCATGGCCATCCAGGGGCAGTGCGCGCAGCTCTTGCAGGTGGCGCTGTTGCCGGCCGTGGGGGCTTCGTGGAAGGTCTTGCCGGGGTTCAGCGTGCGCAGCTTGTGCATCATGCCGTTGTCGGTGGCCACGATGAATTCGCGGGCATCCATCTCGCGCGCGGCCTTGAGGATGGCGCTGGTCGAGCCCACAGCGTCGGCCAGGGCCACGACCTCGGTCGGGCTCTCGGGGTGCACGAGGATCTTGGCCTCGGGGTGCTCCTTCTTGAGCAGCTCCAGCTCCAGCGCCTTGAATTCGTCGTGCACGATGCAGGCGCCGTTCCAGAACACCATGTCGGCGCCCGTCTCGCGCTCGATGTAGGCGCCCAGGTGCCGGTCGGGGGCCCACAGGATCTTGTGGCCCGCATCCTTGAGCGCACGCACGATGTCCAGCGCGCAGCTGGACGTGACCAGCCAGTCGGCACGCGCCTTCACGGCGGCGCTGGTGTTGGCGTAGACCACCACCGTGCGGTCGGGGTGCTGGTCGCAGAAAGCACTGAACTCGTCGATGGGGCAGCCCAGGTCCAGCGAGCAGGTCGCGTCCAGGTCGGGCATGAGCACGGTCTTCTCGGGACTGAGGATCTTGGCCGTCTCGCCCATGAAGCGCACGCCGCTCACCACCAGTGTCTGCGCCGCGTGGTCGCGGCCGAAGCGCGCCATCTCCAGCGAATCGCTGACGATGCCGCCGGTTTCCTCGGCCAGGTCCTGCAGGTCCGGGTGCACGTAGTAGTGCGACACCATCACCGCGTTCTTCTCTTTCAGCAGGCGGCGGATCCTGTCCTTGAGCGCCGCACGCTCGGCGGGCGATAACTCGGGCGGCACACGCGCCCAGGCGTGCTTGGTGGAGCAGGTGGCGCCGTCCGCGCCCGCGAGGGGCTGTTCGTACTCGACGTCCTTGATGGCGGTCGTATTCATGGCAATGCTCTCGCCGCCGGGACGCGACGGCTTCACGAGGGGGAATCGATTGTCGCGTCTTGGAAGACGCTACGCCATGTCAGGCCAAATCCTGCAGGCGCATGGAGAAATCCGTGGCCTTCACATCCTTGGTCAGCGTGCCGATGGAGATGCGGTCCACGCCCGTCTCGGCCAGCGCACGCAGGCCTTCCAGCGTGACGCCGCCCGAGATCTCCAGGATGGCGCCCCCGCCCGCATGCGCCGCGTTGATGCGCACGGCCTCGCGCAGTTGTGCCAGCGGCATGTTGTCCAGCAGCACCATCGTCGCGCCCGCATCGAGCGCCTCCTGCAGCTGCGCCAGCGTTTCCACCTCGATCTCGATGAATGCAGCCTGCGCAGCCACCGCCTGGGCGGCCCGCAGCACCGCCGTCACGCCGCCGGCGGCAGCGATGTGGTTTTCCTTGATGAGCACGGCATCGTGCAGGCCGATGCGATGGTTGGTGCCACCGCCCGTGCGCACGGCGTACTTCTGCGCCAGGCGCAGGCCCGGCAGCGTCTTGCGCGTGTCCACGATGTGGGCGCGGGTGCCGGCCACGGCATCCACATAGGTGCGCGTCTTGGTGGCCACGGCCGACAGCAGCTGCAGGAAGTTGAGCGCCGTGCGCTCGGCGCTCAGCAGCGCGCGCGCCTGGCCTTCGATCTCCAATACCACCTGGTCGGTAGCGCAGCGCGCGCCCTCGGCCACATGCCAGGTCAGCTTCACACCGGGGTCCAGCGCACGCAGCGCGGCCTCGACCCAAGGAGCGCCGCAGATCACGGCGGCTTCGCGCGCCAGGATGCGCGCACGCACGCGGCGCGCGGGGTCGATCAGGCCGGCCGTCAGGTCGCCGCTGCCCACGTCTTCCTGCAGGGCGCGGTCCACATCGGCACGGGCCAGCGCCGCGAGTGCGTCGGCGCCAAACAAGTCTCTCGTCGTCATGGGGCGAGCATAGCCGCATCGCATAGACTCGCCGCACTTTTGCAACCCGACGGATCCCAAGCGCCATGACCGACTCCCCCACCGCCGGCACGCCCTATGGCACGCTGCCGCCCGCGTCGCCGCTGCCCCAGAGACGCCCCGTGAGCCTGCCCCGCCTGGCGCAGATGCGCGAGGCGGGCGAGAAGATCACCATGCTCACCGCTTACGACGCCACCTTCGCAGCCGTGGCCGATGCGGCGGGTGTGGAGTGCATCCTGGTGGGCGATTCGCTGGGCATGGTCTGCCAGGGCCTGCCCAGCACCGTGGGCGTGACGCTGGAGCACATGGCCTACCACACGGCCAGCGTGGCACGCGGCCTGCACCGCGTACAGGGCACGGCCTGGCTGATCGCCGACCTGCCCTACGGCAGCTATGCCGAGAGCCGCGAGCAAGCGCTGCGCAGTGCCTGCCAGCTCATGCAGGCGGGCGCCCACATGGTCAAGCTCGAAGGCGGCGGCTGGACCGCGCCCACGGTGCAGTTCCTTGTGGAGCGCGGCGTGCCAGTGTGCGCCCACCTGGGCCTCACCCCGCAGACGGTGCACGCCCTGGGCGGCTACCGTGTGCAGGGCAAGGGCGACCAGGCCGCCCAGCAGCTGCGCCGCCAGGCACTGGAGCTGCAGGACGCCGGCGCCGCCATGCTGGTGCTGGAGATGGTGCCGACTCCCCTGGCACGCGACCTCACGCAGGCCCTGCCACGCTGCCACACCATCGGCATCGGCGCGGGCAGCGGCACGGCCGGCCAGGTGCTGGTGATGCACGACATGCTGGGCATCAACCTGGGCAAGAACCCGAAGTTCGTGCACGACTTCATGCGGGACGCGGGCAGCGTGCGCGGCGCCATCGAGGCTTATGTGCAGGCCGTCAAGCAAGGGCGCTTTCCCGACGACGCACTGCACGCCTGGAACTGACCAAACACCTTCACCCATGATCACCGTCCGCACCATTCCCGAACTGCGCGCCGCCATCGCCGCGCATCCCGGCGCAGGCCGCCCCGGCAAGCGCCCCGCCTTCGTGCCCACCATGGGCAATCTGCACGACGGCCACATCGCCCTGGTGCGCCAGGCCCGGCCGCTGGGCGACGTGCTGGTCGCCAGCATTTTTGTGAACCGCCTGCAATTCCTCCCGCACGAGGACTTCGACAGCTACCCCCGCACCTGGGAGGCCGATTGCGCCAAGCTGGAGGCCGCGGGCTGCGACATCGTCTTCGCGCCGCGCGAGAGCGATCTCTACCCCGAGCCCCAGACCTTCAAGCTGCAGCCCGACCCGCAACTGGCCGACATCCTGGAAGGGCATTTCCGCCCAGGCTTCTTCACGGGCGTGTGCACCGTGGTCATGAAGCTGTTTTCCGCAGTGTTCTTCGCCAGCGGCGGCGGCACGGCCGTGTTCGGCAAGAAGGACTACCAGCAGCTCATGGTGATCCGCCGCATGGTGCAGCAGTTCGCGCTGCCCGTAGAGGTGGTGGCAGGCGAGACGGCCCGCGCCGACGATGGGTTGGCCCTGAGCTCACGCAACGGCTACCTGAGCACCGCCGAGCGCGTCCAGGCCGTGCAACTGTCCGCGGCGCTGCGCGCGCTGGCCCAGGCGGCGCAGGCACCCGGCGCCCCCCCGCTGGCCGCCCTGGAACAACAGGCACTGCAGAACCTGGCGCAGCAAGGTTGGGCGCCCGACTACCTCACCGTGCGCCAGCGCCACAATCTTCAGCCCCCCGCTGCAGGCGCAGCCGCCGGTACGCTGGTGGCGCTGGGCGCGGCACGCCTGGGCAGCACGCGGCTGATCGACAACCTGGAGTTCTGAGACCGCGCGCGGCGACAGTCCGTGCGTAGGCGCACACGCACAAGCACAGGACCGCGATGACCTACGCGGCGTGGCAGCCTGGACGGACATCGGGGCGTCTGGCCCATCGCTAAGGTGAAGGCATGTTTCAACCATCCCTATAGGAGGCGTACATGCCGATCATTCTTTGGCTTCTGGGTGTCCCGCTGAGTATCGTTTTGCTGCTGATGCTGTTCGGTGTCGTGTGACCCAAGCACCCTGAACCGCGCACGACAAAAAGCGGCCTGCGGGCCGCTTTTTGCTGTTCACTGGAGATGCGTGCGCATCAATGGCGCTCGACAGTAGGCTCGCGCTCCATGAGCCGGGCCACCGCCTCGGCAGCGCGCAGTTCACCGTCGAGCAGCGCGACGACGCACTCCGCAATGGGCATCTCAACGCCCAGCGCACGCGCGCGCTGCACCACGGTGCGGGCGCTGTACACCCCCTCAGCGACATGGCCCAGTGACTCCACCGCCTGTGCCAAGGTCCGCCCCTCGGCCAGCAACAACCCCACACGGCGGTTGCGCGACAGGTCGCCCGTAGCAGTCAACACCAGATCCCCCAGGCCCGACAGGCCCATGAAGGTCTCGGGCCGCGCGCCCAGGGCAAGGCCTAAGCGGGTCATTTCCGCCAGGCCGCGGGTAATCAATGCCGCACGCGCATTCATCCCCAGTTGCAGCCCGTCGCACAGGCCGGTGGCAATCGCCAATACGTTCTTGACCGCGCCGCCGACTTCCACGCCTACGATGTCCTCGCTGGCGTATACGCGCAATGCGGGCCCGTGGAAGGCCAGCACCAGCGCATCGCGCACCGTGGCACGGGGGCTGGCGGCCACCATGGCCGTGGGCTGGGCGGTGGCGACCTCCTGGGCGAAGCTGGGGCCGCTGAACACGCCACTGTGCAGCCGCGGTGCGACCTGCGCGCACACTTCATGCGCCATCAGCCCCGTGCCGGCCTCGAAGCCCTTGCACAGCCACGCGATGGGCGCGGTGCAGCCGTCCAGCCGTTCCAGCATGCCGCGCAGCGCCGCCATGGGCGTGCCGACGACGACGAGGTCGGCGTCAGCGGCCAGCGCGCCCATGTCACCCGACGCCACGTGCAGCCCGGGCGGGAACGCAAGGCCGGGCAGGTAGCGCTGGTTCTGCCGCTTCGCCTGCATGGCCTGCGCCTGCTGTGCGTCACGGGCCCACAGCGTCACCTCATGGCAGGCTGCGTGCGCAGCCGCGCTCATGGCCAGGGCAGTGCCCCAGGCGCCTGCGCCAAGGACTACTATTTTCATAGCTACTCGCGCTTATCAGGCGGGCGCTAGAGCCTTAAATGGCTCTAACACCCGTTACGACCAAGAAGCCGTTACTGGGCTGTGCTGGTGGCAGCCTCGGCGGCTGCGGCCTGTTGCTGCTCGTACATGGCCTGGAAGTTGATCTCGGCCAGGTGCACGGGCGGAAAGCCCGCACGCGTCACGGTGTCGGCCACGTTGCCGCGCAGGTAGGGGTAGATGATCTGGGGGCAGGCAATGCCGATGATGGCGCCCATCTGGTCCTCGGGCACGTTGCGGATCTCGAAGATGCCGGCCTGCTTGGCCTCCACCAGGAACACAGTCTTGTCCTTGATCTTGGTCTGCACGGTGGCGGTCACGGCCACTTCAAAGATGCCTTCGACCACGGGTGTGGCCTCGACCCCCAGCTGGATGTCCACGCTGGGCTGCTCCTGCTCCAGCAGGATCGCGGGCGAATTGGGCTGCTCCAGCGACAGGTCCTTCAGGTACACGCGCTGAATCTGGAACACGGGGGTTTCTTCGGCCATGGTGGTCTCGGTCTTTCGGTCAAAACAAAGCCCGCCCGGGAGAGGCTCCCGCAGCGGGCAACATGGGGCGCATTATGCAACGCGCCAATGGCGGCAAAGGCTCAGGCGCCCAGCAGCGGCACCAGGCCGCCACGGCTGTCCAGGGCCACGAGGTCGTCGTGTCCACCGACGTGGGTGTCACCAATGAAGATCTGCGGCACGGTGCGCCGGCCGGTGATCTCCATCATGTGCTGGCGCGCGGCGGGGTCGGTGTCCACGCGGATTTCCTCGATCTGCTCCACACCCTTCAGCTTCAGCAACTGCTTGGCGCGGATGCAGTAGGGGCACACGGCGGTGGTGTACATCTTCACGGCTTGCATGGACGGCGACCTTTCTGCGTAACGAACAATGCTGGTAGATGCGGGCGCCTCAGGCCTTTTCAACCGGCAGGTTGGCCTCGCGCCAAGCGGCCAGGCCGCCGGCCAGCGCCTGCGCCTTCTCGTAGCCCAGGCCCTTGGCGATGCCTGCAGCCCGCGAGGCGCGGGCGCCCTTGGCACAGACGAGGATGATGGGCACGGCCTTGTTCTTGACCACCTGCGGCAGGCGCTCCTGCAACTGCCCCAGCGGGATGTTCTTGGCGCCACCCACGTGGCCCGCGGCGAACTCCTCAGGCTCGCACACGTCGATCACCACCGCCTTCTCACGGTTGATGAGCTGTACGGCCTGCGCCGTGCCCAGGGTACCGGCCCCGGCCCCCTTGAGGGCCGGCAGCAGCAGCATGACGCCCGAGGCCAGCGCGAGGAAGATCAAATACCAATTGTCGAGAACGAAATTCACGGGGTTCCTTGGGGTATGCAAACCGCGCAATTCTAGAATGTCGGGTTTTTGACCTGAAGCCCCAAGGGACACCATGCACAAACTCGTTCTGATCCGCCACGGCGAATCCACGTGGAATCTGGAAAACCGCTTCACCGGCTGGACCGATGTGGATCTGACCCCCACGGGCATCGAGCAGGCCAAGAATGCCGGCCGCCTGCTCAAGGCCGAGGGCTACGATTTTGACCTGGCCTACACCAGTGTGCTCAAGCGCGCCACGCGCACGCTGTGGCACTGCCTGGACGAGATGGACCGCACCTGGCTGCCCGTGGAGCACAGCTGGCGCCTGAACGAGCGCCACTACGGCGCTCTGCAGGGCCTGAACAAGGCCGACATGGCCAAGCAGTACGGCGACGCGCAGGTGCTGGTGTGGCGCCGCAGCTACGACACGCCGCCGCCGGCCCTGGAGCCCACCGACCCGCGCTGCGAGCGCGGCGACATCCGCTACGCGGGCCTGGCGCCCGAGCAGGTGCCGCTGACCGAGTGCCTCAAGGACACGGTGGCGCGCGTGCTGCCCTACTGGAACGAAGCCATCGCGCCAACGATCCGCTCGGGCAAGCGTGTGCTGATCGCAGCGCACGGCAACTCCATCCGCGCGCTGGTCAAGTACCTGGACAACATTTCCGACCAGGACATCGTGGGCCTGAACATTCCCAACGGCATTCCGCTGGTGTACGAGCTGGACGCGGAACTCAAGCCCCTGCGCAGCTACTACCTGGGCGACGCCGAGGCCGCCGCCAAGGCCGCCGCCGCCGTGGCCGCGCAGGGCAAGGCCTGAGCCGCCGCTTCTGGAAAGCGTAGCGCGGTCTTGCTTGAAAAATAGGCAGATCCTGAAGGAACTGCCCAGGCCGCAGCCCTTCCAAGGTGTATATTGAATCGGTAGAGGTGTTCTATGGGCCACAAACTCAAAATTGCTGGATGGATATCGGTGGGCGTGGTGGCCGGAGCGCTCACGACCGTCTCGCTGCAGACCGTGGCACGCGGCGCCATGACCCCGCTGCCGCTGGAGGAAATCCAGCAGCTCTCGGCCGTGTTCGGCCTGATCAAGACCGACTATGTAGAGCCGGTCGATGACCGCAAGCTCATCACCGATGCCATCGGTGGCATGGTCGCCAGCCTCGACCCGCATTCGCAGTACTTCGACAAGAAGTCGTTCAAGGAATTCCGCGAAGGCACCACCGGCCGGTTTGTGGGCGTGGGCATCGAAATCACCCAGGAAGACGGCCTGATCAAGATCGTCTCGCCCATCGAGGGCTCCCCCGCCGACCGCGCGGGGCTCAAGACCAACGACCTCATCACGAAAATCGACGATACGGCCGTGAAGGGCCTGTCCCTCAACGACGCGGTCAAGCGCATGCGCGGCGAGCCGAACACGCAGGTGACGCTGACCATCCTGCGCCGCGACGAGAGCCGCAGCTTTCCCGTCACGATCACGCGCGAGGAGATCAAGACCCAATCGGTCAAGGGCAAGATCATCGAGCCGGGCTACGCCTGGATCCGCCTGTCGCAGTTCCAGGAACGCACGGTGGACGACTTCGTGCGCAAGGTCGAAGAGGTCTACAAGCAGGATCCCCGCCTCAAGGGGCTGGTGCTGGATCTGCGCAACGACCCCGGCGGCCTGCTGGATGCGGCCGTGGCCGTGTCGGCTGCCTTCCTGCCGGAGAACGTGACGGTGGTTTCGACCAACGGCCAGCTGGCCGAGAGCAAGGCCACCTTCAAGGCCTCGCCCGAGTTCTATCTGCGCCGCGGCAGCGGCGACCCGCTCAAGCGCCTGCCCGCCGCCATCAAGACCGTGCCCCTGGTGGTGCTGGTCAACGAAGGCTCGGCTTCGGCCAGCGAGATCGTCGCGGGGGCGCTGCAAGACCACAAGCGCGCCACCATCATGGGCAGCCAGACCTTCGGCAAGGGCTCGGTGCAAACCGTGCGGCCGCTGGGCCCCGACACGGGCATCAAGCTCACGACGGCGCGCTACTACACGCCGTCGGGCAAATCGATCCAGGCCAAGGGGATCGTGCCAGACGTCATGCTCGACGAGACCGCCGAGGGCGACATCTACGCATCGCTGCGCATGCGCGAAGCCGACCTGGAAAAGCACCTGACCAGCGGCCAGGGCGAGGAAGCGAAGGATGCCGGCCGCGAGAAGGCGCGCGAGGAGGCCCGCAAGCGCCTCGAGGAAGAGGCCAAGAAGCCCGTGTCCGAGCGCAAGCTGCCCGAGTACGGTTCGGACAAGGACTTCCAGCTCAGCCAGGCACTCAACCAGCTCAAGGGCCGCACCGTGCTGGCCAGCAAGACCCTCACGGAACGCAAGGAAGAGAAGAAGGACAACTGACGCTGTCTTTCTTGGCAACCAGGCCGGGACTCCCGCGGAGCCCGGCCTTTTTCACGCCCACCACCCCATGAACGACGATCAACTGCTGCGCTATTCCCGCCACATCCTGCTCGACGAGATCGGTATCGAGGGGCAGGAACGCATCCTGGCAGCCCACGTACTCGTCATCGGTGCCGGCGGTCTGGGCTCGCCGGCCGCGCTGTTTCTCGGCTCCGCAGGCGTGGGGACCCTGACGCTGGTGGACGACGACGTGGTGGACCTCACGAACCTGCAGCGCCAGATCGCCCATACCACGGCGCGCGTCGGCACGCCCAAGGTCGACTCCGCGGCCCAGGCCGTGCAGGCCATCAACCCCCTGGTTTCAGTGCGCACCGTGCGCCAGCGTGTGGACGCCGCCGCGCTGGATGGGCTGGTCAACGCCGCAGACGTGGTGCTCGACTGCACGGACAACTACCAGACGCGCCAGGCCATCAACGCCGCGTGCGTACGCCAACGCAAGCCCCTGGTGGCAGGCGCGGCCATCCGCTTCGACGGGCAGATTTCCGTGTACGACCCCCGCCGGGATGACACGCCCTGCTATGCCTGCCTGTTCTCTCCCGAGGCGCAGTTCGAGGAAGTGCAGTGCTCCACCATGGGCGTGTTCGCCCCCATGGTGGGCATCATCGGCACCATGCAGGCGGCCGAGGCGCTCAAGCTGCTTGTGGGGGTCGGAAGCTCGCTCGCAGGCCGGCTGCTGATGCTGGACGGGCGCGACATGCAGTGGACCGAAGTGCGCACCGAGCGCGACCCGGCCTGCCCCGTGTGCGGATCCCTGCACGCACCCGCCCGGTAGGAATGCACCTACGGGCACTGCACCCGGCTGCTGGCAGAATCCGCCAGCCTGTTTTCATACAGTAGCGCCGACGCCCTATTTTTCGTTCCCGGCCGAACAGGAAGCACCGTGAAACTGCGCACGTACATCGTCGAAGACAACGCCACCATCCGCGAAAACCTGATCGGAACGCTCGAAGAACTGGCGGAGGTGGAAGCCGTCGGCATCGCCGAGACGGAGGACGAGGGCAAGGAGTGGCTTACCTCGCACACCTCCCAGTGGGACCTGGCCATCGTGGACCTGTTCCTGCGCCAAGGCAGCGGGCTGGGCGTGCTGGCCGCCTGCCGCAACCGCCTTTCAGCGCAGAAGATGGTGGTGCTGAGCAACTACGCGACACCTGACGTGCGCATGCGCTGTGCGCAGTTGGGGGTGGACGCCGTGTTTGACAAATCCAACGAGATCGAGGCGCTGGTGGACTATTGCATCGAACACAGCAACAGCACGCATCGGGCAGCCTCCAGCTCCGCAGCCACCAATTGAAGGAGGCGCTGCGCGGGCCCATCTGCACTTTGACACGCGCCCATCCTTACTCTCAAACCTCTGCACAAAGCACAAGGGCCAGTCAGTGACTGGCCCTTGTGCTTTGTGCGCTTTGCGTTCAATCGATGAGCTTGTTCTTGAGCGCGTAGTACGTCAGATCGCTGTTGGAGGACAGCCCCATCTTTTCCATGAGCCGCGTGCGGTAGGTGCTCACGGTCTTCACGCTCAGCGACAGCGACTTGGCGATGTCACCCGCCGTCTCGCCCTTGGCCAGCTTGAGGAACACCTGGAACTCGCGCTCCGACAGCTGCTCGTGGGGCGGCGCATCGTCCTTGCGGTTGAGCTGCTGGGCCAGCAGGTCAGCCACGGACGGGGTCAGGTAGCGGCGACCCAGGGCGATGGTGCGGATGGCCTCCACGATCTCCTTGGGCTCGCATTCCTTGTTCAGATAGCCGCTCGCACCCTGGCGGATCAGATTGATCGCATAGTGCTCCTCGGGGTAGCCGCTGAGGATAAGAATGCCCATGTCGGGCGCCTTGGCGCGCAGCATGGCCAACGCATCCAAGCCGCTCTGGCCGGGCATGGACAGGTCCATCACCAGCACGTCGATCTCGTGAACGCGCACCAGATCGATGGCTTCCCTGCCGTTGCTTGCCTCGCCAACGACCCGCAGGTCCACATGTTCCGAGAGAAATTGGCGCAGCCCGGCACGGACTATCGCATGGTCATCCACAATGCCAATCTTGATCATTGAGCCTTCTTTCAAGAGGAGAGCGCCTTGCTCCCCGGTAAGGTATGGTCTGAAGATCTGCCCATCTGCTCTGCATTGCACTAGCATGGCAGCGCAGGCCGATGATATGCATTTTCAACCGTGCCCTGCCAGTCCCCTTGGAGAAGCCCAAGCATGAGTTGGTCCCGTTTGCGCAAGATCGCCGTCAGTCTGCCGCTGGCATTGCTGGCTGTGGCCCTGCTGGTCGGCATCAACGAAACCGGGTACATGCGCTCGCACGCGGCCGTGGGCGACCTGGCCCGCTCGCACGCCACGCGCGCTGCGCTCGACCGGCTTCTGCAGAACATGCTCAACGCCGAGACAGGGCTGCGCGGCTACCTGCTCACCGGCGACGAGCGCTATCTGCAGCCCTACGAGCAGGCGGTCGCCACCATCAATACCAACCTTGATGAGCTGCGCCAGACCTACCGGCACGCACCGCAGGACCTGGACGACTTTTCCCAGCTGTCGCAGCAGATCACGCGCAAGCTTTCCGAACTCGACCTCAGCCTCAAGCTGCGCCGCCAGGACAACGACGACGCCTGGAAGTTCGTGCTCTCCACCGACGTGGGCAAGGAGAACATGGATGCCATTCGGGCGATCGCAGCCCGACTGGTGGCGCGCAGCGCCCAGCAAACGGAACACAGCACGCAGGAGATCCTGCATTCGCTGATGCTCTCGCGCATCGGCATCGCCGCCGTGGCGGTGGTGGGGCTGCTGGCGTTCTACCTGTACCTGCGCCAGACCAGCGCCTTGCAGGCTGCGCATGCGCGCGAGCAGGAGGTGTTGGCGCGCGAACGCGACCGACTGGAGCAGTTGGTACGTGAACGCACTGCCGCGCTCTCCGAGTTGGCCAGCCATCTGCAGCAAGTACGCGAGGAGGAGCGCGCACACCTGGCGCGCGAGCTGCACGACGAGCTGGGTGCTTTGCTCACGGCCGCCAAGCTGGACGTGGCGCGCCTGAAGTCGCGCATCGATTTGCACACCCCCGAGAACGCCGAGCGCGTGCAGCACCTCACCGAAACGCTCAACAGCGGCATCGCGCTCAAGCGGCGCATCATCGAGGACCTGCGCCCTTCGTCGCTCTCCAATCTCGGGCTCAACACGTCGCTGGAAATCCTCACGCGCGACTTCGCGCAGCGCAGCAACCTGCAGATAGACACCAGCCTGGAGTCCGCCAAGCTGTCCGACGCAGCGCAGCTCACCGTCTACCGGCTGGTGCAGGAGTCGCTGACCAACATCAGCAAGTACGCCAACGCGCGCAAGGTGCTGGTGTCGGTCCACAGCTATCCCAACCATGTATCGGTACAGGTGCGGGATGACGGCGACGGGTTCGACATCTCAAGCATCGCCCCCGACGCGCATGGTCTGTTCGGCATGCGCCACCGTGTCGAGGCGGCGGGCGGCAAGCTCACGGTCACGTCCACGCCCGGCGAGGGCACCCTGGTCAGCGCCGTGCTGCCGCACACGCTGACCTGACGCGTTCGCAGCCCTGCGTCCGGGCTGCTCATCTGATCGGTGGCGTCCTACAGCGGGGTGCGCCAGCCACCGGCACTCATGCAACGCCAGCCTCCCTACAGTCAAGCCATGTGCTCAGGCGCATTCGCAACCACCCGGCGCACCGCGCCGAAAACAAGGAGCTGGTTATGTTGCATTACGCAGTGGTATTCCTGGTCATCGCGTTGGTGGCCGCCCTGTTCGGATTTGGCGGCATCGCCGCCGGTGCCGTGGGCATCGCGAAGATCCTGTTCTTCGTGTTCGTGATCATGGCGGTTGTGACCTTCGTGCTCAGCTTGTTGAAGAGGGGCTGACGCCCCATCAACCTGGCCCGCCAGGCAGATGCCACCACAGAAAGGAAATCCCCCAATGACGATCCAAACCACCACCCAGAAGGCGGCAGAGACGGCGCACAACGTGGCCGAAGGCGTGTTCGACAAGGCGTCCGAAACACTGCAGTCCACCCGCCGGATGACCAATGAATCCATCGACAAGGCCGAGACCCGCATGCAGCGCATGCAAGAGGGCGTGGACCCGATGATCGACGACCTGGCCGCCAAGGCGCAGGACCTGGCCACGCGCGGCATTTCGTACTGCGCGCACACCGGCGAACGCGCGCGGCGCCAGTTCCACCAGGCTGCGGACGCCACGAACCGCTACGTCGCGGAACAACCCGGCAAGTCCCTGCTGATCGCCGCAGCCGCGGGCGCCGCCTTTGCCACTGCGTTGATGTGGACACGCCACCGCAGCGAGCGTTATTGAGACCACCGCAGGAACCGACCCGATGATGCACAGCGATACCCACGCCAGCGCGCTTCAGCTTGACGAAGCCGCGCTGCGCCAGGCAGCCACCGCGGATCTGGACGAAGGCGCCGTGACGCCCGCGTACGGCCCACACCGCGATGCCATCATTGCCCTGCTCAACGACGCTCTGGCGACCGAGTTGGTCTGCGTGCTGCGCTACAAGCGGCACTATTTCACGGCGGACGGCCGCGAGTCGCCGGCGATCGCGGCAGAGTTCCTGGTGCACGCCAACGAGGAGGCAGCCCATGCCGATCTGCTCGCCCAACGCATCGTGCAGTTGGGCGGATCGCCGGACTTCTCCCCTTCTACGCTGCTGTCGCGCAGCCATGCGCAATACGATGAGTCGTCCGATTTGCAAGACATGGTGCGCGCCAACCTGGTGGCGGAGCGCATCGCGGTGGAGGCCTATCGCCAGATGATCCAGCTGATCGGCGACAAGGATCCCACCACGCGGCGCATGCTCGAAGGCATCCTGGCCGACGAGGAGGAGCATGCGGATGAACTGAAGGACTGGCTGCACCGCTAGCCTCCCTTTCCCAACCGTTGAGGCCACCGGAGGGTGCAACAGGCCGCAGCGGGGTTATCCCAGCACCCGTGTTTTCAACCATAACCCAAGGACACAACCATGAAATACGCACGTGCCATCGCCTTTTCCCTGCTTGCAGGTGCCACCATCGTTTCCACCGGTTGCTCGGTAGCACGCAACCAGCAAACCGTGGGCTCCTACGTGGACGACGCGGGTATCACCACCGCCGTGAAGGCCAAGATGGCAGAGGACAAGAGCGTCTCTGCCACCGCCATCAGCGTGGAGACGCTGAACGGCACCGTCCAGCTCTCGGGCTTTGCCAAGACCCAGGCCGAGAAGGACCGCGCCGAAGCCATCGCGCGCAACACCAAGCATGTGCGCGAGGTGCGCAACAGCATCATCGTGCGCCCGTGACGCACACGACTGCGCAGGAACGCCGCCCTCTGGGCGGCGTTTTTTTTCACTGGCAGGTGACGCGCACTACCTGCGTCAGAATCCCTACGCATGCGACTGTTCCACTGCGGCCAATGCGGCTCCCTCGTGTTCTTCGAGAGCGTGCAATGCGTGCACTGCGGCTGCACGCTGGCGTTCTCTCCCGAAGACATGTCCATGTTGGCGCTCGCGCCTGCGGACGACGGCGACCACGCCCTGTCGCGCAGCTGGCAGCGTGTTCCTACACGCGGCAGCGACGGCACTGCGCCACCGGCCCACTACCAGCTATGCACCAACCGCACCACCTACGGCGCCTGCACCTTTGCGCTACCGGCCGCAGATGCCCAGGCGCACGGCGGGCTGTGCGCCGCCTGCCGCCGGACGCGCGTGCTGCCGGACCTGTCCGTGCCCGACAACCTGCGCCGCTGGTCGCAGATAGAGAGCGCCAAGCGGCACCTGTTCTACACGCTGGCGCGCCTGGGACTGTTGAGCACGCAGCAGCCCGGGCCGGTGTATGAATTCCTGGCGGACGTGGCGGGCGCGCCGCCCGTCATGACGGGGCATGCCCAGGGTGTCGTGACCCTCAACGTGGCCGAGGCCGATGACGACGAGCGCGCGCGCCGGCGCCAGGCCATGCATGAGCCCTACCGCACGCTGCTGGGTCACCTGCGGCATGAATCCGGCCACTACTACTGGGAAGAGTTGGTGCTGCGCGCCGGACATGTGGAGGCCTTCCGCGCACTCTTCGGCGACGAGCGGCGCGACTACGCCCAGGCGCTGCAGGCGCACTACCAGCGTGCCCCCCTGCCCGCTGCGCAATGGCAGCCGCAGCACGTCAGCGCCTATGCCGCCGCGCACCCCTGGGAGGACTGGGCCGAAACGTGGGCGCATTACCTGCACCTGGTCGATCTGCTGGAGACGGCCGCCAGCTTTCAGACCCGCATGGCCATTCCCGGCACGACACCCGATCACGCGCAGCACTACGCCATGCCCGACCCGTTTGCACAGCCGGCGCCCGGTTTTGATGCCATGGTCTCGGCGTGGATGCCGCTGACGCTGCTACTCAACAGCCTGAACCGCAGCATGGGCCAGCGCGATGCCTATCCGTTTGCCCTGTCCACGGGCGCGCTGCGCAAGCTGCGCTTCGTGCACGACACCGTGGCGCGGCGCTGATCACGCCGCGGCGGTGCGGCCCAGCTTGTGCAAGAGGCGCTCGTGCACGCCGGGCGAGACAAACTGCGCCACGTCGCCGCCCAGCGTGCCGATCTCGCGCACCAGCGTGCTGCTGATGAACTGGTACTGGCTCGCGGGTGTGAGAAACACCGTCTCGACACCGGGCACCAGCGCGCGGTTCATGCCGGCAAGCTGGAACTCGTAGTCGAAGTCCGTGCCCGAGCGCAGCCCGCGCACCATGGCCGTGCCGCCGCGCGCGGCAGTGAACTCCGTCACCAGCCCCTCGAAGGACTCGACCTGCACCTGCGGACAGTCGGCAAGCGCCTGGCGCGCCATCTCCATGCGCTCGTCCAGGCTGAACAGGGTTTTCTTGTGGTGGGCAATGGCCACGGCCACGATCACGCGGTCGAACAGTCTTGCCGCGCGGCGCACCAGATCCTCATGCCCCAGCGTGATGGGGTCGAAGGTTCCGGGATAAACGGCGAGCACATGCGCCATGGCGTGGGGTCTCCTTGCAGTGGCGGAGCCCGCACGGGCTCCGTGGGGCGGATTATGCAGCGCACGCCTGTCCATGGGCCATTGAAGCCAAATCAGCCTCCAGCGCCCTACCAACAAGCGCGAGCAGCTCCTATATCAATAGCAATCAGGCTTTGTGGAGCAGGTGCGCATGCACGGCCCCGGCCTTCAGGTGCCGGTGCAGCGCCAGCCCCAGCGGGCCGAGCTGCTCCTGCGTCCAGGCTGCGGGCGCCTCCAGGTAGATGAAGCCGTCGGGCGCCACGGCCTGTGCGGCGGCCTGCAGCGCAGGGGCGAACAGCTCGCCGCCAAACGGTGGGTCGATGAGCAGCAGGTGCATGCTGGCCGGCGCGCACTGGCGCAGCGCGGCCACGCCGTCGCCACGCTGTACGCGCACGGCGCTCGTGTGCAGGCGCTGGCGCAGCGTCTCCAGCTGTGCGGCCAGTGCGGCGTCGCCCTCCACCAGCAGCACGCTGGCCGCGCCGCGCGATGCGGCCTCGAAACCCAAGGCGCCCGTGCCGGCAAAGGCATCCAGGCAGCGCCAGCCCGTCAGGTCCTGGCCCAGCCAGTTGAACAGCGTTTCGCGCACGCGGTCGGGCGTGGGGCGCAGTCCGGGCTTGTCCAGCACGGGCAAGCGCGTGCGTTTCCACTGACCGCCGATGATGCGCACCTCGCCGGCGCCCTTGGCGGGCGCACGCACTGCCGTACGTGGGGCTGTGCGCGGGGCGGCTGGCGCCGCGGCGCGCCGGTTCATGGCCGTGCCTTTGCCGTGGCGGCCGGCTGCGCGCCCACGATGACGGTCACCATGCGCTCGGGCTGCAGCTTGCGCTGCAGGGCGGCGCGGATGTCGGCCACGGTGAGGGCCTCCACGCGGTCGGTCCAGTGCTCCAGGTAGTCCAGCGGCAGGTCGTTCCAGGCGATGTTGACCACGTTGGCCAGCAGCTTGCGGTTGCTGTCGATGCGCAGTGCAAAGCCGCCGACGAGGTTGTCCTTGGCGGCGCGCAGTTCGGCCTCGGTGGGTCCTTCGGCCACGAAGCGCGCGAGCACGTCGCGCGTGACCTGCACGGCCTGGGCGGCCTGGTCGGGCCGGGTCTGCAGGCCGACGACGAAGGCCCCGCCGTTCAGGCCAGGCGAGAAGCTGCTGCCCACGCTGTAGGAAAGGCCGCGCTTCTCGCGCACCTCATTGGTCAGGCGCGAGGTGAAGCCACCGCCACCCAGGATGTGGTTGCCCACCAGCAACGCGAGGAAGTCCGGATCCCGGCGCACAAAGCCCGGCTGGCCGATGAGCACATGGGCCTGTGCCGAAGCGAAGGGCACATCCACCTGCACGGCGCGTGCCAGCGGCTGCACCTCGGCCACGGGTGGCAACGGCGCGCAGGCCCCGGCCTGGGGCGCAGGCAGGCGCGACAGCAGCGTCTGCACCAACGTCTGCGCCTGGGAACGCGTGAGGGCGCCCACGATGCTCACCCGCGCATGGCAGGCCTGCAGGTACTGGGCATGGAAAGCCTGCAGATCGGCCGGCTGGATGTTGTTCAGTGTCTCGGCCGTGGCGCGCTGGCCGTAGGGGTGGCCGCCGAACACTGCGGCGTTGAAGGCCTTGCTGGCCACGGTGCCGGGGCGTGTGTCGGCCTCCTTGATGGCGGCGCTCCAGCGCGCCCGCTCGCGCTGCCACACGTCCGGTGCATAGCTGGGCTGGCCCAGCTGGCGCGCGGCCAGACGCGCGGCACGGTCCAGCAAGTCGGGCTCGGTCAGCGATCGCAGCGAGAACGCCAGGCCGTCGCGCTCGGCGCCAGCCTCGAAGCTGGCGCCCAGGTCGGCCCAAGCCTCGCCCAGTTCGTTCTCGTCCATCGGGGGCTCGTTCGGCCCGCCCGCAGTCACGCCCTTGGAACTCATCAGGGCCGCCGCCGCAGCCAGGCCCGCCTGCGGCGCGGGATCACGGCGCGCGCCGGCATCGAAGTCGACCTGCACGTCCACCATCGGAATGGCCGGGCTTTCCACCAGCCACACGCGCGCGCCGCTGGGCTCGGTCCAGTGCTGGATGGGCAGCAGCGCCCACGCGGATTGGGTATAAAAAATGGCTCCAGCGCTTATCAACAAAGCGCGAGCAGCTATCGTTTTAAGAGTTTTGTACATCGCTGACACCTTGGCTCAATGCACGCGGCCACCGGCAGCGTCGGGTGCTGGGGCGGCACGCTTGGTGCCTGCCGCCACGGGCTGGGGCAGCAGCGTGGCAACGGTGAGCTGATCGTCGCCGAAGTAACGCGCCGCCACGGATTGCACCTGCTGCGGCGTGACCGCGCGCAGCAGCTTGAGCATGCGCTCGTCCGCGTCCAGCGGCAGGCCCTGCACCCAGTTGCTGCCCAGATCGCTGGCCTGGCTGTAAAGCGAATCGCGCGCGTAGATGGTGGAGGCCGCCCACTGCGTCTTTACGCGCGAGAGCTCGGCCTCGCTCACGCCCTCGCGCGCCACGCGGGCCACCTCGGCGCGCAGCGCCTCCTCGACCTGGGCCGAGGTCTTGCCCGCGGCGGGCACGCCGGTCATGAGAAACAGCGCCGGCCCGCGTCCGAGGATGGACGCCTGGCTGTCCGCGCCGTCGGCCACACGGTCCGCACCCTGCGTGAGGGCTCGCTCCAGGCGCGCGCCGTCGTAGCCGCTGAGCACGGCCGACAGCACCAGCAGCGCCAGGCCGTCACGGTCGGCATCGGTCATGTCCTCCAGGCGCGTGACACCCGGCACGCGGAAGGCCAGCGCCACGTAGGCCTGCTCGGCCGGCGCCTTGAAGGCGATGCGGCGCAGGCCCTGCTGCGCCGGCTCGGTGCGCGGCTTGCGCGCCGGCAGGGCACGTGCGGGAATGGTGCCGTAGGTCTTCTCCGCCAGGGCCAGCACCTGCGCCGGGTCCACGTCGCCCGCCACCACCACGGCGGCATTGCCGGGCACGTACCAGTCGCGGTAAAAGCGGCGCACGTCGTCGGGGGTCATGGATTCCAGATCGCTCATCCAGCCCACCACCGGGCGACGGTAGGGCGAAGCGATGAAGGTGGAGGCGAACAGCTGCTCGATGAGCGCGGCGCGCGGCTGGTCCTCGGTGCGCATGCGGCGCTCTTCCTTGACGACCTCGATCTCCTTGGTGAACTCCGCGTCGGGCCACTGGTTGTGGGCGAAGCGGTCGGATTCGAGCTGCATCACGTCGGCCAGCCGCCCGGCCGGGATCTGCTGGTAGTAGCCGGTGTAGTCGCGGCTGGTGAAGGCGTTCTCCTGCCCGCCCAGCGCCGCCACGCGGCGCGAGAACTCGCCCGGCGGCACGGCCTTCGAGCCCTTGAACATCATGTGCTCCAGCACATGCGCCACGCCCGAGGTGCCGTCCACCTCGTCCATGGCGCCTACGCGCAGCCAGACCATGTGCACCGCCGTGGGCGCGCGCCGGTCGGGCTGCACGATGAGCTGCATGCCGTTCTTCAGGGTGAATTGCTGCGCACCGCTGGCCGTGGTGGCCTGGGCGTGCGCCGCCGCGGCAGACGCAGCAGGTGGGGATTCATGCGCTGGGTTTTGCGCCCAGGCGTGCAGACAGGCCAGCAGGCCCACAAGGGTGATAGCGCGTTTCATAGAATGGCTGCGATTCTACGAACCCGCCAATGTTCAGTTTTTTCAAGAAGAAACCGCCCGCCCCGCCGAACCCGCCCTTGCACCCGAGGACGTGGCCAGCCCTGCGGCGCCGCCCGCGGCCGACGCCCCCGCCAGTGGCGGAGCATTCGGCTGGCTGCGCAAGCCCTTTGGCGCAGGCGCCACCAGCGTGGCGGAGCCGGCTGCCCCTTCGGCCGGCGCCCCCGCAGCCATCGACGTGCCCCTTGCCGTCCCCGAGCCCACCCCGAAGCCCGGGGGCGCACGCCAGGGCTGGATGGACCGGCTGAAATCCGGCCTGCGCAAGACCGGCAGCAGCATCGCGACCGTCTTCACGGGCACGCAGATCAACGACGCGCTGTACGACGAGCTGGAGGAAGCCCTGCTCATGGCCGACACCGGGGTGAAAGCCACACAGCACCTGCTGGAGGACCTCAAGCGCCGCGTGAAAGAGACCAAGACCACCGAGCCTGCTGCCGTAAAGGGACTGCTGGCCGATGCGCTGGCCGACCTGCTGCGGCCGCTGGAAAAGCCGCTGGTGATCGGCGAGCACACACCCACCGTGATCATGGTGGCCGGCGTGAACGGCGCGGGCAAGACCACCTCCATCGGCAAGCTCACCAAGCACCTGGCCGACCATGGCGAGAGCGTGCTGCTGGCCGCCGCCGATACCTTCCGCGCCGCGGCGCGCGAGCAGTTGGGTGTCTGGGCCACGCGCAACACGGTGGAGATCGTCAGCCAGGAAGGGGGCGACCCTGCCGCCGTGAGCTTTGACGCCGTTACCGCCGGCCGCGCGCGCGGCAAAGATGTGGTGCTGGTGGACACCGCCGGCCGCCTGCCTACGCAGCTGCACCTGATGGAAGAGCTGAAGAAGATCCGCCGCGTGGTCACCAAGGCCGATGCCAGCGCCCCGCACGAGGTGCTGCTGGTGATCGACGGCAACACCGGCCAGAACGCGCTGGCGCAGGTGCGCGCGTTCGACGACGCGCTTCAACTCACCGGCCTGATCGTCACCAAACTGGACGGCACGGCCAAGGGCGGCGTGCTGGCCGCCATCGCGCAGGAGCGGCCCGTGCCCGTGTACTTCATTGGCGTGGGCGAGAAAGTGGAAGACCTGGAGACCTTCAGCGCACGCGAATTCGCCCAGGCCCTTCTGACCTGAGATAGTTACTTACCCCCTGTGGGCGGATGCAGGCGGCATCCGCCAGCCATTGCTTCAACGCGGCGCTTGACCAGGCCCGGCTATCGAGGCCGGGTCCACCTGCTGCGCCACCCACAGCACATAGTCCTGCTCTGCCTGCACGGCGTGGGTGAGCAGTTGCGGCACTTCGTAGGGGTGCTGGGCACGCAGCCAGTCCCGCAAGGCGGGCGCGGCAGACAGCAGCGTCTTGCACACCAGCCGCCACTCTGCTTCCGCCTGCTGCACCCCCTGCCAGACATAGTGCGAGGTGATGGCCTCCACCTGCACGCAGGCGGCCAGGCGCGCCTGGACAGCGCCCCTGGCCAGTCGGTGTGCGGCGGCGGCGTCGCCCACGGTGGTGGTCACAACGGCGATCTGGGCGTCTGGGGAAGATGTCATGATCGAAGTCTGGCACAAGGCGTAACTGCACAACGGACCTTGACCGCGCGGGAAAGCAGCCCCACCTGCGTTTTAAGGGCCGTCGTTGCGCCTCTTGGTGGTTATTTCCTACATCCGTAGGGGAACTATGCCTTTAGCACTCTATCCAATGGAGTGCTAATATGATTTGCATGGAAGAAAGGACTACCGATATGGCACTCCAGACTGCAACCTCCGTGACGACCCTCTCGCCCGCGAACCCGTGGGCGCTGGTTCCCCCGCTGGGCAACCTGGACGCCTATATCTCCGCCGTCAACCGCCTTCCCCTGCTCACGCAGGAGGAGGAGCAGCGCTACGCGCGCCAGCTCAAGGATGACAACAATGTCGAGGCTGCCGGCCGCCTGGTGCTGTCGCACCTGCGCCTGGTCGTGTCCATCTCGCGCCAGTACCTGGGCTACGGCCTGCCGCATGGCGACCTCATCCAGGAGGGCAACGTGGGCCTGATGAAGGCCGTCAAGCGCTTTGACCCTGACCAGGGCGTTCGCCTGGTGAGCTACGCCATGCATTGGATCAAGGCCGAGATCCACGAGTACATCCTGAAGAACTGGCGCATGGTCAAGGTGGCAACGACCAAGGCGCAGCGCAAGCTGTTCTTCAACCTGCGCTCCATGAAGCAGGGCTTCAAGGCCGACGCGCTGGACGCCGACACGCACCGCGAAACCTTATCCGACCACGAGATCGACCTGGTGGCCGAGCAGCTCAACGTGAAGCGCGAGGAAGTCATCGAGATGGAAACGCGCCTGTCCGGTGGCGACGTGCTGCTGGACCCCGCTCCCAGCGACGACGGCGAGCAGGCCTTTGGCCCCATCGCCTACCTCGCCGACGCGGGCCATGAGCCCACCGCCATGATCGAGGCGCGCCAGCGAGACGCGCTGGCCACGGACGGTATTGCCGCCGCCCTGGACAGCCTGGACGCACGCAGCCGCCGCATCGTGGAGCAGCGCTGGCTGCAGGTGAACGACGATGGCTCGGGCGGCATGACACTGCACGAGTTGGCGGCCGAGTACGGCGTGAGCGCGGAGCGCATCCGCCAGATCGAGGTGGCCGCCATGAAAAAGATGAAGAAGGCGCTGGCCGAGTACGCCTGAGCCGTCGCCCAGCAGCCCGGATCGCGGGCAGATAATCCAGGCGCGCAGCCCTCAACGGCTACGCGCCTTTTTCTTTGCCGGCGGGGCAGCACCTGGCTGCCTGGCCCAGACTGGAGATCGCCACCCATGTTCCCCCACCCCCTCGCCCGCCGCGGCCTGCTGGCACTGGCCCTGGCTTCGGCCTGCGGCGCCGCCGTGGCCCAGAAGGATGCCGCGCCCGCCACCCCCGGCTGGCCCGCCAAGCCCCTGCGCATCATCGTGGGCTTCCCACCGGGTTCTTCGCCCGACCTGACGGCGCGCACCTTCTCCGAGCCACTGTCCCAGGCCCTGGGCCAACCCGTGGTCGTGGAAAACAAGGTGGGTGCGGGCGGCAACATCGGCGCCGATGCGGTCGCCAAGGCGCAGGACGGCCACACCATCGGCCTGTTCATCAACGGCAACCTGACGATCGCCAAGCTGCTCAACGCACACGTGCCCTACGACCCCGTGAAGGATTTCGCGCCGCTGTCGCTGATCGGCGTATCGCCCCTGGTCCTGACCGCTCCCGTGAACCAGCCCGACGTGCCCGCGGGCGCCGACGCACGCGCCTTCCTGCAGGCCGCGCGCACCGCGGGCGACCGCTGGAGCTACGGCACCCCCGGCGTGGGCACCGTGGGCCACCTGGGCACCGAGCTGCTCAAGGCGCGCACCGGCATTGCACCGGTGCACGTACCGTACCCCGGCTACCCGCAGGTAGCCACCGCCATGCTGGGTGGCCAGTTGCAAATGGCGCTGCTGCCGCCCGCGCTCGCGCAGGCCCAGGCACGGGCGGGCAAGCTGCGCCTGATCGGTGTGACCTCCGCGGGCCGCAGCACGCTGGCGCCCGAGGTGCCCAGCCTGGCGGAGGCCGGCGTGCGCGACTTCCAGCTGGAGATCTGGAACGCCTTTGCCGCACCCGCGTCCATGCCCGCCCCGGTGCGCGCACGGCTGTCCCGCGTGATCGGTGAGATCGCCCGCAGCCCCGAAGTGCGCGCCAAGCTGTTCCAGCAGGGCTGGCAGGCCATTGGCTCGTCGGCCGAGGGGCTGGCCAACCGGATCCAGGCCGATACGGCCACCATGAGCCGCGTCATCCGCGAACAGGGCATCCGCGCCGATTGACCGCGCACCGTCGCAGCGCGGCGGCCACGCCGGTAAGGGACGGCGTGGGGCGCGGCCTGCGGCGCGCAGTGCAGGCACTTGGTCCCAAACGTTGACCTAGGTCACGGGGCAGGACGGCCCCGCCTTGCACACTCTCCGCCAATCCCCAGCACTCCGAGGCCGTTGACCGGCCCTCCGCGAGGCGCTACGGTATTCATAGCTTCCACCGCTTGCCAGACAAGCGCTGAAGCCCATTTTGGCTTGTACTCATGACCGACCATCCGTCCTCCGGCGGCCATACCTGCAACGACTGCGCCTGCCAGCAGCAGTGCCTGCTGGGCCGCCTGGACCCGCAAACGCGCGCGGGCTGGCGCGGGCACCTGACGGAGCGGCGCTTTCGCAAGGGCGAGATGCTGCAGCGCCAGGGCGAGAGCATCCACAGGGTGCAGGTGGTCAAGATCGGTACGCTGCTGGTGCAGCGCCGCGGCGACGATGGAGTGGAGCACCCCGTAGGCATGGCGGGCTGCTGCGAGGCCCTGGGCGCCCCCGCGCTGCTGCAGCAGCCGGCGGACCTGTCCTACGTGGCGGTCACGCCGGGGCGCGTCTGCCAACTGGACCTGGCGCCCCTGCTGGGGGCGGGCCGCCAGTCCCAAGGCGAATTCCTGCTGGAACTGGCGCGCGAACAACTGAACGCCAACGCGCGCCTGGCCGACTGGGGCCGCATCGCCCGCATCCGCGGCGTGGTGGGCCAACTGGCGGGCGCGCTGCTGCAACTGGCCGAGCTGCAGCGCAGCACGCTGGTGCGCCTGCCCAGCCATACGGTGCTGGCTGCCCTGCTCGCCACCACGCGCGAGTCCGTGGCGCGCGCCCTGGCGCTGCTGGCGCAGGAGCAAGGCGTGCTGCGGCGCGACCGCTGGCACTGCGAGATCCAGCGCGCGCCGCTGCTGGCGCTCACGCGCGGCGGCCGCCGCTCGGCGGCCAACCTGTACCAGGCGCGTGCGGCTGCGCGCACCACCCCTGCGGCGCAAGCGCCGGTGCACGCCGCGCTGTAAGCCAGCGTCGCTGCCTGCACCTCAGCCCAGCGCACCTTCCGCCGCCACGTCGGCACCGGCCGCGTACAGCAGGGCCACGTCGTCGGGCGCCAGCGCCTTGGCAAACAGCCAGCCCTGGTAGCAGGCGCACTGCATCTCGCGCAAAAACTGCAGCTGCTCGCGCGTTTCCACGCCCTCCACGACCACCCGCAGCCCCATGGTGTGCGCCAGCGCGACCACGGCGCGCACCAGCGTGGTGTCGCCTCCGCTGGCAGGCACGTTGCGCATGAATTCCCGGTCCACCTTGATGTGCGACACCGGCAGGCGCTTGAGGTAGGCCAGCGACGAGTGGCCCGTGCCGAAGTCGTCCAGCGCCACGGCCACGCCCAGCGCGCGCAGCTCGTTCAGCACCTGGCAGGCCTGCTCGGGGTCCGCCAGGGCTTCGGACTCGGTCACCTCCAGTTCCAGCAACTCGGGCGGGACATGGTGGGTGCGCAGGTTGCGCGCCACCTGCTCGACGAGGTCTGTCTGCCGCAGCTGCTGGGCGGACAGGTTCACTGCCACGCGCAAACGCATGCCCTGGCGCTCCCACGCCGCGATCTGGCGACAGGCCGCGGCCATGACCCAGGCGCCCAACTCCAGAATCAGTCCCGTGGCCTCCGCCACGGGCACGAAGCGCTCGGGCGACACCTCGCCCAGCTGCGGGTCGTGCCAGCGCAGCAGGGCCTCCACACCCACCATGCGGTTGGTGGCCACCTCGACCTGCGGCTGGTAATGCAGCGTCAGCCCGCCGTAGGCCAGGGCCAGCTTGAGCCGGTCGTGCAACTGGATCTTCTCGGCCATCTTGCGGCCCATGGACGGGGCGTAGAACGCGAAGTTGGCGCGCCCGCGGTGCTTGGCGTGGTACATGGCCATGTCGGCATAGCGCAGCAGCGTGGCGGCGTCGCCCGCATCCTGAGGGCACAGCGCGATGCCCATGCTGGCGCCGAAGTTCAGTTCGAACCCCTGCACGCGGCAGGGCACGCACAGCGCCTGCATCAGCCGCGCGGCCACGCCCTCGGCCTGCGCGGCGCTGGCCACCCCGGGCAACAGCACGGTGAACTCGTCGCCGCCCAGGCGCGCAAGGATGTCGCCCGTGCCCAGCGCACCCCGCAGGCGCCGCGCCACCTCCTGCAGCACCTGGTCGCCGGCGGCATGGCCGTAGCCATCGTTGATGGCCTTGAAGTCGTCCAGATCGAGCAGCAGCAGCGCGAAGGGCGGGCTTTGCGCTGCCGCCTGCTCCGCGATCGCCTGTTCCAGCCGCTGGCCGAACGTCCAGCGGTTGAGCAGGCCGGTCAGCGTGTCGTGCGTGGCCTGGTAGTGCATGCGCGCCTCCAGGCGCCGCAGGTCGGAGACGTCGCGCACAAAAGCCACCACCGTACCCCCGTGGGAGGAGGAATGGCCGAGGGCGATGTCCACCGGCACCTGGCTACCGTCGCGTCGCTGCAACCACAGGTCGCGCCCCATGCCCATGGGCCGGCGGCTGGGAGACTGGTGGTAGCGCTGCATATGCTGGCCATGCTCGGGCCGCGCGTGCACCGGCACCAGCAGGTCGATGGACTGGCCGCACAACTGCGCGTTGGTGTAGCCGCTGATGGTCTCCATGAGGGCGTTGACCATGAGGATGCGGCCCTGTCGGTCGGCCAGCACGATGCCGTCGGGCGCCGCATCCATGGCAGCGCGCTCCAGCGTTCCCGCGCTCAGGCTGCCGATGCGCTGCAGGAAGGCCGCCGCACTGTCGTCGGCGGCGTCATCGGTCCGATGGGGCGGCGGGTGCGTCACGCCGTCCTCGGACCGGGGGCGGGCGGCAGGGGCAAAGGAATCCATGGCGCGTCGGTAGGGCGTCGGTAGGTTGAGGCCGTGGCCGGCGCCTGCGCCATCACCGTCGATGCGCCTGGCGCCCAGCCACTGTGCACTCTAGGCAGGCGCGACGCTCTCCTGGCGCCTATCGCCACCCAAGGTGACGCACACGTCAATTCAGGCCCTACGGGCAATGTGGTTTTTGCCACACGCCAGCCCCTGGGCGCGTGGAGCGCGTGGAATCAGCGGGTTTCGTCCAGCAGAGCGCGCACGTCGGCCGCCAGGCTCTGTGCCCCACTGCCGTAGCGGTGGTACACGCGCAGGCGGCCGGCAGGGTCATAGACATAGCTGCCGGCGGAATGGTCCATGGTGTAGCTCGTGGGGGTCTGGCCCTCCACGCGCTTGTAGTAGATCTTGAAGTCCTTGGCCACGGCGGCCAGTTGCTCGGGCGTGCCGCGCAGCGCGAGGAAGCTGGGATCGAAGTTGGCCATGTAGGCCTTGAGTACCTCGGGCGTGTCGCGCTCGGGGTCCACGCTGACGAAGATGCCTTGCAGCTTGTCGCCGTCCGCGCCCAGGGCGCGCTTGACGTCGGCCAGTTCGGACATCGACGTGGGGCAAACGTCCGGGCATTGCGTGTAGCCGAAGAACACCACCACCACCTTGCCCGCGAAGTCCTTGAGGCTGCGCGGCTGGCCGTTGTGGTCGGTCAACTGCAGGTCGCGCGCGTACTCGGCACCCGTGAGGTCCACCCCCTGGAACTTGGGCGCCTTCGGAGAACATGCGGCAAAAGTGCCTGCAACGCCCATCCAGAAAGCGCCAGCAGCTATTTTTTTCAGAGCATCACGTTTATCCATAAGCTTGCTTCACAGGAGGTAGTGGTCCACCAGCAGCGCCGCGAACAGCAGGCTCAGGTGGATCAGCGAGAAACGAAAGGTCTTGCGCGCCAGCGTGTCGGAGTAGTCGCGCCACAGCCGGAAGCCGTACAGGCAAAAGCCCGCGCTCAGCACCACGGCGGCTGCAAGGTAGATCCACGAACTCATACCGTACACGAAAGGCATGAGGCAGCCTGCGAACAGGATCAAGGTATAGAGAAACACCTGCAGGCGCGTGAACTCGTTGCCGTGGGTGACGGGCAGCATGGGCAGGCCGGACTTGCGATAGTCCTCCACGCGGTACAGCGCCAGTGCCCAGAAGTGCGGCGGCGTCCACAGGAAAATGATGAGGAACAGGATCAGTGCCTCGGGGCCCACCTCGCCGGTCATCGCGGCCCAGCCCAGCACGGGCGGCATGGCGCCGCTGGCGCCGCCGATCACGATGTTCTGCGGCGTGAGCGGCTTGAGGATCACCGTGTAGATCACCGCATAGCCGACAAACGTGGCGAACGTCAGCCACATGGTCAGCGGGTTCACCCACCAGTACAGCAGCGCCGAGCCCGCCGCGCACAGCAGCGCCGAGAACAGCAGCGTCTGCGTGTTGGACAGCTCGCCCTTGGCCGTGGGGCGCCAGGCCGTGCGCTTCATCTTGGCGTCGATGCCCTGCTCCACGATGCAGTTGAACGCCGCCGCCGCACCAGCCACGAGCCAGATGCCCGCGCTGGCCACGGCCATCAACGCCCACTGCGCGCCGCTGGGCATGCCCGGCACGGCCAGCACCATGCCGATGAAGGCGCAGAACACGATGAGCTGCACCACACGCGGCTTGGTCAGCGCGTAGAACTGGGACAGCCGCGACGGCAGAGCGCGCGGCGCTGCGGCGGCGGGGGCGGGAGCAGGAGCGGCACTCATGCGGAAACTCTCTTGACGGAATCGGCACCGGCGCGCGGCTGCGAAGCCGTGGCGCCGGCAGTGGCGCGGCTGGCCGTGAGCGCCCAGGTCAGCACCACCACCAACGCGGCAGCGCCGCCCGTGTGCAGCACGGCGGCCACCAGCGGCCAGTCCAGCACCACGTTGGACAGGCCGGTGACAAACTGCAGCAGCGCCAGGCCTGCGAGCCAGCGCGCCGGGTCGCGCAACACGCCCGCGCGGCGCAGGCGCCAGGCCAGCACCACCAGCGCCGCCAGCACCAGGTAGGCCGCGAGCCGGTGCACGTAATGGATGGCCGTGAGCCCGGCGAAGCTGATGTGGCTGCCGTCCTGCAGCAGGCCCAGCGCGCGCCAGACCTGAAAGCCCTCCGCAAACGCCATGTCGGGCCACCAGCTGCCCTGGCACTGCGGGAAAGTGGTGCAGGCCAGCACCGCGTAATTGGTGCTGACCCAGCCGCCCAGCACGACCTGCAGCGCCACCAGCGCCGCCGTCACGCCCAGCAGCCAGCGCAGGCCGCGTGGCAGCGCCACGGGCACCACGCCCTGCGTCATCTGCGTCTGGCGCACGGCCTGCACGCACAGCAGCGCCAACAGCACCAGCCCGCCGATGAGGTGCAGCGTGACGATGGCCGGGAACAATTTCATGGTCACGGTGAGCGCGCCGAAAGCGCCCTGCAGGCACACCCACACCAGCGTGGCGGTGGGCCACCAGGGGCTCAGCGCGGGCGCCGCCCCTGCCAACTGAGGCAACTGTGCGGCTGCGCGGCGTTGGCGCCACGCGCCCACGGTGAGCGCGATGATCAGCACGCCCACGCCGGTGGCAAGGTAACGGTGGATCATCTCCACCCAGGCCTTGCCGTGGGTGACGGGGCCGGTGGGCATGGCTTCCTGTGCGGCCGAGATCTCCGCACGCGCGCCCACCGGGCTGGCGTTGCCGTAGCAGCCCGGCCAGTCGGGGCAGCCCAGGCCGGAGTCCGTCAGGCGCGTGAAGGCGCCGAACAGCACCAAGTCGAAGGTGAGGAACAGCGTGAGCACGGTGAGCGCCTGCAGACGCCGCACCGGCGTGTTGCCGCGCCCGCGCCACCACACCCAGGCCAGCGGGCCCAGGGCGATCACGATGCCCAGGGCCATCAGCTCCAGGGCCGGCGCCAGGTCGTACAGCGGCTGCATGTCCGTCACGGGGCCTCCTGCAAGCGGCCGGGCTGGTCCCATGATGCCGAGGCGCGCAGCAGCCGGTCCAGGTCGCGCTTGGCCTTGGCCGCGCCAGCGCGGTCCAGCCGCGCGGGAAAGCGCATCATCCAGTGGCCCTGCGGGTCTACGACGTACAGGTGTTCTTCCAGCGTATGGCCGGGCGCGGGTTGCAGCCAGGTGGCCAAGGTGGCGGCATCCACGCGGCGCACGGTGGCGCCCTGCAGGCCGGGGGCGATCTCCGCCGGGGGCACGGCGCCGTCGGACACCAGCCAGACCCAGTCCATGCGCTCCTTCTCGCGGCCCATGGTTTCGCGCAACTGGCGCTGCAGGTACAGGTTGTTGCGGCAGCCGTCGTCGCAGGCGCCGGCTGCCACGCTCACCAGCAGCCACTGGCCACGCAGCTCGCCCAGCGTATGCGCCGTGCCGTCCAATGCGGTGGCTGCGGCCTGCGCGGGCAAGGCGCGCTGGGGTTCGATGAGCTCACCAAAGTTGCGCCGGCCCTCGGGACGCAGCACGTAATAGGTGAAGTACGAAGCGATCACGGGCGCCGCGCACACCAGCAACAGCCCCAGCATCTGCCAGCGGCCGCTGCGCGAGCGCTGCAGCGCCGCCATGGCATCGCCGGCCTGGGGCAGGCTGTGCACCGTGAGGCCCAGCGGCTGCTGGCCGCCGGTCTCAGGCACCACGCTGGCGGCCTGGGCGAAGGAAGCGTCGGACGAATTGGAACCAGACATAGAGGATTGCCACCAGGCCGCAAAGCCCGAACCATTGGAATGCGTAGCCGTAATGCTTGTCGACGCCGCTGTCGATGGGCGCCCAGTCGCGCTGCAGCCCGTCGCTGGCGGCGCCGGTCTGCACGACGGTCAGGGGCGCCAGCGCCAGGCCGGTCTCGGCCCCATAGGCGGCCAGGTCCAGATTCTGCCGGATGCGCGAAGACCCCTCGCCCTGGGCGGTGGGTGCGAACTCATACAACCGCGCCGGCGGTCCGGCGAGCCGCCCCTCCAACTGCACCGGTCCGGCAGGGGTGGTGATCTCCGGCAGGCGCGTGCGCTCCAGGAAGTTGCGCGGCGCCCAGCCGCGCTGCACCAGCACCACGCGCGGGCTGTCCGCCAGTTGCAGGGGCGTGAACACGAAAAAGCCCGGACGCCCGTACATCTGGCGGTTCTCCAGGAACACCGTGGCCTCGGGCAGCCACTGGCCGCGCAGCTCGGCGCGGCGGTGCAGCAGCGGCGCGGTGGCCTCCTGCGATGCCGACTGCAGCGCCTGTGCCAGTTCGGCACCCTGCAGCGGTGCGCGGGACTGGCGTTCGTCCATGGCCGCCTGCAGCGCGGTCTTCTGCGCGGCACGCGACAGTTGCCAGCGGCCCAGGGACGCGGTCACCACCATGGCGACCAGCGCCGCGAGGGTCACCAGCCAGAAGCGCAGGCCGAAGGGTTGTCGGGCAGGGTTCACCGGATAATGGGCCTCATGAAGATTCTGGTGGCATTGGCGTTTCTCGCCATCATCGCAAGCCTGGGCTCGGCGCTGTTTTTCATGATGCGCGGCAAGGGCGACGACCGGCAACAGGGCAAGCGCATGGCCCGCGCGCTGGGGCTGCGCGTGGGGCTGTCCATCGTGCTGTTCCTGTGCCTGCTGCTGGCCTGGAAGCTGGGGTACATCCAGCCAACCGGGCTGCCCGCCGCAGTGCGCTGAGGCGCACGCCGATGGCCATCAAAAAAGTGAGCGCCTTGCGCTTGGTGCACAGGGCTTTCAATAGTATTTATATCCAAAGTGCTTATCTATCAAGCGCAGGCAGCTCCTGTTTTTGAAGCAACCACCTCCGCGTAAAAAAAGCGCCTTGCGGCGCTTTTTCCCGATCCGGAGACGGGATTACATCCAATACACCAGGATGTACAGGCCCAGCCAGACCACGTCCACGAAGTGCCAGTACCAGGCCGCGCCCTCGAAGCCGAAGTGGCGCTCGGCCGTGAAGTGGCCGCTGTGCAGGCGCAGCGTGATGAACAGCAGCATCAGCATGCCCACGAACACGTGGAAACCGTGGAAGCCCGTGAGCATGAAGAAGATGGAGCCGTACACGCCCGAGGTGAGCTTGAGGTTCAGGTCGGTGTAGAGGTGGAAGTACTCGTAGCCCTGCACGCACAGGAACACGAAGCCCAGCAGCACCGTGACCCACATGAAGCCGATCGTCTTGGCGCGCTGGCCTTCGCGCAGCGCGTGGTGGGCGATGGTGAGCGTGACGCCCGACGTCAGCAGCAGCGCGGTGTTGATGGTGGGCAGCCAGAACGGGCCGACAGTCTGGAAGGGCTCGACGATGCCCGCCGGCGAGGCGGTCACCCCCGCTGCCATGCTGGGCCAGACGGCCTTGAAGTCGGGCCACAGCAGCGCGTTGTCCAGGCTACCCAGCGCCGGCACCGAGTGCGCGCGCGCCCACCACAGCGCGGTGAAGAAGGCGCCGAAGAACATCACCTCCGAGAAGATGAACCAGCTCATGCTCCAGCGGTACGACAGGTCGATCTTGCGGCCATACAGGCCGCCCTCGCTCTCGCGCGCAGCGTCGCGAAACCACTGGTACAGCACGAACAGCCACCAGGCCAGGCCGAAGGCCAGCGAATACTTGCCCCAGTCATGGCCGTTGATCCACTGGCTCGCGCCGAGGAGGACAAAGAACAACCCCGCCGCCGCCAGCACGGGGTGGCGAGACTCCGCGGGGACGTAGTAGTAAGGCGTCGTGCCGTGGGTAGATGCACTCATTTCAGCTCCTCGTTCTCAAAGTTCTCGGTTGTCTCGTTGTTATCAGCGGCGGCAGGCCTCAAGCAATCCAGTTCACCAGTCCGATCAGCAGCAGCACCAGCACAAACAGAGCGACCAATCCCACGAACACGATGTGCAGCGGCTGCAGCGTCTCCTGGTCGCGCTGGTATTGCTCCCCCTTGCGCAACCCGATCAGCGACCATGCCACGGCACGCAGGGTGCGCAACAGCGATCCCTTGCGCGGCGGACGCGGGGGCGTGGGGCTCATGAACCGGCCTCCGCGGAAGTCGCCGGCAGTGCGGCGGCCGTGGACTGGGGCGCGGCCGGCGTCTTGCCGCCGACTTCGAAGAAGGTGTAGGACAGCGTGATCGTGGTGACGTCCTTGGACAGGCGCGGGTCGATCACGAAGGCCACGGGCCATTCCTTCTTCTCGCCGGGCTCAAGGGTGTATTGGTTGAAGCAGAAGCACTCCAGCTTGGTGAAGTGGGCGGCCGCCTGGCGCGGCGCATAGCTGGGGATGGCCTGCGCGGCCATGCGGCGGTCCTGCACGTTCTGGAACTCGTACATCACCGTGGCCAGCTCGCCCGGGTGCACCTGCACGGAGCGCTGCGCGGGCCGGAACTGCCACGGACCACGCGCGTTCGCATCGAACTCCACAGTGATGAGGCGGGTCTTGTCCACCTGGCTGTTGGCGGGCACCTGGGCGTTGCGGCCGGCCGTGCCGTTGCCGGGCACCTGCCGCTCCGACAGCGACAAGATGTTGATGCCCGTCATCTCGCAAATGTGCTTGTAGATCGGGATCAGCACGTAGCCGAAGGCGAACATGCCGACCGTCACCACGGCCAGCTTGCCCACCATCTTCAGGTTCTCGCTACGCGCACCCATGGTCCCGCCCTTTCGTCAATGCAGCCAGGCGATCTTCACCATGAAGCCGATGAAGAACACCGCCGCCACCGACGCCAGGATCAGCGCCATGCGCAGGTTGGATTTTTTTTGCTCCGGCGTGGTCATGGCGATCTCCCGGAATGTCAGCCGATCACCCGCGTGGCCGTAGCGTCCAGCTTGGGCGGCACTTCAAAGGTGTGGAACGGCGCGGGCGACGGCACTTCCCATTCGAGGCCTTCAGCGGCTTCCCAGGGCTTTTGCGGCGCCTTCACGCCCCGCCCGCGCATGGCCGGCAGCACGACGAACAGGAAGAAGTACACCTGCATCAGTCCAAAGCCCAGTGCCCCGACGGACGCCAGCGCGTTGAAGTCGGCAAACTGCATGGGGTAGTCGGCATAGCGGCGCGGCATGCCCGCCAACCCCAGAAAGTGCATGGGGAAGAAGGTGATGTTGAAGGTGATCAGCGAGCCCCAGAAGTGGATCTTGCCGCGCGTCTCCGAGTACATGATGCCCGTCCACTTGGGGCTCCAGTAGTAGTAGGCCGAGAACATGGCGAACAACGAACCGGCCACCAGCACGTAGTGGAAGTGGGCCACCACGTAGTAGGTATCCTGCAGCTGGATATCGATCGGGGCCATGGCCAGGATCAGGCCGGTGAAACCGCCCATGGTGAACACGAAGATGAAGCCCACGGCAAACAGCATGGGGGTTTCAAAGGTCATGGAGCCGCGCCACATGGTAGCCACCCAGTTGAAGATCTTCACGGCCGTCGGCACGGAGATCAGCATGGTGGCGTACATGAAGAACAGCTGGCCGGTCACCGGCATGCCGGTCGTGAACATGTGGTGGGCCCACACGATAAACGACAGGATCGCGATGGACGAGGTGGCGTACACCATGGAGGCGTAGCCGAACAGCTTCTTGCGGCTGAAGGCGGGAACGACCTGGCTGATGATGCCGAAGGCCGGCAAGATCATGATGTACACCTCGGGGTGGCCAAAGAACCAGAAGATGTGCTGGTACATCACCGGGTCGCCGCCGCCGGCGGGGTTGAAGAAGCTGGTGCCAAAGTGGCGGTCGGTCAGCGTCATGGTGATGGCGCCGGCCAGCACGGGCATCACGGCAATCAGCAGGTAGGCGGTGATCAGCCAGGTCCAGGCGAACATGGGCATCTTCATCAGCGTCATGCCTGGCGCGCGCATGTTCAAAATGGTGACGATGATGTTGATCGCGCCCATGATGGAGCTGGCGCCCATGATGTGCATGGCAAAAATGCCGGCGTCCATCGACGGGCCCATCTGCAGCGTCAGCGGCGCATACAGCGTCCAGCCCGCAGCCGGTGCGCCGCCGGGCATGAAGAACGAGCCCACCAGCAGCAGCGCCGCCGGAATCAGCAGCCAGAAGCTGAAGTTGTTCATGCGCGCGAACGCCATGTCGGACGCGCCGATCTGCAGCGGGATCATCCAGTTCGCGAAACCCACGAAGGCCGGCATGATGGCGCCGAACACCATGATCAGCCCGTGCATGGTGGTAAGTTGGTTGAACAGCTCGGGGTTCACCACCTGCAGCCCGGGCTGGAACAGCTCGGCACGGATCAGCAGCGCGAGCACGCCGCCGATCATCAGCATGGTGAACGAGAACAGCAGGTACAGCGTCCCGATGTCCTTGTGGTTGGTGGCAAACACCCAACGGCGCCAGCCGGTGGGGCCGTGGTGGTGGTCACCGTGGTCGTGTGCGTGGCCGCCGGCGTGCCCGTGATTGTCCAGAACTGCGCTCATGTTCGATTCCTCAATGCGTTGGGCGTTGCGGTTCACTTGCCGCGCTGGGCCACGATTTCAGACGGCTGCACCAGCTGACCCGTCTTGTTGGACCAGGCGTTCTTGGTGTAGGTCACCACGGCGGCCAGATCGGTGTCGCTGAGCTGCGCCCAGGCGGGCATGGCGCCGTTGGCAGCGCCCTTGAGCACCACCTGGATCTGCTTGGCGTGGTCGGCGTCGGTGACGATGGCCGAACCGTCCAGCGGCTTGATGGGGCCGGCTCCCTTGCCGTTGGCCTGGTGACAGGCGGCGCAGTTGGCGGCGTAGACCTTCTCGCCGCGCGGCAGCAGCGCGTCCAGCGTCCAGACCTTGCTGGGATCGTCCAGCTTGGCGGCGGCCTTCTTCTTCTCGCCATCCACCCACTGCGTGTATTCCTGTGCGGACACTACCTTGACGTGGATCGGCATGTAGGCGTGCTCCTTGCCGCACAGCTCGGCGCACTGGCCGTAGTAGTCGCCCACCTTTTCCGCGCGGAACCAGGTGTCGCGCACGAAGCCGGGGATCGCGTCCTGCTTGATGCCGAATGCCGGCACCATGAAGGCGTGGATCACGTCGTTGGCCGTGGTGATCACGCGCACCTTCTTGCCCACCGGCACCACCAGGGGTGCGTCCACCTTCAGCAGGTAGTCGGCTGGTGCATTGGCCACGTTGCCGCTGTCGGACATCCGGCGATGGCTGCTGTCCAGCGTGGAGATGAAAGACAGGCCCTCACCCTCGCCCGACAGATAGTCGTAGCCCCACATCCACTGGTAGCCGGTCACCTTCACCGTGAGGTCGGCATTGGTCGTGTCCTTTTGCGCCACCAGCACCTTGGTGGCCGGCAGGGCCATGAGGACCACGATGATGAAGGGGATCACCGTCCAGACCACCTCGACGGTGACGGACTCGTGGAAATTGGCGGCCTGGGCGCCGCGCGACTTGCGGTGCTTCCAGATCGAATAGAACATCACCGAGAACACGCCGACGAAGATCACCGTGCAGATGATGAGCATCATCCAATGCAGGAAGTGCTGCTCCTCGGCGATCTTGGTCACGGGGGGGTGCAAGTTCAGCTGGTTCACCGCCGGGCCGCCGGGCAGGCTTTGAACCGCATGGGCCGCCGTGCCCACCCATGCTCCGGCCATCAGCAGCCCAGAAGCCAGCTTGTTGGAAATGCTCTTCATAGTTCTCACTTACTTCTAAGCTCCAATTGACCAATCCCTCGGTGCGCGCCTGCGTGGGGTCAGGCGGCGCACAAAGCCATGCGGGCATGCCGTGCACCCGCTTTCACCAATCAGTCCAGACCGCTTTCCTGGCAGCCTGTTGTCTCCGCAATCCAACACGGACTCTCTTGATCGCATTCAGCATGCCCAGCACGGGACATGGCTGCAATACACGTTAGTCCCGAGAGAACACTGCCAAGAAGTGACGCAGAAAGGAGGCCTGAGAGCGCCGCGTGGCGCCATCAGAACCCCAGAAGACGCGCCGCCGGCCGCGGGCGACCACCCGATGCAGGCGCGCCAAGAGAGTTCCGAATCTGCAATCTCAAAGAATTATAGCCTGCATTGATTGAGGTCATTGACAGCGCAAATTGCGCCGCAGCCCCCTCAGCGCGGCACCGTGCGTCCTGCGTGGAGCATGGCGCGCATGTCCTGCAGCGACACCGCGCTGCTGCCCTCCACGCGCACGCGGGGCGCGGGCTTGAAGGCATGGCCGTAAACGACCTCGAAGGTCAATGCAAGCTGCCCCTCGTGGCGAGGGTCGGCCAGCCGCTGGGCCAGCGCCTCTTCCAGTCGCTGGCGCCAGTGGCGCCCGCGCAACGCGGGAAAGCGCTGCGGATGCAGGTTGCGCCCCAGGCCGCGCAGCTCCTGCAGCAGCCGCTCGGGCGTGGCAAAGGTGAGCGTGATGCGTTCCATGTCCATGACAGGCTCGGCAAACCCCGCATGCACCAGCATGTCGCCCCAGTCGTGCATGTCGGTCATGGCGTGGCCGGCGGCGGGCCAGCCCAGCTCGGCATACAGCGCGTGCAGCTCGCGCAGCGTGTCAGGGCCCAGGCACGAGAACATCAGATAACCGTCCACCGCCAGTGCCCGATGCCACTGGGTGATCAGCGCCTGCGGGTCCGCCGCCATGTGCAGGGCCATGTTGGACCACAGCATCTGGACGCTGCCCTCGGGCGGCACCCCGAAGCGCGGCGCCGCCGCGGTCCAGCGCGCGGGGCTCCACCAGGGCTTTGCGAAGCGCACGCGCGCCAGCGCCTCCCCCGCGGGTGATGAAGTCTCGGTGATATGGCTGGCGGCTTGTTCGAAATGCTGGCCCACCAGGCCATGGCCCTGCACGCCGCCGCGCAGCGGATCCCAGTCGCACCAGGCCTGCGGCGCCTGCACGATCCACTGCAGCCGCTCCTGCATGCGCTGCGCCACCTCTTCGTGCAACCAGGGCGAGACCTCGGGCACCATGGCATGCCAGCGTGCAGCGGCAACCGGGTCGATGGTGGGCGGAAGGTGTTCGGACATGGCGGGCCGCAAATGGCCGCGAGTATATTGAGCCCATGCTGTTCACGCATCTGGCCACGCACCTGGCAGGGATATCGCGCGGCCTGGCCCGCGTGGGCGCGGCAGTGCCCAGCCGCTGCGCGGTCTGCCATGCCTGGCCCGCGCGCCCCGTGTGCGACGCCTGCCGCATGCAGTTTGCTCCGCCGCTCCCGCGCTGCGCCACCTGCGCGCGGTTGCTGCCCCACGGCGTCGCGCAGTGCGGCGACTGCCTGCGCCGCCCTCCGCCGCTGGATGCCTGCGTGGCCGCGGTGAGCTACGCCTTTCCTTGGGCCGACCTGCTGGCCCAGTTCAAGTTCCATGCGGAGCCCGGCTGGGCCGGCGCCCTGGCGCAACTGATGGTGCGTGCCCCAGGCGCGCAGGCAGCGCTGGCCCAGGCCGACCTGGTGGTGCCCGTGCCGCTGTCACCCGAGCGATTGCGCCAGCGCGGCTACAACCAGGCCCTGCTGCTGGCGCGCGCGCTGGGCCACCCACAGGTGCACGCGCGGATGCTGCTGCGCGTGCGCGATACCGAGGCGCAGAGCCACCTGGCGCGTGCCGAACGGCTGCGCAACCTGCGCGGCGCCTTCGTGCCCGACCCGCTGCGGGCCGCGCAACTGGCCGGCAAGCGGGTGCTGCTGGTGGACGACGTGATGACCACCGGCGCCACGCTGCATGCGGCCGCAGCGCCCCTGCGCGATGCGGGTGCGCTGCAGGTCTGCGCGCTGGTGCTGGCCCGCACGCCGTGACGCGCGGGCATGGCCGCCGGTATACGATTCATTACCATCTGCCGCCTCATCCGTCAGCCTGCCACCCGCGGGCCGCCGACAATAGCCACCATGTTTCACATCGTCCTCGTCGAGCCTGAGATTCCGCCCAACACCGGCAACGTGATCCGCCTGGCCGCCAATACCGGCTGCATGCTGCATCTGGTGGAACCGCTGGGCTTCTCCATGGAAGACCCTCTCATGCGCCGCGCGGGGCTGGACTACCACGAGTACGCCGAGGTGCGCCGCCACCCGGGCTGGACGGCCCTGCTGCGCGACATGCAGCCCGACCTGTCGCGCATGTTCGCGCTGACCACCCATGGCACGCAGTCGGTGTACGACACGGGCTTCCTGCCGGGCGACTGGTTCGTGTTCGGCGCCGAATCGCGCGGCCTGCCGCCGGAACTGCGCGAGACGTTCCCCCCCGCGCAGCGCCTGCGCCTGCCGATGCTGCCCAACCAGCGCAGCCTGAATCTGTCCAACGCCGTGGCCGTGACGGTCTACGAGGCGTGGCGGCAAAACAGCTTTCTCACTCCGTCCACGCAGACCCAGACTGCCTGAACCGGACCGGCAGGCCCCCGGCGCAGCCCCTTCAGGCGGGTGCGCCGTAGCTGCGCACCAGCGCCTCGGCCACGCACACGGGCTTGTCGCCACCCTCGCGCTCCAGGGTCACCTCCCAGGTCATCTGCATGCCGTCGGGCGCGACGGGCTCGGCCGCTGCCAGCACCATGTGCGCGCGCAGCCGGCTGCCCACGGGCACGGGAGCGGGGAAGCGCACCCGGTTGAGCCCGTAGTTCACGCCCATGCGCGCGCCGGTGATGGCAAACGATGCCTCCATGAAGCGCGGCAGCAGCGACAGTGTCAGAAAGCCGTGCGCGATGGTGGTGCCGAACGGCCCCTGCGCTGCGCGCTGCGGGTCCACATGGATCCACTGGTGGTCGCCCGTGGCGTCGGCAAACCGGTCGATCTGCGCCTGGGTGACTTCCACCCAGTCGGTGACGGCCACTTCCTGCCCGACGCAGGAGGCCACTTCGGAATAGCTGCGGAAGGTTTTCATGCGGCCACTGTAGCGGCCTGCGCGCGCGGGCGCCTGTCGGCACCGCGACAGCCCAGGCGCTGGAACTCGGCCAGCGCGCGCGTCAGGCGCCGTCCAGCCAGGCGCAGATGCCCTGCCACTGCTCCAGGTCGCGCGCCACGCGGCCGGGCGACAGATCGAACAGCGACAGGCCGTGCGCCGCCAGGTGGATGTAGTTCTGCGTGTCGCGCAGGTAGCCCAGCACCGGCAGGCCCAGGCTGTCCACGAAGGCATGCAGCTTGTCCGCCGCGATGGTGCGCGCGTCCACGCGCATGCCCACGATGCCGATCGGCACGCCCGCGCTGCGACGGTGCGCGGCCAGCTCGTCCAGAAACTGGCGCGTGGCGAAGATGTCGAACACGCTGGGCTGCAGCGGCACGATGATGCGGTCGGCCAGCTTGAGCATGTCCTTCAACCGCCAGCCGTGCAGGCCCGCGGGCGTGTCGAGCACGGCGTGGGTGGCGTGCTTGGGCGGCTTGTCGAAGCGATCGGGCTCCACATCCCACGCGCCAATGGGGCGCGCCGCGGCCGGGCGTTGCTGCAGCCACAGCCGCGCGGACTGCTGGCGGTCCACATCGCCCAGTACCACCGCATGCCCGCGGCTGGCGTAGTAGCCGGCGATGTTGGTGGCCAGCGTGGACTTGCCCACGCCGCCCTTGGGATTTGCAACTGCGACCACGGTCATGCCTGCCTCCTGTGTTCCGTACCCGCGCGGGGCCAGCCCGCATCGTAGTGCCGGCGGTCACGGCCGCTGGCTCCACATAAGCAAAAACAGGCCTTAGCGCCCGTCCATCAAGCGCCAATAGCTATCATAAAAATAGCAAACCACCGGCTACCCGTGCTGTGTGCCGCGCTTGACGAAAAACAGCCCTGCGCCCACCAGCATCAGCAGGCCGCCAAACACGCGGTTCTGCGTGCGCATGGCGCGGCCGCTGCGCATCAGCGTGCGCAGCGCGCTGGCGCTGGCGGCGTAGCCGTTCATCACGATCAGGTCCACCGAGAGCATGGTGACGGCCATCACCAGCAGCTGGCTCCACAGCGGGCGCGTGTCGGTCATGAACTGCGGCAACACGGCCACCATGAAGATGATGCCCTTGGGGTTGGTGGCATTGGTCAGCAGGCCGGTGAGCACGCGGCGGCGCCAGCTCGCGGGCTGCGCCTGCAGGTCGCCCTGCAGCGTGCCGGCGGCGCCCGCGCGCCACTGCATGAAGCCCAGGTAGATCAGGTAGCACGCACCCAGCACCTTGACGATGCTGAAGGCCAGTTCCGACGCCACCAGCAGCGAGCCCACGCCCGCGCCGGCCACCACCAGGATCAGCAGCAGGCCCAGCTCCAGCCCCAGGATCGTGGCGCCCGCCTTGCGCACGCCGTAGGACAGCCCGTGGCTCATGGACAGCACGGCGCCCGAGCCCGGCGAGATGGCGATCACCCACGACGCCGCAAAAAAGCCATCCAGGTATGCCAGTCCATGTCGTGGTCCGTCGGGAAATGAGGGGGGAAGGAATGCGGCGATTCTATCGGCCGACGCAGCCGGCACGCTGCGCGGCGGTCCTCTGGCGTCCGGCATGAAAACGCGGCCTAGCGCTTTTCCATCCAGCGCTAACAGCTATCAAAACCAGAGCATTCACGGCACCTTGCCCGCCCGGCGGCCCCCCGCGCCTGCGCCGCCCGCGGGCCGGGTGCACAATTTCTGCCCGCGCCCGAGCGCGGCGCACGCACTTCCCCGCATCACTTTTCGCGCCCTCTTCCTGCACACCATGGCCCAAGCCCCCGTCTGGCTCACCTACGGATTCACCTATCTCGCCGCGGCCGTGATCGCCGTCCCCATCGCCCGCGCGCTGGGGCTGGGCGCCATCATTGGCTACCTGGCCGCAGGCATCGCCATCGGCCCCTGGGGCCTGGCGCTGGTGAGCAATGTGCAGGACATCCTGCATTTCGCGGAGTTCGGCGTGGTGCTGATGCTGTTTCTGGTGGGGCTGGAGCTGCAACCCAGCCGCCTGTGGAGCCTGCGCCGCCCCATCTTCGGCCTGGGCACGGCGCAGATGGTGGGCTGCGCCGCACTGCTGTGGGCCGCGGCCTGGGCCTTCGGGCTGCCATGGCGCGTGGGGCTGGTGGGTGCGCTGGGGCTGGCGCTGTCGTCCACCGCCATCGCGCTGCAGGTGATCCACGAGCGCAACCTGATGCGCACGGACAGCGGGCAGAAGGCCTTCTCGATCCTGCTGTTCCAGGACGTGGCGGCGATCCCCATCCTGGCGCTGCTGCCGCTGCTGGGCGTGGCCGCGCGCGCGGCCGAGCTGGACCATCCGCACGAAGTGCAGGAGCTGCTGCTGGAGGCAGCCAAGATCCTGGGCGTGGTGGGCGCCATCGTGCTCGGCGGGCGGCTCGCGCTGCGCCCGCTGCTGCGCTGGATCGCCAAGAGCAAGACGCCCGAGATCTTCACCGCCACCTCGCTGTTCCTGGTGGTGGGCATCGCCATGCTGATGCTGTCGGTGGGCCTGTCGATGGCGCTGGGCGCGTTCCTTGCCGGCGTGCTGCTGGCCGACAGCGAGTACCGGCGCGAGCTGGAGACCGACATCGAGCCCTTCAAGGGACTGCTGCTCGGCCTGTTCTTCATCGCGGTGGGCATGAGCATCGACTTCGGCGTGATCCTGCGCACGCCCTGGGGCATGCTGGCGCTGCTGCTGGGCTTCCTGGGCATCAAGGCACTGGTGATCTGGACGCTGGCGCGCGTGACCGCCATGCCCTACCAGGAGCGGCCGGTGTTCACGCTGCTGCTGGCGCAGGGCGGCGAATTCGCCTTCGTGGTGTTCCAGGCCGGCGCGGGCTTTCGCGCGATTCCGGCCGAGATGGCGTCGCTGCTGATCGGCGCGGTAGCCTTGTCCATGCTGATCAGCCCGCTGCTGCTGGTGCTGCTGGACCGGGTGCTGCTCAAGCGCTTTGCCACGCTGAAGACCGCCCCGCAGGCGCAGGAGATCTCCGAGCCGCAGTCGGCCCCGGTGATCATTGCCGGCTTCGGGCGCTATGGGCAGATCGTGGCGCGCATGATGCTGGCGCAGGGCGTGCCCGCCACGGTGCTGGACCACAGCGTGGAGATGCTGGAGGTGGCCCACACCTTTGGCTACCGTGTGTTCTATGGCGACGCCACGCGCGTGAACCTGCTGCGCATGGCCGGCGCCGAGCATGCGCGCATCCTGGTGGTGGCGGTGGACGCGCCGGAGCAGTCGCTCAAGATCGTGCAACTGGCGAAGAAGCACTTTCCCCAGTTGCAGATCGTGGCGCGCGCGCGACGTGACGCACTGGCACGCGCTGCGCGATCTGGGCGTGGAGCATGTGGAGCGCGAGGTATTCGAGTCCAGCCTGCGCACCGCACGCACCGTGCTGGAGCTCAACGGCCTGTCGCCGCAAGAGGCCGACACCTTGGCCGAGCGCTTCCGCGCGCACAACATGGCGCTGTCCAACCGCATGTACGAGCACCACAACGACCGCGAGGCCATGATCGCCGTCGCCAAGCAGGGCCGCGCCCAGCTGGTGGAGCAGATGGCCAAGGAGCGCCAGGAACGCATGGCCGCGGCGGAGGCTGGCGCCGGCCTGCCGCCCGATGTGCCCCAGGCACCCAAGGCTCCATAACAAAAGAGCCTGTAGCGCCCGCCTATCAAGCGCTACAAGCTCTCGTATCAATAGCAGATTACCGCTACCCCTCCACCCGCCGTGTGAGGGAGGGGTAAGCGGCTGAACCGCTCAGCGAAGGGTCAGTCGGCCGTCGCGCCGGACTCCTTCACCACCTTGCCCCACTTCACGCTTTCGGCCTTGATGAAGGCGGCGAACTGGTCGGGGGTCTCGGCCACCACGTCACCGCCTTGTTCGGCGATCTTCTTCTTCACGTCGGCCTGGTTCAGCACCTTGATCAGCGCAGCGTGCAGCTTGTCCAGCACCGGCTTGGGCGTGCCGGCCGGGGCAAACATGCCGAACCAGGAGGTTGCCTCGTAGCCGGGCACGCCGGCTTCGGCGATGGTCGGCACGTCAGGCAGCTCGGGCGAGCGCTTGGCGGTGGTCACGGCGATGGGGCGCAGCTTGCCCGAGCGCACGTGCTGGATGGCCGAAGGCATGTTGTCGAACATGACGGAGGTCTGGCCGCCCAGCAGGTCGGTCATGGCGGGGGCGCTGCCCTTGTAGGGGATGTGCAGCAGGTCGGTGCCGGTCATGCTCTTGAAGAGCTCGCCCGACACGTGGGGCGACGCGCCGCTGCCGGGCGAGCCAAACGTGATCTTGCCGGGGTTGGCCTTGGCATAGGCGATCATTTCCTTCACGGTCTTGAACGGCTGGCTGGGGTGGGCCACCAGCAGGTTGGGCACCGTGGCCACGCGCGACAGCGGTGCAAAGTCCTTCACCGGGTCGAAGGGCATCTTCTTGTACAGCGACTGGTTGATGGCGTGCGTGCCCACCGTACCCATGAACAGGGTGTAGCCGTCGGCTGCGGCCTTGGCGGCCAGCGATCCGCCAATGTTGCCGCCCGCGCCGGGCTTGTTGTCCACCACGACGGACTGGCCCAGCTCGGTGGTGAGGCCCTGGCCCACGATGCGCGCCAGGATGTCGGTGGTGCCGCCGGCCGAGAACGGCACGATGATGGTGATGGGCTTGGTGGGGAAGTTCTGCGCCAGGGCGCCCAGGGGCAGCGCGCCGGCGGCGGCCACGGCCAGGGAGGCCAGCAGCGTGCGGCGGGTGGTGTGATGAAGGTTGGTCATGCTTGTTTCCTCTTTCTCTAGGATTGGATGAATGGAAGGAAGCGGCGTGGGCAGCGCAGCAAGCCGCACTGCATCGCTACCTGCGGTCTCAGCCGCGCAGGAACTGCGCCAGGGCCTCGTCAAAGGCCTGCGGCGCTTCCAGGTTGGACAGGTGCGAAGCCGGCACCTCGGCCAGCCGCGCACCGGCAATGGCCGCCTGCATGAAGCGGCCGTCGGCCACAGTGGTCACGGGGTCGGCGCTGCCGGCCACGATCAGCGTGGGCACGTCGATGCCACCGACCTGCGAGCGCAGGTCGGCCAGCGCCAGGGCTTCGCAGCAGGCGGCATAGCCCTCAGGGGAAATGCCGGCAATCCAGCTCTGCGCGCGCAGCACCACGTCCGGCTCGGCCGCGCAGAAGGCTGGGGTGAACCAGCGCGCGGGTGACGATGCGGCCAGCTCCGCCATGGCGTCACGGCCCTTTTCGCGCACCAGCGCGGCGCGGGCCTGCCAGCCTTCGGCCGTGCCGATCTTGGCGGCGCTGTTGCATACCGCCAGGCTCAGCAGGCGCTGGGGCTGGTGCACGCCCAGCCACAGGCCCGTGAAGCCGCCCATGGAAATGCCGCAGAAGTGCGCACGCTCGATCCGCAGCGCATCCAGCAGCGCGACCACGTCGCCGCCCAGCAGTTCGAAGGTGTAGGGGCCAGGTGTCACCACGCTCGCGCCGTGGCCGCGCGTGTCGTAGCGCACCACGCGGAAGTCCTGGGCGAAGCGCGCGGCCTGCGCGTCCCACATCTCCAGCGTGGTGCCCAGGGAGTTGGAAAACACCAGGGCCGGGGCGCCCCCGGGGCCTTGCACGCACACGCGCAGGCGCCCGCCTTGCACGTCCACCCAGCGTTCTTGCTTGTTCATGCTCGCTCCTCGGGTCACGCCGCGCGCTTACACGCGCTCCAGCACCACGGCGATGCCCTGGCCCACGCCGATGCACATGGTGCACAGCGCGTAGCGGCCGCCCAGCGTGTGCAGCTGGTTCACGGCGGTGGTGGCCAGGCGCGCGCCCGAGGCTCCCAGCGGGTGGCCCAGGGCGATGGCGCCGCCCCACTGGTTGACGCGCTTGTCGTCATCGGCAACACCCAGGTCGCGCAGCACGGCCAGGCCCTGTGCGGCGAAGGCTTCGTTCAGCTCGATCACGTCCATCTGGTCCAGCGTCAGGCCGGTCTGGGCCAGCACCTTGCGCACGGCGGGCGCGGGGCCAAAGCCCATGATGCGCGGCGCCACGCCGGCCACGGCCATGCCCACCACGCGGGCGCGGGGCACCAGGTTGTATTGCTGGGCGGCCGCCTCATCGGCCAGCAGCAGCGCGCAGGCGCCGTCGTTCACGCCGCTGGCGTTGCCGGCCGTGACCGTGCCGCCCTCGCGCACCACGCCCTTGAGCTTGGCCAGCGCCTCCAGCGTGGTGGCGCGGGGATGCTCGTCCTGGCTGACCACGACGGCGTCGCCCTTCTTCTGGGGAATGACGACGTTGACGATTTCCTTGGCCAGGTAGCCGGCGGCCATCGCGGCGGCCGCCTTCTGTTGGCTGGCCAGGGCCATGCGGTCCTGGGCCTCACGCTCGATCTTGAAATCGTCAGCCACGTTCTCGGCCGTCTCGGGCATGGAGTCCACGCCGTATTGAGCCTTCATCAGCTTGTTGATGAAGCGCCAGCCGATGGTGGTGTCGTACACCGCGTTGCTGCGGCTGAAGGCGCTCTCGGCCTTGGGCATCACGAAGGGCGCGCGGCTCATGCTTTCCACGCCGCCGGCGATCATCAGGCGCGCCTCGCCCGACTTGATGGCGCGCGCGGCGGAGCCCACGGCGTCCAGGCCCGAGCCGCACAGGCGGTTGATGGTGGCGCCGGGCACGTCGATGGGCAGGCCGGCCAGCAGGCTGGACATGCGCGCCACGTTGCGGTTGTCCTCGCCGGCCTGGTTGGCGTTGCCATACAGCACGTCATCCACCGCTGCCCAGTCCACGCCAGGGTTGCGCTCCATCAGCGCCTTGATGGGCAACGCGCCCAGGTCGTCGGTGCGCACGCTGGAGAGGGCGCCGCCGTAGCGGCCGAAGGGGGTGCGGATCGCGTCGCAGATGAAGGCTTGGCGGGCGTTGCTCATGGTGTCTCCGAGGGGAATATCAAAAAAGTGAGCTGCCAGCGCTTGTCCATCAAGCGCTGGAGGCCGTTTTGGTACTTATTGCTGTGCGTGCTGGATCGGCAGGCCGACGATGCGCTCCAGCTCCTCGTGCGAGAGGCCGGGCACGGTGTCGATCAGGCGCAGGCCCTGGGGCGTGCATTCCAGCGTGCACAGGTCGGTGTAGATGCGCTTGACGCAGGCCAGGCCCGTCAGGGGGTAGCTGCAGGCCTGGACCACCTTGCATTCGCCGGTCTTGCTGACCAGATCCATCATCACCCAGGTGGACTTGGCGCCCACGGCCAGGTCCATGGCGCCGCCCACGGAGGGAATGGCGCCGGGCTCGCCGGTGCTCCAGTTGGCCAGGTCGCCGGTGCTAGACACCTGGAAGGCACCCAGCACGCAAATATCCAGGTGGCCGCCGCGCATCATGGCGAAGCTGTCGGCATGGTGAAAGTAGCAACCGCCGGGCAGCAGCGTCACGGGCTGCTTGCCGGCGTTGATCAGGTCATAGTCCTCCTGGCCCTTGGCGGGTGCGGGGCCCATGCCCAGGATGCCGTTCTCGGAATGCAGCACCACCTCGCGGCCTGCGGGGATGTGGTTGGCCACCAGGGTCGGCTGGCCGATGCCCAGGTTCACATAGGCACCGTCGAAGATGTCCTGTGCCACTCGTGCGGCCAGTTCGTCCTTGGTTCGTTTTTGATAGCTGCTCACGCTGTATCTCCTTGGGCTGAACGGGCTTTACTTCTTGAATCCACCGGCCTGGGTGGCCACGCGCGGCACCTGGACGACCTTGCTCACGTAGATGCCGGGGGTGACCACGGCCTCGGGGTCCATCTCGCCCAGCTCCACCAGTTCGTGCACGGTGGCCACGGTGTACTTGGCCGCCATGGCGCACACGGGGCCGAAGTTGCGCGCCGACATGCGGTAGGTCAGGTTGCCCCAGCGGTCGCCCTTCTCGGCCTTGACCAAGGCCACATCGCCGTAGATGGGGTACTCCAGCACGTAGTGCTTGCCGTTGATCTCGCGGGTTTCCTTGCCTTCGGCCAGCTGCGTGCCATAGGCCGTGGGGCAGAAGAAGGCGCCGATGCCAGCGCCCGCGGCGCGCATGCGCTCGGCCAGGTTGCCCTGGGGCACCAGCTCCAGCTCGATCTTGCCGCTGCGGTACAGCTCGTCGAACACATAGCTGTCCACCTGGCGCGGGAAGCTGCAGATGATCTTGCGCACCTGCCCGCTCTTGAGCAGCGCGGCCAGGCCGGCATCGCCGTTGCCGGCGTTGTTGTTGACCACGGTGAGGTCGCGCGCGCCTTGGGCGATCAGGCCGTTGATCAGTTCAATGGGGTTGCCCGAAGTGCCAAAGCCGCCAATCAGTACGGTGGCGCCGTCCTGCACGCCCGCGAGCGCCTCGGCAACGGAATCCGCAATCTTGTTGATCATGTGTTGCTGGTCCAGTGAGGGGAAAAGGAGCCGGCCCGGGCCGGCTGTCGTGATCGTGTCACTTTGTTCGTATATAGAACAAATGTTCGTATAATGAATTTTAGGACGAACAGCCATGGATGACACTCCCCTTTCCGTAAGTAATACCCACAAGCCGGGGGATAGCTACGTGCAGTCGTTTGCACGCGGGCTGGAGGTGATCCGCTCCTTCAGCGCGGCGGCGCCGCAGCAGACCCTGAGCGAAGTCGCGGCACGCACCGGCCTGACGCGCGCAGGCGCGCGCCGCATCTTGCTGACGCTGCAGACGCTCGGGTATCTGGAGAGCGATGGCCGGCTGTTCCGCCTCACGCCGCGCATCCTGGACCTGGGCTTTGCCTACCTCAGTTCCATGCCCATCTGGGACCTGGCCGAGCCGCTGATGGAGGCCCTCACCGACCGCGTGCACGAGTCCTGCTCCGCCGCCGTGCTGGACGGGCTGGACATCGTCTATGTGCTGCGCGTACACACCCACAAGATCATGAGCACCAACCTGGCCGTGGGCTCACGCCTGCCGGCGTTCTGGACGTCGCTGGGCCGCGTGCTGCTGGCCGAGCTGCCCGAGCAGGACCTGCGCGCCCGGCTGTCCGCGCTGCCGCGCCAGCAGTTCACGCGCCACACGGTGCTGGACGATGCGACGCTGCTCGCGCGCATCGCCCAGGCACGCGCCCAGGGCTGGTGCCTGGTGGATCAGGAACTGGAAGAGGGTTTGATTTCGGTGGCCGCGCCACTCAAGAACCGGGCGGGCCAGGTGGTGGCGGCCCTGAACATCAGCGGCCAGGCCAATCGCACCAGCACCGAAATGCTGCGCGAGCAGTTGCTGCCCGAACTGCTGGCCACGGCCCAGACCATCTCGCGCATGCTGGGCACGCGCCGGCCCTGACGCACGTAGGACCTGGGCCAACGCCCGCCCGCACGGCGCAAACCGTGCGCGGCAATGGAACCTGCGTCAGGGCTTGCGCATGCTGAGTACCAGCACCAGGGCGCCCACGGCGATCGCGCCAATGCTGAGCCATTGCGGCACATTGACGGATTCCTTTTCCTTCACCGACAGCTCCAGCGGCCCGATGCGGGCCTGCGTGGTTTCCTTGGTGAAGCTGAAGCCCCCGGTGAAGAACCCGGCCAGGCCCAGGATCAGCAAGATCACGCCCAGAATGCGCATGCCCGTCATGGTGTCCACCTCTTTTTTATGTTGGTCGTAGGGTCGGCAACCGCCAGCGGCGCCCGCCGCTAATGTAGAGTCGGCGTAACCCCGCCGGCGTAGGAGGCCACCGCGACATCCCGCGGCAGAGCCGCCGCGTTGCATGCTACTCTGGAATCCATGTTCAATCCCACCCAAGCCGACGTACGCCGCTTCTTCTGCGCCACGCATGCCAAGCAGCAGGCCGGCCAGCCCATGGAGGCCATCGAGACGCTGGCCGGCCTGTGGATCGCGGAGCACCCCGAGTACCAGCCCGAGCTGGCCGATGTGGACACCGCCCTGGCGCGCAACTACGACGAGACGCCGGACCGCACCAACCCCTTCCTGCACCTGTCGATGCACCTCTCGATCAGCGAGCAGTGCAGCATCGACCAGCCGCGCGGCATCCGCCAGGCCGTGGAGCTGCTGGCCGCGCGCCTGGGGTCGTTGCACGACGCGCACCACGCCGCCATGGAGTGCCTGGGCACCATGCTGTGGGAGGCCCAGCGCGCGGGCCGGGCACCCGACGGCGACGCCTATATCGCCTGCGTCCAGCGGCGCGCCACGCGGGGCTGAGACGTGGTGCCGCGCGGTGCGGCGCCCGCGTAGTCGTGCGGGTACACCAGCACGTCGCAGCCCACACCCCCCAGCAGCCGCTGGGCTACGCTGCCCAGCAGCAGATCCAGCATCCATCCCCGGCGCCGGTGCATCAGCGCCACCAGCTCCGCGCCCGAGCGCTCCTGCTGCACGGCCACCTGCCGCGCCACATCGCCCATGCCGACGGTCATTCCCACACGATTGCGCCGCGCCTCGAAGGCATCGGACAGCCGCACCAGCCGGTCGTGCGCATGCCGCTGCATTTGCGCGCGCCACGCGCGCACGGCCTGGGCCGATGCCTCGGCACTGCGCAGCTTGGCCTCATCGCGCAGGTCCACGGCATGGAACAGCTCCACCGCAGCGGCAGTGTCCAGCCCGCTCGCGTAGCGCACCATGGCATCGGCCGCCGGCGAAAAATCCACGGCCAGCAGCACATGCGCATAAGCCTCGCGCGCCGCACGCTGCACCACCAGCACGGGGCACGGACTGCGCCGCAGGATCTGGCTCAACGTGCCACCGCGCCACAACTGCTCCACGCCCTGGTGCGCGCGCTTGTCCAGCACCAGCAGGTCGGCGCCCTCGGCCGCGCGCAAGACCTCATCCACCACGCCGGCGCCGCGGTACGCCAGGGCCTTGACCGGCAGGTCGTGGCGGCGCGCCAGCTGGCGCGCGCGCTGCTCCAGCCGCGCCTGCGGGTCGACGAACTTCGGGTCCGGCTGCTCCGCACCGAACAGAAGATGCAAGCGCGCCTTGTGCTCGGCAGCCAACAGCGCGGCACGGTCAAGCGCATGCTCCGCCGCGGTCGAAAAATCGGTGAGGGCCACAATGGTCTGAAGGCGCATGGTCAAAACTCCTGGTCAACAAGCGGGAACAACGGCGCACAAAGCGACCGTCAGCGGCGCGTCATCGGCGGGAAGAAGGTGCGCATCCGGGGTGCCGCACGGCGGGGCGCGCGGCAAGCAGGCCCCAGCGCACCGGAGCTGGCTGCCCGGCGGTACGCGTGACGCTTGGACGAAAGGAGTGGAGAACCGCCGGGCCTAGTGATCTGCGGCCGGCGAAGCTGGTTTCAGAACACCCATCCTGCGCATGGCGCGCGCCATCACGACGGCTGCAGATGCAAGCCGCGCGATACGGACGCACGGGGTGGAAACCAGGAAACGCATAGGGCCGATTGTAGGAAGTCCCTCTCTCTGGGGCAACCATTGCGCACCTGGGCGTGCCAGATAAGGAACCCGGCCCGCTTGCCTCAACCGGGCGTAAAAAAACCCGCGTTGGCGGGCTTCTTCGGGTGCGTGCCACGGTCAGCGAAAGCGCGGCTGCGGAACGACCTGCAGGTCTCCATCGAGCGAACCCAGGTAACCCGCCAGCGCCTTCAGCTCGGCGTTGGAAAACTGCTTGGCGATGCCGGCCATCACGCCGTTGCTGCGGCCCACGTACGCGCCCTTGTCGGTCTTGTACGACTTGAGCGCCACGAACAGGTAGTCCGCATGCTGGCCCGCGATCTTGGGATAGGACGGGTCGATGGGCTTGGCGAAGTTCTCGCCGTGGCAGGACACGCAAGCGCCCTTTTGCAGCAGCTGCGCCACCTGGGCATTGGGTTCGCGCGAGGGCTTGGCGGGTGCCCCGGCGCTCGTGCCGTGCTCGGCATAGTAGGCCGCCACATCGGCGATGTCCTGCTCGGACAGCGAATCGGCGATGCCGCGCATGGTGGGATGCTTGCGATCGCCCTTCTTGTAGGCGTCGAGTGCGGAGGCGATGTACTTGGCACCCTGGCCGGAAATCATCGGCACCTTGTGCACTTCGGGGAAGCTGGCCTGGTAGCCCGGGATGCCGTGGCACCCGATGCACATGGCGATCTTTTGCGCCCCAGCCTTGGCATCTCCCTTGATCTCCTCGGCATGGAGAAAACCGGTCGCACAAGCGACAGACAGGCCGAATATCGTGGTCAGTGTCTTCTTCATTTTGCGCGCACAATCAGGCGATTGGTTGTCTCCGCGTTCTAGTTCGTGGACGATTATAGCCAGCGCTTGTCAAGCCCTTTCATCAACGATTTCCCTATTCCCAGGCCCATGAAATTCCAAGGATCCCAGAATTACGTTGCCACCCAGGACCTGATGCTCGCGGTGAATGCAGCCATCACACTGCAGCGCCCGCTGCTGGTCAAGGGCGAGCCCGGCACGGGCAAGACCATGCTGGCCGAGGAAGTGGCGCAGGCGCTGGACATGCCGCTCCTGCAGTGGCACATCAAGTCCACCACCAAGGCGCAGCAGGGCCTGTACGAATATGACGCGGTGAGCCGCCTGCGCGACTCGCAACTGGGCGACGAGCGCGTCAAGGACATCCACAACTACATCGTCAAGGGCGTGCTGTGGCAGGCCTTCACGGCCGACAAGCCGGTGGCCCTGCTGATCGACGAGATCGACAAGGCCGACATCGAATTCCCCAATGACCTGCTGCGCGAACTCGACCGCATGGAGTTCTACTGCTACGAAACGCGCGAGATGATCCGGGCCAAGCACCGCCCGCTGGTGTTCATCACCTCCAACAACGAGAAGGAGCTGCCCGACGCTTTCCTGCGCCGCTGCTTCTTCCACTACATCAAGTTCCCCGAGGCCGAGACGATGAAGAAGATCGTCGACGTGCACTTCCCCACGCTCAAGAGCGAACTGCTCACCGTGGCGATGAAGACCTTCTACGACGTGCGCAACCTGCCCGGCCTGAAGAAGAAGCCCTCGACCAGTGAGCTCATCGACTGGCTCAAGCTGCTGGTGGCCGAGGAGATCCCTCTCGAAGCCCTGCAAAGCGCCGACAACAAGGTGGCCGTGCCGCCGCTGGTGGGCGCGCTGCTCAAGAACGAGCAGGACGTGAGCCTCTTCGAGAAGCTGGTCTTCATGAACCAGCGCAACCGCTGAGCCAGAGCCCGTCATGAGCACTGCACAGCGGCTTCTGATGGAAGGTGCGTCCGACGCGATAGGGTTCGTGGGCGGCGCGCTCGCGGGCTATGGCGTGGGCCTGCTGCTGGGGATGGACATCTTCAGCGAGGGCTACGGGGCGGCCAGCATTGCAGGCATCGCCCTGGTGGGCATCGGGGGCGGGCTGGGCCTGCACCTGGCACGGCGCTGGCGCGCGGCCCGCAGCGCACGGAAAGAATGAGCAAGGAGCAACAGTCCATGGCCTTCGTCGAGCCCGTCACCCTGCGCCAGAGCGGCGTGCGGCTGGAGCCCCTGGCCCTGGCGCATGAAGCCGGCCTCGCCGCCGCCGCGGCCGACGGCGAGCTGTGGAGACTGCGCGTCACCAGCGTGCCCGAGCCGCAGGACACGCGCGCCTACATCGAGACGGCGCTGCGCATGCGCGACGAAGGCAACCGTTTCGCGTTTGCCGTGCTCGACGATGCCACGGGCCGCGTGCTGGGCACGACGAGCTACCACGACATCCTGCCCGCCGTGAAGCGGGTGGAGATCGGCTACACCTGGTACCGCCAGAGCGTGCAGCGCACGCATGTGAACACCACTGCCAAGCTGCTGATGATGGGCCATGCCTTCGACACGCTGGGCTGCCACGTGGTGGGCTGGCGCACGGACAACTTCAACTTTGCATCGCAGCGCGCCATCGAACGCCTGGGCGCGAAGAAGGACGGCGTGATCCGCGGCCATGCGCTGCGCCGCGACGGCACCATCCGCGACACGGTGATGTACAGCATGCGCAGCGGCGAATGGCCCGAAGCGCGCGCGCAGTTGCTATACCTTCTGCAGCGCCATGCGCCCGCTGAATAAGCGCTGGAGGCCTGTTTCATGTTGATCGACTTCTTCTACACCCTGCGCGCCGGCAAGCTGCCGGTGTCCGTGAAGGAATTCCTCACGCTGCTGGAGGCGCTGCAGGCCGGCGTGGTCGGCCCCAAGTCCGACGACGCCTGGAGCCTGGACGACTTCTACTACCTCGCGCGCACCGCGCTGGTGAAGGACGAGAAGCACTTCGACAAGTTCGACCGCGCGTTCGCTGCCTACTTCAAGGGCGTGGAGATGCTGGCCGACTTCCGCAAGGAGATCCCCGCCGACTGGCTGCGCAAGATGCTGGAGCGCGAACTCACGCCCGAGCAGAAGGCCGCCATCGAGAAGATGGGCTGGGACGAGCTGATGGAGACGCTCAGGAAGCGCCTGGAGGAGCAGAAGGAGCGCCACGAAGGCGGCAACAAGTGGATCGGCACGGGCGGCACCAGCCCCTTCGGCCATGGCGGCTACAACCCGCAGGGCATCCGCATCGGCGGCGCGGGCAAGAACAAGAGCGCCGTGAAGGTGTGGGAGCAGCGCGCCTACCGCGACTACGACGACACGCAGGAGCTGGGCACGCGCAACATCAAGGTGGCGCTGCGCCGCCTGCGCAAGTTCGCACGCGAGGGGCATGAGCTGGAGCTGGACCTGCCGGACACCATTCGCGCCACGGCGGCCAACGCGGGCTGGCTGGACATCAAGATGGTGCCCGAGCGCCACAACAACGTGAAGGTGCTGCTGCTGATGGACGTGGGCGGCACCATGGACGAGCACATCCAGCGCGTGGAGGAACTCTTTTCTGCCGTGAAGAGCGAGTTCAAGCACCTGGAGTTCTACTACTTCCACAACTGCGTTTACGACTTCATGTGGAAGAACAACCGCCGCCGCTTCGCGGAGAAGTTCCCGACCTGGGACATCATCCGCAAGTACAACAAGGACTACAAACTCATCTTCGTGGGCGACGCCACCATGAGCCCGTACGAGATCCTGCAGCCCGGCGGCAGCGTGGAATACAACAACGAGGAGCCCGGCGCCGAGTGGTTGCAGCGCCTCACGCACGCCTTCCCCCGGTTCGCGTGGATCAACCCCGAACCCCAGGGCGTGTGGCAGTACCGCCAGAGCATTGGCATCATCCAGCAGCTCATGGGCGATCGCATGTACCCTTTGTCACTCAAAGGCCTCGAAGAAACGATGCGGCTTTTGTCAAAATAGCCCGCATGACCAAGCCAAGCTCAGCGCCGGCCCGGCGGCCGGCGTTGCTGTTTCTGCTGATCGGCCTGGCCCTCTTGCAGGGCTGCAGCCTGCTGCAGCGCCCCTCCCCCGCGCCGCACGACGCACCCTCTTCCATCACCTCCGAGGCGGTCCCGGACTCCGGCCCCGATGCGTTCGCGCTGGATGTGCAGGTGGAGGACGACACCCTGCGCGAGTACCTCACGCGCCATCTGGAGCTGCAGCGCTTTCGCCAACTGCCCGACCTGCAGGCGCATGAACTCACGCGGCTGCTGGGTTCGGCCGACGCGAACGCCCGCGACCTGCTGGCCACGCAGGGCTACTTCAGTCCCGAGATCACCATCGAGCTGCGCGAGCAGGCCACCGACGCCGACGCGCCCCCGCGCACCGTGCTGGTCAACGTGTCGCCCGGCCCGCGCACGCACATCGCCAGTGCCGACATCACGCTGATGGGCGAGGACGGCCAGGGTGCCGACGCGACCGAGCTCGCGCGCCGCCAGGCCCGGTTGCAGCGCGGCTGGTCGCTGCCGCCCGGCGAGCCGTTCACGCAGGAGGGCTGGGACAGTGCCAAGAACCAGGGCCTGCGCGATCTGCAGGCGCGCCGCTACCCCACGGCGCGCATCGCCAGCAGCCGCGCCGAGGTGGACGCCGACCGCGCCGAGGCCAAGCTGCAGGTGGCCTACGCGCCTGGCCCGGCCTACCGTTTTGGCACCCTGCAGATCCAGGGTGGCGAGCGTTACGACAACGAGGGCATGCGCCGCATTGCGCGCCTGCCCACGGGCGAGGACTACAGCGAGGCGCGCCTGCTGGACACCCAGCAGCGCCTGGCCAGCAGCGGTTATTACGACGCGGTGTTCCTCACGCTGGACACCGAGCACGGCGACCCGCAGTCCGCCCCCGTGATTGCCCAGGTGCGCGACGCACCGCTGCAAAAAATGGTCTTCGGCGTCGGTATCTCCACCGACAGCGGGCCGCGCCTGTCCATGGACCACACGCACAACCACCTGCCGGGCTTGGGCTGGCGCGCGGTGAGCAAGGTGGCGGTGGACAACAAGCGCAAGCTGCTGTCCACCGACTGGACCGGGCTGCCGCATGCGAACGGCTGGCGCTGGTTCACCGGCCTGCAGCTGCAGCGCGAGGCCACGGGCAGCTACGACGTGGACAGCTCGCGGCTGCGCGCCGGGCGCACCAAGAGCACGGACCGCATCGACCGCAGCTACTTCCTGCAGCACGACACGGCCAAGAACCGCGGCGAGGACGCACCGCCGTCCAGCAGCGCGATTTCCGCCAACTACGGCTGGACGGGGCGCTACTTCAACAGCAATACCAACCCCATGCGCGGCTGGGGCCTGGCGGCCGAGCTGGGCGTGGGCACCACGCTGCGCCCGGAGCGCGACCCCTTCGTGCGCACGCTGCTGCGCTGGCAGTCCTTCGTCGGCCTGGGCCGCGTGGACCTGGGGAACAACGTGCGCCGCGGCAGCCGCCTGTCGCTGCGCCTGGAGGGCGGCGCGGTGCTGGCGCGCGACGGCGCCGACATCCCCGTCACCCAGCTGTTCCTGACCGGCGGCGACACCACCGTGCGCGGCTACGGCTACCGCAGCATCGGCGCGCGCACCGACGCGGACAAGCTCTTCGGCGGGCGCTACATGGCCGTGGGCAGCGCCGAATGGCAGCGCCCCATCACCGTGCGCGGCAACCGCACCGACTTTGAGAGCGCCCTGTTCATCGACGCCGGCGCCGTGGCCGACACACCTGGCGATCTCACGGCGCGCGTGGGCGTGGGTGCAGGCCTGCGCTGGCAAAGCCCGGTGGGCCCGCTGCAGGCCGACCTGGCCTATGGCCTGCACACGCACCAGGTACGGCTGCACCTGCGGCTGGGCTACACGTTCTGATATGCAAAAAAGTGAGCTGCCAGCGCTTGATACACAAGGGATTTTGATATTTTTCGTTTCGAATTCCTTTGCTGGCAAGCGCTAGCAGCTATTGTTTTTAAACCTCCATGACCCACCCCTCCAGCCACCAGCCCTACGCCGCAGGCGCGACGCCCACGCCGCGGCCGCCGCCGTGCCGCCGCGCCGGGCGCTGGGTGCTGGCTGCGCTGGGGGCCTGCTCATGGCGGCGCTGGTGCTGCTGGGCGGGCTGTGGTGGTGGGCCGGCAGCAACACCTCGCTGGCCAGCGCACTGGCGCGCGCGGCGCAATACCTGCCCGAGGGGCAGAGCCTGCAGGCGCGCGACGTGAGCGGCTCGCTGCGCTCGGGCGGCACGATTGGCTGGCTGCGCTGGAGCAGCCCCACGCTGGCCGTGGAGGTGCACGACGCGCGCATCGCCTGGAGCGTCGCGCCGCTGCTGCGCCGCCAACTGCGCCTGGGCGAGGTACGGGCCGCGCAGGTGCTCATCACGCCGCAGGACGTGCCCGGCCCGCAGGAGCCGCCCACTCCGCCGCTGCAGCAGCTGGTGCTGCCACTGCGGATCGAGCTGCCCTTCCACGCGGACCGCATCGACTGGGCCGGCAGCACCGTCGCCGAGCAACTGGAGGGCACCTACCGCTACGACGGCGAGCAACACCGCCTGGCGATGGACCAGGTCACGCTGGCCCAGGGCCGCTACGCGCTGCTGGCCACGTTGCAGGCCCAGGCGCCCATGGCGCTCACCGCCACGCTCAACGGCACGCTGCGCACGCCGGTGCCCGGCAGCGCGCAACCCTTGCAGGCCCTGGCCCAGGCCAGCGCGCAGGGCACGCTGGCCGGCGCGGGCGCACAGATCCAGCTCACGGCCCAGCTGCGCGGCACCGATGGCGCAGGCCCCGCTCATCCACCGCTGCGTGCCGACCTGCAAGCGCGCATCGCCCCCTGGGCCGGTCAACCGCTGCTGCAGGCCGCGGCCGAGGTGCAGGCCCTGGACCTCGCCGCGCTGTGGCCGCAGGCGCCCGCCACCCAACTCAGCGGCACCGCCGCGCTGGAGCCCGCCGAGGCCAACGCGCCCGGCTGGCAGATCCAGGCCGCGTTGCGCAACGCCCTGCCCGGCCCGTGGGACCAGCAGCGCCTGCCTGTCGACACACTGCAGGCCCGCGCCGCGTTCGACGGCACCACCTGGACCGTGTCCGAATCGCTGGCGCGGGTGGGCAGCGGCAGCGTCGCACTGCAGGGCGCCTACACACCCGCCACGCGCGCGCTGCAGGGTCAGGCCGAGGTGCGCGCCCTCAACCCTGCGGCGCTGCACACCCTGCTGGACGCCGCGCCCGTGAACGGCACCGCCAGCGCCGAAAGCCGCGATGCTGCCGAGGGCGGCGCCGTGCGCTTCAGCGCCGACCTGCGCGCCGCCGGCCGCCCCGCCCCCACGGCCGCGGCGAAGGCGAGCACCCCCGCGCCGCTGCGCCTGGACCAGTTGACCGTGCAGGGCCAGTGGCAGGGCGATCGGATCGACATCGCCCGCCTGCAGCTGGACGCCCTGCGGGCGCAAGTGCGCGCCCAGGCGCTGCGCATCGACCTGGCGGGACCGGCCGTGCAAGGCGCGCTGCAGGCCACGCTGCCCGGCGCCAGCGCGCAGTTCGACGGGCAACTCGCACCCCAGCGCGGCAATGGCACGCTGGCCCTGCACATGACGGACACGCAACGCGCGCAGCGCTGGCTGCAGGGCCTGCCGGGCCTGCCCGCTGCATTGGCGGGCTGGAGTCTGGACGGCAACGCCACGCTGACCGCCACCTGGCGCGGCGGCTGGCACGACCTGCAGCGCCAACTGCAGGCCGCGGGCCTGCCGGCAGGCACGGCCGTGGCTGCCGCAACCGCGCCGCAGCGCTTTGACCTGCAGGCCCAGCTGTCCGCGCCGCGCCTGCAGATCGCGCGCGCACCCCAGCCCGGCACGGACGCGGGCCCGCTCACGCTGGAGCTGCGGCGCACCACCGCCACGCTGCAGGGCTCGTTGGCGCGGGCCGCGCTCGACTGGGATGGCGAGCTGCGCCACGGCCCGCAGCCTGACGAGGGCCCTTCCGCCCGCAGCGCCACCCTCACGGGCCAGCGTGCCCAGCTGCGCCTGCGCGCCACGGCGGCCAGCCGCGGCGCGGGCCAATGGCAGGCCCAGTTGGAATCCCTGCAGATGCAGGCCGACGCGGCCGGCCAGCCCGGCCCGTGGAAGCTGCGCCTGGCCGAGCCGGTGGCCATCCAGCTGCGCCAGTCCCCCCAGCTGGTGGTGGAGGCCGGCGCCGGCCAGGCCTTCGTCGAAGGGCCGCGGCCCGGTCATCTGCAACTGCGCTGGCAACCCCTGCGCTATGCCCAGGGCGCGCAGGGTGCCCTGCAGCTGCGCAGCCAGGGCGAACTGAAGGGCCTGCCGCTGGACTGGGCCAACGCCTGGCGCATGGACGGCGACGGCATGCTGGAGCGGGCGGGCCTGGCGGGCGACCTGCTGCTGGACGGCACCTGGGACATCGACGCCGGCGACACGCTGCGCGCCAGCGCCAGCCTGCGGCGCAGCAGCGGCGACCTGCGCATCCTCACGCTGGATGCCACGCCGACCACCGTGGTGCACAGCAGCGGCCAGGGCAAGGGTGCCCAGGCGGCCCAAGCCACGCCCACGCGCGGCACACCCGCCGGCGTGCGCCGGGCCGAACTCACGGTCAGCGCCGAAGGCCCGGCGTTGCGCGCCCGACTGGACTGGGACAGTGAGCGCGCCGGCCAATTGCACGCCGAAGGCAGCACCCAACTGGCGCGCACGCCCGACGGCTGGACCTGGCCCGCCGAGGCCCCACTGGCCGCCACCGTGCGTGCCGAACTGCCCGACGTGGGCGTGTGGTCCGCCCTGGCGCCGCCGGGCTGGCGCGTGCGCGGCACGCTGAGCGCCGACGCGCGCCTGTCCGGCACGCGCACCGCGCCGCAGTGGAGCGGACAGCTGGCGGCGGACCAGTTCGCCATCCGCTCGCTGCTGGACGGCGTGGACCTGCAGGACGGGCGCCTGCGCGCCGCGCTGCAGGGCGACCGGCTCACCATCACCGAGCTGAGCCTGCACGGCGGCCAGGGCAGCCGCGCACGCATCGCGGGCTACAGCGGCAACCGCACCGCGGCGCCGCAGGACGGCGGCACGCTCACCGGCGGCGGCACCGTATCGTGGGGCGCGGCAGGCGCAGGTGGCGCCGGTATCCGCATGGACCTGCGCGCGCAGGCGCGGGCGCTGCAGCTGCTGGTGCGCGCCGACCGGCAGGTCAGCGTCTCGGGCGACCTCACGGCGCGGCTGCAGGGCGGGCAATTCACGCTGCGCGGCCAGCTCACCACCGACCGCGCCACCATCATCCTGCCCGAGGCGGGCGCGCCCACGCTGGGCAGCGACGTGGTGGTGCGCTCCGCCGCATTGGACAAAGAAGCCGCCGCCAAGGCCGCGCGCGACGCGCAGCACGCCCAGAAGGCCGAGGCCGGCGGGCAGGTGCAGGCCGCGCGCGCGCCCGACATCGCCGTCACGCTGGACCTGGGCAACGACTTCGCCCTGCAGGGCCACGGCATCACCACGCGCCTGACGGGGCAGCTGGACATCCGCAGCAGCGGCACGGCCGGCGCCCCGCCGCGCGTGACCGGCGAGGTCCGCACCGTGCAGGGCCGCTACCGCGCCTGGGGCCAGGCGCTGGACGTGGAGACGGGCCTGCTGCGCTTCAACGGCCCCTACGACAACCCGTCGCTGGACGTGCTGGCCATCCGGCCCAACATCAGCGTGCGCGCCGGCGTGCAGGTCACCGGCACGGCCCAGTCGCCGCGCGTGCGCCTGTATGCCGACCCCGACCTGCCGGACGCCGAGAAGCTCTCGTGGGTGGTGCTGGGCCGCAGCGCCGCCAGCGGCGGCGCCGAGGCCGCGCTGCTGCAGCAGGCCGCGCTGGCCCTGCTGGGCGGTGGCTCCGGCAGCGGCACCGGCGGTATCGCCAAGCGCGTGGGACTGGACGAGATCGGCTTCAAGGGCCCCGGCACGGGCGAGGACGCGAGCGCCGCCGCCCTCACCTTCGGCAAGCGCCTGTCCAAGGACCTGTACGTGACCTACGAGCGCAGCCTCTCGGGCGTGCTGGGCACGCTGTACATCTTCTACGACCTGTCGCAGCACCTTACCCTGCGCGGCCAGACGGGCATGCAAAGCGCGGTGGACCTGATCTACACGGTGCGCTACGACTGAAGTTCTATGCCAAAAATCGGCCGTAACGCTTTCCCTTCAAGCGCAAGCAGCTATTAACTCAATAGCAAAAGGGCGGCATGGCACCGCCCTTACAATCTTGCCTCCCTCTCCGTAGTTCAATGGATAGAACGAGCGCCTCCTAAGCGCTAGATACAGGTTCGATTCCTGTCGGAGGGACCACTTTCCGGGCAGATGCCGGCGCAGGATCATCTAGCGCTCGCCGTCCGGCCCGGCCTTGGGGTCGGTTTCCGGTGCCGTGGGGTCGGTGTCCACCAGCCGGCCCGCCGCAGCGCCGCCCAGCGCCCCCGCCACGCTGCCCGCCAGGGTGCCCACAAAGACGCCCACCGGCCCCGCCGTGGCAGCGCCTACGGCCGCGCCGGCAGCTGCGCCCGCCATCGCGCCGCCGCCCATCAGCACCGATTTGGATTCGCGCTCCTGGTCTTCGGGCGGCAGGGGCTGCTGTGCCTGCGGCTCCGGGTCTTGTGACGGCACGCCGTGGCCGGGTCGTGCCTGTTCGGCCAGGTCGGGGTCGATGGGTGGGTTCTGGGGAAATCGCGGATCGGTGGCGTTCATGGCGCTCTCCTTAAAACAGTGGTGGACGCACGCTGCGTGCGCCCGATACCCCCGTTGTAGTGTGGCGGTGGCTGCGGGCGTGCCCGCCAGCCGGCCGCAGGCGTGTCGGACGAGGGCGCCATCGCATCACTGCACGGGCCCGATCGCGCATCCCACGCCCCATGGGTCCGAAGGGACGTGCGGCGCACCTGTGCCGGGCAACCCGGGCACCACGACTACCCATCACCGCCGCGCCGCCCAACAGCGAACGCACCGGCCTACCCTTCGCCCTGCACGGGCGCGGCAGCCGCCTAGAGCTGAAAGCCCACCGAGCGCACCACGCCTTCGATGACGTCGCGCAGCCAGGAGGGCGCACGCGCGTGGTAGGGGCGCGCGCGGGCCAGCAGCTGGTCGCTCCACTGCGCCAGCCAGTGCAGTTCCTGCGGGCCGTAGAACACGGTCATGGCCTCGTAGTTCAGGAACAGGCTGCGCGCGTCCAGGTTGAGCGAGCCGACGAGAGCCAGTTCGTCGTCGATGAGCACCGCCTTGGCATGCACCATGGCCGGGGACAGCCATACCCGCGCACCCGCGGCGGCCAGCTGGCGCAGCGCGCGCTCGCGGGCCAGGTCTGCCAGGCGGTGGTTGGAGCGCGCCGGCACCACCACGCTGACCTGCACGCCGCGCCGGCAGGCCAGGCACCAGGCGTCCAGCAGCGCGTCGTCGGGCACGAAGTACGGCGTGACGGCCACGATGCGCCGCTGGGCATGGTAGGCAGCCGCCAGCAGCAGCGCATGCACGGTGTCGTCGGCATGGTCGGGACCGCTGGGCAGCCACTGCGCCAACGGGCCGTGTGCGGGCGGAGCGGGCAGCGCCGGCGCGGCGGTGCTACGTGCCTTGCGGCGGCGGCGCAGCACCAGGCCGCGCGCCACACGCCAGTCGGTGGCGAACTGGGCCTGCGCCTGCGCGGCCAGCGGGCCATGGACCTCGTAGCTCAAGTCCGCCCAGGCGGGGTGGCCCGGCCGGTCGATGAAGTACTCGCAGGCCAGGTTGCGTCCGCCGCTCCACAGCCGCTCGCCGTCGGCCACGACCAGCTTGCGGTGGTTGCGCAGGTTGGTGCGCCCGCGCAGGGGGTTGTGCAGCAGCGGCATGAAGCGGCGCACCTGCAGGCCCTGGCGCCGCAGCGCGCGCAGCATGCCGGGCGGCGTGCGCATGCTGCCCATGGCGTCCACCAGCAGGCGCACGCGCACGCCGCGGTGCACGCAGTCCAGCAGCGCGCGCGCCACCTCGCGCCCCACCTCGTCGTAGGCAAACACGTAGGTGCACAGGTCCAGCCGGTGGCGGGCCGACGCAATGGTGGCCAGCAGCCCCTGCAGCGCCTGCGTGCCGTCGGCATGCAGCACCACCTGCGCATTGCGCACGGCGGGCGCCAGCTCCAGGCTGGCCAGCAGCCGCGTGGCCCAGGGCGGCCCGCCTTCCGTTGCCTCCAGCGGCGGGCCGTGCGGGCGGCGCGCGGGCCGCGCGAACTTGCGCGTGCCGAACAAGAGGAACAGCGGTACGACCAGATAGGGAAACGTGACGATGCCCAGCACCCAGCCCATCGCGGCCGAGGGGTGGCGGCGCTGGTGGCCGATGCGCGTGCCCATCACGTACACCAGCAGCCCCACGGCCACGAAGATCGCGTGGCCCAGGCCCGAGAGCACGGCCACGCGGATCATGCGCGGGGGTGGAGCACGCGGCGAGGGCCCGCCGACGACCGTTGCTGCACAGCGCGCGCCGCGGCCGCACGGCCAGCGACCGCATGCATGGGCCCCGCATGCGGGGCGCATTCTTCTGGCGGTACGGGTGGTGTCATGGCGCTCTCCCACGGCCCGGAACAGGCAGCATGCCGCCCAGCATATCGGCCCGGCGCCGCGCGCGACTGTAGGAAAGCGGCGCGGCGCCAGGGAATGGGTCTTTTTGCTATTTATTTAATAGCTATTAGCGCTTTAAACATAAGCGTTACAGGCCAATTTAACCGAAATACCCGAAATTCCGATGGCCCGGTATCAGAGCAACTCCAGCACCCGCTCGGGCGGGCGGCACAGCAGGGCACCGCGCGGCGTCACGACGATGGGGCGGTTGAGCAGCACCGGGTGCGCGGCGATGGCGGCGATGAGCTCGGCATCGGTGCGGCCCGGGTCGGCCAGATCCAGCGCGGTGTAGGCGGCCTCCTTGGTGCGCATGACTTCGCGCACGGGCACGCCCAGGCGCGCCACCAAGGCGGTGAGCTGGACGGCATCCAGCGGCTGGGCGAGATAGTCCACAACGGTGGGCTCGATGCCGCGCTCGCGCAGCAGCGCCAAGGCGCCGCGCGAATTGCTGCAGCGGGCGTTGTGGTAGATGGTGATGTCGGCAGGGGTCATGCGCGCAGTGTAGGCCGCCACGCTGGGCCGTACCGGGCCGCCTCGGTGTCCAATGAGGCGGCGCCGGGTCAGCGCGACGACGCGCGCAGCGTGCGGCTCAGCAGGATCACCGGCACCAGCCCCACGGCCACCAGCGCCAGCGAGGGCAGCGCGGCCTCGCCCAGGCGCTCGTCGCGGGCCAGCTGGTAGGCCACCACGGCCAGGGTGTCGCTGTTGAAGGGGCGCAGCACCATGGTGGCCGGCAGCTCTTTCATCACGTCCACAAACACCAGCAGCGCCGCCGCCGCGGTGGAGCGCTTGAGCAGCGGCCAATGCACGCGCGTGAGCACGCCCAGGCTGCCCACGCCCAGCATGCGCGCCGAGTCGTCCAGGCTGGGCGAGACGCGCGCGTAGCCGCTTTGCACCGACTGCAGCGCTACCGCGCAAAAACGCACCAGGTAGGCCCACACAATGCCCACGGCCGTGGCGGTGATGATCGCGGGCAGCCCCCAGCCGGGCGCCGCGGCCTGCATCCAGCCCACGGGCAGCAGCAGACCCACGACGATCACCGCCCCGGGCACGGCGTAGCCCAAGCTGACCAGCTGCACCACGCCACGCGTGAGCGCATCGCGCCGGCGGCGCACGGCAAACGCCAGCACCAGGGCAATGCCCACGGCCAGCACGGCCGTAATACCCCCCAGCCGCACGCTGTTGCCCGCCCATTCGATGAAACGCGACCAGGGCAGCACCGACCAGTCGGCCGCCAGCGGCCGCAGCATGAACAGCACCGGCGCCACGAAGCCCATCAGTACTGGCAGGGCGCACACCAGCCACGCCGCCACGGCGCTTGCACCGCGCAGCCGCGTGGGCTGCGCCTCGGTCGAGCCGGCGCGGCCCACGCCGCCCGTGGCAAAGCGCATGCGCCGCTGCGCGCGCAGCTCCAGCTGCAGCAGCAGCACGACCAGCACCAGCAGCACGGTGGCCAGCTGCGCCGCGGCGAGCCGGTCGTCCATGGACAGCCAGGCCTTGTAGATGCCCGTGGTGAAGGTCTGGATGCCGAAGTACGCCGCGACGCCGAAGTCGGCCAGCGTCTCCATGAGCACCAGCGCCACGCCCGCGGCCACCGCCGGGCGTGCCAGCGGCAGCGCCACGCTACGGATGCGCCGCGCGGGCGATGCGCCCAGCAGGCGCGCCGCCTCCATGAGGTGCGCAGCACGCTCGCCCAGCGCCGTGCGCGCCAGCAGGTACACGTAGGGGTAGAGCGAGAAGATGAATACCCACACCGCACCGCCCAGGCTGCGCACCTCGGGCAGCAGGCGGCCCTCCAGGCCGAACGTGGCGCGCAGCCCGACCTGCAGCGGGCCGCTGAACTGCAGGAAGTCGGTATAGGCGTAGGCCGTCACATAGGCCGGCATGGCCAGGGGCAGCAGCAGCAGCCACTCCAGCGAGCGCCGGCCACGGAAGTCGAACAGCGTGACCGCCGCGGCGCAGGCCGTGCCCACCACGGCCGCGCCCACGGCCACGGCGAGACCCAGCCACAGCGTGGTCCACAGGTACCCCGGCAGCACCGTGGTGGCCATGGCGCGCAGGATGGCACCGGACTGCGCGCCGCCCTCGCCCCAGGGCAGCCAAGCCCCCAGCACGGCCAGCAGGGGCAGCGTGAGCAGCAAGGCCAACAGGATCAGTGAAGTGGAGCGCAGGGCGCGGCGGATTCGTGGCAGCAAGGGACGGCCGGTAGCGAGGTGCAAGGCGAAGAGAGCGCATCCACCGCCTGCCCGGTGAACCCTGGCAGTTGTGATGCAAATGGGAACAATTCTACGCAACCGCGGGCCGCAGGTCGGCCGCGCCCTACCAGCATGTGGGCCCTGGGGCGGCGCGCCCAGGCGGCGCAGCGCGGGGCCACGCCTGCGCAGTACGGCGCTGCGGCGTGGGGTCATTCAGGGCGGGACACGCCCTAAACTCACGCCATGTTTCTGGAAGTGTCTCAATTGGACGTGCGGTACGCCAACCGCCCGCAAGCCGCCGTGCGCGGCGTGACCTTGGGCCTGGCCGCCGGCGAGATCGGTGTGCTCATCGGCCCCTCGGGCTGCGGCAAGACCACCCTGCTGCGCGCGGTGGCGGGGCTGGAACCCGTCGCCGAAGGAGCCATCCGCCTGGGGGCGAGGTGGTGGGCGCACCGGGGCGCAGCATGCCCCCGAGCAGCGGCGCATGGGCATGGTGTTCCAGGACTATGCGCTGTTTCCGCACCTCAGCGTCGGGCGCAACGTGGCTTTCGGCATCCACGCACTCCCCCGCGCGGAGCAGGCCGAACGCGTGCGCGAGTCCCTGGCCCTGGTGGGTCTGGAGGGCAGCGAGGCGCGCTTTCCGCACGAGCTCTCGGGCGGCCAGCAGCAGCGCGTGGCATTGGCGCGCGCGCTGGCACCGCGCCCGCGGCTGATGCTGCTGGACGAGCCGTTTTCCAATCTGGATGTGGACTTGCGCGAGCGACTGGCCCACGAGGTGCGCAGCATCCTCAAGACCGCCGGCGCCACGGCACTGTTCGTCACGCACGACCAGTTGGAGGCCTTCGCCATCGGCGACCGCATCGGCGTGCTGGAGGGCGGCCACCTGCACCAGTGGGACGATGCCTACTCCCTCTACCACCGCCCCGCCACGCGCTTCGTGGCCGACTTCATCGGCCATGGCGTGTTCGCCCCCGCCACGCTGGTGCAGCAGGGCAGCCATGTGGTGGCGCGCACCCCGCTGGGCGACCTGACCGACATCGACGGCTGCCTGCTGCCGGCAAGCTACCCCGGCGGCGAATGCGACGTGCTGCTGCGTGCCGACGACGTGGTGCATGACGACAGCTCACCCGTGCGGGCGCGCATCGTGCGCAAGGCCTTCCGCGGCTCGGAATTTCTGTACACGCTGGAACTGGCCAACGGCCTCACCGTGATGGCCCACGTGCCCAGCCACCATGACCATGCCATGGGCGAATGGATCGGCATCCGCACGCAGGTCGACCACGTGGTGGCGTTCGCACGGGAGAACGCCGCACCCTGACCGCGCCTCCCAAGCGCCCCTGCCGTCGCGGAGCGGCAGGATCAGGACTTGTCCTTGCGCGGCAGGTTCTCCAGCGTGGCCAGGTCGATCTGGCCCATGAAGCCCTGTACGTCCTTCAACGGCAGGTTCTCGGCCTCCACCGTGACCACCACGCCGTTCTTGAGCACCGCGCGCAGTTCCGCCTGGCTGCCGTCCTTGGCGTAGCTGTGGTGCAACGTGCGGCCATTCTCCTGCCAGGTCTTTTCCACGATGCCGTCGCTCTCGCGCTCGCCCTGCACCATCCCCGCCAGTTGGGCCAACTGGCCGAATGCACCCGCATCCACGACCGAAATGCGCACAACCTTGTCACCGTTGCCGTACTCGGCCTCCGCCTGGCTGGTCGGCAGGCCTGTGGCAGCGCCGTCGTGAACCTCATAGCTGGTGCGTTCCAGCGAACCCAGCTTGGCGGGCAGCGCGGCCTTGAGCGCATCAACCCCCACCGTCTGGTGCTTGGCACCTCCCATGGCCGCCGCCATCGCCTGCCCTGCGGCTTCGGTCATCTGTTGGGTATCGCCGCTCTTGTGCGCCTGCTCCATACGGCGGGCAGCCTCTTCCATCTTCTTGCCGGCCTCTTCCAGCTTGGCGGTGTCCAGCGTGACCTGCCCACGCGGCGTGTCGATGACCACGGCCGGGCCGCCCGCACTGCCCCACATGGCGGGGCCATGCGGCATGAACAGCGAACCGATGGCCGCAATGACGATGCCCAGCACGATGGCCACCACCACGACCACCGCCGTATAGGGCACGGCGCGCGCAGCCGGGCTGCGCATCAGCAGCGGCAGCCCCAGGTACAGCAGGTACAGCGAATACAGCGCCGCCACCAGGCCCAGGATGGCCAGCGCCGGCAACAGGCTGAACACGCCGCCCAGCATGGCGGCCGTGCTGGCGTAGACCGCGACCTTGAGCGCCTGTCCCTGGTTCTGGGTGCCGCCGAACGTGGGTGCCAACGCATTGATGACCAGGGCCAGCACATACACGCCGACCAGGCTCAACACATAGGACACGGCCATGTTGGCAAGCCCGGCGAGCACCGGTACGCGCATGCTGAAGCCAAAGCCTCCCATGCCGATCAGCGACATGCCGATGAATCCGCAGACAGCCGGAATGGCCGCGAGGATCATCAGGTAGCCCGTGAACAGGCGTGCCGTATCGGCAGGCTCTCCATCAATGGCGGCCCAGGTCTCGCGGGGCTTGAGCAAAATCCCCTTCACGCGCTCCATCAGTTGCATGCATCCCTCCCTCGGTTATTGGCAAAGAGGCGCACCATACTGCAGGCGCATGTCGATGCGATGGATGTAAACAGACCGTTACAGCCCCGTTGCACACACATGTGCACTTTTGGCGACAGCAGGAGGCTATTCAGCGTTGGCGCAGATCGTCCACTGCGGCATGCAATGCCTGGCCCCACACCCGGCGGTCGCGCCCCTGCGCACGCTCGGGCATGCCGAAATGCGCGACCGCCGTGATGGGCGGCGCGGTGAGCGTGCGCCAGATGGAGCCCACCAGCGTTTCGTCGCCGATGTAGCTCGGGGCGCGGGTGGTCTGGCCGCTTGCGCGGTCCACGAAGCGCAGGCCGATGGGCTGCACGGGCACGTCCGCCTGCAGCGCAGCCTGCAGCAGGTTGGGGTGAAAGGGCAGCAGCGTGCGACCGTCGCCGGTCGTGCCTTCGGGAAACACCGCGAGTATTTCGCCCCGCAACAGGGCATCCCGCATGCTGCCCACCATGCGCAGGGCATCGCGCCGCGACGCGCGCTCGATGTACAGCGTGCCCGCTGCCGTGGCGAGCGTGCCGACGATGGGCCAAGCCTGCACGTCGGACTTGGAGATGAAGCGGCAGTAGCGCGCCGCATGCATCACCGGGATGTCGAGCCAGGACAGATGGTTGGCCACCAGCAGCACCGGCCCCTGGCTCGGCGGGGTGCCGCGCACCTCCAGCGTGACCCCCGCGCAGGCCAGCAGGCCCAGCGCCCACGCCTGCACCCGCGCCTGCTGCTGCTCCACCGATAGGCGGGGGAAGCGCCACGCCACCACCAGCAACCCCTGTGCAGCGTGCAACACCAGCCGCAACACCCGCCAGCAGGCCCGTAATCCCCGCAGCATGTGCGTGTGCCGGCGTCGCTCAGCCGCGCTCGAACGCGACCTGGCCGCCCACCAGGGTGTAGCGCACCCGGCCCGGCAGTTCATAGGTCGAGAACGGCGTGTGCTTGCCCTGGCTGGCCAGTGCGTCGGCCTGCACGGTCCAATGCGCCGCAGGGTCCAGCACGCACAGGTCGCCCACCCCGCCTTCGATAATGCGGCCCACGCTGGCCTGCAGCGTGCCCAGCGACGTGCCCAGCACCCGCGCGGGCTCTGCGGTGACCACGGCCAGCGCACGCTGCAGCGGCGCGCCGCCTTCCTGCGACCACTTCAGCGCCACGGACAGGAGCAACTCCAGCCCCGTCGCGCCGGGCTCGGCCTCGGCAAATGGCAGAGCTTTGGCATCCTCGTCCACCGGCGTGTGGTCGGACACCAACGCGTCGATGGTGCCATCCAGCAGCGCCGCGGCCAGCGCATCGCGGTCGCGCTGCTGGCGCAGCGGCGGCGTGAGGCGCGCGCGGCTGTCGAAGTAGCCGATGTCCGCATCGGTGAGCATGAGCGAATTGATGCTCACGTCGCAGCTCACCGGCAGACCCGCCGCCTTGGCCTGACGCACCAGATCCACACCCGCGCTGCTGGACAGGCGGCACAGGTGCACGCGCGCGCCCGTGGTTTTGAGCAACTCGAAGATGGTGTGCAGAGCGATCGTCTCCGCCGCCACGGGCACGCCCGACAGGCCCAACCGTGTGGCCAGCGGGCCGCTGGCGGCCACGCCCTTGCCCAGGTGCAGTTCCTGCGGGCGCAGCCAGACGGTGTAGCCGTAGGTCGCGGCGTACTGCAGCGCGCGCTGCAGCACCTGGGTGCTGGTCAGCGGCACCTCGGCCTGGCTGAAACCCACGCAGCCGGACTCCGTCAGCTCGGCCATCTCGGTCAGCACCTCGCCGGCCAGCCCACGCGTGACTGCGCCCAAGGGGAACAGCCGCGCCTGGTGCAGCTTCTCGGCGCGGAACTTGAGCATCTGCACCAGGCCAGGCTCGTCGAGCACCGGGTCGGTGTCGGGCGGGCAGACCAGGCTGGTCACGCCACCCGCGACGGCCGCCGCCATCTCGGACTCCAGCATGCCCTCATGCTCATGCCCCGGCTCGCGCAGGCGCGCCGCCAGGTCCACCAGACCCGGCAGCACCAGGCAGCCGCTGGCATCGATCACGCGGGTGGGCGTGAAACCCTGGGGCTCGCGGTCCACCGCGATGATGCGGCCCGCGGCCAGCGCCACGTTGCACACCTTGTCGAGGCCGCTGGCGGGGTCGATGACGCGGCCGTTCTGGATGAGGATTTTCATGGTTCTAAGCCAAATTGGCCGTTAGCGCCCGTCCCACAAGCGCTAGCAGCTATCAACACAATAGCAAATGAGTCATGCTGGTGATCCATGGCGCCGTGCGCCACCCACACCCCATGAAACTGGGACAACCCAGGTCGGGGCCGCCGTGCAAGGGCCGCCCCGCCGCGTTCGCGGCGTCCCCCGGGGGGGATTGCGCGAAGCGGCTCAGCGAGGTCATGCTTCATTCCCTGCCACGATGGACATGACCGCCATGCGCACCGCGATGCCGAAGGTGACCTGCGGCAGGATCACGGCCTGCGGACCGTCCACCACGGCGGAGTCGATCTCCACGCCGCGGTTGATGGGGCCCGGGTGCATGACGATGGCATCGGGTTTGGCCAGCCGCAGCTTCTCGGGCGTGAGTCCGAAGCTCTTGAAGTACTCTTGGCTGGAAGGCAGCAGCGCACCGCTCATGCGCTCGTTCTGCAGGCGCAGCGTGATGACCACGTCGCAGCCTTTGATGCCTTCCTCCAGGTTGTGGAACACCCGCACGCCCATCTGCGCCATGTCGGAAGGCACCAGCGTGCGTGGGCCCACCACGCGCACCTCGGCTGCGCCCAGGGTGGTCAGGGCATGGATGTCCGATCGCGCCACGCGCGAATGCAGCACGTCGCCCACGATGGCCACGGTGAGGTTGGAGAAGTCCTTCTTGTAGTGGCGGATGGTGTACATGTCCAGCAGCCCCTGCGTGGGGTGCGAGTGCCGGCCGTCCCCGGCGTTCACCACGTGCACGTGCGGTGCCACATGCTGTGCGATCAGGTAGGGCGCGCCCGATTCACTGTGGCGCACGACGAAGATGTCCGCCGCCATGGCGCTCAGGTTGTCGATGGTGTCCAGCAGCGTCTCGCCCTTGGCGGTGGAGCTGCGCGCGATATCCAGATTGAACACGTCGGCCGACAGGCGCTTGGCCGCGATCTCGAAAGTGGTGCGCGTGCGCGTGCTGTTCTCGAAGAACAGGTTGAACACGCTCTTGCCGCGCAGCAGCGGCACCTTCTTGACCTCGCGCTCCTGGACGCTGACGAAGTTGGTGGCCGTATCCAGGATGTGCGTGACGATGTCCTTGGGCAGGCCCTCGATCGACAGCAGGTGGATCAGCTCGCCGTTCTTGTTGAGTTGGGGGTTGCGCTTGTACAGCACCGTCAGACCTCTTTGACGTCGAAATGGAAAGCGCCGGCCTCGCTGCGGGCCAGTGCCAGCGATTGCGTGGGCGGCAGCGCCACGCGCGCCGCAGCGAACTCGGCGGCCACCGGCAGCTCGCGGCCGCCGCGGTCCACCAGCACCGCCAGGCGCACGCGCGCCGGGCGGCCGTAGTCGAACAGCTCATTGAGTACGGCGCGGATGGTGCGGCCGGTGTAGAGCACATCGTCCAGCACCAGGATGTCCGCGCCATTCACGTCGAACGGCAGCGTGGTCTGCGCGCTGGAGGCCAGGCCCCGCTGGGAGAAATCGTCGCGGTGCATGGCGGACGACAGCACCCCGGCCTGGCCCGGCAAGCCCAGGTCCTTTTGCAGACGCTCGGCCAGCCAAGCGCCGCCCGAGGCGATGCCCGCCAAGTAAGTGTCAGATTCGCGCAGCATGCGCACGCCGCGCAGCAGCTCGGCGTACAGCGCCTCGGCATCCAGCGTGAGATGGCCCGGGCGCGTGGCACCCGGCGGGGTCGTAGCAGAACTCATGGCAGGTTCCTCAAAAACTGTTCCAGGATGATGCAGGCCGACGCGGCGTCGGCATCAGCCGCGCCCGCAGAAAGGGCCTCGGTGGTGCTGTAGCGCTCGTCCACCTCGAAGACCGGCAGGCCGAAGCGCCCGCGCAGCTGGCGCGCGAACTTGAGCGCACGGGCGGTGTTCTCATGGGCAGCCCCGTCGGGATGCAGCGGCACGCCCACCACCAGGGCATCGGGCTGCCACTCGCGGATGCGCTCGGCCACCTGGGCGAAGCGGGCATCGCCCTCCGCGCGGATCGTGCCCTGGGGCGTGGCGCTGCGCAGCATGCGCGTACCCACGGCGACGCCGGTGCGCTTGAGCCCGTAATCGAAAGCCAGAAAGGATTGGAAATGCGCGGGGACGACGGCTGGAGCAGGCTGGCCGCTCATGCATGCCCCGCTTCGGGCGACAGCATCCACGACTGCAGGCCCAGCAACCCCAGGGCACGGTCATAGCGCTCTTGCACAGGCGTTTCGAAGATGACCGACACGTCCGCACCCACGGTGAGCCAACTGTTTTCGGCCAACTCGGACTCCAGTTGGCCTTCGCCCCAGGCCGAGTAGCCCAGCGTCACGAGGACGCGCCGTGGGCCCGCACCATGGGCCAGCGCCTCCAGCACATCCTTGGAAGTGGTCATTTCCAGCCCGCCGGGGATGGTCATCGTGGAGGCGTAGGGCGACTCGTCCTCGCTCTCTTGCGGGCCGCGCATGGCCTCGTGCAGCACGAAGCCGCGCTCGGTCTGCACCGGGCCGCCCTGGAACACCGGCTGCAGCGTGAGATCCTCTCGCCCGAGGGACAGGTCCACCTTCTCGAACAGCCCTTCCAGGCTGATAGGCGTGGGTTTGTTGATGATCAACCCCAGCGCGCCGCGCTCGCTGTGCTCGCACAAATACACCACACTGCGCGAAAAAGAGGCATCTTCCACGCCCGGCATGGCGATCAGGAAGTGGTGCGTCAGATTCATGGGCGCGGTATCGGCAGGCATGCGCCAATTTTACGGCCAACCACCGCATCGGCCCGTTATCCGAGGGCATCGCCCCCGGCACACAAAAGACAAGGCCCGGCAGGCGTGCAGCCTGCCGGGCCTGGGTGACACTGGACTGCGTCGCCGTCAGGCGGTCACTGCCTCCGTGTTCAGGCTGGCGTAGTGGCGCACCAGGCTCATCAGCTCCTCGTCGGAGTAGGGCTTGCCCAGGTAGTGGTTCACGCCGAGTTCCATCGCATGGTCGCGGTGCTTCTGCGCAATGCGCGAAGTGATCATGATGATCGGCAGGTCCTGCAGCGCAGCATCGGAGCGGATGTTGCGCGCGAGATCAAAACCGTCCATGCGCGGCATCTCGATGTCGGACAACACGACCGCGGGGCGCTCTTCCTGCAGGCGCTCCAGCGCCTGCAGGCCGTCGGCCGCCAGGGCCACGCGGTAGCCTTCGCGCTGCAGCAGGCGCTGCGTGACGCGGCGCACGGTGATCGAGTCGTCCACCACCAGGATCAACGGCACCTGCTGCACCGGCACCAGCAGCGAAGCGGCGGGCGTGCCGCCCTCGGCAGCCACCACCGCGCCGGCTTGGTCCACCGCCGGTGCGTGCGTGGCCGCGCGCACCTGGTCGCCGTACACCGTGGCCAGCGCCACCGGGTTGTAGATCAGCACCACGGTGCCCGAAGCCAGCACGGACATGCCCGCGAGGCCTGGCAGACGCGACAGCTGCGGCCCCAGGTTCTTCACCACGACTTCCTGGTTGCCCAGCACTTCGTCCACGTGCATCGCGATGCGCTGCGACGCGCTGCGCAGGATCACCACGGGGCGGCTCTTGCCCGTGACCTCCGTGCTGCGCGAGGACGACTGGAGCAATGCACCCGCCCAGTAGAAGGGCAGATCCTCCAGGCCATCCGAGAAGGTATGGCTGGCGTAGGCAGCGTCGAGCTCCGTGCCGGAACTACGGCGCACGATCTCCACCAGGTTGGCTGGCACGCCGATGGTCAGGTTGCCCGCGCGCAGCATCACCACCTGGGTCACCGCTGTCGTGAGCGGCAGCACCATGCGGAAGGACGTTCCCTTGCCCGCCTCGGTGGAGGTCTCGATGCGGCCACCCAGGGCATTCACCTCCGAGCGCACCACGTCCATGCCGATACCACGGCCGGAAAGGCCCGTGATCTCCGACGCCGTGGAGAAGCCCGGCATGAAGATCAGGTTGGCCGCCTCGCCATCGCTCAGCTGCGCATCGGGGGCAATCAACCCTTGCGCCACGGCCTTGTCCCGGATGCGGGCGATGTTCAGGCCTGCCCCGTCGTCGCGGAACGCCACCGACACGTCGTTGCCCTCGTGCCGCAAGTCGATGGAGATCGAACCCACAGGAGCCTTGCCGGCAGCAGCGCGCGTCTCGGGTTCCTCGATGCCGTGCCCCACGCAGTTGCGCAGCAGGTGCTCGAACGCAGGGGTCATGCGGTCCAGCACGCCGCGGTCCATCTCGATGGAACCACCCGAAATGTCCAGCTTGATCTGCTTGCCGGTTTCCTTGGATGCCTGGCGCACCACCGCATAGAGGCGTTCCGAGATGCCCTCGAACTCCACCATGCGCGTGCGCAGCAGATCGCGTTGCAACTCACGTGCCTGGCGGCCCTGGGCGATCAGATCGTCTTCGGCGTCTTCCATCGCACGCTGCATGTTGCGCTGCACGGTGGCCACGTCGTTGACCGACTCCGCCATCATGCGTGTCAGTTCCTGAACGCGGGTGAAGCGGTCGAATTCCAGCGGGTCGAAGCCCGCCGCCATGTCCTTGGACAGTGCCAAGCGGGACTGCATCTGCGATTCCGCCTGTACCTCGATGTCACGCAACTGCTGGCGCAGGCGCTCCAGGTTGCCCGACAAATCGGTCAGCGAACTGCGCAGTTGCGACATGCGCACGTCCAGCCGCGAACGCGCGATCATCACTTCGCCCGCCTGGTTCACCAGCCGGTCGAGCAGTTGCGAACGCACGCGCACGGAATGCCCACCTGCCGCACGCAGGGGGGCCGGCGCAGGGGCTGCACCCAACGGCGCACGCAACGCAACGGGCGGAGCGAGCGGCTGGGAAAGCCCTGGCGCGGGAGCGGATTGGACCACCTGTGCGTCCTGTCCATGCTCAGCGGCCGGTACCGCCGGCTCCGCTCCAGTTGCGCGCAGCGCGTCGAAACTCGCCTGCAATGCGTCGAAGTTGACCAGCAAGGGCTCAATGTCTGCGGCCGCCACGGTTTCCGTGTCGATCTGCTCCACGGCCGTTTCCATGCGGTGCGCCATTTCGCCAAGCCGCATCGCGCCTGCCAGGCGCGCACTGCCCTTGAGGGTGTGCAGGGCGCGCAGCAGTTCGCTGCGTGCGCCCAGGTTCTCCGGCCGGGACGACCACTGGCGCAACGCCCCACCCAGCGTGGGCAGCAGTTCAACCGCTTCTTCCTCGAAAATGGGGAACAGATCGGGGTCGATGTTGTCCATCGCATCGATGTCGTCATCGATATCGACGGTGGTCGACACGGCAGGCGCGACAGTATCGCCCATCACGCGATCGCGGCCTACGGGGAGCGTAGGCGCCACCACGGGCGATGGGGCAGTCGGCTCGTCGACGGCCGTCGCATGCGCGGTGCCCTGAGGCGTTGCCGGCGCCGGCTCCGGCGTCTCAAATGCCTGTGCCTCTGCCTCGGCGAAAGCACGGTCTTCCAGCGACACCATGCCGCTGATCACTTCGGTCTGCAGGATCTCGTTGAGCTGTTCCAGCACCGAGGCGCTGGGCTCCTTCAGGAAGCCTGCGGCGAATTGGTGCAGCAGCCTCCGGATGTCCTCGGCAGCGGCGTTGAATGCCTGCGCATGCTCGGGGAGACCCTGCTGCAGCAGTTGAACATGCTGCAGCGTATGTTCCAGGGTACGCGCAAGATTGGACAGTGCCAAGAACCCGACAGTGGCAGAGCTGCCTGCCAGCGAGTGCGCCAACGCCACCGCGCTGTCCGGCAGCGGCTGGTGCAATTCCAGCGACCATTCCTGCAACGCAGTCACAAGGCGGCGCGACCATTCGTCGGCCTCGTTGAGGTACACGTTGTACAGCGGTATGCCGATGCGCAGGTGCTCGATGACCTTGACCGCTTCGTCGACCGCTTCCTCCACCGGACCGTCCGTCCCAGCCGCGGTTTCGGCGGCTTGCGCAGACGGTACGTCCGCCGCTGGCTCCTCGTCCAGGATGAACTCGGGTTGGACGCCATCCGTGCCGATAAAGAATGTCTCGTCCTGCCGCACCGCGGATGCGTTATCCGCCGGCTCCGCCACCGTGTCAGCCGCTACTGTTGAAGCGGGTTCGCCGACCTCCTGTGCTGGCGCATCGGTGGCTTGCAGCGCAGCCTCGAACAGGGAGAAATCCACCTCCTCCGTCGCCGTCTCGGGAGCTGCGGGCACCCCCTCCACCGGCAACACGGCCTGGTCGGCCTCATCCGCATCGATGAAGGTGTCGACAAAGTCGCCGCCCACTTCCTCATGGCCCGCCGTCGCGTCCTGAGACGGCACGTCGACATCCGGCAGCACCAGATCAAACTCCAGCGCGGCAGCGTTGGCGTGGGCGTCAACAGCTTCGAGCGGTGCAGGCGGTTCAATGGCAAATGCTTGTGGTTCGGCCGCGGGCTCAGGAAGATCTGGCACCGACAACACGGGCTCGTCAGGCAACAGCGGTTCTGCGGGCACTTGCGGCGCCACGGCCGCAGTGGTGTCCGCGGAATCGGAGGAGGGCACGCCCAGTGGCAGCAGCGTGCCATCCGTGCGCATCGCATCCGCCGCAACCCGGAAGGCTTCGGCCTTCCACGGGTCCGCAGCTCCTGCTGCGATGTCATCGGCCCATCGACCGAAGGCGCCCAACGCCTCGGAGGAGAGTTGCAGCAGCGCTTCCTTGATGGGTTTTTGCTCGGCCAGCCAGGCATTGAGCGTCTGCTCCATGGACCACGCGGCTTCACCAAATTCGTTCAGCCCCACCATGCGCGAGCTACCCTTGAGGGTATGGAAGGCCCGCCGCAGCGTGGTCTGCTCGCTCAGGTCACCCGGTGCAGCACGCAGCGCGTCAATGGCCGACAAGCCGGTAGCGACAACTTCGCGCGCCTCTTCCAGGAAGATGTCGAGCAGTTCATCCTCGCCATCGTCCTCCGGCAGGGCTGCGGCAGCGGCTTTGCTCGAAGGAACCACTGGAAGCGCGGGCTCTTCCGGAGCGGCCACCGCCGAAACGGCGCCTTCCGACGTCGCCGCGTCCACGTCAAGCAGCGAAAAATCAATGTCCGCCAGTGCAGACGGCGTGGCGCTCTCGACCACAGCCGCAGCCGCGGGTTCGGGTGCGTCGGGGAATGGGAGCTCCAACGCGGGTACGGCAGGCGCTTCCTGATCATGCGCGCCCGGATGAGGCAGTTGCGCACGCGCCCGCCCCATGAGGACACGCAACTCGCCCAGCTCTTCGTCGTAAACGAAGAGCTTGCGCGCCATGGCACGCTGGTAGCTCAGCATGTCGATGAGAAAGCCCAGCGCTCCCAGGCTGTTGCCCAGTTTCTCGAAAACCTGCGGGCGCTCTTCCTCGGGCAGGTCGTTGGTCAGCATGCGCTCGACCGTGTCGCGCATGCGCACCACGGCCAAGGAGGCCTGATCCAGTCCCAGCACGGACAGCACGCCGCGCATCTGCTGCAGGCTGCCAGGCACGGAGGCAAGCAGGCTCATGTCTTCCGGGCTGCGGAAGAACTGGTCCATGGACTTCTCTGCCTCTGCCAGAGTCGCACGCAGTTCACCGACCACGCTACCCATGGTCTGGTGGTCACTGACGCGGCGATACAGCTCTTCCATCCAGGGTTCAAGAGGCTGCGATTCCCCGCCGGCAACCACGCTGTCCAGTCGCTCGGACAGCCGCGCAGCTCGCTCCGCCATGTACTGCTGGGCGGCATCCAGTTCCTCGAAGGACGCTTGCAGATACAGCACAGAGGTGGCCACTTCCATGGCCAGCGCTGCCGAAGGAGGCTCGCCCGACCGTGTGGTGGCCTCCAGGGCACGCGTCAGGGCCAGTGCCAGGCTTTCGCTGTCCGGGTGCAGTTTGCGCAATGAATCGCACACCAGGCTGAACTGGTCCGCTGCCGGTTTGAGCTTGTTGCGGTCTCCACCCGCAAGTGCGGACCAGGTTTCCGTGGCCGCGGCAATGCGCTTGCGCGCCTGCGCAAGAATGGCAGGGTCGAAAAGACCGAAGCGCGGCTGGTCATAGTCCACCGGCTGGTAGCGATTCAAATCAAACGCGCGCCGCACGGCCGTCAGCACCGGCATGCGGGAAGCTGCTTCCGCCGTCGCAGGCACCACGGCCTGGGCGCAGAAGAACAGAAGATCCTGCACCAGACGGTCGCTGATCGCCGTGTCCCCCTTGGCCAAGGTGGCGTATTGCATCAGCACGCGCGAAGCGACGCGCTTGGCATACAGGTCCGGATTGAGTGCCTGCTGCGCCAGCGCCTCGAAAAAGCCTGCACAGATCTTCCAGAAAGCGCGGGCCTGGCGGTCGGTCTGCGCCGCGGCGAAGCCCAGGCAGGTTGTCTGCATGTCTGCAGCGGCGCCCGGGTCCGCATTCTTCACCAGCCGCAGTACCGCGCTGTCCAGCCGCGCACGCGCTTCCGAGCCATAGGGCAGCGGCGCAGCGGCAACCGGCACGTCAGGATCATGGAAACGCCGCTCCACGGGCCACAAGTCCGCCGGATGCACCCGCTCGCCCCCCGCCAGCGTCTGCGCCTCGCGGTACTGGGGAAACAGCGCCACCGGCGACACGGACTTGCCTGCGAGCACATGCTCCAGGTATTCGATCAAGGCAAAGCTGGCGCGCTCGATGACGGCCGCTGCATCATCGCTGCAGGTCTCCGGCCGATGAACGAACCGCTGGACCGCAGTTTCCATGGCGCGCAACACCAGGGCCGGAGGCGCCATGCCCACCATCTCCAGCGCGCCGCTGGCCTGGTGGAGTTGCTGGCGTGCGATGCGCAAGGGCCCCGCGTCCAGTGAGGCGAGATCGGACTCCCGCGCTATCTCGGCATCGCGCACGAAACGGCGCATGGCCTTGACGGCACCATCCAAGGATTTGCGCAGTTCATCGAGCACCCATGCGAGCGGCCCAAGATCCTGCTCGCCCTGGGCCCAATCGGCGCCCTGTGCGTTTGCGGCGTCAACAGATGACATGGATTCGTCCCCGGCTGATCCGGAGCAAGTTCGTTAATGGAAGACGTCAGGCAATCTTGAATCGCGCCACCGACTGGCGCAGTTCCTCGGCCACGTGAGACAGTTCACGCACCTGCTGCGCAGTCGTACGGGTACCTTCTCCGGTCTGCTCCGTCACCGCAAAAATATGCTGGATGTTGTCTGCCACGCCGTTGGCGAGGTCCGCTTCGCGGGAGGCTGACGATGAGATCTGCTCAATCAGCTCGGCCAGCCGCCGCGACACGCGGTCGATCTCCGAAAGCGCCGTTCCTGCGCTGTCCGACAGACGCGCTCCTTCCACCACGCCCTGGGTGGAACGCTCCATAGCGGCCACCGCGTCCTGGGTGTCGGTCTGAATGGCCTTCACGAGCGCCGAGATCTGGCGCGTGGCGTCTGCGGAGCGCTCCGCGAGACGCTGCACTTCTTCCGCCACCACCGAGAAGCCGCGACCGGCTTCACCGGCAGAGGCAGCCTGGATGGCCGCGTTCAGAGCCAGCACGTTGGTCTGCTCGGTAATGTCCGAGATCAGCTCGGTGATTTCGCCAATCTCCTGGGATGACTCGCCCAGGCGCTTGATGCGCTTGGACGTATCCTGGATCTGGTCGCGGATGGCGTTCATGCCGCCGATGGCGTTTTGCACGGCCTGCAGACCCTGGTCGGCGGCCTGCAGCGACTGGCGGGCCACCGAGGCGGATTCCTGCGCTTGCGAAGACACGTCGTTAATACGCCTTGCCATCTCGAGCACCGAACGGCCCGTTTCACGGATTTCTCGCAGCTGCTCGGTGGACGCTGCGAGCAGCTCCGTGGAGGTGTTGTCCACCATGGCCGTCGTCTGCGCCACCCGGGTTGCCGTCTTCTGCACGCTGCCCACCAGTTGGCGCAGTTCTTCCACCGTGTAGTTCACCGAGTCGGCGATGGCGCCCGTGATGTCCTCCGTCACGGTGGCTTCCTGCGTCAGGTCCCCTTCAGCGACCGATTGCAGTTCGTTCATCAGTCGCAGAATGGCCGCCTGGTTGGCGTCGTTGATGCGCTTGGCTTCCTGTTCCTGGCGCTTGGCATCACGCTGCTGCGCTTCGGCCGTGGCTTGGCGGCTGCGGCTGTCCAGCAGCTGCACGCGCGAAATACCCACGCCGCACAGCAGCACGAAGATACCGGCCACGGCGAGCGCGGCGAACTGGCCCGCCCCCATGCCCGATTGTGCCGACAGCTTGCTTTGCAGACCTTCCAGTTGACGGCGCAGCGGTTCGCTGTCTGCCAGGATGGCCGACTGCGCCTCACGTGCGGACACCAGACCCTGGAGGTTGCCCAGGATGGCGCCGGCTTGTGTACGCGTCTGCTCATACAGCTTGATGAGCGACTCCAGTTGCTCGCGGGTTTGGGCATCGCGGGTGGCAGCCAGGCGGAGGTCGGCGCTACCGTCCAGCATGCCCTGTGCGATTTCCTTGAAGGAGTTCAAGTCCTTGCCGAGCAGGAACACCGCCTCGGGGCTCACGCCCTCCGTCGTTTGGAACTCGTTAGCCGACTTGCCGATACGCTGGGTCAACATCACCAGCTGGCCTGCGGCAGAAATCTCGGAGGCCGGCGCATTTTGCTGAAGCTTCAGGGACGAGACCGTCTCCGCGATCTCCAGCAGGTCCGAGGACTGGCGGTTGATGGTACGCAGAGCGTCGCCCACCTGCGTCAGGATCTTTTGCTGACCCATCACCACGCCCGCGTTGCGCTCGGCACGCTCCACCAACGGCGTGATGGCATCCAGTTCGGGGCGGAAAGGCTCACCCAGTGCCTGCACATCCAGTTCGTTGTCGCCCCCGTTGAGTGCGCGCACGTTGCGCGCCAGCACGCCCGAGCTCTCCACCACGTCGGGGAAGGCCTGGGGGCTGCCCACCAAGGCCTGCGACACGGACTTTGCAAGCCGCTGCGACTGCATCAGCGACTGGCCGGTCGCCGTCAGCTGCTGCGCCGAGCGGTTGGCTTGCTGCAGAACCCAGCCGGCAATCAAGGCGAGCACCACCAAGCCAACACCCAGCAGCATCAGCAGGCGGCGCTGGTGGACGGCAGTGGTTGCGCGGCCCAGCAGAGGCAGCGAGACCAAGTCTTCATCCGCAAACTCCCCTTCGGGATATTGCGCCGCACCGCCGGGATCGCCCTGCACGCTGGCCATGCCATCGGTCTGGTACGCATCGGCAAGCAGTCCGCCCGCCGGGTGCTGCGCCAAGTCAGTGGGGTTCAGCTCAGCATCCGGGTCGGCGGGCTTGCGGTTAAACAATTTTCCAAATGGATTGACGACGGACATGGTGCTGCCTTACAGAAATAATCAAGCGCTGATGCTGAGAAAAGCGGGATGCTGGGAAAGAGCGTGCAGGTTCAATTCCTGCCAACGCGTGCCCTGTGCATCAAGATAGGTGGTGCCGAAATAGGGGGGCGCATCGGCCTCCGGCGGCTCGGAGGCGACGAAGGCCTCCATTCCCCGCAGGCCGGACAGCCGGTCCACGAGCAAGGCGGCATTCACGTCCAGCGCACCATTGAAGGCCAGCAGGCTGGATTCTGCCAAGGCCTGCTCCGTGCGCATCTGCGCGGCGCCAAGGAGGCCCGCCAGATCCACCACGCCGGTGAGCGCGCCACGCAGGTTGGCCACGCCCAGGAACCACGGTTGGGTATACGGAACGGGCTGCACCCCGCCCCAGGGGAAGATCTCCCCCGACTGTCCAAGGGGAAGAAGGAAATAGCGTCCGGCAGACTCCACGGCCAACCAGGACGACACGGACACACCCTCGCCTCTGGCAGCCTGCAGCCGGGCGGCAAGTCGTGTCTGTAGCTCTTTCAGGGCTTCGCGGTTAGCCATGGGTATGCAGCCGGCCTCAGTTCAGCGCGTCGATCTTGGCCTGCAGTTCTGCAGGATCGACTGGCTTGGTGATGTAGCCGCGCGCGCCCTGGCGCATGCCCCACACGCGATCGGTTTCCTGGTTCTTGCTCGTGCACATGATGATGGGCACATCCGCATACTGCGGATCGCGGGTAATGGCACGGGTCAGCTGGAAACCGTTTTGGCCGGGCATGACCACGTCCATCAGGATCAGGTCCGGCTTTTCCTCGGCCAGACGGCGAAATGCCTCTTCGGCATTCTCGGCGGTACGCACTTGCATGCCCTTTTTCTGCAGCAAGTCGGTCAGAAACATCAACTCGGTCTTCGAGTCGTCCACGACCAAAACTTTCTGAATCGGCATTACAAAACTCCTTATTGGGCATTTCCAAATTGCTGCACAGCCTGCAGCAACTGGTCTTTGGTAAATGGTTTGGTCAGATATTCCTGGCAACCGACCATGCGGCCGCGCGCCTTATCGAAAACCCCGTCCTTGGATGAAAGCATTACCACGGGCGTATCAGCAAAATGCGCGTTGCGTTTGATGATGGCGCAGGTCTGATAACCATCCAGCTTGGGCATGAGGATGTCGCAGAAAATCAGCTGAGGCTGGTAATCATTGACTTTGGCCAAGGCATCGAAACCATCGTCGGCCAATAAAACCTCGTGCCCTCCCTGCTTGAGGAAAATTTCGGCGCTGCGCCGTATGGTATTGCTGTCGTCCACCACCAGGACACGGAAGGTGGGACCGGTCGTCGTCGTAGCCAATTTCTCACTGCTCCTGAGGAACGAAAAAACAACGCTGGCAGGAGCCGCGCCTCAAATCTCGACCATCTCGAAGTCTTCCTTGCGGGCGCCGCATTCGGGACAGGTCCAGTTCATGGGAACGTCTGCCCAGCGGGTGTTGGGGGCAATGCCGTGCTCGGGGCAGCCCGCAGCTTCGTCATATATCCAACCGCAAATCAAACACATCCAAGTTTTTGGGTCCGTCACAGCTTAAGGGGCCTTCACATAGAATGCAACGATTGTATCTAGTCATCACTGCCGGATGCAGCTTTCGTGCCACCGGTTACGCTGGCACCCACCCATGCAATCGAATACCCCTTCAGCACCCGACAGCCAAAGCTTGACGGCGGATGACAGCGAATCCACCGCCCCCACCATCTGCGTGATGGTTTTCAATGCAAACGACCCCAGCGGCGCGGGAGGATTGGCGGCCGATATTTCGGCGGTGTCCTCGGTCGGAGGGCATGTCGCGCCGGTGGTGACCGGGACCTATGTGCGTGACAGCGCCGAGATATTCGACCATTACGCCTTCGAAGACGAGACGGTCGCCGAGCAGGCCCGTGCCGTGCTGGAAGACATGCCGCTGCACGCGATCAAGGTCGGCTTCGTGGGGAGCCCCGAGAACCTGAGCGCCATCTCCGAGATCGCCGCCGACTATGCGGACGTGCCCGTCATCGCCTTCATGCCGGACCTGTCGTGGTGGCAGGACGACCTGATCGACCAGTACCACGACGCCTTCCGCGAGCTGTTGCTGCCGCAGACATCGGTGTTGGTTGGAAACCACAGCACCCTGTGGCGCTGGCTGCTGCCGGACTGGGGCAGTGAGCGCCCACCCTCGGCACGCGACCTGGCCATGGCAGTCGCGGAGATAGGCGTGCCCTATCTATTGGTGACCGGCATTCCCGCGGCGGAGCGGCATATCGACAATGTGCTCGCCTCACCGCAGACGGTGCTGGGCAGCGGGCGCTTCGAACGCTTTGAAGTGACTTTCATCGGAGCGGGCGACACCCTGTCGGCCACCCTGGCGGCGCTCATTGCCACCGGCAGCGACCTGGGCGAGGCCACGAGCGAAGCGCTCACTTACCTGGACGGCTGCCTGCAGCACGGATTCCGCCCCGGCATGGGCCATGTGCTGCCCGACCGCATGTTCTGGGCCCAGCCCGACGACGAGGACACCGACGACGACGTATCTCCCTCCGCGGTCGTGGAGGGCTTCGATTTGCCACCCCATGACACACAACACTGATCTCAATCTCCCCCTTTTCGAACGCGCCAAGGCGCTCATCCCCGGCGGCGTGAATTCGCCGGTGCGCGCCTTCCGCGCCGTGGGCGGCACGCCCCGCTTCATCACGCGTGCCCAGGGCGCCTACATGTGGGACGCCAACGGCCAGCGCTTCATCGACTACATCGGCTCCTGGGGACCCATGATCCTGGGCCATGGCCACCCGGCCGTGCTGGAGGCCGTGCAGAAAGCAGCCCTGGAGGGCTTCAGCTTCGGCGCGCCAACCGAGCGTGAAGTGGAGCTGGCCGAGGAAATCATCCGCCACGTGCCGTCCATGGAGATGATCCGCCTGGTCAGCTCAGGCACCGAGGCCGGCATGAGCGCCATCCGCCTCGCGCGCGGCGCCACCCGGCGCAACAAGATCATCAAGTTCAACGGCTGCTACCACGGCCATGCCGACTCGCTGCTGGTCAAGGCCGGCTCGGGCCTGGCCACCTTCGGCCACGCCACCAGCGCCGGCGTGCCGCAAGAGGTGGTGCAGCACACCCTGGTGCTGGAATACAACGACGTGGCCCAACTGGAGGAGGCCTTCACGCTGCACGGCCCCGACGTGGCCTGCGTGATCATGGAGCCCATCGCCGGCAACATGAACTTCGTGCGCGCCAGCGTGCCCTTCATGCGCCGCGCGCGCGAGCTGTGCACGCAGCACGGCGCGTTGCTGGTCATCGACGAGGTCATGACCGGCTTTCGCGTGGCGCTGGGCGGGGCGCAAAGCCTGTACGCCCAGGCCATCCCGGGCTTCAAGCCGGACATCACCGTGCTCGGCAAGGTCATCGGCGGCGGCATGCCGCTGGCGGCCTTCGGCGGCTCGCGCGCCGTGATGGAGCAGCTTGCGCCGCTGGGCCCGGTCTACCAGGCGGGCACGCTGTCGGGCAACCCGGTGGCCACGGCCTGCGGACTGGCCACGCTGCGCGAGATCGCCAAGCCCGGTTTCTACGACGCCCTGGGCGCTCGCACCCGCGCCCTGATCGACGGCCTCGCGGGCGCGGCCAGCGCTGCGGGTGTGCCTTTCTGCGGCGACACCCAGGGCGGCATGTTCGGCTTCTTCCTGCTGCCGCAACTGCCGCAGAACTACCCCGAGGTGCTCAACACCGACGGCATGCGCTTCAACACGCTGTTCCACGGCCTGCTGGACGGCGGCGTCTACATTGCCCCGGCGCTCTACGAAGCCGGCTTTGTGAGTGCCGCCCACACCGAGCAGGACATCGCCGACACCGTGGCCGTGGCGCGCGACGTGTTCCAGAAGCTATAGTTTTCATAGCTTCCAGCGCTTGATGGGAAAGCGCTGGAGGCATAAAACGTGCTTACTCGCCCGCATCCATCCCTGCGGGTGACCGGCGGATGGGCGCACTGACGCGTGCGCGACGGTGGTTCATGAAACCGTCATCCCTTGCTGCGAGCCTTGGCGGGTTCATCACCTTTCACCCGCCCGCCATGCAGCGACACGACGATTCCAAGCCCCTCACCAACCTCCTGCAGGCTGCGCACGCCAGCACCCCGCCCGCCGCAGACGGCGGGCGCCGCCGTTTCGTGCGGCAGATCACGCTGGGCGCCGCCGCGCTGGGCACCCTGCCCCTGGCGGCCTGTGGCGGCGGCGACGATGACGCACCCGCCGTACAGTTCGCGCACGGCGTGGCCAGCGGCGACCCGCTGGCCGACCGCGTCATGCTCTGGACGCGCGTCACGCCGCCCGCCGACTTCAGCGCCGAGATCCCCGTGCAGTGGGAGGTGGCCAGCGACGCCGCCTTCGCCAGCATCGTGGCGCGCGGCGAGGTGCGCACCAGCGCCGCGCGCGACTACACGGTCAAGGTGGACGCCACGGGCCTGAAGCCCGCCACCGCCTACCACTACCGCTTCAAGGCTTTCGAGGCCACCTCGCCCACGGGACGCACCCGCACCCTGCCCACGGGCAGCGTGGCCCAGGTGAAGCTGGCCGTGTTTTCGTGCGCCAACTACCCGGCCGGCTACTTCAACGTGTACGCCGATGCCGCCCGGCGCGGCGACCTGGATGCCACCGTGCACCTGGGCGACTACCTCTACGAATACGGCCAGGGCGGCTACGCCTCGGGCAACGCGGCGGCGCTGAGCCGACTGTCCCAGCCGGCCAACGAGATCCTGAGCCTGGCCGACTACCGCACGCGCCATGCCCAGTACCGGACGGATGCCGACCTGCAGGCGCTGCACGCCGCCGCGCCCATGATCGCCGTATGGGACGACCACGAGATCGCCAACGACACCTGGATGAACGGCGCGGAAAACCACCAAGCCGCCGAAGGCAGCTTCGCCGCGCGCAAGGCCGTGGCGCTGCAGGCCTACCACGAGTGGATGCCCACACGCAACGCGCAGCCGGACGTCATTTACCGCAGCTTCGCCTTCGGCAACCTGCTGGCGCTGCACATGCTGGACACGCGCGTGGTGGGACGCGATGCGCAGGTCGACTACACCGCCTTCTTCAAGCCCGGCGGCTTCGACGCAGCGGGCTTCACCGCGGCCGTGGGCAATCCCGCGCGCCAGTTGCTGGGCACCGCGCAGACGCAATGGCTGCAGCAGCAGATGACGGCCTCCAGCGCTACCTGGCAGGTACTGGGCCAGCAGGTGCTGATGGGCCGCATGAACATCCCCGCGCCCATCCTCATGGAAACGCTGCAGCCCGGCAGCGGTGTGACGGTGTCGCGCTACGCGGCCATCGTCGCCAAGGCGCGCACGGCGCCCGCCACGCTCACGCCCGAGGAGCAAGCCATCCTGGCGCAGCCCTCCATCCCCTACAACCTGGACGCGTGGGACGGCTACCAGGCCGCCCGCGAGACGGTGCTGGGCATGGCCCGCGCCATGAACAAGAACCTGGTGGTGCTGGCGGGCGACACGCACAATGCCTGGGCCAGCGAGCTGAACGACATGAACGGCAACCCCGTGGGCGTGGAGTTCGCCACCTCGTCGGTGAGCTCGCCCGGCTTCGAGGAATACCTGCCCAATGAAAACCCGGCCACGCTGTCGGCGGCGCTGCTGCAGCTGGTGGAGCCGCTCAAGTACTGCGACACCGCGCGCCGCGGCTACATGGTGGTGACCGCCACGGCCACCGAATGCCGTGCGCAGTGGGTGTACGTGAACACCATCACCAGCCGCCAGTTCACCACCAGCGCCGAGACCACCTTGGCCGTACAGGCCGGCACGCCGGGCAGCCTGCTGAAGGTGTGAGCGGGACGGCGCAAGCGGTGCCGCCGTCCACGCGAGTGGTTTACAGCGTTTTCTGACTCTAACGCCCGTCTAATAAGCGCTAACAGCTATTGATTCAATAGCACACCACCCTCGGCGGGCGGCAGCGCCAACAGCCACTGCGCCATCTGCAGGGCCTGTGCCTCGGTGATCTGGGGATGGCGCGGCATCAGCGTGCGGCCCCATACGCCCACGCTGCCCTCGCGGATCCTGCCGGCCAGGTACGCGGCCGCATCACTGCGGCCGGCGTAGCGCGCGGCGATCTGGCGAAAGCCCGGGCCTACGGCGTGCCGCTCCAGGCCATGGCAACGCAGGCAATCCGATGCTTCGACCAGCGCGCGGCCCGCGGCCCGTTCCGGGTGCGCCTGCTGCGCGGCATCCAGCGCCTGGGCTGCGGGCCCCGGCTGCAGGATGCGCCAGCCCACGTTGAGCACGCCCAGCACCACCAGCACCATGAACACCACCAGCGCCCAACCCAGCCAACGGGGCCGGGGCGGCGGTGTGTCGTCGTCGTGCAGCGGGTCTGGGTCCACCGGCATGCGGCGTGGTCAGCGCGTGTCAGTGACGGAAGTGGCGCACGCCCGTGAAGACCATGGCCACGCCGCGCTCGTTGGCCGCGTCGATGACCTCCTGGTCGCGCATGGAGCCGCCGGGCTGAGCCACGCAGGTCGCGCCCGCGTCGACCACCACGTCCAGCCCATCGCGGAACGGGAAGAAGGCGTCGCTGGCCACCACGGTGTTCTGCAGGGACAGGCCCGCGGCCTGCGCCTTGATGCTGGCGATGCGCGCCGAGTCCAGCCGGCTCATCTGGCCCGCACCCACGCCCATGGTCATGCCGCCCTTCACGAACACAATGGCGTTGCTCTTGACGTACTTGGCCACCTTCCAGGCGAACAGCAGGTCCTGCATCTCTTCCTGCGTGGGCTGCTTGAGGGTCACCACCTTCACATCGGGCAGTTGCAGCTCATGGTTGTCGGCCGTCTGCAGCAGCAGGCCCGAGCCCACGCGCTTGGCGTCCATCAGGTTGCGGCCCTGCTCCCACGCCGTGGCACCGCCGGAGGCAGGCAACGCGATCTTCATCAGGCGCACGTTGGCCTTGGCCTTGAACACCTCCAGCGCCTCGGGCGTGAAGTCGGGCGCCATCAGCACTTCGACGAACTGCTTGGCGATCTGCTGCGCGGCCGCGCCGTCCACGGGGCGGTTCAGCGCGATGATGCCGCCGAAGGCGCTCGTCGGGTCGGTCTGGAAGGCCTTGCTGTAGGCCTCCAGCGCGCTCGTGCCCACGGCCACGCCGCAGGGGTTGGCATGCTTGACGATCACGCAGGCCGGCAGCTTGAAGCTCTTGACGCATTCCCAGGCCGCGTCGGCGTCGGCGATGTTGTTGTATGAGAGTTCCTTGCCCTGCAGCTGCACGCCGGTGACGATGGAGCCGGGCGCGGGGTGCAGGTCGCGGTACAGCGCGGCCTGCTGGTGGCTGTTCTCGCCGTAGCGCAGGTCCTGGATCTTGGTGAAGATGCCGTTGCTCTGGCCGGGAAACAGCGCGCGTTCGGGCACGTAGCTCTCGGACAGCTTGGCCTCGTCGAACTGGATGGACGACAGGTAGTCGCTGATGGCGCCGTCGTACTGCGCGATGCGGTTGAACGCCGCCACCGACAGCGCGAAGCGCAGCTTGTCGGACAGCTTGCCCGCGGCCTTCAACTCGCCCAGCACCGCGTCGTACTGGTCGGCCGAGGTGACCACGCCCACGTCCTTCCAGTTCTTGGCGGCGCTGCGCACCATGGCGGGGCCGCCGATGTCGATGTTCTCGATGGCGTCGGCCAGCGTGCAGCCGGCGTTGGCCACCGTGGCCTCGAACGGGTACAGGTTGACCACCAGCAGGTCGATGGTGTCGATGCCGTGCTCCTTCAGCGCCGCCATGTGCGCAGGCAGCTCGCGGCGCGCCAGCAGGCCGCCATGCACCTTGGGGTGCAGCGTCTTCACGCGGCCGTCCAGCATCTCGGGGAACTGCGTGACCTCGGCCACCTCGGTGACGGGCAGGCCGCTCTCGGCCAGCAGCTTGGCGGTGCCGCCGGTGGACAGCAGGCGGATGCCCAGCGCATGCAGCGCCTGGGCAAATTCGACGATGCCGGTCTTGTCGGAGACGGAAAGGAGTGCGTTCATGGGGGACTCGTGATGGTTTTGATGAAATCGGGCTGTAGCGCTTGATGGACAAGCGCCACCAGCTATTCTTTTAGAAGCAACGTCAAAGCAGCTTGTGCTCCACCAGCTTCTTGCGCAGCGTGTTGCGGTTCAGCCCCAGCCATTCGGCGGCGCGGGACTGGTTGTTGTCGGCGTGGCTCATCACCACCTCCAGCAGCGGCTTTTCCACCAGGCGCACGACCATGTCGTACACGCCGTCGGGCGTCTCGCCGCCCAGGTCGCGAAAGTAGCCCTGCAGGCTCTCGCGCACGCATTGTTCAATGTTGTTCCGGCTCATGCTCTGTTTCCCTCACGGGCGGGACCGCGTCGGCGCCGTCGTGTGCGGACGGCAGCCGGTCCATCTGCGCGCCCAGCGCGCTGAAGAAATCGGCCACCGCCTGCCACTGCGCCGCGCAGTCCTCGATGGTGTTGATGTGTTGTCGCAGTGCCTCGCCGCCCGGCAGCGCGCGCACATACCAGGCGATGTGCTTGCGCGCGCTGCGCACGCCGCTGGCCTCGCCGTACAGGCCGTAGTGGTCCTGCAGGTGCTCCAGCAGCAGGCGGCGCACCTCGGCCACCAGCGGCGGCGCGAGGTGCTCGCCAGTGGCGAGGTAGTGGCCGATCTCGCGGAAGATCCACGGCCGGCCCTGGGCCGCGCGCCCGATCATGACCGCGTCGGCGCCTGTGGCGGCCAGCACCGCCCGGGCTTTCTCGGGCGACGTGATGTCGCCATTGGCCACCACGGGCACGCGCACGGCGGCCTTCACGGCAGCGATGGTGTCGTACTCCGCCTGGCCCTTGTACCCCTGCTCGCGCGTGCGGCCGTGCACGGTCAGCATCTGGATGCCCACGTCCTCGAAGCGGCGCGCCAGCACCACGGCGTTCTTGTGCTGCTGGCACCAGCCGGTGCGCATCTTCAGTGTGACGGGCACGCCGCGCGGTGCGCAGGCGGCCACCACGGCCTGGGCGATCTCCACGGCCAGCGCCTCGTTCTGCATCAGGGCGGAGCCCGCCCACTTGTTGCAGACCTTCTTGGCGGGGCATCCCATGTTGATGTCGATGATCTGTGCGCCGCGGTCGATGTTGTAGAGCGCGGCCTCGGCCATCATGGCCGCGTCGGTGCCGGCGATCTGCACCGCGATCGGACCGGGCTCGCCCTCGTGGTTGGCGCGGCGGCTGGTCTTGAGGCTGTTCCACAGGTCCTTGCGCGAGGTCACCATCTCACTCACCGCATAGCCCGCGCCCAGCCGCTTGCACAGCTGGCGAAACGGCCGGTCCGTCACGCCCGCCATGGGGGCGACGAACAGGCGGTTGGCCAAGGGAATGGGGCCGATCTGCATGGACGGTAGGGGCGGGCTGGGGGTGTGGGCGAAGGGGCGGATTCTACCTGCCCAAAATTTCAGCAACCGAAAAGCCAGCACTGCGATTGCGCATGTTGCGCCCGCGGGTGGCGACGCAGCCAGCGCACCGCTGCCCCTACACTTGCAGCCCTGCTATGGAAATCTGGATGCACCAACTGCTGGACCTGCTGGCTCTGCCCCAATTCGGCCTGAGCACGGTGTTCATCGTGGCCTTCATCTCCGCCACGCTGCTGCCCGTGGGCTCGGAGCCGGCGGTGTTCGGCCTGGTCAAGCTGAACCCCGAACTGCTCTGGCCCGCGATCCTGGTGGCCACGGCCGGCAACACGCTGGGCGGTGCGGTCAGCTGGTGGATGGGCCTGGGCGCGCACCGCGCCTGGGACGCCGCGCGCCGGCACCGCCATGCGGGCCATGCGCAGCCCCCCGCCAAGCCCGCCCGCGAACTGAGCCGCACCGAACGGCGCGCCCGCGTGTGGCTGCGCCGCTGGGGGCCCAAGACCTGCCTGCTGAGCTGGCTGCCCGTGGTGGGCGACCCGCTGTGCGCCGTGGCCGGCTGGCTGCGCATGCCGTTCTGGCCCTGCCTGGTCTACATGGCGATTGGCAAGTTCTTCCGCTATGCCAGCATGACGGCCGGCCTGCTGTACCTGGTGCCGGGCGACTGGGTACGCTGGCTGCATCCCTGATCGCACGGCATACGGGCGCGCCACTCGCACCCGCCGCCGGGGGTCACGCGAGGGGATGCACGGCGCGCCACAGCTTCAGCAAGTGCGGCAGCGCGGGTGCTGGCTCCCCACGCATGCACACCAGGCACCGCGGACTTTCCTGGGCCTTTGTGCCCGTCAAGCGGGCGCTGCCAGCCGAAGTGCGGGTCAGACGTTGATCACACGTTTAAACATTGATCGGTCGGCAAAGGGCCGTGAATGCTAGGTTTCGCGGGGAAATCAGGCTGCGGCCTTTGTGGGAATCGCTGGAAGTACCCCCAGTTGTACCCCCAAGGGGGTATCGGGATGATAGATCAGTCTGGATGCGGGTGCCAGCGCTGCGCCTGCCTGATAAAACGGTTGTGGCGCAGACCGCATTGTTGGCTGACGCTTGGAACGGTACGCGATGAGATGCAGGGGAACGGGCCGCTGTGGCCCAGACCCTGGAGAACTCTCATGGCAGACCACCACACCCGCCACAATCCGCTGGGGCAAGACGCCCTGTTCAGCACGCCCGCCTCGCTCATGCTCGATGCTCGCCTCACGCCGCTGGAGCGCAATGGCTGGCAGGTGCTGCGCATGCTGCGCTCTGCCGAGGGCTTCAGCCCGCTGGCGAACCTTGGGCAGTTGCGCCGCTATCTCACCTCCACCCCGCTGGGGCAGCGGGCCGGGTACGAGACGGCCCGGCGCGTTCTCGTCGTGCTTCGGCTGACGGGGTGGATCAGTCTGGTGGGCCAGCACCGCGATCCTCTGACCGGCCATGTACTCAGCGAGATGTATCAGGTTCACGAAAGCGCCCTGCACTTCGAGCAGGCCTGCGCGCTCGATGCCAGTCTGTCCGCGCTTCTGCAAGGGTCTATCGGCCACGAAAACAACCAGGTGGATCGGGTAGCTGTCCACATTCAGGCAACGCTGGCACAGGCACCTGAAGCTGCTCCCATTGCGGCCCACGATCAGCGCCACGATGACGATGATTTGCCCCCCACGCCGCCGTCGCAGGCGAGCGAGGCAGCCGACCCACTGCCATTGTCCGACGATTCCGCTGGCAGCACGCTTGTTTCGCAACAGACCGGACACGCTCGCCACATGACGGCTGAGCAGGGCAGTACGTATAAGACGTATATGTATAAAAAAGAACGTACGTACTGCGCGCGCGAAGGCGACGACGATCCGGCATCGCAGTCGGTGAGCTTGCCGCCTTGCCTGAGCAATGCCCAAGCAGATCAGCAAAAGGACGTGCAGGCCGCCTTGCGGCGGCTGCCGCCGCAGCATCGCCAGGAAGTACTCGACGAGTTGCAGGCACGCAGCCAGAGCGGCACCGTGCGCAATGTCGTGGCCTACTTCTTCGCCTTGGTGAAGCGCGTCTTTGCTGGCGAGTTCCGCCTGTGGGCAGGTCGCAAAGAGACGTCTGTCGCGAACCGGCTTACAACTCCGCCGCACACCGAAGCCCGCCCAGAACCAACTGCGCAACCGGCATCGCGTGAAACCGCCCTGGCGCACATCGCCAACATCCGCAAGATGCTGAACGCCTCGACGAACGCTGGGGACATTGCTGCGCAGGCAATGCAGGCCAGGGGATGGCAGCCGCAACCTGCGTAGCAAATGCTGCCGCGAAACGGGTCGTCACTGCACGCCGCAGTGACGACCCCGCCCACGCCAGCAACAATGCGGGCGAAGGCCGAATCCTATTGCGTGCGGCAGACATGATGATGGCCGCCCTACACTGACCGGGCAGTCGCCAAGACCGATGGGCTTCGTACATCGGCAAGCCCAACAGCGCAGGTTCCTGCAAGCGCTGGCCCGAAAGGGTAGAGCCACCCCCAGGTATTCCCAGGCTCCGACCGCATACCGGCCCTACCCAGGGCGGAGCCTTCTTCGTCTGTTTGATCTCATCCCTACTGCGCCGCCTGGCGCGCTGTCCTTTGCGGCAATTTCCTCTGTGCAACGCACAGGGCTCCCGCTGCATTTCTCATACCACTCACTTCATAGGAGGACTCGTACACGTTCACATCACTTTCGTCTTGTAGTACCTCCGTCCGGGCTTCCAGCAGGAAGCAAGACGGACGCCTCATTCGAGGCTCTGGTGTCTCCTGAACACCATGCCCTTGCCCTCACGGGATCTCGCCTTTGCGAGTTGGCACCAACACTAACCATTGAGTTTCAGGACAACGCAGTACAGCGCTTTGCTTGGAGGCCGGAAGATGGACGACTTGACCTATACCCTGCGGCAGCTTTGCCAGCGCAACCGTGACGGCAGCCACAACACACAGGCTGACCGGATGCGTTCTCTCTCGCTGGCTGCGCGGCAACTACGCGAGACCGGTTTCCGGCAGATGAAGGCATCGTCGCTCAAGGGCAAGCACGTCCAGACGCTGCTGGATCGCTGGCAGGGCGAAGGTTTGTCGTCGGGCACCATCAAGAATCGGCTCTCTCATCTGCGCTGGTGGGCCGAGAAGATCGGTAAGGCCGGCATCCTGCCAGCGGACAACACGCAACTCGGCGTGGCCGAGCGCCGCTATGTGACCAACATCAGCAAGGCCCGCGAATTGGGCACAGGTCTTGAGCAGGTCACCGATGTCCACGTGCGCATGAGCCTTCAGTTACAGGCCGCCTTCGGATTGCGTCGGGAGGAAGCGATCAAGTTCCAGCCCTGCTATGCGGATCGGGGTGATCACATCGCCCTCAAGAGATCGTGGACGAAGGGCGGCCGGGAGCGAACGGTGCCCATCACCACAGTAGAGCAACGCGACGTGCTCCAGGCAGCGCACCGTCAGGCGGCTACCGGGTCATTGATCCCGCCACACAAGACCTACATCCAGCAACGGCATGTCTACGATGGACAGTGCAAGGCGGCGGGCCTCAGCCATACGCATGGCCTTCGTCATCAGTACGCGCAAAGCCGCTATGAGACTCTGACGGGGTGGCCTGCACCCGCAGCGGGAGGGCCACCCGTCAGGACGCTGAGCGATACACAGCGAACCCAGGATACCGCAGCACGACAAATCATCAGCCGAGAGCTTGGGCACGAACGGCTGCAAGTTACGGCTGTTTATCTCGGAAGATAAACAGCTTGGCGCCCGCTACTTCACCACCTCCATCAGCTTGCCGAAACTGTCCACCACATCGTACTTGACGTTCTCCGGGGCGTAGCGGCGGTTCATCTCGTCGAAGAACTTGCGGGCGCACTTGATCTTGGTCTTTTCGATCTCACGCAGGTCCATCGAGGACATGGACCCCTTGGTTTCCGCCACGAAATAGATGTGCTTGACAGCGCCTTCCTTGAAGCTGATCGCCCAGTCTGGGTTGTAGTCACCCACGGGCGTGGGAATGAGGAAACCGCGTGGCAACTTGGCATAGACCACCACTTCATTTGCTGTGTCCAGCTCTTTCACGAACTCTCGCTCTACCTTCGAATCCGTCAGCACATAGTCGTAGATGTGTCGCTGGAGCTTGTTGCCGGCCTTGCTGAAGTCCTGCTTGGTCTGCCCGGCGGTGAAGATGTCGAGGTCGAACTTGTCCTCAACTGGGTCGTAGGCCAGGTGTTCGATGATGACCGTGGCCTTCTGTTCGTTGATGAGTCGCGTGGCCTCGGCGATGAAACTTTCCGGGTTGGTCTTGAACTGTGCAAAAACCGCGACGTTAATACCTTTGAGGATTTCCGCCACCGTGCGGCGAGTCAATTGAGTACCTTCGGCCAGCTTGCCGATCAGGTCGTACTTGACCGCTGAATGAATCGACTGCTTGTTGTATTCGGTCTTTGTCTCGGAAACTTTGAAACCATCTCCACGCTTTAGCGCCTCGCCAGTCACCTGGTCGATCTGTTCACCTGCCTGGATGGTGTATTGCAGCGGTGTCACGCGCAGGGCTGCGTCCAGCTCCTTGACCGCCTTTTGCACCAGCTCGTCCGAGTCGAAATCGACACTGTAGGCCGCCTTGCGGTTGATGCGGTGCCACAGCGCCTTGAACTCCTGCTTGTCGAAGTTGGCGTTGAGCGGGTTCTTCTTGGGTTTGCGGTCGTCTCCGATGTCGGGCAATTGGCTTTCGCTGAAGACGCTATCCACAAGCGTGAACACTTGGCCGCCTAAGGGAGCGAGTTCATCCGGCAGCGCAGCCAGCGTGCCGTCTTTCTTGGCCTGATGGTATTTCTCGGTGATGTTGCGCTTTTTGTCGACGTAGCCGTTCTGAATCAGGTAGAACTCGATGTCGGTCGCTTGATCTTCTGTGACGGTCACTGAGCCCGTGGCTGTGGTCACCATCTTGCCAGTAAAGAATGCCTTGTCCGCCACGCGCGGCCGTTCCGACAGCGACTCGCTGATGTCCTTCTGCAGCGCGGCAACGAAGTCCTTGTAGCTCTCACTGGCGACCACGGTCAGCACGTTCACTTCGTGAACGGTAGCCGGATGATCCATCCGGTCGCCTGTCTGGTTGACGGACAGCCGCAAGCCACGTCCCACCTCCTGGCGCCGGGAGATGGTGTTGTCGCTGTGTTTGAGCGCGCAGATGACGAACACGTTCGGGTTGTCCCAGCCTTCGCGCAGGGCAGAGTGCGAAAAAATGAAGCGTACCGGCTCGGTGAGCGACAGCAAGCGCTCCTTGTCCTTCAAGATCAGATCGTAGGCATCCACATCATCTGAAAGCCCGGCGTTCTCGCCGCGCGCGGCAACCGTCGGATCAGCAAGCCGCTTGGTTTTCTTGTCGATGGAAAAGTAGCCGCTATGGGTCTTGTCGACCGGGATGCCCTTCAGATACTTGACGTAGGCCGTCTCGTCCAGATCGAGCGCCTCGTTCAGGTACTGCGTGTACTCCTCTTCAAAGATTCGGGCGTATTCACCCTTTTCGTCCGCCTGCGTGTAGTCGCGGTACTTGGCCACCTCGTCGATGAAGAACAGGGTCAGCACCTTTACGCCCTGTTGGAACAGCGCCTGCTCCTTGTCGAAGTGCGCCTTGATGGCCTCACGAATCTGGATGCGGCGCAGCGCGGCCTCGGTCACGTCGCCGGTGGCGTCGCCGACCGTCAGCTCCACGCCATTGGCAAAGCTCAGGGTGTCGGTGTTGGCGTTGATGTCCGTCACCACGTAATTGCGGTACTGATCCAACCCGCCCGACAGATCGAACAGGTTGTCGCCCTTGCCGAGCTTGCGCAGCACGCGCTTGATGTCGCCATTGGCGAGCTTGTGCTCCAACTCCACGCGCGCCTCGGGCGGCTTCTTGCTCGAAATTTCGATGGATTGCAGGTACAGATAGCCCGCCGTGCCCGCCAGTCCCTTCACCGCGATGCCGCGCACGGCAATTTTCTTCACCAGCTTCTGGTTGTAGGCGTCCAGCGCATCGAGGCGGTGAATCTTATTGTGGGTAGTCTTGTGGGTGGCCGAGTAGCGCAGCACCATCAGTGCCTTGAACGTCTCCAGCGATTTCAGCGCCGCCACACCTTCCATCTTCTGCGGCTCATCCAAAATCATGATCGGACGGTTGGCGCTGATCACGTCGATTGGTTTGCGGGACTGGAAGTCGTCCAGCACGTCGTAGATACGGCGGTTTTCCGCCCCGCGCGAAGCGAAAGCCTGCACGTTGATCACCATCACGTTGATGCCCGCGTCCGACGAGAAGCTCTCCAGGTGGTGCAGTTGCTTGGAGTTGTAGATAAAGAAGCGCGCCTTCTTGTGGTACGTCTCCAGGAAATGCTCGGCCGTGATCTCCAGCGACTTGGCCACGCCCTCGCGGATGGCGATGCTGGGCACCACGATGATGAACTTGCTCCATCCGTACAGCTTGTTCAACTCGAAGATGGTCTTGATGTAGCAGTAAGTCTTGCCAGTGCCGGTCTCCATCTCGATGTCGAGATTGACCTTAGCCACTTTGGTCCTGACCAGCGTATCCGACAACGGCAGGTTCTGACTCCGCTGGACGGCCTGGATGTTGTCCAGCAGCGCTGTTTCCGACAGCGTGAAGTCGGCGTTGCGAAACGCGGCTTCCTTTTCCGCAGCAGCTTCAGGCGAAGCGGCCTCCAGCGCGAGCGCCGCTTGCGGGCTCTCTGGGGCTGCTTTCTGGCTGCCGGGATCGAGCCGGTAGCGAATACCGCCGTGATGTGGAACCTGCCCCTTGAAGCAGTCCACTACCGCCTGCACTGCCGCCGTCTGGTAGGCCTGCGTCTTGAACTTCAGTTTCATTGCCGCCCCCTCAGATACTCTTCACTTCGGTGGATGGCGACAACAGCTTGAAGATCTGCTCTACGTTGATCTTGACGGCGCTGTCCTTAAACCCGGCATCGCGGAACACCACGCGCAGCGGCTTGTGCGTGGCCAGTTCCTTGACGAAGGCTTCGTCGATGCCGCCGTGCGCGTCGAAGCAGGCGGCGAGCGCGTCACCATCCACGAAAAACACATCCTTGCCCTGGATGGTCCTCTTCTCGATGGGCAGGGCAAGGTCGACGCCCCAGTCCAGCATCACCTGGAACAGCAGGTCTTCCGGCGTGCGGTCGGGTTTGATGTTGTCGACGAACAGGTCGAGGTTGGTCTTGTCCAGAGCATCGGGTGCGTAGTACACGTCGGACATGTTCGAGGTGTCGATTTTCAGTACGCGGAAACCAATGTCTTTGTTCCAGCTCTCGCGACACTTTCCACTAAGGCTCTCTTTTCCTGCCCTGCGAATTCGCTCCTTGCAAATTTCGGCGATGGTTACATAATCATCCCGCTCCGTGACCGCAGGAATTTGAATACAAATTACTCTCCTCGAAACTCCATCCTCCGCATTAGCAAGCATCACCGCATGAGCCAACGACCCTGACCCTGCAAAAAAATCAAGAACAATCGAATCCTCCGCGGATGCCCCTATCTTTATCAAGTGAGTTAGCAGTTTTGTCGGCTTCGGATTGCTAAAAATCTTTGGGCCTAGCAAATTACTGAGCTCTTGAGTGCCATCGCGATTTCGGCCATGTTCTTTTTCCACCAAAAGACTGCGCGGCGTTACGCCATCCAGAGACTCCCATGTCCTCGTATAGACTCTCCACTGCCCTGTTTTTTCGTCCTTAAGAAACTCCAGTTCCGATCTCCTTTCGAGGACGGTTTTTTTCCCCCAGCGCCACGCTGTAGTCGGATTATTCGCATCTGGTTGAAGGGGAGACACAAAGGAACCATCAGGGCACTCAATTGGAAAGTCCATTGACTCGCTATATGTCAAGCTGGTTTTATCGAGTCTTTCTAAGTAATACCTACGCCCATTCTCAGACCGATTATATTTCGCGGTCATCGCTGGGCTCTCATGCTTAATATTCGCTAATTGAGTTTTCGAAACATCCCTGCCGTAGCACACAACGTATTCATGTTCTGTGGCCACCTGACCGCTATCGTCACCACCACCAGCCTTGCGCTTCCAAACGAAATTGGTAATAAAGTTCTGCTCTCCAAAGACTTCATCACATATTTTTTTGATATTTGCGTGCTCGTTATCATCAATCGATATGAAAATCACTCCCTCATCCGAAAGTAGATTCCTAGCAAGTCTGATACGCGCATAGATCATATCCAACCAGTCTGAATGATGCCGCCCACTACTTTCTGGGTTCACTACCAACCGATTTTTGGCTGCATCTACTTGGTTTGACCGTAGCAAATACTGCTCATAGTCTTCCGAAAAATCATCCTCGTAGATGAAATCATTTCCGGTGTTGTACGGCGGGTCGATATAAATCATCTTCACCTTGCCCAGATACGTCTCCTGCAACAGCTTCAACGCATCCAGGTTATCGCCCTCGATAAACAGGTTCTTTGTCGTATCGAAGTCCACGCTTTCCTCGCGCACCGGGCGCAGGGTCTTGGCAATCGGCGCATTGGCCGTCAGCAGTGCCTCGCGCTTGCCCGGCCAGTTGAGGTGATAGCGTTCCTGCGGCCCCTCGACGATGGAACTGGACAGTTCCTGCCTGAGCTGGTCGAAGTCCACCGCCAGCTTCACACTGCCGTCCTCACCTCGCGCCTCGGTCACGCAGCCGGGGAACAGATCGCGGATACGCGCGATGTTGTCTTGAGTCAGGTTGGGCGAGTGCATTTTTAATTTATCCACGAATAACAATCTCTTGAAATTTTTGCTTTATGTGCGGGCCAACAGCCTTTAGGCACGAACGCGCAACGGTGGAACCCTGGCATCCAGTCGTGCCTTGATTTGGGTATAGAGTTGAGCCAGAAGGTTCTCTTTGTCACGCAGGCTGACCAAAAGCGAATAGCTTTCTTCGCTGTCACACAGGTTTTCACCCCACGGAAAGTCATTGCGAGTGACCACCACAAACAGTTTGTTGGTTCGTAGTGGTGAATCCTTCTGAAACTGTTTGAACTGCCAGAAATCGGCCTGAACCGTCCCTTTACTGCGAGCCACCTGCCCAATGCTGGCGCCAGCCAGCTCCTTGATGCTCTGGTAATCTTCCTTTCTGGTCGCCTTGTTGAACATGGTCGTGACGTGTTCAAGGTCACGAGCAGCGACCAGCCTGAAGTCAATACGTGTAGCACGGTACTTGATGCGTGTTGAGCGCACAGGCGGCGTATAGGCCAGCGCGACGGCGATTTCCCGTAGGCGTTTTTTGCCTCCGCTGGTAAATTCCGGCGGAATGGGTATTTCGTAGAAATGGTGCCGCTTGTTCTCGATCTTGCCATCCGTAATCAGCGTGACGGCGTTTTCCAGCGAGCGATGCAGGGCGGCTTCATCCACCTGCCCATAACCACACGCACGTTTAAGTGCTTTATGATGCTCCATCAGTTGGTGGCTGGCCTGCGGCAATACAGCGTTCAGGCAGAGTTGGGCGCGCACGAAATTGGCAGTGGCATCCGGGTGTTCATGAAGCACGGATGCGGCCAGATGCGCTACTTGAGGCGCGGCCATGCTGGTGCCTACATCCACCATAAAAGGATGGCCGCCCGCAAACTGGTAACTGGTCGATACCACACCCAGCCCAGCAGTTCTGTCCAGTAATGCGTAGTTGGCGCGTGTATTGATTGCCCAATTTCCGCCATATGCCGTCAGTTCCGGTTTGATAGCACCATCGACAGAATGGCCGCTGCGAGTGAAAGGCGATGGCTGATCCGGCTGTGCAATCGGTAGTTCTGCAGGATCCGCAGAATGGTACTGGCTGTTGAAGGTTTGGTTGTGGCGCGCCAGACTACCAACCGTCAGCGCATTCAATGCAGGTGCTGGTTCGATGAGCCGCCAGTCGTCACTCAGAAGATAGCCTGGATACTGATCTCGCCATTCCAAACCATCCGGAGAGCGCTCATTAATTCGATGATTTCCAGAGGACACCACAAACAGCACACCCAGTTCCCGCGAGAGGGTATCCAACGTCACCGACAAGCCTTTCAGGTGTCCGCCCAAGTAGGGCTTGTTGGCATCTCCGAAAGACAGGTTGAACACTTTGCAACCATGCTCTCTTACAAAATAGCGAACGGCTTCTTCTATCTGGTTCTCTACAAAGCCCGTGGTGTTCTCATTGTGTTTGTCGAGAATTCTGCCGCTGTACAAGCGCAAGGTGGGCACAAAGGTGCCAGCACGCAGGTGTTTTTCAAAGTCACCGTAAAGAGCCAGACCGGCAACATGTGTGCCGTGCCCATTTTCATCCTGCGGGCCTTCGCCCGGCAAGAAGCTCTTGGCCTCGCCGACAGCGGCTTTCAGCAGAGGATGGCCATCCGCAATGCCACTATCGAGCACCACCACGCCCGGCGCTTGCGCTGAAGGAGCCTGAATATCAGGAATCTTCTGAATATCCTGAAAGACGACCGATCGCTCCAGCGCAAAGTTCGGCGGCAAGTCAATGGATCGCACATCCCGATGGTGAAGCAGCATGCCAGCCTGTGCGGCTGTGCAGCGTACACGATACAGCGTCAGCTCTGGCTTCTTGATTTGATCCAACTTCTCGATACGTTGTTCTGCCAGCCAGCCTTCAAACGCTTGCCAGGCTTGTTGCCTCGCCTGATGACTGTCTTCCAGCGGCCATAGCTCGACATCCAGCATGAACTCATCCCGATCAGGGAAGCCTTGCTGCTTCAGTGCCCACCCTTTTCGATTTTCAGAACTCCAGCCATCCACACTTTGCAGGGCATAGATCACTTCTTTATTGGTAACGTGCTCACCAGCAGCCATACTGGAAAGACGGGCTTCAAACTGCGCCAATGCGGCATTGGTGGCGAAGCCGATGACGATGGTTTCGTCCTCCTGGCTGACGAATTCGATTTCCGAGGAGATCTTTCTCAGGTCATCCGGATTGAATCCTTTCTGCACCGTGAAGCGGAAAAGCTTGCGCTCATCAAACCCGCCTACATCTTCACTGGCTTCTTCTTGTGCATGAGCCAGTTTGGTCAACAGCCCACGCCCATGGCCACGAGCATCCGCTGGCGGTGGTGGAGACATAGCACGTCCAGCTCGCTTTTCATTGACTGGCGCTTCTCGTTGTATGTTCAGGTGCGGAAAGTTCTCCTCCATGACGACTTAGCTCCCTTGTATGCGCGCCCTGCGGGCATCTTCACGACGAATGGCGGATTGCAGATGCCGTTCACTCAGAAACTCTTTTCCAGTCAGCACCATGTCTTTGGCTGCCCGACGCAGAACGCGCTCCACATCGGCATGACTCATGCCTTTGAACATGCTCGTAATGCGAGTATCCTCAATCTCGAATTCACGGCGCAACCCACGCAGCTTGATGCTCAACAGCCTCCGCAACTGCTCCAGATTGGGCGATTCAAAGACCAATACCTCATCAAACCGGCGCCAGATGGCGGCGTCGAGGATACGCTCGTGGTTGGTGGCGGCCACCAGGATGCTTTTACCTTCATAGGCGTCCAGCATTTGCAAGAAAGCATTCACCACGCGCTTCAACTCGCCATGCTCGGCAGTATCGGCACGCTCCTTGGCCAACGCATCGAACTCGTCGAACAAGACGACCATTGGTATGGTGGCTATAAAGTCAAAGACCTGCCTCAGATTGGCTGCCGTTTCCCCGAGAAAAGAAGACACCACGCTATCAATACGGACTATGGCCAGCGGCAAGCCCAGCTCACTGGCCAGTACCTCAGCCGTTAACGTTTTTCCGCATCCAGGTGGACCACAAAACAACAGGCGATCCGCGGGATACAAACCATAGCTTTGCAGCGCTTCCGCTCGATGGTGTTCTTGCAGCAACTCATTCAACAAGGACGAATTTTCATCCGACAATACGACGTCTTCCATGCGCCGGACTGCCTCCTTGATCTGTAAGAGAGGCAGGTTGCGCTCTTTATCTTTAGGTATGCGATCACTCAGCAACGAGTTGGCTGCCCCACCAGCATTACGGCGACCATAGAGAATTCTCTCCAGGTCATTCGCCAGCAAATGGTGATTCTTGGTGCGCTCCTCCTGAATCAACTGTTCGGAAACACGCTTGAAAGCGTCCTGATTGCCTTCAGTTCCAGTTTTAATAAGTTGTCTAAGCAGCTTGGCTGTGGCCATTATCTTTCTCCTTTCTCAGAGCCATGCTTGTCGTGTCAGAAGCATGGCTCTCAATTCGTGGTTACTTTAACCCGTTCAGTTCGGTTCTCAGCTTCCGCAGTTCGGCATTGATCTCCACCTTGCGGTTGAACTGTTTTTCCTTGGCCAGCCGCGCCGTGGTCTTATCCAGCTCGCGCTGCTTGGCTTGTGCCTGTTCGACGCGCGCCACCAGCTCGGCCAGTGTTTCCTGTGGCCGCGCTGACAGCGGGATCAGGCGGTGCAGCAATTGCTCGTACAGGCCGCCCAGATGCAAGGCCACGGGCATCGCGGTGCGTTCGCTATCCATTGGCAGCCAGTCCGATGCAAAGTAGCCCGAGAGCACCCAGCGGCTGGCGTCGGCTTCGTTCGGGCGCTTATAGGCGGCGACCACCTGCGTTCTGCCGTCGAAAGTCAGTTCGAACACAATGGGAAACGGGATAGCCCCGTCGATGCAGCGCAGCACATCGGCGTGCAGTTCCGGCGTTTTGAGCTGGATGCTGAAGATCTGGATTTCCGGTACGCCGAGGCGCGCAGGCAGATGCAGTGTCTCCGGGGCCAGCTTGTACTGCCAGATGACCTGTTCCACCTGTTTGACGAACAAGTCTTTGAGGCGGGAGTTGGCTCCGCCGTGCTCGTAGATCTTGTTCTTGGGCAGAACGCGCCCGAAGGCGGCCTGTTTGGGGTAAGCGATCAGCGCACTCATCCAACCTCCTGAATCACGAGGAAGCTGATGAGTTCGAAGTCGTCCAGCCCGGATATGGTGCCCGTGAGCGCCGTGGTCTTGCCGCCGGTGAACAGGCTGTCCAGATCCTTTTCTTCCTTCACCTCGATCATCGAGCGGATGGCTTGGTTCAACAGGTCGGAGTACGCCTGCATCTTGCGGCCGTCCGCCGTGGTTTTGTTGAACTGTTGGCAGGCATCCGCAATCGGTGCTGCCTGGCCCTTGCAGCACGAACGCGCCAGGTCGAGCAGGCGCTTGACCTCGGTGTGGTCGTGGATCACCTCGCCTGCCTGACTGATGTAGATCAGGTAGTAGGGGTGCAGCCGGTTGTGTTGGGGCAAGTGTGCGGGCGGGTTCACGCCCGCGCTGCGATTGCGCAGGGTGAAGATGACACCAGGCGCAAGGCCCAGGTCAGGGTCGGCCGGAACGACGGCATGCAGGCCGTTGGGGGACCTATGCAGTTCTCCATGGGTCTTGACGTAGTTCAGCAAGTCCATGCGGAAGTCGTTCAAGCCCAGGTCGGTGATGGAGACGCCGGTCTTCAGGTCTTCCAACTCGATAACTTCTTCCTGTAAGCGGCGCAGTTGCTCCTTGCGGTAGGCCATGTCGTTGGCCTGCGCGGAAATGACGTTGTCGTCGCCGGTGGCGGTCACATCTACGATCATCATCCGGTTTTCGACACGCTCCTTGAGGTTGATGTATTCGTCCAGCGAAATATCGGGCCAGTAGTTCACCAACTGAATGCTGCTATTGGGCGAACCGATGCGATCCACGCGCCCGAAGCGTTGGATGATGCGCACCGGGTTCCAGTGGATGTCGTAGTTGATGAGGTAGTCGCAATCCTGAAGGTTCTGGCCCTCGGAAATGCAGTCGGTGCCAATGAGCAGGTCGATTTCCGCCGACTCGTTGGGCAGCACGATGGCTTTTTCTTTGGAGCGCGGCGAGAACAGCGTCAGCAGTTCCTGGAAGTCATATGCTTTGGGCAATGTGGACTTGGGCCGGTCACTGCCCGTAATCTTGCCGGAATGCAGTTGCTGGTGAGCCAGCAGGTCGGGCGCTAGATTGGCGTAGAGGTAGTCCGCCGTATCTGCAAAAGCAGTGAAGATCAGCACCTTCTTGTTGCCGGGGTTGATCGGGTTGGCGATCTTTCCCAGAACAAGTTCCTTAAGGTGCTGAAGTTTGGCATCGTCAGCGGGGGTGATCCTCGACATCGAAGCCAGCAACGCGTCGATGTTGGCGAGATCGACCTTGAGGTCGTGCTCCCATGACGGCAAGTCCATATCGGCCAAGCTGATCTTGACCTTGCCGCCCACATCGCCACCCTGATCCAGCCTTTCGAATGGGTCATCTTCTTCTGCATCGATACTTTCCAGTACCTCGGTCAGATCGCCCACGCTGGCAGCGATGCCGCTCTGGTTAAATACCGCGATTTTCGCCAACGTGTTCTGGTGATTGGTCTGCAGGGATTGCAGCGTGAGACGGAATGACTGGACGGAGCTTTCCAGACGTTTGAGCAGATTGGTCGTCATCAGAGCCTGCAGGCTCTTTTCGCGGTCAACTTGCCTGAATTTTCCTGCACCACCTGGAACCTGCGTGTCGTACATCTCTTCGTATTTCCTCAAGCGGCTCGGCAGGATGTAGCTGACCGGGGCATAGACAGCGAGCTTGAGCCTGGACAGGTGCTCGAAAATCTCGTTGAAGCCCATCACGTCCGAGCGGGAAGTCAGCGAGCAATGGAATGACAAAGGCTTGCGACGCTCAGGGAAATGGCCGATGTCCTTGGTGTCGTAGAAGGTCTGGATATGCTTGCGCGAGCGCGCGATGGTGACACTGTCCAGCAGCTCGAAAAAGTCGAAGTCCAGTGCGCCAAGGATCGCCCGAGGCGTGCGTTCCTCTGGCGGGAGCCTGGACCAGGCATTGAAGGCGGTCTGCGCATTGCGAAAGACTTCTTCCACCGACTTGCTGGTGCGCAGCTTCTTGCCGAGGTTCTCGGAGTCTCCCTCATAGGCCAACGCGAGCTGATTGCGCAAATCGGTGAAGCGGTTGTTCACTGGCGTGGCCGAGAGCATCAGCACCTTGGTCTTCACACCTTCGCTGATGACCTTGTTCATCAGCTTCTGGTAGCGGGTCTCGCGATCCTTGAAGGCGTCGTTGTTACGGAAGTTGTGCGACTCGTCGATGACGACGAGGTCGTAGTTGCCCCAGTTGATGCGGTTGAGTGGTGTACCGAAGGATTCGCCGCTGGTGCGGCTCAGGTCGGTGTGGCACAGCACGTCGTAGCCGAAGCGGTCGCGGGCAAAGATGTTGGTCTTGAGATTGCGGTTGTAGTTGAGCCAGTTGTCCGCCAGCTTTTTCGGACACAGCACCAGAACGGACTTGTTCCGTAGCTCGTAATACTTCACTACGGCCAGCGCGGTGAAGGTCTTTCCTAGGCCGACGCTGTCTGCCAGGATGCAGCCGTTATAGGTTTCCAGCTTGTTGATGATGCCGGTTGCCGCATCCCTCTGGTAGTTGAAGAGCTTGTTCCAGATCAGGGTGTCCTGATAGCCGGTGCGGTCATTGGGCAACACGTCTTCGTCGATGTCGTCCAGGAACTCGTTGAAGATGTTGTAGAGCATCAAGAAGTAGATGCTTTCGGGCGAATTTTCCTGATAGACGGACGCGATGTGCTCACAGATTTGGGCGGTCACATCCTCCAGTTTTTCGAGGTCATCCCAGATTTGATCGAACAGACTGAGGTAGGTGTTCGCAAAAGGGGCCTCGACCTTGTTCACCAAATTGGAAACGGCGTTACCCTGGCTGTAACCCAGATCGACAGCCGTGAAGCCATGCAGAGGCACATAGGCGCTATGGGTTCCATCGGCTTCCACGCAGGCAAATTGCTGCATCGGCGCCTTGCTGCGGTTGCTTCGAAACTTGGCCTTGCGCCGCATCCAGTCGGCACATTCCCTGGCAACCGCCTTCTGGGTGAGTTGGTTGCGCAACTGAATTTCGAACTCGCTGCCATACAGGCTGCGCTCCCGGTCGAGCTTGGGTATATGGAATTCCCTGCGCTCTTTTCGGATCTTGTCCGTGACTTCGTCGGCAACAAAGGTGGGGGAGGTGAAGATGAAGTCCAGTTCGTCGATCTTTTCCAGTTCGGACTTCAAAGCTTCGTAGGCATACATCGAAAAGCACGAAGCGGCGATCTTCAGCCGCGCCCCTGGCCGGATGGTTTGCTTAAGGTCATCACCCAGCAAGCGACTAATGTTGTCGATCAGTTCCATCGTGCTCCCCTTACGCTCGCCTGATCCATTTCGCACCTCGCCCCTTGCCAGTCGATTCGATCAACCCCTCTGATTTCATCGCTCGCAGCACTAGTCGAACCATGTCCCGGCTCACGCCCGGGCAGGCTTCTTCAATCTCGGAAATCGAGAACGGCAGGGTGCGCCCCAGAACTTCCGTCCGCACTCGGTCGCCTTTGCTGCCACGTCCCCGTTCGATGGTGCCGACACGCTCCTCGAACTCACGGTAGGCCCGTAGCAAGGCACCCCAGAAGTAGTCTAGCCAGGGCTTTACGTCGTGCTGCCCCTGGTGCCAGCCTTGCGAGCTGGCTTCCAGCGTCTCGTAATAGCCTTCCTTGGTTTCCTCGAAGATGCGTTCCAAACTGATGTAGCGCCCCACGGCATAGTCGAAGTGGTAGAGCAGCAGCAGGGTCAGCAAGCGGGACATGCGACCGTTGCCGTCCGGGAAGGGGTGAATGCACAGGAAGTCGAGCATCGCCAGCGGCACCAGTACGAGGGGGTCGGCCAGGTGCTGATCCAGCGCGGTGGCGTAGCGCCCGGCCAGATCGGTCATAGCCATGGGTGTGAGGTGCGCAGCGACCGGCTGGAAGCGTAGACGTGACGTGCCGTCCGGGTGACGTTCGATGATGTCGTTATTGGTAGCCTTCCAGCGCCCGCCCGCCTGCGGCATATAGCGGTACAGCAGGGTGTGGAGTTGCAGCACTACGCCCTCGCTGAAGGGCATGTGCGCGGCCGATTCGTGGATCAGCGCCAGGGCGTCACGGTAGCCGGCGATCTCCTGTTCGGAGCGGCTCTTTGGCGTTGCGTTGCGGATGACCAGAGACTTCAACCGCGAGGGTGCGACAACAACTCCTTCCAGCCGGTTGGATGACTCGGTGGACTCCACCACCGCGATCTGGCGCAGGCCCTTGAGGGCTTCGGGCGACTGCGCGGCGTAGAGTTGCTGCTTACCCTGGTACTCGCCCAGTGTGCGCAACGTGGCGGCCTGAGTGCCATCGAAGCGAAGCGCGGCAAGGTACTCGGGTGTGAGCGAGTGCATGGAAATGTAAGCCCAGGCTGTGTAAATGGGGTAATCATAGCTCTTAAATGGGGTATTGTCTCTAAAAATGCCTCTTTTATGGTGTTTGACTACCCCATTTCCTGAACATTGGATCTGTCGTGGGGCTGGTATGGCCGACCAAAAAAGAAATGAACGACATGAATTTAAAAAGGGTAATTAATAAATAATTACCCCATTTAATCCATTGTTTACACCATTTTCCAGCGACCATCCTTGGGCAAAGGCAAATGGCAAGGGAACGGCACCCAAGGGGCAACGGCCCTACCCAGAAAAGGAAAAGGCCGCACCTGTCCATTCGTTCTGCAACACCCGGCGAAGTTGCCCCTACACCGTGCCACTGCCCTCCGCCGCACTCAGATAGTCCGCCCAATCCTGCAACAGAGCCCTTCTTTGATCCAGCAGCAGCGCCTTGTTGTACGTCGCCCGCACCTTGTTGCTTTCCACGTGGGCAAGCTGCCGCTCAATCGCATCAGGCCGGTATCCGTTCTCGTTGGCCCAGGTCGAAAAGGTCGTCCGCCAGCAATGCGGCGTCGTGCCCCGGCCCAGGCTCATGTCGCGCATCGCGTAGGTCAGCCGGTTGGGTGTGGTGAAGCCCTTGCCGCTCCGGTGCGGGAACAAATAGCGTCCACCACCCGTGATGCACTGCAAATCCTTCAGCACGGCAATGGCCTGCACAGACAACGGGCTGACATGGTCACGCCGCGCCTTCATCTTCGCCGCTGGCCGACGCCACAACGCATCCTCAAAGTCGAACTCCTCCCACTCGGCATCCGCCGCTTCCCCGGGACGGCAGGCGGTCAGCGCGATCAGCCGCAGGCACAAAGAGGTTTCCGGATAGCCCCGGTAGCCGCGCAACTCTTGATAGAACCTCTGGATTTGCTCTCGCGTCATCGCCGCCTTGCTCTCGCTGAACGGCACGCGCAGCAGCCCGCGAAGGCTGGGAATTGGATTTGCCTCGACCAGCCCCCGCACCACCGCGAACTCGAAGATGGCCGAAAGATCGCCTTTGACGTGAATGGCCGCCCACGCACCGTGAGACTTGCACTCCTCCAGCAACGGGCGAATCTGCTTCACGCCAATGTCGCTCATCGGCATCCCATCGAACTTGGGTGACAGGTACTTCCTGATGCGGGACTCTTTGGTGCGGTAGGAACTGAGCGCAAAGACGGGCTTGATCTCCGCCAGGTAAGCCTGCGCCACCTTGGCAAACGTGCTTTCACGAGCACGCTTGCGTTCCTCCAAGACTTCCAGGTTGCGCTGCTTGACCTGCTGCCGCTCATGCGCAGGGTGGATGCCTTGCTTGACCAAGGCACGCGCTTTCTCGCGGGCAGCACGCGCCTCTGCAAGGCTTACTTGGGGAAAGCCGCCAATGGCAAAGAGGTTCTCCTTACCTTGCAGACGGTACTTCCACCGCCAGAGCTTGCCGCCAGTAGGCTTGACCAGCAGGAACAGGCCCCCGCCATCTGAAAGTTTCCAGTCACGATCAGTCGATTTGGCCGACCTGACCTTGAGGTCGGTGAGTAGATTCTCGGGCATCGTTGGACTCCACTGCGGGGAAAAGTACCCCCACGGTTGAACACGAGTACCCCCAACGCTACCCCCGAATTTTCTGGACCTCGATGAACAATAGGAACGCTCAGTAGACCGTATTGTTTATGCAACCCATTGATTTGAAACGGGTCGACCTATCCAACAAGCGCTACTGAGCGCCACCGAGATCCAGCAAAAATCGTCAGACGTTGAAGAGGAAGTTCATCACGTCGCCGTCCTTGACGACGTATTCCTTGCCTTCGGCGCGCATCTTGCCCGCGTCCTTGGCGCCCTGCTCGCCCTTGTACTGGATGAAATCCTCGAACGCGATGGTCTGCGCGCGGATGAAGCCGCGCTCGAAGTCGCCGTGGATCACGCCGGCCGCCTGCGGCGCCGTGTCGCCCACGTGGATGGTCCAGGCGCGCACTTCCTTCACGCCGGCGGTGAAGTAGGTCTGCAGGCCCAGCAGTTTGAAGCCCGCGCGGATCAGGCGGTTCAGGCCCGGCTCCTCCAGCCCCATTTCCTGCAGGAACATGTCGCGGTCCTCGTCGCCCATCTCGGCCATCTCGGCCTCGATCTTGGCGCAGATGGCGACCACGGGCGCGCCCTGGGCCTCGGCATAGGCCTTGAGCTTGTCCAGCAGGGGGTTGTTCTCGAAACCGTCCTCGGCCACGTTGCCCACGAACATCGCCGGCTTGGCGGTGATCAGGCAGAACTGCTTGAGCAGCGGCGCGTCTTCCTTGGACACGGGCACGGTGCGCGCCGGCTTGCCCTCATCCAGCGCAGCCTGGATGGGCGTGAGCAGTTGCACCAGCTTGGCGGCTTCCTTGTCGTTGCCGCTCTTGGCCGCCTTGCTGTAGCGCTGCAGGGCCTTCTCGACGGTGGCCAGGTCGGCCAGGCACAGCTCGGTCTGGATGACCTCGATGTCGGCGATGGGGTCCACGCGGCCGGCCACGTGGATCACGTTCGGGTCCTCGAAGCAACGCACCACGTTGACGATGGCATCGGTCTCGCGGATGTGCGCCAGGAACTGGTTACCCAGGCCTTCGCCCTTGGAGGCACCAGCCACCAGGCCCGCGATGTCGACGAACTCGACGATGGCGGGCACGATGCGCTCGGGATTGATGATCTCTGCCAGCTGCTGCAGGCGCGGATCGGGCACCTCCACCACGCCGGTGTTGGGCTCGATGGTGCAAAAAGGGTAGTTCTCGGCGGCAATGCCGGCCTTGGTGAGGGCGTTGAAGAGGGTGGACTTGCCGACGTTGGGCAGGCCCACGATGCCGCATTTCAGGCTCATGGCAGGGCTTTCGTAGGTTCGGGAGACAAACCCGCCATTTTACGGGAGGGGGTATGCAGCGAAGCGCGCGCGGGCCAATGCCCCGCAGGCGCTCCCCTCGCCGGGCGCCCCCGCAGGGCCCCCCTCAGTCGAACCGCAGGTTGGCCGCCACGGGCTGGCCCACGCGCAGCACCGTGCCCGTGCCCTCGCGCACGATGGCATTCATGGCGAAGGTGATCGCGCCGTCCATGCGCGGGTCCTGGCGGTAACGGCGCAGGGCCGTGCTGACGGCCGGGGTGCTCTCGGCCGTGGCGGGGTCGATGTTGGGGATGGGGCAGCGTGTGCACGGCTTGACGAGCTGCAGCCGCACCTCGCCTTCGCCCGTGCCGATGAACAGCTCGTCGATGCGGTCTTCGTCGTGCGCCTCGACCCCGGCAATCACCAGGTTGGGCCGAAAGCGCTCCATGCCCACCGCCCCCTCGCCCGCGGCCAGCAGCCGCTCGTTGAGGCCGTCCAGCGACCCCTGGCTCGCCACCAGCAGCGGAAAGCCGTCCGCGAACTGGGTGGGCGCCTCGATGCCGCCGGTCCACCGCAGACTGGACAGCCGGCGGTGCTCCGGGTCAAACCGCACCAGCCGGCAGCGCAGCCCCAAAAAGTCCGAAAACCACTGCGCGGCCAGGTCGCCCATGTCCCAGGCGGGCACGGTGTCGTCCCACACCTGCACGGTGGCCGGCTGCTCCACCCGGTCCAGCGCCACATGCAGCGCCAGCATGCCGGGCGCGCGCAGCACCAGGTCGTCGCTGCGCAACTGCGGGCGAATCAGCGCCATGCGCGGCAGCGTGCGCTGCGACAGGAACACGCCCTGCGCGTCGACCACCATCCAGGCGCGGTCCAGGTCCAACCCGGTATCGGTCAGCAGAGCCTTCTGCACCTCGATGCCCGCGCAGGACTTCACGGGATGGATGAACAGCCGGGCCACGGTACCGGTCAAATCATGGTCTGCACGAAAGCTCACGCTGCTGCTCCTGTCGCTGGCGATGGATGAGGGGATTGGCCCGCGATTGTGCCGCCGCCCCACCCGGCGCAGGGGCGTAGCGCGGCTCCTACAATCCCGGGATGGCGCAGACATTTGACGTATGTATCCGCGGCGCGGGCGTGGTGGGCCGCACCTTGGCACTCTTGCTGGCGCGCGACCGCCTGCGCGTGGCGCTGGTGGGCCCGCCGGAGAGCGCCCCCTCCGACGGCGACGTGCGCGCCTACGCGCTCAACGCCGCCTCGCGCGCGCTGCTGGAATCCGTGCGCGGCTGGCCCGACGCGCAGCATGCGACGGCCGTGCTGCAGATGCAGGTGCACGCCGACCAGGACGGCCAGGTGCGCTTTGATGCGGCCCAGCAGGGCCACGACGCGCTGGCCTGGATCGTGGACGTGCCCGCGCTGGAGGCGCGCCTGGCAGATGCCGTGCGCTTTCAGCCGCTGGTGGAGCCGGTCGCCGCGCCCGTGGACGCCGCGCTCACCGTGGTGTGCGAAGGCCGCGCCAGCCGCACGCGCGCCGAGTTCGGTGCCGAATTCGACATCACCCCCTACGCCCAGCACGCGATCGCCACGCGGCTGGTGTGCGAGCGGCCCCACGGCCAGGTGGCGCGCCAGTGGTTCTTGCCCGACGGCAGCATCCTCGCCTTCTTGCCGCTGGACGGCGCCCAGGGGCGCGCCGTGGCCGTGGTGTGGTCGGTGCCGCAGGAGCAGGCTCCCCACTGGCTGCAGGCCGACGAGGGCAGCTTCACCCAGCGCCTGCGCGAAGCCAGCCGCGATGCGCTGGGCGCTTTGCAGCTCGCGGGCCCGCGCGCCAGCTGGCCGCTGCAGCAGGCCCAGGCGCGCCACTGGTGCGGCGCCCTGCCCGGCCAGTCCGCCCTGGGTGCGCGCCGCAGCTGGGCACTGGCCGGCGACGCCGCACACAACGTGCACCCCCTGGCCGGCCAGGGCCTGAACCTGGGCCTGGGCGACGCGCGCACGCTGGCGCGTGTGCTGCACGAGCGCGCGGCCTGGCGCAGCGTGGGCGATCTGCGCCTGCTGCGCAGCTACGAGCGCGAACGCAAGGCCGCGCTGCTGCCGATGGGCATGGCCATGGACGGCCTGCAGCAACTCTTCACCCGGCGCGAGGGCGCGCTGGCCGCGCTGCGCAACTGGGGCATGAAGGGCTTCGAGCGCAGCGGCCCGCTCAAGGCCTGGGTGGCCCGCCAGGCCATGGGCGCTGACTGATACGACGAGCCCCCTTTTTTCTGAGTAGAACGGAAACCAACGCAATGAAACTCCTCCCCACCTTGCTGGCCGCCACTGCCCTGTGCCTGGGCCTGAACGCATCGGCACAGGACGCAGCGATCCGCAAGGCGCTGGCCGAGCGCATCCCGCAGCTGCAGCAGATCGACGAAGTGCGCTCCACGCCCATGAAGGGGCTGTACGAGGTGCGCATCGGCACCGACCTGTTCTACACCGACGCCCAGGGCAACTACCTGATCCAGGGTGAGCTGATCGACACCAAGGCGCGGCGCAACCTCACCGAGGACCGCATCAACAAGCTGACGGCGGTGGACTTCAAGGCCTTGCCGCTGCAGGACGCCTTCACCCTGGTGCGCGGCAACGGCGAGCGCAAGCTGGCGGTGTTCGAGGACCCGAACTGCGGCTACTGCAAGCGCTTCGAGAAGGACATGCAGAACGTGGACAACGTGACGGTGTACCTGTTCCTCTACCCCATCCTCAGCCCCGACTCTGCCGAGAAGTCGCGCAACATCTGGTGCGCCAAGGACCGCGCGGCCGCGTGGGACGACCACATGCTGCGCGACAAGACGCCCGCAGCGGCCAGCTGCGACACGGCAGCGCTGCAGCGCAACCTGGCGTTCGGGCGCAAGCACAAGATCACCGGCACGCCCACGCTGATCTTTGCCGACGGCTCGCGCGTGCCCGGCGCCATCGGCGCGCAGGACGTGGAAAAGCGCCTGGCCGCTGCCGGGAAGTAAGGCGCCACTGCCGCCCACCGCGCATCCTTCATCGGCATGCGCTGCAAATATGAGAGCTGCTAGCGCTTGCTCACTGAGGACTTTCAATACATTTCATATTGAAACCCTTGTGCGGCAAGCGCGAGCAGCTATTTTTTTGATATCACCCCCTCTCGCTGCATCCCGCCATGTCTCTTGCCGCCAGCACCGCCGCCGTCCACTACCGCATCGACCCCTCGCAGACCCACGCCCACCTGTACCGCGTCACGCTCACCGTGGCGGTGCCGGCGGCGCAGCAGGAGCTGTCTCTGCCGGTGTGGATTCCGGGCAGCTACCTGGTGCGCGAGTTCTCCAAGAACCTGCAGTCGCTGCAGGCGCAGCAGGGCGGCGACCCCGTGCCCCTGCTGCAGCTGGACAAGCACCGCTGGCGCGCGCAGTGCACGGCGGGCACGCCGCTGGTGCTGAGATACGAGGTCGCCGCCTACGACACCTCGGTGCGCACCGCCTGGCTGGACGCCACGCGGGGCTTCTTCAACGGCACCAGCCTGTGCCTGCGCGTGCACGGGCAAGAGGACGCGCCTCACACGCTGGAGGTCGCGTGCCCGCCCGCGCTGGCCGGCTGGTCGCTGGCCACGGGGCTGGAGCCGGTGGCGGTCGCCCCGTCCGGCTTCGGGCTGTACCGCGCACGCAACTATGACGAACTGGTCGACTGCCCCGTGGAGATGGGCCCGTTCTGGAGCGCCCAGTTCACCGCCTGCGGCGTGGCGCACCAGCTGGTGGTGGCCGGCGCCGCGCCGTCGTTGGATGGCGAACGCCTGCTGCGCGACGTGCAGCGCATCTGCGAGGAGGCCATCCGCTTTTGGCATGGCGCGCAGCAGCCGCCGTTCACGCGCTACGTGTTCCTGCTCAACGTGGTGCACGACGGCTACGGCGGGCTGGAACACGGCAACTCCACCGCCCTCATCTGCGGCCGGCGCGACCTGCCGCGCGTGGGCGAGGCCGCCACGCCCGAGGGCTACACCACCCTGCTCGGCCTCATCAGCCACGAATACTTCCACACCTGGAACGTCAAGCGCCTGCGCCCCGCCGAGTTCGCGCGCTACGACTACGCGTGCGAGAACTACACCGAGCTGCTGTGGTTTTTCGAAGGCTTCACCAGCTATTACGACGACCTGCTGCTGCGCCGCGCGGGCCTGGTGGACCACGCCACCTACCTGCGTCTGTTGACCAAGAACATCAACCAGATGCTGCAGACGCCGGGCCGCCAGGTGCAGTCGGTGGCGCAGGCCAGCTTCGACGCCTGGGTCAAGTACTACCGCCAGGATGAGAACACGCCCAACAGCACCGTGAGCTACTACACCAAGGGCGCGCTGGTGGGCCTGTGCCTGGACCTCGCGCTGCGCCGCGAAGGCCGCACCACGCTGGACGACGTGATGCGCGCGTTGTGGCAGCGCACCGGCGGCGGCCCCATGGCCGAGACCGACCTGCTGGCCGTTTTGCAGGAGTTGTCGGGGCGCGACTGGTCCGGCGAGATCGGGCAGTGGGCGCACGGCACGGCGGAGCTGCCGCTGGCCGAGCTGCTGGCTGCCCATGGCATCCGGCTGCAGGCGGAGCCCGCGCAGATCGCCCAGCGCCTGGGCCTGCGCGTGAACGAGAACCACGGCGTACACATCAAGACCGTGCTGCGCGGCGGTGCGGCAGAGGCCGCCGGCTTCATGGCCGGCGACGAATGGCTGGCGCTGGAAACGCCGGGCCAGGCCTGGCGCCTGCACAAGTTGGACGATGTGCCGCTGTACGCCGCCAGCGCCACCCGGATCACGGCCCTGGTGGCGCGTGACCAGCGTCTGATGCGCCTGGCGCTCACTCTGCCAGGCGCCGGCGCGGCCTCTGACACGGTGCGCCTGGACGTGCAGGACGCCGCCGTGGCCCAGCGCTGGCTGGGGCCGGCCCAGCCGGGCCCACAGGCATGAAGGCTTGGGTATATTCCCGGCATCCCACCCACTACAAACAGGAGATCACCTTGGCCTACGAATGCATCGAAGTCCGCACCGAAGCGGACAAGGTCGGCATCATCACGCTCGCCCGTCCCAAGCAGCTCAACGCGCTCAACGACCAGCTCATGACCGAGCTGGGCGAGGCCCTCAAGGCGTTCGACGCCGACGAGAAGATCGGCTGCATCATCCTGACGGGCAGCGAGAAGGCCTTCGCCGCGGGCGCCGACATCGGCGCCATGGCCAAGTACAGCTTTGCCGATGCCTACAAGGGTGACTACATCACGCGCAACTGGGAGCAGATCCGCAGCATCCGCAAGCCCGTCATCGCGGCGGTGAGCGGCTACGCCCTGGGCGGCGGCTGCGAGCTGGCGATGATGTGCGACTTCATCATCGCGGCGGACAATGCCAAGTTCGGACAGCCCGAAATCAAGCTGGGCGTGATCCCCGGCGCGGGCGGCACGCAGCGCCTGCCGCGCGCCGTGGGCAAGGCCAAGGCCATGGACATGGCCCTCACCGGCCGCATGATGGACGCCACGGAAGCCGAGCGCTCCGGCCTCGTCAGCCGCGTGGTGCCGCTGGACAAGCTGATGGAAGAAGCCCTGGGTGCGGCCCTCGTCATCAGCGGTTTCTCGCAGATCGCCGTGATGGCCGCCAAGGAATCGGTGAACCGCGCCTTCGAAGGGACTTTGAGCGATGGCGTGATGTTCGAGCGCCGCCTGTTCCATGCGCTGTTCGCCACCCAGGACCAGAAGGAAGGCATGGACGCCTTCGTGAACAAGCGCGCAGCAGTCTTCACGCACCAATAAATTTTTGTTCTATAATTCGCGTCTTCGGTGGTATAGCTCAGTTGGTTAGAGCGCAGCATTCATAATGCTGATGTCCCAGGTTCAAGTCCCGGTACCACCACCAGATACAACCCGCAGCGCCCCAGGTGCTGCGGGTTTTTCTTTAGCCGCGTGGCGGGCCGGCGCCTGCCACTAGAATTTTCGTTTCAGCCCCTGGATGTACACCATGAATCGCTGCAACACCCGCACCTTCGCGTCCACCCGCACCCGCGGCGCCTGGCTGGCGACCCTCGCATGCCTGGTACTGCTGGGCGGCGCCGCGTCCACGGCCGCCACGGCCCAGACGGTGGCGGCCACCGGCCTTGCGCGCACCTTCCCCGCCAATGCGCTGCGCGGCACGCTGAACTTCCAAGACCGCACGACGGCCCTGCTCAACGGCAATGCCATCCAGGTGGCGCCGGGCATGCGCCTGTTCAGCCCGCAGAACGCGCTGGTCATGACCCACACCGTGCAGGGCAAGCCGCTGAAGGTGAACTACGTGACAGAGGCCAGCACGGGCATGCTGCTCACCGCCTGGATCCTCACGCCCGCCGAGGCCGCCTTGCCCCGCAAGGGCAGCGACACCGAAACCAACGTGCGTTTCGAGTGGGACACCAAGCCCGCCGCGCTGCGCTGACACACCCGCGCTGATCCACCGCGCTGAAGCCCGGCGCGCGTTCGCGTTTCGCCGGCCCCGCTGGCCAGCCCGCAACCGCCCCGCTGCCGCCTGCGCCGCGGCGGCTGGTCTTTCGCGAGATTGAAGAGACACAAGCCATGTCCAAGAAAGTTTTCATCAAGACCTTCGGCTGCCAAATGAACGAGTACGACTCGGACAAGATGGCCGATGTGCTGGGCGCCGCCCAGGGCTATGAGCCCACCGACGACCCGGAGCAAGCCGACCTGATCCTGTTCAACACCTGCTCGGTGCGCGAGAAAGCGCAGGAGAAGGTGTTCAGCGACCTCGGCCGCGTCAAGCACCTCAAGGACAAGGGCGTGCTCATCGGCGTGGGCGGCTGCGTGGCCAGCCAGGAGGGCGAGGAGATCATCAAGCGCGCCCCGTTCGTGGATGTGGTCTTCGGCCCGCAGACGCTGCACCGCCTGCCCGAGCTGCTCAACGCCCGTGCCGCCAAGGCCAGGCCGCAGGTGGATATTTCCTTCCCTGAGATCGAGAAGTTCGACCACCTGCCGCCCGCGCGCGTGGAGGGCGCCAGCGCGTTCGTGTCGATCATGGAAGGCTGCTCCAAGTACTGCAGCTACTGCGTGGTGCCCTACACGCGCGGCGAAGAGGTCAGCCGCCCGTTCGAGGACGTGCTGGTGGAAGTGGCCGGCCTGGCCGACCAGGGCGTGCGCGAAGTCACGCTGCTGGGCCAGAACGTGAACGCCTATTTGGGCGCCATGGGCGACACGGCGGAGAAAGCCGACTTTGCGCTGCTGCTGGAGTACGTGGCCGAAATCCCCGGTATCGAGCGCATCCGCTTCACCACCAGCCATCCCAACGAGTTCACGCCGCGCCTGATCGAGGCCTACGCCAAGATCCCGAAGCTGGTGAGCCACCTGCACCTGCCCGTGCAGCACGGCAGCGACCGCATCCTGATGGCCATGAAGCGTGGCTACACGGCCATGGAATACAAGAGCACCATCCGCAAGCTGCGCGCCATCCGCCCCGACATGGCGATGAGCAGCGACTTCATCGTGGGCTTCCCGGGCGAGACCGAGGAAGACTTCCAGAAGATGATGAAGCTGATCCACGACGTGCGCTTCGACAATTCCTTCAGCTTCATCTTCAGCCCGCGCCCCGGCACGCCCGCCGCCAACCTGCACGACGACACGCCGCATGAGGTGAAACTGCGCCGCCTGCAGGAGCTGCAGGCCGTGATCAACCGCAACATCCTGGAGATCAGCCAGGAGCGCGTGGGCACGGTGCAGCGTCTGCTGGTGGAGGGCGTATCCAAGCGCGACGGCAGCGAGCTGATGGGCCGCACCGAGTGCAACCGCGTGGTCAACTTCCCCGGCCACGAGCGGCTGATCGGCCAGATGATCGACGTGAAGATCACCGAGGCGCGTACCTACACGCTGCGCGGCGAGGTGGTGACGGGCGAGGTCACGACCGCGGCCGGATGACCCTCAAAAACCATAGCTACCAGCGCTTGCTACCTCTGGATTTCCGATGGTTTTTCGCCTGAAACCCTTGAAATACCAGCGCGAGCAGCTCTATTTATAGGAGCGGTCACCGCTCCCCTGTTCAGAACCGCGGCATGCCTCCGATGCCCGGCAGGCCGCCCTTCATGCCGCCCATCTTCTTCATGAGCTTCATGAGGCCGCCGCCCTTCATCTTCTTCATCATGCCCTGCATCTGCTCGAACTCGTTGAGCAGGCGGTTGACCTCCTGCACCTGCACGCCGGCGCCCTGGGCGATGCGCTTCTTGCGTGTGGCCTTGATGAGCTCGGGCTTGCGGCGCTCCAGCGCCGTCATGCTGCAGATGATGCCCTCCTTGCGGCGGATGTCGCGCTCGGCCTTGTCCATGTCCACCTGACCGGCCTTGGCCGTGAGCTGCGCGGGCAGCTTGTCCATGAGGCTGGACAGGCCGCCCATCTGCTTCATCTGCTGCAACTGGGCCAGGAAGTCGTTCAGATCGAACCCGTCGCCGCTCTTGACCTTGGCGGCGAGCTTTTGCGCCGCCTCCATGTCCACGCCGGCCGTGACCTGCTCGACCAGCGCGACGATGTCGCCCATGCCCAGGATGCGGCCCGCGTGGCGCTCGGCGTCGAACACCTCCAGGCCGTCGATCTTTTCGGACACGCCGGCAAACTTGATCGGCGCGCCCGTCACCTGGCGCACCGACAGCGCCGCACCGCCGCGCGAGTCACCGTCTAGTTTGGTGAGCACGATGCCCGTGAGCGGCAGCGCTTCCTTGAAAGCCTTGGCGGTGTTCACCGCGTCCTGGCCCTGCATGGCATCGACGACAAACAGCGTCTCCACCGGGTTCAGCACGGCATGCAGGTCCTTGATTTCCTGCATCAGCACCTCGTCGATGGCCAGGCGGCCGGCCGTGTCCACCAGCAGCACGTCGAAGAAGTGCTTCTTGGCGTAGTCCAGCGCTCCAAGGGCGATGTCGCGCGGCTTCTGGTCGGGCGTGCTGGGGAACCACTCGGCGCCGGCCTGCTTGGTCACGGTCTTGAGCTGCTCGATGGCGGCGGGGCGGTACACGTCGCCCGAGACGGTCAGCACCTTCTTCTTGCGCTTTTCGATCAGGTGCTTGGCCAGCTTGGCCGTGGTGGTGGTCTTGCCCGCGCCCTGCAGGCCGGCCATCAGGATCACCGCCGGCGGCTGCGCGTTGAGGTTGATGTCCGCCACGCCCTCGCCCATGGTCGCGGCCAGCTCCTTGTTCACGATGCCCACCAGCGCCTGGCCGGGCTTCAGGCTACCCAGCACCTCCTGGCCCAGGGCTTTTTCCTTCACGCGGGCGATGAAGTCGCGCACCACGGGCAGCGCCACGTCGGCCTCCAGCAGGGCCATGCGCACCTCGCGCAGCATGTCCTGCACGTTGGCTTCGGTGATGCGGGCCTGGCCGCGCATCTCCTTGACGAGACGGGTGAGTTTTTCGGTGAGTGCGGAGGCCATGGCCAAATGCTCCAGATGCACCGGCCCGGGCGTAATGCCGGCCGATGGCACAGCCCCGACGACCAGGGGCGAAAGGCTAAACTGCGAACCCATGATTTTACCCAGTGCTTCCCCGCTCGGCTGGCTGCTCGCCCTGGCCACCGCGGCCGCCTACGCGCTGGCGGCAACCCTGGCGCCGCGCACCTCCACAGGCCGCGGCCAACTGGCCATCATGGCCCCTGCCTGGACGCTGCATGGCGCCGCGCTGGTCTGGGGCCTGCTGGGCAGCACGCCGCATTTCGGCTTTGCCGCTGCCTTGTCGATGACGGCCTGGCTGGTACTGACCACCTACGCCGTTGAGCGGCAGCTGTTTCCGCAGATGCGCGCGCGCTGGGTGCTGTGCGCGCTGGGCGGCGCGGCCGTGTTGGTGGCGGCGCTGTTTCCGGGCCGGCCACTGCACGTATCCGCCTCGCCCTGGCTGCCGCTGCACCTCACGCTGGGCATTGCATGCTATGGCCTGTTTGCCGCAGCGGTGGTGCACGCCTGGCTCATGAGCCGTGCCGAGCGCCAGATGCGCCTGGCAGCCGATTCGCACAGCGGCATGCCGCTGCTGACGCTGGAGCGGCTCACGTTCCGCTTCGTGACGGCGGGCTTTGTGCTGCTCTCGGCCACGCTGGTGGCGGGCTGGCTGTTCAGCGAGCAGCTCTACGGCCGCGCCTGGCTGTGGGACCACAAGGCCGTGTTCTCGCTGCTGGCCTGGATCACCTTCGCAGTGCTGCTGCTGGGCCGCTCGCGCTTTGGCTGGCGCGGCCGCAGCGCCGTGCGCGTGCTGTATGCAGGCACGGCACTGCTGCTGCTGGCCTACGTGGGCTCGCGCTTCGTGATGGAAGTGGTGCTGGGGCGGGCGGCATGAAATACCTGGTCCTGTTCGCTGTGCTGGCCGTGGTCTACGCGGTGTGGCGCGCGCAGCGCCGTGCGTCTGCGCCGCGGCAAGGCAACACCCAGCGTCCGCCCATCGCACCGCCACAGGACATGGTGCGCTGCGCCCACTGCGGCGTGCACCTGCCACGTGGCGATGCCGTGCCCGGGGGGGCGCATATGTACTACTGCAGCACCGCCCACCGGGACCGTGGGCCCGCCTGAGCCAATGCCCTCCAAGCTGGCAGCCGCCGCCTCTCCCCTGCCCTTTCATCGCCTGTGGAATGCCTTCCTCACAGCGCGCGTGATGGTGGCGCTGGCGCTGCTGCTGCTGCAATTGCTGGGCATTGCACTCAACCAGGCCGGCGAACCGCTGCTGTTCAGCATCTGCCTGGGCTACCTGGTGGCCACGGTGGCGCTGCGGGTGTGGGGGCACGGCGCCGTCCCTGATCCGCGGCCCGGCATCCAGTGGTTGCCGTCCATCGGGCTGGATCTGTTGCTGGTCAGCGTGCTGCAGGCGCTGCAGCAGTCGGGCGGCTTGAATTTCACGCCGTTGTTCGGGCTTCCGGTCCTGATGGCAGGCGTGCTGGGATCCTTGACACTGGCTCTGGCAACCACAGCCGGCGCCACGCTGCTGCTGCTGGCCTGGGCCTGGTGGCTGGGCACATACGGCGGCGCCGGAGACGGCACGCAGCGCTACCTGCAGGCGGCATTAACAGGCACCGGCTACTTCATCGTCGCCTATCTGGTGCACCTGCTGGCCGCCAAGCTCACCAGCGAGCAGCAGATGGCCCGGCGCAGCCAGATGGATGCGCGCACCCACCGCGCAGTCAGCGCCCTGGTGATGCAGCACGTGGCCGATGGCGTGCTGGTGCTGGACCTGCATGGCCAGGTCCGCCTGGCCAACCCCGCGGCATTGCTGATGCTCGGCCACAAGATCTCCGGAGATTCCTCCCTGACGCTCACCCACACGGCGGCCTTCAAACCCCTCATGGACCTGGCGTGCGCCACTTTCCAGATGGAGCGTCCCCAGCATGCCGATGTCAACGTCCTGCACGATGGCCAGATCCCCATGGCCCTGCGCGTGCGCGCATGGCTCACCCACACGCAGGACGCCCCGGACGACTCTCCGGGGGAGCCGCTGTGCGTGATGTTCCTGCACGACCTGCGCGAAATGGAAGCGCGCCTGCGCACCGAGAAGCTGGCCGCCATGGGGCGCATGTCGGCCGCCGTGGCACATGAGATCCGCAACCCGCTGGCAGCGATCGTGCAGGCCAACGAACTGCTGGAAGAAGACCTGGACGACCCCACACAGAAGCGCCTGACACACATGGTGCGTCAAAACGCCGACCGGCTGGTGCGCATCACGGAGGACGTACTGGACATCGCGCGCGTGCAGCACCAGATCCACCAGGCCAGCTCCTCCACCGTGGCACTGGATGCCATGGTGCAGCAGGTGTGGAACGACTGGACGGCGCAGGACCCCGCACGCCGCCAGGGGCAACTGATACTGGACGCGGGCTCGGCGCAGGTGGAGTTCGACGCCGAGCACCTGCGGCGTGTGCTAGTGAACCTGCTGGACAACGCATTGCGCTACAAGGGACCCGAACCCGATTCGCTGTGCCTCGCGACGCGCGCCACCCCCGGCGGGAAGGCCGGCGTGCAGGTGTGGAGCGACGGCGCGCCGCTGGACAAATCGGTGGAGCGGCATCTGTTCGAGCCTTTCTTCTCATCCGAAAGCCGCTCCAGCGGGCTGGGCTTGTACATCTGCCGCGAGCTGTGCCAGCGCCACGGGGCGGACATCGGTCACCAGCGCACCACACGCAGCCTGGCGCGCGGCGAGGTGGCGGGAAACGCCTTCACTGTGACCTTCCGCAGCCTTTCGCGCCCTGCAGACAGCGCATCACTGTTTGACACAATCGTGGTCTGACACGGCCCACAGACCATGAATGCATCCACCGCCTCCATTCTTGTCGTTGATGACGAACCCGATCTGCGCACCCTCTATGAGCTGACCCTGCTGCGCGAAGGCTACCGCGTGGAGACCGCCGCCAGCGTGGACGACGCGCGCCAACAGCTGCAGACGCAGAAGTTCGACGTCGTGATCACCGACATGCGGCTGCCCGACGGCTTCGGCATGGACTTGCTGCACGACCTGCGCAGCCAGCAGCGGCGTGAACGCTGCGTGGTCATGACGGCCTATGGATCGGCCGAGAACGCGGTGGAGGCGCTGCGCGCGGGCGCGTTCGACTACCTGACCAAGCCCGTGGACCTGAAGCAATTCCGTGCCGTGGTGGCCTCGGCGGTGCAGGGTATTGGCGCCGTACTGGCGGCGCCCAAAGCCACCCGCCCCGGCGCACGCAATGTCACGCAGTGGCCGGACATGCAAGATCCTGTGCTGGATCGCCTGATCGGCGACTCCGAAGCCATGCGCAATGTGAAGCAGCGCATCGCCAAGGTGGCGCGCAGCATGGCCCCCGTGCTGGTGCGTGGCGAGTCAGGCACGGGCAAGGAACTGGTGGCCCGCGCGCTGCATGCCAGCAGCCAGCGCTCCGAAGGCCCGCTGATCGCCGTCAACTGCGGCGCGATTCCTGAGAACCTGCTGGAGGCAGAGTTCTTTGGCGCGCGCAAGGGTTCCTACACCGGCTCTACGCACGACCGGGAGGGCTACTTCCAGGCCGCCCGTGGAGGCACGCTGTTCCTTGACGAAATTGGCGACCTGCCGCTGCCCATGCAATCCAAACTGCTGCGTGCGATCCAGGAGCGCACGGTACGGCCCCTGGGCTCCACGCAGGAAGAAGCCGTGGACGTGCGCATCGTCAGCGCCACGCACCGAGACCTGGCCGCCGACGTGCAGGCGGGGCGCTTCCGCCAGGATCTGTATTACCGGCTGAATGTCATCGAACTGCTGATCCCACCGTTGCGCGAGCGGCGAGAGGACCTGCCCGCGCTGTGCGAGGCCTTGCTGGCCCGTATCGAGCAAGAATCGGGGGTGGCCGTTCCCCACCTGACAGAGGAAGCGCTGCAGTGCATTGCACAGCACCCGCTCACCGGCAATGTGCGCGAGCTGGAAAACCTGCTGCACCGCGCGGTAGCCCTCAGCGATGGCCATGAGCTGCACGTTGAAGGCGCGCCAGCCTCCACAGTGGAGGCACCGCCGCCCCTACCGCAGCCCGTACCGTCCGCACCAGCCATCGCGCAGCCCGCTGAGCCGCACGCGCCCCCTCGTTGGTCCGGCATCAGCGAAGGCATGCCCCTGCCCAACGATCTGCAAGCCTGGCTCGACCAGCAGGAACGGGAAATACTCGTGCGCGCCCTGCGCGAGGCGGGTTTCAACCGCACGGCCACCGCAGCCCGCCTGGGCATCAGCCTGCGCCAAATCCGTTACCGGATTGCCCGGCTGCACATCGAGGTACCGCAAGACGGCGACAGCCATGGCGACGCGCAGCCCTGAGCCTGCGACCCGGCGGCCTGCCTGGCATGGCGGCTGGTACGCGAATGCGAGACGCATGGACTCGCCCAACCACGGGCCACGCCCCCCGCAGGCCAGCGTGGACCTCATCGTGGTGCATTCCATCAGCCTTCCCCCCGGAGAGTTTGGCGGGGGTCATGTGCACCGGCTTTTCATGAACCGGCTGAACTGGGACGCCCATCCTTATTTCCAGCAGATTCGCGGCCTGGAAGTGTCGACGCATTTCTTCATCACGCGCGCAGGTGTGCTGTGGCAGTTCGTGGACGTGGGCCGACGCGCCTGGCACGCGGGCCGTTCCCACTACCGGGGGCGCGATGCCTGCAACGACGACTCGATCGGCGTTGAGCTCGAGGGGCTGGAAGGTGGGAGCTTTGAGCAGGCGCAGTACGCCACCCTTGTGACCCTTTGCAAGGCGCTGCGGCAGCGCTACCCCGTGCGCTACATCGCGGGACATGAGCACATCGCCCCTGAACGCAAACACGACCCAGGCCCTGGGTTTGACTGGCGTGTACTTCATGGAGCCTTCGCCGGCACGGGTGTTCTTTTTCCGCCAGGGTGCTGATCCCTCCAGCCACCCGGACGCATTGCCGCACTTTGCGCCTTCGCCTCGCCTTCACTGCTCAGGATGAAGTTGCACGCGCGTTTGCGCGCAAGATCGGCCAGCATGCCGCACCATGGCTCAAGCCGTCGGATGCGGGCCTGATCCTACGGGGGCTGCGACGGCAGTAGAAGGCCCAGGCGTTCAATCACGTCGAAACGATCTCGCCAGCCTCTTACGGGGATACACTACCCCTAGTGTCTTGAGCCATCAACACACACTAGATATAGTGTGCGGCGACAGTCTACGCCGCCGTTTCGCCGGCCGAAGGTGACTGCCGTCCGCCTGGCCATTTCTCCGAACACCTCCGAGGACCTCCATGCACGCTGCGCCCCTATCCGCTCCTGTTGACACCCCATCGCCTGCACGGGCCACCCCGTCGGCCACGCCGACCGGGGCCCATCCACTGATGCACTACCAGATCATCCGCCGCAACGGCGCCGTGGTGCCCTTCGAGCCGCAAAAAATCGCCGTGGCGATGATGAAAGCATTCCTGGCCGTTCACGGGGCACAGGGAGCAGCCTCGGCGAGCGTGCGCGAAGTGGTGGATCAGCTGACCCAGGCAGTCGTGCGCGCGCTGATGCGCTCGCGCCCCGCAGGAGGAACGTTCCACATTGAAGACGTGCAGGACCAGGTGGAGCTGGGCCTGATGCGAGGCAGCCATCATGAGGTGGCACGCGCCTACGTGCTCTACCGCGAGCGCCGCGCGCAAGAACGCGCACAGAAGAAGGAACAACTGCTACCCCAGATGCCGGCCCTGTATGTACAGGACCAAGGTCAGCGCGTGGAGCTTGACATTCTGCGCCTGCAGAGCCTGGTGGAAGCCGCATGCACGGGCCTGGGATCGGACGTCCAGGCCGCGCCCATCATCGCGGAGACCATGCGCAACCTGTACGACGGCGTACCCATGGACGAGGTGTACAAGGCATCCATCCTCGCGGCGCGCACCCTGATCGAGAAAGATCCCGGCTACACCTACGCGACGGCACGACTGTTGCTGCACACCATCGTGCGCGAGGTGTTAGGCCGCGACGTGAATCCCGCCGACATGGCCCTGGCCTACGCCGAAAATTTTCCACAGTTCATCCGCCAGGGCGTGGACAACGAGTTGCTCGACCCGCGCCTGATGGAATTCGACCTGCAGCGCCTGGGAAGCGCACTGAAGGCCGAGCGCGACCTGCAGTTCGACTATCTTGGCCTACAGACGCTGTACGACCGCTACTTCCTGCATGTGCGCAAAACGCGCATCGAGCTGCCTCAGACCTTTTTCATGCGCGTGGCCATGGGCCTGGCGCTGCGCGAGGACGACCGCAACGCCCGCGCCATCGAGTTCTACGAACTGCTCAGCTCCTTCGATTTCATGAGCAGCACGCCCACGCTGTTCAACAGCGGGACATTGCGCTCGCAGCTGTCCAGCTGCTACCTGACGACGGTGCCCGACGAGCTGGAGGGCATCTACGAATCCATCAAGGAAAACGCCCTGCTGTCCAAGTTCGCGGGCGGCCTGGGTAACGACTGGACACGCGTACGCGCCCTCGGTGCACGCATCAAGGGCACGAACGGCGAGTCGCAAGGCGTGGTGCCGTTCCTCAAGGTGGTCAACGACACGGCCGTGGCCGTGAACCAGGGCGGCAAGCGCAAGGGTGCCGTCTGCACCTACCTGGAAAGCTGGCACCTGGACATCGAAGAATTCCTGGAGCTGCGCAAGAACACCGGCGACGACCGGCGACGCACACACGACATGAACACGGCCAACTGGATTCCCGACCTGTTCATGAAACGCGTAATGGAAAAGGGCCTGTGGACACTGTTTTCCCCCTCGGATGTCCCTGACCTGCACGACCTGTACGGACAGGCCTTCGAGAAAGCCTACATCGCCTACGAGGCCAAGGCCGAGAGCGGCGAGCTGCCTCTGTTCAAACGCGTACCGGCCGTCGACCTCTGGCGCAAGATGCTGTCCATGCTGTTCGAGACCGGCCATCCCTGGATCACCTTCAAGGACCCGTGCAACATCCGCTCTCCTCAGCAGCATGTAGGCGTAGTGCACAGTTCCAATCTCTGTACCGAGATCACGCTCAACACCAGCGATGCCGAGACGGCCGTCTGCAACCTGGGATCGGTGAACCTCGCGCGCCATCTCAAGGACGGAGGCATCGACCACGACAAGCTGCGCAAAACCGTGAGCACGGCCATGCGCATGCTGGACAACGTGATTGACATCAACTACTACGCCGTACAGAAGGCCAAGGACTCCAACCTGCGCCACCGCCCCGTCGGCCTGGGCCTGATGGGGTTCCAGGACGCGCTGTATGAACTGCGCATCCCCTACGCAAGCGACGCCGCAGTGGAGTTTGCCGATACCTCCATGGAGGCTCTCTGCTATTACGCCTACTGGGCCTCAACCGATCTCGCCCAAGAACGGGGCCAATACTCCAGTTACCAGGGTTCTCTGTGGTCCCAGGGCATCCTGCCGCTGGATTCACTGCAGTTGCTGGAGCAGGAACGTGGCGGATACGTGGAGGTGGACCGTACGACCCGTCTGGACTGGGACATGCTGCGCGCCAAGATCGCGCAAGACGGCATGCGCAACTCCAACTGCATCGCCATTGCGCCCACAGCCACCATCTCTAACATCGTTGGCGTGGACGCCTCCATTGAGCCCTCCTTCGGCAATCTCTCCGTCAAATCCAACCTCTCGGGAGAGTTCACGGTCATCAACCAGTACCTGGTGCGCGACCTGAAGCAGCTGGGCCTGTGGGACGACGTGATGCTCATGGACCTCAAGCACTTCAAGGGATCGCTGCACGCGATCGACCGCGTTCCCCTCACCGTCAAGGCACTGTATGCCACGGCCTTTGAAGTCGCTCCCACCTGGCTCGTCGAAGCGGCGGCGCGTCGACAGAAATGGATCGACCAGGCGCAGAGCCTGAACATCTATATGGCCGGCGCCTCAGGCAAGAAGCTCGACGAGACATACAAGCTTGCGTGGATACGCGGTCTGAAGACCACTTACTACCTGCGCACGCAGAGCGCGACGCATGTGGAGATGAGTACCGTGAACACACGCCAGCTCAATGCCGTCGCGTCTGGCGCAAGCGACACGGGGGAGGGAACGATGGCACCAAGCTCGGCACTGAACGCTGCCGTGGCCGCAGCGCAGGCGCAGGCTGCTGCCATCCCTGCGACCGACGTGAAGTTCTGCGCCATTGACGACCCCGGCTGCGAAGCCTGCCAGTGATGCCGTGCGCATGCGGGCGCAGCGCGACACATCGTCGCCTCGTTCGCATGTGTCGTGAAGCAACAGATCACGCCTGGCAACGCTTCGGTGCTTTTCATTTTGAAGCACTGCTTCCATAATCCGACCACTGGAAAACCTATGCTCACCTGGGACGACGAAGTCAAGCCCTCATCGCAAAAACTCTTGGACGGCAGTCACTCCAACGACCGCCCTGTGGAGCCTCCGCCAAACGGTTTCCAAGCACCCGTGTTGCAGTCCGTCGCCAGCACTTCGACGCGCACTGCCCCTACCGCGTCTGCAGCACCCCAACACCGCCGCGTGTCTGCGGTCGACAAACGCATCATCAATGGCCAGACCGACGTCAACCAGCTGGTGCCGTTCAAGTACAAGTGGGCGTGGGAGAAATACCTCGCCACCTGCGCCAATCACTGGATGCCGCAGGAAGTGAACATGACGCGGGACATCGCACTCTGGAAGGACCCGAACGGCCTGACCGAGGACGAACGGCGCATCGTCAAGCGCAACCTGGGCTTCTTCGTCACGGCCGACTCGCTGGCCGCCAACAACATCGTGCTGGGCACCTACCGCCACATCACGGCGCCGGAATGCCGGCAGTTCCTGTTGCGCCAGGCGTTCGAGGAAGCCATCCACACCCATGCGTACCAGTACATCGTGGAGTCACTGGGCTTGGACGAAGGCGAGATTTTCAACGCCTACAACGAGGTCCAGTCCATTCGCGACAAGGACGAGTTCCTGATCCCCTTCATCGAAGCGATCATGGATCCGCGCTTCACGACCGGCACACCCGAGAGCGACCAGACACTACTCAAGTCGCTGATCGTTTTTGCCTGCCTGATGGAAGGTCTGTTCTTCTACGTGGGTTTCACGCAAATCCTGGCACTCGGCCGCCAGAACAAGATGACCGGCGCTGCCGAGCAGTACCAGTACATCCTGCGCGACGAGTCCATGCACTGCAACTTCGGCATCGATCTGATCAACCAGCTCAAGCTCGAAAACCCACATCTGTGGACGGCCGAGTTCAAGGACGAGATCAAGGCCCTGTTCATCAAGGCAGTGGAACTGGAATACCGTTATGCCGAAGACACCATGCCGCGTGGCGTGCTGGGTATGAACGCCTCCATGTTCAAAGGCTACCTGCGCTACATCGCGAACCGCCGCGCCACACAGATCGGGCTGGAAGCGCTCTTTCCGAATGAAGAGAATCCGTTCCCCTGGATGAGCGAGATGATTGATCTGAAGAAGGAACGCAACTTCTTCGAGACGCGCGTCATCGAGTACCAGTCGGGCGGCGCCTTGTCCTGGGACTGACATCTTCGTAGACCAGGCCATGATTTTTCAACCACGCTCCGCGCACACAGCACCGTTCGGCGCTGCGGCCTTGGGGCGTTTCCGCATTCGTGGTGACGCATATTCAGTCGTCGCCATGGATCGCTCCACGCCCAATGCAGGCGTGGGGTGCTCTTTGCAAATCGACCCAAGGAGAAAATGATGGCAACTGCGAAGAAACCCGCTGCAAAGAAAGCAGCTCCCGCTAAGAAGACGGCTCCAGCCAAGAAGGCAGCCGCTCCTGCCAAAAAGGCCGTAGCAGCCAAGAAGGCAGCACCCGCCAAGAAGGCAGCCGCTCCTGCCAAAAAGGCTGTAGCAGCCAAGAAGGCAGCACCCGCCAAGAAGGCAGCCGCTCCTGCCAAAAAGGCCGTAGCAGCCAAGAAGGCAGCACCCGCCAAGAAGGCAGCCGCTCCTGCCAAAAAGGCTGTAGCAGCCAAGAAGGCAGCACCCGCCAAAAAGGCAGCCGCTCCTGCCAAAAAGGCCGTAGCAGCCAAGAAGGCAGCACCCGCCAAGAAGGCAGCCGCTCCTGCCAAAAAGGCTGTAGCAGCCAAGAAGGCAGCACCCGCCAAAAAGGCAGCCGCTCCTGCCAAAAAGGCCGTAGCAGCCAAGAAGGCAGCGCCCGCCAAGAAGGCAGCCGCGCCCGCGAAGAAGGCTAAGGCTCCTGCCGCAGCGCCCGCTCCTGTCGCGCAAACAACGCTGAACCCGCAAGCCGCATGGCCCTTCCCTACGGGTGGCAAGCCATAAGGCTACGGGACAGTCCAGCCTACGACCCGGTGCTTGCACCGGGTTTTTTTATGGCGAATCCGCAGTCAGAAACGCTTCTTCGATCCCAGCCACTCGCTCAGTCGGGTTGAAAGTCCAGTTGGTAATTCTGCGGACCACGTTGCGCGATCTTGAGCGCGCCCAGCCGGTTGCCCAACTGAGCGCAACGTGCCAGGGTCCACCCCTTCTCCAGGCCGTAGAGCAAACCGCCACGCCAGGCATCCCCGCAGCCCGTGGGGTCCACCACCTGCGCCGGTTGCACAGGGGGAACATGCGTCCTGACACCCTGTTCCCAAATTTCACATCCCTGTGCTCCCAGTGTGACGATCAGGCCGCGGACCCGATGCGAGATCTCTGCCAGGCTCCAGCCCGTACGGTCACACAACATCTTGCCTTCGTAGTCATTGACGGCGATCCAGCTCGCCTGCTCGATGAATCGACGCAGGTCTGCGCCATCGAACATGGGCAACCCCTGTCCCGGATCGAACACGAACGGAATGCCCGCCTCGACGAATTGCGCCGCGTGCTGCAGCATGGCCTCACGGCCGTCCGGCGCGATGATGCCCACGTGCGCACCCGCCCCGGGCGGGATGCGGTGCAGGTGGGCCTGCATCATGGCACCGGGGTGGAACGCCGTGATCTGGTTGTTGTCCCGATCGGTCATGATCATCGCCTGGGCGGTGTATGTATCCTCCACGCGGCCGACAAAGCGGGTGTCGACGCCGAGTTGCTGCAGTCGCGCCAAGTATTCGCCGCCATCAGCGCCCAGCATGGCCATGGGCAGCGGGTTGCCTCCCAACAGCTTGAGGCTGTATGCGATATTGCCAGCGCATCCTCCAAAGTCGCGGCGCAATGTGGGAACGAGAAACGACACATTCAGGATATGCAGTTGCTCGGGCAATATTTGCTCTGCAAAACGCCCATCGAACGTCATGATGGTGTCGAAGGCCAGGGAACCGCAAATCAGCGCAGCCATAGGGTCAAAGCTCAAGAGTAAAAAATCAGGGATAGAAGGCCACCAGCCGATAGCCGGCCACCTGCGCAGCGCCCTGGATCACCTGCAACGGCAGTGCACCGCTCCACACGAAACCTGGTGCCAATTCCAGGGGGGCCCCCAGTTCGTCACGCAGCAATACGCGCCGCACAATCGGCTGGTCTTGCGCATCCGTCAGCGTGAGTTCCAGCGCCGGCATCGCAACGGCCTGGGTCGACGTATTCTTCACGCTCATCTGCAACTGGTACCCGGACGGATCGTGGCGCGCCTTCAGAAATGATGAGCTGTCGATGACCACGGCCGTGATGTGCCGTGGAGGTTGCAGCACGCACTGCAAGCGCGCGCACAGTCGCTCCATCCATGCGCGGGCCGCGGGATGACGCGATGCGATGTCGTCCCTTTCCTGGATGGCTATTTGGAGAAGCAAGGCCACCACCAACGTCAAGCCGACCAAGGACAGGCCCACACGCACGGAGGGCCTGCGCCAGAACGCGTTGCGGCGCGCAGCCTTCACGAAGCCAGGTTCAATGACGGGGTCCGTGCGGTCGTCGGCATGTCCTTCTTCCCGCGCCAGCGATGGCGCGCCTGCATCCTCCGATGGCGCCAGGGACTCCAGCGGTTCAGCCGGGCTGGGCGCCATCTCTGGTGATTCGATGGTCTCCTGCGCCGCCCTCCCCACAGCGGACGTGCCCCCCTCCTCTGTGGGCATCGGTGAAACCAGAACGGCAGGTGCTTCCGCGGATTCCTGGCTGCTGGGTTCCTCCGATTCCGCATCGTCCTCAAGAGGCGCCGCCGGTAACTCGTAACCCTGCGGGAGCGTATGGACTGGCGGGGCGTGAATATCGCGCGCGGCTGGAGACAGGGGCGCCGCATCGGCATCCACCGGGGGCGCGGCCATTGCTTTCGGCGTCTTCGCAGGCGCTGCGCCCTCCGGATTCGCCAGCAGAAAGGCGGGGACCGGGGGCGGTGGGGGAACCCATGGTGGAGTTTCGCTTTCCGTACGCAGGCCTTCATCCACCGCGGGAACCACTTCCTGCGGTGCACACGCGGCCGCTGCAGACATCACCGGGTCCGGCGCAAGCGACGTTGGAGCGTCCACATGCCGCGCACTGCCCCAGACCTGAATGCCTTCCGAGGCTGTACCGACGGGCTGTGGCGGAGGCTTGAGCGCATCCAGAAGCAGGTCGGAAAGCAACGGCTCCGCCTCCTGCACCTGCAAGTGCTGCGATGCATCGAACACCTCCTTGCAGTGCCCGCATCGCACCCAGCCTTCCGATATCCGCAGCTGATCGGCAACCACCCGAAAGGTGGTGGAGCAGTGGGGGCAGCGGGTGATCTGGCTCATCGGCTGTGGATTGTAGGGGCCCCTCTACGGCCCCGCGCAGCCCGCGCGGTCAGCGACGCGCGGTTAGCGACGCGCGGTTAGCGACGCGCGGTCATCAGGATCCAGCCATCCTCACGGTCCGACACCTGCAGCTGCAGCCACGGCGCATAGGCCTCCTGCAGCTCCTGCGCCTGCCGCTCCAGGATGCCGGCCAGCACAAGGTGCCCGCCCTGCGCAACATGGCCGCTGAGCAAGGGCGCCAGCACCTTCAGCGGCGTCGCCAGAATATTCGCCAACACGGTCTGGTATTGCCCTTGCGCGCGCTCGGGCAGACCCGCGTTCACCTGCACGCCGTTGGCTTGCGCATTTTGTCGCGTGGATTCCACGGCTGCCGCGTCAATGTCCACCGCGTCGATCTCTGTGGCGCCAAATTTCGCGGCGCCGATCGCCAGGATGCCGGAGCCGCAGCCATAGTCGAGCACGCGCCCCAGCGCCTGCCCGGCCGCGTCGCCATGTTTGGCAATCCAGCGCAGGCACATGCGCGTGGTTGGGTGGGTTCCCGTGCCAAAGGCCAGCCCTGGATCCAGGCGGATGCTACGGCGCGCAGCCGCGGGCATCTCGTGCCACGTCGGCACGATCCAGAAATCGGGCGTGATGTCCACCGGCGCGAACTGGGATTGCGTGAGCCGGACCCAGTCCTGCTCCTGCACCACACTCACCCCCTGCACGATGCAGCCCTCGAAGAAATCCTGGGCCTGCAACAGTTGCCGCGCCTCCTCGGCCGCCTCTTGCGTAGGAAACAGGGCAGTGATGCGGCTACGCTGCCAACCCTCACGCGGGGGCGGCATGCCAGGTTCTCCAAAAAGCGCCTGCTCGGCATCGGTGTGCGCGTCGGCATCTTCCACGGACACGCTCAAGGCTTCCAGCGCATCGAGCGCGTCGCTCACGGTCTCCACCCGTTCCTCGGGACACAACAGGTTCAGCTCGAACATGGGATCAGCCTCCTTGCACGCGATCCATGAAAAAAGCTGGCATCCGTTTCCGGATGCCAGCGGGCAGGTCAGAAGTGCTGACGATCAGCGCTGGCGCTGCGACAGCCACTCCTCCAGGTAGTGGATGTTGGTGCCGCCCGCTACGAACTTGGCATCCACCATGAGTTCGCGGTGCAGCGCCACGTTGGTATTGATGCCTTCGATCACCGTTTCCGACAGTGCCGTGCGCATGCGCGCCAGGGCTTGCTCGCGCGTATCGCCGTGCACGATGATCTTGCCGATCATGGAGTCGTAATTCGGCGGCACGTAGTAGTTCGTATAGGCGTGCGAGTCCACGCGCACGCCCGGGCCGCCAGGCGCGTGCCACATCGTGATGCGCCCCGGCGACGGGATGAACTTGTAGGGGTCCTCGGCGTTCACCCGGCATTCGATCGCATGGCCATGGATCTGAACCTGGCGCTGAGTGAACGGCAGTTTTTCGCCCGCAGCCACCATGATTTGCGTGCGCACGATGTCCACGCCCGTGATCCACTCGGTCACCGGGTGCTCCACCTGCACGCGGGTGTTCATCTCGATGAAGTAGAACTCGCCGTTCTCGTACAGGAACTCGAACGTACCCGCACCGCGGTAGCCGATCTTCTTGCAGGCGGCCACGCAGCGTTCGCCAATCTTCTCGATCAGCTTGCGCGGAATACCCGGTGCCGGCGCTTCCTCGATCACCTTCTGGTGGCGACGCTGCATGGAGCAGTCGCGCTCGCCCAAGTACACGGCATTGCGGTACTTGTCGGCCAGTATCTGGATCTCTATATGGCGCGGGTTCTGGAGGAATTTCTCCATGTACACGGCCGGGTTGCCAAAGGCGGCCTGCGCCTCGGCCTTGGTCATCTGCACCGCGTTGACCAGCGCCGCCTCGGTGTGCACCACCCGCATGCCACGGCCGCCACCACCGCCAGCGGCCTTGATGATGACCGGGTAACCGATGCTCTTGGCAATGCGGCGGATCTGCACCGGATCATCCGGCAACTCGCCATCGGAGCCCGGCACGCAGGGTACGCCCGCGCGGATCATGGCCTGCTTGGCCGACACCTTGTCACCCATCATGCGGATGGAGTCGGGCGTCGGGCCGATGAACTGGAACCCGCTCTTTTCCACCCGTTCGGCGAAATCGGCGTTTTCCGACAGGAAGCCATACCCCGGGTGAATGGCCTCGGCGTCCGTCACCTCGGCCGCCGAAATGATGGCAGGCATGTTGAGGTAGGACAGCGGCGAGGGCGCGGGGCCGATGCACACAGCCTCCTCCGCCAGCTTGACATATTTGGCGTCGCGGTCGGCCTCGGAATAGACCATCACGGCCTTCACGCCCAGTTCGTGGCAGGCACGCTGGATTCGCAGGGCAATCTCGCCGCGATTGGCGACCAAAATCTTCTTAAACATGGTTGGCCTCGCGGCTCAAGGCCGCATGCAGACAAAAACCCGCGCCAGCGCCTGGTGCTGCCATGCATGCGCAACGAGCGCATGCGGCGGGGGCTGAAGCGCTCATGCGCGGCTTACTCGATGACGAACAGCGGCTGCCCGTATTCCACCGCCTGCCCGTTCTCACCCAGGATGCGGGTCACCGTGCCGGACTTGTCGGCCTCGATCTCGTTCAGGATCTTCATGGCTTCGACGATGCACACCGTGTCACCTTCCTTGACCTTGCTGCCCACCTCGACAAACGGCTTCGCGCCCGGGCTGGACGCGCGATAGAACGTACCCACCATGGGCGACTTGACGATATGGCCAGAAGGGGCCGCCGCCGCGGGGGCAGGCAATTCAGCGACGGGCGCGGTGGGCGCGGCCGCTACGGGCGCGGCGGCCATGGGGGTTTGGACGGGAGCGGCGACGAACTGCTGCACCACGGCCCCGCCGCTCTTCACGATGCGGACCTTGCCCTCGGCTTCGGTGATCTCGAGTTCAGAAACATTCGACTCGGAGACCAGATCGATGAGGGTCTTGAGTTTGCGCAAATCCATGGGGGCTCCAACGGCTAGAAACGGAATGGGGAGCGAATTTACCCTAATTTCGGACTATTTCACCGAAATGCCCCCAATTGCCACCATCTCCATTGAGGAAACACAGGCGCTCACCACGTTGTGGACCAGCCTTGGAGATCCTGCGCCGTCAGTTGGCCCATTTTACGCTTCAAAATGCTGCCATTTGCGCCAAACAGTACGGTAAAGGGCAGCCCGCCCTTTTCGTTGCCCAGCCGGCGTGCCAGGTCGGTGCCGCCCAGCCCCCCCAAGGCGATTGGGAAATCGAGAGGCATGCGCTCTAGAAATTTGCGCACGTTGGAAGGCTGATCGATCGCCAAGCCCACAACCTGCCACCCTTTGGCGCGGTGTTCCCCATAAAAGGCATTGAGCAGCGGCAGTTCTTCCACGCACGGGGGGCACCAGGTGGCCCAAAAATTCAACAGCAGGGGGCGACCCCGCAAGGCGGCCATGGACAGCACTTCGCCCGCCGGGCCTTCAAACTGCGCGCCCCAGACGTCGTCGGACACGCCCTCCTGCACCGGGCCCGGCCGCAGCCGCCAGGTCGCCAGCCCCGCGCCCCCCAGGGCGGCAAGGGCACCGGCCCCCACCAGCAGCCAGCGGCGGCGGCGGAGCGGATGGGCGCTCGGCGCCTTTGCGGAATCGGCAGACGCCGAAGAGGAAAGAGTGGGCTCGTTCATGAAGACAGGGTGGAAGTAGGCATTTCCTGCAGCAACCGGCGCACGGCTTGCAGATCACCCCGGGGCGCGCGCCCCCGGGCGTCGGGGCGCAGCGCGCCACGCAGGTCGTCCAGGTCATAGATCAGCAGATGCACGCCGATCTCTTCGTGCAACGCGGCGGATCGGCTGCTCAGACTCAAGGCATCGACCGGCTCGCCCCGGAAACCCATGACGGTGCGCGGCTCGTAATTCACATGGTGGTCGATGAGGGCAATCTCGGCCGATTTGGGATCGTCGCAGAACAGCGCCAGGTAGATGTCGGACAGCCGCGTGGCCGTGCCGTGCCAGACCGCACCACCCAGGTAGGGGCGGAAGTCCTGCATGCGTTGCATCCACACCAGCGCCAATTCGCGCAGCGCCCGCAATTCGGAGGGTTGGGTATCGGCGCAAAACAGGCCGATGTACTCCCGCACGGCATCCTCGACGAGGTCGTTGTCGGGCAGCGGCGTGCGCTGGGGCAGCCCCAACTCCTTGACCGCGCGGCGCTTGGCCGCCCCCCACTCCAGCCCCTCCTCGACCACCAGGCGGGCTGCGGCATTGGCGATTTCGATGGCAAAGGCGTTTTGCATGGCGGCACGGTCCAGAACGCAGGACGCCCATTGTCGCCCCAATGCCCCGCAATACCGTTGACGCAACCGTGACGGCGCACCCGCCGCAGGGGCAATGCACCATGCATCCGCCATTTGCTCCCTATTCGATAGCTGTTCGCGCTTGATCAACGGGCGTTAGACCCATTTTTCTCATAAATCCTGGAGGTTCCACCGAGGTCCATAGAATCGGGAGCCATGCATATACACATCCTGGGCATCTGCGGCACGTTCATGGGCGGCCTGGCCGCGCTGGCGCGCGAGGCGGGCCACCGTGTCACCGGCTGCGACGCCGGCGTCTACCCTCCCATGAGCGACCAGTTGCGCGCCTTGGGAATAGAGTTGATCGAAGGCTATGGCGCCGACCAGCTCGCGCTGAAGCCCGACATGTTCGTGGTGGGCAACGTGGTCAGCCGCGCGCGGCTGGCGGACGGCACGCCGAAGTTTCCGCTGATGGAGGCCATCCTCGACGCGGGCGCGCCCTATACCAGCGGGCCGCAATGGCTGGCCGAGCATGTGCTGCAGGGCCGCCATGTGCTGGCCGTCGCCGGCACGCACGGCAAGACGACCACCACGTCCATGCTGGCCTGGATTCTGGAATGCGCGGGCCTGGCGCCCGGCTTCCTGGTGGGCGGTGTGCCGATGAACTTCGGCGTATCCGCGCGTCTGGGCGCACCCGTACGGCCCCTGGCCGGGCCAGGACCGCTCGCCACGGCGCCGCTGTTCGTGATCGAGGCGGATGAATATGACACCGCGTTCTTCGACAAGCGCAGCAAATTCGTGCACTACCGCCCCCGCACCGCCGTGCTGAACAACCTGGAGTTCGATCACGCCGACATCTTTGACGACCTGGGCCAGATCGAACGGCAGTTCCACCACTTGGTGCGCACGGTGCCGCCCTCGGGCCGCGTGGTGGTCAATGGGCTGGAGGAGAGCCTGGCACGCGTACTGCACGCCGGCTGCTGGAGCGGCGTGGCCAACTTTGGCACCGCGGTGAGCGACTTCGGCGCGCAAGGCGCGCCGCACGATTTCGAGGTGCTGCAGCGGGGCCGCACAGTGGCACGCGTGCAGTGGACGCTGACGGGCGTGCACAACCAGCTCAATGCCCTCGCTGCCATCGCGGCCGCCGAGCATGTGGGCGTGACGCCGGCCCAGGCGGCCGAGGCGCTGGCGCGCTTCGAGAACGTCAAGCGCCGCATGGAGCTGCGCGGCACGGTGCGGGGCATCGCTGTCTATGACGACTTTGCGCACCATCCCACGGCGCTGCGCACCACGCTGGACGGACTGCGCCGGCGCGTGGGCCCCAAGGGCGAAGGCCGCGGGCGCATCCTGGCGGTGTTCGAGCCGCGCAGCAACACCATGAAGCTGGGCACCATGAAGGCGCAGTTGCCCTGGGCGCTGGAGCCGGCCGACCTGGCCTTCTGCCATACCGCCGGCCTGGACTGGGACGCCGCTGCGGCGCTGGCCCCCATGGGTGCGCGCGCGCAGACGGCGGGCGACCTGCCCACGCTGGTGGGCCAGATCCGCGCGGCGGTGCAGCCGGGCGACCACATCGTCTGCATGAGCAACGGCAGCTTTGGCGGAGTGCACGCCCAACTGCTCGCAGAACTATCAAAACAATAGCTGCTAGCGCTTGATTAATAAGCGCTAGCGGCCTTTTTGGCTTGAGACTTAGAAGCTGACAGCCATGCCCGGCACGTCCACGCGCACGACGGGCCTGGCAAGCGCAGCGACGGTGGCGCGGGCAAACTGGCCGGACCATGCAGGATCGGCCAGCAGCGTCGCCCCCGCGGCGCGGGCCACGGTCAGCACCTTGTCGGCCAGCAGCACCTTGCCGCTGGCGCGCAGCGGTTCGCATTCCAGGCGTAGAAATTCATCGTCCAGCCAGCGGCGCGCGTCCTCGTGCGACAGGGGCTGTCCCCCCTGCGCGTCCAGACGGAATTCCTGATCGGGGCTCAGGGTGACCAATACTTCGCTGTGCATGAGCTGTCTCGCCTCTTGATGGAATAGTGTTGACGGGTGAACGGGACGGCGCGGCCGCGCCATTCCCGTGCCTCGAGCTTACACCGCGCCCGCTTCAGCGCGCGCGCCGCGCTTGCACGGCGGCCGCCAGCTCGGCCAGGCAGGCAACGGAGTCGTCCCAGCCCAGGCAGGCATCGGTGATGCTCTTGCCGTATTCCAGCGCCGTGGCATCGTCCTTGCCCGGCGTGAACTTCTGCGCTCCGGGCTGCAGGTGGCTTTCCACCATCACGCCGAACACGCTGCGCGAGCCGCCTGCGATCTGCGCGGCGATGTCGCGCGCCACATCGCGCTGCTTCTCGTGCTGCTTGCTGCTGTTGGCATGGCTGCAGTCCACCATCAGCGACGCCGGCAGGCCGGCGGCCTCCAGGTCCTTGCAGGCCGCGGCAACGCTGGCAGCGTCGTAGTTGGGCGCCTTGCCGCCGCGCAGGATCACGTGGCAATCCTTGTTGCCCGCGGTATGCACGATGGCCACCTGGCCGTTCTTGTGCACCGACAGGAAGTGGTGGCCGCGGCTGGCGGACTGGATGGCATCGGTGGCGATGCGGATGTTGCCGTCGGTGCCGTTCTTGAAGCCGATGGGGGCCGAAATGCCGGAGGCCAGTTCGCGGTGTACCTGGCTTTCGGTGGTGCGCGCGCCGATGGCGCCCCAACTGATCAGGTCGCCGATGTACTGGGGCGAGATCACGTCCAGGAACTCGCTGCCCGCCGGCACGCCCAGGCGGTTGATGTCGATGAGCAGCTGGCGCGCGATGCGCAGGCCCTCGTCGATGCGGTAGCTGCCGTCCAGGTAGGGGTCGTTGATCAAGCCCTTCCAGCCCACGGTGGTGCGGGGCTTCTCGAAGTACACGCGCATCACCACTTCCAGTTGGTCCTTGTACTGCTCACGCACCGCCTTGAGCTTGCGGGCATAGTCCACCGCGGCGTGCGGGTCGTGGATCGAACAGGGGCCGATGATGACGAGCAGCCGGTCGTCCTCGCCGCTCATGATGCGCTGGATGCTGCGGCGTGTGTTGGCAATCAGCGACTCCACCTCCGACCCGCGGATCGGGAAGAAGCGAATCAGGTGGTCTGGAGGAGGAAGCACGGTGATGTCCTTGATGCGTTGGTCGTCGGTCTCGCTGGTTTTCTCGACGTTGGGATACCAGGCATCGCTGCTGGAGACATGGGCGTTCATGGGTGCTTCCTCTCGGGTGTGTGGGGGGGGTGAAGATGGAAAACGGAGAACAGATAACAAAAAACCGCCGGGCTTTTCAGCTTCGGCGGTTTCTTAGAGAAGGGGGCTCAGTCTGGGTGCGCGCGTACCTCTCATCCGCCAGGGACAGAGAACCAAAAGTAAAAGTAAAACGCGCTGTGAACTGACATGCGAACCAATGTAGCACGTATTGCGGCACCGCAACATAGGCACCGTGTTGCCGTCGCGCTACAACCGCTTACGGATGCCGTCCCTCGAACCACCACCGGCGCAGGCGCGCCAGCAGTGGCGCACGCGGTGGGCGCTCCGCGGCAGGCCGGGTGTCGGGCGCCGATCGCTCCATGCAGGGGTCGCCCTGCATATAGATGTCGAGCACCAGCCGTGCCTCTCCCAGCGTGCGCCACGCCTGCCGCTCAAAAGTACTGAAGCGCTCGGCCTCAGAGGGGCTGCGCTGCTGCAAGGCCTGCTGCCATTGCGCCAGGGCATCGCGCAATTCGCGCAACGCGCGCTGGTAGACACCGAATTCATACAGCGCATGCCAGGCCGACCCCAGGCCTGTGAGGTGCAACTGGTGGCGCCTTGCGCAATACGCCAGCGCCTCGGCGCTGCGCCGCACGGCCTCGGGCCCCAGCTGCCCCCGGCGCGCGCGCGTGGCGGCCTCGATATGCTGGGCCAGCTCGCCCAGGCTGTCGCGCAGCGCACGCGCGTCCTCGTCCGCCTCGCCGCAATGCGGGTTACGGTCCGGATCGGTGAAAGTCTGCGGGCGGCTGGAGTGTGGCGCGGGCATGGCACACAACCGGCCGCGGCGCTCAGGCCGTGCCGCCCACCGTCAGGCCATCGATGCGCATGGTGGGCTGGCCCACTCCCACGGGCACGCTCTGACCCTCCTTGCCGCAGGTGCCCACACCACTGTCCAGGCGCATGTCGTTGCCGATCATGGTCACCTTCTTGAGCGACTCCGGGCCGCTGCCGACGATGGTTGCACCCTTCACGGGGTACTGGATCTTGCCGTTTTCCACCCAGTAGGCCTCGCTCGCGGAGAACACGAACTTGCCGCTGGTGATGTCCACCTGTCCGCCGCCGAAGTTGGTGGCGTACAGGCCCTTCTTGATGCTGGCGACGATTTCCTGCGGGTCCTTGTCGCCGCCCAGCATGTAGGTATTGGTCATGCGCGGCATGGGGATGTGGGCATAGCTCTCGCGCCGGCCGTTGCCCGTGGGCTTGACACCCATGAGGCGCGCATTCATCGCGTCCTGGATGTAGCCCTTCAATATGCCGTCCTCGATGAGCACGTTGCGCTGCGTGGCGTGGCCTTCATCGTCCACGTTGAGCGAGCCGCGGCGGTCGGCCAGCGTGCCATCGTCCAGCACGGTGACGCCCTTGGCCGCCACGCGCTGCCCGATGCGGCCGCTGAAGGCACTCGACCCCTTGCGGTTGAAGTCGCCCTCCAGCCCGTGGCCCACGGCCTCGTGCAGCAGCACACCGGGCCAACCGGGGCCCAGCACCACGGTCATCTCGCCCGCAGGCGCGGGGCGCGACTCGAGGTTGACCAACGCAGCATTCACGGCTTCATGGACATACTGCCCGATCTGCTCGTCGGTGAAATAGGCCAGACCAAAGCGCCCGCCCCCGCCGGCCGAGCCCACCTCGCGGCGGCCGTTCTGCTCGGCGATGACGGTGATCGACAGGCGCACCAGCGGGCGCACGTCGGCGGCCATCAGCCCATCGGCACGCGCCACCAGCACCACGTCGTACTCGCTGGCCAGGCCCGCCATGACCTGCACCACGCGCGGGTCCTTGGCGCGGGCACATTGCTCGGCGCGCTCCAGCAGGCGCACCTTGTCGGTGCTGTCCATCGAGGCGATGGGGTCGATGTGCGGGTACAGCGAACGGCTGTTTGCTATCTTTTTGGAAGCTACTCGCGCTCGTCCCACCTTATCCGCAGCCGAAATGGACCGCACGGTACGGGCTGCGTCGAGCAGCGAGGCCTCGGAAATATCGTCCGAGTAGGCGAAGGCGGTCTTCTCGCCGCTCACCGCGCGCACGCCCACGCCCTGGTCGATGGAGAACGAGCCCGTCTTGACGATGCCCTCTTCCAGGCTCCAGCCTTCGCTGCGCGTGTACTGGAAGTACAGGTCGGCGTCGTCCACGCGGTGCGCGCGGATCTCCGCCAGGGCGCGGGAGAGGTGGGACTCGTCCAGGCCGAAGGGGGTGAGCAGCAGCTCACGGGCCAGGCCCAGGCGTTCGATGGTGGGTTCGCGGGAAATCATCGGCCGATTGTAGGCAGGCGCCCTAGACCCTGCGTGCACGCAGGTTCCCTCCGCAGCCCCGCTACCGCGCCCGCGGCGGCCCCTGCTCAGGCTGGTGCTGTGCGCGTGCCACCGACATCAGCACCCCCAGCGCAAGCCCCAGCGTGACCATGGCCGTGCCGCCGTAGCTGACGAACGGCAGCGGCACCCCCACCACGGGCAGGATGCCGCTGACCATGCCCATGTTCACGAAGGCATAGGTGAAGAAGATCATCGCCACGGCACTCGCCATGAGGCGCCCGAACAGCGTATTGGCGTTGGCCGCAATCGCCAGCCCGCGCCACACCAGCAGCACAAAGCAGACGATCAGGGTGAGGTTGCCCACCAGGCCGAACTCCTCGGAGAACGCGGCGAAGATGAAGTCGGTCGTGCGCTCCGGAATGAACTCCAGGTGCGTCTGCGTGCCGGCCATGAACCCCTTGCCCCACACGCCGCCCGAGCCGATGGCGATCATGCCCTGGATGATGTGAAAGCCCTTGCCCAGCGGATCGCGCGTGGGGTCCAGCAGCGTGCAGATGCGCTGTTGCTGATAGTCGTGCAGCACCGGCCAGCGCACGCCCTCGGCGCACAGTTGCGGCTCGAACCAGACGATGAGCGCAATGCCCACCGCGCCCAGCAGCACCGGCGGCACCACCAGCTTCCAGGGCAGGCCCGCAAAGAAAATCACCGACAGCCCCGCGGCCATCACCAGCAGCGAGGTGCCCAGGTCGGGCTGTTTCATGATCAGCCCCACGGGCACCATGAGCAGCGCCCCCGCCACCACGAAATCCAGCGCACGCAGCTGGCCCTCGCGCTTCTGGAACCACCAGGCCAGCATCAGCGGGGTGGCGATCTTCAGCAGCTCGCTGGGCTGGATCACCACACCCACGTTGATCCAGCGCTGCGCCCCCTTCTTGGTGATGCCGAACAGCGCCACGCCCACCAGCAGCGCCACGCCCAGCGTGTACAACGGCACGGCCAGCATCATCAGCCGCTGCGGCGGCACCTGGGCCACCACGAACAGGATGCCCGCGGCCAGCAGCATGTTGCGGCCATGGTCGTAAAAGCGCGTGCCATGATCGAAACCCGACGAATACATGGCCACCAGGCCGATGGATGACAACGCCAGCAGCAGCGCGATGAGCGGCCAGTCAAAGCCGCGCAACAGCGGCAGGACGCGTTGCGGCAGGGAAGGTTTGTCGAAAGCGGCGGCCATGGGGCGCGATTATCGGGTGCCAGGCCAAGCCCCCTGCGTGATTCCAGGACTAGGCATCAGTCGGCCTGGCGAAACGCCAGCACCAGCTGGTTGCGCAGCGTGCGCAGCTGCCCCTGCACCTTGTCGTCCACCACCAGGCCGCCAGGGCGCTCATGATCGGCATAGATCAGCGCAAAGGGACGCTGCTTGATCGACAGCGGCAGCAGCAGAAAGCTGGTGGCATCGAAGCTGCCGAGGAACCATGCCGGCAGACGCGCTCGCACACGCTCCTCGGTGGCGTCGGCAATCAGGGTATCGGCGCCCCGCTGGCACACGGCGGCAAACAGGTCATCCGCGTCCTTCAGGGGCACGGCCAGGGCGCGCACGGCGTCTGCGCTGCCTTCGCCCAGTCCGAAGCGCCCGGTCATGCGCTCGGTCTTGACCTCGCGCAGGCAGAACACGATGCGCCGCGCGCCCAGCGCACGCAGCATGGTTTCCAGCACCATGCGCACGATGTCATTCAGGCGGAAGTCCTCCACCATGGCGTTGCTGACCTCCTGGATGCCAGCGGCCAGCACCTCGGCCGCCTGGCTGGCGGCAGGCGCCGCATCAGTGGACTGCGCCAGCGTCAGAGGCAGGGTCTGCAGGGCGTCGTAATGCAGCTCATGGCCCGTGGCCGGGTCGGCCCATACCGGCGGCGCATCCAGGGCGGTGGGCGGAGCCAGCAGGCGCGCCGCGGGCGAGCCCTTGTCCACGCGCAAGTCCAGGGCGTCGGCCATGGCGATGAGCTGCTCGCGTGCCAGCACCGTGGCCTTGACGAACTCCTGCTGCGTCATCGAGAAAGCGACCGCATAGTGCGCCGCCAGCCGCTGCAGGCGGGCGCCAGCGGGTTCCGGCTCATGCTGCAGCATGATGGTGGCCGCCTGGTTCGCGGCACGCCCCACCCAGCGCAACCGCTCCACGCCCTCGGGCGGCGCTGCGGCGGCCGCCCCTGCGGTGGCCGTATGCAGCGCTGCAGGGAATCGGGCAGGCTCCACACACGCGCCACGCCGACACCCAGGTCTTCCAGGCTCAGTCCTAGCACCTGCAAAGCCGCGGCTTCATCGCCCCCCGACGGCCGGTCAGAGGCCACCAGCGCACGGATCCGGGCCGCCTCCTCCGGGAAATAAAACGAGCACAGCATGCGCCCCAGGCCCTGGAACATCGCGCCGAGAAACGCTTCCTCGCGCTGGTCGCTCGGCCCGCACAGCTGCGCCGCCACGGCGCCGGCCATCATGGTGCGCAAGAATTCCTCGCGCATCTGCTTGGCATGCCCCCGGTCCTGCATGTGCTCCAGCAGCACCAGCGACAGCGCCATGTTGCGCACCGCATTGAAGCCCACCAGGCTCACCGCGCGCGAGACCGTGCCGATGCCGCCCCCCAGGTGGGAAAAGGGGGCGCTGTTGACCAATCGCAGCAGCTTGTTGGTGAGGGCAACGCTCTTGAGGATCTCGTTGGTCAGATCGGCAATGCTGTCGTCCTCCGAGTGGGTCATGCGCTGGATGCGCGCCACCGAATCGGACAGCGCCGGAAAGTCACTCTTGTGGCGCATGCGCCGCAGCAGGAAGTCCAGCGCGGCATTGCTTGCCGCGGTAGGGGCGCTCACCGGCGCCGCCCAGGCACGCAAGGCATCGCACATTTCCTGCGCGCTGGCGTAGCGCTCGGCAGGGTCGCGCGCCAGGGCCCGGCGCAGGATGGAGCGCAGGCCATCGTCCACGCCCGCCCCCAGATCGTCGGGCAGCTGCGGCGCGTGGCGGGCGACATGCGCGAGCGCCTGCGCCGGATCACGCTCAGTAATCAAACGCCTGCCGGTGAGCAGTTCCACGAGCACCAGCGCAGCGGCGTAGATGTCCGACGCGGGCGCGGGCGCCGCGCCCGCCACCGCTTCTGGCGCCATGTAGGCCGGCGTGCCGCGCGCAACGGGGCCGCCCGCAGGGCTGGCCATGGCCGCGGCGATGCCGAAATCCATGATCCGCGCATGGCGCTGGGCATCCACCATCACGTTCGACGGCTTCAGGTCGCAGTGCACGATGCCGGCCTCATGCGCCGCCTGCAGCCCTTCGAGCAGGTCCACCATCAGCTCCACCGCGTCGTGCACCGCACAGCGGCCCTGATGCGCCAGATGCTCGGCCAGCGTGCAGCCTGGCACATATTCGAACACCAGGTCGGGCTGGCCTTCGTGCACGTCGGCCTCGAACACCGGCACGATGCGCGGGTGCGACAGCCGGCCCACATGGCGCGCCTCGCGCAGCCACTGCTCCTGCGCCTGCGCGTCGCCGCCGTCGGCCAGCCACTTGACCGCGACCTCGCGGTGCAGACGCGTGTCCCGCGCCAGCCACACGGTCGCCTGCGCGCCTCGGCCCAGCACGTGCTGCAACTCGAATCGCCCCAGGCGTTGGCGAGCGGGCATGGCGCCCGCTGCAGCGCCCAGGGTGGCCGGACGGGAAACGGAATCGGGCATGGCGTAAGCTGGCTACAAGATCCACGCATCATCCACCAAAAACCGTTGCCGGACCGGCACTTGCCTTTCGACAGCGCAGACGCTGACAGCCATGCCCACCACCCACCTGCTGTACCTGCACGGCTTTCGCTCATCACCCCAGTCCACCAAGGCCCGCCAGGTGGCCGCGCACGTGGCCCAGCACCACCCGGGCGTGACGTTCTGGTGCCCACAGCTGCCCCCTTCGCCGCGCGCGGCGATGGCGCTGGTCGCAGGCGGCATCGCCACCTGGCCGCAGGGACCGGGCATGGCGGTGGTCGGCTCGTCGCTCGGCGGCTACTACGCCAGTTGGGTGGCGCAACAGGCGCGCTGCACCAGCGTGCTGCTCAACCCCGCCGTCCACCCCGCGCGCGACCTGGAGCGCTACATCGGCGAGCAGACCGCGTGGCACAACCCCGAAGAGCGGTTCTTCTTCCGCCCCGAGTACATCGCCGAGCTGCAGGCGCTGGACGTGCGCCACCTGCCGCCCGCAGGGCCGGAGCTGCTGGTCGCCGCGCAGGGCGACGAACTGCTGGACTGGCGCGAGATGGTCGCGCGCTACCCGCAAGCCACCCAGCGCGTACTGCCCGGCGGCGACCACGCGCTGAGCGACTTCGCCCAGCACCTGCCCGAGGTGCTGGCGTTCTGCGACCTGGTCTGATCAGCGCTCCAGCGGCGGGCCACCGGAAGGCTGGCCGCGCTGCCAGCGCCCGAAGTCGTACGGATAGGCGCGGCGGTAGCGGTCGGTGTGCAGCGCCACCTCGTCCTCGCGGCCCAGCAGCCGCGCGCTGGCGATGAGCTTCTCGATCACGCGCGGCTCGGGCGAGTAGTGCAGCAGTTGCAACGCCAGGGCATGCATCTCGGCCGCATTGGCGGGCGTGACCACCGCAGTGGTGAGTTGCGCGAACTGCGCTGGCGCACGGAAGAACCACACCTGCCGCGCCGCGTCGGCAGCCGTCAGCGCGCGCAGCGCCGCGGGCCGCTCGGCCGTGGGACGGTACAGCGCGCTCACGCGCGCGTAGTCCCGTACCAGTACGAACCCCATGGCCGGGGCCGCCAGCAGTGCCACGCCCACCACCACCGCACCCACGGGGCGCCAGCGCGCCGCACGCGACAGCCAGGGTGCCAGCAGCACCAGCACGGCCAGCGCAGTGGCCAGTTGGAACGGCCCGTACCACAGCGGGAACTCCAGCAGGCTGTGCACGCCCACAAGGGCCAGCACGCCCCAGGCCAGTTGGCGGTGGGGCTGCGTCTCGCGCCAGGGGCGCGCGCGCAGCGCGGCCCACAGCGGCACGCCGCACAGCAGCAGCGCGGCCGGCAGGCCCAGTTCCACTGCCAGATGCAGCGGCAGGTTGTGGGCGTTGTCCAGCAGCACGCAAAAACGCTCTCCCGCAAACGGGTGGATGTAGTGCGCGTAGTCCAGCTCGCCCCAGCCCCAGCCGGCCCAGGGCCGCTGGGCGATCAGCTCCAGCACGTTGGACCACAGCGTAGCGCGGCCGACGCAGGTCTGGGAGCCATCGGCCATCCGCATGAACAGGCCGTCCATGCGCATGCCCGTCCACCGCAGCAGCAGCTGCGGCAAGCCCCACGCGGCCACCGCATAGACCGCCAGCCCCACGCCGGCCATGCCGAGCGCCAGTGCGCCGCTGCTGCGCCGCCACACGGCGAGCAGCGCCAATACCACCAGCCACTCCAGCGCCCCCGTGCGCGAGGCCGTGGCCGCGCCCGCAGTGGCCAGCAGCACCATGGCCCAGGGCACCGCGACCGCCGCCAGCACCGGCCAGCGCGCGCCGCGCCCTCCCAGCACCGGGTTGCCGTCCACCTGCTCCTGCAGGCGCGCCACCCACCACAGCAGCGCCCACACGCCCAGCGCCAGCAACGTGGCCTGCTGGTTGCGCTGGCGCAAGTTGCCGAAGGCCAGGCCCGGGCTGGAGGCATGCACCCACGGCGCCCACCCCGGGTCGCCCATGAAGAACTGCACCAGGCCGATGGCCGCGGCCACCAGCGCCGCGAGCAGCAGACCCGCCGCCAGATGGGCGCCCAGGCGCGCGGCACTGGGACGCCAGGCGCCGCACCAGGCCAGCGCCGCCAGCAGCCAGGCGCAGGCGCCGCTGGCCAGCAGCGGCCAAAAGTTGGAATACGGAGCCTCGGTAATGCCAAAGACGAAGGGCAGCGCCATCGCCAGGACCGCCAGCGGCGCGAAATCAGGACGCATGGCGGGGTGGTGGTGCAAAGGCGATCGTGGACGTCATGGTGACGCCCATCATAGGCGCCGCCATGGCAATAGGGCCTGTTCACACTATTTTTGCCAGATGCGTTGCGATCAAAAAGGGCCAGGCGCAAGGCGCCAAACGAAGCTGGGGTGCTACCCCAGCGAGGCTTGGCAACGCCGCGAATGGCCCTTTTTGATCGCAACCCGGAGGGAACGAAGTGAAAACCGCGCCATTCGTCGTTGCCCTCCTAGCCAAGGCCCCGGCCTTGGCGTCGTCACGCGCCTAGATTGGCGCGGTTTTCACGCCATTCGCACTGGCAAAAATAGTGTGAACAGGCCCTAGCCGCACTTCAAGCCAAAAATGCCTCCAGCGCTTTTTCAGCAAGCGCTGGTAGCTATCAAAGGAAGAGCAATGAACTACCTGGGCGTGCAGGCGCTCCCCGGCTGCGTGGCCTGGCGCAGCCAGGCGATGAGCGCCGCACGCTCGCCATCGTCCTTCACGCCTGCGTAGCCCATGGACGTGCCGGGCACGGTGGCTGGCGGGTCCTTCAGGAAGCGCTGCAGCGTGCGCTCGTCCCAGACGATGCCGCTGGCCTTCATGGCCGGGGAGTAGCCGTCGAACCCCGGCGCCGTGCCCGCGCGGCGGCCGAACAGGCCGCAGTGCTGCGGTCCCGTGCGGTGGCCCTCGATGGCGTGGCACCCCGCGCAGCGCGCGTAGATCTGCTGGCCGCGTGCCAGCTGGGCTGCGTCAGGCGCCATGGGCTGGGGCGCGGCCGGCGCTGGCGTTGCCGGCGCGGGCCCGGCGACCGCCATGCCCGCAGCACCAAGCGCCAATCCGCCCACCAATGCCCAGACCCGCCTACGCCCACCCGCCTGGACGCGGGTCACGACAGGAACGCCGAGGGCACCGGCGCCTCACCCAGGGCCTGGCGCAGCACGGCCCAGTGCATGGCCTCGTCGCCCAGGATGCTGGCGGCCACCTGCGCCAGGGCACGGTCGGCAAACAGCGGCACCGCGCCCAGGTAGGCCGACACGGCGCCGCGCTCCAGTCCGGCGGCAAAGCGCAGCACGTCGGCTTCGGCCTTGAGCTTGTCGGTCGGAAAGCCGTACTGCGCCTTGGCCTGCACGGGCTTGCCGCCCATCTTCTGCACGGCGCCGGCGATCGCGTCGGCATGCTCCTTGTGGTGGCCCTGGAACTGCTGCGCCAGCGGCAGCACGCCGGAGGTGAGCAGACCGCTCTCGGCGCCCACCTGGTAGGCGGCCACGGCCTCGTACTCCGCCGCCAGTGCGGTGTTGAGGATGCGCACGTCGGCCTCGTGCTGTCGCGCATCGGTCTTGGCGCCAGCGGCCAGCGCGTCGCGCCCGCCCAGCAGGGCCACAGCCGAGGCCGAGAGCACGGCCGCGCCCACCGTGCGGCGGCGCGCGAGCAGCGCGGAAGAAGGAGTCAAGAGGAAGGAAGAGTGGTTCATGGTCATCTCCTTGAAGAAAGGGACAAGTGCCGCGCCGGCGGCGCGGGTAATCGGCGCGGCGCACAGCGGCGCGCAGGCCATAGGCGTGGGCGGGGTGGCGCCGGCCCGTCAGGCCAGCAGCCCGCGCCGCGCCAGTGCGTCCAGCACCTGCTGCACGACCTGGTCGCAGCGCGCGAGCGCAAACGGAAAGACGCTGTCGGCGCAGGCTTCCACCCGCGCGCCCAGCGCGTCGCGCAACATGGCGCGCGAACGCAGGTAGCGGGTGCGCACCAGCTCTTCGCTGATGTCCAGGCAGAAGGCCGCCTCCTGCACGCTCATCTCCTGCACGGCACGCAGGAGGAACACGCTGCGGTACAGCGGCGGCAGGCTGTGCACGGCCGACTCCAGCAGGGCGCGCAACTGGGCACGCGCACGTGCCTGGTCGGGCGCGTCGTCGGGCGGGGCGAAATAGGACATGGCATCCTCCGGCTGCGGCTCCTGGTCGCTGGCCTGCGCGGGGTCGATGGCCACGCTGCGCGCACGCCGGCGCAAGACGTCCAAGGCCGTGCGCAGGCAGATGCGCGCCAGCCAGGTGCCCAGCGCGGCATCGCCGCGGAAGGCCCGCAGCCGCGTGAAGGCGCGCAAATAGGCCTCCTGCACCACGTCCTGCGCCTCGGCGTCGTCATACACCACGCCGCGCGCGGCGCGAAACATCAGCCGGTTGTGGCGCCGCATGATGGCGGCGAAGGCTCCCGCCTCGCCGGCGAGGGCGCGCGTCACCAAGGCCGCGTCCGCCGCACGGTCGGCGATCGGGATGGCAGTGACAACCGCCGCCTGCGGCAGGTCCTCGGATGGGTGCATGGCTCGCCTCGCTTTCGTTGAGACCCTTTGCCCATTGGACGCACGCCGAAGGCCTGGCGTGACAAACACCCGCAATCACCTGCCACGAACAGGGGCGCTGCCCGCCGCCATGGGAAAATCGCGCCCCTATGCATGCACTGTTCGACGAAGCCGGCAAGTTCCTGGCCGGCCGCATCCTCTCCGAAGCCGAAAGCTCGGCACAGATTGAGCTCGACTCGGGTAAACGCGTCAAGGTCAAGGCCGCCAACATCCTGTTGAAGTTCGACAAGCCCGCCCCGGCCGAGCTGCTGGCGCAGGCGCGCGAGATCGCCGCCGGCGTGGAGCTTCCGCTGGCCTGGGAGTTCGCGCCCGAGGAGGAGTTCGGCTTCGCCGAGTTGGCGCGCGACTATTTTTCTGCCCAGGCGCCAGTGACCGAGCAAGCCGGCATGCTGGTGGCGCTGTTCGAGGCGCCGCACTACTTTCGCCGCGCGGGCAAGGGGCGTTTTCGCAAGGCGTCGGCCGAGGTGCTGCAGCAGGCCCTCGCCGCCATCGAGAAGAAGAAGCAGATCCAGGCGCAGATCGACGCCTGGGCCGCCGAACTCGTCGCCGGCACCTGCCCGCAGCCTGTGCGCAAGCAGCTCTACAAAATTCTGTTCCGCCCCGACAAGAACGCGCCCGAGTACAAGGCCGTGGTCGAGGCCAGCCGCAGCGCGCAGAAGGCTCCGCTGGACCTGTTGCAGGCCGCGGGTGCGATCGACTCCAGCTACCAGTTCCACTGGAAGCGCTTTTTGTTCGACAACTTCCCCAAGGGCACGGGCTTTCCCCAGCTGGCGGCACCCCAGCCGCCGGCCGACCTGCCGCTGGCGGATGTGCAGGCCTATTCCATCGACGATTCGGCCACCACCGAGATCGACGACGCCCTGTCGGTGCAGGGCCTGGGCACCGGCACCGTGACGCTGGGCATCCACATTGCAGCGCCGGGCCTGGTGATCCAACCCGGGGGCGACCTGGACAAGCTGGGGCGCACGCGCCTGTCCACCGTCTACATGCCGGGCTACAAGATCACCATGCTGCCGGGCGACGTGGTGCAGATCTACACGCTGGACGAGGGCCGCGCCAACCCGGCCGTGTCGCTGTATGTGACGATCGACGAGGCCACGCTGGCCATCACCGCCACCGAGACGCGCCTGGAGCGCGTGCCCGTGACGGTGAACCTGCGCCACGACCAGCTCGACCACATCGTGACGGAAGAGTGGTTGGCCGACCCAACCATTCAACATGAAAACACGCCACAGGCCTTGCTGGATCTGCGCGAGCAGCTCTCCTTTTTGCACCGCCTGGCGAAAAGCCTGAAGGCCCAGCGCGAGGTGGTGCGCGGCAAGCCGGAGACCTTCAACCGGCCGGACTACACCTTCCGCCTGAGCGCCGCCCGGCCGCCCGAAGGCGCGAACGCCCCCGCGGGGGGCAGCGCAGCCAGCGAAGCGGCAAGCGTGGGGGCCCACAAGCCCCGCAACGACGGCGCCGAGCCCGATGGCAGCGAAACGGTGGACATCACCACCCGCAAGCGCGGCGCGCCGCTGGACCTGATCGTGGCCGAGGCCGCCATCGTCGCCAACAGCACCTGGGGCAACATGCTGGCCGAGCACGGCGTGCCCGGCATCTACCGCAGCCAGGCCAGCCTGGCGCCGGGGGTCAAGGTGCGCATGTCCACGAAGGCGCTGCCGCACGCCGGCATCGGCGTGAAGAGCTACGCCTGGGCCACCTCGCCGCTGCGCCGCTACGTGGACCTGGTGAACCAGTGGCAGATCATTGCCTGCGCGCGCCACGGCAAGACCGCTGCACTGGCCGCACCGTTCAAGCCCAAGGACGCGGAGCTGTTCTCCATCATCAGCAGCTTCGATGCCGCCTACAGCGCCTACAACGGCTACCAGGCTGGCATGGAGCGCTTCTGGACGCTCAAGTACCTGCAGCAGAACCAGATCACCGAGCTGGAAGCCACCGTGTTCAAGGAAGGGCCGAACGGCAGCTTCCTGGTGCGCGCCGACACCCTGCCACTGGTGCTGCCCGTGCTGGGCGCGCAGCAGCTGCCGCGCGGCGCACGCGTGCGCGTCAAGCTCGGCGAGATCGACGAGATCACGCTGGACGTGGCGGGCACCCTGGTGGCGCGCCTGGACGACCCGCTGGATGCCAGCGACGACGGCCCGGTGGACGAGGACGAGGGCGACGAGGAGGCCGTGGCCGGCCCGATCGCCATCGCGGTCGATGTCAACGAGGCCGAGGGCGAGGGCGCCGGCGGCACCGCTGATAATCGGGCGCCGTGACAACCGCTCCCTTGCTCCACCGCCATGCAGCGCGCCGCCCCACAGGGGCGCCGCGGCCTGCAGTGATGGCGGCCCGACGATGAAAATCTCCACCCTGCTTCAACGCCTGACGACGCTGCAGATCGCGCTGGGCGTCTCCATCGCCGTGCATGCCGCACTGCTCACGGTGCGCTTCGTGGACCCCGAGAGCTTCAACCGCGTGTTCCAGGACACGCCGCTGGAGGTGATCCTGGTCAACGCGCAGTCCAACGAGCGCCCCGACAAGGCGCAGGCCATCGCGCAGGCGTCGCTGGCCGGTGGCGGCGAGGCCGCCAAGGGACGCGCCACCAGCCCCCTGCCCTACTCGGCCCTCACCACAATCGGCGACGACCTGGAAGAAGCCCAGCGCAAGATGGACCAGATGCTGGAGCAGCAGACCCAGATGCTGGCCCAGCTGCGCAAGCAGCTCGCCGTGCTGCCCGAGCCCGACCCGCGCAAGCCCAGCCAGAGCACCGACAGCCAGGCCCAGGACGAAAAGCGCCGCCAGTTGGTGAAGCTGCTGGCCGAGATCGAAAAGCGCATCAACGAGGAAAACGCCCGCCCGCGCAAGCGCTACATCAGCCCCGCCACGCGCGAGGAGGTGTACGCCGTGTACTACGACGCGCTGCGCCGCAAGGTCGAGGACAAGGGCACGCAGAACTTCCCCGAGCAGGGCGGCAAGAAGCTCTACGGCGAGCTGATCATGATCCTGACCGTGAACCATGACGGCCGCGTGCTGGCCACCGAGGTGGTGCAGGGCTCGGGCAATCGCCTGCTGGACCGCCGCGCCGAGGCCATCGCCCGCGCCGCGGGGCCCTTTGGCCACTTCGGCCCGGCGATGCGCGCCAAGGCCGATCAGATCGCCGTGGTCTCGCGCTTCAAGTTCACGCGCGACCAGACCCTGGAAACCGACCTGCGCTGATGACCGCCGCCGCCGACCTCTACTGCGTGATGGGCAACCCCATCGCCCATAGCCGCTCGCCGTGGATCCACGCGCGCTTTGCCCAACTGACGGGCCAGTCGCTGCACTACGAGCGCCGCCTGGTTCCGCTGGACGGCTTCGCCCAGGCGCTGCAGAGCTTCGCCGCCGAAGGCGGGCGCGGCTGCAACATCACCGTGCCCTTCAAGCTGCAGGCCGCGCAACTGGCCACCACGCGCAGCGAGCGCGTGCAACTGGCCGGCGCGGCCAATACCCTCGTGTTCGACGGCGGCAGCATCCATGCCGACAACACCGACGGCCTGGGCCTGGTGGCCGACATCACGCAAGGCGCGGGCGCTCCACTCGCCGGGCGCGACGTGTTGCTGGTGGGCGCGGGCGGCGCGGCCGCCGGCGTGCTGGGCCCGCTGCTGCGGCAGCACCCCCGGCGCATCGCCGTCGTGAACCGCACGCCCGCGCGCGCCCAGGCACTGGTGGACAGCCACGCCGCGCTCGCAGCGCTACAAAAAACAGAGCTACTGGCGCTGGATATGCAAGCGCCAGGGGCCGATTTCGATGTGATCATCAACGCCACGGCCAGTAGCCTGGAAGGCGGCCCGGTGCCCGTGCCCGCCAGCGTGCTGCGCCCCGGGAGCCTGGCCTACGACATGATGTACGGCCCCGCGGCGCAGCCCTTTCTGGACTGGGCCACGGCCCACGGCGCCACCGCGCGCGACGGACTGGGCATGCTGGTGGAGCAGGCGGCCGAGGCGTTCCTGCTCTGGCGCGGCGTGCGCCCGCCGTCGGCCCCAGTGCTGCAGGAGCTGCGCGCGGCCATCGCCGCGGGGGCCTGAGGCATGCGGGGCGCACTGCGCTGGTGCATGCTGGTGCTGCTGGCACTGCTGGCGCTGCAGCTGTTCTTCGTAGCGCGCATCGCGGCCATGGCGGTGATCGACCCGGAATCCACCACCCTCCAGCGGTCCGAGGCCTGGGCGCAATGGTCCCAAGGCAGCGGCGTGCGCTGGCGCCAGCAGTGGGTGCCGTACGCACAGATATCCGACCACCTCAAGCGCGCGGTGGTCGCATCGGAGGACGACAACTTCGTCAACCACGACGGCGTGGACTGGGATGCCATCGAAAAGGCCTGGGAGCGCAATGCGCGCATCGAGGCGCAACTGGCCGCCCGGCCGTCGGCCACGGGGCGCGCGCCCAAGATCCGCGGCGGCTCCACCATCACCCAGCAACTGGCCAAGAACCTGCTGCTGTCGGGCGAGCGCAACCTGGTGCGCAAGGGGCAGGAATTCGTGCTCACCCTGGCGCTGGAGCAGCTCCTGCCCAAGCAGCGCATCCTGGAGATCTACCTGAACAACGTGGAATGGGGGGCAGGCGTGTTCGGCGCCGAGGCCGCCGCGCAGCGCTACTTCGGCAAGAGCGCACGCCAGCTCACCGCGCCCGAGGCCGCGCGCCTGGCCGTGATGCTGCCGGCGCCCAAACGCTTCGAGAAGGCGCCCGGCTCGGCCTACCTGGCCGGGCGCACGCGCGCGCTGCTGGCGCGCATGGGGCGCAGCGAGTTGCCCTGAACCACGCGTCATTTATACAAGCAATATCGACCTCCACGCCAATAGCAGCAAGCGCGAACAGCTATAAATTTAATAGTCCATGAGAATCCTTGGCATCGACCCCGGACTGCAGACCACGGGCTTCGGCGTGGTGGACGTGGACGGCCATCGCCTGCGCTACGTGGCCAGCGGCACCATCCGCACCACGGGGCGCGCCACGGGCCTCGCGCTGGGGGATCTGCCGGGCCGCCTCAAGGTGCTGTTCGACGGCGTGAGCGAGGTGGCAGCGCGCTACCAGCCCAGCACAGCGGCGGTGGAAATCATCTTCGTCAACGTCAACCCGCAGTCCACGCTGCTGCTGGGCCAGGCGCGCGGCGCGGCGCTCACCGCGCTGGTGAATGCCAATCTGCCCGTGGCCGAATACACCGCGCTGCAGATGAAGAAGGCCGTGGTAGGCCACGGCCGCGCGGCCAAGTCGCAGGTGCAGGAGATGGTGCGCCGCCTGCTGGAGTTGCCCGGCCTGCCGGGCACCGATGCCGCCGACGCCCTGGGCCTGGCCATCACCCACGCGCACGCCGGGGCGGCCATGGCCCGCGTGGGCGAGGTCGCGCAGCTCACGCGGCGCCAGCACGCCATGTACAAGGCCGGGCGCAGTTACTGAACGACTGAACGCGGCCCTTGCCTCTGGGGCCTTTCCCTACGCAGCAAGCGCGGGCAAGCCAACGTCCTTCTCCGCCATTTCCCGAGCGGTGGTTGCGCGCGCCAACGCCACGGCCCCCGGCTGCGGCGCGCCGCCCTGCAGCTTGAAGCGGCTGACCGCCTCGGTCAGTCGGCCCGCCTGGTCGCGCAGCGACTGCGACGCGGCTGCGGACTCTTCCACCAGCGCGGCGTTCTGCTGCGTCATCTGATCCAGGTGGCTGACCGATTGGCCTACCTGGCCAATGCTGCCCGCCTGCTCGGCGGCCGCGCTGGTGATCTCGGCCACGATGTCGGAAACCCGGCGCACGCTGGCCACGATCTCGGTCATGGTCTCGCCCGCCTGCGCCACCAGGCGCGAGCCGCCCTCCACCCGCTCGACGGAGGCGCCGATCAGCGCCTTGATTTCCTTGGCGGCGTCGGCGCTGCGTTGCGCCAGGCTGCGCACCTCGCTGGCCACGACGGCAAAGCCCCGGCCCTGTTCACCGGCGCGCGCGGCCTCCACGGCGGCATTGAGTGCCAGGATGTTGGTCTGGAACGCGATGGAGTCGATCACGCCCGTGATGTCGCCGATGCGCCGCGAGCTGTCGGAAATCTCGCCCATCGTCTGCACCACCTGCGCAACCACCGCGCCGCCGCGCACCGCCACCTCGGCCGCGTTGGCCGCGAGCCCGCTGGCCTGGCGGGACGATTCGGCACTGTGCTGCACCGTGCCGGTGAGCAACTCCATGGACGAGGCGGTCTGCTGCAGGCTGGCGGCGGTCTGCTCGGTGCGCTGGCTCAGGTCCTGGTTGCCCAGGGCAATCTCGTCACTGGCCGTGGCGATGCTGCCCGCAGCCTGCTGCACCTGGCCCACCAGGGTGCGCAGCGCATCCTGCATGCGGCCCATGGCAGCGACGAGGCTGCCGATCTCGTCACGTTGGCGGGACTGCACCGCATGCGACAGGTCACCCGCGGCAATGCGCTCGGCCAGCGCACGCGCCTGCTCCAGCGATTGCGTGATGGAACGCACGCTGAACAACGTCAGCGGCACCAGCACCGCCAACCCCAACAGCACGGCTGCAGCAATCAGCATGGACATGGTGGCGGTGCGCTGGTCCAGGGCGGCGCGCGCCTCTTCCATGTGGCCGCGCGCCTGCGTGGCCAGGCTGGCCAGCAGGGCATCGGTGGTGTCCATGTGGGCCTTGAAACGCTCGGCATACGCCCCCGCACCCGCGCCATCGAGCAGGGCGCGCTCGATCTGGTCGAAGATCGGCACGAGCCCGCCTTCGTACTGCCCGACCTCGGCCAGCGCTTTGTCCAGTGCGCCGGTGAATTCCACGTTGCCGGCCTGCACCTCGCGCACCTGCGCCATGCTCTTGCGCAGCGCATCCAATTGGCGGCTCCAGCCCTCACGCAGCGCCTGCACCTCCACGGCGTTGTTGAAGTTGATGATGATGTCCTTCTCGGCGCGGCGCAGGTGCCCCAGGCCGGTGCGAAGTTCGGCCATGTCGGTGAGCGTCTGCACCTGGCGCGCGAACAGCTCTTGCAGCGTGCTGCGCGAGCGGTCGAGCGCAACGTAGCCCAGAGCGCCCACTGCAGTCAGCAGGACCAGGGAAAAAGTCGTGGCGAAATACAGCCGCGCGCGAATGGAAAGCTGCCCCAGAACCCTCATGGCATTCCTTTGCTGAACATGATGACCGGCGTGTGCAAGTTCCACGCCATGGCAGAGATACCGCCTCGTGGGCGGACCGGAATGCAACTGTGTGTTGCAAGCGCTCAATCCCAAGGCAGGGTAATCACGGTCCCGTTGTCTCTGGTGAGATGGGGCTTAGGGAACGCGGCAAGGCATGCCTAGAAAACATATTGTCACAATCTTTGTCCATAGTGCGGTTCGGCCCTAAGGCTTTGGTCACCCCGAACACGCGCATGTCCTTCTCTTCTTCCCCTACCCGCTCTCTTTCCATCGGCCCGCTGGGTCGCCGGCTGCTGGGCCTGTTCATGACGGTGCTGGCGCTGAGTCTGGTCGGCTCGGCCATCGGCGTGTGGTCGCTGCGGCACATCGGCCAATCGACGGACGACATGGTTCAGCACAGCGTGGCCAACGAACGGCTGGTGGCCGATGCCTACCGGCTGCAGGCCATCAATGCCGAGCGCTACAAGGCCGTGGCGTTGAGTTCAGAGCCCGAGGTGGGGCAAGCCATCGGCGCCGACATTGCCGCTACGCAGCAGCAGTACGACAGGCTGGTAGCCACCCTGGCACAGCGGCTGGCCGGCACAGCCGACGAGGAACTGCTGTCCCGCGTGAAGGCGCGGGCCGCCGACTTCCACGAGGCCCAGGCCGCACTGGTGCAGGCACGCGACTTCGGCCTCACGTCACGCATTCAGCAGGTGTATGGCGAACGCTTCCTGCCCGCGTCCCAGGCATTGCTGGGGTCGCTGGATGCGCTCACGCAGTCGCAGCGCCAGTCCATCGACACGGCCGCCCTGGCCGTGGGCGGCTGGAGCCAGCAGGCGCGCTGGTCGCTGCTGGCGTTCGGCAGCCTGTCCCTGGTGCTGGGCACCCTGCTCGCGCTGTGGCTGGTGCGCAGCATCACGCGGCCCATTGCACTGGCCAGCGACACCGCGCAGCGTGTTGCGGGACTGGACCTGCGCCAGGACATCGTGGGCCACGACCGGGACGAAACCGGGCACATGCTGACGTCCCTGTCGGTCATGCAGTCCGCGCTGCGCAGCCTGGCGGGACAGGTGAGCACCTCTGTGCACAGCCTGCACACGGCTTCGTCCGAGATGGCCAACGGCAACGCCCACCTGTCCACCCGCACCGAGGAGGCCGCAGCCAGCCTGCAGGAAACGGCCGCCGCGCTGGAGCATGTGACACGCGCCGTTCAACAATCGGCCGAGACCGCCGAGCATGCCGAGGCACGCGCCGCACAGGCGGCAGCCACCGCGCACGAAGGCAGCAACGTGGTGACGCGCATGGAGCAGACCATGCAGCAAGTGGCCCACAGCGCGCACCAGATCGGCGACATCACGGGCATGATCGACTCGATCGCGTTCCAGACCAACATCCTGGCGTTGAACGCCGCGGTGGAAGCCGCACGTGCCGGCGAACAGGGCCGCGGTTTCGCGGTAGTGGCCAGCGAAGTGCGCAGCCTGGCGAACCGCTCGGCCGAGGCCGCGCGAGAGATCAAGGCGCTGATCCAGGCGTCCGTGCAGCAGGTGGATGCCGGCGCCACCCTGGCCGCTGATGCGGGGCGCACCATGGAGCAGGTGGTGGCGGCCATCCAGGACGCCGCGCGCACGATGGCCGACATACGCTCCAGCCACCATGCGCAGCAGCAGGACATCCTCTCCATCCACTCGGCGCTGTCGCGGCTGGACCAGATGACCCAGCAGAACGCGGCCCTGGTGGAAGAGTCCGCGGCCGCCACCGAGAGCTTGCGCGGCCAGGCCCATGAGCTGGCGGCGCAGGTCAGCCGCTTTCGCCTGCCGGGTGAACTGGCGCACGCACTGCCGTCGCCCATGCCCACCCGGCTGCTGGCCGCGGCCTGATACGGTCACTTGGAGCCGGCCTGGCATGACAGGCCGGCGGCTTTGCGTGGGTCAGTCGGCGCGGTGGATGGGCACGTAGAGCTCGCCGCCCGTGCGGTTGAACTCCTCTGCCTTGGACTGCAGGCCCTGTTGGGCGAATTCGCGCACTTCCTGCGTGATCTTCATCGAGCAGAACTTCGGCCCGCACATGGAGCAGAAGTGCGCCACCTTGGCGCTGTCCTTGGGCAGGGTCTCGTCGTGGTACTCCTTGGCCGTATCGGGGTCCAGGCCCAGGTTGAACTGGTCCTGCCAGCGGAAGTCGAACCGCGCCTGGCTCAGCGCGTCGTCGCGCGCACGGGCACCCGGATGCCCCTTGGCGACGTCTGCCGCGTGGGCCGCGATCTTGTAGGCAATGATGCCCTGCTTGACATCGTCGCGGTCGGGCAGGCCCAGGTGCTCCTTGGGCGTCACGTAGCACAGCATGGCCGTGCCCATCCAGCCGATCATGGCGGCACCGATGGCGCTGGCGATGTGGTCGTAGCCGGGAGCGATGTCAATGGTCAGCGGGCCCAGGGTGTAGAACGGCGCCTCGTGGCAGGTCTTGAGCTGCTCCGTCATGTTGGACTGGATCATGTGCATGGGCACGTGGCCGGGGCCTTCGATCATGGTCTGCACGTCGTGCTTCCAGGCAATCTGCGTCAGCTCGCCCAGCGTGTGCAGCTCGGCAAACTGTGCTTCGTCGTTGGCGTCCGAGGCGCAGCCCGGACGCAGGCCATCACCCAGGCTGAACGACACATCGTACGCCTTCATGATGTCGCAAATGTCCTCGAAGTGCGTGTAGAGGAAGCTCTCCTTGTGGTGCGCCATGCACCACTTGGCCATGATGGAGCCGCCACGGGACACGATGCCCGTGCGGCGCGCGGCGGTGAGCTGGATGTAGGCCAGGCGCACGCCCGCGTGGATGGTGAAATAGTCCACGCCCTGCTCGGCCTGCTCGACCAGCGTGTCGCGGAAGATCTCCCAGGTCAGGTCCTCGGCAATGCCACCGACCTTTTCCAGCGCCTGGTAGATAGGCACCGTGCCGATGGGCACGGGCGAGTTGCGCACGATCCAGTCGCGCGTGGTGTGGATGTTCTTGCCGGTGGACAGGTCCATCACGTTGTCGGCGCCCCAGCGGATGGCCCAGACGAGCTTCTCCACCTCTTCCTCGATGCTCGACGTGACGGCGGAGTTGCCGATGTTGGCGTTGATCTTCACCTTGAAGTTGCGCCCGATGGCCATGGGCTCCACTTCGGGGTGGTTGATGTTGGCGGGAATGATGGCGCGGCCACGGGCGACCTCGTCGCGCACGAACTCGGGCGTGATGATTTTCGGGATGCTCGCACCCAGCGGGTTGCCGGCCAGGCGCTGCTCGCGTGCGCCGTCCTGCATGTACTGCTGCATCCACTCACGGCGACCGTTCTCGCGCAAGGCCACGTATTCCATCTCGGGAGTGACGATGCCCTTCTTCGCGTAGTGCATCTGCGTGACGTTGGCGCCGCTCCTGGCGCGCAGCGGCTGGCGCTGCAGCGCCGCAGCCTCGGCGCGCAGCTGGGCCAGTCGGTCGCCATCCTCGGCCTTCTGGCCGTCGTCCAGCGCCTTGCGCACGCGACCCTCATAGCCCTCGGTGTCGCCGCGCGCGGCAATCCATTCGCCCCGCACGCTCGCCAGGCCCTTGCGCACGTCGATCTGCACGGCAGGATCGGTATAGGGGCCGGACGTGTCGTACACGCTCACCACTTCGCCGTTGGTGAGCTGAATGTCGCGCACCGGCACGCGCAGCCCGGGCTGGCTGCCGGCGAGGTAGGACTTGGTGGAAGCGGGAAAGGGTTCGCGCGTGAGCGCAAGCAGGCTGGCGAACTTGTCGGGGGCATTCATGGCGGGCAGCTCCTTCATCGGCGGGATGGATGGAATTGCTCCGCTATCGATCGGATGGACGGACGGAGCACGACCCTTCTTGCGGGTGTACCCGTTTCCCCCTATCCGACTGCAGCTCTTCTTACGCTGGCATGAACCAGATCAAGTTCGCGGTTCCGGCGGTCAGGTCCGCCATCTCAGCACGCCGTTACGTGCACCCCGGAGCGGGGCCGAGTATAGGCGACTTGACCGCCAGCAAGGTGCCTTACAGCAGACGCTCGAGGATCAGCACCAGGAAGAACATGGACGCCGCGATGACGGTCCACTTGACGGTCACGAGCCCGAAGCGCTTGTAGCGCTGCTGGCCCGTGGCCGCGAAGAAGGCGAACGACACGGCCGCCACGAGCAGCAGCAGCATGACGGCCCAGCGAAAGAGCAGCATGGCGGCCCGCTACCAGGCGCGCGCCGGCTGGGCGAAGCCCGTGGGCGCCTGGCGCTCGTTGTCGAAGCTCACGACCTCCCAGGCGTCGGGCTGGGCCAGCAACGCGCGCAGCAGCTGGTTGTTCATGCCGTGGCCCGAGCGGAAGGCGCTGTAGGCCGCCAGCAGCGGCTTGCCCACGAGGTACAGGTCGCCCATGGCGTCCAGGATCTTGTGCTTGGCGAACTCGTCGTCGTAGCGCAGGCCGTCGGCGTTGAGCACCTTGTAGTCGTCCATGACGATGGCGTTGTCCAGCCCCCCGCCCAGCGCCAGGCCGCTGGTGCGCAGCATCTCCACGTCCTTGGTGAAGCCGAAGGTGCGCGCGCGGGCGATGTCGCGCGCGTAGTTGCCGCTCCCAAGGTCGAACTCCACGCTCTGCCCCGTGGAATCGACGGCGGGGTGGGCGAAATCGATCTCGAAGCGCAGCTTGAAGCCGTGGTAGGGCTCCAGGCGCGCCCACTTGAGGTTGTGCCCCTCGCCCTCGCGCACCTCGACGGGGCGCGTGACGCGGATGAAGCGCTTGGGGGCGTTCTGCAACTCGACGCCCGCGCTCTGCAGCAGGAACACGAAGGACGCCGAGGAGCCGTCGAGGATGGGCACCTCCTCGGCCGTGATGTCGATGTACAGGTTGTCCAGCCCCAGGCCGGCGCAGGCCGACATGAGGTGCTCCACCGTGTGCACCTTGGCCCCGCCCGCGCCGATGGTGGAGGCCATGCGCGTATCGACCACGGCCGTGGCGGTGATGGGGATGTCCACCGGCTCGGGCAGGTCCACGCGGCGGAACACGATGCCCGTGTCCGGCTGGGCTGGGCGCAGCGTCAACTCGACCCGCTGGCCGCTGTGCAGCCCCACGCCGACGGCGCGGGTCAGGGTCTTGATGGTGCGTTGCTGGAGCATAGAAGCGAGATTTTAGTTGGCAGGCCCGCCCCTTGCTGCTCAGTATCCGAATAGGCGTATCGCCGGCGTCTGCAGTTCCTCCTCCAGGACCCGGAGGGCGGCTTCCTTGTGTTCGTCCGTCATTCTCGACGCATGGGTCGCCACGCTGATGGCGGCGACGTGGTCGGCCTGGACACGGATGGCGACACCGATGCCCACGGCGCCCGTCGTCAAGAGGTTCTCGCTTTCCGAATGCTGGAGCTTGCGCGTGAACGCCACCATCTGCCACAGGCGGTCCTGCGTGATGCCCGCGGCCTCGTAGTCGAGGCAGCGGCGCTCGTAAATCTGCTTCAGCTCCCTGTCGCGCAAGGTGGCCGCAAGGGCCAGGCTGGCCGTGCCCTGGCCCAGCAAGCGGATCTGGCCCGTCATCAGGCTGTGCGCATGCAGCGGGTGGTCGCCCGCCTCCACGTGCAGGCAATGCGCAAAGTCGCCAATGCGCACGATGAGGAATACCGAATGGCCGGTGCGGCGGGCGATGCGCTCCATGGCGGGACGGCAGGCCTCGAAGATGGGAGGTTTCGTCATGGCGGACATGCCCGTGAACATGGCCTCCACGCCCAGCCGGTAGCGGCCGCTGCTCTCGTCCTTCGCGGCAAACCCCGATTGCGTGAGCACCATCAGCAGCCGCCGTGCCGTCGTCCGGTTGAGCCCGGCCAGCTGCGCCAGCTCGTTGATGGCCAGGCCCTGCACATGGTGGCCGGCGATCAGCCGCAGCACGGCCACCAGACGGGCAGGACTCTGCGCTCCGGGAAACCCCGAGTTCATATCGTGAACATCCTGCCCATCCAACTTTGCCATCCCCCTCCCCCCCGGCCCATAGTGCGCCCGTCAGCCCGCTTCCACAGGAACATGAGATGAGCACTTACCGGCCCGTACACGCACCCCACATACCGCCCGTCGTCGGGGATGGAAAGACGCCCCGCTGGACACGGCGCCCGCCCCAATCGAACTGGGGAGACTTCGGCCCGGACGACCAGTACGGCCGCCTGAACTACCTGGACGCCGAGAAGGTGAAGCAAGCCGCGCTGGAAATCCGGACCGGGCAGCGGTTCTGCCTGAGCCTGCCGCTGAACCTCCCCGGCGGCAACGCCCTCAACCCGCGCCGCCATCCTCCCGTCATCAAGCCATCCACGCGCCCGCAGGGCCCCGGGATGAATTTTGCGCTCTCCCAGGAGAACCCGAACTACACCGACGTGATCAGCGACGACTACGCGCAAATCTACCTGCAGTACTCGACCCAGTGGGACGCACTGTCGCATGTCGGCAGCCATTTCGACGTCGATGGCGACGGCATCGACGAACTGGTCTACTACAACGGCTTCCAGGCGGGCATAGACATCCTGGCCCCCAAGGACCTGCCCGGCATGGACGGCCAGTCGCGCGCCAAGGCACTGGGCGTGGAGCGCCTGGCCGAGCAGGCCATCCAGGGCCGGGGCGTATTGGTCAATCTGCGCAAGCATTTCGGTGACGGCCATACCCTCGTGTCCGGCAGCATGCTCAAGCGCGTGCTGGAGCAGGACGGCATCGAGGTGGAAAAGGGCGACATCGTCGCGCTGTACACCGGCTTTTCCGACGTCCTCACCGGGTGCAACGGACAGCCCCGCGCAGACATGGCGGAGACCGTCTGCGCGGTGCTCGACGGACGCGACCCGGAACTGCAGCAGTGGATCATCGACAGCCACATCGCCAGCCTGGTGGCGGACAACTACGGCATCGAGTCCGTTCCGGGCCGCCCCGTGGACGGCTCCTGCGCCTTCCTGCCCCTGCATGAGCTGTGCCTGTTCAAGCTCGGCATGCCGTTCGGCGAGCTGTGGTACCTGCACGAGCTGGCGCAATGGCTGGAGCAGGCCGGCCGCTACCGCTTCATGCTGACGGCCCCTGCCTTGCGGCTCCCCGGCGCGGTAGGCTCCCCCGTGACACCGGTTGCCACGGTGTGAGGGCCGACCCCATGGCCTCCATGATTCCGGGCGCGCAAGAAACCGCCGCCGAGCGCCCCGCCACCGTGGGCGGCATGCTCGCGCTGGCTCCTGCCGGCGCGATCGCCCTGACCTTCGAACACCAGACGCTCACCTACACCCAGCTGCGCGAACAGGTGGCGCGCATGGCCGGCGGCCTGCACGGGCGGGGGCTGCGGGCGGGAGACGTGCTGGGTATCTGGCTGCCCAACACGCCGCGCTGGCTCATCCTGCATCTGGCCTGCGCCTCGCTGGGAGTGGCGACCCTGAGCCTCAACCTCAAGCTGGGGGTCAAGGAACTGGTCAGCTTCATCGACCGGTCGGAATGCAAGGCCCTGGCATTCGACCGCGGCATCGCCAACGCCCACGCGCCGGCCGGCTGCGCCCCGCCGGGCGGCGGCGCCGGCTTTCTGGAGGGCAACAGCCTTGCCCAGGTATGGCAGCAGCATGCCGGCTCCCTGCGGCTGATCGTCGATGCCTCGGTGCATGCGGGGGATGCCGACGCCCCCGGCTGGCCTGCGTTGGCGCAACAGATGCCAACGGCCCCTCATCGCGCGCCCGGCTGGATCCGGTGGGAAGCCCTGGCCGCGGCGCCCATGGCCTCGATGGACGGCGACCCGGCCACGCTGGCCCGCAGCGCCTGCATCATCCTATCTTCGTCGGGAACGACCAGCATGCCCAAGCTGATCGTCCACAGCCAATCCAACGTCGCGCTGCACTCCCAGGACGCAGCCGCCGGCTTTGCCATCGATGGCGGCAGCGCCACCCTGCTGGCGCTGCCCATGTGCGGCGCGTTCGGCTACTGCGCGACCATGGCGACGCTCGCGGCCGGGGCCAGGCTGGCGATGTACGAGGCCTTCCATCCCGCGCAGGCCGCCGACGCGCTGCGGCAGCAGGCCATCACCCACATGTTCGGCACCAACGACATGGTGGACAAGATGATCGCGCCCCTGCCCGCGGACTGGCGCCCCAGGGCGCTGCGCTTCTTCGGGCACGCGAACTTCGTCCCCGGACTCGATGAACTGCCCGCCAAGGCGCAGCAACTGGGCATCCCCATGGTGGGCTGCTTCGGCATGAGCGAAATCCTGGCGCTGTTCGCCCACCAGGACCCGGCCGCGCCGCTGGAACGGCGCTCCCAGGCGGGCGGCTTCCCCATCACTCCGGGCGCCGAGGTGCGCGCCCGCCTAGTGGAGACCGGGGCGCTGGCCGCGCCCATGGAGCCGGGCGAGCTGGAGTTCCGCGGCCCCAACATGATGCGGGAATACCTGAGCAACCCGGAGGCGACGGCCCAGGCCTTCACCGACGATGGCTTTCTGCGCTCGGGCGACCTGGGCTACGTGAACGGCGACGGAGGCTTCACCCATGTGTCGCGGCTGGGCGACGTGCTGCGCATCGGTGGTTTCCTGGTCAACCCGGCCGAGATCGAAGAGGCCGTCCTCAACGCCAGCGGCGCCGGTGCCTGCCAGGTCGTCGCGGTGAATGCGGCGGGCAGCTCCCGGCCCGTCGCCTTCGTGATTCCGGACGCAGGGAAGGCCGTGGACGAAAGCGCCGTCAAGGCCCGGCTGCAGCAGCAGATCGCCCGCTACAAGGTGCCGATCCGCATCTTCGCCGTCGATGCCTTTCCCTGCACCACGGGGCCCAACGGCACGAAGGTCAAACGCAACGAGCTCCGTGAGCTCGCCCAATCGCTGCTCGCACAGGAGGCATCGAAATGAGCCCGACACCCCAGCAAACCACCCGGCGCGTCCTCGTCACGGGCGCCAGCCGCGGCATTGGCCGTGCCGCCATGCGTTATCTGGCCGATGCCGGCTACCAGGTCGTCGGCCTGGCGCGCCACGCCCCTGGCGATGCGCGCCCGGACGAGCGGTTCGTGCAATGCGACCTGGCGGACCTGGAGGCCGCGCGCCAGGTCGTCGAAGGCCTGGCCCGGGAGGGAGGTTTCTACGCCCTGGTCAACAACGCCGCCATCGCCCACACCACCAGCATCGCCGACACGCGGGTCGCCGACATGAACGAGGCCATGACCCTGAACGTCAACGCCGCGCTGGTCTGCCTGCAGGCCCTGATGCCCGGCATGCGGCAAGCCGGCGCGGGCCGCGTGGTGAACATCTCTTCGCGCGCGGCCCTGGGCAAACCCAACCGCACCGCGTACAGCGCAACCAAGGCGGCCCTGATCGGGATGAGCCGGACCTGGGCGCTGGAACTGGCCCCGCACAACATCACCGTCAACGTCATCGCGCCCGGCCCGGTGGCCACGGAGCTGTTCAAGCAGGCCAGCCCGCCCGGCGCCGAGCAGACCCGCGCCCTGCTGGCCGCGGTGCCGCTGCAGCGCGTAGCGGAACCGGAGGAAATCGCCCATGCCATCGGTTTTCTGCTGCATCCGCTGGCGGGCTACATGACCGGGCAGACGCTGCACATCGACGGCGGCCTGACCATCAGCGCCGCCCGGCTGTGAAGCCGGCGCGGCGGCCCATTGCTTCATCCACCCAACCATCCATCACACAAAGAGAGAAGGAGACGACACCATGTCATTCAGACACCATTGCGCGGCGGCCGCCGTCGCGCTGCTGTGCACGGCAGCCCAGGCACAGGGCAGCCAGCCCGTGCGCATCGGCCTCATCGTGGACCAGTCCAGCGTGTACTCCGCCGTCACGGGCAAGGGCAGCATCACGGGTGCGCAAATGGCGATCGAGGAGCATGGCGGCAAAGTGCTCGGGCGCACCATCGAGCTGCTGAATTTCGACCACCAGAGCAAGGCGGATTCCGCGGCATCGAAAGCCAGGGAGTGGTACGACAACGGCGTCGATGCCATCCACGAGGCAAGCGGCTCCGCCGCCGCGCTGGCCGTGCTCAACGTAGCCAAGGAAAAGAACAAGGTGCTGGTGATGAGCGGCCCCGCCAGCGACCGCATCACGGGCGACATGTGCGCACCCACCGTGGCCCATTGGGCATACAACTCTTATGCGCTGGCCAACACCGTCGGCAAGGCGGCGGCCGAGCGCTTCGGCAAGAACTGGTTCTTCATTGCGGCCGACTACTCGGGCGGCCAGGACGTGGTCAAGGCCACGACCCAGGCCATTGCAACCGTGGGCGGCAAGGTCATCGGCGAGGCCAAGCACCCGCTGAACGCATCCGACTTCTCGTCCGCCGTCGTGCAGGCCCAGTCCAGCAAGGCCGACGTCGTGGGCCTGGCCAACTTCGGCAATGACCTGGTCAACTCGATCAAGGCGGCGCGCGAGTTCGGCATCAAGCCCGACGGCAAGCAAAAGCTGGCCAGCCTGCTGATGTACATCACCGACGTGCACTCGCTGGGCCTGAAGACCGCGCAAGGGATGCTGCTGTCCGAAGCGTTCTATTGGGACATGAACGACGAGACGCGTGCGTTCGCAAAGAAGTTCTTCTCCAGGATGAACGCCATGCCCAACATGAGCCAGATGGGCGTCTATTCCTCGGTCAAGCATTACCTCAAGGCCATCGAGGCGGCCGGCACGACGGACGCCGGCGCGGTCATGGCCAAGATGCGTGAACTGCCGGTCAACGACACCTTCGTCAAGAACGGGAAGCTGCGCACCGACGGGATGATGGTCCACGACATGTACCTCTTCCAGGTCAAGACGCCGGCCGAATCGAAATACCCGTGGGACTACTACAAGGTCATGGGCTCGGTGCCCGCCGACAAGGCCTTCGTACCGCTGGGCGAGTCCACCTGTCCCCTGGTGAAGCGGAACTGAGCAGGCGAAGCCTGCCCCGGTCCGTACGGCCCTTCTACAGGAGACGAACATCCATGCATTCCTCCATGCTCAAGCGCGCCGCCGTACTGGCGTGCGCCACCGTCCTGGCTCTGCCGGCCTTCGCCGCGGAGGACTATCCCAGGACGCCCATCACCCTCGTCGTAGGGTACGGAGCCGGCGGCGGCACCGACGTCTGCAACCGTGCCCTGGCGCTGGACGTCGGCAGGCAGCTGGGCCAGCCCCTGGTGGTGGACAACAAGCCCGGGGCCGGCTCGTCGCTCTCGGTCGGCTTCATCACCCGGCAGCGGCCGGACGGCTACAGCATCGCGTCGCTCTCCACGGGGGGCGTGCTCAACCAGGTGCTTTCGCCCAACGTCAAGTACGACGTCACCAAAGACCTCACGCCCATCGCCATGGTGGCGCAGTACCAGGTCGGCCTGCTGGTGCGGGCGGACTCGGCGTACAAGACGATGGCCGATCTGATCAATGCGGCCCAGAGCGCCAGGAAGCCCCTGACCTACAGCACTGCAGGCATTGGAACGCCGCAGCACCTGACGACGGAGCGGCTCGCGCAGAAGACGGGCACGCAGTGGGTCCACGCCCCCTACAAGAGCGGCCCGGAAGCGATCACCGCGCTGATGCGCGGAGACGTCGACTTCATGGCACAGACCGCGGAGTGGGTGCCGTATGTGCGCGACGGGCGCCTGCGCCTGCTGTCGGTCTTCACCGGCGAGCGCATCAAGGGCTTCGATGCGCCGACCCTCAGGGAGCTGGGGTACGACCTCGTCGCCCCCAGCATCCTGGGCATCGCGGGGCCCGCAAGAATGGACGCGGCCATCGTGAAGAAGCTGCAGGACGCTTTCCACAAGGCGATCCAGACGGCCGAGTTCCAAAGCTGCGCGGACCAGTTCGGCCTGAAGCCCGACTTCAAGGACTCCGCGGCCTTCGGGGCGTTCCTGAAGGACACGCTGGCCGGCTGGACGCCGCTGCTGCGGCAATTCGCAAGCAAGGAATGAACGATGACCACCCAACACACCCAGAGCCCCCCCGCCTGGCTCGAATGGCCGTTTCTCGACGACGGCCACCGCCGGCTCGCCATGGAGCTTGACGCCTGGTGCCAGGACCACCTGCAGCACATCGACGAGACCGATCTGCGTGCCGCGTGCCGGGCCCTGGTTTCCGCGCTCGGGCAAGGCGGCTGGCTGCGGTACTGCGTCGTCGCGGGCGACAAGGGCCAGTTCGGCGGCCATGCGGCCGAGCTGGACTCCCGCAGCCTGTGCATCATCCGGGAGACCCTGGCGCGCCACCATGCGCTGGCGGACTTCGCATTCGCCATGCAGGGGCTGGGCAGCGGCACCATCTCCCTGGCAGGCAGCGATGCGCAAAAGGCTGCGTATCTGCCCGCGGTGGCGCGGGGCACGAAGATCGGCGCGTTCGCACTGTCCGAGCCCGACGCCGGTTCGGACGTGGCTGCGCTGTCGTGCAGGGCCGAAGCCGATGGCGACGACTACGTGCTCAATGGCAGCAAGACCTGGATTTCCAACGGAGGGCTTGCGGATTTCTACTGCGTGTTCGCGCGCACGCAGGCCGATGCGGGTTCGCGCGGCATTTCCGCCTTCATCGTGGATGCCGGTACCGCGGGCCTGAGCGTGGACGACTCCATCAGCGTGATCTCGCCCCACCCGCTGGCCTCGCTCCGGTTCGAGAACTGCAGGGTTCCCCGAAGCTGCATGCTGGGGCCGCCCGACCAAGGATTCAAGCTGGCCATGCGCTCGCTCGACATTTTCCGCGCCTCGGTCGCCGCCGCGGCCATCGGCTTTGCGCGCCGGGCGATGCAGGAAGGCCTGCAGCACGCCACCCGGCGCAGGATGTTCGGGCAGACGCTGGCGGACTTCCAGCTGACGCAGGCCGCCTTCGGGGACATGGCCACGGCCATAGACCAGAGCGCCCTGCTCACCTACAGGGCCGCGTGGGTGCGTGACGTGCAAAAGCGCGCATCCACCGCGGAAACGGCGATGGCGAAAATGGCAGCCACCGAGTCGGCGCAGCAGGTGATAGACCGCGCGCTGCAAATGTTCGGCGGCAAGGGCGTGACCGTGGGCAATCCGCTCGAACGCCTATACCGGGACATCCGCTCGCTGCGCATCTACGAAGGCGCGACGGAAGTCCAAAAGCTCATCATCAGCCGGGAGGTGCTCAAGCCCTTCGCGCCGCATTGAGCCGGCGGTCGCACCCAACAAAAAACCGGTGACGAGTCACCGGTTTTTTTCTGGGCCGCGGGCGTTGCCGCCGTGCGGTCAATCCGCCTGCTTGCGCAGGAACGCGGGAATCTCCAGCTCGTCCATGCCGCCCGAGGACAGCGCGTCCACGCGCGCCGTGGCCGCCGTGCGGGTGCTGCGCCAGACGCTGGGCACCTGCATGTTGCCGTACTCGGCCTGGGCCGCGCCGCCGAGCACGCCGCCCGGCACGGCGGCGCCCGCCATCGGCATCTGGTACGCCACGTTGTCCGTGCCGGTGCGCAGGCTGCCCTGCACCACCTGCATGGGCTGGCGGCGCGCGTTCTGGCGCGACAGGCCCGTGGCCACCACGGTCACGCGGATCTCGTCACCCAGCGTGTCGTCGTATGCCGCGCCGAAGATCACATGCGCGTCCGGCGAGGCGTAGGCGTTGATGGTATTCATCGCCAGGCGCGACTCAGCCAGCTTGAGGCTGCCCTTGCTAGCCGTGACCAGCACCAGCACGCCCTTGGCGCCCGACAGGTCGATACCTTCGAGCAGCGGGCAGGCGATGGCCTGCTCGGCCGCGATGCGCGCGCGATCCGGGCCGCTGGCCGTGGCCGTGCCCATCATCGCCTTGCCGGGCTCGCCCATCACGGTGCGCACGTCCTCGAAGTCCACGTTCACCTGGCCGTACTCGTTGATGATCTCGGCGATACCGCCGACCGCGTTCTTGAGCACATCGTTGGCGTGCGCGAAGGCTTCTTCCTGGGTGATGTCATCGCCCAGCACCTCCAGCAGCTTCTCGTTGAGCACGACGATCAGCGAGTCGACGTTGGCTTCGAGCTCGGCCAGCCCATCGTCGGCGTTCTTCATGCGGCGCCCGCCCTCCCAATCGAAGGGCTTGGTGACCACGCCCACCGTGAGGATGCCCATCTCCTTGGCCACGCGCGCGATCACGGGCGCAGCGCCCGTGCCCGTGCCGCCGCCCATGCCGGCGGTAATGAACAGCATGTGCGAGCCCTGGATGGCCTGGCGGATGTCCTCCTGCGCAGCCTCGGCGGCCTCGCGGCCCTTGTCGGGCTTGCTGCCCGCGCCCAAGCCGCTTGCGCCCAGTTGGATGGTGCGATGCGCCGTGCTGCGGGTGAGCGCCTGCGCGTCGGTGTTGGCCGTGACGAACTCCACGCCCTGCACGTTGCGCGAGATCATGTGCTCGACGGCGTTGCCGCCGCCCCCGCCGACACCGATCACCTTGATCTGCGTGCCCTGGTTGAACTCTTCGGACTCGATCATTTCGATGGTCATGATGGTGCTCCTGAAACTTGGGTTGTGATTTGCAATTGCCGTAGGTTGGTGTTTGTTAGGGGACGGTCATTGCCGTCGGGCGGAGGCGCGGTACTTCGCCATCGCCCCCGGCGCCGCGGCGGCGGACTGGCGCGTGCCATCCAGAGCGGGGGGAAGGTCATGTCAGAAGTTCCCCACGATGAAGTCCTTGAACCGGCCAAATGCGGTCTTCACCGACCCGCTCTTGGCTGCCACCTTGAAGCCGCGCAGGCGCGCCAGGCGCGCCTCTTCCAGCAGGCCCATGACCGTGGCGGCGCGCGGCTGGGCAATCATGTCGGCCAGCGCGCTGGAGTACTTCGGGATGCCGCGGCGCACGGGCTTGAGGAAGATGTCCTCGCCCAGCTCCACCATGCCCGGCATGACGGAGCTGCCGCCCGTGATCACGATGCCCGAGGACAGCACCTCCTCATAGCCGGACTCGCGGATCACCTGCTGCACCAGCGAGAAGATCTCCTCCACGCGCGGTTCGATCACACCCGCCAGCGCCTGCTTGGACAGCATGCGCGGGCTGCGGTCGCCCAGGCCCGGCACCTCGACCTGCGCCTCAGGGTCGGCGAGCAACTGCTTGGCGTAGCCGCTCTCCACCTTGATGTCCTCGGCGTCCTTGGTGGGTGTGCGCAGCGCCATCGCGATATCGCTGGTGATCAGGTCGCCCGCGATCGGGATCACCGCCGTGTGGCGGATCGCCCCCCCGGTGAAGATGGCCACATCGGTGGTGCCCGCGCCAATGTCCACCACGGCCACGCCCAGTTCGCGCTCGTCATCGGTAAGGACGGCCTGGCTGCTCGCCAGCGGGTTCAGCATCAGCTGCTCCACTTCCAGGCCGCAGCGGCGCACGCACTTGATGATGTTCTCGGCCGCGCTCTGCGCGCCGGTCACGATGTGGATCTTGGCCTCCAGGCGGATGCCGCTCATGCCGATGGGCTCTTTGACATCCTGCCCGTCGATCACGAATTCCTGCGGCTCCACCAGCAGCAGCCGCTGATCGCTGGAGATGTTGATGGCCTTGGCCGTCTCCACCACGCGCGCCACGTCTGCCGGCGTGACCTCCTTGTCCTTCACGGCCACCATGCCGCTGGAGTTGAGGCCGCGGATATGGCTGCCCGTGATGCCGGTATAGACGCGCTGGATCTTGCAGTCGGCCATCAACTCGGCCTCCTTCAGCGCCTGCTGGATGCTCTGCACCGTGGCGTCGATGTTCACCACCACGCCGCGCTTCAAGCCGTTGCTGGGGGCTACGCCCAGGCCGGCCAGCTTCAGCTCGCCCCCGGGCAGCACTTCAGCGACGACTGCCATGACCTTGGCGGTGCCGATGTCCAGCCCCACGACCACGTCTTTGTATTCTCTTGCCATAGTTCTCTGTCCTGCCCTCAGTTGTTCTGCCCCGCCCTGCGCGCACGCGACGCCGCGCGCAGCGCAGCCGCCTTCTGTGCATCCGTACTCACGGTGGTGACGCCGCGCAGGCGCAGCGCATAGCCGCTTTCATGCCGCAAGTCGGCGTACTCCAGCGCATCCACGCGACGCCCCTGCCGCTGCGCCACGTCCGGCAGCGTGTGCACCAAGCGCGACACGCGCTGCATCAGCAATTGCGTCGAGCCACTCCCCAGCTCCAGCACCGCCCCGCTGTCCAGCGTGACCCGCCAGCCTCCATTTCCCGTGAGCTGCAACGAGTCGATGCCGGAACCCAGCGGCGCCAACGCGGGCGCCAGCTGGCGGTACATCTGCAGCAACTCCGCGGAGCGCTCGGGCGTGCCCATCAGGCGCGGCAGGTTGTCCTGCTCCAGGTCGCCCGCGTCGGCTTCGAAGACCTCGCCCCGGCTATTGACCAGGGTGTCGCTGCCTTCGGCGCCCCAGTAGGCGACCACGTCGTGCTCCTGCAGCTGCACGCGCAGGCCACTGGGGAACTCGCGGCGCACATAGGCCTGCCGCACCCAGGGCACCTGCTCGAAGGCGCGGCGCGCGGCCTGCAGGTCGATGGTGAAGAAGTTGCCCACGAGTTGCGGCGCAACGTTGGCACGCAGGCTCAACGCGCTGGTGTGCACGAGGTCGCCCTCCACCACGATGCGCCCGATCGAAAACGCAGGGTGGCGCAGCAGCCAGCCCCCGCCCACCGCCAGCACGGCCAGGGCGCAGCCCAGGAACAGGACCGTGGCGGTCATGTTCATGAGGCGAACGTCCAGCGGTGCGGGCAGCGTGTTGTTCATACCGGCTCCCGTCCTCCTGCCGCACCGGCCCGGCCCTGCAGCGCGTCCAGCGACGCGCTCGCCAGGATGCGCAGGCACAGGTCGGGGTAGCTGACGCCGCTGGCATTGGCCGACATCGGCACCAGCGAGTGGCCGGTCATGCCGGGCGAGGTGTTGATTTCCAGCAGGAAGGGCTTGCGGTCGCTCGCGCGGATCATGATGTCGGCGCGCGCCCAGCCGCGGCAACCCAGCGTACGGTAAGCCTGCACGACGATGCGCTGGATCTCGCGCTCCTCGGCCTCGGGCAGGCCGCTCGGGCAGTGGTACTGCGTGACGTCGGTGAAGTACTTGTTCTGGTAGTCGTAGTTGCCTTGCGGCGCCTCGATGCGGATCACCGGCAGCGCGCGCGCCTCGGCGCCTTGGCCCAGTATGGGACAGGTGGTCTCGTCACCATCGATGAACTGCTCGCACAGCACCTCGGGGTCATGCTGCGCGGCCAGCCGATACGCCTGTTCGCACTGCCCCAGCGAAGTGACCTTGGTCAGGCCGATGGTGGAGCCCTCGCGCGAGGGCTTGACGATCATCGGCGCGCCCAGCTCCTGGAAGGCCTGGGCCGTCTCCGCACTGCTGGACACCAGGCGCCAGTCTGGCGTGGGCAGGCCGTCCGCGCGCCAGATGCGCTTGGTCATGATCTTGTCCATGGCGATGCTGGACGCCATCACGCCGGGACCGGTGTACGGAATGCCCAGCAGCTCCAGCGCGCCCTGCACCGTACCGTCCTCGCCATGGCGGCCGTGCAGCGCGATGAAGCAGCGGCTGTAGCCGTGGGCCTTGAGCTCCGACAGATCACTGTGCGCGGGGTCGAACGCATGCGCGTCCACGCCACGCGAGCGCAGCGCCTGCAGCACGCCGCCGCCCGACATCAGCGACACCTCACGCTCGGCCGACGTGCCCCCCATGAGCACGGCCACTTTGCCCAGCGCCTTCACATCAATCTTGAGGTCATTTTGGCTCATTGCGCCCGTCCTTCCTGCGCTAGCAGCTCATTTTTTTGTAGCAAATCAACCACCTTGGCGGGTACGCCACCGATCGAGCCCGCCCCCATGCACAGCACCACATCGCCATCCCGGGCGCCCGCGGCAATGCGCTGCGGCATGTCGGCCACGTTGTCGATGAACACCGGCTCCACCGTCCCGGCCACGCGCAGTGCGCGCGCCAGCGACCGGCCGTCGGCCGCCACGATGGGCGCCTCGCCCGCGGCATAGACCTCGGTCAGCAGCACCGCGTCGGCTGTGCCCAGCACCTTGACGAAGTCCTCGAAGCAGTCGCGCGTGCGGCTGTAGCGGTGCGGCTGGAAGGCCAGCACCAGGCGCCGCCCCGGATACGCCCCGCGCGCGGCCGCAAGCGTGGCCGCCATCTCCACAGGGTGGTGCCCGTAGTCCTCGATGAGCGTGAAGTGCCCCCCGCCCTGCGCGGGCAGGTCGCCGTGGCGCTGGAAGCGCCGACCCACCCCGGTGAAACCGGCGAGTGCGCGCAGCAGGGCCTCGTCGGGCACGTTCAGCTCGGCCGCCACGGCGATCACCGCCAGGGCGTTGAGCACGTTGTGCTCGCCGGCCAGGTTGAGCACGACCTGCAGGTCCGGCAGCGTCACGCCGTTGCGCCGCTGCACGGTGAAATGCATCTGCGTGCCCACGGCACGCACATCCACGGCGCGCACCTCGGCATCTTCGGACAGGCCGTAGCTCGTCACCGGGCAGGTCACCAGCGGCAGGATGTCGCGCACCGCCGGGTTGTCGATGCACAGGATGGCCGTGCCGTAAAACGGCATGCGGTGCAGGAAGTCCACGAATGCCTGCTTGAGCCGGCCGAAGTCGTGGCCGTAGGTCTCCATGTGATCGGCATCGATGTTGGTGACCACGGCCATCACGGGCAGCAGGTTGAGGAACGAGCCATCCGACTCGTCGGCCTCGACCACGATGTACTCGCCCTGGCCGAGCTTGGCATTGGTGCCCGCGCTGTTCAGCCGCCCGCCGATCACGAAGGTCGGGTCCAGCCCCGCCTCCCCCAGCACGCTGGCCACCAGGCTGGTGGTGGTGGTCTTGCCGTGTGCGCCGGCAATGGCGATGCCCTTGCGCAGGCGCATCAGCTCGGTCAGCATCAACGCGCGCGGCACCACGGGAATCTTGCGCTCACGTGCGGCCAGCACCTCGGGGTTGTCGGCCTGCACAGCGGTGGAGGTCACGACGGCGTCCGCACCAGCGATGTGCGCCGCCGCGTGGCCCACATGGGTGGCCACGCCCAGTGACTGCAGGCGGCGCAGCGTGGGGCTGTCGGCCAGGTCGGAGCCGGAAACCACATAGCCCAGGTTGTGCAACACCTCGGCAATGCCGCACATGCCGGAGCCGCCGATGCCGACGAAGTGGATGTGGCGAATGGCCTGCTTCATCGTGCCAGCCTTTCACATGCCGCGACGATGTCGCGGGTTGCGTTGATCTTTCGCATCGTGCGTGCCTTTTGCGCCTTGGCCAGCAGGTCCTGGCGCTTCATGTTCTGCAGCATCTCGGCCAGGCCGTGGGCGGTCAGGTCGGCCTGCTGCACCAGCCAGCCCCCGCCCACCTTCACCAGGTACTGCGCGTTGGTGGTCTGGTGGTCGTCCACCGCGTGCGGGAATGGCACGAACACCGCCGCAGCCCCCACGGCCGCAATCTCCGTCACCGTGCTGGCGCCCGCGCGGCACAGCACCAGGTCCGCTTCGGCGAACGCGGCCGCGGTGTCCTCGATGAACGGCGTGAGCGTGGCCTCGACGCCCGCCGCCGCGTAGCTGCGGCGCAGCGCCTCGATCTGGGACTCTCCGCTCTGGTGGGTGACGATGGGGCGGTCCTGCTCATGGATCCATGCCAGCGCCTGGGGCACGATGTCGTTGAGCGCCTTGGCGCCCAGGCTGCCGCCCACCACCAGCAGGCGCAGCGGACCTTCGCGCCCGGCAAGGCGCCGCTCGGGACGGGGCTGGCGCGTAAAGGCGCGCCGCATGGGGTTGCCCACCCACTGCGCATCGGGCAGCACATTGGGAAAGGCCGTGTAGACCCGCGTGGCCAGCCGCGACAGCAGCTTGTTGGCCATGCCGGGCACGGAGTTCTGCTCGTGCAGCAGCAGCGGCTTGCGCGCCAGGCGCGCGGCAATGCCGCCAGGGAAGGTGACGTACCCGCCCAGACCGATCACCACGTCCGGCTGCAACCGGCGCACCACCGCGCGCGCCTGCAGGCATGCGCGTGCCAGCCGCAGCGGCAAGGCCAGCAGCGTCTTCAGGCCCTTGCCGCGCACGCCGGAGAAATCGATGGGCTCGAACGCAAAACCGCGCGGCGGCACCAGGCGCTCTTCCATGCTGCCGGGCGTGCCCAGCCAATGCACCTGCCAGCCACGTTCGCGCAGCGCCTCGGCCAGTGCCAGGCCAGGAAAGATATGTCCACCCGTTCCACCGGCCATGACCAGCGCCGTGCGTTGGCGCGCGGGAAGGGAGTGCGCAGAGCGCTCCAGGACCTGCGTCGCGGGAAAGTTGGACTGAACGCCCTCGCGCCGTCCGGCCCGCGCGCGCGCGGATCGCCCACGGCGGGGGTGCTGGCTGTGGCCGAAACGTGACGTCATGTCGGCGCTCCTGGTGCGCGGCGCGCGCGCAGGGGCATGGCAAGCCGGCAGTACCGACGCACTGCCACAAGCCCGAGGCGGTGAATAAGGTTCCTCATGCACGGCCTCCGCGCATGAGCAGCTTGTTTTCGTAATCCACACGCAGGACCACCGCGATGGCGACCAGGTTCATCAGGATGGCCGATCCGCCAAAGCTCATCAGCGGCAGCGTCAGCCCCTTGGTGGGCAGCGCCCCCAGGTTCACTCCCATGTTGATGAAGGCCTGAAAGCCCACCCAGATCGCCACGCCCTGGGCCACGAGGCCCGAGAACACGCGGTCCAGCGCGATGGCCTGGCGGCCGATGTGCATGATGCGCCGCGTCATCCACAGGAAGGCGACGATCAGCGTGAGCACACCCACCAGGCCAAATTCTTCGCCGATCACCGCCAGCAGGAAGTCGGTATGCGCCTCGGGCAGCCAGTGCAGCTTCTCGACGCTGCCACCCAGCCCCACACCGAAGATCTCGCCGCGGCCGATGGCGATCAGCGCATGCGAGAGCTGGTAGCCCTTGCCCAGGGCGTGTTGCTCGCTGAACGGATCGAGGTAGGCAAACACGCGCTCGCGGCGCCAGGGTGAGCTGGCGATCATGATGGCGAAGGCCGCCACCAGCACACCCGCAATCAGGAAGAACATGCGCGCGTTCACGCCCCCCAGGAACAGGATGCCCATGGCGATCACCGCGATCACCATGAAGGCGCCCATGTCGGGCTCTGCCAGCAGCAGCGCACCCACCACCGCCACGGCGGCGGCCATGGGCAGCACGGCGCGAAAGAACCGCTCCTTGACCTCCATCTTGCGCACCATGTAGTCCGATGCGTAGATCAGCACCGCGAACTTCGCCAGCTCGGACGGCTGGAAGTTCATGAACCCCAGGCTGAGCCAGCGCCGCGCGCCGTTCACCATGGTGCCCACGTGCGGGATCAGCACCGCGATCAACAGCACGATGGAGGCCACGAACAACCACGGCGCCATGCGCTCCCAGGTGTCCATCGATACCTGGAACGCGATCAGTGCCGCGACGAACCCCACGCCGATGGCAATCGCGTGGCGCAGCAGGAAGTGCGTGGGCGCGATGTTGCCAAAGCGCGGGTTGTCCGGCATGGCGATCGAGGCCGAATACACCATCACCACGCTGAAGGCCAGCAGCAGGACCACCACCCACAGCAGCGCCTGGTCGAAGCCCAGCACGCGCGCGGGCGTGGCGGCCGTGCGCCGGTATTCGGTGCCGCCCACGCGCACGGGCAGGACGTCGGCGTTTGCGGCCGGCGCGGCACCCGCCCAGGCCCGCATGCGCTGCCACAACGAGGGACGGGAAGCGGCGGTCGCGGCGGTCATGCCGTCCCTCCTTCCAGCGTCTGGCCGGCGTCTTCGGCCAGCGCCTGCACGGCTTCGCAGAAAACGCGAGCGCGGTGCGCGTAGTTGTCGAACATGTCCAGGCTGGCGCAGGCGGGCGACAGCAGCACGGCGTCGCCCGCATGGGCGCGCTGTGTGGCCAACTGCACGGCCTCGGGCAGCGTGGCGGCGTCCTGCAGCGGCACGCCGCAGCCCTGCAGCGCGGCGCGGATCTGCGGCGCGTCGCGCCCGATCAACACCACCGCGCGCGCATAGCGCGCCACGGGCGCGGCCAGCGGCGAGAAGTCCTGACCCTTGCCGTCGCCACCCAGGATCACCACCAGGCGCCGGTCGGCGCCCAGCCCGGTCAGCGCAGCCACCGTGGCGCCCACGTTGGTGCCCTTGCTGTCGTCGAAGTACTCCACCTCGCGCACGATGCCCACGGACTCCACGCGGTGCGGCTCGCCGCGGTATTCGCGCAGGCCGTAGAGCATGGGCGCGAGCGGGCAGCCCGCAGCCTGGGCCAGCGCCAGCGCAGCCAGGGCATTGATGGCGTTGTGCCGCCCGCGGATGCGCAGCGCGTCGGCGGGCATCAGGCGCTGGATGTGCAGCTCGGCGTCCTGCGCCTTGCCGCGCTTGGCCGTTTCGTCCGCTTCGTGTGCACGCACCAGCCAGGCCATGCCGCTGACCACCTCGATGCCGAAGTCCCCCGGGCGCTGCGGCATGTCGCCACCGAAGGTCACGTGTGCGCGCAACTGGGGCTTTTGCAGCTTCACGCGCACTGGCGGTGGCAGCAGGGCCATGACTTCCGCGTCCTCGCGGTTGAGCACCATGAGGCCGGTTTCGCCGAAGATGCGCCCCTTGGCCTGTGCGTAGGCCTGCAGGCTGCCGTGCCAGTCCAGGTGGTCCTGCGTGATGTTGAGCACGGCCGCGGCTGTGGGCTCGAAGCCCTGCACGCCATCGAGCTGAAAGCTCGACAGCTCCAGCACCCACACCTCGGGCAGCGTGCCCGCGTCGATGTGCTGCGCCAGCGTATCCAGCAGCGTGGGGCCGATGTTGCCGGCCACCGCCACGCGCTTGTCCGCGCACTCCACCAGCAGCCCCGTGAGCGAGGTCACGGTGGTCTTGCCATTGGTGCCGGTGATGGCCAGCACCGCGGGCGCGTAGCCCTGACCGGCGCGCAGCTCGCGCAGCGCCTGCGCATACAAACCCAATTCGCCTTCCACGCTTATCTGGCGGGCGCGAGCAGCTATAACAACAGGAGCAATCTCATTCGGACTCAGACCTGGCGAACGGTATACCGCGTGCAGCGCGCGCCCCTGCACCAGGGTCTCATCGAAGGCGCCGGCGATGAACTCCACCTGCGGCAGTTCTGCGCGCAGCACCGCCAGCTGCGGCGGACTGCTGCGCGTGTCGGCCACGGTGACCTGCGCACCACAGCGCACACACCAGCGCGCCATGGCCAGGCCCGAGGCGCCCAGGCCCAGCACCAGCACCTGCTTGCCGGCAAGCGCGGGCGGCGCCTGCGGGGCCTCCTCGGACGCGACGGCAGGCTCCTCAACGGCGTGGTCCGCAGCCGGAGAACCGGGGGGGTCTTCAGCAGACGTGCCAGCGCCACCCTCCGCCGGAGCCGCGTCGGCAAAGATGCGCGCCACGAACTCGGCAGCGGCGGCCGCGGCCGACACCGCGGGTGCGGTGTAGTCATAGCGCGCCGCTGCATCTTGCGCGGGCGCTGGCAAGGGCGATAGATCCTGCGGCGGACTGTCGTGCGCCGCATCCTGCGGCAACGCGTCGTCCCGCTCCCCGGGCGCGGACACGGGCGCCGGCGGCACAGTCGTCGCTGCGGCGCCGAATGCGTCGGGGTGCAGGGGATCGTGGTGGCCAGTGTTCATCGCAGCTTCAGCGTGGTCAGACCCACGAGGCACAACAGCATGGTGATGATCCAGAAGCGCACGACGACCTGCGTCTCCTTCCAGCCGCTCTTCTCAAAGTGGTGGTGCAGCGGCGCCATCTTGAGGAGGCGCCGGCCCTCGCCATACTTGCGCTTGGTGTACTTGAACCAGGTCACCTGCAGCATCACCGACAGCGCTTCCACCACGAAGATGCCGCCCATGATGGCCAGCACGATCTCCTGGCGCACGATGACCGCGATCGTGCCCAGCGCAGCGCCCAAAGCCAGCGCGCCGACGTCGCCCATGAAGACCTGGGCGGGGTGGGTGTTGAACCACAGGAAGGCGAGGCCCGCGCCCGCCATGGCGGCGCAGAAGATCAACAACTCGCCCGAGCCGGCGATATAAGGGAACAGCAGGTATTTCGCATAGCCCGCGTTACCGGTCACGTAGGCGAAGATGCCCAGCGAGGCACCCACCATGATCACGGGCATGATGGCCAGGCCGTCCAGGCCGTCGGTCAGGTTCACGGCGTTGCTGGAGCCCACGATCACCAGGTAGGTCAGGATCACGAAGCCCAGCACCCCCAGCGGGTAGCTCACTTCCTTGAAGAACGGCACCAGCAGGCCTGCCTTGGGCGGCAGGTCCATCGAAAAGCCGGACTGCACCCAGGTGATGAACAGCTCGAACACCCGCGTGTTGGAGTTCTCGGAAATGCTGAAGACGAGGTACAGCGCGGCCAGCAGCCCGATCACCGATTGCCAGAAATACTTCTCGCGCGAACGCATGCCCTCGGGGTCCTTGTTGACCACCTTGCGCCAGTCGTCCACCCAGCCGATGGCGCCAAACCCCAGCGTCACGGCCAGCACGATCCACACGAAACGGTTGGACAGGTCGAACCACAGCAGCGTGGAGATGGCAATGGAGCCCAGAATCAACACGCCGCCCATGGTGGGCGTGCCGCTCTTGGACAGGTGCGTCTGCATGGCGTAGCCGCGGATCGGCTGGCCGATCTTGAGCGAGGTCAGCATGCGGATGACCTTCGGCCCCGCGATCAGGCCGATGAGCAGCGCCGTCAGCGCCGCCATCACCGCCCGCAGCGTGAGGTACTGGAACACCCGCAGAAAGCTCAGCTCGGGCGACAGGCCTTGCAGCCATTGGGTCAGCATCAGCAGCATGCGGCTCCCCCTTGCGCGGCCGCGCCTGCGGCGCCGTCCTCATGCAGTGCCTGCAGCGCCTGCACGACCTGTTCCATCTTCATGAATCGCGATCCCTTCACCAGCACGCTGCCCACCGTGGGCAGGGCCTGCCCCACTGCGGCCTGCAGCGTGGCCATGTCCTTGAAATGCCGTGCGGCCGTCCCACAGGCCTGCACGGCGTGGGCGCTCAGGTCGCCCAGCGCAAACAGCTGCTCGATGCCGCGCGCACGGGCGTGCGCGCCGGCCTCGGCGTGGAACTGCGGCCCCTGGTCGCCCACCTCGCCCATGTCCCCCAGCACCAGCAGGCGCGGGCCAGGCAGTGCGGCCAACACCTCGATGGCCGCATGCACCGAGTCGGGGTTGGCGTTGTAGCTGTCGTCCACCACCGTGATGGAACGCCCCCCGCAACGCACGGCCAGCGCCCGCGAGCGCCCGTTGACCGGCGCGAAAGCCGCCAGCCCTTGCGCAATGCTCGCCAGAGGCACCCCCGCCGCCAGCGCGCAGGCGGTGGCGGCCAGGGCATTGGTGACGTTGTGGCGCCCTGCGATGGCCAGCCGCGTATCGAATGCGCCGTTGGGGGTGTCAATGCGCACCTGCCAAGCACCGCCGCCCCATTGCGCAGCGGCGCAACGCACCTCGCCCGCGGTCTCACCAAAGGTCAGGCAGTGCCGCGTGCCGGCCAGCTCGCGCCACAAGGGCGTGAAGGCATCTGCCGCCGGGAACACAGCCGTGCCATCGGCCGGCAGGGCAGACAGCACGCTGCCGTTCTCGCGCGCTACGGCCTCGACCGTGTGCATGAATTCCAGGTGCTCGCGCTGGGCGTTGTTGACCAGGGCCACGGTGGGCCGGGCAATGTCCGCCAGATTCGCGATCTCGCCGGGATGGTTCATGCCCAACTCGACCACCGCAGCCTCATGGCCCGGCCGCAGGCGCAGCAGCGTGAGGGGCACGCCCACGTCGTTATTGAAGTTGCCCTGTGTGGCCAGCGCGGCGTCGCCTTTCCAGGCCCGCAGCACCGCCGCGATCATTTGCGTGACCGTGGTCTTGCCGTTGCTGCCGGTCACGGCGATCAGCGGCAGATCCCGCTGCGCGCGCCAGCCAGCGGCCAGCGCACCCAGGGCGGCCAGGGTGTCGGGGACCTCGATGCCGGGCAGACCGGCGTCGGCCAGGCCCGCATGCGCAATGGCCGCCGCGGCGCCGGCCCTTCGCGCCTGGGACAGAAACTGGTGCGCATCGAAACGCTCACCCTTGAGCGCCACGAACAGGTCACCTGCGGCCAGCGTGCGGGTATCGGTGTGCGCGCGCGCGAGCGGCGTGGCACCTTCGCCGACCAGTCGCACACCAGGAATGCGGGCGCGCAGCAGATCAAACGCCTGGTGCAGCGTCATCATGGGGGAGTTGTTCTGGTGGTGGCTCATGCCACGCCTCCTCGGCGCGCGAGCGCTGCACGCGCGTGCGCCATGTCGGAGAACGGCACACGCTGGCCCGCCGTCTCCTGGTAGTCCTCATGGCCCTTGCCGGCAATCAGCACCACATCGTTGGCGCCGGCCTCGGCCAGCGCTTGCGCGATGGCCGCGGCGCGGTCGACCTCGGCACGCACGCTGGTGCCTGCAATCGTGCCCAGCAGGATCTGATGGATGATGGATTGCGGCTCCTCACCCCGCGGGTTATCGCTGGTGACGATGACCTCGTCGGCCTCGCGCTGTGCCACGGCTCCCATCAGCGGACGCTTGCCGGCGTCGCGGTTGCCACCGCAGCCGAACACGCACCACAGCCGCCCTCCGCGCTGCGCCGCCACGGGCTTGAGCGCGGCCAGCGCCTGGTGCAGCGCATCGGGCGTGTGGGCATAGTCCACAGCCACCAGCGGCTGGCCAGCGGCCGCCAACTGCTCCATGCGCCCGGGCACGGGCCGCAGGCGCGCACAGGCCTGGAGCGCCTGCGCCAGGGGCACCCCCAGCGCACGCATGCCTGCAATCACGCCCAGCAGGTTGGACACGTTGTACAGGCCGATGACCTGGGTTTGCAGCACCTCGGTATGCGCGCCTTCGGCCACCGTGAAGGCCAGGCCGGCACCCGTGTGCACGATGTGCTTGGCCTGCAGGCGGGCGGGGCCCTGCAGGGAGACGCTCCACAGATCCAGGTCACTGCCCTGCAGCTCGGCATGCAGAGCGGCGCCCTGCGGGTCGTCCACATTGACTACGGATGCGCGCAGCCCCGGCCAGTCGAACAGTGCGCGCTTGGCTTGCCAGTAGGCGGCCATGCCCGGGTGGTAGTCCAGGTGGTCCTGCGTGAAGTTGGTGAACAGCGCCACGTGAATGCGTGTGCCGTCCAGGCGGTGCTCGGCCAGGCCGATAGACGATGCCTCGATGGCGCAGGCGCGATGGCCCGCTTCCGCAAACTGCGCAAAGGCGCGCTGCAGGCGCACCGGGTCGGGGGTCGTCATGCCCGTGGTCTGCAACGCTGGCGGAACGCCCATGCCCAAAGTACCCACCAGCGCGCATCCAGCAAGCGCTGGAAGCTCTTCTTTTGATAGCTGATTGAGCGCATCCGCCAGCCACCAGGCCGTGCTGGTCTTGCCGTTGGTGCCGGTCACGGCCAGCACCTGCAGGCGCTGGGTGGGGTGGCCGAACCACTCGGAGGCAATCATGCCGGTCGCGGCCTTGAGGCCGCGCAGCGCCGCGATGTGGTCTCCCGCGAGGGCGAAGGGCTCCACGCCCTCGCACTCCACCAGGCAGGCGGCAGCGCCGCGCGCCACGGCGTCGCCCACGTGGGCGCGCCCGTCCGTGGCCGCGCCGGGCCACGCGATGAACCCATCGCCCGGCTGGATCAGGCGACTGTCCGTCTGCAGCGTGCCCGTGACGCGCTGGCGCAGCCAGTCCACGGCCTCCTGCAGGGTGGTGAGCGTGTGCAGTGCGTTCACAGCGATTCCTCCACACCGTTGGAGACGATGAGCGGCTTGACAGCCATGTCGGGCGCCACTCCCATCATGCGCAGGGTCTGCTGCACCACCTCACTGAACACCGGTGCCGCAACCGCACCGCCGTAGATCACGCCGTTGCTGGGTTCGTCGACCATCACGGCCACGATGATGCGCGGGTGGTCGATGGGCGCAAGCCCGGTGAACCAGGCGCGGTACTTGCCCGAGGCGTAGCTCTTGCCCACCTGCTTGCGCGCCGTGCCGGACTTGCCGCCCACGGAATAGCCCACCGTCTGCGCCTTCTGGCCCGTGCCGCCGGGTCCCGCGGCCATCTGCAGCATCTTGCGCACCTGGTTGGCGGTGCGTTCGGAGAACACGGGCACGCCCACGGGCGCTTCGTGGGTCTTCAGCATGGTGGCGGGAATCACCTTGCCGCCGTTGGAAAACACGGTATAGGAGCGCGCCATCTGGAACAGGCTGGCCGACAGCCCGTAGCCGTAGGACATGGTGGCCTGCTCGATGGGCCGCCAGCTCTTGTAGGGGCGCAGCCGCCCGCTCGCCACCCCCGGAAAGGCGATCTGCGGCTTTTGCCCGAAGCCGACGGCAGAGAAGGTTTCCCACATTTCCTGCGCCGGCAGCTGCATCGCGATCTTCGTCGTACCCACGTTGCTGGACTTCTGGATCACGCCCTCCACGGTCAACAGCCCGTAGTTGTGCGTATCGCTGATCGTCGAGCCGGTGATGGTCAAGCGGCCTGGCGTGGTGTCCACGCTGGTTTCGGGCTTGAAGCGGCCGCTCTCCAGCGCCAGCCCCACCGTGATGGGCTTGATGGTGGAGCCGGGTTCGAACACGTCGGTGAGCGCGCGGTTGCGCAGTTGCTCGCCCGTCAGGTTCTGGCGCTTGTCGGGCACATAGCTGGGGTAGTTGGCCAAGGCCAGCACCTCGCCCGTGCGCGCATCCAGCACCACCACGCTGCCGGCCTTGGCGTTGTGCGCCTGCACGGTGTCGCGCAGCTTCTGGTAGGCGAAGAACTGCACCTTGCTGTCGATGGACAGCTGCATGTCCTTGCCATCCACGGGCGGCACTTCGGCGCCTACGCCCTCCACCACGCGGCCCAGGCGATCCTTGATCACGCGGCGCGACCCCGGCTTGCCCGCCAGATCCTTGTCGAAGGCCAGTTCCATGCCTTCCTGGCCATGGTCTTCCACGTTCGTGAAGCCCACCACGTGCGCGGCGGCTTCGCCCTCGGGATACTGGCGCTTGTATTCCTTGCGCAGGTAGATGCCCTTCAGCCCCAGGGCGGTGACCTGCTGGCCCACGTCCCAGTCGAGCTGGCGCTTGATCCAGACGAAGGTCTTGTCCTCGTCGGCCAGCTTGCCCTGCAGCGTGGACAGCGGCATGTCCATGAGACGCGCCAGGTCCTTGAGCTTGGCGCGCACCTCGGGTTTGGCCATTTCCACATCTTCAGGGATGGCCCAGATGCTGGCCGCCGGAACGCTGGAAGCGAGGATGAGGCCATTGCGGTCGAGGATGCGGCCCCGGTTGGCCGGCAGCTCCAGCGTGCGCGCAAAACGTACCTCGCCCTGGCGCTGAAAGAAGTCGTTGCCAATCACCTGCACGTAGGCGGCGCGCCCCGCCAGGCCCACGAAACCCAGCGCCACCAGGGCGACGATGAACTTGCTGCGCCAGACAGGTGTCTTGCTGGCCAGCAGAGGGCTGGAGGTGTAGTTGACGCTGCGGCTGCTCACGGCGCGCGCCCCTCGCCAGCTGGCACGACGACGTTACCGCCGTCGGTCACGTATTCGGTAATGGCCGGCGTGGCGGTACGCATCTGCAGCCGGTCGCGCGCCAGGCGCTCCACGCGCAGCGGCGTGGCCTGCGCGCGCTTTTCCACCTGCAGACGCTGGTGCTCGGTCTCCAGGCGGCGCGACTCAGCCACCGCGCGATCGAGTTCGGTGAACAGCCTGCGCGACTGGTATTGCGTATGCACGAGGTATAGAGCGCTGGCCATCACCGCCAGCAGCAGCACAAGGCTGATGCGCGTCATCGCCCGCCTCCCGTGTGCCCTGCAACGCTCGAAGGACTGTGCCGCGGAGCGAGCGCGCCCCGTGCATGCGCGTGCAGCGTGGCCACATGGCGCATCCGCGCGTCGCTCATGCGGGCACCTCCGTGCGTTCCGCCACGCGCATCACGGCGCTGCGCGCACGCGCGTTGGCGGCCACCTCGTCCGTGCTCGGCTTGATGCGCTCCAGCGCCCTGAGCCGCATCGGCTGGGGCGGCGCGAACGGCGCACGGCGGTCGTAGACCTCCTTGGAGTGCTGTGCGATGAACTGCTTGACGATGCGGTCTTCCAGCGAGTGGAAGCTGATGACCACCAGCCGGCCACCGGGCCGCAGCACGTGCAGGCTGCCCTCTAGCGCCTGCTGCAGCTCCTCAAGCTCGGCGTTGATGAAAATCCGAAGAGCCTGAAATGTGCGCGTTGCAGGGTTCTGGCCCGGCTCGCGGGTCTTGACCGCGCCAGCCACGATGTCGGCCAGTTCGGCGGTGCTTGCAATGGGGCCGCGTTCCGTGCGCCGAGCAACAATCGCCTTTGCAATGGGGCCAGCAAACCGTTCTTCACCGTAGTCACGTATCACCTCCGCAATCTGTGCCGTTTCGGCATCTGCCAGCCACTCGGCCACGCTCTGGCCACGCGTGGTGTCCATGCGCATGTCCAGCGGACCATCGAAACGAAAACTGAACCCGCGCTGGGGGTCGTCGATCTGCGGGGAGCTCACGCCCAGGTCCAGCAGCACACCGGACACGCTGGCGGCGGGCAGTTCCCCGAGATGGCTGAACCCCTGGTGCCGAATGGAAAAGCGCGCATCCGTGATGCGCGCCGCTGCTTGAATGGCTTCGGTGTCCTTGTCGAACGCCACCAGCCGGCCTTGCGGCCCCAACCGCTGCAGGATGAGCCGCGAATGCCCTCCCCTGCCAAAGGTGCCGTCCACGAAGGTGCCCGCAGGCGCATCGCCATCGCCCAGCAAGGCGTGCACCGCCTCGTCGAGCAGGACCGTGGTGTGTTGCAGGGGCTGGTTCACACGCGGCCCCTAGAAAGAGAAATCCTTGAAGACATCGGGCATCTCGGCCTGCATGGCCGCGGCTTCCTTGGCCTCGTAGGTGGCCTTGTCCCACAGCTCGAAGTGGTTGCCCATGCCCAGCAGGATGGCGTCCTTGGACAGGCCGGCCGCCTCGCGCAATTCGGGCGAGACCAGCACCCGGCCGGTGCCGTCCATCTCCACGTCCATCGCGTTGCCGAGGAAGATGCGCTTCCACCATTGCGCGGACATGGGCAGCTGGGCAATGCGCTCGCGGAACTTCTCCCACTCGGGACGGGGGAAGACCATCAGGCAGCCATCGGGGTGCTTGGTGAGGGTGAGCTGGCCGCCCGCCTGCGCCGTGAGGGCGTCACGATGCCGGGTCGGCACGGACAGCCGCCCCTTTGCATCCAGACTCAGCGATGACGCCCCTTGAAACACCGATGGAACCCCTTGCCCGCTACTGCCGCTTTCCACCCCGAGAGAGGGCGCAAAGGGCACTTTTCACCACTTAATTGCACTTTTTTGCACTGTAGCAGGAAAAGAACACCAGGCAAGAGGCGCCGCAACAAAATTTTGCAATGAAATCAAGGACTTAGCGCCGATTTCCAAGGTGAAAATCGGGCAAATGTCCTTATTGATTAAGCACTTAGCTGCAGGTATGCAAGTGGTTTATGAAGGCTTGACGCCCCGCGCAACCAGGCATCACAGGATGTATCGGGACAAGTCTTCGTCCTGGCTCAGCGACTGCAGCCGCGCATTCACGTAGCCGGCATCCACCACCACGGTCTGCCCCGACAGGCGCGTGGCGTCATAACTCACCTCGTCCAGCAGCCGCTCCATCACCGTGGACAGGCGGCGCGCGCCGATGTTTTCGGTGCGCTCATTCACCTCGAAGGCAATGTGGGCCAGGCGGGTGATGCCCTCGGGCGTGAAATCCAGGGTGACGCCTTCCGTCTCCAGCAGCGCCTGGTACTGCTTGACCAGCGACGCATGGGTCTGCGTGAGGATGGCCTCGAAGTCCTGCACCGACAGGGAGGTGAGTTCCACGCGGATGGGGAAGCGCCCCTGCAGCTCGGGGATCAGGTCGCTCGGCTTGGCCAGGTGGAACGCCCCCGAGGCGATGAACAGGATGTGGTCGGTCTTGACCATGCCGTACTTTGTGGACACCGTGGTGCCCTCCACCAGCGGCAGCAGGTCGCGCTGCACGCCCTGACGCGAGACGTCGGCGCCGCCGGCCTCCTGGCGCGACGCGACCTTGTCGATCTCATCGATGAAAACAATACCGTTCTGCTCGGCGTTGGCCAGCGCCCGCGTCTTGACTTCTTCCTCATTGACCAGCTTGGCGGCCTCTTCCTCGACCAGCAGCTTCATGGCCTCGGCGATCTTGAGCTTGCGCGCGCGACGCCGCTCCTGGCCCATCTGGCTGAACATGCCACGCAACTGCTCGGTCATCTCCTCCATGCCGGCCGGGCTCATGATTTCGAACTGCGGCCGCGCATCCGCCAGGTCGATCTCGATCTCCTTGTCGTCCAGCTGGCCCTCGCGCAGTTTCTTGCGGAACACCTGGCGCGCCGTGCTGTCACCCGCGGGCTCGCCGGTGCGCGCGGTATCGACGCTGGCGCCGCGCGCCGGAGGAATGAGCACATCCAGGATGCGGTCCTCGGCGGCGTCTTCGGCACGCACGCGCACCTTCTTCATGTCGGCTTCGCGCGTCTGTTTCACGGCCACTTCCACCAGATCGCGGACGATGGAATCCACGTCCTTGCCCACGTAGCCCACCTCGGTGAACTTGGTGGCCTCGACCTTGATGAACGGCGCGTCCGCCAGGCGCGCCAGGCGCCGCGCGATCTCGGTCTTGCCCACGCCCGTGGGGCCGATCATGAGGATGTTCTTGGGCGTGATCTCGTGCCGCAGGCTGGCGTCCACCTGCTGGCGGCGCCAGCGGTTGCGCAGTGCAATGGCCACGGCGCGCTTGGCGCCGTTCTGGCCGACGATGTGGCGGTCGAGCTCGGAGACGATTTCCTGGGGAGTCATGGAGGACATGCTGCAGCCTGCCTGTCTTTATGAGTCAAATGAGCCGCTGGCGCTTGATAGACAAGCGCAAACAGCTACAAAAAAGATAGCCAACCACACGACGCCTACAACGTCTCGATGGTGTGGTGCATGTTGGTGTAGATGCACAGCTCACCAGCGATCTCCAGCGACTTCTTGACGATCTCGGCCGCGGGCAGGTCGGTGTTGCTCAAGAGCGCCTTGGCGGCCGAATGGGCGTAGGCGCCGCCCGAGCCGATGGCGACGATGCCCTGCTCGGGCTCCAGCACGTCGCCGTTACCGGTGATGATGAGGGACGCGGAATGGTCCGCCACGGCCAGCATGGCCTCCAGGCGGCGCAGCACGCGGTCGGTACGCCAATCCTTGGTGAGTTCGATGGCCGCGCGCGTCAGTTGGCCCTGGTGCTTTTCCAGCTTGGCCTCGAAACGCTCGAACAGCGTGAACGCATCGGCCGTGGCGCCGGCAAAGCCCGCCAGGACCCGCCCCTGGTAGAGCTTGCGCACCTTGCGCGCCGTGCCCTTGACAACGATGTTGCCCAGGGTGACCTGGCCGTCGCCGCCAAGGGCGACCTGGATGCCGTCTGCCGTCTGGCGCCGGACGCTGAGGATGGTGGTGCCGTGGTACTGTTCCATAGCTCGTGCATATGGGGGCGCCGCGCCGCCTTGCAAGCACGGCAGAGCACCTTCTCGGCAACGGCCCCGGAGTGGCAAATAGCCGGTGCGGCCTCAGTTCTTGCGGGGCACCACCCAGGCGTGCTCGTTCACGCCGATCACGTTGAAGAACACGGCGACCAACCGGTGCAGGTTGGTGAACTGCACCACATGCCCTTGCGCCTGCTGGGTGGCCGCCCAGTTCAGCACCGAGCCCACGGCAGCGAAATCGATGCGGATCAGCCGGTCGCAGGCCACGTTCAGCGGCACACCGGGGCGCACGAGAGGCTCCAGCGGCTCCAGGACGGAGGCCGCATCCCCCTCGATGTGGCCTTCGAGCGTGGCGGCAGGCCCCTCGTCCACGCCGCCCGGCTGCGACAGCGCGAACCCCGACGCGTACAGCGCGCTGTCGGCCGCGTCTGGCGTGGCCGGTGGCTGCGCACCGTCGTCGCCGCTGTAGCCGCAGCGCGGAGGCACCCACGATGGCGGCGAGACCTCGTAGGTGACGCAGTAGTCCAGCGCGACGAGTTCGAATTCATCGGGCAGCCCCATGAGCCGCAGTGCCGCCATGCGCAGCCGCCACCACTGTGGATCGGCGCCGCGGTCCCCCGACTGGGTGTGGGCCTGCAGGACCCCCTGCAGCGCGGCGGTGCCGACGAAGTGGATCTGCACATCCCGCTCCGCGCAGGCCTCGAACAGCTCGGCCAGCGCGGTGACCGCCGGCAGATCGATCGCGGTCAGCCGCGTCCAGTTCAGGGTCCAGGGCGGCGCGGAACGCGCCAGCGAGGCCTGCAGCGCCGCAATCGATTGCTGCGTGAGGGTGGATTGCGCACTCCAGCTCAGTTCCCTCTGCGGGATGGCGGGTGCACCCACGTCAGGCGTCATGGCCTTCAAACCCAGCTGTTCGGGCAACGAGAACCACAGCGGCGCCGAGCGACCGAAACGAGCGGCATAGTCAATGGCCAGCGCGTCGAAAGGCTCCTGCTGGCCCGTGGCCCGGTACAGGTCAAACAGGGTCATCCAGATGTCATGCTGCTGCTGGGGGTCACTGTGCTCGTGTTGGACCAGCACTTCCTTCAGGCCCGACTCCGCGCCGGCATAGTCGCCATTGGCAAAGCGGATCGCGGCCTCTTCCAGGTCGGGTTCGTGCACGAACTTCTCCGGTTGGGACGGCGCGGGCTGCGGCGCGTCCTCCGCGAGCGGCGGGGGTACGACCACCGGGCTCGCGTCGTGGAACATCGGCTCGACGGCGGGCGCCTTGTCGAGCGTCGGCGGCAGGCTCAGCGGCGCCGTCGGCGCAAAGGCGCGCGCGGGGTCGCCGGCCAGCCCGCTGGAGGCCAGCGCCGCCGCCATGGCCGCGGCCGCAGGCGACGGTTGTCCTGCGGTGGGTGCGGCGGCAAAAGCCGCGGCAGCCACCGGTGGGGGTCGCGGCGCGGGGGCTGCGGACGCTGCGGGCAGCGCCGCACCGTCAGGCGCGGGCGCCGCAGGGGTTGGGGCCGGGGTTTCGCCCGACCCTTTGCCCTTCCACCATTGCTGCGACATCTGCGCCTCGATCTCGTCGATCTTCTTGAGCGTGACGGCCCGCTCATCGGGCGAGGTCATGCTGGTCTGGAAGAACGACGTGCGCGCAGTGATGTCTTCAGGGCGCTGGCCGTGCAGGGCCTCGCGCTGGCGCAGCTTGCGCAGCTGATCGAACTCGCGGCGGCGCACGAAATCGTTGCGCCGCTTGCGCTCGATCATCTCCTTGAGCATCTGCTTGCTGTACTGGCTCTCGCGGTCCGCCTCGACCGCATCGAGATCGGACCAGTTGACGGTGGGATTGCGCACGAACCGCACCATCTTGGACAGCAGGCCGCCGGATGTGGTGGTGTCCTCCTTGCTCATGGATGCAAATGGGCGTGCGCAGTGCGGACGTCTCGCGGCAATCGACCGCTGGGTCAGTCGCCAAACATTTTCTGCTTGAGTTCGCGGCGCTGCTGCGCCTCCAGCGACAGCGTGGCCGTGGGGCGCGCCAGCAGGCGGCCTACGCCGATGGGCTCGCCCGTCTCGTCGCAATAACCGTAGTCGCCGGCGTCGATGCGCGCGATGGACTGCTCGATCTTCTTGAGCAGCTTGCGCTCGCGGTCGCGCGTGCGCAGTTCCAGCGCGTGCTCTTCCTCGATCGTCGCGCGGTCGGCCGGATCAGGGACCACCACGGTGTCCTCGCGCAGGTGCTCGGTGGTTTCACCCGCGTTGTGGTGCATGTCCTGCTTGAGCTGAGTCAGCTTGTGGCGGAAGAACGCCAGCTGCTTCTCATTCATGTACTCGCTCTCGGGCATGGCCAGCACTTCGGCATCCGTCAGGTCTTCGGCAGACTTGGTCTTCCAGTTGTTGGCCAGCTTGGGATCTTTCTTGGCGGCCGCCACAGGGGTTTGCAGGGTCGTAGGCATAGTTTGGGTAAAGCTGGCTTCGGGGGCGCCGGGCGCCGCCGCGGTGGCCTTGGATGGTACGGTCAATTGCCCGGAACCGGAAGGAGAAGGCCGGAGGCGCCGCGCGGTTACCGGCGCGGGTTCGTCGCCCGCGCGCTTGGCCTGGGCCGCAGCCTGGGCTTTGCTGGACTGGGCTTTCACTTCCTGTCTCCTCGCAGTTCGGGCTTTTTCCGCCTGCGTGCGGGGCCCAGGGCCCCTCGTGCAGCACGGTGCGAATGGCACGCGCCCCAGGGGGCGTTTTTGCCGGGGCGCGATTGTATAGACCTGCGCTGGCCGAGCGCAAAACGTTGTGGATACCACACAGGCGTAGTGCACTTTGCCGCCAGCCACCACGGGTCTCACACCAGGCACTGCTCCAGCCCCTGTTGCAGGATGTCCTGCGGCAGGTCGATGCCGATGAACACCATCTTGCTCTGGCGCGCCTCGCCTTCGGCCCACTGGGGACCCAGGTCGCTGCCCATGAGCTGGTGCACGCCCTGGAAGATCACCTTGCGGTCGGTGCCTTTCATATTCAGCACGCCCTTGTAGCGCAGCATGCGCGGGCCGTAGATATTGACGATGGCGCCCAGGAAGTCCTCCAGCTTGGCCGGATCGAAGGCACGGTCGGCGCGGTAGACAAAGCTCTTGACGTCGTCGTCATGGTGGTGGTGATGCGGGTGCTTGCAGTGCTCGTCGTGCTTGTGCTCATGGCCATGGTCGTGGCCGCCGTGCGCATGGCCATGACCATGGTCGTGCTCGTGTTCGCAGTGCCCGTGGTCATGGTCGCAATGGCTGTGGTCGTGCGCGTCTTCTTCCTTCAAGAAGTCCGGGTCGATGTCCAGCTTGGCATTGAGATTGAAGCCACGCAGGTCCAGCACCTCGGCCAGCGGCACATCGCCAAAATGCACCGCGCGGATGGGCGCGCGCGGGTTCATGTGCTTGAGGCGGTGGATCAGGTCGTTCTTCTCCTCCTCGCTCACCAGGTCGGTCTTGGACAGGAAGATCTGGTCGGCAAAGCCCACCTGCCGGCGTGCTTCCTGGCGGTCGTCCAGCTGCTGCTGGGCGTGCTTGGCGTCCACCAAAGTAATGATGGAATCGATGAGATAGGTCTCGGCGATCTCATCGTCCATGAAAAAAGTCTGCGCCACGGGGCCGGGGTCGGCAAGCCCCGTGGTCTCGATCACCACGCGGTCGAACGCCACCAGCCCCTTGCGGCGCTTGGCAGCCAACAGCTGCAGGGTTTCGCGCAGATCCTCGCGGATGGTGCAGCAGATGCAGCCGTTGCTCATCTGCAGAATCTGCTCTTTGGACTCGGTCTTGAGGATGTCGGTGTCGATGTTTTCCTCGCCGAACTCGTTTTCGATCACGGCGATCTTCTGGCCGTGCATTTCGGACAGCACGCGCTTGAGCAGCGTGGTCTTGCCGGAGCCGAGGAAGCCGGTGAGGATGGTGACGGGAATCAGGGCCATGGGTCGCTTTCCGTGGAGTGCAAACGCAAAACGGCGGCCTGGACGACCGCCGCATGGGAATCGAATTTCAGTGTACAGAGCCTGTCAAGACCTTCGCGCCCGCAGCGTCATGCCGGCTTGCGCATGACGGCCAGACCCTTGAGGTACTCGCCCTCGGGGAACTCCAGCGTCATCGGGTGGTCGGGCGCGCCGGCCAGGCGCCCCAGCACGTAGCCGTCCACGCCCGCATCCGCCCCCGCCGAGGCCACGATCTTGTGAAACAGCTCGGCGCTGATGCCGCCCGAGCAGGAAAAGGTATACAGCACGCCGCCCGGCTCCAGCAGTTGCAGCGCGAGGCGGTTGATGTCCTTGTACGCGCGCGCCGCACGCTCGGCATGCGCCGCGGTGGGGGCGAACTTCGGCGGGTCGAGCACGATCGCGTCGAAGCGCCGCCCTTCGGCCAGGAAGCGGCGCAGGGATCCATTCACGTCGGCATCCAGAAATTCGGCCCGCGCCGCGTCGAACCCGTTCAATTGCACGTGCGCCCGCGCACGCTCCAGCGCGGGACCGGAAGAATCGATGGACGTGACCTGCCCCGCGCCGCCGGCCAGCGCCGCCACCGTGAAGCCGCCCGTATAGCAATAGCAGTTGAGTACGCGCTGCAGGCCCAGGCGCTGCACCGTGGCAAAGAAATGGTGCCGGCTGTCGCGCTGGTCGAGGTAGAAGCCCGTCTTGTGCCCTTCGGCAATATCGAGCGTGAGCCGCCAGCCATGCTCGCGGATCGTCAGCTCTTGCGGCCCCTGCCCGCGCAGCCAGCCGGTGGCGGGCGCCAGGCCTTCCAACTGGCGCACGCTGGCGTCGGAGCGCTCGTACAGGCGCGACAGGCCTGTCGCCTGAAGCAGCGCATCGGCGATGACGGCCTTCCAGCGCTCCGTGCCCGCGCTGGTGAACTGGGCCACCAGCGTGTCCTCGTAGCGGTCGACGATCAGCCCCGGAAGCCCATCGGATTCGCCATGGACCAGCCGCACGCCATTGCTTTCAATGGGGAAACGGTCTCTAGCGCTTATGGATCGGGCGCAAGCAGCTATAAAAAAAGAAGCGTCGATGCGCTGCTTCTCGTCAAAGCTCCACACCCGGGCACGGATGCGCGACTGGGGGCTGAACGCCGCCCAGGCAAGAAACTGGCCCTGCGCCGACTCCACCCGCACCGTCTCGCCGCTGTCGCCGCCGCCCTTGGCGATGGCACCTTCAAAAATCCAGGGATGGCGGCGCTGCAGCGAACGCTCCTTGCCGGGTTTCAGTCGAATGGTTTTCATCCCCGGATTGTGCGCGCGCGGGTGAGCGCTTTTGTCGCACCCGGCCGGACGCAGAGCGTGCGGGACCAGGCTACCGCCCGCCGCCCGCCACCTAGCAGGCCGTTGAAAAAGTGGGCATCGAACGCATCAGGGACGCTGTTTTCGAAGAAACGAGTGGCCCAGACGCGTCTGCGCAGCGATTGCAACGGCCCATCTGGCCGGTTTGCAGGCCCTCCCGCCCATTTCGGGCGCACGTATCCCTGGGCTCACGCATGATGCGCGTCCCACCAGCCGCCGATGCTGCCCATTCGCACAAGGTTGTAGGTGGCAAAGCACAGCAGCGCCTGGCCCGTGAGCTTGGCCTGACCGATCAGCTTGGTCTTTGCCAGACCACCGACGGTCTTGATCCAGCCAAAGGCCTCTTCGATGCGCTTGCGCACCTTCAGGCTGGTCTTGTAGCCCTCGTGCCGTGTCACTCGCGCATCCACCGCCGAGTGTTTGTCCTTGGCCGCCACGTGGGGCGTGACTTTGAGCTTTCTGCAGCCTTTGATGAAGGCCTTGCTGTCGTAGCCCTTGTCGGCACCGACCGTGGCCCGTTTGTTCCTGTTGCCCCGACGCTCCAACATGGCCAGCGCCGCCTCGCGCTCGGCCGTGCCGCTGGCGTGGGTGATCTCGACATCCACGATCAGCCCGTTGCGGTTCTCCATGAGGATGTGCCCCATGTGGCACAGGCGGGATTTGTCGCCCTGGCTCTTCTTGAACAGCCGGGCATCGGCGTCCGTGGTGCTCTCGTGGGTGTCGTTGCAGCGCTCCTGCCCTTGAAGTCCACCTCGGGGTTGCGCCCAGGCGGCGTGCCGCTGTCGTCGTCTTTGCGCTTGAAGCTCTTGTGCGAGGCCCAGGCGTCAATGAGCGTGCCGTCCACGCTGAAGTGCTCGTCGCTGGCGAGCTTGCCCCACTGGGCACTGAGCTTGACGCGCTCGAAGAAGGCGCGGGCGAGGTCTTCGTTGAACAGACGTTCGCGGTTGGCGCTGAAAGTGGAGTGGTCCCAGACCTTGTCTTCGATGTTCAGGCCCACGAACCAGCGGTACAGCAGGTTGTAGTTGATCGCTTCGACCAACTGGCGCTCGCTGCGGATGGAGAACAGGATCTGCAGCAGCAAGGCCTTGAGCAGCATCTCCGGTGGCACCGATGGGCGGCCACGGCGGGCGTACACCGCTTCGAACTCGCGGTTCATGGTTGCCAGCAGCGCATCAACCACCGCGCGCAACTTGCGCAGCGGGTGTGCCTGCGGCACGCGCTCTTCAAGGCTGATGTAGCTGAACATCGCCCCCTGGAAATCTTGACTGCCTCTCATCGTCCTCGTCTGGGTCGTTCACCGATGGCTTCAGATCGTAGCGGCCAACGCGGGCGTCGGCGGGGATTTTTCAACGGCCTGCTAGGGCTTGCGCCGTGCGCGCGGGTGCGCCGCGTCGTACACCCGCGCCAGGTGCTGGAAATCCAGCCGCGTGTAGACCTGGGTGGTGGTGATGTTGGCGTGGCCCAGCAGCTCCTGCACGGCGCGCAGGTCGCCGCTGGACTGCAGCAGGTGGCTGGCGAACGAGTGGCGCAGCATGTGCGGGTGCACGGGCGTGGTCAGGCCCGCCACCTGGCTGCGCTGGCGCAGGCGCGACCAGACGGACTGCGCCGTGAGCCGCGCGCCGCGCCGGCCGATGAACAGCGCCGACTCCAGCCGCGCCGCGCCCGTGGCACCCAACGGCAGCGCGCGCTGCGCCAGCCAGGCCTGCAGCGCCGCGGCCGCGGCGCGGCCCACGGGCACGCTGCGGCGCTTGGAGCCCTTGCCGAAGACATGCGCCTCGCCCGCCTGCAGGTCCACCCAGCCGCGCCCCTGCTGGTGCGCGGCGGGGCTGGGCGCCACGTCCAGGCCCACCAGTTCGCCCACGCGCAGGCCGCAGCCATAGAGCAGCTCGACGATGGCCGCGTCGCGCGCCTCCAGCCAGGGGTCGACGCCCGTCTCTTGGTGCTCGGCCAGGCGCACCGCTTCGTCCACGGGCAGGGCCTTGGGCAGGGGCTTGGGCGCCTTGGGCGCGCGCACGTCCTGCACGGGGTTGTGCGGCACCAGCCCCTGGCGCGCGGCCCAGGTGTAGAACCCCCGCCAGCCCGAGAGGATGAGCGCGATACCGCGCCCGCTGCGCCCGCCGGCATGCATCTGCGCCACGAAGCGGCGGATGTGCGCGCTGGTCAGGCGCAGCAGCGGCAGATCCACGCCCGCGGCCATGGCGGCCAGGCGCTGCAGGTCCAGCGTGTAGAGCGTGAGGGTGCGCGCGGCCAGGCGCTTTTCCACGCGCACATGCTCCAGGTACTGCAACGCCTCAGGCGGCAGGTGCAGGGCAACTGGCGTGTCGTTCATTTGCTACTGAATAAGGAGCTTCTTGCGCTTGATGCGTGGTGTTTTCAGGCAAAAAACCTACGCAAACCCTTATCCATCCAGCGCAAGCCGCTCACTTTTTCATCGCATGCGCGACAGCGCCGAGCTGGCCAGCTCGGCCATGCGCGAGAGGAATTCCGTGCCCATGGTGGCCTCGAAGCGGTGCGGGTCGTGCGAGCCCAGCACGATCAGGCCGAAGGCCGGCTGGTCGGCGCTGTCGATCGCGCCTTCGCGCAGCGGCAGCAGCGCCAGCGACTGCACCTCGCCCGCCTCGGGCAGCCAGGCCGTGGCCTCGAAACCCAGGTTGGGCCCGCAGAACGGCATGGTCAGCGACGAGGCGAACAGGCGCAGGTCCTCGCTCACCGGCTGGGTGGCGACGAGGCCCGCGTGCTCGGGCGCGACGTTCCACACCCGCAGCGCGACCTGTGGCACGTCGAACAGCGTGCGCAGGCCGTTCTCCACGGCGCGCGGCAGGCGGGCCGCATCGCGCACCGCGGCCACCTCGCGCGTCCACTGGTGGATCTTCTGGGTGATGGCGGCGTTCTCGGTGCCGTGGCGCACCATCTCCATCACGCGGTGTTCCAGGCCCTTGATCTTCTCGCGCAGCATCTCGGCCTGGCGCTCGTGCAGGCTCACGGCGCGCTGGCCGTGGGGGCTGGCGATGGTGACACTGGCCAGCAACTCGGCATGGCGCTCGAAGAAGCCCGGCGTGTTCGCCAGGAAGTGCGCGATGTCGTCTTCGGTGATGGGGGATACGGGAGAGGAAGAGGTCATAAAGCGTCCGGAATGTCGATCTCGCCTTCGAAGACGGTGGTAGCGGGGCCGGTCATGAACACGGGGTCTTGCAAGCCGCCGGCCCAGTCGATGGTGAGCAGGCCGCCCCGCGTGTGCACCTGCACGCGCGCATCCAGCAGCCCCAGGCGGATGCCGGCCACCACGGCGGCGCAGGCGCCCGTGCCGCAGGCCAGCGTCTCGCCCGCGCCGCGCTCGTACACGCGCAGGCGCACTTCACCACGGTTCACGATCTGCAGGTAGCCCGCGTTCACGCGCTGGGGAAAGCGCGGGTGGCTTTCGATCAAGGGACCGGTCTGCGCCACGGGGGCAGTGTCCACATCGTCGACCAACTGGACGGCGTGCGGGTTGCCCATGGACACCACTGCTACCAATAGCGTAGCTGCTGACGCCTGTCCATCAAGCGCCAGAGGCCATTTTTGGCCTGAACCTTGCGACACGGGCGCGAGGCCCGTGGTGTCGAACGGCACGCGCGCCGGCTCCAGCTCGGGGCGGCCCATGTCCACCGTCACACGGCCGTCGGCGGTCAGATGCGGGGCGATGACGCCGGCCATGGTCTGCACGCGGATCGTGTCCTGCGCGGTGAGGCCCTTGTCGCGCACATAGCGCGCGAAACAGCGCGCGCCGTTGCCGCACTGCTCCACCTGGCCGCCGTCGGCGTTGTGGATCACGTATTCGAAGTCGATGCCCGCGCCGGGCGAGGGGCGCACGGTGAGGATCTGGTCGGCGCCCACGCCGAAGTGGCGGTCGGCCAGAAAGCGGTACTGCGCGGGCGTGAGCCCCAGGCGCCCCTGCGTCTCGTCGAGTACCACGAAGTCGTTGCCCGCGCCCTGCATCTTGGTGAAGCGGATGTGCATGGCGCGATTATCCGCCGCATGCGCGCGTCGCCTGGGTGCAACCACGGGGAAACCCCGCACGGCTGACATCCGAGTTTTTTGCTCGGCTATTGATTTCGATCAGCCCGCCCCTGGGCTGCATGGGGAGCATCCGGGGTTCCCGCCGCGCCGCCCTGCCGGCAGCGGCGGGCCACGATAACGACAACGGAGGTGCGATGACCCTGACGATGGATGTACTCGACCGGCTGCATGCCGCCGACCCGAATGCCGCGACGGAACTGGTGCAAGACAGCGCCGACGCCGTGGCGCTCATCGAACTGCTGGAGATGCTGTGGAACTGCGGCATTCCGCGCGCGCCGCAGTTGCTGGAGCCCGTGCTCCAGCGGCTGCTGCAGCTGCGTCCCACGGATTGAACACGTCCGCCGCGGGTGCGGTTCGGCCGGCACGGGCAGGTTGTCCCTTTGATCGCCCCAGAAAAGAGATAGCGAGGCCACCATGACTCTGACCGTTGACGTACTTGACCGGCTGCATGCCGAAGACGTTGCCACCGCCACCCATCTCGTGCAGCGCAGCGCCGACGGCGCCGCGCTGATCGAGCTGCTGGAGATGCTCTGGAGCGTGGGCATCCCGCGCGCCAAGCCGCTGATCGGCCCGGTGCTGGAGCGCCTGTCCCAGCTGCGCCCGCTGCAGGGCTGATGGCGGGCGGCGTGCGCCTGCCGATAATGCGCCGATGCCACGCCTGAGCCAACAACTACACCCCCACCGCGAGCCGGTCACCCCCCTTCACGCGGCCACCGTGCTGCTGCTGCGCGATGCGCCCCAACCCGGCGGCGGCAGCACGCTGCAGGTGCTGATGACGCGCCGCTCCGACAAGGCCAGCTTCGTGCCCGGCGCCTACGTGTTCCCCGGCGGCGGCATCGAGACGCAGGACGCCGACCCCGCCACCCACGCCCTGGCCGACCACCGCCCGGCGCAGACCGCCGCGCGCCTGACCGACGCGCTGGCCGCCATCCGCGAAAGCTTCGAGGAGCTGGGCGTGCTGCTGGCGCGCCACGGCGACGGCCGCTGGGCCGGGGCCGACGACATCGCCGCCATCGCACGCCAAGCACCGGCCGGCACCACGTTCGCCGCGCAATGCGCCGAGCGCGGCCTGCGCCTGGCGGCCGACCGCGTGTACTGGCTGGCCCACTGGACGGCCGACCGCAATTTACCGAAGCGCTTCGCCGTGCCCTTTCTCGTCGCGCGCATGCCCGAGGGGCAGGAGCCCGTGGCCGACGAGTCCGAGCAGTTCGAGCCCGTGTGGGTGAGCCCGGCCGACGCGCTGGCGCGCCACGAGGCGGGGCAGTTCTTCATGATCTTCCCCACCATCCGCACGCTGCAGCGCCTGGCGCAGTTTGCGGACGTGGACGCCGTGCTCGCCGCCGTCGCGCACGAGCAGCCCCTGTGGGTCAGCAGCCCGCGCTCGGGCCTGCTGGGCGGCAAGGAGGCGCGCTTCATGGAGGACGAGGCGCCCTTTGGCGAGCTGGCGCTGGTCACGCCCACGGGCCGCGGCGAGCATGCGCTGGACTGGCAGAGCGAGACGCCCGTGCCCCTGCTGAAGAACGTGCAGCGCCTCACTGCCCCCAACCCCGGCGTGATGACCGGCCCCGGCACCAACAGCTACCTGGTGGGCGACCCGGCCACGGGCTACATCGCCATCGACCCCGGTCCGGCCGACACCGAGCACCTGGACAAGCTCTGGCGCGCCGCGGGGGGGGGACATCCGCATGATCGTGTGCACCCATTCGCACGCCGACCATTCCCCCGGCGCCGCGCCGCTGCAGGCGATGTGCGTGCGCGCCGGGCGCGCGGCGCCCCCCATTCTGGGCCTGCCCTCGGCGCCCACGGCGCGTGCGGCCAGCCAATTCACGCCCGACCGCTCGCTACAAGATAGTGAGCTGCTCACGCTTGCTGGACAAGGGCCGGACGGCGAAATCACCCATACCCTGCAGGTCATCCACACGCCCGGCCATGCAGCCAACCATCTGTGCCTGCTGCTGCGCGAGGACGGGTTGCTGTTCTCGGGCGACCACATCCTGAACGGCAGCACCACGGTCATCGACCCGCCCGACGGCAACATGGCGGACTACCTGGATTCGCTGGACCGGCTGGACGCGCTGTGCGCCGAGCACGGCGCCGATTTCATCCTGCCCGCGCACGGCTACGTGCTGGGAGGCCCGGAAGATGGGGCGCGCACCGCCATCGCGCGCCTGAAGGCCCACCGCCTGGCGCGCGAGGCCAAGGTGCTGGCCGCCATGCAGGCCCAGCCCGAAGGCAGCATGGATGACTGGGTGCGCCTGGCCTACGACGACGTGCCGCCGCGCATGTGGCCCATCGCGCAGCGCTCGCTGCTCGCGCATGTGGAGCGCATCCGCATGCTGGAGCCCGGCAATGACTGAGTCCAGCCATCCAACGGACGCGGTGCGCCTGTCCAAGCGCGTGGCGCAGCAGTTCCAGTGCTCGCGCACCACGGCAGAGCAGTACATCGAGGGCGGATGGGTGTCGGTGGACGGCCAGGTGGTCGAGCTGCCCGGCGCGCGCGTGGCGTCCGCGCAAAGCGTGGTGCTGGCGCCAGACGCCAGTCTGATGGAGCTCACCCCCGTCACCCTGCTGCTGCACAAGCCGCCGGGCTACGAGGCGGGGCTGGGCCTGGTCACTGGCGCGACGCACGGCGCACCGGGCGCGCACGGCAGCCGCAGCCAGGGTGCGCCGCAAGCCGTCGCGCTGCTCAACGCGCAGTCGCACCTGCCCGAAGACGCCGCCGGCACGCGCGTGCTGCTGCGCCATTTCAAACAGCTCGAATGCTTCACGCCGCTGCCCACCGAGGCCAGCGGCCTGGTGGTCTACACGCAGGACCGGCGCGTGGCCCGCAAGCTGCAGGAAGACATCGAAACGCTGGAACAGGAGTGCATCGTGGAGGTGGCAGGCCAGATCGCGGACGGCGGCCTGCAAAAGCTCTGCCACGGCCTGAGCTTCAACGGCCGGCCGCTGCCGCCCATCAAGGTCAGCTGGCAAAGCGAGACACGCCTGCGCTTCGCGCTCAAGGGCATCCGCCCCGGCCAGATCCCGGCCATGTGCGAAGCCGTGGGCCTGTCCGTGCGGGCCATCAAGCGCATCCGCATCGGCCGCGTGCCGCTCGCCAAGGTGCCCCAGGGGCAGTGGCGCTACCTGCAACCGTGGGAGCGGTTCTGAACGACGCGGGCCCCGGCGGCGGGGACGGACAGCGATGACGGCGACGCGGGTCGCCTTGCGGCGGCGTGGAAGGGCGCGGCCCCCTTCAGCGCAACCAGGCCCACCTACCCGATTTTCAGGCGCAGGCGCTTAAGGGTTGCCCTCCTCGCGGCGGACTTGGCTGCAGCCCACAATCGTTCCCATGTCCGGCAGCCAGATCATCGTCCTCGTCACCCCGGTGTTCCTCGCCCTCATGGCGCTGGAATGGGCCATCGGCCGTTGGCGCGGGCGGCCCGCGTTGCGGCTGGCCGATGCGGTGAGCAGCGTCAGCCTGGGCATGCTCAGCCAGACCAGCGCGGTGTTCACCGTGCTGCTGCGCGTGGGGCTGTACACGCTGGCCTATGAGCACCTGGCGCTGTGGCGCAGCGAGGCGTTCTGGACCACCTGGTACGGCTGGCTCATCGCGCTGGTGTTCTACGACTTCTGCTACTACTGGCTGCACCGCATGGGGCACGAAGTGGCCGTGCTGTGGGCCGCGCATGCGGTGCACCACCAGAGCCAGGACTACAACCTGTCCACCGCGCTGCGCCAGACCAGTTCCGGCGCGGTGCTGGGCTGGGTGTTCTACCTGCCGATGGCGCTGGCGGGCGTGCCGCCGCTGGTGTTCGTGGTGGTGGGGCTGGTCGACCTGCTGTACCAGTTCTGGGTGCATACCGAGCAGGTGGGGCGGCTGGGCTGGTTCGACCGCTGGTTCTGCAGCCCCAGCAACCACCGCGTGCACCACGCCGTGAACGACAGCTACCTGGACAAGAACTACGGCGGCATCCTGATCGTGTGGGACCGGCTGTTCGGTACCTTCAAGGACGAGGACCCCCGGGAGAAATGCGTGTACGGCACGCGCGGCCTGCTCAACAGCTGGGACCCGCTCTGGGCCAACGCCCAGGTGTATGCAGGTCTGCTGCACGACAGCTGGCACGCCCGCCGCTGGGCGGACAAGCTGCGCGTGTGGCTGAAAGCCCCCGGCTGGCGCCCCGCCGACGTGGCGCAGCGCTTCCCCAAGCCGGCCTTCAACCTCCACGACATGCCCCTGTTCGACCCGCCCCTGTCCGCGCCGCTGCGCTGGTTTGCCGGCGTGCAGTTCGTGCTGCTGCTGGCGGGCGTGGCGGCATTCCTGTGGCAGGCCGACGGCGCACCGCTGGCGACCAACGCCGTGTGGTTCGCCACGCTGCTGGCCTGCCAGTGGGCGCTGGGCGCGGCCATGCAGGGGCGCATTGGCATGGGGTTGGCGCTGATGATCGAAGCCGGGGCGCTGGCCACGGCGACCAGCGCGCTGGGGTTCACGGCGTGGCACCTGCTGTTCAAGCCGCTGACCATGGCGATTGCTATCACTTATGTAGCTATTCGCGCTTATCCAATGAGCGCTACAGGCCGTTTTGGCTTGAACCGATCATGCTGGCTGCTGCTGGGCGCGCTGCTGGGTTCGCTGGCGGGCGACGTGTTCCTGATGCTGTCAGAGCACCTGTTCATTCCCGGGCTGGTGAGCTTCCTGCTGGCGCACCTGTGCTACATCGCGCTGTTCAAGCAGGGCGTGGGGTGGTTCGGCCACCGCGGGGCACTCGGGGGTACGCTGGCGCTGGGCATCGGCATGTACGCCTTCCTGTGGCAGGGCGGATTGCCGGCCGCGCTGCGGGTGCCGGTGGCCGTGTATGTGGTGGTGATCGCGCTGATGGCGGCGCAGGCCTGGGGGCGCCACGCGGCGCTGCGCGAGCGCTCGTCGCTTGCGGTGGCGCTGGGCGCGTGCTGCTTCATGCTCAGCGATTCGCTGCTGGCCACCAACCGCTTCGTGCAGCCGCTGCCCTTGTCGCAGCTGTGGGTGCTGGCCACCTACTATGCGGCCCAGGTGCTCATCGTGAGCGGGATGGTCACAGCGCTGACCCGCGGCGCGGCGCACCAAGCCGACGCGCGGACGCAGCCGCTCACCCCCCACGCGGCCTGAGCGATCAGGCGGACTCGAACAGCCCGCCCGCGGCGCGCGGCGGCGCCACGCCCAGGTGGCGGTAGGCGGCCAGCGTGGCCACGCGCCCGCGTGGGGTGCGCTGCAGATAGCCCTGCTGAATCAGGTAGGGCTCGATGACGTCCTCGATGGTGCCGCTCTCCTCGCCGATGCTGGCGGCAATGTTGTCCAGTCCCACGGGGCCGCCGTCGAAGCGATGCACCACGGCCTCCAGCAGCTTGCGGTCCATCACGTCGAAGCCCTGCGGATCCACGTCCAGCATGGTCAGCGCGCGGTTGGCAATGTCCAGGGTGATGTGGCCCGAACCCTTCACCTCGGCATAGTCGCGCACGCGGCGCAGCAGGCGGTTGGCGATGCGCGGCGTGCCGCGCGAGCGGCGCGCGATTTCCATGCCGCCCTCGGCATCGATGGGCGCGCCCAGCAGGCCGGCCGATCGCATGACGATGCGCGCCAATTCATCGGGCGTGTAGAACTCCAGCCGCGCAACGATGCCGAAGCGGTCGCGCAGCGGGTTGGTGAGCATGCCCGCGCGCGTGGTGGCGCCCACCAGCGTGAAGGGCTGCAGGTCCAGCTTGATGCTGCGCGCGGCCGGCCCCTCGCCGATCATGATGTCGATCTGGTAGTCCTCCAGCGCGGGGTAGAGGATTTCCTCGACCACGGGCGAAAGGCGGTGGATCTCGTCGATGAAGAGAACGTCGTTGCGTTCCAGGTTGGTGAGCAGCGCTGCCAGATCCTTGGGCTTTTCCAGCACGGGGCCGCTGGTCTGGCGCAGGTTCACGCCCAGTTCGGTGGCGATGATGTGGCTGAGCGTGGTCTTCCCTAAGCCCGGCGGGCCGAACAGCAGCACATGGTCCAGCGCCTCGCCGCGCTTCTTGGCCGCGCCGATGAAGATCTCGAGCTGTTCGCGCGCCTTGGCCTGGCCCACGTACTCCTGCAGCAGCTTGGGGCGCAGCGCACGCTCCAGCGCTTCCTCCTGCGAGGAGGCCGGCGCGGCCGACACCACGCGCTCGCGCGCCGGAGGGGGAGAGGGGGCAAAGTCGTCGGTATGGATCGTCATGCGAAGCGGACCAGGAAGGGCGCGTGCATTGTCCCCCATTCCCCCGCGCTGCCGGGCCGCCCCGCCACCCCGCGCGGGCCAGGGATAGCCGCCTTTCGGTAACATCGCCGCCTTCGCGCGCCGCGCGCGGGCGACCGCCCCCCTCCCGGACCACTCGAACGCCGCACCCGCCCCTGTGCGCCGCGCCGCCTCGGCCCGGCGCCCCCCTTGCAGCGACAGCCCATGAACACTCCAGCACCCCCCTCCTTCCTGAGCCGCATGGCCATCGCCATCGGCAGCTTTTTCGCCATCCTGGGCAACGGCCGCCTGGCCGCCGACATCCAGCGCCTGCGCGCGGGTGAAGCGCTGGCCGCCGACGTGGCGCCGCCGGCTCCCCAGGCAGTGCGGGTGGAAGTGCCCGTGGAGACAATCGTGGAGAAGATCGTCGAGGTCCGCGTGGAGGTGCCCGTCGAGAAAGTGGTGGAAAAGCGCGTCGAAGTCGCCACCGACACCGCCGCGCTGCAGCTGCTGGGCCTGCTGCAGCGCGAGGCGCGTCTGGTGGACTTTCTGCAGGAAGACGTGGCGCCCTACTCCGACGCCGAGATCGGCGCCGCCGCGCGCGTGGTCCACGAGGGCTGCCGCAAGGTGCTGCGCGAGCATTTCACCATCGAGGCCGTGCGCCCGGAGGGCGAGGGCAGCCACGTCACCCTGCCGGTCGGCTTTGACGCCACGGCCGTGCGCCTCACGGGCAATGTGCTGGGCCAGGCGCCGTTCACGGGCCAGCTGACCCACCGCGGCTGGAAGGCGACCGCCGTGCGCCTGCCGCAGCTCACCGACCCGCGGGCCGCCGCCGTGCTGGCCCAGGCCGAGGTGGAGCTGTGAACACGGATATGCCCAACACTCCTGAAACCATAGCTGCCAGCGCTTACCCTGCAAGCGCTACAGGCAAAAACAACGCCCAGTACAGCATCGGCATCGATCTGGGCACCACGCACTGCGCGCTGTCGTACGTGGACCGGCACGCCAGCGACGGCGACACCGTCGTGCAGCAGGTGCTGGATATTCCGCAGCTCACCGGACCGGCCAGCGTGGAGGCGCGGCCGCTGCTGCCCTCCTTCCTGTACCTGCCGCATGAGAGCGAGCTGAGCGCCGCCGACACGGCGCTGCCCGGTGGCGGCGCAGGCCAGGACGGCGTGGTGGGCGAGCTGGCGCGCACGCGCGGCGCGGCCACGCCGATCCGCCTGGTGTCCAGCGCCAAGAGCTGGCTGTGCCACCCGGGCGTGGACCGGCGTGCGCCCATCCTGCCGCCCGATGCGCCGCCGGAGGTGCCGCGCGTGTCGCCCCTGGCCGCATCGGCGCGCTACCTGTCGCACCTGCGCTGGGCCTGGAACCAGGCCCACCCCGAGGCGCCGCTGGAGCAGCAGGACATCACCGTCACCATTCCCGCATCGTTCGACCCGGCCGCGCGCGAGCTGACCGCCGAGGCCTGCCGCGCCGCCGGCCTGGAGCGCCTGACGCTGCTGGAAGAGCCCCAGGCCGCGCTGTACAGCTGGATCCAGGCCAGCGGCGGCGGATGGCGCAAGCAGGTCGCGAGCGGCGACGTCATCCTGGTGGTGGACGTGGGCGGCGGCACCACGGACCTGTCGCTGATCGCGGTGCTGGAGAAGGACGGCGCCCTGGAACTGCAGCGCGTGGCGGTGGGAGAGCACATCCTGCTGGGCGGCGACAACATGGACCTGGCGCTGGCCTATGGCGTGGCGCGCAAGCTGGCCCAGGAGGGCAAGCCGCTGGATGCCTGGCAGACCCGCGCCCTGGCCCATGGCTGCCGCGCGGCCAAGGAGCAGCTGCTGGCCGACGAGGCGCTGCCATCCGTGCCTGTGGTTGTCCCCAGCCGCGGCAGCAAGCTGATCGGCGGCAGCATCCGCACCGAGGTGACGCGCGCCGAAGTGCAGGCGCTGCTGGTCGAGGGGTTCTTCCCGCAGGTGGCCGTGGGCGACAAGCCGCTGACCCGCGCGCGCGGCGCGCTCACGCAACTGGGCCTGCCCTACGCGCAGGACGCGGCCGTCACGCGCCACCTGGCGGCCTTCCTGTCGCGCCAGCTGGATGCCACGGCACAGATCCCTGGCCTGGCCGGCAGGCAAGCGGGGGGCGCCAGCTTCCTGCACCCCACGGCCCTTCTGTTCAACGGGGGCGTGCTGAAGGCCCCCCAGATCGCTGAGCGCATCGTCGGTGTCATCAACGGCTGGCTGGCTGCCGAGGGCGCCGCCCCGGCCCGGCTGCTGGAAGGCGCCCAGCTGGACCTGGCCGTGGCACGCGGCGCGGCGTACTTCGGCCATGTCACTGCGGCGGGGCGCGGCGTGCGCATCCGCGGCGGCACGGCGCAAAGCTACTACGTGGGCGTGGAGAGCAACATGCCCGCCATTCCCGGCATGGAGCCGCCCCTGAGCGCCCTGTGCCTGGCGCCGTTCGGCATGGAGGAAGGCACCGAGGTCGCGCTGCATGCCCAGGAATTCGGCCTGGTGGTGGGCGAGCCGGTGCGGCTGCGCTTCTTCGGCTCCAGCGTGCGCCGCGGCGACACCGTGGGCACGCTGCTGGACTTCTGGGGACCCGAAGAGCTGGTGGAACTGCAGGAGATCGAGGCCCACCTGCCCCCCGAGGGCCGCACGCCCGGCGAGGTCGTACCCGTCACCCTGCACGCCCGCGTGACCGACATCGGCACGCTGGAGCTGAGCGCCGTGCCCGTGGGAGGCCATGAGCGCTGGAAGGTGGAGTTCGACGTGCGCGCCCAGACACAGGCCTGACGCCGGCGCCATGCACTGCCTGGTCGTCATCGCGCATCCGCTGGAGGACAGCCTGTGCCATTCGCTGGCGCAGGAAGCCATCCGCACCCTCACCGCCGCAGGGCACACGGTGCAGGTGGAGGACCTGTGCCGCACGGGCTTCGCGCCCGCGCTCACGGCGGCGGAGCGCCGCAGCTACTACGGCACGGCCTTCGACGGCGGCGCCGTGCAAGCGCAGATCGACCGGCTGCTGCAGGCCGAGGCGCTGGTGCTGGTCTTTCCGACCTGGTGGTTCGGCTTTCCGGCGGTGCTCAAGGGCTGGTTCGACCGCGTATGGGCGCCCGGCGTGGCTTACGACCATGCGAGCGACCTGGGGCCCATCCGCCCCCGCCTGCACCGGCTGCGCACGACGCTGGCCATCACCACGCTGGGGTCGCCCTGGTGGGTGGACCGGCTGGTGCTGCGCCGGCCTGTGCGGCGCGTGCTCAAGACCGCGCTGCTGGGCACCTGCGCGCCACGCAGTGCCTTCGACATGCTCTCGCTCTACGGCGCCGAGCGCCTGTCCGCCGCCCAGGTGCAGCGGTTCAACGCGCGCATCGCACGCGCGCTGTCTTCGTGGGCTTAGCCGGGTGAAGCGCTACACCGTCGGCATCGACCTGGGCACCAGCCACACCGCCTGCGCCTATGCGCCGCTGGAAGGCCGCGCGGCGGACATCGCACTGCTGCCCATCCCGCAGCGCCTCTCGGCGGGCGAGGTGCAGGCGCAGCCGCTGCTGCCCTCGGCGCGCTACCAGGCGGCACCCGGCGAGTTGGGCGAGGCGTGGCGACAGCCCTGGCCGCCCCTGGAGGCCACGGACGACACCCCCGCCACCCTCGGCCGCTGGGCACGCGACCTGGGTGCAGCCGTGCCAGGGCGGCTGGTGGAAAGCGCCAAAAGCTGGTTGTCCCACCCAGGCGTGGACCGCACGGCGCCCATCCTGCCCTGGGGCGCGCCGCAGGACGTGGCCCGGGTCTCGCCGGTGCAGGCCAGCGCGTCGTACCTGGCACATGTGCGCGCGGCATGGGACGCCGCCCACCCCGATGCGCCGCTGCATGCGCAAGACCTGGTGCTCACCGTGCCGGCTTCGTTCGACGAGGGCGCGCGCGCGCTCACGCTGGAAGCCGCACGCCTGGCCGGCTTGCCAGCGCTGCAGCTCTTGGAAGAGCCCAAGGCCGCATTCCACGACTGGCTGGCGCTGCAAGGCGAACAACTGGCCGCGCAATTGGCGGGCTGCCGCCTGGTGCTGGTGGTGGACGTGGGCGGCGGCACCACGGACCTCACGCTGATCCGCGTGGACACGCAGGCCGATGGCACGCCCCGGCTGACGCGCATCGCCGTGGGAGAGCACCTGATGCTGGGCGGCGACAACATGGACCTGGCGCTGGCGCACCTGCTGGAGCCGCAGTTCGCCGGCGACGGTGGCCACCTGCCCGCCGCGCGGTTACCCGCCGCGCGTTTGCCCGCCGCGCGCTTGCCCGCCGCGCGCTTTGCCCAACTGGTGCAGCGCTGCCGGCAGGCCAAGGAGTTGCTGCTGGCCGACGGCGCCCCCGACAGCGCCGCAGTCACGCTGCTGGGCACAGGCAGCCGCATGCTGGCGCAGACACACACGGCCACGCTCACGCGCGCGCAGGTGCTGCAATGCGTGGTGGACGGCTTTCTGCCGCAGGTGCCGATCGGCGATCGCCCGGCGCGCCGCCAGGGTGCGCTGCGCGGGCTGGGCCTGCCCTACCCCGCCGACGCGGCCATCACGCGCCATCTGGCGCAGTTCCTGGCGCAGCACGCCGGGGGCGACTTGCCCGACACCCTGCTGCTCAACGGCGGGGTATTCCATGCACCGGCGCTGGTGCAGCGGCTCGCGGAGGTGCTTGCGCACTGGCGCGGCGCACTGCCCCGCGTGCTGCACAACCCGCACCCCGACTGGGCCGTGGCGCGCGGCGCTGCGGCGTACGGGTTGGCGCAGCATTCATCATCAAATACGCACACAGCCCAGTCAGAACAAGCGCCAGCAGCTCCTAAAACCATAGTCCCACGCATCGGCGGCGGCTCGGCGCGCAGCTACTGGCTGGTGCTGCCGGGCAAGGCGGGCACTGCGCCGCAGGGCATCTGCCTGCTGCCCCGCGGCACCGAAGAAGGCGTGCGCCTGGTCCTGACGAGCCGGCGCTTCGCGCTGCGGCTGGGCCAGGCCGTGCGCTTCGCGCTGGTGGCGCGCAGCCAGGGCCAGGCGCAGGCCGGGCAGATCGCACCGCTGGAGGGCGACGGCTGGGCGGAATTGCCGCCGCTGGCCACGGTGCTGCCCGCACCCGAAGGCCGCGCCACCGCCCAGGTGGAGGTGCAGCTGCAGGCCTGCATGACCGAGGTGGGCACGCTGGAGGTGCGCTGCGTGGCAACGCAGGAGGCGGACCAATCCTGGCTGCTGCCCTTCGCCGTGCGCGGCGCGGCGGGCACCGATGGCGCTTCCAAATCGATAGCTGCCAGCGCAGAATCGGAAAGCGTCAGCGGCCAAAAAGGCTCGGAGGGTAAAGCCTCACGCCTGCCCCAGGCGCTGGCGCTGATCGACCGCATCTTCGGCACCCAGGCACAGGACGTGGCGCCCAGGGAGGTGCGCCAGCTGCGCCAGTCGCTGGAAAAACTCCTGGGCCCGCGCGCCGGCTGGGACGTGGCCTTGCTGCGCGCGCTGTTCGATGCATTGCTGGCGCGTGCGCGCCGCCGCCGGCGCACGCCCGAGCACGAACGCACGTGGCTCAACCTGGCAGGCTGGTGCTTGCGCCCGGGGGTGGGCGCCGAGCTGGACGCGTGGCGCATCGCGCAGGTCTGGCAGCTCTACCCCCAGGGCCTGGGCCACGGCCAGGACGCCGCCAACTGGACCGAATGGTGGGTGTTCTGGCGCCGTGTGGCCGCGGGTCTGGACGAGGCGCAGCAGATGCAGGTGCTGGAAGCGGTGGCCGGCTGCATGCAAAAGACCGTGCAACGCAGCCAGGGCAAGGCCGCGTGGGGCAGCTACGACGACATGCTGCGCCTGTTCGCCGCCATGGAGGCCGTGCCCTGGCAGTACCGCCAGGAAATGGGCCAGTGGATGCTGCAGCGCCTGCTGCGGCCCGATGAGTCCGCACAGACCTGGTGGGCCATCGGCCGCCTGGCCGCGCGCCAGCCGCTGGCAGCCAACGCCCACCGCGTGATGCCGCCCGAGGCCGCGGCCGAGTTTCTGCATGCCACGCTGCGCGAGGACTGGCGCCACAACGAGCATGCCCTGTTCGCCGCCGTGCAGATCGCCCGCATGACCGGCGACCGCGCTCGCGACCTGCCCGACGCTCTGCGCACCGAAGTGCTGGAAAAGATGCGCGCCACCCACGCGCCCGCACGCTGGATCGCGCTGGTGGAACAGCCCACGGCCATGGAGGCCGAGGACCAGCAGCGCAGCCTGGGCGACAGCCTGCCGCCCGGGTTGGTGCTGGTGGGTTAGGGCCTGTTCACACTATTTTTGCCAGATGCGTTGCGATCAAAAAGGGCCAGGCGCAAGGCGCCAAACGAAGCTGGGGTGCTACCCCAGCGAGGCTTGGCAACGCCGCGAATGGCCCTTTTTGATCGCAACCCGGAGGGAACGGAGTGAAAACCACGCCATTCGTCGTTGCCCTCCTAGCCAAGGCCCCGGCCTTGGCGTCGTCACGCGCCTAGATTGGCGCGGTTTTCACGCCATTCGCACTGGCAAAAATAGTGTGAACAGGCCCTAGTGTGGTGTCTCAAAAGTAATCATCAAATAATGGTACTCGCTGCCCGCGCCACAGATGCCAAGATGGTGTCCGCACTTTTATGCCACACGAACGGCTTGGGATCCTCGTTGTGACGATCAATGTATTCCCGTATGGATTGCTCCAGCTGAGCAACGCTGGTGTGGGCGCTGCGCTTGATCCACTGCTCGCTGATCTGGCTAAAGAAACGCTCGACCAGATTGAGCCAGGACGCTGAGGTGGGCGTGAAGTGAACGTGGTAGCGAGGATGGGCTGCTAGCCAGGCCCGCACTGCCTGCGTCTTGTGCGTGCCGTAGTTGTCCATGATCAGGTGGATGTCTTGTTCGCCAGGCACCGCTGCATCGATGGCTTTGAGGAACTGCAGGAATTCCACACTGCGGTGACGGCGCTTGAGCTGTCCTATGACTTTGCCAGTGGCCACATCCAGCGCTGCAAACAGCGACGTTGTGCCATGGCGCTTGTAATCGTGCGTGCGCGTGCTGGGTTTGCCAAACGTCAGTGGTAACCCTGGTTGGGTGCGATCCAGAGCCTGGATCTGGCTCTTCTCGTCCACGCACAGCACCAAGGCGCGATCGGGTGGTGCCATATACAGCCCCACCACATCCCGTACCTTGTCCACGAAATGGGGATCCGTCGATAGCTTGAAGGTTTCTTGCAGGTGCGGCTTCAGCCCAAAGGCATGCCAGATGCGCTGCACCGTCGCGGGCGATACGCCAGCGTGCCGACTCATCTGGCGCACGCTCCAGTGCGTGGCGTTGTCAGGCTTGCTCTGGCGAACCTTGTCCACAATGAGCTGAACCTGCTCGTCGCCCACACTGCGCGGGCGGCCAGCGCGCGGGGCATCGGTCAAACCCGCCAGACGATACGCCCGGTAGCGCCGCCGCCACTTGGAGACAGTTTGCACCGTCGTGCCCAAGCGTTGGGCAATCATGGTGCCCGACTCCCCATCTGCGCAGCCCAGCACGATTCGCATGCGCAGCTTCTCGTCCTCGGGCGCTTTGCGTACGCGCAGTCGCGCATGCAGCTCTGCGCGCTCGGCATCGGTGATCTGCAGCTTCGTGGCGGGGCGTCCAGGGTGGGCCATCAGCGTAGTCTCCTATAAGGAAGCTGATTCGACCAACACCGGTCAAAATAGTTCTATCTATTTTTGAGACACCACACTAGTTGGCCGCCGTCGGATTCAGCCAGCGCCGCAGCGCCGTGCGGTAGCTGGTGTCGAAACGACCGTAATAGTCCACGCCGTCGCGCGCAGCGCAGCTGGCGGTTCCGCCCAGAAGCTGGCCCACCACATAGCGGCGCTCGCCAAACGTCACGAACGCGGCCGAGCCGCTGCTGCCGCCTTCGGTCGTCCCCTCCTGCCAGCCCAGCGTAAGGAAGGTGCCGTCGTCCGCATTACTGGAACGGCAACTGTTGTCCACGCACGTGCTGTAGCGCTGCACGGAGCCCAGGCTGACCTTCTGCAGATCGCCCTGGGGATGGTGCACACCCGCCAGCACCGTGCCAACGCCCACGCTGCCAAAGTACGAGCCTGCATAGACGATGCCGGCAGGCGCCTGGCTGTTGAGCTGCATGAAGGCCGTGTCCGTGGTGGCGGACGCGTACAGCAGCGCCGCACCGCCGGTGACGCGCACGGCGGCGGGGTTCACGGTGGCAATGCCGCAGCTGCTGGAACGGTAGAACCAGTCCGTGGTGAGCGTGGACGCCACGGGCTGCGTGGAAATGCAATGGTTGGCGCTCAGGAAGTAGGGCGTACCGCTGGACGCGGCATCGTTGAGCAGCGTGCCGGTGCACAGGTAGCTCTTGCCATCGTCGCGCACAAAGATCATGCGCGCCACCGAGCGGCTCTGGTCGTTGAACTCCGGCCGGCAGGTCGCGTCCACGTTGCAGCTGCCCGACTCGCCCACCTTCTGGGCAAGGGCCTGCTCGGCCTGTGCGGGCGCCAGCGTGAAATGCGACAGCCGCGGCACGGACAGCCGGACGGCCGCTGGCGAGGCCGCAGCGGGAATCTCCACTTCCAGTGTGGTCTGCGGGCCGCTGAAGTCCGGGCTCCAATAGGTGCGCGCGGTGGTGTCATCCGCACCGCCACGCGCATTGCGCGCAGCGATGTCCTGCAGCTCGGACGCGCGCACCTCCATGGCCCCCGCGCCCTGCTCGCCGTAGAAGCGCAGCACCGCGCCCTCGGGCAGCGACTGCACGAGCACGCCCAGGCGCACGCCATGCGCCCCGTCGGCCGTGAAGCGCAGCGCAGCGGCCTGCGTGCCCCGCGCCGTCGGTTACCAGCGCAGCAGGGCCGCAGTGGCCGCGACGGTGGCGGTGTCCGCCACGCTGCGCGCCTCGCCGATCTGCAAGGGCGTTCCGGGAGTGGCGGAGACCACGCCCTTCACGGCCGTGAGCGCGCCGAGGGCGATGGTGCGGGTTGCCTGCGCACTGACGACCGGGCTCACCGGCTGCTGCGAGGTGGCCACCTTGGCCGTGCCGCTGGGGTCGTAGGGCTCGATGCGGTCGCCCGCCACCGGAGGCGCAGGAGAGGGAGTGTCGTTGCCGCCGCCACCTCCACCGCAAGCGGACAAGGCCAGCACCAGGGGTATCGCGGCCCATTGCGCCGCAGTTGTTGTCAGTAATTGCATTGCTCTCTCCTCTACGTAAGAACTATTTGGATAGCGACTTCAGCGCCAGCTTGATCCCCTCGCTCACTCCCACATCCGCCGGCAGCGCCTTGAGCGCAGCGGCGGCCTCCTTGTCGTTATAGCCCAGGGCCAGCAGCGCCTGCAGGATGTCGGCCTGGTTGTCGTTGGTCGCATGCGCGCGCACGCCGACGTCCGCGCCCAGCTTGCCTTTCAACTCCAGCAGCAGCCGCTCGGCGGTTTTCTTGCCGATGCCCGGCACTTTGACCAGGCGCCCTGTTTCCTGCAGCGAGACGGCCTGCGCCAGGTCCGCCACGCCCATGCCCGAGAGGATGGACAGCGCTGTGCGCGGACCCACGCCGCTGATCTTGATGAGTTCGCGAAACGCCTGGCGCTCCTGCGCCGTACCAAAGCCGTACAGCAGCTGCGCATCCTCGCGCACGATGAACTGCGTGAGCAGGCTCACCCGCTCACCCACGGCGGGCAGGTTGTAGAAGGTGCTCATGCTGACCTGCACCTCGTAGCCCACGCCGTGGCAGTCCACCAGCACCTCGGGGGGGTTCTTTTCCAGCAGCGTGCCGGTCAATTTGCCTATCATGGATGTCCTTTGCCGCGCCGGACACCCGCCGCGGAACTTCGACCGGAATTATCAGCGTGATCCTGCGCCACACCTTCACCCCCATAACAACACGCGCCTGACCCATCTGTGCGGCCCCGCCGATGTGCACCTGCGCACCATCGAGGCGGCGCTGCAGGTCTCCATCGCCCACCGGCACGAGCAGTTCAAGGTGGACGGCCCCAAGGCCAAGGCCACGCAAGCCATGGAGTTGCTGCAGGCGCTGTACGAGATGGCGGATCGCCCCATCAAGGAAGAACACCTGCAGCTCATGCTGGCCGGCGACGCCAGCATGCAGGGCGATGACGAAGCCAGCGCCATCCAGCTCACCACGCGCCGCGCCGACCTGCGCGCGCGCACGCCCACGCAGGCCACCTACCTGGAAAACATCGCCACGCACGACATCACCTTCGGCATCGGCCCGGCGGGCACCGGCAAGACGTACCTGGCCGTGGCCTGCGCGGTGGATGCGCTGGAGCGCAGCAGCGTGCAGCGCATCGTGCTCACCCGCCCGGCCGTGGAGGCTGGCGAGCGCCTGGGCTTCCTGCCGGGCGACCTGACGCAGAAGGTGGACCCGTACCTGCGCCCACTGTATGACGCGCTGTACGACCTGATGGGCTTTGACCGCGTGCAGAAGGCCTTCGAGCGCAATGCGCTCGAGATCGCGCCGCTGGCCTTCATGCGCGGGCGCACGCTGAACAATGCCTTCGTCATCCTCGACGAGGCGCAGAACACCACGCCCGAGCAGATGAAGATGTTCCTCACGCGGATCGGCTTCGGCGCGCGCGCGGTGGTCACAGGCGACGTGAGCCAGATCGACTTGCCCAAGGGCGCGATGAGCGGCCTGATCGACGCCGAGCGGGTTTTGAAGCGCGTCAAGGGCATCGCCGTCACGCGCTTCACCAGCGCCGACGTGGTGCGCCACCCGCTGGTGGCGCGCATCGTGGATGCCTACGACGCGCAGCGCAGCCGCCGCGGCGCAGGCGAGTAGTCGCCGGCCAAAAGCTCATAAATTCGTAGCTACTCGCGCTTGATAGATAAGCGCTGGAGGCCAAAATGGCTTTGAACCAATTGTCCTTGTCCCTCCAATTTGCACGCGACGCGGAGGCCACCGCGCACCGCGCCACCCTGCCCCGCCACGCGGTTGCGCGCTGGATCCGCCACGCCCTGGCCGTAGATGCCGAGATCACGGTGCGCATCGTGGGCGCCGAGGAAGGCCAGCGCTTGAACCGCGAGTTCCGCCACAAGGACTACGCCACCAACGTGCTCACCTTCGACTACCAGCAAGAGCCCGTGGCCGTGGCCGACCTGGTGCTGTGCGCCCCCGTGGTCGAGCGCGAGGCCCGCGAGCAGAACAAGACGCTAGAGGAACACTACGCCCACCTGCTGGTGCACGGCACGCTGCACGCCCAGGGCTGGGACCACGAAACCAGCGAACAGGACGCGCAGGAAATGGAGGCCTACGAGACCGCCATCCTGCAGGAGTTGGGCTTCGCGGACCCCTACGCGGCATAACTGGCAGGCGGCGCGACCGCGCAGGCGCTCGCCACCGCGGGCGCCGGGGTGCGGAAAGCTGTTTTGCGCCCAGGTCACAAACGCGCCCGCCGGTGCGGCCTAAGATGCCGCGCGAGCTGCGTCCTGCAGGTCCGCCTCTCACGCGGCGACCATCTCTTAAGGGAAGAACCCACGCATGGACATCCTGGGCTGGACGACCTCCATCGGCCACTTGGCACTTCTGCTCACCGCCGCATTCATCGCCGGTGCGCTCAACGCGGTAGCCGGCGGCGGCAGCTTCCTCACCCTGCCCGCGCTGGTGTTCACCGGCGTGCCGCCCGTGGTCGCCAACGCCACCGGCACTGTGGCCTTGCTGCCCGGCTACATGGCCGGTGCCTGGGGCTTTCGGGAAGACATGCAACCGCCGCCGGGCCTGTCGATGCGCGCCGTGGTCGTGCTGTCGCTCATCGGCGGCTCGGCCGGTGCGGCGCTGCTGCTGTTCACGCCCGACGCCACCTTCCGCAAGGTCGTGCCCTGGCTGCTGCTGGCGGCCACGGCACTCTTCGCCTTTGGCCCGCAGCTGCGGCAATGGGCCGGCAAAGCCGGCCATGGCACGCCCTCGGCTCTGAAAGCCGGCGCGGGCATGCTGGCGGTGGCGGCCTACGGGGGCTATTTCAACGGGGGCCTGGGCATCCTGCTGCTGGCGCTGTTCGGGCTGCTGGGGCAGACGCAGCTCAACGCCATGAACGGCATGAAGAACCTCGTGTCGGCCCTGCTCACGGCGATTGCCGTGGCCATCTATGCCGCAGGCGGCATCGTGCTGTGGCCGCAGGCCCTGGTGATGATGGTGGCCGCCACGTTGGGCGGCTATGGCGGCGCGCGCGTGGCGCGCCAACTGCCTGCGCCGGTGCTGCGCTGGGGCATTGTGGCCACGGGGCTGGTGATGGCGGGGCTGTTCTTCCTGAAGGGCTGAACCCCGCCCCCAAGGCCCCAGGCGCGCTACAGCAAGCGCGCCTTCACCATCTTGCCTTTGACGCGGCCCGCATTCAGCTTGGCGCAGGCCTGGGCCGCGATGGCGCGGTCCACGGCCACATAGGTGGAAAAATCGTTGACGCTGATCTTGCCGATCTGCTCGCGCGCATAGCCGAAGTCGGCGCACATGGCGCCCATCACGTCGCCGGCGCGGATCTTCTCCCTGCGCCCGCCGATGATTTGGATGGTGCACATGGGTGGCCGCAGTTCGCCCCCTGCCGTAGGGGTGAGTTCATCCACCGGAAAGAACTCGCAGGCACGGCCTTGCAGCAATTCGATCTTGCCCACGCTGCCCATCTCATCCATGCTGACCAGGTTCAGCGCCAGCCCCTCGGCATCGCCACGGCCCGTGCGGCCGATGCGGTGGATGTGCACCTCGGGATCGGGCGTCACGTCGACGTTGATCACGGCCGAGAGGTCGGCAATATCGATGCCGCGCGCCGCCACGTCGGTGGCCACGAGCACGCTGCAGCTCTTGTTGGCAAACTGCACCAGCACCTCGTCACGCTCGCGCTGCTCCAACTCGCCAAACAGGGCGAGGGCACTGAATCCCTGGCTCTGCAGCGCAGTCACCACGTTACGGCACTGCTGCTTGGTATTGCAGAAGGCAATGCTCGACGCAGGGCGAAAGTGCGCGAGCATGCGCGCCACCACGTCGACCTTCTCGCGTGCATCCACCTCATACCAGCGCTGCGCGATCTTGCCTGCACCGTGCTGGGCGGCCACCTTCACCATCTGGGGCGCGCGCATGAAACGCTGTGCCAGTCCCGCAATGCCGTCGGGATAGGTGGCGGAGAACAGCAGGGTCTGGCGCTCGGCCGGACACTGGCGCACCACGGTCTCAATATCGGCCAGGAAGCCCATGTCCAGCATGCGGTCGGCCTCGTCAAGCACCAAGGTCTTGAGGTTGGCGATGTCGAGCTTGCCGCGCTCCATCAGGTCCATCACGCGGCCCGGCGTGCCGACCACGATGTGGGCACCGTTCTCCAGCGAAGCAATCTGGCCGCGCGAAGGCACGCCCCCATACACAGTGACGACCTTGATGTTGTCTTGCGCACGCGCCAAGCGGCGGATCTCGGTGGCCACCTGATCGGCCAGCTCGCGCGTGGGGCACAGCACCAGGCCCTGGACGGCGAACCAGCGCGGGTTCAGCCGATCGACCATGGCCAAGCCAAAGGCCGCTGTCTTGCCGCTGCCGGTGCTGGCCTGGGCGATCAGATCACGGCCCTGCAGGCTGAAAGGCAGGCTGGCGGCCTGGATGGGCGTCATCTGCGCATAGCCCAGCTGCTGCAGGTTGGCCAGCATTTCAGGGGACAGAGGCAGCGATGAGAAGGCGGTGGCGGACGGGGCAGGCGACGCGCCTGAAGAGATGGTCATGGTCGCCAATTATCCCGGCGGCGCTATCCGCAGCGGAAGGGTCACCGGTCCGTCGTTGACCAGGTGCACCTGCATGTCGGCGGCAAAGCGGCCCGTGGCCACCATGGGGTGCACGGCGCGCGCCTGGGCGACGAAGTAGTCGTACAGCCGCTCCCCCTGCGCCGGCGGTGCCGCCTGCGTGAAGCTGGGCCGGTTGCCGCCGCGCGTGTCGGCGGCCAGGGTGAACTGGCTGACGATGAGCAGGCCGCCGCAGGTGCCCTGCCCGTCCAGGTCCTGCACGCTGCGGTTCATCTTGCCGGCCTCGTCGCTGAAGATGCGCAGCTTGAGCATTTTGGCCAGCAGCTTGTCGGCCTGCGCCTCGCTGTCGCCCTGCTCGGCGCACACCAGCGCCAGCAGCCCCGGGCCGATGCGGCCCACGATCTCGCCGGCCACTTCCACGCGCGCCTCGCGCACGCGCTGCAGCAGGCCGATCATGTGCCGGCTCCTCCCGGCGCGGCCGCCTCGGCAGTCTCGAACACCGTAGCCTGCCCTTCGGGCAGCAGTTCGATGGTGGCGCGCAGGCCGGGCACGGCCTGCATCAGGGCCTGCTCGACGGCGGTGCGCTGCTCGGCGGCGTGCCCCAGCGTCCAGTGCGCGGGCACATGCATGTGCAGATCCACGTAGTTGCGCGCGCCGGCGCGGCGCGAGGTGAGGCTGTCGAAATACACCACCCCTGCGCTGGCGTGGTTGTGCTCGCCCAACACCGTGAACACGCGCGCCAGCAGGCCAGGCTCCATGGCTTCGTCCATGAGACCCTGCGAGGCGCGCCAGATCAGTGCGCCCCCTTCGCGCAGGATGTTCAACGCCACCGCGATCGCCACCAGCGGGTCCAGCCACAGCCAACCGGTGGCGCCAGCGGCCAGTAGCCCGCCCACCACGCCGATGGAGGTCCACACATCGGTCATCAGGTGCCGCGCATCGCCTTCCAGCGCCAGCGACCGGTGCACCTGCGCCGCGCGCAGCATGCCCCATGCGAGCAGGCCGTTGCAGGCCGTGCTCAACAGCGACAGGCCCATGCCCCAGCCCAGTTGCTCCAGCGGTTGCGGGTGCATCAGCCGCAGCACGGCCGCCCAGAGGATGGCGATGCTGGCCCCCACGATGAGAATGCCCTCGAAGCCGGACGAGAAATATTCCGCCTTGTGGTGTCCGTAGGGGTGGTCCTCGTCCGCCGGGCGGCGCGCAATGGTCACCATGGCCAGCGCGAACATCGCGCCCGCCAGATTGACGAACGACTCCAGCGCATCCGACAGCAGGCCCACCGAGCCGCTGACCCACCAGGCCAGCGTCTTGAGCACGATGGTGAGCAGGGCCACGCCCACCGAGGCGCGCAGCAGGTTGTGGGGCGTCATCCACGCGGGAACGCTCAAGGGGCCGGAGGGTGCGGAAGGCATGCAGCGATTATCCCGCCGCCTTGCCGCCCTGCTGGCACACAAGCGCCCGGCGCGCCGCCGGACGCGCCTGCTCGCCAAAGGCCAGGCGTTGGGATATAAGCTCCGGGACCGACCGCCCACTGGCACTGGATATGCCCTCCCCTCGCCCCCCTGCCTCCCCCCCCTGCCCGACCTGGGCCCCCGCGCCAGTGATGCGCTGCTGCGGCTCATCGCCGACTCGGTGCCCGTCATGCTGGCCTATTACGAATCGACCAGCCTGCGCTGCGTGTTCGCCAACCAGCGCTATGCCGCCTTCAGCGGGCAAACGGTGCAGAGCATCATCGGCAAGACGGTGCGCGAGGCGATCGGCGAAAAGGCCTGGCAGGAGATCCTGCCCTACGTGCAGCGCGCGCTGGCTGGGGAGAGCGTTCAGTACACCCGCGAATACGTCGGCCCGCAGGGGCGCGCGCATATGCTGGAGATCAGCCTGCAGCCGCACTTCGGGGTGCGCGAAGGACGCAACGCGATGGTGGGTGCATTCGTGCTCATCAACGACATCACCCACCACTGGGAGGCCGAGCGCGCCGTGCGCCAGAGCGAGGAGCGCATGCGCAAGTTCGCCATCGCTACCGAGGAGGGACTTGCCTTTCACCGCGACGGGCGCATTCTGGATGCCAACGAAGCGCTGCAGCGCATGGTTGGCTATTCGCTGGCCGAGCTCGTAGGCCAGTCCATCTTCGATTTCGCGCTGCCCGAGTACCGCGCGCTGGCCGTGGAATACACGCGCCGCGGCAGCGAGAAGCCCTGCGAGCTCGCCATGCGCCACAAGGACGGCCGCGTGATCCCGATCGAGGTGGTGGGCAAGACCATGCCCCAGCAGGAGGGTGACTACCGCGTGGTGGTGGTGCGCGACATCACGGCGCGCAAGCAGGCGCAGGAGCAGGCGCGCTTCCTGGTGCTGCATGACACGCTGACCCAACTGCCCAACCGGCGCCACCTCATGATGCAGCTGGCACGCATGGCGAGTGCCGCGCAGGAGCGGCAGACCCGCGCCGCCGTGCTGTTCATCGACCTGGACCACTTCAAGACAGTCAACGAGTCGCTGGGAAACCAGGCCGGCGACCAGCTGCTGATCGAGATTGCGCGGCGCCTGCAGGACGGAGTGAAGGCCACCGACTTCGTCGCGCGTGTGGGCGGCGACCAATTCATCGTGCTGCTGCCCGACCTGGCCAACCGCGCCGCAGCGGCCGAAGTGGCCGATGCGCTGCTGGCGCGCGTGCGCGCCGAGTTCGCCATCGGGGGCACGCCGCTGTCGCTGTCGCCTTCCATCGGCATCAGCGTCTTTCCGGACGACGGCTACAGCCCCGACGAGCTGCTGCGCCGCGCCGACGCGGCCATGCACCACACCAAGGAAAGCGGGCGGGGCACGCGCATGTTCTATGAACCGGGCATGGAAGGCCAACCCACGGAGCTGCTGCAGCAAGAGCACCTGCTGCGCGAGGCGGTGTTCCAAGGGGCTTTCGCACTGCACTACCAGCCCCAGGTGCGGGTGGCCGACGGCCGGCTGGTGGGCTTTGAGGCGCTGGTGCGTTGGCGACACCCGGTGCGCGGCCTCGTGGGGCCGGATGAGTTCATTCCGCTCGCCGAATCGCGCGGGCTCATCACGCCCATTGGCCGCTGGGTGCTGCACGAAGCCTGTCGTCAGCTCAAGGCATGGCACGACGAAGGGCTGCCCCGGGTGCCGGTGGCGGTGAACCTCTCGGCCATCGAGTTCCGCCAGCGCGACGTGGTGGGCGAGATCGCCCAGGTGCTGCAGTCCGCGGGGCTCGCACCGCAGTACCTGGAGGTGGAGATCACCGAATCCGCCCTCATGCAGCAGGCCGACCACACGCGCACCACCCTGCAGGCCCTGCAGGCCCTGGGCGTTGCCGTAACGGTGGACGACTTCGGCACGGGCTACTCGTCGCTGGCCTACCTCAAACGCTACCCGCTGGACAAGATCAAGGTGGACCGCTCCTTCGTCACCGACACGCCTGCCGACAGCGAAGACGTGGCCATCGTCACCGCCATCATCCAGCTCGCGCACAGCCTGCAGCTGCAGCCCGTGGCCGAAGGCGTGGAGACCGCGGAGCAGCTCGCGCTGCTGCAGCGCCTGGGCTGCGAACTGGCGCAGGGCTTTGGCATCGCACCGCCCATGGATGCGCAGCGCGCCCGCGAGTGGCTGCGCGCCCAGGCCGAGTGAGCGGCCGGCCTGGCCCGGCGCCGTGCCCACGCTGACACATGCGGCGTGGACAATAGGCACCATGGCTCAGATCCCCGCACTTCCCGATCCCACCTTCCACGCGACCGAGACCGAAGCACTGGCCCAGGTGCAGCGCATCTACCAGCAGCAGATCGACCACCTGCGCAGCGCCATGCAGCGCTTCGTGGCGGGAGAGACGCCCGCCGCGCCCGTGCGCGCGTTCTATCCCTTCGTGCGCGTGCAGACCAGCACCGTGGCGCGCGCGCCCACGCACCTGGCCTATGGCTTCGTGGAGGGGCCGGGGCGCTACGAGACCACGCTCACGCGGCCTGACCTGTTCGCCGACTACTACACGGAGCAGCTACGCCTGTTGCGCGCCAGCCACAACGTCGAGCTGGAAGTGGGCGTGAGCAATCAGCCCATCCCCATCCACTTCTCGTTCGCCGAGCACGACCACATCGAAGGCACGCTCAGCCCCGAGCGGCGCATGCTGATGCGCGACGTGTTCGACCTGCCCGACCTGGAGGCCATGGACGACGGCATTGCCAACGGCACCTGGTCGCCGCGCGCTGGCGAGGCGCAGCCGCTGTCGCTGTTTACCGCGCCGCGCGTGGACTATTCGCTGCACCGCCTGCGCCACTACACCGGCACGCAGCCCGAGTGGTTCCAGAACTTCGTGCTGTTCACCAATTACCAGTTCTACATCGACGAGTTCGTGCGCCTGGGCCATGCCGAGATGGCCAAGCCCGACAGCGAGTACATCGCCTTCATTGAGCCGGGCAACGTGGTCACGCGCCGCACGGGCCTGCCCGCGCAGGTCGGCGACGACCTGGGCGTGGCCCCGGCCCGCCTGCCGCAGATGCCCGCCTACCACCTCGTGCGCGCGGACCGCAGCGGCATCACCATGGTCAACATCGGCGTGGGCCCGAGCAACGCCAAGACCATCACCGACCACATCGCCGTGCTGCGCCCCCACGCCTGGATGATGCTGGGCCACTGCGCGGGCCTGCGCAACAGCCAGCAGCTGGGCGACTACGTGCTGGCCCACGCCTACGTGCGCGAGGACCATGTGCTGGACGAGGAGCTGCCGCTGTGGGTGCCCATCCCCGCGCTGGCCGAGATCCAGATGGCGCTGCAGCAGGCCGTGGCCGACGTGACGCAGATGCCGCAGGACCAGCTCAAGCGCATCATGCGCACCGGCACCGTGGCCAGCACCGACAACCGCAACTGGGAGCTGCTGCCCGACAACATGCCCCAGCGCCGCTTCAGCCAAAGCCGCGCAGTGGCGCTGGACATGGAAAGCGCAACAATAGCCGCCAACGGCTTTCGCTTTCGCGTGCCCTACGGCACCCTGCTGTGCGTGAGCGACAAGCCGCTGCACGGCGAGATCAAGCTGCCCGGCATGGCCAACCATTTCTACCGCGAACGCGTGGACCAGCATCTGCGCATCGGCATGCGCGCCATCGACATCCTGCGCGCGGGTGGAGTGCACCGGCTGCACAGCCGCAAGCTGCGCAGCTTTGCCGAGGTGGCGTTCCAGTAGCCGCAGCCATTGCTACTTCATCGATAGCTTCTCGCGCTTACCCCATAAGCGTTTGAGCCGTTTTTTATCAATTTAGAGTAGCACCAGCACCGCGACGAAGGCCAGCGTGTGCAGCACCACGCCGCCACCGGCCGCCACGGCATAACGCCAGCCCCCGCTGACCAGCGCCGTCACGCATTTGCTGACGGCGTGCACGCTCAGCCCCGCCGCCAGCGCGCTCACCAGGCTGGGCCCCACGGGGTCCAGCGGCCGGCCCTGCGACATGATGGCCGCGGCGGCCGCATGGACGTCGGCCAGCGCCGCCACCAGGGCGCCGGCCAGCAGGCCCGCGTCGCCCCACCAGCCGCGCAGTGCCTGCACCAGCACCTGCACAGCCGTGAGCAGCGCGGCGATCAGCAGCGCGTCGCGCAGCTTGAACAGCGCCGTGCCGTCCACGTCCGCCGGGACCGGCGCCTCACCCGCGGGCATGCTGCGCAACAGTGCCCACCCCCAGACCAGCGCCACCACCCCGCCCGCCAGTGCCGGCGCCCACAGCCGCACCAGCCACTGGGGCTGCACGGTGGCCGCCACCACCAGGATCTGCACCATGGTCGCCACGCACGACAGCACGGCCGCGCCCCCCTGCGCGCGCACGGGCTCGCGCCCCTCGCGCACGGCCACGCCCAGGCTGGCGATGGTGGCGGTGCTGGAGATGAAACCCGAGGCCAGCGCCGACAGGGCGTTCGCGCGGCGTGCGTCCATGAGCCGGCGCGCCAGATGCGCCAGCGCCTGGATCACCAGCAGCACCACCACCAGGCGCACCAGCACCTGGGGGTTCAGCGCCTCCCCCCACAGGGGCTGGTTGGGCGCCAGCGGCAATACCAGCAGCGCCAGCGCAGCCAGGATCAGCCCGCCCCGCACCTCGCCCTGGCGCAGCCACTCGCGCGAAAACTCGTGCAGCGCCTCACGCGCCGCCAGCAGGCTGGTCACGGCGACGGCCAGCCCTGCCGCCACGGGCAGGCTCTGCGTGCACAGCACGCCGATCAGGTAGGCCAGCAGCAGCGCGATCTCGGTGGTCACGCCGGGGTCTTCGGAGCGGTCGCGCGCATAGGCCACCACGCCCAGCAGCGCAATGAACACCGCGCCCACCGCCACCAGCGCCTCGCTGCCCAGCAGCGCCGCCGTCGCACCCGACACCGCCGCCAGCGTGAACGAGCGCACGCCCGCGAGCGCGCGCAACGGGCCCTGGCCCTTGCGCCGTTCGCGCTCGATCCCCATCAGCAGGCCGCTGCCCAGGGCGCCCGCCAGAACGGCCAGCGTGTCCTGGAAGCCGGTTGTGTCCATGGTGTCCATCGTGGTTGGTTGGCTTTGACGATTGGACCATGGAAAGCGGGCATCCAAAGGGCGCCCCGCTCTCAGAACACTCTGGTTTTGATAGCTATCAGCGCTTATCAATAAAGCGCCAGCGCCATTTTTCTCATAAACCTCTGCAATGGCGCGGTCTTCCCCCCACAATCGCGCCATGCAAGTGCTTCTGGAAGCCCGCGACCTGCGCAAGCGCTATGGCACCGCCACCGTGGTGGATGGGCTGTCGTTCGCCATCGCGCCGGGGGAGTGCCTGGGCGTGATCGGCCCCAACGGCGCGGGCAAGACCACCACCCTGCGCATGTGCCTGGGCCTCACGGCGCCCGACGAGGGCAGCGTGCACTTTCACCCTGGCGGCGGCGCTGCGCCGCTCGCCATGCCGCAGGACGCGCTGGCTATCAAGGCCCAACTGGGCGTGGTCACGCAGTTCGACAGCCTGGACCCGGACTTCAGCTGCGCCGAAAACCTGCGCGTGTTCGGCCGCTACTTCGGCCTGAAGGGCGCGGCCATGGCACAGCGCATCGCGCCGCTGCTGGAGTTCGCCGCGCTCACGGCCAAGGCCGACGCGCGGCCGGGCGAACTGTCGGGGGGCATGCGCCGGCGCCTGTCGCTGGCGCGCGCCCTGGTCAATGACCCGCGCCTGCTGTTGCTGGACGAGCCCACCACCGGCCTGGACCCGCAGGCACGCCACCTGATGTGGGAGCGGCTGCAGCAGCTGCTGCAGGGCGGCAAGGCCATCCTGCTGACGACGCACTTCATGGATGAGGCCGAGCGCCTGTGCTCGCGCCTGCTGGTGCTGGACCATGGCCGCAAGATCGCCGAAGGCACGCCGCGCGTGCTGATCGCCGAGCACCTGGAGCCCGACGTGGTCGAGGCCTACGGCCCCGGCGCGCTGGCCCTGGCGCAGGATGCGCAGTTGCGTCCGCTGGCGCGGCGTGTGGAAGTCAGCGGCGAGACCGTGTTCTTCTACACGAAGGACGCCCGCCCGCTGCTGCAGGCGCTGTCGGCCCACGGCAGCCTGCGCACCCTGCACCGGCCCGCGAACCTGGAGGACCTGTTCCTCAAGCTCACCGGACGTCAAATCCGCGAGGAAGGCTGACATGCCCACGCCCACCACGCCCAGCCCCTGGCGCGCGCCCGACCTGTCGATGCGCTGGTGGCCCGTGTTTCTGCGCAACCTGCTGGTGTGGCGCAAGCTGGCGGTGCCCAGCCTGCTGGGCAACATCGCCGAGCCGCTGATGTGGCTGGTGGCCTTCGGCTACGGCATGGGTGCGCTGGTGGGACAGGTGCAGGTGGGCGGGCAGAACGTGCCCTACATCCTGTTCCTGGCCAGCGGGTCGATCTGCATGAGCGCCATGAATGCGGCCAGCTTCGAAGCGCTGTACTCGGCCTTCTCGCGCATGCATGTGCAAAAGACCTGGGACGGCATCATGAACGCCCCCATCAGTCTGGACAGCGTGCTGCTGGCCGAGATGCTGTGGGCCGCATTCAAGGCGCTGTTCACCACCACCGCCATCCTGGGGGTGATGCTCGCGCTGGGCATCAGCTACAGCCCCAAGCTGATCGTGGCCTGGCCGGTGCTGCTGTGCGTGGGCATCATGTTTTCCAGCATCGCGCTCATCTTCAATGCGCTGGCCAAGGGCTATGACTTCTTCACCTACTACTTCACGCTGGTGCTCACGCCCATGATGTTCCTGTCGGGTGTTTTCTTCCCGCGCGAGCAGCTGCCCACGGCCATACGCCTCGCCTCGGACTGGCTGCCGCTCACCAATGCCGTGGAGCTGGTGCGCCCCCTCTTCATGGACCAGTGGCCGCAGCACCCGCTGCGCCACGGCCTGGTGATCGCCGTGACCACCGTGGCCGCGTACTGGGTGGCCCTGGCGCTCACCCGCAAGCGCTTTCGCGCCTGAGCCTTTCACGCATGCCTACGCTTCTGAGCGCCGAATACATCGCCCTGGTGGACCGGGGCGTCTCCACCATCGTGGCCTCGCGCGACGCGCAGTTGCGTCCCAGCGTGACGCGGTAGACGCGCGCATCAGCACCAACGGCCAGCGCATCACGGTCTTCCTGCGGCGAAGCCAGTCACGACAGCTTCTGGCCGACATTGCCACCACCGGCCACATTGCCGTGGTCTTCAGTGCCCCCCTCGCACCGCACGGTGCAGGTCAAGGCCACCGCCGCCGTGCAACGTGCCGTGCTGCCGGCCGACGAGCCCGCGCTGCAAAGCTACCTGTCCGCCATGCAGCATGCCGTGGCCCAGGTGGGCTATGGCCCGCAGTACACCGCGGCCATGCTGAATGCACCACGGGACGATCTGGTGGCAGTGGAGTTTTCACCCGAAGCCGCGTTCGACCAGACCCCCGGCCCGCATGCCGGCGAACCGTTGCGCAAGGAGCGCCAGCCGTGAACGTGCCGCCCACCCTGCGCTCCATCCGCGCCTGCCTGGAGGGCGCGATTCCTGCCATCATGGCCACCTGCGCCCCCGACGGCACGCCCAACGTGGCCTACATCTCACAGGTGGTCTACGTCGATGAGCAGCATGTGGCCCTGTCGTTCCAGTTCTTCAACAAGACGCGCGCCAACATCCTCGCCAACCCCTATGCCAGCGTGCTGGTGCTGGACCCCGTGACAGCGCGCTGCTTTCGCCTGCACCTGCGCTTCTTGCGCACGGAGGCGGAAGGCGCACTGTTCGAGCGCATGCGCGCGCAGCTGGCGGGCATCGCCTCGCACAACGGCATGGCGGGCGTCTTCGAACTCAAGGGATCGGATGGCTACGCCTTCGAGCGCATCGAACCCGTGCCCGGAGAAGGACTGGCACCCAGCCCCGCGCAACTGCCACGCGCCGATCTGCTGGGCGCCGTGCGCCTGTGCAGCCAGCGCCTGGCGCGCTGCACCACGCTCGACGAGCTGCTACAGACACTGCTGGCGGGCCTACACGAGCATCTGCACGTGCAGCATGCGATGGTGCTCATGCTGGATGCGCAAGCGGGCCACCTGTACACCGTGGCAAGCCATGGCTACACACATTCGGGCGTGGGCTCGGAGATCAAGCTGGGCCAGGGCGTGATAGGCGTGGCCGCGCGCGAAGCCACGCCGGTACGCATCAGCCACATGACCCATGCCGCGCTGTACAGCCATGCCATGCGCAGCAGCCTGGGACAGAGCGCGCCCGCGCACGAGATCCCCTACCCGGGCCTGCCCGCGCCGCACAGCCAGCTGGCCGTGCCCCTGTTGAGCTGCGGCCGCACCCTGGGGGTGCTGTTCGTGGAAAGCCCGCTGGACTGCAGTTCCGCTACCCCGAGGAAGATGCGCTGGTGGCGCTGGCAGGACAGCTGGCCGCCGCGATCGACCTGCTGCAGTCGGCCGACGAAGCCACGGAGGCATCGCAAGAACCAGCGCCCGCGCCGGCGCCGCAGGGGGCGCCCGTGCGGGTGCGGCATTTCGCGGTGAACGACAGCGTGTTCGTCAATGACACCTACCTTATCAAGGGCGTGGCGGGCGCGATCCTGTGGAAGCTGCTGCGCGACCATGAGCGCACCGGACGGCAGGACTTCAGCAACCGTGAACTGCGTCTGGACCCCAGCCTGCGCCTGCCAGGCGTGGCCGACAACCTGGAGGCGCGCCTGCTGTTGCTGCAGCGCCGGCTGCAGGAAAGCGACACCGGCATCCATATCGACAAGACCGGCCGTGGGCGACTGCGGCTGCGGCTGGACGCACCTGTGCAGTTGGAAGAGATGGCCGGCGGTTGAAGGTCGCGCCGCCGCGGCGCTCACTTGATTGGGCGCCGGCGCAGCAACTCGATGTTGGCGCGCTGCTCTGGGGTGAAGGATGCCAGCGCGCTGGTGCGCGAAGCCTTGTCAGCCAGCGATTCCATGGCGAGGAACATGCCCGCGTGCAGTGCGGCATACACCGCCGTGGCGTACTCGATGCTGCTAACCCGGTGGCGGGCCAGCAAGGCACGGATGCGCGGATCCGCATCCAGCTGACGCGCCAGCTCCTGAACGGACTGCGCGTCCGGCTCGTCGTCGTCGCAGGGACGTGCGGCTTCTGGCGACGCAGCCTGCGGTGCCTCCATGCGCTCCAGCAATTGGGGCGTGAGCCGAAAGCGTTCGGGGGGCGGGGGGCCCGCAGCCAGGGCACTCGCGCTGGCCATGCAAAGCCAGAATGCAGCCAGGGTATGGCGCAGCAACCCATGGCTCATCGCGCCAGCTCCAAAGCATGTGCCAGCTTGCCCCACTGGCCATCCGACAGGTGCGGACGCATGACACTCAATGCCGTGTCAAAGATGCCGGAAGGCGCATTGCGCCGCATGTCACCGAGCACCATGGCCCGCTCGCTCGGGGTCATGCTGGGCAGCATCCAGCGCAGCGTGACGAGCATCTCGTCCGGCGGTATCGACGCGACCAGCGCACCCTCGATGGCAGCCAGTTCCGCGTCGCTGTAATGCGCCCAGAGCACCGCGTTGTGCGCCGTCTCCTCCAACTGCATGTACTCGAAGTTGTGCGCCACGAACAGCGCCAGCTGCTGGTACAGCGCATGAGCCACGCGCGCTCGCCGCTCGCGCGGGCATTGCATGAGCTGCTGCGCCGCATCCGCCAGCGCCGCAATCGCCTGTCCATGACCATCATGTTCCTGCTCAACCGCGGCGGCGCTGCCAGGTGCATGGCGCTCCATGGCGGGATGCACGTAGGTGTTCTCGTGGTACAGGTGCGCGCGGCAAAAGCTCAGCAGCTGCAGCACGCGTGCGCCGGCCTGGGACAGTTCGAGGTCGTCCTCGGCGTCCACGCGACCCAGGCCCACGAGTGTGTCGACCATATAGGCGCGCAAGGCCTTGTGGATGAAGGCATAGAGGTCCATGCGCGGTGCGGCGGCGTCGGCCTGCGCGAGCGCGGTGATTTCCTGAGGGTTGAACTGCATTGTCGGTTCCGGTTCTTGTGGGTGTTGCGGCTTGGGAGCCTCGCCTTCCCATGCGGCACATCGTGTGTCTCACAGGTGCTGTGCAGTCTAGGAACGGTGCAGCGCGCGTGCTGCTAGAAAACGCTTATGCGAACCCTCAAAATTTCTTAAGCGCGCACTGGCGAACCGGAGCGCGTCATGCAGCCTGGCGCAGCAAGTCCACCGCGCGCTCGGCAATCATCACCGTGGGTGCATTCGTGTTGCCGCTCACAATGCGCGGCATGATGGATGCGTCCACCACACGCAGAGCCTGCAGGCCATGCACACGCAGTTGGGCATCCACCACGTCCAGCGGACCGCAGCCCATGCGGCACGTGCCCACGGGGTGGTAGATGGTGTCGGCCCAGTCGCGGATGAACTGCTCGATCTGTGCATCGCTTTGCGCACGGGACGAATGGGACAGCTCACGCGCGCCCAGGCTGGCCAGGGCGGGCTGCGCCAGGATCTCGCGCATGCGCCGCACGCCGCGCACCAGGCGCTGCATGTCGTCGGGATCACTGAAGAATGCCGGGTCCACCAGCGGAGCGGCCGCCGGGTCGGCGCTGGCCAGCGTCACCCGGCCGCGGCTTCGGGGCTGCAGCAGGCATACATGGCAGGAATAGCCATGGCCCCATGTGGCCTGCCGGCCGTGGTCCAGCAGCTTGCCGACCACGAAGTGCAGCTGCAGGTCGGGCAATGGCTCCTCGGGGCGACTCTTGATGAAGCCTCCAGCCTCGGCGAAGTTGGTGGTCAGCATGCCGCTGCGGTGCGCACGCCACTCCCGCACGCCGCGCAACACGTTCAGCGCCCCGGGCAGCGACAGGCCGAAGAGGTCCGTCAACCGCGGTGCGTCCATCACCTGCACCACGTCGGGATGGTCGTGCAGATGCGCGCCCACGCCCGGCAGATCGTGCACCACGCCAATGCCGTGGCTCTGCAACTGCGCGCCCGGCCCCACACCCGAGAGCATGAGCAATTGCGGCGACAGCAGCGCCCCCGCCGACAGCAGCACCTCACGCGTGGCGCGCACCTGCTGCGTCTGGCCGCCTCGGCGGTATTCCACGCCCGTGGCGCGCCGGCCCTCAAACAGGATGCGCGTGGCCTGCGCGCCGGTCACGACCTGCAGATTGGTCCGGCCCAGGTGGGGCGTGAGGTAGGCCTTGGCCACGCTGAAGCGTTCGCCCGCCCGGTGCGTGACCTGGTAGAGACCCACGCCCTCCAGTTGCGCGCCGTTGAAGTCGTCATTGCGTGGATGACCAGCCTGCACGCCGGCTTCGACGAAGGCGCGGCTGGCACGCTGCGGCGACTGCAGGTCCGCCACATTCAGCGGCCCGTCCGTGCCGTGCCAGGCGCTTGCACCGCGCTCGTTGTGCTCGGCCCGAAGGAAGTACGGCAGCACGTCGTTCCAGCCCCAGCCTGCATTGCCGGCCGCAGCCCAGTGGTCGTAGTCGCTGGCGTGGCCGCGCGCGTAGATCATGGCGTTGACCGAGCTGGAACCACCCAGCACCTTGCCGCGCGGCTGGTAGCCCCGACGCCCGCCCAGGCCCGCCTGCGGCGTGGTGTGCAGCCCCCAGTTGAAGGCGCCGCTGCGCGCCATGGCGGCCAGCCCCGCCGGGCAATGGATGAGCACACTGGCATCGCTGCCGCCCGCCTCCAGCAGGCACACGCGCACCGTGGGGTCCTCGCTCAGCCGCCCCGCCAGCACGCAGCCCGCCGAGCCGCCCCCGATCACGACATAGTCGAACTCACGCATGCAGTGTCCCCTCGTTGTATGGCGATGCTGCAACGCAGCAGCAGACGCGCGATTGCCGATACCATCACGGCATCGTTTTTTTCTCACCACTACACTTTCAAGGGACATTTATATGACGATTTCGACCGTCGGCATCATCGGCGCGGGCACCATGGGCAACGGCATTGCCCAGGCATGCGCTGTGTCGGGCATCAATGTGGTGATGGTGGACATCTCCGACGCCGCCGTGCAAAAGGGCGTGGCCACCGTGGCGGGCAGCCTGGACCGCCTGATCAAGAAAGAAAAGATCGCCGAAGCCGACAAGAGCGCCGCCCTCGCGCGCATCCAAACCTCCACCAACTACGACGACCTGAAGGCCGCCCAGATCGTGATCGAGGCTGCCACCGAGAACTACGAACTCAAGCTCAAGATCCTCAAGCAGGTGGACGCGCTGGTGGCGCCCGAAGTGATCATTGCGTCCAACACCTCTTCGATCTCCATCACCAAGCTGGCGGCCGCCACGTCGCGCGCCGACCGGTTCATCGGCATGCATTTCTTCAACCCCGTGCCGATGATGGCGCTGGTGGAGATCATTCGCGGCCTGCAGACTTCCGACGCCACGCACGACACGGTGAAGCAGCTCTCCGAGCGCCTGGGCAAGTCGCCTATCACCGTGAAGAACGCCCCCGGCTTCGTGGTCAACCGCATCCTGGTGCCCATGATCAACGAGGCCTTCTTCGTGCTGGCAGAGGGCCTGGCAACGCCCGAGGACATCGACGCCGGCATGAAGCTCGGCTGCAACCAGCCCATCGGCCCGCTGGCGCTGGCCGACATGATCGGCCTGGACGTGTGCCTGGCCGTGATGGATGTGTACCTGACCGAGTTCGGCGACAGCAAGTACCGCCCCTGCCCGCTGCTCAAGGAGATGGTGGCCGCCGGCCGCCTGGGCCGCAAGACCGGCCGCGGCGTGTACCAGTACTGACCTGACCCAGACCACCTGCCATGCCCGTTCGCAACCCCTTCAAGCACGCACTGGCCGCCGGTCAGGCGCAGATCGGCATCTGGTCCACCCTGCCATCGCCCCTGGTCACCGAGCTGATCGCGGGATCGGGCTTTGACTGGGTGCTGCTGGACACGGAACACACGCCCAGCGACGTACCGCTCATGGTGCAGCAGCTGCAGGCTGTGGCCGCCGGCTGCCGGAACCACACGCACGGCGTGGTGCGCCCGGCCTGGAACGATCTGGTACTGATCAAGCGCTACCTGGACATCGGCGCGCAAACGCTGCTGCTGCCCTTCGTGCAGAACGCGGACGAGGCGCGCGCCGCCGTGGCCGCCATGCGCTACGCGCCGCGCGGCATCCGCGGCATGGGCGGCTCCATGCGCGCCTCGGACTTCGGCCGCGACGCGGCCTATGTACGCGATGCGGAGAACGAGCTCTGCCTGCTGGTGCAGGTGGAGACGGCCGAGGCGCTGGAGCATATTGAGGCCATCGCCGCGGTGGAGGGCGTGGACGGCATCTTCATCGGCCCGGCCGACCTGTCCGCCAGCATGGGCTTCCCGGGTGAGGCCAACCACCCCACGGTGCGCGCCGCGATCGACGACGCGATCCGCCGCATCCGCGCGGCCGGCAAGGCACCGGGCATCCTCGTGGTGGACGAAGCCCGGGCGCGCGAATGCCTGGCCCTGGGCGCGCAGTTCGTGGCCGTGGGCATGGACATGCTCCTGCTGCGCCAGGCCGCGGACGGGCTGGCCGCGCGCTTCCGGCCAGGCGCACGCGGGCCCGTCGCCACGAGCTACTGACCCCGAGCGCCGCCCGCGCGGTCGGCGCTTCCGCCTACCAAACCGCCCGCCACAGCGTGTCCCGGTCGTCAATCTCGCTACATTAGGGCCTGTTCACACTATTTTTGCCAGTGCGAATGGCGTGAAAACCGCGCCAATCTAGGCGCGTGACGACGCCAAGGCCGGGGCCTTGGCTAGGAGGGCAACGACGCGTGGCGCGGTTTTCACTCCGTTCCCTCCGGGTTGCGATCAAAAAGGGCCATTCGCGGCGTTGCCAAGCCTCGCTGGGGTAGCACCCCAGCTTCGTTTGGCGCCTTGCGCCTGGCCCTTTTTGATCGCAACGCATCTGGCAAAAATAGTGTGAACAGGCCCTAGCTATAGCTGCCAGCGGTGATATGGCGGCGGTTCCAGCTTTCTACGTCTAGAAAAATTCCATCTGGGCGCTGCGCTACACTGCGCGCCAACAACCACCAGAGAGGGAAAAACCATGGACGTCCAGGTATCGTCCGAGCGCGCGCGGGCGCGCTCTGGGCTGCGCTCGTCCTTCGAGTCACAAGACATCGAGCCACACGCCATGCGCTTCACGGGCAGCGGCGGCGAGTACTTCCGCGTGTGGATCGTGAACGTACTGCTGAGCATTCTGACGCTGGGCCTGTACACCCCCTGGGCGCGGCGGCGTACGGCTCAGTACTTCTACGGCCACACGCTGGTGGCAGGCAGCCCCCTGGAATTCACCGCGCAGCAGCGGCGCATGGTGGTGGGCTTCGTCGTGCTGCTGCTGCTCACGGTCGCCTACCAGTTGGCCGTCAACACGGGGCAGGACACGGCCGTGGGCCTTTTCATCCTGGGCGGCGCGGCCCTGTCGCCGCTGATCTGGGGCAGCGCCATGCGCTTTCGCCTGGCCAACACGCGCTGGCGCGGGCTGCGTCTGCAGTTCGTGGCGAGCTGGCGCGAGGTCTACACCGCCAGCTGGCCCGTGTTCGCTCTGGCACTGGTGTGGCTGGGCGTGTTCTGGGGCCTGCAGTCCCTGGCCCCGGCCGCGGTGGTGAACGAAGAAACCGGCCGCAAGCTGCCCGAGGTCACCGCGCCGCTGATAGGTCTGGTGGCGCTGGGCCTGCTGCTCACGGTGCTGTGCATCATCCGGCTGGAGTTCAACTACCGCAGCCTCCTGGTGCTGCGCTCACGCATCGGCAACGAGGCCGGCCGCTGGAAGCCCGTGTACATGGATTTCGTGAAGCTGTGGCTGGCCACGCTGGCGGTGTTTCTCGTCTCGCTGCTGGTGCTCGTCGCGCTGGTCGCGGGCCTCTTCACGGGCTCGCTCGGACTCGTGTCCAAGCTGGGCAAGGGCGGGATGGGGCTGGGCATCTTCGTGCTGATCATGGCGGCCTTCGTGGGCGCGCTGCTGGCGATGATGCTGGCCACCGCGCCGGCACGCGCCTATCGCGAGGCCGCGCTGTTTCGCCTGACCTGGAGCAACATCGGTGTGAGCCGCATCGCGCGCTTCAAGTGCAACCTCAGCACGGGCGGCTATGTGCTGCTGCGGCTGCGCAACATGCTGCTCACGGTACTGACGCTGGGGTTCTTCCGCCCATTCGCCATGGTGAGCGAATACCGCATGAAGCTCGAATCCGTCACCGTCCATGTCAAGGGCGGCGTGGACCAGGTGGCGGGGCGCCTGGGCCGGCAGCAGCCGGGCGGCATCGGCGACGCACTGGCTGACGCGGCGGGCCTGGACCTGATCGGATGACCGGCCGCCCCAAAACACCTTCGCCCGGCGCCCCCTCGCGGAGACGCGATTGACGGGCATGGTGCTCGCCCATTGGTTCGACGGGCGCAGCAGCCGACCGCGCGCGGTGCAGGTGCGGCTGCTGCCCGCGCCCGACGGCCCCGCGCTGGAACTGCATGTGCCCGGTGCGCCGCCGCGCCGCTTTGCCCACCGAGACGTGACCTGGCCCGAGTCCTGGAACGCCCGGCGTCCGCAACCAAAACTCGTGGCCGATCTGGGCGACGACGGCAGCCTGGAGATCGACGACCCCGCCGCCTGGCAGGCCGCGCTGGATGCGGCCGGCCACCGGCCGGGGCTGGCGCAGCGCATGCAAACGCGCTGGGGCGTGTTTGCCGTCGTCCTGGTGCTGGCCGTGGCCGGGTTGTTCGCGTTCTACCGCCACGGCACGCCCTGGCTGGCCGCGCAGCTCACGCGCCATGTGCCGCTGGCCTGGGAGGTGGCGCTGGCCCAGAGTGCGCTGGCGCAGATGGACGCGGGCACGCTCAAGCCCACCACGCTCACACCTGCGCGCCAAGCCGCGCTGCGCGCACGTTTCGATGCACTGCTGGCCGCTTCGCCCGCGGCGCTGCAGCGCTATGGCGGTTACGCGCCGCACTTCACGCTCGCGTTCCGCTCCGGCCTGGGGCCCAATGCCTTCGCCTTGCCCGGCGGCACGGTGGTGATGACCGATGCGCTGGTGGAAACCGCCCGCGCGCAACGCCTGGACGACGACGCGCTGGTGGGCGTGCTGGCACACGAGATCGGCCATGTGGCCCACCGGCATACCACGCGCATGCTCGTCGAGCAGGGGGTGCTGCAGGTGGGTCTGGGGCTGGCGCTGGGTGACGTGTCCGGCCTGGTGGCCACGGGCAGTTCGTTGCTCACGGGCTTGGCCTACAGCCGCAGCCATGAGCGCGAGGCCGACTGCCATGCGCTCGCACTGATGCGCCATGCCGGCCTGCCCACCGCACCGATGGGCGACCTGCTGTTGGCCATGCTGCGGGACGAGGATTCCGCAACCCCCTCCCCGCAGGCCGGCAAGGCCCCGTCCACGCCCGAGGACCCGCCGCAATCCCACGGCCTGTGGACGCTGCTGAGCACCCATCCGGACACGCTGGAGCGCGCCACCGCGCTGCGCGCCGGCCGTGCGCCGTATTGCTCCTGAGCGCTCCTGAAAAAAGAGCTGCCAGCGCTTGATTGTCAAGGGCTGGCAGCTGTTTTGGCATAAAAGTGTGAAGCGCGCCGATAAGCCGGATTCTGTGCACTGCGGTTGCCCGCAGCGTGACCGCCATTAATCTGGGCCGGGTGTCACCACCACGGCTCGGTGCTACCTACCCGCCAGCTCCGCGGAACCACGTCAACGCTGGCCTACTTGGTATTGCTGCGCGTAGAGATTGCCCGTTTCACCCCCAGTGGTCTGCCTTCGCAGGCACTCCCCCGGGACTCGTCTCTGTTGCTCTGATCCTCACCTCACGGTGGGCAGCCGTTAGCTGCTACGCTGTCCTGTGCAGTCCGGACGTTCCTCCAGTGCCTGGTTTCCCAGATTGCACCAGCGGCGGTCTGGCGTGCTTCACGGGCGCAATTATCCGCGTTTCTCCGCTGCGGCGCGCGGCCGGCGCGCTCAATGCGCGGGCAACAACTGGAAGATGTTGTAGGCGATGAGCAGCAGCGCGCCCACGATGCCCACCATCATCAGCGCCGGGCCCCAGCGCGACTCGCGCGCCGAGAAACCGATCAGCATCAGCGCACAGCTCGCGGTGAGCATGAGCATGGTGGTGTGCAGCAAGGTCATGGCGCAGGAGGGAAAGTGAAGACGAGACCATTGTCGCGCACACACCCTACTGATGGCACAGGCAGGCGCGCACGCGCCGGCAAATCTTGATGCATATCAATCGAGCCGGCCCACAGGCGGACGATTCACGCCGGCGCCATATCCACAGCGGGAATATCCATATCGCGACGCCGCTGAACGACTCCCCCACAATGGACGCCTCTCCCGCTTTGCCGGATTCCCACCCTCTACCCTGGAGACACCATGCGAGTCGACAACATCCTGCACACCATCGGCAACACCCCCCATGTGCGCATCAATCGCCTGTTCGGCGCGGGTGCCAACGTGTGGGTGAAGTCCGAGCGCGCCAACCCCGGCGGTTCCATCAAGGACCGCATCGCCCTGGCGATGGTCGAGGCGGCCGAGCGCAGTGGCGCTCTGCAGCCAGGCGGCACCATCATCGAGCCCACCTCGGGCAACACCGGCATTGGCTTGGCGCTGGTAGCGGCCGTCAAGGGCTACCAGCTGGTGCTGGTGATGCCTGACAGCATGTCCATCGAACGCCGCCGCCTGATGCTGGCCTACGGCGCCCGCTTCGACCTCACGCCCAAGGAAAAGGGCATGAAAGGCGCCATCGCCCGCGCGCAGGAACTGGTGGCCGCGACACCCGGCAGTTGGATGCCCCAACAGTTCGAAAACCCGGCCAACGTCGAGGTGCACATGCGCACCACGGCGCAGGAAATCGCCGCCGACTTCCCCGACGGGCTGGACGCACTCGTCACCGGTGTGGGCACGGGCGGGCACATCACGGGCGTGGCGCGCGTGCTCAAGGCGCAGTTTCCGCAGCTCAAGGTGTTCGCGGTGGAGCCTTCGCAATCGCCCGTGCTGTCGGGCGGCCAGCCCGGCCCGCACCCCATCCAGGGCCTGGGCGCGGGCTTCGTGCCGCAGATCATGGACACCAGCCTGCTGGACGGCGTGATCCAGGTCGAGGCCGAGCCCGCGCGTGAATACGCCCGCCGCGCCGCGCGCGAGGAAGGTCTGCTGGTGGGCATTTCCTCCGGCGCCACACTGGCCGCCATTGCCCAGAAGCTGCCCGAGCTGCCCGCGGGCGCGCGGGTGCTGGGCTTCAACTACGACACCGGCGAACGCTATCTGTCGGTCGAGGGTTTCCTGCCCGCCTGACACGCCTGGCGCACCTTTTTGACAAGGCCCCGCAAGGGGCCTTTTTTATGCCTTGCCGCCAACGCAACGACGCGGCATGTTCACGCACCGGCATGGTCCACCGTCCTACAGCCGCGTGCCGGCCGCCAGGGAAACAATGCCCCATCGCCCTCCGCTGCCGCGCTGCGGTGCGCCCCCCGGCAGCGGGCCGGCATTGGATTCCCCCATGACTCAGAACCCGCCCTCTTCCTCCCCCGTCGTGTTCAAGGTGCTGACCGTGAACGTGCACAAGGGGTTCACGTCCTTCAACCGCCGCTTCATGTTGCACGAGTTGCGCGAGGCGGTGCGCCAGGTATCGGCCGACCTCGTGTTCCTGCAGGAGGTGCTGGGCACGCACCAGCGCCATGCGGGGCGCGTGACCAATTTCCCACAGGAGCCGCACTACGAGTTCCTGGCCGACTCCATCTGGACGCAGTACGCCTATGGCCGCAATGCGGTCTACACCGATGGCCACCACGGCAACGCGTTGCTGTCCAAGTTCCCGATCGTGCACTACGAGAACCACGACATCTCGGTCAGCGGCCCGGAACGCCGCGGCATGCTGCACTGCGTGCTGCAGCCGCCCCAGCATTCAAGGCCGGTCCATGCCATCTGCGTGCACCTGGGCCTGCAGGAGGCGCACCGCCAGCAGCAGTTGCGCCGCGTGTCCGCGCTGGTGCATTCTTTTCCCGCGCAGGACCCGGTGATCGTCGCGGGTGACTTCAACGACTGGCGCGGCCGCGCGCACGACGTGCTGCAGCGCGAAGCCGGCCTGCATGAAGTGTTCGTGCAAGCCTGCGGGCGTGCCGTGCGCACCTTTCCCGCATCGCTGCCGCTGCTGCCGCTGGACCGCATCTATGTGCGCGGCACCTCGGTGCACACGCCGATGAGCCTGCCGCGCAGGCCCTGGAACCGCCTGTCGGACCATGCGCCGCTGGCCGCGGAGATCCTCCTGTGATGCGCCCGCGACCGTCCTCGCGCTGGATACCCGGCAACCACTTTCGCCTGCTGGAGAACGGCGAGGAGTTCTTCCCGCGCGTGTTCGAGGCCATTGCCCAGGCGCAGCGCGAGGTGATGGTGGAGACCTTCATCCTGTTCGACGACCACATCGGCCAGGGGCTGCACGCGGCGCTGCTGCAGGCGGCGCGGCGCGGCGTGTCGGTGCACCTGCTGGTGGACGGCTTTGGCTCGCCCGACCTGCCTGATCATTTTGTCGACAGCCTGGTGCAGGCGGGCGTGCGTTTTCGTGTGTTCGACCCAGGGCGGCGCCTCTTCGGCCAGCGCCTGAACCTGCTGCGGCGCATGCACCGCAAGATTGTGGTGGTGGACGGCACGCTGGGCTTCATCGGCGGCATCAACTACTCGGCGGACCATGTGGCGGACTTCGGCCCGCAGGCCAAGCAAGACTATGCCGTCGAGGTGCATGGCCCCATCGTGGCGCACATGCACCGCTTCACCCGCACGGCGGTCCTGCCCCCATCTGTCCAGCGCACCCACCGCCACGAGCCGCTGCCGCAGCTGCCCGCGGCGGGCTCGGCCCACGCCATGTTCGTCACGCGCGACAACCACCGGCATACCAACGACATCGAGCGCCACTACCGTATCGCCCTGCGGGCCGCGCGCGAGCGCGTGGTGATCGCCAACGCGTATTTCTTCCCCGGCTACCGGCTGGTGCGCGAGCTGCGCCGCGCCGCGCGACGCGGGGTGGACGTGCGCCTGATCCTGCAGGGCGAACCCGACATGCCCATCGTGAAGACCGCGGCCGGGCTGCTGTACGACCACCTGCTGCGCGCGGGGGTGCGCATCTACGAGTACTGCGAGCGCCCGCTGCACGGCAAGGTGGCGCTGGTGGACCGCGAGTGGTCCACCGTGGGCTCCAGCAACCTCGACCCCCTCAGCCTGTCGCTCAACCTGGAGGCGAACGTCGTCATCCGCGATGCCTCCTTCAATGCGCTGCTGTATCAGCGCCTGTCGCGCCTGATGCAGCGGCACTGCCGCCAGGTGGAGCCCGCTCCGCGCGGCGCCTGGGAGGCACTGCGCCTGCTGCGCGGCTACTGCGTGTACCACCTCATGCGCTGGTTTCCCGCCTGGGCGGGCTGGCTGCCGCGACACGAGCCCGCCATCGCCGTCATGCAGGCCGAGCCGCCCGCTGACCAAACTGCGCGCGCGTCCTGAGGCAGCCCATGCACGGCCCTGCCACTTCGCCTGTCCACACCGCGCGCCGCCAGCGCCGCAGCGGGTGGCGCCGGTTACGGGGCTGGCGCTGGCTGGCCGGGCTCGCCATGGCAGCGGTGGCCGCCCTGGTGGTATGGCTGCTGGTGCGCCAGGGCCTGCAGGTGGACTGGCCCGGCGTGTGGCAGGCGCTGCGCGCGCTGCCTGTGCCCACGCTGGCTGCAGCGGCGGCCCTGGCCTGGGCCGGCCACCTGGTGTACGGGTGCTTCGACCTGTTCGGTCGCCACGTGGTACGCCACGGGCTGGGCGTCGCCCGCACCATGGGCGTCACGCTGATCGCCTACCCTTTCACCCTCAACCTGGGCTCGCTGATCGGCGGCGCTTCGGTGCGCTACCGGTTGTATTCGCGCCAGGGCCTGGACGTGGGCCAGATCGCGCAGGTGATCAGCCTGTCCATCGCCACCAACTGGCTGGGCTACTGCGTGCTGGCCTGTGCGCTGTTCTGGGCCTGGACACCGCCGCTGCCCGAGGGTTGGCGCATGGGCAGCGGCCAGCTCCCTTGGCTGGGCACGGTGCTGGCCTGCGTGGCGCTGGGCTACCTGGCGCTGTGCGCGCAGCGCGGCGGGCACCGACCGCTGATGCTGCGCGGGCGATGCCTGCCGCTACCGACCTGCCGCGTGGCGCTGCTGCAATTGGTGCTGTCGTGCACCCACTGGGCGTTGATGGCCGCGTCCGTGTGGGTGCTGGCGCGCCAGCAGGTGCCCTACGCCGCGGCGCTGGCCACGGTGCTGCTGGGCGCGGTGGCCGGGCTGGTCTCGCGCATCCCCGCCGGCCTGGGTGTGCTGGAGGCCGTGGGTACGGCCGTGCTGGCCGTGCACCTGCCCGTGAGCCAGGCGCTGGCCGTGGTGCTGGCCTTCCGCGCGGTGTACTACTTCGCACCGCTCGCGCCCGCGGCGCTGGCCCTGCTGGCGACCGAGCTGTGGTGGCGGCGGCATCAGCCGACCACCAGTTCTCAAGAAAAAACAGCCCCTAGCGCTTTTCAGACAAGCGCAAGCAGCTATTAATACAATAGCAAATTGAGTTCTCCTCACCGGTCATGGGCGTGCGGCGCTCCCTTATGATCGCCCTCCTCTTTGGCACCGCCCGATAGTCACGGGCCGCACCCCATGATTCGCCTCTCCGAAATCAAGCTGCCGCTGGCAGCCCTGCCCGCCGGCGCCTACGACGCCGACACCCACCCCGAGGCCCTGCTGCGCGCCCAGGCCGCACAGGTGCTGGGCGTGCCCCAGTCCGCCATCGCCGCCCTGCACGTACACAAGCGCAGCTTCGACGCGCGCAAGGCCGACCTGATGGCGGTGTACATCCTGGACCTGCAGCTCGCGGACGCGTCCCAGGCCGGCGCCCTGCTGGCACGCCATGCCGGCCACCCGCACATCCAGCCCACGCCCGACATGGCCTGGCACCCGGTGGACTGCGCTGGCGAAGCGCCCGCACAGCGCCCGGTGGTGGTGGGCTTCGGGCCCTGCGGCATCTTCGCGGCGCTGGTGCTGGCGCAGATGGGGTTCCGGCCCATCGTGCTGGAGCGCGGCAAGCCCGTGCGCGAGCGCACCAAAGACACCTGGGGCCTGTGGCGCAAGCGCGCACTGAACCCCGAGTCCAACGTGCAGTTCGGCGAAGGCGGCGCCGGCACCTTCAGCGACGGCAAGCTCTACAGCCAGATCAAGGACCCGCGTCACCTGGGCCGCAAGGTGATGGAGGAATTCGTCGCAGCGGGCGCCCCGCCCGAGATTCTGTACGTGGCCCACCCGCACATCGGCACCTTCAAGCTGGTGAAAGTGGTGGAGTCGCTGCGCGCACAGATCATCGCGCTGGGCGGCGAGGTGCGCTTCGAGCAGCGTGTGGACGACGTGGTCATCGAAACCGACACCGCCGGCCGGCGCCACCTGCGCGGCCTGCGCGTGCGCGATCTGGCCAGCGGCGCAGTGCAGGAGCTGCGCGCCGATCACGTGGTCATGGCCCTGGGACACAGCGCGCGCGACAGCTTCGCCATGCTGCACACGCATGGCGTGGCCATGGAGGCCAAGCCGTTCTCCGTGGGCGTGCGCATCGAGCATCCGCAGAGCGTGATCGACCGCGCGCGCTGGGGCAAGCATGCAGGCCACCCGCTGCTGGGCGCGGCCGACTACAAGCTGGTGCACCACGCCAGCCAGGGGCGCACCGTGTACAGCTTCTGCATGTGCCCCGGCGGCACCGTGGTGGCCGCCACCAGCGAGCCCGGGCGCGTGGTCACCAACGGCATGAGCCAGTATTCGCGCGCCGAGCGCAACGCCAACGCCGGCATGGTGGTGGGCGTGGACCCGCAGGATTATCCGCGCGACCCCGCGGCCTTCGAGGCCGCGCTGGGCACCTCCCACGGCGTGGACACGTTGCCCGCCGGGCAGGTGCATCCGCTGGCCGGTATCGTGCTGCAGCGCCAGCTGGAGTCGAACGCCTACCGCCTGGGCGGCGGCAACTACAACGCCCCCGCGCAGCGCGTGGGCGACTTCCTGGCGCGCCGCGCATCCACCGCGCTGGGGGACGTGCAGCCCTCGTACAAGCCCGGCGTCACGCTGGTCGGCATGGACGACGCCCTGCCCGCCTTCGCCACCGAGGCCATGCGCGAGGCCCTGCCCGCCTTCGGCCGCAAGATCCGTGGCTACGACATGCACGACGCGGTGCTGACCGGCGTGGAAACGCGCACCTCGTCACCGCTGCGCATCGGCCGCGGCGACGACTTCCAGAGCCTGAACACCGCCGGCCTGTACCCCGCCGGCGAGGGCGCGGGCTACGCGGGCGGCATCCTCTCGGCCGGCGTGGACGGCATCAAGGTCGGCGAAGCCGTGGCCTGTGCCATGCTGGGTCTGCCGCTGCCCTCCTCGGGCACGCGCGGTTCGGGCGGCGCGGCCTGAGCCGGGGCCAGTTCACTGCGGCGGCGCCTTTCTCCAGACCGGCGGAAGGCTCCACGAATACCGCAACGCCAGCAGACGCACGGCCAGGCAGACCGACGCGGCAAACCAGGGCGTCAGCGTCACCCACCATTCCATGTGCTGCCCCATCACCTGGATCGCCGCCGCCAGCAATGCCGGAAGCGCGTAGATCTCCTTGTGCAGGATGATCGGTACGCGGTTGAGCAGCACGTCGCGCACCACGCCGCCGCCGACGGCCGTCACCATCCCCAGGAGGATGGGTGTGCGTGTGCAACTGTGCCGCATTCTGTCGCCGCACGACACCACCGTCCGCGGTCGATGCGCAAAACACTACTGGCAGCACACGAATGCCGCTGGGGGCAGGCGGCGCAGCGCGATGCGGCCGGAAATGCCCACTCCGACGCCAAGCTGGGGGATCAAGAAGGTCCCGCGGATCGTCGCTCAGGAGCCTGAGGAAGAACGAGAGGTTCGATCCCGCACGGCACCCCAGTGCCGTGCGGGTGCGCCCGGTTACAACCGAGAGGCCATCTCCGGCACGGCCTGGAACAGATCGGCCTCCAGCCCGTAGTCGGCCACCGCAAAGATCGGCGCCTCCGGGTCTTTGTTGATCGCCACGATCACCTTGCTGTCCTTCATCCCTGCCAGGTGCTGGATGGCCCCCGAGATCCCCGCCGCGATGTACAGCTGCGGCGCAACGATCTTGCCCGTTTGCCCCACCTGCAGGTCGTTCGGGGCGTAGCCCGCGTCCACCGCTGCGCGGCTCGCGCCAATGGCCGCGCCCAGCTTGTCCGCCAGCGGGGTCATGACTTCGTTGAACTTCTCGCTGCTGCCCAGCGCCCGGCCGCCCGAGACGATGATCTTGGCGGCGGTGAGCTCGGGGCGGTCGCTCTTGGTGACTTCGCGTCCGGCAAAGCTGCTCTTGCCGGCGTCGGCCACGGCGGCGGTGGGTTCCACCGCGGCGCTGCCACCCGTGGCGGGCGCCGCGTCAAAGCCGGTGCCGCGCACGGTGATGACCTTGACGCTGTCCGCGCTTTGCACGGTGGCGATGGCGTTGCCCGCGTAGATGGGGCGCTCGAAGGTGTCGGCGGAGATCACTTTGGTGATGTCGCTGATCTGCGCCACGTCCAGCTTGGCGGCCACACGCGGGGCGACGTTCTTGCCGCTGGCGGTGGCCGGGAACAGGATGTGGCTGTAGTTGCCGGCAATCTGCAGCACCTGGGCGGCCAGGTTCTCGGCCAGGCCGTCCTTCAGGCTGGCGCCGTCGGCGTGCAGGACTTTGGCGACGCCGGCGATTTGGGAGGCGGCCTGGGCGGCGGCCTGCGCGCCTTCACCGGCTACGAGCACGTGCACGTCGCCCCCGCAGGCGAGTGCGGCGGTGACGGTGTTCAGGGTGGCGGCCTTGAGGCTGGCGTTGTCGTGTTCTGCAATGACGAGTACGGTCATGTTGTTTCTCCTGTCCTGCCTTTAGATGACCTTGGCTTCGTTCTTGAGCTTGTCCACCAGTGTGGCGACGTCGGGCACTTTCACGCCAGCGCCGCGCTTCGGGGGTTCGGCCACCTTGAGGGTCTTGAGGCGCGGGGCCACGTCCACGCCGAGGTCTTCGGGCTTGATGGTGTCCAGCGGCTTTTTCTTGGCCTTCATGATGTTGGGCAGCGTGACGTAGCGCGGCTCGTTCAGGCGCAGGTCGGTGGTGATGACGGCCGGGGTGGTCAGTTGCAGGGTTTCCAGGCCGCCGTCGACTTCGCGTGTGACGCTGACCTTGTCGCCGGCCACTTCGACCTTGCTGGCGAAGGTGGCCTGGGGCAGGTCGGCCAGGGCCGCCAGCATCTGGCCGGTCTGGTTGGCGTCGTCGTCGATGGCTTGCTTGCCCAGGATGATCAGGCCCGGTTGCTCTTTGTCCACCAGGGCCTTGAGCAGCTTGGCCACGGCCAGGGGTTGCAGCTCGGCATCGGTCTCCACCAGGATGCCGCGGTCGGCGCCAATGGCCATCGCCGTGCGCAGCGTTTCCTGGCATTGCGCCACGCCGCAGCTCACCGCGATCACTTCCGTGGCCACGCCTTTTTCTTTGAGCCGCACCGCCTCTTCCACGGCGATTTCGTCAAAGGGGTTCATGCTCATCTTCACGTTCGCGATGTCTACGCCCGTGCCGTCCGACTTCACCCGGACCTTCACGTTGTAGTCCACCACGCGCTTGACGGGGACGAGGATTTTCATAACAAGTCTCTTTCTGCTGGGTTATCGGAGCATGCCCGCCAGGCGCTGGGAGATCAGCGCTTCGGCCTGGGACATGATGGAGTCGATGAGCTGCTGCACGGTGGGCACGTCATGGATCAGCCCGGCAACCATGCCGCAGGACCACACGCCGGCCTGCATGTCGCCCTGCTGCATGATGCGCGGGTAGACGCCGGCCACCTCGGGCGCAATGTCCGCGAAGGTGATGGCGGCGCCCAGTGCGCGCTCCTTGTCCAGCACGCGCTCGGTGGCGCTGTTGGTGAGCACGCGCTCGGTATTGCGCAGCGGGCGCATGATGAGCCGCGTATCCAGTTCGGAGGCCGCAACGATCGCCTGCTTGACGTTCTCGTGCACCGGCGCTTCCTGGGTGGCGATGAAGCGCGTGCCCATGTTGATGCCGTCAGCGCCAAGCGCCAGCGCAGCCACCAGGCTGCGCCCATCGGCCATGCCGCCCGAGGCGACGAAGGGGATCTTGAGTTCTTCGGCCGCGCGCGGCAGCAGGATGAAGTTGGGAATGTCGTCCTCGCCCGGGTGGCCGCCGCATTCGAAGCCGTCCACGCTGATCGCGTCGCAGCCGATGGACTCGGCCTTGAGCGCGTGGCGCACCGAGGTGCACTTGTGGATGACCTTGATGCCGGCCTCCTTCAGCGCGGGCATCCACTTCTGCGGGTTGTTGCCTGCCGTCTCGACGATCTTCACGCCGCCCTCGATGATCGCCTTCACATAGCCCGGGTAGTCGGGCGGATTCACCGACGGCAGGAACGTGAGGTTCACGCCGAACGGCTTGTCGGTCATCGTGCGGCAGCGTGCGATCTCCTGCGCCAGCAGCTCGGGCGTCTTCTGCGTCAGGCCGGTGATGATGCCCAGCCCTCCGGCATTGGAGACGGCTGCGGCCAGCTCGGCATACCCCACGTGGTGCATGCCGCCCTGGAGGATCGGGTGCTCTATGCCGAAGAGCTCGGTGATGCGGGTCTTCATGGCGCGCTCGCTCAGTCGTTGGCGATGCCCTTGTCGCGGATCACCTGGCCCCAGCGGGTGTAGTCCTGCTGCACGCGCTGGCCCATCTGGGCGGGGTCCATGAAATGGGCAATGGCCCCGGCGCCCAGCAGGCGGTCCTGCACTTCCTTCTCGGCCAGGATCTGGCGCACCTCATGGGCCACGCGGTCCACGACGGCCTTGGGCGTGCCCGAGGGCGCCACCAAGCCGCCCCAGGACACGGCCTCGTAGCCCTTGAAGCCTTGCTCGGCAATGGTCTTCACATCGGGCACCACGCCCACGCGCTGGGGCGATCCCACGGCGATGGCGCGCAGCTTGCCGGCCTGGATGTGCGGCAGTGCGGCGATGAGGTCCGAGTACATCACGGGCACCTGGCCGCCGATGGTGTCGGTGATGGCAGGGGCGCTGCCCTTGTAGGGCACGTGCTGCATGTCGAAGCCGCCCATCTGCTTGAGCAGTTCCATGCTCAGGTGGCCGAAGCTGCCCGTGCCCGAGCTGGTGTAGTTCATCGGCACCTTCTGCGCCTTGGCATGCTGGATGAGCGAGCCCAGGTCGGTCACGTTGGGCAGCTGCGTGGGGTTCACCACGACCACGATGGGCAGGTCGTACACCATGGCCACGGGGGTGAAGTCCTTCACCGTGTCGTAGCCCGCCTTCTTGTACAGGTGCGGCGCCAGCAGCGTGGGGGTGGCCAGCATCATCAGCGTGTAGCCGTCGGCCGGGCTCTTGGCGACCTGTGCGGCAGCGATCGAGCCGGAGGCACCAGCGCGGTTTTCCACCACCACGGGCTGCTTGAGGCGGTCGGCCAGCTTCTGGCCCACGATGCGCGAGGCCGTGTCGGTAGGTCCGCCCGCCGGGAAGGGGACGATCAGCTTGACCATCTTGTCGGGCCAGGCGGCCTGCGCCATGGCGCCGCCGGCCACACTGGCAAGCAGGGGCGCGGCGGCCAGGGCCAGTGCGGTGCGGCGGGTGATTGCAGAAAATTTCATGACGTCTCCTAGAATAAAAAATGGTTCCAGCGCTTACCCATCAAGCGCTGGCAGCTATCTTTTAGATAGCTCACTGCGGCGGCAGCGTCAGCACACCCTGCGCCTGCAAGGCCTGCAGCTGCTCATCGCTGAGCGCCAGCAGCCGGTGCAAGACCTCACGCGTGCCCTCTCCCAGCGTGGGCGGGGCATTGCGGATCGGCAGGCGCTGGCCGTCCAGCCGGTACGGCGGTGCGAACACCGGCGTGGTGCCCTCGACGGGGTGCGGCATGTCCTGCACCAGGCGGCCGCGGCGCGTGCGCTCGCTGGTCAGCGCTTCGTGCAGGCCTGCCACCTTGCCGCAGGGGATGCCGGCCGCGGTCAGGCGCTGCAGCAGCAGGTCGCGCGGGAAGGTGGCGATCAGCTCCTTGAGCATGGGACCCAGCTCCAGCCGGTGCTTGGCGCGGTTCACGTTGGTGGCAAAGCGCGGGTCCTCGACGATGTCGGGCCGCTCGATCACCTGGCGGCAGAACTTGTCGAACTGCGCGTTGTTGCCCACCGCAATGATCAGCGGGCCGTCAGCGGACTCGTACATGCCGTACGGCACGATGGACGGGTGGGCGTTGCCGTAGCGCTCGGGGTCGTGGCCGAGCTTGAGCGCGTCCAGGCCGTAGTAGCCGGTGATGGTGAGGCCGCAGTCGTACAGCGCCATCTCGATCAGGCGCCCGCGCCCCGTTCTGCTGCGCTGGAACAGCGCCGCCAGCACGGCCTGGCCGGCGTACATGCCGGTCATCAGGTCCACCACGGCGACACCGAACTTCAGCGGCGGCGTGCCCGCCTCGCCATTGAGCGCCATGAGGCCGGTCTCGCCCTGGATCACCAGGTCGTAGCCGGGGCGCTTGGCCTCGGGGCCGCTGGTGTCGTAGCCGGCCACGGCGCAGTAAATCAGATCTGGCTTGATCGCCTTGAGCTGCTCGTAGCCCAGGCCCAGCTTCTCGGCGCCACCGGTCTTGAAGTTGTGGATCACCACGTCGCACTGCGGCAGCAGCTCGTGGACGATCTTCAGCCCCTCGGGACTTTGCAGGTCGAGGGTGATGGACCGCTTGTTGCGGTTCATGCTGTTGTAGTAGGTGGTCTCGGTCTTGCCGATGCGCATGCCCCAGTCGCGGGTATCGTCGCCGCGGCCCGGGTGCTCCACCTTGATGACCTCGGCCCCCAGGTCCGCCAGTACCTGGCCGCACAGCGGCCCGGCGAACACGCGGGAAAGATCAAGCACCCTCACGCCGTCGAGCGGAAAGTCGATGTCGTGGGTCGGTGCGTTGGATGCCATGGGCTTGTCTCCTTGGATATCGGCCAATACGAAAATCAGTGCGCGCCGCGCAGTTTCGTGTAGTCGGGTGCGCGCTTTTCCAGAAAGGCCCCGATGCCCTCGCGCGATTCGGCGGTCTCCTGCGCACGCACCATGCACTGCGCCTCCAGCTCCAGCTGCTGCTCCAGCGTGGTGCGCGGCGCGGCGCGGCACAGCTCCTTGATGCGGGCCATGGTCCATGCGGGGCCGCTGGCCACCTGCGCAGCCAGCGCCACCGCATCGGTCAGCGCCTGACCAGGCTCGGACAGCCGGTTCACGGGGCCCAGCTGGTGCAGGCGCTCGCCGCTGATGCGCTCGCCCGTCAGGCACAGCTCGGTCAGCACCTGGCGCGAGACGAACTCGGCCAGGAAAGCGGTGGCGCCGCCGTCGGGCGTAAGGCCCACCTTGACGTAGGCCACGGAGAACACCGCATTCTTTGCCGCCACCAGCATGTCGCAGGCCAGCGCCAGCGACAGGCCGGCGCCCGCGGCCGCGCCCTCCACTGCCGCGATCACGGGCTTGGGGCAGTCGCGCACGGTGCGGATCAGGTTGTGCAGGCCTTCCAGCTTGGCGCGGCGCTCTTCGACGGGCAGATCGCGCCGCCTGGCCAGCTGGCGCAGGTCGCCGCCCGCGCAGAAATGCCCGCCCTCGCCGGTCAGCACCACGGCGCCGATGGCGGGGTCGGCCGCAGCATCGGTCAGAGCCCGGGTGACGGCCGCATAGAACGCGGGCGACAGCGCATTGCGCGCCGCCACGTTGTTGTTGGACAACACCAGCACGGCGCCTTCGCAGCGGGTGAGCAGGACGCTGTCTGGCGCGTCATCCAGGGCTTGGTCGGTCACGGGCATCTCCTATGCTATTTATTTTGTAGCTATTGACGCTTTATGCGCAACAGCTTGAAGCATTTTTTATCTTTAACCCCCTCTTCCAAAGAAGAGGGGGGGGCTGCAGCAAACTGCCTCAGGCAGCCAGCGCCATGAAGCACTGCAGGTGGTGGTCTTCGTCGCCAAACTGGTGGTCGATCATCACCAGGCGCTTGGCGTAGTGGGCCAGCGGCAGCTCCCAGGTCATGCCAATGCCGCCGTGCAGCTGGATGCTCTCCTCGGCCACCATCGTGCCCACATAGCCCACGGTGTACTTGGCAGCGCTGAGCGCCCTGGCGCGTGCGGCGCCCTGGGCGTTGTCGATGGCGTCGGCCGCGTTGATCACGGCCGAGCGCGCCTGCTCCACCTCCAGCAGCAGGTCGGCCATGCGGTGCTGCAGCGCCTGGAAAGTGCCGATGGCCACGCCAAACTGCTTGCGCGTGCGCAGGTATTCCAGCGTCATGTCCTTGGCCACGTCCATCGCGCCCAGCGACTCGGCCGACAGCGCCAGCAGCGCATAGCCCGCGATGTGCTGCAGCACGGCGTGGCCCTCGCCCTCGGCGCCCAGCAGCGCGTCGGCCGGCAGTTGCACATTGTTGAAGGTGAGTTCGGCCGCACGGCCGCCCTCGAAGCGGTTGTAGGCGCGCTTGGCGATGCCGGCCGCGTTGCCATCGACCAGGAACAGGCTGATGCCCGCCTCGTCCAGCGGCCCGCAGGCCGTGCGTGCCGAGACCAGCAGCAGGTCGGCCTTTTCGCCGAAGGCCACCACGCCCTTGGCGCCGTTCAGCACCCAGCCGTTGGCCGTGCGCGTGGCGGTGGCGGTCACGCGGTTCAGCTCGTAGTGGCTGCCGGGCTCATCGTGCGCCAGTGCTGCGATGGCGGCGCCGCTGATGATGTCCTCCAGCCGCGCCTTTTGCGCGTCGCTGCCTGCGGCGATCAACGCCTGGCCCACCAGCAGTGCGCCCAGCAGCGGCTCGGCCACCAGGCCGCGGCCCAGGCTCTCGAACACCACGCTGATGTCAAAGCCCGCGCCGCCAAAGCCGCCTGCAGATTCAGGAAACAGCGCGCCAATGGCGCCCAGCTCGGCAATCTGCGCGTACAGCTGCGGGCTGTGGCCCTCGTCGCCATAGGCGATGCGGTTGCGCGCCTCGATGGCGTACTGCTCGGAGACGAAGCGGCCGAGCGTGTCCGCCAGCATGCGGCGGTCTTCGGTGTGTGCGAAGTTCATGTGCTTTTCTTCCCGCGCGATCAGGTCACAGGCCCAGGATCATCTTGGAGATGATGTTCTTCTGGATTTCGTTGGAGCCGCCGAAGATCGACAGCTTGCGGTAGTTGAAGTAGCTGGCAGCGGCGGTGGCGGCCTCGTCGATGCCGCCCACGGGCGCCTCGTTCCAGCCCTCGTACTGGGCCTCGTCGATGTAGGGCACGGCATACGGCCCCATGGCGCGGCGGATCAGCGACAGGATTTCCTGTCGGATCTCGGTGCCGCGGATCTTCAGCATGGAGCTTTCCGCACCGGGCACGCCGCCGCCGGCCACGGCGGCGATCACGCGCAGGTTGGTGGTCTTCATGTTCTCCAGGTCGATCTCCACGCGGGCCATGCGGGCGGCGAACAGCGGGTCCTGGTTCAGCGGCTTGCCGTTCTTGTGCACCTTGGCGGCGATGACCTTGAGCTTGGCCAGCGCCGAGATGCAAAAGCCCACGCCGGCGATGCCGGTGCGCTCATACGTCAGCAGGTACTTGGCATAGGTCCAGCCCTTGTTCTCTTCGCCGACCAGGTTTTCCACGGGCACCTTCACATCGGTGAAGAAGACTTCGTTGACTTCCTTGTCGCCGTCCAGCGTGCGGATGGGGCGCAGCTCCACGCCGGGCGCCGTCATGTCCACCAGCAGGAAGCTGATACCGGCCTGCGCCTTGGCTTCCTTGTTGGTGCGCACCAGGCAGAAGATCATGTTGGCGTGCTGGCCCTGGGTGGTCCAGGTCTTTTGCCCGTTAACGATGTAGTGGTCGCCTGTTTCGTCAGTGACTCGCACGGCCGTGGTCTTGACCGAGGCCAGATCCGAGCCCGCGCCGGGCTCCGAATAGCCCTGGCACCACCAGTCATCGCCGTTCAGGATGCGGGGCAGCCAGTACTTCTTTTGCTGATCGTTGCCGTACTTGATCAGCACCGGGCCGAGCATGTTCACGCCAAACGGCACGATGCGCGGGCCGCCGGCCAGCGCGCATTCGGTGTCGAAGATGAACTTCTGCACCGCGCCCCAGCCGGGGCCGCCGTGCTCCTGGGGCCAGTGGTTGGCCAGCCAGCCGCGCTCGTTGAGGATGGCGTGCCATTCCTCCTGGTCTTCCTTGGTCAGGCGCTGGCCGGCCTTGACCTTGGCGGCGATGCGCGCGGGCAGCTTGTCTTTCAGGAACGCACGCACTTCGTCGCGAAATGCCTGCTCCTCGGGGGTGAATTGCAGATCCATGGAAGTCTCTTCAGAAAATTTCAAACAGCCCGGCCGCGCCCTGGCCGCCGCCGATGCACATGGTCACCACGGCCCATTTCACGGACGGGTCCTTGGCCTTGCGGCGCTGGCCTTCCAGCAAGACGTGGCCGGCCAGCCGCGCGCCCGTCATACCGAACGGGTGGCCGATGGAAATCGCGCCGCCGTTGACGTTCAGCCGCTCCATGGGAATGCCGAGCTGCCGCTGGCAGTACAGGGCCTGCGAGGCAAAGGCCTCGTTCAGCTCCCACAGGGCGATGTCTTCGACCTTCAGGCCCGCACGCTCCAGCAGGCGGGGCACGGCAAACACGGGGCCAATGCCCATTTCGTCGGGCTCGCAGCCCGCCACGGCAAAGCCGCGGAACGCGCCCAGGGCCTGCAGGCCGCGGCGCTCGGCCTCTTTCGCTTCCATCATCACGCAGGCGGCCGAGCCGTCTGACAACTGCGAGGCATTGCCCGCCGTGACGAACTTGCCCGCGCCCTTCACGGGCTCCAGCTTGGCCAGGCCTTCGAGCGTGGTGCCGGGGCGGTTGCAGTTGTCCATGGTGGCGACCACCTCGCGGTAGGTCACCTCGCCGGTTTCCTTGTTCTTCTCGGCCATGGTGGTGGCGCAGGGCACGATCTCGTTGTCGAACACGCCACTGGCCTGCGCGGCCGCCGTGCGCTGCTGGCTCTGCAGCGAAAACGCGTCCTGGTCCTCGCGCGTGATGCCATAGCGCTGGGCCACCACGTCGGCGGTGTCGATCATCTCCATGAACAGCGCGGGCTTGTGCTCCACCAACCAGGGGTCCAGGTGCGAGGCGCCGCTGCGGCCGGCGGGGTTCATGAGCGAGATACTCTCCACGCCGCCGGCGACCATGGCCGGCACGCCCTCCAGCACGATGCGGCCTGCGGCCACGGCGATCGCCTGCAGGCCCGAGGAGCAGAAGCGGTTGATCACCGTGCCGCCCACCGTCACCGGCAGGCCGGCGCGCAGCGCAGTCTGGCGGCCGATGTTGCGGCCGGTGGTGCCCTCGGGGTAGCCACAGCCCCAGACCAGGTCCTCGATCAGGCCGGGGTCGATGCCGGCGCGCTGCACGGCGGCCTGCACCGAGAAGGCCCCCAACTGGGCGCCCGGGGTTTGGTTGAATTCGCCGCGGTGCGACTTGGTGAGCGGCGTGCGGGCGGTGGAAACGATGACGGCTTCGCGCATGGCGGGTCTCCTGGGTGTCTCGGGATGCTGTGTTTTTGATAGCTGCTAGCGCTTGTTCAACGGGCCTTCAAGCATGAAAACCCCTTGAAACCTTTGAATGACAAGCGCTGGCAGCTCCTGTTTTTGATAATCGGCCAGAGAATCAAGCTGCCTTGTTCAGGCTGTCGAAGTTGCGGCCCTCGGCCACCAGCTGCTCCAGCAGCGGCGCGGGCTTCCAGAACAGCGGGTCTTCCTTCTCGAAGGCGCGGATGTCGGCCAGCACCTTGTCCAGGCCCGTCATGTCGGCCCACTTCATCGGGCCGCCGCGCCAGCGCGGAAAACCGTAGCCGGACAGGAAGGTCACGTCCACATCCAGCGGGCGCAGGGCAATGCCCTCTTGCACCACCTTGGCGCCTTCGTTGACCATGGCAGCCATGTAGCGGCGCATGATCTCGTCGGCCGTGAATTGGCGCGGCGTGATGCCCTTCCTGGCGCGCTCGGCGTCCACGATGGCCAGCACCTCGGGGTCGGGCTGGCCCACGCGGGCGCCCTGCGGGTAGAGGTAAAAGCCCCGGCCGGTCTTCTGGCCGAACCAGCCGCGCTCGCAGACGCGGTCGGCCACCTCGACGTAGCGGGCCTGAGGGTCGCGCGTGGCGGCGCGCCGCTTGCGCGTGGCCCAGCCGATGTCGCCACCGGCCAGGTCGGTCACCTGGAACGGGCCCATCGCAAAGCCGAAGCCGCGCACGGCCTCGTCGATCTCGTAGGGGCTGGCGCCGTCTTCCATCAGGTAGTCAGCCGCCTGCTTGTACACGGCCAGGATGCGGTTGCCGATGAAGCCGTCGCACACGCCGGCGCGCACGGGCACCTTCTTCATCTTCTTGGCCAGCGCGAAGGCGGTGGTCACCACGTCGGGCGCCACCTTGGCGGGCACCACGATCTCCAGCAGCTTCATGATGTTCGCCGGGCTGAAGAAATGCAGGCCGATCACATCCTGCGGGCGCGAGGTGGCGGCGGCAATCGCGTCGATGTCCAGGTACGAGGTGTTGGTGGCCAGCACCGCGCCCGGCTTGCAGACGCGGTCCAGCTCCTTGAACACGGCCTTCTTGACCTCCAGGTCCTCGAACACGGCCTCGATCACCAGGTCCACATCGGCGATGTCGTCGTAGCGGGTGCTGGGCGTGTAGCGCGCCAGGATGGCGGCCTTGCCTTCCGCGGTCATGCGGCCCTTGGCGATCAGGCCGTCGTAGACCTTCTCGACGTTCTTCTGGCCGCGCGCGATGGACTCGGCGTCGCGTTCGATCATGGTCACGGTGAGGCCTGCGTCCAGCGCGGCCACGGTGATGCCTGCGCCCATGGTGCCGCCGCCGATGACGGCGATCTTGGCAAAGTGGCGCGGCGCGGCGGCCTGCGCCTCGGGGATCTTGGCCGTCTCGCGCTCGGCGAAGAACGCGTGCACCAGGCCCTGGCGCTGCGGGCTGTTCAGGCATTCGACGAACAGCGCGCGCTCCTTGGCGATGCCCTCGTCGAACGGCAGCTCCACAGCGGCTCGCACGCATTCCACGATCTTGCCGGGCGAGAACAGGCCGCGGGTCTTCTTGGCGGTCTCAAGCGCCAGCGCGTCCAGCTCGGCCAGCGCGGCGGCCTGGTCGGCAATCTTCAGGTCCCGCGTGCGGCGCGGCTGCGCGCCCTGGGCCAGCAGCTCGTTGGCGTAGGCCAGGCCGGCGGCCACGGGGTCGGTGCCTTCGACCAGTCGGTCCACCAGGCCCGCCGCGGCGGCGGCCTTGGCGCTCAAATGCTTGCCGCTGAGCATCAGCTCGGCTGCCGCCTTCACGCCCATCAGGCGCGGCGCGCGCTGGGTGCCGCCGGCGCCGGGCAGCAGGCCCAGGTTCACCTCGGGCAGGCCCAGGCTGGCCGCGGGCAAGGCCAGGCGGTAGTGCGCAGACAGCGCCACTTCCAGCCCGCCGCCCAGCGCGGCGCCGTGGATGGCGGCGACCACCAGCTTGCCGCAGGACTCCAGGCGGTTGCACACCTCGGGCAGCGACGGCGGCACCGGGGGCTTGCCGAACTCGCGGATGTCGGCACCGGCGATGAAGGCCTTGCCCTCGCCCACGATCAGCAGGGCGCGCACGGCGGCATCGCCCTCGGCCTGCTCCACCGCGGCCAGCAAGCCGGCGCGCACCGCCTGCCCCAGGGCATTGACGGGCGGGTTGTTGATGCTGACCACCAGCACCGCGCCTTCGCGGCGGGTCTGGACTTCAGGGGCCTGGGCGGCAGGGCTCATGCGTACGTCTCCGGTGTCTCGTAACGGAAAAGTCGCATTCTTGTTCTGATAATGGTTCTTTACAATCCACAGTCAAATTGACAGAGCGTCAAATCCTTTTGAACAAATACCTACCTTCCACCGGAGCCTGACATGGACCTGAATGCCCTGACCCTGCTGGTGGAGATCGTGGACAGCGGCAACCTGAGCCAGGCCGCGCGCAAGCTGAAGATGACCCGCGCCAACGTCAGCTACCACCTGGCGCAGCTGGAGAAGTCGCTGGGCGTGCAGCTGGTCAAGCGCACCACGCGCCGCGTGGAGCCCACCGAGCTGGGGCTGCGCCTGTATGAACATGGCCGCAATGTGCGCAACGAGTTGGCCGCCGCACAGGAGACCATCACCAGCCTGGGCCAGGAGCTGCGCGGGCGCGTGGGCATCAGCGTGCCCAGCGGCTACGGCCAGATGGTGATGAGCGACTGGCTGATCGAGTTCAAGCAGCTGTACCCGGGCATCGTGCTGGACGTGCTGTTCGAGAACCGCGCCGACAACCTGCGCGACGAGGTGGACATCGCCATCCGCGTGATCCAGGAGCCGCCGCTGTCGGTGGTGGCGCGCAGCCTGGGCGACGTGCGCTATGTGGCCTGCGCATCGCTGGACTACGCCGCGCGCCACGGCCTGCCGCGCACGCTGCTGGAGCTGCGCAATGCCCCGGTGATCACGGCCGGCGTGATGGGGCGCCAGTTGCGCCTGGCGGCCTACCAGGGGCTGGAGCGGCAAGAGGTGATGCTGGAGCCCACGCTGATCTCAGAGCACTTTCCCTTCCTGCGCCAGGGTGTGTTGGCGGGCTTGGGCGTGGGCGTGGTGCCGGACTATGTGGTGCAGGACAAGATCGCCAGCGGCGAGGTGCTGACCACGCTGCAGGACTACCGGCTGAGCATCTTCGGCACCCACATGTACCTGCTGTACATGCCCAACCGGCACCAGACGCGCGCGGTGCGCACCTGCATCGACTTCCTGTTGGCCAAGGCCGGCCGCAGTGCGCTGCCGCCCGCCCCGCAGGCGGCGCCAGAGACAGCAGCGACCGGCGGTTGATCGCCGGTCGGGTTCAGCGCGGCCCCCAGCGCCCGCCGCCGCGGTACCAGCCCTGCGGGCCCTGTTGCCAGCGGTAGGGGTGCCACACGTGGCCGCGGTGCGGCGGCACGGCCCAGTAGCCCGGCGTCCATGCATAGCGCCCGCCACCCCAGCCCCAGTAACCGTTGATCCACACATGCACCGGCGAGGGCGCGACAGGAATCACCTCGGTGCGCAGCGGCGGCGGGGGCGCCGGCGCATACACCACCTCGCCCTGCGGCACGACGGGATACGCCGGCGCCACCACGCAGCCGGTCAGTGCCGCGATGGCGCTGGCCAGCGCCACGGCTGGCAGCACGCGGCGCATGCCCAGAGAAACAGGGAAGTTCATCGTCATGGCGCATTCCTGGCAGTCATGCTTTTACAACGCAAAAGCCCCTGCCGGTTGTTGACAGGGGCTTGTGAAGCGAAAGTAAAGACCGTGCGCTGGATCAGGCGCTCGGGCTGTTTTGCAGTGCGGCCACGCGCTCCTCGATGGGCGGGTGCGAGCTGAACAGCTTGCCGATGTTGCCCGTGATGCCCATGGCCTGCAGGCTCGGGGGCATGGCGCCCGGGCGCATGCCGCCCAGACGGCGCAGCGCGTTGATCATGGGCTGCTTGCGCCCCATGAGCTGGGCGGCGCCGGCGTCGGCGCGGAACTCGCGCTGGCGCGAGAACCAGGCCACGATGATGGCAGCCAGGAAGCCCAGCACGATGTCCAGCACGATGGTGGTGATCATGTAGCCGATGCCGGGGCCCGAGCTGTTCTCGTCGTTCCTGCGCAGGAAGCTGTCCACCGCGTAGCCGATCACGCGCGACAGGAACACCACGAAGGTGTTCATCACGCCCTGGATCAGCGCCATGGTGACCATGTCGCCATTGGCCACGTGCGCGACCTCGTGGCCGATCACGGCCTCGACCTCCTCGCGCGTCATGCCCTGCAAGAGACCCGTGGAGACGGCGACCAGGGCCGAGTTCTTGAACGCGCCCGTGGCGAAGGCATTGGGCTCGCCCTCGTAAATGCCGACTTCGGGCATCTGGATGCCAGCCTTTTCGGAGAAGCGGCGCACGGTCTCGACGATCCAGGCCTCGTCGGCATTGCGCGGCGCGTTGATGATCTGCACGCCCATGCTCATCTTGGCCATGGGCTTGCTCATGAGCAGCGAGATGATGGCGCCGCCAAAACCCATGATGAAGGCAAAGCCCAGCAGGGCGCCCAGGTTCAGGCCGTTGGCCGTCAGGTAGCGGTTCACCCCCAGCAGGCTGGCAACGATGCCCAGCACCACCACGACGGCGACGTTGGTCAGCAAAAAGAGCGCAATGCGTTTCATCGATGGCTTCTCCGTGGAAAGCGACGGTAAGGCCGCGGACAGGCGCGGCGGGCAGAAAACAAGTTGGGGATGGAGCGCGGCGCTTCAAGCCGCGCGGGCAGCGAAGGGTGCGCCTGTTGTGGTTGCATTATGCGACGCGCGCGCTGCGGAAAACGAGGGAGTCATCATAGAAGCAAAAGTTCTCGTTCTCGGGCCACCAGCCCGGCACACCCAGAATCGGCAGGGGATTGAACGGCTTGGCCGCGAGCCATGGCGCGCTGAGGTCTCGCGCCAGCGCCTGGTCCGCCATTGCTTCGTTTTTGATAGCTGCCTGCGCTTGATAGACGTGCGCTGTGATCGATTTTCGGGGTGAAACCAGCTTTTCCAGCAGGGCATGGCCCAGGACCAGCAGCCGCGCCTGCCGCCACAGCGGGCGCAGTTCCACGCACAGCCGGCGCCACTCGCGCGCGGCCAGGGCTTCGTGCAGAGGTTGCGGCGCCAGCAGCACGGCGCCGTTCTCGTCGAACACCGTGACCGCGTCACGCAGCGGCCCGCGCACCGCGCCCACGCCCTGCGCAGCGATGGCGCGGGCCTGCAAGTCGTTGAGACGCCGCTTGGTAGCCGGGTAGTGCAGCCAGATCAGGCCGTTGAAGAAGTCATGCAGGTTGTCGCGCGTGGGCACGCGGCGCTGGCCATGGACGAACTGCTCATAGGCCTCGCCCACTGGGAGTGCCTGCTGCGGCGCGAAGCGAATACCCGGCGCCAGCCCCGCGCAGTCCATGGCAGCGTTGAGCGCGTCGGCCACGCAGGCGCCGGCCCGCACGCGCGCCGCCACCTGTGGCCCCAGAACCGCCAGCGGCGCAAGCCAGGGGCGTTGCCAGTCGATGGCCGCCAACGCCTGCGCGGCGGAGGGTTCGCTCACGTGCTGGCCGGCCCACCGGCGGGCGGGGCCGGAGCACGCGCCGCGCGCTTGTCGCGCACGGCCACGCGCGAGGTGCCCTCGTCGCGGAACTCGAAGGCCTGCGTGGCCGCCAGCAGCTTGGACAGTGAGGCATAACCGTAGTTGCGGGCATCGAACGAGGTCTTGTTGCCAATCTGTGTGCCCACCGCGCCCACGCGGGCCCAGCCGGTTTCGTCCGCGCACGCCTGCACGGCATCACGCAGCAGGTTCATGAGGCGCGTGTCCTGGCGCAGTTGGGCCGTGGGCACGCGCAGCGTGGCGGGGCACAGCGGCACGCCGGGGGCGGGCACATCCTCGGTCTTGGCGGGGGCGGGTTGCGCGGGCGCGGCCGTGGCCTCGGGCTGCGCCGGCAGGGGTGCGCCCTCGGCGTCTTCCTCGCTGACCAGCGACTCCAGGTACAGGAAACGCGAGCAGGCATTCACGAAAGGCTTGGGCGTCTGCGCGGCGCCAAAGCCGTACACCGCCGAGCCCTTGGCCCGCAGGTGCATGACCAAGGGGGTGAAGTCAGCGTCGGACGACACGAGGCCGAACGCGTCGGGCCGCTCTGAATAGAGCAGTTCCATCGCGTCCACCGTCATCGCCATGTCGGTGGCGTTCTTGCGCTTGGAGTAGTCGAACTGCTGGATCGGTCGGATGGCGAACTCCAGCAGCCGCTGCTGCCAGCCGCCCAGGCCGGACTTGGTCCAGTTGCCGTAGGCGCGGCGCACGTTGATCTCGCCCAGCGTGGACAGTTCGGTGAGGATCTCGTCGATCTTGTCGGCCGGCGCGTTGTCGGCGTCGATCAGCAGCGCAATGCGCAATTGGCGTTCCGCCATGGGTGACCTCCCCCTGTGTGGGTTGTGACGCTTTTTATGCCACCAGGCGCCAGGGCAGCGCCTCGCCCGCGCGCAGCGGCTTGAGCGCGGCTTCGCCGAAGGCGAAGCTGTCGGGCGGCGTCCAGCTCTCGCGGCGCAGCGTGACCGTGCCCGTGTTGCGCGGCAGACCGTAGAACGCCGGGCCGTGGAAGCTGGCAAAGCCTTCCAACTTGTCCAGCGCGCCCGCGTTGTCGAAGGCCTCGGCGTACATCTCGATGGCGGCGTGCGCGGTATAGCAGCCCGCGCAGCCGGTGGCATGCTCCTTCAGGTGCGCGGGGTGCGGCGCGCTGTCGGTGCCCAGGAAGAACTTGTCGCTGCCGCTGGTGGCCGCTTGCACCAGCGCCTGGCGGTGCACCTCGCGCTTGAGCACGGGCAGGCAGTAGTAGTGCGGGCGGATGCCGCCGGTGAAGATGGCGTTGCGGTTGTACAGCAGGTGGTGCGCGGTGATGGTGGCGGCCGTAAGGCGGCCAGCCTCCTGCACGTACTGCGCCGCCTCTTTCGTGGTGATGTGCTCGAAGACGATCTTCAGTTCGGGGAAGTCGCGGCGCAGCGGAATGAGTTGCTGCTCGATGAACACCGCCTCGCGGTCGAACAGGTCGATGTCGCTGCTGGTCACCTCGCCATGCACCAGCAGCAGCAGACCCGCCTCCTGCATGGCCTCCAGCGTCTTGTAGGTCTTGCGCAGATCGGTCACGCCCGCGTCGCTGTTGGTGGTGGCGCCTGCGGGGTAGAGCTTGGCGGCGACCACGCCCGCATCCCTGGCGCGCGCGATCTCGTCGGGCGGCAGGTTGTCGGTGAGGTAGAGCGTCATCAACGGCTCGAAGGCCACCCCCTCCGGGACGGCGGCGAGGATGCGCTGCTTGTACTCAGCGGCCTGCTGCGCCGTGGTCACCGGCGGTCGCAGGTTGGGCATGATGATGGCGCGGCCGAACTGCGCGGCCGTGTGCGGCACCACGGTGCGCAGCGGCTCCCCGTCGCGCACGTGCAGGTGCCAGTCGTCGGGGCGGGTGATCGTGAGGGTGTCGGTGGTGGCGGTCATGGACCGCATTGTCCCATCCACTACGTGCGCAACACGCGCAAAAAAGAGCCCCGGCGCCGTAGCGGGCCGGGGCAAACCCCGTAGTAGGGGCGAGGGGTAAGCAAAAGAGAGCCGTGAAAGAGCGGAAGGAAGCGGTGCTCAGCAGCCCGGCGGGCGGTTGGGCCGCATGGGGATCACGCCTGATACCGTCACCCGGGCGCCCGAGCCGTCGGTGGCCGTCAGCGTCTTGTTGACCAGGCGGATGCGATCGGTGTCGCGCACCACGGCCACGTCGCTCCAGCCGTCGTCGGCGCGGAACTCGCGGTCCATGAAGGTGAAGAAGGCCTCGTACACCGATGTGGCATCGGGCCGGTAGCGGATGTCGCCAAACGCCTGGCCGCTGCCGCCCACGCGGTTGGCACCGTCGAAGCGGAAGGTGCACACCTCGGGATAGGAGCCGATGGGGTTCTTCTTGTCCACATCGGTGAGGTTGATGTTGCCGTCGCCATACACCCCGTTGAGGCCGTCCACGGTGGAGCCGGTGACGGTCAGCACGCCCAGTTGGTCGCTGGGCGTGGGATCGTCGTCGTTGCCTCCGCCGCAGGCGCTGAGAAGAAGGGCAGTGGCGGCGGCCACCGCCGCGGCGCAGGAGGTTCTGACAAAGGAATTCATGGCGCTGTGTGCTGTTGGGGGTTGAACACCGCCAGCAACGCGTGCTGGCAACATGGGTTCGATCCTAGAAAGCGCGCCCGGGGGCGGCGTGTGAGCCACGCACGCCGCCCCCTGTAGGAAAAGCCCCCGCGGCCCGGTCAGCGTGCCAACACCGGTGCCAGCGCCTTGCCGGTGTGCGTGCCCTGGCGCACCACGTCCTCCGGCGTGGCCGCGGCCACGATGCGCCCGCCCTCCTTGCCGCCTTCGGGGCCCAGGTCAATGATCCAGTCGGCCTCGGCAATCACGTCCAGGTCGTGCTCGATCACGACCACGCTGTGGCCGCCGTTCACCAGGCGGTGCAGCACCTGGATGAGCTTGTGCACGTCGGCCATGTGCAGGCCCACGGTGGGCTCATCCAGCACGTAGAGCGTGTGCGGGCTTTTCTGCCCGCGCCGGCCTACGTCGTCGCGCACCTTGGTGAGCTCGGTCACCAGCTTGATGCGCTGTGCCTCGCCGCCGCTGAGCGTGGGGCTGGGCTGGCCCAGTGTGAGGTAGCCCAGGCCCACGTCCTTCAAGAGCTGCAGTGGGTGCGCGATGCCGGGCATGCTGGCGAAGAACTCCACGGCCTCGTCCACCTCCATCTGCAGCACATCGCCGATGCTCTTGCCGCGCCAGGTGACGGCCAGCGTCTCGGGGTTGAAGCGCGCGCCGTGGCAGACCTCGCAGGGCACCTTCACATCGGGCAGGAAGCTCATCTCGATGGTGCGCACGCCCTGCCCTTCGCAGGCCGGGCAGCGCCCCTCGCCGGTGTTGAAGCTGAAGCGCCCGGGAGCATAGCCGCGCGCCTTGGCCTCCAGGGTCTCGGCGAACAGCTTGCGGATGGTGTCCCAGAAGCCGATGTAGGTGGCGGGGCAGCTGCGCGGCGTCTTGCCGATGGGCGTCTGGTCCACCTCCAGCACGCGGTCGATGGTCTCGAAGCCCGACAGGCCGGTGCAGCCGGCCAGCGGCGGCGCCTTGCCCGCATCCATGGCGTCGCGCCCGGCCTTGGTGGCGCGCTGGCCCACCCAGGCCGCCACGTTGGCCAGCAGCACGTCGCGTGCCAGCGTGGACTTGCCCGAGCCGCTCACGCCCGTGACGGCCACCAGCCGCTGCAGCGGCACGCGTGCAGTGACCTGCTGCAGGTTGTGCAGGTGCGCGCCGTGCACGGTGAGCCAGCGCAGGGGTTCCGCATCGTTTTGGCCTCCAGCGCCCGCCGGATGTGCGCCACCAGCTACTTTTTCAATAGCATCCACCGGGCGACGCGCCTGCAGCGGGTGGCGCATGGCATGCAGCAGGTAGCGGCCGGTCTGCGAGTCCGCAGCCGCCTGCACGTCGGCCACCGTGCCCTGGGCCACCAGGCGCCCGCCGCGCTTGCCCGCGCTGGGGCCGATGTCGATGATGTGGTCGGCGCGGCGGATGGTGTCCTCGTCGTGCTCCACCACCACCAGGGTGTTGCCCTTGTCGCCGAGCTTGTGCAGGGCGTTCAGCAGGATCTGGTTGTCGCGCGCGTGCAGGCCGATGGTCGGCTCGTCCAGCACATAGCACACGCCCTGCAGGTTGCTGCCCAGCTGCGCCGCCAGGCGGATGCGCTGCGCCTCGCCGCCGCTGAGCGTGGGCGCGCCGCGGTCCAGCGTGAGGTAGGACAGCCCGACTTCCTCCAGGAATTCCAGCCGGCTCTGGATCTCGGGCACAAGGTCGCGCGCAATCTCCGCCTCGCGCCCCGACAGCTGCAGCCCGGCGATCCACTGCCGCACCTCGGCCACCGACAGGCGCGCCACCTCGGTGATCGGCGTGCCGGCGAACCGCACGGCGCGCGCCACCGGGTTCAGGCGCGTGCCCTGGCAGGTGGGACAGGCGGCGTCGGCCACGTCCTCCACTTCGGGCTCGGCAAAGGTTTGCTCGCGGCCGCGGTTGTCCTCCGACTGCACGGAGTCGTCCAACACCTTGCGCTGCGCCGATGTGAGCTTGACGCCCGTGCCCACGCAGTCGGGGCACCAGCCATGCTTGCTGTTGTAGGAGAACAGGGAAGGCTGAAGCTCGGCATAGCTGGTGGCGCACACGGGGCAGGCGCGCTTGGTGGAAAACACCTGCAACCGCCCGATGTGCGCCGTGGGCGCTCCGTCCTGCAGCGCCTGCTGCAGGCCGTCCAGGCCGCTCAGCACATGCACCACGCCCTTGCCCAGCTCCAGCGCCTTGGACAGTTGCGTGCGCAGCGTGTCTTCATGCTCCGGCGACACGTCCACGCTGGCCACGGGCAGCTCGATGGTGTGCTCCTTGAAGCGGTCGATGCGCGGAAAACCCGCGGTCGGCAGGAAGTGGCCGTCCACGCGCAGGTGGGTGTAGCCACGCGGGCGCGCCCAGTCGGCCAGTTCGGTATAGACGCCCTTGCGGTTCACCACCAGCGGCGCCAGCAGGCCGATGTGCTGGCCGCGGTAGTCGCGCAGCAGTTGCGCGGCGATGCTCTCGGCCGTCTGTGGCTGCACCGCCGCGCCGTCGTGCACGCAGTGCTGCACGCCCAGCTTCACATACAGCAGGCGAAGAAAGTGCCACACCTCGGTGGTCGTGCCCACGGTGCTCTTGCGCCCGCCGCGCGACAGGCGCTGCTCGATGGCCACGGTGGGCGGTATGCCGTACACCGCGTCCACCTCGGGCCGCCCGGCCGGCTGCACGATGCTGCGGGCGTAGGCGTTCAGGCTCTCCAGGTAGCGGCGCTGGCCTTCGTTGAACAGGATGTCGAACGCCAGCGTGGACTTGCCCGAGCCGCTCACGCCGGTGATCACGTTGAACCGGCCGCGCGGAATGTCCAGCGTGAGGTGCCGCAGGTTGTGCTCGCGCGCGTTCACGATCTCTATGGCGTTTTTGGCCTCTGGCGCTTTTCCATCCAGCGCGAGCAGCTTCTCTTTTCGTAGCACCGCCTGCTGCTCGTGCACCGAATGGCCGCCCTCGCCCAGCGCCAGTTCGTACTCGCGCAGCGCCTGCGCGGTGTGCGACGTGGGGTGCTGGCGCACCTCCTCGGGTGCGCCCTCGGCCACCACCTGGCCGCCGGCGTCGCCGCCTTCAGGCCCCAGGTCGATGAGCCAGTCGCTGGCGCGGATCACGTCCAGGTTGTGCTCGATGACGATGAGCGAGTGCCCCGCGTCCAGCAGCTTGCGCAGCGCGCGCATGAGCTTGGCGATGTCGTCGAAGTGCAGGCCGGTGGTGGGCTCGTCGAACAGGAACAGCGTGCCCTTGCGGGCCAGCGGCTGGCGCGACTTGGCCTGGCTCCGGGCCGCCTCGGCCAGGAAGCCGGCGAGCTTCAAGCGCTGCGCCTCGCCACCGCTCAGCGTGGGCACGGGCTGGCCCAGCTTCACGTACTCCAGCCCCACGTCCACGATGGGCTGCAGCGCGCGGATCACCTCGCGGTCTTTCGCAAACAGTTCTGCTGCCTCGTGCACGGTGAGGTCCAGCGCGTCCGCCACGTTGAGCAGCCTGCCACCGCGTTCGATGCGCACCTCCAGGATCTCGGGCCGGTAGCGCTTGCCGTCGCAGTCGGGGCAGCGCAGGTACACATCCGACAGGAACTGCATCTCCACATGCTCGAAACCCGAGCCGCCGCAGGTCGGGCAGCGCCCGTCGCCCGAATTGAAGCTGAACTTGGCCGCGGTGTAGCCGCGCTCCCGGGCCAGCGGCGCCACAGCGAACAGCTCGCGGATGGCATCCCACGCACCCACATAGCTCACGGGGTTGGAGCGCGCCGTCTTGCCAATGGGCGACTGGTCCACGAACACCACGTCGCTCAGGTGGTCGGCGCCCAGCAGGCGCTCATGCGCGCCGGGCGTCTCCGTGGCCTTGCCGAAGTGGCGCATGAGCGCGGGCGCCAGCACGTCCTGGATCAGCGTGGACTTGCCCGAGCCCGACACGCCGGTGATGGTGACCAGGCGCTGCAGCGGGAACTCCACGTTCACATCGCGCAGGTTGTGCTCGCGCGCACCCTCCAGCACCAGGCGCGGCGTGGCATCCGTCACCAGGCGCTTGAGCCCGGTGCCGATCTGTTTGTGCCCGCCGAGGTACTGGCCGGTCAGCGTGGGCGCGCGGCGCAGTTCGCCCACCGTGCCGTCGAACACGATCTGCCCGCCGCGCTCGCCGGGACCCGGGCCGAAGTCGAGGACACGGTCGGCCGCGAGCATCACGGCGGGGTCGTGCTCCACCACCACCAGCGTGTTGCCCGCGTCGCGCAGGCGCAGCATGGCCTCGGTGATGCGGTGCATGTCGCGCGGGTGCAGGCCGATGCTGGGCTCGTCCAGCACGAACAGCGTGTTCACCAGCGAGGTGCCCAACGCCGTGGTGAGGTTGATGCGCTGCACCTCGCCACCCGACAGCGTGCGGCTTTGCCGGTCCAGCGTGAGGTAGCCGATGCCCACGTCGCACAGGTACTTGAGGCGCGTGGCGATCTCGTCATGCAGCAGCTGCAGCGCCTGACGATCGCCAGCCTGAGAGTCGTTTTGGACTGTAGCGCTTACCTGTAGAGCGTCACCAGCTATTGAAACAGGAGCATTCTGCACACGCGCCATGCGCGCGAAGAAGCGCCGCAGGCGGTCGATGGGCAACAACATCAGGTCGTGCAGGCACAGGCCGGGCAGCGCCTCCAGCTGCGCGCGCGTCCAGGCCACGCCCTGCGGCAGGAAGCGCTGCGCGGGGTCGAGCACGGCATCGGCGTCCTCCTTGCTGCCCAGCCGCCACAGCAGGCTCTCGGTCTTCAGGCGCGCGCCGGCGCACACCGGGCATGGCGTGTAGCTGCGGTACTTGGACAGCAGCACGCGGATGTGCATCTTGTAGGCCTTGCTCTCCAGGTACTCGAAGAAGCGGCGGATGCCGTACCACTGCTTGTTCCAGTTGCCGTTCTTGAAGCCGGGTGTGCCTTCGATCACCCAGTGCTTTTGCTCCGCGGTGAGCTTGTACCAGGGTGTGTCGCGCGGGATACCGGCGGCCTCGGCGTGGCGCATGAGGTCGTCCTGCGCTTCTTTCCAGGCGGGGGTCTGGATGGTCTTGATCGCACCGGCGCGCAGCGTGAGCTTGTCGTTGGGAATGACCAGGCCGTAGTCCACGCCGATCACGCGGCCGAAGCCCCGGCAGGTGTCGCAGGCGCCCACGGCGGAGTTGAACGAGAACATGGACGCGATGGGTTCGGCGTAGCGCAGGTCGCTCTCGGGGCAATGCAGGCCGGTGGAGAAGCGCCACAGGTCCGCTTCGCCATCGTCCCGCAGGCGATAGACGTTGAGCCGCCCCCCGCCGCGCTTGAGCGCGACCTCGATCGCCTCGACCGCGCGCGCGCGCTCCACGTTGCCCATGCGGAAGCGGTCGGCCACCACGTCCAGCAGCTTGCGCGGGCCGGTGGGCGTGGCCACCTCGCGCTCGGCCTGCACCTTGGTGAAGCCGCTGGCCGACAGCCATTGCTCCAGCTGTTCCGCGGTGGTGCCCGCGGGCAGTTCCACGGGAAAAGTGAGCACGATGCGCGGGTCGTCCTCCGCCGCGCAGCGCCGCTGCAACTCGGCATGGATGGTGTCCGGCGAATCGTGGCGCACAGGCAGCGCCGTCTCGCGGTCGAAGAGTTGGCCGGCGCGCGCGAACAGCAGCTTGAGGTGGTCGTTCAGCTCGGTCATCGTGCCCACGGTGGAGCGCGACGAGCGCACCGGGTTGGTCTGGTCGATGGCGATGGCCGGGGGCACGCCCTCCACCTTGTCCACGGCGGGCTTGTCCATGCGGTCCAGGAACTGGCGCGCGTAGGCGCTGAAGGTCTCCACGTAGCGGCGCTGGCCCTCGGCATACAGCGTGTCGAACACCAGGCTGGACTTGCCGGAGCCGCTGGGACCGGTGACCACGGTGAGCTCGCCCGTGCGGATGTCCAGGTCGATGTTCTTGAGGTTGTGCTGGCGCGCGCCGTGGATACGGATCAGTCCCTGGGTCATGAGCGGGTCTTTCTGCAATGAGGCGGAACATTCTAGGGACGAGCCGGATTCCGCATCGACCGGGTGGACACCACACCACAGCCGGTCACGCAGGTGATGGCGCATCCGGCCCTATCCGTTAGACTGCGCCGCACCAACAACCAAAGAGAGGAGACGCCATGCAGCCATGGCATAAATGGGGGGCCGCCCTGGTCCTGGGCGCAACGCTGGGCGCAAGCCATGCACAGATCCTGGTGGGGCAAACGGCCGGGTTCTCCGGCCAGGTGGCCGCAGGGGTGCAGGAGACCACGCAGGGCGCCAAGCTGTTCCTGGACGCGGTCAATGGCAAGGGCGGCGTGCACGGGCAGAAGATCGAACTGATCTCGATGGACGACAAGTTCGACCCCAAAACCGCCGGCGAGAACGCGCGCACGCTGATCGAGGACAAGAACGTGCATGTCATGTTCCTCACGCGCGGCACGCCCCACACCGAATCCATGATCCCGCACCTGGACAAGCATGGCGTGGCCCTGGTGGGCCCGTCCACGGGCGCCATGGTGCTGCACCAGCCGGTGCGCAAGCACATCTTCAACGTGCGCGCCACCTACCAGCGCGAGGCCGAGAAGGCCATGACCCACCTGGCCTCGATGGGCATCACGCGCATCGCCGTGCTGTATGCGGACGACAGCTTCGGCGCCGATGGCGTGACGGGCGCGCAGAAAGGCCTGGCCCAGGCCAAGCTGCAGCCCGTGGTGCTGGAGAAGTTCAATCGCGCCAAGCCGGACTTCACCCCGCTGGTGGCCAAGATCTCCCAGGCGCAGGCCCAGGCCGTCCTGATGGTCGCCTCGGGCACGTCGGTGGTGGATGGCTACAACGCGCTGCGCCAGGCGGGCTCCACGGCACAGGTGGTCACGCTGTCCAACAATGCCTCGGGCGGCTTCATCAAGAGCCTGGGCGAAAATGCCCGCGGCGTGATCGTCACGCAGGTCTACCCGAACGAGCGCAGCCTGACCTTCCCGCTGGTCAAGGAAGCCATCGACCTGGCCAAGGCCAAGGGAATGACCGAGGTCAGCCCGGCCATGCTCGAAGGTTTTGCCGCCGCCAAGGTGCTGGTCGAAGGCCTGCGCCGCGCCGGCCCGAAGCCGTCGCGCGAGAAGATTCAGACGGCCCTGGAATCCATCCAGAAGTTCGATCTGGGCGGGCTGGACATCTCCTACGGCCCCGACGATCACACGGGCCTGGATTTCGCCGATCTTTCCATCATCGGCACGGACGGCAAGTTCCGCCGCTGAAACCCCTTTCATGAGGTCAGACGCCGCCTGGGTGATCGCGCGGCGTCTGCGGCACGTCATTCCAGCGTAGGCTGCCGCCGATACACTCGCCCCTGCTCGCACTCACGCGCAAATACACAGGGAAGAGACACCTCATGAAGACACATTGGAAAAAGTGGGGCGCAGCGTGCGCCCTTGCGGTGGTCAGTGCGGCCTCATCATTGGCCCACGCGCAGTTGCTCGTGGGTCAGACCGTCGGCATCACCGGGTCCGCGGCGGCAACCGTCAAGGAATCGATGCTGGGCGCGTCGCTGTACCTGGACCATGTCAACGCCCGCGGCGGCGTGAACGGGCAGAAGATCGAACTCGTCGCGCTCGACGACAAGTTCGACCCCAAGCTGACGCAGGACAACGCCCGCACGCTCATCGAGGACAAGGGTGTGCTGGCACTGTTCATGACGCGCGGCACACCCCACACCCAGGGCATTGTTGCGCTGCTGGACAAGTACGGCGTGCCGCTGGTGGGGCCCTCCACGGGCGCCATGGCGCTGCACCAGCCCGTTTCCCGCAATATCTTCAACGTCCGCGCGCCCTACCAGCGCGAGGTGGAGAAAGCCATCGCCCACCTTGCGCTGCTGGGAGTTCAGCGCATCGGCATCGTGCATGTGGACGACGCCTTCGGCCAGGACGGCCTGGCCGGTGCGCAAAAGGGCCTGCAGAACAACAAGCTGCCCGCCTTGTTCGTGGAGAAGTTCGACCGGGCGAAGCCAGACTTCTCAGCCATCGCCCCGCGCGTGCGTGCGCAGGATCCCCAGGCCGTCATCTTCATCGGCACCGGCGCGGCGGTCGTGGACGGCATCAAGGCACTGCGCGCGGCCGGCGTGGGCGGGCAGATCGTCACGCTGTCAAACAATGCGTCGGGGGGCTTCACCAAGGCGCTGGGCGACCAGGCCCGCGGCGTCATCGTCACGCAGGTCTTTCCGTCCGAGCGGTCGCTGAACTACCCGGTGATCAAAGAAGCCCTGGAATTGGCGAAGGCGCAAGGGCTGAAGGAACTCACTCCGGCCATGGTCGAGGGCTTCATGAACGCCAAGGTGCTGGCCGAGGGCCTGCGCCGCGCCGGCCCCAAGCCGGACCGTGCACGGCTGCACGCGGCCCTGGAAAGCCTGAGCAAATTCGACCTGGGGGGCCTGGAGCTTTCCTACAGCGCAAAGGAACACTCGGGGCTGGACTTCGCCGACCTGTCCATCATCGGAGCGGACGGCCGGTTCCAGCGCTGAGCGGGCCGTAACGCCAAGGCGGCGGAGTCCACCGCCCCATCCAAAACGCGGAGCCTGGCTCCGCGTTTTGGATGGGTGGGGCCGGTTCACTGCGCTGCGCTGGCGCCGGACGCGGGAGCAGCTGCGGACTCGGGCACGTGCGTCGCTTCCACCCCATGCTTTTCACCGCTCATGTCCACCTGGTCTCCTGCCTTCATGATCACGAACAGCATGATCACTGCGAACACCACGAAACCCACCACGATCTTCCACATGCTCATCTCCTGAAAATTGTTGTCGACGGAAAAGGGCGGCACCAATAAAAAAGCCTCACACCATCGTGTGAGGCCTGTCTGATCGCAAGCCCGACTCCATTGAATCAGGCTTGCATTGCATGCAGCTTACGCTGCCGGTGCATCAGAAGTTGTGGCGAACGCCCAGCGCCAGCGAGCTGAAGTCCTGGCCAGCGGCGCCCGTCATGTAGGTAGCACCTGCCTTGTTGTCCACCTTCGTGTAGAAAGCGTACACCTTGGTGCGCTTGCTGAAGTTGTAGTTGTAGCCCAGGGTCCACTGCGTAGCGGAGCTGTCGGCAATGTCGCTCCACTTGCCAGCGCGGCCCACGTTCACGTGGAACTCGGAAGCACCCATCATGTAGGCGCCCGCCAGGCGGAAGTTGTTGCGGTTGCCTGCGCCCGTGGCGAGGAGCTGGTTGTCGTCCTTGTTACGCTGGTAGTAGCCACCCACGACGAACTGGCCGAAGGTGTACAACGCGCGCAGGCCCAGCTGGCGATTGCTGTCCACTTGGCTGTAGCCGGCGCCCAGGTTCAGCGCGCCGATGTTGTAGTTGGCAGCCAGGTCATAGCCATTCTTTTGCGGAATGGCAGCGTTTTTCTCATGCAACGAGACGGAAGCGTCCACCGTCAGCCCACCGAAGCTGGGCGTGCGATAGCCGATCTTGTTGGTGGTGCTCAGGCCGCCGAACCACACGGGATCGTAGTACAGAGCGTCCGAAGACGTGCCCGTGTCATGGTTGTGCATGCTCACGTAGTCGGCCGTAGCGTAGTACGACTCGGGCATGAAGTTGCCCAGGCGGATCATGCCGAAGCCGCCGGACAGGTTCACTTCGCTCTGGCGGGCGAAGGTCATGCCGGTAGTGGGGTGGGTCCAGCCCGAGCCCGTGCCGGTATCGGAGTTGAAGCCGCTTTCCAGCTGGAAGCCGGCCTTCAGGCCGCCGCCCAGGTCCTCAGTGCCCTTGAAGCCGAAGCGCGAGGCGTTGTTCTGCATGACGGTGTTGCTGGTACCGCCGACCTTCTGGCGTTCCACCGACGTGTTCACGCGGCCGTACAGGGTCACGCTGCTTTGCGCGAAAACAGCGGAAGTACCCAGCAGAGCCAGGGTAGCGAGCAGCAAACGACTTGGTTTTTGCATTTGAGTTCCTTGAATGCTTGTGTCCATCAGTTGTGGTAGGCACAGCTCGCCGCCCGCAGGGAGCCGATTAGCACAATGTGCAGCTACGGCGCAAATTCTAGGTGTAACCATCTGGGCCAACACAGAGGAAAGTCCCGCCTGTAATACCCCTGACGTATTGCCGCCACACTTTCGCACAGGCAAAGGTGTGGCGGCAGGGCTCAGCCAGGGAAAACCCTGACAAAAGAGCGGAACGAGGTCAGTCGTTGGCGTAGATGTCCACGTCCTTGGTTTCGCGGATGAACAGCGTGCCGATCACTGCCGTCATGCCGGCGATGATGATGGGGTACCACAAGCCGTTATACATATTGCCGGTGGACGCCACGATGGCGAACGATGTCGTGGGCAGCAGGCCGCCGAACCAGCCATTGCCAATGTGGTACGGCAGGCTCATGGAGGTATAGCGGATGCGCGTGGGGAACAGTTCCACCAGCATGGCCGCGATGGGGCCGTACACCATGGTCACCAGGATCACCAGATACGTCAGGATGACGATCATCATCACCTTGTTCATCTTGGCGGGATCGGCCTTGGAGGGGTAGCCGGCGAGCTTCAGGTCTTCGGCCATCTCCTTCTTGAAGGCGGCGATGGCCTTCACGCTTGCCTCGTCGAACTTGTGGTTGACCACGTTGCCGGTGGGCGCGGTGATGGTCTTTTCGCCGATCTTCACGACCGCGGGCGAGCCCGCGGGGCCGGCCACGTTCTCATAGCTCACCGAGTTCTGCACCAGGTAGCGCTTGGCGATGTCGCAGGAGCTCTTGAAGTCGATCTCGCGTGCCACGGGGTTGCCCTGGAACGAGCAGGTGGCGGGATCGGCGATCACCACGACACCCGCTGTCGCCTGGGCCTTGGCCAGGTCGGGGTTGGCGGCTTCCGTCAGCATCTTGAAGGCCGGGAAGTAGGTCAGCACGGCCAGCACGCAACCCAGCATGATGATGGGCTTGCGGCCGATCTTGTCGGACAGCGAGCCGAACACCACGAAGAACGGGGTGCCGATCAGCAGGGCCGCGGCGATCATCAGGTTGGCCGTGACGGCGTCCACCTTGAGTTGCTGCGTCAGGAAGAACAGCGCGTAGAACTGGCCGGTGTACCAGACCACGGCCTGACCAGCCGTCAGGCCCACCAGCGCCAGGATCACGATCTTCAGGTTCTTCCACTGGCCGAACGATTCGGACAGGGGCGCCTTGGAGGTCTTGCCCTCGGCCTTCATCTTCTGGAAGGCCGGCGACTCGGACAGCGACAAGCGGATCCACACCGAGATGCCCAGCAGCAGGATCGACACCAGGAACGGAATGCGCCAGCCCCAGTCGTTGAACGCCGCCTCGCCCATGGCGGTGCGCGTGCCCAGGATGACCAGCAGCGACAGGAACAGGCCCAGCGTGGCCGTGGTCTGGATCCACGAGGTGTAGGCACCACGGCGGCCGTGCGGGGCGTGCTCGGCCACGTAGGTGGCCGCACCGCCGTATTCACCGCCCAGCGCCAGGCCTTGCAGCATGCGCAGCGCGATCAGGATGACCGGTGCCGCGATGCCGATGCTGGCGTAGGTGGGCAGGATGCCGACGATGAAGGTCGAGATGCCCATGATCAGGATGGTCACCAGGAAGGTGTACTTGCGCCCGATCATGTCGCCCAGGCGGCCGAACACCAGCGCGCCGAACGGGCGCACCAGGAAGCCGGCCGCGAAGGCCAGCAGCGCGAAGATGAACGCCGCGCCAGCATCCAGCCCGCTGAAGAACTGCTTGGCAATGATGGCCGCGAGCGAGCCGTAGAGGTAGAAGTCGTACCACTCGAACACGGTGCCGAGGGACGAGGCGAAGATCACCTTCTTTTCTTCCGCCGACATCGGTCGGGCGGCAGCGCCGGGGCGGCCGGCGTATGCAGTGCTGGTAGCCATGAATGCTGTCTCCTGCTTATTGGGATGGAATCGAAAATGCGCGTAAGAAAGCGCGAAAAACCGACGATCTGAAGCACTCTGCGGTGCTTGCGACGCAATATCGGGCCGCCATCTGACCGAAAGCTGACATGCGCCAAACGCTGCCGCCACCCCAGTCTTACGGCCATCTGACAAACTCCGTGGCAACCCGCAGATCGTTTTTCTTGATGCGAAAAATTGGACTGCGCGAGGCTGCGGTGAGTCCCGCGCACGGCACCAGACACGGGTAACCCCGCAGTTTTTCGCCAGGGTTTGCCCTCCCTAGGACAAACCCTTGACGCATGACAAACCCACGCCCGCCGCACAGTGCTGGGCACGGCCCCATGCAAAAAGGCGCCGCAGAACGCTGTCTGCGGCGCCCTGGAACGCCTGCCGCGGCCCCGTCGGCCGCCGCCGAGGAATGCGCTTCAGCGCACGGAAGGCAGGCCCGATGGCACCGCGGGGGCCGCATCCCATGCCGGCCCGTCAAACCACGCGTCGCCGTCCAGGTAGGCGCGCAACATGGGCAGGCTGTCGAGCCCCCAGAACAGGCGCCCATCCACCTCAAAGGCCGGCACGCCAAACACGCCACGGGCCGACGCCTCGTCCGTGTTGGCGCGCAGCAGGGCCTTGGGCAGGGCGCCCGCGCCTTCGGCGTCGGGCCGCAACTGCTCTGCCAGGGCCTGCGCCAGCACGTCCAGGCGCGCGGGGTCCAGCGCATCCTGCCCGCCCAGCCAGACATGCCGCAGCACGGTGCCGGCGACATAGCGGTTGACCGTGCCATCGTCGCTGCACGCCAGCGCCTGGCGCAGCAACGGCAGCGGATTGAAGGGGTGGCGCGCCGGCATGTCCAGACCGCAGCCCAGCGTATGGCCCAGCCAGGTGGCGTGCCGGTACGTCCAGTCGCGCTTGGGCGGCACGCCGGCCGGCCCGGGGTTGGCATGCTGCTGCAGCAGCGCGCCCAACAACACCGGCTTGTAGTGCAGGTGGTAGTTCAGCCCCTCCAGTACCTGCGGCAGCCGCTCGAAGGCCAGCCACGCGTACGGCGAGACGAAATCCAGGTAGAACGTGATGTGCTTCATGCCAGTGGCTCCAGCTCTTCGGGAAGGTCCACCCCCGCGCGTTGCAATGCGGCGGTCCAGATCGCGCGGCGCGCGGCGCCATCGGCTTGCGACCAGGCGCGGATCTCGTCGATCGTACGGAAGCACCCCTCGCAGTGGCTGCGGTCGGCCGTCATGCGGCAGACCGACACGCAGGGCGACGGAACCGGCTCCTGGGAATTTAAGCCAAATTGGCCTCTAGCGCTTATTTCACAAGCGCGAGCAGCTATCAATTCAGAAGCATTCACTGCGGCGTCGCTCATGCGCTGACCTCCTGCACCACGTCGGCCACCGGGGCACCGGTGAGCCGCTGCAGATCGTGCGGGCTCAACTGGAACACACCGTGGGGATGGCCGGCGGCAGCCCAGATCACATCGAAGCGGAACAGCTCGCGGTCGATGAGGGTGACAGGCGTGGTGGAATGGGCCACGGGCGAGACGCCGCCGATGGCGAATCCGGTCTTGGCCTTGACGAATTCCGCGTCGGCGCGGCCCGTCTTGCCCACGAGGGCGTCGACCTTCTTCTCGTCCACGCGCCGGTCGCCGGAGGTAACGACCAGCACGGCCGCGTCATCGCTCTTGCGCCGGAAGATGATGCTCTTGGCGATCTGCCCCAGCGCCACGCCCAGCCCGTCAGCCGCCTGCTGCGCGGTGCGCGCGGCGTCGTCAAGCATGCGCGGCGCGTGGGGGTGGCGCAGGCGCTGCAACTCGGCAGCCACCCGCTGGGTGCTTTCAGGTAATGCGTGCATAACAGGGCAATCCGGGGCCTGGGACGGCGAAGCGCACGCACGGATGCGGAGTGCCTCGGCGCAACCACAAGCCCCAGGCGGGGTTACAGTGTGATGGCTGCCATCCATTGTCCATGAACCTGCTTCGCGCCTGCCTGCTCTTGTGGCTTCTCGTCGGCAAACTGGCCTGGGCCGGTGGCGCCCCTGCGGTGCTGGACGATCACCGCAAGGGCCTATCGCTGGGAAGCACCGGCCAGCTTTTGTGGCTCGTGGACGACCTGGGCACCCTCACCATCGACGATGTGCGCGCAGCGGCTACCGATGCGCGCTTCGGCCCGCCCCCCGCATGCCGCTGCGCGGGGCCACACCGGCCTACCACTGGTTCAAAGTGGTCCTGGAGCAGCGCGCGGCCAGCGGCGACTGGGTGCTGGCCACCCAGACCACGTCTTTGCAGGACGTGCGGTTCTACGGCCCGTTCGATGCGTCGGGTACGGCGCTTGCGCCGCCAGTGCATACGGGCCTGGCGCAGCCCTTCGCCACGCGGCCCCTGGGCAGCGAGCGCTACCTCATGCGCCTGCAGCCCCCGGGCCCGGGCACCTACACGGTCTACGCCCGGCTGTACAGCGAGACGGCGCCGTCCTTCGACCTGTCCGTCTGGGACACGGCCGAATACCTGCAATGGCGCCAGCACAAGCGGCTGTTCGACGGCATCTGCTACGGCATCCTGATCGCACTGCTGGTCTACAACCTCACACTCGTGGGCATCTTCCGCGACACCACGTACACCTTCTACGTCGGCCAGTGCATCTTCGCGCTGTTGACGCTGGCCACCTTCAACGGCCACACGGCCCATTACCTGTGGGGCGACGCGCCGTGGTGGCAGGAGCGCAGCTATTTCGTATTGCCCAGCCTGTGGCTGTTCTTCGGCGCGCTGTTCACGCGCAGTTTCCTGGACACCCGGCAGACGCCCTTGATGGACGGAGTGCTGGTGGCAATCGGCCTGCTGGCGGCGCTCACCGCCGTGCTCGGCGGGCTCGGGCAATTTGCCATCGCCCAGACGCAGAACGAACTGCTGGCCAGCGCCGGCATCGCGGCCGCGTCGCTCGCGGCCATTCTGGTGCTGCGCCGAGGCTTCACGCCCGCGCGCTGGTACCTGGGCGCGCAGGCGCTGCTGTTCGTCACGGTGGCCGGCGTGGTGCTGAGCAACTGGAAGGTGATTGACGCGCCCTTCATGCTCGCCAACGGCCTGCAGATCGGCGTGGCGGCCGAGATGGTGGTGTTCGCCGTTGCGTTGAGCACCCGCATCGACAGCCTGAACGCCTCCCAGATCGCCCTGCGGCTGCGCGCGGACCATCTGGCCAAGGCCGCGACCACCGACCCTCTCACGGGCCTGACCAACCGCATGGGGCTGACCCAGGGCGCAACGCAACTACTGTCGGAAGGGGGCACGCACGCCCTGCTGCTGCTCGACCTGGACCGCTTCAAACCCATCAACGACACCTATGGCCATGACGCCGGCGACGAGGTGCTGCGCGCCGTTGCCACACGGCTGCAGACGCACACGCGGTCCGGCGACATCGTGGCCCGGCTGGGCGGCGACGAGTTCGTGGTCATGCTGGCCCACGCGCCCGCGGGCGACGCCCTGACGGCGCTGGTCAAGCATCTGGAGCTGGCTATCTGCCAGCCGGTGTACTTCCAGCACCAGGAACTGTGCGTGGGCGGCAGCACGGGCGTTGCGCACAGCCCGCAGGACGGCCCCACGCTGACGGAGCTGATGCGCTGCGCCGACCAGCGCATGTACCAGGCCAAGCAGGCGCACAAGGACGCGGCGCAGCACCCGGCAGCGCCGGCTCTGCCGTTGGCCTGACGCCGGCTGGCCGCTCAGCCCTTGCGCTTGGTGAGCACCGCCACGGCCACGCGCGACTGCGGCTTGCGGCCCAGGAAGTCGCTGATGTAGGCGCCGGCGTCGATCAGCTGGTCCAGATCGATACCGGTCTCGATGCCCATGCCGTGCAGCATGTAGACCACGTCCTCGGTGGCCACGTTACCCGTGGCGCCCTTGGCATAGGGACAGCCGCCCAGGCCGGCCACGGACGTGTCGAACTGCCACACGCCCAGCTCCAGCGCCGCCAGCGTGTTGGCCAGCGCCTGGCCGTAGGTGTCGTGGAAGTGGCCGGACACGTCGTTCAGGTCGTAGTGCTTGAGCGTTGCCTCGATGGCGCGCTGCACCTTGCGCGGCGTACCCACGCCAATGGTGTCGGCCACGCCGATGTGCTGCACGCCGATGCCCTTCATGAGCCCGGCCAGGTATTGCACGCGCTCGGGCGCAATCTCGCCCTCGTAGGGGCAGCCCACGGTGCAGCTCATGGCGCCACGCACATACACGCCAGCGGCGCGCGCGGCTTCGACCACGGGGGCGAAGCGCTCGATGCTCTCGGCAATGCTGCAGTTGATGTTCTTCTGGCTGAAGGCCTCGCTGGCGGCGCCGAAGACCACGATCTCGTCGGGCTTGTCGAGCACGGCCGCCTCCCAGCCTTTCAGGTTGGGCGTCAGTACCGAATAGCGCACGCCGGGCATGCGTGTAATGCCTTGCATGACCTCGTGGTTGTCGGCCATCTGCGGCACCCACTTCGGAGAAACGTAGCTGGTGACCTCGATTTCCTTGAGGCCCGCCTGCTGCAGGCGGTGTACCAATTCGATCTTGACGGCCGCCGGCACCGGGTGCTTCTCATTTTGCAGCCCGTCGCGCGGGCCCACGTCCACAAGCTTGACGCGGGAGGGGATGTTCGGGTTCATCGGTGGGTGTCCTTGGGTGAGGGATTCGTCAGTAGCCGCGTCCGGCATCCACCACGCCGGCCACGGCCTCGCCGCGCGCGAGCGCCGCGATCTTGCCGGCGATCTGGGCGATGCTCTCGTCGCGCAGCGTGCGTGCCGAAGTGTGGGGTGTGAGGGTGATCTTGGGATGTCCCCAGAAGGGATGCCCGGCAGGCAACGGCTCGGTGCGGAACACGTCCAGCGTGGCGCCCGCCACATGGCCGGCGGCGATCAGCGCGAGCAGGTCCTCCTCGACCAGGTGCGCGCCACGCGCCACATTGATCACGTAGGCGCCGGGCAGGAGGCGGGCCAGCGTGTCGCGGTTCATGATGCCCTGCGTCTCGGGCGTGAGCGGGAGCAGATTGACCAGCACGCGGGTAGCGGCCAGGAACTCGTTGAAGCCCTCCTGCCCGCTGAAACAGCGCACGCCCGCCATCTGCTTCGGACTGCGGCTCCAGCCGAGCACGGGAAAGTCGAACTGCGCCACCGCGCGCGCCACGCGCTCGCCCAGTACGCCCAGGCCCATCACGCCCACAGGAAAGTCCTGGCGCAGGCGCGGCTTGCGGTAGCTCCACTGGCCCGCCTGCATGGCGGCTTCGTACTGGTCGAACTCGCGGAAATGCCGGATCAGCGCGTGGCACACGTATTCGGCCATCTGCACGGCCATGCCGGCGTCATCCAGACGCACGACGCGCACGGACGGCGGCAGGCGCAGCTTGAGCAGCGCATCCACCCCCGCGCCGATGTTGAACAGCGCCCGCAAAGCGGGCTGTTCGTCGATGAACTGCTGGGGCGGTGCCCAGACCACGGCGTAGTCGGCCTGCGGGGCTCCGGGCTGCCAGACGGTAATGTCGGCTCCCGGCAGGGCGGCGGCCAGCCCCTGCAGCCAGGGTTCGGCCTTGGTATCGGTACAGCAAAAGGTGATCTTCATGGCCAACGAGCGTACCGCGGCTGGGCAAGCCCCCGCCGTCACTCGGCGGAAAGCCGCAGCAGTTCTGCGCCTTCGGCCACCTGGTCGCCTGGCGCGTAGAGCAGCTCCTGCACCACGCCATCGGCGGGGGCGGCGATGGTGTGCTCCATCTTCATGGCCTCCATCACCGCCAGGGGCTGGCCCTTGGTCACCTTGTCGCCGGCCTGCACGGCAAACGACACCACCTTGCCCGGCATGGGCGCGGTGAGACGCCCGCCCTCGCTGGCCGCTTCGCCCGCATGGGCCAGCAGGTCCAATGCCTCGATGCGCGTGGCGCCACGGGGGGTGAAGATGTGGTCGGTCTCGCCCTGGGCATAGACCGTTGCGCGGGTGCGCTGGCCGGCGTATTGCAGGTCCAGGCCGCCCGCCCAGGGCGTGAAAGCCAGCGGACCCCGCGCGGCTCCCTCGCCTTCTCCCACGGTCAGTTGGTAGCCGCCATCGCGTTCATAGGTCAGCCAGGCCTTGGCATGTGTGCCATTGAAGTCGAACTCGAAACGCCGGCGGCACGCTACGAGCGAACGCCAGCCGTCGCGGCGGCTGAACGGATTGGCGCCTTCCTGCGCCTGCTCACGCTGCAACTGGCTGGCCACGGCGGCTGCCGCGGCCAAAGGCAGGCCTACGCGCTCCTGGCCGAACAACACGGCCTCTTCGCGCGGGATCAACGCGGTGTCCAGCCGCGCCTGGGCGAACGAATCGCTCTTCACCACATGGCGCAGGAACTGCACGTTGGTCGCCAGGCCCACGATGTGGGTCTGCGCCAGCGCATCGTCCAGCCGCGCCAGGGCCTGCGCGCGCGTGTCGCCGTGCACGATGAGCTTGGCGATCATGCTGTCGTAGAAGGGGCTGATGGCGTCGCCCTCGCGCACGCCGTCATCCACGCGCACGCTGCCCCGTTCGAAGCTGGTGCATGCCGGCTTGCGGTACACGTGCAGCTGGCCGGTGGCGGGCAAGAAGTTGTTGTCAGGGTTCTCGGCGCAGATACGCGCCTCGATGGCGTGGCCGATGATCTTCAGCTCGTCCTGGCGCTTGGGCAAAGGCTGCCCGCTGGCCACGCACAGCTGCCACTCCACCAGGTCTTCGCCGGTGATGGCCTCGGTCACGGGGTGCTCCACCTGCAGGCGGGTGTTCATCTCCATGAAGTAGAACTTCATCTGCTCGGGCGCGTCGTAGCCGCCGGGCTGTTCCACGATGAACTCCACTGTGCCCGCGCCCACGTAGCCCACGGCCTTGGCGGCTGCCACCGCAGCCTCGCCCATCTGGCGACGCAGGGCCTCGGTCATGCCGGGGGCGGGGGCTTCTTCCAGCACCTTCTGGTGGCGGCGCTGCACGGAGCAATCGCGCTCGAACAGATAGACGCAGTTGCCCTGCGTGTCGCCGAACACCTGGATCTCGATGTGGCGCGGGCGCAGCACGTACTTCTCCACCAGCACGGCATCATCGCCAAAGCTGTTGATGGCCTCGCGCTGGCAGCTGGCCAGCGCCGCGGCAAAGTCCTCGCTCTTTTCCACCAGGCGCATGCCCTTGCCGCCGCCACCGGCGCTGGCCTTGATGAGCACGGGGTAGCCGATACGGTCGGCCTCGCGCTGCAGCAGTTGCGGGTCCTGGTCCTTGCCGTGGTAGCCAGGCACCAGCGGCACGCCCGCCTTCTCCATCAGCTGCTTGGACTCGGCCTTCAAACCCATGTCCTTGATGGCCGAAGGCGGCGGGCCGATGAACACCAGCCCCGCAGCGGCACAGGCCTGGGCGAAGTCTTCGTTCTCGCTCAGGAAGCCGTAGCCTGGGTGGATGGCTTGCGCACCCGTGGCCTGGGCGGCCTCGATGATGCGCTCCCAGCGCAGGTAGCTGTCCTTGGGGGCGCTGCCGCCGATATGCACGGCCTCGTCGCAGGCGGCCACGTGCTTGGCCTGGGCATCGGCGTCGGAGTACACGGCCACGGTCTTCACGCCCATGCGGCGGGCGGTTGCGGCCACGCGGCAGGCGATCTCCCCACGATTGGCAATCAGGATTTTTTGGAACATTCAGGCCACCTTGGCGGAATCGGAAAAGAATGAGGAAATGCGCCGCAGCACGGCGCGCAGGAACTTGAACAGCACCACCAGCAGCAGCGCCGACAACGCCAGCATCACCACCAGCGCAATGCCGAAGGCCAGCGGATACTGCGTAGCCAGCCAGACCACGCCGACGACCAGGCCGTCCTCAAAGAACGACAGGCCCCAGTTGGAAAACGGCTCGGGCGAGGTGTTGGCCGCCGCCCGCGTGGTCATCTTGGTGGCCAGCGCCGTGGCCGAGAGCGAGCCGCCCAGCAGCCCCGCGGCCAGCGCCATGGTGGCGTTGTCGGCACCGAACACGCCGGCGGCCAGCAGCGCGCCGGCGGGCACGCGGATGAAGGCATGGATGGCATCCCAGGCGCTGTCGAACCAGGGCACCTTGTCGGCGAAGAACTCCACCAGCAGCATGAAGCCGCTGGCCATCAGCACCAGCGGGTGCTGCAGCAGCGCCAGCCCCGGCGGCAGCGCCAGCCAGCCGGCCACGCCCATCATGCCCACCAGGAACACCACGGCGTACAGGCGAAAGCCGCTGGCCCAGCCCAGTGCGGCGGCCAGCGCCAGCAGGGCGGGCATGTCCAGCTGCTGCGTGGCGCGCGCAGCCCCTTCGGCCACCGCCTGGGCGGCACCCGCATCGACATGCAGCCCCACGCCGTGGAGCCACTGCACGATCTGGAGCCAGAGCGCGTCCATGGCGGATCAGCCCAGCCAGGACGGCTTGCGCTTTTGCAGGAACGACTGCACGCCCTCGCGGCCCTCGCTGCTCGCGCGGATGTCGGCAATGCCCTCCACCGTGGCGGCGATGAGTGCGGCGTCGATCTCGCGCCCGGCCACGTCGCGCACCAGCGTCTTGCAGGCGCGCACGGCGTTCGGGCTCGCGGCCGTCAGTGCCTTGAGCAGCTCGTCCACCTGGGCGTCGAGCTGCTCTGCGCCGACCACTTGGTGCACGAAACCGATGCGCAGGGCCTCGGCCGCGCTGAAGCGTTCCGCGGTGAGGAAGTAGCGGTGCGCGGCGCGCGCGCCCATGGCGCGGATCACGTAGGGGCTGATGGTGGCGGGGATCAGGCCGATCTTCACCTCGGACAGGCAAAAGCCCGCGGTATCGACCGCCACCGCCATGTCGCAGGCCGCGACCAGCCCCATGCCGCCGGCGTACACGTCACCCTGCACGCGCGCCACGGTGGGCTTGGGGCATTCGTAGATCACGCGCAGCATCTCGGCCAGCTTGGCGGCGTCGGCAAGGTTCTCTTGGCGCGTGTAGTCGGCCATGCGGCGCATCCAGTTCAGATTGGCACCCGCGCAGAAGGCCGGCCCCTCAGCGGCCAGCACCACGGCGCGCACGTCCGCGCGGCCCCCGACTTCCGTGAAGGCCGCGGTGATCTCTGCGATCACTTCGTCGCTGAAGGCATTGCGGATCTCGGGCTGCGTCAGCGTGATGCGCGCCACCGCGCCCGATTGGGTGATGGAAAGGTTCTGGCTCATGGCGTATCCGGGTTCTGCAGGAAGTAGACAAGGTCGAGCGACGGGCACGGCTGGCCCAGCGCGGTGAGTGCCGCCGTGATCTGTCCGCGGTGGTGCGTGCCGTGGTTGAACACATGCGCCAGCGTGGCGGCAAACGGCAGCACGGCGGGCGTGCCGCGCGTGGTGGTGTAAGACAGCGCACCCTCCCAGCGCGCTGGCGCAAAGCCGGCGATCAGCGGCTCCCAGCGCGCGGCGCCTTCACGCAGCCGCTCGGCCAGGCGCGCGCGATCGCTCTCCACCTCGGCATCCAGCGCCATGCGGGGCGACGCGCCTTCGGCAAAGCGCGCGAACCACAGCAGGTGCTCGCCCACCAGCAGATGGTTGAGCGTGCCATGGATGCTGCGAAAGAACAGGCCCATGTCGCGCCGGTAGTCCGCCTCGGGCAGCACCTGCACGGCTGCCAGCAGGCGCGCCGTGGCCCACACGTTGTAGCGCGCGAGCCGGCTGAAATGGGTGACGGCATCCATGGACCGCGCCTTACATGCGGAACACGCCGAACTTCATGTCTTCGATCGGTGCATGGCGCGAAGCCGCCAGCGCCAGCGCCAGCACGCGGCGCGTGTCGGCGGGGTCGATGATGCCGTCGTCCCACAGGCGGGCGGTGGCGTAGTAGGGGTGGCCCTGTTCCTCGTACTGGCGGCGGATGGGCGTCTTGAAGGCCTCTTCTTCCTCCATGCTCCAGCTGCCGCCCTTGCCCTCGATGCCGTCGCGCTTGACGGTGGCCAGCACGCTGGCGGCCTGCTCGCCGCCCATCACGCTGATGCGCGCGTTGGGCCACATCCACAGAAAGCGCGGCGAGTACGCGCGGCCGCACATGCCGTAGTTGCCCGCGCCGAAGCTGCCGCCGATGATCACCGTGAACTTGGGCACGTTGGCCGTGGCCACCGCCGTGACCATCTTGGCGCCGTGGCGGGCGATGCCCTCGTTTTCGTACTTGCGCCCGACCATGAAGCCGGTGATGTTCTGCAGGAAGACGAGCGGAATCTTGCGCTGGCAGCACAGCTCGATGAAGTGCGCGCCCTTCTGCGCGCTTTCGCTGAACAGGATGCCGTTGTTGGCCACGATGCCCACGGCCATGCCCTCGATGCGCGCGAAGCCGCACACCAGGGTGTTGCCGTAGCGCGCCTTGAACTCGTCGAACGCACTGCCGTCCACGATGCGGGCGATGATCTCGCGCACGTCGAAGGGCTTGCGCGTGTCCACGGGGATCACGCCATACAGCTCGTCTGCTGCATATTTAGGAGCTACTGGCGCTTGATCCGCGGGCGCTACGGGCTGATTTCTATTCAAATTCTTGACGGCCCCGCGCGCCAGCGAGAGTGCATGCAGGTCATTCTGTGCCAGGTGGTCGGCCACGCCGGACAGGCGCGTGTGCACGTCGCCGCCGCCCAGGTCTTCGCTGCTGACGACCTCGCCCGTGGCGGCCTTCACCAGCGGCGGGCCGCCCAGGAAGATGGTGCCCTGGTTCTTGACGATGATGGTCTCGTCGCTCATGGCCGGCACATAGGCGCCGCCGGCCGTGCACGAACCCATGACCACGGCGATCTGCGCCAGGCCCTGCGCGCTCATGTTGGCCTGGTTGTAGAAGATGCGGCCGAAGTGGTCGCGGTCGGGGAAGACCTCGTCCTGGTTGGGCAGGTTGGCGCCGCCCGAGTCCACCAGGTAGATGCACGGCAGGCAGTTCTGCTGCGCGATCTCTTGCGCGCGCAGGTGCTTCTTCACCGTCATGGGGTAGTAGGTGCCGCCCTTCACCGTGGCGTCGTTGCACACGATCATGCAGGCGATGCCGGCCACGCTGCCGATGCCCGCGATCAGGCCCGCGCCGGGCGCGTCGTTGCCGTACATGTTGAGGGCTGCCAGCGGGGCGATCTCCAGGAACGGCGTGCCGGGGTCCAGCAGCATCTCCACGCGCTCGCGCGGCAGCAGCTTGCCGCGCGCCACATGCTTGGCGCGGGCGGCCTCGCCGCCGCCCTGGGACACGCGCTCGATCTGGGCGCGCAGGTCCTCCACCACGGCGCGCATGGCGGCGGCATTGGCCTGGAAGTCGGCCGAGCGCGGGTTGAGTTGGGATTCAAGAATCATGGCGGTGGCTCGTTTCAAGCGGTTTTGTCTTCGGCAAGGCCCAGCTCGTCTTTCATGACGTCGCGGATCTTGAACTTCTGGATCTTGCCCGTCACCGTCATCGGGAAGCTGGTAACGAAGCGGATGTAGCGCGGCACCTTGTAGTGCGCGATCTGGCCTTTGCAGAAGGCACGGATGTCGTCCTCGCTGGGGCGCGTGCCGGGCTTGGCGATGATCCAGGCGCACAGCTCCTCGCCGAAGCGCTGGTCGGGCACGCCCACCACCTGCACGTCCTGCACCATGGGGTGGCGGTAGAGAAATTCCTCGATCTCGCGCGGGTACACGTTCTCGCCGCCGCGGATCACCATGTCCTTGATGCGGCCGACGATATTCACGTAGCCCTCGTCGTCCATGGTGGCCAGGTCGCCCGTGTGCATCCAGCCGCCTTCGTCGATCGCCTCGCGGGTCTTGGCATCGTCGCCCCAGTAGCCGTGCATGACGGAGTAGCCCTGGGTGCACAGCTCGCCGCGCTCGCCGCGCGGCACCACGGCGCCGGTCTCGGGGTCGATGATCTTCACCTCCAGGTGCGGCTGCACGCGGCCCACGGTGGACACGCGCTTGGCCAGCGGCGTTTCGGCGTCGCTCTGGCAGCTCACGGGGCTGGTCTCGGTCATGCCATAGGCGATGGTGATCTCCGACAGGTGCATGTCGCCCACCACGCGCTTCATCACCTCGATCGGGCATGGGCTGCCAGCCATGATGCCGGTACGCAGGGTGCTGAGGTTGAACTCGGCAAAGCGCGGGTGGTCCAGCTCGGCAATGAACATGGTGGGCACGCCGTGCAGGCCGGTGCAGCGCTCGGCCTGCACGGTCTCCAGCACGGTCAGGGCGTCGAAGCCGTCGTTGGGGTACACGATGGTGCTGCCGTGCGTGAGGCAGGCCAGGTTGCCCAGCACCATGCCGAAGCAGTGGTACAGCGGCACGGGAATGCACAGCCGGTCCTCGGGCGTGAGGCGCATGCACTCGCCGATGAAAAAACCGTTGTTCAGGATGTTGCGGTGCGTGAGCGTGGCGCCCTTCGGGAACCCGGTGGTGCCGCTGGTGAACTGGATGTTGATGGGGTCGGTGTTGTGCAGCTGGGCGGCAATGGCGTCGATGCGCGCGTCCTGCGCGTCGCCCCGCGCCATCAGCGTGGAAAACCGCAGCATGCCCGGCTGTTCGTCGCCTTGGCCCGCCACGCCTGAGCCGGCCGCGTCGATCCACACCACCGTGCGCAGCGTGGGCAGGCGCGCGGCCTGCAGTGCGCCGGGCTGGGACGCGGCCAACTCGGGTGCCAGCTCGCGCAGCATGCCCAGATAGTCGCTGGTCTTGAACTGCGGCATGGCCACCAGCGCCTTGCAGCCGACCTTGTTCAGCGCGTACTCCACCTCGGCCGTGCGGTAAGCCGGGTTGATGTTCACCAGGATGAGGCCCACCTGCGCCGTGGCCAGTTGCATCAGCACCCATTCGGCATTGTTGTGCGACCAGATGCCGATGCGGTCGCCCTTGGCGAGCCCCAGGCCCAGCAGCGCGCTGGCCAGTTGGCGGGCCGCCTGGTGCAGCTCGGCGTAGGTGTAGCGCAGGCCCTGGTGGCGGCTGACCAGTGCCTCGCGCGTGGGCTGGCGCTGCGCCATGCCGGCGAAGAAGTCGCCCAGCGTCTGCTCGATGAGGGGGGTGGCGGCACTGCCACGCGCATGGCTCAACGCGGCCGATGGGGTGGATGCGGGTTCCATGGGCTTGTCTCCTGGTCGGGGTGGGCCAGCGCCCGCGCGGGGCCCGGCAACAGGCTGCACAGCATACGCCGCACCCCCGCACGCGCGGTGACCGGGATGGGTCAGAAAGGTTGCAAATTGCGCCACGGAGTTGCAGACTCCACGCATGCCCGACCGCCCTGACCCCGCGCCGCCACCGCCCGCACCCACCGCACTCCTCGCTACACCCACGGCCGCCACGCCCATGGCGTTTGTGCAGGCCATCGGGCAGGCCTACGCAGCGCGCGGAATGGACGCGGCGCAGGTGCTGGCGCTGGCACAAATCCCGCCAGAGCAGGTTGGCAACTCTGCGGGCCGCATCACGGCGCAGCAGATGGAGATGCTGTCCGCCGCTGCGATGCGCGAGCTGGACGACGAAGCCCTGGGCTGGTTCAGCCGCCGCCTGCCCTGGGGCAGTTACGGCATGCTGGCGCGCGCCAGCATCAGCTCACCCACGCTGCAAGTGGCACTGGCCCGCTGGTGCCGCCACCACGGCCTGCTGGCGGACGACATTGCGCTGCATCTCACCACCACCGGCGACACTGCCACCCTGGCCATCACCGAGGCGCGCGACCTGGGCGCGCTGCGCGAGTTCTGCCTGGTATCGGTGCTGCGCAATGCCCACGGCCTGGCCTGCTGGATGGTGGACTCGCGCATCCCCCTCATCGCCGCCGAATTTGCGTTTGACGCGCCGCTGCATGCCGATGCGTATGCCGTGCTGTTCCGTGGCCCTGTCACCTTCCACGCGCCGCGCACCGCCATCCACTTTGACGCCCGATACCTGCACCTGCCTCTGCGCCGCGACGAGCAGGCCCTGCGCCAGATGCTGCAGCACGCCCTGCCCCTGACGGTGCTGCACTACCGCCGCGACCGCCTGCTGGTGCAGCGCGTGCGCCAGCTGCTGGCCGCGCCCCTGCCGGGGCAACCGGCCCACGCCCTGCCCCAGCACAGCGCCGAATCCCTGGCCGCACTGCTGCATGTGTCGCCACGCACCCTGCACCGGCAATTGAAGGAAGAAGGCGCCACGCTGCAGGGCCTGAAGGACGAGGTGCGCCGCACCCGCGCGGTGGGGCTGCTGCACCGTACGCAGCGCCCCATCAAGCAGGTGGCCGAGGCGGCGGGGTTTGAGAACGAGAAGAGTTTTATCCGGGCGTTTCGGGGGTGGACGGGGCAGTCGCCGGCGGAGTTTCGGAGGGTGGTGAGGATGTGAGAATCGCCATCGTCTGCGTACGATTTTGGACCTCTGCTCCTAACACAACGACCATACTCCCGGTCGAGAGCCGCAGGCGCACGAGGCCGCAAGGCTCATTTAAATTTGAGGAAGCACATATGGCTATGTCATGGCGCGAAGCAATAGAACGCGTTCTTCAAGAGGAAGCGCGCGCGCTTCACTACTCCGAAATCTCTGAGCTAATTCTTTCGAAGGGGTACTACAAAACGGAAGGCGCGACTCCCGATGCGACAGTAAATGCTCAAATAACAAGTTCCATCAAGCACGAAGGCGAAAAATCGCCATTCCTGAAAGTGAGTCGAGGCACGTTTGCGCTACGTAAAGCTGCCCCGCTGGATCAATCAGTCAGCAAGCCTCCCGTCACTCTCCCACCCCCGACACCGCTTGTTCTGAAAGAAGCTCAAACGGCAACGGTTGAGGAGAATTCAGACGAGTCGGTCATACGCTGCCTCGGGATGTACTGGCAACGGGATCTAGTCGTTTGGAAGAATACGCCCCGAGTATTTGGAAAGCAGCAAGCCTCGTCCAAGCCAGTGGACTTCGGTAATCAGAGAGGCATTTACATCCTTTACGACCACCACACTGTCGTATATGTGGGGCGCTCTGTGGACCGTCCCTTGGGCAAACGCCTCTATGAACACACCATTGACCGGTTAGGTAGTCGCTGGGATCGCTTCTCTTGGTTTGGCCTCCTTGATGTGACAGACGACGGAACACTGGAAGAAATCCCGATTCAAGTAACACTTCCCTCATTGATTGCGACGCTTGAGGCGTTATTGATCGAGGCACTTGAGCCTCCTCAAAATCGAAAAAGAGGGGACGATTTCTCAGTGATGGAGTACATCCAAGACGTAGACCCTGAACTCAAAGAGCGCGAGCTACAGAACACACTACGTGCAATCGAGCAGAAGCTTCGAGGGCAAAGCTGAAGTTCAATCGCGCCGAAGGCCCCGCTCACTATTTGCCATGGGGCGACGTACCCAACTTTCCCATGCTCCACCCCCACCACTGCATCAGCGCCCGCTCCTTCCGCCCCCTGTGGATGCTCGAAGAGCTGCAACTGCCCTACCAGCTGCACATGCTGCCCTTTCCGCCTCGGGCGCTGGCGCGCAGCTTTCTGGAACTGAACCCACTGGGCACGGTGCCGCTGCTGACCCAGGGCGATGTGCGCATGACCGAATCCGCCGCGATGTGCCAGTACCTCGCCGCCACGCACCCCGACGCGGGCCTGGATGTACCGCCCACCGACCCCGCCTATGGCGCCTACCTGAACTGGCTGCACATGAGCGATGCCACGCTGACCTTTCCGCAGACGCTGGTGCTGCGCTACGGCCAGTTTGAGCCCGCAGAGCGGCAGCAGCCGCAGGTGGTGGAGGATTACACGCGCTGGTTTCTGGCACGGCTGCGGGCGGTGGAAAGCGCCACGGCGCACAGCGACTGGCTCTGCGCCGGCCGCTTCACCGCTGCCGATGTGGCCGTGGGTTACGCGCTTTTACTGGCGCAGCACCTGGGCCTTCACACGCAGTGGGGGTCTGCCACGCGCGCCTACTGGGAGCGCCTTCAACAGCGTCCGGCCTATCAGCGCGCGCTGGCGGTGCAGCACCAGGCGGCACTGGACCAGGGCGTTTCGCCCCAACCCTCGCCCGATATTCGCCCTTGAGCGTCCCTCCCAATTCCGCGCCAAGATTTCCATCGACACCGCCACCACCATCGGCGACGCCTTCGAGCGCGCCGCCGCAGCCTACGGGCCCAACAGCCTGCTGGCCGTGCCCGCCAACCCGGCGCGCAGCTACGACCCGCAAGGCCGCGAGATCCGCTATGACGAGGCCGCCAGCGCCGTGCGCGCACTCATGCAGCACTACCGCGCCGCCGGCTATGGTCTGGGCCACCGCGTGGGCCTGTTTCTGGAAAGCCGGCCCGAGCACCTGCTGCACAAACTGGCGCTGAACACCCTGGGTGTGTGCGTGGTGCCCATCAACCGCGACTACCGCCCGCGCGAGCTGGCCTATCTGATCGACCATGCGCGCGTGGACCTGGTGGTGGCCCTGCCCACGCGCCTGCCCGCCGTGCGCGCCGCGCTGGCCGAGGCGCGCCACCAGCCGCCAGTGGCCACACCCGATGACATGGCTGCGCTGCCGCCACCGGCACAGCCCGCACAGGCTGGCGCGCCGCAGGCCGACACGCCCGCCAGCATCCTTTACACCTCGGGCACCACCGGGCAGCCCAAGGGTTGCGTGCTGTCGCACCGCTACGAACTGGCGGCCGGCGACTGGTATGCGCGCCGGGGTGGCATGGTGGCCATCCGCGAAGGCCAGGAGCGGCTGTACAACCCGCTGCCGCTGTTCCATGTGAACGCGTCCATCCTGTCGTTCTATTGCATGCTGCTGACCGGCGGCTGCCAGGTGCAGACCGACCGCTTTGCACCGTCGCGCTGGTGGCAGGAGGTGTGCGAGAGCCGGGCCACCATCGTGCATTACCTGGGCGTGGTGGTGCCCATGCTGCTGGCCCAGCCTGCCAGTCCGCTGGAGCGCGCGCACAGCGTGCGCTTTGGCTACGGCGCCGGTGTCGAGCCGCAGTTGCACACCGTATTCGAAGAGCGCTTTGGCCTGCCCTTGGTGGAGCTGTGGGGCATGACCGAGATCGTGCGCGTCATCTCCGACCACCACGCGCCGCGCCAGATCGGCACGCGCGCCTTTGGCCGCGCCGAGCCCGGCCTGGAGGTGTGCGTGGTGGACGAAGCGGGCACCGAGGTGGCCGACGGCCAGCCCGGCGAGATGTGGGTGCGCCATTCGGCGGCCACGCCGCGCAAGGACTTTTTCAGCGGTTACCTGAACGACCCGGAGGCCACCGAGGCCGCCTGGCGCGGCGGCTGGTTTCACACCGGCGACATCGTCACGCGCGATGCCAGCGGCATGCTGCGCTTCATGGACCGGCGCAAGAACATTATCCGCCGCTCGGGCGAGAACATTGCCGCCGCCGAGGTCGAGGCGCTCCTGCTCACCCACCCGCTGGTGCACCAGGCGGCCGTGATGGCTGTGCCCGACGCGGTGCGCGAAGAGGAAGTGCTGGCCTGCGTGGTGCTCGACCCCGCTGCCGCAGCGGGCATGGCACACGCCGACGCGGCGCACACCCTGCAGGCGTTCTGCCTGCGCGAGCTGGCTTACTACAAGGCGCCGGGCTGGTGGTGGTTTGCCGACGAGATCCCGACCACCGGCACGCAGAAGATCCAGAAGCACCGCATCTTCCCGGCGGGCAGCGACCCGCGGGCGCTGGCGGGCATGGTGGATTTGTGCGCGCTCAAGAAGCGGCAGGCGGGGTGACGGGGCTGGCTGCGTGCGCTTTGCCCGGGCAGATGCTATTTAAATAATAGCTTCTGGCGCTTACCAGATAAGCGCCAGAGCCCGATCTGGCTCAAACTCTTTTCGCTGCCCTTCTCCCCTTACTTCAGCGCCCCAAACACCTTCTTCAGGATGGCGCTGCCCGCTGCCGCCGGGTTCTGGCGCAGTTGCTGCTCTTGCTCGCCAATCACCAGATACAGGCCGTCCAGCGTCTTGCCAGTCACGTACTGCTCGATGGTCGCGTCTTCCTTCTTCACCAGGCCAAAACCCGCCGCCTTGCCCGCAAAGGCGTTGTATTGCTGTGCCAGGCCCACTTTCTTGGTGGCCTGGGTGACGACGGGCAGAAACTTCTGGCCCAGCGGGGCGCGGGTTTTTTCGGAAAAGAACTGCGTGACCGAGGTGTCGCCGCCCGCCAGGATGTTTTTGGCGTCGGTCACCGTCATGCTGCGCACGGCGCCGACCAGCAGGTCCTTGCCCATGGGCACGGCGGCTTCGGCCGCGCGGTTGATCGAGGTTTCCAACTCTTCGATGCGCTGGCCCTGGCCAAATCGCTTCATCAGCTTGGCCGCGTCGTTGAGGTAACCCGGCAGCGGGATGCGCACCTTGGGGTTGTTCAAAAACCCGCCAGATTGGCCCAGCAAGCCCACAGCCGCCAGCGCGCCCTGCTCCAGCGCGGCCTTCACGCCGCTGCTGGCGTCGGCATTGCTGAGCTCACCCAGCGACAGGGCCTGCGCCCGCGTGGTGGCCAGGGCGATCAGTGCGGCAAAAGTACAGGCCTGGAATTGGCGTCGTTGCATGGAGTGCTCCTTGAAGAAAAAACGGGAAACTCCCCCGAGTGTGCCGTGTGCGCCCGTGGTGTTGTGACGGGCCGCTGACCGGGCGCCACCCGCAGTGTGGCCGCGCCACCGATGTCCCCTCTTCCTGCCCCACAGCGCGACAAAATTGCTCTGTAATAAATAGCTAAGGGCGCTTGCTACATAAGCGCTTGGGGCAGTTTTCATTGAAATTTCTTTTTTTCCAACGGCCTGCACCGCAAGCACTTTGTTTTTGATAGCTGCTTGCGCTTACTCCATAAGGGCTAGAGCCATTTTTGGCCTCAACTCAGCGGCTGTCACCATCCACGTAGTACCAGCGCCCGGCCTCGCGCACGAAGCGGCTGCATTCGTGCAGTCGCACGGCGCGCCCGGCCACACGGTAGCGGGCCACAAACTCGACCTCGGCGTGGTCGGCATCCAGCACGCGGTGGCTGCGCACCGCAAGGCCCAGCCAGTGCGCGCCGGGCTCGAACTCCAGCGTGGCCGGGCGCTGGCTGGCGTGCCAGGTGGCCAGCAAATAGTCGCGCCGTTGCAACACAAAAGCGCTATAGCGCGAGCGCATCAACCGCTCGGCGTCGGGCGCGGGCGTGGCATCGAAATCCTCCACATAACGCCCGCAGCAGTCGGCGTAGACCCGGGCTTTTTGCCGGGGCGACAAAGCACCGCAGGGACAGGGAGAGGCGGGCAAAAACTGGGGTGGGTGCGGGGTTTGGGGCATGGCAGACGGGCGGTGGAAGCAATCGGCGGGACAACCCTCTGATTATTGAATGCCGTCTGTGCAGCCCGGGGCCCCACGGACGCACCGAGATGAGCACATACAACCGCGCGCAAGTGTTCGCCTTGATCCAGACCATGCCACGCCGGTAGCCAAACCAAGGGAAAACCCCTAAAATGTAAAATTGAGTAAAAACTGCACTACTGCAACCTGCGCAGGTGCTGTATTTTCAATCCTCCAAGGTGAAGTGGCTGACCCGCCTGCGGCGAGCGTCGTCGGATTGCCTTGCAGGTACCTACCCCTCATCTGGAGTTGCCGTGTTTGATTTTTCTTCCTGGCGCGTGCGCACGCGCCTGACCGTTGGTTTTGGCGTGGTCTGTGTCTTGCTGGTGGCTTCAGTGCTCATGGGCCTGATGGCCATGAGCCGCATGGGAGCAGACCTCAAAGCCGTGGTCGCCGACCATTTCCCCCGCATCGTTGCATCCACTACCATTTTGACGCATACCAACGAGATTGCCATAGCGCTGCGCAACATGATGCTGACCCCCGATGCAGCCGACCGCGAGCGCCAAGTGCAGGCCATTGCCAAGGCACGCCAGGAAATCGGCAAGCAAATTGACGCACTGGACAAGTCGGTGACTGACCCAACCGAGCGCGCCAAACTGGAAAAGGTCAAAGAGCAGCGCGCGCGCTATATCGCCGGACAGGACGAATTGATCAAGTTGGTCAAGTCCGATCAGCCTGACCAAAGCCGGGAATTTCTGAACACCAAGCTGCGACCTGAACTGGAGACTTACAGATCGGTTGTCACCGCCTTGGTGGATCATGGAAAGCAAGCCATCACTGAAGCAGGCCAGGACGCACAGACCACCGCCTCGAATGCACGCACTGTACTCATCGCGTTGGGCATTGGAGCATTGCTGTTGGCTATAGGCCTGGGCTGGCTGATCAGCCGCAGCCTGACGCGTGAACTGGGCGGCGAGCCCAGCATCGCCGCCGAGGTGGCCCGCGCCGTGGCCGCCGGTGATTTCACCCAGTCGATTGCCGTGAAGGATGGCGACACCACCAGCCTGATGGCCCAGCTTGCCGCCATGAAAGAAGGCCTTGCCCAAGTCGTCGCGCAGGTGCGGCGCAGCTCAGACAGCGTGGCCATGGCCAGCTCGGAGATCGCACAGGGCAACCAGGACTTGTCGGCCCGCACCGAGAGCCAGGCCAGCGCACTGGAAGAAACCGCTGCCTCCATGGAGCAGCTGGGCGCCACCGTGCGCCAGAACGCCGAAAATGCCAGCCAGGCCAACGCCTTGGCACGCAGCGCTTCGGACGTGGCCGTGCGCGGCGGCGAGGTGGTGGGCCAGGTGGTGCAGACCATGAAGGGCATCAACGAGAGCTCACAGCGCATTGCCGACATCATTGGCGTGATTGATGGCATTGCTTTTCAGACCAACATCCTGGCGCTGAACGCCGCTGTGGAAGCCGCGCGTGCCGGCGAGCAGGGCCGGGGTTTTGCCGTGGTGGCCAGCGAGGTGCGGTCCCTGGCCGGGCGCAGCGCCGAGGCCGCCAAAGAGATCAAGCAGCTCATCAGCGCCAGTGTGGAGCGCGTGGAGCAAGGCAGCGCCATGGCCGACCAGGCGGGCGAGACCATGACCGAGGTGGTGCAGAGCATTCGCCGCGTGACCGACCTGATGGGCGAGATCAACGCGGCCAGCTCCGAGCAGGCCAGCGGCGTGGCCCAGGTGGGCGAAGCCGTGACGCAGATGGACCAGGCCACGCAGCAAAATGCCGCGCTGGTTGAAGAGATGGCTGCCGCCGCAGGCAGCCTGAGCAGCCAGGCGCAAGAACTGGTGCAGGCCGTGGCGGTGTTCAAGCTCGATGCCAGCCAGAGCGGCGCCAGCGCTTACAGCACGCCCACAGCCCGCCCCGCACCCAACGCTGCCCCGGTGCGCATGCCCGCACCGGCACGCAAGCCCACGGCCTTCAAGGCAGCGCCCGCCAAACCGGCCGCACTGCACGCCCCCAATCCGCCAAAACCCGTCAAGACCGCCAGTGCAGGCGCAGAGGACGACTGGGAATCGTTTTAAGGCACCGGTTGCAGCCCGGCCTTGCGCGGGCGGGCTGCATTGCATTGCCGCACTGAAAGCCGGGAACCTGCCGCGCCAGCAGCGCCCGCCGCAGACGCGTCAAAGGCCGAGGTTTTTTCGGCCGTGCCCGCACGGCGCGTCAACACCCCTGATCAAGGCGCAAAGCAAGGCCATGGCCCAACAGGCGATGGCGGGGCATTGACGGAACCTGTGCGGCGTGCTCTGGCGTGCAAGGCGGGCAGGGGCCATAGAGCCTCCGCCTCTCAGCCCAGCAGGGCGGGCAGCTCGCTCATGTGGGCAATGACGCGCACCGCCCCGGCGGCAAGCAGGGCCTCGGGTGCGCCGTGCCCCACCAGCGAGGGGCTGAAGCCCACCACCATGGCGCCGGCGGCCACCCCGGCGGCAACGCCCGTCACCGTGTCTTCCACCACCAGACAGCGCTGCGGCGGCACGCCCAGTGCGGCGGCAGCGGCCAGGTACACATCGGGCGCGGGCTTGGTGCGCGGCATTTCGTGGCCGCTGAACACGTTGGCACCAAAGTACGGCGCCAAGCCCACTTTCTGCAGCTGCATTTCGACCTTGTAGCGGTCGGCTCCCGAGGCGCAGGCAATGCGCCCGCCCAGGCGCGCATGCACGGCGCGCACGGCCTCAATGGCGCCTTCGATCGGCTGCAGCTCGGCCTCCAGCAGCGCGTTGCGGCGCGCGTAAAACGCGGCCATCCATGCGTCGGTCAGCGGCTGGCCGGTGTGCGCCTCGATGCGCGCGGCCTCGCTGCGCACCGTCTTGCCAATGAAGATCCGCATGCACTCGTCAGGCGCCAGCGCCCAGCCGGCCTCGTTCAGCATGGCGCACAGCACGCCATTGGTGATGGCCTCGCTGTCCACCAGCACGCCGTCGCAGTCAAACAGAAGGGCTTCGTAGTTCATCAACTTATCAGGTATTTTTGGCCTCTAGCGCTTATGCATCAAGCGCTATTAGCTATTGTATTTATAGCATTCAAGCCAGCGCGCGCTGGATGATGATCTTTTGTACGTCGCTCGTGCCTTCGTAGATCTGGCACACGCGCACGTCGCGGTAGATGCGTTCCACCGGGAAGTCATTCACCACGCCATAGCCGCCCAGCGTCTGGATGGCGGCGCTGCACACGCGCTCGGCCATCTCGCTGGCAAACAGCTTGGCCATGGCGGCTTCCTTCAAGCAGGGGCGGCCCGCGTCGCGCAACGCGGCGGCATGCCAGATGAGCTGGCGCGCGGCCTCGATCTGCGTGGCGCAGTCGGCCAGGCGAAAGCCCACGGCCTGGTGGTTGAAGATGGGCTGGCCGAAGCTCTCGCGCTCTTTCGAGTACGCCAGCGCCGCATCAAACGCGCTGCGTGCCATGCCCACGCTTTGCGCGGCGATACCGATGCGGCCACCTTCGAGCGCGCCCAGCGCGATCTTGTAGCCCTCGCCCTCCGCGCCAATGAGGTTCTCGGCCGGGATGCGGCAGTGGTCGAAGTTGATCTGCGCCGTGTCGCTGCTGTGCTGGCCCAGCTTGTCCTCCAGGCGCGCGACCACGTAGCCGGGCGTATTCGTGGGCACCAGGAACGCGCTCATGCCTTTCTTGCCCGCGCCCTTGTCGGTCACGGCAATCACGATGGCCACATGCCCGTTCTTGCCACTGGTGATGAACTGCTTGACGCCGTTGATGACGTACTCGTTGCCTTCTTTGACGGCCGTCGTGCGCAAGGCCGAAGCGTCGGAGCCCACATGCGGCTCGGTCAGGCAGAACGCGCCCAGCATCTCGCCGCGCGCCAGGGGCGTGAGCCAGTCGCGCTGCTGCTGCGCGTTGCCGTAGCGCATGAGGATGGCGTTGACCGGGCAGTTGGTCACGCTGATCGCGGTGCTCGTGCCACCGTCGCCGGCGGCGATTTCCTCCAGCACCAGGGCCAGCGTCAGGTAGTCCAGGCCCGCACCGCCCAGCTCCTCGGGCACGCAGATGCCGTAAGCGCCCAGTGCGGCCAGGCCCTGGTGCGCCTCGCGTGGAAAGTGGTGTTCCTTGTCCCAGCGCGCGGCATTCGGCCACAGCTCCTGCTGGGCGAAGTCGCGCACGGCGTCGCGGATCATTTCCTGGTCTTGGGTCAGCAGCATCGTGTCTCCGTAGGGTTCAGTGGTTCTTGAAGTGGCGCGTTGCGCGGGCTTACCAGTGCGTGGCGCGCCGGCCGTCGTGGTGCAGCAGGCGCCCCTTGTCTTGGGGCGTGACCTGGGCCAGCACCGCGCGCATGCCGCGCACGCTGTCGGCCACGGTGAGCGGAGCGGCCTCGCCGCCCATGTCGGTCTGCACCCAGCCGGGGTCGATGGTGACGAGCGTCGCGGCTGGGTAATCGTGCTGCGCCGCTGCCACGGCCATGTTCAGCGCCGCCTTGCTGGTGCGGTACAGCCAGGCGTTGCTGTCCGGCACGCCGCCGATCAGCGACATGGACGAGGACACGAAGGCAAACACGCCGCCCGCGGCCTCCACCAGCGGCGCCACCTGCGGAATGACCTGCATGGAGCCCAGCACGTTGGTGTGCATGACGGCGTCGAAGTCCTCGCGCGTGGGCGGGGTGCGCGCACCGGGGCGGCGCATCACGCCTGCGACATACAACGCCAGGTCGGGCTTTTCGCCGTCCAGCATCCAGGCCAGTCCGCTTACGCTGGCGGGCTGGGCCACGTCCACGGTGAGGGCCTGCGCGCCCAGCGTCTGCACGCGCGCGCGGCCGGCTTCGTCACGCACCGTGGCCAGCACGCGCCAGCCGTCGGTCGCGTACTGGCGCACCAGCTCCAGACCAATGCCGCGCGACGCTCCAATCACCAGGACTGTGGACATAAGTGATAAGCCAAATAGGCCGCCAGCGCTTATTCAGCAAGCGCTAGCAGCTATCATAAAAAGAGCGCCACTGCGTGTGCAGGGGCGCCCATGGCTGGCGGGTCAGACCAGTTCGATGGCCATCGCCGTGCCTTCGCCGCCGCCGATGCACAGCGTGGCCAGGCCCTTCTTCTTGCCATGGCGCTGCAGCGCGTGGATCAATGTGACGATGATGCGCGCGCCGCTGGCGCCGATGGGGTGGCCCAGAGCGCAAGCGCCGCCATGCACGTTGACCTTGTCGTGCGGCACGTTCAGCTCGGCCATCAGCGCCATGGGCACGACGGCGAAGGCCTCGTTCACTTCCCACAGGTCCACGTCCTCGACCTTCCAGCCGGCCTTCTTCAGGGCCTTCTGGGTTGCACCCACGGGGGCGGTGGTGAACCACTCGGGCGCCTGGGAATGGGTGGCGTGCGCCACGATCTTGGCCAGGGGCTTGCAGCCCAGTTGCTGGGCGGTGGACTGGCGCATCAGCACCAGGGCGGCGGCGCCGTCGTTGATGCTGGAGCTGGAGGCGGCGGTGATGGTGCCGTCCTTCTTGAACGCGGGCTTGAGGCCGGCGATCTTGTCCAGCTTGGCCTTGGCCGGGCCTTCGTCGATGCTCACCGTCACATCGCCCTTGCGGGTCTTGACCGTGACGGGTGTGATCTCGGTTGCGAAGGCGCCGCTTTGCGTCGCCTGCTGCGCGCGCTTGACGCTTTCGATGGCAAAGGCGTCCTGCTGCTCGCGCGTGAAGCTGTACTTGGCGGCGCAGTCCTCACCAAAGGTGCCCATGGAGCGGCCAGCCTCGTAGGCGTCTTCCAGGCCATCGAGCATCATGTGGTCGTACACCTTGTCATGGCCCATGCGGTAGCCGCTGCGCCCCTTCTTGAGCAGGTAGGGGGCGTTGGTCATGCTCTCCATGCCGCCGGAGACCATCACGTCGCGGCTGCCGGCGATCAGCTGGTCATGGGCCAGGATGGTGGCCTCCATGCCCGCGCCGCACATCTTGGACAGCGTCACCGCGCCGGTGCTCTGCGGCAACCCACCCTTGAAGCCTGCCTGGCGCGCAGGCGCCTGGCCCTGGCCGGCCATCAAACAGTTGCCGAACAGCACTTCGTCCACCTTCTCGGGGGCAATGCCGGCACGCTCGACGGCGGCCTTGATGGCGGCGCCGCCCAGGTCATGCGCCGCGAGGTCGGCAAAGTCGCTCATGAAGGCGCCCATGGGCGTGCGCGCGGCGCTGACGATGACGACGGGGTCGTGGTGTTGGCTCATGTGGAATCTCCTTGGGTTTGAAATGAAGAAGGGTTTGCGCAGCGAAAGCGCCGCGCGCTGTCATAGGGAAACACGTCGTACACGTGGCCGGCCTGGATGCGTTCCTTGTGCGACTGCCAGAACTCCACGTCCAGCAGGTCGGCGTGGTGGCGCATGAACGCCTCGCGCACGGCGTCGTTACCCAGCAGGAACGGGCCGAAGGTCTCGGGGAACACATCGTGCGGCCCCACGGGCCACCAGACCTCGCCAGACACTTCGTCCTCCTCACAACGCGGCGGCGGCACGCGGCGGAAGTTGCAATCGGTGAGGTATTCGATCTCGTCATAGTCGTAGAACACGACCTTGCCATTGCGGGTGATGCCGAAGTTCTTCCAGAGCATGTCCCCGGGGAAGATGTTGGCCGCGACCATGTCCTTGATGGCGTTGCCGTATTCGGTGACGGCATGCTCCAGCGCGCTGCGTGCCTCGGGCTTGTCCAGCCCGGTATCGAAGCATTCCTGCAGGTGGATGTTCAGCGGGATCATGCGCCGCTCGATGTACAGGTGCGCAATGATGACCTCCTGGCGGCCATCGCCGTCGCGGTCGCTGATCTCGATCTGGCTCGGCGCATGCCTTCGGATCTCCTCGATGAGCTCGTCGGAGAAACGCTCACGCGGGAAGGCAACCAGGCTGTACTCCAGCGTGTCGGCCATCCGCCCCACGCGGTCGTGCTGCTTGACCAGCAGGTACTTGCCCTGCACCTGTTCACGCGTGGTGTCCTTCGGTGCTGGGAACTGATCCTTGATGAGCTTGAAGACGTAGGGAAAGCTCGGCAGGTCGAACACCAGCATCACCATGCCCTTGATGCCGGGGGCGATGCGGAATTTGTCGGTGGAATAACGCAGGTGGTGCAGGAAATCGCGGTAGAACAGCGTTTTGCCCTGCTTGGCCAAGCCCAGCGCGGTGTAGAGCTCGGCACGGGGCTTGCGCGGCATGAGGCTGCGCAAGAACTGCACGTAGGCACTGGGGATCTCCATGTCCACCATGAAGTAGGCCCGCGCAAAGGAGAACAGCATCTGCAGGTCGTTCTCGCCGAACAGCACCGCGTCGATCAGCAGGCGACCATCCTCACCATGCAGGATGGGCAACGCAAACGGCAGTTCGTTATAGCCGTTGATGACCTTGCCGACCAGGTACGCACCCTTGTTGCGAAAGAACAGGCTGGACAGCACCTGGACCTGAAAGTTGGTGCGCAGCTTGACCGCGCCCAGGCGCTGCTGCAGGGCCTGCACCACGTGGCCCGCATCGCGCGGCAGGTTCTCGAAGTCCCGCTGCAGCGCGCAGTGCTCGACGATCCGCACGACGGTTTCGTGCAGGTTGTCGCGCGACGGGTAGTAGGCGCGATAGGTGGGCCGCGCCCCGGGGTCGTCGCTTTCGATGTACTCCGTGCTCACCGCGGGTCGCACGAAGATGAAGTCGTTATGGAAGTGCGTGCGGTGCAGGATCTTGGTGGTGACCGAATTGAAGAAGGTCTCGGCCAGCTCGGGCTGCAGGTGGTTCACCATGAGCCCGATGTAGTGCAGCTTGATCTGGTGCCACACCTCCATGGACTGGTCGCCCGCGTGGAACTCCTTGTCGAGGCGGCGCACGCACTCCTTGACGCGCAGATCGTAGAACTCGATGCGCTCGCGCTGGGCGCGTTGCTGGCCATGCCAGTCGGCGGTCTCGAAGCGGTGCTTGGCGCGCGCAGACTCGGCGCGAAACAGGCGGTAGTGGCGGTTGAAGCCATCCATCATCGCCTTGGCGATGTCGTAGGCCTGCGGGGCATCGAGTCGCTCGGGAAACATGACCGTGCCTGCAGAACCGCGCGCAGTGCGGTGCGCCCTATTGGCGCACGCGGCTGGCCACCAGGGCCACCGCCTGGCGGTGCGCCTCGCCGAGCCCCGCCACGTCAGGTACGGACATCTGCAGATTGGTGATCAAGCCGTTGTTCAGGCTGTAGCACCATCCGTGCAACTGCACCTTCTGGCCACGCGCCCAGGCATCCTGCATCACCGTGGAGTGGGCGATGTTCATCACCTGCTCGATCGCGTTGAGTTCGCACAGCGCGTCGTGGCGCCACTGCACGTCCATGCCTTCAAGCAGGGCGGCGTGCTTGTCGCGCACGTCCTTCACATGGCGGATCCAGTTGTCCGCCAAACCAATGCGTGCGTCCTGCAGCGCCGCCAGTACGCCACCGCAGCCGTAGTGGCCCACGACCATCAGGTGCTCGACCTTGAGCTGATCGACCGCGTACTGGATGGTCGACAGGCAGTTGAGGTCAGTGGGCACGACCACGTTGGCGATGTTGCGGTGGACGAACACCTCGCCCGGCTCCAGCCCCGTGATCTGGTTGGCCGGTACGCGGCTGTCGGAGCAACCGATCCACATGTAGCGCGGTTTCTGCTGCGCCAACAAGCCGGTGAAGAAACCTGGCCGGTCACGCTCCATCCGTTCCGCCCACTCGCGGTTGTGGGCAAACAGCTCGTCGATGGAGGCGGTGGTCATAAAGGCAATCCTTTTCTTCTTGCTGTGAATGAATGAGCGGCGTCGGCGCGGGCCATCAGCAGGTTTCGGCAAACAGCTCCCGGCCGATCAGCATGCGGCGGATCTCGCTGGTACCGGCGCCGATTTCGTAGAGTTTCGCATCCCGCCACAGGCGACCGAGCGGATATTCGTTGATATAGCCGTTGCCACCGTAGATCTGCACACCTTCGCCGGCCATCCAAGTGGCTTTCTCGGCGCACCAGAGGATGACGCTGGCGCAATCCTTGCGCACCTGGCGCACGTGGTCGGAACCCAGCATGTCCAGGTTCTTGGCCACCGTGTAGGCGAACGAGCGGCCCGCCTGCAGCACGGTGTACATGTCGGCCACCTTGCCCTGGATGAGCTGGAACTCGCCAATGCTCTGGCCGAACTGCTTGCGGTCGTGGATGTAGGGCACTACGTTGTCCATCACGCTCTGCATGATGCCCAGCGGCCCACCCGTCAGTACGGCGCGCTCGTAGTCCAGGCCGCTCATCAGCACTTTGGCACCGTTGTTCACGCCGCCCAGCACGTTCTCAGCCGGTACCTCGACGTTCTGGAACACCAGTTCCCCCGTATGACTGCCGCGCATGCCGAGTTTGTCGAGCTTCTGCGCAATGCTGAAGCCTTGCATGCCTTTTTCGATAAGGAAGGCAGTCACGCCGCGCGCACCCAGTTCAGGCTCGGTCTTGGCGTACACCACCAGCGTGTCGGCATCCGGACCATTGGTGATCCACATCTTGGAACCGTTGAGGAGGTAGTAGCCGCCCTTGTCCTCCGCACGCAGCTTCATGCTGATCACGTCGGAGCCGGCACCGGGCTCGCTCATGGCGAGGGCGCCAACGTGCTCCCCGCTGATCAGCTTGGGCAGGTATTTCTTTCGCTGTGCTTCGTTGCCATTGCGGTTGATCTGGTTCACGCACAGGTTGCTGTGCGCGCCATAGCTCAAACCCACCGATGCGCTGGCGCGAGAAATCTCCTCCATGGCCACCATGTGCGCGAGGTAGCCCATGTCGGCACCACCGTATTGCTCCGGCACGGTGATACCCAACACGCCCAGATCACCGAACTTGCGCCACAGGTCCATGGGAAACTGGTCGTTGCGGTCGATCTCGGCAGCGCGAGGCGCAATCTCGGCTTGCGCGAATTCGCGCACCGCGTCGCGCAGGGCGTCAATGTCTTCGCCCAACTGAAAGTTCAGGCCTGGCAACTGGGTGGCGGTGCTCATGGGTGTCTCCTCGGAAGATGATCTCTCACGGGTCGTTGGCTCGATATGTCCCCACTGCGATACGCCCAAGACGACGACGCTACAGGCCGGACAAAGCCAGGACGCGCAAATATGACGTTTACGTTAACGTCAATTATCCACGACTTTGGGCGTTGGGGCCTCAATTTTTTGAAGCAGTTCCTGAGCCTCGCGCTCATGCTCCCGCACCTCGTCCAGATTGGCTTGCAGATCCGTCATCTGGGACTCCAACTGCCTGCGATGAACCGCAAGAACCTCTAGGAACTTGCGCAGTTGCACCCCCGTGTCACGAGGGCTGTCGTAGAGGTCGATGATTTCTTTGGCTTCGGTGAGCGATAGACCCAGGCGCTTTGCCCGCAGTGTCAATTTGAGCCGTGTGCGATCGCGTGCGCTGTAAATCCGATTCCGTCCCCCGGGACCTGCCCGTTCCGGACGCAGCAAGCCCATGTCCTCGTAGAACCGCATGGCGCGAGTCGTGAGATCGAATTCTTTGGCAAGGTCACTGATGGTGTAGGTAGCCATGCATTGCAGACCGGGAGATCTGCTCCAATGTAGCGTATTAGTTGACGTGAACGTCAATGCTACAGCAGATACATCCTCGTCAACACACCAAGCGGCTGCAGGTCTACAGGACAACTGGGAGTTGTTGAATGCTGTGCGCCAGTCGATGTTGAGACCGCTCAAGCCCAAAGCAAAACGCCCTCCCACTATGTTAGTGGGAGGGCGGTTTGGGCTGTAAGAGCCTGACGATGACCTACTTTCACACGGGAACCCGCACTATCATCGGCGCGAAGTCGTTTCACTGTCCTGTTCGGGATGGGAAGGAGTGGGACCAACTTGCTATGGTCATCAGGCATAAAGGGTTGCTGAGCAGTGAGGACTGCACAGCGAATTCATAGAGTCTGTGAATCAGCGTGGATTTGATTGCGTACTTGGCATAACAGTCTTGAACTGCGATTGGCAGTCAAAGTTATAGGGTCAAGCCGCACGGGCAATTAGTACTGGTTAGCTTAATGCATTGCTGCACTTCCACACCCAGCCTATCAACGTCGTGGTCTACAACGACCCTTCAGGGGGCTCAAGGCCCGGCAGATCTCATCTTGAAACGAGTTTCCCGCTTAGATGCTTTCAGCGGTTATCTCTTCCACACTTAGCTACTCGGCAATGCCACTGGCGTGACAACCGATACACCAGAGGTGTGTCCACTCCGGTCCTCTCGTACTAGGAGCAGGCTTCCTCAAATCTGCAGCGCCCACGGAAGATAGGGACCAAACTGTCTCACGACGTTTTAAACCCAGCTCACGTACCTCTTTAAATGGCGAACAGCCATACCCTTGGGACCGACTACAGCCCCAGGATGAGATGAGCCGACATCGAGGTGCCAAACACCGCCGTCGATATGAACTCTTGGGCGGTATCAGCCTGTTATCCCCAGAGTACCTTTTATCCGTTGAGCGATGGCCCTTCCATACAGAACCACCGGATCACTATGTCCTGCTTTCGCATCTGCTCGACTTGTCAGTCTCGCAGTTAAGCACGCTTATGCCATTGCACTATCGTCACGATGTCCGACCGTAACTAGCGTACCTTCGAACTCCTCCGTTACGCTTTGGGAGGAGACCGCCCCAGTCAAACTGCCTACCATGCACTGTCCCCGATCCAGCTAATGGACCTAGGTTAGAACCTCAAACGCACCAGGGTGGTATTTCAACGTTGGCTCCATGAGATCTAGCGACCTCACTTCAAAGCCTCCCACCTATCCTACACAGATCCGTTCAAAGTCCAATACAAAGCTACAGTAAAGGTTCATGGGGTCTTTCCGTCTTTCCGCGGGGAGATTGCATCATCACAAACATTTCAACTTCGCTGAGTCTCAGGAGGAGACAGTGTGGCCATCGTTACGCCATTCGTGCAGGTCGGAACTTACCCGACAAGGAATTTCGCTACCTTAGGACCGTTATAGTTACGGCCGCCGTTTACTGGGACTTCAATCAAGAGCTTGCACCCCATCATTTAATCTTCCAGCACCGGGCAGGCGTCACACCCTATACGTCCACTTTCGTGTTTGCAGAGTGCTGTGTTTTTATTAAACAGTCGCAGCCACCGATTTTTTGCAACCGCTTTGGGCTTCCTTTGTACAAGTTCACCTACTTGCGGCATACCTTCTCCCGAAGTTACGGTATCAATTTGCCGAGTTCCTTCTCCTGAGTTCTCTCAAGCGCCTTAGAATACTCATCTCGCGCACCAGTGTCGGTTTGCGGTACGGTCGTCAATAGCTGAAGCTTAGTGGCTTTTCCTGGAAGCAGGGTATCACTCACTTCGTCTGCAAGCAGACTCGTTATCACCCCTCATCTAAGCCCGGCGGATTTGCCTACCAGGCACGACTACAGGCTTGAACCAACATATCCAACAGTTGGCTGAGCTAACCTTCTCCGTCCCCACATCGCACTATTGATCGGTACAGGAATATTGACCTGTTTCCCATCAGCTACGCATCTCTGCCTCGCCTTAGGGGCCGACTCACCCTACGCCGATGAACGTTGCGTAGGAAACCTTGCGCTTACGGCGAGCGGGCTTTTCACCCGCTTTAACGCTACTCATGTCAGCATTCGCACTTCTGATACCTCCAGCATCCGTTACCAGACACCTTCACAGGCTTACAGAACGCTCTCCTACCACGTGCAATAAATTGCACATCCGCAGCTTCGGTAACTGGCTTAGCCCCGTTACATCTTCCGCGCAGGACGACTCGATCAGTGAGCTATTACGCTTTCTTTAAATGATGGCTGCTTCTAAGCCAACATCCTGACTGTTTTAGCCTTCCCACTTCGTTTCCCACTTAGCCAATTTTAGGGACCTTAGCTGGCGGTCTGGGTTGTTTCCCTCTTGAGTCCGGACGTTAGCACCCGGTGCTCTGTCTCCCAAGCTGTACTCTGCAGTATTCGGAGTTTGCCTTGGTTTGGTAAGTCGCCATGACCCCCTAGCCAAAACAGTGCTCTACCCCCGCAGGTAATACTTGAGGCACTACCTAAATAGTTTTCGGAGAGAACCAGCTATTTCCAAGTTTGTTTAGCCTTTCACCCCTATCCACAGCTCATCCGCTAGTTTTGCAACACTAGTCGGTTCGGACCTCCAGTACCTGTTACGGCACCTTCATCCTGGCCATGGATAGATCACTTGGTTTCGGGTCTACACCCAGCGACTGAACGCCCTGTTCGGACTCGATTTCTCTACGCCTCCCCTATTCGGTTAAGCTCGCCACTGAATGTAAGTCGCTGACCCATTATACAAAAGGTACGCCGTCACCCCTAAGGGCTCCGACTTTTTGTAAGCATGCGGTTTCAGGATCTATTTCACTCCCCTCCCGGGGTTCTTTTCGCCTTTCCCTCACGGTACTGGTTCACTATCGGTCGATGATGAGTATTTAGCCTTGGAGGATGGTCCCCCCATGTTCAGACAGGGTTTCTCGTGCCCCGCCCTACTTTTCTCTAGCTCAGTACCACACGTCTGTTTTCGCATACGGGGCTATCACCCACTATGGCCGGCCTTTCCATGCCGCTTTGCTAACAGTCGTGCTATCACTAGAAGGCTCCTCCGATTTCGCTCGCCACTACTTTCGGAATCTCGGTTGATGTCTTTTCCTCG
>NZ_CP053553.1:3570000-3710000 GCF_013154915.1 Diaphorobacter sp. JS3050
AGGCATTGCGCCCCACCACGGCGGCAGCCGACTTGAACAGCACCTCCACCGAAGGCTTGTGCCGGTTGACCGGCGGGCTGTCATCCACCACCGCTACATAGTTGGCGCCGCTGCGTGCCAGGTAGAACTGCCGCCCCCCCGGCGCAATATAGGCATGGCCGGGCAGAATCCGCTCGCCGTTCACCGCCTCTTTGACCGTGATCTGGCACAGGCTGTTGAGCCGCGCGGCAAAACTGGTGGTGAACCCTGGCGGCATGTGCTGGGTGATCACGATGGCCGGAGAGTCCGCCGGCATATGGATCAGGACCTCGCGGATGGCCTCGGTGCCGCCGGTCGACGCGCCAATGCAGATCACCTTTTCGGTAGAGACGCGCCCCAGCAGCGCCGACGCCGCGGGAGCGGGGGCCGCCGCGGGAGCGGCACCTGCATCGGGGTGGACAATGGCGGCAGCGCTGCGCGCGGGGGCGCGCCGCACATGGGCCACGGCCGCAACGCGGATCTTGTCCACGATCTGAGCCGCCAATTCGTTCAGTCCGCTGGACAGCCCCACGCGTGGCTTGGCGACGAAATCCACGGCCCCCAGTTCGAGCGCCCGCATGGTCACTTCGGCGCCGCGCTCGGTCAGGGTCGAGATCATCACCACGGGCATCGGCCGCAGGCGCATCAAGCGCCCGAGGAAGTCGATGCCGTCCATGCGCGGCATCTCCACATCGAGCGTGATCACGTCGGGATTTTTCTCACGGATCATCTCGCGCGCGATCAGCGGGTCGTTGGCCGTGCCGATGCACTCCATGTCGCTCTGGCGGTTGATGATCTCCGACAGCAGGCTGCGCACCAATGCCGAATCGTCCACCACGATCACCCTGATCTTGCCGCTCATGCCTTTCAAATCCTTGCTGTGTTGTTAGTGCCGCCGATCAGAACAGATCCACGGAGCCTCCGCTGGTGGCGCGCGCCACGGTAGCCGCGTTGCCCCGCACCACTTCCTGCTCCAGCGTTTCGGGATGGGCATGCGCCAGGCGCTTGACCATTACCTTGCCTGTCACCGGAAAGAACACCACTTTGCGCGGATAGATGTCGAGCACGTCCTCCGACACCACCGGAATGCGCTCCGTGGCCAGATAGTCTTGCACAAAGCGGGTGTTGCGCTCGCCCACGTTGAGCGTGGTGAAGTTGTGCATCACCTGGGCACCGCCGAAGATCTTGGCCTGCAGCGTCTCGCGGCGAGCGCCCAGCTTCATCATCTCATTGATGAGCAGTTCCATGGCGTAGGAACCATACCGGCCCGACGCATCGGCGCTGTCCCCCTCGGGCAGCATGAAGTGGTTCATGCCTCCCACGCGCATGCGGCTGTCCCACAGGCAGGCGGCAATGCACGATCCCAGCACCGTCATGATGGCCAGGCTGTCGTGCGAGACAAAAAACTCGCCTGGCAAGACCTTCACCGCGTTGTGCTGGAAATGGTGATCAAAAAAGAAGAACGATGCCTCACCCGGCCTGCGCGGACAGGCCTTGAGCTCCTGGAGCGTCATGGCAGGCGCGGTGCCTGCGGAGGCATTCACAGGCAGAGGCGTGATGCGGGGCGTGCGCCGGCGCTCCAGGCCCCCGCCCGGCAAGGCAGAGGGCCGTGGATCAGCTCCGGGTGGGGTGCTCATGGATGGCCAGCGCCTCGCGGTAGGTCAAAAATGCCCGTATCAGATGCGTTCGTACACCGTCTTGCCTCGCAGGGCAAAAAGGTCGCGCGAATCGCTGAAGTTCTCGGCATGTCCCACGAACAGCATGCCGCCGGGCTTGAGCACACGGTGGATGCGCTCCAGCACCCGCCGCTGGGTGGGGCCGTCAAAATAAATCATCACGTTGCGGCAAAAGACCACGTCGAAGGGCTCGCGGAACGGCCAGTCGTCGCGGATCAGGTTCACGCTCAGGAACTCGATGGGTTTGCGCAACTCGGGGCGCACACGCGCCAGCCCGGCGTTGCCGCCCTTGCCGCGCAGAAAGAAGCGCTGCAGACGCTCTTGGCTCAAGCCCTTCAGACCGTCGAGGCGATAGACCCCGCGAGCGGCCGTGGCCAGCACCCGCGAATCGATGTCGCTGGCCGTCAGCTTGAAAGACGCGTTGTTGCCCAGGGTTTCCAGGACGGTCATCGCGATCGAGTAAGGTTCTTCGCCGGTCGATGCCGCATTGCACCAGATGTTCCATGGCCCGGCAGAGCGCATGCGCAGCAGCGACGCCAGGATCTCGAAATGGTGTTGCTCGCGAAAGAACGCCGTGAGGTTGGTGGTCAGGGCGTTCACGAACTCCTGCCACTCCGGCCCGTCGTGGCCTTCCAGCCAGCTCAGGTACTCGTGAAAGCTGTCGTACCCGGTATCGCGCAGGCGGCGCGACAGGCGGCTGTACACCATGGCGTGCTTGCCATCATGCAGGCTGATGCCGGCGCGCTGGTAGATCAGGGACTGCACCCGCGCGAAGTCCTGATGGGTCCAGGCGAACTCGCGCCCTTCGCCACTCTCGGCCACGGGAGCAGCAGCCCCCGCAGCCGGGCGGGCCGGACGCCGCGGCGCGGCGGTGGGGCTGGCGGTCAGGCTCATGGCGCGCTCGTCAACGTGTGTATAGCGGGAAGGCTGCGGCTCGCCGCATCAGTCCCCTGCCATGGCAAGGCCCATGTCCATGCCGGCCATGAGTTTTTCGATGTCCAGCAGGATGAGCATGCGGTCGCCCACCGAGCCAAGCCCGCGGATGCACTGCGCGTCGATGGAGCTCTCGATGTCCGGGGCGGTGCGTACCTGCTCGGGGGTCAGCTCCATCACGTCGCTCACGGAATCCACCACGATGCCCACCACCCGCTCGCGCAGGTTCAGGATGATGACGACCGTGAAGCTGTTGTACTCGGCCTGCGCACAGTTGAAGCGCAGCCGCATGTCCACGATCGGCACGATGGTGCCTCGCAGGTTGGTCACCCCTTTGATGAAAGCCGGCGCATGGGCGATGCGCGTGGGGTTTTCATAGCCGCGGATTTCCTGCACCTTGAGGATGTCGATGCCGTATTCCTCCTGGCCCAGGCGGAACGTCAGGTATTCCCTCGCGCCCGCAGCCGTGGTCTCTGCACCCTTGTCCACCAGACTCATGCCCTCACTCCTCGTCGTTCAGCGTTTCGCAATTCAGTGGCGCGCACGGCGCACCAGGGCAGCCGTGTCCAGAATCAAGGCCACGGTGCCATCCCCCAGAATGGTGGCGCCCGACACGTTGGGCACCTTGCGGTAGTTGGTCTCCAGGTTCTTCACCACCACCTGGTGCTGCCCCAGCAGTTCGTCGACCAGCACCGCCACGCGGCTGCCATCGGCCTCCACCACCACCATGATGCTGCTGGTCGAATTCGCGTCGGGGCGCGGCACCTGGAAGATCTTCTCCAGCGCCACCACGGGCATGTATTCGTCGCGCACCTTCACCAGCTGGGAGCCCTGGGCCACGGTGTTCACTTCGCCACCGTTGACCTGGAACGACTCCACCACTGACGACAGCGGCAGGATGTACACCTCGTCGCTCACGCCTACCGACATGCCGTCCATGATGGCCAGCGTCAGCGGCAGGCGCACGGACACACGCATGCCGTAGCCTTCAGCGGAATCAATCTCCACCGAACCACCCAGCGCGGTGATGTTGCGCTTGACCACGTCCATGCCCACGCCGCGGCCCGAGACATCGGTCACCACATCCGCCGTGGAGAACCCGGGCGCGAAGATCAGGTTCCAGACCTCGCTGTCGGGCATGGCGTCGGAAACATCCAGCCCACGCTCGCGCGCCTTCTTGAGGATCTTCTCGCGCGACATGCCCTTGCCGTCGTCGCGCACCTCGATCACGATGGAGCCCCCCTGGTGCGATGCCGACAGCGTGATGGTGCCGTGTTCTGGCTTGCCCGCAGCCAGGCGGTCGGCGGGCATCTCGATGCCGTGGTCGCAGCTGTTGCGCACCAGGTGGGTCAGCGGGTCGGTGATCTTCTCGACCAGGCTCTTGTCCAGTTCGGTCGCCTCGCCGTGGGTGACGAAATCCACCTTCTTGCCCAGCTTGCCCGCCAAGTCACGCAGCATGCGCGGGAAGCGGTTGAACACGATCGACATGGGAATCATGCGGATCGACATCACGGATTCCTGCAGGTCGCGCGTGTTGCGGTCCAGGTCGGCCAGGCCTGCCAGCAGTTGCTGGTAGACGCCCGCATCCAGGCCACGGCTGTTCTGCGCCAGCATGGCCTGGGTGATGACCAGTTCGCCCACCAGGTTGATGAGCTGATCCACCTTGCTCACCGCCACGCGGATGGTGGACGATTCCATGGAGGCCTGCGCGCCGCCCTTGGCCTCGGCGGAGGCGGCACGCGCGGCGGGCCGCTCAGCGGCACTGGCCGGTGCGGCGGCAGGAGCGGCCTCGACAGGCACGCCCGGCGCGCCGGCAAAGAAGCCGTACGGCTCGGCCAGGGCCGCAGCGGATGGCTCCAGCGGCTCATGGGCCTCTTGCGCGGCAGGCGCCGCGGAAGCCGCCGCGTCGTGGATGGCCACCTGCTCCTTCGCCACATGGAATGCGAACAGGTCCAGCAGATCCTCGTCCGTGGACGTGGTCTGCACTGCGAACCGGCGCATGCCGGGGCGGTCTTCCGGCAGATCGTTGATGCTGCCCAAGCCCGGGATGTCGCGGAACAGGTCCTTGATCGCATCGGCCAATGTCACCTGGGCCAATGGACCGATGTGGATCTCCAGCGAGCGAGCGCCGCCGGGGACCGCCGCAGCGGGCACCACCGGCGCCACCGCGGGCGTGGGCGCAGGTGCCGCAGCAACCACAGGCGCTGGAGCGGGTACCGCTGCGGCGGGCGCTGCCGCTGGCACGGCGCCGGCTGCCAGTTCGCTGATGCGGCGCACGAGGTCATGCGTGGAAACCGCCTCACCCTGCCCGCCCGCCTGATGGCGTGCCAGCAGGCTGCGCGAGGCGTCCGCCGACTCCAGCAGCACGTCCACCATCTGCGGGATCAGCTGCAGTTCGTGGCGACGCAGCCGGTCCAGCAGCGATTCCATTTGGTGCGTGAGTTCCGCCACATCCGAAAAACCGAAGGTGGCCGAGCCGCCCTTGATGGAATGCGCGCAGCGGAAGATGCCGTTCAGCTCTTCGTCGTTGGCGGCATCCACGTCCAGGTCCAGCAGCATCTGCTCCATCTGGTCCAGGTTCTCGCCGGCCTCTTCGAAGAAGATCTGATAGAACTGGCTGAGGTCAAAGTCCGCGCCTGCGCCCTCTTGGTAGGTATCCGCCATGGTCCCGAGTTCCTGTGTGCTACGTCGTAGGTGTTGGTGTGGCCGGCGCGATCAGCGGATGACCTTTTGGATCACTTCGATGAGGCGCGTGGGGTCGAACGGCTTGACCAGCCAGCCGGTGGCGCCCGCGCTGCGGCCGGCCTGCTTCATCTGGTCGCTGGATTCCGTCGTGAGGATGAGGATGGGAATGCTCTTGAAGCGCGGATGCTCGCGCAGCTTGCGCGTGAGGCCGATGCCGTCCAGGCGCGGCATGTTCTGGTCGGCCAGCACCAGATGGATGTCGTGGGTCTCGGCCTTTTCCAGCGCGTCCTGGCCATCCACCGCTTCCACCACGTGGTACCCCGCTCCGGTGAGCGTGAAGGAAACCATTTTCCGCATGGACGGAGAATCATCGACCGCAAGAATGGACTGCATGTAAAGCTCCAACGACTTTTGATTTGAATAAGGTTAATGGGTTGGGAGATACGGGAACCGCGCCTGGATCAGAACAGCTCGATCGAGCCGGCCTCCATCTCGCTTTGCGTGACAGGGTTGGGCCGATCGGGCACCACGCCCTCCAGCGGCGCGGCGTCCTCCCCCTCTTCTTGTCCCATGGTCTCGGCCGCCAGGCGAAAGGCGCATCCCTGCAACACCTTGGTAGTGTGGATGATGAGCTGGGTCGCCATGTCGTGAAACTGCAACTCCGTCACTGCACTGCGCAAGGCGGTGCGCAGATCGGCCAACTCTGCCGACGCGCCGATGAGCTCATCCGTCAGCGAGGCGTTGGCCTCGCCGAAACGCGCGAGCAGATTCTCGGTGGCGTGGTTGAGCAGCCCTTCCAGCCGGTGCAGGTCGTGCATGGCCATCAGCAGGGAATCCTGCAACTCGGCCGCCACCATGACGGGCACCTGCGCGGCAGGCCCATCTGGCGTATTTAATGTGGAAGATTGCATCGTTTCTCCATAGCTGCTGGCGCATAGCCGGCGGCACCATCGTCCGGGGCCCAATCCTGTCGCCTGTGCTGCAGCATTACGGCATCCGTTGTACCGCGCCACAGGCTGGAATGACCGTTTCGGGCCCCAATTTGTTCCAATATGTATCCTATGATACCCACTCCCACCGATCTTGAGGCCCCGAAAAGACCCGTGCGAGTGCTGCATCTCGAGGACTCAACCGCCGACCACGCGCTGGTGCGGCTGACGCTGCGGCGCGCCGGGCTGTCCCATGAGATCCACCAGGTGGACTCCCTGGAGGCCTTCACCGGGTGGCTGGAGCGGGAATCGTTCGACGTGATCCTGGCGGACTACCGCCTGCCCGGCTTCACGGCGCTGGATGCCTGGCGCATCGTGGACCAATGCCCGGGGCACCCGCCCTTCGTGCTGCTGTCCGGCGCGATCGGCGAGGCCGCCGCGGTGGACGCCATGCGGCTGGGCTTTGCCGACTACCTGCTCAAGGACGACATGGCACGCCTGCCGCATGTGCTGGCGCGTGCGATGGAGGTCGCGCAGGCCCGCCGCGCGCGCGAGGAGGCCGCGGCCGAGTTGGCCGAGTCCCGGCAGCAGCTGGCCGACCTGGCCGAGCACCTGCAGACCTCCATCGAGGAGGAGCGCGCCGCCATCGCGCGCGAGATCCATGACGACATCGGCGGCGCTCTGGCCGCGGTGAAATTCGACCTGGCGTGGATCGGCCGCCACGCCGGTGAGGACGGCCTGCGCGAGCATGCCAGCACCGCCACCGAGATGCTGCAGCACGCCATCGACGCGGCACAGCGCCTCATGATGAACCTGCGCCCGCCCGTGCTGGACCAGGGCCTCGTCGCCGCCGTGCGCTGGCTGGCCGAGACCTTCGAGCGCCGCACGCGCATCCCCGTGCGCGTCACCGCCAGCCGCGAGGCGCTGGACGTGCCGCCCGCGCTGCAACTGGTGGCCTACCGCACCGCGCAAGAGGCGCTGACCAACGTGCAAAAGCACGCGCAGGCCGGCCAGGTGCGCATCGACCTGTCGGACCACGAGGACGTGCTGACGCTGGAGGTGACCGACGACGGCCGCGGCATGGCGCCCGAGATGCGCAAGAAGCCCCGCTCCTTCGGCCTGCAGGGCCTGCAGGAGCGCGCGCGGCGCGCGGGCGGCTGGATGGACATCAGCAGCCGGCCGGGCCATGGCACGTCGGTGATCATGACCGTGCCGCTAACATCGCCCGCAGGCAAAGCAGGAGATGTGCAGTGATCCAGGTGGTGCTATGCGATGACCATGCCGTGCTGCGGCGCGGCATACGCGACACGCTGACCGAGTCGCCCGATATCCACGTGACCGGCGAGGCCGGCAGTTATCCCGAGTTGCGCGAGGTGCTGCGCACGGCCGCCTGCGACGTGCTGCTGCTGGACCTGAACCTGCCCGGGCGCAGCGGCCTGGAGGTGATGGCCAGCCTGAAAGAGACGCACCCGGACATCAAGGTGCTGATCGTCTCGATGTATCCCGAGGACCAGTACGCGCTGCGCTGCCTGAAGGCCGGGGCGCACGGCTACGCCAACAAGGCGGGCGACCCGGTGCAGCTCATCGCCGCGGTGCAGACCATCGTGCAGGGGCGCAAGTACCTCACGCCCGAGGTGGCGCAGTTGCTGGCCGACAGCCTGGCGCAGCCCACGCCCGAGCTGCCGCATGAATCGCTGTCGGAGCGCGAACTGCAGACGCTGGTGAAGATCGCCTCGGGCAAGCGCCTGTCGGACATCGCCGAGGAGCTGATGCTCAGCCCCAAGACCGTGAGCGTGTACCGCGCGCGGGTGCTGGAAAAGCTCAAGCTGGCCAACAACGCGGAGCTGACGGTGTACGCGATCCGCAATCGGTTGGTATGAAAACAATAGCTGCCACCGCTTGATGCACAGGCATTTCAATATGTTTTGATATTGAGAATGGCTTGCAGCAAGCGCTGGCAGCTCTCTTTTTTGACTGGCTAACGCGGCGCGGCGAACAGCTCGATGGACTGCTGCAGCAGCGCCAGCATGGGCTGCTCCAGCATCGGCAGCGTGGCCGTGATGCCCAGCATGCCCACGGTGAGCGTGACCGGGAAGCCCACGGCATAGATGTTCATCTGCGGCGCCACGCGCGAGATGATGCCCAGGGTCAGGTTCACAAACAGCAGCAGCGCAATCATGGGCAGCGCGATCCACAAAGCGCTGGAGAACAGCGACGCGCCCAGCTCGTGCAGCCGCATCTGCCCGATGGCCTGCAGAAAGTTGCCGCCCACGGGGAAGCTGTCGAAACTCTTGACCACGGCCATCAACACCATCAGGTGGCCGTTGATCACCACGAACAGCAGCATGGAGATGTTGCCGAAGAAGCGCGCCACCGCGCTCACCTGCGCATTGCTCGCGGGGTCGAAGAATGAAGCGAAGTTCAGGCCCATCTGCAGGCCGATGATTTCGCCGGCCAGCTCCACGGCCGCGAACACCAGACGCACCGCAAAGCCCATCGCCAGGCCAATCCCCACCTGCTGCACCACCGCGCCCGCGGCCTCGCGGCTGTTCAGGCTGATGACCGGCTGCTCGGGCAGCACTGCCTGCGCGCACACCGCCACCAAAAAGGCCAGCCCGATGCGCGTGCGCACCGGGATCACGCGCATCGAGAACACCGGCGCCGACGTGAACAGCGCCAGCACGCGCAGGAACGGCCACAGCACCGGCGACAGCCAGGCCATGATCTGCGCCTCGGTGAAGGTGATCAAGATGCCTACCCGACGACGGACGGAATGGCCTCGATCGTGCGGCGCAGGAAGTCCACCAGCGTGGTCAGCATCCACGGCCCGGCGATCGCGAACACCACCACGGCCGCGATCAGCTTGGGCACGAAGGCCAGCGTGGCCTCGTGGATCTGCGTCACGGCCTGGAAGATGCTCACCAGCAGGCCCACGGCCATCACCACCCCCAGCACCGGCATGGCGATCATCAGCAGCAGGGTGAGGGCGTCACGGCCCATGGTGAGCACGAACTGGGAGGTCATGCGGAATCCTTCACGTCGCGAAGCTCGCGGCCAGCGAGCCGATGAGCAGGTTCCAGCCATCGGCCAGCACGAACAGCATGAGCTTGAACGGCAGCGCCACCAGCACCGGCGACAGCATCATCATGCCCAGCGACATGAGCACGCTGGAGACCACCATGTCGATGATCAGGAACGGAATGAAGATCATGAAGCCGATCTGGAAGGCCGACTTCAGCTCGCTGGTCACGAAGGCCGGCACCAGCACGCGCAGCGGCGCGGTCTCGGCCGTCACGCCCTCGTCCAGCTTGGCCAGGCGTGCGAACAGCGCGAAGTCGGACTGGCGCGTCTGCTTGAGCATGAAGCCGCGCATGGGCGCCTCGGCCTTCTGGATGGCCTGCTCGAAGGTGATGGCGTTGGTGGTGTAGGGCACGTAGGCCTCCTGGTACACCTTGTCCAGCGTGGGCCCCATGACGAACAGCGTGAGGAACAGCGACAGGCCGATGATGACCTGGTTGGGCGGCGCGGACTGCGTGCCGATGGCCTGGCGCAGCAGCGACAGCACGATCACGATGCGCGTGAAGCCCGTCATCATGAGCAGCACGGCCGGCAGGAACGACAGCGCCGTGAAGAACAGCAGCGTCTGGATGGGCACCGAGTAGCTCGTGCCGCCCGGCCCCGAGCCGATCACCAGCGGCAGCGCACCCGCGGGCTGCTGCTGCGCCCAGGCGGCGCCCGCCAGCAGCAGGCCAGCCGCACCGGCCGCGATGCCGCGCACGGCCTTATGCATGGCCGCCTCCGCCCGCATGCGCCGGTTGTACGGTCTGCGCGCGCGCGGCCGCCATCTCTGTGGCGAACGAAGGCGCTGGCGCCGACCCCGGCGCTGCAGCCGCCGACAGTACATGCAGGCAGTTGATCTGCTGCGCGGTCACGCCCAGCACCAGCAGCGTGCGCTGCTGCGGCGGGCCGACCTCCACGGTCACCACGCGCTGCTGCGGCCCCACGGCCACCGCCGAAAGCACACGCGAGGCACCGCCCGCATGGGCCTGCAAGCCGGCCTGGCGCTGCTGCAGCCGGCGAATCAGCCACGGCAGGGCCGCCAGCGCGCCGACGAACAGCACCACCAGCAGCAGCGTCTGCGTCATATCCACGCTATCCACGGCTGACGCGGCGCAGCCGCTCCGAAGGCGTGACCACGTCGGTCAGGCGGATACCGAACTTGTCGTTCACCACCACCACTTCACCCTGGGCGATGAGGTAGCCGTTGACCAGCACGTCCATGGGCTCGCCGGCCAGCGCGTCCAGCTCCACCACCGAGCCCTGGGCCAGCTGCAGGATGTATTTGATCGGCACCTTGGTGCGGCCCAGTTCCACCGACAGCTGCACCGGAATGTCCAGGACCATGTTGATGTCGTGCACCTGCGGCTCGCCGCCGGCGGCATAGGGGCGCGCGGGCTCGCCCGACAACGGGCCTCCCTGCTCGGCATCGATGGTCTGCCCGTCGACGCGCTTTTGTTCTTCCAGCGCCTCGGCCCAGCCGGCAAACGGGTCGTCCGCAGCGGACCCGCCAGAGTTGTCGTTGTGGTCGGATTCAGTTGACATTCTTTTCTCCCATCCAGTGCGCTTCGGCACCGCGCAGGCATTCCTCGATGCGGATCGCGTACTTGGAGTTGTGCGTGCCGTACTGGCACTCGAAAACGGGCACCCCCTCGATGGAGGCGCGGATGCGCGGCTCGCGCTCCAGTTCGATGAAGTCGCCCGGCTTCATGGCCAGCAGTTGCTCCACCGTGGCGTCGGCGCGCGCCAACTCGGCCACCAGGGTGACCTCGGCGGCCTGGATCTCGCGCGTGAGCACGCGCACCCAGCGCCGGTCCACCTCGATCGCGTCACCCTGCACCGACGAGTACAGCACGTCGCGGATAGGCTCCAGCGTGGCATACGGCATGCAGATGTGGATCGCGCCGGCCAGGTCGCCGATCTCCAGTTGGAAGGCGGTGGACACCACGATCTCGCTGGGCGTGGCGATGTTGGCGAACTGCGGCTGCATCTCCGAGCGCTGGTAGGCCAGCTCCAGGGGGTAGATGCCTTGCCAGGCCTTCTTGTACTCTGCGCAGATCACGTCCACCAGGCGGTTGATCACGCGCTGTTCGGTGGCGGAGAAGTCACGCCCTTCGATGCGGGTCTGGAACTTGCCCACGCCGCCGTACAGCGTGTCGATGATGCCGAACACGAGCGACGGTTCGCACACGACCAGGCCGCTGCCGCGCAGCGGGCGAATGGCGACGATGTTGAAGTTGGTCGGCACCACCAGCTCGCGCAGGAAGGCGCTGTAGCGCTGCACCGACACGGTGCCCACGGAGATCTCAGGGCTGCGGCGGATGAAATTGAACAGGCCGATGCGGAAGTTGCGCGCAAACCGCTCGTTGACGATTTCCATCGTCGGCATGCGGCCGCGCACGATGCGCTCCTGGCTGGAGATGTCGTAGTTGCGGACGGCGCCGGCCTCGATCTCCTCCTTGACGGTCTTCTGGCTTTCGCCCGTCACGCCCTCCAGCAGGGCATCAACTTCTTCCTGGGACAGAAAGGACTCACTCATGGCTGCAACCTTTCCTCACTGGATGATGAAGCTGGAGAACAGCACCTGCCGCACCGGATTGGTGTCGGCGCGGGGACGGGGTTCTTCTTCTTCGACATCCTCGTCCAAGGGATCGCGGCTGGCCGAGCGCTTGCGCGGCTTGGGCACGCTGTAGCCCAGCGGGCGCGACACTTCGCGGCGGATGTCCACCGCCAGCTTCTCCTTGCCCTCGCGCGTCAGCAACTCGTCGGTCGTTCGCTGCGACAGCAGCAGCAATACGCCGCTGCGGATGGTGGGCATGTAGGCCTTCACCTGGTCCGCCGTCTTGCCGTCGGCCAGCTCCAGCGTGATGCCCACCTGGGCAAAGCGGTCGCCGCCGGGGTCGGCCAGGTTGACCACCATGTTGTCCATGGGCAGGAAGGTGGGAGGTGTCTTGGGCGTGCCCGCCTGGGCGACTGCCCGGCCGCCGCCCTCCTCGTCCTCGGCCGCGTGGCGCTGGGACAGCATCATCCAGGCTGCGGCGCCGCCCGCCACCAGCACCAGGGCGAGAACGGCCAGGATGATGATCAGTTTCTTGCTTTTGGCCGGGGCAGCAGTGTTGTCGGACACGTTGGGGCTTTCTTGCGCAACAAGGGCAGGGGAAGTGGGCCGCGGGCGGCGGGCCGAAAGGCCCTTCCCCGCAGTGATGGCCGATTATTGAACGCCCCGGCGCCCCGCGAAAGCCTGAATAAGCGCCCAAAACCCGGGTTTTCAGCCGCATGCGCCCCGATGCGCACCGCTGCCGCCGGTGCCGCCGGTGCGGCACAGGGGCCACCCGGGGGATGCGTCAGACGAAGATATCCACCGAGCGCTCGGCCACGCCCCGTCCGCCGCCTGCCTGCCCCGCAGGCGCGGCGGCCTGCACGGCGGCCTGGCGCGCGCCCGGGCGGCCCTCGTCCCGCCGGCCCTGCCGGTCGGCGGCACCGCCACCCGCCGTGTCCACCGTCACGCCGGCGAGCTGCAGCCCCTCGCGCTGCAGCATCTCGCGCAGCTGGGCCGTGCTGCCGTCCAGCCACTGGCGCGCATCGGCTTGGTCGCTGCGGAAGGTCACATGCGCCTCGTCGCCCGTGAGCGCCACCCTCACCTCCACGGGCCGGCCATCCTGGTCCAGCGTCAGTTCGGCATTCTGGGTTTTCTGGTGCACCCAGTAGGCCACCTGCTCGGCCAACTGATCCGCCAGGGCGTCCTCTGCCCCGGCCATGCCCGCCAGCGTGGCGTCGGCCGGCTCCAGCCCGGCCCCCTCGGCAGGTGACCTGAAAGGCTCCGCGCCCGAAGTGCCCGCGGCAGCGTCCGCACCCCGCAGTCCCGCGGGGGTGGCGGCCCCGCCCGCGCCCGCCGCTGCGGAGCCAGGAGCGGCGCCCGAGATGCCCGCGGGGGCTGCCTGCGCAGCCATCCATTCGCCGGGCTGGGCCTGCAACGGCGCACCAGCGACGGGCACGGCGTCGCGCCGCTGCGCGGTCGCATCCACGGCCTGGGACACCTGCGCCGCAAGGTGCGACACCGTGTCCGCTGCCTGCTGCAGGCCAGAGCCCGCCGCATGGGCACCGGCGCGCAAGGCATCCCCCGCGGCGACGGTGGCGTCCTGTGCCGCAGCCTGCAGTGCCATGCCTTGCGCGCGCCAGGCTGTGCCGCGGCCCGCGGCGCCGCCGGGCCCCGCCATGGAGGCCCCGCCCTGCAGAGCCGCCCGCTCCGCCGCGCCGTCCAGCAGGGCGGTCTGCCCCACCAGCGTATCCTGCCCCGCGCGCACCAGGCCCAGGCCCAGGCGGCCGGCCAGGGCATCCGCCTCGGCTGCGAGCGCCTCACCCGTCCGCTGCGCGAGCGCGGCTCCCGGCTGAAGACCCGCCGCCCAGGCCGCCAGCGCGCCCGCGTCCGGCAGCGCCTCGGGCGACTGCAATGCCTCGCCAGCCACCGACAGCGTGTCCAGCACCGTGGCCGCGCCCTCGCCGCCCAGAGCGGCCAGCAACAGGGCAAAGCCGTCGCCCTGCGCTGCCGCCTTGTCCTCAGCGGCGCTGCCAGCCTTGGCGGAGGCGCCCCTGGCGCCGCGCGCCTCGTGCGCAGCCGTGGAAGGCGAGGAGGAAATACGGGTCTGTTCCATGGTCAATACTCCTGATCCTGCGGGGAGCGTGCCCCCCGCCCGGCGCGCAACGCGGCGCGCTCATCGGTTTGTTTCTGCTCACGGCGCTGCTGCTGTAAGGCCACCTCGGCGCGCCGCCGCTCCAGCACCTTGCGCAGGCTGGCCAGGCGCAGTTCGGCCTCCAGCAGCGTCTGCCGGGCCTTGTCCACACGCACGTCCTGCCCGCTCACCACGCCCGTCTGCAGGCCGATGGCATGGTCCAGCCGGCCCATGAATTGGTAGTGGTGGTACATCACCTCGGGTTGCATGGCGCTGTCGGCCTTCATGCCCCAGCGGCCTTGCGTTTCCGCGGCGTAGCCCGTGAGCTGCTCCAGCTGGGCCTGTGCGGCGTGGCGCGCGTCCTGCACGTTCTTGAGCGCCTGGCGCGCGGCGTCGCGCCGGCGTTCGGCCAGCTCCACCGCCACCTCGAAGGCCTTCAGCGACGACATGCGGCGTGCCCTCCCATTGCCCTAGCCTCACGCGCCTTCCAGCGCCTGGCCCATGGCGGCGATGCTGTCGTCCATGGGAGCGGCCTCGAACATGCTCTGCTGCAAAAAGGCTGTCATGCCCGGCTGCAGGCGGATCGCCTCGTCCAGCTGCGGGTCGGATCCGCTCATGTATGCGCCGACCTGGATCAAATCGCGGCTCTTCTGATAGCGCGAGTACACCGCGCGGAAGCCGCGCGCCAGCTCGAAGTGCGCGCGCGGCACGACGTTGTGCATCACGCGCGAGGCAGATTGCTCGATGTCGATGGCCGGGTAGTGCCCGCTTTCGGCCAGCGCGCGCGACAGCACGATGTGCCCGTCCAGGATCGCGCGGGCCGCGTCGGCGATCGGGTCCTGCTGGTCGTCGCCCTCGGACAGCACGGTGTAGAAGGCGGTAATGGAGCCCACGCCGTTCAACCCGTTGCCGCTGCGCTCCACCAACGCCGGCAGCTTGGCGAAGCAGCTGGGCGGGTAGCCCTTGGTGGCCGGGGGCTCACCGATCGCCAGGGCGATCTCGCGCTGCGCCATGGCGTAGCGCGTGAGCGAGTCCATGAGCAGCAGCACATGCTGGCCCTTGTCGCGGAAGTGCTCGGCAATCGCCGTGGCATAGGCCGCGCCCTGCATGCGCAGGAGCGGCGGTGCATCGGCCGGTGCGGCCACCACCACGGCGCGGCCGCGGTCCTGCACGCCCAGGATGTCTTCGACGAATTCCTTGACCTCGCGCCCGCGCTCGCCAATCAGGCCGACCACGATCACGTCGGCCTGGGTGTAGCGGGCCATCATGCCCAGCAGGACGCTCTTGCCCACGCCCGAGCCGGCGAACAGGCCCAGCCGCTGGCCACGGCCCACGGTGAGCAGGGCATTGATGGCGCGCACGCCGGTGTCCAGCGGCTCGCGCACCGGGTCGCGCTCCATGGCATTGATGGGGCTGCGGTCCATGGGCTGGGCCGTCACCTGCGCCAGCGGTCCCGCATGGTCCAGGGGGTTGCCCTGCGAATCCACCACACGGCCCAGCAGGCCGTCACCCATGGGAAGAAGCAGTGCGCCCACGCCCGCGCCGGCTTCCTCCCCCGGCGCCGCGCCCAGGTGCAACGCCGGCACGTAGGCGGGAGCCGGCATCACGCTGGCGCCGCTGGACAGGCCATGGATGTCCCCTGCAGGCATCAGGTAGGCCGTGTCGCCCGCGAACCCCACCACCTCGGCCAGCACTGGCTCCTGGCCGCTCATCTGCACCTGGCACTGCGACCCCACGGGCACGCGGATGCCGGTGGCTTCGAGTACCAGGCCGGTCAGGCGGGTGAGCGTGCCGCGCGTCTCCAGCGGCTGCTCCGGTGCCAGGCGCGCGCGCGCCTGTGCCATGAAATCATCCCAGGCGCGGGCCGGCTCAATCGCCATGGTCTACGTCCTTCCAGGCCGCGGTCAGACCCAGCGCGGCAATGGCGCGGCGCCAGCGCTTGTCCAGCGACCCGTCCACCACCATGCCGCCCGACTCCACCTGGCAGTCGCCGGGCTCCACGGCGGTGTCGGCCAGCCACTGGATGCGGCCGGCGGGAAACTCCTCCCGCAGCGGCTGCTCCAGCGCGGCCCAGTCGCCCGGGTTCAGGCGCACGGTGGCGGGCCGCGCCTCGCTGACCAGCATGCCCAGCGCCTCGCGCACCACGGGCAGCACCGCCTGGGAATTGCCCGCAACCTCCTGGCGCACCACCTGGCGCGCGATGTCGCAGGCCAGTTGCAATACCTCCTGCGCCATGCCCTGCTGCATGCCGGTGAAGCTTTCTTCCAGCGCCTGGGCGAGCCGGGCCAGCCGCTCGGCGCCTTCGCGCCCCTGGCCGGCCACGTAGTCGTCCATGCGCTGCTGCCACTGCAGCCGCGTCTGCTCCTGGCCTTCGGCCAGGCCCTGGGCATAGCCCTCTTCGCGCGCCTGCTGCACCAGGGCCTGGTGCTGCGCCTCGTCGATACCGGGCGCAACGGGCTCCGCATCGGGCTCCAGCACCGGCGGCTCGGGCGCCAGCGGCTGGCTGCCCGGGGGAAACTCCACGTCACCGAACTCCCAACGGGTGACGTCGCCCACCTCTTCGCGCGGGATGAAGCGGGTGTAATAACGCAGGGACCGGGTCATTGATCAGTCCTACACAAAGGCGTCGTCGCCGCCGCTGGCCAGCGCGATCTGGCCCTCGTCGGCCAGGCGCCGCACCGTCTTGAGGATTTCCTTTTGCTGCGCCTCCACCTCGGACAGGCGCATCGGGCCGCGCGACTCCAGGTCTTCGCGCAGCGCCTCTGCGGCGCGCGAGGACATGTTGGACAGAATCTTGTCGCGCACCTCGGGCTGCGCCCCCTTGAGCGCAACCACCAGTGTCTCGGAAGCCACTTCGCGCAGCACGGTCTGGATGGCGCGGTTGTCGAGCTTGACGATGTCGTCGAACACGAACATCTTGTCCATGATCTTCTGGGCCAGGTCCATGTCATAGCCGCGAATGGACTCCAGCACCGCCGCATCCATGCCCGAGCCCAGCAGGTTGATGATCTCGGCCGCCGCCTTGATGCCGCCCAGCGAGCTCTTGCGCACCTTGTCGCCGCCGGCCAGCACCTTGAACAGGACCTCGTTCAGGTCCTTCAAGGCCGTGGGCTGTATGCCCTCCAGCGTGGCGATGCGCAGCATCACTTCGCTGCGCTGGCGCTCGGTCAGGTGCATCAGGATGGCCGAGGATTGCTCCGCGTCCAGGTGCACCAGGATGGCCGCGACGATCTGCGGATGCTCGTTGCGCAGCAGTTCGGCCACCGACAGCGGGTCCATCCACTTCAGGCTTTCGATGCCCGACACGTCGCCGCCCTGCAGGATGCGGTCGATCAGCAACGCGGCCTTGTCGTCGCCCAGGGCGCGCTTGAGCACGGCACGCACGTAGTTGCTGGTGTCGGACACCAGCAGGCTTTGCGCGGCCGCGTCGCTGGTGAAACGGTTGAGCACCTCGTCCACCTTCTCGCGGGAGACGGTGCGCATGCGCGCGATGGTCTCGCCCAGCTTCTGCACTTCCTTGGGCGACAGATGCTTGAAGACCTCGGCGGCCTCTTCCTCGCCCAGGGACATCAGCATGATGGCGGCGTCGTTCAGGCCTTGCTCGTCCATGACAGTCTCGTGATTCGGTGCGGGCCGGCGGCGTCAGTCGCCATTGACCCAGGTTTTGAGGATGCTGGCCACCGCGACGGGGTTGTCGCGGGCCAGTTGGCGCGCCTCTTCCAGGCGCAGTTGCTCCGCCGTGGGCTGCAGCTCTTCGGGTTGCGCGGGTGCCGGCAGGCCGGGGCGCTGCAATTCTTCGGAGGCGATGGCACTCAGCTGCGCCCCCGCCGGCTGCTGCGCCGCCATCTGCACGGCGCGGGCACGAGCCTTGAGCGCCGGGCGCAGCAGCCCCAGCAGCAGGATGGCCGCGGCCAGCGAAATGCCCAGCGGCCAGCCCAGCGTCTTGGCCAACTCGATCGTTTCGGGCTGCTTCCACAGCGGCAGTTCGCCCGCGGGGGCCTCCTCCACCAGGAAGGGGGCATTCATGAGGTTGACGGAATCGCCGCGCTCCTTGTTGAAGCCGATCGTCTCGCGCACCAGCGCCGTCATCTGCTCCAGCTGTTCAGGCGTCAGCGCCTTGTTCACCGCGGGCTTGCCCGGCCCTTCGCTCACGGGCTGGTAGTTCACCACCACGGCCGCGTTCACGCGCTTGATGGCGCCGGCGCCGCCGCGCGTCACCTGGGTGGTCTTGTCCACCTCGTAGTTGGTGATGGACTCGCGCTTGCCCTGGCCCGCAGCGCCGCTGCCCGGAGCGCCCCCGGCCGCCGTGGGCGCGGGGTTGGCACCGTTGATGGGAGCTGCGGAGGCCTGCGGCGGCTGGTTGGTCACCGCGCCAGGCACGCCCGTGGGTGGCTGCGCGCCGGGCGTGCCGCCGCTTTCCACCACCTGCTGGCTGCGTACGGCGCTGGCATCGGGCGCCAGGTTGGGCTTGTGCTGCTCGACGGTGGACTCGGTCTGGTTGAAGTCCACTTCGGCGGTCACCTGGGCCTTCACGTTGTTCTTGCCCACGACGGGCTCCAGCAGGTCCAGGATGCGGCGCGCGTACTGCTGCTCGATCTGCTGTACATAGGCCAGTTGCTGCGCATCCACGCCGGCGCCGGCCATGTCGGGCGTCTGCGACAGCAGCTTGCCCGTATCGTCCAGCACGCTCACGGCTGAGGGAGCGAGTTCCGGCACGCTGGAGGCCACCAGGTGCACGATGCCTGCGAGCTGCGCGCGGTCCAGGAAGCGCCCGGGGTACAGGCTGAGCAGCACGGAGGCCGAGGGCTTTTGCTGTTCGCGGAAGAAACCGTTCTGCTGCGGCAGCGCCAGGTGCACGCGCGCGCTTTGCACCGACGCCAGCGCCTGAATGGAGCGCGTCAGCTCGCCCTCCAGGCCGCGCTGAAAGTTCAGCCGCTCCTGGAACTGGGTTACGCCAAAGCGATTGCCCTCCATCAGCTCGAAGCCGGTCACCGAGCCCTTGGGCAGGCCCTGCGTGGCCAGGCGCAGGCGCACATCGTGCACCCGGTCGCTGGGCACCATGATGGCGCCGCCGCCTTCGGTGTATTTGTAGGGCACGTTCATGGTGGCCAGCTGCGCCACGATGGCGCCGCCGTCCTTGTCATTCAGGCCCGAGAACAGCACCCGGTAATCGGGCTGGCGGCCGTAGAAGAAAACCGCCGCCAACACCGCCAGCACCAGCACCGCTGCGGCGCCCAGGCGCAGGCGCGCGGTGCGGTCAAGCGACGCCAGCCGCTGCAGCGGGCCAGTGCTGGCGGCGGCGGGCGGGGTCACGGGAACTTCGGCAACTGCAGACATGGTGGTTTCCAAGGGGGTCTGGCGCCAGGCAAGACTCTGGCGGTGTCCCGATTATGAGAGCACCCCCCACCGCCATTGGCCGAATTAGCCGCGCCTTTGGCCATCATTTCCAAGCGCCGCCGGGCCGCCAAACGCCTACGATTGCCCCATCCCGAGCCTTCCCCCAGAGCACCATCATGGACCTGCGCATCAACAGCCCCCAGCTTCCCGTCACCGGCACGCAGGTGGCGCGCCGCGTCACGGCGCCCCAGGACAGCGTGCAGGAAGCCGGTTTCTCGTCCGCCTTCAAAAGCGCCCTGCAATCGGTCAGCGCCGCCCAGGACCGATCCAGCAGCCTGCAGCGCGAAGTGCAGTTGGAAAACCCCAACGTCAGCATCGAAGAGACCATGGTGTCGATGCAAAAGGCGCAAATCGGCTTCCAGGCCACGCTGCATGTGCGCAACCGCATGGTGCAGGCTTACACCGACATCATGAACATGCAGGTGTGAGAACGCTGACGACGGGCGGGTGATTGCTGCGTTATTGATAGCTGTCAGCGCTTGTCAAATAAAGGCGCAAGGCCAAAACAACACTCGTCATCCCCGCGCAGGCGGGGATCCATGCCCCCGCCGTCGCCAAGTCGTCCCTACTGTGGATTCCCGCCTTCGCGGGAATGACAGGTGACGTGGCACACGCTTCGTTATTGATAGCTACCAGCGCTTGACATACAAGCGCTGGAGCCATTTTTGGTATGACGGCGATCAGTGCATCACCTGCGGCTGGCCCTCGAACAGGTGGTCAAACTGCACCAGCCAGGGCTCGGCCAGGCAGCGGATTTGTGCGTCGTTGCGCAAGATGCGCTGCATGATGCGGGCCTTTTCCTTGCGGTGCTCGGGAGCCAGGTCCTGCTGGCGGGCCTCAAAGCGCAGTTGCTCGATCAGCACGGCGCAGGCGCCTTCGTAGCGCACCACCTCGTCCCAGTCTTTCTGGCGGGCGGCTTCCAGCATCTTGGCGCTGCTGTCTTCGATGGCCTTGTAGTAATCAATCAGCATATTGGACATTTTTCAGACCTCCGCCAGCGCGGTTTGCACCGCTTCGTTGGCCGCTTCGTTGTTTTTCTTCATGTCTTTCCAGCCTTGCGCAATCGGCTCAATCAAGCGAACCACTTCTTGCATCATGGCATCGTCGTTGCGTGCGTTGGCCAGAACCAGACGGCGCAAGCTGTAGTCATACACGGCCCCCAGGTTCTGGGCCAGTTCGCCACCGGCCTCGCGGTCCAGCGCCGTCATCAAGCCTTCCTCCAGAATACGCACGGCTTTGGTGATGCTGTTGCATTTAGTCAGCACATCACCGCGCGCCAGTGCACCACGGGCAGTGGCAATGGCATTCAGAACACCGTCCAGCAGCAAGTTGACCAACTGGTATTGGTCAATGGTGTGCATGCTGGTTTCGACATTGATGCGCTGGTACGCGGAGGCGGCACGGGAGTTAAAAGCGCTAAACATGGCGGTGGTCCTTGAACAATCTGCTATTCAATTTATCGGCAGACTGCCGCAAAACTGAAGCATTTCTCCATGCAACCGTTCACTTCGAAGAGCTGCTGTTCCAGGTGGTCACCTGCTGGGCGATGTAGGCGTTGAGGGCGTTGAGCGTGCTCATGCGCACATCCAGCGCCGTATAACGGGCGCTGAGGGATTTCTCCAGACTGGCTGCACGATCCTCCACGCGCTCCACATCTTTCGCGTTGCGATCAAGCGCGTTCTTCAGCAGCTTGTCCTTGCTGACAAAAAAACCATCGACCCCCAGTAACCCGTCGGTCACCGCTTTGATCTTGCCGGCCACGCCATCACTCACGCTGCCGCCGTCCGCACCACGAAAGAACGCCTTGACCGCATCGGGATCGGCAAGCGCCTTGTCCAGCTTGGCGGTATCCACCGCCAGATCACCTGTGGGCCGCAACGGGTCTGAGCCGCTGGCAGAGACGATGCCGACGTCCGACAGCGTTTTGAGTGCGCCCGCCCCCGTTCCGGTAGCCACCGACTGCAGCGCCTTGCGTAGCGTGCTCTGCAGCGCAACTGCAGTGGAATCCCCCTGCAGCAGGCCCGCAGTTTGGGTGTCTTTGTCGTAGCTGGTGATGTCGTTGAGCGCCCTGTTGACGGCGTTGTAGGCCTTGACGAAATCATCTATCGTTTTCTTGGCTGCAGTGGAATCCTTGGCCACCGTGATCTCGATCGGCGCCGTCGTTTCCTGCAACGCGCTGAACGTCACGCCAGCCACGGTGTTGGCAAACGTGTTGGTGGCCGAAGTCACCCCAATTCCGTTGACAGTTGCCTTGGCATTGGCGGCCAGGCTCGTCGTGGCGCCCGCGACCAGACGCGACAACCCAAGTGAGTCGGCATCTTCGCCGTCGCTGTCGGAAACCGAAACCCTGAAGCCCGCCTCCTCGCCCGTGCTCTTGCCGCGAAGGAGCAGACGCTCGCCCGATGCGTCCGAGAGAATGGTGGCAGTTACGCCACCTTTGGCACCGTTGATCTTGCCGGCAATGTCGGCCAGCGTGTCGTTGGGACCCACTTCAATTTCCAGCGCGAGGCCAGCGCCTGCGGAAAAAGTGGACGCATCGCTCCACTTGCCCGTCTCCAAACGCAAGGTGCCCTGCCCCACCGCCCCGCCTACGGGCAGCATGGCGGCGGACGTAGTGTTTTGCGCCTTGGCCAGGCTTTGCACCTCTACGTTGAACGAGGTGGCCACAGTGCCACCCACGGCCGATGCCGTCACAGCGTCAGGTTTGGATGAAGTGGCTGCCACCGCGTTCCAGCCCGTCACGCTGGTGAGTTTGCCCGCGGCATCTGACAGTGCCGATACCAGCGACTTGATCTGCCCGAAAGTGGAGATCTTGGCCTGGGTCATCTGTGCCTGGGTCTGGAGACCATTGGCCCGTGTGATGGGCAGGCGAGCGATGTCCACAGACGCCTTGATAAGCCCATTGACATCAACACTGCCGCCAAGGCCTACGCCAATGGATGAAAAGCTGGCCATGATCACCTCCTGAAAAGCGCGTGCTGGACGGGTAACAGATATATGGAATTATCTGCCCCCAAGGCCATGCGCATTGCGCCAATAAGCACCCGGAAAGCCGCCAATCCCGGGCGCCAATCCATCGCTCCAGCCATAAAGCAACAAGGCGGGGGCAACTATTCATCGCCACCGCCTCATCTCATATCAAGGCCGCTTTTTTGTAGGTGCGGCCTTTCCCAACAGACTCACGCTTAACGCAACAGCGACAGCACGCCCTGGGGCAGCTGGTTGGCCTGGGCCACCATGGCTGTGCCTGCCTGCTGCAGGATCTGGGCGCGCGACAGGTTGGCGGTCTCAGCCGCGAAGTCAGCGTCCTGGATGCGGCTGCGCGAGGCGGACATGTTCTCTGCATTGGTCTGCAGATTGTTCACCGTGGTCTCAAAGCGAGACTGCAGGGCACCGTAGGCAGCGCGCTGGCCGCTGATGGCCGAGATCGCAGCGTCCACGATGGCCAGCGTGCGGTTGGCGCCGTCCACGGTGCTCACGTCCATGTTCTGCACGGTCTGCAGTTGGCTGGCAGATGCAGTGTTGGCCTTCAGGAAGCCGCCGCCTGCCGCGGCACCGGCGTCGTCTGTAACGCTGAACGACTTGGACGAGTCCAGCGTCAGCTGGCCCGTGATCACCAGGTCGTCGGTGCCAAAGGCGCCCGCGCCCTCCGCGCCCGCAATGCCGGCGCCCGCACCGCCGATCAGCGCACCGCCCGCGGCATCCGTCACGCTGATGGTGTTGGCGGCCACAGAGTCATTGACCATGCGAATGTCGTTACCCGATGCGTTCGTCAGGATCAGGCCATCACCTTTGTCATTCACGCGGGCCGTCACGCCGGTCTTGGCAGAAGCGTCATTGAATGCCTTGGCGGCATCGCTCAGGCCATCGGCGTTGAGCTTGGAGCCGATCGTGAACGAGATCGTCACGGCCTGGGCTGAGTCATTGTCGGAGGCCACCTTGAGGGTGTAGGAGTTGCCTGCGGTCAGGCCGGACAGGCCCACTTCGGTGCGTGCAGTGGCGCTCACGCCGGTCTTTTCGGTCTGTGCATTGACCGCAGCCGCAACGTCCTTGGCGGACGCTTCTGCAGCGTAGTCCACATCAGCGCTGCCGTAGGCGCCATTGATGGTGAGGGTGCCTCCAGCCGTAATGGCCGATGCCCCCACCGCGCCCTGCGCCACAACTGCGTCGGCCGTGCTGCCCAGCGTCAGGTCGCCTGCGCCGCCCGTGGTCGTGGCAGAAGTGCCACCAATGCGGTAGTTGCCATAAGCGCTGGTGCTGAAGTTGGACGAAGTCGCCGTGATGGTCTGGTTGGCATTGGCGCCCACCTGGAAGGCTGCGCTGGTGAAGGAACCATCCAACAGCTTGCGGCCGTTGAAATCGGTGGTCTTGGCAATGCGGTCCAACTCCGAGGTGAGCTGGTTCACTTCGGCATTCAGGGCCTGGCGATCCGAAGCGCTGTTGGTGGCGTTGGCCGACTGCACGGCCAGCTCACGCACGCGCTGCAGGATGTCGCCCGAGCTCTTGAGCGCGCCTTCAGCCGTCTGCGCCAACGAAATGCCGTCGTTGGAGTTGCGCACGGCCTGGTTCAGGCCGCGGATCTGGCTGGTGAAGCGCTCGGAAATAGCCAAGCCAGCAGCATCGTCCTTGGCGCTGTTGATACGCAGGCCGGAGGACAGACGGTTGATGGTGGTGTTAAGCGCATTCTGGCTGATGCCCAGGTTGCGCTGTGCCGTCAACGAAGGGACGTTGGTGTTGATCGTGGCTGCCATGATTACTCTCCTAAAAAACTGATTGAGCGATGGCGTTGCCGCCAACTGGAACCAGAACCGTCTGGCCTCAGCGTTCACAACGCCTACCTAGGCTGTTTGTTGAACGGCGGGGCGCGATTCACTACTTCATGCGTCCCGTTATGTAGGTTTTCGGACCGCTGGCAGATAACTTTAGGGCCACGACTTGAGAATGTGATGGTGAATTGCAAGGTAAGTTGCCCATTGATACACGGATAGGTCTCCTGGGCTTTTGTTAGGTTCCATATCTATCCGCCCGGCAGCCACTGCCCTCGCCAGGACTCAAGCACCGCCTCACCATGATCACTGCCGCCAAGCATCGACAATTCCCGCAAGCACCAAGCAGCGTTGCTGAGCTCATCAACACAGCGCAAGCCCTGCAAACACAGGACGATCACCTGGGGGCTATCAGGGTGTACCAACAATGGCTGTCCCGTGGCCCTGCTCCGCAAGCCTGGGCCGTGCATTTCAACCTGGGGGTGCTGCTGAAAGACAACGGCGATCTAGCCGGTGCACAGCAGGCGTTCAGAGCGGCACTGGCACAGAATCCGGACTTCGCCCAGGCACAGACTGCACTCGCGATGGTCACACCGACGCAGGCACCCTCCAACGCGCAGAAGATCCAACTTTTCAGCATTGCCTGGTCAGCGGACACCCTCAAGCAGACCGACCCGGACATCGCCATCCTTGACAACAGCGCCAACTTGCGCCCCGATTGGCGCGAGTACTGGCCGATGCGCAACTTCCTGATGCACTCTGCGCTGGATGCAGACACCTACTACGGTTTTCTGTCACCTAAATTCACCAGCAAAACGGGACTGACCGGGGCCAGTGTCATCCAGTTCATGCACGAACGCCCCGGCGCTGATGTGTACACCTTCAGCCCGCAGGCCGACATGGGGGCTTTCTTCCTCAACGTTTTTGAGCAAGGTGAGACTTTCGACCCCGGCTTTTTCGCAACCTGCCAGGACCTGCTGGAACACATTGGTCAGCCAGTGGACCTGCGCTCTCTGGTGATGGATTCGCGGCACATCGTCTTCAGCAACTTCATCGTGGCCCGGCCTGCGTTTTGGCAACACTGGCTGTCCGTGTGCGAGAAGATTTTCCAAGTGGCCGAAGCAAGCGAGTCCCCGCTGGCAGCGAAAGTCAACGCTCCCACAACCTACCCCGGGCAAGTGCCGCGCAAGGTGTTCATCATTGAGCGCATTGCATCGCTGCTGTTGGCGTGCGGTCAATGGAGATGCGCGCCCTACAACACTTTCCAATGTGCTTGGTCGGCACTACCAACCGCGCAGTTCAACAATGAGGCCGTTGCCAGCGATGCACTCAAACTGGCGTACAACGAAACCAGACACAGCAATTTCATCAGCGCATACGCAGATCTGCGCGACCGCGTTTTTCCCACCGCTCCCACATCCAGTCTTTCGGCGCCCACCCAAGTGGTAAGCGACTACAACGCCATCGTCCCTCTAGTAAGGTCCGAGGCGATTGCCCTGGGCGACTCTGCTGCCCCCAAGGAACTGATTTTTCATATCCTTCAAGACAACTTCAACGATGTAGAGGTGCTTGACATTGGGTTTGGCGCAGGGAATTTAGGCTTGCTGCTCAAGGAAAATCCTGTCACCACGCATTGGGTCGTGGACGGCATCGACGGCTTTCGCGCCAATTGCCACAACGCCGCATTGATTGAAAAGTGTATCTACAGAAATATATGGCACGGACTGGCGCAAGACATCCCAGCACAACAGCTTAAAAACTACAAAATAATCTGCCTACTGGACGTCATAGAACACTTAACCCCAGCCACTGCCAAGCAACTTTTAAAAGATTTGCTCACAAGCATGCGCGAAGACGCCTTGCTCTTTATCAGTACACCTTTGTGGTTTTATCCACAAGACACAGTACAGGCAGGAGATCTGGAGGAACACCTGATTGGCGTCCCTGCCACGTCCATGATGGCCTTATTACCCAAAATGTATGCCATCAACCATCCGCTAGTCGGTGGATTTGTATTAGGCAAACGAAGCCTCGATTTCATTGAATTCTTTCAACCAACCACCGACAAGGAATTTTCTTATCAAAAGGGCTTGGAAATCGCTGAAGCGATAGGCTGCAATATTCAGCAAGGCACCTTCAAAACAATGTGGTAAGAAAATATGAAAAAAAACGGCACGCTTGCCATCACCTCCATCCAGCGCAACCGCAATAAATACATCGTCGAGTGGCTTGCATTTCACCTGGCTGTAGGCTTCAACCAATTTTATATTTATTGCCACAAAACTGACGATGGCATGACGGAGAATTTGCTGGAGCTTTCCAAGAAATATCCGATCCAGGTTTTTTCACTGGAACAGGACGATTTACCGCAAATCATGGCATATCAACATGCCTGGACAAATTTTGGTGCTCAAGTCGACTGGATGGCCTTCATTGATGGCGACGAGTTTCTCTTTCCCACACAAGCGCAGTCTATTCAGGAGGCTCTCGCCGCCTATGAACACTGCGATTTATCTGCCTTGGGCGTTTTTTGGAAATGCTATGGCAGCAACGGTCATTTAACCGATCCAGATGGACTCATCCTGGAAACCCACCCCAAACACAGCAGGAATGACTTTTTACCCAACCGCCATATCAAATCCATTGTGCGTGGCGGCGAGGATATCAACCCCAACAAATCGCATCTCTTTGAAACCAAGCGCGGCACATTTGACGAAAACATGCGCCCCATCACACATGGCTGGATGCGAGACCTAGCCCCCACATACAACACACTTCGCATCAACCACTACGTTGTGCAGAGTAAGCAGTTTTATTTCGACAAGAAGCAAAGCATGGGGGGAGCGGACATGATCGCAGGATTTGTACGACCCGATAGTTATTTCGATGAGTACGATCGCAACGAAGATTCCGACGGGATGTCTTTACGTTTTCTGGAGCAGACAAAACAGAAGTTTGCAGAGATAACCCGAACCTTGGAGTCGCATCACACAAGCGCATCTCGTATGAATCAAACCCCTGCCCACAACATCGTCAACACAGACCTGATGCGTCTGATTCCAGAGAACGCCAACCGCATCGTGGAGGTCGGCTGCATGCACGGAGCAATGGCGCGCGCTTACCGAGAAAGCCACCCAGGCATTCACTACGTGGGCATCGACATCGACCCTGACTATGCCCACGTGGCTGCACAGTTCTGCGACCGGACTTTGGGCGTCGATATCGAGGCTTTGTCCGTCGATGAATTCAAAAGCTTGTTCCCTAGCGACTGCTGGATCTTCGGCGATTGCCTGGAGCATTTGCGCGACCCTTGGCGCATCGTGCGAATGGTCAGGGAGTCCATAGACCCAAACGGTTGCATGTTGGTGTGCATTCCAAACGCCCAGCACTGGAGCGTTCTGATGCGCCTGGCCACCGGGCAGTTTCACTACGAAGATTCGGGATTACTGGACCGCACCCACATTCGATGGTTTACCCGCACAACCATGATCGATATGTTCACCCAGGCCGGATGGCGCATCGAAAATGGGTTTAGCCGGCAGATTCCCACGCAACCACCGCAGGCTTTGTTGGAGGGCATCCGGGCCATTGCCGAGGCGTGCGGGGCCGACGGCCAACAAGCACTGGCCGATGCGCAAGCCTTTCAATACCTGTTCAGGCTGCGTCCAAATTGATGACCGCTTCCGGCGCAGGCACCAGGATGTTCGTCAACTTGTGCTCCAGGTTGCGCACGAAGCGCGGTGTGTCAAACAAGACGCCGCTTGCGCGAACAGCCTCCATATGTTCACGCAGGCGCAAGCAGGCCCCTGGAGTGGTAGCCAGTTCGACCGCCTTGTCCTCATAGGTTTGCAGGTCGTAGGTGATCAGCTCAGGCAATCCAGCGGCAGTCAGCAAAGCGCCAGCCATGCGTGCTGCAAAACTGCGCCCCGTCAAGGTCAGAACAGGCAAGCCCATCCACAAGGCGTCATTGGCGGTGGTTCCTGCGTTGAAGGGGAAGGTGTCCAGGAAAAGATCGGGGAGGACATAGCGGGCCAAGTATTGCTCGGGCAGTGTGCGCTCGGCAAATATTAGGCGCTGCGGATCCATGCCCCGGGCCTCGGCTTCGCGCTGCAGGTTGGCCTGCGCCCAGGGGTTGTCCGACAGCAGCCACAGCACGCTGCCCGGCACGCGCCGCAGGATATTCATCCAGGCGGTAAACACCTCGGGCGTGTATTTGTAGTTGTTGTTGAACGAGCAGAACACAAAGCCTTCTGCCGGCAGGCCGCAATACTTGCGCGTTGGAACGGGCGCGCATAAGCGCTTGCGGTCGCTCACCTGGTACACGTCGGGCATGTAGATGGGCTTTTCCGAGTAGTTCTTGGCATATTCCTCGGGAATCAGAAACCGGTCGGCTATCACGTGGTCGATGCACGACATGCCCGTGGTGGCCGGCAAGCCCAGGTAGGTCACCTGCACAGGGGCGGGCCGCAAAGCCAGCATATGCATGCGCGCGCCGGATGTTTGGCCTTGCAGATCAATGAGGATGTCGATCTCATGTTCCCGTATCAGGCGGGCAGAGGCTTCCTCATCCAAATGGTGGATCGCGACGTAATGGTCAACCGCAGTCACCACACGCTGGCGCAGTGCCGAGCCGTCGTTGGGCGACCAGCAAAAGCCATAGATCTCAAATTTTGAGCGGTCATGCAGTTCCAGCAGTTCCACGATGAGCATCGCAACCGGGTGCAGGCAAAAGTCCGAAGAGCAATACCCGATGCGAATTTTTTCGTGCTGATAGCCCTCTTGCGGGGCCAACCTGGGAAGGTTCGCAGACAGTTTTCGCTCTGCATAACCTTTGGCGGTCGCCAGTTGCTTTTGCGGGTCATCCGACAGGCTGAGCAAGGCAAGGGCAGAGGTGGAATTGCGCAGCAGTTCCGGATCCACTCCGGCGGGCGGCTCGTACACCGGCCATAGGCATTGCTTGGCCCGGATGAATATCCAATGGTGCAGCACGTCGGTCTGCGCCGGCTCCAGCGCCAAGCTGCGGTTCAAGCATTCCATGGCATCACCAAACTGCTTGCGACCCTCCTGCACGCGCGCCTGGTTGTTAAGGGCTGAAATCAGGACAGCGCGTTGTTCCGGCTTTTCCGGGTCGGCATGCTCCTGCACCAGCGTCCACTGCTCGATGGCGGCATCAATCTGTCCCTGACGTTCACGCACCAATCCCAGGTTGAATCGCGGCTGCACGAAATCCGGCATCAGCGCCAAGGCTTGCTCATAAGCCTGGCCCGCGCCCTCCACGTCGCCATCGCTGAACAACACCGTTCCCAGGTTGAACCAGGCAAAGGGGTTGCACGGAGAGTCGTTGTGGCGCTCCAGCCAGGTTCGGTAGAGCACTGCGACAAGCCCGCGCAACCCGCTGGCTGCAAGTTGATCGGTGTAGTGCAACAGCTGCCCAAACTCCATCTGGCGATGCCAGACCAGATTGACAGCTGCTGCGTAATCGATGTGTTGACGCTCTGACAAGATACTTCCTCCCCACAACAAAAAAGCCCTGGCCTCCACAGCAGCGAAGTGCCATGGAGCCAGAGCTTATGCGAGCCTCGCAGGCGTTAAAGCCTGTAAAGACTATTGGGGAATGGCCAATTGCTGGATTTGATCCGTGCTCATGACCTGCACTTGGGCAGCCGTCAAGGCGCTCGTCTGATCCGTGGTCAGACTCTTGACCTGATCCGTGGTCAGACTCTTAATCTGATCCGTGGTCAAACTATTGATCGAAGCGGTACCCAAACTGGTGATCTGATCCGTGGTCAGGCTCTTGACTTGGTCTGTCGTCAACGCCTTGACCTGCGTTGCCGTCAGTGCCTTGATGCCATCTGTACTGATCTTGACCAAGTCCGCGGTCTCTACCGCCTGGATCTGAGTGGCAGACAGCGCAGCCATCTGTCCAGTTGTCAGCGCGGCGGCTTGGTCCGTCGTCAGCGCTGCGATCTGATCCGATCCCAGATTCTTCAACTGTGCGGCAGTGAGTTGCACCAAATCCTGCGTCTCAATCGCTGCAATCTGGCCAGTACTCATGGCGCCCAACTGCGCTGCCGTCAGGGCCGTCACCTGGCTGGTGCCCAGGGCCACAATGCCCGCCGTCGAGATCTGCTTGACTTGATCCGTGCTCAAGGCCGCGATCTGGGCGTACTTCATGGCCCCCACCTGGCCGGTCGTCAGCGCCTTCACGCCTTCCGTGGTCAAGCCCTTGATCTGCGCTGCGCTGAGTTGCTCCAGATCCGCCGTCTCAATCGCCGCAATCTGATCCGTACCCATGGCGGTCAGTTGCGCTGCCGTCAGCGACTTGATCTGCGAAGTCTCCAGGTTGGCAATTTGCGCCGTACCCAGCACCTTGACCTGATCCGTGCTCAACGCCGCAATCTGCGCGCCCTGCAGGCCCTTGACCTGATCCGTGCTCAGGCTCTTGACCTGATCCGTGCCCAACGCCTTGACCTGGGCCGCGCTCAGGGCCGACAGCTGCGCGGTGCCTAGCTTGGCCAGGTCAGCCGTTTCCAGCGCCGCAATCTGCGCCGTACTCATGCCCTTGAGCTGGGCCGCGCTCAAAGCGCCCGCCTGGTCGGTCGTCAGAGCAACGATCTGATCCGTGCCCAGGCTCTTGAGCTGTGCGGCAGTGAGTTGCACCAAATCCTGCGTCTCAATCGCTGCAATCTGGCCAGTACTCATGGCGCCCAACTGCGCTGCCGTCAGGGCCGTCACCTGGCTGGTGCCCAGGGCCACAATGCCCGCCGTCGAGATCTGCTTGACTTGATCCGTGCTCAAGGCCGCGATCTGGGCGTACTTCATGGCCCCCACCTGGCCGGTCGTCAGCGCCTTCACGCCTTCCGTGGTCAAGCCCTTGATCTGCGCTGCGCTGAGTTGCTCCAGATCCGCCGTCTCAATCGCCGCAATCTGATCCGTGCCCATGGCGGTCAGTTGCGCTGCCGTCAGCGACTTGATCTGCGAAGTCTCCAGGTTGGCAATTTGCGCCGTGCCCAGCACCTTGACCTGATCCGTGCTCAACGCCGCAATCTGCGCGCCCTGCAGGCCCTTGACCTGGTCCGTGCTCAGGCTCTTGACCTGATCCGTGCCCAACGCCTTGACCTGGGCTGCACTCAGAACCGACAGCTGCGCTGTGCCCAGCTTGGCCAGGTCAGCCGTTTCCAGCGCCGCAATCTGACCCGTACTCATGCCCTTGAGCTGCGCCGCACTCAAAGCGCCCGCCTGGTCGGTCGTCAGGGCAACGATCTGATCCGTGCCCAGACTCTTGAGCTGTGCGGCAGTGAGTTGCTCCAGATCCGCCGTCTCAATCGCCGCAATCTGATCCGTGCCCATGGCGGTCAGTTGCGCTGCCGTCAGCGACTTGATCTGCGAAGTCTCCAGGTTGGCAATTTGCGCCGTGCCCAGCACCTTGACCTGATCCGTGCTCAACGCCGCAATCTGCGCGCCCTGCAGGCCCTTGACCTGGTCCGTGCTCAGGCTCTTGACCTGATCCGTGCCCAACGCCTTGACCTGGGCTGCACTCAGAACCGACAGCTGCGCTGTGCCCAGCTTGGCCAGGTCAGCCGTTTCCAGCGCCGCAATCTGACCCGTACTCATGCCCTTGAGCTGCGCCGCACTCAAAGCGCCCGCCTGGTCGGTCGTCAGGGCAACGATCTGATCCGTGCCCAGACTCTTGAGCTGTGCGGCAGTGAGTTGCTCCAGATCCGCCGTCTCAATCGCCGCAATCTGATCCGTGCCCATGGCGCCCAGCTGTGCTGCCGTCAGCGACTTGACCTGCGAAGTCTCCAGATTGGCAATCTGCGCCGTACCCAGCACCTTGACCTGATCCGTGCTCAACGCCGCAATCTGCGCGCCCTGCAGGCCCTTGACCTGATCCGTGCTCAGGCTCTTGACCTGATCCGTGCCCAACGCCTTGACCTGGGCCGCGCTCAGGGCCGACAGCTGCGCGGTGCCTAGCTTGGCCAGGTCAGCCGTTTCCAGCGCCGCAATCTGCGCCGTACTCATGCCCTTGAGCTGGGCCGCGCTCAAAGCGCCCGCCTGGTCGGTCGTCAGGGCAACGATCTGATCCGTGCTCAGGCCCTTGATCTGGGTTGCGCTCAACACGCCAATGTCGTCGCCCAGTGCTTGTATCTGGCTGCTGCCAAACCCCACCAGTTGCTTGGCATCCAGCAGTTTGACTTGGTCGGAGGTCAGCGTTTGGACGGCATCCGTCCCTAATTTGGAGAGTTGCTCCGACGTCAATCCCTTGAGCTGATTGGCCTGCAGCACGCTGGTGTCATAGGTCAGCATTCCGCCTGCAAACTCGTTGGCGTCGAAGGCTTTCATCTGAGCGGCGCTCAGATACACCACGTCGCGGGTTTCAATGGCTGCGATCTGGCTGGACGTCAGCGCATTGATCTGCGCCGTTGACATGGCCTTGATGTCATTTGCCGTGAAATCGCCAATCTGCTTTGTCGTCAACGCCTGGATTTGCGTGGCCGACATTCCTTTGATGACTGACATGGTGGCTTCCTTTAGTCAATAGTTAGGGCAGCCCTACCTCCCAGGCCAACAACGCCCCGTTTCTGCTTTTGTGTATCGCTTTGTGTATCGACGCGCCCAAAGATAACTTGAGAAGATTTTTTCAAGAAGCAGTCGCAAGCACTGCATCAAGGCAAGGCAAGGCAGGCGTGAATGCAGGTCAGAGGGGCCGTCAAAACCCGCGGATTAGGCGGTTTTCCTGCCACTTATCCAGCCAACGAAACAGCCCTCGGCTACCCACAATCTCCCCATCGTTCCCAACGAGTCCGCCGGAAGGGTAGCGCTTGAGCCGGCAGAAATCATTGTTTTCAGCCTCGCAGGAGTTCCGTCATGGCATCCACCATCAATACCAACGTCGCCTCGCTGACCGCCCAGCGCAACTTGGGCATCAGTCAGGGCTCGCTCAACACCACCATCAACCGTCTGTCGTCGGGCCTGCGCATCAACAGCGCCAAGGACGACGCTGCCGGTCTGGCCATCTCGGAGCGGTTCACCACGCAAATTCGCGGCATGAACCAAGCGGCGCGCAATGCCAACGACGGCATCTCGCTGGCGCAGGTGGCCGAGGGCGCCCTGGCGGGCGCCGGCAACATCCTGCAGCGCGTGCGCGAGCTGGCCGTGCAGTCGGCCAACGCCACCAACAGCGCCTCGGATCGCCAAGCCCTGAACGCCGAAGTGAACCAGCTCACCGCCGAGCTGGATCGCATCGCCAAGACCACCGAGTTCAACGGCCGCAAGCTGCTCGACGGCTCTTTCACCAGCGCCCAGTTCCAGGTGGGCGCCAATGCCAACCAGACCATCACCGCCACCTCGGCCAATTTCAGCAGCAACGCCTACGGCAACTACCGCGTGGGCGCCAAGGCTGCCACCGCCGCTGACACGGCGGGCGACCTGACGCTGGGCAGCGTGCCCGGCGCCGTGCTGGCGCAGGGTGGGTCGGGCGCCTCCGCCATCACCGGCAACGATCTGACCATCAACGGCGCCTTTGGCAGTACCACTTTTTCCTACGACCCAGGCGCCACGGCCAAGGACGTGGCCGCCCTGGTCAACGCCCAGACTGAGAAAACCGGCGTGAGCGCCTCGGCGCGCACCGAGGTGGGCCTGGGTGATTTCCAGCCCGGCAGCTCCTACACGCTCCAGCTGGCCTCCGACAACGGCTCCGCACAACCCGTGACCATCTCGTTCACGGTAGGCTCGCCATTGAATGCCGATAGCCTGAGCGAAGCGGCCAAGGCGTTCAACGATGCCGCCGCCAAGACCGGCATCGTGGCCCGCGTCGGCAACGACGGGCAGGGCGTGGTGCTCACCAATGCGGCGGGCAACGACATCAAGATCATCAACAACTCCCAGGTCGGCACGGACTTGGGCATCTATGAGCCCAATTCCAACCCCGCCACGGCGATCGCGGGCACGGGTACGCTGGCCGAGGCTGCAGCCGCCCCCTGGGCCGACGGCGACGCCACCTTTATCACCGGGCAGATTGCGCTGGATTCGCCCAAATCCTTCAGCGCGGTGGATGCCGGCGGCGCCTCGCCCGGCGGATTCCTGATTGACAGCACCGCCACGGCCAGCCAGTTGCAGACCGTACAGAACATGGACGTGAGCACCGTGGACGGCGCCAACCGCACGCTAGCCATCGTTGATGCGGCCATTTCGGCCATCAGCGGCCAACGCGCCAACTATGGCGCCCTGCAGTCGCGCTTCGAGACGGCCATCGCCAATCTGAATGTATCGTCGGAAAACATGTCCGCCTCGCGCAGCCGCATCCTGGACGCGGACTTCGCCCAGGAAACAGCCAACCTGTCGCGCGCTCAGATCCTGCAACAGGCCGGCACCGCCATGGTGGCCCAGGCCAACCAAATCCCGCAGGGCGTACTGGCACTGCTGCAGGGGTAAGGCTCCGGCCATTGACCGCTATGATTTAAAGAGCTTGTAGCGCTTTCCCATCAAGCGTTGCAAGCTCTTTTCGCAATCAACCTGCCTACCATGAGAAGCATCCGGGGCGCTGGACGAGGGCAGCCGGCGCACCCGCAGTCATCCCGGGCTTTCACAGGATATGTGGCCCAAATTTCATTTTTGTCCGCGACAATCCGATACATCCCATCAGTCTTGTGGCCACGCGCGGCACCTTCCGCGCCCATCCGCGACCCGCACTTCCCAGCATGAACGTCATCATTGGTTACATCGTCAGCCTGGTCTGCGTCTTTGGCGTGTTCATCCTGCATGGCGGTGCCATTGGTGTGGTGCTCAAGGCGCTGCCCTTTGAAATGGCCACCATTGGCGGCGCAGCGCTGGGGGCGTTCGTGGTCAACAACCAGCCCAAGGTAATCAAGGCCACCCTCAAGGCCATACCGGCGGCGCTGAAGGGCTCCAAGTACACCAAGGCGCGCTACATGGAGCTGATGGCCATGCTCTACGAGATTTTGCAAAAGGCCCGCAAAGAGGGCCTGATGGCCATCGAGGCTGACGTGGAGGCGCCGCACGAGTCCGAGCTGTTCAAAAAATTTCCTACCGTGGGCTCTGACCATCATGTCATTGAGTTCACCACCGACTATCTGCGCATGATGGTGTCGGGCAACCTCAATTCGCACGAGATCGAGGCCCTGATGGACAACGAGATCGACACCCACCACGAAGAAGCCCACGCGCCGGTGGCGGCGCTGAACCGCATGGCCGGTGGCTTGCCGGCCTTCGGCATTGTGGCTGCCGTGCTGGGGGTGGTGAACACCATGGGCTCGGTGGGGCAGCCGCCGTCGGTGCTGGGCGGCATGGTGGGCTCGGCGCTGGTGGGTACATTTTTGGGCATTTTGCTGGGCTATGCCTTTGTGGAGCCGCTGGCCGGCCTGATTGAGCAAAAGGCCGCCGACGCCGCCAAAGAGTACGAGTGCATCAAGTCCACGCTGCTGGCCAGCATGCAGGGCTACAACCCGGCCACGGCGATTGAGTTTGGGCGCAAGGTGTTGTTTTCTGGCGACCGGCCGACCTTTGTCGAGCTGGAAGCGCACGTCAAGGGCAAAAAGTAGGCGGGGCCGGTCATGGCAGAAAAAAAGCTCCAGCCCATCATCATCAAGCGCGCCAAGAAGCGCCCCCATGCGCCGCACGGCGGCGCATGGAAGATCGCCTACGCCGACTTCATGACGGCCATGATGGCCTTCTTCCTGCTGATGTGGCTGCTGGGTTCCACGGCCCAGGGCGAGTTGCAGGGCATTGCGGCGTATTTTCAGTCGCCGCTGAAGGTGGCCATGCAGGGCGGCGACGGCGCGGGCAACAGCTCCAGCATCATTCCGGGTGGTGGCAATGACTTGACCAAGGTGCACGGCCAGGTGCGCCGCGCGGATGCCGAAAAAAAGGCCAACTCCACGCGCACGCTGGAGTCGGCGCGGTCTGAGCGTGCGCGGATAGACGCCGAGCGCATCAAGGCACTGCAGTCCAAGATCGACTCGATGATCACCGGCAACCCGCGCCTGAACGAATACCGCTCGCAGATCCGCCTGGACCTGACGCCCGACGGGCTGCAGATTCAGATCGTGGACGAGCTCAACCGGCCCATGTTTGACAGCGGCAGCGCGCTGGTCAAGCCGTACATGCGCGACATCCTGCGCGAGATTGGCGCCGCGCTGGGCGGGGTAGAAAACCGCATCAGCCTGGCCGGCCACACCGACGCCGTGCCCTACGGCAACGGCGAGCGCGGCTACAGCAACTGGGAGCTGTCTGCCGACCGCGCCAATGCCTCGCGCCGCGAACTGGTGGCCGCGGGCATGCCCGACGCCAAGCTGGGCCGCGTGGTGGGCATGGCTGCCAGCGATCTGCTGGAGCCCGAGAACCCCCGCGCCGCCGTGAACCGGCGCATCACCATCACCGTACTCACCCATGAAGCCGAAGAGCGGCTCATGGGTAAAAAGAACGTGATATTTCCGTTACCGTCGCCCGTGGCAGAAAAGCAGGACAATCCAGCTTCCTCATCGCCGAATCAGTAACAACTTGTCACGTTGCTGATGACTTACGACAATAGCCCCATATTCACCGAAAGGGTCCTTTGTGTCCTCCGCCCTTCGCTTTCTGATCGTTGACGACTTTTCCACCATGCGGCGCATCGTCCGCAACCTGCTCAAGGAAAGCGGTTTCGCTGATGCCGACGAGGCCGAAGACGGCGTGGCGGCGCTGAACAAGCTGCGCAACGGCAAGTTCGACTTCGTGGTCACCGACATCAACATGCCCAACATGAACGGCTTTCAGTTGCTGACCGAGATCAAAAAGGACGACACGCTCAAGCACCTGCCCGTGCTGATGGTGACGGCCGAGGCCCGCAAAGAAGACATCGTGGCTGCGGCCCAGGGTGGCGCTGCGGGCTACATCGTCAAGCCGTTCACCAAAGCCACGCTGGAAGAAAAGGTAACGCTCATCCTCAAGAAGCTGGGGTTGTAACCATGCAGGCAGCGGATCAAGCGACGCCCGCCAGCACGGCGGACGACATTCACCACAAAATCGGCCAGCTGACGCGCCAGTTGCACACCGCACTCAACGAGCTGGGCTATGCCGAGCAGCTGCGCGGCAGCATGGGCGAGCTGCCCGACGCGCAAAGCCGCCTGTCCTACATCGCGCGGCTGACGGGCGAGGCGGCCGAAAAAGTGCTGGGCCGCGTAGAGCAGGCCAAGTCGCTGCACGACTACATGGCCTCCGAGACAAAGCGCGTGGTCAACGCGCTGGTGGCCGACCCGGTGGCAGCCGTGGCCAAGGGCGAGGTGTACAACTTTCTGACCGACGTGGATCGCGTGACCAAGGAGGCCGACAGCCACCTGACCGAGATCATGATGGCGCAGGACTTTCACGACCTTACCGGCCAGGTGATTGCCCGCGTGGTCAACCTGGCGGGCACGCTGGAGCAGCAACTGGTGCAGCTGCTGATACAGACCGCGCCGCCCGGCGCCCAGGCGCCCACCACGCCCGAGCCGCAGCGCGAACGCCTGCAGGGCCCCGTGGTCAACCCCGAGTCCACGCCCGACGTGGTCACCGACCAGTCGCAGGTGGACGACCTGCTGGCCAGCCTGGGGTTTTGACGGCCGCATGCCGTGGGGCGCCCTGGGTGGCGTCACGGCATTGTGGGGGTTTTGGTATTTTAGCCATCTAGCGCTTACCAGATAAGCGCCTGCAGCTATAAACTAAATAGCAAAACCAGCCAAGACAACTGTTGCCGCGACGGCGACGGCCTTGGCAAATAGCGCCCCCGCAGCCCCGTTATTCGGGCTTTAGCTTTTCTCGCGGCTCCCGACAATGGAGTGGCCCTGAGGTCATGCCACCATGGATTCGAGCCAAGACAAAAACCTACCCGCCACCGAGCGCAAGCTCCAAAAGGCGCGCACCGACGGCCAGGCGGCCCGGTCGCGGGACTTGTCGCACCTGGCTATTTTGGGCATGGGTGCAGTGGCCCTGCTGGCGCTGGCGCCCTGGTTCGTCGAATACCTGCAGCGCGCCATGCGCATGCAGCTGGTGTTTGATGCCGCCACGGTGCAGGCGCCCGGCCAGATGCTGGCGCGCATGCAGTCCATGGTGGGGGTGGGCCTGCTGGCCAGCGTGGCGTTTGCGCTGCTGACCGGCGGCGCAGCGCTGGCCAGCGCCGTGGGTGCGGGCGGCTGGATTTTCAGCTTCAAGCCCGTCAGCCCGCAGTTCAACCGGCTCAACCCGCTGTCGGGTTTTGCCAATCTGTTTTCCAAACAGCAGCTGGCCAACGTGGCCAAGATGATTTTGCTGACCGCCATCCTCACCGCCGTGGCCTGGAACTACATGGGCAACAGCATTGAAGAAATGGCCCTGCTGGTGCTGCAGCCCTCGCCAGCGTCGCTGCGCCATGTGGGCGACTGGATCGTTGCGGGCGCCAGCCTGCAGCTGCTGGTGGTGTTTGTGTTTGCGGTGGTGGACGTGCCGCTGCAGGCGTTCTTCTTCAAGTCGCGCATGAAGATGAGCCACCAGGAAGTCAAGCAGGAGCACAAGGAGTCTGAGGGCAGCCCGGAGGTCAAGGGCAAGATTCGGCAAAAGCAGCGCGAGATTGCCGACCGCGCCAGCATCTCTGCCGTGCCCAAGGCCGACTTTGTGGTGATGAACCCCACCCACTATGCCGTGGCCCTGCGCTATGACGAGGCCTCCATGGGCGCGCCGCAGGTGATCTCCAAGGGCACGGATCTGCTGGCCTTCAAGATCAGAGAAGTTGCCCAGCAGCACAAGGTGCCGGTGCTGCAGTCGCCCATGCTGGCGCGCGCGCTGTACGCCCACGCCGAACTGGACCAGCCCATTCCCGCCCAGCTCTACAACGCGGTGGCGCAGGTGCTGGCCTATGTTTATCGCCTGAAGGCCGCCATGCGCGGCGAAGGCCGCATGCCCGACGCGCAGCCAGACCCCTTCGTGCCGCCCGAGCTTGACCCGCACCACAAGCCGCTTGCCGCAACGGCAGGAGCCACACCATGACAACGCCCAACTCCATCCAATCCATGAGGCAGTGGGCCGGCACCAACGGCATGGCCCTGCAGGGGCTGTCGGCCCCGATTTTGGTGGTGGCCATCCTGGCGCTGATGGTGCTGCCCATTCCAGCGTGGATGCTGGACACCTTTTTCACCCTCAACATCGCCGTGGCGCTGATGGTGATGATGGTGGCCGCCTACATGCTGCGGCCGCTGGACTTTGCGGCGTTTCCGTCGGTGCTGCTGCTGACCACGCTGATGCGCCTGTCGCTCAACGTGGCTTCCACCCGCGTGGTGCTGCTGGAGGGCCACACCGGCCCGGGCGCCGCGGGCGCGGTGATCGAGGCGTTTGGCCACTTTTTGATTGGCGGCAACTTTGCCGTGGGCCTGATCGTGTTTGCCATTTTGGTGGTGATCAACTTTGTGGTGGTGACCAAGGGCGCCGAGCGTATTGCCGAGGTGTCGGCCCGCTTCACGCTGGACGCCATGCCCGGCAAGCAGATGGCGGTGGACGCCGACCTGAACGCCGGCCTGATCGACGAGAAAGAAGCCAAGCGCCGCCGCATCGAGGTGCAGGAAGAGGCCAACTTCTTCGGCGCCATGGACGGTGCCAGCAAGTTTGTGCGCGGCGATGCGATTGCCGGCATTTTGATTCTGATCATCAACATCGTGGGCGGCTTTGCCATCGGCATGCTGTCGCACGGCCTGTCGGCCAGCGAGTCGGCCAACAGCTACATCCTGCTGGCCGTGGGCGATGCGCTGGTGGCGCAGATTCCGGGCCTGCTGATCTCGGTGGCATCGGCCATGGTGGTGTCGCGCGTGGGCAAAGAAACCGACATGGGCCAGCAGATCGTGCAGCAGCTGTTCATGTCGCCGCGCGTGCTGGGCGTGACGGGTGGCGTGCTGATCATGCTGGGGTTGATTCCGGGCATGCCGCATGTCGTGTTTCTGGGCATGGGCAGCCTGTTTGGCTGGGGCGCCTGGACTTTGCTGCAGCGCCAGAAGGCGCCCCCACCCGTCGAAGAGGCGCCCGCCCCCGTCGGCGACGGCGAAGCCAGCTGGGACGACCTTCAGCCCGTTGATCTGCTGGGCCTGGAGCTGGGCTACCGCCTGATTGCGCTGGTGGACAAGAACCGCCAGGGCGACCTGCTGACGCGCATCAAGGGCGTGCGTCGCAAGTTTGCCCAGGATGTGGGCTTTTTGCCGCCTGCCGTGCATGTGCGCGACAACCTGGAGCTCAAGCCCAGCGCCTACCGCATCACGCTGCGCGGTGTGGTGGTGGGCGAAGGCGAGGCATTCCCCGGCATGTACCTGGCCATCAACCCCGGCGGCATCTCCACGCCGCTGATCGGCACTCCCACCACCGACCCCGCCTTCGGCCTGCCCGCGCACTGGATCGACGCCGCGCAGAAGGAAGCGGCACAAATGGCGGGCTTTACCGTGGTTGATTCGGAAACCGTGATGGCGACCCATTTGTCACACTTGATGCAAGTGCACGCCGCCAAGCTCCTGAGCCGCACCGAGACGCAGCAGCTCGTGGAGCATGTGACCCGGCTGGCACCCAAACTCATCGAAGAAGTCGTGCCCAAGATGGTGTCCATCACAACATTCCAGAAAGTGCTGCAGCTGTTGCTGGAGGAGTCCGTGCACATCCGCGACATCCGCACCATCATCGAGACGCTGGCGGAACACGCCGGCAGCACGCAAGACCCCGTGGAACTGGCGCGCCGCGTGCGCATCGCCCTGTCCCCCGCCATCGTGCAGCAGATCTACGGCCCCACGCGCGAACTCAGCGTGATCGCCATCGAGCCCGGGCTGGAGCGCCTTTTGATGCAGGCCCTGGGCAATGCCAGCGGCCCGGCGCTGGACCCCGGCGTGGCCGACCTGCTCACCCACAAGGCCGCCGAGGTGGCCCTGCAGCAAGAAGAGCTGGGCATGCCCGCCTGCCTGCTGGTGCCCGACCAGATCCGCAACGCCATCGCCCGCCTGGTGCGCCGCGTGGCGCCCCGCCTGCAGGTGCTCGCGCACAGCGAGATTCCTGAGACACACACCATCCGCATCGGCCCGATCCTCAAAGGTGCATCCGCATGAACATCAAACGCTTTACCGCTCCCACCGCACGGGAGGCCCTGGCCAAGGCGCGCATGGCCTTCGGTGACGGCACGCTGATCCTGTCCAACCGCCCCACGGCGGGCGGCGTCGAGGTGGTGGCCACGGCCGAGGACGCGCTGTCGTCCCTGCACGGCGGCGCCGAGCCTGCGCCCAGCCGCCTGCAGGAGCGCGCCGACGATCTAGCTGCTAGCAACCCGGTGCGCATGCCCCAGGTGCAGCCCGCTGCTGCTCCGCAGCCCGTGCGCCAGCCGGCACCCGCTGCCCGCAGCGCCGTGGCGCGCGACACCGAGCAGCTGGCGATGAGCACGTTGTCGTTCCAAGACTATGTGCGCGAGCGCATGCTGCGCCGCCGCCACGAGGCCCTGCACGGCACGAGCGCCCCCGCGCCCCTGAGCGAGCGTGCGGCACTGGAGCGCGGCCTGCCCGAACCCCGGTTTGAACCCCGCCCGGAGCGCCGTGCCGAACGCCTGCAGGAGCCGTCTGCGCCACAGCCCGTGAACGCCCCGCTGGCGCGCCACAACCCGTTGCGCCCCATGCATGCCGCCCTGGGCGCAGAGCAGCTCACGCCGCGCCGCGCCGAGGCGCCCGCCACAGCCGCGCCCACGCTGGCGGCCGGCCTGGGACAGCAGAACCTCATGAAGGAACTGCAGTCCATGAAGGAGCTGATCGAGGACCGTTTCAACACCCTGGCCTGGCTGGGCCAGGCCCGCCAGAACCCGATCCAGTCCACACTGATGCTCAAGCTCATCCGTGCGGGCTATTCGCCCGCCCTCTCGCGCGCGGTGCTGGAACACCTGCCCGAGCATCTGGGCGCCCAGGACGCCGTGCGCTGGCTCATGGAAGTGCTGGAGCGCAACCTGCGCACCGACGCGCAGACGCTGCCGCTGTACGAGGAAGGCGGCATCTTCGCCATGGTGGGCGCCACCGGCGTGGGCAAGACCACCACCACCGCCAAGCTGGCCGCCTTGTGCGCGCGCATCCACGGCCCCGCCAGCGTGGGCCTGATCACGCTGGACACCTACCGCGTGGGCGCGCACGAGCAGTTACGTTCTTACGGCCGCATGCTGGGCGTGGTGGCACACCTGGCGCACGACCGCGCGGCGCTGCAGGACCTGCTGGGCTTGCTGTCGTCCAAGAAGATGGTGCTCATCGACACCACCGGCGTGGCCCCCCGCGACCCGCGCAAGCGCGACCTGCTGGACGTGCTGGATCTGCCCGGCGTCAAGCGCCTGCTGGTGCTCAACGCCAGCAGCCATGGGGACACGCTGGACGATGTGCTCACCGGCTTCAAGACCACCGGCTCGCAGCAGGCCATTCTGTCCAAGGTGGACGAGGCCGTGAAGCTCGGCCCCGCCATCGATGCGCTGATCCGCCACCAGATGGTGCTGCGCGGCGTGACCAACGGACAGCGCGTGCCCGAGGACTGGGAGGCGGCCGACGCCCGCAAGCTCGTGAGCGCCTCCATGCGCACGAGCGTGAAGTCGGCCTTCGACCCCAAGGCCGCCGAGTTGAACTTCTTCTTCTCGCACGCCACGGAAACGGCCGATGAGCGGGGGATGGCCGATGTTGCTTGATACCGCTTTGCACCAGGCCGCCGGGCTGCACAGCTACACGCCGCAGCAGGACCTGCGCCTGCTGGCCGTGCTGAGCCAGCCGGGCAGCGGCCCGTGGCTGGAGATGCTGTGGCAGCTGTGCTCCAGCCTGCAGCGCCTGGGCTACCCCGTCGTGGTGCTGGACGGCACGGCGCTGGAGAGCCCGCACATGCCCGGCCTGGACCAGTTGCTGCACCCGGCTCCCTGGAACGGCGCGCAGACGCTGGCCTCCGCCACCGGCGCGTCGCTGGCCGTGGTGCCCGCGGCCCGCGGGCTGGCCCGCCTGGCGCAGCAGTCCGAACACCATGGCGCCACCGTGCTGCAGCGCCTGCAGCCCTTGTTTCGCGCCTACGCGCTGGTGGTGCTGCATGCTCCGCCCGAGCAACTGGCGCCGCTGCTGCGCGGCAGCGCCAGCGTACCGCTGATCATGACCGGCCCCGGCGCGCAAGGCATGGTGCGCAGCTACCGCCAGCTCAAGCACATGGCGCTGCACGCCGGCGTGCGCTGCACGGTGGCGTCCATCCTCGCGCCGCAGGAGCCTGTGCAGCACCGCCAGACCGCCGAGGCGCTGGACACGCTGCAGCGCAGCGCGCGCACCCACCTGGGCCTGCAGGTCCACACCACCACCGTGGCCGCGGCGCGCGCGCAGGACATCCAGCGGCTGGCCTTGCAACTGCTGGAAAACGCATGCACCATTGACGCTGCCATGCCCCTGCTGCCCCCGCACAGCCTGTGCGCCTCCCTCTCGCCCCTGGACCGGAGCCACTGACCCGATGTACACCGCGAAAGGCCAGCTCGACCGGGACGCGCTGTTCCACCAGCACGTGCCCCTGGTGCGGCGCATCGCCCACCACATGATCGCCAAGCTCCCGCCCAACGTGGAGCTGGACGACCTGATCCAGGTCGGCATGATCGGTCTGAACGACGCGCTCTCGCGCTACGAAGTCGCGCAGGGCGTGCAGTTCGAGACCTTTGCCAGCCAGCGCATCCGCGGCGCCATGCTCGACGAGCTGCGCGAGGGCGACTGGATGAGCCGCAGCTCGCGCAAGAGCCAGAAGGACATCGAGCATGCCCTGCACCGCGTGGAGCAGCGCCTGGGCCGCAGCCCGATCGAGTCCGAGATCGCCGCCGAACTGGGCATGAGCCTGGAGGACTACCAAGCCCTGCTGAGCAAGGTGCGCGGCACGCAGCTGGTGTACCTGGAAGACTTTCACCACGATGACGAGGACGAGGGCTTCCTGGACCGCCACGTGGCCGACGAGGGCGCCGATCCCATGGCCGTGCTGCGCGACCAGCGCCTGCGCGCCTCGCTGGTCGAGGCCATCAAGGCCCTGCCCGAGCGCGAGCAGTACATCATGGGCATGTACTACGAGCACGACATGAACCTGAAGGAAATCGCCGCCGTCCTGGGCGTGACCGAATCGCGCGTGTGCCAGCTGCACAGCCAGGCGATTGCGCGGTTGCGGACGAAGATGCGGGGGCACTGATTCTTTGGATGAAATAGCTGTTTTGCGCTTGCTGGACAAGCGCGGGCAGCTATTTTTTTTGAGCTTGTGCTGCGGCTTTTCATGGCGCTGGCCGGGATATGCGCCCGCCGGGGCGGGTCCCGGTCAACAGCATCAAACCCCAAGAACCCGTCAAAAAAGATAGCTGCCAGCGCTTACCCCATAAGTCCCAGCCAGCAATTCGGGCTAAAAGTCACCCCGGTGCCCGGTAAATCCGCGCCCCCGCGGCGCCGGACGAGGGCCCGTAAGTCACTCCCTCCACGGGCGGCAGCAGCGACGCCGCCTGTCGCTCGGTCAGCGCCATCACCCGCGCCAGTTGGTCGCGCACCAGCGCCAATTGCCGGCCGATGGCCTGCACCCTTTGCGTGGCGGCGGGCTCCAGCGCGCCCGCCACAGGCGCCAGGGCCTGGGCCAGCGCCATGGCAGCGCCGCGCAGCTGCACCGCCGTGTCTTCAAAAGTCTGGGGGTTGGAAGCAAGAAGCGCAGCCTGCATGTCCTGCAGCTGCGCTTCGATGAAGGTGAGGGTGTCGTCGAGTGACATGGGGTGCAAGTCTAGAGCCTGTCACCCCGGCGGGCCAGCCGGCCCAGGAGGGCGGGTCAGCCCCGCGAGTGGGACAGGGTTTCGTAGGCGTTGGCCAGCAGCTTGTCGGCCACGGCTTCGGCGTCCACGCGGAAGGTGCCTTTTTCGATGGCGGCCTTGATCGCCTTGACCTTGGCAGTGTCGAAGTCGGCCGTGGACTTGGTGGCGTCCACCCCGCGGGCGGCAGCCGACAGCGTGACGGGCACGCCTGCGGCGGCGCGCGTCGCGCCCTGGGCCGCTTCTTCAGCGGCCGGCGCAGGTGCGGCGGCCTTGGCCTGCTGCTTGTTGGCAGCGGCCTTTGACAGCGCAGTCGCAGTATCCGGGTTGTGTCCAATCTTCATCGCACTCTCCACCACCCCTGTGAGATGTGGGGCCAGTAGCCATGTTTTCGGCCGGCAGGGAGCAGACTTTAGCGCTTTGTGGTGCCTCGCGGCTCACAAAGTGGCTTCTATTGTCCCATCCTCAAGCACAGTACCCCCAATGATGCGCCCATTGGCCATGCGAACGCGCACATTCTGTCCTTGAGCGCCCGCGCTCATGGCCTGGCCCGAGGAGGTGACCGCATAACCCGGCCCCTGCACCACCACGCGCACCGCAGAGCCGGCCTTGAACAGGTCGGGGGCGCGCACCATGTTCTGGCGCAGCGCCTGGCCGGCGGACAGCGGACGGGTGGCGGTCTGCCCCACCCAGTCCTTGGGATTGGCCACGATGGCCGCGGGTTCTGCGGCCCAGTCCACCTCGGCCTCGATGGCATCTTGCTCGCTCAGCACTGCGCCGGTGCCCACATTGCCGGCCAGCACCCAAGCGGGGCCGAAAGCCTTGACCGTGATGGGCAGGAACACGTTCCAGCGGGTGGGGCCGTCCACGCAGCGCAGGCCCAGGCGGGTGCGCCCCCACAGGCGGGCACCAGCGGGCAGATAGGGTTCCACGCGCGCGCAGGGCGCCAGGCGCAGGCGCGAATCCAGCGTGCCCACACTGACTTCCATGCGCAGCGGCAGCCCCCCGGCCTGCGCCTGGGCCAGCGCATCGTCCAGCCAGTGCTGGGTGATCGAGCCCAGCTCGGCGGTCTGATCGCCTCCCTGCTGGGCATGGGCGGTCAGCGCCAGGGCAGAGCCCAGCGCCAGCGCGCCGCCCATCAGGAAGCGAAGGCAGGCAAGGCGGGATGAGCGCAGGATAGGAAGCGGCATGACGGGACTCCAACGGGTCTGGCGGCGGTCCGGCACAACGGGCCCCGGACGCCTTTTCACACCTGCCACTGTAGGCCGGCCACCGCATGCGCCAAGCGCGGAACAACGGGCCAATCCCAGCGCTCTTCGCGCTTTAGAAAAACGGGGCGATTTCCATAATCGACGCACGCCACAAGCCCCCTGGGCCATGGCGGCCGAACCCCTTTTTTTACACGCCGAGGCCCACATGCTCGACAAGATGACCAACCGCCTGGACTTTCACGGAAGCGCCTTGCTGCTGCGCTCGGAGCGCCAGCGTGCCATCGCGAGCAACATCGCCAACGCGGACACGCCCGGCTACGTGGCGCGCGACTTCAAGTTTGCCGATGCCATGCGTGCCGTGAACGAAGCCCAGGCCCCCAGCCCCCTGCGCAGCCAGAGCGTGAGCGACCCGCGCCACATCCCGCTGCCGGCAGCCGCCAGTGGCAGCTCGGACAGCACGCTGGGCTATGCCCTGCAGACCCAGCCGAGCCTGGACAACAACACCGTGGACATGGACCGCGAGCGCGCCGCGTTCGTGGACAACGCCGTGCGCTACGAGGCCACGCTGCGCTTCATCAATGGCCAGTCCAAGACCATGCTCAGCGCCATCCAGGGCCAGTAACCCCGAAAGAGAGCACCACCCGCCATGTCCATGTTCTCCATCTTCAACGTCTCGGGCAGCGCCATCAGCGCACAGTCGCAGCGGCTGAACGTCGTGGCCAGCAACCTGGCCAACGTGGACGCCGTGGCCGGCCCCGACGGCCAGGCGTACAAGGCGCGCCAGGTGGTCTTCCAGACCGCGCCCATGGGGCCCGAGAGCGCCGCGGGCGTGCGCGTGTCGTCCATCCAGGAGAGCGACCAGCCCGGCCGCCGCGTGCACGACCCGGCCAACCCCATGGCCGACGCCGAGGGCTACGTGACCCACTCCAACGTGAACGCCGTGGAGGAGATGGTCAACATGATCTCGGCCTCGCGCTCGTACCAGAACAACGTGGAGGTCATGAACACGGCCAAGACGCTGCTGCTCAAGACCCTGCAGATGGGCCAGTAAACCGCCCTCCGAAAGCACGCCATGATCCTCAACCCCATCGGCACCACCGCCACGACCAACACCGGCGCTTCGGCCAACGCGACCAACGACCCCGCGGCCATGCAAGACCGCTTCCTCAAGCTGCTGGTCGCGCAGTTGAACAACCAGGACCCGATGAACCCCCTGGACAACGCGCAGATGACCACGCAGATGGCGCAGATCAACACGGTAACGGGCCTGCAGACGCTGAACCTGACCATGCAGACCATGGCCGAGCAATTCAGCACCATGCAGCAGATCCAGGGCACGTCGCTGATCGGGCGCTCGGTGCTCTCGGCAGGCAACAGCATGGCCTTTACCGACAACGCGGGCAAGGGCATCTTCGACCTGGCAGGCGCAGCCACCGGAGTGAAGGTGGAGATCGTCACGCCAGGCGGCGTGGTGGTGGACACCATCGACATGGGCGCCCAGGAGGGCGGCCGCCACAGCTTCGACTGGGATTCCGGAAAGTACAGCGGCAACAAGAGCGACCTGCAATTCCGCGTGACGGCCACCACGGCCGACGGCAGCGCCGTCACGACCACACCGCTGACCCAGATGCAGGTCGTCGCCACGGGCTCCCAGTCCGGAGCGCTGACACTGACCTTGAGCAACGGCAGCACCGTCAACTACGCCAACGTGCGCGGCGTGATCTGAACGAACCATCAGGAGAGAAAACCATGGGTTTCCAGCAAGGCCTCTCGGGGCTGAACGCCTCGGCCAAGAACCTCGACGTCATCGGCCACAACATTGCCAACTCGGGCACGGTCGGCTTCAAAGCCTCGCGCACCGAGTTTGCCGAAATGGTCGCAGCGGCCATCGGCACCTCCGGTGGCATCAATGCCGGCATTGGCGTGCAGGTGGGTGCCGTGGCCCAGCAGTTCACGCAGGGCAACATCACCGTCACGGGCAACAGCATGGATGTTGCCATCAACGGCAATGGCTTCTTCATGTTGCAGACGGCCGACGAAACGCCAGCCTACACGCGCGCCGGCAACTTCAAGTTGGACAACGAGGGCAACCTGGTCACCAATAGCGGCGAGAAGGTCATGGGCTATGTGAATGGCAGGCTGCAACCCCTGACCTTTCCCACCTCGCAGGGGGTACCGGCCAAACAGACCACCGAGGTCAAGGTACAGCTGAATCTAAGCGCCCAAGCCAAGGATGCGGCCGCTGACCCGATCACGCCGCGCTCGACCTATGGCACCTCCATTAATGTGTACGACAGCCAGGGCATTCCCACGCCCTTGAACATGTACTTCGAGAAAAACGGCTCCAATTCCTGGGATATCTACGACACGCTCAATGATCCAAAGGCCAACCCGCCGGTGATCGGAAGGTTCGTGGGTAAATTGGAGATGGACGGTAACGGCGCCATTATTGGCCTGACTCAGCCTGAACCCGGCGCCACCCCCACCGCCGCCAACAACTACACCACCACAGGAACCAAAATCACACGTAAGGCAGATGGCACCTTTGCGAAAACTCCCGTAACCTGGGAGTGGGAGGCAGTCACCGACTTATCCACACCGCCCAAAACCATTGACTGGACAATCAAGCAGGAAACCTTAGGCACACCGACCGCGGAACCAGCTGATTTCAAATTGGCGCTGACAGTGGATCCAAGCAAGGCCAACCCCAACAATCCGCCCACCTCATTTCAGGTCAGCCTCGATCTCAGCAAAGTCACCCAGTTCGGCACCAAGTTCTCGGTATCCGACCTGACGCAGGACGGTTATGCAGATGGTCAGCTCACGGGCATAAACATCGGCGCCGATGGGACGATCATGTCCAGCTACTCCAATGGAGTGACGCGTGCACAGGCACAAATCGCGCTGGCGAGCTTCCGTAACACCCAGGGCCTCACACCGATCGGCAACAACAACTGGGTCGCTACCATTGAATCCGGCCCCGCTGTGCCTGACAAACCCGGCAGCGGCAATCTTGGCGCGCTGCGCGCCGGCGCCCTGGAAGACTCCAACGTGGACCTGACGGCCGAGCTGGTCAACATGATGACCGCCCAGCGCGCCTACCAGGCCAACGCCCAGACCATCAAGACGCAGGACCAGGTGATGTCCACCCTCGTCAACCTGCGCTGATAACCCACTGACGCCGAGGCCACGCCATGGACCGCATCATCTACACCTCCATGACCGGCGCGAATGCCGCCGCGCACCGGCAGGCGGTGCTGGCCAACAACCTGGCCAACGCCTCCACCACCGGCTTTCGCGCCGAGATGTCCAACTTCCGCTCGGTGCCGCTGCAAGGCGGCGGCTCCACGACGCGCGTGTTCGCGCTGGAGGCCACCTCGGGCCATGTGGACACACCCGGCCCCGCGCAGACCACGGGCCGTCCGCTGGACGCCATGGCCGTGGGCAATGCCTGGTTCGCCGTGCAGGGGCTGGACGGCGTGGAAACCTACACGCGCGCCGGGTCCTTTCAGGTCACTGCCGCCGGACAGCTGGTCACCAGCACCGGCATGGCCGTGCTCTCGGACGGCGGCGCACCCATCGACGTGCCCCCTAATGCCGAAGTGACGCTGGGCGCCGACGGCACCATCACCGCCCGCCTGGCGGGCGAAGTACCCCAGCCCGTGGCCCGCCTGAAACTGGCCACGCCCGCGGCGGACAACCCGCTCAAGCGCGGCGACGACGGGCTGTTCCGCACGGCCGGCGGCGACCCGCTGCCCGCCGACCCCAACGCGCGCCTGCGCTCGGGCGTGCTGGAGGGATCCAACGTGAACCCGGTGGAATGCATGGTCGGCATGATCGCCGCCGCCCGCCAGTTCGAACAACAAATGCGCCTGCTGCAGACCGCCGAGAGCGACGACAAGAGCGCAGGCCAGCTGCTGAGCCTCAACGGCTAACCCTGAAGGACTACCGCCATGATGAATTCGCTGTGGATCGCCAAGACCGGCATGACCGCCCAGCAGACCCAGCTGGACGTGATCTCGCACAACCTCGCCAACGTGTCCACCACAGGCTTCAAGCGCAACAACGCGGTGTTCGAGGACCTGATCTACCAAAACCTGCGCCAGGTCGGCAGCCAGACCACCGAGGAAAACCAGCTGCCCACGGGCCTGCACCTGGGCCTGGGCGTGAACGTGGTCGCCACCAGCCGCAACTTCACGCAGGGCAGCCTGCAGCAGTCGGGCAACAGCCTGGACGTGGCCATCGACGGCAACGGCTTCTTCGAGGTCCAGCTGCCCGACGGCACCACCGGCTACACGCGCGACGGCGCGTTCAAGCTCGACTCGCAGGGCCGCGTGGTCACCTCCAGCGGTCTGCCCGTGGCGCCCGGCATCACCGTGCCGGCGGACGCCAAGAGCATCAGCATCAGCGAGCGCGGCATGGTAAGCGTGACCGTGGCGGGCAACCCCAACCCCCAGCAGATCGGCCAGCTGGGCATGTCCAGCTTCATCAACTCCGCAGGCCTGGAGCCTGTGGGCCAGAACCTGTACCGCGAGTCCGCCGCCTCCGGCGCGCCGCAGCAGGCCGAGCCGGGCACCAACGGCCTGGGCATCATCAAGCAGGGCTTCCTGGAGAACTCCAACGTCAACGTGGTGGAGGAACTGGTCACCATGATCCAGACCCAGCGCGCCTACGAGATGAATTCCAAGGCTATCCAGACGTCCGACCAGATGCTGGCCAAGCTGTCGCAGCTGTGAGCCGCATGACAAGGAACCCTGCCATGACCACCTCCCTTCTGCGCCTTCTGGCAGCGGCCACCGCTGCCGCGCTGGCCGCCGGCTGCGCCAGCATCAACCCGCCTCCGCCGGTGGACGTGCTGCCCACCACGCCGCCACCCATCGCCGCCCTGCCGCGCCCCGCCGGCCCGGCCTCGGGAAGCCTGTTCCATGCCGCCAGCTACCGGCCTGCTTTCGAGGATCAACGCGCGCGCCTGGTGGGCGACATGGTCACCATCGAGATCCTGGAGAGCATCGACGCCAAGCAGGACACCAAGTCCAACGTCAACCGCAACGGCGACACCAAGGGCAGCATCACGGCGCTGCCGCTGCTGGCCCCCTCCACAGTGGGCAAGCTGGCCGCGCGATCGGGCCTGGGCGCGGGCTACGAGAACACCTTCAACGGCAGCGGCAACACCGCCAGCAAGAACGAGTTCAAGAGCAACATCACCACCCTCGTCACCGAAGTGCTGCCCAACGGCCACCTGGTCATCACCGGCGAGAAGCAGGTGGGCGTGAACCGCAGCGTGGATGTGCTGCGCTTCTCGGGCATCGTCGATCCCCGCCACCTGCGCCGCGGCCAGCCGGGCCATCCGGGCAGCGTGATCGACTCGCGCTACGTGGCCAATGTGCGCGTGATCTCGCGCGGCCTGGGCGAGCAGGCCGAGGCCCAGGCCATGGGCTGGCTGGCGCGCGCGTTCAACACCATCAGCCCGTTCTAAATGACGCTGCAACGCTTGTGGGCAGGTGCCCTGCGCGCGGCCGCGCTGGTGGCGGCACTGGCCTGCGCTCCGGCAGGCGCGCAGGACTTCCGCGACCCGGTGGACCAGCCCTTCACCGTGTGGCCCAACATCCCGGTGATCCGCGCCTCCGACCTGGGGGACTACGGCCAGGACCGCCAGATCATTGCCGACCTGCATGCCGACAAGGCCGACCCCGCCAAGGTGGCCGCCGCGCTGCAAGCGGTGGACGGCCTGCAGGCCCACCACGAGCGCGCGGCCCTGGCCGAGCTGGGGCGCAGCCTCAACGTACAGCTGATCGCCGAGCTGGACCGGCAGGCGCGGCGCATCAACACGCGCAACCCCAAACTGCGCTTCGACTTCGCCGACATCACCCCCGAGCAGCTGCAGCGCCCCTCCGCACGGGACGACCTTCCCAGCCGCGTGGGCCGCATCACGCTGGCCGCCTACATCACCTACACGCGGCTGGACGGCGCGCTGGTGCAGGCCACGGCCACGCTGGTCAAGCTGCGCAGCGGTGCGTCGCAGAGCTTCACCGCCACGGCGCCCGCGCCGCTATTGGCCGAGGCGCTGGCGCGCGACCTGTTCGACTACTTCCAGGGCACGCGCTTCACGGCCCACCAGAACCCGCTGGGCAGCGCGCAGTGGCTCACGGCCGCGCCGGGCCATGCCGACCGGCTGGTGTCGCGCGACGCGGCCTTGCGCTACTGCCAGTCGCAGAACGCCGCCCTGCCCACGGCGGCAGAACTGGAAACCGCCGAGGCCGCGGGCTTCTACGGCGGCGGCGTGGCCCTGCAGCCGGCCGGCGTGTACCACGTGCAGGCGGGCCTGTACGACACGGCGCTTGCGCACGACGGCGCGGGCCGCGCGCGGCCCAACCACCTGGCCAGCGTGCCCAACGGCTACTACTACTGCATCCGCCATGCCGCAGCGCCCGCCAGGGCCGCGCGCACGCGCAAGTAAACTATTACTTTTATAGCTACTAGCGCTTGATGGTAAAGCGCTGGAGGCCAATTTTGCTATCAGCGCTGCGCCACCGGCAAGCCACGCCACACCCGCCGCCCCAGCGCCGATAAACGCCCCAAAAGCCCCCGCTTTTCCGCGCATTGCCCAAAGGCCCGGCTGCCCACAATCGGGGGCATGAAAGCCTTGCCCTACTCCCGCATCGTCCATTGCCTGGTGGCCCTGGCCACCGCCCTGGGCCTGGCCGCGCCCGCGCAGGCCGTGCGCCTGAAGGAAATCGCGGCCGTGCAGGGCGTGCGCAGCAACCAGCTGTCCGGCTACGGCCTGGTGGTGGGTCTGGACGGCACGGGCGACCAGTCCACGCAGATGCCGTTCACCGCGCAGGCCATGTCCAACTACCTGCAGCAGGCGGGCATCAGCCTGCCGCCGGGCACCACGGCGCCGCAGCTCAAGAACGTGGCCACGGTGGTGATCACGGCGCAGTTGCCCGCTTTCGCCCAGCCGGGGCAGATGATCGACGTGGCGGTGTCCTCCATCGGCAACGCCAAGTCGCTCAAGGGCGGCACGCTGATCGCCACGCCGCTGCGCGGCGCGGACGGCGAGATCTACGCCCTGGCGCAGGGCAACGTGGTGGTGGGCGGGGCGGGCGCATCGGCCGGCGGCAGCAAGGTGCAGATCAACCACCTGAGCGCCGGACGCATCCCCGATGGCGCCCAGGTCGAGCGCGCCGTGCCCACGCCGCTGCACGACAGCGACACCATCACCCTGGGCCTGAATGCCTCGGACTTCCAGGCCGCGCGCAAGGTGGCGCTGGCCATCAACGCACGCTCGGGCCCGGACACCGCCGTGGCGCTGGACGGGCGCACCGTGCAGGTGCGCGCGCCGCAGGACCCCGGCGCGCGGGTGAATTTCATCGCCGAGCTGGAGGAGCTGCAACTGCCCGACTCCACGCCCGCGGCCAAGGTGGTCATCAATGCGCGCACCGGCTCCATCGTGCTCAACCAGGCGGTGACGCTGGGCCCCTGCGCCATCGCGCACGGCAACCTGTCCATCACCATCAGCACCACCCCGGTCATCAGCCAGCCCAGCCCGCTGTCGCGCGGCGTGACCGTGGTGGCGCAAAAGAGCGACATCGCCATCCAGCAGGACGGCGGCAAGGTGATGCAGGTGCCCGCCTCGCCGCAGCTGGCCGACGTGGTGCGCGCGCTCAACACCCTGGGCGCCACACCGCAGGACCTGCTGGCCATCCTGCAGGCCATCAAGGCCGCAGGCGCTCTCAACGCCGAGCTGGAGGTGATCTGATGCCGCTCCTGCGTACCCTTCCCCGCGGCGGCGCCGCTTCCATTCAAGGCCCATGCCGCGTGCGGCGCGGCGGGAGGTGGACATGAGCCTTTCGCTCCCCAATGCAGGCGCAACGTCCGCACGCCAGGCGCTGGCCGTGGACGGCCGCGCACTCAACAGCCTCAAGGCGCAAGCCAGCCAGGGCGACGCCCAGGCCACCCAGGACGCCACGCTGGAGGCGGCCAAACAGCTCGAATCCCTGTTCATGCGCGAGCTCATCAAGAGCATGCGCGAGGCCACGATGAAGTCCGGCCTGCTGGAGGGCGCCGAGGGCAACCTGGCCAGCGACATGATGGACCAGCAGCTGTCGGTGCAGATGGCGGGCCAGCCCGGCGGGCTGGCCGAGGCCATTCAGCGCCAGCTGTCGCGCCAGCTGGGCGGCGACGGTCAGACCACGCTGGTGCCGGGCTCCACGCTGAGCATGGATGTATCGCTGCGCAAGGCCGCGCCTGCCGACAATCCGCGTGCCGCGTCGCCCAAGGGCCGTGAGGACTTCGTGCAGCACCACCGCGCCGCGGCCGAGCGCGTGGCACGCAGCAGCGGCATCCCCGCCAGCTTCATGCTGGGCCAGGCCGGGCATGAGACGGGCTGGGGCAAGGGCGAGATCCGCCACAAGGACGGCAGCAACTCCTTCAACCTGTTCGGTATCAAGGCCGGCAAGGGCTGGACCGGCAAGGTGGCCGAGGTGACCACCACCGAATACATCAACGGCGCGCCGCGCAAGGTGGTCGCCAAGTTCCGCGCCTACGACTCGTTCGAGGAGTCGTTCCGCGACTACGCACGCCTGATCAACGACAACCCGCGCTACGAGAAGGCGCGCGAGAAGACCCATTCCGCCGTCGCCTACGCCACGGAGCTGCAGAAGGCCGGCTACGCCACCGATCCGCAATACGCCGCCAAGCTCAGCCGCGCCATCCAGAGCACGCTGGGCGTGGCGCGCACCCCCAGCGCGCCCGTGCTGGCCCAGGCATCCGGCACGCAGGCCTGAACCCATAAGAACCAACGCACTGAACCATGAGTCTTCTGAACGTCGGCGCCCGCGCCCTCCTCGCCAACCAGGTCGCCTTGCAGACCACCGGGCACAACATCGCCAACGTCAGCACGGCCGGATATTCGCGCCAGAACGTGGCGATGGAGACCGTGCAGGGCCAGTTCACCGGCTCAGGCTACATCGGCAACGGCGTGCAGGTGGCCACCATCCTGCGCAACCACAGCGAGCTGCTCACGCGCCAGGCCGCGGCCGCACAGGCGGTGCAGGCGGGCGACACCGTGCGCGCCGAGCGCCTCGGCCAGTTGCAGGACGTGTTCCAGGGGGGCACCAGCGGCCTGGGCGCCGCCATCACCGACATGCTGAACTCTCTGGCCGATGTGGTGGCGTCGCCCACCGACATCACGGCACGCACCGTCACGCTCACCCGCATGGACGAGATGGCCGCGCGCATGCGCAGCAGCGCGGAGCAGCTGCACGAGATCGCATACTCGGTCAACGAGCAGCTGCAGAACGACGCCACGCGCATCAACTCGCTGGCCAAGAGCATCGCGGACGTGAACGAGCAGATCGCTCGCGTGAAGGGCAACGGCCAGACTCCCAACGACCTGCTGGACAAGCGCGACCAGCTAATCCGGGAACTCAACCAGTTCATCCAGACCACGCAGATCCCGGCCGACGACGGCACGGTGGGCGTGTTCATCGGCGGCAGCCAGGCGCTGGTGCTGGGCGACAAGGCCAGCGAGGTACTCATCGCCGAATCGCAGCAATTCCCGGGCAGCCAGCTCACGCAGCTGTTCTTCAAGCCCGCGGGCGGCGCGCCCGTGGAGTTGAACGAGGGCATGCTGGGCGGCGGCGAAGTGGCCGGCCTGCTGCGTTTTGCCAACCAGGACCTGGCCGAGGGCCGCAACCTGCTGGGGCGCATGGCGCTGGCCATCGGCCGGACGATGAACTACCAACAGGGCATGGGCCTGACACTGGACGGACAGGCCGGCAAGCCACTGTTCTCCGAACCCGATAAGGCGCCGGGCTATACCAGCGGAACGGCACAAGGATTCATCGATTTTCAAACGCCTTTGGGCACTTCCGAGTTCGCCGCATCGGACTACGAGGTGCGGTTTACGGGGGGACCCACTCCCACTGGCGAGGTTCCAGGGCAAATCATTCGGCTATCCGACGGCAAGACCATCAACGTAGCGAATCTGATGGCCTCAGCGGGCACACAAATGGACGGGCTAACCTTCAAGTTCAGCACCGCGGGCGCCGTCAACGAGCGCGTGCTATTCAAGCCCTTTGCCAGCGCCGCGGCCAACATACAGGCACTGGTGTACTCGCCACGCGATCTGGCGGTTGCCAACCCGATCAATGCCGCCATGGGAACATCCAACGCCGGAACACTACAACTTGCGCAGCTCAGTGCCACAGGATTGCACTGGAAAGATCCAAAATATACGAAGACGAACCCGCCAGCCGAGACCGTCGCCAATGGTCTTGTTGGCGATGTTTTGCGCATCCCGCCACCACCTGAACCACAAGTCCCCCCCATCCCTCAAATTACACTGACTTACAGGGAAAAGGAAAGTGCTAGAGGGTTCTTTGTGAGCGGAACCGACGAGCCCCCTCTCAACATTGACCCGCCTGGCAGTTATACGCCGGGCACTGTTATCCCATACGTGTCTGGAAAGCCCATACAAATAAATGGCTGGTCCATCACTCTGCAGGGCACCCCCAAGGACGGGGACACGGTAACCGTTGGGGATGCCAAGCTCAGTGGCGACTGGTACACCCGCAACGCCGGCAACGCATCGGCCCTCATGGCGCTGCGCGACGTGAAGATGTTCGACGAGTCCACGCTGTCCGACGGCTACGCCGGGCTGATGGCCCAGGTGGGCACGCGCACGCAGAGCGCCCAGTACGCGGCCAAGCTCTCGGACTCCATCGCCAGCAATCTGGAAGCCAGCCGCACGGCCGTCTCCGGTGTGAACCTGGACGAGGAGGCCGCGCGGCTCATCCAATACCAGCAGGCCTACCAGGCATCCGCCAAGATGCTGCAGATCGCGCAGAACATTTTCGACAACCTGATCCAGTCCATGGGCCGCTGAAAGGAACCGCCATGAGCAGCTCTTTCTATCGCGTCAGCACCGCCAACATGTACGACGCCACGCTGCGCAACCTCAGCGCACGGCAAAAGACCCTGGTGGACCTGCAGGAGAACCTCACCGCGGGCAAGCGCGTGGTGCGTCCCAGCGACGACCCCGTGGCCGCCGCCCAGGCCGAGCGCGCGCTCACGCGCATCAGCCGCATCCAGACCGAGCAGCGCGCGCTGGACGTGCAGCGCAACGCCATCGCGCAGGCCGAGTCCACCCTGGGCGACGCCGTGGGACTGGTGCAGGAGATTCGCCAGCTGGTCGTGGCCGCCGGTGGCGGCGCGCTCAAGCCCGAGGACCGCAAGACCTACGCCAACCAGATCCAGAGCCTGCGCGAGCAGCTCACCGAGGTGATCAACCGCAAGGACACCAACGGCATTCCATTGCTGGGCGCACTGGGCAGTGCGCTCGAGCCCTTCACCGGCCCGCTGCTGAGCAACCCCGACTACCTGTTCGCCGGCCTGCCCGGCCAGGCGGCCAGCGGCGGCACGTCGATTCCCACCACCGTGGACGGGCACGCGGCACTGATGTTCGACCCGGTGCGCGACGGCGTGTACACCGCCACCGTCACGCGCGGCGCGGGCAGTTCCCTGGTGACGAGCGCCATCACGACCTCCAACCGCGAGGCACTGGACGGGGCGCAGTATGCGCTGGCCGTGAACACCGTCACGGTGGACCCGGTAGCGGGCACCACCGTCGTCGACTACACGCTGACCAAGACCGCCAAGGACGGCACGGTGACCACCTCGAACGTGACCACCGCGCCCGTCAAGACCGGCCAGCCCATTCCCATCACCATCAACGAGGGCCCGGACACGGTCATGTCGTTCAGCCTGACGGGCACGCCCGCGGCGGGCGACAGCGTTGCCCTGCAGCCCAGCTCCAGCCTGATGGGCACCATCGACAGCGCGATCCGCGGGATCACCGACGCCACCGACAGCGTGGCCGCGTCCCAGGCCGTCGGCCAGGCCCTGTCCAACATCGACGCCGGCATGGAACGCCTGCACAACATGCGCGGCTATGCGGGCGAGCTGCTCAACCGCGCCGACCGCATCACCGGCGACCAGGACAAGCGCTCGATCCAGCTCGAGGGCGACCGCTCGCGCGCGGAGGACCTCGACATGGTGCAGGGTATCTCGGACTTCCAGAACGCCAGCGTGGGCTACGAGGCCGCGCTCAAGTCCTACGCGCAGGTGCAGCGCCTGTCGCTCTTCAATTTCATCAGCTGACGCCGCGCACGCAGGGTTTCGCCACGTGCGCGCCCGCGCGACTGGCGTGACAATGGCCCGCATCCCGCTCTGACCACACTTCTACCCCATGGTCCAATCCGTTCTTGGCAGCCTGGTGCTGGGCTACCGGCCCCTCTGGAATGCCGCGCGCCGGCTGGCCGGCATCCAGCTGTACGTTCACAGCGAGGGCGCCACCCTGGTGGATGCGCCGCACCTGTTGCGCACCATCCAGGAACTGTGGACCTCCAGCTCGCCGCCGCTGCTGCTGTCCGCTCGCTCGCAGCAGCTGCTGGTGGACCTGCTGGAGCACGCCCCTCGCGGCGCGCCCTGGATCGAAGTGCCCCAGGCCTGGCTGGACGTGCCCGCGATCCGCGAGCGCGCGCGCCAGGCCCACGCCCGCGGCCTGCGCCTGGTGTGGCGCGGCGAGCTGGACCACCTGCCCGACGCCGAGACGGCGCGGCTCTTTGACAACAGCCTGCTGCACCTGTCCAGCGGCGATGCCGTGCAGGCCCTGCAGGCCGCCAAGGCCGCGCGGCGCAGCCCGCTGATCGCCGGGCAGATGTACGACAACGTGGCCAGCCGCGCGCTGCTCACGCACTGCCTGGACGAAGGCGGCGCGCTGGCCGTGGCCGGCTGGCCCGTGGAGGACGTGCTCTACAGCCTGCGCCATCGCCAGCCCCAGCCCGCGCACGAGGTGGTGCTCAAGCTCATGAAGGCCATCGACGACGAGCAGTCCATCGACCGCTTCGAGCAGATCCTGGGCGAGGATCCGCTGCTGGCCTACCGCTTCATGGTCTACACCAACTCCGCTGCGCTCGGCCTGTCCACCGGCGTGGATTCGCTGCGCCGCGGTCTGGTGATGATGGGCTACGGCTCGCTGGGGCGCTGGCTGGCCGACCAGTTGCCGCACGCTGCCACCGAACCCGATCTGCGCCCCATCCGCGCCAGCATGGTGCTGCGCGCGCGCCTGACCGAGCACCTGCTGGACGCTGGCGTGGGCAAAGACCTGCGCCGCGAGGTGTACCTGAGCGGACTGTTCTCGCAGCTGGACGAGGTGCTGCGCGAGCCTCTGGGCACCATCCTGCGCCGCGTGCCGCTGTCCGAGCGGGTGTACGACGCCGCGGTGCTGCGCACCGGCCCCTACGCCCCCAGCCTGGAGATGGCCTGCGCGCTGGAGAGCGACGACGCGGGCGCCATCCGCCAGCTGTGCGAGACGCATGAGCTGGAGCTGGAATACGTCAACCGCGCGCTGCTGCGCGTGCTGTCCGAGCTGGTGGTGGAGCGCCCGCACGCGCACTGATGGCGACTCACGGCCCGTGGTGTTTTTGGGCCGTAGCGCACAATCCAGGCGCGCAGACCACTATCAAATCATGAGCAAATCCGGCCCTTCAAGCACCGACGCCTCCCGCGCCCACGCAGCCACCAGCCGCGGCGCCTTCTCCTCCAGCCTGGGCGTGCTCGCCGCCACGCTGGGTTCCGCCGTCGGGCTGGGCAACATCTGGAAGTTCCCCTCGCTCACCGGCGCCAACGGCGGCGCGGGCTTTCTGCTGATCTACCTGCTCTCGACGCTGTTCATCGGCCTGCCGCTCATGGTGGCCGAGATCGCCATCGGCCGCCAGGCGCGCGCCAATCCCATCTCTGCGCTGCGCCAGCTGCAGCCCCGCGGCGCGCCGTGGTGGTTGATCGGCGTGGCAGGCATGGCGGCGGCGTTCCTGATCATGGCGTTCTATTCCGAGGTCGTCGCCTGGGTGTTCGCCTACGTGGCCAAGGCCCTGTCGGGCAGCCTGCTGTCCAGCGACCCGGTGCAGACGCAGGCCAGCTTCGATGCCCTGGTGCGGGACCCGGTGCAGGCGCTGCTGTGGCAGTGGGTGGTGCTGGCCTTCATCGGCGGCATCCTGCTGCTGGGCGTCACCCGCGGCATCGAGGCGGCCACCAAACGGCTGATGCCGCTGCTGTTCCTGCTGCTGGTGCTGCTGGGCGGCTACAGCCTGACGCTGCCCGGCGCGGGCCAGGCGCTGTCGTTCCTGTTCGCGCCCGAGTGGCACAAGATCACGCCCGCGGTGGTGCTGACCGCCATGGGCCTGGCGTTCTTCAAGCTGTCCATCGGCATGGGCACGATGATGACCTACGGCAGCTACTTCACCGCCGAGCAGAACATCCCGGCCACCGCCACGCGCGTGATGCTGGCCGACCTGTCGGTGTCGCTGCTGGCGGGCATGGCGATCTTCCCCGCGGTGTTCAGCTTCGGCTTCCAGCCGTCGGCGGGGCCATCCCTGGTGTTCATCACGATCCCCGCGGTGTTCGCGCAGATGCCGGGTGGCTCGGTGCTGCTGGCGGCGTTCTTCCTCCTCACCGCCATCGCCGCGACCGGCGCCATGCTCTCCCTGATGGAGGTGCCGGTCGTCATCCTGCACGAGCGCTGGGGCCTGAGCCGGCCCCGGGCCACGCTGCTCACGCTGCTGATCCTGGGGCTGCTGGGCGCGGGCTGCGCCCTGAGCCAGAGCACGCTGGCCGCCTTCCAGCCGGGCGGGCGCACCCTGTTCGACTGGGCGGATTACCTCTCGTCCAACCTGCTGCTGCCCGCGGGGGGCATCGCCATCGCGCTCTTCGTCGGCTGGGCCTGGGGCGAGCGCGCATTCGCGGCGCAACTCTCCAACCACGGGCAGTTGGGCAACCAGGGGCTGGCCCGCGTCGTGAGCCTGCTGCTGCGCTGGGTCACGCCGGTGCTGATCCTGCTGGTCATGCTCGCGGGGCTGGGGGTGTTCTCCGGCGCGTGACGGCGCGGCACCTCGGCGTTTTGAGCAAAAACACCGCGCAACCCTTTCCTGGCCAGCGCAAGCAGCTAGTTTTTTCATAGCGCACGCCATCCATGGCGCCGGCATGGCCTTTGCACCGTGCGTGGCGCAGGACGCATGATGGCCGGCTCTTCCATAGCCGCCAGCCCACAGGAGAACTCCATGCACGACGCGCCGCCCGCCACCCCCCTGTGCCGCCTGCTGGGCTGCCGCCTGCCGCTGATGCTCGCGGGCATGGGCGGCGTGTCGCGCAGCGAACTGGTGGCCGCGGTGACCGAGGCCGGCGGGTTCGGCTTCCTGGGCATGGTGCGCGAGCCGCTGGCGCTGATCGAGCGCGAGGTGGCGCAGGTGCGCCAGCGCACGGCCTTGCCCTTCGGCGTGAACCTGATCCCCGCGGCCACGCCCGCGCCCCTGCTGCGCGCGCAGGTGGACCTGCTCATCGCGCTGCAGGTGCCCGTGGTCAGCCTGTTCTGGGACGTGGATGCCGGCGTGATCGCGCGGCTGCGCGCAGCGGGCGTCACCGTGGTGCACCAGATCGGCTCCGCCGCCGAGGCGCTGCAGGCGCAGGAGGCCGGCGCGCAGGTGCTCATCGCGCAGGGCGTGGAGGCCGGCGGCCATGTGCGCGGGCGCCAGCCGCTGGCCGAGCTGTTGTCCGAGGTACTGGCGATGGCCAGCGTCCCCGTGGCCGCCGCGGGCGGCCTGGCCGATGGGCAGGGCGTGGCGCGCGTACTGGCCCAGGGCGCGCAGGCCGCGGTGCTGGGGACCGCCTTGATGGCCACGCATGAGTCCTTCGCCCACGACGCGCACAAGCAGCGGCTGGTGGCCGCGCAGGCCGGCGACACCGTGCTGACCGAGGACTTCCACATCAACTGGCCGCCCCACGCCGCGGTGCGTGTGCTGGCCAACAGCGTCACGCGGCGCGAGCGCGGCGACCCGTTCGCCGCCACAGGCGACATCCCACGCACGGTGATCGGCGACGAGGAAGGCCGGCCCATCTACCTGTTCAGCACCGACTCGCCGCTGCGCTCCATGACCGGCGACTTCGAGGCCATGGCGCTGTACGCCGGCCAGGGTGTGGGGCGCATCACGGCCATCGAACCCGCGGGCGAGCGGCTGCGCCGCATCGCCGCCGAGGCCGCCGCGCACCTGCGGCTGCTGAACGACACGCCCGTGGCCGTGGCGTCCCCCGTGTGCTACGCGGGGGATGCGGAGCGCGAGCGCCACGCCCCACTCATCGCGCGGCTGGACGAGCTGCTGGAGGCCGAGCGCGCCGGCGCGCGCGTGGCGCTGCGCAGCCGCACCGAAACCGAGGACGAAGCGCTGCGCGCGCTGATCGACGCCATCCACCGCGACGAAGTGAAGTGGTGCGGCATGCTGATGCGCGCCATCCGCACGCTGGAGGGCACGCCGGGCAGCCGCACGGGCGACTTCTACGACAAGGCCATGGCCGTACCCGACCTGCGCGAGCGCCTGGCCTTCCTCAACCGCGGCCAGGGCTGGGTGGCCAAGAAGCTGCGCGAGCTGCTGCCGCTGGTGGACGATGCGGGCATCCGCGCCGGGCTGCAGGAGATGCTGCAGGCACACGTGGACAACCTGGACAAGGTGAACACCGCCTTGGGGCTCACGCCGCCGCGGCGTTGACGCCAGCGCTACGCAAAAGAGAGCTGCTTGCGCTTGCCCATCAAGCGCTTCAGCCCGATTGGACCACTCTCTTCCACGTGCGCCAGAACGCCGGGTCCTGCGTGGTGCAGAAGTTGATGCGCATCAGCGTGCAGGGGCGGCGCGTGGCGTGGAACAGCGCGCCCGGCGCGATGAGGTAGCCCTCGTCCAGCATGCGCTGGGCCAGCATGTCGGTGTCCACGCCGGTTTCCACCCAGCCGAACATGCCCGCGGGCTCGGCGGCAAAGCTGCAGCCCGCCTCCAGCGCCAGTTGCACGCTGCGCGCGCGGGCCTGCGCCAGGCGCAGCCGCATGCGGTCGGCATGGCGGCGCAGCTGGCCCTGCTCGATGCACAGCGCGAGGGCCTTTTCCAGCAGCGAGGGCGTGGTCAGCGTGGACAGCAGCTTGGTGTCCAGCAGCCGCTCCACCAGGTCGGGCGGTGCGGCCAGGTAGCCCACGCGCCAGTTGGGCGCCAAGATCTTGGCGAAGCCGCTCACGTAGATGGTGCGGCGCAGCCCGTCCAGCGCCGTCAGGCGCGTGGCGTGGTCGGCGGCGATGTGGCCGTAGGTGTCGTCCTCGACCACGTGGAAGTTGTGCTGCTGCGCCAGCTGCAGCACCTGGTGCGCGCTGCCCGGCGACAGGCTGTAGCCCGTGGGGTTGTGCAGCACGCTCACGCTCACGAACAGCTTGGGCGCGTGCAGCTCGCAGTAGCGCGCCATGACGGCGAGGTCCGGCCCCTCGGGGCCGCGCGGCACGGGCAGCACGCGCATGCCCAGCGCGTCCAGGCGCGCGAACTCCACCGACCAGCCGGGCTCCTCCACCATCACCGGGTCGCCCGCCTTGAGCAGCGTGCGGCTCACGATGTCCAGCGCCTGCGTGGCGCCCACGGTGGTCATGATCTGATCGGGCTGGGCGTGGATGTTGATGTCGGCCATGCGCCGCGCCAGCGCCTCGCGCAGCGCGGGCTCGCCCATGGGCTCGCCGTAGCTCAGCGAGCCGTCGCGCAGCGCGCTGCTGCCGGTGATCTTGCGCACCGCGGCGCCCATGAAGCGCGCCTCATCCAGCCAGCCGATGGGCAGCACGCCCGCACCGGGCTGGGGCTTGCTCGACGCCTGGTGGAACATGCCGCGGATCAGCGCCGTGGCGTTGATGTGCGAGCCCGACAGGCGCACGCCGACACCGGTCAGCGGCGACACATTTTTTGCTCCTTCTGTAGGAGCTGTCAGCGCTTGCCCCTCGGGCGTCGGAGCCTGTTTTTGCACAAAATCGCGCACGAAGAAGCCACGCTGGCGCCGGGCCTCCACCAGCCCCTGGGCCAGCAGCTTGTCGTAGGCTGCCACCACGGTGTAGGGGCTCACGCCCTGCTGGCGCGCGCATTCGCGCACCGACGGCAGGCGCGCGCCCGCGGGCAGCAGCCGCGCGCGGATGCGCTCGGCAAAGCGCTCGGCGAGCTGTTCGGTCAGGGTGCGGTCGGGGGTGCGGGTCAGCATGGAGGCGTTTCCTGAGCCGGCACTGTGCCAATGCAATTGCCGATACAGTGCATGAAATTGTGGGGTTTGACTGTATTGGTACTGTAATGGACTTTGCCCCTACAGTGCATCGCATAACTTCATTCCCAACGATGGACCCCACCCATGCCCCTGGTTGAATTCACCGCCCTGCTGGTGCTGGCCACCGCCATGAGCTTTACCCCCGGGCCCAACACCACCCTGTCCACCGCGCTGGCCGCCAACCGCGGCCTGCCCGCCGCCATGCGCTTCGTGGTGGCGGTGCCCGTGGGCTGGAGTCTGCTGCTGGTGCTGTGCGCCGCCGGGCTGGGTGCGGTGGTGGTGGCGGTGCCGGCGCTGCGCTGGGCCATCAAGGCCCTGGGCATCGGCTACCTGCTGTGGCTCGCGTTCAAGCTGTCGAACACGGGCCGTCTGTCCGAGGCCGATGCGGCACGCCTGTCGGTGGGCTTCTGGCAGGGCGTGGCGCTGCAGTTCGTGAACATCAAGGCCTGGCTGCTCGCGCTGACCATCGTGGCCGGCTGGGTCATCGGGCGCGACGACAGCCTGCAGCGCATGGCCGTGGTGCTGCCGGCAATGGCCTTCTTCGCACTGACCAGCAACTTCACCTACGCCGCCACGGGTGCGCTGCTGCGCCACTGGCTGGCCCACGGACAGCGCCTGCTGTGGTTCAACCGCGCGATGGCCGTCGTGCTGCTGGCCACGGCGCTGTGGATGGTGGCCGCATGAGACCGGCGCATCCTCATTGGTCGAAAGGCCGCGGAGCAGGCCAAGCCAGCGGACGCCGTGGAGCTGGCTTGGCCAGGCCACCGGCGGCGTCCCCCTGGAGGGGGAAGGCGCGAAGCGACTCAGGGGGTGATTCGGAATCACGCGGCCTGCTGCTGGGCTTGCTGGGCGTGGCGATCTTCGCGCTCACCCTGCCCATGACGCGCCTGGCCGTCGGCACGCCCGAGGCACCGCTGATGTCCGGCCTGTTCCTGGCCATGGGCCGCGCGGCGGTGGCCGGGCTGCTGTCGGCCGCGCTGCTGCTGTGGCAGCGCGCCCCATTGCCGCGGCGCGGCGACTGGTGGCCGCTGGCCGTGACGGCGCTGGGCGTGGTGTTCGGCTTTCCGCTGCTCACCTCCATCGCCATGCGCTACGTGGGCGCCGTGCACGCGGCCGTGATCATCGGCCTGCTGCCGCTGGCGACCGCCACCGTGGGCGCGCTGCTGCACCGCCAGCGGCCGTCTGCCGCGTTCTGGGCCTGCGCGCTGCTGGGCTCGGCGCTGGTGGTGGTGTTCGCGGTGCTGCGCTCGGGCCGGCAGGGCCTGTCGCTGCATCCGGCCGATCTGCTGCTGATGGCCGCCGTGGCCTGCGCCGCCGTGGGCTACGCCTGGGGCGGGCGGCTGGCGCAGCACATGCGCGCCGATGCGGTGATCTGCTGGGCCCTGGTGCTGTCGCTGCCCGTATCGCTGCCGCTGGCCTGGCTGGCATGGCCGCAGGCGGCGGTGCCTGCCGCGGCCTGGGCTGGCTTTGCCTACGTGGCGGTGTTTTCGATGTGGCTGGGCTTCTTCGCCTGGTACCGCGGCCTGGCCCTGGGCGGCACGGTGCGGGTGAGCCAGGTGCAACTGGCCCAGCCGTTCATGAGCATGCTGTTTGCCGTGCCGCTGCTGGGCGAGTCGCTGGACGCGGTGAGCGTGGCGTTTGGCCTGGCGGTGCTGGCCACCGTGGCCCTGGGGCGGCGCATGCCGGTGCGCCGGTGAACCGCCGCCCCGTGAAAACCCTGGACCCGGCGCCGCGCCCCTCGGGCGGTGCGCCGTTGCCGTATGCTGCGCGCGCTGCCCCACCCGCAGGGCCGCACACCGCCGCACAACGGCATTTCTGAGTGGATAGACGGCGCGCAGCAGCGCGCCATTGGAGATAAACGAATGACGAACTGGACCCTGGCCGCACGCGCCGAAAAGATGAACCCCTCGGTGATCCGGGAAATCCTGAAGGTGACCGAGAAGCCCGGCATCATCAGCCTGGCCGGCGGGCTGCCCTCGCCCAAGACCTTCCCGATCGAATCCTTCGCCGCCGCGGCCGCGTCCGTGCTGGCCACCGACGGCGCATCGGCGCTGCAGTACGCGGCCAGTGAGGGCTATACCCCGCTGCGCGAGGCCATTGCCGCATTCCTGCCCTGGGACGTGCACCCCGACCAGGTGCTGATCACCACCGGATCGCAGCAGGCGCTGGACCTGATCGGCAAGGTGCTCATCGACGCGGGCAGCCGCGTGCTGGTGGAAACGCCCACCTACCTGGGCGCGCTGCAGGCCTTCGCGCCCATGGAACCCCAGGTGGTGTCGGTGGCCAGCGACAGCGAGGGCGTGCTGATCGACGACCTGGCGGCCAAGGCCGGCAGCGGCGCGGACAAGGCGCGCTTCCTGTACGTGCTGCCCAACTTCCAGAACCCCACGGGCCGCACCATGAGCGAAGCCCGCCGCGAGGCCCTGGTGGCCCAGGCCGCCGCGCTGAACCTGCCGCTGGTGGAAGACAACCCCTATGGCGACCTGTGGTTCGACCAGGCGCCCCCCCAACCCCTGACGGCGCGCAACCCCGAGGGCTGCATCTACATGGGTTCGTTCTCCAAGGTGCTGGCCCCCGGCCTGCGCCTGGGCTACGTCGTCGCGCCGCGCCAGATGTACCCCAAGCTGCTGCAGGCCAAGCAGGCGGCCGACCTGCACACGCCCAGCTTCAACCAGCGCCTGGTGTCCGAGGTCATCAAGAACGGCTTCCTGGACCGCCACGTGCCCACCATCCGCCAGCTCTACAAGGAGCAGTGCCAGGCCATGGTGGCCGCGCTGGAGCAGGAGATGCAGGGCCTGGGCGTGACCTGGAACCGCCCCGACGGCGGCATGTTCCTGTGGCTGCGCCTGCCCGAAGGCATGAGCGCGCTGCAACTGCTGCCGCGCGCGGTGGAGCGCAACGTGGCCTTCGTGCCCGGCGCGGCCTTCTACGCCGACCAGCCGGACGACCGCACGCTGCGGCTGTCCTTCGTGACGGCCTCGCAGGGCCAGATCCGCACCGCGATTGCCGCGCTGGCCGCCGCCATCCGCGAAGCGGCCTGACGCCCTTCAAACCCTGACCTTCCCGCGCGGGAAGGTGGCTGCAGCCCTGCGCACGCGCAGGTGCCGCCGCCGCATGCCCACACCCATTTCCACCCCATCTCCGGAGCCTTTCCATGCGCCTGCGCCCGTTCCAGCAAGTCGATGTCTTCACCGCCACGCCCTACCTCGGCAACCCGCTGGCCGTGGTGCTGGACGGCGAGGGCCTGTCCACCGAGGAGATGCAGCGGTTCACCAACTGGACCAACCTGTCCGAGGCCACCTTCGTGCTGCCGCCGACGCCCGAGGGTCATGCGGCCGGCGCGGACTACCGCGTGCGCATCTTCTGCCCCGGGCGCGAGCTGCCCTTTGCCGGCCACCCCACGCTGGGTACCTGCCACGCCTGGCTGCAGGCAGGCGGCCAGCCGCGCGCCACGGGGCGCATCGTGCAGGAATGCGGTGTGGGGCTGGTCACACTGCGGCGCGACGGCGAGCAGCTTGCCTTTGCCGCGCCGCCGCTCGTCAAGAGCGGCCCGCTGGCCGAGGAGGACGTGCAGCTCATCGCGCGCGGCCTGGGCGTGGTGCGGGACGACATCGTGGCGCATGCCTGGTGCGACAACGGCCCCAACTGGCGCGGCGTGATGCTGCGCTCGGCCGAGCAGGTACTCGGGCTCAGGCCCGACGGCGCGGTACTGGCCGGGCTGGACGTGGGCGTGGTGGGGCCGCGCGGCAAGGTCGGCGTGGTGGGTGCCAGCGATGCCGAGGGCATTGCGTTCGAGGTGCGCGCCTTCTTCCCGGGCAACAACGGTCTGGCGGAAGACCCCGTCACCGGCAGCCTGAACGCGGCGCTGGCGCAATGGCTCATCGGCGCGGGCCTGGCGCCCAGCCGCTATGTGGCCAGCCAGGGTACGGCGCTGGGCCGCGCCGGGCGCGTGCATGTGCAGCAGGACGGCCCGCAGATCTGGGTGGGCGGCCACTCCGTCACCTGCGTGCGCGGCGAGGCGCGGCTGTGACGCGCGCCGCAGCACCGCTGCCCACGCTGGCCGACATCGAAGCCGCGGCACGCACCGTCTACCAGGAGTTCCAGCCCACGCCGCAGTACCGCTGGGGCCTGCTGGGCGAGCGCCTCGGCACGGAGTGCTGGCTCAAGCACGAGAACCACAACCCGGTGGGCGCGTTCAAGATCCGCGGCGGCCTGACGTACTTCGACCAGCTGGCGCAGCGGGGTGAGCTGCCGCGCGAGGTCATCAGCGCCACGCGCGGCAACCACGGCCAGAGCATCGGCTGGGCCGCGCGACGCCATGGCGTGGCCTGCACCATCGTTGTGCCGCACGGCAATTCGGTGGAGAAGAACGCGGCCATGCGCGCACTGGGCGTGAACCTGGTGGAGCACGGCGACGATTTCCAGGCCGCCCGCGAGCACGCCCTGCGGCTGGCCGCCGAACGCGGCGCCCACATGGTGCCCAGCTACCACCCCGACCTGGTGCGCGGCGTGGCCACCTACTGGTGGGAATTCCTGCGCGCCGTGCCGCACATGGATGTGGCCTATGTGCCCATCGGCCTGGGTTCCGGCGCCTGCGCTGCCGTGGCGGCCAAGCGGGCATTGGGACATGGGGTGCGCCTGGTGGGCGTGGTGAGCTGCCACGCCACCACCTATGCCGACTCGTTCGCCGCGGGCCATGTGGTGGCGTCGCCCGTCAGCACGCAGATCGCCGACGGCCTGGCGGTGCGCATGGCCGACCCGGACGCATTGGCCGTGCTGCTGCCTGAACTGGACCGGGTGGTGCAGGTCAACGATGACGCAGTGGCCGCCGCCATGCGCGCGCTGTTCACGGACACCCACAACGTGGCCGAGGGCGCGGGCGCGGCGGCACTGGCTGCCGCGCTGCAGGAGCGGGAAGCCCTGCGCGGCCAGTGCGCAGGCCTGCCGCTCACGGGCGGGAATGTGGATGCGGCGTTGTTCGCCCGGGTACTGATGGGGCAGTGACTGCGGGTTTCGACCTGCAAAACACGCCGCACGAGGCCGGCCAGAGAACGCCAGGGTTTTCCCGGCGGGTGATTTCAACCAACAAAACTTTCATCGCGGTGTTTGACGCAGCCCTGCCTGCGCCAACACCATTGCTTCCAAGCCGCACCCATCCGCGGCGCTGGAGACACCAATATGCGATGGAGACAACGCCCCGCCGGCTCCAACTGGGGTGACTTCGGGCCCGACGACCAGTTGGGCCGCACCAACCTGATAGGCCCGGAGCAGGTGCGCAAGGGCGTGCAGGAAGTGCGCGAGGGCATCAGCCTGTGCCTGTCGCTGCCGCTGGACTACCCTGGCGGCAACGTGCTGAACGCGCGCCGCCTGCCGCCCCAACTGCGCCCCACGCGGCGCGAAGGCATTCCGTACGTCAACTTTCCGCTGGGCCATGTGTACCCCGGCGCCACCGACGTGGTCAGCGACGACCAGGTGCTGCTGTCGTTGCAGTACTCCACGCAATGGGACTCGCTGGCGCATGTGGGCGCGCTGTTCGACCCCGACGGCGATGGCCAGCCGCGCACGGTGTACTACAACGGCTACCGCGGCCACGAGCACATCCTGGGTCCGCAGGACCATGGCATCCCCGCGCGCGACGGCGACGGCGCGGCGGCACGTTACCAGCCCGTGTGCTGCGCCGGCCGCGCGCCGGACGAGAGCGTGGCCCGCGCGCTGGGCGTGGAGCACCTGGCCGTGAAGGGCATGCAGGGGCGCGGCGTCCTGGTGGACCTGGAGCGCGCCTACGGCACCGACTTCCGCGACATCGGCTACGACGAACTCATGCGTGCCATGGAGCGCAGCGGCGCCAGCGTGGAGCCCGGCGACATGCTGCTGCTGCGCACCGGCTTTGCCGAACTGGTGCTGTCCATGCAGCGCCAGCCCGACGCGCACCGCCTGCACCACAGCTGCGCCGCGCTGGACGGCGGCGACGAAAAGCTGCTGCAGTGGATCACCGACAGCGGCATCGCCGCGCTGATCGCCGACAACTACGCCGTGGAGCGCCACCCGCCACGCCGCGTCCCCGAGGACGGTGCGCCCTACCCCGTGCTGCCGCTGCACGAGCACTGCCTGTTCAAGCTGGGCCTGCCGCTGGGCGAGCTGTGGTACCTGAAAGAACTGGCCGACCACCTGCACGCCCTCGGGCGCACCCGCTTCCTGCTCACCGCGCCACCACTGCGCCTGCCGGGCGCCGTGGGCTCGCCCGTGACCCCCATTGCCACCCTGTGATTCCCCCTACACACACCAACGAAGGAGACAACCATGAACCGCCCCGTCCACCTCACTCCGCACCCCCTGACCCGCGCCTGCCGCGCGCTGTGCACGGGCCTTGCCCTGCTGGCCGCCACGGCCACCGTCACCGCCCAGGACACGGCAATTTCTGACGACGTGGTGCGCCTGGGCATCCTCACCGATCTGAACGGCCCGTTCGCCGACATCACCGGCCCCGGCAGCGCCGCCGCCATCCAGATGGCCATCGACGACTTCGGCGGCAAGGTAGCGGGCAAGAAGATCGAACTGGTGGTGGCCGATCACCAGAACAAGGCCGACATCGCCTCCAGCAAGGCGCGCGAGTGGTTCGATACCGGCAAGGTGGACGCCATCATGGACGTGGCCGTCTCCGCGCCCGCGCTGGCGGTGCTGGAGGTGGCCAAGCAAAAGCAGAAGGTCGTCATCTTCAACGGCCCCGGCCTGGACCGCCTCACGGGCGACCTGTGCATGCCCAGCACCGTGCACTACGTGTACGACACCTACGCCCTGGCCAACGTAACGGCCAGCGCCATCACCGCACGCGGCGGAAAGGACTGGTTCTTCATCACCGCCGACTAGGGCCTGTTCACACTATTTTTGCCAGTGCGAATGGCGTGAAAACCGCGCCAATCTAGGCGCGTGACGACGCCAAGGCCGGGCCTTGGCTAGGAGGGCAACGACGAATGGCGCGGTTTTCACTCCGTTCCCTCCGGGTTGCGATCAAAAAGGGCCATTCGCGGCGTTGCCAAGCCTCGCTGGGGTAGCACCCCAGCTTCGTTTGGCGCCTTGCGCCTGGCCCTTTTTGATCGCAACGCATCTGGCAAAAATAGTGTGAACAGGCCCTACGCCTTCGGCCACAGCCTGCAGGAGCAGGCCAGCGCCGTGGTCACGGCCCAGGGCGGCAAGGTGCTGGGCGCGGCCCGCCACCCGATCGCTGCGACCGACTTCGCCTCGTTCCTGATCAGCGCGCAGAACAGCAAGGCCCAGGTCGTCGGCCTGGCCAACGCGGGGGGCGATACGGTGAACACCATCAAGGCCGCGCGCGAGTTCGGCCTGACCACGGGCAAGAACAAACAGACCCTGGCCGGCCTGCTCATGTACATCAATGACATCCACGCCATCGGCCTGCGCACCGCCGGCGGCCTGATGCTGACCGAGGGCTTCTACTGGGACATGAATGACGAGACGCGCGCCTGGTCCAAGCGCTACTTCGAGAAGATGAAGAAGATGCCCAACATGAGCCAGGCGGGCGCCTATTCCTCGACCATGCATTACCTGAAGGCCGTGCAGGCCGCCAAGACCGACGACACGGCCCAGGTCATGGCCAAGATGAAGGCCACGCCCATCAACGACTTCTTCGCCAAGAACGGCCGCATCCGCGAGGACGGCCGCATGGTGCACGACATGTACCTGTTCGAGGTCAAGTCGCAGGCCGAGTCCAAGTACCCGTGGGACTAGGGCCTGTTCACACTATTTTTGCCAGTGCGAATGGCGTGAAAACCGCGCCAATCTAGGCGCGTGACGACGCCAAGGCCGGGGCCTTGGCTAGGAGGGCAACGACGCGTGGCGCGGTTTTCACTCCGTTCCCTCCGGGTTGCGATCAAAAAGGGCCATTCGCGGCGTTGCCAAGCCTCGCTGGGGTAGCACCCCAGCTTCGTTTGGCGCCTTGCGCCTGGCCCTTTTTGATCGCAACGCATCTGGCAAAAATAGTGTGAACAGGCCCTACTACAAGCTCGTGGCCACGGTGCCCGGCGACAAGGCCTTCCTGCCACTGTCGCAGTCCAAGTGCCCCATGGTGAAGAAATGACGAACACCGTACTCGTCGTGGGCGCCACCGGCGTCGTGGGCCAGGCCTGCCTGCGCCACTTCGCCGCCCTGCCCGGCTGGCGCGCCGTGGGCGTGGCGCGCCGCGCCATCGCCCTGCCCGCGGGCGCCACCGCGCTGCAGCTGGACCTGCAGGACGCGGCGGCCTGCCAGGCTGCGCTGGGCGCGCGGGACGACATCACCCATGTGGTCTATGCCGCCGTGTACGAGCAGCCCGGGGGCCTCGTGGGCGGCTGGCGCGACCAGGAGCAGATGCGCATCAACCTGCAAATGCTGCGCAACGTGGTCGAGCCGCTGGACCGCCCGGGCGGTGCGCTGCGCCATGTGACCATCATGCAGGGCGGCAAGGCCTACGGCGTGCACATCCACCCGCAAATCGCCGTGCCCGCACGCGAACGCTGGCCGCGCGACCCCCACGAGAACTTCTACTGGCTGCAGGAGGACTTCCTGCGCGAGCGCCAGGGCAAGGGCCAGTGGCACTTCACCATCATGCGCCCGCGCATCGTGTTCGGCGACGCGGCGGGCAGCAACATGAACCCCATCCCGGCCATCGGCGTCTATGCCTGGCTGCGCCATGAACAGGGCCTGCCGCTGGCCTACCCCGGCGGCCCGGCGCGCGTGAACCAGGCCATCGACGCCGACCTGATCGCCCAGGCCTGCGCCTGGGCTGCGCAGGCGCCCAACGCACGCAACGAAACCTTCAACCTGGAAAACGGCGACGTGTTCGTCTGGCAGAACGTCTGGCCCACCATCGCCGACGCGCTGGGCATGCCCGTGGGCGAGCCCGAGCCCCAGTCGCTGGCCACCGCGCTGGCCGACCAGCAGCCCGCGTGGGAGCGCCTGGTGGACAAGTACCAGCTGGCGGCGCCGCGCGATCTGACCGCCTTCATCGGCCAGGGCGCAGCGTATGCCGACTTCCAGATGAACCACGGCAGGGCCGCCCCGCTGCCACCGGTGATCATGAGTTCGGTGAAGATCCGCCAGGCGGGCTTTCATGCGTGCATGGACACCGAGGACATGTTCCGCAAATGGTTCGGCCAGTTGCAGCAGCGCCGCCTGCTGCCCACGGCGGCGCAGGCGCGGGCGGCGCTTGCCGCCTAGCGCGCCGCCGGTCGCAGCCGCGACAAGCGCGCGGCAGCGGCCTCGCCACAATTCCAGACCATGGGAACCCTCTACCTCGTGCGCCACGGCCAGGCCTCGTTTGGCGCGGACGACTATGACCAGCTCAGCCCGCGCGGCCATGAGCAGGCGGTGCGCCTGGGCGCGTACTGGCGCGAGCGCGGGCTGCAGTTCGATGCGGTGCTGTGCGGCACGCTGCGCCGCCATGCGCAGACGCTGCAAGGCATCCAGCAAGGGCTGGAGGGCACGCCCGAGCCCCTGCTGATGCCGGGACTCAACGAATACGACAGCCATGCGCTGATCCACTGCGTGCACCCCATGCCGTTGCCGCGCCCCGACACGCCCGAGTTGTACAAGCAGCACTTTCGCCTGCTGTGCGATGCCATGGCGCAGTGGATGGCGGGCACCATCAGCCCGGCGGGCATGCCCTGCTGGGACGATTTCTCTGGCGGGGTGCGCGCGGCGCTGGACCATGTACGGCGCCAGCACACGGGACACAACGTGCTGCTGGTCTCCAGCGGCGGGCCCATCGCCACCGCCGTGGGCGAGGTGCTCTGCACCCCGCCCGAGGTCACGATCGCGCTGAACATGCGCATCCGCAACAGCGCGGTCACGGAGTTCAGCATCAGCCCCAAACGCCTGATGCTGCAGACCTTCAACACGCTGCCGCACCTGGACACGCCCGAACACCGCGGCTGGGCAACGCACGCCTGAGAACGTTTGCTATTGAAAAGTGAGCTATTAGCGCTTGATGGAAAAGCGCTAGAGCCGCTTTTTGCTTAAATTTTTGCCACCGTCTCGGGCGGCAGCGCATGCAGCTCGCCCAGCAGTTGGGCCAGCCCCCTTGCGGCAGCCTGCACCATGGCCTGTCCCTGGGCGGCAGTGGCGGCCGCGGCATTGCCAACGGCGCCGGCGGGGTTGTAGTCCTCGATGGCCCAGCCCATCTTGGCGCTCTTGCCGTTGCCCAGCAGCCCATAGCGCGCCGCGCGGTCCTGCGAGGTCGAGTGGAAATGCTGCGCATGCTCCATGCGCACGGTGGCGGGCGCCAGGTGCAGCATCATGGACGTCTCGATCTCACCGCCGTGGATGCCGAAGCGGTGCTCCTGCGCAGCAAAACGTGCGTTGTTGGCCTCGTCCACCAGGTTGAACCAGCTGCTGCCGTACACCAGCAGCCCGTGGCGCTGGCGCAGCTCGCGCGCCACGATGTCCATGGCCGCCACGTTGCCCCCGTGGCCGTTGAGCAGCAGGAGCTTCTTCACCCCCGCGCGCGCGATGCAGGCGCCCAGCTCGGTCCACAGCGCGATCAGCGTGGCGGGCGACAGCGTGAGCGTGCCGGGGTAGGACAGGTGCTCGGTGGACAGGCCCACGTTCTGCGGCGGCAGCAGCAGCACGGGCAGGTCAGCGCTCAGCAGCGGCAAGGCGGCGTCGATCACGCCGGCCAGCAGCGTGGCATCGACCGACAGCGGCAGGTGCGGCCCATGCTGCTCGACGGCGGCCACGGGCAGCACCGCCACGGTCTGCGCGGCCAGGCCCGAGGCCTGCGCCTGGGCAAAGTCGCGGGCGGACAGATCGGCCCAAAAGCGGGAGGGATATCGCATGCGGGCCATCTTAGAGCCTGTCCGCGCACTCCTGGGCGGACGCTCTACCATTGCCCACCATGACCCACGACCTTTTCCGCGCCGACAGCTACCTGCGCGAATGCAGCGCCACCGTCACCGCCCTCACGCCCGAAGGTGGCGTGGTGCTGGACCGCACCGTGTTCTACCCGCTGGGCGGCGGCCAGGCGGGCGATGCCGGCGTGCTGCTGCGCCCCGATGGCACGGCACTGGCCATCGCCGACACGCGCAAGGGCAAGGACGCCGAGGGGCGGCCCACCGCGGACATCGTGCATGTGCCCGCGCCGGGCCAGGCGCTGGGACTGGCGGTGGGCGACGCGGTCACGGCGCGCATCGACTGGGAGCGCCGCCACCGGCTGATGCGCTTTCACACCACCACGCACCTGCTGTGCCACATCGTCGCGCAGCCGGTGAACGGCTGCTCGATCACGCCCGACTACGCGCGCCTGGACTTCCACATGGACGGTGCGCTGGACAAGGACGCGCTCACCGCCGCCATCGCGCGCCTGGTGGCGCAGGACCATGCGGTGACCATCGGCGCGATCAGCGACGCGGCACTGGACGCCAACCCGCAGCTCGTCAAGAGCATGAGCGTGCAGCCCCCGCGCGGCACCGGCACGGTGCGCACGGTGCGCGTGGGCGGCGCCTGCGACGGCGACGCCGCACAGATCGACCTGCAGCCCTGCGGCGGCACGCATGTGGCGCGCACCGGCGAGATCGGCGCCGTGGTGGTCACCAAGATCGAGAAAAAGGGCGCCATGTCGCGCCGCGTGGTGCTGGGCTTGGGCGCCTGAACGCCAGCCCCCAAGGAACCAAACCCCGTCCCCGCCGCTCCCACCCTGCGCCATGTCCTGCCTTCGCCCTTTGCAGCGCTCCCTGCACACTCTTTTTTTCATAGCTGCTTGCGCTTTATCCACGGGCGCCATCGGCCAAATTCAGCTCAAGACAACCGCCGCCGCGGGCAGCAGCAGCGTGGTCACGCCGCATGTGCGCGCCGAGCTGGTGGCCCAGGCGCCCGACGGCGTGGGCCCGGGCAAGCCGCTGTGGCTGGGCCTGTCGATCACGCACCAGCCCGAGTGGCACACCTACTGGAAGAACCCGGGCGACTCCGGCCTGCCCACGCAACTGGACTGGCAGCTGCCGGCGGGCATCGACGCGGGCGAGGTCGCCTGGCCCGTGCCCAGGAAGATTCCGCTGGGCAACCTGGCCAACTACGGCTACGAGGGCACGGTGCTGTTGCCCGTGCCCATGACCGTCTCCCCGGCCTTCAACCCCGGCCCGCTGGCCAAGGAAGCGACCTTCCAGCTCAAGGCCTCGTGGCTGGTGTGCCGCCAGGAGTGCATCCCCGAGGAGGGCAGCTTCACGCTGCAATTGCCGCTGCAAGGCACGACGGCGCTGCATGCCGCCGCGTTCGATGCCGCCGCCGCGGCCCACCCGCGCGATCTGCCGGCTCTAGGCGGCAGCAGCGCGCAGGTCGAGGGCGACGCCGTGCTGCTGCGCGTGGCCGGCCTGCCCCCGGCGCTGCAGGGCCAGACGCTGGAGGTGTTCCCCGAGACCACGGGCGTGGTGGAGACCGCCGCCACGCCCACGCAGCAGTGGGACGGCGCGGTGTGGACCGCGCGCCTGCCGCTGTCGCCCCAGCGCAGCGACGGGCCCGCGCCGATGCCGGTGGTGCTGGCCCATGGCGGCCAGGGCTGGCGTGCCGAGCTGCCCGTGCCGGGCGGCTGGCCCGCCGTGGCGGCACTGAAGGGCATGTCGCCCGCGCTGGAGGCCGCGCTGAAAGCCAACGCCGCCAATGCCGCCGCGCCCGCGGCCCCCGCCGCTGCGACACCCGCGCCGCTGGGCACCTGGCTGGCCGCGCTGGCCGGCGCGCTGCTGGGCGGGCTGATCCTGAACCTCATGCCCTGCGTGTTCCCGGTGCTGGCAATCAAGGTGGTGGGCTTTGCGCGCCATGCGCAGAACCAGCGCGCCCACCGCATCGGCGGGCTGGCCTACACCGCGGGCGTGGTGCTGTCGTTCCTGCTGCTGGGCGCGCTGATGCTGGGCCTGCGCTCCGCGGGTGAGGCCGTGGGCTGGGGCTTTCAGCTGCAGTCGCCGGCGGTGGTGGCGTCGCTCGCCGCGCTGTTCACGCTGATCGGATTGAACCTGGCGGGCGTGTTCGAGTTCGGGCGCATGCTGCCCTCGTCGCTGGCGGGCCTGCAGGCGCGCCACCCCGTGCTGGATGCCTTCCTGACCGGCGTGCTCGCCGTGGCCGTGGCCTCGCCGTGCACGGCGCCGTTCATGGGCGCATCGCTGGGCCTCACGGCCACGCTGCCCGCGGGGCAGGCACTGTCCATCTTCGCGGCGCTGGGCCTGGGCCTGGCCCTGCCCTACCTGCTGGCCAGCTGGCTGCCCGCGTTTGCGCGCGCCCTGCCGCGGCCGGGCGCGTGGATGGACACGCTGCGCCGCCTGCTGGCATTCCCGATGTTCGCCACCGTGGTGTGGCTGGTGTGGGTGCTGGGCCAGCAAAGCGGCATCAACGGCGCGGCGGCGCTGCTGGCGCTGCTGGTGGCGCTCAGCATGGCCGTGTGGGCGCTCACGCTGCGCGGGGCCACGCGGGCCGTTCTCGCTCCTCTTTCAATAGCTGCTTGCGCTTGGCTGGTATGGCTTTGGGGCCCAAATATCATTGAACTGGAAAGCACACCCATGGCCGCAGCCTCCGCCCCCAGCGGCGTGGCCGGCGTGACCTCCTGGCAGCCCTGGCGCCCTGGCCTGGCCGACGAGCTGGTGGCCCAGGGCCGCCCGGTGTTCGTGGACTACACGGCCGCCTGGTGCGTGACCTGCCAGTACAACAAGAACACCACGCTGGCCAGCGCTGCGGTGCTGCAGGACTTTGCAACGAAGAACGTGGCCCTGCTGCGCGCCGACTGGACGCGGCGCGACCCCGCCATCACCGCCGCGCTGGCGCAGCTCGGCCGCAGCGGCGTGCCGGTCTATGTGCTGCATGCGCCGGGCAAGGCGCCGGTGGTGTTCTCCGAGATCCTGGGCGAGTCGGAACTGCGCGCCGCCATGTCCGCGCTCTGATCACCGCCGCGCGCCGCGTGGCCGTGGCGATTGCGGCGGGTCGATCTCGCGCACCAGGCGCAGGCCCACCAGGGTGTAGCGCGTCTGGGGCGTGTTCCAGTTACGGAACGCGCAGCGCGCGTACAGCGGCCAGGTGTGCCAGGAACCGCCGCGGCGCACGCGCACCTGGCCGGTGGCCGGGCCCTGCGGATCGTCCTGCGGGGAGTGCGCATAGCCCTCCTCGGCATACCAGTCCGACACCCATTCCCACACGTTGCCCAGCATGTCGTGCACGCCGAAGGCGTTGGGCGCGTAGCGGCCCACGGGCGCGGTGAACGCATGCCCGTCGTGCCCCGGCGCGGCCTGGGGCCGCCAGCGCGGCCAGTAGGGCGCGGCATCCTCGTCGAACACGTTCGCGTGGCGCGCCAGCGCGGCCGGGTCGTCGCCATGCGGGTAGCGCGTGCGCGTGCCGGCGCGGCAGGCGTATTCCCACTCGGCCTCGGTGGGCAGGCGGTAGCGGTGGCCCTCGGTGGCGCTGAGCCACGCGGCCAGCGCATGCGCGTCGTGCCAGGTGATGTTGACCACCGGGTGGTCGTCGCCCTGGGCGAAGCCGGGGTTGCGCCAGGAATAGCGCGGGTCGCGCCCCTCGAATGCGTCGCCGCGCGCGCTGGCGGCGGGGTCGTAGGCCGGGTTGTAGCCGTAGCCGCCCGTGCCGTCGGCCTCGGACTCGGGCACGTAGCCGGAGGTCTGCACGAAGCGGCGGAACTGCCCCACCGTGACCTCCGTCTGCCCCAGGTAGAACGCGCGCGTGATGCGCACGGTATGGGCGGGCGCCTCGTCGGCCAACTGCTCAAACCGCCAGCGCTCCAGCGTCGGGTAGGCACGGGCCAACGCGTCGACGGGCTCGCTGCTGCCCATGCGGAAGCTGCCTGGCGCGATGCGCACGAAGGGCATGCCCAGCGCATTCACCCAGAGGGCCGGCGCGGCCGGCTGCGCCTGCGCCGCGCTGGCGGCCAGGACAAGCGCCAAACATACGCCTTGCAAAGCGGCAGAGGTGGCACGGACCATCGCAAACTCCTGGGCATGCGAAAAAAGCCAGTGTAGGGCCAGGGCATTGCGCGGGCACGCTGGGCGCGGCTTCCTATACTGCCCGCGGGTGTCCACCGCATGGGGCGGCAGGGCAGGATTGTTGCAGCGCAGGTCGGGCCGCCTGTGCACCACGGGCCGCAGCATGCGGCCCCGCCTGTCCATGACCGACCGCCTTACCCCGCGGCGCGCTGCGCCGCGCCAGCCCGCCCTGCTTCCCCTGGCCGACCGCTGCACCGCTCTGCTCTCGCGCCTGTCGCATGCCGATGCCGCGGGCGGCATCGTGCTGCTGATCGCGGCCGCCGCCGCGCTGGCCTGGGCCAATTCACCCTGGGCCGCCAGCTACCACGCACTGTGGCACGTGCCGCTGTCGGTCGCCGTGGGCGGCTGGCAGCTCACGCAGTCGCTGCATTTCTGGGTGAACGACGCGCTGATGACGGTGTTCTTCCTCGTGGTGGGGCTGGAGATCCGGCGCGAACTGCACGACGGCGCCCTGGCCCAGCCCCGCGATGCGCTGCTGCCCGTGCTGGCCGCGCTGGGCGGCGTGGCCGTGCCGGCGCTGCTGTACCTGGCGCTGGTGCCGCCCGCGTTGCGCAGCGGCTGGGCCGTGCCCACCGCCACCGACATCGCCTTCGCGGTGGGCGTGCTGGCCCTGCTGGGGCGCGGCCTGCCGCCGGTGCTGCGGGTGTTCCTGCTCACGCTGGCCATCATCGACGACCTGGTGGCCGTGCTCATCATCGCGCTGTTCTACTCGGGCGGGCTGCAGTGGCCGATGTTCGGCATCGCCGCGCTGGGCCTGGCGGGCGTGCTGCTGCTGCAGCAGCTGGGTGTGCGCCGCGCCTGGGCCTATGTGCCGGCCGGCGCGGTGCTGTGGTGGGGCATCTGGCAGACGGGCGCCCACCCCACACTGGCCGGCGTGGTGCTGGGCCTGGTGACGCCGGTGCACGCCCTGGCCGGGCGCGAGCCCGCGCCCCCGGTGCAGCGCGTGCAGGCCAGCCTGCACCCGTGGGTGACCTTTGGCGTGATGCCGCTGTTTGCCCTGGCCAATGCCGGCGTGGCGCTGGGCAGTGCAGGCGGCGCGCAGCCGGCGGCGCCGGGCACCGGCCTGCTCATGGCCGCGGTGGCCCTGGCGCTGGTGGCCGGCAAGCCGCTGGGCGTGCTGCTGGCCTGCTGGCTGGCGGTGCGCCTGCGCCTGTGCGCCCTGCCCGCGGGCATGGGCTGGGGCGGGCTGCTGCTGACCGGGCTGCTGGCGGGCATCGGCTTCACCATGGCGATCTTCATCGCCACCCTGGCGTTCGACAGCGCCGCGCTGCTGGACGCCGCCAAGCGCGGCGTGCTGCTGGCCTCGGGCCTGGCCGCGCTGCTGGGGCTGGCGTGGGGCTGGTGGCTCCAGCGCCGCGCCACGACCGCCTGAGGGGTGGCGCGGATACCCGTGGGCCCACGGCTGTGCATACACTGCCGCCATGCTCCGCACACCCGACACCATCAGCACTTTGCGTGACGTGCTCACGCAGTGCCACACCATCGCCGTGGTGGGCCTGTCACCGCAATGGCACCGGCCCAGCCACTTTGCCGCCAAGTACATGCAGGCGCACGGCTACCGCGTGATTCCCGTGAACCCGCTGGTCGCGCGCGAAGGCGGGCAGATCCTGGGCGAGACCGCCTACGCCAGCGTGCTTGATGCCGCCGCCGCGCTGGCCGCGCAGGGCGCGCGCATCGATATGGTGGATTGCTTTCGCAAGAGCGAGGACATCCCGCCGCTGGCGGCTGAAGCCATCGCGGTGGGCGCGCAATGCCTGTGGCTGCAGCTGGGCGTGTTCAACGAGGCCGCCGGCGCGCAGGCCGAGGCCGCGGGCCTGCGCGTGATCCAGAACCGCTGCGTGAAGATCGAGCACGCACGCCTGTTCGGCGGCCTGGGCTGGATGGGCGTGAACACCCAGGTGATCTCGTCCAAGCGCCTGCGCAAGCTCCCATATTGATAGCTGCTAGCGCTTGATGGATAAGCGCTAGAGGCCTATTTGACCCATAACACCATGACCGCATCCACCCCACCCGGCTCTGGAGCCGACCGTGCCTTCGGCTTCGGCACGCGCGCCATCCACGCCGGCGCCCAGCCCGACCCCGTGACCGGCGCGCGCGCCACGCCCATCCACCAGACCACGAGCTTCGTCTTTGACGACGCCGAACACGCCAGCAGCCTGTTCAACCTGCAGACCTTCGGCAACGTCTACAGCCGCATCAGCAACCCCACGGTCGCCGTGTTCGAGGAGCGCATGGCCAGCCTGGAGGGCGGCCGCGCGGCCCTGGCCTGCGCCAGCGGCATGGCCGCGCAGATGGCGGCGCTGCTGGCCATCCTGAAGGCCGGCGACCACATCGTGGCCGCCAGCACGCTCTATGGCGGCACGGTGGGGCAGTTGGGCGTGGGTTTCAGCCGCCTGGGCATCGAGACGACCTTCGTCGACCCGTCCGACCCCGAGAACTTCGCCCGCGCCATGCGCCCGAACACGCGCGCCGTGTACGGCGAGACCATCGGCAACCCGCTGGTCAACGTGCTGGACATCGCGGCGATTGCGGAGGTGGCCCACGCCCACGGCGTGCCGCTGGTCATCGACAACACCGTGGCCAGCCCCTACCTGTGCAACCCGCTGGCCCTGGGCGCCGACATCGTGGTGCACAGCGCCACCAAGTACATCGGCGGCCACGGCACCACCATGGGTGGCGTGGTGGTGGAGGGTGGCCAATTCCCCTGGGACAACGGCCGATTCCCCGAGATGGTGGAGCCCAGCCGCGCCTACCACGGCGTGAAGTTCTACGAGACCTTCGGCGATTTTGGCTACACCATGAAGGCGCGCATGGAGGTCAACCGCACCTTCGGCGGCGTGCTCTCGCCCCTGAACGCCTGGCTGCTGCTGCAGGGCGCCGAAACGCTGCACCTGCGCATGCGCGAGCATTGCCGCAACGCGCTGGCCGTGGCGCGGTTCCTGCAGCAGCACCCGCAGGTGGCCTGGGTCAACTACCCGGGCCTGCCGGACTCGCCCCACTACGCGCTGGCGCAAAAACAGTTCCGCGCACTGGACGGTCAGCCCGGCGCCTCGGGCATCCTGACCTTCGGGGTGAAGGGCGGCGCAGCCGCGGGCGAGCGGTTCATCGACGCCTGCGAGTTCCTGAGCCACCTGGCCAACATCGGCGACGCGAAGACGCTGGTGATCCATCCCGCCTCCACCACGCACCGCCAGCTCAACGAGGAAGAGCTGGCCCGCGCCGGCGTGCGCGCGGACATGGTGCGCCTGAGCGTGGGCATCGAGGAGTTGGACGACATCCTCTGGGATATCGACCAGGCCCTGGCACGCACGCGCTGAACCGGGCCACCCACGGCCGGGCGTGACCCCGGCCGGGGGGCGCGCAGGGCAGGTCAGCGCTTGCCCGGCAGTGGGGGCACGGGGCGCGCCGCGCTCCCCCCCGAGCCGCGCAGCGACAGCACGATGGAGCCGGCAATCAGCGTCGCCGTGACCAGCAGCGCGTAGCCGATGGGAATCTTCACCAGGTCGATCAGCAGCATCTTGGTGCCGATGAACACCAGCACCAGCGCCAGGCCATAGGCCAGCAGGTGGAACCGGTTGGCCAGGTCGGCCAGCAGGAAGTACAGCGCGCGCAGGCCCAGGATGGCGAACACGTTGGCCGTGAGCACGATGAACGGGTCGCTGGTGATGGCGAAGATGGCGGGGATGCTGTCCACCGCGAAGATGATGTCGGTGGTGCCGATCAGCACCAGCACCACGAACAGCGGGGTGTAGTGCTTGACGCCGTCGATCATGGTGGAGAGTTTCTCTCCGTCGAACCGGTCGGTGATGCGCATGCGCTGGCGCAGCAGCTTGAGCACCGGGTTGGTCGCGATGTCGGGCTCCTTCCCCGCTGCAAACCACATCTTGATGCCGGTGACCACGAGGAACGCGCCAAACACGTACAGCAGCCAGTGGAACGTGGCCAACAGCCACGCGCCCGCCAGGATCAGCAGCGTGCGCAACACGATGGCGCCGATGATGCCGATGATGAGGGCGCGCTTTTGGTATTGCGGCGGCACGGCAAAGTAGCTGAACAGCATCAGGAACACGAAGATGTTGTCCACCGACAGGCTCTTTTCGACGAGGTAGCCGGTGATGAACTGCATCGACACCGTGTTGGCCACGTCGCGGCCCTGGCTGCCGTCCAGGTACCACCACAGCAGTCCCACGAACACGAACGCCAGCGCAAACCACAGCAGGCTCCAGCGCGCGGCCTCGCCCATCGTCACCCGGTGCGCGCCCTGGCGCTCCATCACCAGCAGGTCCACGGCGATCGCCACGACCACAAAGGCGGCGAAGCCCGCCCACATCCACCAGGTGCCTATCGTTTCCATGCGTTCCTTCTCCAACAAGGTTGTACTGACGGGCCCACAGCCCGAGGAGGTGCAATGTAGAGGTCGCATGGATTCCAAAAAATCTGCCTTATCGATACTATTACTTCGGTTTTTACGAAGTAACTCCATGAGCCAGAGCTTCAACTACCGCCACCTGTACTACTTCTGGGTCGTCGCCAAGGAGGGCGGCATGGCACGGGCCGCCGAGCGGCTGGACATGGCCGTGCAGACCATCAGCGCACAGGTGCGCGAGCTGGAGAAGTCCCTGGGGGTGAGCCTGCTGCGCGCCGAGGGCCGCAACCTCATGCTGACCGAGGCCGGCGTGGCCGCGCTGCACGAGGCCGACCACATCTTCGCGCTGGGCGAGCAGCTGCCCCAGCGCGTGCGCGAGGCCGCCTCGGGCCCCACACTGCGCCTGAACCTGGGCATCTCCGACGGCATTGCCAAACTGGCGGTGCACCGGCTGCTCACTCCCGTGCTGGACGAGCCCCACCTGCGCCTGCTGTGCCACGAGGGGGAATTCCAGCCCCTGCTGGGCGAGCTGGCGCTGCACAAGCTGCACGCGGTACTGGCCGACCGCCCCGCCCCGCCGAACCCGGCGCTGCGCACCACCAGCCAGTTGCTGGGCACCAGCGCCATTGGCTGGTATGCCCCGCCGCTGTGGGCGCAGGCCGCGCGCCACGCATTCCCGCGCAGCCTGGCGGTCGTGCCGGTGCTGCTGCCCACCGAGCACGCCGCGCTGCGCGCGCGCATCGACCACTGGCTGGAACGCGAGCGCATCCGCCCGCGCATTGCAGGGGAATTCGAGGACAGCGCCCTGCTCAGCACCTTCGCTGCCACCGGCATGGGCGTGATGCCCGCGCCCGAGACCCTGGGCGCGCACCTGGAGCAGACCCATGGCCTCGTGCCCGTGGGCACCACCCCCGAGGTGCATGAGCAGTTCCACCTGATCTACAGCGCCCGCAAGGTGATGCACCCGCTGCTGACCCGGCTGCTGGAGGCCGGAGCCGATGGGACGCTGTGGAACCCGGCCCCCACCCGTTCCCCCGTCTGAGGAGACGGCGCATCGTCCTGCAGCGCCCCTTTCCTTGATCTGAGGCAAGCCCGCGGGGCTTGCCCAAGGCCTGCGGGACCCGGCCTGCGACAATCGCGCGCATGAGCTTCGCCCCCCTCCAGAACGACACCTTCCTGCGGGCCTGCCGTCGCCAGGCCACCGACTACACGCCCCTGTGGCTGATGCGCCAGGCGGGCCGCTACCTGCCCGAGTACAAGGCCACGCGCGCCAAGGCCGGCAGCTTCATGGGCCTGGCCACGAACGTGGAGTACGCCACCGAGGTGACGCTGCAGCCTCTGGAGCGCTTCCCGCTGGACGCGGCCATCCTGTTCAGCGACATCCTCACCGTGCCCGACGCCATGGGCCTGGGCCTGTCGTTCGCCGAGGGCGAAGGCCCGCGCTTTGCCAAGGCGGTGCGCGACGAGGCCGACGTGGCCGCGCTGGCCGTGCCCGACCTGGACAAGCTGCGCTATGTGTTCGACGCCGTCACCAGCATCCGCCGCGCGCTGAACGGCCGTGTGCCGCTGATCGGCTTCTCGGGCAGCCCCTGGACGCTGGCCTGCTACATGGTCGAGGGCAAGGGCAGCGACGACTACCGCCTCGTCAAGACGCTGATGTACAGCCGCCCGGACCTGATGCACCGCATCCTGGCGGTGAATGCGGACGCCGTGGCCGCCTACCTGAACGCCCAGATCGACGCCGGCGCCCAGGCCGTGATGGTCTTCGACAGCTGGGGCGGCGTGCTGGCCGACGGGTGCTTCCAGGACTTCAGCCTGGAATACACCCGGCGCGTGCTGGCGCAGCTCAAGCGCACCGGCGTGGACGGGCAGGACGTGCCGCGCATCGTCTTCACCAAGGGCGGCGGCATCTGGCTCGACGACATGAAGGACATCGACTGCGAGGTGCTGGGCCTGGACTGGACGGCCCACCTGGGCAAGGCCCGCGCCATCGTCGGCGGGCAGGTGGGCGGCCCCGGCAAGGCGCTGCAGGGCAACATCGACCCGAACGTCCTGTTCGCCCCGCCCGAGGCTGTGGCAGCCCAGGTGCGCGCCGTGCTCGACAGCTTCGGCACGCCGCACACTGACAAGACCACCACCGGTCCCACGCACATCTTCAACCTGGGCCACGGCATCAGCCAGTTCACCCCGCCCGAACACGTGGCCGCGCTGGTGGAAGCTGTGCATGGCTATTCACGCAGCCTGCGGCAGCGGTGAATGCCTACTTACCAGGGCTGCGGCGCCGGCATGACTTATTCACACTGCGGCAGCCGCATCCGGCTTGCCGCGCGGCCCGCAGCCAGCAGCGCAACAAACGGCAACAAATCACTCCGAACCTCGTAAGTGGTTGATTCATATGAAAGTCCTGCGCCTGCCGATTTTGTGGGCACCCTAAGCAAACCACGGCCAGACAAGGGCTTTCGGGCGGCCCAGCCGGGATATCAACAAAGTTATCCACAGAAAATCTGAACTTCCTGTGTTTCCCTCGCAAAATCAAGCACTTGCCGCACGAAGTGAAGGAAAAGTCCCACAGTGGCTGCAACGCCTACCACATCCGGGGATGCTCTTCCCTATTGACAGCGCCAGTTGTTCACATGCTGGCAACTGCGCCCCCTGCGCAGAGCGTCGCCCGACAACCGCTGCGGCACTGTTTGCGGCGCAGCAAAGAACGTTGATTCATAAGCTTTTTTTGCATCGCGCCGTCTACAAATCCGCTAGCGCCCAGTCCAACCGGGGCGCGCCCCGCAGCCTGTTGCACGCTGCTTTTCAACAAAGTTATCCACAGCACCTCTCATAGCAGTGGGCACGCTTGTGGAATCATGCGGGGCCGCGCCCCCGGTGCCGCCCGCGTTTTCACCCACCGCCCATGCCTGACCGTTCCCCGCCCCCGACCACGCCGCATGACAGCGCAGCCTGCCTGCTCTGCGTGGCCGTGAGCACGCCGGCGCACAGTGGCGTGGGCGAACCGCTGAGCTACGCCAGCCCGCGCCCGCTGCCTGCCGGGACACTGGTGCGCGTGCCGCTGGGCGCGCGCGAGGTGCTGGGCGTGGTCTGGGACGCGCCCGCCGAGCCAGCGGCGCTACCGCCGGGCATGGTGCCGCGCACGGTGGCGGGCGTGCTCGAAGGCGTGGCGCCGCTGGACGCCGCCTGGCGCCGTCTGGTGACCTTCGCCGCGCGCTACTACCAACGCGCGGTGGGCGAGGTGGCGCTGGCCGCCCTGCCCCCACAGCTGCGCGACCTCACGCCCGAGCAGTTGGCGCGGCGCCTGCGCCGCCCCGCACCGCCGGCGCACCCGTCCGAAGCAGTTACAAAAACAATAGCACTTACCGCAGAACAGGCAAGCGCTACGGCCCAAATCGATGCAGAGCGCGGGCCCTTTCTGTTGTTCGGCAGCACGGGCAGCGGCAAGACCGAGGTGTACCTGCACTGCGTGCAGCGCGCCCTGGCCGGCCATCCCGCCGCACAGGCACTGGTGATGGTGCCCGAGATCAACCTCACCCCGCAGCTGGAGGCGCGCTTTCGCGAGCGCTTCGCGCCCCTGTACGGCGAGGCGGCCGTGGTCAGCATGCACAGCGGGATGACGCCGGCACAGCGCCTGAAGAGCTGGCTCGCCGCGCATACGGGCGCTGCGCGCATCGTGCTCGGCACGCGCATGGCGGTGTTCGCCAGCCTGCCGGGGCTGGCACTGGTCGTGGTGGACGAGGAGCATGACGCCAGCTACAAGCAGCAGGAGGGCGCGCGCTACTCCGCGCGCGACCTGGCGCTGTGGCGCGGACGCGAGCAGGGCGCCAAGGTGATCCTGGGCAGCGCCACCCCGTCGCTGGAGAGCTGGCATGCCAGCACCCCGGCCAGCGAGGGCGGCCCGGGCCGTTACCTGCGCCTGCACATGCCCAGCCGTATCGGCTCAGGGGACGGCGCCGGCACAGGCGAGCTGCCGCGCGTGCGCCTGGTGGACATGGGACAACAGCCGCGCAGCTCGGGGGCGGGTGGCGTGTTCTCGCCCCCGCTGCTGGCCGCCATCACCGAACGGGTGCAACGCGGGGAGCAGTGCCTGGTGCTGCTCAACCGCCGGGGCTTTGCACCCGTGCTGCACTGCCATGACTGCAGCTGGAAGAGCGACTGCCCGCACTGCAGCGCCCACCAGGTGTTCCACAAGAGCGACCGCACGCTGCGCTGCCACCACTGTGGCTTTACGCAACGCGTGCCGCGCGCCTGCCCGGGCTGCGGCAACCCGGACATCGCCCCCATCGGCCGGGGCACCGAGCAGCTTGAAGAGCAGTTGGCCGCGCTGCTGCGCAACGTCATCACGCCCGAGCGCCGCGCCGCGCGCGTGGCGCGCATCGACGCCGACACCACCCGCGCCAAGGGCGCGCTGCAGGAGCAGCTGGCCCAGGTGCATGCGGGCGCGGTGGACGTGCTGGTGGGCACGCAGATGGTGGCCAAGGGGCATGACTTCCGGCGCATCACGCTGGTGGCGGCGGTGCAGCCCGACGGGGCGCTGTTTTCCAGCGACTTTCGCGCGCCCGAGCGGCTGTTCGCCCTGCTCATGCAGGCGGCGGGCCGCGCCGGGCGCGATGCGCAGTACATCGCCGCCCAGGGCAGCCCGCCCGAGATGTGGGTGCAGACCTGGCACCCGGACCACGCCGTGTACGCCGCGCTGCGCCGCCACGACTACCCGGCGTTTGCCGCCCAGCAGCTGACCGAGCGCCGCGAGGCCGGCATGCCGCCCTTCGCCCACCAGGCCCTGGTGCGCGCCGACGCCCGCACCCAGCAGGCCGCCCAGGCCTTCCTGCAGGCGGCCGCCGACGCCGCGCGCGCCGCGCAGCTGCCGGGCAGTAGCCAAGTCTTCCTCTTCCCGCCCGTGCCGCTGGCCGTGCAGCGGGTCGCCAACATGGAGCGCGCCCAGATGCTGCTGGAAAGCCCCCAGCGCGCCGCGCTGCAGCGCTTCCTGGCCGCCTGGCAGCCGCTGCTGCATGCCGAACGGCCGCGCCACAAGGGGCTGGTGCGCTGGCTGGTGGACGTGGACCCGCAGGCGATCTGAGGCCGCCACCGCTGCGGGCGGTGCCCGCGGGTTTTCTCGCATGGCATGCGCTGCGCCATCGGGGCAAAGTTCCGCCCCCGGTCCACGAGACCGCTTTTCTTTTTTGGAACCCACAATGACCTTCCAAGCGTTTCGCATGTCGCTGGTGGCCGCTGCCATCACCGTTGCCGGTTTTGCCGGCGCCCCCACCCTCGCCCACGCGCAGGACACGCGCGCCACGGCGGCCACGCAGGCCCAGCCGGCCGCCGCCAAGCCCCGCGTGGTGGTGCTGGCAACGGGCGGCACGATCGCCGGCGCCGGCGCCTCGGCCATGAACAGCGCCACCTACACGGCCGCCAAGGTGCCCGTGGACAAGCTGCTGGCCGGCCTGCCCGAGCTGTCCAACGTCGCCCAGGTGTCGGGCGAACAGGTGTTCCAGATCGCTTCCGAGAGCTTCACCAACGAACACCTGCTGAAGTTGGCCCAGCGCGTGTCGCAACTGGCCAAGCAGGGCGACGTGGACGGCATCGTCATCACCCATGGCACCGACACGCTGGCCGAGACCGCCTACTTCCTGAGCCTGACAGTGCGCACCGACAAGCCGATCGCGCTGGTCGGCTCCATGCGCCCGGGTACTGCCCTGTCGGCCGACGGCGCGCTGAACCTGGTCAACGCCGTGAGCGTGGCGGCCTCCAAGGATGCGCGCGGCAAGGGCGTGCTGGTCACCATGAACGACGAGATCAACACCGCGCGCGACGTGAACAAGGACATCAACATCCAGACCAGCGCCTTCAAGAGCCAGTGGGGCCCGCTGGGCATGGTGGTGGAGGGGAAGAATTACTGGTTCCGCGCGCCGGTGAAGCGCCACACCACGCAATCGGAATTCGACATCGACAGCATCACCTCGCTGCCCCAGGTGGACATCGTCTATGCCTACGGCAACGTGCAGCCCACGGCCGTGAACGCGCTGGTGGCCGGCGGCGCCAAGGCCATCATCCATGCCGGCACGGGCAACGGCTCAGTGGCCGACCGCATGGTCAAGCCGCTGCAGGACGCGCGCGCCAAGGGCGTGGTCATCGTGCGTTCGGCGCGCGTGCCCTACGGCTTCGTGCTGCGCAACGCCGAGCAGCCCGACGACAAGCACGACTGGGTGGTGGCCCACGATCTGCGCCCCGAAAAGGCGCGCATCCTGACCATGCTCGCCCTGGCCAAGGGCGCCAGCACGCAGGAACTGCAGCGCATGTTCTGGGAGTATTGAAGTCTGCCCCTCAGGCGCCCGCGCCTTCCCCTGCCCTCCCCTCGCGTCGCAATACGGGCAGGGGGACGGCACCCTCGCGGCGCGGCCGGTCCAGGTCCTTGCCCAATGGCCGTCGGTCTGGCGCACGCGGTACAACGGCTGCGCTTCAGGTGGATATTTTTTAGCCAAATCGACACCTAGCGCAGTCCCACCCTGCGCCAAGCGCTCTCATTTTTGAACCAAAAGCGCAACGGCGGCCGAAAAGCTGAGGAAAGCCAGCGCCGTACTCACCAGGATGATGCGCGCCACGCGCCCGCCGTGGGCCCCGAAGCGCTCCACCAGCAGCGCCACGTTGCTCGCGCTGGGCAGCGCGGCCAGCAGCACCATCACCGTGAGCGTGAACGGCGACAGGTCCACCCCCAGCGCCATCGCCGCACGCCCCACGCACCACACCAGCAGCGGGTGCACGACGAGCTTGGCCAGCGCGATCGGCACGTACTGGCCCGGCGGCACGTATTCCTGCTGGTTCATCTGCGAGCGCGCCAGCACCGCGCCAATGGTGAACAGCGCCACCGGCGATGCCGCGCCCGCCAGCATGGCCAGGGTCTGGTCCACGGGGCCCGGCAGCTGCCACTGCAGGACCGACGCCACGCCGCCCAGCACGATGGACCAGGGCATGGGGTTGGTGGCCATGCCGCGCAGCGCGTTGCGCAGCGCCACGGCCACGCCGTGCGCACCCGCGCCATCCAGGCGCGACAGCGCGATGCACGCCGAACTGGTGATCACCAGGTCCACCGCCAGCACCACGATCACGGTGCCGGCACTGGCCTCGCCCAGCAACGCCACCAGCAGCGGAACACCCATGAAGCCGGTGTTGGGAAAGGCAGCCACCAGCGCGCCGAAGGCCGCATCGTTCCACCCCCGGCGCCGCAGCGTGAGGGCCACCGTGCCGCCCACCATGAGCAGCGCACACAGCAGGTACAGCCCGGCGACGGCCGGGTCCAGCAGCTGTGCGATGGGCGTGCTGGCGCCGAAGCGGTACAGCATGCATGGCAGCGCGAAATACAGCACGAAGCTGTTCAGCCCCCCGATGGCGGACACCGGCAGCGCCCCGGCCCGCGTGGCCAGGTAGCCGCACAGCACGAGGGCGAAGAAGGGGAAGGTGATCAGCAGGACGGACAGCACGGGCGCGATTGTCGCAGCGCCGCCGCGCGCTGAAACGCCTTGTCACCGGGCGTGCCACCCCGGGCAATCACCCTGGTGCGCGCACGCCGCTATCATGCACACCCGCTGTTCTCCCTCTCACCCGCCGCCCGCCGCAACCCGCGGCGCAGGCGCGCCCCGTTCCTCCCGCTGCATCCATGTCCGGTCTCAATCTTGCTCAGTTGCAGGCAGTGCACTACACCGAGGGCCCGTGCCTGGTGCTGGCAGGCGCGGGCTCGGGCAAGACGCGGGTGATCACGCACAAGATCGCGCGGCTGATCGAGACGGGCCTGGCGCCCCGGCGCATTGCCGCCATCACCTTCACCAACAAGGCCGCGGCCGAGATGCGCGAGCGCGCCGCCGGCCTGATCGGCCGCCAGGCCAAGGACGTGCTGGTGTGCACCTTCCACGCCCTGGGCGTGCGCATGGTGCGCGAGGACGGCCATGTGCTGGGACTCAAGCCCTCGTTCAGCATCCTGGACCAGGACGACGTGACGGGCATCCTCAAGGACTGCGCGGGCGGCACCACCGACCTGGCCACCGCGCGCCAGTGGCAGTGGACCATCAGCAACTGGAAGAACCAGGGCTGGGATGCGCGCAAGGCGCTCGCCATGGCCCAGGACGACCATGAGCGCAGCATCGCCCTGATCATGCAGCGCTACGAGGAGCGCCTGACGGCCTACCAGAGCGTGGATTTCGACGACCTGATCGGCATGCCCATGCGCCTCTTGCGCCACCACCCCGAGGTGCGCGAGAAGTGGCAGCGCCTCTTGGGCCACGTGCTGGTGGACGAATACCAGGACACCAACGCCACGCAGTACGAGCTGCTGAAATACCTGGTGGGCGAGCGCGCGCGCTTCACCGCCGTGGGCGACGACGACCAGAGCATCTACGGTTGGCGCGGCGCCACGCTGGACAACCTGAAGAAGCTGCCGCAGGACTTCCCGCAGCTCAACGTCATCAAGCTGGAGCAGAACTACCGCTCGACCAGCGCCATCCTGCGCGCGGCCAACCACGTCATCCAGCCCAATCCCAAGCTGTTTCCCAAGACGCTGTTCAGCGAGCTGGGCGAGGGCGAGCCCGTGCGCGTGGTCGATTGCGACAACGAGGAGCACGAGGCCGAGCGCGCCGTGGCGCGCATCCAGGGCCTGCGGGCAGCCAGCAATCCACCGCCGGCGTGGAAGAACTTCGCCATCCTCTACCGCGCCAACCACCAGGCCAAGCCGTTCGAGAAGGCCCTGCGCAAGGCCAACATCCCCTACAAGGTCTCGGGCGGCACCAGCTTCTTCGACCGCGCCGAGATCAAGGACCTGTGCGCGTGGTTCCGCCTGTGGATCAACAACGACGACGACCCGGCCTTCCTGCGTGCCGTCACCAGCCCGCGGCGTGGCGTGGGCCACACCACGCTGGCGGCGCTGGGCGAGTTCGCCACGCAGCACAAGCAAAGCATGTTCGGCGCGCTGTTCAACGCCATGCTGCCCGCCGTGATCCCCAAGCGGGGCCTGGAAGGCCTGCTGGAGTTCGGCCGCACCGTCAACGACCTGGAGCATCGCGCACGCCACACGCACGGCCACGAAGCCGCGCGTGCCTTCCTGGCCGACTGGCTCAAGGACATGGGCTACGAGCAGCACCTGTACGACAGCGAGGACAGCGAAAAGGTGGCCGCCGCGCGCTGGAGCAACGTGCTGGAGTTCTGCGACTGGATGGCACAGCGCGCGGGCGGCCAGATCGACGACACCGCGGGCGCGACGGTGCAGGCCGCGACCAAGAGCCTGCTGGAGGTGGCGCAGACCATCGCCCTGCTGTCCACCATCTCCGAGCGCGAACAGGAGCAGGACATGGTGGTGCTGTCCACGCTGCATGCCAGCAAGGGGCTGGAGTGGCCGCACGTGATCCTGGCCGGCGTGACCGAGGGCATGCTGCCCTTCAAGCTGGACGATGACGACGGCCGCCAGCAGAAGGTGAGTGACGACACCCTGCAGCGCCTGCAGGAGGAGCGCCGCCTGATGTACGTGGGCATCACCCGCGCCCAGCGCACGCTGGCCGTGAGCTGGACCAAGAAGCGCAAGAAGGGGCGCGAGATGGTGGCCTGCCAGCCCAGCCGCTTCATTGCCGAGATGAAACTGGACGCCGCCACGGCGCGCGAGAACCCACGCGACAAGTTGCGCCAGTTGCGCGAGGAATTCGCGCGCAAGGCCCAGGCCGCCCCCAGCCCCGCCACACCCTGAACCCATGTTGAAAACTATATTTTTGATAGCTACTAGCGCTTTACTGGCAAGCGCTTGCGCCCAAAAACCCTCTCAACCTCCGCGCCCGGCCTGCCCCACGGCCGCGCAGATGGAGCAGCCCGAACTGGTGGGCCGCTGGCAGGCGCGGCTGGACGGCATGGCCGAGCCCGTGCTGCTGGAACTGGGCCCCCACCCCGAATGGGACGGCACGGTGAAGGGACGCATCCAGTGGCCGGGCTTCACCTCGGTGGTGGTGGGCGACGTGCACCAGGGCCGGCTCACCCTGGAAGAGTCGCGCGACGGCACGCGGGTCAGCGGCAACTGGAGCGGCGACGTCGTCGAAGGCAGCTGCGCGCGCGAGATCCGCGGCGAATGGACCGACGAGGCCGACCGGCCCTACACCTTCACCCTGCGCAAGCAGGCCCCTTCCCGGCCCTGACCTGCATGGCAGCCGTCACCGACCACGCGCATCATCCGACCATGACACAGCCTTCACACCCCCTGTCCCGCCTGGGCCTGGCCACCGCGCTGCTGGGCACGGCCCTGCCGCTGGTCAGCTGGGCCGAAACCGCCGCAGCCCCCGCCGTCAACCGGGTGGCCGGCTGGCGCCAGTGCGCCGCCCTCACCGGTGACAGCCAGGCACGCCTGGCCTGCTTTGACCAGTGGGCCGGCGAGCAGAGCTGGCAGGCGCCGCCCGCTTCGGCCAGCGCCCAGCCCGCCGCCGCCACGCAGGCGCCGCCCCCGCCGGTGGACGCCACGCTGCCGGCCACGCGCATCATCGACGTGGCGCAGGTGGACGGCTGCCGCGACGGCCAGTACAGCACCCTGTCGCGCTTCTGGGAGCTGGAGACGGGCAGCGACTGCGGGGCGTTCCGCTTTCGCGGCTACCGGCCCATGAGCGTGTCCGTCGTGGGCGCCACCAGCGTCAACCGCCTGCCCACCTCGGGCAGCCCGGACAACAATGCCGCCAGCGAGGTGGACTACCGCAAGACCGAGATGCGCGTGCAGCTGTCGGTGCGTACCAAGCTCGCGCAGGGCCTGCTCACGCGCGGCCACCCCACGCTGCGCGACTCGCTGTGGGCGGGCTACACGCAGCAGTCGTACTGGCAGCTGTTCTCGCCGGGCATCTCGCGGCCGTTCCGCACCACGGACCACGAGCCCGAGATCATGTACGTGTACCCCACCGACGCCAAGCTGCCCTTCGGCTGGCGCTGGCGCTACAGCGGCATCGGCCTGGTGCACCAGTCCAACGGCCAGAGCCTGCCTCTGTCGCGCAGCTGGAACCGCGTGTACCTGATGACCGGCATGGAGCTGGACAACCGCTGGACCGTCACCGGCCGCCTGTGGAAGCGCCTGCACGAGAGCGCGGACAGCGACGACAACCCCGGCATCAGCAACTACGTGGGCCGGGCCGAGCTGGGCCTGACCTGGAACGTGGACAAGGACAACACCCTGGCGCTGACCGCACGGCATTCGCTGGGGGCGACCGGGCGCGGCTCGGCACGGCTGGAATGGCTGCAAACCCTCGGAACCAGCCTGGTGGGCAACCGCACCAACCTGCGCCTGCACACCCAGCTGTTCACGGGCTACGGCGACAGCCTGATCGACTACAACCGCAAGCGCACCGTGTTCAGCGTGGGCCTGAGCCTGGTGGATTTCTGAACCCCACAGCGCGAATGGATGGGCGGGCGCACCACGCGCGCCTGCCGGCCCGATCACAACCGGTTACCCTTTGACCGGGCCGGCGGGTTGAAGGCGCCGCAGTGCGCCGACACAATCGGGCGCACCCCGGCGCCGCCGGGGGCGGGCCCGCGCCCTGCGCAATAAGCGCCTGCTTTCGCGCGGTATTCGCCCCATCACCGGCCAGCGCCGTCCGCACAATGCAGCCCGGAGGACGACGACCATGGACCTGCAATACCAGCTGAAGGCCGGCAGCTACTACCTGTACGACATGCGCGAAACGCCCAGCGCAGTCACGGGCGAGCGTCGCTTCAAGCTCAAGACCGACACCGTGGCCATTGCCTTCGACCTGCACACCGGCGAGGTGCACCAGCACGGCAGCCCGGCACGCATCCAGTCCTGGGCCACGCACACGCGCCGGCGCCTGCGCGCCGCTGGCGCGGCGGACGTGGCCAACGACATCGTGGTCGTCTCCGGCCCGCTGCCCGTGGACGAGCTCAACAAATGCCTGTGGATCAGCGGCTACTGCCGGCGCATGTTCACGCGCCTGGCCAGCCTGCCGCACGGCAAGCTGCAGCGCGCGGCGCAGCAATGGAAAAAAGCGGCCTGAACGCCCTGCCCATCTGCGCCAGCAGCTCTTGATTCAATAGCACAACGGGTCCCGCGGGACCCGTTGTTTCTGGTGTCAGTCCTGCGCACCTACGTCGTCGTCCTGGTCATCATCCTCGGGCAGCTCCTCCGGCTCCGCATGCTTGACCACGGTGACGGGCACGGGACTTTGCTGCACCAGCGCCTGCGACACCGAGCCCAGCAGCGTGCCGCGCAGCCCGCCCAGGCCGCGCGCGCCGATGATGAGCGCGTCGCAGCCGCAGCGCTCCACCATGTCCACCAGCGTGGCCGCCACGGGGCCCAGGCCGATCTCGGTCTCATACGGCACGCCCGCGGCCTCCACCATCGCCACGGCCGACGCCATCAGGTGCTGGCCCGCCTCCACGCTCGCGGCGGCCACGGCGTCCGCGCCCTGCGTGGCCAGCTCGATCAGCGAGGCCTCTTCCTGCACGTGGCCCAGCACCAGCGTGGCCTGCAGGCCGCCGCGGCGCACCAGGGCCACGCCATGGCGCACGGCGTCGAGCGCGAGTTCGGAGCCATCAACGGCGATCAGGATTCGGAACATGGGGGCACCTCCTTGCAATGCTGTGTCGATAGGGTCAGTGTAGGCCGCGCGGGGCGCTGCGGGCACCAATCCCCGCCGGTGCAGTCTGGGACAATCGCGCCCATGCTCAAGTTTGAAATCCTGGCCACCGACACCTCCAGCCACGCGCGCCGCGGCACGCTCACGCTCAACCACGGCGTGGTGCAGACCCCCATCTTCATGCCCGTGGGCACCTACGGCACCGTCAAGGGCGTGATGCCGCGCAGCCTGCGCGAGATGGGCGCGCAGATCATCCTGGGCAACACCTTCCACCTGTGGATGCGCCCCGGCCTGGACGTGATGCAGAGCTTTGGCGGCCTGCACGGCTTCGAGCAGTGGGACAAGCCCATCCTCACGGACTCGGGCGGGTTCCAGGTCTGGAGCCTGGGCAGCATGCGCAAGATCACCGAAGAAGGCGTGCATTTCGCCTCGCCCGTGAACGGCGACAAGCTGTTCATGTCGCCCGAGGTGAGCATGCAGATCCAGACCACGCTCAACAGCGACATCGTGATGCAGCTGGACGAGTGCACGCCCTACGAGACCAACGGTCACAAGACCACCGAGGCCGAGGCGCGCAAGAGCATGGAGATGAGCCGCCGCTGGGCGGTGCGTTCCAAGAATGAATTCGAGCGCCTGGGCAACCCCAACGCGCTGTTCGGCATCGTGCAGGGCGGCATGTACAAGAACCTGCGCCAGGAATCGCTCGAAGCCCTGGTGGAGATGGACTTCCCCGGCTACGCCGTGGGCGGCGTGAGCGTGGGCGAGCCCAAGGACGAGATGCTGGACATCATGGCGCACACCCCCCACCGCCTGCCCGCGCACAAGCCCCGCTACCTGATGGGTGTGGGCACGCCGGAGGACCTGGTGGAGGGCGTGGCCCAGGGCGTGGACATGTTCGACTGCGTGATGCCCACGCGCAATGCGCGCAACGGCACGCTGTTCACGCGCTATGGCGACCTGAAAATCCGCAACGCCCGCCACAAGACCGACCACCAGCCGCTGGACCCAAGCTGCACCTGCCACGCCTGCGCGGGCACCGAGGGCGTGAGCTGGAACGACGGGGGCCGCGGCGGCTTCTCGCGCGCCTACCTGCACCACCTGGACCGCTGCGGCGAGATGCTGGGGCCCATGCTCACCACCATCCACAACCTGCACTACTACCTGAACCTGATGCGCGAGGTGCGCGAAGCGCTGGACGCCGGCCAGTTCGGCGCATTCCGCGCGCGCTTCAAGGCCGAGCGCGCACGCGGCGTATAGCGCCGCGTAGGCGGCGGCTGACGGCGAGGGCCGGCGCATTCCGCGCGCGGCGCCGCGCCATCCTTCCTATGCTGGGGCGATGGACACCCGACCGTCGACAGCCGCACCGCTGCACATCGGCACCGCGGGGTGGAACGTGCCGCAGGGCAGCCGGCACCGGTTCCCGGCCGAAGGCTCGCACCTGGAGCGCTACGCCGCCCGGCTGCCCGCCGTGGAGATCAATTCATCGTTCTACCGCCCCCACCAGCGCAGCACGTACGAGCGCTGGGCCGCGTCCACGCCGCCAGCGTTCCGCTTCAGCGTCAAACTGCCACGCAGCATCACGCACACGGCGCGCCTGAAGGGCACGGACGCGCTGCTGGAGGCTTTCCTGGAACAGGTGCAGGGGCTGGGGGAGCGCCTGGGCTGTCTGCTGGTGCAATTGCCGCCCAGCCTGCGGCTCGACCGGCCCGTCGCCGAGGCGTTCCTGCGCGGCCTGCGCGAACGGCATTCCCCACGGCAGCGTTGCCGTGGAGCCGCGCCACGCCAGCTGGTTCACGCCGGAGGGCGACACGCTGCTGTGCGCCTGGCAGGCCGGCCGCGTGCTGGCCGACCCGGTGCTGCACGCGGGCGGCGAGGTGCCCGGCGGCTGGCCCGGCCTGGTCTACTGCCGGCTGCATGGCGCACCGCGCGTGTACTACTCGGCCTATGACGCGGCGCTGGTCGACGCGCTAGCGGCACGGCTGCGGGTCGCCACCCTGGCAGCGCGCAGCGTCTGGTGCATCTTCGACAACACGGCCAGCGGCGCGGCGGCTGCCAACGCGCTGGACCTGCACCAGGCCTGCGCCTAGCGATTCCCTGCCGCGCCGGGCATCGCACCCTGGGGTGGCGTACCGGCGGGGGCCGCGCCGGCGGGCGGCATGCCCGAGGGGACCGCACCCGCAGGGGCCACACCGGGCGAGGCCATCCCGGACGGCGCCGCACCGGCCCCGCAGGCATGGCAGAAACGGGCGAAGGCGCTCTTGCGCGTGCCGCAGGCACCGCAGCGGTCGAACAGGCCGATGCCGCAGTGCGGGCAGAAGTCGGTCACCCCGTCCTTCAGGTCCACCAGCCGTTCGCACCCCGGGCACACGCCCTTGGCCAGGCGCGCCAGGGCCACGTCGTAGCCCAGCTCCTTGCGGCGCTCCTGCTCGGGCAGGGCCTCGGCCTGTTTCTGGCGTTCCAGGTAGTGGTTGAGCGCAAGGATGGCGTAGCGCCCCACCAGCGCCGTGACCACGATGCCCACCACGTAGCGCACATAGCCGCCATAGCTGGGCAGGTAGGGCACCAGCTCCACGAAGAACGCGAACACCGCGAAGAAGATGAAGCCCCACACGAACGGCCACCAGGTGCTCTTGCGCTTTTTGGCGAACAGCCAGCCTGCCGCCACCAGCAGCGGCAGCGTGAGCGCCAGGCGGTAGAGGAACACGCGCAACTCCACCTTGCGCCGCTCGGCGGCCATCTTCTCGTAACCGCCCTGCTCCAGGCGCCCCAGGCGCTGCTGCGCGGCCTGCGCGGCCTGGCGCGCGTCCAGCAGGGCTTGATCCTGCGCCTGCACGGCCTGCTGGGCCCGGCGCTCCTGGGCCTTGAGGGCGTCCAGCGCCTGGGTGCGCGCGATCACCTCGGGGTCGTGCTCGGCGCGCTGGGTGGCGCGGCGTGCGGCCAACCAGTTGCTGAAGGTCTCGCGCTCGGCCTGCGTCTCGCTGCGCGCCTTGGCGTGCTGCAGCCGGGCCTGCTCCAGCGCGGTCTGGGCCTCCTGCTCGGCCTGGCGCGCTTCCTTGACCTGGGCGCGCAGCGCCTGGGCGGCGTCGCGGTCCAGGAAATCGTCCAGCTGCAAGGGCGCCTCCACCTTGGGCAGGTCGCCCACGATGGTGCCGCCCAGCCCGATCAGAAAGCTGGCGAACACCAGCGCCACCAGCCACAGGCCGCGGCGAAACCATTTCTCCGACAGTCGCAATGCCTTGCTCATGTGTGATCCCTCACGATGTTTGCTATTGGAATAGTAGCTGCTCGCGCTTGATGGATAAGCGCAAGAGCCCATTTTTGCTTAAAACTTCTCCGGGCCCAGCACCTGCACCTGCGGGGCGCCCGCCAGCCGCGCATGCTGCAGCCATGCGAGGGCGGAGTCCACCGTCACGGTCTCGATGCGGTCGGCGTAGCGCTGCGCGGGCGGATGGTCGTCGAAGGCGACGTTGGCCGCCGTCATGCGCCCGCCCAGCCGCGTGAGCGGCCCGATGCGCAGCACCGTGGGCTGGTAGCCCTGCAGCCGCAGCCAGGCCTGGGCCTGCGCGCGGGTGTGGGCGCGCTCGGGCTCCATGGCCAGGGCCAGGGTCTCCAGCGCCCACTGGTTGGACTGCTGGTAGGTCGTGCCCCACGCATAGCTCACCATGCTGTAGGCACGCTGGTGCAGCCGCGTGGCGCGCGCGCCGTCGGCCAGCACGGGCAGCAGCGCCTGCTGCACGGCGGGCGTGGGTACGGCCCACACGGCCTCGTGGCGCCACAGGTCGTCCAGGAAGAACTCGCCCAGCCCCTGGCGGTACACGGCGGCCACGGCGGTGCCGCAGTCGTTGAGCTTGTGCACCACGCGCCACGGGCCCTCGGGCGTCTTGTAGGCCCAGCCCAGGTGCGAGTGGCGCAGGCCGTAGCGGGACAAGTCCTGCCCCGCGCGCGCCAGCACCACCACGCGGGCGCCGCTGGCGTCCAGCGCCTGGGCCGTCTGCTGCGCCAGCTGCATGCCCTGGGCGATGGTCTGCGCCGTGGGCTGGCGCGGCTCGCAGGAGCGGCCCGCATGTGCCGCCATGGCCGCCAGTGCCAGGGCGGCGGCCGCGATCCAGTGCAGGGTGCGCATGGTCAGAGCCTTTCGTTGTGCAGCAGCGCGCGGCCCAGCGCGTTGGGCACGAAGGCCAGCACCTCGCCCGCGGCCGACAGGATCACGCCCGTGCCGATCACGCTGCAGGTGAGCACCGTGCCCACGGCACCACTGGCGGCACCGGCGGCGCGGCCCGAGACCTCCACGCTGGCCTGGGCGCCGTCCGATGCACGCTCCAGCAGGTACACCGTGCCCGTGGCCGAGGCCTGCACGGCCTTCACCGTGAGCACCGCGCCGCCCACCGACAGCGCCGCCGGCAGGGCCACTACGGCGCCCGCCGCCGCGGACGCCCCGCCCGCGGCCACGACCACGGAGGCCACCGGCATCAGCGACAGCGCTGCAGAGGCCTCGCTGTGCGCCCGCGCCGGCAGCGCCGCGCCGCACAGCAGGCCCAGCGCCAGCAGCGCGGGGGCGAAGGTCTTGCGAAAAAGGGTTGGCATGTGGGTCTCCTGCGCGGCGGGCATCATTCAGCGGCCTCGGTGCGGGCCTGCAGGCGGCTGCGCAGGCGGGCGTCGGCCAGATCCGCCTCGTGGCGGTCGCGCAGCATCTTGGCCAGCGTGAACGCGCAGGTGATGAGGTACAGCCAGCTCACGCCCAAAAAGGCCTTGTAGGTGGCGCTGATCGCCATGCCCCACAGCCCCCAGCCGGTGAGCCCCATGGCCACGGCAAAGCCGCCCCAGACGACGAGCTTCCACAGCGGGGTGTCGCCACCGCCCTGGCCGGCGCCGCGGCGCGCGCCCTGGTTGTCGCGCACGAACTTGGCCAGCATGAAGGCCGCAGACAGGCAGAACACGTAGCCCATGAACATGAAGGCCACCTCCAGCCGCTCGCCCGGCAGCCAGGCCAGGCCGGTGGCGCACAGGAACACGGCGATGCCGAACGAAGCCCACACCTGGAACTGCCAGGCCCGCGTGTCGCGCTGGAGGGTGGGGGTAGAGGAATGCATGGTGGTCGGTGCCCGCAGGCGTTGGTTGAACACGGGGCGGATGCTGCGGCCGCACGGCGCCAAAGCAGCCGATATTCCGACGCAGTAACCTATCCAGCGGCGAAAAGTATCGCCATGCGATACCACATTCAGATCGCCAGCGGCAGCTCGGTGGTGGACAGCACGTTGCGCAGCACCATGAACGAGCGCACCTGCCGCACGCCCGGCAGGTACAGCAGCTGCTCGGCATGCAGGCGGTTGAAGCTCTCGCTGTCGCGCGTGCGGATCAGCATGAAGTAGTCGAACTCGCCCGTGACCACGTGGCATTCCATGCAGCCCGAGATCTTGGCCGCCGCCTTCTCGAAGGCCGAGAACGACTCGGGCGTGGAGCGGTCCAGCACCACGCCGATCATCACCAGCATGCCCGCACCCACCGCCTGCGGGTTCAGCCGCGCCACCACGCCATCGATGAAGCCCAGCCGCTTGAGCCGCTCCACGCGGCGCAGGCAGGCCGGCGGGCTCAGGTGCACCTTGGCCGCCAGGGCCACGTTGGACAGCGACGCGTCGCGCTGCAGCAGGCGCAGGATGGCGCGGTCGGTGCGGTCCACCTCGGCACCCTCTGCCGCGGCATTCACGTTGCGTTTTTTTATTGCGGCCATGGCTTGATTGGGGAAATGAAATACTGCTATTTGGCGTTGAGTACTCTTTTTGATTCTTGAGATCATCTTATTTCACAACCCTGTTAATGCGCGGTTTTCCTACGATGCAAGGCACCTTCCCCATCGACCGGAACACCGCCATGAACCTGCAGAAATTCCCCCGCCATCCCCTGACCTTCGGCCCCACGCCCATCCAGCCGCTCAAGCGCCTGTCGCAGCACCTGGGCGGCAAGGTGGAGCTCTACGCCAAGCGCGAGGACTGCAACTCGGGCCTGGCCTTCGGCGGCAACAAGACGCGCAAGTTGGAGTACCTGATCCCCGAGGCGATTGCCGGCGGCTACGACACGCTGGTGTCCATCGGCGGCATCCAGTCCAACCAGACGCGCCAGGTGGCCGCCGTGGCCGCGCATTTGGGGCTCAAGTGCGTGCTGGTGCAGGAGAACTGGGTCAACTACAGCGACGCGGTGTACGACCGCGTCGGCAACATCGAGATGAGCCGCATCCTGGGCGCCGACGTGCGCCTGGACGCGGCGGGCTTCGACATCGGCATCCGCCCGAGCTGGGAGCAGGCCATGGCGGACGTGAAGCGGGCCGGCGGCAAGCCCTTTCCCATTCCGGCGGGCTGCTCCGAGCACCCTTATGGCGGCCTGGGCTTCGTCGGCTTTGCCGAAGAGGTGCGCCAGCAGGAAAAGGAGCTGGGCTTTCGGTTTGACTACATCGTCGTGTGCTCGGTCACGGGCAGCACGCAGGCGGGCATGGTGGTGGGCTTTGCCGCCGACGGGCGCGCGCGCCGGGTGATCGGTATCGACGCATCGGCCACGCCCGAGAAGACCCACGCGCAGATCCTGCGCATCGCGCAGAGCACCGCCGATCTGGTGGAGCTGGGCCAGGACATCACTGCCGAGGATGTGGTACTGGACACGCGCTACGGCGGCCCCGAGTACGGCCTGCCCAATGAAGGTACGCTGGAAGCCATCCGCCTGTGCGCTCGCCAGGAGGGCATGCTCACGGACCCGGTGTACGAGGGCAAGTCCATGCACGGCATGATCGAGCGGGTGCGCAACGGCGAATTCCCGGCCGGATCGAAGGTGCTGTACGCGCATCTGGGCGGCGTGCCGGCCCTGAACGCGTACAGCTTTCTTTTTCGCAACGGCTGAAGCCGCAGCGGATGCGCAGGCTCTGGGGCGCCTGCTGGCTCAGGCGCTGATCTGAAGCAGCCCCGCCACCCGCTCACGCAGCAGGGCGGGCTGCACCTCGGCAGCCGGCAGCGGTGCGCCGACGTTCAGCCCCACGCGGTTGAACATGCCCCGGCGGAACGGCCGCACCATGGCGCCGCCCTGCTCGATGCGGCTGAAGAACGAGCCCCACAGGTTGGTCAGCGCCATGGGCACCACCGGCGCCCGCACGCCGTCGGCCTGCGCGCGTTCGATGATCTTCATGATGCCGCCCTTGAACGCCTGCAGTTGCCCGTCGCGCGTGATGCCGCCCTCGGGGAAGATGGCGAGCAGGTCGCCGTCCTTCAGCACCTGGGCCGCGCGCTCGAACGCGGCTTCGTAGGTGGCGGCATCGTCCTTTTGCGGCGCGACGGGAATGGCCTTGGCCAGGCGGAACAGCGCACCCAGCACCGGGATGCGGAAGATGCGGTGGTCCATGATGAAGTAGATGGGGCGCGGGCTGGCCGCCATCAGCAGCACGGCATCGACGAAGCTCACATGGTTGCAGGCCAGGATGGCCGCGCCCTCCGTGGGAATGTGCTCGTCGCCGCGCACCTTGAAACGGTAGATGCAGCGCGACAGCACCCAGGCCACGAAGCGCAGCAGGTACTCGGGCACCAGCAGGAAGATGTAGAACGCCACCACCGCATTGGCGATGCCGGTGAACAGGAAGATCTGCGGCACCGTGAAGCCCGCCGACAGCAGCGCCCCCGCGAGCACGGCACTGGCGATCATGAACAGCGCGTTGAGGATGTTGTTGGCGGCGATGATGCGCGCGCGGTGCGTGGGCTGGCTGCGCATCTGGATCAACGCGTACATGGGCACGCTGTACAGGCCCGCGAACAGCGACAGCAGCAGCAGGTCGGTCATCACGCGCCAGTGCGCGGGCTGCGCCGCGAAGGCCGCCAGGGTGAGCACCTCCGACGGCGGCAGGGCCCGCGAGGCGAAGTACAGGTCGATGGCGAACACGCTCATGCCGATGGCGCCCAGCGGCACCAGGCCGATCTCCACATGCCGGCGCGAGAGCACCTCGCACAGCAGCGAGCCGATGCCGATGCCCACCGAGAACACCACCAGCAGCAGCGACGCCACCTGTTCGTTGCCATGCAGCACGTCCTTGGCGAAGCTGGGGAACTGCGACAGGAACACCGCGCCGAAGAACCACATCCACGAGATGCCCAGCAGCGAGCGGAACACCACGGTGTTGCCGTGCGCCAGCTTCAGGTTGCGCCACGTCTCGCTGACCGGGTTCCAGTTCACCGTCAGGCCCGGGTCGGTGGCCGGGGCCGGCGGAATGAACTGCGCCACCAGGCGGCCCAGCAAAGCCAGCGCCAGACAGGCCAACGCCACCGTGGTGTGGCCGATGCCCGGCAGCGCCACCAGCAGACCGCCCGCGACGTTGCCCAGCAGGATGGCGACGAAGGTGCCCATCTCCACCATGCCGTTGCCGCCCGTCAGCTCGCGCTCGTTCAAGGCCTGCGGCAGGTAGGCGAACTTCACGGGGCCGAACAGCGTGGAATGCAGCCCCATCAGGAACACGCAGCCCAGCAGGATGGCCGCGCTGCCGGCCACGAAGCCCCCGCCCGCCACCAGCATGATGGCGATCTCCAGGTTCTTCACGAAGCGGATGATGCGCGTCTTCTCGTACTTGTCCGTGAGCTGCCCCGCCGTGGCGGAAAACAGCAGGAACGGCAGGATGAACAGCGCGCCGATCACCAGTCCCGCCAGCGCCGGCGGCATCCACGACACGCTGAGCTGGTAGGTCACCATCACCGTGAAGGCGAACTTGAACAGGTTGTCGTTGGCCGCGCCGGCGAACTGCGTCCAGAAGAACGGCGCGAAGCGGCGCTGACGCAGCAGCGCGAACTGGTTGGGGTGCGCCGCCTCGGCGGGCTGGGCGGTGGGCGACAAGGTCACGGGGTGCTGCGCGCTCATATGCGGTGTGCTGGGGTGTGAAGGTGCCGCGCATTGTGCGCACAAAGCCCGCACAGGCCAGCCGCTTGTGGGCCTTGGTGGCTTGGATCACACTTAGGGTATCGCCATTCGATACTTTTCACCTCCAGCACCCCATGAGCACCACCGCCGACCTCGTCATCGCCCTGAAGAAGGAACTCAAGTCCGCCCAGATGACCTATGCCAGCCTGGCACAGGCGCTGGGCATGGCCGAGTCCAGCGTCAAGCGCATGCTGGCCAAGGGCGACATGCCGCTGTCGCGCATCGACGCCATCTGCCGCGTGCTGCGGCTGGACTTTGCCGACCTGGCGCGGCGCGTGGCTGACAGCCAGCCGCTGCTGAGCGAGCTGACGCAGGAGCAGGAAAAGGCCGTGGTGGCCGACAAGAAGCTGCTGCTGATGGCGATCTGCGTGCTGAGCCAGTGGACCCTGGAGCAGATCACCACCACCTACCGGCTGAGCGAGGCCGAGGGCATCCAGTACCTGGCGCAGCTCGACCGCATCGGCATCATCGAGTTGCGCCCGCTCAACCGCTACCGCCTGAAGCTTGCCAAGACCTTCCGCTGGCGCCCGCACGGGCCGGTGATGCACTACTTCCGCGACCATGCACTGCTGGACTACTTCAACGGCGGCTTCGAGGCGCCGGGCGAGGGCGTGCTGCTGGTGCACGGCTCCATCGCACGCAGCCTGGCGCCGGCCTTCACCGAGCGGCTGCAGCGCGTGGCGCAGGATTTCGCGCAGCAGCACCTGGCCGACCAGCGCCTGCCCGAGCGTGAGCGCGAGGGCTACACCCTGCTGCTGGCCATGCGCAGCTGGGAGTTCGAGGCCTTTGCCCAGATGCGCCGCACCGCAAGGCCGTGATGCTCCTTTATTAATAGCTTATGGCGCTTGATGGACGGGTGCCAGCGCCTTAAAACACCCAAAACCCGACGCAGTCGGCCTGCCATTGACTTCCCCCTTCGCGGTGCCCACACTGGACCATCCGTCGCCCCCACACGCCTGCACGCACAGGTTCTCGCGCCCACTGGAGTAGAACCGGCAGTGCCCACAGGTCCACCCCAGCCAAGGAACGCCTACCCGCTGTCCCTGCCGCCAGCCCCGCACGCCCGGCCCCAGGCCGGCGACACGGGCCACGATCTCATGCCCCGGCACAAGGGGCCACACCGCGTCCGGCAGCTCGCCGTCACGCAGATGGAGGTCCGTGCGGCACACGCCGCAAGCTTCCACCGCCAGCAGCAGCTGGTCTGCCTGCGGAACGGGGCACGGCAACTCCGCCAGTCGCAGCGGCTGGCCGGGTCCGTCCAGCACCATGGCGCGCATGGTCGGTCCTCACACCGGGGCCGTGTCAGCCGCCGCGTTCTGCCTGCAAATGCCGCGCCAACTCCTGCAAGCTCAGGTGCGTCAGATCCTGTGCATGGCTGGCCACCAGCCGCTGGTGGGTGACACCATCCAGCTGTTCCATCAGCTCGCCCAGGAAGGGGTTGGACGCGAACACGGCCACGCGGCTGCGCTCGGCCGCGCCCACGGCCTCGCGCAGCGCGTGGGCCACCTCGCGCGCGAAGGTGCGCCGCTCCTGCGCGGCGGCCTCGCTGCGCGGCGCCAGACCGCTGCGTCCTGCAATCGAATGTCCGGGCGGCTCATGCCCCGCCGCACTGCCATGCAGGCGGGCGGCCGGATGCGTCAGGCATTGCCTTTCCGTCCAGTGCGTGGCTGCCGCAGGGTCAAGCTCCAGCAGGCGCGCCATCGAGCCATTGGCCACCAGGGCCCAGTTGGGTGTGTCCATGCAAGCCCCCCCAGTTCTCCAAGCCGTGTGCGGTGTTTGATCTTGGGGGCGGCCCCAGAGGGGGTCAATCCCACGGCACATGCAAGCAATCGTGGCGTGGCGGGCGGTGCGCCAAGCACCGCGGCGCCTCGCCGCGCACTGGTCGCGCCTCTCTCACTATTGAAAAAGGAGCTTGTGGCGCTTCTCTGACAAGGGCTGCAGCCTTTCCAACACCTGAATCCTGCCCGCCGGAAGGCCGCCGTCACACCTGCTCACAAACCTTTGCCGGGGATGCAACAACGCGGCCGAAACGTTGACATGCGGCCCGCAGCATGGAGTCTCCCGCAGCGCCCCGCGCCGCATCCCACAACAAAGGAGAACGCCATGGTCCGCACCACCACCCTTGCCGCAGCCGGCAGCCTCGTCGCCCTGCTGTCATTGGCAGGCGCCGCGCATGCGGCCACCAACGCCACCGTCGTGATCCAGGCCGGCACGCCCCACTACTCGGCACCGCCCGCCTATGCGGTGCAATACCACGCGCCACCGCCTCCACGCTACGAGCGCGTGCCTGCACCGCGCCGCGGCATGGTCTGGTCGCAGGGCCACTGGGAATGGCGCGGCCACCGCCATGTGTGGGTGCCCGGCCAGTGGATGCAGGTGCGCCACGGCCACCATTACCGCCAGCCGCGTTGGGTGCAGCGCAGTGACCAATGGCGCTTCGTGCGCGGCGGCTGGGACCGCGATGGCGACGGCGTGCCCAACCGCCACGACCGCCGGCCCGACAACCCCTACCGGAGATGAACGGCCGAGCGCCGGTCGTCCGCGCGCAGCATGGCCCGGGACGGCGACGGGCCGTCCATATGCATATAGCGCGTTGCATGTGAATTTCTCCACAATGGGCGTGTTTCGGCTGTGCCTACACGATAGGGCGCCGCCTTGCACTGACCCATCACAAGGAAATTCGCCATGCCCCTCCTGCGCCACGCCACCGCCGCCCTGGCCACGCTGCTGACCGTCACATCCGCCCTCGCCCAGGCCACGGACTGGCCCAAGCAGCCCGTCACCCTGATCATGGGCTTTCCGGCCGGATCGGGCGTGGACGTGGTGGCGCGCGCGGTGCAGGAGCCGCTGGGCCAGAAACTCGGCCAGCCCGTGGTCATCGACTACAAGTCCGGCGCGGCCGGCAACATCGCCAGTGAGTACGTGGCCCGGGCCAAGGCCGACGGCTACACCCTGGCCTTCGGCACGGCCGCCACGCACGGCAGCAATGCCGCGCTCTACAAGAACCTGCCGTTCGACGTGGAGGCCGACTTCGTGCCCGTCGCCCCGCTGGTCGACGTGTCCAACGTGCTCACCATCAACCCCGCGGTGATCGACGCCAAGAACCTCAAGGAGTTCGTCGAGACCGTGCGCGCCAACCCGGGCAAGTACAACTTCGCATCCACCGGCAACGGCACGGGCACGCACATGGCCTTTGCCGAGCTGAATGCGCGCCTGGGCCTGAACATGGTGCACGTGCCCTACAAGGGCGGGCCCGAGGCCATCACCTCGGTGCTGCGCGGAGAGACCTGCTGCATCATGAACCAGGTGCAGACCGTGCTGCCGCACTACAAGACCGGCAAGGTGCGCCTGCTGGGGGTGACCACGGCCAAGCCCGTGGCGGCCGTGAAGGAGGTGCCGCCCATCGGCGCCAGCGGCCTGCCCGGCACCAAGGGCTTTGACAGCTCGATCTGGTTCGGCATCTTCGCCCCCAAGGGCACCGACCCGGCCGTGGTCCAGAAGCTGAACACCGCCTTGCGCGAGGTGCTGGAGCAGCCCGACGTGCGCCAGCGCTTCGAGTCGCAGGGCAACACGGTGCGCATCGAAACGCCCGAGCAGTTCCGCCAAACGGTCCACAAGGACCGCGCGAAGTGGGCGCAGGTGGTGAAGGACGCCAAAATCAGCATCGACTGATTTCGCCCTCCACGCTTTCTTCGACGTCCTCCATGTCTTTTTCGCTTCCCCTGGGGGCGGCCGGCCTGGCCGCCCTCGAAGACCGCCTGCGGCACGACCTGCTCACCCTCAACTGGCGCGCCCGCGCATGGCTGCCGCCTCGCACCCATGAAGGGCAGCCCGTCATCGACGTGCTCATCATCGGCGCCGGCCAGGCGGGCCTGGCGGCCAGCATGGCGCTGGCGCAGCAGGGCATTGCCGCCGTGCTGCTGGACCGCGCGCGCGCCGACTACGAGGGCCCCTGGGCCACCACGGCGCGCATGGACACGCTGCGCTCGCCCAAGGAGCTCACCGGCCCCGCGCTCGGCGTGCCCTCGCTCACCTTCCGCGCCTGGTTCGAGGCCCAGTGGGGCCGTGAGGCCTGGGCCGCGCTCGACAAGATCCCGCGCCTGCAGTGGATGGACTACCTGCGCTGGTACCGCCGCGTGACGCAGGCCGACGTGCGCAATGAACACACCGTCACCGCCGTGCACCCACGCGCCGACGGCCTGGTGGCGGTGGACGTGCAGACCCCCACCGGCCACGCCACCTGGCTGGCGCGCCGCGTGGTGCTGGCCACGGGCCGCGACGGCCTGGGCGGCCCGCAGGTCCCTGCCTTCATGCGGGGCGTGGCCCACGCCGCACAGGGTGGCCTGTGGGCGCATTCGTCCGACGTGCTGGACTACGCCACGCTCAAGGGCAAGCGCGTGGGCGTGATCGGCATGGGCTCGTCCGCCATGGACAGCGCCGGCACGGCGCTGGAATGCGGCGCCGCCAGCGTGGACCTGATCGCGCGTCGCGCGGTCATGCCCACGGTGAACAAGTCCAAGGGCTCGGGCGTGCCCGGCCTCACGCAAGGGCACCACGACCTGCCCGACGCATGGAAGTGGCGCATACGCCACTACATCAACGTGCAGCAGGTGCCGCCGCCGCACGGCAGCACGCTGCGCGTGTCCGGCCACGCCAACGCCTTCTTCCACTTCGGTTGCGCAGTGCAGGACGTTACGCAGGTGGGCCACGCGCTGCACGTGGCGACGGCCAAGGGTACGTTCGCATTCGACTTCCTGGTCCTCGCCACAGGCTTCGTGATCGACTGGGCACAAAAGCCCGAATTCGCGCCGTTTGCGCGCCATGTCCGCACCTGGGGCGAGCGCTACCAGCCGCCCGCCGGCGATGAAGACCGCGAACTGTCCGACTCGCCCGACCTCGGCCCGGTGTTCGAATTCCGCGAGAAAGCCGCCGGCGCCTGCCCCGGCCTGGACCGCATCCACTGCTTCTGCTACCCGGCGGCGCTGTCGCACGGCACGGTGTCGGGCGACATCCCCGCCATCAGCGACGGTGCACGGCGCCTGGCCAGCGGCATCGCCGGCCTGCTGTACCGCGAGGACGTGGAGCACCACTTCGCCGCGCTGCAGGCCTATGCCGAGCCGGAACTGCTGGGCGACGAATGGACGCCCGCCGACACCTCCCAACGCATCCTGCCTTCGCCATGACCGACACCATCGACCAGCTCGCCCGCCTGGGCCATGCCCCCCATGCCCAGGCCGCGCGCCAACAGCGCGCCAAGGCCATCACCGCCACCCAGGCCTGCGAAGACCTGCTGCTCGCGCCAGCACTGCCCGGGGGCCTGGCGCTGGCCGAGCGCCTGTCCGTGGCCCAGGCCGTGGCGGCCGCCAGCGGCGTGGCAACGCTGGCCGACCATTACGGCGCGCGCCTGGCCGGCCTGCCAGCCCCGCTGGCGGATGCGCGCTGGCAAGCCATCACGCATTTCACGCAGCTGCTGGCTACGCAGCCCGCCGCGGCCGACCGCGCGGCCCTGCTCGCCCTGCCCCAGGCGGGCCTCGCCACGCCGGACGTGGTGCTGCTCGCGCAGCTCATCGGCTTCGTGGCCTACCAGGCGCGGTTGGTGGCAGGCGTGGCGGCGCTGGCCGCCCTCGGCCCCGCGGGCACCGCAGCCACGGCGGTCGCTCCCACCACGCCGGACGCGCCCTTCGTGCACCCCGCCAACCTGCCCCCGCCCGGCGAGCCGCTGCGCCTGGCCGGCTACACCAGCGAGACGCTGGACTGGAAGGCCTGGCTGCCCGTGGTGGACCCCGCAACCGCCAGCGCCGAGCAGAACGCCGTGCTGGACGCAAGCCACCCCAAGGCACGCACGTCGGACTTCTACCTCGTGCTGGCGCACCAGCCCCGCGTGCTCGCCGAGCGCTCGGAGGCGTTCAACGCCATCATGTACGCGCCTGGCGGCCTGCCGCGCGCCGAGCGCGAGGTGGCCACCACCGTGGTCTCGCGCATCAACGGCTGCGTGTACTGCGCGGCGGTGCATGCGCAGCGCTTCGAGCAGCTGGCCAAGCGCAACGACGTGATCGCGCAGATCTTCGCCGACCCCGACAGCGCCGGCACCAACGCCCGCGAACGCGCCCTGGCGCAGGCCAGCGCCGCGCTCACGCGCGCGCCCGGTGCATTCGGGCCGCAGCACATCGCGCCGCTGCGCGCTGCGGGCCTGAGCGACCTGGAAATCCTGGACACGGTGCACGCCGCCGCGCTGTTCGCCTGGGCCAACCGCCTCATGCTCAACCTGGGCGAAGCGGTCTACCCCTGAGCATGCACCCGGCGCCCCGCCCTGAGAGCGTGTTCATGGTTTGAGGGTTAGCCCGCTGGGGGCGCCGCGCCCGGGCCGCTACGATGGCCGGCGCAGGAGAGCAAACGGCTGCATGCCGTTTCACCGAAGGCGCAAACTCCCATACACGCTCAGGTTCCGTACTGCATACCCACACAGCCGTCTGGAGAGCCGCCACGCCCGCCGTGGCGCACCGAAGGAGCAAGTGCCGCGCACGGTCCCGCGCGGCATGAATCTCTCAGGTACCAAGGACAGGGGGAGCGGCAGCCAGGCCAGGTCGCGCCCGCTGTTCGCTATTCATTCAATAGCTGCTCGCGCGCGCCCTGCCTGCGCAAACCTTGAAAAAGGCTTGTAAACCATGCGCGTGATCGTTCTGGGCGCCGGCGTCGTCGGCACCACCTCTGCGTACTTTCTCCAGCAACTCGGCCACGAGGTCACCGTCATCGACCGGCAGGCTGTGCCCGGTGCGGAAACCAGCTTCGCCAACGGCGGCCAGATCTCGGTCAGCCACGCCGAGCCCTGGGCCAACCCCGGCGCGCCGCTCAAGGTGCTGCAGTGGCTGGGCAAAGAGGATGCGCCGCTGTTGTTTCGCCTGCGCGCGGACATGCGCCAGTGGCTTTGGAGCCTGCAATTCCTGCGCGAATGCACGCCCGCGCGCACGCGCCACAACATCGAGCAGATCGTGAGCCTGGGCAGCTACAGCCGCAGCACGCTGCAGCAACTGCGCGCCGACACGGGCCTGCAGTACGACCAGCGCACACAGGGCATCCTGCACTTCTACACCAGCGCCCAGGAACTCGACGCCGCGCTGGCGCCCGCCGAGCAGATGCGTGCGCTGGGCTGCCACCGCCGCGTGGTGGATGCCGACGAGGCCGTGCGCATCGAGCCAGCCCTGGCCCACGTCCGCCCGCAGCTGGCGGGCGCCACCTACACGGCGGAGGACGAGTCCGGCGACGCCCACCTGTTCACGCGCGCGCTGGCCGGCGTGGCCCAGGCCGCGGGCGTGCAATTCCGCCTGGGCTGCCACATCACCGCGCTGCACCCGGCGGGCGGCGCCATCGACCATGTGGAGATCACCAACGAGGCCGGCGGCTACGAGCGCGTGCGCGGCGACGCCTACGTGCTGGCGTTGGGCGCATTCAGCCCGCTGCTGGCCCAGCCCCTGGGCCTGCGCCTGCCGATCTACCCGGCCAAGGGCTATTCGGTGACGCTGCCGGTGCGCGACACGGCCGCCGCCTACCAGGTGAGCCTGACGGACGATGAGTACAAGCTGGTCTTCTCACGCTACACCAGCGCGCAGGGCGACCGGCTGCGCATCGCGGGGACGGCCGAGCTCAACGGCTACGAGCGCGCACTGAACGCCGTGCGCTGCGAAGCCATCGTGCGGCGCGTGGAGCAGCTCTTTCCCGGCGCGGGCGATGCGAGCCAGGCGCAGTTCTGGAGCGGCCTGCGCCCCGCCACGCCGAGCAACGTGCCGCTGATCGGCAAGACGCGCTACGGCAACCTGTTCCTGAACACCGGCCACGGCACGCTGGGCTGGACCCACGCCTGCGGCTCGGGCAAGTCCATCGCGCGCATCGTGAGCGGGCTGGAGCCGGAGCTGGACTTCGCGTTCTGCGGCCTGCCGCGCCCTGCTGCGGCGCCCCGCCCCGCCGTCATCGGCGTTTGAGCAAGCGCCACGGCGCTATGCATTGCATAGCTGCTTGCGCTTGATGGACGGGCGCTAGAGGCCAAAAAGGCTTATAAAGCCCCGTCCGATGCGACGAACACCGTCAGCACGCCCGTGTAGCCATAGAGCCGGTGCGCGGCGATTTCGCCGCCGGCGAAGAAGCCCGCCAGGGGCACGTCGCCCAGCGCATGGCGCACGATCTGCAGCTCGGCGCTGGGCCCACCGAAGTGCGGCCCGCCGCGGCCCGAGCAACTCACATACAGCGCACCGCAAATGCGCCGGCCGCCCGCCGGCTCGGCATGCGGCGCGCTGCCTGCGGCGGGCAGCGCCTGCGCCTCTTCGAGTTGGGGCGATAGCTCCTCACGGATCTCGGCGCAGATGCGCATCAGGTCGGCACGGGCCGCGCCGACGTTGCGCTGGCAGAAGGCCAGGCGCATGCCCACCTCGACATGGTCACCCAGCGCCACGCCGCTGCGCGTCGCGTCCAGCCCGACGATGTGGCGCACGCGCGTGTCGGCGCCGAAATGGCCCGTGCGCTGGCGCTGCGGTGCGTCCGCGTCCTCCAGCCCTGCCAGCGTGGCGCGCACGGCGCGCAGCGCGGCCTGGGCGTCGCCCTGCAGCGTCACGCCCAGCGTGTCCAGCAGCACGTCCAGCGCGGGCTCGCCGTCCAGCTCCAGCACCACGTTGTCCTGCACGGCGGTGATGGCCGCCTGCGCGCCGATGGGCTGGCAGCCCTGCGTGACGCGCGAGACCAGTTCCACCTGCGCATCAAAGGCCACGCCCGACAGGCCGCCGTGCAGCACGCCGTCGCCCTCGCCGCCGGCGGGCAGCGCCAGCTGCACCTGCGCCCCGCGGCTGGCCACCACGCCGCCAAACAGGTAGCCGCTGCTGGTGCGGCCCGCCATCTCGGCCACCAGGTCCGCCAGTTCGGGGGTCTGGCCGTCCGCATGCACCAGCGCCGTGTGGGCCGCAAAGCCCACCCCGGCCGCATCGCCGTGCGCCAGCGGCGCCACGCCCGAGAACACGCGGTAGTGCGCGCGCGGCAGGTCGCACAGCATCAGCGAGAGCGCGGGTTCATCGAAATATTCGACGTTGTTGCCCGCCACGCCCACGCCGACCGCGCCTGCCCAGTCGGTGACCGTCGGCAGTTCGCGCCGCAGCAGGTCCAGCAGGGCCGCGGCATCGTCCGCGTAGTGGTCGGTGATGTAGAGCAGCCCCAGCGTGGGTGCACTGGCGTACTGGGGCAGCGCCATCTGCGCCCGCAGTTGCGCCAGCACCAGCACCGCGGCCATGTGCCACTGCGGATGGGTGGCGTGTGCATTGGGAAAGAGTCTCATGTGTCAGCCCTGCGATGGGGTACAGGCGCCGCCGCGCAGCTCAACCTGCCGGCCGCCGCGTGCGGGACGCGGCAGCCTTTTCGGTTGGCGATGGTGCGGGGGCACGCTTGGCGCCCGCGTTGGCCACGGCAGCCCGCTTGGCGGCCGGACGTGCCTTGTCGTTGGCCTTGTCGTTGGCCTTGCCGCCCGGTTGGGTCGCCGGCCGGGCGGCCGCCTTTGTGGAAGGCTTACCGGCGGCAGGTGCGGGCGTTGCCGCAGGCGCCGCACCGGCGGCCTGCGCCGCCGCGCGCATGCCGTGCATGCCCTGCGCGGCCATCTGCGCCGCCATGCTGGAGGCGGTCTTGAGTGCACCGCTGGCCATCTCGCGCGTGGCGTCGAAGGCCGCCTGGTGCGTGCCCGCATCCCGCAGGGCATGCGCCGCGATCTGCTGGAACTGGCTGGTCAGCGCACCCCACCATTGCATCGGGTCGGCCACGCCCTTGGTCTGCTCGGGCGCTGCTTCATCGTCCGGTGGTGTTCGCGCGCTACGCGCCGCCGAGGCGTCGTTTGCAGGGGATTGCGCCTCCGGTGCGGGCGCGGGCGGAGAGGTGAACGGAAACGCGGACGGTGGCTCGGCGGCTCGTGCGGCGGGCCGCTCCTTGTCCTGGCCTGCGGCGGCGCCGAAGCTCGCGGCCAGGTCGCCCATCGCCACGTTCATGTCCTGCAGCGTGGCCAGCGTCATCTTCTGCACCTCCAGCGCCTGCACGGTGGCGGCCAGGGCGCGCGCGTTCTGCTCCAGCCAGAACTGCACGGCCTTGAGGTCCTGGATGCGCTTGTCCAGCTCGTCCACACTCACCGTGGGCGCCACCCAGCCCGACAGCCCCGGCATGGTGGGCATACCCGCCGCAGCGCCCTTGGCCAGGTTCTGCAGGAAATCAAATCCCGGGACGAAACGCCCGAAGCCGAAAGGGGTGCTATCGCTCATGGCCTGCTCCTGGTGCATCAGGGAATGGTTGCACAGCTTACCCGCATGCGCGCCACCCGTGCGGCATGTGCGTGCCCTGTGCCGTCCACAGGCCCGCGATAGCGTGGTTTTCTCGCGCAAACCCGCATGAATAGGGCACCCCACGCGCACAGACAGCGCCTAGAATCCGATCACCAGCCTGGCTGGCCTGCTTCTATACACCTTACAACGATCCGACATCATGGCAACTGCAAAGAAGACCACCGCTCCGGTGAAAAAGACCGCCGCCAAAAAGGCTGCGGCACCTGCCAAGAAGGCAGCCGCCCCCGCAGCTCCTGCTGCCATCAAGCCCGTGAAGGAAGCCTTCACCAAGACCGCGCTGATCGCCCACCTCGCCACGCAGGCGGGTGTCGAGCCCAAGGCCGCCAAGGCCGTGCTCGCCGCGCTGGAGACGGCCATCCTGGCTTCCGTGCACAAGAAGGGCTCCGGCGAGTTCACGCTGCCCGGCCTGCTCAAGATCGGCCTGCAGCAAGTGCCCGCCAAGAAGAAGCGCTTCGGCAAGGACCCGTTCACCGGCGAAGAGCGCTGGTTCCCCGCCAAGCCCGCATCGGTCAAGATCAAGACCCGCGCACTGAAGAAACTCAAGGACGCCACGCTCTGACACCGTGGCGCGGGTTTCGCAAAAAAAGCAGCCTCCGGGCTGCTTTTTTTATACCCGAGCGGCCCAGGGCGCACGGCCGCGGCGCCAGTCCGGCAACGGCTGCAGGTACAGCTGCGCCAGGCGGCTGCGCGCGGCATCGTCCACGCCCAGGCGTCGCTCCAGGTAACGCTGCACGCCGCCGTGGTCCTGGTCAACGGCTTGCAATGCGGCCTCCAGGAAGTCCTCCTGCACGCGCCAGATCACGTTCAGCACCTCCTGCGGCGCAGAGCTGCCCAGCCCCGCGGGCCGACGATACAGCGCGTTAGTCAACAGGTAGTCCTGCATGACCACCTCGCGCGACACGCCGAGCGCCAGCAGAATCAGGGCCGCGGCGAAACCGGTGCGGTCCTTGCCCGCAGTGCAGTGAAAGACCAGGGGGGAATCCTCTGCCAGCAACTGCCCGAACAAGCCCGCAAACTGCTGCGCGTTGTCGGAAACAAAGGCGCGGTAGGTGTCCTGCATCAGCCCTACCGCAACGGGTGCCGTGATCTGTTGACCCGCTACTGCCAGTTCCTTGGCGCGCTGCACGACGGTCGGCTCGATCGGCAGCGCGTGATAGCGCACCTGCGGCAGCGCATACGACTGGGCCGCGCTCTCCACCGGCCCGCGAAAGTCCACCGAGCGGGTCAGCCCCAAACCGGCCAGCACCTGCGCGTCCTGCGGTGTCAGGGCCGCCAGATGATCGGAGCGGAACAACCGGCGCCAGCGTACCGTGCGTCCATCCAGCCCCGCATAGCCTCCCAGATCACGGAAGTTGGACGCCCCCGTCAGCGAAAGCGTGCGTGAAAAGTCTTGCATCCGGTCACTGTAGTTCAAAGCCGTCACACGCTCATGACACATGAGCGTACATGCAGCCCGAAGTGTCGCCCTGCGTAGAGCTGCCCGCAGCGCGGGATCTTTGGGGCATGGGAGAGTGCCTGGCTTCCGTACGCCCCGCACCCGTGCCTGCAGGTATTGGCTCCCAAAGAAAGGACTACCGTCCCGCGAAAGAAACAAGGCCCCGAATCACGGAGAGGTCCTGTGCAGCGCTGGAGGATGAGGGTACGCAACAACTGCGTCGTTCCACGCAGCGTGGCAGTGCAGAAACAAAAACGCCCAACCGAGTGGTTGGGCGTTGTATGTGGTGGCCTGGGACGGAATCGAACCGCCGACACAAGGATTTTCAATCCTCTGCTCTACCAACTGAGCTACCGGGCCTGAGCCTTGAATTATAGCCCGAGAAATCGGGGCATGACGCCAAGCTGCAAAATTTTTGCCAATTCACGCGTTGCGTTTGTTGCGCCCGAGGTCCACCCCCAATTGGCGCAGCTTGCGGTAAAGATGTGTGCGCTCCAATCCTGTTTTTTCGGCGACGCGTGTCATTGAGCCGCCTTCGCGGGCGAGATGGAATTCAAAGTAGGCTTTTTCAAAACCGTCGCGCGCCTCACGCAAGGGTCGGTCGAGATTGAAGCCCTGGTGGGACATGGGCGCCTGCTCCATCACCGCAACAACAGGCGCAGGAGCCGGCGCGCCATTGGCAATGGCACCGGTTGTTGCGGGTGCAGGTGCGGTGTTGGTCTGGGCCGGCGCGGCAGCGCTTGCTGGTGGCTGCGCCGTGCTGCGTGCCAGGCCCTGCTCCACTGCCTTGAGCAGCTTCTGCATGGTGATGGGCTTCTCGAGAAAGGAGAAGGCACCGATGCGCGTGGCTTCCACGGCCGTGTCGATGGTGGCGTGGCCGCTCATCATGATTACTGGCATGGTCAGCGTGCCGGCCATGGCCCATTCCTTGAGCAGCGATACCCCGTCGGTATCGGGCATCCAGATATCCAGCAGCACCAGGTCATAGCTGCCATTCAAGCGCGCGTTGCGGGCCTGCGTGGCGTTCTCGGCAAGGTCGACGCTATGCCCCTCGTCGTTCAGAATTTCTGACAACAGGTCCCGGATCCCCAGTTCGTCGTCGACCACCAGAATATTTGCCATGTGTGTAAATGCACCCTTGCTGCACGTGCGGTGTTGTTAGAGCGCCACCGCCGATTCAGGGGCGAATGATAGCGACACTTGTGCGCCCTTCACCACGCCGTCTTCCACGCGGTTGACCAGATCGATCCGCGCGCGATGTTCATCCGCGATTTTTTTGACGACGGCCAGTCCCAGCCCGGTGCCCCGCGGCTTGGTCGTGACGTAGGGCTCGAAGGCGCGCTGTAGGATGTGTGGAGGAAAGCCCGGCCCGCAGTCCGACACCGTCAGCCGCACACGTTGCGCGGATTCACTCCAGCGTGTGCTGATGCGCACGGGCGGCGGTGGAACGCCCCCCTGCTCGGCCGCCTGCTGCGTCGCGTCCTGGGCGTTCTGCAGCAGGTTGTGCACCACTTGGCGCAATTGCTGGGCATCGCCCGAGATCGCGGGGCAGCGCGGGTCCAACTCGGCCTCGACCGGCACCTGCGCGGTCTCGGCGCCATACAAATGCAGCACATCGGCAACCAGTGCGTTCAGGTCCAGCGTGTGCAGTTCCGCAGACGGCAGGCGCGCGTAGTCGCGGAATTCATTGACCAGCCGTTTCATCGCATCCACCTGGTCCACGATGGTCTTCACCGACTTGGTCAGCACGGCCTGCTCTGCCGCAGGCAGCTTGCCTGAGAGCTTGATCTCCAGACGCTCGGCCGAGAGCTGGATCGGCGTCAGCGGGTTCTTGATCTCGTGCGCCAGACGCCGAGCGACCTCGCCCCACGCCTGGGCGCGCTGCGCGGAGACGATTTCGGAGATGTCGTCGAACACCAGCAGCCGCGCCTCGTTGGGCAGTTGCGCGCCGCGCGCCACCAGGCTGGTGCCTTGCGTGGTGACGCCACCGCCCGCCGCGTGCAGCTCAAAGGTCTGCTGCCAGTGGTCCAGACCGTGGTGGTCACGATCCAGCAAAAAGGTATCGAAGTGCCGCTGCACGGCCGCCGCGAAATCCGCCAGCCCCGGCACCTCAGCCAGCGGCCGTCCTTCGTAGGCCGCCAGCGGCGCGCGCAGGACGCGGGTCGCACCAGGGTTGGACGACTGGACGATGCCTTTTTCATCCAGCACGATGACTCCCGACGTGAGGTTGTCCAGGATGGTCTGCAGGTGCCCGCGCGCCGCGTCCAGCGCGTTCAGGCTTTGCTCGACCGTGCCGCGGGCGTCCGCAAGCTGCTGCGTCATCAGGGCAAAAGAGCGCGTCAGCCCGCCCAGCTCGTCCTTGGTCTGGAGCGCGGCCTTGGGCGACAGGTTGCCTGCCGCCACTTCGCGCACGCCGTCGGCCAGCACCAGCAGGGGCCGCGCAAGCTGGTTGCCCAGCACCACGGCGAGCAGCACCGCGCCAAAGACGGCAAGGAACAGGCTCAGCGTCAGCGTGCCGATGTACATGCGCCGCAGCCCGCCGCGCGCCAGCGCGCGTTCCTGGTATTCGCGGTTCGCTTCCTGCACCGCAATGGCGTTGGCGACCAGCGCCTGGGGCAAGGGCACGGTGGCCTGCACGAAGCGCGGCTCGGCCAGCAGACCCACGCCGGGGTTGGCCACCAGCACCAGCGCGCGCACGCGCGCGTTCTCCGCGGCCAGCGGGTCGGTGATGTCGTCCAGGCCCTCGATCTGGAAGGTGACGCGGTCTTGCCGCGCCATGCGGAACTGCTGCGCGCTCGGGCGCTCGGGGTTGAGCATGTAGCGCGATTGCCCGGTGGCGGCGACGGGCTGGCCCGCGGCGTTCCACAGCACGAGGTCGGTGGCCCCCAACTGGTCCCGCATGCGCTCCAGCACCAGGCCCGCGGCCGCATCGGGCACCTGGGCCAACTGGCTGCTGGCGGTGCGCGTCTTGGAGGCCAGGTCGCTGGCAATGGTGTCGAGCGTGACGCGCGCCAGGCTCACACCGGCGGTCAGCGCGCCCTCGACCTTGACGTCGAACCAGCTCTCGATGGAACGCGAGACGAACTGGTAGGACACCACGTAGATCAGCAGCCCGGGGATCACGCCCACCAGCCCGAAGATGCCCGCGAGCTTGAGCAGCAGCCGGCTGCCGAAGCGCCCCCGCCTCAGGCGCACCACCAGGCGCAGCGCGCCCCAGACCAACACGGCCAGCAGCACCAGCGCCACCAGTACGTTCACGCCCAGCAGCCAGGCGAAGTTGCGTTCGTACAGGTCACGGTTGTTGGTGGCCAGCGTCAGCAGGAACAGCAGCACCAATGCGATGGCGCACATCAGCCCCGTGCCGAGGCCCAGCGCCCATCGCACGGCGCGTGCGCGTGTCTCTGCGCGGCGGGCCGAACCCGCGGGACGCGGATCGCCCGCTTTCACCGCGCAGCCTCCACCACGCTCAGCGGCACGCTGCGCGCAAGCACCATGTTCCAGCCCGAGCGGCCCACCGCACCGATCTGCAAGGGCCGGGGCAACTGCGAGGTATCCAGCCGGAACTGGAAGTTCATGACGTAGGTCACGCCTTCATCGACCTGCCCCTCGTCGGCGATCTTCCAGCGCGCGATGCGCTGCATCGATGCCAGCGCATCCTGCAGCGTGTCGAAATTTTGGCCCAGCGACACGCCCAGGCCCGACGGTGCAAAGGGCGTTGACGACTGCACCACACGCCAGCGCCGCGTAAGGGGCTGGTAGCTCAACCGCAGAAAACGGCTGGCCTGCGCCACCACTTTGTCGGACCAGTACCAGCGCTGGCGCACCACCTCGGCCTCGGTGATGAAGAACACGGAAATGCCCTTGTAGAGCGCATCCTTGACGAGTTCGGGGAGTTCCAGCTGCAGCGTGGCCGACAGATACAGTCCCTCGGGCAGCGGGTCGAGTTGCAGTTCAACAATCTCGCCGTGCTGTTGGGCGTGGGCGGCGGGAATGACCGCGCTCCACAGCGCCAGCAGACAAACCAGCGCGGCCCACAGCCAGCCCGGCCTGCGCAGACCGGCACGTTCAGGCGGGGGCCTTGTGCAACAGGGCGTAAAAGAAACCGTCGTGTTCACCCGGCCCATTGTCACGGAGCCCGTCGCGCTTGTCTGGGCTGCCGGGGAATAAATGGCCCGGCGACGGCAGCAGGCGTGCGTCAGTGTTGTGCGCAAGAAACGCTGCGATCTGCCCGTCGCCTTCGGCCCGGAACACCGAACAGGTGCAATACAGCAGCCGCCCGCCGGGGCGCAGCAGCGGCCACAGCGCCGCCAGCAGACGCGACTGCTGCGCGGCCAGCTGGGCCACGTCGCTCTCACGCCGCAGCCAGCGCACGTCGGGGTGGCGGCGCACGATGCCCGAGGCGGTACAGGGCGCGTCGAGCAAGATCGCGTCGAACGGTTCACCACCGCTGGCCTGCTGCCACCAGTCGGCGGGCACGGCGGCATCGGCCACCAGCACCTGGGCACTCAGCCCCAGACGATGCAGGTTGTCATGGATGCGCTCGGCGCGTGCCGCATCCACCTCCAACGCGGTGACCCGCCAAGGGGCCCGCAGTGCGGCGGCCCATTCCAGCAAATGGGCGGTCTTGCCGCCGGGGGCGGCGCAGGCATCCAATAAGCGCAGCGGCTGCGCGGCGTCCAGCCCGTTGAGCAGCAGCGGCGCCGCCATCTGCGCGGCGGCATCCTGCACCGAGACAACACCCTCTGCAAAGCCAGGCAGTTGCTGCACCGGCACGGGGCGTGCCAGCGCCAGCCCTTCGGGGCCTACCGCCATCGCTTCAATATTGATAGCTTCTAACGCTTGCTGGTAAAGCGCTGGAGTGCTTTTTGACTTAGAAATCCGCAGCACCATGGGCGCGGGCGCATTGTTCGCCTGCAGGATCTGCTGCCACTGATCGGGGTGGTCTCGGCGCAGGCGCTGGATCCACCATGCGGGGTGGTTCCACACGGCGACCTCGTCGCCCTGCGTGGCGGCCACCAGCGTGTCGCGCTCACGCAGGAAGCGCCGCAGGCAGGCGTTGACGAAAGACGCCTGCGCCCGCGTCGCGGGGTGGCGCTTGGCGGCCTCGACCGCCTGGTTGACCAGGGTGAACGGCGCGTAGGGAGCGGCCTGCGGGTCCCAGGCCAGAGCCAGGGCGGTGCACAGCAGCGCATCCACCCGCGGCGGTGGGTTGCGGGGTGCCAGCTGGCGGCGCAAGGCCTGTGCGCGCCCCAGGTGGCGCAGCACCTGGAACAGCAGCGCCTGCACGCCGGGGCGCAGCGCGGCAGCCGTGGTCTCCAGCGCCACGGTGCCCGACTGTCCTGCGCGCACCGCCTGCAGCGCCAAGGCGGTGGCGTCCAGCAACTGGCTCAACGCAACCGCGGGAGCCCCCTGCGTCGGGATGGAAGTAGGCTTGTTCACAGCGTCTGCGCCTTCTTGAAGCCGAACAGCCACGCCAGCAGGCTGGCGGGAAACTGGGCGATGGCATGGTTGTACTGAGCCACGGCATCGTTGAACAGGCGGCGCGCCTCGTCGCTGTGCAGCGCCACCTGTTCGCGCCGCACCACCCATGGGGCGAGTGCAGGGGGTGCCACACCTTCGCTCACCTGCGCGGCTTCGCGCACAACGGTCTGCCAGGCGTTCTCCAGCACCTGCGATGCGGCCGCCAGGGCGGCGGCGGCGCCGCTGTCCAGCGGGCGCGCGCGCGCTACTGCCAGCGAGGCGCCGAGTTGCGTGGCCGCGGCCCAAAGGGCGGCATGGGCGTCGTGCGCGCCCGCCGCCGGCGCCGGTTCGTCGCCCACGATGGCCTGGACCGCGCCAGGCGCACCGCGCGCAGCCTCGTACTCACCCAGCAGGGCAATCCAGCGCACCATGTGGGTGTCCAGCCCGCCAAAGGCCTGCAGCGCCGCGGATCGCAGGCGGATGAGCCGGTTGTAGGCGCCCACGGCCCAGAACAGGAACAGGGCGAGAAGTATCCAGGTGGTCAACATGTTCACAGCCGGGGCTTCGCGCCAGCGGGCACGGCCCCTGCCAACCGAGGGATTGGTAACACGACAAAAAAGAAACTCCCGGCCTGCCGGATGGGCAAGCCGGGAGCGTTCAGTACCCGCATGCGAGAGGCGGGACTGGCAACGGCTTAATCAGCCGTGTCGGCGCTGCCGTCGATCTCGGCGGCTGCGTCGTCGGTGCCGGCAGAGGCCAGCTCGGCGGCTTCGGCATCCGCGATGGCGCGGCGCTCGGCCTCGTCCATGGCGTCCTTGGCCTTGCGCGCCTGGTGGTAAGCCAAGCCCGTGCCGGCGGGGATCAGACGGCCCACGATCACGTTCTCCTTCAGGCCGCGCAGCTCGTCGCGCTTGCCCATGATGGCAGCCTCGGTGAGCACGCGGGTCGTTTCCTGGAACGACGCGGCGGAGATGAACGAGTCGGTGGACAGCGACGCCTTGGTGATGCCCAGCAGCACGTTGGAGTACGTGGCAGGGAGCTTGCCTTCGGCCTGCAGCGCCTCGTTGGTGTTGAGGATCTCGGAACGCTCCACCTGCTCGCCGGCGATGTAGGTGGACTCGCCCGGGTTCTCGACCACGACGCGGCGCAGCATCTGGCGCACGATCACCTCGATGTGCTTGTCGTTGATCTTCACGCCTTGCAAGCGGTACACGTCCTGCACTTCGTCAACGATGTAGCGCGACAGCTCCTCGATGCCCAGCAGGCGCAGGATGTCCTGCGGATCGGCCGGGCCGTCGACGATCAGCTCGCCCTTGTTGACCACCTGGCCTTCGTGGACCAGCACGTTCTTTTCCTTGGGCACCAGCTCGTCCCAGACCTTGCCGTCCGGATCGGTGATCTGCAGGCGCACCTTGCCCTTGGTTTCCTTGCCGAAGGAGATCGTGCCGGTCATCTCGGCCAGCATGCCCTTGTCCTTGGGGCTGCGGGCTTCAAAGAGCTCGGCCACGCGCGGCAGACCGCCGGTAATGTCGCGGGTCTTCTGGCCTTCCATCGGGATGCGGGCCAGCACTTCGCCGGGGCCCACTTCCTGGCCGTCGCGCACCTGGATCAGCGCGCCGACCTGGAAGCCGATCGTCACCGAGTGGTCGGTACCGGGGATCTTCACTTCCTTGCCATCGGCGTCCACCAGCTTCACCTGCGGACGCACCACCTTGGCAGAGCCGCGGCGCTTGGGGTCGATCACCACCAGCGTGGACAGGCCCGTGACCTCGTCCACCTGCTTGGCCACCGTGAGGCCTTCCTCGACGTTCTCGAACTTCACCGTACCTGCGTACTCGGTGATGATCGGGCGCGTCAGCGGGTCCCAGTTGGCGAGGATGGTGCCGGCCTTGATGTTCTGGTCGGCCTTCACCGTCAGCGTCGCGCCGTACGGCACCTTGTGGCGCTCGCGCTCGCGGCCGTGCTCGTCCTGGATGATGATTTCACCCGAGCGCGCAATCACCACCAGCTCGCCCTTGGTGTTGGTCACGTAGCGCATCGTGGCGTTGAAGCCGATGATGCCGTTGGACTTGGCTTCCACACTGGACGCCACCGCCGCACGCGATGCCGCACCACCGATGTGGAACGTACGCATGGTCAGCTGCGTGCCGGGCTCGCCGATGGACTGCGCGGCGATCACGCCCACGGCTTCGCCGAGGTTGATCAGGCCGCCGCGGCCCAGGTCGCGGCCGTAGCACTTGGCGCACAGGCCGTAGCGGGTTTCGCAGGTCAGCGCGGTACGCACCTTCACTTCGTCCACGCCTGCTGCTTCGAGCTCTTCGATCAGGTCTTCATCGAGCATCCGGCCCGGCTGCGCCAGCACGGCACGCGTTTCGGGGTGCAGCACTTCCTCGGCCGCGGTACGGCCCAGGATACGGTCGCGCAGGGACTCGATGACTTCACCGCCCTCGACGATGGCGCGCATCAGCGAACCATTCGAGGTGCCGCAGTCGTCCTCGGTCACCACCAGGTCCTGCGTCACGTCCACCAGGCGACGGGTCAGGTAACCCGAGTTCGCGGTCTTCAACGCCGTATCCGCCAGGCCCTTACGGGCACCGTGGGTGGAGATGAAGTACTGCAACACGTTCAGGCCTTCGCGGAAGTTCGCGGTGATAGGCGTCTCGATGATCGAGCCATCGGGCTTGGCCATCAGGCCGCGCATACCGGCCAGCTGACGGATCTGGGCCGCCGAGCCGCGGGCGCCGGAGTCGGCCATCATGTAGATGGCGTTGAACGATTCCTCGTTCACTTCCTTGCCGTTGCGGTCGATGGTCTTCTGGACCTTGAGCTGGTCCATCATCACCTTGGACACGTCGTCGCCGGCCTTGCCCCAGATGTCCACCACCTTGTTGTAGCGCTCGCCGGCCGTCACCAGACCGGAGACGTACTGCTGCTCGATCTCCTTCACCTCGGCTTCGGCGCGGGCCAGGATCTCGGCCTTCTGCGGCGGCACCAGCATGTCGTCGATCGCCACGGAGAAGCCCGCGTGCGTGGCCAGGCGGAAGCCGTTTTGCAGCAGCTTGTCGGCGAACACCACGGTGTCCTTCAGGCCGCACTTGCGGAACGACGCGTTGATGAGCTTGGAGATTTCCTTCTTCTTCAGCGCCTTGTTCAGGTTGCTGAAGGGCAGGCCCTTGGGCAGGATTTCCGACAGCAGCGCACGGCCCACGGTGGTGTCCACGAGCTTGGTCTCGGGCACGAACTCACCCGTCGCCTTGTCCTTGGTCCACTCGGTCAGGCGCACGCTGATCTTGGCGTGCAGCTCGACTTCGCCAGCCTCCAGGGCGCGTTGCACTTCGCCGGTGTCGGCAAAGACCATGCCTTCGCCCTTGCCGTTGATCTTCTCGCGGGTCGCGTGGTACAGACCCAGCACCACGTCCTGCGAGGGAACGATGGAGGGCTCTCCCGACGCGGGGAACAGCACGTTGTTCGATGCCAGCATCAGCGTGCGCGCTTCCAGCTGCGCTTCCACGGACAGCGGCACGTGCACGGCCATCTGGTCACCATCGAAGTCGGCGTTGAACGCGGCGCAGACCAGCGGGTGCAGCTGGATGGCCTTGCCTTCGATCAGGATGGGCTCGAAAGCCTGGATGCCCAGACGGTGCAGCGTGGGCGCACGGTTGAGCATCACCGGGTGTTCCTTGATGACCTCTTCCAGGATGTCCCACACCACGGGCGTGCCGGCTTCCACTTCCTTCTTGGCGGCCTTGATGGTCGTGGCAATGCCCATGGCCTCCAGGCGCGAGAAGATGAAGGGCTTGAACAGCTCCAGGGCCATCAGCTTGGGCAGGCCGCACTGGTGCAGCTTGAGCGTCGGACCCACGGTGATCACGGAACGGCCCGAGTAGTCCACGCGCTTGCCCAGCAGGTTCTGGCGGAAGCGGCCCGACTTGCCCTTGATCATGTCGGCCAGCGACTTCAGCGCGCGCTTGTTGGCGCCCGTCATCGCCTTGCCGCGGCGGCCGTTGTCCAGCAGGCTGTCCACGGCTTCCTGCAGCATGCGCTTTTCGTTGCGCGCGATGATCTCGGGAGCCTTCAGCTCCAGCAGGCGGCGCAGGCGCGAGTTGCGGTTGATGACGCGGCGGTACAGGTCGTTCAGGTCCGACGTGGCGAAGCGGCCGCCGTCCAGCGGCACCAGCGGACGCAGGTCCGGCGGCAGCACGGGCAGCACTTCCAGGATCATCCACTCGGGCTTGATGCCGGACTTCTTGAAGGCCTCCAGCACCTTCAGGCGCTTGGCGTTCTTCTTGACCTTGACTTCGGAGCCCGTCAGGTCGCCGCGCAGCTTCTCGATCTCGATCTCGATGTCGATGCCTTCCAGCAGCTCCTTGATGCCCTCGGCGCCCATCTTGGCGACGAACTCGTCGCCGTATTCCTTGCGCTTGGCGTCGTAGTCGTCCTCGGACATGATGCCGAACTTCTTCAGCGGGGTCATGCCGGGGTCGGTGACCACATAGGCTTCGAAGTACAGCACACGCTCGATGTCGCGCAGCGTCATGTCCAGCACCAGGCCCAGACGCGACGGCAGCGACTTCAGGAACCAGATGTGGGCGCAGGGTGCGGCCAGGTCGATATGGCCCATGCGCTCGCGGCGCACCTTGGTCTGCGTGACTTCAACGCCGCACTTTTCGCAGATCACGCCGCGGTGCTTCAGGCGCTTGTACTTGCCGCACAGGCATTCGTAGTCCTTGATGGGCCCGAAAATCTTGGCGCAGAACAGGCCGTCGCGCTCGGGCTTGAACGTGCGGTAGTTGATGGTCTCGGGCTTCTTCACTTCGCCGAAAGACCACGAACGGATCTTCTCGGGCGAAGCCATGCCGATCTTGATGGCATCGAAATGCTCATCGGGCGTGAATTGCTTGAACAGGTCGAGTAGCGATTTCATGTGACTCTTTCCTTTTCACCTAAAAACATAGCTGCTGGCGCTTGCCACATAAGGATTTGCAAGACAAAACACCTGCAAACCCAGAGGGAGTGAGCGCCAGCCGCTCACTTTTTTAAAAACTCGATCCTGCTCAGGAACGTTCCAACTCGATGTCCAGGCCCAGCGAACGGATTTCCTTGACCAGCACGTTGAACGACTCCGGCATGCCGGCTTCGATCGCGTGTTCGCCCTTGACGATGTTCTCGTACACCTTGGTACGGCCCTGCACGTCGTCGGACTTCACCGTCAGCATTTCCTGCAGCACGTAGGCGGCGCCGTAGGCTTCCAGCGCCCACACTTCCATCTCACCGAAGCGCTGGCCACCGAACTGCGCCTTGCCGCCCAGCGGCTGCTGCGTGACGAGCGAGTACGGACCGGTCGAGCGGGCGTGCATCTTGTCGTCCACCAAGTGGTGCAGCTTCAGGTAGTGCATGTAGCCCACGGTCGTCGGGCGCTCGAAACGCTCGCCCGTGCGGCCGTCGTACAGGTACGCCTGCGTACGCGTCTCGGTCAGGCCCTTGGCCTGGGCGAGGTCGTCCGGGTAGGCCAACTTGAGCATGTCCTTGATTTCCTCTTCGGACGCGCCGTCGAACACGGGCGATGCGAAGGGAACGCCCGAGGTCAGCTCGCGCGCCATGGCCAGGATTTCGTCATCGCTCAGCTGCGACAGGTCTTCCTTGCGGCCGCGCGAGTTGTAGATCTCTTCCAGAAACTTGCGCAGCTCAGCCGTCTTGGCCTCGCGCTGCAGCATGTCGCCGATGCGCTGGCCCATGCCCTTGCCGGCCCAGCCCAGATGGACTTCCAGCACCTGGCCGATGTTCATCCGCGAAGGCACGCCCAGCGGGTTGAGCACGATGTCGGCGGGGGTGCCGTCGGCCATGTAGGGCATGTCTTCGACCGGAACGATCTTGGACACCACGCCCTTGTTGCCGTGGCGGCCGGCCATCTTGTCGCCAGGCTGCAGGCGGCGCTTGACGGCCAGGTACACCTTGACCATCTTCAGCACGCCGGCCGGCAGCTCGTCGCCCTGGGTGAGCTTCTTGCGCTTTTCTTCGAAAGCCAGGTCGAAGCTGTGGCGGGTCTGCTCCAGCGCGTTCTTGATGGACTCCAGCTGCGTGGCGACCTCTTCCTCGGCGGGGCGGATGTCGAACCAGTGGAACTTCTCCACCGAGGCCAGGTAGGCCTTGTCGATCTTCGTACCCTTGGCCAGCTTTTGCGGGCCGCCGTTGGCCACGCGGCCGGTCAGCAGCTTCTCGATACGGTCGAAGGCGTCGGCCTCCACGATGCGCAACTGGTCGTTCAGGTCCAGGCGGAAGCGCTTGAGTTCATCGTCGATGATCTGCTGGGCGCGCTTGTCGCGCTGGATGCCTTCACGGGTGAACACCTGCACGTCGATCACCGTGCCCTGCGAGCCCTGGTCCACGCGCAGCGAGGTGTCCTTCACATCGGACGCCTTCTCGCCGAAGATGGCGCGCAGCAGTTTCTCTTCAGGCGTGAGGGTGGTTTCGCCCTTGGGCGTGACCTTGCCGACCAGCGTGTCGCCGGGCTGCACTTCGGCGCCCACGTAGATGATGCCGGACTCGTCCAGACGGTTCAGCTGCTGCTCGGACAGGTTCGGGATGTCGCGGGTGATTTCTTCCGCGCCCAGCTTCGTGTCGCGGGCCATCACCACCAACTCCTCGATGTGGATCGAGGTGTAGCGGTCTTCGGCCACCACGCGCTCGCTGATCAGGATCGAGTCCTCGAAGTTGTAGCCGTTCCAGGGCATGAACGCGATCAGCATGTTCTGGCCGATGGCGATCTCGCCCAGGTCGGTCGAAGCGCCGTCGGCAATCACATCACCCTTGGCCAGCTTGTCGCCCTTCTTGACGATGGGGCGCTGGTGGATGTTCGTGTTCTGGTTGGAGCGCTGGTACTTGATGAGGTTGTAGATGTCCACGCCGACTTCACCAGCCACGGCTTCGTCGTCGTTCACACGCACCACGATACGGGTGGCGTCCACATAGTCCACCACACCGCCACGGTTGGCCGTCACCACGGTGCCGGAGTCCACGGCCGCCACGCGCTCGATACCCGTGCCCACCATGGGCTTCTCGGGACGCAGCACGGGCACGGCCTGGCGCGACATGTTGGCGCCCATCAGCGCGCGGTTCGCGTCGTCGTGCTCCAGGAACGGAACGAGCGAAGCAGCCACCGACACGATCTGTGCAGGCGACACGTCCATGTACTGCACACGGTCGGCGGACACCAGGGTCGATTCACCCTTCTCGCGCGCCGACACCAGGTCGCCCGTCAGACGCCCTTCGGCATCCAACGTGGCGTTGGCCTGGGCGATGATGTACTTGCCTTCTTCGATGGCCGACAGGTAGTCGATTTCCATCGTGACCTTGCCGTCCACCACGCGGCGGTAGGGAGTCTCGATGAAGCCGTACTCGTTCAGGCGCGCGTACAGGGCCAGCGAGTTGATCAGACCGATGTTTGGACCTTCAGGCGTCTCGATCGGGCACACGCGGCCGTAGTGGGTCACGTGCACGTCGCGCACCTCGAAGCCGGCGCGCTCGCGGGTCAGACCGCCCGGGCCCAGGGCCGAAACACGGCGCTTGTGCGTGATCTCGGCCAGCGGGTTGGTCTGGTCCATGAACTGCGACAGCTGGGACGCACCGAAGAACTCCTTGAGCGCCGCGGAAATCGGCTTGGAGTTGATCAGGTCGTGGGGCATCAGCGGCTCTTGCTCGGCCTGGCCCAGGCGTTCCTTCACGGCCTTTTCGATACGTGCCAGGCCCGTGCGGTACTGGTTTTCGGCCAGCTCGCCCACGCAGCGCACGCGGCGGTTGCCCAGGTGGTCAATGTCGTCCACCTCGCCCTTGCCGTTGCGCAGGTCCACCAGGATCTTGACCACGGCCAGGATGTCGTCGTTGGACAGCACCATCGGGCCGGTGGCTTCGTCGCGGCCGATCTTGGCGTTGAACTTCATGCGGCCCACGCGCGACAGGTCGTACGTGTCGGGGTTGTAGAACAGGCGCTGGAACAGGGCCTGCACGGCATCCTCGGTCGGCGGCTCGCCGGGGCGCATCATGCGGTAGATGGCCACGCGCGCGGCGAATTCATCCACGGTTTCGTCGATGCGCAGCGTCTGCGAAATGTAGGCGCCCTGGTCAAGTTCGTTGGTGTAGATGACCTGCAGGTCCTGCACGCCAGCAGCGCGCAGCTTCTTGAGCAACGCCTCGGTCAGCTCTTCGTTGGCCTTGGCCAGGATCTCGCCGGTGTCGCCGTCCACGATGTTGCGGGCCACCACGCGGCCGATGAGGAAGTCCTCAGGCACGCTGATGTGCGTTGTGCCGGACTGCTCCAGCTCACGCGTGTGGCGCGCCGTCACGCGCTTGTCCTTGGCCACAATCACCTTGCCGGCCTTGTCGGTGATGTCGAAGCGCGCCACCTCGCCCCGCAGACGCTCGGGCACGAACTCCAGCTGAGCACCGCTGTCCATCAGGCGGAAGTTGTCGTTGACGAAGAAGTTCGCCAGGATGGATTCGGGGTTCAGGCCGATGGCCTTGAGCAGGATCGTGACCGGCATCTTGCGGCGACGGTCCACGCGGAAGTACAGGATGTCCTTCGGATCGAATTCGAAGTCCAGCCAGGAGCCGCGGTAGGGAATGATGCGCGCAGAGAACAGCAACTTGCCCGAGCTGTGGGTCTTGCCCTTGTCATGCTCGAAGAACACGCCTGGCGAGCGGTGCAGCTGGGAGACGATCACGCGCTCGGTGCCGTTGATGATGAAGGAGCCCTTATCGGTCATCAGGGGCACTTCGCCCATGTAGACCTCCTGCTCCTTCACTTCCTTGACCACCTTGGACTGCGAGGTCGAGGACTCGCGGTCGTAGATGATCAACTGCACCTTGGCACGCACGGCCGATGCAAAAGTCAAGCCGCGGGTCTGGCATTCGCGCACGTCGAACGCCGGCTTGGCCAGGTTGTATTCAACGAACTTCATCTCCACGAAGCCGTTGTGGGAAACGATGGGGAACGCGGAGTTGAAAGCGGCCTGCAGGCCTTCGATGCTGCGTTTTTGCGGGGCCGTGTCGGCCTGCAGGAACGCGGTATAGGCATCCCGCTGCATCTGCAGCAGGTACGGGACCTTGAGCACACTGTCGCGGCTACCGAAGCTCTTGCGAATGCGCTTGCGTTCGGTATAACTGTACGTGGATGTTTGGGCCATGAGATCTCCGGGCAAGGACATGGAATGGGATCTTCGACGACTGCCCTGCAAGGCGGCCACCTTGCAGGCTTGGCGGTTGGCCACTACCAACCATGGCGGACGGCGATGCGTTGCACATCGCCCGAACCAAGGCGTCTTCTGCTGTCGGATAGTTCAGAAGACACTAGAAAACAGTCCACGGGGGCCGCTTTCTGGTGCGCTCTAAAGTGCGTCCCATAAGCACCAAAGGCTGGAGGCCTTTTGCAAGACCCCCAGCCCAGGAGACAAGGTCGATTACTTGAGTTCGGCCTTGGCGCCGGCTTCCACCAGCTTCTTGACGGCAGCTTCGGCGTCAGCCTTGGCAATGCCTTCCTTGACGTTCTTGGGAGCGCCGTCCACCAGGTCCTTGGCTTCCTTGAGGCCCAGACCGGTGATTTCGCGCACTGCCTTGATGACCGCCACCTTGTTGGCGCCGGCGTCAGCCAGCACCACGTTGAATTCGGTCTTCTCTTCAGCAGCTGCAGCACCGCCGCCGGCTGCGCCGCCAGCAGCGGGAGCAGCCATAGCGGCAGCGCTCACGCCGAACTTCTCTTCAATGGCCTCCACCAGGTCATTGAGTTCCAGGACCGTCATGCTGTCCAGCGCGGTCAAGAATGCGTCTTTATCGAATGCCATTTTGATTTCCTAACAATTGGTTGAGAGGGGGGACGATTGCCACGCTGCCTCAGGCAGCAGCAGGCTCGCCTTCGCCTTTTTTGGCCGCCAGGGCACCCAGCACCACGGCGGTGCGGGAGATCGGCGACATCAGCAAGCCACACAGCTGGGCCAGCAGTACTTCCTTGGTAGGAATGTTGGCCAGTTGCTTCACGCCGTTCACGTCCAGGGCCTTGCCCGCGAAAGCGCCGCCGCGAATCACCAGCTTGTCGTTGGTTTTCGCGAAATCGGCCACCACCTTGGCGGCGGCCACAGCGTCTTCGGAGAAGCCATAGATCAGAGGACCGGTCATCTGGTCGGCCACCACGTCAAACTGGCTGCCAGCCACAGCACGGCGGGCCAGGGTGTTCTTCAGAACACTCAGGCTCACACCCTTGCTGCGAGCTTCCACGCGCAGTTTGGTCATGTCGGCCACCGTGATGCCACGGTATTCCGCGATCACGAGCGTTTGAGCTTTAGCGGCGAGGCTGGTCACTTCATTGATGACCGCTTCTTTCTCACTGCGATTAAGACTCAAGGTCTACTCCTTCATATGCGCACTTCGGACAAGCCTCCGTGCGCGCTCTTGTTGCAGCGACCAACTGTTTTGGAACATGCATTCCATCTGCAGCGGGATCGCCATCTGCGTTGGCCTCCAAAGGTTTAAGTGCACCTTGCACACCAACGGTCTTGGATGGCCTGCCAGCCCTCAAAGGAGCTGTCAGCCCACCACATCAGACCTGCCGCCCTCATGGGCGCACCAGGTCTGAAGATTTCGCAATTACGCCGCGATGGTCTGCGTATCCACGCGGACGCCGACGCCCATCGTGGACGACACGGCTACCTTGCGCAGGTACACGCCCTTGCTGGTCGCAGGCTTGGCCTTGTTCAGCGCTTCGATCAGAGCTGCCAGGTTGCCCTGCAACTTGTCGTTGTCGAACGACCGACGGCCAATGGTGCTGTGCACGATACCGGCCTTGTCGACACGGAACTGCACCTGACCCGCCTTGGCGTTCTTCACGGCCGTCGCCACATCCGGCGTCACCGTGCCTACCTTGGGGTTCGGCATCAGACCGCGGGGGCCCAGGATCTGGCCCAGCGTACCCACGACGCGCATGGCATCGGGAGCAGCGATCACCACGTCGAACGGCATATCTCCAGCCTTGACCTGAGCGGCCAGGTCGTCCATGCCCACGATGTCGGCACCTGCGGCCTTGGCTTCTTCTGCCTTGGCGCCTTGGGCGAACACGGCAACGCGCGTCGTCTTGCCCGTGCCATTCGGCAGCACCACGGCACCACGCACCACTTGGTCCGACTTCTTGGCATCCACGCCGAGTTGCACAGCAACGTCGATGGATTCGTCGAACTTGGCAGTAGCGGCTTCCTTCACCAGAGCCACCGCCTCAGCGAAAGCGTACAGCTTGGTAGAGTCCACCTTGCCCTGCAGGGCCTTTTGCTTCTTGGTCAGCTTTGCCATTTACAGACCCTCCACCGTCACGCCCATCGAGCGAGCAGAACCAGCCAACGTGCGCACTGCCGCGTCAACGCTAGCAGCATTCATGTCCTTGAGCTTGGTCTTGGCGATCTCTTCGAGCTGTGCACGGGTGATCTTGCCCACCTTGGTGCTCAAGGCATTGGAAGAGCCCTTGTCCAGCTTGATCGCCTTCTTGATCAGCACCGTTGCGGGCGGCGTCTTGATGACGAAAGTAAAGCTCTTGTCTGCAAAAGCCGTGATCACCACGGGCAGCGGCAGACCAGGCTCGACACCTTGGGTTTGCGCGTTGAACGCCTTGCAGAACTCCATGATGTTGAGACCGCGTTGGCCCAGCGCGGGACCAATCGGAGGGGAGGGATTGGCCTTACCAGCTGGCACTTGCAGCTTGATGAAGCCGACGATTTTTTTCGCCATGTTTGCTCCTTGCGGGTATTAACGCCTGATCGTTCACCAGGCTCCCCGGGGTTACCGACTCTCTTCTCTCATCGCACCGAGTCGAAAAGCGCGAATACTTCAATGACGCTCAGGTCTTTTCGACCTGGGCAAATTCCAGTTCCACCGGGGTGGAGCGGCCGAAGATCATCACAGAAACGCGCAAGCGATTCTTCTCGTAATTCACTTCTTCTACGGAGCCGTTGAAATCGGTGAACGGACCTTCCTTGACCCGCACCAACTCGCCCACCATGAATTCGATCTTGTGGCGCGGCTTGTCCGTTCCCTGCTGCATCTGACTGACAATCTTCTGCACCTCTTCTTCGGAAATAGGCGCAGGGCGGTTCTTCACCCCGCCCACGAATCCTGTCACTTTGCTGGTGTGCTTCACCAAATGCCAGGTGTCATCGTCCATCACCATTTCGACGAACACATAACCAGGGAAAAGGCGACGCTCGGTAGTCTTGCGCTGGCCATTCTTCATTTCCACCACTTCTTCAGTGGGCACCAGAATGCGGCCGAACTTTTGCTGCATACCGGCGCGCGCAATGCGTTCCTGGATGTTGCGTTCTACCGCCTTCTCCATACCAGAATAGGCATGAACGATGTACCAGCGCAGATCTGGATTCACCGGAACATCCACCGGAGGCTGCACACCATTCGTGTCCACGGCATCCACCATCACTTCCTCCAGCCCAAGATCAAGTCGTACAGAACCCATTCCAAGGTCTTGTCCGTGAACCAAAGGAATAGCGCCATCACCACCACAAAAGCGAACACATAGCCCGTCATTTGCAGCGTTTCCTTGCGCGTGGGCCAGACAACCTTCTTGACCTCACGCCACGCATCGCTTGCAAACCCGACGAACTGGCGTCCATGCTCGGAAACGAGAAAAACCGCCACAGCCAGCACTAGCCCCAACAGCAACACACCCCATTGAATCAGGGGCCCTTGCTTACCCAGCAAATAGAAACCGGCAATGGACGCGAGAACAATCGCCACTGCCGCGAACAACTTTGCCTTGTCCGCACCAGTCGTGACCGTCTCAACCTGGGATGTGGCCATAGATGAATTCGCCTATTTGATCGCGCCTTACAAGACGCCGAAGCCCGCCAGGGGCTGGCGGGCTTGATTTGTTACCACCCTGAAGTGGCAGGGGCAGTAGGAATCGAACCTACAACCTTCGGTTTTGGAGACCGACGCTCTGCCAATTGAGCTATACCCCTTCGATCCCCACTAGATTACGCAATGATCTTGGCAACGACGCCAGCGCCCACGGTACGGCCGCCTTCGCGGATAGCGAAGCGCAGGCCTTCTTCCATGGCGATGGGGTTGATCAGCTTCACAGTGATCGACACGTTGTCGCCGGGCATCACCATTTCCTTGTCGGCCGGCAGCTCGATGGAGCCGGTCACGTCGGTGGTGCGGAAGTAGAACTGGGGACGGTAGTTGTTGAAGAAGGGCGTGTGACGGCCGCCTTCATCCTTGCTCAGCACGTACACCTCAGCCGTGAAGTGGGTGTGGGGCTTGATGGAGCCGGGCTTGCACAGCACTTGGCCGCGCTCGACGTCTTCGCGCTTGGTGCCGCGCAGCAGCAGGCCCACGTTGTCGCCAGCCTGGCCCTGGTCCAGCAGCTTGCGGAACATTTCCACGCCGGTGACGGTGGTCTTTTGCGTGTCGCGGATACCGACGATTTCGATTTCTTCGCCGACCTTGATGATGCCGCGCTCGACGCGGCCGGTCACCACGGTGCCGCGGCCGGAGATGGAGAACACGTCTTCCACGGGCATCAGGAAGGCACCGTCCACGGCGCGCTCAGGCGTGGGGATGTAAGTGTCCAGGGCTTCGGCCAGGCGCATGATGGCGGGCTCACCCTTGTCGGACTGGTCACCTTCCAGGGCCAGCTTGGCGGAACCGCGGATGATGGGGGTGTCGTCGCCGGGGAAGTCGTACTTGTCCAGCAGTTCGCGCACTTCCATCTCGACCAGCTCGAGCAGTTCCTCGTCGTCGACCATGTCGCACTTGTTCAGGAACACGATGATGTAGGGCACGCCCACCTGACGGGCCAGCAGGATGTGCTCGCGCGTCTGGGGCATCGGGCCGTCAGCGGCCGAGCACACCAGGATGGCGCCGTCCATTTGAGCGGCGCCGGTGATCATGTTCTTGACGTAGTCGGCGTGGCCGGGGCAGTCGACGTGGGCGTAGTGGCGGGTGGCCGTTTCGTATTCCACGTGCGAGGTGTTGATCGTGATGCCGCGCGCCTTTTCTTCAGGGGCGTTGTCGATCTGGTCGTAGCCCTTGGCTTCGCCGCCGAACTTCTTGGACAGCACCGTGGCGATAGCCGCCGTCAGCGTCGTCTTGCCATGGTCCACGTGACCGATCGTGCCCACGTTCACGTGGGGCTTGGTACGTTCAAACTTACCTTTTGCCATCTTTTCGACTCCGAAAAAATCTACACCAACACGACAAATATTGATGCACCCCAAACGGAGACGCACCTGAAACTGTGGTGCCCATGGCGGGAATCGGACCCGCGACCTCTCCCTTACCAAGGGAGTGCTCTACCACTGAGCCACATGGGCAACAAGGAGTCAAACTCCTCTTAACCAACCTATCCAAACCGTGGAGCGGGAGACGGGAATCGAACCCGCGTCATTAGCTTGGAAGGCTAGGGTTCTACCATTGAACTACTCCCGCAAGACCGAATTTCGCGCAAGTACGGTCCAACGCCTTCAACTCACAATTTGGTGGAGGGGACTGGATTCGAACCAGTGTAGGCGTAAGCCAACAGATTTACAGTCTGCCCCCTTTAGCCACTCGGGCACCCCTCCGAAGAATTTAGAAGTATACAGCCTTTTTGATCCTTGCGTCGATATCACTATTTTTTGTTTTAGGCGTGGCGGATCTTTATGCAGTCGGTGGCATCAGTTTGGCGAGCTAGCCGTTGAGTTCCAAGAGGTTGCTCAGGGGCGGCTGTTGGTTGAGTGGGCTGCTGCCTGTGAATCGCCCCGGGTTTTGAGGAGGCTCAACACTCTGAGAGGATTGAGCCATGAGCAAGTCGAACAAGTTCTCACCCGAGGTGCGTGAGCGGGCGGTGAGGATGGTGCAGGAACACCGGGGGGAGTACCCGTCGCCGTGGGCGGCCATCGAGTCCATCGCGCCGAAGATTGGATGCGTGCCGCAGACGCTGTACGAATGGGTCAAACGCGTCGAGGTCGACACTGGCGTGCGTGAAGGCATCACGACCAGTGAGGCCCAGCGGATGAAGGAGCTGGAGCGCGAGGTCAAGGAGCTGCGCCGGGCCAACGAGATATTGAAGCTGGCCAGCGCGTTTTTCGCCCAGGCGGAGCTCGACCGCCGGCTCAAGTCCTGAAGGATTTCATCGACAAGCATCGCGATGTCTTCGGGGTCGAGCCGCTCTGCAAGGTCTTGCAGGTCGCCCCGTCGGCATATCGAAGGCATGCGGCGCTGCTGCGTGAGCCTCACAAACGCTGCATCCGGGCTCAGCGCGATGATGTGATGGTCCCGGAGATTCAGCGCGTCTGGCAGGCCAACATGCAGGTCTACGGCGCCGACAAGGTGTGGCGGCAACTGACTCGCGAAGGCGTGACCGTGGCCCGCTGCACGGTCGAGCGATTGATGCGCCGGCTGGGCCTGCGCGGCGTGATGCGCGGCAAGGTCGTGCGCACCACGATTGGCGATTCCAGGGCGCCATGTCCGCTGGACCGAGTGAATCGGCAGTTCCGTGCCGAGCGGCCGAACCAGTTGTGGGTCAGCGATTTCACGTACGTCTCGACCTGGCAGGGCTGGCTGTACGTGGCCTTCGTCATCGATGTGTTTGCCAGGCGTATCGTCGGCTGGCGAGTGAGCAGTTCGATGCGAACGGACTTCGTACTCGACGCGCTGGAGCAGGCTCTATATGCCCGGCAGCCGGAGCGCGATGGAAGCCTTGTTTGTCATTCGGACAGAGGGTCGCAGTACGTCAGCATTCGCTACACCGAACGACTGGCAGAAGCCGGCATCGAGCCGTCTGTGGGCAGCAAGGGCGACAGCTATGACAACGCCCTAGCCGAGACCATCAACGGCCTCTACAAGGCCGAGCTGATTCACCGCCGAGCGCAATGGAAAACCAAGGAGGCCGTGGAGTTCGCAACGCTCGAATGGGTGTCGTGGTTCAACCACCATCGCCTGCTCGAACCCATCGGGTATATCCCGCCTGCAGAGGCTGAGGCAAACTACTACCGGCAACTCGCCAGTCAGAACACCGAGGTGGTGGCCTGACTTAAACCAAACAGCCTCCGCGAATCCCGGGGCGATTCAGTCTTTGAAACCGGCAGGAGCCCAAACCGTCAACTCTTCAACTAGCACGTCTAAAGGGGGGCAGGTCGAATTGGCTGCAGATCTACAGGGCAACTGGGAGTTGTGAATGCTGTGCGCCGGCCGATGTTGACCGTGCAAGCCAAAAGCAAAACGCCCTCCCACTGTTGTAGTGGGAGGGCGGTTTGGGCTGTAAGAGCCTGACGATGACCTACTTTCACACGGGAACCCGCACTATCATCGGCGCGAAGTCGTTTCACTGTCCTGTTCGGGATGGGAAGGAGTGGTACCAACTTGCTATGGTCATCAGGCATAAAGGGTTGCTGAGCAGTGAGGACTGCACAGCAAATTCATAGAGTCTGTGAATCAGCGTGGATTTGATTGCGTACTTGGCATAACAGTCTTGAGCTGCGATTGGCAGTCAAAGTTATAGGGTCAAGCCGCACGGGCAATTAGTACTGGTTAGCTTAATGCATTGCTGCACTTCCACACCCAGCCTATCAACGTCGTGGTCTACAACGACCCTTCAGGGGGCTCAAGGCCCCGGCAGATCTCATCTTGAAACGAGTTTCCCGCTTAGATGCTTTCAGCGGTTATCTCTTCCACACTTAGCTACTCGGCAATGCCACTGGCGTGACAACCGATACACCAGAGGTGTGTCCACTCCGGTCCTCTCGTACTAGGAGCAGGCTTCCTCAAATCTGCAGCGCCCACGGAAGATAGGGACCAAACTGTCTCACGACGTTTTAAACCCAGCTCACGTACCTCTTTAAATGGCGAACAGCCATACCCTTGGGACCGACTACAGCCCCAGGATGAGATGAGCCGACATCGAGGTGCCAAACACCGCCGTCGATATGAACTCTTGGGCGGTATCAGCCTGTTATCCCCAGAGTACCTTTTATCCGTTGAGCGATGGCCCTTCCATACAGAACCACCGGATCACTATGTCCTGCTTTCGCATCTGCTCGACTTGTCAGTCTCGCAGTTAAGCACGCTTATGCCATTGCACTATCGTCACGATGTCCGACCGTAACTAGCGTACCTTCGAACTCCTCCGTTACGCTTTGGGAGGAGACCGCCCCAGTCAAACTGCCTACCATGCACTGTCCCCGATCCAGCTAATGGACCTAGGTTAGAACCTCAAACGCACCAGGGTGGTATTTCAACGTTGGCTCCATGAGATCTAGCGACCTCACTTCAAAGCCTCCCACCTATCCTACACAGATCCGTTCAAAGTCCAATACAAAGCTACAGTAAAGGTTCATGGGGTCTTTCCGTCTTTCCGCGGGGAGATTGCATCATCACAAACATTTCAACTTCGCTGAGTCTCAGGAGGAGACAGTGTGGCCATCGTTACGCCATTCGTGCAGGTCGGAACTTACCCGACAAGGAATTTCGCTACCTTAGGACCGTTATAGTTACGGCCGCCGTTTACTGGGACTTCAAT
>NZ_CP053553.1:3715000-3983118 GCF_013154915.1 Diaphorobacter sp. JS3050
CGTGGGGCCGATGAACTGCGGAAACTCCAGAATGGCCAGTTTTTCCGGATGGTCCCGCAAAGCACGCGGCTTGTTGAACACCCGAGCGCCTTCACGCTCGGCCTGCTCCAATAGGTGCGTGGCATAGAAATACTCACTGTCGAACGGAGGATCCTTGCGCATGAGCACGGCGCCGAAGTCCGCCAGTGCCGCCAAGCGGAGTTCGCCCGCAGTAAACCAGTTCTCCGCGTGGCCCGTAAGAGTGATGTCGCGCACCCGCGCCGTGACCCGACCACCGCGCAACCAGTGGATGTGCCGGGGCTCGCAGACCGCGAGCCGGTGGCCGCGGCGCTGCGCCTCGCGCATCATCGCGAAGGTCGTGTCCTTGTAGATCTTGAATTGCTCGATGGGGTCGGCGACGATGAGGAGATTCATGGAATGCACGGGCTGTATTGCAGAGGGCTATGCCCCTAGCGCGGCGCCTGGGGCGCGCGCGGGCGTCCATACTGTTGCACAAATAGCGCGATGCTGCCGGCGACCACCCCCCAAAACGCCGATCCGATCCCGACTATGGTGACACCGCTCAACGTCACCAGAAAAGTGATCAACGCCGCCTCCCGATGCGCTTCGGCCTGCAGCGCAGACGCCAGCCCTCCTCCGATGGCGCCCAACAGCGCCAGCCCAGCGATGGCCACCACCAGCTCCTGTGGAAACGCCGTCAGCAGCCCCGTGACCACCGCACCAAAGATGCCCACTGCGATGTACAGCAGCCCGCACGATGCGGCGGCGGTGTACCGCCGCGCGCGGTCGGGGTGCGCCTCGGGCCCCATGCAGATCGCTGCGGTGATGGCGCTGAAGTTGAGGGCAAAGGCGCCGAACGGTGCCAGCACCAGGGTGGCCAGGCCCGTCAGGGTGATCAGCCGCGACACCGGCAGTTGGTATCCGGTGGCCCGCATGACGGCCACACCCGGAAGGTTCTGCGACGCCATGGTCACGATGAACAGCGGCAGCGCCAGGCTCATGAGCGCCTGTAGGCTGAACTGCGGCGTGGTGAAGACCGGTGTGGCCAGCGCCCAGTGCACCGCGGACCAGCGCATCTGGCCATTGCCTGCGGCCCAGGCAACGCCTGCCACCAGCGTGAGCACAACCGCATAGCGGGGCAGCAGCCGCCGTGCAAACAAGTAGGACGCCAGCATGACCAGCACCAGCGGCAGCGCGGTCTGCACGGCTGCGAAGGCCTGCATGCCATAGCGCGCCAGCACGCCGGCCAGCAGCGCCGACGCCAGTTCCATGGGAATACGGTTCATCACGCGCTCGAACCAACCCGTCACTCCGGCCAGGGTGATGAGCAAGGCACACACCATGAAGGCGCCGACCGCCTCGCCCATGCTGAAGCCGGCCAGGCCGGCGGTGGCGAGCACCGCTGCACCGGGCGTGGACCAGGCCACCATGACCGGCTGGCGCAGGATGAGCGAGGGAATCAGCGAGCACAGTCCCATGCCCAGGCCCAGCGCCCACATCCAGGAGGTGATCTGCTCGGGCGTTGCCCCGAACGCCTGCGCCGCCTGGAACACGATGGCGACCGAACTGGTGAACCCTACCAGCACAGCCACGAAACCGGCGGTGAATGCGGACAGGCTCAGGTCTTTGAAAAACTGCATGGCGGCGGATTGTGGCATTGCTCTTGGCGCAACCACTGTCCTGCTTCATCAAAATATATAGCTGCTCGCGCTTGCCAGCTAAGCGCTGGAGGCCAAAAACCTTACAAACCCGCCAGCCCAATCAGATCTCGACCTTGGAGCCCAACTCCACGACGGCGTTGCTGGGCAGGTGCAGGAAAGCCGCCACCCCGCTGGCGTTGTGGTGCATCTGCGCAAACAGCTTTTCGCGCCACGGCGCCATGCCGCTGCCGATGGTAGGCACGACCACGTCGCGCGAGAGGAAATAGCTGGTGCTCATGGTTTCCAGTTCGCAGCCGCGGCCGTGCATCAGGCGCAGCGCGCTGGGCAGGTCCAGTTCATTCTTGAAGCCGTAGTTCACGGTGACCTGCCAGCAGTCGCCTCCCAACGGCGCCACCTGCAGGCGCTGGTCCAGGCCGATCCAGGGGGTCTCGTGGTAACGCACGGTAACGAACAGGTTCTGGCGGTGCAGCACCTTGTTGTGCTTGAGGTTGTGCAGCAGTGCATTGGGCACCACGCCCGCCTCGGCGCTCAGGAACACCGCCGTGCCGTCCACGCGCATGGGCGGGTTGGCCTGCACCGAGGCCAGGAAGTCCTGCAGGCCTATGGAGTCCTCGCGCAGCTTGTCGTTGAGCAACTCGCGTCCGCGCTTCCAGGTCATCATGAGCGTGAACACCAGCCCCCCGATCATCAGCGGGAACCAGCCCCCCTGCAGCAGCTTGAGCAGGTTGGAGCTGAAGAACGCCAGGTCCACGACAAAGAAGAAGCCCGTGGTGGCCACGCACAGCGCCAGCGGATAGCCCCAGCCATAGCGGATCACGAAGAAGGTGAGCACCGTGGTGATCAGCATGTCCAGCGTCACCGCGATGCCATAGGCGGCCGCCAGGTTGCTGCTGTTGCGGAACATGACCACCGCCAACACGATGGCGACGAACAGACTCCAGTTCACAAACGGTAGATAGATCTGGCCCGTCTCGCGCACGCTGGTGTGCTGGATGTTCAGCCGCGGCAGGTATCCCAGCTGGATGACCTGCTTGGTCACGCTGAACGCGCCGGTGATCAGCGCCTGCGACGCAATCACCGTGGCCATGGTGGCCAGCACCACCAACGGCACCAGCGCCCAGTCGGGCGCCATCATGTAAAACGGGTTCTTGACGGCGGATGGCTCGGCCAGCAGCAGCGCGCCCTGGCCGAAGTAGTTGATCGTGAGGGCCGGCATGGCCACACTGAACCACGCCAGGCGGATGGGGCGCTTGCCGAAATGTCCCAGGTCGGCGTACAGCGCCTCTGCGCCGGTGACGCACAGCACCACCGCGCCCAGGATGATGAAGCTGATGCCCGGGTTGCCCAGTATGAAGCCCAGTGCATGGTGCGGGCTCAGGGCGCCGAGGATCTCCGGATGGCCCACGATGTGCGGCACGCCCAGGGCTGCGATCGTAGAAAACCAGACCAGCGTCACCGGGCCGAAGTAGCGGCCCACCCCCGCCGTGCCGCGCTTTTGCACGGCGAACAGCCCGAACAGCACCACGAGCGTGAGCGGAATCACCGCCTTGCCGAAATGCGGCGACACCACCTCCAGGCCCTCGATGGCCGAAAGCACGGAGATCGCCGGCGTGATCACGCCGTCGCCATAGAACAGGGACGTGCCGAAGATGCCCAGGCCCAGCAGCCAGCCGCGCAGGCGCGGCCGGTCCTTCACCGCTTGCGACGCCAGCGCCAGCATGGCGATGAGGCCGCCTTCGCCATGGTTGTCCGCGCGCAGCACCAGCACCACGTACTTGAGCGAGACGATCACGGTGAGCGTCCAGAACAGCACGGACAGCACGCCGTACACGTTGGCATGCGTGAAAGGCACATGGCCGGAGCCGAAGACCTCTTTGACCGCATACAGCACGCTGGTGCCGATGTCGCCATAGACGACGCCGATCGCGCCCAGGGTGAGCGCTGCTAACGACGATTTGGAGGTTTGCACGGTGAACAGGTCCGGGCTGCTGCCTCAGCGGCCACGGGGGATGCCAAAGGAGCGCCATTGTGCGCCGCCCCCGCTTCGGGCACATACGGGGTACCGCCTATGTTGCAATGCAGCAACTGCAGGGCGGCACATCCGGCGCATCAGTCGTACACCTCGGCCTCGGGGTCCGTGGCCTCCAGCTCGTAGCTGGCCGCGAGCATCGCCAAGCGGGCGATGACGCCGTACATGTAAAAGCGGTTGGGGGCACTGGCGCCCGGACGCGCACCGGGCTGCGGCAGATGGGTACTGTGCTCGAACGCCAGCGGCACGAAACTCGCGCCGGGGATGTTCAGGTTCTCGTCCACGCCGCGTTCGGCATGCATGCGGTAGAACCCCCCGACCACGTAGCGGTCCATCATGTAGACCACCGGCTCGGCCACCGCTTCGTGCACGCGCTCCTGGGTGAGCACGCCCTCCTGCACGATCACGTCATGCACGACCTGGCCGTCCTTGATCACGGCCATCTTGTTCTTGGTCTTGCGATTCAGCCCGTCCAGTTCCTTGGCGTCGCGCACCGTCATGATGCCCATGCCGTAGGTGCCGTTGTCGGCCTTCACGACCACGAACGGCTTTTCGTTGATGCCGTATTCCTTGTACTTGCGGCGCACCTTGGCCAGCGTGGCGTCCACGGCGCTGCGCAGCTCCTCCATGCCCGTGCCTTCGTTGAAGTCCACGCCCTCGCAGCGGCTGAACAGCGGATTGATGAGCCAGGGATCGATGCCCAGCATCTTGCCAAAGCGTTTGGCCACCTCCTCGTAGCTCTGGAAGTGGCGGCTCTTTCTGCGCACGCTCCAGCCCGCATGCAGCGGTGGCAGCAGGTACTGCTCGTACAGCTCCTCCAGAATGCCCGGCGGGCCGGCCGACAGGTCGTTGTTGAGCAAGATGGTGCAGGGGTCGAAGTTCTTCAGCCCCAGGCGGCGCTTGCTGCGGATCACCGGCTCCAGCGTCACGGTCTCGCCATGGGGCAGCGTGATGGTGGTGGTCTTCTTGATCTCGGGGCTGATGGAGCCCACGCGCACGTTCAGCCCGGCCATGTTGAAGATGCGCACCAGCTGCGCCACGTTCGCCAGGTAGAAGGTGTTGCGCGAATGGTTCTCGGGAATGATCAAGAGGTTGCGCGCTTCGGGGCAGATCTTTTCGATGGCCGCCATGGCCGCCTGCACCGCCAGCGGCAGCATTTCATTGGTGAGGTTGTTCCAGCCGCCCGGGAACAGGTTGGTGTCCACCGGCGCCAGCTTGAACCCCGCGTTGCGGATGTCCACCGACGAGTAGAACGGCGGCGTGTGTTCCATCCACTCCAGACGGAACCAGCGCTCGATGGCTGGCATGGAGTCGAGGATGCGCTGCTCCAACTCGTTGATTGGCCCGGTGAGCGCGGTGATGAGGTGGGGAACCATGAAGAGCCCTCAAATGGGAGACGGAAAGAGGTTGGCGACGATTGTAGGGAAGGCCACGTGCGCCCTAGCGCCGCCAGAATGCGGGCGTGAGCAGGGCCATGAAGCTCAGGATCTCCAGGCGTCCCAGCAGCATGGCCAGCGTACAGACCCAGAGCTGGAAGTCGGTGAGCACCGCGAAGTTGGAGGCCGGCCCCAGCATTCCCAGCCCCGGCCCCATGCAGTGCACGCTGGCCAGCACGGCCGAGAAGGCGGTCACCATGTCCAGGTCGGTCAGCAGCAGCACCATGCTCAGCGTGATCACTGTGGCGCCGTAGACCAGCATGAAGGCCAGCACCGAGAAGATCATGCGGTTGTCCACCACGCGGTCGCCCAGGCGCACGGGCTGCACCGCACGCGGGTGCACGATGCGCGTCATCTCGCGGCGCGCCTGCTTCAGCAGGATCAGCATGCGCACCATCTTGATGCCGCCGCCCGTGGACCCGGCGCTGGTGGCCACACCCGACAGCAGCAGCATGAACACGGGCGCGAACACCGGCCAGCCCAGGTAGTCGGTGGTGGCAAAGCCCGTGGTCGTGGCCACCGACACCACGTTGAACATGCCGTGGCGCAGCGCCTGCAGCGGGTCGTACACGCCCTTGACCCACAGCAGCAGCGCCACCAACAGCCCGCCGCCCAGCAGCGCGGTGATCGTGGCGCGCATCTCGGGGTCACGCCAGAAGCCCCGCCAGTTGCCCTTGCGCAGCGCGATGAAGTACAGCGCGAAGTTGCAGCTGGCGCACAGCATGAAAACCAGGGCGATGGTTTCCAGCAGCGGCGACTCGAAGTAGGCAAAGCTCGCATCGTGCGGCGACAGCCCGCCCAGGCTGACGGTGGCGAACATGTGCATGATCGCGTCCGGCGGCGTCATGCCGCCCAGCCAGAACGCGAGCGCGCACACCAGCGAGAACACCACGTACACGCCCCACAGCCCCTTGGCCGTCTCGGTCATGCGCGGGGTGAGCTTGGTGTCTTTCACCGGGCCCGCAGCCTCGGCCTTGAAGAGCTGGCTGCCGCCCACCCCCAGCAGCGGCAGCACCGCCACCGCAAGAATCAGGATGCCCATGCCGCCGATCCACTGCATGAACGTGCGCCACATGTTCACCGACAGGGGGAGCCGATCCAGCTCGGCCAGCACCGTGGCGCCGGTGGTGGTGAGGCCCGACACCGATTCGAAGTAGGCATGCGTGAACGACAGCGGCCGGCCGATGGCGTGCATCACCAGCAGCAGCGGCAGCGCCGCGAACAGCGGCAGGATTCCCCACACCACCGACACCAGCATCACGCCGTGGCGCGGCAGCAGTTCGCGCTTGTGCGCGCGCAGGCCGCCCCACAGCAGCGCGCTGGCCATGGATGTGACGGCGATGGCCGTGGCGTAGTGCTGCCACAGGCCCTCCCGCGCCCACAGCGACGCCGCCAGCGGCACCCCCATGGACACGGCAAACAGTGCCAGCAGGGCACCGAGTACGCGCATGACGGACAGGACGTCGGACATCGCGGCTCCTGCCGATCAGAAGAAGGTGGCGCTCACGCGGAACTGCTTTTCCACTTCGCGCACCAGCCGCTTGTGGGGCAGGAAGAACACCACGTGGTCGTTGCTCTCGATCACGGTGTGGCTGCGCGGAATGATGACCTGGGGCGGTGCGTCGGCCGGCGGCTCGCCACCGTCCTCGGGCAGACCGCGCACGATCAGGCCCATGTGCACCTCGGCGGGCAGGTGGATCTCGCTGACCTTGCGGCCCACCACGCGCGAATTCTTGCGGTCGCCGCGGGCCACGATCTCCAGCGCCTCGGCCACGCCGCGGCGCAGGCTGTGCACTGCCTGCACGTCGCCGCGCCGCACATAGGCCAGCAGCTCGCCCAGCATGGCCTGCGCGGGCGACAGCGCAATATCGATCTGCGTGCCGTGCATCAGGTCGGCATAGGTGCGGCGGTTGATGAGCGCCAGCACGCGGCTCGCGCCCATGCGCTTGGCCAGCAGGCTGGCCATGATGTTGTCCTCGTCGTCGTCGGTGAGCGCGAGGAAGAGGTCCACCTCCTCGATGCTCTCGTCGCCCAGCAGGTCCTCGTCGGTGGCGTCGCCCTGCAGCACGAGGATGTCGGAGGGCAACTCGGCCGCCAGCGCCACGCAGCGCTCGGCACTTTCCTCCACCACCTTGATGTGAAAGCCCCCCCGCTGGGCCAACTGGCGCGCCAGCCGCAGGCCCACGCGCCCGCCGCCTGCAATCATGATGCGGCGCACGGGCCGCGCCGGGTGCCCATGGTGGCGGTGCAGCGCGGCCAGCACCTGCGGGATCTGCTCGCGCGCGGCCAGCACGAACACCTCGTCACCCGGCTCCACACGCGTGGCGCCGTCGCAGGGCAGGAAGCGGTCGGGCTCGTCGGGAAAGCGCCGGTAGATGGCCACGATGCGCATGGCAACGTCGGGCGCGGTTTCGCGCATGGTGGCGATGCGCATGCCCACCATGGGCGCGCCGGGGCGCGCGCGCACCGACACCAGGCAGGCGCGCCCGCCCGCGAATTCGCGCACCTGCAGCGCCTCGGGGTATTCCACCAGCTTGCCGATGTAGCGCGTGAGCGATTCCTCGGGACAGATGACGCGGTCCACGCCAAAGCCCTCCTTGCCCAGCAGCGCCTGGTTGCGCTCCAGTTCCAGGCCCGACGAGCGCACGCGCGCGATGCGCGTGGGGATGTTGAACATCAGCTGCGCGACCTTGCAGCACACCAGGTTGGTCTCGTCCTGCGCGGCGCAGGCGATCAGCAGGTCGGTGTCGCGCGCGCCGGCCTCGGCCAGCACCTGGGGGTCGATGCCGTTGCCCACCACCCCGCGCAGGTCAAACCGCGCCTCCAGGTCGCGCAGCCGCTCGGCGTCGGTGTCGATGACGGTGATGTCGTTCTCCTCCGACACCAGGCTGTCGGCCACGCTGTAGCCCACGCGCCCCGCTCCCAGGATGATGATCTTCATGCGAAATTGGCCTCAATCCCAATGTTGACGGGCGCCAGCAGCTATCAAATTAGCAGCAACCCCATCAAGTCCGCACCTCTCCCTCACCCAACACCACCCACTTGAGCGACGTCAGGCCCTCGATGCCCACCGGGCCGCGCGCGTGGAACTTGTCGGTGCTGATGCCGATCTCGGCGCCCAGCCCGTACTCGAAGCCGTCGGCAAAGCGCGTGCTGGCATTGACCATCACGCTGGCGGAATCCACGTCGCGCAGGAACTGCTGTGCGTGCATGTGGTCGCGCGTGAGGATCGCGTCCGTGTGGTGGCTGCCGTAGCGGTTGATGTGCGCGATGGCCTCATCCACGCCTGCCACCACCTTCACGCTGATGATGGGGGCCAGGTATTCCTCGCTCCAGTCGGCCTCGGTGGCCTCGGCCAGCTGCACGCCCGGAACGGCGCGCAATATGGCCAGCGCCTCGGGGCAGCCGCGCATCTCCACGCCCTTGGCGGCGTAGACGGCACCGATCTGCGGCAGGAATTGCGCTGCCACGCCGCGCGCCACCAGCAGGCCCTCGCTGGCGTTGCACGGGCTGTACTTCTGGGTCTTGGCGTTGTCGGCCACCTTCACCGCCATGGCGATGTCGCAGGGGTCATCGACATAGGTGTGGCAGTTGCCGTCCAGGTGCTTGATGACGGGCACCTTCGCGCCCGCGCTGATGCGCTCGATCAACCCCTTGCCGCCGCGCGGAATGATCACGTCCACGTACGCCGGCATGGCGATCAGCTGGCCCACCACCTCGCGGTCGGTGGTCTGCACCAGCTGCACGCCATGCTCGGGCAGGCCGGCCTCGGCCAGCGCCAGCTGCACCAGTTTGGCCAGCGCCTTGTTGGAGTCGATGGCCTCGGAGCCGCCGCGCAAAATGCAGGCGTTGCCGCTCTTGATGGACAGGCTGGCGGCCTCGATGGTCACATTGGGGCGGCTTTCATAAATCATGCCGAACACGCCAATCGGCACGCGCATTTGCCCCACGCGGATGCCGCTGGGCTGCTGCTTCATCCCGATGATCTCGCCAATGATGTCCGGCATGGCCGCCAGCTGCTCGCAGCCCTGGGCGCAGGTCTGCAACACCTTGGGGGTCAGCTTGAGGCGGTCCACCATGGGCTCAGCCAGGCCGGCGGTGCGGGCGCGCTCCAGGTCGCGGGCATTGTCCCCCTGCAGGGCGTCCACGTTCTGGCGCAGCAGCCGCGCCAGGGCCAGCAATGCATTGTTTTTGATAGCTGCCGGCGCGCGCGCCATTTGGGCGGAGGCCGTTTTTGCCTGCAAACCAAGCGTGTGCGTGTATTCAGCGATGTTCAGCGCGTTCATGGGCGTGATTCTGACGCAGTTCGCCGCCGCCACGCTGGCCGGGGGACTCCGGCTACGCTTGAGGCCTTTGCCACCCTCCGTGCCCTCGCCATGACCGCCGAACTCGCCACCCACCAGCTCGACAACCTGCAGGCCGACCTGCACGCCCTGCGCGAGCAGCGCATCAGCAACCACGCCTTCAGCGCCGCCGCGCGCGGCCACGCCGTGCTGCTGGCCGCACTGCCCCCGCGCTATGGCGAGGTGCTGCTGGGCCTGTTGGACCGGCTGGAGGCCGGCGCGCTGTTCACCGAGGAGAGCTGCTCCTTCAGCCACCAGGCCCTGGTGGACCAGCTGCAGCAGTGGGCGGACAAGGCGCGTGCGGCGCTGGTCGCCCAACACTCCTGAATCAATAGCTGCTAGCGCTTATCCCATGAGCGCCAGAGCCATATTTTCCTTGCAATCTCAGCGCGCCAGCTTGCACATCTGCAGCGCCAGCCGCGAGAGCGCCTGCCAGCCGTCCTGTGGCCAGTCGGGCGCCTTCAGGCCCTTGACGATGCCGTCCACCGTGTGGGCGGACTGCAGCAGCCGCGCCAGGGCGGCGTCGCTGGCCTGGGGCAGCAGGCGCTCGAACAACCGCTCCTTCGCGCCCCAGACGCGGTTCTCGCGCAGGGCCATGGGCAGGGGCTTGCCGGCGTTCATGGCGTCTTTCACGCGCTTGAGGGCGCGAATGTCCTCGGCCAGCGCCCAGTGCACCAGCACCTCGGCCTCGCCCTCGGCCTGCAGGCCGTCCAGCATGCGCTGCACGCGCGCCACCTGGCCGGAAAGCACCGCCTCGGACAGCTTGAACACGTCGTAGCGCGCCACGTTGAGCACGGCCGCTTCGACCTGCGCCCAGGTGAGTTCCCCCTCGGGGTGCAGCAGCGCGAGCTTCTGGATCTCCTGGTGCGCGGCCAGCAGGTTGCCCTCCACCCGGTCGGCGAAGAACTGCAGCGTGCGCTGCCCCTCTTCGCCCGCGACCACGCGCTGGCCTTGCGCGGCCAGGCGCTGGGCGATCCAGGCGGGCAGCTGGGCGCGCTCCACGGGGTCGATCTGCACCGTGGCGCCGTGCGCTTCGAGTGCCGCGAACCACGCGCCCGTGCGCGTGGCCTTGTCCAGGCGCGGCAGCACCACCACGGTGAGCGTGCTGTCGTTGCCCGGCGCGGCGGCAGCCATCTGCTGCAGCGCGGCGGCGCCGTCCTTGCCGGGCTTGCCCGAGGGGATGCGGATCTCCACGATCTGCTTGTCGGCGAACAGGCTCAACGACCCGCCCGCGGCCAGCACACCGCTCCAGTCGAAATGCGCGCCGGCCACGGTGAAGCTGCTGCGCTCGGTATAGCCCTGCGCACGTGCCGCGGCGCGGATGGCGTCCAGCGCCTCCTGCTGCAACAGCGCCTCGTCGCCGTGCAGCGTGTAGAGCGGGCGCAGGCCTTTGTGCAGCTGCGCACCGAGCTGGTTCAAAGCGATTTGCATGCGGCCTGTTCTAGTAAAAAATATGCCGCTAGCGCCCGTGCAGTAAGCGCAAACAGCTATTAAATAAGGAGCGTTACAGCGATTTCACTGCCGCCAGGCGGCGCATCAGCTGTTGCACGAGGTCGGTGCGCATGTTGCGAAACAGCATGGCCTCCTCGCCTTCCTTGGAAAGGGCGACGGTTTCGTTGTAGCTGATGTCGCGCTGTTGCAGCAGCTCGGTGTCGGCGATCCATTCCTGGCCTTGCTGGCCGCGCAGGCGGATGCGCACGCGCTGGCGCAGCTGCAGCTCGCGCACCTGGCCCGAGGCGTTCAGGCCCACCACCACGCGCTCCTGCTGCTCGGACAGCACGTCCAGGATCGCCTCGGCCTGGGGCAGCTGCGCGGGCGCCGTCAGCACCACGAGGTCCCCGCCCGCACCCTGCAGCGTGCGGATCAGCTCGCGTGCCAGCGGCGAGCCGGGCTGCGCCTGCACGTACAGGGACCGGAAGGCGAACTGCGGCGCGCCGCGCAGGCGAAAGCCGCAGGCGGTGAGGGCGGCCAGCGGCGACAGGGCCAGGGCGGTGAGCAGGGTGCGCTTGTGCATGGCGGGAGGGCTCTCAGACGACGACGTTGACCAGGCGGCCGGGCACGATGATGACCTTCTTGGGCGCCTTGCCCTCGGCGAACTTCTGGAAGTCCTCGCTCGCCAGGGCCGCCTGCTCGATGGCGGCCTTGTCGGCCGAGGCGGCCACGCGGATCGCGCCGCGCAGCTTGCCGTTGACCTGCAGCATCAGCTCCAGCTCGTCCTGCACCAGGGCGTCGGGGTCCACCTGGGGCCAGGCGGCGTCCAGCAGGTCGCCCAGGGTGCCCGCGTAGCCCAGCTCGTCCCACAGCACATGGGCGATGTGCGGCGTGGCCGGGTACAGCACGCGCAGCAGGATGCCGAAGCCCTCGATCAGCGCCACCTGGGCGCCGGCGCTGTCCGTGGCCTTGAAGTCCTCCAGCGCGTTGATCATCTTCATCGCGCCGGAGACCACGGTGTTGTACTGCATGCGCTGGTAGTCGTAGTCCACCTGCTTGAGCACGGTGTGGATCTCCAGGCGCAGCGCCTTGGCTTCCTTGCCGAACTGCACGTCCTTCAGGCTGGCGGCGCCCGCCACGCTGGCCAGGGCCGCGTCCTTGTCGATGGCGGAGAGCTTCACGCCGAAGTTCCACACGCGGCGCAGGAAGCGGTAGCTGCCTTCCACGGCGGCGTCGTTCCACTCCAGCGTCAGCTCGGGCGGCGCGGTGAACATGGTGTACAGGCGCGCGGTGTCGGCGCCGTACTTCTCGATGAGCTGCTGCGGGTCCACGCCGTTGTTCTTGGACTTGGACATCGTGCCCACGCCCTCGTAGTCGATGGGCGTGCCCACGGGCAGCAGGCCGTCGCCGCTCTCGGCGGGGTTCTTGAGCTTGGCGCCAACGATCTTGCCGGCCTCGTCGTAGACGTGCTCCACGTCGTGCGGCCAGAAGTAGTCCTTGGCGCCCTTGGCCGTGCGGCGGCTGTAGATGTGGTTCAGCACCATGCCTTGCGTGAGCAGCTTGGTGAAGGGCTCGTCCACCTTCACCAGCCCCAGGTCACGCATCACCTTGGTCCAGAAGCGCGCATACAGCAGGTGCAGGATGGCGTGTTCGATGCCGCCGATGTACTGGTCCATGCCGCTGCCGCCGGTGGCGACCTTCTGGTCGCGCATCCAGTAGTCGGTGCCGCCCGCCACCATGGCGTCGCGGTTCTTCGGGTCGCAGTAGCGCATGAAGTACCAGGACGAGTCCACGAAGGTGTCCATGGTGTCGGTCTCGCGGCGCGCGGGCTTGCCGCAGCAGGGGCAGTCCACCTTCAGGAAGGCCTCGCACTTGGCCAGCGGGTTGCCGCTGCCGTCGGGCACCAGGTCCTGCGGCAGCACCACGGGCAGGTCCTTCTCGGGCACGGGCACGGCGCCGCAGCTCTCGCAGTGGATGATGGGGATCGGCGTGCCCCAGTAGCGCTGGCGGCTGATGCCCCAGTCGCGCAGGCGCCAGGTGGTCTTGAGCTCGCCCAGGCCCTTCTCGGCCAGCGCATGGGCCACGGCGGCCACGGCGTCCTGGTACGACAGGCCGCTGAAGTTGTCGGAATTGATGGTGACGCCGCGCTCCTTGTCACCGTACCAGTCCTGCCACTGGTGGAAGTCGAAGGTCTCGCCGTCCACCAGCACCACTTGCTTGATGGGCAACTGGTACTTGAGCGCGAAGGCAAAGTCGCGCTCGTCGTGCGCGGGCACGCCCATGACGGCGCCGTCGCCGTAGCTCATGAGCACGTAGTTGCCCACCCACACCTCGACCTGCTCGCCGGTGAGCGGGTGGGTGACGAACAGGCCCGTGGGCATGCCCTCTTTTTCCTTCAGGGCCAGCTCGGCCTCGGTCGTGCCGCCCTTCTTGCATTCCTCGATGAAGGCCGCCAGCCCGGCGTTGGACGCCGCGGCGTGCTGGGCCAGCGGGTGCTCGGGCGCGACGGCGCAGAACGTCACGCCCATGATGGTGTCGGCGCGCGTGGTGAACACGTACAGCTTGCCGTCCTGGATCCGCTCGCCCGCGGCGTTGCGGATGTCGTGCGGGAACGCAAAGCGCACGCCCGCCGACTTGCCGATCCAGTTCTCCTGCATCAGCCGCACCTTGTCGGGCCAGCCGGTCAGCGTGGCCTTCTCGTTGCCGATCTGCACATGGTCCAGCAGCTCCTGCGCGTAGTCGGTGATCTTCAGGTAGTAGCCGGGGATCTCGCGCTTTTCCACCAGCGCGCCGGTGCGCCAGCCGCGCCCGTCGATCACCTGCTCGTTGGCCAGCACGGTCTGGTCCACCGGGTCCCAATTCACGACCTGGGTCTTGCGGTAGGCGATGCCCTTGTCCAGCATCTTCAAAAACAGCCACTGGTTCCACTTGTAGTAGTCGGGGTCGCAGGTGGCGATCTCGCGGCTCCAGTCGATGGCCAGCCCCATCGCCTGCATCTGCTTCTTCATGTAGGCGATGTTGTCGTAGGTCCACTGCGCGGGCGGCACGCCGTTCTTGAGGGCGGCGTTCTCGGCCGGCAGGCCGAAGGCATCCCAGCCCATGGGCATGAGGACGTTGTGGCCCTTCATGCGCAGGCTGCGCGTGAGCATGTCATTGATGGTGTAGTTGCGCACATGGCCCATGTGCAGCTTGCCGCTGGGGTAGGGCAGCATGGAGCAGGCGTAGAACTTGGGCTTGGCCTGGTCCTCGGTCACGCGGTAGGCGTCGTTGGCATTCCAGTGGGCATGCGCGGCGCGCTCCACCTCGGTGTGGTTGTATTTGTCTTGCATGGAAGCTGGGAAAAGGAGAACCGCGCACCTGCGCAGTGGTCACAATGGGCTGTACTGCGCCCAATTCTAGGCGTTCATCCCCCCATCCCCTGCATGGCCGCCCCGCCTGGGCCGGCTGCTTCCTGCATTTCTGGAAAGTTGTCTTGCCTGTGTCCGTGCCCCCGCTGATTGCCGAGCTGGATCCTTGGCTGCAGGCCGCCCTGGGCCTGTGCGGCCTGGTGCTGCTGGCCTTCGCCCTCCAGTCCGTCGCCCAATACGTGCTGCTGAACACCGTGCCGCGCCTGCGCGAACGCCTGGGCGCGCGCTGGGCGCGGGTGTTCTGGCACGACCAGGTGTTGCGGCGTCTGGCGCATGTGGCACCGTCGCTCGTCATCCAGGCAGGCATTGGCGCCGTGCCCCATGTGCACCCCGTGGCGGCCGCAGTGATCGGCAACGTGGCCGTGGCGCTCACCGTGCTGCAGCTGGTGCGGACGCTGATCGCGCTGCTGGACGCCGTGCTGCACGAGCATGAGCAGGCCCCGGACGGCGTGCCCACGGCCACGCGCTCGATCAAGAGCTATGTGCAGCTGGGCAAGCTGCTGCTGGCGCTGGTGGGCACCATCGTCATCGTGGCGGCGCTGGTGGACCGCTCGCCACTGATCCTGCTGTCCGGCCTGGGCGCCATGTCGGCGGTGCTGATGCTGGTGTTCAAGGACACCATCCTCTCGTTCACCGCCGGCGTGCAGCTGTCGTCCAACGACATGCTGCGCGTGGGCGACTGGATCGAGATGCCCCAGGTGGGCGCGGACGGCTTCGTGGTGGACATCGCACTGCACACCGTGAAGGTGCAGAACTGGGACAAGACCATCACCACCATCCCCACCTGGCGGCTGATGAGCGAGAGCTTCAAGAACTGGCGCGGCATGTTCAGCTCGGGCGGGCGGCGCATCCGCCGCGCGTTGCGGCTGGACACGAACTCGATCCGCTTTCTCACCGAGGCGGAGATCGAGCGCCTGTCGCGCATCGCGCTGCTGCGCCCCTACCTGGAAGGCAAGCTGCGCGACGTGCAGCAGACCAACGCCGCCCTGCAGGCGCAGCTGGGTGCACAGGCGCTGGAGCCCGCCAACCAGCGCCGCCTGACCAACATCGGTACCTTCCGCGCCTACTGCGAGGCCTATGTGCGCGCGCACCCGCGCATCCACCAGCAGATGCTGCTCATCGTGCGCACGCTGGAGCCCACGGCCGAGGGGGTGCCGCTGGAGCTGTACTGCTTCACGGCCACCACCGCCTGGGTGGAGTACGAAGCCATCCAGGGCGACATCTTCGACCACCTGATCGCCGTGCTGCCGGAGTTCGGCCTGCACCTGTTCCAGAGCCCCACGGGCAACGACATCCGCGCGGGACTGCGCCCCGGCGCCCCAACAGCCATGGCCGCATTGCCATAAAAACAAGAGCTGCCAGCGCTTGCCAGCTGGCGTTCTCAGCTCCTTTTCTACCGCAAACACCCGCACATCAAGCGCGAGCAGCTCCTAATTTTGAGTGCCTTGCTCGGCCCCATCGGTGGGCTGCGTGACGAAACCAATGCGCTGCAGGCCCGCCGCATGGGCAGCCCCCATCACCTCCACCACGCGGCCGTAGGGCACGGCGGTATCGGCGCGCAGTTGCACCTCGGTGTCCGGCGCCTCGGCGGCGATCTGGCGCAGGCGCTGCGCCAGCGCATCGGCGCCCACGGGCTCATCGTCCAGGTAGGCCTGGCCGGCGGTGTCCACCACCAGCATCACGGCATGCGCGGGCGTGCCCGGCTGTGCGCCTTTGGCGCGCGGCAGCTCCAGCCGGATGCTGCTGGCCAGCAGCGGCGCGGTCAGGATGAAGATCACCACCAGCACCAGCATCACGTCCACCAGCGGTGTGACGTTGATCTCGCTCATGGGCTGCGGGCCCGGGGTGCGCTCCAGTCGGCCGAATGCCATGGCGTTTACCGGCCCTAGTCGGCGGCGTTGGTGTCGATGACCAGCTCGCGCAGGTCGCGGGCAAAGCCTTCGAGGTCGGCCTCGATGCGGCCGATGACACGCCCGAACCAGTTGTAGGCCAGCACGGCGGGGATCGCCACCGTGAGGCCCGCGGCCGTCATGATGAGCGCTTCGCCCACCGGGCCGGCGACGCGCTCGATGCTGATCTGCCCCGCGCCGGCCATGGCCGTGAGCGCATGGTAGATGCCCCACACCGTGCCCAGCAGCCCCACGAACGGCGCCGTGGAGCCCACGGTGGCCAGCAGCACCTGGCCGAACTGCAGCTTGCCCAGCACGCCATGCAGCGCATCGCGCAACACGCGCGTGAGCCGCTGCGACAGGCCGCCCTGCCCGGCCAGCGTAGCCGCGCCGGCCTGCTCCACCTGCTGCGCGGCACGCACCAGCGGCAGCACCAGCCCTTCACGGTCAAAGGCGGGCAGACGCTCGGCCGCCGCGGCCAGCGACGGCGCCTGCCAGAACGCGGCCGTGCTGCGCGGCACGTCCACATGGGCGCGCCGCATCAGGCGCAGCTTCCAGAAAATCACCACCCAGCTGGCAACCGACATGGCCAGCAGCAGCAGCGCCGACGCCTGCGTGACCGCATCACCCTGACGCAACCAGTGCAGGCTGTCCATGGGCAGGTTACTTGAGGTTCAGCACGTCGAACATGTCGAACAGGCCCGCGCGCTGCGTGGCCAGGAAGCCCACCGCGCGCAGGCTGCCCTGGGCGTAGCCGGCGCGGCTGCTGGACTTGTGCGAGATCTCCACCCGCTCACCCGTCCCGGCGAACAGCACCGTGTGGTCGCCCACGATGTCGCCGCCGCGCACGGTGGCAAAGCCAATGGTGTCTGCCTTGCGCTCGCCCGTGTGGCCGTAGCGCTCGTACACGGCACGGTCGGCGAGCCGCGTGCCCTGCGCCTCGGCAATCACTTCGCCCATCTTCAGCGCCGTGCCCGAGGGGGCGTCCACCTTGTGCTTGTGGTGCGCCTCGATGATCTCGATGTCATAGCCCGTGCGCAGCGCCTGCGCGGCCATCTGCAGCAGCTTGAGCGTGACGTTCACGCCCACGCTCATGTTGGGCGCGAACACGATGCCCACCTTCTGCGCGGCGGCCTCGATCTGCGCCTTCTGCGCATCGGAAAAGCCCGTGGTGCCGATGACCATCTGCACGCCGAGTTCCGCGCACACGGCCAGGTGGGCCAGCGTGCCCTCGGGGCGCGTGAAGTCGATCAGCACGTCGGCGTCCTTGAGCCCCTCGCGCAGGTCAGCGGTGATGACCACACCGCTCGCGCGCCCCAAAAACGCGGCGGCGTCCGTGCCCACGGCGGGGTTGCCGGGCTGGTCCAGCGCACCGGCCAGCACGCAGCCGTCGCTCGCCTGAATCGCCTCGATGAGCATGCGGCCCATGCGGCCAGAAGCGCCGGCCACGGCCACACGGCGGGGTGCGGAGGAGGAAGAGGTCATGTCAGTTCGCAATCCAAACAGGGGGCGGTTCTGCTGCGTCCAGCGCGACACGCTGCAGCGAGCGCACCGGCCGCTTTCAACGGCGCGGAGATTCCAGCGGCGGATAGCTCGTGGCGGGTGGCAGAGCGGGCGCGGCGGCCGGCTCGGCGGCCGGCTCCGCCTTGGGAAAGCGCGCGAGCTGCGCCTCGGTGGCCTCAAGCTGCGGCACCTTGGGCTTGGACACCTTGGTGGAGAGCGAGGCCACGAACTCGGCCTCGGTGGGCATCTCGTCGCCTTCGACACGCTCCATCACGTTGTCCTTGAAGAACACGGTGAGCTTGCGCGTCTGCACCTCGAAATCGGGGCGCTTGAGGGTGAAGACGTATTCCCAGCGGTCGGAGTGGAACACGCTCACCATGAGGGGTGTGCCCAGGATCTCACGCACCTGCTGGCGGCCCATGCCAGGCTGCAACATCTGCACCTGCTCGCGCGAGATGAAGTTGCCCTGCACCACGTCCACCTTGTAGGGCGTGACCATGCCGGCCAGGCGACTGCCGGTGCCCGCGCAGCCGGCCATCCCGGCACCAATCAACACAATGGCGCCCCAGCGGGCGCCCCAACGGGCGGGTGCAAACATGGGTTTATGCATAGGGGATATGATCCGGCCCATTGTAGCGGCTGGATCTTCTGGGCCTTGCGCGCAAGCCGCCGGTATCCATGGTTTCGCCCTGGCACACGAAAGACCTTGTCATGACGAACATCGACGAACTCAAAAGCACCGGCCTCAAGGCCACGCTGCCCCGGCTGAAGATCCTGGAGATCTTCCAGAAGGGCGCCCAGCGCCACATGACGGCCGAAGACGTATTCCGCGTGCTGCTGGACGAGCGCTCGGACATCGGGCTGGCCACCGTGTACCGCGTGCTCACGCAGTTCGAGCAGGCCGGCATTCTGATCCGCAGCAATTTCGAGAGCGGCAAGGCCGTTTACGAACTGAACGAGGGCCAGCACCACGACCACTTCGTCTGCACCGCCTGCGGCAAGGTCGAGGAGTTCTACGACCCCGAGATCGAAAAGCGCCAGAACCTGATCGCCCAGGCCAAGGGCTGGGTGGTGCACGACCACGCCATGGCGCTCTACGGCCAGTGCGCTAATTGCGCGAAGAAATAAGAGCCCGGCGCCCTCAGGAGGCGCCGCCCCGCTCCATGGCGCGCCGGTGGCGCTCCACGAACTCCTGATAGGTATCGATGCCGCGCAATTGCAGGATGGTGTTGCGCACAGCCGCTTCCACCAGCACCGCGATGTTGCGGCCCGCCACCACCTGGATCACCACCTTGAGCACCGGCACGCCCAGTACGTCCTGCGTGAGCGGCTCGTAGGGCAGGCGCTCGTAGTCGCGTTCCAGGGTCTCCTTGCGCACCAGGTGCACGATGAGCTTCAGCCGCATGCGCCGGCGCACTGCCGTTTCGCCGAAGATGGCGCGAATGTCCAGCAGACCGATGCCGCGCACCTCCAGCAGGTTCTGCAGCAACTCGGGGCACTTGCCCTCGATGGTGGTCTGGTTGATGCGGTACAGGTCCACCGCGTCGTCGGCCACCAGGCCATTGCCGCGCGTGATCAGCTCCAGCCCCAGCTCGCTCTTGCCCAGGCCCGACTCACCCGTGATGAGCACGCCCAGGCCCAGGATGTCCATGAAAACGCCGTGCATGGTGGTGCGATCGGCAAAGTGCTTGGACAGGTAGGCGCGCAGCACATCGATCACGAAGGCCGCGGACTCCTGGGTGGAAAACATGGGGATCTGCGCGCGTTCGCACATGGACACCACCTCGTCCGGCGCGGCCTGGCCGTCGGCCAGCACAAGCACGGGGGGCTCCAGCGTGACGATGCGCGCGATGCGGCGCTTGCAGTCCTCCGGCGTGGCGTTGGTCAGATAGGCAATCTCGCGCTCGCCCAGGACCTGCGCACGGTAGGGATGGATGTAGTTCAGGTAACCCACCAGGTCCGCACCCGAGCGGGCGGCACGCACCGCCACCTCGGCAAAGCGCCGCTCGGACGCGCCCAGGCCCGCCACCCACTCCCATTTCAGGAGGTTGCGGAACTCCTCGAAGAGCACATCCGCGCTGACGACGTTGGGTTTCACGGCGGCGCGATGGCGGTGGCGTCAGGCGCCCTGGGCGGACTGCCAGCCCGCGATCAGCGCATGCAGGCTGGCCGCGTCGGTATGGGTCTTGAGGCGTTCGCGCAAGGCGCCGTCGCTCAGCAGTTCGGCGATTTCCGAGAGGATTTCCAAGTGCTTTTGCGTGGCCGCCTCGGGCACCAGCAGAAAAATCAGCAGCGATACGGGTTGCTCGTCGGGCGCGTCGAAGCCGATCGGCTGCGCCAGTTGGAACACCGCCGCCATGGGCGACTTCAGCCCCTTGATGCGGCCATGGGGAATGGCCACGCCATGGCCCAACCCGGTCGAACCCAGGCGTTCGCGCGCAAACAGGCTGTCGGTGATCAAGGCCCGCGACAAACCGTGCTGGCTTTCGAACAACAGGCCCGCCTCCTCAAAGGCACGTTTTTTGCTGGTGACATCGACACTCACGAGCACTTGTGCGGGAGGCAGTATGGAAGCAAGTCGATTCATGGTCTGAGCGACGATTATGCACGCCTAGCGGAAACCCTGAGAGTGTATCCACTGGCAACAAAAAACCGCCCTGGCTGGGCGGTTGCGGCACCGCCGGCGCGTTCCGGCGGTACACAGGCCGTCAAGGGACGGTTCAAGCCGTGGCGGCAGCTGCTGCCTGAATGGTGGCGCGGCGTAGGCCGGCCTGGTGGTCCTGCAGACGGTCCTTGTGGCGCACGACCATGCGGTCGAGCTTGTCCATCAATTCGTCCACGGCGGCATACAGGTCGAAATGGGTGCTTTCCACGAACAGGTCATTTCCTTTCACATGCACGGTGCATTCAGCGCGCTGGCGCTTTTCCTTTTCCTTCTGCTTCTCCACGGTCAGTAGCACCTTGACATCCACCACCTGATCGAAGTGGCGGGTAATGCGGTCCAACTTGGACGTCACATAGCTGCGCAATGCGGGGGTCACTTCAAGGTGATGGCCGCTGATCGTCAAGTTCATAGACAAGTCTCCTGTGACTCACAGTTGAAAAACACCGCCCCTTGCCGGTGCGGGGCGGTCTGCGAACGTGAATGCATTCAGGCCTGGGTTCACTATGCGCCCGCCGCCAGCGCAAATCAATCGTTCCCGCGCATGGCGCAAGGGATATGACAGGAAGGTGTCAAACCGACCGAAACGCATCACAATCGTTGGGTTGCCTCCAGCGCCGACCTGGGGCTCCAGCCTCTCCAACCCGCGTGCCTTGTGGCGGGTGCACGGCGCCCGCACGGAGGCCGCGTCGCTAAAATCCCTTCCTTCGACCTCGCCACCGGCGGGGCGTCTTGCCCCAACGTCCACCGCGCGCCTGCATTGCGCGAGCGCCTTCCGTACGACCGCCATGACCCAGCCCAGCACCTCTGCACTGCACACCTCCGCCCTGACCTCGCTGCCGCTCCTGGCACGCGGCAAGGTGCGCGACAACTACGCCGTGGGTGACGACCGCATCCTGATGGTGGCCAGCGACCGCCTCTCGGCCTTTGACGTGATCATGGGCGAGCCCATCCCCGGCAAGGGCGAGTTGCTCACCCAGATGGCGCTGTTTTGGTTCGGCAAACTGGGACACATCGTGCCCAACCACCTCACGGGCGAGGCGCCCGAGAGCGTGGTCACGCCGGCGGAGGCGCCCCAGGTGCGGGGCCGCTCCATGCTGGTGCAGCGCCTCAAGCCCATCCCCATCGAAGCCGTGGTGCGCGGCTACCTGGCCGGCAGTGGCTGGAAGGAGTACCAGGAATCGCGCTCCGTCTGCGGCGTGCCGCTGCCGGACGGCCTGACCAATGCCGCCAAGCTGCCGCAGACCATCTACACGCCCGCCGCCAAGGCCGCCATGGGCGAGCACGATGAGAACATCAGCTTTGAGCGCACCGTGGAGATCGTGGGCCTGGATCTGGCCACCAGGATCCGTGACATCTCCATCCAGCTGTACGAGGCCGCCGCCGCCGTCGCGCTGGAAAAGGGCATGATCATTGCCGACACCAAGTTCGAGTTCGGCCTGGCGCCCGACGGCACGCTGGTGCTGATGGACGAGGTGCTCACGCCCGACAGCTCGCGCTACTGGCCCGTGGAGGGCTATGCAGAGGCCCTGGCCAAGGGCGAGAACCCCCCCAGCTACGACAAGCAGTTCGTGCGCGACTGGCTGGAGCAGGCCCAGGTGGGCGGCAAGCCCTGGAACAAGACCGCCCCCGCGCCGCGCCTGCCGCGCGAGGTGGTGGAAAAGACCGCTGCCAAATACCGCGAAGCGCTGGAGCGCCTGACCGCCTGATTGCTTGCGCGACGCCCCTGGCCGGGGATCGGCCGGGGATCGCCAACGCTTGCTCAGAACTGGTGGTTCAGCGAGAGCTGGTAGCTGCGCGGCGCGCCGTAGTAGCCCGCGTAGCGCAGGGTGTTGATGTACTTCTCGTCGGTGATGTTGTTCACATTGAAGCGCAGCGTCGTCTTGGGCTGCAGCTGCCATGCGACGAAGGCATTGAGCACGGCATAGCTGCCCTGGCGCACGGTGAAGCCGCTGGCCTCCATGTTGGAGATTTTGCTTTGCCACCGTGCGCTGGTGCCAAAGGACAGCGCGGGAAGGCTCGGTAGACGCGCCTTGAGCGCGAGATTGGCCGTATGGCGCGGTACCCAGGCGTAGGTGTCGCCGCCATCCGGGCCGGTCAGCTTCAGGGTGGTATAGCCGGCTGTCAGGTCGATATGGTTGTTGAGCCGGCCCACGGCTTCCAGCTCCACGCCGGTGGACTTCACGTCTTCGGGCGCGTAGACCGCCTGGCCATTCTGGTTATAGGTGCCCGTGGGCGTGGCCAGGCCCGACTGTTTGGCCTGGAACACCGCGACCGAGGTCAGCAGGCGCTTGTCCAGCCAGTCGGCTTTCAGGCCCGCCTCGTAGTTGGTGCCCTTGCTAGGGTCGAGATAGCGGTCGTTCGCATCGGCCTGGCTCTGCGGGAAATACAGGTCAGAGTAGCTCACGTAGCCCAGCACGCTGGGCGTGAACTCGAACGTCAGCCCGGCATAGGGGCTGGTCTTGCTGCGTGAAAGGTCGGAGGCCACGCCATAGCTCGTTCCGTCGCGGCTGTATTGCGCGTGGTTGACTCCCACCACCGCCTTGAGCCGATCCGTCAGCGTGAACCGCATGGTGCCAAATGCGCGCTGCAGTTTCTGGTTCAGCGTGCTTTCGAGGACCAATGGGCCCCACTGCGGCTCGGGAACAAGGTTGCCGGGGTACGGGAAGCCCGGCAGCGCGATGGCGCTGCAGGCACTGGCGCCGCAGTCCGACCCGGCGTATCCATTACCCGTGTACTCGCTCTTGGCCCAGCTCACACCGAACAGCGCCTCGTGCTGCCGTCCCAGCATCTCGAAGCGGCCGTTGACGGTGGCGGTGGCCAGGTGCGCGTCCATCGTGTCTTTGCCGCCCCACGCATAGCCGACCAGACTGGAGCCCGAGGGAAACGCGTAAAAGAGCTTGCTGTCGTTGTCGATGGCGCGGTAGTTGTAGGCCAGCTTGAGCTGCCAGTCCATGCCGATCTGGTGGGCGTATTCCACGAAGGCCGTCTTGGTCGTGGTGTCCCAGCGGGTCCAGTCCTGCGTCGTGGATGCGTTGCGGCCCCATGCGTTCTGGGTGCCATCGGCATTCATGAAGGTCAGGGCGCCCCACATGTTGCCCGTGGAGTCGGACTGCTGATGGGACAGGCCCAACGTCAACAGGCCGTTGTCGCCCACCTGCCCATCCACAACGCCATAGAGGAACGTGCGCTCGCGGTCGAAACTGCGCAGGTGCGAGCCGCCCTCCTCGCGTGCCGCCACGACCCGGCCCGCCCAGCGGCGATCGGCGGTGAGCGGCCGCGAGTAGTCCGCCTCGACGCGCGTGGTCCCCCAGGACCCATAGCTCAGACCCAATGAGCCCTGCTCCTTGTTGGTGGGACGCTTGCGCACGAAGTTGATCGTGCCCGCCGCATTGCCCACGCCGGTCAGCAGCCCGTTGGCGCCGCGGATGACTTCGATCTTTTCGTAGCCGAAGGAATCCATGGCGCCGGTGACGATGCCCCAATCATTGGGCAGGCCGACGCCGTCGATCTGCGTGTTGGCGATGTCAAAGCCGCGCGCGGTGAACGTGGTGCGGTTGGTCTCCCACTCGTCGACGATGATGCCGGTGCTCAGGCGCAGCGCTTCGTTAAGATTGCTGGTGCCGAAATCGCGCATTTGCTCGGTGGTCACGATGCTGATGGATTGCGGCGTTTCCTTGATGTCCAGATCCAGCCCGGTCGCCCCGCTGCTCACCCGGTCCTCGCGCTGCTGGACAATCGTCACCTCCTTCAGCGTAGGCTCGACGGGCGCACTCGCCTGGGCCCATGCGGCGCCCATCAAGGGCGGCTGCACGATCAACGTCATGAGTGCGATGGAGCGCACGACGGGGCGGAGGGGATGGGGGTTCATGGACGACAATTCCCTTGGTTTCAACAAATGGGAATCATTATCATCTCGGTTTGTAAAAAACACGGTCGCGCAAATGCCGCGCCTGCCGCGATGCACGCATCAGAACTTCTGTTTTTGTAGCGGCTGGCGCTCACCCACCAAGCGCTAGGGCCTGTTCACACTATTTTTGCCAGATGCGTTGCGATCAAAAAGGGCCAGGCGCAAGGCGCCAAACGAAGCTGGGGTGCTACCCCAGCGAGGCTTGGCAACGCCGCGAATGGCCCTTTTTGATCGCAACCCGGAGGGAACGGAGTGAAAACCGCGCCACGCGTCGTTGCCCTCCTAGTGTAGTGTTGCATTCTGTTTGGAACTTAATCGGCTATTGGCGCGGATGACCTTTTGCAGGATGTCGCGAGCGTTCTTGGTCCAGATGAACGGCTTGGGGTTGGTGTTGTGATGCGCGATGTACTCATCGATGGCCGAGACGAGTTCGGGCACGCTGGTGAACACCCCGCGGCGTAGCCGGTTCTCGGAGATGTCGCGAAAGAAGCGCTCGACCATGTTCAGCCACGATGCCGAGGTCGGCGTGAAGTGCATGTTGAATCTGGGGTGCTTGGCCAGCCACTCCTGCACAGCTGGATGCTTGTGCGTGGCGTAGTTGTCGGCGATCAGATGCAGCGTCTTGTCCTTGGGCGTCTCCCGATTGATTTGACGCAGGAACTTCAGCCACTCGATGTGGGTGTGGCGCTGCTGGCACTGGCCGATGACCTGACCGTTGAGCACGTTGAGCGCAGCGAACAAGGTGGTTGTGCCGTTGCGCTTGTAGTCGTGCGTCATGGTGGCCGCGCGCCCCTTCTTGAGCGGCAGCCCGGGCTGCGTTCGGTCCAGCGCCTGCACCTGGCTCTTTTCGTCGCAGCACAGCACCAGCGCATGCTCGGGCGGCGACATGTAAAGCCCCACGATGTCTTCGAGCTTTTGCACGAACTGCGGATCGCGCGAGACCTTGAAGCCGCGCACGATGTGAGGCTTGAGACCGTGGGCCTGCCAATGGCGCATCACGGTGCTGGCGCTGACGCCCAACTCAGCGGCCATCGTGCGCGTGCTCCAGTGCGTGGCCGCCTCGGGCTTGGTCTGTGTGGTTAGCTTCACAAGCTTGGCCACATCCACCTTCACCGGCGGTGCGCCGCGCGGCAAGTCGCGCTCGATACCTTGCAGCCCCAATTGCAGGTAGCGTTCACGCCAGCGCGCCACCTGCACGCGCCCAATGCCAAGCTGCTCGGCAATATCCTTGTTTTGCAGCCCCTGCGCGGCCAGCAGCACGATCTGGGCGCGCTGGGCCAATCTGACGCTGGTGCGCTTGGAGCGCGCCAGCCGGCTCAGCTCGCTTTCCTCTTCATCCGTCAACACAATCGTCGGGGCAACTCGCAATTTTTCACTCCAATGCAAACCGTAGTAGAGCATTGGAGCGTGGTTGCTCAATTAAGTTTCATTAAGAATCAAACACTACACTAGCCAAGGCCCCGGCCTTGGCGTCGTCACGCGCCTAGATTGGCGCGGTTTTCACGCCATTCGCACTGGCAAAAATAGTGTGAACAGGCCCTAGAGGCCAATTTCCTTCATGCACCCGCATCAACCACGGCGAACGCCGCGGCATGGGTCGCAGCGCACTCACTGGGGTTGCATGGGTGGCTCGTCGTCCTCGGGCCGCGGCGCGCCCCATTCCTCGGCCACGAAGCGCAGCAGGGGCGTGCCGTCCTCGCCGCGCAGCTCCAGCGTCCGGCCTTGCTGCCGGTAATACGCCACCGCGCCCAGGCGCTGGAAGAAGGCCGGCTCCGATCCACCGCCCGCAAGGCACAGGCGCAGGGATGCGCTCATGCGGGACAGCCGCAGTTGCCCGCCCTCTTGCACGTACTGCCCCACGAAACGGTTGCACCCTCCCGAACCGCTCACGCGCCCCGCATCGCGCTGCAGCACCAGATGGGCCGCGGCCTGCCCCTCGGCTGGCGCGTCCACGGGCGCATCGTCCACCACCTCCACGAGTTTCCAATAGGTCTGGCGCAACGGCACGGATGCGGCCGCCGTGGCTTGCAGCGCTGGCACGCGCGCCAGGATGACGTCCACATGGCGGAAGGCCGGATCGATCAGCACCGGGTGCACGCGGGGTGTGTCCAGCAGCAGGCGCCCCTGCTGCATGACCGCTGCGCGCACCTCGTAGCGGCCTTGGGCGTGGACGTCCACCTGGCGGTAGGGAATGCGCAGCATGTAGGGCAGCGGGCCGGCCGGGTCGATGCGCTGGCGGCCCAGCACCCGCGGCGGATAGCCCTCGCGCGTCACGTCCACGAGCGCTGCCTCGAACAGCGCGTCGGGCGGCACGTAAAGCCGCTCGCGCGAGATCACGGTGCCGGAGATCTGCGCATCGGGGCCCGGGGCCGTGGCGCAGCCGGCAAGCCACGCGGCGGCCAGCAGCAGCGCCGTCCGCCCGGCTGCGTGCAACGGCTGCAGTCCCGCCACCGCGCGCCCGCCTCCGGCGTGGGTCAGCTCAGCACCACGCTGGACAAGCGCCGCCGGTAGCTGGCCACCACCGGGTCCTCGGGCGGGATCTGCCCGTCGGCCACCTTGACCTTCGGGGGCTCGATGATCTCCAGCACGGCCACGTAGGCCTTGCGCGCGGCATCGTCGTTCCAGGCCTTGTCGCGCATGAGGATTTCCAGCAGCTCGTCCATGGCCTCCTGCCAGCGCTGCTGGGCCATGAGCCAGCGTGCGCGTGCAAAGCGCGTCTCGAAGTCGCGCTTGTTGGCCGCAATCTTTGCATCAAATTCAGCTCCAGCGCCCGCCCCATAAGCGCTAGAAGCTACGAAATCAAGAGCATCCATCCACGCCTTGAGCGCCCCCAGGCGGCGCGAGACCTCGGCCTTGGCGATGACCGGCGCGAAGGCCACCTTGGCGTCGTCTTCGCGGCCCAGCTGCAGCAGCAGCTTGACGTAGTCAAAGCGCGCGTCGTCGTTGGCCGGGTCGGTGGCGACGGCGTGCTGCAGCTTTTCCAGCGCACCCTCGGTATCGCCCTCGGCGAGCGCATCCAGGGCTTCCTCTTCCTGCTCCTCGGCCTGCAGCTCCTCGGCGCTGGGCACATGCTTGTCCAGGAAGGCGCGCAGTTGGCTCTCGGGTTGGGCGCCCATGAAGCCATCCACGGGCTGGCCATTCACCATCAGCACGCAGGTGGGAATGCTGCGGATGCCGAACATGGCGGCCAGCTGCTGCTCCTGGTCGGAGTCGATCTTGGCCAGGGTGAAGCGGCCGGCGTATTCCACTTCCAGCTTCTCCAGCACCGGGCCCAGCGTCTTGCAGGGGCCGCACCAGGGTGCCCAGAAGTCCACCAGCACGGGCACTTGCATCGAGGCGGCAACCACCTCGGTTTCAAAATTCTCTAGGGTGACGTCGATCATGTGTAGCGGTCCCGGTAGTGCGGCGCACGGCGCCGGTCAATGGTGACGGGGATTCTGCGGCAAATTTCGCGCGCCACAGGTACAAGCCCGCAGGGCCCCTTGTAGTAGCGGGTTAATACCTGCCGCACCTGCAGGCTGCCCACAATGGTCTGTACCCCAGCCACCCACAGCAAAGGAGACTCCCATGGCAGGCAAGAAGATTCTGATGATCTGCGGCGACTACTGCGAGGACTACGAGACCATGGTGCCGTTCCAGGCGCTGCAGGCCGTGGGCCACACGGTGCATGCGGTCTGCCCGGGCAAGAAAGCGGGCGACCACATCAAGACGGCCATCCACGACTTCGAGGGCGCACAGACCTACAGCGAGAAGCCCGGCCACAACTTCACCCTGAACGCCACGTTCGCGGACGTCCAGGCGCAAAGCTACGACGCGCTGGTGATCCCCGGCGGGCGCGGCCCCGAGTACCTGCGCAACGACGCTGCCGTGTGCGCCGCCGTGCGCCATTTCTTCGAGGCGGGCAAGCCTGTGGCCGCCGTGTGCCACGGCGCCCAGCTCCTCGCGGGTGCCGGCGTGCTCAAGGGCCGCACCTGCTCGGCCTACCCCGCCTGCCGCGCCGAAGTGGAACTGGCCGGCGGCCGTTACGCCGACATCCCCGTGGACCAGGCGCACACCGAGGGCAACCTGGTCAGCGCGCCCGCGTGGCCCGCGCATCCCGCGTGGATCGCACAGTTCCTGGCGCTGCTGGGCACGCGCATCACGCTCTGAAGGCAAAAAGGGCTGCAGCGCTCACCCATCAAGCGCGAGCAGCTATCATTTTGAAAGCACCTACCTCCTGACTTGACGGCGCCGGCGGAGGGCCGCACCATGGCCCGCCGTCCCCACGCCCGAAGGAGTTCCGCCGTGTGCCAGGTCTTCATCAGCGCCGACCCACAGCTCTACGCCTACCGCGCCCGCTCCGTGCGGCTGCACGGGGTGGCCACGAGCATCCGGCTGGAGAACCTGTTCTGGCAGGTGCTGCAGGAGATCGCCGCGCGCGACGGCTACAGCCTGGCCCAGCTGTGCACCAAGCTGTACGACGAGCTGGTGGCCGAGCACGGCGCGGTGGACAACTTCACCTCGTTCCTGCGCGTGTGCTGCACGCGCTACCTGGCGCTGCAGCTGTCCGGCGAGATTCCGCGCGACGCGCGCGTGCCCGTCCGCTCGATCACGCTGGGCGCCAGCGCCGCCCTGCTGGCGCATTGACCCCCGGGCGCGCGCACAAAAAGTAAAATCGCGGGCTTCACCCCCGGCGAGCGCACCGCGCGCACCCCCACATGAACCCCATCCAGATCGGCGTGGTCATGGGCTCCAGCAGCGACTGGGAGACCATGCAGCACGCAGTTGCCATCCTCCAGCAATTCGGCATCGCGCACGAGGCGCAGGTGGTCTCCGCCCACCGCATGCCCGACGACATGTTCCGCTACGCCGAGGCCGCGGCCGGCCGGGGCCTGAAGGCCATCATCGCGGGCGCCGGCGGCGCCGCGCACCTGCCCGGCATGATCGCCGCCAAGACCACCGTGCCGGTGCTGGGCGTGCCGGTCGCCAGCCGCCACCTGCAGGGTGTGGACTCGCTGCACTCCATCGTGCAGATGCCCAAGGGCGTGCCCGTGGCCACGTTCGCCATCGGCGCGGCCGGCGCGGCCAACGCGGCGCTGTTCGCCGTGGCGCTGCTGGCGGGCGAGAACCCGGCGCTGCGCGAGCAGCTGGACGCCTTCCGCGCCGAGCAGACCGCCGCCGCGCGCGCCATGACGCTGCCGCCGGTGTCCGCATGAACGAGCGCCAGACCGTGATCCTGCCCGGCGCCACGCTGGGCGTGCTGGGCGGCGGGCAGCTGGGGCGCATGTTCGTGCACGCGGCCCAGGCCATGGGCTACTTCACCGCGGTGCTGGACGAGGACGCGGCCAGCCCCGCCGGCCTGGTGAGCCACCACCACATCCGCACCGGCTACGAAGACCCGCAGGGCCTGGCCACGCTGGCCCGCGCCTGCGACGCCGTGACCACCGAGTTTGAAAACGTGCCCGCCGCCGCGCTGGACACCCTGGCGCGCAGCCTGCCGGTGTCGCCCGCCGGCAGCGCCGTGGCCATCGCCCAGGACCGCGCGCGCGAAAAGGCGCACTTCGTGCAGTGCGGCGTGCCGGTGGCGCCGCATGCAGTGATCGAAACCGCCGCGCAGCTCGCCGCCGTTCCCGCTGATCTGCTGCCGGGCATTCTGAAAACCGCCCGCATGGGCTACGACGGCAAGGGCCAGGTGCGCGTGGCCACGCCCGCCGAGTTGGCCGGCGCCTGGGAGCAACTGGGCCGCGTGCCCTGCGTGCTGGAAAAGATGCTGCCGCTGGCGCACGAGTGCTCCGTCATCGTCGCGCGCGGGCGTGACGGCACCGTGGTGCACCTGCCCGTGCAGCGCAACCTGCACCGGGACGGCATCCTGGCCGTGACCGAGGTCTACGAAGGAAATCTGCCTCCAGCGCAGACCAGTCAAGCGCTGATAGCTGCGAAATCAGTAGCAAACGGTCTGAACTACGTGGGCGTGCTGTGCGTGGAGTTCTTCGTGCTGCAGGACGGCACGTTGGTGGTCAACGAGATCGCCCCGCGCCCGCACAACAGCGGCCACTACAGCCAGAACGCGTGCGACGTCTCGCAGTTCGAGCTGCAGGTGCGCTGCATGACCGGCCTGCCGCTGGTCCAGCCGCGCCTGCACAGCCCCGCCATCATGCTCAATCTGCTGGGCGACCTGTGGTTCACGGGGGACCAGCCCGTGGCGCCGACTGCCCCCGCGTGGGATGCGGTGCTGGCCCTGCCCGGCTGCCACCTGCACCTGTACGGCAAGGTGGAGGCCAAGCGCGGCCGCAAGATGGGCCACCTGAACATCACCGGCACCACGCCCGAGGCGGTGCGCGCCACGGCGCTGCAGGCGGCGGCCCTCCTCGGCATCGCGCCGTTCTGAACGAGGCCCGCATGATTCTGGATGGACGCCTGGACGCCTCGGTGCAGGCCGCCGCGCAGGCCCTGGCGCGCGGCGAACTGCTGGGCCTGCCCACCGAGACGGTGTACGGCCTGGCGGCCGACGCCGACAACGACGCGGCCGTGGCGCAGATCTTTGCCGCCAAGGGACGCCCTGCCAGCCACCCGCTGATCGTGCACGTGGCCGACGCCGCGGCCATCACCCGCTACGCCAAGGAAGTGCCGCTGTTCGCGCAGCAACTCATCGACGCCTTCTGGCCCGGCCCGCTCACGCTCATCCTGCCGCGCCTGCCCCACGCCGCCGTGGCCTCCACGGGCGGGCAGGACAGCGTGGGCCTGCGCTGCCCCGCGCACCCCGTGGCCCATGCGGTGCTGCAAGCCTGCCAGCGGCTGGAGCCCCCCGTGTGGGGCGTGGCCGCGCCCAGCGCCAACCATTTCGGCCGCGTGAGCCCGACCACCGCGCAGCATGTGGCCGAGGAATTCGGCGACGACCTGCTGGTGCTGGACGGCGGCGCCTGCACCGTCGGTATCGAGTCCACCATCATCGACTGCACGCGCGGCGTGCCCGTGCTGCTGCGCCCCGGCGCCATCTCGCGCGAAGACGTGCAGCGCGCCTGCGGCCAACGACCGCTATCGAAAGAAGAGCTTCCAGCACTGACCCCGCGGGCTTCAGGCACACTTTTAGCCCATTACGCCCCAACGGCGCGCGTGCGCCTGATGGACGCCAAGCAGCTGCAGGCCGGACTGGATGTGCTGGGGGCGGACGCGGCCCACATCGCCGTGTATGCACGCGCGCCGCTGCGCGCGGCGTCGTCGAAGATCCTTGTGCGGCGCATGCCCGATGACGCCGCCGCCACCGCGCAGCAGCTGTTCGCCGCGCTGCGCGGCTTCGACGAGGCCGGGGTGAAGCTGATCTGGATCGAAACGCCGCCCGATGCGCCCGCATGGGAAGGCGTGCGCGACCGCCTGCAGCGCGCCGCGGCCGCGGGCTGACGCGCCTACATCAAGCTACAAGCCTTGTCCGCACCCTCGTTACACTCTCGCCCACTTCAATCGGAGAAATACATGGCAGCAAATTGGATGCGCCGCACTTTCGTGGCCGCCGCCTGTGCATCGGCCGCGCTGCTCGCGGCCTGCGGTTCCAGCAGCACTGAATCGGCAATCTCGCCCCAGCGCTTCATCGCCTTCGGCGACGGCCTGGCCGACGTGGGCCAGAAGGGCTCCAGCTACACGATCAACGACGGCAGCATCAACAACTGGATGCTGCGCATCTCCTCCAACTACGGCGGCACCTTGAAGCCCGTGTCGGCAGGCGGCTTGAGCTACGCGCAGGGCAATGCCCGCGTGACGGCCACCCCCGACGCCGCCGGCAACGCCGCCACCCCCACGGTCACGCAGCAGATCGACCAGTTCCTGGCTGCCAACAAGTTTGCCGACACCGATCTGGTGATGCTGAGCGCCGGCGTGAGCGACATCATCACCGGCATGGCCGCGGTGCAGGCCGGAACGCTCACCGAAGAGCAGTACGTGGCTGCCGCTGGCAAGGCAGGCCAGGAGCTGGCCGCGCAAGTGCGCCGCCTGTCGGACGCGGGCGCCAAGCACATCCTGATGACCGGCACCTACGACCTGAGCCGCACACCCTGGGCCAAGGCCATCAAGAAGGAAAGCCTCATCAGCAGCGCCAGCCGCCGCTTCAATGACGACCTGCTGGTCAACATCGTGGACATGGGCAAGACCGTGCTCTACGTGGACGTGGCCTACTACGTGAACCTGTTCGAGGGATCGCCCGGCGGGTACGGCTTCACCGACAGCAGCACACCCGTGTGCACGTCGGTGGACGCAGGCCCGGGCATCGGCATCGGCGCGGGCGAGGTGAACTCCGCGCTGTGCACCACCGCCACGCTGCTGCCCAACGCCAACCCGGACCGCTTCCTGTTCGCCGACAAGGTGTACATCACTCCGGCCGCGCACCGCGAATTCGGCAACTACGCCTACGACCGCCTGCGCAACCGCTGGTAAGCAAGCACGCCGCCCGCGGGGCACCCGCCGGCGGCCACACCGGTGCTGCGCCGGCCAGCCACGGGGGCGCATCCGCCCCCGTTCGCTCCCCTGATCGTCAGAGCCCCCAAAAAAAGAGGCCAGCTCCGCAAGGAGCCGGCCTTTCTCAAGCCTCGGAGACGAAAACCTGGGGCACTTCGCGCACCCCGCGGCGCGCCCCCTCCCTCGGCGCCTGGGGCGCTCTCAGAACCGGTAGCCCACCCCCACCGCCACCACGTTGGGGTTCAGCCGCATGCCGATGCTCTGGCCGCTGGACAAGTGGGCCGTGGTCTTGAGGAAGCTCTTGTAGGATGGACACGGGCGAGGTGGGCGCCGTGAAGTTGTTGATGCGCCCGCCGCCTACCGCGTAGTTCGTGCAGTCGGCCTTGGCGCTGAAGCTGCCTCCCGCGGACACATAGTGCGGGCACAGCGTGCGGCCATAACTGGCGGCCACGCGCTCGGGCCAGATGGCCGTGGAGCCCGCGCCCGTAGGGGCCGTGCCCTGGACCGTGAACTTCAGCCCGAAGGTGCCGCTGTCCGCCAGGCTGTCGCCCATCACCTTGACTGCGGTGACCGCCGCGGCGGGCGTGGTGTCGGCGCCGCCGCCCCCGCAGGCCGCCAGAACGGCGGCGGAAACGGCAACGGCTACCCACTGCATGCGTGGTTTCATCAGGAACTCCTGTTATGAATAGAACGAACGTTCGTTTTTTTCAGGAATATTACCGATGAAGCGCGACAGGCCGTCTGCGGGTAAATACCAACATCGGAGGCATCCCGCCGCGCCGCGGGCAGCACGACACGTCTGCCGGTGGGCCGGCCCAGGCGGTCGATGGCGGACGGCGGCTGCGCCGGCTCAGCGGTCGCTCGCGGCCCAGTCCACCAGCGCGTCCAGGGCGGGTCGTGCCGCGGAGGCATTTGGGTGGTTGACGAAGCCCACCAGCACATAGCGCCGGCCGCTCGCGGCATGCACATAGCCGGCCAGCGCCACCACGTCGCGCAGCGCACCCGTCTTGAGGTGCGCGAAGCCCGCAGCCTGGCCCTGGCGGCGGCGCAGCGTCCCGTCCACCCCGGCAATGGGCAGCGATGCCATGAATTCCGGCATCACCGGCGACGCCCAGGCGTGCTGCAGCATGCGCGCAAGCGCCCGCGCGTTCACGCGCGCCTCACGGCTCAAGCCGGCGCCGTTGTCCACCACCGGCATCTCGGCGGCGCCCAGGCGCTGGCGCCACCACTGTGCGAGCACGCTGCGCGCCTGGTCGAAGCTGCCTGCGCCGGCTTTTTGCAGCCCCAGCGTCAAAAACACCTGCTGCGTCATGACGTTGTTGCTGTACTTGTTGATGTCGCGCACCACCTCCGACAACGGCGGCGAGGTACTGCCGAATGCCGGCGCCAGCCCCGCGGGCACCTTGCCGTCGCGCACGCGGCCGGTGAGCTTGCCGCCCAGTTCGCGCCACATGCCTTCCACCGCGCGCGCCGCGTAGCCGCCCGGGTCGGCCGGTGCGATGGACCACTCGCGTTCGCCGCAGGCCGCCGGGTACACGCCTTGGAAGGCGATGCGCGCAGGGTCCGCGAAATCCGCCCGCAGCCCTGCACGCCAATCGCCGCAGGCCCCGCCCTGCGCCGCCAGCGGCACGGTAGCGGGCAGTTCCACCTGGGCCAGCGGCGGCTCATAGCGCAGCCGCGCCACGCCGGCCGCCAGATCCGGCACGAAGCCGATGGACACCGCCTTGTAGTTGAGCAGCAGCGCGTCGGGCGCGGCGTTGTAGGGGCGCCAGGGCTCGCCGTCGAACAGCGCCGGATCGTGCGCCGGCAGCGCGAAGGCGCTGCGGTCCAGCACGATGTCGCCCAGGATCACCTCGACCCCCGTCGCACGCAGGCGGCGCATGAGCAACCACAGGCGCTCCACCACCAGCTTGGGGTCGCCCTGCCCCTTGATGTACACGTTGCCGCGCAGGCTGCCGCCCTGGGGCGCGGCGTCCAGGTACACGTGCGTGTCCCAGGTGAATGCCGGCCCCAGCAGGTCCAGCGCCGCATACGTCGTGACCAGCTTCATGACCGAGGCCGGGTTGGCGGGCGCATCGGCGCGGTGGGCCAGGCGCGGCTGGCGCCCCTCGACTTCCACCACCAAGGCGGAGAGTGCTTCGCGCGGCACCTTGGCGCGCTGCAGCGCGGCCTCGACCGAAGGGGGCAAGGTCGATGCATCGGCGGGCACAGGCTGGGCGCCCGCCCAGGGCGTCAGGAAGGCCAGGGCCAGCGCCCACCCGGCCGCACAGCGCAGGCGGCGGGCCTGCCCAAGGAAAGAAAACGACATGGCGGCGAGTTTAGGGGGCGCCATGGCCGTCCGCCCCGCCATGGCTTGGCGCGCAGCCGATAATCACGCCCTCCATGAACTTGCTTGCCTTCGACACCAGTACCGACGCGCTGTCCATCGCCGTGCAACACGGCGCGCGCGTGTGGCAGCACAGCGGCGCCGGCGGCGCCCAGGCCTCGGCCACGCTGATTCCGGCCATCCGCGACCTGCTCGCGCAGGCCGGACTGTCGTTCGATCAGCTGGATGCCGTGGTGTTCGGGCGCGGCCCGGGCTCGTTCACGGGGCTGCGCACCGCGTGCGCGGTGGCCCAGGGCCTGGCCTTTGGCGCGCGCGGCGGGCAGGGCGTGCCCGTGCTGCCGGTGGACACGCTGCTCGCCGTGGCCGAAGAAGCCCGCGCGCAGCACGGCTGCACGCGGGTGGTGGCGACGCTGGACGCCCGCATGAACGAGGTCTACGCGGCACCCTTTGAGTGGCAGGCCGACGGCCGCTGGCAGGTGCCGCAGGACTTCCAGCTGCTGGCGCCCGAGGCCCTGGCCGTGGCGGATGGCTGGACGGTCGCCGGCAATGCCCGCGCCGCCTACGGCGAGCGCCTCGCGCCGCAGGCCCCGCACATGCACGCCCTGCCTACGGCGGCGGCCCTGCTGCGGCTGGCACCGGCGCTGATGGCGGCGGGCGCGGGCGTGGCGGCCGACGCAGCGCTGCCGCGCTACATCCGCGATAAAGTGGCGCAAACCACCGCCGAGCGAGAAGCCGCCCGCCAGGCCGCGCCGGCCCCCCAGACATGAGCGCCATCGTCCAGCCCCCCCACGCCTTCGAGGCCGCCTTCGAGCCGCTGACGCCCGCGCGGCTGGATGCGCTCCTGGCCATCGAGAACAGCGCCTATAGCCATCCCTGGACACGCGGCAACTTCATCGACGCCATGGCCGCCGGCTACCAGGCCCAGTTGCTCGTGGCCGATGGACAGATCCTGGGCTACTTCGTCGCCATGCGCGGCGTGGACGAGGTGCACCTGCTCAACATCACTGTGGCGCCCGCCTTCCAGCGCCAGGGCTGGGCCCATGTGATGCTGGACGCGCTGGCCGTGTGGGCGCGCGGCCAGGGCGCGCAATGGCTGTGGCTGGAGGTGCGCGCGAGCAACGAGCGCGCGCGGCGCATCTATGAAGTCCACGGCTACCGCCGTGTGGGCGAGCGCAAGCGCTACTACCCCGCCGCGGACGGCGAGCGCGAGGACGCCGTGGTGATGAGCCTGCTGCTATGAGCCTGTCCCTGGACGCGCGCCAACGCGCCATGCTGCAAGAGATGGGCGTCACCGTCTGGGCGCCGCCGCCGGCACGCCCGCTGCCGCCCCGAGTGGCCGCGCCTGCGCAAGCGGAAGCGGAAGCGGCCATCGCATCCGCCGCCGCGCCCACGCCAGTGCTGCACGCGCAACCTACGCCAGCCGCCCCGCGCCAGCCCGCGCATGCCGCTGCCCCTGCCGCACCCGCGTCCGAGCCGCGCACGGCCGGCGCCGCGCCCACCGGCCTGCTGCTGCGCGCGCCCGTGGCGCTGTACCCGCAGGCCGACCCCCAGGCCGTTCCGCCCGAGCTGGGCGCCGGCTGGCTGGTGGTGCTGGAAAGCCCCACGCCGGCCGAGCCGCTGGCGGGCGACAGCGGCCGCCTGCTGGACAACATGCTGCGCGCCATGCGCCTGCACCGGCACCCGCGCACCTTCGTCGCCACGCTGAACCGGCACGCGCCGGGCCTGACCGCCGAGGGGTTGGAGCCCGCCGCCGGCCTGCAACAGGCGCTGCAGACGCTGCGCCCCTCCCTGGTGCTGGTGCTGGGCCTGGGCGCGGCGCGCGTGGTGCTGGGCAGCCGCGAGCCCCTGGGGCGCCTGCGCGCCACCGCGCACCACCTGCCAGACGGCACGCCCGCCGTGGTGAGCTACGACCCGGCCTACCTGCTGCGCGCACCCGATGCCAAGGCCGCCGCCTGGGCCGACCTGTGCCGGGCGCTGGCCCTGGTGCGGCGCAGCACCGCACCCTGACCCGCCGCGACCGAACGGCCCGCCCGGCACGCGCCTGGCGGGGTACGGCGCGCACCCCATACCCGACGCGGGTTTCCCCTCTGCAAGTCCCCTCCCCTGGGCTGCCTACAATACCTATGCAAATCTTTTCATAGGCAAGGCGTCCCCTGCCCTGGGCGCCGGTACCCAAGGAGACATTCATGCAAAAGGTGTTGCACATCAACGCCGACAAGTGCACCGGCTGCCTGCAGTGCGAGATGGCCTGCTCTTTCGAGAACTACGGCGTCTACGCCACCGCCAAATCGCGCATCAAGGTGTTCGACTTCCACACCACGGGCAAGAAGGTGCCCTACACCTGCACCCAGTGCGACGAGGCCTGGTGCCTGCACGCCTGCCCGGTGGAGGCGATCACGGTGGACAAGCTGAGCGGCGCCAAGATCGTGTCCGAGTCCACCTGCGTGGGCTGCAAGGTCTGCACCATCGCCTGCCCCTTCGGCACCGTGAACTACGTGGCCGACACGGGCAAGGTGCAAAAGTGCGACCTGTGCCACGACCGCGCCGAGGGCCCGGCCTGCGTGGAGGCCTGCCCGACCACGGCCATCACCTACATCGACGCCAACTGGACCGGCCTGGAGCGCATGAAGCAATGGGCCGACAAGCTGGGCAATCAAGCCAATCAGCCCGCCAGCGCTTGATACACAAGCGCTGACAGCTATCTAATTAGGAGTACACATCATGTCCTGGGCTGGCAAGATTTTGCGCGTCAACCTGAGCGCTGGCACCGTTACCCCCGAGCCGCTGAACATGGACTGGGCACGCCAGTACCTGGGTTCGCGCGGCCTGGGCACCAAGTACCTGGTCAGCGAGATCGACCCCCAGGTCGATCCGCTGTCGCCAGACAACAAGATCATCTGGGCCACCGGGCCGCTGACGGGCACCATGGCATCGACCGGCGGGCGCTACACCGTCATCACCAAGGGGCCGCTGACGGGCGCCATCGCCTGCTCCAACTCGGGCGGCTACTGGGGTGCCGAGCTGAAGATGGCCGGCTGGGACATGGTCATCTTCGAGGGCAAGTCCCCCAAGCCCGTGTACCTGTACATCAACGACGACGTGGCCGAGCTGCGCGACGCCGCCGACATCTGGGGCAAGAGCGTGTGGGAGACCGAGGAGCACCTCAAGACCACGCTGCAGGACCCGCTCACGCGCATCTCCGGCATCGGCCGCGCGGGCGAGAACCAGGTACTGTTCGCCGCCGTGGTCAATGACCTGCACCGCGCCGCGGGCCGCTCGGGCGTGGGCGCGGTCATGGGCAGCAAGAACCTCAAGGCCATCGCCGTGCGCGGCACCAAGGGCGTGGGCAACATCCGCGACCCCAAGGCCTTCATGGCCGAGACCTTCGCGCGCAAGAAGATCCTGCACGACAACGCCGTCACCGGCCAGGGCCTGCCCACCTACGGCACGCAGGTGCTGATGAACGTGATCAACGAGGTGGGCGCCCTGCCCACGCGCAACCACCGCGACGTGCAGTTCGAGGGTGCCAAGGACATCTCCGCCGAGGCCATGGCCACGCCGCGCGCCAGCGACGGCAAGAAGCACCTGGTGACCAACCAGGCGTGCTTTGGCTGCACCATCGCCTGCGGGCGCATCAGCAAGATCGACGAGACGCACTTCACCGTGGTCAACAAGCCGCAGTACTGGGGCGCCAGCGGCGGCCTGGAATACGAGGCCGCCTGGGCCCTGGGCGCGGCCAACGGCGTGAACGACCTGGAATGCCTGCAGTACGTGAACCTGCTGTGCAACGAGCAGGGGATCGACCCCATCAGCTTCGGCGCCACCGTGGGCGCGGTGATGGAGCTGTACGAAATGGGCGTGCTCACCCGCGAGCAGATCGGCATCGAGGCGCCCTTCGGCTCGGCCAAGGCGCTGGCCTTTCTGGCCGAAGAAACCATCCACGGCCGCGGCTTTGGCAAGGAGGTGGGCCAGGGCTCCAAGCGCCTGTGCACCAAGTACGGCCACCCCGAGCTGTCCATGTCCTCCAAGGGCCAGGAGTTCCCCGCCTACGACGGCCGCGCCATCCAGGGCATCGGCCTGGCCTACGCCACCAGCAACCGCGGCGGCTGCCACCTGCGCGGCTACACCATCGCGTCCGAGATCCTGGGCATCCCCGTCAAGACCGAGCCCACGGCCACCGAGGGCAAGCCCGAGCTGGTCAAGGCCTTCCAGGACGCGACGGCGGCGTTTGACTCGGCCGGCGTGTGCATCTTCACCACCTTCGCCTGGAGCCTGCCCGACCTCGCCCCCCAACTGCAGGCGGCGTGCGACGAAGGCTTCACGGTGCCGGAGCTGGAGAAGATCGGCGAGCGCATCTGGAACATGGAGCGCGAGTTCAACAACGCCGCCGGCTTCACCAAGGCCGACGACAGCCTGCCCCGGCGCCTGCTGACCGAGGCGGCCAAGACCGGCGGCTCCAAGGGCACGGTGAGCCACCTGCCCGAAATGCTGCCCAAGTATTACGCCGTGCGCGGCTGGGACCCCGAAGGCCGGCCCACGCCCGAAACGCGCGCGCGCCTGGGACTGTGAGGCCATCTGCCGCGGGCCACGGCAGGGGCCCGCCCGCGGCGCAAGGATAAAAGGCAAATCGGCATGCAGCGCTTACCTATCCTGCGTTAGCAGCTATCAATACTGCAGCAACCGAGCATCCCTATGCACCACCTGATCCTCGGGGCCGGCCCGGCCGGCGTCATCGCCGCGGAAACCCTGCGCAAGCATGCGCCGGGCGACCGCATCACCCTCGTGGGCGACGAGGCCGAGCCGCCCTACTCGCGCATGGCCATCCCCTACCTGCTGGTGGGCGACATCGACGAGCGCGGCACCTACCTGCGCAAGCGCGCCGACCACTTCGCACAGCAGCGCATCGACCGCCTGAGCGCGCGCGCCGCGGGCGTGGATGTGCAGGCCCGCACCGTCGCGCTGGAGGGTGGCGTCACGCTGGGTTTCGACCGGCTGCTCATCGCCACCGGCTCCCACCCCGTGCGCCCGCCCATCCCCGGGCTGGACCTGCCGGGCGTGCAGACCTGCTGGACGCTGGCCGATGCCCGTGCCATCGCCGCGCGCGCCCGGCCCGGCGCGCGCGTGCTGCAAATGGGCGCGGGCTTCATCGGCTGCATCATCATGGAGGCGCTGCAAAAGCGCGGCGTGCAGCTCAGCGTGGTCGAGATGGGCGACCGCATGGTCCCGCGCATGATGGGCGCGGTGGCCGGCGGCATGATCCGCGACTGGTGCGAGCGCCAGGGCGTGCAGGTGTTCACGGGCCACAAGGTCGAGCGCATCGACCGCGCACAAGGTGAAGGCAGCGGCGACGCGCTGCGCGTGCACCTGTCGGGCGGCAGGGTGCTGGATGCCGACCTCGTCATCAGCGCCACGGGCGTGCGCCCGGCCATCGGATTTCTGGCGGGCAGTGGCGTCACCTGCCTGCAGGGCGTGTTGACCGACGAGCGCATGCAGACCAACGTGCCCGGCATCTATGCCGCGGGCGACTGCGCCGAGGCGTTCGACCCCTTCACGCGCAAGACCGTGGTCAGCGCCATCCAGCCCAACGCGGCCGAGCAGGCGCGCGTGGCGGCGCTCAACATGCTGGGGCTTCCCGCGGCGCTGGCGGTGGTCACGCAGATCAACGTGCTGGACACGCTGGGGCTCATCTCCACCAGCTTCGGCAACTGGCAGGGCGTGCCCGGCGGCGAACAGGTGGCGCTGACCGACGCGGCGGCCGGCAAACACCTGAGCCTGCAGTTCGAGGGCGACCGGCTCATCGGCTGCAACTCCGTGGGCATGACGCAGCACGTGGGCGCCATGCGCGGCCTGGTGGAAGGCCAGGTGCGCCTGGGCCCCTGGAAGGAACACCTGCGCCGCGACCCCACGCGGCTGATGGAGGCCTACCTGGCCTGCGCCCAGGGGCAGGGCCACTGGAGCGGCGCACAGGACGCGCGCCGGCGCTGAGGCCAGGGAATTTGCTATGCTAAAAGTAGCTGTCAGCGCTTATCCCACAAGTGCAAACGGCTGATTTGGCATGAAAACCGGATAGGCACATGCGCATCACTTTCAAGCTCTTTGCCTCGCTCACCGACTACCTGCCGCCCGAGGTGCGCCCAGGCAACCAGATGGTGCTGGAAGTCGCCCCCACACAGAGCATCAGCCAGATCATCGCGCCTTTCCGCCTGCCGCCGGACATGGTGCACCTGGTGCTGGTCAACGGCCGCTACATCGCCCCCGCGGCGCGCGCCACCACCACGCTGCACGAGGGCGACGCGCTCGCCATCTGGCCGCCGATCGCCGGCGGCTGAATCGCAGCCTCCTACCCTCCCCGCACCTTTTGAGCGATTGGCCTGACCACTTCACGCGCGACATGAGCTGCGCGCCCGCCGAATGGCAGCGGCTGCTGCAGCGGGCGCTGGCGGGGCACGACTGGGCCGCACAGGGCGACGCCCAGGTACGCATCGCGCTCGCGGGCGGCGCGCTCACGCTGCACTGGGCGCCGGGGCCTGCGCGCCAGATCGCGCTGCTGCGCCTGCCCACGCTGCACCTGCACTTCGCGTTCGACGGCGTCCCGCCCGCCGAGCGCCAGGCTTTCATGCGGCACCTGGACCTGCACACGCACCGCGGCGGGGGGTGATGCGGTGCGGCGCCTTTCCCCCGAAAAGGCGCCAAGAACGTGTCATGCGGCGGTGCTTCCATTGGGGAGCGGATGCGATAATTCCCGCCTTGCACAACGTATGGAGACAGCTCCGTGGAAACCTACCCTAGTTGGTAGCTTTCAGCCTCCCGGCCCATTGACATGCCGAAGGGACTGAAAGCGCCCCCCGCCCCTTTTGCAGACGCCACAAGACAACCGGGAGAGTGAGCCATGCTCAACATCTTTACGCTCGCCAACGGCCGGCTCGTCCAGGAAGAAATCGAGTCCCTGGAAGAGTTGGCGCGCTTTCAGCCGATCTGGGTGGACCTGGAGTCCCCCACGCTGGAAGAAAAGCGCTGGATCAAGCAGCACTACGGCCTGTCCATCCCCGAAGATGCGATGGACGAGGACATCGAAGAGTCCGCGCGCTTTTACGAGGAAGACAACGGCGAGCTGCACATCCGCAGCGACTTTCTGGTGGATGTGGACGACGAGCCCGCCTCGGCCCGCGTGGCCTTCATCCTGAACCTGGTCAACGACACCCTCAAGAGCAAGGGCGTGCTGTTTTCCATCCACGACGAGGACATCCCCGTCTTTCGCCTGCTGCGCATGCGCGCGCGCCGCGCCCCCGGCCTGATCGACGATGCCAAGGACGTGCTGCTGAGCCTCTTCGACACCGATGCCGAGTATTCCGCCGACACGCTGGAGGGCATCTACGACGACCTGGAGGATGTGAGCACCCAGGTGCTGGCCGGCAACGTGACCGACGCACGCGCCAGCGAGGTGCTGGCGGCCATTGCGCGGCAGGAGGACTTGAACGGCCGCATCCGCCGCAACGTGATGGACACGCGCCGCGCGGTGAGCTTCATGATGCGCAGCCGCATGCTCAGCTCCGAGCAGTTCGAGGACGCGCGCCAGATCCTGCGCGACATCGAGTCGCTGGACAGCCACACGGCCTTCCTGTTCGACAAGATCAACTTCCTGATGGACGCCACGGTCGGTTTCATCAACATCAACCAGAACAAGATCATCAAGATCTTCTCCGTGGCCAGCGTGGCGCTGCTGCCACCGACGCTGATCGCCAGCGTCTACGGCATGAACTTCAAGTTCATGCCCGAGCTGGACTGGCAGTACGGCTACCCCTACGTGCTGGCGCTGATGGTGGCCAGCGCGCTGGGGCCGATGCTGTACTTCCGCAAGCGGGGCTGGTTGAAATAGGGACAACCCCCTGAGCGGCTGCGCCGCTTCCCCCTTCTCTCGCACCGCTGCGCGCCGCGGGAAGGGGGACGACGCCGGTGGCCTGGCGAAGCCAGTTCCACGGCGCCTGCGGGGGTGGCCTGCTCCGCGGCCATCGGATGGATAAGGGCGCGCCAATTTCAAACAAAATCGGCCTCTGGCGCCTACGCATCAAGCGCTAGCAGCTCTTATTTTGGGAGCATTTGCACGAAGCGCTGCACGATGTGGTCCGCATAGCGGCTGGCCACGTTCTGCATGAAGTGGGCGAAGTCGACATGCGCACTGTCGTCCGCGCGGTCGGAGATGGTGCGCACCGCCGCAAACGGCAGGCCGTAGTCGCGGCAGACCTGGGCCACGGCGGCGCCTTCCATCTCCACGGCCAGCACGTCGTGGTCCGACGCCAGCAGCGCCGCGCGCAGCGCGCTGGATTCCTGCGCCGTGGAGACGAAGCGGTCGCCGCTGGCCATCAGGCCGTGGTGCACCTGCGGGGCGCGTGCAGCATTGGGAAGATCAGCAACAAAATGGGCTCCAGCGTCCGCCAGGTAAGCGCGAGCAGCTTCCAAAAGCAGAGCATTCAGCGCCGCATCGCAGTCCATGCGCGCACGGCCGTAGCCCGGCACTTCCCAGCGCGGGAAGATGGGCGAGGCATCAAAGTCATGCTGCAGGTAGTCCTGCGCGACCACCACATCGCCCACTTGCACGCCCTCACCCACGCCGCCGGCCACGCCGGTGAACACCATGCGCGCCACGCCGAAGCGCTCGGCCAGCGCTGCAGCCGTGGTGGCCGCCGCCACCTTGCCAATGCCCGACAGCGCCAGCACCACGGGCTGCCCATGCAGGTGGCCGCGCCAGAAGACGCGGCCCGCATGCTGCAGTTGCTCAGGTTGCTGCAGGGCGTGCATGAGGCCGCCCTGCTCTTCGGGCAGGGCGCTGAGGATGGCAGTGGTCATGAGGGCGAGGGCCGGGCGTAAAAAAGCCGGGATTATCCCGGCTGGGGGAATGCGAGAGCCCGCGCGGGGCCCTCGGGTTCTCGGCTTATTTCTTGTCGCGCAGCTCGCGGCGCAGGATCTTGCCGACGGGGGTCTTGGGCAGTTCGGTACGGAACTCGATCACCTTGGGCTGCTTGTAGCCCGTGAGGTTGGCGCGGCAGAAGTCCTTGACCTGCGCCTCGGTGAGCGCCGGGTCCTTCTTGACGATGACCAGCTTCACGGCCTCGCCGGTCTTCTCGTCGGGCACGCCCACCACCGCGCATTCCAGCACGCCGGGCATCAGCGCCACCACGTCCTCCACCTCGTTGGGGTAGACGTTGAAGCCGCTGACCAGAATCATGTCCTTCTTGCGGTCGACGATCTTCGTGTAGCCGCGCTCGTCCATGATGCCGATGTCGCCCGACTTGAAGTAGCCGCCTTCCGTCATGACCTTGGCGGTCTCGTCGGGGCGCTGCCAGTAGCCGGCCATGACCTGCGGGCCCTTGATGGCGATCTCGCCCGGCTGGCCAAGCGGCACTTCGCGGCCGTCGTCGTCCAGGATGGCAATGTACGTGCTGGGGATCGGCAGGCCGATGGTGCCGGTGAACTCTTTCGACGTCACCGGATTGCAGGTGGCCGAGGGGCTGGTCTCCGACAGGCCGTAGCCCTCGCAGATCGGGCAGCCGGTCTTCTCCAGCCACAGCTTGGCGACGGCGCGCTGCACCGCCATGCCGCCGCCGACCGAGACTTTCAGATGGCTCCAGTCGACGGTGTTGAAGTCGGGGTGGTTGGCCAGGCCGTTGAACAGCGTGTTGACGGCCGGAAAGCTGTGGAATTTGTGCTTGGACAGTTCCTTCAGCACCGCCGGCAGGTCGCGCGGGTTGGGAATCAGGATGGTCTTGCCGCCATTGCGCAGGCTCAGCATCATGTTCACCGTGAAGGCGAAGATGTGATAGAGCGGCAGCGCGCACACGCCGGTGGATTGCTCGCCGGCCGGAATCTGCTTCATCACCGGGTCGTTCCAGGCTTCGGACTGCAGCACGTTGGCGATCAGGTTGCGGTGCAGCAGCACGGCGCCCTTGGCGACGCCGGTGGTGCCGCCGGTGTACTGCAGCACGGCGACGTCGTCGGGGCCGATGGGCGGCGCGGTGAACGGCGCGCGCTGGCCCTTGGCGATGGCGTCGTTGTAGCGCACGGCGCCGGGCAGGCTGAAGTCGGGCACCAGCTTCTTGACCTTGCGCACCACGTAATTGACGATGGCGCCCTTGATCAGGCCCAGGCGGTCGCCCATGCTGGCCAGCACCACGTGCTTGACCGCCGTGTTGGCGATGCACTTTTGCAGCGTGGCGCCAAAGTTCTCGATGATGACGATGGCCTTGGCGCCGCTGTCTTTCAGCTGATGCTCCAGTTCGCGCGCGGTGTACAGCGGGTTGACGTTGACCACCACGTAGCCGGCGCGCAGGATGCCGGCCACCGTGGCCGGGTACTGCGGCACGTTGGGCATCATGATGGCCACGCGGTCGCCGCGCGCCAGGCCCAGGCTTTGCAGGTAGCCGGCCATGGCGCGGCTCTGGGCGTCGGTCTCGGCGTAGCTGACGTCCTTGCCCATGAAGCTGTAGGCGGTGCGATCGGCAAACTTCTTGAAGCTCTCGTCCATCAGCGCCACCAGCGACGGGTACTGCGAGGCGTCGATGTCGGCGGGAACGCCTTCGGGGTAGTGCTTGAGCCAGATGCGCTCGGTCATGGGTGCGTGCTCCTTGCAAGGTGGCGGCGCCGCGCGCGGCCGGGTGGGACAGGGGCCGGCGCGGGTGGGCCGGTTCATCACATTGTGTGACGCCAACACGCCGCGTGGTACTGGCGTTTTCCTTGAGGGCGATCAAACGCCCTTCAAAGTATCTTCAGACGATACTTATCGCACGACCGTGCGTAAATCGTCCCGCACGGTGCGCCGTGCGCGCAACGTGGCGGCTTATTCAATCGCCTTGCCGATGTCCTCGACCACCTTCTTGGCGTCGCCGAAGACCATCATGGTCTTGTCCATGTAGAACAGTTCGTTGTCCAGGCCGGCGTAGCCCGCGGCCATGGAGCGCTTGTTGACGATCACGGTCTTGGCCTTGTAAGCCTCCAGGATCGGCATGCCGTAGATGGGGCTGCCCTTGTGCAGCGCGGCGGGGTTCACCACATCGTTGGCGCCCAGCACGATGGCCACATCGGCCTGGCCGAACTCGCCGTTGATGTCCTCCATCTCGAACACCTGGTCGTAGGGCACCTCGGCCTCGGCCAGCAGCACGTTCATATGGCCGGGCATGCGGCCCGCCACCGGATGGATGGCGTACTTGACGGTGATGCCCTTGTCGGTGAGCTTTTGCGCCAGCTCCTTCACCGCATGCTGCGCGCGCGCCACGGCCAGGCCGTAGCCGGGGACGATGACCACGGTCTCCGCCTGGCTCAGGATGAAGGCCGCATCGTCGGCGCTGCCGCTCTTGGCCGTGCGCTGCACGCCCCCGCCCGTGGCCGCAGCTGCCGCGTCGCCGCCGAAGCCGCCCAGGATCACGTTGAAGAACGAGCGGTTCATGGCCTTGCACATGATGTAGCTCAGGATCGCGCCCGAGCTGCCTACCAGCGAGCCCGCGATGATGAGCATGCTGTTGTTCAGCGAGAAGCCGATGCCCGCCGCTGCCCAGCCCGAGTAGCTGTTGAGCATGGACACCACCACGGGCATGTCGGCGCCGCCGATGGGAATGATGATGAGCACGCCCATCACGAAGGCGAGCGCCAGCATGGCGAAGAAGGCATCCCAGCGCTCGGTGAGCATGAACACCAGCCCCAGGCCGACGGTGGCCAGGCCCAGCACCAGGTTCAGCAGGTGCTGTCCCTTGAAGACCACCGGCGCGCCCTGGAACAGGCGGAACTTGTACTTGCCCGAGAGCTTGCCGAAGGCGATCACCGAGCCACTGAAGGTGATGGCGCCGATGGCCGCGCCCAGGAACAGCTCCAGACGGTTGCCCAGCGGGATCGGCTGGCCATGCGCCACGATCTGGAAGGCCCAGGGCTCGGCCACGGCCGCCACGGCGATGAACACCGCCGCCAGGCCGATCATGCTGTGCATGAAGGCCACCAGCTCGGGCATCTTGGTCATCTCCACGCGCTGGGCCATCACCGCGCCCGCGCCCCCGCCCACCACCAGGCCGGCCAGCACGTAGGTCATGCCCACGCCCTTGTCGCTGGCCAACTCCACGATGAGCGCCGCCGTGGTCAGTACGGCGATCGCCATGCCCGCCATGCCGAACAGGTTGCCGCGGATCGACGTGGTGGGGTGCGACAGGCCTTTGAGCGCCTGGATGAAACAGACGCTGGCGACCAGGTACAGCAGCGTGACAAGGTTCATGCTCATGCCAACGCTCCTTATTTCGTAGCTGCTTTCGCTTGTTCGGCGGGCGCCTTGCGCTCTTTCTTCTTGAACATCTCCAGCATGCGCCTGGTGACCAGGAAGCCGCCGAACACGTTCACCGCCGCCAGCGCCACGGCCAGCACACCCATGGTCTTGCCCAGTGGCGTTTCGGTGAGCGCCGCGGCCAGCATGGCCCCGACGATGACGATGGCCGAGATGGCATTGGTCACCGCCATCAAGGGCGTGTGCAGCGCGGGCGTGACGTTCCAGACCACGTGGTAGCCCACGTAGATGGCCAGCACGAAGATGATCAGGTTGATCAGCGTGGGCGAAACCGACTCCATCTCGACGCTCCTTCGGAAAGGGGACCTCTACACGGCCCCAATTGACAGCTATTCGGGCAAGGCCTGGGGAAACGGGGGCACGACGAAACGGCCGTCCAGCATGGTGATGCTCTGGCGGGCCGCTTGGGCGAGCTGCTCCATCCACGCCTGCGCGGGACGACCTGCACGCAGGAACTCCTCGTTGTTGCGCACGGTAGGCCGCAGCAACCGCCGATCGGCCAGCACATCCACGGACACATAGCCACCTTCGGGGGTGGAGTAGCGGTACGAGACGTGGGAATACGGGTTGGCTGGCACGGCCTGCCGCTGCGTCAGCCACTGGGCAAGCGCCGGACGCGCGCTGGCCAGGTAGCCGTCGGTGCCCGCGCTGCGCTTGTAGCGCAGGCAGTCGATGCGCACCGGACTGCCGCGCGCCGCGTCCTCCACCTGCACGCCCTTTTGCGGCAGGCAGGCCGCGGTCCACAGCGTGGTGTCGCGCGGGTGGTTGCTGGCATTGGTCTGCACCACCAGAACCGCCAGCGGCTCCTCGGCCCGGCTGCGCAGGGCCACTGCGCGGGTCTGCATGGGCAGATCGTGCGCGGTGTCATCGGGGCGGACGTCAAACTGCTCGGCGTCACCGCCCAAAGGCTGCCAGGTGCCCGCGGGCAACTGCAGTTCGGCACGGCCCACCCGTACGAGGTCCGGCTGCGCTGGCGCGCATGCAACGAGCGACAGCAGGGCCGCGATGGCGGGGACAAAGGGGTTCCAACGAAGACGCAAGAAAGTCACTCCAAGGTTGCGGGCAGAACAGGGTCACGCACGCGTGACGGCCCCCTCATGCGCCACCAAGCAGGCCACCACGATGTCGTCATCGCGGTTGAGGTGCAGGGCGCCTTCGGGGTTGATGATGAGTTTGAGAAAGTCGAGCACGTTGCGCGCGTACAGCGCGGAGGCATCAGCCGCCACGAGCGCGGGCAGGTTGGTCTCGCCGACCAGGGTCACGCCGTGGTGCACGACGGTCTGACCCGGCTGGGTCAGCGGGCAGTTGCCGCCCTGCGCGGCCGCCAGGTCCACGATGACGGAGCCGGGTTTCATGGACTCCACCATCTCCTGCGTGACCAGCACCGGCGCGGCGCGGCCGGGGATCAGCGCCGTGGTGATGACCACGTCGGCCTGCGCGACACGCTTGGCAACCTCGGCCTTCTGGCGGTCCAGCCAGCTTTGCGGCATGGGGCGGGCGTAACCGCCCACGCCCTCGGCAGCTTCTTTCTCCTCGGCGGTTTCGTAGGGCACGTCGATGAACTTCGCGCCCAGCGACTCCACCTGCTCCTTGACGCTGGGGCGCACATCGCTGGCCTCGATCACCGCGCCCAGGCGCTTGGCCGTGGCAATCGCCTGCAGGCCCGCCACGCCCACGCCCAGGATGACCACGCGGGCCGCCTTCACGGTGCCCGCCGCAGTCATGAGCATGGGAAAGAAGCGCTGGTAGCGATCAGCGGCCATCACCACGGCCTTGTAGCCGGCGATGTTGGCCTGCGAAGAGAGTACGTCCATGCTCTGCGCGCGCGTGGTGCGCGGCGCAGCTTCCAGTGCATAGGCGGTGACGCCGGCAGCGGCCAGGCGGTGCAGACCTGCGGCGTCGAACGGATTCAGCATGCCGACCAAGGTACTGCCCTGGCGCAGCAGGCCGGCTTCGGCCTCTTGCGGCGCGCGCACCTTGAGCACCAGGTCGCAGCCCCAGGCGCCGGCCGCGTCGGTGATCTCGGCTCCCACGGCGGCAAAGCCGGCATCGGTGACGCTGGCGCAGACGCCGGCGCCTGACTGCACCCGCACCGTGTGGCCTTGGGCCACGAGTTTCTTGACGGTTTCTGGCGTGGCGGCCACCCGCGTCTCGCCTGCCAGGGTTTCGGCGGGCACACCTATCAGCATGTCATCTCCTCCTGCACGCGAGCGCCCTACGGCGTTGGTCCACGCAGCATTGCGTATTTCTACTTACCGTGAGCTTACATGAAGAATTTCACACCTTCGACGCACGCGCGACATGGCACGGAGCGAGGCCAAAGAAAAAGCCCGGCGGCCATGGGGCGCCGGGCTTGGGAAAGCGTGGGCGGCAGACGGCTCCGCCGCGCGCCTCATTGCGTCAGTTCACGACCTGCTGCAGCGCGCCGCTGGCGTATTTGGCAGCCATTTCGCTGAGGGTATAGCCCTTCACCTTCGCGCCCTGGCCCTCGCAGCCAAACTCTAGGTAGCGTTGCTTGCAGATGGCCTTGGCGGCTTCGCGCGCGGGCTTCATCCACTCGCGCATGTCGAATTTATCCGGGTTCTCGGCCTGGAACTTGCGCACCGCCCCGGTCATGGCCAAGCGGATATCGGTGTCGATGTTGATCTTGCGCACGCCGTGCTTGATGGCTTCCTGGATCTCGGCCACGGGCACGCCGTAGGTTTCCTTCATCTTGCCGCCAAACTGGTTGATGAGGGCCAGCAGATCCTGCGGCACGCTGGACGAGCCATGCATCACCAGGTGGGTGTTGGGAATGCGCGCGTGGATTTCCTTGACGCGCTGGATCGACAGCACATCGCCCGTGGGCGGGCGGGAGAACTTGTAGGCCCCATGGCTGGTACCGATGGCGATCGCCAGGGCGTCCAGTTGCGTGGCCTTGACGAACTGCGCAGCCTCCTCGGGGTCCGTGAGCAGCTGGGCGTGGCTGAGCTTGCCAGCCGCGCCGACGCCGTCTTCCTCACCCGCCTCGCCGGTCTCCAGGCTGCCCAGGCAGCCCAGTTCGCCTTCGACGGTAGCGCCGATCTTGTGCGCCATGGCCACCACTTCCTGGGTGACGCGCACGTTGTAGTCGAAGTCTGCGGGGGTCTTGCCGTCTTCGCGCAGCGAGCCGTCCATCATCACCGAGCCGAAGCCCAGCTCCAGCGCGGCCTTGCAGATGGCGGGGCTGGTGCCGTGGTCCTGGTGCATGACCAGGGGAATGTGCGGATACGCCTCGGCAGCGGCGGCGATCAGGTGCTTGATAAAGCTCTCGCCGGCGTACTTGCGGGCGCCGGCGCTGGCTTGCAGGATCACCGGCGCGCCCACCTCGTCGGCAGCGGCCATCACGGCCTGCACCTGCTCCAGGTTGTTGACGTTGAAGGCGGGAATGCCATAGCCGTGGTCGGCGGCATGGTCGAGCAGTTCGCGCATCGAGACGAGAGGCATGGGGTGGATCCGTTCGAGGGTTGATGGATGAGCGGCGGTAACCGCTTGGTAACCCGTAATTTTAGCCGCCCTACCGCTTCCTGGACCCATGCCCCCAATACCCCCCATCGCCCCGCCTGCGTTCACGGGGTGAAAGGATGCGCTACCGCGAGTTCATCGTGCGCGGCAGATCTTGAGCATGTTCGTGCCGCCGGGCGCACCCATGGGCTCGCCGCATGTGATCACGTACAGGTCGCCCTGTTGCACGATGTTGCGCATCTTCAGGTGGCTCTCGGCCTGGTCCAGTGCAGTGTCGCGGTCGGCGCTGGTGTCCATGAGCAACGGGCGCACGTTGCGGAACATCGCCATGCGCCGCTGCGTGGCCACCTTCGGCGTCAATGCATAGATGGGAATGTGGATGCGGTGGCGGCTCATCCACAGTGCCGTGGAACCGCTGTCGGTCATCGCCACGATGGCCTTGGCACCCAGGTGGTGCGCCGTGAACAGCGCACCCATGGCGATGGACTGGTCGATGCGGCCCAGGGTCTGGCCGATGAAGTCGGAGTCGCGCTCCAGGTCTTCGGCCGCTTCCGCGGCGGCGCAGATGGCGGCCATCTCCCGCACCGTGTCCAGCGGGTACTTGCCGGCCGCCGTCTCGGCGCTGAGCATCACGGCGTCGGTGCCGTCCAGCACGGCGTTGGCCACGTCGCTCACTTCGGCGCGCGTGGGCACGGGGTTGGCGATCATGCTCTCCATCATCTGGGTCGCGGTGATCACCACCTTGTTCATGTCGCGCGCCATGCGGATCATCTTTTTCTGCAGCGCGGGCACCGCGGCGTTGCCCACCTCCACGGCCAGGTCGCCGCGCGCCACCATGATGCCGTCGGACACGCGCAGGATCTCCTCCAGCAGCGGCACGGCCTCTGCACGCTCGATCTTCGCGATCAGGCCGGGCTTGTGGCGGAACTCGGCCGCGGCAACGTTGCACAGCTGGCGCGCCATCTCCATGTCGGTGGCGTTCTTGGGGAAGCTCACGGCCACATAGTCGGCCTGGAAGCTCATGGCGGTCTTGATGTCCTCCATGTCCTTGGCCGTGAGGGCGGGCGCCGTGAGGCCTCCCCCCTGCTTGTTGATGCCCTTGTTGTTGGACAGCTCGCCGCCGATCTTCACGGTGGTGTACACCGCCTCGCCGCGCACGGCATCCACCTGCAGCACGATGAGGCCGTCGTTCAGCAGCAGCACGTCGCCGGGCTTCACGTCGCGGGGAAGTTCTTTGTAGTCCAGGCCCACGCCCTGCAGGTCGCCGGGCTCGCTGCGCGACGCGTCCAGCACGAAAGGCTGGCCCGGCTCCAGCATCACCCGTCCTTCGGCAAACTTGCCCACGCGAATCTTCGGCCCCTGCAGGTCGGCCATGATGGCGACCTCGCGCCCGGCGCGCTGGGCGGCCTCGCGCACCATGGCGGCGCGCTCCACATGGTCCTGCGCCTTGCCATGGCTGAAGTTCAGGCGCACCACGTCCACGCCCGCCGCGATCATCTGCTCCAGCAGTTGCGGGTCGCTGGAGGCGGGGCCCAGGGTGGCAACGATCTTGGTGGCGCGGCGGATCTGCATGGGGGTGTCTCTTTTCCGTGGATGTAATCGAGTTTCGATTTTTGCACAAAATCAGTTACATCACGGTTCCTGAAAACACCCGCTCAGCCGCGCATCAGCGCCTCGATATCGTCACCCTCCACGGGCACCCCGCGGGTGATCAGTTCGCAGCCGGTCTCCGTGACGATGGCGTCGTCCTCGATGCGGATGCCGATGTGGTGGAAGGCCTCGGGCACGCCCGGCGCCGGGCGCACGTACAAGCCGGGCTCGATGGTCAGCACCATGCCCGGGCGCAGGATGCGGCTGGGGCGGTTCTGGATCAGCTCGCCCGACAGCGGGTCGCGCCGCTCGCTCACCTGGCCCACTTCTGAGGGCTCGACGTAGCTGCCGCAATCGTGCACATCCATGCCCAGCCAGTGGCCGGTGCGGTGCATGTAGAACTGGAAGTACGCACGGCTCGCGATCACGTCCTGCACGCTGCCGACCTTGTTGGCGTCCAGCAGGCCCAAGTCCAGCAAGCCCTGCGCCAGCACGGCCACCGTGGCGTCGTGCGGGTCGTTGAAGCGGTTGCCTGCACGCGTGGCGGCGATGGCCGCCTTCTGGCTCTCCAGCACCAGGTCGTACAGCGCGCGCTGCGGGCCGGTGAAACGGCCATCGGCCGGAAAGGTGCGCGTGATGTCCGAGGCGTAGCCGTCCAGCTCGCAGCCCGCGTCGATCAGCACCAGCTCGCCCGCGCGCACCGGCGCGGCATCGGCGCGGTAGTGCAGCACGCAGGCGTTGGCCCCCGCAGCCACGATGGAGCCATACGCCGGGCACTGCGAGCCCTCTTCGCGGAACGCGTGCAGCAGCTCCGCATCCAGGTGGTATTCGCGCACGTCCTGGCCGGCGCGCAGCATGCGGGCGCTTCTTTGCATGGCGCGCACATGGGCGCGGGCGCTGATGGCGGCGGCGCGGCGCATCAGGTCCTGCTCATGCCCGTCCTTGATCAGGCGCATCTCGTCGAGCAGCGTGCACAGATCACCCTGCTGCGCGGGGCACAGCGCGCCGTACCGCACGCGTGCGCGCACCTGGTTCAGCCAGCCTTCCACACGCGCAGCCAGTCCTGGGTGGGTGGCGAAGGGGAACCAGACGCTGCCGCGGTTTTCCAGCAGACGCGGCAGGCGCGCGTCGATATCGGCCACGGAGTGCGCGGCGTCCACGCCCAGGGTGGCCAGGGCCGCCTCGGGCCCCAGGCGGTAGCCATCCCAGATCTCGCGTTCCAGGTCCTTGGGCTGGCAAAACAGCGTGCTGTGGCCTTCCGCGGTCAGCACCAGCCACGCGCCCGGCTCGGCAAAGCCCGTGAGGTAGTAGAAGTAGCTGTCGTGGCGGTAGAGAAACTCGCTGTCGCGGTTGCGCTGCTGCAGCGGGGCGGTGGGCACGATGGCGATGCCGCCGGCGCCCAGTTGGGCGGCAAGGCGGGCGCGACGCTGCGCGTAGAGGGAGCTGGGCGTGGTCATGCTGCCATTGTGGGCCCAACGGCCGGCGCGCGCGGCGGCGCCCAGGCGCCGTGGCAGACTCGCCGCATGTCCTTCCTGCTGACCACCCTCATCCCCCTGCTGGGCCTGGTGCTGACCGTGGCCCTGCTTTTCTACGCGTTCTATGCGCGGTATATCGATGTTCCCAACAAGCCGCGGCTGGACCGGCGCGTGCTGGTCGCCCTGTGCGCCGTGGCCGTGGTGTGCGATGCCTGGCTGGGCCTGCGCCTGTACCTGTCGGGTCGCGCGCAGCAGACGCGCCAGGACAGCGCCGTGCATCGCACCCACCGCGAACGCTTCGTGCTGCCGCACGACGTGCAGTACGGCGAACTGGTGATTCCCGCGGGCAGCCTGATCAACCGGCTGGACCCCTTCGACAACGGCGCGCCGGTGCAGCCCGTGTCCCTGCGCGGCCTGGAGGCGGTGCGCTTTCCGCAGCCCGTGCTCGTGGCCGGCGTATGGGCCCAGGCGATGCAGGTGCTGCCGATGCGCGTAGAACTGGCCCAGGACCAGCGTATTGGCCCGCTGTACCGCTACAACACCGACACCAAGGACTGGGAGCTGAACAAGGTGGTACCCGCGCTGCTGTGCCGCCAGGGCCAGATCGCCCTGTTCCAGGTGCCGCACATTCCCTACGACGTGCAGGCCGAAGTGGGCAAGCCCGCACCCGACGGGCCGCAGGCCCGCTTTCTGCCCAGCCAGTGGCAGTTCCGCAACTGCGAGAACGGCCCGGCCATCGATGTGCAGCCCGCCCATCCCGCATCGGCCACCGCGCTGGCGCCCGCGCCCGAGTTGCTGCCTCCGCCGCCGCCCGCCGAGCCGGCATCAGACCCCTCCGAGCCCGCGTCGGGCGCCGCCTCGCCCCCCGCATCCGCGCCAGGCGCCTGAGCCGATAGCCGACGGACGCTGCCTCAGCCGGCGTTCAGCTCAGCGAGCCGCTCGGGCGTACCCACATCGGTCCAGCGCCCGGTATGGAGCGTCGCCGTCACCCGCCCCGCATCCATGGCGCGGCGCAGCAGCGGCGCCAGGGGCGCGGCCACACCCTCGGGGTTGCCGGGTGCGATGTCGCACCAGGGCGCGGTGAACAGCTCGGCGCGCAGCAGGGCGATGGTGCTGTAGGTGTAGCGCGGCCGCGGGTCCTGCGCCGGCAGATTCAGCGCCAACCCCTCGGGCGACAGGCCGAAGTCGCCGCGCGGGTGGTGCGGCGGGTTGGGCACGAGCCACAGATGGGCCAGGGCATCGCCGGCCACGAACCGCTGCACGGCCTGCGCCTCGAAGGTGAAGTCGGGCGCGAACACATCGCCCGCCGCCAGCCAGAACACCGGCCCCAGCTGCGGCAGCGCGCGTGCGATACCGCCGGCCGTCTCCAGCGCGCGACCGAAATCCCGGCCTTCATGGGAGTATGAAATTGATAGCTGCTCGCGCTTGTCCTGCTTGCCTTCGACGGCAAAAACCTCTGAAAACCGGTGGCCAATCCGCTCGCCCAGCCACGCGGTGTTGATCACGGCGCGCTCGACACCCGCTTCGACCAACGCACGCAGGTGCCACTCCAGCAGCGGCCGACCACGCACTTCGAGCAATGGTTTGGGACAGGCGTCGGTCAGCGGGCGCATGCGCTCGCCGCGGCCTGCGGCGAGCAGCAGGGCCGGCACTTGCGCCCAGCCGTGCGCCGGGCCGGGGGCCGTCGTGATGGAGGAATCTGCGAAGCAGGAAGGCACCGTGGGCATGGCTGCGCACTGTAGTGCATGCGCCGCGCGCAACCGCGCACAGACAGCCCAGCCGCCGCGCCAACTAAGCCCATCAGCCCCCGCGCCGCCCAGGCTGCGGGGCCCCCGGTAAAATCCCGGGTTTCTTCACAAGAACACCGCCCCCTCTGCGGAGCCACCCCTCATGGCCAACTCTCAACAAATGGCGAATGCGATCCGCGCACTCGCAATGGATGCCGTTCAACAAGCCAACTCCGGCCACCCCGGCGCCCCCATGGGCATGGCCGACATGGCCGTGGCGTTGTGGGGCCGGCACCTGAAGCACAACCCCACCAACCCCCAGTGGATGGACCGCGACCGTTTCGTGCTGTCCAACGGCCACGCGTCGATGCTGCTGTACTCGCTGCTGCACCTCACGGGCTACGACCTGCCCCTGCAGGAGCTGAAGAACTTCCGCCAGCTGCACAGCAAGACCCCCGGCCACCCCGAGCACGGCATCACCCCCGGCGTGGAGACCACCACCGGCCCGCTGGGCCAGGGCGTGGCCAACGCCGTGGGCTTTGCGCTGGCCGAGAAGCTGCTGGCCGCCGAGTTCAACCGCGAAGGCCACGCCGTGGTGGACCACCACACCTACGTGTTCCTGGGCGACGGCTGCCTGATGGAAGGCATCAGCCATGAGGCCGTGGCTCTCGCCGGCGCGTGGAAGCTCAACAAGCTCATCGCGCTGTACGACGACAACGGCATCAGCATCGACGGCCAGGTGGCGCCCTGGTTCATCGACAACACCCCGCAGCGCTTCATGGCCTGCGGCTGGAACGTGATCGACGCCGTGGACGGGCATGACGTGGAAGCTGTGGCCGCCGCCATCGGCCAGGCCAAGGCCAGCGCCGACAAGCCCACGCTGATCGTCTGCAAGACCGTCATCGGCAAGGGCAGCCCCAACCGCGCCAACACGGCCAAGGCCCATGGCGAGCCCCTGGGCGCCGAGGAAATCAACCTCACGCGCGCTGCCCTGGGCTGGACGCACGAGCCCTTCGCGATCCCCGAGTCGGTGTACGCCGACTGGGATGCCAAGGCGGCCGGCCAGGCCGCCGAAGCCGAGTGGACGCTGCGCTTTGCCGCCTACGAGGCCGCCTACCCCGAGCTGGCATTCGAGCTGTCCCGCCGCATGGCTGGCGACCTGCCCAAGCACTTCGCCCAGGTGGCGGTGGACACCGTGGTGGCCGCGCACACCAAGGCCGAGACCGTGGCCAGCCGCAAGGCCAGCCAGATCGCACTGGAAGCCTTCACCGCCGCACTGCCCGAGCTGCTGGGCGGCAGCGCCGACCTGACCGGCTCCAACCTCACCAACACCAAGAGCACGCCCGCGCTGCGCATCGAGCCCAACGGCGCCGTGGCCAAGACCGAGGCCGGCCAGGTGGGCCGCCACATCAACTACGGCGTGCGCGAGTTCGGCATGGCGGCCATCATGAACGGCCTGGCGCTGCACGGCGGTTTCATCCCCTACGGCGGCACCTTCCTCACATTCAGCGACTACAGCCGCAACGCCATCCGCATGGCCGCGCTGATGAAGCAGCGCGTGATCCACGTGTTCACGCACGACTCCATCGGCCTGGGCGAGGACGGCCCCACGCACCAGTCGATCGAGCACGCCGCCAGCCTGCGCCTGATCCCCGGCCTGGACGTGTGGCGCCCCGCCGACACGGCCGAGACCGCCGTGGCCTGGAGCGTGGCCCTGTCCAACCGCGACAAGCCCACCGCGCTGCTGCTGTCCCGCCAGAACCTGCCCTACGCGCCCAAGAGCGACCTGGGCGACATCTCGCGCGGCGCCTACATCCTCTCCGAGCCCGCCGCCGTGGGTCTGAAGAAGAAGGCCCAGGCCGTGATCATCGCCACCGGCTCCGAGGTGCAGCTGGCCCTGGCCGCGCAGCAACTGCTGGCCGCCAAGAAGATCGCCGTGCGCGTGGTCTCCATGCCCAGCACCACCACCTTCGACCGCGAGGACACCAAGTACAAGCGACTGGTGCTGCCCGCCGGCATCCCGCGCATCGCCGTCGAGATGGGCGTGACCGACTTCTGGTGGAAGTACGGCTGCGCCGCCGTGGTCGGCATCGACACCTATGGCGAGTCGGCCCCGGCCGGCGTGCTGTTCAAGCATTTCGGCTTCACGGCCGAGAACGTCGCCGACACGGTGCTGGCCGCGCTGCAGCGCGCGCGCTGATCCCTCCCGGTTCTCGTTTTTTGCAATCCATCCATCCCTAGAGGCTCACACCATGACGATCAAGATTGGCATCAACGGCTTCGGCCGCATCGGCCGCAACGTACTGCGCTCGGCCGTGCAGAACTTCTCCGACATCGAAGTCGTTGGCATCAACGACCTGCTGGAGCCCGAGTACCTCGCGTACATGCTGCGCTATGACAGCGTGCATGGCCGCTTCAAGGGCGAGGTCTCGGTCGAGGGCAACACGCTGATCGTCAACGGCAAGAAGATCCGCCTGACGCAGGAGCGCGACCCCGCCAACCTGAAGTGGAACGAAGTCGGCGCCGACATCGTGATCGAGTCCACCGGCCTGTTCCTGGACAAGGCCAGCGCCGAAAAGCACATCGCCGCCGGCGCCAAGAAGGTGCTGATGTCGGCCCCGTCCAAGGACGACACGCCCATGTTCGTGTTCGGCGTGAACCACGCCACCTACGCCGGCCAGGCCATCATCTCCAACGCGTCCTGCACCACCAACTGCCTGGCCCCCGTGGCCAAGGTGCTGCATGACAAGTGGGGCATCAAGCGCGGCCTGATGACCACCGTGCACGCCGCCACCGCCACGCAAAAGACCGTGGACGGCCCGAGCAACAAGGACTGGCGCGGCGGCCGCGGCATCCTGGAAAACATCATCCCCAGCAGCACCGGCGCCGCCAAGGCCGTGGGCGTGGTGATCCCGTCGCTGAACAAGAAGCTGACCGGCATGTCCTTCCGCGTGCCCACCTCCGACGTGTCGGTGGTGGACCTGACGGTGGAGCTGGAGAAGGAAGCCAGCTACGACGAGATCAAGGCCGAGATGAAGGCCCAGTCCGAGGGCGCGCTGAAGGGCATCCTCGGCTACACCGAGGACAAGGTGGTGGCCACCGACTTCGTGGGCGAGACCTGCACCTCGGTGTTCGACGCCGACGCCGGCATCGCCCTGGACAAGACCTTCGTGAAGGTCGTGGCCTGGTACGACAACGAGTGGGGCTACTCCAACAAGTGCCTGGAGATGGTGCGCGTGATGGCCGGCAAGTAAGCCGCAGCCTCCGCCGCTCACAGAGAACGCGCCTTCGGGCGCGTTTTTTATGTCAAATATGCCTCCAGCGCTTATCCATCAAGCGTAGGTAGCTATTTATTCAATAGCAAAGCACGTCCACGGCCGGCACCCCATACTTGCGGCATGACCACCTCTCCCGCCCTCCCCACCGCCGCCGACGTGCTGCGCTTCTGGTTCGACGAGGCCACGCCGCAGCAATGGTTCGCCAAGGACACCGCGTTCGACGCCGCCATCCGCACCCGCTTCGCTGCGCTGCATGCGCAGGCCGCGCAGGGGGAGTTGTGGCACTGGCGCGGTGATGCCCAGGGCCGCCTGGCGGAAATCCTGGTGCTCGACCAGTTTTCGCGCAACCTGCACCGCGGCACCCCCGCCGCCTTCGCGCAGGACGGCATGGCCCTGGTGCTGGCGCAGGAGGCCTTGGCACAGGGTCTGGACGCGCAGCTGGAGCCCGCGCAGCGCGCCTTCCTGTACATGCCCTACATGCACAGCGAGTCGCCGCGCGTGCAGGAAGAATCGGTGCGCCTGTTCACCGCGCTGGGCAACCCGGGCAGCCTGCACTTCGCGCATGCGCACCGGGACATCATTGCGCGCTTTGGCCGCTATCCGCACCGCAACGCCGCGCTGGGCCGCGCCAGCACGGCCGAGGAGCTCGCCTTCCTGCAGCAGCCGGGCAGCAGCTTCTGAAAGGCAAAGGGCCGCAGGAGCCAACGCCCCTGCGGCCTTGTTTATGTTGCAGCGCCCTGCTGTCGGGCGCCGGCAGCTATTACAACAATAGCGCCCGCTCACTCCGCCGTGCGGATGGTGTCGCGGCCGTTGCGGTCCTTGGCGCGCTCGATGTCGTCGCCCAGCGCGCGCACCAGCTTCTCCACGGCCGCCGTGAAAGCATCGGCCACCTTGGCCGCCTCGGCACGCGCTGCCACAGGCTGGCGGCCAGCGGGGCGCACCTCGATCACGCAGCGCTTGTCGGCCGCGCCGGACTTGCCGCCGTCCACGTCGGACAGGAACACCTCCACGCGCGTCACGTGCTCGCGAAAGCGCGCCAGCTTGGCGGTGGCTTCTTCCTGCACCCAGCGGGCCAGCGATTCGCCGCCCTGGATGTGGTCGTCGGTATGCACCTGGATCTGCATGTTTTCTCCTTCGTGAAGTGGATGGGTCGATGGGGCGGACGGTAGCGCCCCTCGTCTTCATCATGCCCCAGTAGGCGCCTGCATGCTTGATTCGCATCAAGCAAAACGCACAGCCGCGCTCTGCGGCTCGTTCCTACAGCGTGCGGGCAAGCGCGGTGTTACAACTGAGCCGATGACTGTCCTGCCGCCCTGGCTACAGCCCGACCGCATGCCGTCGGTGACGCCCTCCCAGCCGCGCCTGAAGATCGGCCTGTCCGCGTGCTTTTCGCATGCGGACCCGGGCCGGCCGCTGTTCACCAACAAGACCCTGCAGTACGTGGAGCAGTCCATCGCGCACTGGATCATGTCGGCCGGTGCGCTGGTGGTGATGGTGCCCTGCCCCACGGGCGAGACCGCGCGCGGCGACGTCACGCTCAAGCACTATGCCGAGTGGCTCGACGGCGTGGTGATGCACGGCGGGGCGGACGTCTGGCCCGGCAGCTACGGCGAGGTGCCGCTCAAGGACGCATGGCTGGGCGATCGCGTGCGCGACCTGTACGACCTGGCGGTGGTGGAGGCCTTCGAGCAGGCCGGCAAGCCCATCTTCGGCGTGTGCCGCGGGCTGCAACTCATCAACGTGGCTTTTGGCGGCACGCTGTACCAGGACATCGAAACCCAGCACCCCGGCGCGCTGCAGCACCGCAACCCGAGCACCTACGACCAGCACTTTCACGAGGTGGACATCGTGCCCGGCACGCGGCTGGCGCGGCTGTACCCGGAGCAGCCGCGCGTCACCGTGAACAGCATCCACCACCAGGGCATCAAGAATCTGGCGCCCGGCTTCGACATCGAGGCCTGGAGCTACCCCGACGGCGTGCCCGAGGCGATACGCCGCAACCCGAGCCACGGGCGCGGCTACATCGCGGCGACGCAGTGGCACCCGGAATTCCGCGCCAGCGCGGCGGTCACGCTGGACGACTCGCCGCTGCTGCACGACTTCCTGGCCGCCTGCAGCCGGGCGCGCGTGCTGCCCCGGCCCGGCCACAGCCCGCTGCAGATCCGCGACCGCGCGGAGCGCCTGCTGCGCCGCGCGCTGCTGCGCAGGCGCTAGCCAAAATGGCCGCTAGCGCTTGATGGGCAAGCGCTGACAGCTATCAATAACGCAGCATCAATGGTGGTGCCCATGCCCGCCATGCACATGGCGGTGGGCGATCTCCTCGGCCGTGGCGGCGCGCACCTCGGTCACCTTGCAGGCAAAACGCAGCGCCTTGCCGGCCAGCGGGTGGTTGCCGTCCAGGTGCACCACGGGGCCCTTGATCTTGACCACGTGGAACATCTGCGGCTGGCCGTCGGCGCCGGGCCCCTGCAACTGGCCGCCCACCTTCACGCCGGGGGGGAACTCGCTCTTGGGGATGGTGCGCACCAGGCTCTCGTCGCGCGCGCCGAATGCGTCCTCCACCGCCAGGTCCAGCGTGACGGCATGGCCCGGGGCCTGGCCTTCCAGCGCGGCCTCGACCTTGGGGAAGATGTTCTCATAGCCGCCGTGCAGGTAGGCCACATTGCCGGCATCGAGCGGCTTGCCCGTGGCGGGATCGGTGACGCGGTAGCTGAGCGTGACGGCGGTGTCTTGGGTGATGTTCATGGCTTGGTTTCCGTGGAGGGCGGCGGCGCGGGCAGGCGCCGCCGCAAGGCCGCCATTGTCCCGCACACGCCAAGGCCGCGCGGGCGGCCGGGCCGGCCGCTGCGCAGGCGTTCAGGCCTGCGGCACCTCGTCCTGCGCGCTGCCCGGGTGGCGCGCAAAGCGCCGGGGGCGCTGCCGTGCACCGGGTCGCTCGCGTCCCAGGGCCAGCCGCCGAACTGCGTGCGGCGAAAGTCCTGCATGGCCTGCATGATTTCCTGCTGGGTGTTCATCACGAACGGGCCGTACTGCACCACCGGCTCGCCGATGGGACGGCCCTGCAGCAGCAGGCATTCCACGGTGTCGCCGCCGGTGTTGACCAGCTCCAGCGCCCGATCGGCCGCCACCTCCAGCGCGGCATGGCCGCCCTGCGGCTCGCCGGCGATCGAGAGCCCTTCGCCCACGAACCAGTACAGCATGCGGCGCGTGCCCTGTCCGCGGGCCGCCGGCAGCGTCCAATGCGCGCCGGGCTCCATGCGCAGCGTCCAGATGGCGACGTCGGCGTCCGCCTGCGCGGCCCAGGACTCGGGGGGCGGCGGCAGCGGCGCACCGGCGCCGTCCAGCGCGCCGGCGACCACGGTGACCGTGGTGCGCAGGCCGGCCGCGTCGGCATGCTCCAGGCGCGGGATGCGTTCGTTCCACAGCATGGTGAAGTGCGGCCGCACCATCTTGTGGCGCGCGGGCAGGTTCAGCCAGATCTGGAACAGCTCCAGCGGGTTGGGCGCGTCGGTGTTCAGCAGCGGGAACATCTCCGAATGCATGATGCCCGCGCCGGCGGTGACCCACTGCACGTCGCCGCCACCGAAGCGCGCGGCCGCGCCCAGCGAGTCGGCATGGTCGATCAGGCCCTTGCGCACCAGCGTGACGGTCTCGAAGCCCCGGTGCGGGTGGCCGGGAAAGCCGGGCACGTGCTCGCCGTGGTACATCGAAAAGCCGTCCTTGCGGCTGAAGTCGCTGCCCATCTGGCGCCCTTCCAGCGCCACCGCCTGCACGCCCATGGCGCCGTTGCCGGCGGGATAGGCGTCGTCATGGTGGGCGCAGAACAGGAACGGATCGAGCGTGGGCCACAGCGGCCCCAGGGGCTGGGATTGCAGGACGGGACTGGCGCGGGTGTTCATGGGGTTCCTTTCCAAGGCCGGCGCGGCGACACGGCGCAGGCACTGTGCATCATGTGGGGACGGAAGGCCATTTGCCCAGCGGGCGCCGGCGCGACACTGCGGCCCATGCGTGGAACGATGGCAGCCCAATCTTCGAGCAAAAACCGTCGCAAAGGCAGTCGGGCTGAGCGCTGGCAGCTATCTTTTCATGAGCAACCTGGCGCCCTGTACGCGGGCCCGCAGCTCCAGCAGCGAAGGCCCGCCCGCGTCACCTGCCCCGCGCCTTCAGCCCGGCGCGGAGTCCGCCAGCACCATCCACGACACGCCAAAGCGGTCGTTGACCATGCCGAACGCGGGCGAAAAGAAGGTCTTGGCCATCGGCGCCACCACCGTGCCGCCGTCGGCCAGCGCGTCGAACCTGCTGCGCGCCTCCACCTCGCTGGCCACCGAGAGCGTGAGCGAGATGCCGTTGAACACCGGGTGGCCGCCCGCCATGCCGTCCGAGGCCATGAGGGTCGTCTCCCCCACGCGCAGCTCCGCATGCATGACCTTGTCGCCGGGCACGGCGGCCGACGCGGAGCATTCGCCCGCGGGCGGCTCGGGGCTGTCCCGAAAGCGCATCAGCAACTGCGTCTGCGCGCCCAGCGCCTGGGCGTAGAACGCCAGCGCCTCTTCGCAGCGGCCATCGAACATCAGATAGGGTTGGACTTGCATCGCGTTCTCCGCACAAAGGGCCGTGGGGTTGAAAGGCACCGCCTACGCCGCCACGCCGATGGCGGGCCGGGCCTGTCCGCGCGGGTCCAGCGCCACCTGGATCTGCGGCGCCCCGCGCACGTCGGGGCGGGCGCGGTCGCCCAGGTCCTGCAGCGCGGTGAACTGCCCGTCCAGGTACAGGAAGGTGATGCTGGCGGCGATGTGGGCCAGCGCTTGCCGCGCATCGTCAAAGCCTTCGGCCTCCACGCGCCCGTCGCCATCCAGCTGGTAGGCCCAACCCTGCGCCTGCGGTGCGAGGGCGCCCAGGTCGATGAGCTTGTCGCGCACATTGCTGGCGTACACGCGCCCGCCCGACGCGTACAGCGTGAAGGTGTGGGCGGGGTGGCTTTCGGCCGGCGACGGCGCGGCGTCGGTGGCGTCGGTGGCGTCGGTGTGGGAGGGGCGAGAGGTCATGGCGGCGTCCTGGCGGTGGCAGGTGGGATGCCGCGCCACACATGGTGCGGCCCCGGCAGCGCCATCGTAGGCAGCCGGCCGCGCGCGGGCTGTAGGAAAACGCCGGGCGCTGCTGCTTTGCATAAAAAAGGCCTGCAGCGCCCGCCCATCAAGCGCTGACAGCTATGTAAATAGGAGCATCAGCGCCGTCCGCGTCCCCACCACCAACCCACCGCCAGGCCGACCACACCGAGTACCGCCACCACCGTGGCCGATCCCGCCATGCGCTGACGGTGGCCGCCGTCGATGGAGGTCTGGTGCGAGGGGGCAAACAGATTGCCTTGGGTGAGCGGCGCGGGCGCTGCCCGGCGCAGCCCCAGGTCGCTGAACCAGCGCATGGCGCGCGCCGTGCCCTGCGGCGCCAGCGCATGCGCCACACGCCCGGGCATCGCGCCCAGGCCCAGCCAGGTGACGGCGCGCGGGTGGGCCGCATCGGCCAGGTCCACGATGGCCTGGGCCACCGCGCGCGGGTCCACCGTGGGCAGCGGCGGGCGGATGCGCCGGCCCGTGTAGTTGGCGCCGTGCGACAGGCCCGGCGAATCGACGAACGTGGGCGCCACGTCGCACACATGCACCTGGGGCAGGTCGACCACCTCGGCGCGCAGGCTTTCGGACAGGCCGCGCAGGCCGAACTTGCTGGCCGTGTAGGCGGCCGCGTAGGGCGCGGGCACCCAGCCGCCCAGCGAGATCAGGTTCACCAGCAGGCCGTGGCCCTGCGCGCGAAAGCGCGTGAGCGCCGCGTGCGCGCCGTGCACGTGGCCCAGCAGGTTGGACTCGATCACGCGGCGGTGCGCGGCCAGCGGCACATCGTCAAAGCGCCCCACGGCTCCCACGCCCACGCCGTTGATCCACACATCGATGCGCCCGAAGTGGCGCACCGCCTTGTCGGCCAGGGCCTGCACCGCGTCGGCGTCGGTCACGTCGGTGGGAATGCCCAGCGCCTGCCCACCCTCGGCGCGGCAGGCCAGCGCCACAGGGGCCAGCGTGTCAGGGTTGCGCGCGGCCAGCACCAGGCGCGCGCCGCGGCGCGCAAACGCCAGCGCCGTGGCGTGGCCGATGCCGCTGGAGGCGCCGGTGATCACCACCACCGGATTGGGCGAGGACGCGAAGACGCTGGACGGGCTGGCGGGCAAAGCTGTGGTCATGGTGCGGCGGGCCGCGCAGACGCTGCGCGGCGCAACGAAGGGCAAAACCCTATTTGTAACCGCGCTGGCGGCGCAACGGCGTAGGACAGCCGCCCTCGCGCGGCGCATTTGCATCCAAACAGCCCGCAGCGCTTGCGTATCCAGCGTGAAGCGCTATGGGTAGCACAGCATTCACGACAGCGGCTTGGTGCCAAAGCGCACCAGCAGCCCGCGCGGGGTGACGGTGATGCTCTCGGGCTGCAGGCCCATGCCGTCGGCCAGCGCCAGGTCTTTGTCACGCAGCTGGTGCAGCACCACCTCGCGCAGCGACTGGTCGGCCAACTGCTGGCCGTAGCGCTGCAGCATGCCGGCGGCAGAGGGCTGCACACCGTCCAGGCGCAGCGCGTTCACATGCAGGTCGTGCGCGCGGATGGTGCGGTCGGTGGGTTCGTAGCGCAGGCCGAAGTCCACATCGAACGCGCCCGTGTACCGCCGCGCCTGCAGCAGCGCGCCGCTGGCCGCCACGTCCAGCACGGCGTTGAGGCGGTTGCGCTCGGGCAGCAGCGTGAGTTGCGGCGTCTGCAACTGCAGGTCCAGCAGCCCGCCCAGCGGGTAGCTGCGCGGGAAACGCTCGGCCAGTGCCTGCTGCAGCTGCTGGGTGCTGATGGTGTAGCTGGGCTGCGCGCTGGCGCAGCCGGCGGCCAGGGCCAGGGCGGCGGTCAGTGCGTGCGAGAGGGCGAGTCGGCGGTGCATGGCGTTGTCAGCGAAAGACTTGGCATTGTGCGCAGCGCCGCGGCCCGCGGTGCAACCAACTGCGTCAACCAGTGTGTTGCGGGCCGGCCAGCGCGCGCAGTTGCTGGTGCGCAGCGCTGTCCAGGTCCACGGGGCGCTGGTGCTTGGCCAGCAGGTAGCGCTCGCTGAACACGTCCAGCCAGGCCAGCAGCAACGCGGCCGCGTGGGTGTCGCCCGCCTGCGCCAGGCACAGCGCCGCCACCTCGGCGGTGCAGAAATGGTCGCTGCGCTTGGAGCGGCGCAGCCGGTAGCGCGAGGCCTCGTCGCTGTGCAGGCTCAGCACCGGGAAGCGGTCCAGATAGGGGCTTTTGCGGAACATCTTGCGCGCCTCGGGCCAGGTGGCGTCCAGCAGCACGAACAGCGGGCGCGGGCCCTGCGGCGCAGCGGCGGGCGCAGCCGCGTCGGCCTGCGGCGCCACGGCCTGCACCACGCGCGCGGCCTGCGCGAACTCACCCGGGAACACCACGTAGGGCTGCCACTGCGGGTCGGCCAGCAGCGCCAGCAGGGCGGGATCGACCTCGGTGCGCGCCCAGCCAAACGCGTGGGTGTCGGGCACCAGGTCGGCGATCAGCCAGCCCGTGTTGCTGGGCTTGAGCGGCTCGGTGTCCGCCATCAGCAGGCACATACCCGCGCGCACCGCGGGCTGCGGGCGCAGCGCGCACTGGCAGTGGCTCAGCGGCAGGCGGCAGCCCTCGCAACGCTCGCGGCGCGAGCCGCCGCGCGCCAGGAACGGCTTGGCGCTGCGGGCCAGGCGCGCGGCGCGCAGCAGGGAAACGGCATGGGGCATGGAAGGGCGGCGTGCGCCGCAACGGGCGCGCACAAGGGTCGGCAAGGCGGCGATTGTGGGGCATGCGCGCGGCGCGGCCGCCGCTTTCATCAGGGTAAGCCCTCGCATCGTGGCGCAACTGTTTTAGCCATTGAAATTTGAAACACGGTCTTTGACCAACCACCGCACCCACACCTAAATTTCATGACAAATCACGTTTCATCCAAAGAAACACGCACCATGCCCCCACCCCCTCCAGCGCACGCCCCAAGGCCGTGGTGAACCACCTGCCCGGTGGCAGCACGTCCACCGTGGAGCGCGCCATGCGCGTGCTGCGGGTGATGTCCGAGGGCGGCAACGCACGCCTGACCGACATTGCCGCCGCGGCCGAACTGGACAAGGCCACCACGCTGCGCCTGCTGGAGGTGATGGTGCGCGACGGCTTCGTCGCGCGCGATGCGCAGAGCAAGCAGTTCTCGCTGGGGCCCGAACTCATGGTGCTGGGCGCGGCCGCGCTGCGGCGCTTTGACCCGCGGCCGCTGGCGCGCCCCAGCCTGCTGCGGCTGGTGGGCCAGTTCGAGGACAGCGTGGTGCTGTCCATCCCCAGCGGCGTGGAGTCGCTGTGCATCGACGTGGAGGAAGGCACCTACCCCATCCGCGCCAACTACCTGCGCGTGGGCAGCCGCCGCCCGCTGGGCGCCGGGGCCGGCAGCCTGGCACTGCTGGCCTGGATGCCCGAGGCCGAGCGCGAGGCGGCGCTGGAAATCCTCGCCAGCCAGATGAGCCGCTACCCGCGCATCACGCCCGCGCTGCTGCGCGAGCGCATCGCCGACGCGCGCGAACGCGGCCACGTGGTGCTGCTGGACGTGGTCGTTGAGCGCATGGGCGGCATCGCCGTGCCCGTACTCGACCCCGAGGGCCGCCCCGTGGCGGCCCTGAGCATTGCCGCGCTGAACGACCGCATCCTCGCGCGGGAAGCCGCCATGGCCCAGGCGCTGATGCGCGAATCCACCGTATGCCAGGTGCGCTGGTCCGAGGCCGTGCGCACCAGCCGCCGCCAGGCCGGCGCAGCCTCCCCCTCAAGAACCCTCCCGGAGACCCTGCGATGACCCCACCCTCCCCGCCTACCTGCGCGGCGCGGGCAGCACACCCTTTGGCCGCCACGAAGGGCGCGGCGCGCTCGACCTGATGGCCGGCGCCGCGCACCAGGCGCTGGCCAGCGCCGGCCTGGCGCGCGCCGACATCGACGGCGTGCTGTGCGGCTACGCCACCACGCTGCCGCACCTGATGCTGTCCACGCTGTTCTGCGAGCGCTTCGCACTGGCGCCGCACTACGCGCACAGCATGCAGCTGGGCGGGGCCACGGGCGCGGCCATGCTGATGGCCGCGCGTGAGCTGGTGCGCTCGGGCCGCTGCCGCAACGTGCTGGTGGTGGCGGGGGAGAACCGCCTCACGGGTCAGTCGCGCGACAGCTCCATCCAGACCCTGGCCCAGGTGGGCGACGCCGACTACGAGGTGCCCAACGGCGCCAGCGTGCCCGCGTACTACGCGCTGATGGCCTCGGAATACATGCACCGCACGGGCGTCACCAGCGCCGACCTGGCCGAGTTCGCCGTGCTCATGCGCGCCAACGCCGCGCGCCACCCCGAGGCGCACCTGCGCACGCCCATCACCCATGCCGAGGTGCTGGCCGCCAAGCCCATCGCCGCGCCGCTGTCGCTGCTGGACTGCTGCCCCATTTCCGACGGCGCCATGGCGTTCGTCGTCTCGGCCGAGCCCGGCCCGCACGCCCCTGTGCGCCTGGCGGGCGCGGGCCAGGCGCACCGCCACCAGCACCTCACCGCCATGGCCGACGTGATGCGGTGCGGCGCATCCGATGCCGCCGCCCAGGCCTTTGCCGAGGCCGGCCTGACCCCTGCGGATATCGACTACCTGGGCATCTACGACTCGTTCACGATCACGCTGGTGATGCTGCTGGAAGAGATCGGCTTCGCGCCGCGCGCCGGCGCCGCCGCACGGGCCCGCGCGGGCGACTTCGCGCCCACGGGCACGCTGCCGCTGAACACGCACGGCGGCCTGCTGTCGTTCGGCCACTGCGGCGTGGCCGGCGGCATGGCCCACACCGTGGAGGCCTGGCGGCAGATGACGGGCCAGGCGGGCGAGCGGCAGATCCGCACCCCGCAGCGCGCCTTCATCCATGCCGACGGGGGCGTGATGTCGTCCCACGTGAGCCTCATTCTTTCAACGGAGGGCTGACCGCCATGACCTCACTGGCAACCCCTTTCAACGACGGCCTGCGCGCGGGCGTGGTGCGCTTTCAAAGCTGCGCCGCCTGCGGCCATGCCCAGACCCTGGCGCGCTACGCGTGCCAACGCTGCGGCCACGAGGGGCTGGACTGGCGCGACGCCGCCGGCACCGCCACCGTGCGCGCCACCACGGTGGTGGCGCGCGCGCCCTCGGAGGACTTCCGCGCGCTGGCGCCCTACACGCTGGCGATCGTGCAGCTCGACGAGGGCCCGCGCCTCATGGGCCACGCGGCCGCGGGCGTGCAGATCGGCGAGCGCGTGCGCGCCGAATTCTTCGAGCACCTGGGCCGGCCGCTGCTGCGCTTCGTGCCAGATGAAGCAACACCCCCCTGAGACGCTTCGCGTCCTCCCCCCGCTCTCGCATTGCTGCGCAACGCGGGCAGGGGGACGCAGCCCTCGCTGCGGGGCGGCGCGGCCGGCCCAGGCCCTTGCTCGGCTGTCCTGGTTTCGGTTGCGCCAGTTGCATCGGCCGCGCTTTTCATCCATCGACTGAAAGATCACAAGGAGACAAACCATGCCATTCACCTCTTTACACCGCCGCCGCTTCACGGGCCTGGCCTGCGCCGCGCTGTGCGCCGCCGCCACGCCCTTTGCCTGGGCCAGCGACTACCCGAACAAGCCCGTGAAGCTGGTCGTACCCTACCCGCCCGGCGGCCCCACCGACATCGTGGCGCGCGTGGTGGCGCAGAAGCTCCAGGAGCAGATGGGCCAGCCCTTCGTGATCGACAACCGCCCCGGCGCGGGTGCCAACATCGGCGCCGAAGCCGTGGCCCGCAGCCCCGCGGACGGCTACACGCTGGTGGTGGCCACCACGGCGCATGCCATCAACCCCTCGCTGTTCAGCAAGCTCAACTACTCCATCACCAAGGACTTCGCGCCCGTGTCGCAGCTCACCAGCGGGCCGCTGGTCATCGTGACCCACCCCGCCACGCCGGCCAACAACGTCAAGGAGCTGGTCGCGCTGGCCAAGTCCAAGCAGGGCGGGCTCAACTACGCATCGTCCGGCAACGGGCAGTCCACGCACCTGTCGGCCGAGCTGTTCAGCGCGTCGGCCGGCGTGAAGATGGCGCATGTGCCGTACAAGGGCAGCGCGCCCGCACTCACCGACGTGATGGGCGGCCAGGCGGACCTGATGTTCGACACCATGCTCTCGTCCATGCCGCACGTGAAGGCCGGCAAGTTGAAGGCGCTGGCCGTCACCAGCAGCCAGCGCTCGCCCAGCGCACCGGCCATCCCCACGGTGGCCGAGTCCGGCCTGCCCGGCTACGAGGCCATCGCCTGGAACGGCGTGCTGGCGCCCGCGGGCACGCCCAAGGAGGTGGTGGACCGCCTGAACGCCGAGCTGAAGAAGGCGCTGGACAACCCCGAGGTGAAGCAGCGCTTCGAGGCCCAGGGCTTTGCCGCCGCCTGGAACACGCCCGCCGCCTACGCCGGCTTCCTGCAGGCCGAGGTGGACAAGTGGGGCAAGGTGGTCAAGGCCTCCGGCGCCCGGATTGACTGAGGCCCGCTGAATGGCCGCGCCGCGCGCCACACGCTCGCCCCGCTGGGCGCTGCGGGGGCGGCGCGGCCGGCTTCAGGCCCCGGGCGGGTTGCCGCCGAGCTGGCGTGTGCTGGCTGCCTGCGCCGCGCCCCTGTCCCTGCCATTGCATTCCACGCCCCTGCCAGCGGCGTGGCGACTGAACGCCCAACGTCTCGCGACCCATCATGTCTGACCTTCTTACCTCCGCACTCAACCCCCGCTCGGTCGCCATCGTTGGCGCCTCCGAGAACATCCACAAGATCGGCGGCCGGCCCATCCACTACATGCAGCGCCACGGCTACCGGGGCACCATCTATCCCATCAACCCGGCGCGCGAGGAAGTGCAGGGCCACAAGAGCTACGCCGGCCTGGCCGCGCTGCCCGAGGCGCCCGACCTGGCCGTGATTGCCGTGGGCGGCGACAAGACCGTCGCCGCGGTGGAGGAATGCGCCGCACGCGGCGTGAAGTCCGCCGTGGTGATCGCCTCGGGCTTTGGCGAGACGGGCCCCGCCGGGCGCGAGCTGCAGGACCACATGGTGGCCACCGCGCGCGCCGCCGGCATGCGCCTGTACGGCCCCAACACGCAGGGCCTGGCCAACTTCGGCACGGGCGCCATCGCGGGCTTTTCCACCATGTTCATCGAGGTGCCGCCCATGGACGGCCCGGTGGGCATCGTGAGCCAGAGCGGCGGCATGAGCGCCATGGCCTACGGCCTGCTGCGCGGGCGCGGCCTGGGCGTGCGCCATGTGCATGCCACGGGCAACGAGGCCGACGTGACCGCGTCCGAGATGGCCTGGGCCGTGGCGCACGACCCCGACGTGCAACTGCTGCTGCTGTACCTGGAGAACATCGCCCACCCCGAGATGCTGGCCGCCACCGCCGCCTTTGCGCGCGAGCGCGACCTGCCCATCGTCGCGGTGAAGGCCGGGCGGTCGGCCAGCGGGCAGAAGGCCGCGTCGTCGCACACGGGCGCGCTGGCCAACGAGGACCGCACGGTGGACGCCTTTTTCAAGCACCACGGCATCTGGCGTGTGCGCGACCCGCATGAGCAGGCGCGCGCCGCGCACGCCTACCTGAAGGGCTGGCGCCCCGAGGGCCGCCGCCTGGTGGTGATCAGCAACTCGGGCGCCAGCTGCGTGATGGGCGCCGACGCCGCCGAAGACATGGGCCTGTCCCTGGCGGAGCTGAGCCCCGCCACGCAGGCCGAAGTGGCCGCCAAGCTGCCGGGCTTTGCCACCGCCAGCAACCCCATCGACGTCACCGCCGCGCTGCTGTCCAACAGCGGCCTGTTCGGCGACGTGCTGCCCGCCGTGGCGCAGGACCCGGCGGCGGACCTGTTCTTCCTGAACATTCCCGTGGCCGGCGCGGGCTACGACGTGGACCGGTTCGCCCGCGACGCCGCGACCTTCGAGGCCGCGACGGGCAAGCCCGTGGCCGTGGCCGCGTGGCAAGAGAGCGTGGCCGCGCCCTTTCGCGCCCACGGCATTGCCACCTTCCCCAACGAGGGCGAGGCCATCGCCGTGCTGGCCCAGGTGGCCAGCCACACGGAACGGATGCGCCAGCCGCGCACGACCTGGCCCGCATTGCCCCAGGTGCAGGTGCCTGCCGACGCGCAAGGCTTTCTGAACGAGGTGGACAGCCTGGGCCTGCTGGCGCGCCACGGCGTGCCCACGGTGCCCATGCACCTGTGCCGCACCGCCGACGAGGCGCGCGCGGCGTTCGACGCCCTTGGCGCGCCCGCGGTCGTCAAGGCCTGCTCGGCCGAGGTGCCGCACAAGTCCGAGCACGGGCTGGTGGCCCTGAATGTGCAGACACGCGAGCAGGCGGCCGAGCTGTTCGAGCGCTTTTGGGCCCAAATGGATGCGATGGGCGTGCAGCGCGACGGCGTGATCGTGGCGGCCACGCGCAAGGGCCAGCATGAATTCATGGTGGGCGCGCGCATGGACCCGATCTTTGGCCCCGTGGTGGTGGTGGGCGACGGCGGCAAGTACGTGGAAGCGCTCAAGGACTGCGCGGTGCTGCTGCCCCCGTTCTCCGAGGCCGACGTGCAGGCCGCGCTGCGCACGCTGCGCATCGCCCCGCTGCTGGATGGCGTGCGCGGCGAGCCGCCGCTGGACGTGGCCGCCCTGTCGCGCGTCGCCGTGGCCGTGGGCCAGGTGATCGCGGGTGCCGGCGGCGCCATTGCATCGCTGGACTTGAACCCGGTGATGGTGGGCGCCGCAGGCCAGGGCGCCGTGGTGGTGGATGCGCTGGTGGAAGTATCAAAAGCATAGCTGCTTGCGCTTGCTACATAAGCGCTAGAGCCGTTTTTGACCATGAACCGGCGCGCTGGCCGGGGCGCGGCGCACGCCCACCGCTGGTGCGTGCGCTTGCGCTGCTCAGCGCCAAGTGCGTGGCGGCTCGCCGCGCCACGCGTGCGCCCTAAGCGGGGTGAGCCTCGGGCGGGTCAGCCCCGCACCGGGATGCCCCGCGCCGGGATGCCCCGCGCCGGGATGCCCCGCGCCGGGATGCCCCGCGCCGGGTCAGCCCCGTGCCGGGTTAGCCCCGCGCCGGAATCTCCAGCCCCCGCTGCACGGCGGGGCGTGCCACGAAGGCCGCCAGCACGCGCTGCACCTGCGGGAAGGCGTCAAAGCCCACCAGATCGCCCGCGCCGTAGAAGCCCACCAGGTTGCGCACCCAGGGGAACACGGCGATGTCGGCGATGGTGTAGTCGTTGCCCATGATCCAGTCGCGGCCCGTCAGGCGTTGCTCCAGCACGCCCAGCAGGCGCTTGGACTCGGCCACGTAGCGGCCCAGCGGGCGCTTGTCCTCGTAGTCCTTGCCCGCGAACTTGTGGAAGAACCCGAGCTGCCCGAACATCGGCCCCACGCCACCCATCTGCCACATCAGCCACTGCAGCGTCTCGTAGCGCGCGGCAGCGTCCTGCGGCAGAAAGCGCCCGGTTTTCTCGGCCAGGTAGACCAGGATGGCGCCGGACTCGAACAGCGCCAGCGGTTGGCCGCCGGGGCCACCACCTGGGCCATGGGGGTCGAGGATGGCGGGGATCTTGTTGTTGGGGTTGAGCGCGAGGAACTCGGGCGAGAGCTGGTCGTTGGTCTCGAAGCTCACCAGGTGCGGCTCGTACGGCAGCCCCGTCTCTTCCAGCAGGATCGACACCTTCACGCCGTTGGGCGTGGGCAGCGAATACAGCTGCAGCCGGTCGGGGTGCGCGGCGGGCCATCTGGCCGTGATGGGGTGGGTCCATGCCATGGGCGACTCCTTTTTCAATCCTTGACGAGGCCGCAGTCCACCACCAGGTTCTGCCCCGTCACGGCGCGGCCCCAGGGCGAGAGGAAGAACAGCACCGCGTCGGCAAACTCGGCCGGCGTGGTCACGCGGCGCAGCGGGGTCATGCTGGCGATCAGGTCGAACACGGCCTCGGGCGTGGCGCTGCTGGCGTCGGTGGTGCGCAGCAGCCCGCCCGACACCATGTTCACCGTGACGCCATCCGGCCCCAGGTCGTGCGCCGCCGTGCGCGTGAGCGACAGCAGCGCGGCCTTGGCCGCCGTGTAGTCGTGGTAAGGCACCACCGGGTTCTGGAACAGGTTGGTGCCCACGTTCACGATGCGCCCGAAGCCCTGCGCGCGCATGGCGGGCAGCGCGGCCTGCATGGTGTTGAGCGCGCCCTTGACCGCGCCCTCGATCTGCTGGCTGAAGCGCTCCCAGGTGATCTCGCCCAGCTTGGGGCGCGCATCGCCGTCGAACGAGAACTGCGCCAGCGCGTTGTTCACCACGGCGCTGATGGGGGCGCTGGTGCGCTCGCGCGCGGTGGCAAACAGGCGCTGCACGGCGGCGGCGTCGGTCACGTCGGCCTGCAGCGCGATGGCGCGCGGGCCCAGCTCGTCGGCCAGCGCCTTGGCGGCGGCATCGCTGCGGTGGTAGTTGATGACCACGCCCGCGCCCTCGCGCGCCACGGCGCGCGTGATGGCCTGACCCAGGCCCCGGGCGCCGCCCGTGACCAGCACCCATTGTTCAGACAGTTGCATGCGTGAACGCTCCGGGGGTCAGGCGGCCTTGGGCGGGCGGTGCAGCACGCACAGCTTGTTGCCGGCCGGGTCGCGCAGGTAGGCCAGGTACAGCCGCCCGCCCGGCGCATGCTCGCGCCAGCCCGGCGGGTCTTCACACGTCACGCCGCCGCTGGCCACGCCTGCCGCATGCGCCGCATCCACCTGCTCGGGCGACTCGGCCGCAAAGCCCGTGGTGGCGCCGTTACCAAAGCAGGCCGGCTCGCCATTGATGGGCGCGGAGATGGCAAAGGTGTTGCCCGCGTGGCGCCAGAAGGTGCGGCCCTTGGGGTCGGTGAAGCCAGGCTTGCAGCCCAGGGCGCCCAGGAAGGCGTCGTAGAACTGCTTGGATTGATCGGGGTTGCTGGCTCCCAGCATGACGTGGCTGAACATGGGGGGTGGGTCTCCTTGGTGAAATGCTTGGTGGGCACCTGGAGGACAGGCGCGCGGCACATGCGCCGCGGGCACAGATAGTAGCGGGCGAAGCGCTGGGCCGCAGGAAAGCGACAAGGAGGTATCAACCAGCAGTCCCTGCTTGTGCAGCCGATGATCGTGGGACGAGTCGTATACCTAACGCCGTTAGGTAAGCTGCGCCGGAACGCGAAGCGTGGAGGGCACCAAAAGCGCAGCTTTTGGCGTCAGCTTGACCGTACTGTTAGGCTTGTTGCGTGATGCTATGTTTGTGGACACTAGTAAGACTTTTATTCTTTAATGTTAAGTGCATCAAGAGCATCGCCAATTGGTATAAAGAAATTGATTCCTTGACCTGCACCATTTAGCTGCACGCCAGAGACAGTCATCCCAATTACCTGCCCGTTCTTCGTGACTAAAGGGCCTCCACTGTTGCCGGGACGTACATTAACATCACTTTGAATGAATTTCTTCCCGCCTTCATCTCTATATTCGCTAATTATCCCTTTGGTGACCGTGCTTCCGTATTCGTCACTTAATGGGCTGCCAATCGCAAAAACTTCAGAACCAATTGAGGGAAGCTCTCGTTTTATGCTGAAGTATTTGGGTAAGGATGCGTTGATTTTGATGGCGGCAACATCTCTCCCCGAGTTGTATGCAATTACCTCGCCTGAAACCTCAAAACCTGAACCAAACTTAACAACCAACTTATTTGAATCCCCAATAACGTGATGATTTGTTAGGATCAAGTTTTCGCCAATAACAAATCCACTACCGTGTCCTTTTCCTGCATAGACAGTAACAACACCATCTTTCCATATCGATGCGTCATCTTTCATGGGTGTGGCTTTGCCTGGGGTTGCTACTACACCACCAGTGGTTTTGAATGTGGTTTCTTTCACGGTTTGACCACCTCGGATAATTATTTCCCTAAACTTTTGATCTGCCAGAAGATTGCGTGCAGCTTGGGCGAAGGCATTGAGGACAACGGTTTCTCCTCCCCCACTTGATGCATCAGTTACCTTTGATGAGCCTTCTGTTCCAACAGAGTGAACGACAGATCGATCAAGTTTTGAGTAAATTTGCCACTCAACTTTGACAAATGCCTCGCCTTTGCTGCTAGTAAAGTTTCCAAATCCTGCCATTGGATAGCAAATATTTGCCTTAAGTTCTTTTATGAGTCCGGCGACAAGTATTTCCGACTTCCAGCTTGATGGGTCCTCAAATAGAGCTGAGGTGTCCCCAACTGTTTTGAATGAGTATTTTTCTAGCTCATCCTTGAATGCATCGGTGAATTCATCAGAATCAATACTCAGTTTTCCGCCTTTCCAGTTTAATTCACCTTGACCAACGCAAAGTAAACCTGCCTGAAGTGCCCCAATATGCTCTCCTCGTTTTAGTTTAACGACTATTTTGCTCAGTTGTATTGGTTTTGAATTTGCTGCAGCAGTAATGTCGAGTGAGTCCACAGGCTTGTCGGCAACTTCCTTAACTACTGCTGGGGTTGCGCAGCCAGCGAGGAAACCTATTGTGGCTATAGACACAGATATTGATGTGAATTTCTTGAGGAAGTGCCTGATCATGTTAATCCTTTGAATAAGTAAGTGATTTTGATATTTCTGTCGAATAGATATTACGTCTGTATTGTGTGACGCCTAACGCCCAAGGTAAGCGGCGCCGGAAGGAGCGCAGCGAGTGGAGGGCACCAACAAGGCCCATAAAAATGGCGAAGCCATGGACCTTGTTGGCGTCCGCTTGGCCGACCAGTTAGGCGCGACTTCTGTAAGCACTTTATGCCTTACGAGAAAGCATTGACTCGCCGTCCATGCCGCATGGTGGGTTGAACGTCCCGTGCCAACCCACCAAGACACGACCAAGGGAGTCTGTGAAGTACGGTGAGCCCTTGGTAATTCTGACCAGTCCCCCGCCATAGGCGACGAACAGTTCAGTGCTGGCTCTTGCTTCTGTTGCCTCGCTCCACCGGTTGCTGCTCGGCAGAACGTCCGGGTCAATCGGCGGTTCCCATAGCGTGTTTCTGCCGACAGATGCGTTCCTAAGGAAGGTGGCAAGTTCGTGATGCCCCTTCTGCGCGGCAATTTCTGCTGGAGTAAGAGAGTCATGGGTCTGTGCCTCGGTCGATGCACCAAGGCCAATCAACGCACGACATGCTTGTTCATTGCCAAAGTAGGCAGCCTGATGAAGAAAGCTCCACGACGAACCAGGCTTTGAATAGCGACTACAGCGTTTAGCGAGAACAGTGGAGTTCTCCCATTCAGATAGAAGGCGATCCCATTCCCCGGACTTCGCCGCTTGATATGCCTTTTCAATCACGCTTTGTAGTTCGCTCATGTTTGCCTAGATGCAGTTTTTGAGTGGCCTAACACCTGAATTAAGCCGCGCCGCGAAGCGGCGTCGGCTTGAATGAATTGTTAGGCATCACCCGAGTCCTCGTGACGAATATAAGCGCCAAATAGCAACTTGATCTTTGTTGCAACCACCAAATCTGCTGTGATGATTTGGAAGGTGGAAATGCCATTGCCATGTTCTGGATGTACAGATGTGCGTGAATCGCTCAAGGACGACACCGATTCAATAGTGCTTGCGGCATTGTCAATGGAGTGATCGACTACGAGATAGAAGCTGTAGCTGCTGATCATTTTTTCTTGAATGCATCAACCATAGGCGACCCGATCCGGCTGAGCATGACGAACTTGGCGTTGGAGTTGCCTGGAAGCTCTTGCTCCAATGCGACCAGTGCTTGCATTAACTGTGGGTTGGAATCGCCCCGCGCCATCAGTTGCGCCGCATGCTCTGCATTTGGCTCACCGAAGATAACGGAGAACAAGCCCCTGCAGTTTGGTTTGAGGAAATTGGATTCGCCTGATTTTTCCGACAGCATGTCCATCATGGCCATCAGGCGACCAATAAAAACGGGGTCTTTCGCAAGACTTGCCGGTAGCGGCCAACCCTTCTCAATGCTGAAGTATTCCCGAGCTGCACATATCAGATCAAAGCACTGTCGGCCAGCAACCGAGCGAGGAGGTGAAGGCTTGCCGCCGCCGAAGAGCTTCGAGAACATGTTCTATCCACCTCGCGAAATGTTTGATTGTGATGCCTAACGGCCAAAGTAAGCGGCTGGCCGTAGGCCAGTCCGCTTGACTGCAGAGTTAGACCCGAAGGCCAAAAGGGAGCGCCTGGATTTGAAGACGCACGCGACCCACGAAAATGCGCTGCGCCACGGAAGCGGCGAAGCGCTGCAAGAATGATAGCTGCTAGCGCTTGACTGGCAAGCGCTAGTGGCCAAAAAGGCTTGGAACTGACACCAAGCCAGCAGGCGAAGCCCGGCGAGCGGCCTAAACCCCAAAGCAGAAACCTTTGAGAAAGGCAAAACCCTGGAATAAATAGTGGCCTGCATAAAGCGGGTGATGGGACTAACGACCTGAGTTCAGCCGCCGCCGGAGGCGGTCGGCTGCGACGAAATGTTAGAAACTCTTAATTTCATCGATTTAAAAAATAGACACGCTATTATTTCGCAACCTCAATAATTGCAGGTGCCTCAAATCGATTTCCTTTTGTGGAGACGGCGAATATTTTTGCATTTTTCTCATCGCCTAACCGAATGTCATCAGTGAGCTGCCATTGGATTTTAAGAAGATCTGCGATCTTAAATATTGCTTGTTCCCCAGGGGATAGATTCTTTGCATCCTTTGGGCCCGAGTAAAAAGCATGTTTTGGCAAATCAAAATCCTGATACCCAACCTCAAGTATTTTTACGGCTGTATTTCCGATATTCGTCACTAGAATGGCTGATTCAAGCAACTCTCGTTCCTCTACTCCGCTAATCATACGTAAATCCAATGGATTTAATGGATGTTCATCCTGCGCCATTTTCAGTTCAATTTTTATTCTCTCCTCGACAGTGTCCTGTCTTATTTGGTATTGAACATAGCCGGTGGCAACTGAGACTGCGAGAGCAAGAATAGACATTCCAAGAGAGAGTGCTTGATATTTATCCATTATTTTTTTCGTAAATTACTTGGCAAAGTTCTTCTAACTAGAATTCTGCGCCCGCTCAAGAAGCTCCTTGAACAGCTTTTCTTGTAGTTCAGGCGTAAGTCCCGCAGCAGCAGCCGCAGGCGCAACAACGAACGAGAGCTCATCATCAGCCTTCGACAATTGGTCGCACCACTCAATGAGCTCATCGAACATCTTCCTCCGACCTGTCGCACTCACGAACATCTCTGAGCGTTCGCGGAAGTAATGGTGAGCCAGATAGTTGCGCAGCTTCAATGCTGAGGCAAGATCTTGAGCAAGGTTATCCGGTACGGCTGCAACGGCTGATAGCGATTTGATTAGCTTTCCAAGAGTCAGCTCAAACTTGGAGTCCATAAAGTAATCAACTAAGCCTTCCCACTGAGCTCTGCTCTTGACCTTGTGACGCTCATTTGGAATGAGATCGAGCATCACCAGGGCATTGACCAATCCGTGCTCTAGGCACTGTGCCTGATAGATGGCCAAGCCAAACCGTGCATAGATCTCCTTGACTTGCTCTGCGTGATCTCCCGGAAATTCATCCATGATCTCTAACGGCCAAGGTAAGCCGCCCGCCGTAGGCGGGTCGGCTTGAACGCAGGGTTAGACCCGAAGGCCAAAAGGGAACGCCCTGACTTGAAGAAGGGCGCGGCCCACGAAAAAGCGCTGCGCCACGGAAGCGGCGCAGCGCTGCAATAAAGATAGCTGGTAGCGCTTGACTGGCAAGCGCTGGAGGCCAAAAAGGCTGCAAATTGGCGCAGCGCATGCAGGCGAAGCCCCGCGGACGGCCTAAACCCCAAAGGAGAAACCTTTGAGAAAGGCGAAGCGCTGGAATAAATAGCGGCCTGCATAAAGCGGGTGATGGGCCTAACTAGGATTAGACAATCGTACGAACGCAGTCAAAGGCGTGCCAAACACATGTGCGGCGCATACAGCACCGCATATTTCTGAGCGTTGTAGAAATTTAGACCGCCTAAAATTTAGCCGATGCACACGCACTGCGTTCCTCCCTTTTATTCCGTGATGCTGAAACATTGAATTAAGCGCGAGGCACTATCACGCATTCGGTGAAGGTCTGCTTGGGGCCGATGGGTACGTCCCACCACAGCAGGTAGTCGTCTTCGAGTTTCTGTTCCAGCCGCTCGGCCAGCCTGCGTTCACCCGACTGCATGCGTCCCGCGCATGAGCCAAGTGCGGGTATCAACGTCGCCATTCCTTCCCCGCCCGTCCTATTTGTTTCGGATTGAAACCTTATAGGCGGCGAAGCTGACTCCAAACTGACGAAACCCCCAAGCCTGCGGCATCCGGCTGCATGGGGGCACGGTGCGCGGCTTAAGATGAAAACAGCCCCTAGCGCTTATGCAGTAAGCGCTAATAGCTATTCAATCAGGAGCAATTTGAATTCAGGGCGTCAAATGCCCGACAGACACGGCGCCGCACCAAACGCAGGGGAGCACCCCCCGGCGGCGCGGCAAAGCTCGCTCAGCGCGCCGGCAGGGACGTGACCGCCCCGTCCACCGTCTGCTCGCGGCTGCCCCGCGGGCACGGTTGGTCGGTGTAGATCACGCGGCCATCGGGTTGCTGGCATTTGCGCGGCTGCGCCAGGGGCGCCGACGCGGCACCGGCCGCGCCCTGTGCAGCGGGGGCGGGCCGGCCGGCCTTGCCCGGCGGCAGGGTGTCGGGGCCGGGGCGGGTGATCTTGCGCCACGCGGCCCAAGGGGCGGCGTGGGGCGTCCATTGGTCTGCCGTCCACCACGCGGCGGCGGCGCCGGCAATGACGGCGGCGGCCAGGCCGCCCCAGAAGATGCGCTCGCCGCGGCTCAGCATGGCGTCAGGCCAGGTGCTGGCCCAGGATGCCGGCCAGCTCGAACATGCCGATGCGGTCCTTGCCGAAGACGGCGCGCAGCTTGTCGTCGGCGACGATGGTGCGCTTGTCCTGCGGGTCCTGCAGGTTGTGGGCCTTGATGTAGTCCCACAACTTCTTGACGGCCTCGGGGCGCGCCACGGGTTCAGTGCCAATCACGGCGGCCAACTGGGCGCTGGGCGCCTTGCCGGCGGCGGTGCTGGCCTTGCGCGGGGTCTTGGCGGCCGTGGTTTTGGCCGCGGCCTTCTTGGCGGCGGCCTTGGTGGCAGGTTTAGAGGCTTTTACGGCTCCAGCGCCCGTCCCGCGTGCGCTGGCAGCTCCTGTTTTTGCAGCAGCCGTCTTGCGCGGCGGGTATTTGGATTCGCGCTGCTCGAACTCGAAGTTGACCTTGCCCGCCTCCTTGTCCCAGGCCAGGAAGGCCTTGAACGCACGGCGCGTGCGCATGCTGACGAACTTGTCCAGCAAGTCGGTCTTGCCGGTGGCAAGCAGCTTGCTCATCTGCGTGCGCTCCACGGGCTGCTGCAGGATGACCTTGCCGCTCTTGAAGGTGCACGACGGTGTGGGTTGCTGGGCGGTGGGCACGGCCTTGCTGCACACGTAGTTGCTGCCGTGCTCGTACACATGGGCGCCACAGACGGGGCAGCTTCCTAAGCTCTCCTGTCCGGCAAAGTCCACGATCTCGCCCGATTCCTCGGCGTTTTTGTCGTCGCCAAAGTCGAATTCGAGCTTGTAGTTGCCCGCCTCTTCGTCGCGGGCGATGGTGACCTCGGCCACGAAGGGCCAGCCGGCCTTGGAACGAAAGCCCTCCAGCGGGCCGATGCGCCGGTCGCGCAGAAGCTGTTCGGCCTCGGCGGTTTCAAACGTGCGGCCCGCGGGCGACTTGGTGAACGAGAAGCCGCAGCCCTCGCCCGCGCCACTGGCGCCGGTGCAGGCGTAGCGGCGGTAGTTTTCTTTCACCACGCCGCCGCAGTTGGGGCAGGGCGTGGCCAGCGTGGCGTAGTCGCCGGGGATGGTGTCGCGGTCGTATTCCTTGGCCTTCTTGACCAGTTTCTCGGTCATGGCCTGGATCTGCTGCATGAAGGCCTCGCGGCTCAGCTGGCCCTTTTCCATTTGCGCGAGTTTGAATTCCCACTCGCCCGTCAGGTCGGCGCGGCACAGCTCCTGCACATCCAGGCCGCGCAGCAGCGTCATGAGCTGGAAGGCCTTGGCCGTGGGGATCAGCTCGCGGCCTTCGCGCAGCATGTATTTTTCGGTCAGCAGGCCTTCGATGATGGCGGCGCGCGTGGCGGGCGTGCCCAGGCCTTTTTCCTGCATGGCGCTGCGCAGCTCTTCATCGTCGATCTGCTTGCCGGCGCTTTCCATGGCGCCCAGCAGCGTGGCTTCGGAGTAGCGCGCGGGCGGCTTGGTTTTAAGGCCCTTGGCCTCGGCAAACTCGGTGTGCGTCATCTCGCCGGGCTTGACGGGCACCAGCGGCTGGCCCTTGTCGCCGGCCTTGCCGTCTTCAACCTCGTTGGCGGCCTCCTTGCCGTAGATGGCCAGCCAGCCGGGCTTGACCAACACCTTGCCCTCGGTCTTGAAAGAATGGCCCACCACCTGGCTGATGCGCGTGGTCACCTGGTACTCGGCACTGGGGAAGAACACCGCCATGAAGCGGCGCACCACCAGGTCGTACAGCTTTTGCTCGGCCTCGGACAGGCCCGAGGGCGCCTGCAGCGTGGGGATGATGGCAAAGTGGTCTGACACCTTGCTGTTGTCAAAGATGCGCTTGCTGGGGCGCACGTAGTTGTCTTGCAGGGCCTGGCGCGCAAACGGGGCCAGGTGGCCCATGGGCGAGCCGGCCAGCATCTCGAAGGTCTGGCGGGCGACGGGCAGGTAGTCCTCGGGCAGCGCGCGCGAGTCGGTACGCGGGTAGGTCAGCGCCTTGTGGCGCTCGTACAGGCTTTGCGCCAGGGCCAGCGTGGTCTTGGCGGAGAAGCCGAACTTGCCGTTGGCCTCGCGCTGCAGGCTGGTCAGGTCGAACAGCAGCGGCGATGCCTGGGTGGTGGGCTTGCTTTCCTCGGTGACGGTGGCGGCCTTGCCGCGCACGGCGTCGGCGATGTCCTTGGCCTGGTGGTACGACCAGACGCGGTCGGCGCGGGCCTCGGGGTCGTCGCTCTTCTTCCACTTCGGGTCGAACCACTTGCCCAGGTATTCGCCGGCCTCGGCATGAAAGCCCGCGTGGATTTCCCAGTAGTCGCGGCTGACGAACTTGCGGATTTTTTCCTCGCGCTCCACCACCAGCGACAGCGTGGGCGTCTGCACGCGGCCCACGGTGGTCAAAAAGAACCCGCCGTCGCGCGAGTTGAAGGCCGTCATGGCGCGCGTGCCGTTGATGCCCACCAGCCAGTCGGCCTCGGAGCGGCTGCGCGCGGCGCTGGCCAGGCCCTGCATCTGCTGGTCGCTGCGCAGGTTCTCGAAGCCGTCGCGGATGGCCTGGGGCGTCATGCTCTGCAGCCACAGGCGCTTCACGGGCTTGCCCAGCCCGCCCTTGGCGCCGCCGGCGTACTGTTCGATCAGGCGGAAGATCAGCTCGCCCTCGCGGCCCGCGTCACAGGCGTTGACCAGTTCGGTCACGTCCTTGCGCCTGGCCTGCTTGACCACCGCGTTCAGGCGGCTCTTGGTCTTGTCCACGGGCTTCAGGTCGAAATACGGCGGGATCACCGGCAGATGGGCAAAGCTCCACTTGCCGCGCTTGACGTCGAATTCCTCGGGCGCCTGGATCTCCACCAGGTGGCCCACGGCGCTGGTGACCACGTAGCGCTCATTCTCGAAATGGTCCTCGTGCTTCTCGAACTTGCCGGCAACCGGCGTGAGGGCGCGCACGATGTCCTGCGCCACCGAGGGCTTTTCTGCAATTACCAGTGTCTTGGTCATTTTGTGGGTCTCTTACGCCATACCGCGCCCTGCTGGCGCTTCTACAATCCGCCTCACACGCGCGCACGCGCACGCATGTGTGCACACATTCAAAGTAACAGAGTTTCCCCATGCCCCGCACCGCTTCCACCGCTGCCCCCATGCCCGCCGCCGGTCGGCGCATCCAGACCCGGCGCTCGGGCGTGCATGGCAAGGGCGTGTTCGCCGTGCAGGACATTGCCGAGGGCGAGGTCCTCGTCGAGTACACGGGCGAGGTCATCAGCTGGCAGGAAGCCCAGGACCGCCACCCGCACGACCCCGCGCAGCCCAACCACACCTTCTACTTCCACGTGGATGAAGACCGCGTGATCGACGCAAAGTTCGGCGGCAATTCCTCGCGCTGGATCAACCACAGCTGCGACCCCAACTGCTTTGCCGACGAGCGCGATGGCCGCATCTTCATCACCGCGCTGCGCAACATCCGCGCGGGTGAGGAACTGAACTACGACTACGGCCTGATCATCGAAGAGCGCTACACGCCCAAGCTGAAGGCCGAATACCCCTGCTGGTGCGGCAGCAAGAATTGCCGCGGCACGCTGCTGGCGCCCAAGCGCGGCTGGGCGCCGCCGGGCCTGGCACCCCAACCTCCCACCGAAAAAGCCGGGAAGGCCCCAAAGACCCGCAAGGCCGAGGAAGCCAAAGGCAGCGGCAAAGCCGGCAAGCCCGCCAAATCCGCGAAACCCCGCCAGGGCCGCAGGAGCGCCCAGCGGTGAGCCCCGCCGCCACCCCCGTGCGCTGGCCGGCCGAGGCCCTGTGGGAGGCGATTGCGCCGCTGCTGCCCGGCTTCACCGTAGAGGTCCTGCCCAGCATCGACTCCACCAACAGCGAGCTCATGCGCCGCGCGCGCGACGGCCGGCTGGAGCCCACGCTGCTGGTGACGGAGGAGCAGACCGCCGGCCGCGGCCGCCTGGGGCGCGACTGGCACAGCGCCGCCACCTACCGCGACACCGGCGTGGTGCCCGCGCTCACGTTTTCGCTGGGCCTGCCGCTGGCGCCGCACGACTGGTCGGGCCTGTCGCTGGCCGTGGGCGTGAGCGTGGCGCAGGCGCTGCAGCCCGTCCTGCCCCCCGAAGGCAGCGGGCACCCGCGCGTCCTGCTCAAGTGGCCCAACGACCTGTGGCTCCAGGATGGGCGCAAGCTCGGCGGCATCCTGGTGGAGACGGCCACCCTGACCGCGCCCGGCGCGGCCGTGCCGCCGCTGGTGGCGGGCCAGAGCCGCTACGTGGTGGTGGGCATCGGGCTGAACGTGTTGCCCGTGCTGGCCGACGGGCTGCGCACGCCTCCCGCGTGCCTGCGCGAGGTGGACACCACGCTCACCGCGGCCAGCGCGCTGCAGCGCATCGCGCCGCCGCTGGTGCATGCGCTGCTGGGTTTTGCCGAGCATGGCTTCGCCCCCTTCCAGGCGCGCTTTGCGCAGCGCGACCTGCTGGCCGGGCGCGCCGTCACGCTGAGCGACGGCACGCAGGGCACGGCCCATGGCGTGACCGAGGACGGCACCCTGCTGGTGCACACCGCGCGCGGCATGCAGCCCGTCACCAGCGCCGAGATCAGCGTGCGCCCGCAATGACCGCCACGCCGCGTTCCCCGCGTTTTTTGCGCGCCCCCCGCACCCTGAAGGACTGAGCCATGCTGCGCCTTGCCGTCGTGCTTCTGCTGCTGGCCAACGCCGGCTACTACGCCTGGACGCAGGGGCTGCTGCGCGGCTGGGGCCTGGCGCCGGTGGACGAGTCCGAGCCGCAGCGCATGGAGCAGCAGATCGCCCCGCAGAACCTGCGCCTGCTGTCCCAGGGCAGCAAGGGGGCCGCGTCGTCCGCGGCACCGGCGGGCCCGGCGTCTTCCGCGCCGGCCTCGGCACCCGCCAGCGGGGCGGCGGCGTCCCCCGCAACCGCCGCCGCGCCCGCGGAGCCCCGGCCTGCCTGCAGGCGGGCGTGTTCGACGCGCGCCAGGCCGACGCGCTGCGCCAGGCGGCGGCCGTCTTGCCCGAGGGCAGCTGGACCCTGGAGCCCACGCCGATCACGGGCCGCTGGATGGTGTACATGGGGCGCTTTCCCGACGAAGAGGCGGTGGCCAAGAAGCGCGCCGAGTTGCGCGCGCTCAAGATCCCCTACGACCGGCCCGGCGCGGCACTGGAGCCGGGGCTGTCGCTGGGGCGCTTTTCGACCGAGGAGGCCGCGCAGCGCGGCATGGCCCTGCTGGCCAACCAGGGCGTGCGCACCGCGCGCGTGGTGCAGGAGCGCGCCGACGCGCCCGGCTTCATGCTGCGCCTGCCGGCCGTGAACGACACGCTGCGCACCCGCCTGGACACCACGCTGCAGCCGGCGCTGGCGGGCAAGACGCTGCGCCCCTGCGCCTGATCCCTGGCACGCCGCCAGCGCGGTTTGCCGGCCGCGGTGGCCTGCGCGGCATGGCGCGCGGCAGCCTTGATGGATGGCGGCCTTCGCACCGGCAGCGCCGCTGCCGGCCCGCCGTCAGCCGTCAGCCCGCGTCCAAGCTGATCTGCGCGAAGCGGCTCACGCGCCGCATCTTGTCCACTTCCTTCTGGATCTGGGCCCCGAATTCCGCGGGCAGCGAACCCGAGGGGAACAGCCCGTGGTCGGCCAGCGCCTTGCGCACGGCGGGCTCCTCCAGCGCCTGTGCGACGGCATTGCGGCGCGCGCGGACCACGACGGCGGGCGTGCCGGCGGGTGCCACCAGACCGAACCACGACGGATCGTTGTTGGTGAACAGGCTCAGCTCGGCATAGGTGGGCACCTTGGGCAGCACGGCCAGGCGCTGATTCCACGACACGGCCAGCGCGCGCAGCTTGCCCGCCTGGATATGAGGCAGCGACGACGCCACCTGGTCGCAGTACACCTGCACCTTGCCCTCCAGCAGGTCGGCCACGGCGGGCGCCGCGCCGCGGAAGGGCACGTGCTTCATGGACGTGCCAGTGGTGCTTTGCAGCAACTCGGCCCACATGTGGCCGATGGTGCCCGCACCGGGCGTGGCATAGGTGATCTTGCCCGGCTGGCTCTTGAGCAGCTTGATGAACTGCTCGAAGTTTTGCGCCGGCACGCTGGGGTGCACCACCAGCACGCCCGGAGCCTTGACGATCTCGGTCACCGCCGCAAAGTCCTTGATCGCGTCGTAGGGCAGCTTCTTGTACACGGCGGGGTTCACGCCATGCGTGGAGAGCGTGGCTACGCCCAGCGTCATCCCGTCGGCCGCAGCCTTGGCCACCGCCTGCATGCCGGTGGCGCCGCCCGCGCCGGGCAGGTTGTCCACCTTCACGGGCATGCCGAGGATGCGCGACAGCGGCGCGGCCAGCACACGCGCGGTGATGTCGGTGGCGCCGCCCTGCGGGAAGGGGACCACCAGCCGCAGGGTGCTGCTGGAGGCCTGGGCACTCGCCAGGCCGGGGATGGCGCCAGCGGCCGCCAGTGTCAGGATGTCTCTACGCTGCATGCAATGCTCCCTCAAGGTTGGTCTTTGGTAACAAACCATTCTGGTAACCCCGCGGGCCGCTGACCAATGAGCATTGCGACACATCTCATTTCAATGCGGAATGCACTGCAGGCGCACACCGCGTCGGCGCCCGGTGGCCGTAGGGAAGAAATCCCGCATTCACCCTTGCCTGGTAAGCGCCAGCAGCTATGTTTTTATCGCCACTGGCCTGCACAAGCGCGTGGAATGACAAAGGCCCGTCCATGGGAACGGGCCTTGCGTTGGGAACCTCGGTACAGCCGCCCGCGGCCCCTTCGCTGCCGAGGCCGCCGCCTGAATGCCGCCGCCAGCGGTCAGCCGCGCGGGTCGGTCGCCAGCAGAGACTCCACCAGCGCGCGCAGGTCGGCGCGCAGGCGGTCGAACCCTGCCGGCAGGATGTCCAGCGTCTGCTCGTCCATGTAGAGCTTGCGGTTGATCTCCACCTGGATGCTGTGGCGGTGCTGCGCGGGGTTGCCGTAGCGGCGCACCAGTTCCACACCCTTGTAGGGATGGTTGTAGTCCACGCTGTAGCCGCGCTCGCGCAGGAACGCGCAGATCTGCTGCGACAACGCCGGGCTGGCGGTGGCCCCGTCGCGGTCGCCCACCACGAAGTCGGCATGGTGCAGGCCCGGGTAGAGCGTGGCATGGCTGGCGGCCACGGCGGGCATGGAGTGGCAGTTGAGGTGGATGCTGTAGCCATGGCGCGCGTGGGCGGCGTCGATCTCGGCCGCCACCGCCGCGTGGTAGGGCCGCCAGCAGCGATCGATGCGTGCACGCACCTCGTCCACGCCCAGCGGGCGGTCGTAGATGGGCTCGCCCTCGTCGGTGAACTTCCAGATCAGCCCCTTGCCCAGGCGCACCTTCTGCAGCACCACGGGGTCGGCGGTGACCGGGTCGGGCCAGGGCGCGTCCAGCAGGGTGGCGTCCAGTTCGGTGGTGTCGCGGTTGGCGTCCAGGTAGATGCGCGGGAAATGCGCCTCCACCCAGCCCACGCCCAGCCCGGGCGCGAAGGCGTAGAGCTTTTCGACGTGGGTGTCTTCCGCACGGCGCAGCACGGGCAGGTCCAGCGCAGCGCGGAAGTCGGCGGGGTAGACGGTGCCGCTGTGCGGCGAATCCAGCACCAGGGGCGTGCGCCCCGCGATGCGGGAGACCATGCGTGCGGGTGACGCAGCGGGCGGCGCCGCAGGGGCGCCGGCTGCGCCGGGCTCGGCCTGCAGGTACTGGCTGTGGATCAGTTTCAGCACTGCTTGCATAGGCACACTCCGTGGAAATCAATCCAGTTTGATCTTGGCATAGGCTGCCACCTGTTTCATCTTGTCAATTTCACGCGCGATCTGCGCGGAGAACTCGGCGGGCGTGGTGCCCGACGCATACAGCCCCTGGGCCGCCAGGCGATCGCGCACCGCCGGCTCCTTGAGGGCCTGGGCCACGGCCTGTTGCACGCGCTGCACCTGGGCCGCGGGGGTGGATTTGGGCGCCACCAGGCCGAACCACGACGCATCGTTGGCCTGCTTGTAGCCCAGCTCGGCATAGGTGGGCACGTCGGGCAGCACGGCCAGGCGTTCGTGCCAGGACACGGCCAGGGCCTTGAGCTTGCCGGCCTTCACGTGCGGCAGCGACGAGGCCACCTGGTCGAAGTACACCGGCACCTGGCCGCCCAGCACGTCGTTGGTGGCCGGACCCGCACCGCGGTAGGGGATGTGCACCATGCTGGTGCCCGTGGCGCTCTTGAACAGCTCGCCCCACATGTGGCCGATGGTGCCGTTGCCCGGCGTGGCGTATTCCACCTTGCCGGGATGGGCCTTCAGGTGCTTCACGAGGTCGGCGAAGTCCTTGACGGGCAGCACCTTGGGGTTGACCACGATGATGCCGGGCGCCTTGACGATCTCGGTCACGCCGACGAAGTCCTTGATGGGGTCGTAGGGCAGCTTGCCCAGCACGGCCGGGTTCACGCCGTGGGTGGACAGCGTGGCCACGCCGAAGGTCAGCCCGTCGGTGGCGCGCGCCACCTCGGCCATGCCGATGGAGCCGCCCGCACCGGCCTTGTTCTCGATCACCACCGGCTGGCCCAGCAGGCGCTGCAGGGGTTCCTGCAGCGAGCGGCCGGCAATGTCGGTGGCGCCGCCCGGCGGGAAGGGCACGACGATGCGCAGGGGACGGCTGTTGTCCTGGGCGAAGGTCATTCCAGAAACTACAGAGGTAACCGCCAGCGCGGCAATCAGTTTGCGACGTTGCATGGACTCACTCCTTTGATGGTGAACGAAAGATAAACGAAGGGGTGCGGTCGGGAAAGCAATAGCTGTGCCTGTTATCATTCCATTGTGGAATGTTTTGATCGGCAAACCCCATGATCCTGCGCCGCCTTCACCCGCCGCTGCACCTGCTGCGGGCGTTCTGTACCGTGGCCCGCTTCGGGGGCATCTCGCGCGCGGCCGAGGCGCTGCACCTCACCCAGAGCGCGGTGAGCAAGCAGGTGCAGGAGCTGGAGCGCTGGGTGGGCGTTCCGCTGTTCGAGCGCAGCCGCAAGCGCCTGTCGCTCACGCCCGCTGGGGAGCGCTACGAAAAGGCCGTGAGCGCCCTGCTCGCCCGCCTGGAGGCGGCCACGCTGGAGCTGATCACCAGCGGCGACGAGGGCGGCGCGCTGCACCTGTCGGTGCTGCCCACGCTGGCCGCCAAGTGGCTGATTCCGCGCCTGCCGCAGCTGCGTGCGCAGCACCCGCAGATCACGCTGCACTTCGTGCCCTACGTGCACGGCTACGACTTTGCCGACCCCGAGCTGGACTGCTCCATCCTGTTCGGCGATGGGCACTGGCCGGGCGCACGCGCGCACTACCTGACGGGCAACGACGTGGCCCTGATCGGCCCGCGCGCCGGGCTGGCCGGCGCGCCGCCCCTGCACAGCCCGCAGGACGTGGCACGCCACACGCTGCTGCGCCACGTGAGCGTGCCCGGCGCCTGGCAGCACTGGGCCGAGGCGCACGGCGTGAACGGCCTGGACCCGCTGGCCGGCCCGCAGTTCGACCAGTTCCAGACCATCATCCGCGCGGTGTCGGTGGGCATGGGCCTGGCCCTGGTGCCGCGCTGCCTGGTGCGGGACGAGATTGCCGCTGGCACCGTCACCGAGCCGCTGCCCGGCGGCGGCTACACGAGCGACCTGGGCTACTGGCTGTGCTACCCCGAGTCGCGTGCGCAGCTGGCCACGCTGGTGCGCTTTCGCGACTGGCTGCTGGCCCTGGCGGACCCCGCAGCGGGCACGGCCGCACCGGCTGCTTGAATCCACCTCAAAATGGCCTCCAGCGCTTGCCCATCAATCGCTAGCAGCTATTTTATCGATAGCATCGGACAGCGGCAGCGCTATGGCCCCGATTCGCGTGCCGCGAACCGCACGCTGAAGCGCGCGCCGGGCATGGCCGCGCCGGGGCGCACGTCCTCCAGCTCCACCTCGGCGCCGTGCTGGCGTGCGATCTCGCGCACGATGGGCAGGCCCAGGCCGGAGCCGTCGGCGTCCGTCCCCAGCGCGCGGTAGAAGGGCTGGAAGACCAGTTCGCGCTCAGCCTCGGGCACGCCGGGGCCCGAGTCCTCCACCTGCAGCAGCAGCACATGGCTGAACGGGTCGGGCAGCACGCGCGCGGTGATCACGCCGGGCTGCTGCGCGCTGGACGGGGTGTAGTTGATGGCGTTGTCCACCAGGTTGCGCACCAGTTCCTTCAGCAGCGTGGGGTTGCCGTCCATCCACACGCCATTGGTGCCGGGCTCGACGCCGTCGTAGCCCAGGTCGATGTGCTTGTCCATGGCGCGCGGCACGCTGTCGCGCACCACCTCGATCACCAGCCGCGCCAGGTCCAGCGGCTGGCGCTGCACCACGGCGCTGCCGCCCTCGGCCCGCGCCAGCGCCAGCAACTGGTTGACGGTGTGCGTGGCGCGGATGGACGAACGCCCGATCTGCTTGAGCGACTGCTTGAGCTCCTCGGTGCTGGTGCCCTCGCGCTGCGCCAGGTCGGCCTGCATGCGCAGCCCGGCCAGGGGCGTCTTGAGCTGGTGCGCGGCGTCGGCCAGGAAGCGCTTTTGCGTGGCCATGGATTCCGACAGGCGCCGCAGCAGGTCGTTCACCGAATCCACCAGCGGCGCCACTTCCATCGGCACGGCCTTGTGGTCCAGCGGCGAGAGGTCGTCGGGCTTGCGCGCGCGAATGCGCTCCTCCAGCTGGTGCAGCGGCTTGATGCCGCGCGCCAGCGCCAGCCAGACCAGCAGCACCGCCAGCGGCAGGATGACGAACTGCGGCAGCATCACGCCCTTGATGATCTCGGTGGCCAGCACGCTGCGCTTGGCGCGTGTCTCGGCCACCTGCACCAGCGCGGCGGGCGCGTCGGGCAGCGGCACGCGCACCCAGATGTAGGCCACGCGGATGTCGATGCCGCGCAGCTCGGCGTCGCGCAGCCGCACCTCGCCGGAGAACGCCTGCTCCTCGGGCGGCGGGCGCGGCAGGTCGCGCTCGCCCGAGAGGTAGTCGCCCGTGGGCGAGAGCACCTGGTAATAGACGATGTCGGACTCGTCGGCGCGCAGGATCTCGCTGGCGGGCTGGGGCAGGTTGAACAGCACCTTGCCGTCGTGCACCGTGACGAGCTGCGCCAACGCATGGGCGTTGTACTCCAGCGCGCGGTCGAAGGGCTTGTTGGCCAGGCCCTGGGCCACCAGCCAGGTCAGCGCCAGGCTCACCGGCCACAGCAGCAGCAGCGGCGTGAGCATCCAGTCCAGGATTTCGCCGAAGAGGGAGCGCTGCTCGCGCTGGAAGATTTTCAAGGCGGTGGGTGTTTTTGGCCGCTAGCGCTTATGCATCAAGCGCAGGTAGCTATCAATAACAGAGCATTCACGGGTCCCGTCAGCTGGGGATCTTTTCCAGGCAGTAGCCCAGGCCGCGCACGGTGGCGATGCGGATCGGCCCGCGCTCGATCTTCTTGCGCAGGCGGTGGATGTAGACCTCGATGGCGTTGTTGCTCACCTCCTCGCCCCACTCGCACAGGCGCTCCACCAGCTGCTCCTTGCTCACCAGGCGGCCGGCGCGCTGCAGCAGCACCTCCAGCAGGCCCAGCTCGCGCGCGGACAGCTCCACCATCTTGCCGTCGATGGTGGCCACGCGGCCCGCCTGGTCGTACACCAGGGGCCCGTGGCGGATGGCGCTGCTGGTGCCGCCCATGCCGCGGCGCGTGAGCGCACGCACGCGCGCCTCCAGCTCCGACAGCGCGAACGGCTTGGCCATGTAGTCGTCGGCGCCCAGGTCCAGGCCCTTCACGCGCTCGTCCACGCTGTCGGCCGCCGTGAGGATCAGCACCGGCAGCGCCGAGCCGCGCCCGCGCAGGCGCTTGAGCACCTCCAGGCCGTGCATCTTGGGCAGGCCCAGGTCGAGGATCAGCAGGTCGAACTCGTTGTTGGTCAGGAGCGCGGTATCGACCTCGGTGCCGCTGGCCACATGGTCCACCACGGCGCCCGAGCCGCGCAGCGTGCGCAGCAGCCCGTCGGCAAGCACCTGGTCGTCTTCGGCGATGAGGATGCGCATGGGGTGTCTCTCCTGGTTGTCGTGCGCCGGCCTGCGCTCTGCCTGAATTTTAGGCCGCCGTGCCCTCGCCGCCGGCGTAGGCCTCCAGGCCCAGCGCGACCACCGTGGCCACGTCCTGCCCCACCTCGGCACGGAACTCGCCCTCGGCCTGCGCCACCGCCGCGCGAAACGCCTGCAGCCACGCCAGTCCCGTGGGCGTGAAGCGCACCAGGCGCGCACGCGCATCGCGCGGATCGGGCTCGCGCGTGACCAGGCCCCAGGCCGCGCACTGCTCCACCAGCGCGGCCATGGACTGCTTGGCCATGCCCGCGCGCTCGGCCAGGTCGGTGAGGCGGTCCCCCTGCAGCGACAGATGCCGCGTGATGTGGATGTGCGCGGCGCTCACCTGGTCGCGCGCCGCGAGGTTGGACAGCGCCAGCGGCACCTGCACGTCGCGCGCCATGAGCTGCAGCACGCGCGCATCGAAGCGCCGCATGGCATGGCCCAGCAGGCGGCCCAGGTGGGTCTGGCGCCAGCGGTCGTCGAGGTTGGGGGGAGCGGTCATCCGCATATTGTCAGCCAAACTGACCAAAAATTGATTGGATAACGCATCAACCGCCCATAAACTACTGTTCAAGCATCCAGCCTGTCATTGGAAACAGTTTCCAGGCAGGCACACGATTTCACCGTGACCCCGACCCGAAGGAGCATTTCATGGACGCCACCGTCAAAGGCAACGCAACCGCCGTCAACAGCGAAAAGGCCAAGGCCCTGCAAGCCGCCCTCGCGCAGATCGAAAAGCAGTTCGGCAAGGGCACCATCATGCGCCTGGGCGAGGGCGAGGCCATTGAGGACATCCAGGTGGTCTCCACCGGCTCGCTGGGTCTGGACATCGCCCTGGGCGTGGGCGGCCTGCCGCGCGGCCGCGTGATCGAGATCTACGGTCCGGAAAGCTCGGGCAAGACCACGCTCACGCTGCAGGTCATCGCCGAGATGCAGAAGCAAGGCGGCCAGTGCGCTTTCGTGGATGCCGAGCATGCGCTGGATGTGCAGTACGCCAGCAAGCTCGGCGTTCAGCTCACCGACCTGCTCATCAGCCAGCCGGACACGGGCGAGCAGGCGCTGGAAATCGTGGACAGCCTGGTGCGCTCGGGTGCCGTGGACCTGATCGTGGTGGACTCGGTCGCCGCGCTCACGCCCAAGGCCGAAATCGAGGGCGAGATGGGCGACGCCCTGCCCGGCCTGCAGGCACGCCTGATGAGTCAGGCGCTGCGCAAGCTCACCGCCACCATCAAGAAGACCAACTGCATGGTCATCTTCATCAACCAGATCCGCATGAAGATCGGCGTGATGTTCGGCAGCCCCGAGACCACCACCGGCGGCAACGCGCTGAAGTTCTACGCCTCGGTACGCCTGGACATCCGCCGCACCGGCACCATCAAGAAGGGCGACGAGGCGATCGGCAACGAGACCAAGGTGAAAGTGGTGAAGAACAAGGTCTCGCCCCCGTTCAAGACGGCCGAGTTCGACATCCTGTTCGGCGAGGGCATCTCGCGCGAGGGCGAGATCATCGACATGGGCGTGAACGCGCGCATCCTGGAAAAGAGTGGCGCCTGGTACGCCTACAACGGCGAAAAGATCGGCCAGGGCCGCGACAACGCCCGCGAGTTCCTGCGCGAGAACCCCGGCCTGGCCGTGGAGATCGAGAACAAGGTGCGCGAAAGCCTGGGCATCGCGCTGCTGCCCACGGGCCACGCGAGCCCGGCGGCCGACCTGCCCGAAGACAAGCCTGCGCGCGGCAAGAAGGCCGACAAGACGGGCGAGATCGAAGCGTAACCGCGCACCGGGGTTTTTGAACGAAATCTGCTTCCAGCGCTTGACCATCAAGCGCTGGAAGCTCTTTTTTCAATAGCATTCATGGGATTCACCGCCCTCTCCCTCAAGGGCCGTGCGCTGCGCCTGCTTGCCCAGCGCGAGCATTCGCGCAGCGAACTGCAGGCCAAGCTCGCGCGCCACGTGCAGGAGGGCGACGATCTGCCGGCGCTGCTGGACGAGCTGCAGGCGCGCGACTTCATCAATGCAGAGCGCGTGGCCGAGTCCGTGGTGCACCGCCGCGCGGAGCGCTTCGGCACCCAGCGCGTGCTGCAGGAGCTGCGGCGCAAGGGGCTGGACGAGGATTTGGTGCGCAGCACCGCCGCCCAGCTGGCGGGCACCGAACTGCAGCGCGCCCGGGCCGTGTGGCGCCAGCGCTTTGGCGACCAGCCCGCCGACACGCCGCAGGAGCGTGCGCGCCAGATGCGCTTTCTGGCCACGCGTGGCTTCGCCGCCGACGTGGTGCGCCGCGTGGTGCGGGGTGGTGATGAATGGGAATAGAACGGGGCTTGGCGCGCTTCTGTCCAGCGTCAAAGCTATTTCATCCATAGCAGCTGTCGACGCGCAGTCCGCCACCGGTCGCACCCCGCAACGCCGCGCCGTCGTGCAATGCCAGGCCGCGCAATACGCGCGATGGCTTCAGCGCCGCCACGGACATGCCAGAGGCTTGAGGCCCGCGGCGCGGCTGTGCGCAGCCGGCCCCCGTTGAGCGCGTTGGGCCGCTGCGCGACCGCTCAACCCAGCAGGCGCTCCGGGTTGGCGTCCAGCTTGGTGAGCGCATCGCGCGTGGCGCGCAGCGTGAGACTCTCCTCCTCCTGCGCCACCAGCAGGCCCGCCTGCAGGTAGGCCCCCAGCCGGCGCAGCTGGATGAGGTAGCTGCCGCCATCGCGCGTGGCAAACAGGTGCAGCTGCTTGCGCTGGCTGTGCCAGGCGTATTGCACCTGCGTGGACGCGCTGTTGTGGTCCAGCGTGAACCAGGTGCCCAGCGGCAGCTGCTGCGCCCAGGCCACCATGTCGTCCTGCACAGGCGCGCCGTTGTCGGCGATGACGTGGATGGACGAGGCGTCGATGCCCAGCAGCATCTCGATGTTGTCCGCACTCAGCGGCATGTCGCCCAGCGCCTCGTCGCCAATGTAGTCCTCCAGGTTCGCCAGGCGTTTGGCCATGGCATCGATGTGCGCCTGCGGGATCGAGGCCGTCTTGGAGAGGAAAGCGTCGGCCAGCGTGTCGGTGATTCCCTTGATCTGTGCGTCCTGCTCGGGCCCCGCCACGCCGATCAGCGCCAGCCCCTGGCGCAGGCTCTGCAGCAGCGCCGGCAAGTTCTGGATGACCAGCGCACGGTCGGCGCGGTTGGGCTTGGCGCCCGCCGCCCACACCAGGTCGGCCGCGGCGCGCTTGAAGGCCGCGGTACTGGCATGCTGGGCCCCGTCGCGCACGGCCGACATCGCCAGCACCTCGGCCCATGTCTTGAACAGGAACTCGCGGATCTCGTCGCGCACCGGCATGTCCTTGAGCAGCGCGCGCAGCTCGATGGTGTACTGGATCGCCAGCGTCTCGCGCTGCTCCACCTGCTGGGCCACGCTGACGATGCGCGAGGTACCCTGCTTCTCGGTGAGGAATTTGGCGAGGAATTTCTCGAACTCGTCATGCACCAGCTGGAACACGCGCTGGCCGGTCTCGGGGTACTGCTCGATAACCTGCACGATGCGGCGGATCTCGGCCTCCAGCGCGCTGCCGTTGATGGAGCTGGCGTCAAAGCCCAGCACGCAGGCGCCCATGCGGTCGATGAGCTGGCGCGCGGGGTGCGTGAGGTTGCTGAAGAACTCGGGCTCGGCCAGCGCCACGCGCAGCACCGGCACCTGCAGGCGTGCAAACCACACGCGCACCGAGGGCGGGATGCGGTCTTCGCTCAGGATGCTCTGGAACATCAGCGCCACCACCTCGATGATGGCCTTCTCGCTGGCGGTGCTGGCCTTCTTCTTGAACTCCACGGACCGCTCGCGCACGGCGCTCGCCACGCGGACCACGGCCTGTGGGCTGTAGTCCTCGACCAGCGTGGCCACGTCGCTGTAGTAGCTGTCGGCCGAGACGCGGTGCGCCGCCAGCGCATGGGCCAGCGCCGCGGACGCGGGGGGTGCCTTGACCATGTCGTAGCCCGTGGTGGGCTGCGTGAGCAAGCGCCGCAGCTGCATCATCACGCCCTGGGCGCGCTGGCGCGCGCGCACCAGCGGGCTGCCCATGCCGGCCATCGCCGGCTGCCCGCGCATGCCGGGGGCGGGGGCATGAAGGCCGACGCCGCCTGGCGCGTGGGGGCAAATTCCGTGGGCCGCCCCAGCGCGGCGCGCGACTGTTGCAATGCCTGCGAGGCCAGCCCCACGGGACCGGACGCGGGCGGCGGCTCGCCGGGGCTGCCGGTGTTGGGGCCGGCGGCCGCGCGGCGCACGCGGGCGCGCAGGTCGTCCTGCGCCACGACGCCCTGTTCGTCGTACAGCTTCACGAGGGCCTGGTACTGCGCCAGCGCCAGCGCCGCCAGTTCGCGCTGCAGCGGGTCGATCACCATCTGCAAATGGTCGCGCTGCAGGCCCACCTCCAACCACTGCTCGACCAGATGCAGGCACAGGGTTTCGGGGCGCAGGATATCGGTGCTGGCCAGCTCACGGCCTTCCAGATGCTGTGTGCGCTGCCGCGCGGCATCGAAAGGAGCGGCCACATGCTCGGTGAGGGTCAGCGCCATGCGCGAGGCGATGATCTTGTTCTCCAGCACGTCGTCGCCCAGCAGTTCAAGCCCATCGAACGCCTTCGACGCGTTGAGGGTGCCGCGCCCCGTGACGGGCGGGGGCGCCAGGCTTTCACGCCAGGCCCGGCCCAGGTGTTCCACCCAGGTCTTGCGGTGGGCCTGATGGCCCATCCAGGCATCGCGCCGCAACTGCATGTCGCGCTGCGTGGCGGTCTGCCCCATCAACTCGGTCAGGAAGTCATGGACTGTTTTGTCCAGCGCCGGCAAGCCGGCGCACAGCCCCTCCACGAAACGCTGGCGGGCCAGGTGGGCCAGCCGTCGGTGGGCAGTGGAAGCGGGCGAAAAATCCATAGGGCTCCGATATTAGCCCCAGCCGCTGTCGCGCCCCGGCCTTTGCAGCGGCACGCGGACAAGGCGGCTGCGCACGCGCATCGTCAGACCACGGCGCCGGAGTTCGGGTCGGCCGGGTCGCCTTCCTTGCGGGTCGGCGCCTTGACCAGGTCTTCGCGCTTGACGCCCAGCCACATGGCGATGGCCGCGGCAACGAACACCGACGAGTAGATGCCGAACAGGATGCCGATGGTCAGCGCCAGTGCGAAGTAGTGCAGGCTGGGGCCCCCGAAGAAGAACATGGACAGCACCATGGCCTCGGTGGAGGCATGGGTGATGATGGTGCGGCTCATGGTGGAGGTGATGGCGTGGTCGATCACCTCATGCGTGTTGAGCTTGCGGAACTTGCGGAAGGCCTCGCGGATACGGTCGAAGATCACCACCGACTCGTTCACCGAATAGCCCAGCACGGCCAGCACGCCGGCCAGCACCGACAGCGAGAACTCCCATTGGAAGAACGCAAAGAAGCCCAGAATGATGACCACGTCGTGCAGGTTGGCGATCACCGCTGCCACGCCGAACTTCCACTCGAAGCGGAAGGCCAGGTAGATCACGATGCCCAGCACCACCATGCCCAGCGCCATCAGGCCGCTGTGCACCAGTTCTTCGCCCACCTGCGGGCCCACGAACTCGGTGCGCCGCAGCGTGACCTCGGGGTCCTGCGCCTTCAGCGCGCTCAGCACCTGCTCGCTTTGCTGGGCCGAGGTGACGCCCTTTTGCACGGGCAGGCGGATCATCACGTCGCGCGAGGTGCCGAAGTTCTGCACCACCACGTCGGCATAGCCCAGGCCCGCGACGGTGTCGCGCACCTTGCCGATGTCGGCCGTCTGCGTGTAGGCCACCTCCATGACGGTGCCACCCGTGAACTCCACCGACAGGTGCAGGCCCCGCGTGACCAGGAAGAACACCGCCAGCGCGAAAGTGATGAAAGACACCGCGTTGAGCACCAACGCGTACTTCATGAACGGGATGTCTTTTTTGATGCGGAAAAACTCCATGGTTTTCCCCTTTCTTAGTTGCTGTTGCCGCGGGCAGCCACCGAGCGGTGCTCATCGCCCTCGGGCTTCCACACCTGGCCGATGGACACGCTCTTGAGCTTCTTCTTGCGGCCATACCAGAGGTTGACCAGGCCACGCGAGAAGAACACCGCCGAGAACATGCTGATCAGGATGCCGATGCAGTGCACCACGGCAAAGCCGCGCACCGGCCCCGTGCCGAAGGCCAGCAGCGCCAGGCCCGCAATCAGCGTGGTGACGTTGGAGTCCAGGATGGTGGCCCAGGCGCGCTCGTAGCCCGTGGCGATCGCCGCCTGCGGGGCCACGCCAGCGCGCAGTTCCTCGCGGATGCGCTCGTTGATCAGCACGTTGGAGTCGATGGCCACGCCCAGCGCCAGGGCCATGGCGGCGATGCCGGGCAGGGTCAGCGTGGCCTGCAGCATCGACAGGATGGCGATCAGCAGCAGCACGTTCACGCCCAGCGCGATCGTGGAGAACACGCCGAACAGCCTGTAGTACACGCACATGAAGGCCGCGATGGCCACCATGCCCCAGACCACCGACTGGATACCCCGTTCGATGTTGTCGGCACCCAGGCTCGGGCCGATGGTGTATTCCTCGATGATCTCCATGGGCGCGGCCAGCGAGCCGGCGCGCAGCAGCAGTGCGGTGTCGTTGGCCTCGGCCGTGGTCATGCGGCCGGAGATCTGCACGCGACCACCGCCAATCTCGCTGCGGATCACGGGCGCGGTCACCACCTCGCCCTTGCCCTTTTCGAACAGCACGATGGCCATGCGCTTGCCCACGTTCTCGCGCGTGATGTCCTTGAAGATGCGCGAGCCCTTGGCGTCCAGCGTGAGGTTCACGGTGGGCTCCTGGGTCTGGCCGTCGAATCCTGGCTGCGCGTCGGTGAGGTTCTCGCCGGTCAGCACGACCTGCTTCTTCACGATCACGGCCTGGCCGTTGCGGTCCAGGTATTTCTCGGCACCGAACGGCACGGGGCCCGTACCCATTTCGGCGGCGCGCGCCTCGGTGCCCTCGTCCACCATGCGCACTTCCAGCGTGGCGGTGCGGCCCAGGATGTCCTTGGCCTTGGCCGTGTCCTGCACGCCGGGCAGCTGCACCACGATGCGGTCCAGGCCCTGCTGCTGGATCACGGGCTCGGCCACGCCCAGTTCGTTGATACGGTTGTGCAGTGTGACCATGTTCTGCTTCAAGGCCTGCTCTTGCACCTTGCGCAGGGCCTCGGGCTTGATGGTGGCGCGCAGGCGCATACCGTCGCCGTCGGCGCTGCTCACGACCGCCAGGTCCGGGAACTGGTCGGCGATCAGGTTGCGTGCCGCCGTGAGCGTGGCCTCGTCGCGCACGCGGATGTCCACGGCCTGCCCTTCGCGGCCGATGCCGCCGTGCCGGATGTTCTTCTCGCGCAGCGCGCTGCGCAGGTCGCCTGCGTACGACTCGATCTTCTTCGTGATCGCCGCCTGCATGTCCACCTGCAGCATGAAGTGCACGCCGCCGCGCAGGTCCAGGCCGAGGTACATGGGCCGTGCATGCAGCGCGGTGAGCCAGTCGGGCGAGCGCGACACGAGGTTCAGCGCCACGATGTAGGAAGGATCGCTCGGGTCGGGGATCAGGGCCTTCTCGATCGCGTCCTTGGCCTTGAGCTGGTTGTCCGGCGTGTCAAAGCGCGCGCGCACCGAGTTGCCGTCGAACACGATGGAGTCCGAGGCCACGTTGGCGGCTTTCAGCGCGTCCTCGACGCGCTGCTGAACCGCGGCGTCGACCTTCAGCGTGGCCTTGGCCGACGACACCTGCACCGCGGGCGCCTCGCCAAAGAAGTTGGGCAGGGTATACAGGGCCCCAATGAGCAACACGATCACCAGGATCGCGTACTTCCAGACCGGATAACGGTTCATGATCGCGCTCTTCAATCCATGCGGGGCAGCGGCCGCGGGATGCGGCGCAGCACTGCCCTCATAACAAGGCCCGTGGGCCTACAGCCGGGACGGTTTACTTGACCGTGCCCTTGGGCAGCACCTGGGCCACGGCGCTGCGCTGCACCTGCACCTGCACGCCAGGCGCAATCTCCAGTTGCAGGTAGCCTTCGCTCAGGCCCGCCACCTTGCCCAGCAAGCCGCCGGCCGTGGCCACTTCGTCGCCCTTGGCCAGCGCGTCGATCATGGCGCGGTGCTCTTTCTGGCGCTTCATCTGGGGACGGATCATGATGAAGTACAGCACCACGAACATCAGCACCAGCGGCAGCATGCTGGTGAGCGATCCCATCAGGCCGGCCTCGGCGGCTGCGGCGGGGGCGGTCTGTGCAAAGGCAGAAGAAATCAACACGGGAAGGACTCCACTGGTAGTAATAGGTGCAAAGGGGCTTCGCCGGGAGGCGCCAGGGCCTGCGGGCGGTGAGCCGGCCATTGTATGCGGGGGGCTGCCGGCCAGGGCTGCGCGCACCGGCGGCCGGCGGGCTGCGGGCGCCCTCTGGAATTCAGCATCAAAACACCTTGCAACGCCCGTCCAATGAGCGCCAACAGCTATCACATATATAGCATAAAGCCCCGGACCAGGGGCGGTTAATGCATCGGATGCGACGCGCACATCGTCGGCCTGGGCCTACGCCGGCGCCTGGCAGGGCTTCGTAGCATGCCTGTGTGCCGCCCGCGGCGGCCGGCGCCGCGCCGCGGCCCCTTCCCTCCCACCCCCCGTGTCAAGAAAGGAAACGCTTTCCATGGATTTCGCATCGGTATCCGCCTGGCTGGAGACAGAGTGGTTCTGGGGCATGTCCGCTGCCGAGGTATTGGCGGCGGCGGCCACGGCCATGGGCATCTACCTGGCGCTCACGCTGCTGCTGCGCTGGGCCGTCGCGCATGCCGACCGCAAATCCGGCGGCGGCGATGCCGGCGCGGCAAGCCTGCTGGCGCAGGTGCTCGCTGGAACCAGCCGTCTGCTCATCCTGCTGGCAGCACTGCTGGTGGGCACCGGCATGCTGGACCTGCCCGGGCGTTGGCATGACCGTGTGAGCCAGCTCTGGTTCCTGGCCGTGGCGGTGCAGCTGGGGCTGTGGGGCACGCGCGCCATCAGTCTGGGGGTCGAACGCTACCGGCGCCACCATGGCGCCGCGGGCACGGGGCAGATCAGCGCCTCGGCCACGCTCATGTCCTGGGGGCTGCGCACGCTGGTGTGGGCCACGGTGCTGCTGGCCATCCTCTCGAACCTGGGGGTGAACATCACCGCCTTCCTGGCCAGCCTGGGCGTGGGCGGCATTGCGGTGGCGCTGGCAGTGCAAAGCGTGCTGGGCGATCTGTTCGCCTCCATGGCGATCGCGGTGGACAAGCCCTTCGAGGTGGGCGACTTCATCGTCGTGGGTCCCATCGCAGGCACCGTGCAGCAGGTGGGCGTAAAGACCACGCGCATCCGCGCCCTGAGCGGGGAACAGGTGGTGATGAGCAACACCGAGCTGCTCAAGCAGACCATCAACAACTATCGCCACATGCGCGAGCGCCGCATCGTGTTTGGCTTTGGCGTGGCGCAGGACACCTCGCCCGCGCAGGCGCAGGCCCTGGCACAAGCGGTGCGCGACATCATCGAGGCCGAACCGCAACTGCGCTTCGACCGCGCGCATTTCAAGGGATTTGGCGCCAGCTCGCTCGATTACGAAGTGGTCTACATCGTCAAAGACCCGGACTACAACCTCTACATGGACCTGCAGCAGCGCATCAACCTGGCGTTGCTGGGCCGGCTGCAGGCGCTGGGCATGCGGCTGGCGGTGCCGGTCAGCCGCGTGCAGCTGGCCGACCCGCCGGCCGGGCAGGAAGGCCCGTCCAGTGCGGCCGGCATGCCCATTCCTCAGAACGCGTGAACGACCGCGCTGCCCTCGGTCAGGCCGCGACGGGCGGGGTCAGAAGGAATAGGCGGGGAAGGAATAGGCGGGCATGACAGGCCCGCCCAGTCTCAGGCCACTTGGCGGGGCGCACCCGCGTGTGGGGCGCGCCAGCGGTCCATGAGCGCGAACCACTTCTTGCGCGCGGCCTGCAGGTGGCGCTCCTTCACATGGCCGTAGCCGCGGATGTCCTCAGGGATACGCGCGATCTCCACCGCCAGCGCCAGGCGCTCGGCCGTCAGGCCCTTCAGCAGTTCCTCGATGCAGGCGCGGTATTCGCGGATCAGCGCGCGCTCGGTCTTGCGTTCCTCGGTCCTGCCGAAGACATCGAGCGCCGTGCCGCGCAGCCCCTTCATGCGAGCCAGCACGCCGAAGGCCTTGCGCATCCAGGGCCCGTAGCTTTGCTTGACCAGCTCGCCCTTGTCGTTGTGCTTGGCCAGCAGTGGGGGCGCCAGGTGGTGCACCAGCTTGTAATCGCCTTCGTACATCGCGGCGATCTTGTCGGTGAACGCCTTGTCGGTGTGCAGCCGCGCCACTTCGTACTCATCCTTGTAGGCCATCAGCTTGAACAGGTAGCGCGCCACCGCCTCAGTGAGGCGCGTGCCCTGGCCCAGTGAATCCTCGGCCGCGCGCACCTTGTCCACGAAGGCCTGGTACTCGGCCGCATAGGCGGCGTTCTGGTAGCCCGTGAGGAAGTCCACACGCTTGGCGACCATCTCGGCCAAGCCGGGCTTCTTCACGAACTGGATCACCTGCGCGGCCTGGAACAGCGCCTGCACCTCGGCCAGGTTGTGCGCGCAGCGGCGTCCCCACTCGAAGGCGGCCTTGTTGTTCTCCACCTGCACGCCATTGAGCTCCATGGCGCGCATGAGCGCGGCGTGGGACAGCGGCACGCGGCCCTTCTGCCACGCATAGCCCAGCATCAGCGGGTTGGTGTAGATGCTGTCACCCAGCAACTGGCTGGCCACCTGCTCGGCGTCGAACACACCCAGCAGCTCGGCGCCCACCGCCTGGGCGATGGCGGCCTCGCAGCCGTCAGCCGGGAACTGCCAATTGGGGTTGTGCACAAAGGCCGCGGCCGGTGTGCCGTGGCTGTTGAGGGCGACAAAGGTGCGCCCCGGCTGCATGGCGGCCAACGTGGCCTTGTTCGCGGCAACGATGGGGTCGCAGCCGATCACCAGGTCCGCCTTGGCCGTGTCCACCTTGGTGGTGTGGATGGCCTCGGGGCGGTTGGCGATCTGCACATGGCTCCAGGTGGAGCCGCCCTTTTGCGCCAGGCCCGCCGCGTCCTGCGTGATGACGCCCTTGCCCTCCAGGTGCGCGGCCATGCCCAGCAGGGACCCGATGGTGATCACGCCCGTGCCGCCCACGCCAGCCACGACGATGCCCCACGCGGCTTCGGCCGCCGGCAGCACCGGCTCGGGGATGGGCGCCATCGTGGACAGGTCGCCCTTCTTCTCCTTCTTGGGTTTCTTGAGCTGGCCGCCCTCGACGGTGACGAAGCTCGGGCAGAAGCCCTTCACGCAGGAATAGTCCTTGTTGCAGGTGCTCTGGTTGATGCGGCGCTTGCGGCCGAACTCGGTCTCCACCGGCTCCACCGACAGGCAGTTGGACTGCACCGAGCAATCGCCGCAGCCCTCGCACACCAGCTCGTTGATGACCACGGTCTTGGCGGGTGTGGCCAGCAGGCCGCGCTTCCTGCGGCGGCGCTTCTCGGTCGCGCAGGTCTGGTCATAGATGATGGCCGTGCAGCCTGCGATCTCGCGGAACTCACGCTGGATGCGGTCCAGCTCGTCGCGGTGGAAGACTTCAACGCCCGGCGGCAGGTCGTTGAGCAGCTCGGGGTGGCCGACGCGCGCGGCGTTGGCCGGGTGCGTGCGGCCGTGGTACTTCTCGGGCTCGTCCGTCACCACCGCCAGCCGGACCACGCCCTCGGCGCGCAGGCTGTGGGCGATCTGCGCCACCGAGTGCCCTTCGGGGCGCTCGCCCACCTGCTGGCCGCCGGTCATGGCCACGGCGTCGTTGTAGAGGATCTTGTAGGTGATGTTGGCGCCCGAGGCGATGCTCTGGCGGATCGCCAGCAGGCCGCTGTGGAAGTAGGTGCCGTCGCCCAGGTTGGCGAACACGTGCTTGTCCTTGGTGAACGGCGCCTGGCCCACCCAGGTCACGCCCTCGCCGCCCATCTGCGTGAAGGTGCTCGTGGCGCGGTCGGGCATCCAGTTGGCCATGTAGTGGCAGCCAATGCCGGCCACGGCGCGCGAGCCCTCGGGCACGCGGGTGCTGGTGTTGTGCGGGCAGCCGCTGCAGAACCACGGCATGCGCTCGCCGGTGTCGGTCTTCACCTCCAGCAGGCCGCGCTCGCGCGCCTCCACCACGGAGATGCGCGCGTCCATGCGCGCCACGATGTCCTCGGGCACGCCCAGCTTCTTCAGGCGTTTGGCGATCGCCTTGGCGATGATGGCCGGCGTCAGGTCGGCCTTGGGCCGCAGCAGCCAGTTCTGGCTGGGATTGGGCATGCTCCATTCGCCGCCGGAGTTGTCACCCTCGATCTCGTCGAACTTGCCCAGCACGTTGGGACGCACGTCGGCGCGCCAGTTGTAGAGCTCTTCCTTGATCTGGTATTCGATGACCTGGCGTTTTTCCTCCACCACCAGGATCTCCTGCAGGCCCTGCGCGAAGTCGCGCGTGATGGTGGCTTCGAGCGGCCACACCACGTTGACCTTGTGCACGCGGATGCCCAGCTGACGGCAGGTGTCGTCGTCCAGGCCCAGGTCCACCAGTGCCTGGCGCGTGTCGTTGTACGCCTTGCCGCTGGCGATGATGCCGAAGCGGTCCTGCGGGCCCTGGATCACGTTGTAGTTGAGCTTGTTGGCGCGGATGTACGCCAGTGCCGCGTACCACTTGTAGTCCATGAGGCGCGCCTCCTGCTCCAGCGGCGCATCGGGCCAGCGGATGTGCAGGCCGCCGGGCGGCATGGTGAAGTCCTCGGGCATGACGATCTTCACGCGGTCGGGGTCCACAGAGATGCTGCTGGACGACTCCACCACCTCCTGGATGGTCTTGAGTCCGGACCACAGGCCCGAGAAGCGGCTCAGGGCAAAGGCGTGCAGCCCCATGTCCAGAATGTCCTGCACGCTGCTGGGGAAGAACACCGGCAGGCCGCAGGCCTTGAAGATGTGGTCGCTCTGGTGCGCCGCCGTGCTGCTCTTGCTGATGTGGTCGTCGCCCGCCACGGCGATCACGCCGCCATGCCGCGCCGTGCCGGCCATGTTGGCATGCTTGAACACGTCGGAGCAGCGGTCCACGCCCGGGCCCTTGCCGTACCAGATGCCAAACACGCCGTCGTACTTCTTGGACTGGGGGTAGATGTCCAGTTGCTGCGTGCCCCAGACGGCGGTGGCGGCCAGCTCCTCGTTCACGCCGGGCTGGAAGACCACGTGGTGCTCCGCCAGGTGCTTGCGGGCGCCCCACAGGGCCTGGTCGTAGCCGCCCAGGGGCGAGCCACGGTAGCCGCTCACGAAGCCCGCGGTATTCAGGCCCACGGCGGCATCGCGCTGGCGCTGCAGCATGGGCAGGCGCACGAGGGCCTGCACCCCACTCATGAAAGCGCGGCCGTGGCCCAGCGTGTATTTGTCCTCAAGGGTGACCGTCTCCAGCGCGCGGCGGACGTGTTCGGGCAGCGGGGCATTCATGTCTTGTCTCCGTGGGTTCTGTGATCCGCCGCCTCTGTTGGGCGCGGCGTGCGGGACGGTGCCGTGTGGGCGCCACCCGATCTGCGCAGTGTATGCGCGAGACACCGATATGTGTTTGCTTTATTTGCCGCGTTTACCCTGATGCGCGAAAGCTTCTTTCTTAAAACAATCCAAAAATGGAAACCTTGGACAAATACGACATCGCCATCCTGCGCGAGCTGCAGGCCGAGGCGCGCCTGACCAACGCCGAGCTGGCGCAACGCGTAGGCCTGTCCGCTGCACCGTGCTGGCGGCGCGTACGCGCCCTGGAGGAAGCGGGCTACATCCGCGGCTATCACGCGGAAATCGACCGCCACAAGATCGGCCTGGGCGTACTGGCGTTCGTGCGCCTGGACGCCGAGCGCAACACCGGCGACCTGACGCTGGCCATGGAGCAGGCCATCGCGCAGATCCCCGAGGTGGTCTCGTGCCACTACATCAGCGGCACCGGCACCTTCGAGCTGCAGGTGGTGGCGCGCGACCTGGACAGCTTCTCGCAGTTCGCACGCACCGTGCTGCTGAACCTGCCCAACGTGAAGGACATGCACACCAGCTTCTCGCTGGGCGAGGTCAAGGCAGGCGGCGCGCTGCCGTTGGCGCACCTGGGCCCGGTGCGGCCCGTGGTGCGTGGCGCCGCAGCGTAGGGTCACTCCTAATTCAGTAGCTGGCACCGCTTTCCCCATAAGGGTTTGATCGCATTTTCATTGCAACTGGTGCCCGGGCGCCACGATCCCAGCAACCCGCTGAAGCGGCCGCGCATCGGGGCGGCTTCGTTCCAGCGAGGTCAGACTCCAGCGCGTTCAGGGAACATGACGCCAACGGCCATCGCGCCTGGCGGTCCTTCTCCTGGTGTCATGCAGATGGCACACTCGCATTTTTTAGGCACCGCTGGCTGCATGAGCAGTCACACTTGAACGACGAGCCTCTCGCCCTTTCACCTTCCCATGCAAGACCGCCTGAAATGGACGCAGTCCGCGCTGGTACGAATCCTTCGCCCCGCGGTCAGGCTGGCGTTGGCGATGGGACTGAAGCACGCCCAACTCGAAGAAATCCTGAGGGACCTGCTGCTGGAGGAGGCGCGCCACCTCTGGCGCAGCCAAGGCATTCCCGATCCCAACCTGAGCCAGATCTCGGTCACCACCGGTCTCAATCGCAAGGACGTGACCGCCAGAGTGCGCCAAGTACGCGATCCTTTGCCTGCCACCGAAGGGTCGTCGGCCGCCAAGGCTTTCACGGCCTGGTTGCAGCTGGCCGCCGAGGAGCCCAGCCGGCGCCGCCTTCCTATTGTGGACACCGGCCATGGCCCCTCCTTTGAACTGGTGGCGCGTCTCGCCACCCGCGGCGATGTGCACCACAGAACCCTGCTGGAGGAGCTTCAGCGCCTGAATCTGGTCAGGGGGCTGACGGGCGACGGCGAAGGCGAGGTGGAACTGGTGGGCGACGGTTTCATCCCGGGCACCAGTCTGCGGGACATGCTGGCCTTCACCGGGGACAATGTGCGGGACCATCTGCTGGCCGCCGTCAGCAATACCTTGGGGCAGCAGCCCCGGATGCTGGAACGCTCCGTCTATGCCTCGGGCTTGACCGTGTCGGAGTGCGAACGCATCCACCAGTTGGCGCGGGAACATTGGGATTCCGTGCATTACCGCCTGGTACGGGAAATGACCCAGGCCCATGCCTCTGCGGCAGGCATGGGAACGGCACGCATGCGCGTAGGGGTGTATGTCTACCATGAGGACGAGCCGCCGGACGTGAAGCCGACCACCCGTGCAGGCTCTGCAAGGCGCAGGAAAAAAACATGAGGACTGGGATATACGCGCTGATGACCACGCTGGGGCTGGTGCTCGCAGCCTGTGGAGGCGGCGACGGCGTGGGCTCGGGCGGCACCGGCATCGCCATGTCTTCCGTGGCCATTGGCAGCGTCGACAGCCTCGGCGAATCACCCAGCGGGTCGTACATGGTTGTGAACGGCGTGCGCTTCGATATCAGCCACGCCCAGGTGGAAGTGGAAGGCGTCTCGCAGGAAGACGCCAATGGTCAGCAAAGCCTGAAGAGCGGCCAGAGCAGCCTGAAACCTGGCATGACCGTGCAAGTGAACGGCACCCTCGATACCGGATTCAGCACGGGTACGGCCGCGCAGGTACTGTCGATACCGGAGCTACGGGGGGCGGTGGATGCCGTGGACGCGGCGCTGGGGCGCATCGAGGTAATGGGTGCGCGGGTATATGTCGATGACGAGACCGTGCTCGACGGGCTGTCCGGCTTGGCCGCCTTGCAAGTCGGCCAGATCGTGCAGGTACATGCGTTGCCCACCAGCAGTGGGCTGATGCGCGCGACCCGGCTGCAGCTGACCACCGCCACGCTCCCCTCGGTACAGCCCGTGCTGTGGGGCAGCGTGCAGGCCCTCGATACGGTGGCCCGCCGGTTCCAGTTGGGCACGATGCAGATCCAGTATGCACAGGCTGCCTTTCTGAACGGTCTGGAGGCGGGCATGCTGGACAACGGCATGCCGCTGTATGTGCATGCAGCCCAGGCACCGTCCGGCAACGTGCTCGTGGCCCGCTTCCTGCGGCCAGCGCACAGCCTCTCACGCCAGGCAGACACGCCCGTCGTGCTGGAAGGTGTGGTGACGAACTTCGCCTCTGCACAATCCTTTGCGCTGCAAGGCACGGATATCGATGGCTCGGGCGCGCAAATAACCGGGGGGCGGGCTGATGACATCCGCAACGGCGCAACGCTGGAAGTGGCGGGCCGGATGTCTGCCAACGGCGTGCTGGTCGCGCAGCGGATACGCGTGCGGCAGAGGGCCGTAGTTGACCCTCCATCCGCGTTGCCTCCTCCCGCAAACACCAACGGGAACGGGAACGCCGGGGGCAACGGCAACGGGAATGCCGGAGGCAATGGCAACGGGAATGCCGGAGGCAATGGCAACGGGAACGCCGGAGGCAACGGCAATGGGAACGCCGGAGGCAACGGCAACGGGAATGCCGGAGGCAACGGCAACGGGAATGCCGGGGGCAACGGCAACGGGAATGCCGGGGGCAACGGCAATGGGAATGCCGGGGGCAACGGCAACGGCAACGCCGGAGGCAACGGCAACGGCAATTCCAACAGAGGCTGAACACCGTTTCGCGCCCGCCGAGATTGCGGCCCCGGCGCAGCAAGCGCGCCGCATTCCCGTCACAATGGCCACACATGCCGCCCCAGCCCCTCCATGACAGCGGACCGCTGAGTTCACCACCCACACCGCCAGGCCCCGACGCGGCCTCCGCCGCCGCCCACACCGCCGAGGCCGCCGCCACAGCCGAGTTGCAGCACAGCGCGGCGCAGCGTGCGCCGCAGTCGCCCTTCGCGCCGCTGTCGGTGCCGGTGTTCCGCATGCTGTGGCTCACCTGGCTGGCGGCCAACACCTGCATGTGGATGAACGACGTGGCCACTGCCTGGCTGATGACCACGCTGACCGATTCGCCTGCCCTGGTGGCGCTGGTGCAGACGGCCTCGACGCTGCCCGTGTTCCTGCTGGGCCTGCCCAGCGGCGCGCTGGCCGACATCCTGGACCGGCGGCGCTACTTCATGGTCACGCAGTTCTGGGTGGCGGCCGTGGCGGTGGTGCTGTGCGTGGCCATCCTCTGGGGCGGGCTCAACCCCTACCTGCTGCTGGCGCTGACGTTCGCCAACGGCATCGGGCTGGCGATGCGCTGGCCGGTGTTTGCGGCCATCGTGCCGGAGCTGGTGAACCGCCAACAGTTGCCCGCGGCGCTGGCGCTCAATGGCGTGGCCATGAACGCCTCGCGCATCATTGGCCCGCTGGTGGCCGGCGCCATCATCGCCAGCGCGGGCAGCGCCTGGGTGTTCGTGCTGAATGCCGTGCTGTCGCTGGTGGCGGGGTTCACCATCATGCGCTGGCGGCGCCAGCCCATGCCCAACCCGCTGGGGCGCGAGCGCCTGACCAGTGCCATGCGCGTGGGTCTGCAGTTCGTGCGCGAGTCGCCTCCGATGCGCGCCGTGCTGTGGCGCATCTCCATCTTCTTCCTGCATGCCACGGCGCTGCTGGCGCTGCTGCCGTTGGTGGCGCGCGACCTGCAGGGCGGCGGCGCGGGCACCTTCACGCTGCTGCTGGCCTCCATGGGCGCGGGCGCCGTGAGCGCTGCCATGTTCCTGCCACGCCTGCGCCAGATGATGTCGCTGGACCAGCTGGTGGCGCGCGGCACGCTGCTGCAGGCGCTGGCCACCGCCGTGGTCGCCATTGCGCCCAACGTGTACGTGGCGGTGCCGGCCATGCTGGTGGGCGGGGCGGCGTGGATCACCACCGCCAATTCGCTCACGGTGGCCGCACAGCTGGCGCTGCCCAACTGGGTGCGCGCGCGCGGCATGTCCATCTACCAGATGTCCATCATGGGCGCCACGGCCGTGGGCGCGGCGCTGTGGGGGCAGGTCGCCGCACTCTCCAGCGTGCACATGAGCCTGGCATTGGCGGCACTCACCGGGGTGCTGGTGATGGCGCTGGTACAGCGCCTGGTGAGCAACCGCCATGGCGAGGAGGACCTGAGCGCCTCGCGCGCCTTCCAGGCACCGCGGGCCGACAGCCCGCCCGCCGCCGGCCTGCGGCTGGTGGTCAGCATCGAATACTTCATCAACCCCGCACGGGCGGCGGAATTTCGCGCCGTGATGCAGGAAAGCCGCCGCGCGCGCCTGCGCCAGGGCGCCTTGAGCTGGGAGCTGCAGCACGACATCGCCGACCCGCGCCGCTACGTGGAGCGCGTGGTGGACGAATCCTGGACGGAGCACCTGCGGCGCTTTGACCGCGTCACCGCCTCCGACGTGGCGCTGCGCGACAGGCGCTTTGCCTTCCACGTGGGCGACGCGCCGCCCGTGGTGTCGCGCTACGTGGTCTAGGGCGAATGAATCACTACCATATTGATAGCTTTCAGCGCTTGCCTTACGGGCATTTCAGCATCAATTTGGATTGAAATCAGCACAAATCAAGCGCGAACAGCTTCCAAATCAATAGCACTACCGCGGCCACAACGCCCACAGGCGCAGGCCCTGCTTCAGGCGCCCGGCAATCTCGCCCGCCTCGGGGCCCCAGCCGGTGAAGTAATCCGCGCGCACCGCGCCCAGGATGGCGCTGCCCGTGTCCTGCGCCAGCACCAGGCGCGACAACTGCGCCGTGGGGCCGCTGGAGGCCAGCCACACCGGCGTGCCGTAGGGGATGCTCTGGCGGTCCACGGCGATCGAGCGCCCCGGCGTGAGCGGCACGCCCTGCGCGCCCTTGGGCCCGAAGGCGGCGTCCAGCGCGTCCAGCGGCTCCTCGCGAAAGAACACGTAGCGCGGGTTGGACCACAGCATCTCGTTCACGCGCTGCGGATTGGCCCGCACCCAGGCGGTGATGCCGGGCCAGGTGGCGTCGCGCACCAGGCCCTGGTCCAGCAGCCACTTGCCCACGCTCTTGTACGGCTGGTCGTTGGTGCCCGCGAAGGCCAGGCGCACCAGGCGCACGCTGCCGTCCGCCTCCTGCACGCGCAGCCGGCCCGAGCCCTGGATGTGCAGCACCATGGCTTCCACCGGGTCGCGCACCCAGGCGATCGCGCGGCCGGCCAGCGCCGCCTGGGCCTGCGGCAGGGTGTCGATCTGCTGGCGCGTGTACCAGGGCTTGCGCGCCGCCAGATCGGCCGGGGGTGCATACAAAGGCACGCTGAAGCCGTTGCCCGGTTGGCGCGCGGCGTCCAGATAGGGCTCAAAGTAGCCCGTGAGCAGGCCGTCGGCCGCTCCGTCCAGCGACTCGACGCGGTAGGGCTGCAGGCGCTGCATCATCCAGCCGCGCTGCTCCTCGGGCGACGCGATGCTCAGGCGGCGCACATCGCCGCACAGCGGCGCGAACGCCGGCGCGGGGCGCTCGCAGCTGCGCAGCCAGGCGTTCCAGGCCTCGTGCAGCGCATCGCCCTCAAACCCCGGCAACTCGCCCCAGCCCACCGGCACCCAGCGGCTCTTGGACTGCGTGAGCGTGCCCGGCACAGGCACCGGTACAGTGGGCGCGGCGGGCGGCTGCACGGACGGCACGCTGGGCGTCACGGGCGCCGGAGGACGGGTGGAGCACGCGGCCAGCGTTCCTACAATCAGCGCCGATACCACCAGGCGCAGGAGACGAAGATTCATGGGGCTGATTTTGCTTGAAGCATTGCTTGCACTGGTGCTCCTCGTGGGCATTGTCTGGTGGACCATGTTCAGCGGCCGCAAGGGCGGCGAGCCGCCAGCGGCCCCCAGCGAGCCCCCACGGGGCGACGCCCCGCCGCACGACTGAGAGCGCTCGCGGATTCTGGCCGGGAATGAGCGCGGCCCATTGAACGCAGGCCCATCGGCCACGGGTCGCGCACGCGCGTTGCGCCGCGTCCTACAGACGAGGCACCGCTGGATTGCTACGCTGCTCGCACTGGCCCAGCCGCCCGCTCGAGGGCTGCGAGCCGACCGAGCAACAACAAAGGAGTTCTCTCATGCGCAAACCTCTCCTCATCGGCAGTCTCGCGGTGGTCATGCTGGCCACGGGCTGTGCCAACATGACCGACACCCAGCGCCGCACCGCCACCGGCGCCGGCGTGGGTGCGCTGGGCGGCGCAGCCATCGGCGCCATGACGGGCGGCCATGCGGCGCAGGGCGCCGTGATCGGCGCGGGCGTGGGCGCCCTGGGCACCTACATCTGGTCCCAGCACATGGAGCGCCAAAAGCAGGACATGCAGGCCGCCACCCAGGGCACCGGTGTGACGGTGACGCAGACGCCGGACAACCAGCTCAAGCTGGACATCCCGAGCGATATCTCGTTCGCCACCAACCGCTCGGACATCCAGCCCAACTTCCGCCCCATTCTGGACCGCTTTGCCGAGGGCCTGCGCAACAATCCGAACACCGAGGTGCGCATCGTCGGCCACACCGACTCCACCGGCAGCGATGCGATCAACAACCCGCTGTCGCTGGACCGCGCCGAGAGCACGCGCAACTACCTCACGGCGCGTGGCGTGAACGGCAACCGCATCCACGTGGAAGGCCGTGGCTCGCGTGAACCTGTGGCCTCCAACGACACCTCCGACGGGCGCGCCCGCAACCGCCGCGTGGAGATCTATGTGGGCGAGCGCCAGGGCCGCGGCTGATCTGCGGCGGGCCGTCGGCGCGGCAATCCTGCCCGCGCCGACGATGTGAAGACGAAGACGACGCGCGCCCGCAAGGGCCCGCGTCTTTTTTTACGCCGGTGGCGCGGCGCGCAGCAGGTTGGCAAGCTCCACCGCCGACTTGACCTGCATCTTGTCGAACACGCGCGCGCGGTGCACCTCCACCGTGCGCACGCTGATGTCGAGCTGATCGGCGATGAGCTTGTTGGGCAGGCCTTCGACCACCAGCCGCATCACATCGCGCTCGCGGTCGGTCAGGTCGGCCAGCCGGTCCTGCAGTTCGTGGCGCGCGCGGCAGGCCTCGATGTGCCGGGCCGACAGCTCCAGCGCTGCTTGTATCCGGTCCACGAGCTGATTGTCGGAAAACGGCTTCTCGCAGAAGTCGAACGCGCCGCGCTTGACCGTGGCCACGGCGGTGGGCACGTCGGCGTGGCCCGTGAGGAAGATCACCGGCATGCCCGCGGTGTCGCCGCGCTCCACCATCTTGTCGAACAGCGCCAGGCCGCTCATGCCGCCCGGCATGCGCACGTCCAGCAGCAGGCAGCAGGGCTGGCGCTGCATGAGGCCGCTGGCGGTGCGCTCGGCCAGCATGGTCTCGAACGCTTCGGCGCTGGCGAACGCCTCGCTGAGCACACGGCGCGAGCGCAGCAGCCAAGCCAGCGCCTCGCGCACCTCGGCGTCGTCGTCCACGATGTACACAGTGGCGTTGGAGGCGGGTTCCATCAGGGGTCGGCTTTCTGAAATGCGGGCAGGGTGAAAGTGAATACCGTACCACGCGGCTCACGCGCCGCATGGTCCAGAAAGCCCCCATGCTGCTCCACCACGGTGCGGCACAGGCTCAGCCCCAGGCCCATGCCCTCGACGCGCGTGGTGTAGAACGGCGTGAACAGGCGCTCGGCCACGTCCTCGGGAATGCCCATGCCCATGTCGGCCACCGAGAACTCCAGCCAGCTGTTGGACGCATTGGAGGCCGCGCGCCGCACCCGCAGATCGAGGATGCGCGGATGGATCTGCGGGTCGTCCATGGACTGCATGGCGTTGCGCGTGAGGTTCAACAGCACCTGCTCGACCATGGTGCGGTCGCACAGCGCGGGCGGCAGGCCGTCCTCGATCGACAGCACCACGCGCACGCCCAGCTTGCGCGCCTGCAGCCGGATGATGGGCAGCACCGCATCGAACAGGTCCTGCGCGGTGACCGGCTCGCGGGTCTGGTCGCGGCGCCGCACGAAGTCGTGCACGCTCTTGATCACGCGGCCCGCGCGCTCGGCCTGCGCTGCAATGCGCTGCACGCCCACGCGCACGTCCTGCAGGTCCTGGGGCGACGGCAACTCGGCGCCCGGCGCCGGCTCCAGCAGGTTGAGCGAGCCGTTGGCATAGCTGGAGATGGCCGCCAGCGGCTGGTTCAGTTCATGGCTCAGCAGCGATGCCATCTCCCCCACGGTGGCCAGGCGTGCCGTGGCCTGCAGGCGCTCCTGCGACGTGCGCGACAGCTCCTCCACGCGCCGCTGCTCGCTCACGTCGAGAAACGAGCCCATCCACCCCGTGTGCAGGCCCTGTGCGTTGATCAACGGCGCTTCGTAGATCATGACGGGAAAGCGCGTTCCGTCCCTGCGCATGAAGGTGGATTCGTACCCTTCGCGCGGCGGGTCGAGCCGGCCCGACATGCGCACCACCTGCCGCTCCGCATATTCCTGCGCGTGCTCGGGCGGCCAGTAGGGCAGCGGCGACGTCTGGCCCACCAGCTCGGATGCGGGAAAGCCCACCATGTCGCAGAACGCCGGGTTCACATAGGTGATGCGGCCGTTGAGGTCGCGCGCACGCAGCCCCGTGACCAGCGAGTCCTCCATCGCCTTGCGAAAGGCCAGCGCGTCGCCCAGGTCGCGCTCGGCGCGCAGGCGGCGCCGGTTGTCGCGCACCAGCACCACCAGCACCGACACCAGCGCGATCGACATGGCCGTGACCAGGGCCGTGAGGACGTTGGGAAACACGCTGGGCGCGGCGTGCCAGCCGTCCATGCGCAGCACGAGGGTGTTGCCCGGCAGGTCGAACAGCTGCTGCGCCGTGAACATGCGCGAGCCGCGGCGCAGCGCGCCCACCAGCGCCAGCCGCGTGCCGTCGGCCTCGGTGAACGACACCTCCTGGGTGCGCTGCAGGCTGGGCGCCACCAAGTCCTGCAGCACGGTCTGCAGCGCGTAGGTAGCCACCAGGAAGCCGCGCACGCGTCCGTCCTGGATCAACGGCAGGCAGACCTCCATCATCTCGGCGCCCATGCCGTCGGGCAGGGGCTGGAAATAGCTGCTGGAGTACGACGGGCCGGTGATGCGCCGGGCGTTGGTACAGGCCAGCATGGTCTCCGAATGCGTGCCGCTGCGCGTGGTGGCGTCCCACGGCAGGGGGCGATAGGGCGACTCCGCATGTGCGCGCAGCAGCAGCTGCGTGTCGCGCCATTCGATGCGCACCAGCTCGCGGCGCGTGCTCAGCAGCTCGGCCGCGCGCGCCTCCCACGCGGCCAGATCGGGGTCGCCCGCCTGCAGCGCCTGCAGGTTCTGCAGGTTGTGCGCGAAGGCGTTGCGGATGTCGGCCACGGCGTCGGCAGTGTCGCGTTCCAGGCGGCTCTGCACCTGGCTGGCCTCGTAGCGGCCAGCCAGCCATACCTGGGTGACCAGCATGCCCGCCACCAGCGCCACCAGCAGCGTCCACAGGGACCAGCGCCGCCACGCACCCACCCAGCGGCGCCACCGGCGGGGTACCTTGTCCTGGGGCCCGTCTTCGGGCGCCGAAGGGGGCAGCAGCGACTGCGGGCCCTGCTGCGGGCCCGCAGCACCCCTGTCCCGTCCGCCCGCCGGTCCGCCGCGCTCCACGGTGCCGCCCATCAGAGCACGCAATGCTCAAGCGCCGGCAGCTGGCGGCGCACCTGGCGCAGATGCGCCGCATCCAGCGTACCCAGGACCACGCCCGCGCCCTCGGGCTGCTGGGCCAGCACGCTGCCCCAGGGGTCCACCAGCATGCTGTGGCCCCAGGTGCGCCGGCCGTTCTCGTGCGTTCCGCCCTGCGCCGGCGCCAGCACATAGGCCAGGTTCTCCACGGCGCGCGCACGCAGCAGCACCTCCCAGTGGGCCCGGCCGGTGGTGTAGGTGAAGGCGCTGGGCACCAGCAGCAGGTCGGCACCCGCGCGCGCGTGCTGGCGGTACAGCTCGGGGAAGCGCAGGTCGTAGCACACCGACAACCCCACGCGCCACACGTTGCCATCCCGCGCCGGCAGGGCAAAGCGCACGCTCTCGCGCCCGGCCTGGATCACGCGCGCCTCATCGAAGCATTCAGTGCCGTTGTCGAAGCGGAACAGGTGGATCTTGTCGTAACGCGCCACGCAGTCGCCCGCGGGCGAGAACACCAGCGTGGTGTTGTGCACGCGCTCTTCGCTGTCGCACACCAGCGGCAGCGTGCCGCCCACCACCCACAGGCCCAGCTCGCGCGCCGCTTGCGCCAGAAACCGCTGGACCACGCCGTCGCCCATGGTTTCGCGCAGCGCCAGCTTGTCCGCATCGGCCAGGCCCATGGCGCAGAAATACTCGGGCAGCACCGCCAGCTCCGCGCCCGCCTGCGCCGCCTGCTCCAGCAGATGGCGCGCCTGCGCCAGGTTGCCCTGCAGCGCGACGCCCGAGACCAGTTGCAAGGCTGCGACTTTCATGGTGTGTCTCCTGATGCCGGTGGAACGGTAGGGCTCGCTGCGCCTTCCGGCGCAGCGCTCTTGCGGCGCTGGATGCGCTCCACACGCGGTTCTGACCAGGTGCCGTCGATGCGGAATTCCTGCGTGGCGGCCTGGATCAGCGGGCCGCGCAGGAAAACCTGCGCGAGGAAACTGCCCAGGCCAATGACGGGGTTGATCGCCGTGGCCACGAGGGAAGCCGTCATGGCGTTGATTTCGGGCACGACCACCACGTGCAGGTCCTGCGTCTCGCGTTCGATGTCGGCGCTGCCTTCCATGAGCACGGCGGCATTCACGCCCTTCATCTGCAGAATGTTGGTGGTGGCCACACCGTTTTCGATGCGCATGTCGCCACGCACGAAGTCGAATGCGAAGCCTTCGCTGAACACGTCGCGGAAGTCCAGCGCGAAGCGCCGCGGCAGGGATTGCAGGCTCAACACGCTCAGCAGCTTGGCCAGTCCCGGGTCGGCCTGAAGGAACTGGCCTGCCTCCACGTTCACATTCATCTGGCCGCTCATGGTGCGGTAGTCGGGTGACAACGGCGAGCCCAGCCAACCCACCTGGCCCCCGATGCGTCCCTTGCCGTGGCGCACCACGCCATCCATGCCAAAGCGTGCCAGCAAGGCGCCGCAATCGCGGATGTCCAGCTCGAAGTCCATCACCGTGCGCCGTTGCGCCTGCGCCCCGCTGCCCACCAGCGCCCAGTGGCCCTGCGAGGTCAGCACGGCCTCGGGGGCGGTCAGATTGAACTTGGACAGGCGCCACTCGCGCTGGCCGCCCTCCGTGCCGCGGTTGCGGGCCTCGATCTCGATGCGCCCCAGGCGCCGTCCGCGCAACTCGAAATCCTCCACCACGATGTCCAGCGCCGGCAGCGTGCCCGGTTCGCGCGCATCGAGCAGCGCGTTGACCTGCGTCTCGGCCATCTGCGGAATGGCCAGCCGCGCCAGCCGGGCGTGCAGCAGACCCTGGGCCGCATCGGCACGCGGCGCGGACGCACCGGCAGGGCGGTACTCCAGGTACCCGTCCAGCTCATCGGCATCCACGTTGGCACGCCACACGGCGCCCTGCCGCGACGCGCCCACCACCACGTCGTGCAGCGTGCGCCCATGCAACGTGAGCGTGGCGGCACGCACGGCCAGGCTGGTGGGCAGGTAAACGGTGGCCAGTGCCTCCCCGGAGGGCGCGGGTGCCGGCACTACTGCCTGTGCCTGTGCCGACGGTGCCGAAGGCTCCTGCAACAGCGCCGTCCACGCATCCACGTCCAGCGCACCCAACACGGCGTGTGCCGCGACACCCTGGGCGGGAGGCGCGGGCATCTGCGCCGGCGGCACGCCGATGGCGAGCGCGCCGCGCAGCACGCGCGCCTGCGGCCCGTCCAGTGCGCGCAGGTAGTTGAGCCTGCCCACGTCGCCCAACTCCAGCGTCAATTCGTCCTGCAAGGGCGCGGTATCCGAGGCTGCGGCCTCGGGCGTCAAGCGGTTCTCGAAGCGCACGGGCAACGGGGCCTGCGCTGCCTTGCCCAGTGGCGCGGGCGCCGTCAGCGAAAGACCGACGAGGTCGCTGGCCACCTGCAGTTCGGCCACTCCCCGCCGCACCCCCACGGCCACCGTGTAGGCGGCGCTGCCACTGGCGCCGCGCACCAGCCGCGACACCAGGCCCAGCTGCTGTGCTCCGCGCAGACCCTGGGCGGTGGCTGTGCCGCGCGCACGCACGCGCACCGATGACTCCCCCGCCCCCGCCTGCGCCGCATTCATGCCGCCTTCCAGCCGTACCTCGCCCCCCAGGGCGCGTCCCTGCACGCCCACCAGCGTGAAACCGCTCTGGCTGAACTGCACCACGCCCCGGGCCGCGTTCACCAGGGGCGCCTCGGGCACAAAGTGCACGTCGTTGCCCGCCAGGGTGACGCTGCCGCGCACGGTGGACTGGTCGATGTGGCTGATGGGCAGCGTCAGGCCCAGCTGCAGTTCGGCCACGCCGGTGGCGGCGGCCCGGTCCAGCGCCCCCTGCGTAAGCCGGGAGATGGGCGAGGCGCTCACCAGCGCCAGCATGTCGGGCAGCGGGCCGCGCACGTCGGCCCCGACCACCACTTCGGTGTGCTGCAGGTCCGCGATCTTCGCGTTCACTTTCTGCACCCGCAGCGCGGGATACCCGGCAAAGCGCCCCGTGGCGTTGCGCACTTCCATGCCCGCGCGGTCAAACACCAGCTCCCCCGACAGCGCCGTGAGAGCCGGCCAGGGCCGGTCGCCCGCGTGCAACAGCGCCGGTGGCACGTAGCCGTACGTCACGTCCTTGACACGCGCTGCGATGTGGAATTCGCCCTCGCGCGGAACATGGCCATAGGGAAAGTCGTGCAGGTCGCCCTTCACGCGGAACTGCACCTGGCTGGCGGTCCCCGCAAGGATGGCGTCGCGCACATAGTGCCGCGACTCCGCTGGCACGGTGAGCGGCAGGTAGCGATGCACGCGCGTGCCATCGGCCCGCGACAGCGTGCCCGACAGGTCCAGCACCCCCGGAAAGCGCGCGCGCGCAGGCGACGCCGCAGGGTCGCCCGTGTGCCAGCTCAGCCGCGCCTCGCCCTGGGCGTCCGCATTGGCAAAGCGCAGCTGGCTGGTCTGGACCGCGATGCGCTCGCCCTCGATCTGCCAGCGCACCCCCGCTTCCAGCCGCTGCACGGGCACTACGGGCTCCTCAAACACGCCGGGCAGGCGCAGCGTCCCGTCGGCCATGGCCAACTCGGCCTGCCCACCCGCCTGGGTGAGATCGAAAGACACCTGCGCACCACTGAGACCTGCGACGGTAGGCACGGCGTCGTCCGCCGCCAGCGCCAACCCTGCGACCTTGCCGCGAACCTGGTACTTCTGCGGCTGCGCCAGCGGCCCTTGCCATTCGGCCCGCAACTGCTCCACCAGACCGCGCGGCGCATAGTCGCGCACCGCACCGAGCACGGTGTCGCCCAGCGGCAGCCGGCTCGCGATCTGCGCCAGGGCGGCCAGGTCCAGCCGGTCGGCCTGCAGTTCGCCACGCTCTCGGCCTGCCTGGCCCTGTCCGCTGTGGCGCAGCGCCAGATTGCCGCCGGGCCAGCGCAGGCCATCGTCGGCCACGAACTGCAGATTCTGGGTGGACAGCTCAAAGCCGTGGTCCAGCCAGCGACCGCCCACCCGCCCCGTCACCGTGCGCAGCGCCAGTGGGCGCAGGTTCTTGCCCAGGGTAGCGTTGACCTCGTCGAGTGCCATGTCCACCGTGCCGCCGCCGATCTGGCCGCGCTGCACATCCACCCACGCGCGCACGGCGCCCCGGCCCTGCGCGACCTGCAGCCCCTCCAGATCGGCGTGCCGGTGCAGGCGCGACACGTCCACGCGCGGGAAGTGGGCGAACAGCTCGCCGCTCCAGCGCTGCCAGTCGCCGCTGTGCGTGGACAGCAGCGGCTGGCGGAACTGGCCGCGCAAGGTGAAGGGTGCGCCCCATTCGGCGGGCGGCGTGGCGTCCAGGCGCACCTGGTGGCGGCGCGCGCTGTTGCGCAGCACCACACTCACCTCGGTGAGCGCCAGCGGCTCGGCGCCACGCAGCTCGTCGGTCCAGCGCAGCGTGCCGGCGCGAATCGCCACCTCGGCCTGGGAGAACAGCCAGTCGGCCGCCGCACTGTCGCCCTCGGCGCTGTCGCGGAAGGCCAGGCCCGCGATGACGATGCGCCCGTCGCGCTCGCGGCGCATGTCCAGCTCGGGGCCTTCGATATAGATCTGCTCGAACCCAAAGCGCAGCAGCGAGCGCGGCGACAGCGCCACAACCACGCGCGGCAGGCGCAGCGCCTCGCGCCCCTGGGCGTCCAGCAGGGCCACGTCCTTCAGCTCCACCGAGGGGATCAGCCCCTCGCTGCGCGCGCTGATGGAATGGATGCGCACAGGTACCCCCAGTGCGCGTTGGGCCTGCTGTTCCAGCTGCGGACGGAAGTCGCCGATACGCGGCACAATCCAGCCATGCAGCCCCCCCCAGGCGGCCGCCAGCAGCAACCAGAAGGTCACCAAGGCGACCAATCCCCATCGCGCACAGCCCGCCACGAGTTTGAGAAGGCGGGAGGGATGGGGAGGAGACTCTGTCATGGCGGGCGAAACGATGGCAGGAATTATGACCCGCACATCCCCTGAGGGTTCAGCACCCCACGGTGTCGTTATGTACGGCCGCGCCCCGGCGCGGGCCGCGAGCACACCGAGCAGCCCTTGCCATGCAGATGCCTTCGACTGATCCCGTGACCGCCGGCAGCCCGCCGTCGGAATACTCGCGCTTTCACCAGCGCCTGCACCGCCGCTACCAGGCCGAGCTGGCGCTGCTGCCCCCGGGCGTGCCCACCCGCGAGACCATGGCCCAGGCCTGCGACGCCCTGCTGGCGCGCGGCCACGACCTGGGCGCGGCGCTGCGCATCCTGCGCCAACTGGTGATGGAGCGGCTGATCACGCTGGACTGCGACCAGGCCGCACCGCTGTCCGACATCACCCTGGCCGTGACCCGGCTGGCAGAGTTGGCACTGGACCGCGCCTGCCGGCACGCCCGCGCCGAGCTGGACGCGCGCCACGGCGCGCCGCTGGGGCCCCAGGGCCAGCCCGTGCAGCTGTGGATCGTGGGCATGGGCAAGCTCGGCGCGCGCGAGCTGAACGTCTCCAGCGACATCGACCTGATCTACGTCTACGAACACGAGGGCGAAACCGCCGGCCAGCCCGACGGGCGCGGCAAGCTCTCCAACCACGAATACTTCGCCCGCGCGGTCAAGGCCATCTACAGCCTGCTGGGCGACACCACCGAGCACGGATTCGTGTTCCGCGTGGACCTGGCCCTGCGCCCGCACGGCAACTCGGGGCCACCAGCCGTGTCGCTGGCGTCGCTGGAGGAATACCTGCTGGTGCATGGCCGCGAATGGGAACGCTTTGCCTGGCTCAAGAGCCGCGTGGTGGCGCCGCTGGACTGCCTGGGCATGCCGAACGTGCAGGCGCTGCGCGGCGTGGTGCTGCCCTTCGTCTTCCGCCGCTACCTGGACTACAGCGTGTTCGATGCACTGCGTTCGCTGCACCGCCAGATCCGCGACCATGCCGCCAAGCGCAGCGCCGGCCACCCCGAGCGCGCCAATGACGTGAAGCTCTCGCGCGGCGGCATCCGCGAGATCGAGTTCACCGTGCAACTGCTGCAGGTGGTGCGCGGCGGCCAGTTCCCCGAACTGCGCTGCCGTCCCACGCTGGAGGCCCTGGAACGCCTGGCCCGCGCCGGCCTCATGCCGCAGGAGACGGCCGAGCAGCTGGCGGCCGCCTATACCTTCCTGCGCCGCGTGGAGCACCGCATCCAGTACCTGGACGACCAGCAGACCCATGTGCTGCCCACGCGCGACGATGATCTGGCCTGGATCGCACGCACCCTGGGCCTGAACTGCTGCGACTTCCTGCGCGCGCTGGACACGCACCGCGAACTGGTGGCCCAGGAGTTCGACATCCTGCTCGGCGGCACGGGCCACAAGCAATGCAGCAATGGCGGATGCGGCGGCCCGCGCGCCGCAGCGGCTGCGTCGCCCGCCCCCGACCTGGAGGCGCTGCTGGAGCAACTGCCCGCCAAGGTGCGCGAGCGCGTGGCCGAGTGGCGCACCCATCCGCGCGTGCAGGGCCTGCGCGATGAGGCGCGCGCACGGCTGTTTCGCATCGTGCAACGCACCGGGCGCTGGCTGGCCGAGGGCCAGGTCAACGAGGACGCCGCGGTGCGCCTGGTGGGCTGGCTGGAGCCACTGCTGCGCCGCGAGAGCTACCTGGCGCTGCTGCTGGAGCGCCCCTCGGTGCACGAGCATCTGCTGCACCTGCTGGGCGCCGCCAGGTGGCCCGCGCGCTACATGCTGCAGCACCCCGGAGTGATCGACGAGCTGGCGGGCGACGCCCTGCTGTCCGAGCGCTTCGTGCCCGCCGACTTCGAACGCGAACTGGGGCTGCGCCTGGCCGCGCTGCAGTCCACGGGTGAGGACGACGACGAGAACCTGCTCGACCTGCTGCGCCGTGCCCACCATGCCGAGACCTTCCGCACGCTGGCGCGCGACGTGGAGCGGCGCATCACCGTGGAGCAGGTTGCGGACGACCTGTCCGCGCTGGCCGACAGCGTGCTGCGCATCACGGCCGAGTGGTGCTGGGGCCGGCTGCGCAACCGCCACCGTGAGCAGCCGCAGTTCGCCATCATTGGCTACGGCAAGCTGGGGGGCAAGGAACTGGGCTACGGCAGCGACCTGGACATCGTCTTCGTGTTCGACGACGACGACGAGCGTGCCCCCGAGGTCTACGCCGCCTTCGCGCGCAAGCTCATCAACTGGCTCACCGTGAAGACCGGCGAGGGCGACCTGTTCGAGATCGACACCGCGCTGCGGCCCAACGGCAATTCGGGCCTGCTGGTCACCAGCTTCAAGGCCTATGCCGACTACCAGCAGCAGCGCGGCAGCAACACCGCCTGGACCTGGGAACACCAGGCCATGACGCGCGCGCGCTTCGTGCTGGGCAACGAAGACCTGCACGCACGCTTCGACGCCGTGCGCCAGGCCGTGATCACCGCGCCGCGGGATGCCGCCGCGCTGCGCAGCGAGATCGTCGCCATGCGCGAGCGCGTGCGCAGCGCCCACCCGGCGCCTGCGGACCAGTTCGACGTGAAGCACAGCCCCGGCGGCATGGTGGATGCCGAGTTCGCCGTGCAGTACCTGGTGCTGGCGCACTCCGCGGCGCACCCCGAGCTGCAGGGCAACGTGGGCAACATCGCGCTGCTGCAGCGCGCCGAGGCCGCCGGCCTGTTGCCTGCGGGCGTGGGCCGCGCCGCCGCCGACGCCTACCGCACGCTGCGCCACGTGCAGCACCGCGCGCGGCTCAACGAAGAGCCCACCCGCGTGCCGCCCGAGACGTTGGCCGCCGAGCAAGGCGCCGTGCGCGCGCTGTGGCGCGCCGTGTTCGGCTGAGTCGGCTACGGCATTTAGCTATATTTTTCATAGCTATTAGCGCTTACCCATAAAGCGCAAGGGGCACTTTTGATACATGGAATTTCCATTCGTGCGCAGATGTAGCGCCCCGTAAAAATCAAACAAACGTTTGATTCATCGCGGTCTAATGCGCCGCGATGACGAGGCCCGCCCCCTCTCGCCCCCCGCCCCGGCGCCCCCGGCGACAGCCCGCCGCCGGCGCGCACCCGGCTGCTGATGGCGGCGCTCAAACTGTTTTCCGAACAGGGCTACGCCAAGACCTCGATCCGCGCGATCGCCGCCGAGGCCCAGGTCAACGTGGCCTCGGTGAGCTACTACTTCGGCGACAAGGCCGCGCTGTACGCGGCGCTGTTTTCCGCGCCCTTCGGCTCGCTGCAATCGCTGGTGCCCGACTTCATGCGCCCCGGCCTGTCCCTGCGCGCCGCGCTGCACTGCTTCTACCAGGGCGCGCTGGGGCCGCTGCACGACGGCGAGATGGCACGCCAGGTGGTGCGGCTGCACATCCGTGAAATGCTGGAGCCCACGGCGCAGTGGCAGATCGAGCTGGAAAAAGACGTGCGCGCACCCAACGAGGCCATGGCCGCGCTGCTGTGCCGGCACCTGGGGCTGCCGCAGGCCGACGACGACCTGCACCGCCTCACGCTCACCGTCACCGGACTGGCCTTTCAGCTGTGGAGCCACCAGGAAGTGGTGTGCGCCATGCAGCCACAGCTGCTCGCATCCCCGGCGGCCGTGGACCAGTGGGCGGAACGCCTGGCCGACTACGCCATGGCCATGGTGGCCACCGAGCGGCGCCGGCGTACGCGCGCTCAGCCTGCCGCCCCTTCGGCCCCGACCTCGCCCTCCCCTTCGACCTCTTCCACCCCCCGCCGGCGCACCGCCCGCAGGTCTACCGCACCATGAAGCGCCCCGTCCTCCAGCGCCTTGCGCTTTCCACCCTGCCCCTGGCACTGGCCGCCTGCGCCGTGCAACGCCCGCCCGCGGCCGTGCAGGCACCCGCACCCGCCGCCTGGCACGCACCGCTGCCCCACCAAGGCAGCGTGGCCGATCTGGCCGACTGGTGGCAGCGCCACAGCGACCCGCTGCTGGGCGCGCTGATCGTGGACGCACAGGCCCTCAGTCCCACGGTGGCCGAGGCCGGCGCCCGTCTGGCACAGGCCCGCGCGCAGCAGACGGCCGCACGCGCGGCGCTGCTGCCCAGCCTGGACGCGCAGGCCAGCGCCAGCCGCGGCTTCAACGAGCAGGTGCGCGGCGTGGCCACCACCGCGCAGGCGGGGCTGCAGGCCGGCTGGGAGATCGACCTGTTCGGCCGCAACGCCGCCGTGGCGGACGCCGCGCGCGAGCGCCTGGCCGGTGCGCAGGCGCAGTGGCACGAGGCCCGCGTTTCCGTGGCGGCCGAGACGGCTCTGCAGTACAGCAATTGGCACCACTGCGCGCGCCAGTTGCAAGTGGCGCAGGCGGATGCGCGCTCGCGCGGCGAAACGGCCCGCCTCACGCGCGAGAGCGAACGCGCCGGCTTCACCGCCCCCGCCACTGCCGCGCTGGCCACGGCCAGCCAGGCCGACAGCGCGGTGCGCGCCGAGCAGCAGCGCCTGCAGTGCGAGGTGATCGTCAAGACACTGGTGGCCCTCACCGGGCGCGACGAGCCCCTGCTGCGCACGCAGCTGGCTGCCGCGCCGCCGCTGCACCCGCCCGAGCAGCTGTTCAGCATCGACGGCCTGCCCGCGCAGACGCTGGCGCAGCGGCCCGACGTGTACGCCGCCGAGCGCGAGGTGGCGGCCGCCAGTGCCGAGGTGGGCGACGCCCAGGCGCAGCGCTACCCGCGCCTCACGCTCAGCGGCACCATTGGCCGCGGGTTGGTGCGCACCGCGGGGGTGCAAGCCACCAGCAACACCTGGTCCATCGGCCCGCTGGCCGTCACGCTGCCGCTGTTCGACGGCGGTCGCCGCGCCGCGCAGGTGGATGCCGCCCGTGCGCGCTACGACAGCGCCGCGCAGGCCTACCGCGCACAGGTACGCCAGGCCGTGAGCGAGGTGGAGCAGGCCCTGGCGCGCCTGGACAGCACCGCGCGCCGCAGCACCGACGCCCGGCGCGCCGCCGAGGACTACCGCCGCTCCTTCACCGCCACGCAGGAGCGCTGGCGCGCCGGCCTGGCGAGCCTGGTGGAACTGGAGGATGCCCGCCGCACCGCCCTCGCCTCGGACACCGCCGTGGTCGCGCTGGAGCAAGAGCGCATGGCCGCCTGGGTGGCGCTGTACCGCGCGGCCGGCGGCGGCTGGACGCCCGAGGCCGACGCGCCGGCGGCCCAGACTTCCACGCAGGCGGCCACCACCCCCCCTTCTTCTTCGCACTAATTCCTTTTCGACCGCCATGCCGCGCCTGACACCGACCCGCACCCTGATCGCCCTGGCTTTGCTGGGGCTTGCCGCGACCACCGCCGTCCTGCTGGGCAGCGGCCCCACCCATGCCGAGGACTCCGCACAGGCCGAGGGGCCGCGTCCCGCCCTCACCGTGGCCACCACCCAGCCGCAGCGCGGCAACGTGACCCAGCGCCTGTCGGCCAACGGCAACGTGGCCGCGTGGCAGGAGGCCAGCATTGGCGCCGAGGTGAGCGGCCTGCGGCTGACCGACGTGCGCGTGAACGTGGGCGACACGGTGCGCGCCGGCCAGGTGCTGGCCACCTTCGCGCCCGAGACCATCGAGGCCGACGTGGCCCAGGCCCGCGCCAGCCTGCTGGAGGCCCGCGCCGCCCAGGCCGAGGCGCAGGCCAACGCCGACCGCGCCAACACCCTGAGCGCCTCGGGTGCACTGAGCCAGCAGCAGATCCAGCAATACGCCACCGGCGCGCAGACCGCACAGGCCCGCGTGGCGGCGGCACAGGCGGCGCTCAACGCCCAGCAGCTGCGCCTGAAACACACCCAGGTATTGGCGCCCGACAGTGGCGTGATCTCCGCGCGCACGGCCACCGTGGGCGCGGTGGTGGGTGCGGGCACCGAGCTGTTTCGCATGGTGCGCAAGGGCCGGCTGGAGTGGCGCGCGGAGGTCACATCCAGCGAGCTGCCCCGCATCCGTCCCGGTGCCAAGGCGGTGGTGACGGCCGCCAGCGGCGCGCAGGTGGAAGGCACGGTGCGCATGCTGGCCCCGACGGTGGACCCGCAGACGCGCAATGCGCTGGTGTACGTGGACCTGCCGGCGCACCCCGAGATAAGGGCGGGCATGTTCGCGCGCGGCGAGTTCCTGCTGGGCGAGCGCGACGCGCTGCTGGTGCCCCTGTCGGCCGTGGTGGTGCGCGACGGCTTCTCGCATGTGTTCGAGGTAGGCACGGACTCGCGCGTGGCCATGCACCGCGTGCAGACCGGTGCGCGCAGCGGCGAGCGCGTGGCCATCACCTCGGGCCTGGCGCCCCAGGCGCGCATCGTGGCGCGCGGCGGCGCCTTCCTGAACGACGGCGACCTGGTGCGCGTGCAGGCTGCGCCGGCCGCAAATTCAGCACCAAAAGAGGCTGTAGCGCCCGCCCCTCAAGCGCAAGCAGCTAGCAAATAAGGAGCGACCATGAACCTCTCCGCCTGGTCGATCCGCAACCCCATCCCGGCGGCCATGCTGTTCGTGCTGCTCACGCTGGCCGGACTGCTGGCCTTCCGGTCCATGAAGGTGCAGAACTTTCCCGACATGGACCTGCCCGTGGTCATGGTCACGGCCTCCCTGCCCGGCGCGGCGCCGGGGCAGCTGGAGAGCGACGTGGCGCGCAAGATCGAGAACGCCATCGCCACCACCCAGGGGCTCAAGCACATCACCTCCACGCTGACCGACGGCACAGCCACCATCGCGGCCGAGTTCCAGCTCGAAAAACCCGTGCAGGAGGCGGTGGACGACGTGCGCTCGGCCGTCTCGCGCGTGCGCTCGGACTTGCCCGCGGACCTGCGCGACCCCATCATCACCAAGCTGGAACTGTCCAGCCAGCCCATCCTGGCATTCGCCATCGCCTCGAACCAGCTGGACGACGAGGCGCTGTCCTGGTTCGTGGACGACACCCTCACGCGCCGGCTGCTGGCCGTGCCCGGCGTGGGCGCGGTCAACCGCGTAGGCGGCGTGGCGCGCGAGGTGCGCGTGGCGCTGGACCCGCTCAAGCTGCAGGCGCTGGGCGCCACCGCGGCCGAAGTCTCGCGCCAGCTGCGCCAGGTGCAGGTGGAAAGCGCGGGCGGCCGCGCCGAGCTGGGCGGGGCCGAGCAGCCGCTGCGCACGCTGGCCACGGTGCAGACGGCGCAGGAGATCGCGGCGCTGGAGATCGCGCTGTCCGGCGGCCGCCATGTCCGCCTGGACCAGGTGGCCACCGTGACCGACACCGTGGCCGAGCCACGCACCGCCGCGCTGCTGGGCGACAAACCGGTCATCGGCTTCGAGGTCTCGCGCAGCCGCGGCGCCAGCGAGGTGGAGGTGGGCGCGGGCGTGCAGCGCGCGCTGGACCAGTTGATGGCCGAGCACCCGCACCTGCAGCTCACGCGCACGGTGGACTTCGTGGACATCGCGCAGGACGAGTACGACAGCTCGATGAAGCTGCTGTACGAGGGCGCCATCCTCGCGGTGGTGGTGGTGTGGCTGTTCCTGCGCGACTGGCGCGCCACCATCGTGTCCGCCGTGGCGCTGCCGCTGTCGGTGATACCGGCCTTCATCGGCATGCACCTGCTGGGCTTTTCCATCAACATCATCACGCTGCTGGCGCTGTCGCTGGTGGTGGGCATCCTGGTGGACGATGCCATCGTGGAGGTGGAGAACATCGTGCGCCACCTGCGCATGGGCAAGACGCCGTACCAGGCGGCCATGGAGGCCGCCGACGAGATCGGCCTGGCCGTGATCGCCACCACCTTCACGCTGATCGCCGTGTTCCTGCCCACCGCGTTCATGAGCGGCATTGCCGGGCGGTTCTTCAAGCAGTTCGGCTGGACGGCGGCGCTGGCGGTGTTCGCCTCGCTGGTCGTGGCGCGCCTGCTCACGCCGATGATGGCCGCCTACATCATGAAGCCCATGGTGGGCCACGAGAAGGAGCCGCGCTGGCTGGCCGCGTACATGCGTGCCTCGCACTGGTGCCTGAAGCACCGCGTCCTCACGCTGCTGGGCGCGCTGCTGTTCTTCGTGGGCTCGCTGGCACTGATCCCGCTGCTGCCCTCGGGTTTCATCCCGGCGGACGACAACGCCCAGACCCAGGTCACGCTGGAGCTGCCGCCCGGCGCCAAGCTGGCCGACACGCGCGCCGTGGTGGCCCTGGCCACCGAGCGCGCCATGGGCGTGGGCCATGTGGAGAGCATCTACACCACGATCGGCGGCGGCTCGGCCGGGGCCGACCCCTTCGCCGGCGCGGGCGCGGGCGACCCGCGCAAGGCCACGCTCACGCTGCGCATGACGCCGCGGGGCGAGCGCCCGCGCAAGCAGGAGATCGAGCAGCGCCTGCGCGCCGCCATGCAAGAGCTGCCCGGCGTGCGCGTGAAGGTGGGCCTGGGCGGCTCCAACGACAAGTACATCCTGGCGCTGGCCAGCGAAGACCCGCAGGCGCTTGCGGCCGCCGCCCGCGCGGTGGAGCGGGACATCCGCACCATCGCGGGCATTGGCGGGGTGAGTTCCACGGCCAGCCTGGTGCGCCCGGAGATCGCCGTGCGCCCCGACTTCGCCCGCGCCGCCGACCTGGGGGTCACCAGCAGCGCCATCGCCGAGACGCTGCGCGTGGCCACCGTGGGCGACTACGACCAGTACCTGCCCAAGCTCAACCTGGCGCAGCGGCAGGTACCCATCGTCGTGCGCCTGGAGGATGCTGCGCGCGAAGACCTGTCGGTGCTGGAGCGCCTCACGCTGCCCGGCGCGCACGGCCCGGTGCGCCTGGGCGAGGTGGCCGAGCTGTCGCTGGCCGGCGGCCCCGCGGTCATCAGCCGCTACGACCGCTCGCGCAACGTGAACTTCGAGATCGAGTTGGGCGAGCGCGGCCTGGGCGAGGTCACCGAGGCCGTACGCCAGCTGCCCGCCGTACGGGGCCTGCCTGCCAGCGTGCGCCTGATCGACGTGGGCGACGCCGAGATGATGGGCGAGCTGTTCGCCAGCTTCGGCCTGGCCATGCTCACCGGCGTGGTGTGCATCTATATCGTGCTGGTGCTGCTGTTCAAGGACTTCCTGCAGCCGGTCACCATCCTCGCGGCGCTGCCGCTGTCGCTGGGCGGGGCGTTCGTCGCGCTGCTGCTGGCCGGCAAGAGCTTCTCCATGCCGTCGCTCATCGGGCTCATCATGCTCATGGGCATCGCCACGAAGAACTCCATCCTGCTCGTGGAATACGCCATCGTGGCGCGGCGCCACGGCATGAGCCGCATGGACGCGCTGCTGGACGCCTGCCACAAGCGCGCGCGCCCCATCATCATGACCACGCTGGCCATGGGCGCCGGCATGATGCCCATTGCCCTGGCGCTGGGCGGCGCGGACATGAGCTTCCGCTCCCCCATGGCCGTGGCCGTGATCGGCGGCCTCATCACCTCCACGGTGCTCAGCCTGCTGGTGGTGCCGGCGGTGTTCACCTATGTGGACGACTTCGAGCAATGGCTGCGCCACCGGGTACTGCGTCGTCCCCATGCGCGCGAGGCGCAGGCAGGCGAGGCGCGGGCACCCAGCTAGGGTCTAGCGTGTTTTAGGGCTCCAGCGCTTTTACAGCAAGCGCTGGAAGCTATATTTTTAATAGCAATTACGCGACATCGAGGGCGGTCAGATCGCAACAAGGTGAAACCCATGCTTTCAGCATGGTCGATAGCCAAAAACTTTTTCGCCGCCTGCAGACATGGTGCAATGGCGGCGTGTACGGGCTTTTGCCATCTCCGCCATCCCTGCACCATGCCACGCCTGACCTTGCCGCTGCTCCTATGCGCCACGCTGCTGGGCCCCGCCGCCCAGGCGGCGGATGTTGCGGCGCCTCCGGCCGCAGATGCCCGGGCCTGCCCCGCCCTGCTGCAGCACACCGTGCCGCGCCTGCAGGACGAGGCGCCGCAGGCCTTGTGCCAATACGCCGGCAAGGTGCTGCTGGTGGTCAACACGGCCAGCTACTGCGGCTTCACCGGCCAATACCAAGGCCTGGAAGAGCTGTACGCGCGCTACCGCGACCAAGGGCTGGTGGTGCTGGGCTTTCCGTCGAACGACTTTGCACAAGAAACCGGCAGTAACACCGAGATCGCCCAGTTCTGCGAAAACACGTTTGGCGTGCGCTTCCCGATGTTTGCCAAGAGCCACGTGAAGGGCAGCGAAGCCCTGCCGCTGTACCGCCAGCTCGCCGCAGCGTCCGCGGGGCAGACGCCACGCTGGAACTTCCACAAGTACTTGGTCAGCCGTTTGGGCAAGGTGGTGGGAAGCTACGGAAGTTCGGTGGAACCCCACAGCAAAGCGCTGATCCAGGCCATCGAGCAGCAACTGGCGGCGCCGCGTTGAGGCTTGGTGAAATTTTTTTGAATTTTTTATGGGTGAGATCTGGAACTTTTTACCATCACCCCCACTCTAGGAGCTAACCGTGGCCGCGAATCCATCGCGGCGTGATCCGTTAACCGTTTTTAACGTTGCGAAGCCTTCCAGGCCCGGCCTGGCTGCAACCCTGGGGCGCTTCTCCTCCCTCCCTCTCTTCATTCGTTTCGGGGCGCTTCGCAACTTTTTTTATTCCGCAGCAAAAAGCGCGCACTTCCTCACGGAAGGCGCGCTTTTTCTTTAGGTCCAGTGGGTCGGCGGTTCAGCGCGGCTGGGTATCGATGAAACTCTGGCGCTGCATCAGCTTGTCCATCAGGCGGGCCAGGTTGGGGTGGTCCGTGCGCCAGGCGATGTCAGGAAAGCGGAACTCCAGCCACCCGAGCGCGCTGCCGACGGCAATGTCCGACAGCGTAAGGTGGATGCCGCTGCAATAAGGCTTGTCGCCCAGCCCCTTGCTCATGGACTGCAGGCTGGCGCGCGCCTTGGCGAGCTGCCGGTCGATCCACGCCTGGCTGCGCTCGCCGTCCTGACGGCCGGCCCAGGTGGCCTCCAGGCGCGCAAGGATGGCGGCGTCCAGCAGGCCGTCGGCCAGCGCCTCCCAGGTCTTGACCTCGGCGCGCTCGCGCCCCAGGGCGGGAATGAGCTTGCCCACGGGGGACAGCGTGTCCAGGTACTCCACGATCACGCGCGAATCGAACACCGCCTCACCGCCCTCCATGATCAGGCAGGGCACCTTGCCCAGCGGGTTGGACGCGCTGATGGCCGTGTCGTCGGCCCACACGTTCTCCTCGACGAACTGGTAATCCAGCTTTTTCTCGGCCAGCACCACGCGCACCTTGCGCACGTAGGGGCTCGTATTCGATCCGATCAGTTTCATGGTGGTGTGCAGCGCCTAGGGGGGATGGGGTTGGTCGGGTGAGCGCGATTCTAGGGGCGGGCGCGCCGGCCGGCCGCGGCCCTTCGGCATTCCAGGCGCCCACCTACAATGACGGCCCATGAGCCTGTCCACCATCACCGCCCTGTCGCCCCTTGACGGCCGCTACGCTGCCAAACTCTCCGCCCTGCGTCCCATCATGAGCGAGCACGGCTACATGCACCGCCGCGTGCAGGTGGAGGTGGCCTGGTTCATCGCGCTGTCGGACGCGGGATTTGCGGAGTTCAAGCCGCTGTCCACCGGCGCGCGCGCCTACCTGCTGGGCCTGGTGAAGAACTTCTCCGAGGCCGACGCGAGCGCCATCAAGGACATCGAGAAGACCACCAACCACGACGTGAAGGCGGTCGAATACTGGATCAAGTCCAAGTTCGAGGCCCGCCCCGAACTGGAGAAGGCTGCCGAGTTCGTGCACTTCGCCTGCACCAGCGAGGACATCAACAACACCAGCCATGCGCTGCAGATCCGCTCGGGCCGCGACCAGGTCATCCTGCCGGGCCTGGACCGCATCGTGCTCAAGCTGCGCGAGATGGCCCACCAGTTTGCCGACGTGCCCATGCTCAGCCGCACCCACGGCCAGACCGCCAGCCCCACCACGGTGGGCAAGGAGCTGGCCAACGTGGTCGTGCGCCTGCAGGCGGCCTGCGAGCGCATCGCGGCGGTGAAGATCCTGGGCAAGATGAACGGCGCCGTGGGCAACTACAACGCCCACCTGTCGGCCTGGCCCGACTTCGACTGGGAAGCCTTCAGCCGCAAGGTTGTGGAGACGCCCGAGCCGCTGGGCCTGGGCCTCACCTTCCAACCCTACAGCATCCAGATCGAGCCGCACGACTACATGGCCGAGCTGTTCGACGCCATCGCCCGCGCCAACACCATCCTGGTGGACCTCTCGCGCGACATCTGGGGCTACGTGAGCCTGGGCTACTTCAAGCAAAAGCTCAAGGCGGGCGAGATCGGCTCGTCCACCATGCCCCACAAAGTCAATCCCATCGACTTCGAGAACGCCGAGGGCAACCTGGGCCTGGCCAATGCGCTGCTCAGGCACCTGTCCGAAAAGCTGCCCATCAGCCGCTGGCAGCGCGACCTCACCGACAGCACTGTGCTGCGCAACATCGGCGTGGCGCTGGGCTACGCCGCGCTGGCCTATACCTCGCTGATGACCGGCCTGAACAAGCTGGAGCTGAACGAAGAAGCCCTGGCCGACGACCTCAACACCAGCTGGGAAGTGCTGGCCGAGCCCATCCAGACCGTGATGCGCCGCTACGGCGTGCAGGGCGCGTACGAGAAGCTCAAGGAAGTCACGCGCGGCAAGACCGTGACGGCCGAGGCCCTGCATGCGCTGATCAACGGCCTGGAGATCCCCCAAGCCGACAAGGACCGCCTGCTGGCCATGACGCCGGGCAGCTACACCGGCAAGGCGGCCGAGCTGGCGCGCCGCGTCTGATCCAGCCGGTTTGAGCCTTTTTGCCTGCCCGCGCTTGCCAGCCAAGCGCGGGCAGCTCTCATTTTGAAAGCATCCCATGGCCCTCAAGTCCACCATCTTCAAGGCGAACCTGCAAATCGCGGACATCGACCACGGCTACTACGCCGACCATGCACTCACCCTGGCGCGCCACCCCAGCGAGACCGACGAGCGCATGATGGTGCGGCTGGCCGCCTTGGCGCTGCAGGCCCATGAACTGCAGGACACCTGCCAGGGCGATGGCACGCTGGCGTTCGGCGCGGGCCTGTCCGATCCGGAGGACCCGGACGTATCGCTGACCGACTTCACGGGTCGCAAGCGGTTGTGGATCGAGGTCGGGCAGCCCGAGGACAAGCCGCTGACCAAGGCCTGCAGCAAATCCGATGCGGTCATCGTTTATTGTTTTCACCACGCAGCCGAGGTGTGGTGGAAGGGCATCGAGAACAAGCTCACGCGGCTGGACAAGCTGCAGGTCTGGCGCCTGCCCGCCGACGCCGCCCAGCAACTGGCGACACTGGCCGAGCGCAGCATGCAGCTGCAGGCAACGGTGCAGGAAGGCGGCCTCACGCTGAGCAGCACCCTGGGCAGCGTGCATGTGGAACCGCTGCGCTGGAAGTAACGTGGCGTTTTGAGCAAAAAACACCTCTAGCGCCCGACCAACAAGCGCCAGCAGCTCCTGAATAAATAGCAATCTACTGCGGCATCAAGGCGCCGCAATTCCAGCACTGCTCGAAGCCGCCCTCGATCGCCTCGCCGCACGCGTGGCAGCGCCACTGGCGCTGCGGCAGATGCTGGAACTCCCGCAACAGCGCACGGGCGCGTTCTGCATGTTCGGGGTACGTGAGCCAGATCTCGGGCAGGCACTCTCCTGGCGGCAGGTGGCCCGCCGCCGCGCCCAGATGCTGGCGCTGCACGCTGGCGGGCATGCCGGCCTCGCACAGCAGGTCGCGCCACAGCGTGGCCATGGCGATATCGGGGGCCTGGGTCAAACGCAGCATGCGGCCACCTTAGCCGGCGCGCGCCCCGCCGTAAAGCCGGTCAACCAGCGCCGGGAGCGCCGCCGGCGCAATCGGCGGGGCGCTCGGCCGCACGTTCGGCATAGCGCGTGAAGCGCAGCGCCGTGCCCTCGCGGGTGATGCGCCGCCACACGGCGCGCTTGTCCATCGGGCTCATCGCCAGCCAGTGCTGCACCTCGGCAAAGCTGCGCCCGCAGCCCTTGCACCATTCATCCCCCTGGCTGGTGGAGCAGATGGCGATGCACGGTGTGTCGGGTGTGGTCTCGTACCAGGCCAGCCACGCCGCCAGCGCCGCGGCGGGCATCTGCTGCGGCGCCACGTCCTCGGCCCGCGCAAACACCATGCGGCCATACACCTCGGCCAGCGCCTCGATTTCCGGCGCCAGCCCCACGCCATCGGGCGATGGGGCGCGGGCGCGCCAATGGTTGATGGCGGCTTCGATATCGGCGACGTGGATGCAGGACATGGCAGGTAGGGGCGCGCCGATGATACCGCCCGTCCCGGTGTGTTCCATGCGCATGGCGGCGGGGTCGCCAGGGCCATTCGCTATGTTTTAAATAGCATGACAGGCATATTCCGTCGCGCATCTGGCAACATTTTCTTCAAACCGCCTTGCGCAAAAAACGCCTGCCGCTTGCGCGCCGCCCTCGTGGCATGTTCCAATCGCAGGTTCGAAGGGGAGTAGCTCCTGACCTCCAAGTCCTGACGGCCATCGGCCCCGGGGTGCGGAGGCTCTCGGTCTGTCGTCAGTACGAAGCGCACCGCTTCCGGCAGCCCGGGCCCGGCATGCGCCACGCATCGCACGCGGCTGAGCAAGACCTTTGATGGCCCTGCGGGGCTGATCAAGGCCGTCCTTACCTCTTCGCGCGTCGCAACCCACGCGGGTGGACGAGTCCCTGGTCACCGTGCAGTGTCTCTCTTGCGGAGCCGCCCACCGCCACCTACAGTGGCTGCGGGCCTCCTTTCGGTTACTGATAACGAGGACTTTATGGAATTTCTGACTTCACCCGAGTTCTGGGTTGCACTGGGGCAGATCATCATCATCGACATCCTGCTCGGTGGTGACAACGCCGTGGTGATCGCCCTGGCCTGCCGCAAGCTGCCGCCCGCGCAGCGCACCAAGGGCATCATCTGGGGCACGGCGGGCGCCATCATCCTGCGCGTGGTCCTGATCGCCTTCGCGATGACGCTGCTGAACCTGCCCTTCCTGAAAGTGGTGGGCGCCATCCTGCTGGTGTGGATCGGCGTGAAGCTGCTGGCCCCCGACGAGGACGGCCACGGCAGCGTGGCCGAGAGCGACAAACTGCTGGCCGCCATCAAGACCATCATCGTCGCCGACCTGGTGATGAGCGTGGACAACGTGATCGCCATTGCCGGCGCCGCGCAGAACGCGGGCGACCACTCGCTGCTGCTGGTGGTGCTGGGCCTGCTGATCTCCATCCCGATCATCGTGTGGGGCAGCCAACTGGTCATCAAGCTCATGGAGCGCTTCCCGGTCATCATCACCGCCGGCGGCATGCTGCTGGGCTGGATCGCCGGCGGCATGCTGGTCTCCGACCCCGCGCTGGCCAACCCCGACAAGTGGCAGTGGATGCTCAAGCTGGAGCAGTCCGACACTCTGAAGTACGCCGCCAGCGTGGCCGGCGCCCTGCTGGTGCTGGTGGTCGGCAAGGCCATCGTCGCGCAGCGCGGCAAGACGGCCCCTGCACAGCACGGCTGAAACAGGCCTTCCTGCACACGCACCCATAGGCCCGACAGGAGATCCGCCATGGACAAGGTCATCGTGTATGTGGACGACGCAGCCTACGCGCGGCAAGTCCTGGAGCCGCTGACGGCCCCCGCCACTGCGGGCACGATCCACTGGGTGCTGGTGGCCTGCGCACCGCGCATGACGCACCGCATCAGCAAATGGGTGAGCCATAGCGCACGCGAGAACTGGCGCGCCAAATGGGCGGACAAGCTGTTTGCCCAGCTGCAGCCCTGGCTGCGGGCGGAGGGTGCGCCCATCAGCACGGTACTGGCCAAGGGGCCGCTGCCCGAGCTGCTGGCGCAGCTGCAGGCCGAGCATGGCGCGTGCAGGGTGGTAGACGCCCGTCGCCCCAAGCTGGAACAGGAGGTGAACACCCCGACCGACGCGGCGCCCGCCGCCGCGCCGGTCATCGTGCGCAAACCTCCACGGCGCTGGACGGTGCCCGGCTCGCTCGCCAGCCTGGGCCTGCTGTTCATGCTGGCCGACTGATCGGCACGGCAGGACTCGGCAAAACCACGGTTCAGCCCAGCCGGCCCATCGCGTGCGAGCGCAGATGGGCCGGCTTTTTTTACACGCGCTCATGCCGCATGCGGCGCGGCGCATTCACCGGCCTGGTGCTATGCTGCGCGCCATGCGACTACTGCTCAAATGGCTGCTGAGCGCGGCCGCCCTGCTTTGCGTGGCCTACCTCTACAGCGGCGTGGAGGTGCGCAGCTTCGGCGCTGCGCTGATCGCGGCCTTTGTGATCGGCCTGTTCAACGTGGTGCTGCGCCCGGTCCTCGTCGTGCTGACGCTGCCGGTGACCATCGTCACCATCGGGCTGTTCCTCTTCGTGATCAACGCGCTCATGTTCTGGGCCGCCGCGTCGGTGCTGGGCGACGGTTTCCAGGTACACGGCTTTACCGCCGCGCTGATCGGTTCGCTGATCTACTCTCTGCTGGGCATGCTGATCGAATCAGCGCTCGGCGGCCTGTTCCTTAAGAAGTGACTCCACGGCACGCAGCCGCGTGTCGATGATCGACGCTTCGATGTAGTCCCCCGCAGCGCTGCTGCGCCGCGCAAGGTCCTGCCCCGCCTTGAAACGATCCACCGCGGCCGCGTAGTCATAGCGTGCGGCGTGTGCCTCGGCCTCGGCGCGCACGGCGCGCAGGGACTGCCCCTGCTGTTGCCATACCTGCGCCAGCGCTTGCCAGACGGTCGCGTCCCGAGGATGCGTGGCTACCCAGGTCTGCAAGGGCCCCGCCATCTCGCCCGCCGCGCCCGTGCGCAGCAGGGCCTGGGTGCGCAGCAGCATCTCGGGCCGTGCGGGCGCGGGCGCGCTGGGCACACCGCTGCCTTCCGTGACGACGCTGCCCTGCAGGTACGTCAGCGCCGCGGGCGCGTCGCCCGCAGCCAGCTCCAGCTCAGCACCCAGCAGGCGCGCCTGGCGCAACGCGGCAGCATCGGTACCTGCGCTGGACTGCAGCGCACGCAACGCCTTGCGCGCAGCCGCCATGTCGCCCAACTGCACCGCGCTGAGGGTGGCCGCATACCAGGCCGCCACCCGCTGCGGTGCGGGCCGTGCGGCAAAGCCGGCGTCCTGCGGCTCGGCAACCCACTGTCGCCAAGCGTCGACACCGGGGCGCATCAGCACGCGCGCGCGCGCAGCCATCATCAGGTGCTCCAGCGTAGCCCGCGCGGGCTGCGCCGCACCCGGCGGAATGCGGCTGTGCATGTCCGCAATGCGCTGCGTGGTCAAGGGGTGGCTGCGCAGGTAGGGCCAACTGCCGTTGTCGTTGATGCGGTTGGCCTGCTGCAGCTTGTCGAACATGCCCACGAAGCCCTGCGGCGCAAAGCCAGCGGGCGCCATCAGGCCGTAGCCCACACGGTCGGCCTCGCGCTCCATGTCGCGCGAGAAGTTCAGCTGGCTCTGCACGGCCAGCGCCTGCCCACCCACCATCAGGGCCTGGGCCGCATCGGGGCTGCGGCTCGCAGCCAGCGCGCCGAGGATCAGCGCGCCCAGCATCAGCGGCGTCTGCCGCCCCTGCTGCGCGATGAGGCGTGAAATATGGCGCTGGGTGACATGGCTGAGTTCGTGCGCCAGCACCGACGCGAGCTCGTCGCGCGTACTCACCACGCCGATCAGCCCGAGGTGCACGCCAAAGTAGCCCCCCGGCAGGGCAAATGCGTTCACCGTACGGTCGCGGCCCAGCAAGATCTCCCAGGCAAAGCGTTCCTCGAGTTCGGGCGACAATTCCCCCCGCGCCTTGGCGGCCTGCACCAGTGGCAGGAACAGGCTCTGCACATACTCGTTCAGCACCGCGTCATCGATGTAATCCGGGTCGCGGTACAGCTCGCGGATGATGCGGTCGCCCAGCTTGCGCTCGGCACTGGTCGTCATCTCCAGGCCGTCTCCCAGTGTGGGCAGCGATGGCTGTGCCACCGCAGCCGGTGCTTGCAGGGAGCCAAATGCTATAAAAAAAGAAGCTGTCAGCGCTTTCCAGCTGGGCGCTGGGAGCCAATTTTGTAGAGAACCTTGCACACAACTCCTCCACCCGCGCGAACGGGCCGGCCATCAATCGCGGCCATCTACACATGGCCGTATGATGCCCCGGCCATTGGAATGTTTCGCACTCGGTTGTAACCCCCCCTTATGACAACGCCTACCTCTCCCCTCACCCACTTCGACGCCCAAGGCCAAGCCCACATGGTGGACGTCGGCGCCAAGCCGGCCACCCACCGAGTGGCCGTTGCCATGGGCCGCATCGAGATGCAGCCTGCCACACTCGCGCTGATCGAGTCGGGCACCGCCAAGAAAGGTGACGTGCTCGGCGTGGCCCGCATCGCCGGCATCATGGCGGCGAAGAAAACCAGCGAGCTGATTCCGCTGTGCCACCCCTTGGCCCTCACCCGCGTGGCCGTGGAGTTCGAACTGCTGCCTTCCGACAACGCTGTGCAATGCACGGCTACCGTGGGAACGGTGGGGCCTACGGGGGTGGAGATGGAGGCCCTGACCGCCGTGCAGGTGGCGCTGCTCACCATCTACGACATGTGCAAGGCCGCAGACAAGCGCATGGTGATGACCGGCGTGCAGCTGCTGGAAAAGCACGGCGGCAAGTCGGGAAGCTTTGTGGCCTGATGCGGGCCACGGAATGTGGGTGGCCTGCCCGGAGGGACTCGAACCCCCGACCTATTGCTTAGAAGGCAATTGCTCTATCCGGTTGAGCTACGGGCAGCATGCGCAGGAAAGGGCGGATCATACGAGGAAACCCCCTCGGACTGGCGCTTGACGGGCTCAAAGAAGAACCTTCTCGCGCTCCACCCGCTGCAGGAAATCAGGCGGCAAACCCCGCCGCTCCACCACATCCACCCTGAAGGGCAAATCGCTTTGCTCGAACGCATCCTCCAGTGCCGCCCATTCATCCCAGGCCAGCGGCTGCCGGGTCTGCAGCAACAAATCCACGTCCGAGAAAGGGCGAGCCCTACCCGCCGCGCGCGATCCAAACACCCAGACCCGTGCCCCAGGCACCGCCGCATCTACGATGCGGCGGATTTCGCTGCGCTGGGCTGGGCTGAGCGCAAGGGAGGCAACAGGGCCGGTGCTCATGAGTCTGCCTGCTCGCGTGCGACAGCCCGCTCCAGCGCTTGCAGCAACGCCAGGGCATCGTGGCTGAACGCACCAATGGCAGCCGCCACTTGCGCCGCCTTGGCCTCATCGTAGGTGTGGCTGGTGGCATTGCGCATGGCACGCCAGCGGCGCCAAGCCTGCGGGTCTTGCAACAGCCCGGCATCCGCCCCCAACCTCACAAGGTCATTGAAAGACAAATCCTGAACCAGATCGGCAGCCAGAGACCGCTCAACCAGCACACGCCGCAGCATGCGCAGTGCGATCTCGTAGGTGTACTCGAAGGACTGGATCACCGCCGAGCGCAAATGCGGCTTGAATACCGAGCCCTCCGGCTGATCCTGCCAAAGCTGCAAAGCCTCCGCCATTTGCGCATACGACTTGCGCAGGGCTGTCAGGTCAATGCTGGGAGTCGATGAAACAGGCATGGCCGCATTGTGGCAGCGGAATAGGAGGCACGGCAAATGGACTGCTGGAACTTTGCCCCCAACGCATCTGCGTGATGTGGGCAAAGTCGTCGAAGCCGCGCCGGAGCGATGGGCCAATGCGGCCGCCACCCGTCCTGTAATGGACCCATGACCCTTCGTCTCTCGAAGAAAACTGCCCGCCGCGTCAGGCACACACTCGCCCTCTAATGCGCGCATGAGCGGCGATGCGCTGATCGTTCAATTCTGCACCTCAAATCCATCCCCCGGCAAAAAACGGCCACCACAGCCGGTGCTTGCAGGGAGCCAAATGCTATAAAAAAAGAAGCTGTCAGCGCTTTCCAGCCGGGCGCTGGGAGCACATTTTGCATAGAACCTTGCACAAAACTCCTTCACCCGCGCGAACGGGCCGGCCATCAATCGCGGCCATCTGCACATGGCCGTATGATGCCCCGGCCATTGGAATGTTTCGCACCCGGTTGTAAACCCACCTTATGACAACGTCCCCCTCTCCCCTCACCCACTTCGACGCCCAAGGCCAAGCCCACATGGTGGACGTCGGCGCCAAACCGGCCACCCACCGCGTGGCCATTGCCACGGGCCGCATCGAGATGCAGCCCGCCACACTCGCGCTGATCGAGTCGGGCACCGCCAAGAAGGGCGACGTGCTCGGCGTAGCGCGCATCGCCGGCATCATGGCAGCCAAGAAGACCAGCGAGCTGATCCCGCTATGCCATCCCCTGGCATTGACGCGGGTCGCTATTGAATTTGAAGTCGCCAACGCACGCGTGGATGGCGCTTGCGGCATATTCTGTGCAGCGACTGTGGAAACGGTAGGGCCCACCGGGGTTGAAATGGAGGCCCTGACCGCAGTGCAGATTGCCCTGCTGACGATTTACGACATGTGCAAGGCGGTGGACCGGGCGATGGTGGTGCGGGATGTGATGGTGACGGAAAAGCGAGGGGGGAAGTCGGGAGTGTATGTGGCAAGCTGATGCAACCTAGTGTGGTGTCTCAAAAATAGATAGAACTATTTTGACCGGTGTTGGTCGAATCAGCTTCCTTATAGGAGACTACGCTGATGGCCCACCCTGGACGCCCCGCCACGAAGCTGCAGATCACCGATGCCGAGCGCGCAGAGCTGCATGCGCGACTGCGCGTACGCAAAGCGCCCGAGGACGAGAAGCTGCGCATGCGAATCGTGCTGGGCTGCGCAGATGGGGAGTCGGGCACCATGATTGCCCAACGCTTGGGCACGACGGTGCAAACTGTCTCCAAGTGGCGGCGGCGCTACCGGGCGTATCGTCTGGCGGGTTTGACCGATGCCCGCGCGCTGGCCGCCCGCGCAGTGTGGGCGACGAGCAGGTTCAGCTCATTGTGGACAAGGTTCGCCAGAGCAAGCCTGACAACGCCACGCACTGGAGCGTGCGCCAGATGAGTCGGCACGCTGGCGTATCGCCCGCGACGGTGCAGCGCATCTGGCATGCCTTTGGGCTGAAGCCGCACCTGCAAGAAACCTTCAAGCTATCGACGGATCCCCATTTCGTGGACAAGGTACGGGATGTGGTGGGGCTGTATATGGCACCACCCGATCGCGCCTTGGTGCTGTGCGTGGACGAGAAGAGCCAGATCCAGGCTCTGGATCGCACCCAACCAGGGTTACCACTGACGTTTGGCAAACCCAGCACGCGCACGCACGATTACAAGCGCCATGGCACAACGTCGCTGTTTGCAGCGCTGGATGTGGCCACTGGCAAAGTCATAGGACAGCTCAAGCGCCGTCACCGCAGTGTGGAATTCCTGCAGTTCCTCAAAGCCATCGATGCAGCGGTGCCTGGCGAACAAGACATCCACCTGATCATGGACAACTACGGCACGCACAAGACGCAGGCAGTGCGGGCCTGGCTAGCAGCCCATCCTCGCTACCACGTTCACTTCACGCCCACCTCAGCGTCCTGGCTCAATCTGGTCGAGCGTTTCTTTAGCCAGATCAGCGAGCAGTGGATCAAGCGCAGCGCCCACACCAGCGTTGCTCAGCTGGAGCAATCCATACGGGAATACATTGATCGTCACAACGAGGATCCCAAGCCGTTCGTGTGGCATAAAAGTGCGGACACCATCTTGGCATCTGTGGCGCGGGCAGCGAGTACCATTATTTGATGATTACTTTTGAGACACCACACTAGACTCCATTTCATTGGGGAAGACAACGCCCTTTTCACTCAGAGATCTTCGTCACCTGTGCCGACGGAGACCGCAGGCAAAGCTAAAGCGTATCACTCTCTCTGCCCCGCCCAAGTGAGCAAAGGCCTCCGAAAAAATGGCTGCAACGCTTGTGAATGGGGGCTACTTCCTTTACATCAAAAGGAATCCAGGGGAATAAATCCCGCTGGCTCTGCGGTAGCGGCATCCAACAAGACTGTCCATGCGTTATTTCTGCCGAGCAAAGGCAGATAGCGCAACTGGGGCACGGTTTTCCCTGTACTTTCGACGGCCCGATAAATCACTGAAACTTGTGACGGAAAGCGCGTCTCCAGCTCTGCAACTGGCTTGGCCTCTTTGAGAATGTCGACAACGCTGTCCCTATAAGGTTGCCAGAGATCACTGCGTGCCGGTAACGGCGCCCCCCCCATTGCCGCAATAGTGGCGTCAATCTGTTCTGCCGAATTTTTGAATGGCCGCAGTGCAATGGCGGTGGGCCCCGTCATCGGCAATTTTTGCAGTTCCCTCGGTGCTTTGGAAAGTAGCGCAAGATCAACATCAATGGCGTGAACCACTGCCATTCGGTTGTATTCAAACACCAAGTGCACAGGCCGCGCAACAAACACCGTCCATATTCCATAGCTCAATGCAGCCAACTGCAGCAAACCCACAACTAAGAAATCCGTCATCAGCTCGCGTCGAGGTTTGTTGCGGTTAAAGATAACCAGCGTGATCAATGGTCCCATGACCACATCCACAAATACCACCAGCAAGAAAAGTGACCGCCCCCCGGATATTTCGCGATAGGGGTATGGATACCACAACCCAAACACCACCACAGCGGCCAGCGCCGCAATGCTCAGGCTGACGCCCAGATGAATACAACTGGCGTGCAAGCGCCCTTTCCAACTTCGCATGGCCGTATGGTCTTCCGACTAAAGGTTATTCAATCCATGAGGGTAATGCCCCGGTTTTTATCCTTGTTCTATCGTATGCGGGGGCTGACCCCATCAGCAGGTTGCACCACACTTTCTGCCACTCTAATCTTATCGTGGAAATACAAGCAGGCCACAGAAACAAAAAAGAGCGCCGAAGCGCTCCTTTCCCGATGTGCATAGTGCCCAGCGATTATGGGTAAGTGCCGCGGCAGGAAGCGGGCAAATACTTGGAAGGGATGGTGGTGCCATCGGTGGTATTGCCACAACGCCAGCCATTGATGTTCTTGCCACCGTCTTTGGTGCCATCCAAAGCATTGGTAGCGTCAATCATAGGCGTGATGGTCAGAACGTTGGTGCTGGCCGTCAGCTTGTTCAGGTTGGTGGTATCAGCCACGATCCAGATCTTGCCGTTGGCATCCGCACCGCTCAATTTGTCGCTACCTGCGTCGGGAACGCCATTGGTTTCTTTACCAGCAGTCACCAGCTTGCTGCCGCTGACAGTGCAAGCCTTGGGCAGTTCTTTAGAAACGTCAGCAACGCCAGAGTTTTGCACAGCCTCAGTAATACCTGTGCGACATGCAGAGCCAGCCAAAACGACTTCCGACACCTTGGCGCGTACAGTGTAGTCTTGATAAGCAGGCAAAGCTACAGCAGCCAGAATACCGATGATCGCCACAACGATCATCAGTTCGATCAAGGTGAAACCTTGTTGCAAGGTACGCTTCATAAATCCTCCTCAGAATTAGGTAATAGCCCCCGCAGAGGAATCCTGCGGGTTGAGAAAACTTGAGCAGCTTCTGTGCCAACACCAGAATGCAACCAAACGTTGCAGCGCGCGACATTTTTCACCAGTTTTCCAGCCCCCACAAAGGAAGTGTCCAACCAATCGGTCACACGTCGACACATTTGTCACCCCAAGGTGTTCTACGTGGAGAACTACGCAATTCGGTCTGTTAGAGGCAGCGCGGCATTCTGCGACCCGCGGCAGCACCCCTTCTCCCATCAGGCGCTAACGGCTTTTAAAAGCGAAGCGCTAATGATCGCCACACTAGCGTTGCCCTCTGCACGCTCTAGCCTTGCACAAACTCCATCTCAGTGCTGGCCAGAGCGATGCGGTCACCATTCTTGAGAGTTATGGGGTCCACTCCAATGCGCGTACCGTTCAGGAACGGAAAGTCCCCACCCTCCACATGAGCCAGCACGAAGCCACTGTGCCGCTTGGTGATGGAAGCCACGGCCACGCCGGGCTTGCCAATGGTGGTAACCACTTTTGTCAGAGCCACCTCACGGCCGGCGGCGGGGCCGTTCATCACCCGCACGGCGGCGCTCAGCACGACTGGAGCAGAGGCCGCAGGCTTGGCCAGTGGCGGCAACATGCCCGGCTTGAAGACCATCGTCTTCTCATAGTCGTGACCAGGCTCTTCGTGCAGGAAGCGGATCTTGTACTTCCCCAATTCCACCGTGTCGCCGTTGCGCAAAGGCTGCCGCTTGATGGCCTTGCCGTTGACATAGGTGCCGTTGGTGCTGCCCAGGTCTTCCACTTCCACATCATCCCCATTCATGAGGAAGACCGCATGTTCACCACTGACGGCAAGGTTGTCGATGACCACGTCGTTGTAGGGGCGGCGGCCTACCGTTGTGCGTTCCTTGGTGAAGGTAACTTCCTTGATGACAACTCCATCGATCGACACGACCATTCTGGGCATGATCACTTTTCCTTATCCAAACAACTTAGCTAGTAGAGAGAAGTAGCAATTTCCGGGCACAGGCAAATGAAGCCCTGGCGGTCGGGCTGAGCTTGGCGGAAGGGTCACGAGGTGCGCAGCAGGCGCGCCATGAGGCCGCCGCGTTTTTTGGCGTCCTGAGCGAGTTGCGTTTGCGCCAGCACTACGCTGATGTTGTCCCGCCCTCCCATGGCGTTGGCCATGGCCACCATGCGCGCCGCTTTATCTTGTAGCGCAATGGGCATCCGCGCCAGTTCGGCCAAATCTTCGTCACTCAACATATCCGTCAGGCCGTCGGAGCAAAGAATGAACAAGTCACCGGGCTCGACAGGAAATTCGTTGATTTCTATGTGCACGGACACATCCACCCCCAGCGCCCGTGTAACCAGGTTGCGCTGCCCCGAAACGGCTGCTTGTGCCGGTGTGAGCAGTCCCAGGTCGATCTGCTCCTGCAACCACGAGTGGTCGCGCGTGATCTGCCGCAAGAGGCCCTCGCGCCACCGGTAGCAGCGCGAATCACCGATGTGGCCGAGAATGAGCCGGTCGTCACGGAACACGCCGACGACCAGCGTGGTACCCATTCCCAGGTACTGCGGGTTGGACATCGAGGCCCCGAGGATCGCGTGGTTCGCATTGTCCACACAGGCCTCTAGTGCATGCCGTACATCCGAAGGTGATGCCGCGGAGCCGTCGCCTTGCAGCCAGCGGACCATCTCGGTGCCGATGTAGGTGATCGCCATCCCGGCAGCCACCTCGCCCGCGTTGTAGCCCCCCATGCCGTCGGCCAGGATGACCATCTGCGCCGTCTCATGGATGGCCACAGCGTCTTCGTTGTTGGAGCGCACCCGCCCCGTGTCCGTCAACGCGCAGAATTCGTAGCTCAGCATCGGCAGAGGTTTCATAAGAGACTCCCGCGAGACGCCTCACGCGAAGGCGCTTTACATGCGGTTGAGGATGGCATCGCTGCATATCCCTCACAACCAGCATTGCGGGACTGCGCATCATAGTCGAGGCGCACGGGGCGACAGGTCCGTCATGATGTTGAACGCGTGCAAGCCAGGCCCGTTGACGTGTGTTGCAAAAGAGGCCCTACGCAGCCCCTTCTTGCCTGCCATTTTTGCTACTTCAAGGACATGTCCGTCAGGTCGCGGCACATTCCCGTCGCACTACCGCGCGCCAGACTTTTCACGCCTGCCGAGGTTCGCCGCGGGATTGCATCAGCTTGCCCACCATCACCACCAGCACGGCGCCCGCTATGGCGGCTACGTAGTGGAGCCACGGGTGACCCATCGCGTAATCGTGAAGCAAGTTGTCGTTGACGATGGTCTCGCCTCCCACCCAACCGATCAGCGCGGCCCCCAGCGTGACGATGACGGGAAAGCGTTCCATGAGCTTGATCATCAGGGTGGAGCCGAAGATCACCAGCGGTATGCTGATGGCCAACCCCAGGACGAGCAGCACCATGTTCCCCTGGGCGGTCGCGGCGACGGCAATGACGTTGTCCAGGCTCATCACCAGGTCGGCAATCAGGATAGTGCGGATGGCCGCGAACATGCCTCCTGCGGATTTGGATGCGCCGTCATCTTCCTCTTCGCCCGTGAGAAGTTGATAACCAATCCACAGCAGCAGACAGCCCCCGACGATCTGCAGGAAGGACAGTTGGAGCAGCTTGGCCGCCACTACCGTCAATACGATGCGCAGCACCACCGCCGCGCCGGAGCCGAACATGACGGCCTTCCTCTGCTGCTGCGCAGGCAGCGAACGCGCCGCCAGGGCGATGACGACAGCGTTGTCGCCCGACAAAATGATGTTGATCCAGACGATCTTCACCAGGCCGATCCAGAAATCGGCATTGCTCAAGTACTCCATTGATGGCTCCAGTGTTATGAATCGAAAACGCCAGCCTGGGTCAACCAAGCTGGCGTTTCTTTTGTGTTGGAGCTGTCAGTGTAGAGAGGGACGACCCTCTCGCGCGTGCGTAGTTTTGCGTAACCTGGCGCGCTACACCGCGCCAGGCTCGCGGATTACAGCAGGCCCTTGAGCAGGCGACCCATCTCGGAAGGATTGCGGGTAATGGTGAAACCGCACTCTTCCATGATGGCCAGCTTGGCGTCCGCCGTATCGGCGCCGCCGGAGATCAGCGCGCCCGCATGGCCCATGCGCTTGCCCGGAGGAGCGGTCACGCCTGCGATGAAGCCCACGATGGGCTTCTTCATATTGGCCTTGCACCAGCGGGCAGCTTCTGCCTCGTCGGGGCCGCCGATCTCGCCGATCATGATCACGGCGTCGGTGTCAGGATCGTCGTTGAAAGCCTTCATCACGTCGATGTGCTTGAGGCCGTTGATCGGGTCGCCGCCGATGCCGACGGCGGACGACTGGCCGATGCCCAGTTCGGTCAACTGTGCCACGGCTTCGTAGGTCAGCGTGCCGGAACGGCTCACCACGCCCACACGGCCCTTCTTGTGGATGTGACCGGGCATGATGCCGATCTTGATCTCGTCCGGCGTGATCAGGCCAGGGCAGTTGGGGCCCAGCAGCAGCGTGCGCTTGCCGCCGGCGGCTTCCTTGGCCTTCATCTTGTTGCGCACTTCGAGCATGTCGCGCACGGGAATGCCTTCGGTGATGCAGATCGCCAGGTCCAGGTCGGCCTCGACGGCTTCCCAGATGGCGGCGGCCGCGCCTGCGGGCGGCACGTAGATCACGGAGACGGTAGCACCGGTTTCCTTGGCGGCGTCCTTGACCGACCCAAAGATTGGAATGTCAAAAATCTTCTCGCCGGCCTTCTTGGGGTTCACACCCGCCACGAAGCAGTTCTTGCCGTTGGCGTATTCCTGGCACTTTTCCGTGTGGAACTGACCGGTCTTGCCGGTGATGCCCTGGGTGATGACCTTGGTGTCTTTGTTGATGTAGATCGACATGTTTTATCTCCGGGCCTGCTTAACGGACGGCTTCGACAATCTTCGTGGCGGCTTCCGCCATGGTGTCGGCGCTGATGATGGGCAGGCCGGATTCGGCCAGCATCTTCTTGCCCAGCTCTTCGTTCGTGCCCTTCATGCGCACGACCAGCGGCACCTGCAGGTTCACGGCCTTGCAGGCGGTGATCACGCCGGTGGCGATGGTGTCGCACTTCATGATGCCGCCGAAGATGTTGACCAGAATGCCCTTGACCTTGGGGTTCTTGAGCATGATCTTGAAGGCTTCGGTGACCTTCTCGGGGGTGGCGCCGCCACCCACGTCCAGGAAGTTGGCCGGCTCACCGCCAAACAGCTTGATGGTGTCCATGGTGGCCATGGCCAGGCCCGCGCCGTTCACCAGGCAGCCGATGTTGCCGTCCAGGGAGATGTAGGCCAGGTCGAACTTGGAGGCCTCGACTTCCGCCGGATCTTCCTCGTCCAGGTCGCGCAGGGCCACGATTTCCGGGTGGCGGAACAGCGCGTTGGCGTCGAAGTTGAACTTCGCGTCCAGGGCCATCAGGTTGCCCTTGGAGTCGCAATTCAGCGGGTTGATCTCGACCAGGGACGCGTCGGTGTCCATGTAGCACTTGTAGAGCTTGGCGAACAGGTCCACCGCCTGGTCCACCGAAGCGCCCGTCAGGCCGATGGCTGCGGCCACCTTCTTGGATTGCTCGGGCGTGATGCCGGTCAGAGGGTCGATCATCTCGGTGATGATCTTCTCGGGCGTGGAGTGGGCCACTTCCTCGATGTCCATGCCGCCTTCGCTGGAGGCGATCAGCGCCACTTTCTGCGTGCCACGGTCGGTGACCAGGGACACATACAGTTCGTTCTTGATGTCGGCGCCATCTTCAATGTACAGGCGGCGCACCTTTTGCCCTTCAGGGCCGGTCTGGTGCGTGACCAGCTGCATGCCCAGGATCTCGCTGGCGCGTGCCTTCACGTCATCAATGGTCTTGGCCACCTTCACGCCACCGCCCTTGCCACGGCCACCGGCGTGGATCTGGGCCTTCACGACCCACACGGGGCCGCCGAGCTTTTGTGCGGCTTCCACGGCTTCTTGCACCGTGAAAGCGGGGATGCCACGCGGGACGGGCACGCCGAAACTGCGCAAGATTTCCTTGCCTTGGTATTCGTGAATCTTCATGAGGTCTCTCTCAGGGGAAGGATGGTGTTTGTACCCGTTCTGCCGAAGAGCGGAAATACAGCCGCTTGCTCGGGAATGGCAGCCGGTAAATGTATCATGCTGCGACGCACCATTGATGTGGATATAACTTACACCCCCGGCCCCACCCTGGGCCGGCCCTTGCAGGAGCTACTCGATGTCCAAGGTCTTTATTGATGGCGAGGCAGGCACCACCGGCCTGCAGATTCGTGAGCGCCTGCAGGCCATGCCCCAGGTGGAGTTGGTCAGCATCGCCCCCGAACTGCGCAAGGACGCCGCCGCCAAGCGCGCACTGATCGCCGGTGTGGACCTGGTCGTGCTGTGCCTGCACGACGATGCCGCGCGCGAAACAGTCGCGCTGGTGGACGCCATCACTGCCGAGACCGGCCGCGCCATCAAGATCATTGATGCCTCTACCGCCCACCGCACGGCGCCGGGCTGGGTGTTCGGCTTTCCCGAACTGGCGCCCGGCCAGTTGGAGGCCGTGCGCAACGCCACGCGCGTATCCAACCCCGGCTGCTATGCCACCGGCGCCATCGCCCTGCTGCGCCCGCTGGTCGACGCCGGCCTGGTGCCTGCCGACCACCCGTTGGCACTGCCGTCGGTGAGCGGCTACTCCGGCGGCGGCCGTACGATGATCGAGGCCTATGAGCAAGGCCATGCGGCGCCCTTTGAGCTGTATGCGCTGGGCCTGTCGCACAAGCACCTGCCGGAGATCCTGAAGTACACCGGGCTCACGCGCCGCCCGATCTTCATCCCCTCGGTGGGCAACTTCCGCCAGGGCATGCTGGTGCAACTGCCGCTGCATCTGGATCTGCTGCCCGGCCAGCCGAAGGCGGCGGACCTGCACGACGCACTGGCGGCCCATTACGCCAAGAGCAACACGCCCGAGCAGTGGGTGAAGGTGCTGCCGCCCACCGAGGACGGCAAACTCGATGCCCTGGCGCTCAACGACACGAACCAGTTGGAACTGCGCGTGTTCGCCAATGAGAGCTACCGCCACGCCGTGCTGGTGGCGCGCCTGGACAACCTGGGCAAGGGCGCGAGCGGCGCTGCGGTGCAGAACCTGCGGTTGATGCTCGGGCTATAACATCAAAAAACATAGCTGTCTGCGCTTATTTCATCCAGGTTTCAACGGAAAAATCCTTTGAAATGGATGTACAGCAAGCGCGAGCAGCTCATTTTTATATAGCAAACACATGCCCGTACCGCGCCGGCTGATCTGCCGAGCGGTCAAGGCCGCGCAGCAAGCCCCCGCCCCGCAGGCGTGCGCCGCGAAGCGCGCACTACCGTCGCTGCTTTAAGCCTGCCCCGTGCGCTGGAACAGCCCGCCGGGCAGGCGCGCGACACGCCCCTCCAGTTCCAGCTCCAGCAGCCGTACTTGCAGCGTGGCGGCATCCAGCCCGGTGCGCGCCACCAGTGCGTCCAGCCCCAGTGGATCGAACCCCAGCGCATCCAGCACACACTGATAAGACGGCGCAAGGGGCTCCTCGGACGCGTCCTGTGCTGCGGGGATGGCGGCTGCCGGCGCATGCCAGCGCAGTTCTTCCAGTACGTCCTGCGCCGACTCCACCAGCTTGGCGCCCTGGCGTATCAGCGCGTGGCAGCCACGCGACTGGGGCGCGTGGATGGAGCCGGGTATGGCGAACACCTCGCGCCCCTGCTCGGCCGCGAGCCGCGCGGTGATCAGCGAGCCCGAGGCCAGCGCCGCCTCCACCACCAGAGTGCCCTGCGACAGGCCGGAGATGATGCGGTTGCGCTTGGGAAAGTTGGCCGGCAACGGCGGCGTGCCCAACGGGTATTCGCTGACCAGCAGGCCGTGGCGTGCGATGCGGTGGGCCAGCTCCTTGTTGGCACGCGGGTACACCCGGTCCAGCCCGGTGCCCACGATGGCAATGGTGGCGGGCGCGGCGCCGTCGGGCGGATCGATCAGCGCGCCCTCGTGCGCCGCCGCGTCGATGCCCAGCGCCAGGCCCGAAACGACGCACAAACCCGCCTCCCGCAGAGCACGTGCGAACTGCCGGGCATGGTCCGCCCCCTGGGCCGTGGGGTTGCGGCTACCCACCATGGCCAGGCTGTGCGCCGGCGCGAACGGCGCGCCGCCCTGCACGAACTGCGGAGCACCCAGCAGGTACAGCAGCAGCGGCGGATCCTCGGTGGCCAGCAACGCAGGAGGATAGGCCTCGTCACCCAGCGTGACGATGCCGTGCGCCGGCTGCGCGGGCGCCCGCCCGTCCAGCAGCCACTGCCACGTCCGCTCGGTCAGCGCCTCCAGCTCCTCGGGCACGCGGGCGAGCGCGCGCGCCTGCGCCGTGGTGACGCAGGACTGCCAGGCCCTCTCGCCCTGCGCAAAGATGTTCTGGGGAAGGCCGAACGCGGCCAGCAGCCTGCGCGCGGCACCGTTGCCCACGCCAGGCGTGAGCGTCAGACGCAGCCAGGCGGCCAGTTCGTCGCGTTGCATGCGCGGTGACAAGGCTAGGGAGCGGCCGCCCGCAGGTGGCGGCGCCCGGGGCTTACTCGGGGTTGACCAGACGGTCGCCCACACGCACCGCCTGCTGCGACTGCAGGATCAGGGCGTAGGACACGCGGTCGAACGTGAGGAACACCATCGCCACGCCATTGCTCTCGCTGGGCAGGCGCACCATGGCGCGCTGCTCGTCGGTCTTGTCCTTGAAGCGCTCGCCCTGCGTGAGCAGCTGCAGCACATGGCCGGCTTCCATGCCGTCGCGCGCACCGCGGTTGATGGTGATCACCTGGTTCTGGCCGGCGTTGGCCACGGCCGCGCTGCCGTAGATCGACACCACGCTGGCATCCACGGGGCCCTGCGGTGCCCGCGGGGTGTAGCTGTTGAAGCTGCGCTGTGGTGCGGGCAGCAGGCGGTCGCCGGCCCGGATCTCTTCCTTCGCGCCCCTCAGGTCCACCGTGGCGGGAACGATGTCCACCGCTGTGCCGTGGGCTTGCCCCTCCAGCACTTCCCCCCGGCCCTCGCTGGAACTCTTGCCCCGCGCTACATCGCTCTGGGGCACTGGAGTGGTAGTTTCACTGCGCACCAGTTCGGCGCGGCCGACATACTGCGCTTCGTAGCCCAGCACCTCACCAGTGTGCGGATCCTTCAGCGGAATGGCGTTGCGGAACACGCGGTACTGGCGCGGCACGCCAGGCGCCATCACGAGGGGGCTGCCTTCAGGGCCGCGCACGTAGGCGCGGTCGCCGTTGGCCATGATCATGCGTTCGTCGCGCGTGGCCACGATGCGCGGGGCCTGCTGCAGTGTGAGCTCGTCCACCACCAGAGGCTCGACGAGGAAGGGTTCGATCAGGTGCGGCTTGAGCGTGGGCAGCGCCGTGCCGGCCAGGCTGTCATAGCGCGTGCGCGGCGACACGCGCACGGTCTCGGGCGCGCCTTTGCGGCTGGTGCTCAGGCGGGCATAGCCGTCCACCTTTTCCAGGTACAGCGTCTGGCCCGGGAAAATCAGGTGCGGGTTGGGAATGGACTGCAGATTCATGCCCCACAGTTCCGGCCAGCGCCAGGGGCGCTTCAAATACATGCCGGAAATACCCCACAGCGTGTCTCCGCGTTTCACCACGTAGGTATCGGGCGCATTGGCGGCCAATTCGGACAGGGGAACGCCGCGTGAAGCCACCTGCTGCGCGGTGGCGCGCTGCTCGGAAGTAATCGGGTAATTCTGGGCCTGCGCCGCCGGTGCCATGGCGGCACCCGCCAACAAAGCCAGTGCGCCGAGCGCCGTCACGCGCATACGGGCCTGAGCCGCCATATTGTTCCTCGTGTCATTCATTGGAAAAACGCCCCTCTCGCTGCGGTGCAGTTAATTGTTTTACAGAAGAAACTGCCGCGAATACATTACAAACCATTTGAGATTCTGTGCCCAAGCCCTTGATCGGGCAACGATTATTGTGATTGGGCGCCGCAATGGCGGGCAAAAGTGGCGAAAATAGCGACATATTGAGCGCTCTGCCATGGCAATTCTTCCGATTCTCTGTTACCCCGATCCTCGCCTGCACAAGGTCGCCCAGCCCGTGACGGCGGTGGATGAGCGCGTGCGCGCCATCGTGGACGATATGTTCGCCACCATGTACGACGCCCATGGCATCGGCCTGGCCGCCACGCAGGTCGATGTGCACGAGCGCATCGTGGTGATCGACGTCTCCGAAGAGCGCGACACGCCGCTGGTGCTGATCAACCCCGAGATCACCTGGGCCAGTGCCGAGAAACAGGTGGGCGACGAGGGCTGCCTGTCGGTGCCTGGCATCTACGATGGCGTGGAGCGCTCCACTGCCGTGCACGTGCGCGCGCTGGATCGCGACGGCCAGCCGCGCGTGATCGAGGCCGAGGGCCTGCTGGCCGTGTGCATCCAGCACGAGATGGACCACCTGCTGGGCAAGGTGTTCGTGGAATACCTGTCGCCCTTGAAGCGCAACCGCATCAAGACCAAGCTGTTGAAGCAGCAAAAGCAGGCCGAACGCGCATGACCGCGCTGCCGGCGCACGCAACCGCACCGCGCCGGCTCCGCTGGAGCGCACTGCTGCTGGCTGTTTTTTTGGCGGGCTGCGCCGTACCCGAGTGGCAGAAAACAGGCACGCCGCGTGCGGACATCGAGCGCACCATGGGCGCACCCACGCTGACCGTAATGCTCCCTGAAGGCGGAGAACGGCTGGTCTACAGCCGCCAGCCCGCAGGCCAACAGGTCTACCACCTCGACTTTGACGCCCGGCAACGCCTGGTGCGGGTGGAGCAGGTACTGACGCTGGAGCGCTTCCATGCGCTGCGCAATGGCGTCGATACGCGCGCAGCCGTGCGACGCACCTTCGGCCCGCCTGCGCTGGTGGAGAAGGTGGCGCGCTTCAATGGCGATATCTGGACCTACCGCTTTCGTGACAATGGAGAGCCCCGCCAGGCCCATGTGCACATCGACCCGACGGGCGTCGTGCAGCGCGTGATGTTCACGGACGAGCGGCTGAACGACAACGACCCCTTTCACTGAGCCCCACCCCGGGGCCGCTATTCCACGCGTTGTATGAGAGTCATTTTTGCCGGCACGCCCGAGTTTGCGCGCGTGGCCCTGGAGCGCCTGCTGGCCGCAGGCTTCACCGTGCCCCTGGTGTTGACCCAGCCCGACCGCCCCGCGGGCCGCGGCATGAAACTGCAGGCTTCACCCGTCAAGCAGTGCGCGCTGCAGCACGGCATCGCCGTGGCGCAGCCGCTGAGCCTGCGCCTGGATGGCAAATACCCCGAGGACGCAGCGGCCGCCAAAGCCGCCATCGAGGCTGCGCAGGCCGATGTGATGGTGGTGGCCGCCTATGGGCTGATCCTGCCGCAGTGGGTGCTCAACACGCCCCGGCTCGGCTGCCTGAACATCCACGCCAGCCTGCTGCCGCGCTGGCGCGGCGCGGCGCCCATCCACCGCGCCATCGAGGCCGGCGACGCGGAAACCGGCGTGACCATCATGCAGATGGACGCGGGCCTGGATACCGGCGACATGCTGTTGCTGGAAAAGACCGCCATCAGCCCCACCGATACCACCGCCACGCTGCACGACCGGCTGGCGCAGCTGGGCGGGCGGCTGATCGTGGAGGCGCTGGAGATGGCCGCCTGCGGGGGCCTCAAACCCACACCGCAGCCGGCCGAGGGCGTGACCTACGCGCACAAGATCGACAAGGCGGAAAGCACCATCGACTGGAACCAGCCGGCGGAGGTGATCGCCCGGCGCGTGCGTGCCTTCGACCCCTTCCCCGGCGCGGCCACCACGCTGGGGGCCGATGCCATCAAGGTATGGAGCTGCGAAATAGATAGCTGCTCGCGCACGCTGGATGCGGCCTGCGGCCAGATTTTGTCTATAGATGCCGACGGCATCGGCGTGGCCTGCGGCGCCGGCAGCCTGCTGCGCCTGACGGTGCTGCAACGCGCGGGCGGCAAGCGGCTGCCCGCCGCGGACTTCCTGCGCGGCTTCCCGCTGGCGCCAGGCATGGTGCTGGGCGCCGCCCCATGAGTCTGCCTTTCCTGCGCGCCCAGCTGCGCGACCCGGCCTTCCGCCAGGGCGCCAGTGACATGGCCGGCACCTGCCTGGGCATCGGCGCCTGGGGCCTGGTGACGGGCGTGGCCATGGCCAAGAGCGGCATGTCGCTGCCGATGGCGCTGTTCATGTCGCTGGCGGTGTATGCCGGCAGCGCACAGCTGGCCGTGCTGCCGCTGATGGTGGCGGGCGCACCGCTGTGGGTGGTGTGGCTCACGGCCACCTGCGTGAACCTGCGCTTCGTGATCTTCAGCAGCATGTGGCGCAGCTACTTCGCCCACCTGCCGCGCCGCCACCGGCTGGCGCTGGGCTACTTCAGCGGCGATGTGATCTTCGTGAGCTTCATGAAGCGTTTTCCCAAGCCCGTGCCTGCGCCCGAGCAGGTGCCCTATTTCTGGGGCGCGGCCTCGGCCAACTGGCTGGCCTGGCAGGTGCCGTCCATTGCAGGCATCGTGCTGGCCAACGCCATCCCGCTGTCCTGGGGGCTGGGCTTTGCGGGCGTGCTGGCGCTGCTGGGCATCCTGCTGTCCATGCTGAACGACCGTGCCACCTGGCTCGCCACGGCCGTGGCCTGCACGGCGGCGGTGGCCACCTTCGCGCTGCCGCTCAAGCTCAACATCCTGGTGGCGATCGCCGCAGCCGTCACCGCAGGGCTGGCCGCCGAAGCGGCCGAGCGTGCGCTGCGGCGTGCGCGCACCCGCGCGGTGGGAGGCGACACATGAACGGTGCCTGGATCGAGCCGGCCATCGCCATCCTGGGGCTGGCGGGCATCACCCTGCTCACGCGCGCGTTCTTCATGATCCCCGAGCGCGACCTGCCGATGCCCGACTGGCTGCGCCGCGGCCTGAAGTACGCGCCGCTGGCCGCGCTGGCCGGGGTGATCGCGCCCGAGCTGGTCATGAGCCAGGGCGCGCTGATCCAGACGCTGCAGGACGCACGGCTGCCCGCCGTGGCTGCCGCCGCGGGCTACTACTTCTGGCGCCGCGGCATCCTGGGCACCATCGTCGTGGGCATGGCGGTGTACCTGCCGCTGCATATCGGACTGGGCTGGTAGAGAGTTACGGCGCGGTTACCAGGCGCCTACAATCCGCGCAGTTTTCATGACCGCACCGTGACGGCGCGGCGCACTCACCCACTGTTCCCATGCACATCCTTCGCTTTTCCGACCTTTGCGCCCAGGGCCAGGCCCGTGGCCAGCGCGTGTTCATCCGTGCCGACCTGAACGTGCCGCAAGACGACGCCGGCCGCATCACCGAGGACACGCGCATCCGTGCCTCCGTGCCCTGCATCCAGATGGCGCTGGAAGCCGGCGCCGCCGTGATGGTGACCAGCCACCTGGGCCGCCCCACCGAGGGCGAGTTCAAGCCCGAGGATTCGCTGGCCCCGGTGGCCCAGCGCCTGTCCGAACTGCTGGGCCGCGAGGTGCCGCTGGTGGCCGACTGGGTGGACGGTGTGCAGGTGCAGCCCGGCCAGGTCGTGCTGCTGGAAAACTGCCGCTTGAACAAGGGCGAGAAGAAAAACGACCCCGAGCTGGCGAAGAAGATGGCCCAGCTGTGCGACATCTACGTGAACGACGCCTTCGGCACCGCCCACCGCGCCGAGGGCACGACCTACGGCATCGCCGAGTACGCGAAGGTGGCCTGCGCCGGCCCGCTGCTGGCCGCCGAGATCGACGCCATCCAGACCGCGCTGGCCCACCCGAAGCGCCCGCTGGTCGCCATCGTGGCCGGCTCCAAGGTCTCGACCAAGCTGACCATCCTGCAAAGCCTGTCCAAGAACGTGGACGGCCTGGTGGTGGGCGGCGGCATTGCCAACACCTTCATGCTGGCGGCCGGCCTGCCCATCGGCAAGAGCCTGGCCGAGCCCGACCTGGTGAACGAAGCCAAGGCCGTGATCGCCGCCATGGCCGCGCGCGGCGCCGAGGTGCCGATCCCCACCGACGTGGTGGTCGCCAAGGCCTTCGCGGCCGACGCACCCGCCACCGTGAAGAAGGCCAGCGAAGTGGCCGAGGACGACCTGATCCTGGACATCGGCCCCGAGACGGCGGCCCAACTGGCCGCGCAGCTCAAGGCCGCGGGCACCATCGTCTGGAACGGCCCCGTGGGCGTGTTCGAATTCGACCAGTTCGCGGGCGGCACCAAGGCCATCGCGCAGGCCATCGCCGAATCCAGCGCCTTCAGCATCGCCGGCGGCGGCGACACCCTGGCGGCGATTGCCAAGTACGGCATCGAGAAGGACGTGGGCTACATCTCCACCGGCGGTGGCGCGTTCCTGGAGGTGCTGGAGGGCAAGACCCTGCCGGCCATCGAAATACTGCAAAAGCGCGCGGCAGGCTGATCCCGCCCCAGAACGCTATAAAAATCAGAGCTGCTTGCGCTTATTGCATAAGCGCTAGCAGCTCTTTTTACTTGAACTCCTGCGCCTGCACGGCGCGGGCCGGCCACAGCACGGTGCCGATGGCCACGGCCATCAGGCCCACGGCGGTCCAGTCCTGCCAATGCAGCACCTCACCCAGCCACAGCGCGCCGCTGAACACGCCCAGCACCGGAATCATCATCACGCTGAGCGTGGAGGCCACGGGCGGCAGCGTGCGCACCAGGAAGAACCACGCCGTCTGCGCAAAGCCCAGCGCCAGCAGGCCGTTGTACAAAATGGCGGCCCAGGCCTGGGCGTCGGGTGCCACCCAGCGCTCGCGCTCGAACGCCACCGCCAACACGGTGAGTACCACGCAGGTGATGGCCACCATCCAGAACGACAGCGTGAGCAGCGGCACCGGCACGCTCAGGCGCCGCAACAGCTGCGTGCCCATGGCCCAGCTCGCGGCAGACACCAGCATCAACGTCACGCCCAGGGGCCTGCCGCCCAGCGCGCCGATCTCATGCCACAGCAGCAGCACCACGCCCACCAGCGCCGCGCCCACACCCATCCACGCCCGCCCGGCCAGCCGGTCGCCGAACACCAGCGCGCCCAGCACGGCCGAGAAGATGGGCATGGTGTAGCCCAGGATGGCCGCGCGCCCGCTGGACAGCTGCGGGATCGCCAGGATCATGAGCACGTGCCAGAGCACCATGTTGGTCAGCGCCAGCAGCGCCACGCGGCCCCAATGCGCGCGCGCAATAGTGAAGGGCAGCTTGCGCACCCCTATCACCGCGGCCAGGATGGGCAGGCCCAGCCACAGCGACGCCATGCGAAAGGTGAGCGGCGGAAAGTGCGCCACACCCATCTTCATCACCGGCCAGTTGAGGCCCCACACCAGGGTCAACAGGGCAAGAACGACGAGCTGGCGGCGGGAAAGAGCAGGCATGGGCGGCGATTGTGCCGGGCAGGCGCCGTCCTTGCCGAAGCCGCCCGCGAAAACACCTGGACGCCGTGGTGCACGGCACCGGCATGGTGTTGCCTAAAATCACGGACATGACTTTTCTTGACATGCTGCGCGACGCCACCACGCGCAACAACTCCCTGCTGTGCGTGGGCCTGGACCCCGAACCCACGCGCTTTCCCGAGTCCGTGCGTGGCGAGGCGCACAAGATCTACGACTTCTGCGCCGCCATCGTGGACGCCACGGCCGACCTGGTGTGCGCCTTCAAGCCGCAGATCGCCTACTTCGCTGCGCACCGTGCCGAAGACCAGTTGGAGCGCCTGATGCAGCACATGCGCTGCAACGCCCCGCATGTGCCCGTGATCCTGGACGCCAAGCGCGGCGACATCGGCTCCACGGCCGAGCAATACGCCAAAGAGGCCTTCGAGCGCTACGGCGCCGATGCCGTGACGCTCTCGCCCTTCATGGGCTTTGACTCCATCGAGCCCTATCTGGCCTACCACGGCAAGGGTGCTTTCCTGCTGTGCCGCACCTCCAACCCTGGTGGCGATGACCTGCAGGCCCAGCGCCTGGCCAGCGTCGAAGGCCAGCCGCTGCTGTACGAGCACGTGGCCCGCCAGGCGCAGGGCCCCTGGAACAAGAACGGCCAGCTCGGCCTGGTGGTGGGCGCCACGTACCCACAAGAAATAGAGCGCGTGCGTGCGCTGGCACCCACGCTGCCGCTGTTGATCCCCGGCGTGGGCGCGCAGGGCGGCGACGCAGCCGCCACGGTGCGCGCCGGGCTGCGCGCCCACGGGCCAATCATCGTGAACTCCTCGCGCGCCGTGCTCTATGCCTCGGGCGGTGCGGACTTTGCCGCGGCCGCACGCAACGCGGCCCAGGCCACGCGCGCCGCGCTCAACGCCGCGCGCGCCTAGCCCAGCGTTTTCCGGCCATGCAACTCAAGTGGCTGGAGGACTTCATCGCCCTGGCGCATGAGCGCAGCTTCACCCGCGCGGCGGAACTGCGCCATGTGACGCACCCCGCGTTCGGGCGGCGCATCCGCGCGCTGGAGGCGTGGGCCGGCACGCCGCTCACGGAGCGCGACGGCGGCGGGCCCGTGCGGCTTACGCCCGCGGGGCAGGCCTTCCTGGAAACCGCGCAGCAGATGGCGCAGAACCTGGCCCATTCGCACGAGGAGTTGCGCGCCATCGCGGGGCGGCAGGCGCGCACCGTCACCCTGGCCACCGGCCGTACCCTGGCACGCACCGTGGTGGCCGACTGGCTGGCCCGCATACAGCCCGTGTTGGCGGGCGGCGAGCTGCGCGTGCGCACCTGTGCGCTGGATGAGTCCGTGGCCATGATCGAGCGTGGCGAGGCCGACTTCACCCTGGCCTACCACCACACCTCGCTCGCCGTGCGCCTGGACGCACGGCAGTTCACCCACCTCACACTCGCCAGCGACCGCCTGGTGCCCGTCTCCCGCGCCCGCGCCGGCGGTGCGCCGCTGCACCACTTTGGCGGCACGGATGCGGTGCCCTACCTCGCCTACTCGCACACGCTGGCGCTCGGCCGGCTGGTGGAAGACCGCCTGGCGCATGACCCGCTGGCGCCTCGCCTGGCGCGCGTGGTGGAATGCGACTCGGCCGACGCGCAGTACGAGTACGTGCTGCGCGGCCTGGGCGTGGCCTGGCTGCCCTGGTCCATGGTGCATGCCGACTGCCAGTCGGGGCGGTTGGCCCGCGCGGGCGACGAGCGCATGCAGGTGCGCTTCGACGTGCGCATGTACCGGCCCAAGCGCCGGCTCTCGCCCTGGGCCGAGGCGCTGTGGGCCACGTTGGCGCGCCAGTGATCCCCGGATAAACCCGCGGGCCGCGTGCCCACAATGCACGGCCTGGTGCCACTTCGGCACGACGCAGCCACGGTGCGCTTTCCACAATGGCACCCACCTCGACCTGCCTATGGAAAACGCCATGCACACTTCCCGCATCCCCGCCCCGTTGCGCCGCGCGCTGCTGGCCAGCGCCGCGCTGCTCGCCGCTGCCAGCCCTGCCGCTTTCGCGCAAGCGCCCGCCTACCCCAGCAAGCCCATCACCATCGTCGTGGGCTATCCGCCCGGCGGCAGTACCGACCTGACCGGCCGCGCCGTGGGCGCGGAGCTGTCCAACCGCCTGGGCGTGCCCGTGGTGATCGAGAACCTGGGCGGCGCGGGCGGCGCCATTGGCGCGCAGAAGGTGGCCAGCAGCGCGCCCGACGGCTACACGCTGCTGGTTGGCGCCAGCAACGAGATCGCCATCAACAAGCTGGTGACCAAGAAGGTCAAGTACGACATCAAGGACTTCACCGCCATCGGCCTCGTGGCCTCGCAGCCCCTGGTGCTGGTGGCCAGCACCGGCACCGGCGTGAAGAACCTGGCCGAATTCACCGAACGCGTGCGCAAGAACCCCGGCAAGCTCAGCTATGGCAGCTCGGGCGTGGGCACCTCGCTGCACCTGGCCGGCGAGATGATCAAGGAACAGGGCCAGCTGTTCATGACGCACATCCCCTACCGCGGCGTGGCGCCGCTCACCAACGACCTGGTGGGCAACAACCTGGAGTTCGGCGTGTTCGTGCTCTCCAGCGGCCTGCCGCACATCAAGAGCGGCAAAGTGATCGCCCTGGGCACCACCGAGGCCAAGCGCTCGACCGTCGCGCCCGACATTCCGGCGCTGGCCGAATCGGCGCAGTACAAGAACGTGGACATCGGCACCTGGTTCGCCCTCATGGCGCCCGCCCACCTGCCCAAGCCCGTGGCCGAGCGGCTCAAGAAGGCGCTCAACGAGACGCTGGAGTCGCCGGACTTCCGCAAGCGAATGGAAGCCGCGGGCTCCACCGTGGCATCCCCCAGCCTGGACGTGGACAAATTCCTCGCCGCAGAGGTCGCCAAGTACAAGAAGATCATCGAGTTCGCCAAGATCGAAGAATGATGAGCGCTCCCCTGCCTTTCACTTTGACCGCGCCCGACCTCGGCGCCTGGCGCGCCGGCAACACCGGCACCGAGGGCGTGTGGCGCTTCGACTCCGGCACGCCGGGCCGCCACGTGATGATCAGCGCCCTCGTGCATGGCAACGAGCTGTGCGGCGCCTGGGCGCTCAAGGGCCTGCTGGAAGCCGGCCTGCGCCCCGCGCGCGGCACGCTCACGCTGGCGCTGTGCAATCTGGCCGCGTTCGACCGGTTCGACCCCCACCACCACGACGCCGCCCGCTTCGTGGACGAAGACCTCAACCGCCAGTGGGTGGATGCGCGCATGGACGCCGGCGACACGCTGGAGCGCCGGCGCGCGGCCGCGCTGCGCCCCTTCGTGGCCGAGGCCGACTGGCTGCTGGACCTGCACTCCATGCACGAGCCCTGCGCGCCGCTGCTGCTCACCGGCATGCAGCCGCGCAACCTGCACCTCGCGCGCACCCTGGCCGCGCCCGAGCACATCGTGGTGGACGCGGGCCACAAGGACGGCACGCGCATGCGCGACTATGGCCGCTTTGGCCAGCCCGATGCCGAGGGCGGCGACACGCGCTCGCTGCTCGTCGAATGCGGCTTCCATGGCGACCCGGCCAGCCGCGCCGTGGCGCAGGACCAGTGCGTGCGCTTCCTGCAAGCGGCCGGCGTGGTGGATTCCGCCACCCTGGCACGTGGGCTGCCCGGCTGGCGCCTGCCCGACGCGCCGCGCCAGTGGGCACTGGAGGTCACCGGCCCGGTGGTCGCCAGGAGCGAGCGCTTTCGTTTCACCCAGCCCTTCACGGGCCTGGAGGTGATCCCCCAGGCCGGTACCGTCATCGGCGACAACGATGGCGAGCCCGTCACCACGCCGTACGACGACTGCGTGCTGGTCATGCCCAGCACCCGCCAGGCGCGCGCCGGCGTGACCGTGGTGCGCTTCGCCACGCGGCGGCCGCTGTAGGCGGCACGGCCAGCGGCCGGTGCTTCGCCCCGCGCAGGGCAGGCCGGTCGCGTGGCAGCGTCTGGGGCATGCGCAGGTTTCGCTTCCATACTGATAGCTACTAGCGCCCGTATTTATTGGGCCAGGGGCCAAAAACACCCTCAAACCCGTCGCAACACCTCTGGGACGGGATGGAGCCCCTGCGCGCCCAAAAAGCTGAACTCGTTCAAGGACAGGCAGGTTTTTGCCGAATAACATTACGTTACACGTCCTTGACATCTCTTTGTCTCGCCCGCCCTCTAGGGCCTGTTCACACTATTTTTGCCAGTGCGAATGGCGTGAAAACCGCGCCAATCTAGGCGCGTGACGACGCCAAGGCCGGGGCCTTGGCTAGGAGGGCAACGACGAATGGCGCGGTTTTCACTCCGTTCCCTCCGGGTTGCGATCAAAAAGGGCCATTCGCGGCGTTGCCAAGCCTCGCTGGGGTAGCACCCCAGCTTCGTTTGGCGCCTTGCGCCTGGCCCTTTTTGATCGCAACGCATCTGGCAAAAATAGTGTGAACAGGCCCTAGGCGGTCTCGCGGACAAGGAAAGGTTCCCGCTATGACCTCGCTTTCTCAGCGCCTGCCGCTGCTTTACAAATTCCTCATCCTGGGCCTCGCCGGCATCCTCATGAGCGCCGTGCCCACCTGGCTGTTCGTGAGCGGCGCGCTCGACGACCTGGCGCGCGCCCGCCACGAGGCCCGTGGCGCCCCGCCGCTGCTGGCGCTGCACAAGGTGGTGCAGGGGCTGCAGGTGCACCGCGGCCTGTCCAACGGCATGCTGGGCGGTGACGAAACCCTGGCCGCCCGGCGCCCGGCCGCGCGCGATGCGGTGAACAAAGCCTTCGCCGAGGCCACCGCCCGCCTGGACGCGGCGCAGGTGCCCGCGGCCCAGCGCGACGCCTGGCAGCGCGCCCAGCAGGCCTGGCAGCAGCTGGAGCCGGCCGTGGCCGCACGCTCGCTGCCCGCCGCGCAAAGCACGGCGCAGCACACGGCGCTGATCACGTCGCTGCTGCAGACCGGCGAGCAGCTGCTGCACAGCTACGAGCTGCAGCTGGACCCCGACTTCGCCACCAACGCGCTGATCCAGGCCTCGCTGGTGCATGCGCCGCAGCTGGGTGAGAAGCTGGGCGTGATGCGCGCCCAGGGCGCGGGCTTCCTGGGCCGCGGCGGCGAGCTGCCGCTGGAGGCCAAGGGGCTGCTGCAGTCGCTGCGCCAGCGCGTGGTGGAGCTGCAGGGCAACACGCTGCGCAACCTGGCGCGCGCCACCGAGGCGAGCCCTGCCTTTGCGGCCACGCTGGGCGCGCCCGCGCGCACGCTGGACGCGCAAATCACGGCCACGCTGGCCCTGGCCGACAAGGCCCTGCTGCAGGCCGACACGCTGACGCTGCCCGCGCAGGAGTATTTCGACACCTATACCCGCACCATCGACGCGCTGTACGCACTGAACGCCCAGGCCATGCAGGGCGTGGACGAGGCCCTGCGGGCGCGCATCGACCGCCTGCGCGCCACGCTGGCGTGGGAGGCGCTGGCGCTGCTGGGCACGCTGGCGGGCGCCACGGTGCTGATGCTGGTCTTCGTGCGCTCCATCACGCAGCCGGTGGCGCAGGCCGTGGAGCTGGCCCGCGCCGTGGCGCGCGGTGACCTGTCGGGCAGCGACATCGCCCACGGCAGCAACGAAATGGGCCGCCTGATCGCCGCGCTGTTGCAGATGCGCCGCCAGCTCACCGAGGTGGTGGGCCGCGTGCGCCAGGGCGCGGAGGGCGTGGCCACGGCCAGCGCGCAGATCGCGCAGGGCAACACCGACCTGGCCGCCCGCACCGAAAGCCAGGCCAGCGCCCTGGAAGAGACCGCCGCATCGATGGAGCAGATGACCGCGACCGTGCGCCAGAACGCCGACAGCGCCGCGCGTGCCAGCGAGCTGGCCACCAGCGCCAGCGGCGTGGCCGCGCAGGGCGGCGAGGTGGTGGCGCAGGTGGTGCAGACCATGCACGGCATCCACAGCTCGTCCGGCAAGATCGCGGACATCATCGGGGTGATCGATTCCATCGCGTTCCAGACCAACATCCTGGCGCTGAACGCCGCCGTGGAGGCCGCACGCGCCGGCGAGCAGGGCCGCGGCTTTGCCGTGGTGGCCAGCGAGGTGCGCAGCCTGGCGCAGCGCAGCGCGGGCGCTGCGCGCGAGATCAAGGAGCTGATCTCCGCCAGCGTGCATGACGTGGAACGCGGCAATGCGCTGGTGGAGCGCGCCGGCAAGACCATGGAAGACGTGGTGACCGCCGTGCGCCGCGTCAACGACATCATGGGCGAGATCAGCAACGCCAGCCGCGAACAGTCGCTGGGCGTGGCCCAGGTGGGCGAGGCCGTGAGCCAGATGGACCAGACCACGCAGCAGAACGCCGCGCTGGTCGAAGAGATGGCCGCCGCCGCCGCCAGCCTGCGCAGCCAGGCGCAGGAGCTGGTGGCAGGCGTGGCGGTGTTCAAGCTGGGCGAACGACCGCACGCCGTGGCGCTACCTAATTAATAGCTGTTAGCGCTTATCCATAAAGGGTTTGAGGCCACTTTGCCTCAAACCCGCATTCGCCTCAGGCTTGCAGACGCGCCATCTCGGCGTCCACCGCGTCGTGGCGCTGCAGCATGGCGGGTGAGGGTTGCTTGCCCAGCTTGCTCACCAGCACCACGGCCAGCGCGCCCAGAACGAAGCCGGGCACGATCTCGTACAGCCCCAGCCAGCCGCCCTGCTTCCACACCACCACCGTCACGGCACCGACCACGATGCCGGCCAGCGCGCCGTTGCGCGTCATGCCGCGCCAGAACAGCGACAGCAGGATGACCGGCCCGAACGCCGCGCCGAAGCCCGCCCAGGCGTAGCTCACCATCGACAGCACGCGGCTGTTGGGGTTGCCCGCGATGACGATCGCCACCACGGCGATGGCGAACACCATCGCCCGGCCCACCCACACCAGCTCACGCTGCGTGGCGTTCTTGCGCAGGAACACGCGGTAGATGTCCTCGGTCAGCGCGCTGGAGCACACCAGCAGCTGGCACGACAGCGTGCTCATCACCGCCGCCAGAATGGCCGCCAGCAGCAGGCCGGCGATCCAGGGGTTGAAGAGCTGGCGCGCGATCTCGATGAACACCGTCTCGGCATTGGCCTGCACGCCGGCGGCCTGCTGCGTGTGCACCGCGAAGTACGGGATGCCGACCAGGCCCACAGCCACCGCGCCGCCCAGACACAGCACCATCCAGGTCATGCCGATGCGGCGCGCGCGCGGGATGGAGGCCACCGAATCCGCCGCCATGAAGCGCACCAGGATGTGCGGCTGGCCGAAGTAGCCCAGGCCCCAGGCCATGAGCGAGACCACGCCGATCACGCTGGCGTTGTGCATCAGGTCGAGCTTCTGCGCACCGATCATCTCGGTGAGGCTCTGGCCGGCCTGCAGCTCGCCGGTGACGGCGAAGTAGGCCACCACGGGCGCCAGGATCAGCGCGGTGATCATCAGCGAGGCCTGGATGGTGTCCGTCCAGCTCACCGCCAGGAAGCCGCCGATGAACACATAGGCGATGGTGCACAGCGCCCCGACCCACAGGGCCGTCTGGTAGGGCAGGCCGAACATGCTCTCGAACAGGCGCGCACCCGCCACCACGCCCGAGGCGCAGTAGATGGTGAAGAACACCAGGATCACCGCCGTGGTCACCAGGCGCAGCACGTTGGCGCCGTCCTCGAAGCGCGAGGCCAGGTAGTCGGGCAGCGTGAGGGCGTTGTTGGTGCGCTCGGTGTACAGGCGCAGCCGCGCGGCCACGAGGCGCCAGTTGAGGTACGCGCCGATGGTCAGGCCGATGGCGATCCACGCCTCGCTCAGCCCGCTCAGGTACACCGCGCCGGGCAGGCCCATGAGCAGCCAGCCGCTCATGTCGGACGCGCCGGCCGACAGCGCGGTGACGAAGCTGCCCAGGCTGCGCCCGCCCAGGATGTAGTCGGAGAGGTCGGTCGTCGCGCGGTAGCCCAGCCAGCCGATGAACAGCATGGCCAGCAGGTAGATGCCGAAGGTGATGACGGTCGGGTCTAGCAGGTTCATGAAACGTCCAGGCCCGCGGGGCGCGCTGCGCGCCGCGAAGTCCTGCCAAAAAAAGGTGGAGGAGAAGCCGGCGCGGAGGCCGGGGGCTGCCGTGCCGACAAGCGCCGGCCAGCGAAGTGGCGCGATGATTCCAGAGCCCGCGCCCAATCATTCGCCATAAAGCCGCGCTGACGTAGTGAAACACTCCGCCGCGGCGCGCAACTGTAACTGCCGGCGGCGCAAAACCTCAGGGTTACTACTGATTTTGGGCGGCAGACAGGTATGGCGCCAGGTAGCGGCCCGTGTGGCTGGCCGCATTGTGGGCCACCTGCTCGGGCGTGCCCTCGGCCACCACGGTGCCGCCGCCGGCCCCGCCCTCGGGGCCCATGTCGATGACCCAGTCGGCGGTCTTGATGACGTCCAGGTTGTGCTCGATGACGATGATGGTGTTGCCCGCGTCGCGCAGCTGCAGCAGTACCTTGAGCAGCAGGTCGATGTCGGCGAAATGCAGGCCGGTGGTGGGCTCGTCCAGGATGTAGAGCGTGCGGCCGGTGTCGCGCTTGGAGAGTTCCTGCGCCAGCTTCACGCGCTGCGCTTCGCCGCCCGAGAGCGTGGTGGCGCTCTGGCCCAGGCGGATATAAGACAAGCCCACGTCCAGCAGCGTCTGCAGCTTGCGCGCGATCGTGGGCACGTCCTTGAAGAAGGCGTGGGCGTCCTCCACCGTCAGGTCCAGGATCTGGGCGATGTTCTTGCCCTTCCACTGCACCTCCAGCGTCTCGCGGTTGTAGCGCTGGCCGTGGCACACGTCGCAGGGCACGTACACGTCGGGCAGGAAGTGCATTTCCACCTTCACCACGCCGTCGCCCTGGCAGGCCTCGCAGCGCCCGCCCCCCGAGCCCTGCGCCACGTTGAAGGAGAAGCGCCCGGGGCCGTAGCCGCGCTCCTTGGCGGTGGTGGTCTCGGCCATCAGTTCGCGGATCGGCGTGAACAGGCCCGTGTAGGTGGCCGGGTTGCTGCGCGGCGTGCGGCCGATGGGGCTCTGGTCGACGTTGATGACCTTGTCGAAATACTCCAGCCCCTCGATGGTTTCATGCGCTTCGGGCTCGTCGTGCGCGCGGTAGAGCTGGCGCGCCACGGCCTTGTGCAGCGTGTCGTTGACCAGCGTGCTCTTGCCCGAGCCGGACACGCCCGTCACGCAGGTGAACAGCCCCACCGGGAACTGCACGCTCACGCCCTTCAGGTTGTGCCCCGTGGCGCCCACCACGCGCAGCGCCTGCAATTGCCCCTGCGTGGCGCGGTGCTCGGCCAGGCGCTCCTTCTTGCGCAGGCTGGCAGCCGTCTCGGGAAAGCGCGACTTGGGCTTCTTGTCGGGTTCGGGCGCTGCGGCGCTCTGTTGCAACACGGGCAGCCAGGGCGTGCGCCGCGCAGGCACCGGCAGGGTCTTGGCGCCGCTCAGGTACTGCCCGGTGAGCGATTGCGGGTTGGCGCACAGCTCGTCGTAGGTGCCCTGCGCCATCACGCGACCGCCATGCACGCCCGCGCCGGGCCCCATGTCCACGCAGTGGTCGGCGGCGCGGATCATGTCCTCGTCGTGCTCCACCACGATCACGCTGTTGCCCAGGTCGCGCAGCCGCGTGAGGGTGGCGATCAGCCGGTCGTTGTCGCGCTGGTGCAGGCCGATGCTGGGCTCGTCCAGCACATACATCACGCCGGTCAGGCCGCTGCCGATCTGCGAGGCCAGGCGAATGCGCTGCGCCTCGCCGCCCGAGAGCGTCTCGGCGCTGCGGTCCAGGCTCAGGTAGGACAGGCCCACGTCGTTCAGGAAGGTGAGGCGCGCGGCGATCTCGCGCACGATCTTGCCGGCGATCTCGGCCTTGGCGCCGGCCAGCTGCAGCGACGCGAACCACTGCAGCGCGTCCGCCAGCGTGCGGTGGCTCACGTCGTAGATGCCCAGCGCGGCGTCGCCCTCGCCCACCTTCACATGGCGCGCTTCGCGGCGCAGGCGTGCGCCGTGGCATTCGGGGCAGGGCTGGGCGCTGCGGTAGCGCGCGAGGTCTTCGCGCACCACGGCCGAGTCCGTGTCGCGGTAGCGCCGCGCCATGTTGGGCAGGATGCCCTCGAAGGGGTGCTTCTTGACGATGGGCTTGCCCTTGTTCGGGCCGCTGTCCAGCAGGTAGCTGAAGGCGATCTCTTCCTCGCCCGAACCGTGCAGGATGACCTCGCGCACGCGTTCGGACAGCTCCTCGAAGGGCGTCTCCACATCAAAGCCGTAATGCCGCGCCAGGCTCTCCAGCATGGCGAAGTAGTAGCCGTTGCGCCGGTCCCAGCCCTTGATGGCGCCGCTGGCGAGGCTGATGGCCGGGAAAGCCACCACGCGCGCGGGGTCGAACACCTCCTGCTGGCCCAGGCCGTCGCACGCGGGGCAGGCGCCCGTGGGCGAGTTGAACGAGAACAGGCGTGGCTCCAGCTCAGGCAGCGAGTAGCTGCACACCGGGCAGGCGAACTTGCTGGAAAACAGGTGCTCCTGGCCCGAGTCCATCTCCAGCGCCAGCACCCGGCCGTTGCCCTCGTGCCCGCCCACCCGCAGGGCGGCCTCGATGCTCTCGGCCAGGCGCTGCTGGGCGTCGGGGCGCACCTTCAAGCGGTCGATCACCACGTCGATGTCGTGCTTCTCGGTCTTCTTGAGCTGCGGCAGGCTTTCGTGCTCGTAGATCTGCCCGTCCACGCGAAAGCGCACGTAGCCCAGCGCCTGCATCTGCATGAACAGCTCGGTGAATTCACCCTTCTTCTGGCGTGCCACGGGCGCCAGCAGCATGAGCTTGGTGTCCTCGGGCAAGGCCAGCACCGCATCCACCATCTGGCTCACGGTCTGCGACGACAGCGGCAGGCCGTGGTCCGGGCAGTACGGCGTGCCCGCGCGCGCGAACAGCAGGCGCAGGTAGTCGTGGATCTCGGTCACCGTGCCCACGGTGGAGCGCGGATTGTGGCTGGTGGCCTTCTGCTCGATGGAAATGGCCGGCGACAGACCCTCGATCAGGTCCACATCGGGCTTGTCCAGCCGCCCCAGGAACTGCCGCGCATAGGCCGACAGGCTCTCCACATAGCGGCGCTGCCCTTCGGCATACAGCGTATCGAACGCCAGGCTGGACTTGCCCGAGCCCGACAGCCCGGTGATCACCACGAGCTGGTTGCGCGGGATGTCCAGGTCGATGTTCTTGAGGTTGTGTGTGCGCGCCCCGCGGATGCTGATGCGCTGCTCGCGCAGGACCTGCGCCAGTGGGCGCCCTCCGGCCGCATCGGCAGGCGAAGGGTGGCGATCGTCGGAGGGTGGCTCGAAGGTGGGCATCGCGCGTGCCTGGAGGCAAACGCACGATGATAGGTCACCCACCCCGCCCGCGCAGAAGCCGCGGCCGGAGCACCCTGGGCGTCAGTCTGGTAAGCCATGCAGATGCTCCTAAAAAAATAGCTGTTTGCGCTCATCTGTATTGCATCTGACCGCGATTTCATGCCCAATTCGCCACACGCCGCGATGGCCCGCCCTGCCGCGTGCGGCCCGGCCATGGGCGAGAATCACCGCTTTGACTTGCCCCCGCGCCCGTGCCGGACACCACCACACCCACTCCGCCCTCCACCGCCATGACCCCGATGGAGCGCCGCGCCAGCGTCAGCCTGGCGCTGATCTTCGCGCTGCGCATGCTGGGCCTGTTCCTGGTGCTGCCGGTCTTTGCCCTCGAAGCCCGCAAGTACCCGGGCGGCGACGACCCGGCCCTGGTGGGGCTGGCCATGGGGGTCTACGGGCTCACGCAGGCGGTGCTGCAGCTGCCGCTGGGCATGGCGTCGGACCGCTTCGGGCGCAAGCGTGTCATCGTCCTGGGGCTGCTGGTCTTCGCCGCGGGCAGCCTGCTCGCCGCGCTGGCCGATTCGGTGATGGGGCTGCTGGTGGGGCGCGCGCTGCAGGGTGCGGGCGCGGTGTCCGCCGCCGTCACGGCGCTGCTGGCCGACCAGACACGCGACGCGGTGCGCACCAAGGCCATGGCACTGGTGGGCGCCAGCATCGGGCTGATGTTCGCCATCGCCCTGGTGGCGGCGCCGCTGCTGGCCACGCACATCGGCCTGGCCGGCCTCTTCGGCCTGACCTGCGCGCTGGCGCTGGGCGGCGTGGCCGTGGTGCTGTGGATGGTGCCGCCCGAGCCGGTGCAGCATGTCGACGCGCCGCGCGGGCGCCTGGCCGACGTGTGGCGCCATGCCGACCTGCTGCGCCTGAACCTGGGCGTGTTCGTGCTGCACACGGTGCAGATGGCCATGTGGGTGGCCGTGCCGGCCCTGCTGGTGCAGGCCGGCTTGCCCAAGGACGCGCACTGGCAGGTGTACCTGCCGGCCGTGGTGCTGTCCTTCGTCGCCATGGGCGGGCTGTTTGCCATGGAGCGGCGCGGACGGCTGCGCGCGGCGCTGCTGGTCGCCATTGGACTGGTGCTGGTGGTGCAGATGGGCTTTGGCCTGCTGGCGGCCGGAGGCGCTGCGCCATCGCTGATGCCGGTGGCGGCGCTGCTGTTCATCTTCTTCTGCGGCTTCAACGCGCTGGAGGCCACGCAGCCCAGTCTGGTGTCGCGCATGGCGCCGGCCAACCTGCGCGGCGCGGCGCTGGGCGCCTACAACACGCTGCAGTCGCTGGGCCTGTTCGCGGGCGGTGCGCTGGGCGGCGCGCTGGCGAAGTGGGCGGGCGCGCCGGGATTGTTCACCGCCACCGCCGTGCTCACGGCCCTGTGGTTGCTCATCACCTGGCCACTGCGACCGGTGGGACGCGGCGGCGGCCACTGATTTTTTCACCCTCCGGCGCACCGGCGGCGTGCAAGCCGCTATGCTGCGCACCTGCGGCCTCGCAGGGGTCGCCTGTTGGACTCATCTGGCCCGGAACCCTTCCCTGCCGTCCGGGCTAAGCACAAGGATTTTTCATGGCATCCGTGAACAAAGTCATCATCGTCGGCAACCTGGGGCGCGACCCCGAGATGCGCACCTTCCCCAGCGGCGACCAGGTCGCCAATGTGCGCATCGCCACGACGGACCGCTGGCGCGACAAGAACACCGGCGAGAACAAGGAAGCCACCGAATGGCACAGCGTGGTCTTCAACGGCCGCCTGGCCGAGATCGTGGGCCAGTACCTGCGCAAGGGCTCCCAGGTCTACGTGGAAGGCAGCCTGCGCACGCGCAAATGGACCGACCAGAGCGGCCAGGAGCGCTACACCACCGAAATCCGCGCCGACACCATGCAGATGCTGGGCAGCCGCCAGGGCATGGGCGGCGGACAGGGTGGCGGCTATGACGACAGCGGCTACGGCGACAACGGCGGCGGTGGTGGTGGCGGCTACGAGGCCCCGCGCCGCGCCGCACCCGCGCCGCGCCCCGCCCCCCCGCGGCCCGCCCCGCCCCCGCGCCCGTGGCGCAGCCGCCGCGCGCCGCATCGGGCTTTGACGACATGGACGACGACATTCCGTTCTGATTCGGCCTCGCACCAAGCACAACGGGCGCCCCAGGGCGCCCGTTTGCTATTGCAGTGATAGCTGCTCGCGCTGGATGGACAAGCGCTGCAGCCCGAAAACACTCAAATCAGTGCACCACCATGAGGGAGAACGGCCAGACATAGGCCTGCATCGTCACGTACAGGCCCACCAGGCAGGCCAGCGCGATGGAGTGGAAGAACACGTAGCGCAGGATGTCGCCCTCGTGGTCGAACCAGCGGGTGGCGGTGGAGGCCACGACGATGGACTGCGCGTCGATCATCTTGCCCATCACCCCACCGGAGCTGTTGGCCGCGCCCATCAGGTTGGCCGACAGGCCCAATTGCTCGGCTGCCACCTTCTGCATGCCACCGAAGAGCACGTTGGAGGCCGTGTCCGATCCCGTGAGCGCCACGCCGATCCAGCCCATGAGCGTGCCGAAGAACGGGTACAGCACGCCGGTATTGGCAAAAGCCAGGCCCAGCGTGGTGTCGGTGCCCGAATAGCGCGTGAGCGTGCCCAGTGCCAGCATCAGCACGATGGTGAGCAGCGAGTAGCGCACCAGCCAGAAGGTGCGGAAGAACGTGGTGACGATGGCCACCGGGTTGTACTTCATGACCAGCGCGCTCACCACGGCCGACAGCAGGATGCCCGTGCCGGTGGCCGACAGCAGGTTCAGTGTGTAGACAGCGGCCTCCTTGTGCGGCGTGGGCACCACGGGCGGCACCTTCTCGATCAGGTTGTGCAGCCCGGCCATGGGGAAGGCCGGCGCGAAGATGCCATTGAGCCAAGCCTTGACCGAGGGCAGGCCCCAGATGAAGACGAACACCGACAGGATCACCCAGGGCGTCCAGGCCGCCACCAGCGCCTGCGTGCTGTGGCGCTTGACCGGCTGCGGCGGCTTGGCCTCTGCGGCGCTGGGGTCGTGGCCGCGCAGCGAGGGCGATGTCCACACCGTCTTGGGCTTCCACACGCGCAGGAAGGCCACCAGGCAGACCATGGAGACGATGGCGGCGATGATGTCCACCAGTTCCGGCCCGATGTAGTTGGACACCAGGAACTGCGGAATGGCGAAGGACACGCCCGTCACCAGGATGGCCGGCCAGATTTCCATCATGCCCTTGCGGCCGGCGAAGGCCCAGATCAGCCAGAACGGCACCAGCAGCGAGAAGAAGGGCAACTGGCGGCCGATCATGGCCGTCACCTCCATCAGGTCGTAGCCGTGCACCTTGGCCAGCGTGATCACCGGCGTGCCCAGGGCGCCAAAGGCCACCGGCGCCGTATTGGCGATCAGCGACAGGCCCGAGGCCGCCAGCGGCGAGAAGCCCAGGCCGATCAGGATGGCGGCCGTCACCGCCACGGGGGTGCCGAAGCCGGCCGCGCCTTCAAAGAACGCGCCGAAGCAAAAGGCGATCAGCAAGAGCTGGATGCGGCGGTCTTCCGTGATGCCCGACAGCGAGTCCTGCAGCACGGCGAAGCTGCCGTTCTGCTCGGTGAGCTGGTGCAGGAAGATGATGTTCAGCACGATCCAGCCGATGGGCAGCAGGCCGGTGAAACCACCGAACAGCGCCGCACGCCCGGCCATGTCGCCCGGCATGCCGTAGACGAAGACCGCCACGAGCAGCGCCGTGATCAGGCCCATGCCTGCCGCGATATGCGCCTTGATGTGGAAAAAGCCCAAGGCCGCGAGCATGACCACCACCGGCAGCGCGGCCAGTGCGGTGGAGATGACCATATTGCCCAGTGGGTCGTAGATTTGTTGCCAGACCATAGCCTGTGCCCCCTGTTGTTGTCCCGGTTTTGGAAGGAGAAATGCCTCGCACGCCCAGTACCGGAGGTCAACCGGCTGGAGCGGCGCGGACGAGACTGTAGAAAGCCCGCCCGCGACGCAGCGTGAAAAAACCGGAGACCGGTGCTGAAGCAATTTCACACCATAGCAGGGACTCAGGTCCGGCATCCCGGCTATTCGGGTATCCCCTGATGCCGCCTACCCCCCCCTGGGCGGGCTTTCAGCCGTTCACGGCCGCAATCACCCCACCGCCCAGGCACACCTCACCGTCGTACAGCACGGCCGACTGGCCCGGCGTCACGGCCCACTGCGCCTCGGGGAACTGCAGGCTGAAGGCGTCGCCCTGTGCGGCCAGCACCGTGCAGGCGGCGTCCTGCTGGCGGTAGCGCGTCTTGGCGGCGCAGGCGCCTGCAGCGGGCGGATGGCCGGCAATCCAGCTCGCGTCCTGCGCATCCAGGCGGTGCGACAGCAGCCACGGGTGGTCGTGGCCCTGCACCACGCGCAGGGTGTTCGTCTCCAGCTCCTTGCGGGCCACGAACCAGGGCGCATGGTCGCCCGCGCCGCGCACCGGCTGGCCAGACGGTGCTTTCGCCCCGGCGCCTTTTTCCTTGACACCGCCGATCCCCAAGCCCTGCCGCTGGCCCAGCGTGTAGAACGACAGGCCTACGTGGCGGCCCAGCTTGCGCCCGCGGTCGTCCAGGATGGGGCCGGGCGCATGCTGGATGTAGCGGTTGAGGAACTCGCGGAATGGCCGCTCGCCGATGAAGCAGATGCCGGTGGAGTCCTTCTTCTTGGCGTTGGGCAGGCCGATGTCGGCAGCGATGCGGCGCACCTCGGTCTTGTGCAGCTCGCCCACGGGGAACAGCGTCTTGGACAGCTGCGCCTGGTTCAGGCGGTGCAGAAAGTAGCTCTGGTCCTTGGACGGGTCCAGCCCCTTGAGCAGTTCGAACAGGCCCGTGGCCGGGTTCTGCCGCACGCGCGCGTAGTGGCCGGTGGCGATCTTCTCGGCGCCCAGGCGCATGGCGTGGTCCAGGAAGGCCTTGAACTTGATCTCGGCGTTGCACAGCACGTCCGGGTTGGGCGTGCGGCCGGCCTGGTATTCGCGCAGGAACTCGGCGAACACCCGGTCCTTGTACTCGGCGGCAAAGTTGACGTGCTCGATCTCGATGCCGATCACGTCGGCCACGCTGGCCGCGTCCAGGAAGTCCTGGCGGCTGGAGCAGAACTCGCTGTCGTCGTCATCTTCCCAGTTCTTCATGAAGATGCCGACCACCTCGTGGCCCTGCTGCTTGAGAAGGTGCGCCGTGACGGCGGAGTCCACGCCCCCCGACAGGCCCACCACGACCCGGTGTTTTTTCATCGCCGGGCCGCCCCAGGATGAAAAGCGGCCCCCTTGGGGGGCAGCGACCACACGAAGTGGGGAGCGTGGGGGGCATGTTTCATAGGTGTGCGATTATCCCAGCCCCCCCCGGCCGGGCGGCGCCTGGGGTCAACCGGGTGTTGGAGACGATGGAACTGCGGCAATTGCGATATTTCGTGCGGGTGGTGGAGCTGGGCTCCATGAGCCGCGCCGCGCTCGACCTGAACCTGGTGCAGTCCGCGCTGAGCCAGCAGATCACGCGGCTGGAGGGCGAGCTGGCCACGCGCCTGCTGCACCGCACGCCGCGCGGCGTGGCCCCCACCGAGGCCGGGGCCGCGTTCTTCCGCGAGGCGCAGCTCACGCTGCGCCATGCCGAGCAGGCCGTGCGCGCCGCCCAGCAGGCGCGGCTGTCGGGCACCGTCACCGTGGGCCTGGCGCCCACCACCTCGGCGCTGCTGGGGCTGCCGCTGATGCAGGCCATGCGCGAGCGCTACCCCGACGTGCGGCTGCACATGGTGGAGGGCATGTCGGGCCACCTCTCGGCCATGCTGCATGCGCGCGAGCTGGACCTGGCCGTGCTGTTCGACTCGCGCCTGCACCAGGCGCAACTGGCCGGACGCACCCAGCGCTGGCAAATCCAGCCGCTGCTGGAAGAAGACCTGTTCCTGATGCGCGGCGCCGCCGCCCCGCGCCTGGCCGCCGAGGTGGCGATCACCGAGCTGCGCGAGGAGCCGCTGATCCTGCCCACCGGCCCGCACGGCCTGCGCAGCACGCTGGACACGGCCTTTGCCAGCGCGGGCATCGCCCCGCATGTGGTGCTGGAAGTGGACTCGCTGGCCATGTGGATGGCCGCCGTGGACGCCGGCCTGGGCTCCACGCTGCAGCCCTGGGCGGCGCTGGGCCGCTACCCGGACGCGGCCACGCGCTTTCAGTGCGCGCGCCTCACGGGCGCGCCCGCGCGGCGCGTGAACCTGCTGTGCAGCCTGCCGGACGAAGAGCTGTCCCCCGCCGCACTGGCTGCGCGCGTGGTGCTGCTGGACTGTGCCTGCGGTCTGGTCACCGAGGGCCGCTGGATCGGCACCTCACTGCTGGCGCAGGCACCGGCAGGGGTTCCCGCCCCGTAGCGGCTGCTTTCGGGCGTCGCGCCCGGGCGCGCAGCCATCACCGTTCGTGATACCCCCATACCCGCCCGCGGCTGCACGGCTGGCGGGCCGCTGCCTACAGTCCACGCTCGACTGCTGCGCCCCTCGCCCCTGCCTGGCGCGCCCCCACGAGCGAAACCTATGCAATCTCCCCCGATGGACACCGATGTCCTGGTCATCGGCGGCGGCAACGCCGCCCTGTGCGCCGCGCTGATGGCCCGCGAGGCCGGCAGCCGCGTGCTGCTGCTGGAATCGGCCCCGCGCGCCTGGCGCGGCGGCAACTCCGCCCACACCCGCAACCTGCGCTGCATGCACGACGCGCCGCAGGACGTGCTGGTCGATGCCTACCCTGAAGAGGAGTACTGGCAGGACCTGCTGAAGGTGACCGGCGGCCAGACCAACGAGCACCTGGCGCGCCTGGTGATCCGCGCGTCCAGCACCTGCCGCCCCTGGATGCGCCGCCACGGGGTGCACTTCCAGCCCGCGCTGGCCGGCACGCTGCACGTGGCGCGCACCAATGCCTTCTTCATGGGCGGCGGCAAGGCGCTGGTGAATGCCTACTACCGCAGCGCCGAGGCGCTGGGCGTGCAGGTGCGCTACGAATCGCCCGTGGAGCGCATCGAGATCGAGAACGGCACCTTCCAGGCCGCCTGGGTGCAGGGCCAGCGCATCACCGCCAGGAGCTGCGTGCTGGCCGCCGGCGGCTTCGAGTCCAACCGCGAATGGCTGCGCGAGGCCTGGGGCCAGAACGCGCGCGGCGAGTGGCCGGCCGACAACTTCCTGATCCGTGGCACGGCCTACAACAAGGGGGTGCTGCTCAAGCACCTGCTCGACGACCACGGCGCCGACCGCATCGGCGACCCCACGCAGGCGCACATGGTGGCCATCGACGCACGCGCGCCGCTGTACGACGGCGGCATCTGCACGCGCATCGACTGCGTGTCGCTGGGCGTGGTGGTCAACCGCGAGGGCGAGCGCTTCTACGACGAGGGCGAAGACTTCTGGCCCAAGCGCTATGCCATCTGGGGCCGCCTGGTGGCGCAGCAGCCGGGGCAGATCGGCTACTCCATCATCGACAGCAAGGCCATCGGCCGCTTCATGCCGCCGGTGTTCCCCGGCGTGAAGGCGGACAGCCTGCCCGCGCTGGCCGAAAAGCTCGGCCTGCCCGCAGAGACCTTCATGCAGACGCTGAACGCCTACCACGCCGCCTGCCGCGTGGGCCAGTTCGACCACACCACGCTGGACGACTGCCATACCGAGGGCGTGGCGCCCGCCAAGACGCACTGGGCGCGGCCCATCGACACCGCGCCGTTCTACGGCTACGCGCTCAAGCCCGGCGTCACCTTCACGTACCTCGGCCTGCACACCGACGACACGGCCGCCGTGCGCTTCAACAACGTGCCCAGCCCCAACCTGTTTGTGGCCGGCGAAATGATGGCAGGCAACGTGCTGGGCAAGGGCTACACCGCCGGTGTGGGCATGTCGATCGGCACGGCCTTCGGCCGCATCGCCGGGCGCAACGCCGCGCTGGCCGCCGCGGGCCAGGCTGCCGCGCACGGCGCGGTGAACGACGAGGGCTGAACACCATGCAAACCCTGAAATCCCTGACCGACGAAGCGATAGGCCTGGCCCAGGGCGGGCCCGCCCGCGTGATTCCCATCGTGCCCGCGCCGGCGCAGAGCGCCGCCGAGACCGAGGTGGCGCGGCAGATGCAGATCTGCAACGCCTGCCGCTACTGCGAGGGCTTTTGCGCCGTGTTCCCGGCCATGACGCGCCGCCTGGACTTCACCCAGGCCGACGTGCACTACCTGGCCAACCTGTGCCACAACTGCGGCGCCTGCCTGCACGCCTGCCAGTACGCGCCGCCGCACGAATTCGCCGTGAACATCCCGCAGGCCATGGCCCAGGTGCGCGGCCAGACCTACGCCGACTACGCCTGGCCGCCCGCGCTGGGCCGGCTGTACCGCCGCAACGGCCTCACGCTGTCGCTGGCCCTCGTGGCCGCGCTCACGCTGTTCCTGGTGCTGGGCGCCGCGCTGCAGGGCGGCGGGCTCGGCGCGCTGTGGGGCGCGGACCTGGGCGGCAACTTCTACCGCCTGTTCCCGCACAACCTGCTGGTGGGCCTGTTCGCGCCGGTGTTCCTGTTCGTGGTGTTGGCCTTGTCCATGGGCGTGCGCCGCTTCTGGAAGGACGTGAAGCCCGCCACCAGCGGCGCCGACGTGAGCGCCCCCGCCGCCACCGAGGCCGCGCACGACGTGCTGCGCCTGAAGTACCTGGACGGCGGCCATGGCGACGGCTGCCACAACGAGGACGACGCCTACACCCTCAAGCGCCGCCGCGCGCACCACCTCACGTTCTACGGCTTCCTGCTGTGCTTTGCCGCGACCTCGCTGGCCACGGTGTACCACTACGTTTTCGGCTGGCCGGCGCCCTACGAGGCACCCAGCATTCCCAAACTGCTGGGCGTGGCGGGCGGCGTGATGCTGGTGCTGGGCACGATCGGCCTGTGGTACCTGAACCGCACGCGCCACCCCGCACACGGCGACGCCGCGCAAAAGCCCATGGACCTGGGCTTCATCGCCCTGCTGTTCCTGGTGGCCGCCAGCGGCCTGGCGCTGTGGCTGGTGCGCATCACCCCGTCGGCCGCGCCCGCGCTGGCCCTGGTGCTGTGCCTGCACCTGGGCGCGGTGATGGCCCTCTTTGCCACGCTGCCCTACGGCAAGTTCGCCCACGGCGTGTTCCGCACCGCCGCGCTGCTGCGCCACACCACCGAAAAGCGCCAGCCCAACCCTATCGGGCTGGGCAGCGATTGATTGCTTCTAAAACCATAGCTGTTAGCGCTTGATGGATAAGCGCTAGGGCCTGCTCACACTATTTTTGCCAGATGCGTTGCGATCAAAAAGGGCCAGGCGCAAGGCGCCAAACGAAGCTGGGGTGCTACCCCAGCGAGGCTTGGCAACGCCGCGAATGGCCCTTTTTGATCGCAACCCGGAGGGAACGGAGTGAAAACCGCGCCACGCGTCGTTGCCCTCCTAGCCAAGGCCCCGGCCTTGGCGTCGTCACGCGCCTAGATTGGCGCGGTTTTCACGCCATTCGCACTGGCAAAAATAGTGTGAACAGGCCCTAGTGTGGTGTCTCAAAAATAGATAGAACTATTTTGACCGGTGTTGGTCGAATCAGCTTCCTTATAGGAGACTACGCTGATGGCCCACCCTGGACGCCCCGCCACGAAGCTGCAGATCACCGATGCCGAGCGCGCAGAGCTGCATGCGCGACTGCGCGTACGCAAAGCGCCCGAGGACGAGAAGCTGCGCATGCGAATCGTGCTGGGCTGCGCAGATGGGGAGTCGGGCACCATGATTGCCCAACGCTTGGGCACGACGGTGCAAACTGTCTCCAAGTGGCGGCGGCGCTACCGGGCGTATCGTCTGGCGGGTTTGACCGATGCCCCGCGCGCTGGCCGCCCGCGCAGTGTGGGCGACGAGCAGGTTCAGCTCATTGTGGACAAGGTTCGCCAGAGCAAGCCTGACAACGCCACGCACTGGAGCGTGCGCCAGATGAGTCGGCACGCTGGCGTATCGCCCGCGACGGTGCAGCGCATCTGGCATGCCTTTGGGCTGAAGCCGCACCTGCAAGAAACCTTCAAGCTATCGACGGATCCCCATTTCGTGGACAAGGTACGGGATGTGGTGGGGCTGTATATGGCACCACCCGATCGCGCCTTGGTGCTGTGCGTGGACGAGAAGAGCCAGATCCAGGCTCTGGATCGCACCCAACCAGGGTTACCACTGACGTTTGGCAAACCCAGCACGCGCACGCACGATTACAAGCGCCATGGCACAACGTCGCTGTTTGCAGCGCTGGATGTGGCCACTGGCAAAGTCATAGGACAGCTCAAGCGCCGTCACCGCAGTGTGGAATTCCTGCAGTTCCTCAAAGCCATCGATGCAGCGGTGCCTGGCGAACAAGACATCCACCTGATCATGGACAACTACGGCACGCACAAGACGCAGGCAGTGCGGGCCTGGCTAGCAGCCCATCCTCGCTACCACGTTCACTTCACGCCCACCTCAGCGTCCTGGCTCAATCTGGTCGAGCGTTTCTTTAGCCAGATCAGCGAGCAGTGGATCAAGCGCAGCGCCCACACCAGCGTTGCTCAGCTGGAGCAATCCATACGGGAATACATTGATCGTCACAACGAGGATCCCAAGCCGTTCGTGTGGCATAAAAGTGCGGACACCATCTTGGCATCTGTGGCGCGGGCAGCGAGTACCATTATTTGATGATTACTTTTGAGACACCACACTAGAGCACCATTTGACTTACAACGACTAAAGGAGCCTCGCCATGAAAAAACGCACCCTGATCCAGGCCGCCGCCGTGGCCCTCACCTCCATCGCCTGGGCCGGCCCGGCACTGGCGCAGGACTTTCCGCCGGCCAAGCCGGTCACGCTGGTCGTGGGCTTTGCGCCCGGGGGCGCAGCCGACGCGGCGGCCCGCCTGATCGCCAAGAAGCTGGCCGAGAACATCGGCCAGTCCGTGGTGGTGGAGAACAAGGGCGGCGCGGGCGGCAACATCGCCCACCAGCAGGTGGCCGCGGGCGCATCGGATGGCACGGTGCTGCTGTTCGGCTCGGTGGGTCCGCTGACCATCGCGCCGCACCTCATGAAGCTGCCCTACGACCCGTTCAAGGACCTGGCGCCGATCTCGGGCGGGGTGTACTTCCCCAACGTGCTGGTGGTGCACAAGGGCGCGGGCGCGAAGACGCTGGCCGAGTTCGTGCAACTGTCCAAGGCCAAGCCCGGCAGTGTGGACTATGCCTCCACCGGCGCGGGCTCGGCCTCGCACCTGGCGGGCGAGCTGTTCAACCAGCGCGCCGGCATCGACATGGTCCACGTGCCCTACAAGGGCGGCGCCCCCGCGCTGCAGGACCTGCTGGGCGAGCGCGTGACCAGCTACTTCGCCGCGCCGCCCACCGCCATGCCGCACGTGGAAGCGGGCAAGCTGATCCCGCTGGCCACCACGGGCCTGACGCGCCCGGCCTACCTGCCGAACATCCCCACGGTGGCGGAGTCGGGCTTCCCGGGCTTTCAGGCGCTGAACTGGTACGCCTTCGTGGCCTCGGGCAAGACGCCCGCGCCGCTGCTGGAGCGCTGGAACAAGGAGATCGTGAAGGCGCTCAACGACGCCGGCGTGAAGGAGGCCCTGAACAAGCACGGCCTGTCGCCCCACCCCACCACGCGCGCCGAGCTCGCCAGCTTCATGAAGAAGGAATACGACCAGTGGGGCGCCATCGTGCGCGAGCGCAAGATCACCGCGCAGTGATCTCCCCATGAGCAGCTGCGCCGCATCCCCCTGCTCGCGCTTTGCGAAAAGGAGGGGCGACGGCCAGTGACCGTGCCAAGCCCGCGCCACGGCGTCTGCTGGCTTGGCTGGCGCTGCGAGCCAAGCCCAGCGCCCTGATCCTCAGCCCGGCGTCCGCAGCACGCTGGCGTCGGTGTGGATCAAGTCCAGCGGCGCGCGCCGGCCGGCCAGGTAATCCTCGACGCACTGCAGCACCAGCGGGCTGCGGTGGCGCGCGCTGCAGCTGCGCAGCTCCTCGGGGGTGAGCCACACGGCGCGCAGGATGCCGTCGTCCAGCGACCGCCAGGCGTGGTGCGCGCCCACATTGCCCGCAAACGCAAAGCGCAGGTAGGTGATGTCGTCCCCCGTGCGCGTGCGCGTGAAGCGGTTCAGGTACACGCCCACCAGCGCCGTGGGCTCGAAGTCGTAGGCCGTCTCCTCCAGCACCTCGCGCACGCAGGCCTGGATGGGCGACTCTCCCGGGTCCAGGTGGCCCGCGGGGTTGTTCAGCCGCAGCCCGTCGGCCGTGTCTTCCTCGACGAACAGAAAGCGGCCCTCGCGCTCGACGATGGCGGCCACGGTGACGTTGGGTTTCCAGCGGTTTGGCATAGCCGCGATTATCACCAGCGCATGTAGACACTTTCTGACGGCTTGCGCTGGGTCAAGTTCCGGCGCGCCCCGAACGCGCAGCGCTCGGGATAATCCCCACCCCATGCTGCAGCGCATTCGCCACCACCGACGCCTGGGCTCCGCGGTCCTCGCGGTGTTCGTGTGTGCGTGGCTGGTGGCGCTGTGGGCCAACGTGCAGGTGCGCCAGGCGCTGCCGGCAGTCGACCTGGCGCACCTGGACGTCTGCTTCGCCGCACCTGCGGGTGACCCCGCGCCGCACGCCGACCCGGCTGCGCACGACAGCCACCATGCCGACCCCGGCTGCCTGCTGTGCATTGCCCTGGCCACACCGCCGGCGCTGACGCTGGCCGCCCTGCGCCCGCCCGCCCCGCGCGTGCACCCCGCACAGCGCAGCCGCGCGCCGGCCGTGGCGGCCTGGCGCGCCCAGGCGCCGCTGCCCCCGCGCGGCCCGCCTTCCACCCACGCCTGACTGCAACCACCCGCCGGCCCATGGGGCTGGCGCCTTCCGTTGTTTGCCTGCGCGCTGATCTGCCGCCCCCGCGGCCGAGCAGCGCCGGGCGTGGATTTCTCATGACTGCATATTCCTTCCGCGCGCCTGCCTTGCGGTGCGCGCCCCTGTCCTCGCACCTCACCCCCTGCGCGCTGGCCTGCGCGCTGCTGCTGGCAGGCCCGGCCCTGGCCGCGAACGACGCCGTGAACAACGCGGCCGCGGCCCCCGAGCACACGCTGCGCGACGTGGCCGCCACGCTGCAGTGGCAGCCCGACTGGCAGCTGGAGACGGGTCTGGACGCGCAGCGCAGCCCGCACGACAAGCGCAGCGGCACGCCCAGCGTGCCCTACGACAGCAAGCCCTGGATGCGCGACGCCAAGTTCGAGAACCTGGGCGCATTTGCCGAGCTGTCATGGCAGGCCCAGGCCGACACGCGCTGGGTGGGCGGCCTGCGCCTGGACCGCGCCGAAGCCTGGCGCTACCCTGCCCGAGCGGCATGGGCGGCATGGCCCCGGCGGCCGGCGCGGACCACCGCACGCGCTCGGCCATGCCCAGCGGCTTCGTGCGCTGGGAACGCACGCTGGCGCCGCAGGGCGCGCTGGTCTACGCGGGCCTGGGGCACGTGCAGCGCTTTCCGGACTACTGGGAGCTGATCTCCCCCGGCAACAGCGCGGCCAGCGCCGGCAACGCCTTCGCCACGCTGCGCCCCGAGAAGACCACGCAGCTGGACATGGGCGCGCAGTGGAAGGGCGCGGACTGGCAGCTGTGGACCTCGGCCTATGTGGGCGTGGTGCGCGACTACATCCTGTTCGACTACACCGGCATGAAATCGGCCGTGCGCAACGTCGACGCGCGCACCGCCGGGCTGGAGCTGGGCGCCAGCCAGCGCCTGGGCACGGCGTGGACGGCACAGGGCACGCTGGCCTACAGCTGGGGCCGCAACACCAGTGAAGGCCGCCCGCTGCCGCAGATGCCGCCGCTGGAGGCGCGCCTGGGCCTGGAATACGCCCAGGGCCCGTGGAGCGCCGGCGGCTTGTGGCGGCTTGTGGCGCCTGGTGGCCGCGCAGCACCGCCATGCCAACGGCCAGGGCAACGTGGTGGGCCGCGACCTGGGCGCAAGCGCCGGCTTCGGCGTGCTGTCGCTGCACGCGGGCTACCGCATCAACGCGCAGCTGAAGCTTGCCGCAGGGGTGGACAACCTGCTGGACAAGAACTACGCCGAGCACCCGAACCTGGCGGGCAACGCCGGCTTCGGCTACCCGGGCGGCGTGCGCATCAACGAACCCGGCCGCACGCTATGGCTGCGCGCGGACCTGCAGTTCTAGGCTTCGGAGGCAATTAAAAAGATAGCTGGTCGCGCTTGCTGCATGGGGCTTTCAGGCACAAAACATTCTGAAATCCTTTGATGGCAAGCGCTAACAGCTATCGTTTTTACAGTGCCTGCGCCATGTACACCGCGCCAGCGCCGTAGCTGTCCAGGTGGCGCTGCTGCGCGGCGTCCTGCACCAAGTGCGCGGCATAGCCCTGGCGCGCCCAGTAGGCTTGCGAGCCCTGCACCGACACCAGCGCCGTGTGGCGCAGCCCCGCCGCGCGGGCCCGCGGCAGCAGCCGCGTGAGCAACGCACGCGCCAGGCCCCGGCCGGCGCAGGCGGGCAGCACCGCCATGTCGTGCAGATACAGCGTATCGGGCGCCGGCACGGCATCGAAGTCGCCGTGCAGCGGCGTGACCTTGCCCAGCAGCGAGTGGTAGGCCGCCAGGTAGGCGGCCACGCGCCCCTCATGCTCCAGCACCAGCGAGCAGTTCACGGGGCTGGCCAGGCGGCGGGCAAACACCTCGGCGCTTTCGACGTAGGCGTCGCCGTAGCAGGCGCGCTGCACCGCCAGCAACGCGGGCAGGTCAGCCGTCGTGAGGGCGCGCGGCGCGCCGGTCATCGCTGCGGCGGCAGGGCCCTGGACGGGTGCGGAAGGTAGTCGTCCAGCGACAGGCCCTTCTCTTTCAGCAGCCCCTCCAGCACCGGCGCCAGGCGGCCCAGGCTTTCCTGCACGGCCTCGCGCACGGTGTCCACCACCACCTGGGTGCTGCGCTCGATCTCGATGTTCAGGCGGTCACCCACCTGCACGTCCTCGAACACGGTGGCGCGGCGCGTCTCGGGGATCAGCCAGACCTCGAACCAGCCCTCGGCGCGGTCCACCTCGGCCACGGTGAGGCTGGCGCCGTGGAGGGCGATGTAGCCCTTGGCGAACACGTAGCGCCGAAACGCATCGGGCACGGCCACGCGCCACACCAGGTTGTTGTCCAGTTCGCGCCGCTGCACCAGCTGCCCGGTGAAGTCGATGTGGCCCGACAGGGGGTGGCCGCCGATCTCAGCGCCCTCCTTGGCGGCGCGCTCCACGTTCACGCGGTCGCCCACGGCGTAGCTGCCCAGCGTGGTGATGTTCAGGCTTTGCAGCATCACGTCGAACGTGGCGCGCGTGGGCGAGAGGATCTCGGTCACCGTGAGGCACACGCCGTCCGTCGCCACGCTGGCGCCGATGGCGAGGTCCTGGCAGAAGCCAGCGGGGAATTCGAGGGTGAAGGTGCGCAGGCCGGCGCGGTCGTCGATGGCGGCGATGGTGGCCGTGGCTTGGACGATGCCTGTGAACATAAACGTGGATTTCCTTGGGCAGTGCAACCTGCCCCGCGAGGAGAAAGAGACGGGATTCTGCCAGCCGCTACTGGCCTGCGCATGGCCCCTTTGACGCGTAAAGCTCGGTCAGGGGGAAGATGCGAATTCATCACTTCGCAGCGTGCTTCGCAAGGACATCTTGCAACCCTGCTGCGCTACCTGCCACCACATCCCACGCCCAACTGCCCAGGCCGCCTTGCGCATTCACTGCCTGCACCCATTGATCCAGTGCCTGTCGTTTAGCTTGGTCTTGGGGTGAGTCTTCGCCCTTGATCTCCAGCACCAGGGTCTTGCCTGATGTGAATCGCACCAAGAAGTCAGGGATGTACTTGCGCTTGGTGCCGTTCCACAAATACAGGATGTGAAAACCCAGGTGGTCGTTCTTTACCCAGGCGGCCACATCCGGGTGCGTTTCGGCCACATTGGCAGCGTATTTTTCCCAGCCACTGTCCACCACGATGTGACTGATCTGGCTGCGCTGCGTGGGCTCGGCTACGCGCGTGGTGTACCAGGTGCGCATGTCGCGCGTGCTGCCCACCGGACGCTCGCCATCAAACACTGCCTCCAGCCGCAAGGTGTTTTGCTCGATCACATAGGCCATCAGATGCTGCACGATGGCATCCATGTGCATGGAGAACAAAATCCGCTGGCGCAGCGGGTCTTGATGAAACAGCGACGGAATGTCGATCTTGCCCGACGCCAGAAACGTCTCCACCAGCCGCACCAACTGAAACAGCAAGTATTCCCGTTGCCCTTTGAACTGGTCTTGCAACTGCTCAAATGCCTTCTGCGCCGCCTTGAACACCAGTCGCTGTAGCCGAAACTCCTCGGGCAGTTTCTCCAGGTCGATGGTGGTGATCTGGCTCCAGTCGGCTGCGCCGCCCAGCGCGGGGGCAATGTCCGCGTGCAGTGCCACTTTGGCCGGGTCAATCGTCAGCGTCGGCACCTTGCTCCACTCCACGACCAGCTGTGGACGCACCACCTGGTCCACCCGCAGGATGTTGGGCCATTTGATCTCATGCACTTGCCGCTCGGGCAGGGCCTTGATTTGCACGCTGGGCTTGGGCGGTGGCGGCGGGGGCCCATCACCACCGGGTGGCATAGCCACCGACAGCGGCACGCCAAACACGTTCACAAATTCCGGCGCATACAGGCCCGTGGTGGGGTCGATGTCGTAGGCCACGCGGCGCAGGCCCCGGCCAATCACCTGCTCACACAGCAGCTGACTGGTGAAGGCGCGTAGCCCCATGATGTGCGTCACCGTCTTGGCGTCCCAGCCCTCCGACAGCATGGCCACCGACACCACGTTCTGCAGGTCTTGCCCCAGCTGGCCAGGTTTGCCCACCGTGTCCACCAGCTCGCGCAGCACTTCTTCTTTTTTGGTGCTGCTGGCCAGCCAACGCTCTTTGCTCTGCGGCTCAATCCGCGCGGCCTGCACGATGCTGCGCAGGCGCGCGTCATAGTCTTTGTCGGCGCTGGCCGCTTCGCCCACTTCGGCTTTTTCCAGCACTTTGGAATCCACCCGCAGCGTGCGCTGGGCATCGTGCAGCTCGGCCCACTGCGCATGGCCCTTGGTGAAATAGTGCTCCACCCGTGCTGCGGTTTCGGTGCGGTTGCATACCGTCAGCATCACTGGGGGCGAGAGGTGCCCCTGCGCCGCCCAGTCGGCCGCCGTGGCACGCCAGTCGGCCCCCAGCAGCGTGTAGGCCTGCTGCACCAGCGCGGGCAGGGGTTCGTGGGCTTCGGCCTTGCGGTTCAGGTCTTCGGCCACATCGGGCTCGCGGTACAGGTGGTAGAGCTTGGGGCGCAGCGTTTGCGCATTGGGCAGAGCATCGTCACGCACCACCACGCGCGGCGTTTTCACCAGCCCGGCCTCGATGGCATCGTTCAGGCCAAAGTCCGACACCACCCAGCTGAACAGGCCCGCCTCGGTGTTGCTGCGCCCCGTGGGCGCAAAGGGCGTGGCCGACAGGTCGTAGCAGCGCGCAATGCGCCGGGTTTTGTGGATGCGGTCCAGCCCCTCCACCCAGCGGGTGGCCTCGTCCAGGTCAATGCCCAGCGCCTCGGCCTCGGCCTTGCTCACCTTGATGTCGGCGGGCTTGCGGTAGGCATGGTGCGCCTCGTCGTTGATGACCACCAGGTTCTTGGCGTTGGCCAGCGGGCCCAGCACGCGGCGGGTGTAAGCCTCGTCGCTCTCTTTGCCCTTTTTCACCACCGAGCGCTCTTGCTCTTTCAGTGGCATCAGGGTGTGCCAGTTTTCGATCAGGATGCTGGCCCGGTTGAGCTTTTGCCGCAGCGCCTCGGAAGGGCACAGCTCAAACTGGTCGTAGTAGTTCTGCTCGTGCCCCGGCATCAACACCTGTAGGCGCGACTTCACCGTCAGGCCCGGCGCCACCAGAAAAATGGCGCTGGAATACTTGCGCGGCGACTTGGGGTAGGTCAACGCGTTCAGCACCTGCCAGGTGATGACCATAGCCATCACCGTAGTCTTGCCGCTGCCCGTGGCCATCTTGTTGCACAACCGTTCAAACGCGCCGCCGTCGCCCTCGATGAAGATGCCCTGCCGATATTCAGGCAGCGCCTCCAGGTGCCAGATCAGCGTTTCTATGGCTTCGAGCTGGCAAAAGTAGAACGGGTACTGGCGACGCGACACCTTGTCTGCATCCCACCAGTGCTGCAGCAGCGCCAGCGTCACCGCCGTGGTGCCCGGCCAGCCATCGGCGCGCCACTGGCGCACCCGGTCGCGGATGGTGTCCACCAGCGGGATGGCCACCTGCCGCCGCGTGTTCTCGCGCGTGTCGATGATCTCGTAGCCCGCCGGGCGGCGCACTGGCTCGCGCCTCAGTGTGCGGTCGGGGTTCTCGGCCCAGTGCTGCTGCGGCTCGGTGAAGGCTGAGTTGATGATGAGGGAGGTGGGTGAGGTCAAGGCGCTTCACTTCAAAAAGGTTTGCAGGCGATCAAAAGTGCGCGCCAGGCTGGGGGCGTGCGCCATGGCGGCGTCCACATTCCAGCGCTCATGGACAAATTGGCGCATGCGCTCGTTGTACAGCGGCCCAATCGAAACCGCACTGCCTTGCGCTGGCACCAGTTCTGCTACCAGCCGTTTGTTGCGGCTGCGCCGTACCAGATTGATCAGTTCTTGCTTGGGGTCGGCCAAGGACTCGGGCGCAGGAGAAATTTTGTTGACCGGTATGCCCGCAAAGCTTGCAAACCCCTCCTGATCGGCCAGCACCCAAGCCTCTGCCTCACGCACTGCCACCCGAAACAGCATGGACCGAGGCAAAGTGGCAACCCCCCACTGTTCGCGCAACTGCGGGGCGCACGGCGTCTGATCCAGATCCACCAGGACGACGTGGGGCAAAGCGCGGCTGGCGTTCAGGTACTTGGACACCGATTTGCGCATATTGCCCACCCCGCGCGCCACCAGAGGCCGCAGCACCGTATAGCCGCGCCCGGTATGCGCAAGCACCTTCTCCATCAGGACCAGGCTCAAAACGTCTTCCACCACCAGGGCGATGTCCAGCGGTTGGGCCATGGCTAAAAAATGGAAAGCTGTTCAATCTGGCTTGGCGGGGCCTTGCGAACCATGGCCTCGGCCACGTTGTAGCCCGCCGCAACCAACTCCAGCTCCTGGGCTGTGGCAGGCACAACGCGTGTGCCTTCGGCCGAAGGCTCCAGCCGCAGCACATCGCGCGGGTCCACGCTGCTGTGCTCCAGCAGGGCCTCGCTGTGGGTGGTCACAAACACCTGGCGGCGGTGCTTTGCCCGGCGCTGCATCTGCCACAGCAAGGGCGGAATCTGCCGAACAATCGACTCGTTCAGCGACAACTCCGGCTCCTCCAGCAGCAGCAAAGAGTCGCCATCGAGCAGGCTCCACATGATGCCCAGCAGGCGCAGCGTGCCATCAGAGAACTGGTCTTCACGCTGCCAGCCCGCATCGGGCCGCCAATGCTCGTAGAGCGCTTCCAGGTGGGGCGTGCCCGTGGCGTTGTCGCGGCTGAATTTCAGGTCGCGCATATTGGGCACACAGGCCCGCAGGGCCGATTCGATTTTTTTCAGACGTGCATCGCGGGTGCGGTCCGGGGTTTTGGCAATGCGCTCCAGAAACGACTGGCCAAAAGGGTCACCTTCCAGCAAGACGCTGGCGCCCAGCTCCGCATGTTTGAGCAATTGCGGCACCAGATGCAGATAAGTCAGTGCGCCAAAAAACTGCGCAATGTCCCGAAAATCCTTGTTCGCGTTGACCTGCTCCAGGCTGGTTTCCGTCAAACGCTCACGGTCTGCCTGGTCTTCCGGGTTGTGGGGCCGGTCGAGCAGCACGGCGCCCGTGCGCAAGTCTTCCACCCGCTCCTTGCTTACCACCACCCGCTGCTTGCCTTTGCCCTCGCTGCGAAAGGCCAGGCAGTAGCGCCAGATGGCCGGGGTATCTATTTTTTCTGCCAGATCGACCTCGATCAGCACCTCCGGGTTGCTGCGCGCCAGCAGGCAGCGCACCTTGGTCATGCCGCCGCGCATTTCCACGGCGCGCTGCAGCCCCCCACCCTTGGGTTTGGCCACATCGCGCAAAAACCGGAACACATCCAGCAGGTTGGACTTGCCCGAGGCGTTCGGCCCAATCACGAACACCCGGTCGCGCAAATCCACCTCGATTTTTTTGAAGTTGCGCCAGTTTTGCAGTTGGAGTCTTGAAATCAGCACTGCGCTCTCCTTATGCCTGGGTTGCCGAAGCATCCAGCCGCATCACCTTCAGCGACTCAATGCCCCGGTCGTCCACAATTTTCACGGCCACCGTGCGGTTGTCACCGGCAGCAAACGGCAGCGACACGGTGCCGGTGAAGGCTTGCAGCAACTCTGTATCCAGCTCGGCGCGGATGTCCTTTTTCAGCTTCATCCAGCCCTCGTCCTTGCCCGCCATCGGGAAGAACACCTGGTGCGGGAACAGGCTGCGCCCGTCGTAGTCGGTATCGAGCTGCCACGCGGCAATCTTGCCCTTGCCGCCCGACACCAGTTCGCCCTTGGCCGTGTCGAAATAGTCAAAGCCGTTCACCTCCACCTGCCACAGGCCATCGGGCAGTTGCGTCAGCAGCACATCGGGCTGGCCCATGAGCCAGAAGCTCTGGTTGCTGCTGCGGGCTTTTTTCAGGTCTTCGGTCAGCAGGTCGGTGTTCATCTGCGCCTTCAGTGCGGTGATGCCTTTGAGCGCGTCGATGTCCTTGGCCGCCTCGGGGTCGAAGGCGAAGGCGCAGAACACGATCATCTTGGGGCGGGGGAACAGTTCGCCCGCCTCGTTCAACGCGCGCTCCACCTGGCGCTGCTCCAGCGCGCCGTGCTCGGGGCCAAAGCTCACCACCACGCGCTCGCCGGTGTCCAGGCTGCCGCTGGCGTGCACGCTGGTGGTGCCGGGCAACACCTCCAGTTCGGCAAAGCGCAGCATCTGCCCACCCTTGCCGCGGATGCCGGTTTTCAGCAACTCATCGCGCCAGGTGTGCTGGCGGCTGGTGTGGCCGCTGCGCGCCAGGCTCATATCGGCCAAATCGGCCGCTTGCGCTTGCCCCGCTTGCGCCGGCAGCTCCTCTAGTGATAGCACGGTGGGGAAGGGCACGGCTTCCACCGTGAACGGGCCGCACACGCGCAGCTTGGTCTTGTCACGCTCGGGTTGGTCGTACAGGGTTTCGCTTTCAGCGTTGGCGGCAATGCTGCGGTCCATCTCGGCCTGCATTTTTTGGCGCGCGGTGTGAAAGGCCTCGAACGCTTGCTCCACTCCCGTCAACGCACGCTCTTGCCCCACCTGTGCAAGCTCTTGCCAATCTCGGAGATGCTCTGGCAACCAGTCCTTCGGTAAATCAAAGGGCACCTCCCATTCCAGCAAGGCGTCACCCGCGTGGAAATCCAGCTTCTGCCCTTTGCGGGCACCTTCAGTCGGCGTGAACCAGGGAATACCAAAGTCCTGCGCGGCATCCTTGAGCAGGGCATTCAGCTGCTCCAGTGCCGACGCAATGGCTGGGTGCATACGCTCGTAAATCGCATCGATCTCGGCATTGTTGGCAATGCTTTTGAGCGTGACGTGGGGCACGGTTTTGTAGATAAAACCGCCGCGCAGCCCCTCATGCGGGTAGCGCAGGGCGAAGTAATCAAAACTGGCGGTCATCAGGCGCTGCTTGGCCAACGTGATGGCCACGCGCGAGGTATCGCAGGTGATCCAGCGGCGGCCCCATTTCTCGGCGACGTAGGCCGTGGTGCCGGAACCGCAGGTGGGGTCCAGAACCAGATCGCCGGGGTCGGTGGTCATTAGCATGCAGCGCTCGATGACTTTTGTAGTTGTTTGCACAACATAAACTTTGTCAGCATTAAAGCCACCAGACTGGGTATCAAGCCAAACATTACCCAATGGTTTTGCCGCATTGAAGTCCCAAAACAGCTTAAAAGCAACGTCGTTGCCTAGCTGAAATATATTTCCCGAACGAGCCACTCTAGGCAGGTCGGTGACAGGATCTACCGTCCAGTGTCTATTTGGATTACACCAGTAATCTAGGCCTTGAAAATTGAATGGCTTTGGATTACTTGATGGACCATCCGAATTTGTTGGCCCGTGTCTAAAAATTCGTCCTATCTCAAGCGTTTTTTCAGGGTTTTCCGATTCATCGCTTGTAAACCATCGCCAATCACCATTTTTCAAGAGGAGGCGGCGATAGTATTTGTCGTTTGGCTCTGGCGTTGGAGAGAACTCCCTGAGGTCTCGGTATTTAACAGCCTCCTTATCTTTTGCATACCAAACAACATAATCTTCAATCAGTGACAAAGTTTTCTTTGTAAATCCCCCAGTTTTCTGAATGATTATTTGGCCTAGGAAGTTTTCCGGGCCAAAAACCTCATCCATCAACTCCCGCACATGGTGCAAGTTCTCATCCGAAATCTGCACAAACACGCTACCCGAATCACTCAATAGCTCGCGCGCCAATAACAGCCGGTCGCGCAAATAGGTCAAATACGAGTGAATGCCCAGCTCCCAGGTGTCGCGGAAGGCTTTGATCATTTCGGGCTCTTGCGTTAAATCCGCATCGGCCCGGTCTTTCACGTCGCGCTTGCCCACAAAGGGCTGGAAGTTGCTGCCGTACTTAATCCCATACGGCGGGTCGATGTAAATCATCTGCACCTGCCCGGCCATGCCTTCCTTATTAACCAGGCTGTTCATCACCAGCAGGCTGTCACCCGCCACCAGCCGGTTGGCCCAGCCGCGGTCGTGCTTGTAGAAATCCAGCGCCGCGCGCAGGGGCACGCTTTCAAACGGCGCTTCAAACAGCCCTGGCTGGAAAAAGTTTGAGTGTTTTTGGCCTCTAGCGCCCGTCCCCCCTGCGCTAGCAGCTACTGAATTGCTAGCGTTTTGGCGCTTACCGACGCTGCTCAGAATGCTCATGGCGTCGATGCGCTCGTGTACGTGCAGGCTCACGGTGTCCACTTCAAAGCTGGTGCGCTCGGCCTTGCCCGTCCATTGCAAATAGGGCGCACCCATACGCTGCAAGGTTTGCAACGCATGGCGCATGGCGGCGGGGTCGTTACCGGCCAAGGCATCGGCAATCAGCGCGTCGGCCTGGGCGCGGGCGCTGTCAAATTGCAGCGCAGGGTCTAGGTGCGGGTCGTAGGCCCAGCGGGTTTTGGGTTGCTCGGGGTCGCTTTCGGCGTTCACCAGGCCCACTTCGGGATTGTTCTTGCGCCGGTCGGGGTGGCGGTAGGCCAGCACCTGGGTGTCGCCGTTGTCAGGCTGCTTGAGGCTGGGTTTGGCTTTGGGTGCTTTGGGCTGCTTGTCGGCGGCTGCAGGGGCGGGTGCGGTAGGGGCATCGAGCGCAAAGTCTGGCCGTTGCGCGCCGGTGGCCCGGGCGGTGGCGCCGCCGCGCCCTTTGCCTTTGACGGCCAGGCCGGCAGCCACCAGCGCTTCGCGTGCGGTTTTGAAGTCTGCTTCCGTGGGGAGGGGCTGGTGCCCGGCGGCCTGGGCGGCGGCCAGAAACTGCTCCAGCAGCGTGATATTGCCCACGGTGGTGTGGTCTGCTGGCAGCAGGTTGAGCAGCAGCGTTTGAAGCTGTTGTTGTTCGTTGGTCATTTGCTCCGTCCCCTCTGTGCTCGATAAGGGGGGAGTTATAGCAGGGCATTGCGCCGGATTTCATTGGCATGGCCAGTAGGGCCTGTTCACACTATTTTTGCCAGTGCGAAGACCATGGAAACGGCGCCCATCTAGGCGCGTGACGACGCCAAGGCCGGGGCCTTGGCTAGAAACGCAACAACGAGGGGCGCCGTTTCCATGGCCTTCCCTTCGGGTTGCAACCCAAAGCGCCATCCGCGTCGTTGCCAAGCCTCGCTGGGGCCGCACCCCAGCCTCGTTTGGCGCCTAGCGCCTGGCGCTTTGGATTGCAACGCATCTGGCAAAAATAGTGTGAACAGGCCCTAGGAAGCGGTGCTTCAGTCCGCCGCCGGCAGGCACAGGCGCAGCCGCGCCCCGCCCAGCGGCGAGGCCTGCGCCTGCACGCTGCCGCCATAGGTCTGCGCCAGCGCGCGCACGATGTCCAGCCCCAGGCCCGAGCCGGGGCGCTGCTCGTCCAACTGCACGCCGCGCTCGAACATGCGGTCGCGCAGCGCTTCGGGAATGCCGGGGCCGTCGTCGTCCACGGTGAAGCACAGCAGATCGCCCTCGCGCCGCACATCCACCACCACGCGCGTGCGCGCCCACTTGCCGGCGTTGTCGATGAGGTTGCCCAGCAGTTCGTACAGATCCTGCTCCTCGCCGCGAAAGGCGCCATCCTGCGCCTTTGGCGCCAGCTCGAACGCCAACTGCCGGTCGGCATGCAGGCGCTGCATGGTGCGCAGCAGGGCCTGCAGCGGCGCCAGCACCGGCGTGCGCAGCCCCGTGGCGCGCACGGCGGCGGCGGCACGGGCGCGGGCGAGGTGGTAGTCCACCTGGCGGCGCGCGCTGGCCACCTGCTCGGTCACCAGCTGCGCCAGCGGCGTGCTCTCTTGTGCCGCGGCATTCGCCAGGATGGACAGCGGCGTGTGCACCGCATGCGCCAGGTTGCCCGCCTGGGTGCGCGCGCGCTGCACCATGTCGGCGTTCTCGGCCAGCACATGGTTGAACTCATTGACCAGCGGCTGCAGCTCCTGCGGGAAGCACCCTTCCAGCCGCGCGGCGCGCCCGCCGCGCACGGTGGCCAGCTGCTCGCGCAGCAGTTGCAGCGGGCGCAGTGCCAGCTGCAACTGCACCACCACGGCGATGGCCAGGCCCAGCGCCAGCAAGCCCAGTGCGATCAGCAGCAGGTGGGTGAAACGCTGCAGCGGCTCGGCCAGCAGGGCCGTGTCGCCCGCCACGACCAGGCGCAGCGGCGGAGCGTCGTCCTCGGGCAGCTGCAGAGTGCGCGCCACGGACAGCAGCGCATGGCCCTGCGCATCGTGCAGCTGCAGCACGCGGTAGCCGCGCGCAGGGTAGTCGCCCGGCACGGGCGGCAGCGCCAGCACCTGGTCCCACAGCGAGCGCGAGCGCGCCACGGCGGCCTGCGGCGCCGCGCCCACCTGGTCCACCTGCCAATACAGGCCCGACAGCGGCTGCGCCAGCCGCGCATCACCGGCCAGCGGCGCCACGGCCGTGCCGCCCTGCGGGGTCCATTCCACCGAGGCACTGAGCTGGTCGAGCTGCACCACCAGTTGCGCCTGTAGCTGCTGGGTGATGTGGTCTTGGAACAAGGTGCGCAGCGCCCAGCCCGCGAGCGCGATGCTGAGCAGCATCCACGCCAGCGTGCCCGCCAGCAGGCGCAGGCGCAGAGAGCCGCCCACCCTCATGCCGTGGCGCCGGCCTCGGCCAGCCGGTAGCCCAGGCCGCGCACGGTCTCGATGCTGCCCGGCGGCAGCTTCTTGCGCAGGCGGCCCACGAAGACCTCGATGGTGTTGGAGTCACGATCACTGTCGTGCGGGTAGATGTGCTCGGACAACTCGGTGCGCGACAGCACCTGCCCCTTGCGCTGCATCAGCAGCGACAGCAGTTTGAACTCGTGGCTGGTGAGCGTGAGCGGCTGGCCGTCCACCAGCACGCGCGCCTGGCGCGTGTCCAGCCAGATCGGGCCGCACTGCCACTGCGCGCTGGCGTGCTCCCCCAGACGGCGCAGCAGCGCACGCAGGCGCGCGAGCAGCTCCTCCATGTGAAAGGGCTTGGCGAGGTAATCGTCTGCGCCCGCGTCCATGCCCGCCACCTTCTCATGCCAGGCGGCGCGCGCGGTAAGGATCAGCACCGGCATGTTGCGCCCCGCGGCGCGCCAGCGGCGCAGCACCGACAGGCCGTCCAGCACGGGCAGGCCCAGGTCCAGCACCACGGCGTCAAAGTCTTCCACCTCGCCCAGGTAGTGGGCCTGCGCGCCGTCGCTGGCGGCTTCCACCGTGTGGCCCGCCGCGGCGATCGCCTGCACCAGTTGGTCCCGCAGCGTAGGTTCATCTTCCACGACGAGGATGCGCATCAATGTTCCTTGCGTTTGATCTGCAGCACACGTCCATCGACCGCGTCGATCTTCAGCTTGGCCATGCGGCCGTCCTGCTGCAGCAGGCGGATCTCGTAGAGGAAGCGACCGTCATCATGCTCGAACTCCACCTTGAGCACCTGGCCCTGGTACTCGCGCTCGACCTTCTCGAGCACGGTACGCAGCGGCAGCACCTGGCCGCGCTCCAGCGCCTGGCGCGCCAGGTCATGGTCGCCATGGCCGCGCTCGGCGGCCTGCGCGGCAGTGCCCGCGGTGGCGGCGGCCACCGCAAGGGCCATCAGGACGAAGGGGCGGCGCAAGGCGTTCATGGGCGTTTTTTATACGTGCACGTCGATGAATGTCGCATGAACGCGGCCTTCAGCACGAGTTCATCGTGGCTTTTCCAGAATCGTTGCCAAGCCGCTCGCCACACACCCGTGGCGGGCCACTTGCTCAACGCACAAGAAGGAAACGCCATGCGCATCAAGATCGTCCTGGGAGGCTGGCTGCTGGCCATCACCCTGGCCTGGCTCGCGGTACTGCCGCCCGAGCTGGGCGTGTCCCCCCTTGTGGATGCACAGGGGGCAGCCACTGGCTGGTGGCAGCTGCGCCAACAGGCGCTGTATCTCTCGGGTCTGTGGAGCATCGGCCTGATGGCACTGGCCATGGTGCTGGCGCTGCGCCTGCCCTGGCTGGAGCGCCCGCTGGGCGGCATGGACCAGGTCTACCGCCTGCACAAGTGGGCCGGCATCGGTGCGGCGCTGACGGCCATCCTGCACTGGGGCGCCGATGCATCCAGCGACTGGATCAAGGGCCTGTGGGGCCGCGCCGGCCGGCCGGCACGCGACGCCGTTCTGCCCAGGCTCACCGACGCCCGGGGCTTTGCCAAGGACCTGGGCGAGATGGCTTTTTACCTGCTGCTGGCCATGGTGGCCATCACGCTGCTGACCCGGCTGCTGGCCTACAAGCCGTGGCGCTTCCTGCACCGCGCCATGCCGCTGGTGTTTCTGGCGCTCACGCTGCATACCGTGGCGCTGATGCCGCTGACCTTCTGGACGCTCCCGCTGGGCCTGCTGATGGGCACGTTGCTGGCGCTGGGCAGCCTGGCCGCCGTGTGGTCGCTGGCCGGCTGGATCGGCCGCGCACGCAGCCACGCCGGCCACATCCATGCGGTGCGCACGCTGGGCGATGGCGGCGCGGCGGCGCCCATTGAGGTGATCTGCGCCCTGCCGGCAAGCTGGCCGGGCCACCGCGCGGGGCAGTTCGCCTTCGTGCGCTTTGATGCGTCGGAAGGCGCGCACCCCTTCACCATCGCCAGCGCACCGGGCAGCCTGGGCACCAGTGCGCAAGGCGAGCCATTGCTGCGTCTGGTCATCAAGCCACTGGGCGACTACACCCGCACCCTGGGCCGACGCCTGCAGGCCGGGCAGCGCGTGGACATCGAAGGCCCCTACGGCTGCTTCGACGGCCGGGGCCGCCACCGCCGCCAACAGGTGTGGGTGGCGGGTGGCGTCGGCATCACGCCTTTCCTGGCGCTGCTGGAAGCCCGGCAGCCGGGCGCCACGCCAGGGCCCTCCAAACTGCAGCCGGTGCAGATGCACTACTGCACCCGCGACGCCGCCACCGATCCGCTGCTGCCGCGCCTGCGCACGCTGTGCGCGCAGGCCCAACCACCGGTCACGCTCACGGTGCACGGCGACGCCCAGGGCCAGCGCCTCAGGCCCCAGGACCTGGAGGCCACCCCCGGCCCGCTGGACATCTGGTTCTGCGGTCCGCAGGGTCTGGGCGATGCGCTGCACGCGCACGCCAGCGGCCCCCGCCCGTGGCGCGTGCACCGCGAGTCCTTTGCCATGCGTTGATCCACCGAAAGGAGCTTTCCATGAAACACCCGACCCCGTTGCTGGCCCTGTGCCTGGCCCTGGCAGCAGCCCCTGCGCTGGCGGACGATGACTGCGAGGCCCCCGTGCAGCACTGGCAGTCACGCGACGCCGTGATGCGGCACGCGGCCGCCCAGGGCTGGCAGGTGCAGCGCCTCAAGATCGATGACGGCTGCTACGAAGTGCGCGGCCGCGACGCCCAGGGCCGTGCCTTCAAGGCCAAGCTGGACCCCCAGACGCTGCGCGTGGTGAAGATGAAACTGCGCGATGGCAGCCATGAACCTGAGCGCGAACGCCGGCGCGAGCGCGATCGCACCCCGTCCCGCGATGCGGCTCCCGCCCAGGACACTGCGGCACCCCTGACGGCGCCGGCCCAAAACCCCGTACTGACGCCCGGCACCACGCCACGCAGCCAGATCGAATGACCCTTTGAATCATCCACACGCTCTTACCGGAGAACCTCCATGTCCAGCACCAAACCCCTGCTGACCACCGTGGCCGCCGCCTGCGCGCTGACCCTGCCCGCCTTGGCACACAGCCGCGAGGTCACGCTCTCGACCACCCTCAAGAACTACGGAGGCGACGGCGCCTACCTCGCCGTCTACCTCACCGACGCCAAGGGCGCCTACGCGGGCACGCTGTGGGTGGCCGGCGGCAAGGCCAAGTACTACAAGCACTTGGCCGACTGGAACCGCCTGTCCGCCAAGGACGGCAAGCGCCTGCAGGGCGTGACCGGCGCCAGCGTGGGCGCGGGCCGCACGCTCAAGGTGACGGCCGACCTGGCCGACGCGCTGCTCGACGCGGGCTACGAGATCCGCATCGACGCTGCCGCCGAGGACATGCGCGACAGCCCGTCGGAGATCCGCGTGCCCCTGTCCACCGCCCAGGCAGGCAAGCCGCAGGCAGGCAAGCAGTACATCCAGTCATTCACCTACCAACTGAAATAAGCGAGGGGCATCCATGGTTTGGCGGCAGATCCACCGCTGGTTGGGCCTGGTGGCCGGCACGCTCGCGCTGGTGCTGGGCATTACGGGCACGCTGTTGGCCCTCGACCCGCTGCGCAACGCGTGGCAGGCGGCTTCCCCGGCGCAGGACCTGCCCGTGGCAACCCTGGTGCAGCGCGTACAGACCAGCGTGCCCGGCGCGGAGGAAATCCGCCACCTGCCCTCCGGCGGCATCGTGGTGCATGCCTTTGACAACGGCCAGGCCCAGGCCCTGCGTGTGGACCCTGTGGACGGCCGCGTGCTGGGGGCTATGAGCCCTCACTGCTGCCACGCTGGGTGAAGAACCTGCACCGCTCCCTGCTGCTGGGCGACGCCGGGCGCATGACCGCGGCCGTGGTGGCGCTCGCCATGCTGGTGCTCTCGGTCTCGGGGCTGGTGCTGCTGCTGCGCCGCATGGGCGGCTGGCGGCAACTGGCCGGCCCGGTGCGCGGCACGCTGGCGCAGCGCCTGCACGTGCTGGCGGGACGGGTCATCCTGTTGGTGCTGGCGGTGTCCGCCGCTGCCGCCCTGGTCATGAGCGCCGCCACCTTCGGCCTGCTGCCGCTGGATGCCCTGGCAGAGCCCGACGTGGCCTCCGTACAGGGCAGCCAGGCCGCCCTGCGCGCCGACCAATTGCCCCTGCTGCAGGAGCTGCGCGTTCAGGACCTGCGCAAGCTGAATCTGCCGGCGGCCGACGATCCGCAAGACACCTGGCGCGTGACCACCGCGCAGGGCCAGGGCTGGGTAGACCGCTACAGCGGCCAGACCCTGGCCTGGCAGGACGCCACGGCGGCGCAGCGCGTACACGACTGGGCGTTGCTGCTGCACACCGGCGAAGGCGCGTGGGTCTGGGCGCTGGTGCTGGGCGTCATGGGAGCCAGCATCCCGCTGTTCTGGATCACGGGCGTGGTGTTGTGGTGGCAGGCCCGTCGCAGCCGCCCCCGCATGGCCAACAACAGCCCGCTCGCGCAAGCCGACAGCCTGGTCTTCGTGGCCAGCGAAGGCGGCACCACCTGGGGCTTTGCCCAGGCCCTGCATGCCGCACTGGTCTCCACAGGCCAGCGCGTGCACACCACGGCACTGGAGCACTGGCGCGTGCCACCGACCGCACGCCAGGTCTATGTGCTGGCGGCCACCTATGGCGACGGCCAGCCGCCGGCCCATGCGGCGCGCGCGCTGGACGCCATCACGCGCCAGCCCGTCACGGGAGCGCAAGTCACGGTACTGGGCTTTGGCGACCGGCAGTTTCCCGCCTTCTGCGCGTATGCCGAGGCGCTGGAGCAGGCGCTGTGCGCGCAGGGCTGGCCCACGCTGCTGCCGCTGGAGCGCATCCATCAGCAGTCCGCGCAGGAGTTCGCACGCTGGGGACGGGCCTTGTCGCAAGCACTGGGTCTGCCCTTGCAGATCGATTACCAGCCGCGCCTGCCGCGCACGGTGGCACTGACGCTCGCCGCGCGGCAGGACTTTCCGGGCGGCGCGGGCGAACCCGCGGCCATCCTGCGCTTTGCCCTGCCCGCCCGCGGCCTGCCCCGCTTCGCCGCGGGCGACCTGATCGGCATCGTCGCGCCCGGCCAGGCCGTGCCGCGCTACTACTCGCTGGCCAGCGGCACGCGCGACGGCTTCGTGGAAATCTGCGTGCGCCGCATGCCCGGCGGCGTGTGTTCCAGCCACCTGCATGCGCTGCAGGCGGGCGACAGTGTGCAGGCGTTCATCCGCTCCAACCCGGGCTTCGTGCTGCCCGCGGGCCGCGCGCCGGTACTGCTGATCGGCGCGGGAACGGGCGTGGCGCCACTGGCAGGCTTCATACGCGACAACACGCGCCACCGCCCCATGCACCTGTACTACGGCGCGCGCCATCCCGAACGGGACTTCTACTTCGGCACCGAGCTCCCGTCCTGGCAGGCCGACGGCCGCCTGGCCGGGCTGCACACCACGTTCTCCCGTACACCGGGCGGTGGCTACGTGCAGGAAGTCTTGCGCCGCGATGCCACGCAGGTGCTTGCACTGATCGCGCAGGGCGCCCTCGTGCGTGTGTGCGGCAGCCGCGCCATGGCCCAGGGCGTGGCACAGGTGCTGGATGCGCTGCTGGGCCCGCAGGGCCAGAGCCTGGCGCAACTGAAAGAGCAGGGACGCTATGCCGAAGACCTGTTCTGACCCGCGGCGGCTGGCGCTGCATGGCCCCACCATGGGCACGCGCTGGTCGGTTACCTGCGATGCGGCGCCGGACACCGATGTGCAGGCGCTGCAAACCGCGCTGGCCGCCGCCGTGCAACTCGTGGATGCGCAGATGTCGCCCTGGCTGCCGGGCAGCGATCTCAACCGCTTGAACCACGCCCCCGTGGGGGCCTGGGTCACGCTGCCCGCTGAAATCCTGGAAGTATTGGTCTGCGCGCTGGACGTCTGCCGCCTGAGTGCGTGCGCCTTCGACCCGGCCGCGGGTGCGCTGGTCGATGCCTGGGGCTTTGGAGCGGTGCGCGACGCTCCCGACGCCGAGGCGATCCGCACAGCCACCAGCGCGGCACCTGTCGCGCGCATCCCCACGTACGAGGCGCTGGAGCTGGACAGCGGCATGCTGCGCGCCCGCAAGCACGCACCCGTGCACCTGGACCTGTGCGGTATCGCCAAGGGCTACGCCGTGGACCGCATGGCCGACGTGCTGCGGCAGAACGGCGTACCGCACGCCCTGGTGGCGCTGGACGGCGAGCTGCGCGCCGTGGGCGGCCAGGCCGATGGCCAACCCTGGGCCGTCGCGGTGGAAAGCCCCGAGACCGAACGCCGCGCCGTGCACAGCGTGGTCGAACTGCAGGACCTGGCTGTGGCGACCTCGGGTGACTACCGGCACTATCTCCAGGTAGGCGACGCACGGCTGGCGCACACCATGGACACGCGCCGTGGCGCCCCCGTGCGCAACGAGGTCGCCTCTGTTACGGTGTTGGCGCGCCAGTGCATGCACGCCGACGCCTGGGCCACCGCACTGCTGGTGGCCGGCCCCGGCGAAGGGCTGGCGCTGGCCCAGCGCATGGGGCTGGAGGCGCTGTGGATGCTGAGGCGCGGCAACGGACTGATCACGCTGGGGCTGGGCCGGTTCGGCTCGGGCGCACCGGCGAGCGGGGTATGAACGGCAGGTGAATCCAGCGTTCAGCACTGATTCACCGCCTCCCGCGCAGACTGCAGGCACAGTCACTTTCGGCTGCAATCACCGGGCACAAAGGAGTTCATCATGCGCACCACCTTCTCTCTCGCCGCGATCGGAATGCTGGTGGCCGCCCTCGGCGCCCCCGCATTTGCCGGGGACCGCGACCACCACCAGGACCGCCGCCACCCGCGTGAGCGCGCCATGGTCACGCGCTGCGACGACAACGCAGGCCAGGGCATGCAGGCCATCCCCAACAACGCAAGCGCCCAGGAGCGCGCCCACGGGTGGCAGTATTTTTCGGACCCTGCCGCCTGCCGCGCCGTCGTCATCAGCCCCCAGGGCGACTACTACTTCAGCCGCGGCAGGGGCCTGCGCTGGGTGGCCGCGGCGCAGACGGAGGTCTGACGGGACGAGGCAAGGAGCTGGAACCCACGAGGCCGCTTATGCGCCGCCGGGCTCCACGCCATTCCACGCCGCAGCCTGCAGGCTTTCGGGCAATTCATGCGCCAGCGCCTGGTGCTCGCGCTCATGGTGATGCTCCAGGACATGCCGCAGCGCATGCGCCGCATCCAGCAGCCCCAGCACCGCAGCGCGGCGGGCCTGCTCGCCCTGCGGCGGCTGCTGCGCCATTGCCCGCACCTTCAGCAGGTACTCGTCGGCCAGCAGCGCGATACGGTCGTGCTCCACCAGGTACACCCGCGCGGCCCAGCGGGCACCCGGCGGCACATGGGGCAGTAGCCGCGTATTTTCGATCTCGATGTGCTGGGCCAGGTCGGCGCGCCAGCGCTGCAAGCGCTGCAGCGCGCTATCGAAATCCGCACCCACGACATCCAGCAGATGGGCGTGCAGCTGCGCCTCCAGGCGCTCATGCTGATGTTCAAAAAACGGAGGGGAACTGCTCACTTGCATAGATCAGGAATGGCGCAAAGACCGGCGCTGGGGTTATACACCGCGGCCTCGCCATGACCGGTGACGGCGTGAACGACGCCCCCGCGCTCAAGGCCGCCGACGTGGGCATCGCCATGGGCGAGCGCGGCACCGATGTGGCGCGCGAGGCCGCGGCCCTGGTGCTGCTGCAAGACAGCTTTGCACACATCGTCGCCGCCATCCGCCAGGGGCGGCGCATTGACGACAACGTGCGCAAGGCCACACGCTTCGTCTTCGCCGTGCACGTGCCCATCGTCGCGCTAGCGCTGGTGCCTACCCTGCTGCACTGGCCCGCGCTGCTGCTGCCGGTGCACATCGTGCTGCTGGAGCTGCTCATCGACCCGGCCTGCTCCGTCGTCTTCGAGGCCGAGCCCGAGCAGGCGGACACCATGCAACGCCCTGCCCGCCCGGTGCAGGACTCGCCCTTTGCCCTGCGTGCGCTGCTGTGGCCCCTGGCACAAGGCCTGGGCGTGGCCGCGCTGCTGCTGGGGGCGCAAGCCTGGCTGCATGCCCAGGGCTGGGAGGCCGCCCCGGGCCGCGCCGTGGTGCTGGGCACACTGCTGGTGTGCGTGCTGCTGCTCATCCAGGCGCAGCGTGACCCGACGCGGTCGCTGCTGATGCTTCAGCCGCGCGCCAACCGCTGGCTGGTCCCCATGGCGGCGGCCGTGGGCCTGTTGCTGGCAGCGCTCCTGGGCATTCCCGCTCTGCGTGCGCTGATGGGCCTGGCCCCTGCCGGCCTTGCAGCCTGGGGCGCGGGCGCAGGGGTGCTGGCCTTGAGCGTGGTCTGGCTGGAAGGGCTGCGGCGGATCGCCCGCCGCAAAGAGAACGCCCGCTGAGGCGCGCATGCGCAAAGCAACCGTGGCTCAGCGCTCCGTGCTTTGCCTACCAGCGCACCGCCAGCCCCGCCGCATGGCCGCGCGTGAAGGCTTCTTCGAACACCGAGTAGCCCGACCAGTCGGCGTGCGCGAACAGCAGGCGCTGCGTGCCCGGCGTGGGCGGCACGGGAACACGCTCTCCATTGAATAGCTGGTAGCGCTTGCCAGACAAGCGCGAGAGGCCGATTTGGCTCAAAAAAGCCTGCGTGCCCGGTACGGGGATGGACATGGCGTGGCCGTAGCGTGTGATCTCCATGCGTGTGGCGCGCTCGGGCAAGTCCGGGTGGGGCACGGACAGGGCCGCCAGGATGGCGCTGCGCCAGTGCGTCCAGGGTTGCTCTGCCAGCTGCTGGCGGGCGCCCGGCACGTCGCCCAGCGCCTGGTAGTAGGTGAGCACCGTGGGGCCGCTGGCGGCGGCGCGCGGGTCCAGGCGCTGGTGGCCGGCATGCACGTAACCCAGGCCGCCGGGCACGGGGTCGGCATAGAGCACGTTGTCCCACGCGGGCGCGGCGCCCTCGCGGTCGGCCAGCGGCGCACTCACATGGATATTGGCCACCAGCCACGGCGCCCATTGCAGGCGGCGCGCGGCCTGGGCAAGGAAGTCCGGCGCGGGCTGCACCACGCGCGCGGCGACGTACACCGGCAGCGCCACGATGCAGCGGCGCGCCTGCCAGCGCTCGATGCTGTCGGTGGCGTGCAGGTACACATCCACCTCCACGCCGCGGCGCGTCTCGGCGATGCGCAGCACGCTGGCGCCGGTGCGCAACTGACCGCCCTGCACCAGCGGCGCGGCCAGGCGCTGGGTGAGCCAGCCGTTGCCCTCGGGCCAGGTGAGCACGCCTTCGCGCTCATCGCCGGCATCGGCCTCCAGGCCCGGGGCATGAAAGCCGTGGCGGCTGGCGAAATAGTGGATGCCGGCCCAGGCCGAGACGCGCGCCGTGCCGGCGCCGTAATCGTCACGGCAGCAGTAGTCCAGGTACCAGCGCAGGTGGGCGTCATCCAGGCCCTGCTGCGCCAGCCACGCATCGAAAGTCATAGCATCCAGCGCTTGATGGGCGGGCGCCAACGGCTTATTGGGCACCCAACTCTTGAGCACCGGCATGGTGAAGCGCACGCCGCGCGAAAGCGCGGCCACCTGCTCGGCAAAGCGCCGGTACTGCGCCAGCGTGGACTCCCCCACCCCGGCGACGGGCAGCAGGCCCTCCTGCCAGTGGCCCTGGAAGTAGAGGCGCTCCTGCGGGCTGTGGCTCAGGTGGCGCTCGTCATACCGCCAGCGGCCGGCCACGCGCTGGCGCAGGCCCAGCTCCTCCAGCAGGTCCTGCACCTCGCGCGCATGCTCTCCGGGCACGGGCAGGTAATGCGCGCCCAGCGGGCAGGCAATGCCGTTCACGCTGCCGGCGCGGCTGTTGCCGCCGGGCTGGTCCTCCATCTCCAGGCACTGGAAATCATCCACACCCGCCAGGCGCAGCGCGCGTGCGGCCGCCAGCCCGGCCACCCCGCCACCCGCGATCACCACCTGGGTGCGGCGCACGATATCGGGCGTGTAGGGCGCGCCCTCGGCCAGCCGGTCGCGCAGCGCATGGCCGCGCGCCATGTCGATGCCGGTGTAACCGCCCAGCACGTCGGCCGGCGCAGGCTTGTCGCAGCCGGGCAGGCCGAGCCCCGCGGCCAGGGCGGCGCCGGCCTGCAGCAACTGGCGCCGGCGGGGAGAGAAAGGAGTGTGGGCGGGGTTGGACATGGGCCGCCCACTGTACGGCATCGGCCCCGGCCGGGTTCGTCAGACACCGCCGGCAGGGGCAGGGGCGGGGTCGTCCCGCAGCATCGGCCCAGGGATCAGTGGGCGACCTGGCCCCACTCCTGTTCGTAGGTGTGCACCAGCACCTGGTTGGACAGGCGGTTGACCTCGGCGGGCACGCGCGCCATGTCCCGCGGGAAGTCGAACAGCAGGGGCAGCGCGGCCGCGTCCAGAAAGCGCAACCCCGCGGGCAGCTCGGCCGGCACGCGCCAGGGGCGGCGGCTGGCGATGACGAAGCCCCACTCGCCAAAGCTCGGCACATGCGCGTGGTAGGGCCGCGCCTGCAGGCCCACGGACTCGATGGTCGTGACCACCGTCCAGAAGCTCCTGCGCGCCACCAGCGGCGAGGTCGTCTGCACCACCGCATAGCCGCTGGCGGCCAGGCGCTGGTCCAGCAGGGCGTAGAAGCTGTTGGTGTAGAGCTTGCCGATGGCGAAGTTGGTGGGGTCGGGAAAGTCCACCACGATCACGTCATAGGTGTCATCTCCCTGTTGCAGCCACTGGAAGGCATCGGTGTTGACGATGGTGAGCTTGCGTGACGCCAGCGCATCGCCGTTCAGCTGCCGCAGCGTGGGGTGGCTGCCGAAGAGCTGCGTCATCGCCGGGTCCAGCTCGACCAGGGTGACCGACTCCACCGAGGGGTACTTGAGCACCTCGCGCACGGCCATGCCGTCGCCGCCGCCGAGCACCGCCACGCGCTTCGGATGACCGTGCGCGGCCATCACGGGGTGCACCAGGGCCTCGTGGTAGCGGTATTCGTCGCGCTCGGCGAACTGCAGGTTGCCGTTCAGGTACAGGCGATGCCCCGCGCGCCCGTGCGTGACCACGATGCGCTGGTAGGGCGAGGCGCTGCTGAGCACGATGCGGTCCTGGTAGAACTTGTCCTCGGCAAAGCGCGTGATGTGCTCGGCCCCCAGCAGCCCCGCCAGCAGGGCCGCCAGCACCAGCGCACAGGCCAGCGCGTGCGCGCCAAAGCGCCGCAGCTCATGCCGGAACAGCCACAGCGCCCACACGGCCACGGCCGCGTTCATGAAGCCGAACAGCAGCCCCGTGCGCACCAGCCCCAGTTGCGGCACCAGCAGCAGCGGAAACGCCATCGACACGGCCAGCGCGCCAAGATAGTCGAAGGTGAGCACCTGGCTCACGAGGTCCTTGAGCTGCACATTGCGCTTGAGGATGCGCATGACCAGCGGGATCTCCAAGCCCACCAGCGTGCCCACCAGCAGCACCATGCCGTACAGCAGCACGCGGAACGCACTGGGCACGTAGGCATTGGCCAGGAACAGCACGGCAGGCAGCGCCCCGCCGATGAGCGCCACCAGCAACTCGATGCGCAGGAAATGCGCGGGCAACTGCCGCTCGAAGTAACGCGACAGCCACGAGCCTACGCCCATGGCGAACAAATAGGTGCCGATGACGGTGGAGAACTGCAGCACCGAGTCGCCCAGCACATACGACGCCAGCGCCCCGGCCGCCAGCTCGTACAGCAGGCCGCAGGCGGCCACCACGAACACGCTGGCGAGCAGCGCGATGTCGATGGGGCGGGGGCCCGGCAGGGGTACGGCCGGGGTTGTGATGCCAGGGGCGCCGCCAGGAGTGCTCATGCCAGCGCCGTGTCCAGTTGCTGCGCCAAGCCTTCGATGGTTAGCCAGCCAAACACCGCGCGGGCGCCGCTGGTGCGCGCCCACAGCTCTCCGACCTGGCGTTTCTCGATTTCGTAAGGGTCGTTCAGCAGGTGCGCGCCTTTGAACTCCAGCAGTGCCACGCGCCCGTCCACCAGCTCGGCCACGAAGTCGGCATAAAAGCGCCCGCGCGAGGTGGGCAGGCCAAAGCCGCAGGGCGCGGTGTCCAGGTTGCGCACCCAGTGGCGCACCTTCGGGTGGCGGTCGATGAGCTGCGCACATTGAAACTCTTGCCCGCCATCCTTCAGATCGGCCAGCACCGGGAAGTAGTGCTTGCCAAACTGATAGCGCCCGCCGTAACGCGAGGCCACGGGCGCGGGATAGCGGCCCGGCTCGAACACATGCGGGTGCGCCCAATCGGGCTCGATCAGCCATGCACCGCCATCCCCCAGACCCAGCACCTGTTGCTGAAAGGCACGCCGCGTGGCCGCCTCGCGCAGGTCGCCCACATGAGCCTCGATGGCGCGTGTCAGCTTGAAGCGCGCCTGCGCCAGCACCACCAGCGGCACGCCGCAGCCGTGCAGTTGGTGGTTCACCACGGCAGCCAGGTAGGCGCGGCGCTGGCTCTGCGTGAACCCGGCCAGTTCAGGTGCCTTGAACAGGGACTGGTCCAGCCAACCCACCAGGGTGTCGGCATCGATGCTGCTGCTCTCCCAGTCCATGGCCATTTGCGCGCTGCCCGCAAGGCGCAGCGCCACGCGGGCGCCGTCCATGCCGATCTCGAAAACGTCCGACTCCTGCGCCACCTGAAAGCTGGGCAACTGCACCGCCTGCGGCGCCAGCAGGTCCAGCTCCACGGCCTCCAGCACCGCCTCGCGCTCCAGCGGCCACAGGGGGGCCTGCGCGTCAAGCCGATAACCCAGCGTGGGTAATGGCGCAAAGGGCATGTTGCGCGATGCGGGCGCAGCTTGCGCCGCCACCAGCGCGTTGTGCTGTGCCACCTGCTCGCGCACTTGCTCCTGCTTCTTGGCGCCGCGCACCTGGGCCAGCAGCAGCGCTTCGGTGTCCTGGCCGATGTGGCCGGTCACCACCACCTGCTGCACGCCGGCAATCGCCCGCTGCTGCACGCCAGGCAGGGCCAACAGCTTGGGTGAGGCGGCAATTGCTTCAAAATTTGTAGCTATTGGCGCTTGCTGGATGGGCGCTGGAGCCTGATTTTTCTCCAAATCGTTGTCCCACAGCGGCAGGCTGCTCGGTGGCGCGATCATGCTCGCCACATCCAGCGCTTCAAAGCCCATGTGCTCGATCAGTCGATCCGCCAGTGCGTGCGCCGCCTGCGAGAACTCCGCCGCGCACACATGGGCGTAGGCGCGGTTGAGCGCCTCGCGCCCCCGGCGCGCAGCGTAGGGCATGCGCAGCACGCGGCCCAGCAGTTGCTCCACCGCCGTGGCGCTGCTCAGTTTCTGCAGGCTGCACAGCACATAGGCAAACGGGCAGTCCCAGCCCTCGCGCAGCGCCTGCACGGTGATGACGTAGCGCACCGGGCAGTCGCGCGCCGCCAGGGGGATGTCATCCAGGCCACGCTCCTTGCCGGTGGCCACGACCACCTGATGGGCCGGCAGCTTCAGTTCATCGACCAGATAATCGCGCAGCTTTTCGGGCGGCATTTCTTCGCCCGCGTTCTGGGCCTGAAAGAGCACGATGGGCCGCACATAGCCCGCGCCCGCCGCCTCGTCCTTCAGTGCCTCGGCCTCCAGCTTGCGCTGGGTTTGCACCGCGCCGAATACGGCGGCGGGCCAGCCCTCGGGGTGCTCGGCCAGTACGATGGGCAGCTTGATCATGTCCTCGGCCGCGAGCTCCTGCGCACTGACGTGGTACAGCACGTTGGTCTTGGCGGCAATGGGAGTGGCCGTCAGCTCCAGGATGAACGAGGGGTTGAGCCGCTGCAGCGCCGTGAAGCTCTTGTCCGTCTTGGCGGTGTGCGCCTCGTCCACGATGAGCAGGGGCTGGTGCAGCGCCAGCCAGTTGGCCAGGCTCCAGCGCGGCTGGCCCGCAAAGCCTGCCAGCACGCCGGTGGCGTCGCGCTCCACATCCTCGTGCGTCACCAGCGCGTCGGGCAGCTCGCGCAGGCGGCCCAGCGCCCGCTCGTCCACGCCCCTGAAATGCGGCTCGAAACTTTCTGAAAAGCTGTACACGTTGCGCTGGCCCGCATCCTCGATGCGAAAGCTCTGGATCGACGCCACCACCACGATGGCGTTGCGCCCCCACTCGGGCGGGGCAATCTGGGCCACGTCCTCCAACACGCACACGCGCAGCCCCTCACCGTAGGCATCGGCCAGCGCAGCGCGGTAGGGGTGGCCGGGCGTCTGCAAGGCCTTCAGCGTCTGCTGGCGGATGGCATCACTGGGCACCAGCCAGACGGTCACCGGCGCATCCACCGCCGCCCACTCGCGCGCCAAGAGCGGCACGGCATGCGCGGCCAGCACCGTCTTGCCACCGCCCGTGGGGATGCGCAGGCACACGCAGGGCAGATCGTCGCCAAACGCCCCCGCATGCCAGGGGCGGCCCGCCAGTTCGCTGAACGCACTCACGGGGCCCTTGACCCGCGCCGCGCGGGCAAAGGCGGCCAGAGTGTCGAGCGCGGCTTGCTGGTAGGTCTTGAGGGAGATGGGGGGCATGGATTGGGAAGGATTGGGGAGGATTGGGGTCAAAACCCCAATGCAAGCCATTGATTTGAAAGAAGCTTTCTAAGCGATCGAGGCAAGTTGTTTGGGTTTATTGGGGTTTATTGGGGTTTGTTTGTCGCGTCATCCGACACCAGCGCCCACAGGGCCGCCTTGGTGGGCCCTCCAATATTCCGGATACGCCCCTCTTTGGACATTTCCTTGAGCAAGGCCTTGATGTACGCCTTGCGCTGGGCCAGTTCCGGAATCCACAGTTGCAGCTTGGGCAAGAGCAGTTCATCAACTTTTGCACGCGGCTGCGGTCCCATGGCGAGCAACTTGCACACAGCGGCCTTGTAGTCGTCGGCGTCAGGGCGGCGCTGGTTCAGATACGCCACCTCCTGCCCCGTCGCCACAGCCAACTGAGCCGATATGTACAGCTTGGGGCTTCGCCCCTCAATCAAGCCCGCCCGCCGTAACTCCGCCACCTGCGCAGCATCGAGCTTGCGTTTTTTCTGCACCCGGTCGAGCCAAAGCACATGCTCGATGGGCAGGTCGGTGCGCTCCATCAACCAGTGGCTGTAGTTCTCGTCGATCTCCTGACCATAGACGTTGAAAACGGTGCGCAGAGGGGATGACCCTTCATAGTCCGGCAGCGGCAAGAAACGCCGCCGCTGCGCTAGCACCATGTCGTGGATGCCGAAGCCCACCTTGTCGATCATGCCCACTTCGGCCATGGCTTTGGCCAGGCGCTCGTTGCGGTAGCGCTCCGGCGTTCGCGCCCCGCTGGCGTACTCGTCGGGCTGTCCGTCAAAGAAACCGCCCAGGTTGATCATGCGCACCAGCCCGGCCGACTCCTCCACGACGACACGCCCACATTGTGCGTAATCTTGGTGCGCCAGGCAGTTGTGCAAACCTTCGAGCAACACAGTGTTCGTGTCGTAGCGCGGCAAAGTCACCGCCAAAAGTTCATTGGCCGGGAACAGCTTGATATTAGGGTTCCGCACGCGCAACGCTACCTCGGTAGTGGTGAGCAAAAACGGCGGGTGGAAATGCTCTGCCACCCTTTCGGCAGCCACCTTCCAGGTGATCTCGACGGGATGAGGCGAAAGCAGTGCCATGGCGCTTTCGCGGCGCCCCAGCAGCAGCAAGCCAGCACGCGTAATCCGCCCGTGGATCGTCAAGCCAATCTTGTCTAAGAGCTTCTCGGCGCTCCACTGCGACACCTGCGCAGCCCAGGGTTCGCGTTGGTGTTTCTCAAAGTATTTTTCGCGCGCCTTGGCAATAGCGGCTTCGTCAAGGTCGTCCAGCGTGGCATCGGGAACCACGGCCGCACTCCAATCCTCGCCCGCTAGATTCTCAGCCAAGATGGCACGCCGCCGTTCTTCGCGAAGTTCCACCAGGCTGTCGCCATCGCGCTGCCATGCTTTATCGTGCGCTAGCACCAGTTCGCGCGGAGCATGGCGCGGCACGTGCACCAGCCACACCACTGCGCCCGTATCCCCTGCGCGCAGTTCCTGCACATGCAGCCCCATTGACGGCAAGCCAGGCGTTTTGCCCAACACCCGGTGCACCACGTTCTCCGCGGTGTAACCGGCAAAATCCCGAATGCCGGTCGGTGTGAGCGTTTTGTCCTGTGCTCCAATCACCACGCAGCCACCGTCCATATTGGCTAAGGCACTGATGTAGGACACCAAGTCATCGCCCTTGCGCCCCGAGATGTTCGACTTGAGTGAATGCCATTCTTTCCACTCGTGGCGTTCGTTCTCACGGGGAAACTGGGCACGCAACCAGCGCTGAAGTTCTGCCGCTGTGTCGAATTCCTGCATGGCATTCACCTCGCCTTCACGTCATACGGAATGTGCTTGAACGTCACCCGCGCACGCGCCAGCGTCTCGGGGCCCAGGCGGTTGGCCTCGCCATAGACCACCAGCGGGGCGTCGGGATGGGGCGTAGCGGCGTGCAGTTGCAAGAGTGCATCGAGGACGGCGCGCGTGAGCACATTGCCGCTGGCCGGGCGCTTGTCGCCCAGGATGCCGTTGAAGAGCAGGTAGTAGGCCGTGCGGCTGCGCAGCACCAGCTCGGGAGGCTCGGTTTCAGGTGGAATTGCGGCCTCGGGTGCATCAGGCAAGCGCGAGAAGCTATCAAAAACAGAGTGCGTACCGAGCCAGGGCGTGCCCGCCTGGCCGTTGGCGGAGTCGAAGGCGGTGCCCGTCTCCTGTTGCCAGACAAAAGCCGCCAGCGTGGCGAAGCGTACCTCGGGGTGGATGCAGCCTTGTGCGTCAAAAACGGGAGCGCCCAGGCGGGCGAAGCGAAAGCCGCCGCCGCCCTGCCAGCCCACCGCCTGGCTGATTCCGCCCTGCTCGCCCGCTAACACCTTCTCCAGCCGGGGCAGGCAGTGCGTGGCGGCGTGTTCGCCCATTTCGATGCCGATCCAGCGCCGGCCCATCTTGTGCGCCACGGCGGCGGTGGTGCCGGAGCCGAGGAAGCTGTCGAGGACGAGGTCGTTGGGATTGGTCGCGATCTCAAAGATTCTCTGCAAAAGCTTCTCCGGCTTGGGAGTATCGAAAACCTTCTGCCCTTCGAACAAAGCCTTGAGTTCCGCACTTGCATTGCGTGTGCTGCCTGCGAATTCGTAAGGCCACCACGTCTTATTTACGACTCCTTCCTTTGCTTCCGACAGGAACTTTTTTTCCATCGGAAACTCGGCGTCCCCCTGCTTTCCCCACCATATGCGGTCATCAGCCTGGAGCCACTTCATCTTGTCGGGAGGCCTGCGCCAGCTACTTCCTTTGGGTGGAAACACTTCCTTCCCCACTCGATTCTTCAAGGCGTAATAGTCGCGCTCTCTGAACTCAGCCCGTGTCAACGGTGCCGCCAACCAAGCCCCTCGTGGATCATCATCCGGGTTGGTGTAGTTCGCTAACTGCTCTTCGTTACGCGGAAGAAGGGAGAACTTGAACGCACCTGACTTCCGTGCGACGAGCAAGTGGTTATGCGTTTCTGCCATGCCGGCCGCGTTGTTGCCTGGCGTATCTTTCGATTGCCAAACAACATTCGCGACAAAATTCCGCCGCCCAAACACCTCATCCATCAGCACCTTGAGGTAATGCCCCTCGTTGTCGTCGATGGTCACCCAGATCGAGCCGTCCTCGCTCAGCAACTCACGCAGCAGTTGCAGGCGCGGCAGCATCATGCTCAGCCACTGGCTGTGCTCCAGGTTGTCGTCGTAGTGCTCGAACGCGCTTTGCGTGTTGTACGGCGGGTCGATGAAGATGCACTTCACCTTGCCCCGGTAAAACGGCAGCAGGGCCTTCAGGGCTTCGAGGTTGTCGCCCTGGATCAGCAGGTTGCCCTGCGCGCTGGCGGCATCGCCGTGGGTGGAGACGGTGTCCAGCAGCCGGTAGGGCACCTGGGCGGCGGTGGTGAAGGCGGTGGAGCGGTTGAGCCAGTCGAGGGTGGGCATATCAGGCAGTCAAAGGCCCGCAGCGGGGGGCGCAAGGCAAGCTCGCTATTGTGGTGCAGGCATTGCCCGGCCCGGGCCTTCAGTGAATGGCCGCCGCCACGATGATGCTGATGCCCAGGCACATCGCGGCCACCACCATCGCCAGGGCGCGGTTCTGCTTTTCCACGATCTCGGCCCACAGGTCGGCCGGGGTGACCTTGTCGATCAGCCAGAAGCACAGCCAGAAGATGACCACGCCGATCAGCGCGTAGAGGATGGACCCGAGGAAGGCCGCGGGCCGAAGCCATTCGATTCCCATCATGGCGTTTGCTCCTTGGAGGGGTTGAGAGAAAAAGGGGTCAGAAGATTCGTCATTTATGGCCGCCGCCCGTGCTGTAGCCACCGAACGAGCCACCCGAGCTGCGGTAGTACCCGCCTGAAGAGCCCGAGCAGTTGCTCATGAGCACCAGCAGGATGATCAGCACGATAAGGATCACGATCACCGTGCCGCAGCCGATGCCAGAGCCCGCGGCGACGGGCCCCGCGTCCTGGCGGCGAAACAGCGCCGCCTTGTCGCCCAGCTTGAAGGCCTGGGCGACGGCGCTGGAGTCCATGCGCTGGCCGTGCGACCAGGTGACCTCGCTGCGCGACTGCTCGCGCGACAGCAGGCCCTTGCCGTTCACGGCGGCAAAGTCGCTGTTGCTGGTCTTTTGGCCGCGTTCCACGGGCCAGTAGAACTCGCCCGCCACATAGTTGGTCTCGGCCTGGTAGGTGGAGGTCAGGCGGTACTGCGTGCCCAGGTAGGTGGCGGTGGGCGCGCCCGGCTTGTGCTGCGGCGCGCCCGTGGCGGGGCGCACCAGGCTCCAGCCATCGCTGGCGTCCACCAGGAACAGGAAGCCCCGCTGGCGGTGGTACAGCAGGTACTCCTCCCAGCCGAAGTGCTCGTCATCCCCGGGCTCCATGCCCGTGCGGTGCTGAAAGCCCACCACCTGCCATGGCGCGCCCTCGAACTGTCCCACGCTGCCCAGCGGGATCAGCGGTTGCACCGGTTCGTACTGTGCGGCATGGCGCAGCTCGCCACCCAAACCCGCGCTCAGGTCGATCAGGCTGTGGCACGACGGGCAGGTGCAGCTCTTGGTGCTGGACAGCTGCACCTGCACCGGCGCGCCGCAATGGGGGCAGCTGAACTGGCGGCCCTTTTCCTCCTTGGCGGACTCGTCCTTCAGGCCCTGGAACTGCAGATCCTCCAGCCGCACCGCCCGGCCGCGCTGCACCTGGGGGGGCTGGGTGCCGTAGTCGATGGAGAGCACCTCGCCGTCGGCCGAGCGCAGCTCCACCACCTGGAACGGCGTGCCCAGCGGCGGCAGCTTCGGCACCTCGCCCTCGGCCGCGACGAGTTGTGCGCGCACATTGGCCGCCACGCTGAACGGCTGGCCGGCCACGGCCGTGGTCATGCCGACGCGAAAGCGCTCGGCTTCGGGCAATTCCCGCCCCAGCGTGGCCGGGCGGGTGAAGACATAGGCGCCGTTGTCCTCGCTGAGCGTGGCGGTGCTGCCGTCCTGCAGGAAGGCAACCCACTCGGTCCAGCGGCCTTCCTCGCCCTGGTATTGCAGGCGGCCGATCAGCGTGAACGGCAGCGTCTGGCCGTCCAGCGCGATGCGTCCGCTGGCCATGAGCTGCAGCGGGCTGTGGTCGTCGAAGACCTCGGCCATGCGGCCCAGGCGCTGCAGCACCTCGCCGCTGCGCACCACGGTGCTGTGGCAGTAAGCGCAGATGGCATGGGTGGATTGCGCGCTCCTGAATTCGACCGGCGCGCCGCAGCCCGGGCAGGGCGCGCGGTAGGTCCGCTGGGTGCCGCTGTCGGCCATGCGTCGTGGATCTAAGGTGTTTTTGGCCTCCAGCGCTTGTGTGGCAAGCGCTGGCAGCTACTAAAAAGAGAGTGCACGCGCGTCAGATGAGCTTCTTCAGCAGCTCCGCCTTCTTCGCGTCGAACTCCTCCTGCGTGAGGATGCCATTGGACTTGAGCTCGCCCAGCTTCTCCAGCGTGGCCATCACTTCCTCGGGCCGCACGCCCACCGGCGCGGCAGCAGGCGCGGCCTGCGGGGCCGATGGCGCAGCGCCGCCCTGCAGGCCCTGTTGCAGGTTCTGCGCCAGCACCTGGCCCAGCGCCACGCCGGCGCCCAGGCCCATGGCATCGCCCGCCACGCTGCCGCCACCGTTTCCACCACCCGCCGCGCCTTCGGCGAACTTCGGGATGGCCTGCGCCGTCTGGTACTGCATGAACTTGCCCATGTCGTTGCCGACCATGCCCATGCCGATCTTCTGGTCGAGGATCTTCTGCAGCTCTTCGGGCAGCGAGACGTTCTGCACCGTCATCGATTCGAGCTTCAGGCCGATCTTGGCGAACGCGGGCTGCAGTTCGTGTGCCAGCGCGTCGGCAAACATCACCTGGTTGGCCGCGAGGTCGAGGAACGGCAGGCCGCTGCCCGCGATGGCGTTGCTGATGTTCTGCAGCACCAGGCCGCGCAGCTGGCCCTCCAGGTCCGCCGAGGGGTAGGACTCGCGCGTGCCCGAGATCTCGGTGTGGAACAGCTTCGGGTCCGCGATGCGGTACGCATAGTTGCCGAAGGCGCGCAGGCGCACCGCGCCAAAGTCCTTGTCGCGGATGGTGATGGGCTGGGGCGTGCCCCACTTCTGGTCCACCTGCTGGCGCGTGCTGAAGAAGTACACGTCGCTCTTGAACGGCGACTGGAACAGCTTGTCCCAGTTCTTCAGGTAGGTCAGCACCGGCAGCGTCTGCGTGGTCAGCTTGTAGGTGCCGGGGCCGAACACGTCGGCCACCTGGCCTTCGTTGACGAACACCGCCATCTGCGACTCGCGCACCACCAGCGTGCCGCCGTTCTGGATTTCCATCCCCTCCATCGGGAAGCGCCAGGCCAGCGTGCCATCGCCGTCCTCGGTCCACTGGAGGATGTCGATGAACTGCTTCTTGATGAAGTCCATGAGGGCCATGCGGTGCTCCCGTTCGGGTCGGTTGAGAGGTTGAAAAAAAGAGAGCGGCCATCATATCCGCGGCGATTCGACAGTTTCTATCTGCAACTTAGCCAGGAACAATTGGCCAAACCAAATGCGAATGACTAGCATTCTCCATATACCGCTACAGGAGAACACCATGTCCCGCATCCGCATCGCCGCCCGCCACAACCTGCCCACGCTGGCCAAGACCGGCAGCTATTACGTGATCCACATCTGCGTGGCCGCCCTGGTGGCGTATGCCGTCACGGGCAATCTGATTGCGTCGCTCACCCTCAGCCTGCTGGAGCCCACGGTGCAGGCCGTGGCGTTCTTCTTCCATGAAAAGGCCTGGGAGCGCGCCCGCCAGCGCCGCGAGGCACAGGCACACGCCCCTGCGGAGGCCGCCCATGCGCATGCCGCCTGAGACCCCGGCCCACCTGCGGTCGGAGTCGTTTACCGACTGGCTGGCGCAGCAACTCGCGCACCTCGCCCGGGCCGCATGATGGGCTAGCGGGTTGCGATTGCTCTTATTTACGTAGCTATTAGCGCTTGCCAGATAAGCGCCAGAGGCACTTTTCGTCTAAACCGACAGCGTCACGCCCGCACGTCCAGCAACGCGCCCGCCATCTCATCGGCGCGGCGCAACACCAGCAGGTTGGCCTGGAAGGCATAGGTGGCACTGATCTGCTCCACGGCCTCCGCTTCCAGCGCCACGCCGGGCGCGGCCGCAGGCGCTGCCACGCGCGCCTGCACGCCGCCCGGCGCCGGTGCGGCCTGCTGGTCCACCGTCTGGCGCCGAAAGCCCGGGGTGTTCAGGTTGGCCACGTTGTGGGCACTGCTGTCCAGGCGCAGCTGCGCGGCCTGCAGACCGGATTGGGCGATGGCGGCAAGGGTGGTCATATGCCTTGCATTATCGGCAGCGCGGCCCGGCGCTTGAGCGGCCCGGGCGGGCCGTCAGACCCCATGCGCCTGCAGCAGGCAGCGCTGCAGCAGTTGCGCGGCCCGGCTGGGTGCGGGTGAGCGGCGCACCAGGCTGACGAAGCGGCAGTCGTAGCGGAACAGCGCGGGCCGCACGGGCTGCATGCGGCCCTGGCGCTCGAAGCTCTCGGCATAGTGGTCGGGCAGAAAGCCCAGAAAGCGCCCCGACAGCACCAGCGTGGCGATGGACTCCTGGTCAAACCCCGTGGCCGCGCGCGTCAGGCGCGCCTCGTGGCTCAGCTCCATGTTGGGCGAGTGGTAGCCCAGCCCCGCGAACGGGTAGCGGCGCACGGCGTCCCAATCCAGATCGTCGTGGGGTGCGCCGAACAGCGGGTGGCCCGCGCCGCAATACAGCAGCATGGTCTCGCCGAACAGGTCGGAATAGACCAGGCTCTGCGAGCTGCGGTGGGCGGGGATGATGCCCACCTGGAAGCTGCCGTCGATCACGCCGCGCTCGATGGCGTTGATCGACCCCACATGCAGCTGCAGCTGCACGTCGGGCGCTTGGGCCGTGAAGGCGGCGATGGCGTCGCCGATGCGCGCGGCCGGGTTGCTCGCCGTCTTGTCGAACACCGCCACGGCGAGTTGTCCGCCCATGCGGTCGTGGATGTCGTCGATGCTGCCCAGAAAGCCACGCACCGAGGCCAGCAGGCGCAGCGTCTCCTCATAGACCCGCTGCCCCTCGGGCGTGAGCGCAAAGCCCGCGCGCCCGCGCCGGCACAGCGTCAGGCCCAGGCGCGTCTCCAGGTCCTTCACATGGCGGCTCACGGTGCTGGTGCCGATGTTCAGCTCCAGCTCGGCCGCGGCCATGCCGCCGCACTCGACCACGGCCTTGAACACCTGCAGCAGGCGCAGGTCCATGTCGGACAGCTGCCCCAGCACGGCGCGCGGACGGCGGGCGTTTTTTACTTGCATGGATTGCTAAGTGAATGTGGATATTTGTTGCTTCAACGGATTATTACCGTGACCAACAATGCGCGCATTCCCTTCAGGAGATCGCCATGAGCTTCGCCGTCATCGACCCCAACCCCGCAGCCGCCGTACGCACCGACGCCGCCTGGCTGGAAGCCCACTGGATGCCCTTCACCGGCAACCGCAACTTCAAGGCCCAGCCGCGCATGATCGTGAGCGGCCAGGGCGCCTACTACACCGACGCCGAAGGGCGCAAGATTTTTGACGGCCTCTCGGGCCTGTGGTGCTCGGGCCTGGGCCACGGCCGCACGGAGGTGGCCCAGGCCATCGGCCGCGCCGCCGCCACGCTGGACTACGCGCCGGCCTTTCAGTTCGGCCACCCCGCGTCGTTCGCGCTGGCCAACAAGCTCAAGGAACTGACGCCCGCCGGGCTGGACTATGTGTTCTTCACCGGCTCGGGCTCCGAGTCGGCCGACACCTCGCTCAAGATGGCGCGCGCCTACTGGCGCGCCAAGGGCCAGGGCACCAAGACGCGCCTGATCGGCCGCGAGAAGGGCTACCACGGCGTGAACTACGGCGGCATCTCGGTGGGTGGCATCGTGGGCAACCGCAAGCTGTTCGGCCAGGGCGTGGAGGCGGACCACATTCCCCACACCCAGCCGCCGGCCGGCACCTTTCAGAAGGGCATGGCCGAAGACGGCGGCCGCGCGCTGGCCGACAAGCTGCTCGACGTGATCGCGCTGCACGACGCATCCAACATCGCCGCCGTGATCGTCGAGCCCTTCTCGGGCTCGGCCGGGGTGGTGATCCCGCCGAAGGGCTACCTGGAGCGCATCCGCGAGATCTGCACGCAGAACAACATCCTGCTGATTTTTGACGAGGTCATCACCGGCTTTGGCCGCTGCGGCACCTGGACCGGGGCGGAGGCCTTCGGCGTGACGCCCGACATCCTGAACTTCGCCAAGCAGGTGACCAACGGTGCGCAGCCGCTGGGCGGCGTGATCGCCACCAAGGAGATTTACGACACCTTCATGGCGCAGGGCGGCCCCGAGTACATGCTGGAGTTCCCGCACGGCTACACCTACTCGGCCCACCCCGTGGCCTGTGCGGCGGGCAACGCGGTGCTCGACATACTGCACAAGGAAGACATGCCCGGCCGCGTGAAGGCGCTGGCGCCCTACTTCGAGAACGCCGTACACGGCCTGAAAGGCGCCAAGCACGTGGCCGACATCCGCAACTACGGCCTGGCCGCCGGCATCACCATCAGCGCCCTGCCCGGCGAACCCGCCAAGCGCCCCTACGAGATCGCCATGAAGTGCTGGGACAAGGGCTTCTATGTGCGCTACGGTGGCGACACCATCCAGCTCGCCCCCCCGTTCATCAGCACCCAGGCCGAGATCGACCGACTGGTCAGCGCCCTGGGCGACGCTCTGCACGAGACCGCTTGAACTCCTGTTTTGATAGCTGTTAGCGCTTGATGGATAAGCGCTAGAGCCCGTTTTAGCTTAGAACATCATGCACCACGACAAGAACGTCACCACCACCGTCGGCCACCTGATCGATGGCAAGCTTGTTGCCGACACCGAGCGCACGCAGCCCGTGTTCAATCCCGCCACCGGCCAATCGACCACCAGCGTGGCGCTGTCGAGCCAGGCCACGGTGGAAGCCGCCATTACCTCTGCCGAGGCCGCCTTCCCCGCCTGGCGCAACACGCCGCCGCTCAAGCGCGCGCGCGTCTTAGCCAAGCTGAAGGTGCTGCTCGAAGAAAACGCCGACAAGATCGCCGCGATGATCACCGCCGAGCACGGCAAGGTGCTGGCCGACGCCCACGGCGAGCTGCAGCGCGGCATCGAGAACGTGGAGTACGCGAGCTACGCGCCCGAGCTGCTCAAGGGCGAGCACAGCCGCAACGTGGGCCCCGGCATTGACTCGTGGAGCGAGTTCCAGGCGCTGGGCGTCACCGCCGGCATCACGCCCTTCAACTTCCCGGCCATGGTGCCGCTGTGGATGTGGCCCATGGCCGTGGCCTGCGGCAACACCTTCGTGCTCAAACCCTCCGAGCGCGACCCCAGCAGCACGCTGTTCATCGCCCAACTGGCGCTGGAAGCGGGCCTGCCGCCCGGCGTGCTGAACGTGGTCAACGGCGACAAGCTGGCCGTGGACACGCTGCTGCAGGACCCGCGCGTCAAGGCGGTGAGTTTCGTCGGCTCCACGCCCATCGCCGAATACATCTACGCCGAAGGCTGCAAGCACGGCAAGCGCGTGCAGGCCCTGGGCGGCGCCAAGAACCACGCCGTGCTGATGCCCGACGCCGATGTGGACAACGCCGTGAGCGCGCTGATGGGCGCGGCCTACGGATCGTGCGGCGAGCGCTGCATGGCCATCCCGCTGTTGGTGGCCGTGGGCGACGAGGTGGGCGACGCCGTGATTGCGGGCCTGAAGGCCGAGATCGCCAAGATGAAGGTCGGCCCCGGCACCGACAACAGCAACGACATGGGCCCGCTGGTGACCAAGCCGCACTTCGAGAAGGTGAAGGCGTATGTGGACAGCGGCGTGCAGGAGGGCGCCACGCTGGTGGTGGATGGCCGTGGCGTGCAGGTGGCGGGCCATGAAGAAGGCTACTTCCTGGGCGCCTGCCTGTTTGACAACGTCAAGCCCGGCATGAAGATCTACCAGGAAGAAATCTTCGGCCCCGTGCTCGGCGTGGTGCGCGTGAAAACACTGCAGGAAGCCATGCAGCTCATCAACGACCACGAATACGGCAACGGCACCTGCATCTTCACGCGCGACGGCGAAGCCGCCCGCTACTTCACCGACCACATCCAGGTCGGCATGGTGGGCGTGAACGTGCCCCTGCCCGTGCCCGTGGCCTACCACTCGTTCGGCGGCTGGAAGCGCAGCCTGTTTGGCGACCTGCACGCCTACGGGCCCGATGCCGTGCGCTTCTACACCAAGCGCAAGACGATCACCCAGCGCTGGCCCTCGGCGGGCGTGCGCGAGGGGGCGGTGTTCAGCTTCCCGAGCAGCCGCTGACGGCACGGCGGGGGTTGAGAAATGCGGCTGCTGGGCAGGCGTCGCCATCGCTATTACAGTTGTTCACAACAATTTGTCTGCCCATGAAGCTGCCCCCCGATCCCTCTTCCCGCAGCAGCGTGCATTGGACCGTGCGCATGAACCGGCGCAATCGCACGATCTTCTACCCGTTGCTTTTTCTGGCGCTGGGTTCGCATCTGCTCGTCACCGACGCGCCAGGATGGACGTGGGTGTTGCTGGCCTTGAACTACCTGGTCTTTCCCCAGGCCGCCTACTGGCGGGCACGACACGCGGTCGACCCGCTGCGCGCAGAAATGCAGAACCTGGACACCGACGTCGTCCTGTTTGGCCTGTGGGCTGGCATCCTGGGCTTCCCGCTGTGGATCACCTTCATGCTGGTCGCATCGGGCTGCATCAACGTCGTGGTCTTCCACGGCGCCCGAGGGGGTATTCGCCTCGTTGTGGGAATTGCCACCGGCGTTGCACTGGCGACGATAGTGGCCCCGCTGACGTGGAAGCCCGACACGGACCTGCGCACCTCCCTGCTCTGCATAACGGCCATGGGGCTGTATCTGTTCGCATTCGCCAGCGATGGCTATCACCGCGCCATAGCCCAGCACAGGGTGCATGCGCAGTTGCGCAAACAGTTCGAGGAAATCCAGTCGCTGCAGGTCCAGTTGAGCGAACAAGCCCTGCGCGACCCACTGACCGGGCTGTCCAACCGCCGCCATCTGGACACCGTGTTGGCGGCCACGCTGGAACGCTGCCGCAGCGAAGGACAGCCGCTGTCGCTGTTGCTGCTCGACATCGACCATTTCAAGAGCATCAACGATGCACATGGCCATAGCACCGGCGACCTGGTGCTGCAGGCAATGGCGCAGTTGCTGCTGCAGCATGTGCGCCCCGAGGACGCAGCCTGCCGCCTGGGAGGCGAGGAGTTCGTGGTGGTGCTCGACAACACCCCACTGGCCGTGGCGATCGAGCGCGCACAGGAACTGCGGCGGGCTTTCGAAGCGCTGCGTATCCGTGCTCCAAGCGCGGAATTGACTGCCACCCTGTCCTGCGGCGTGGCGGCCTTCCCGGACCAAGGCGATACGCCCCAGGCGCTCATCGCTTGCGCCGACCAGGCGATGTACGCCGCCCAACAGGCCGGCCGCAATCGCGTGACCAGTAGTGCCAGGCCTCCCACCGAGCAAACGGCGGACAGCACGTTGATGGCCTGAGCCGTCGGGCATACAAGGTCCGATCGCAACCTGCGGTAAAACTGTTTCACCCACATACGCATGTCTGCGTACCAGGGTTTCCACGCAAGCCTCCCCTACAATCGCGGTCCCTCAGAGCCTGTTTGCGCTCCTTTCCTGCTTCGCAGCCCTTGAAGGCCGGCAGGCGATCGCGGCAGGCTCGCGATCAGCTGACAACCCGCCCCGGCGGTTCGGGCGCGGCGTCAGCCCCCTGACTTTTGAGCTGGAGACGCCTCAATGCCCGATACCCCCGCGGTCCCCCCCACGTCCGACAAGCGCGCCCTGCTGCGTCGTGCCGCACTCGAATATCACGAGTTTCCCCAGCCCGGCAAGATCACGATTGCTGCGACCAAGCAGATGGTCAATCAGCATGACTTGGCACTGGCCTATTCCCCCGGCGTGGCCGCGCCCTGCGAAGAGATCGTCAAGGACCCCGCCGCTGCCTTCCGCTACACCGCCCGCGGCAACCTGGTCGGCGTGGTGACCAACGGCACGGCCGTGCTGGGCCTGGGCGATATCGGCCCGCTGGCCGGCAAGCCGGTGATGGAAGGCAAGGGCGTCCTGTTCAAGAAGTTCTCGGGCATCGATGTGTTCGACATCGAGATCAACGAGAAGGACCCGGACAAGCTCATCGAGATCATTGCCTCGCTGGAACCCACGTTCGGCGGCATCAACCTGGAAGACATCAAGGCCCCGGACTGCTTCTACATCGAGCGCAAGCTGCGCGAGCGCATGAGCATTCCGGTATTCCATGACGATCAGCACGGCACGGCCATCGTCGTGGGCGCCGCCATCCTCAACGGCCTGAAGGTGGCCGGCAAGGACCCCAAGAAGATCAAGCTCGTGACCTCGGGGGCCGGCGCGGCCGCGTTGGCCTGCCTGGGCCTGCTGGTCAAGCTGGGCATTCCACGGGAGAACATCTGGGTGACCGACCTGGCCGGCGTGGTCTACGAAGGACGCACCGAGCTCATGGACGAGGACAAGGTGCAATACGCCCAGAAGACGTCCGCCCGCACGCTGGCGGAGGTGATCGAGGGTGCCGACGTGTTCCTCGGCCTGTCGGCCGGCGGCGTGCTCAAGCAAGACATGGTCCGCAAGATGAACGCGCGCCCGCTGATCTTCGCGCTGGCCAACCCCAACCCCGAGATCTCGCCCGAAGACGTGAAGGCGGTCCGCGACGACGCCATCATCGCCACCGGCCGCACCGACTATCCGAACCAGGTCAACAACGTCCTGTGCTTCCCGTACATCTTCCGCGGCGCGCTGGACTGCGGCGCCACGACGATCACCACCGAGATGGAGATCGCCGCCGTTCATGCCATCGCCGAGCTGGCCCAGGCCGAGCAAAGCGAAGTGGTGGCTGCCGCCTATGTCGGCGAGCCGCTGGCCTTCGGCCCGGACTACCTGATTCCCAAGCCGTTCGACCCGCGCCTGATGATGAAGATCGCGCCGGCGGTGGCGCAGGCCGCGGCCGACAGCGGCGTGGCGCAGCGCCCCGTGGCCGACATGGACGCCTACCGCGACCATCTGCAGACCTTCGTCTACGCCTCCGGCACGACCATGAAGCCGATCTTCACGGCGGCCAAGGTGGCTCCCAAGAAGCGCGTAGCCTTCTCCGAGGGCGAGGAAGAGCGCGTGCTGCGCGCCGCGCAGATCGTGGTGGACGAGAAGATCGCGCGCCCCACGCTCATCGGCCGCCCGGCCATCATCGCCCAGCGCATCGAGAAATTCGGCTTGCGCCTGAAAGAGGGCCAGGACTACGACGTGGTCAACGTGGAGCAGGACCACCGCTACCGCGACTTCTGGCAAACCTACCACCGCATGACCGAGCGCAAGGGCGTGACGGTGCCCATCGCCAAGATCGAGATGCGCCGGCGCCTGACGCTGATCGGCTCGATGCTGTTGCACAAGGGCGAGGTGGACGGCCTGATCTGCGGCACCTGGGGCCACACATCGCACCATCTGCAGTACATCGACCAGGTGATCGGCAAGCGCGCCGGCGTGAACACCTACGCCTGCATGAACGGCCTGCTGCTGCCCGATCGCCAGGTGTTCGTGGTGGACACCCATGTGAACTACGACCCCACGGCCGAGCAGCTCGCCGAGATCACCATCATGGCGGCCGAGGAGATGATGCGCTTCGGCATCAAGCCCAAGGCAGCGTTGCTGTCGCACTCCAACTTCGGGTCCAGCAACCAACCCAGCGCGGTGAAGATGCGCCAGACGCTGGACCTGCTGCGCGTGCAGGCGCCCTGGCTGGAGGTGGACGGCGAAATGCACGGCGACGTGGCGCTGGACGGCAAGGCCCGCTCGGCCCTCATGCCCCATGGCACGCTGGCGGGCGACGCCAACCTGCTGGTCATGCCCAACATCGACGCGGCCAACATCTCCTACAACCTGCTCAAGACCGCCGCTGGCGGCAATATCGCCATTGGCCCGGTGCTGCTGGGCGCGGCCGAGCCGGTGCACATTCTCACCGCCAGCGCCACGGTGCGCCGCATCGTCAATATGACCGCCCTCACCGTGGCGGATGCCAACGCGGCCCGATAACGGCCATGACAAGCGCCGCTCTACGAGTGGGCGCTGACAATTGCCCTTCGTTTCTGCCCATTTTTTGGGCAGGCGCTTGCCTTATGTGCGCCTTTTTGTCACACTAGCGGGTCGAAATTTCGGGTTAACCCGTAGTTTCTGAAAGGTGTAGTGGATGTTGCAGGCTGTCGCCATCCGGGCGTACAAGGCAATGGGGGCGTGCGTTCTGGGTGCTGCGGTCACGCTTGCGCCCGTGGTGGTGTCCGCGCGGCAGCTCCCTGACACTGCCGCCAATCCTCCCATCTCGCTGGCTGAGCTCCCCCCGCAGGGGCGGGCCACCTATGCGCTGATCCATGAGGGTGGGCCGTTCCCGTACGACAAGGATGGTTCGGTATTCGGCAACCGCGAGCGTCTGCTCCCCCTGAAGAAACGCGGCTATTACCGCGAATACACGGTGCGCACGCCGGGCGTGCGCCACCGGGGAGCGCGGCGCATCGTGTGCGGGGGCGCTCCCCGCACACCGGACGCCTGCTATTTCACCAGCGACCATTACGCGAGCTTTCGAGAAATCAGGGAATGAACGCCAGGAATGCCCCTTGCGGCAAATCCCCTGGCAAGGCCCCTGATGCATCGCACCAACGGTTTTTCTTCCGCTAGCCGCCTTCGCCAGGCTGTCGGATACTTCTATTCGTGGACCTCTAAAAGAAAGAGCAACGGAGATGGAAACGCCACTTCGTAAAGACCAGGAAACGCTTCTGCGCGGTGTGCGCCCCAATATCGTGCAGTCGATCCGTGCCTTCCGGGTGCACGACCTGCAGGACACGGCGCGCGCCATGGGCCACCACTTCCTGTATGCCAACCTGGCACATGCGCAGTCCAAGCAGGACATCCTGGACCTGATCGCCACGCAGTTCACCTTCCCGGCGCACTTCGGCAAGAACTTCGATGCGCTGTACGACTGCATGACCGATCCGCTGCACAAGTCGGGCCCGCAGCCGGGCTTCATCGTGGTGCTGGAGCAGATCCCGATCACGGCCAAGTTCGACAAGGAAGCCCGCGAGCAATTGCTGGACATCTTCCGCGATGCCGCCGACTACTGGGGCGACCGCAAGATCCCGTTTCGCTGCTTCTATTCTTTTCTGTAGCCCGTTCTGCAACCGCCGGCCAGGCGGAACGGGCGCAGGAGGAGCACGGCAGTGCTGCCTCCCAGGCCATAGAGATCGCGATCGATCCCGTGGGCGAGAAGATGCCCACCGACAAGCTGGTGGACGTCTCCCCCATGGCGCTGCGCATGAGCAACCCCTTCAACGCTGGCTACTGGCTCACGGCCGCGTGATGAAGCATGACCGGCCGCAGCCCTGCCCCGGCCGGTCACGGTTTTGCGCTTTGAATCAAATCGGGCGCTAGCACCTTACTGATAAGCGCGAGCAGCTCCTATTTCAGGAGCACTCCTGCGCCAATGCGACGTACTCGCTCACCGGCACCTCCTCGGCCCGGCGCTGGGTGTCGAACGTGCCGGCAAACTGCCGCGCTTCGAGCCAGCGGCCCAGCGTGTGGCGCAACAGCTTGCGCCGCTGGCTGAAGGCCACCTGCACCAACTCCTCCAGCACGGGCATCGACAGCGCCTCGGGCGCTTCGTGCGGCACCATGCGCACCACCGCACTGTCCACGCGCGGCGGCGGGTCGAAGCTCTCGGGCGGCACGAACAGCACGTTCTCCATGGCGTAGCGCCATTGCAGCATCACCGACAGCCGGCCATAGGCGCTGGTCGCCGGCGCGGCCACCATGCGGTCGATGACTTCCTTTTGCAGCATGAAATGCTGGTCCGCAATGACCCGCACGTGCGCCAGCAGATGGAACAGGATGGGCGTGGAGATGTTGTAGGGGAGGTTGCCGACTACTCTTATTTTGGAAGCATTCAGCGCTTGCGCTACCTGCGCAAAGTCTACTTTCAGCACATCGGACTCGATGACATCGAGCTGCCCGTGCTGACGCAGCCGCGCGGCCAGGTCGCGGTCCAGTTCGACCACTGTGAGCCGGCCCAGGCGTTCAACCAGCGGCTGGGTCAGCGCCGCCAGCCCCGGGCCGATCTCCACCATGGGCTGCCCGGGCTCGGGCGCGATGGCGCGCACGATCGCATCGATGATGCCCTGGTCGCTCAGGAAGTGCTGACCGAAGCGCTTGCGCGGGATGTGCTTCATTGCGGAGCGTCGCGGTATTCCACGTAGGCCCGACCCCGGGCTTCCTGGATCCAGGTGGCGAAGGCCTCGTCGAGCTTCTTTTCGCGCACGGTGTCGCGCACCATTTCACGCTGCTCGCGCTGGGTGAGCTTGGCCTCGCGGCGCTCCAGCAGCTGGATCAGGTGCACCCCAAAGCGCGACACCACGGGACGGCTGATCTCGCCAGGGCGCAGGGCATTGAGCGCCTCTTCGAATTCGGGCACGTAGCGCCCGGGCGATGCCCAACCCAGGTCGCCGCCGTCCTTGGCGCTGCCGTCCTGCGAATACTCGCGTGCCAGCGCCGCGAAGTCGGCGCCGCCGCGCGCGACGCGATCGCGCAGATCCTCCAGCCGCTCGGCCGCCTGGCGTTCCGACAGGTTGGCATTGGTGCGCAGCAGAATGTGGCGCGCGTGGCTCTGCACGGCCGTGGTGGGCACGCCGCTCTGGGTCTTGTCCACCACCTTCAGGATGTGAAAGCCCGCGGGCGAACGCACCGGGCCGACCACGCTGCCCACGCTGGCTTGCTGCGTGGCGTTCACGAACAACTCGGGATAGCGGTCGGCCGGGCGCAGGCCCAGCAGTCCGCCGTTGGCGCCTTCGGGCGCATCGGAATACTCGCGCGCCACGGCGCCAAAGTCGCCGCCCGCCTGCACCTTGGCCAGCGCCTCCTGCGCGCGCGCCGAGCGCTGGGCCACCTCGTCCGGGCCGGCGTTCTCAGGCACTTTCACCAGGATGTGGCCCAGGTTGAGTTCCAGCTTGCCCGGGCCGGCGGCCTGCCGCTGCTCGCGCAGGTACTGGTCCACCTCCAGGTCGCTCACACGCACGCGCGACTCCACGTCGCGCTCGCGCAGGCGCAGCGCCAGCAGCTGGTTGCGCAGTTCTTCGCGAAAGCGCTCCTTGCTGATGCCATCGGCGGCCAGGCGCCGGTGCATTTCGTCCACGCTGATGCTGTTCTGCCGCGCCACCGACTGCTCGGCCTGGTTGACGGCATAGTCGTCCACCTTGATGCCGGTCTCCTTGGCCTGCTGCACCTGGATCTTCTCCAGGATCAGGCGCTCCAGCACCTCCTTGGCCAGCAGCTCCTGCGGCGGAACCTGGCCGCCCTGGCTGGCGATCTGCTGCACCACGCGCTCGGTGCGCTGGCGCACCTCGTTGTTGGTGATGGGCTCGGAATTGACCACGGCGACGATGTAGTCCGCCTGCCGCGGCGCGTTGGAGGCCATCGCCCCGGCCGGCGGCAGCAGCGTCGCTGCGGAGGGCAGCCGCGGCTGGCCGGAGGCCGATGGGCGCAGCCCCTGCGCATGGGCGCTCATGGGCACCAGCGGTGCGACGGCGGTCAGGCAGACCAGGCCCAGGGTCAAGGCACGGTGTTTCATGGCGTGGTGCAAATTCATGGTGCAAGGCGGCGCGTCCCCAAAGCGGGGCGGCGCGCAAGGCGATCAATCGTACTGGGTGAAGCGGCTGGGGGTGGACACGCTTTCGCGCAGGAACTGGTAGCGCGGCACATTCTGCTTGAGGCTGGACAGCGGGTTGGAGCCCAGCGACAGGCGCGAGAAGCCGATGAACTCGATCTGGAACATGAGCCGGGTGTTGGACGACGTAACGCTGCGCTGCAGGCGCTCCAGCACCACGCGGCCGATCCAGCAGCAGCTCTCGTACTCCAGGCCCACCACGGTGTCCACCAGTTTGCGGTCCTGCAGGCTGTAGTTCAGCCGCCCCACGCTGTACCAGCGCCCCCCGGCAGAGGAGGGCTTGTCGCCGCGGTCGCCCCACAGGTCGTTGAGCGGCCACTGCCAGCCCACATCGATCTGCTCGCTGGGCTCGGTGATCAGGCCGGTGACCTTCTGCATGCGGTAGGCCGCGCTCACCGTGCGGTAGTTGCCGGGCGAATAGCGCGCCCCCACCGTGGTGCGCAGGGACCGGCCGGTCTTGGGGTTGTATTGCACCGTGGAGTCGAAGCCCCACTGCGGCGTCCAGTTGATGCCCGCGCCCAGCAGCACGTCCGACAGCCGCTCGTTCACCGGCGAGCCGCCGGGCATGGTGACTTCCTGGTCGGAAAAGCGCACGCGCTGTGCCACGCCGAAGCGCGCGGCCTCGGCGCCGGTGTCGGGGTCGAGCAGGCGCGTGGTCACGCCCAGCGTGAGCAGGTTGTTGTCGGCCAGCCGGTCCTGTCCGCCAAAGGCGTTCTCGGTGTAGATCGACGCGAAGTTGAAGTCGTTCACCGCGGTGTCGTAGATCGGCAGCAGGCGCTGGTCGCGGTACGGGGTGTAGGTATAGAAGGCGCGCGGCTCCAGGGTCTGCAGGAAGTCGCGGCCGAAATAGCGGGCGTCGCGCTCGAACACCAGGCCGCTGTCCAGGCTGAACGTGGGCAGCGTGCGGCTGGCGGTGCGCTGGCCGTTGGCCAGCGGCGCATCGAACTCGTAGTGCGTGCTGTGCAACTGCACGCGCGGTGTGATGAAACCCGCCGGCGCCAGGAACGGCCGGCTGACCTGCGCCATGGTGTAGCTGCGCTTGGCATTGGGCTGGCCGGTGTAGGCGCGGTCGGCGTGAAAGCTGGTGTAGTCGGCCTCGACACTCGCATCCAGCCCGCCGGCCAGCTGCAGCGGCCGGTACTCCCAGCGCAGCTGCGGCATGCGGTCGTAGGGCGGGATGATGGGCGCGTTCACGTCCTGCAGCGTTTGCCACTTGAGGGTGCGCAGCAGCAGCGAATGCTCGCCGCGCGCCCAGTTCAGCGTCGCGTCGCCCGGCAGCAGGCGCTGGGTGAGCTGGTCGTTCACGCCGCTGCGGCCACTGTTGCGCTGGGAAAAATCGCGCCAGTAGTTGTCGTCGCTCACGCGCTTGATGTCGATGCCCAGTCCCACGCCGCCTACGGGCGTGTCAAAGGTAGCGCGGTGCTTGATGCCGTAGGCCCAGCGGTCGCGGTCGCGCAGCCGGTCGTTGGGCATGTAGTCGGCCGTCAGCTCGCCGCTGTAGCGCGGCTCCAGGTAGCGGAACTCCGTGCCCAGGGCCACGCCGCGCCGCGTCATGACCGTAGGCGTGATGGTGGCGTCGCGGTTGGGCGCGATGTTCCAGTAGTACGGCTGCGCGTACTCGAAGCCGCTGACGCTGTCCAGCCCGAGCGTGGGCGGCAGCAGGCCGGACTTGCGCCGGTCCGACAGCGGGAAGGTGATGTGCGGAATCGGCAGCACCGGCACGCCCTTGAACTCCAGCACGCCATTCTCGGCCGTGCCCACGTCCTCCACGCGGTCCAGGTGGATGCGCTCGGCGCGCAGGATCCAGTCGGGCTGCCAACTGACCTCGTCGGTGCGCTCGCAGGTGGTGTAGGTGGCGTTGTGCACCACGGAACGGTCGCGGTCGAGGAAGTCCACGCGCGAGGCCTCGCCATGCGCCGCGGTCTCCAGGAAGCGGTAGCGCGCGTCGCTGAAGAAGCCGGTGAAGGCCTCCACGCGCAGGTCCAGCTGCGAGCCTTCATACCGGTTGCCCGCGCGGTTGATGAGCACGTTGCCGCTGGCGCGCGCGCGGCCATCGGCCACGTCGTATTGCATGCGGTCGGCATGCACCACCGTGTCGCCGCGGCGCAGCTCGGCGTTGCCCTCGATCGTGGCCTGGATGTCCGGTTGGCCCGTCACGCGGTCTCCGCGCACGAACACCGGCAGTTGCTGGCGGATGCCGTAGGGCAGCACCTCCTGCAGGCGCGGGCTGGAGCGCAGCGCGGGCGGTGGCTCGGCCGGCGCAGCATCTTGGGACGGCTGTGCCTGGGCCAGCACGGCCAGTGGCACGCCGCACAGCATCAGGGCCGCCAGCCGCGCCAGCATGCTGCGCGGAGGCAGGGGCGCGGCGAATGGGCGGTGCGTCGGGACGTGCAGGGCGTGGGGCAAGGGGAGACGATCCATGGATTGCGACGGACGGCGGGCCGCTGGGCACGGGCACCGCGGGCCACCCCGCCGGGGAAGGCCGGGTTTGTAGAATCCGATTATCCATGAGCCACCCCTCTTCCCCCACTCCGGCGGGCACATCCGAGCCGGCCACGGGCGCCGTGCACACGGGCGCCGTGCATTGGACCGACCCGGCCCGCCTGGCAGCCTTCAACGCCTGGCTGGCCCCGCTGGCCGCCTCGCTCCAGTTGCGGCCCGGGTCCCTGCGCCCGGCGTCCGCGGACGCGAGCTTTCGCCGCTACCTGCGCCTGGACGCTGTTGATGGCACCAGCCGCATCGTCATGGACGCGCCGCCCGACAAGGAAGACTGCCGCCCGTTCGTGCAGGTGCAGGCGCTGCTGCAGTCCGCCGGCCTGCGCGTGCCGCAGATCCTGGCCTGGGACGAGGCGCACGGTTTCATGCTGCTGTCCGACCTGGGCGCGCAGACGGCCATCGAACGCCTGGACCCCGCCAACCCGGCCGCCGCACACGCCTGGTACCTGCAGGCCGTGGACCTGCTCATCGACTGGCAGCGCGCCTCGCGCCCCGGCGTGCTGCCGGCCTACGACGAGCCGCTGCTGCGCCGCGAGCTGCAGCTCTTTCCCGACTGGTACATCGCCCGCCACCGCCAGGCCACGTTGACCGACGCCCAGCAAACCACGCTGGCCCGCGCCTTCGACGCCATCGTGGCGCAGAACCTGGCGGCCCCCAGCGTGTACGTGCACCGCGACTTCATGATGCGCAACCTGATGGTGGGTGCGGACGAGCGCCTGGGCGTGCTGGACTTCCAGGACGCGGTCTACGGCCCCGTGACCTATGACATCGCCAGCCTGATGCGCGACGCCTTCATCAGCTGGGAAGAAGACTTCGTCATCGACATTACCGTGCGTTACTGGGAGAAGGCCCGGCGTGCGGGCATCCTCGGCGCCGCGAGCAGCAGCGGCTGGGGTGCGGACTTCGGCGACTTCTACCGCGCGGTGGACTTCATGGCCTTGCAGCGCCACCTGAAGGTGGCCGGCATCTTCGCGCGCCTGACGCTGCGCGACGGCAAGCCCAAGTACCTGGCCGACGCACCGCGCTTCATCGCCTACATCCGCCAGACGGCCGGCCGCTACCGCGAGCTGTCGCCGCTGCTGCGGCTGGTGGACGAACTGGAAGGCACCCAGGCCGCCATGGGCTACGCCTTCGGGCGCGTCTAGGTTTACAGGCCAAATCGGCCTCCAGCGCTTGTCCACCAAGCGCTGGCAGCTACTATTTTTGAAAGATATGCCCCGTTTTCACTGCCCCCTGCCCCTGGCCGCCGATGCGCAGCTCACGCTGCCGCCGACGGCCGCGCGCCATGTGCAGGTGCTGCGCCTGCAGCCGGGCGACGCGGTCACGCTGTTCAACGGCGAGGGCGGCGAGTGGAGCGCCACCGTCACCCACATGGGCCGCAGCGACGTGCAGGTGCAGGTCGGCAGCCACAGCGCCGTGGAGCGCGAGGCCGCGCGCGCCGTGCACCTGGTGGTGGGCATGCCCGCCAACGAGCGCATGGACTGGCTGGTGGAAAAGGCCACCGAGCTGGGTGCCGCGAGCATCCAGCCGATTGCCGCGGCACGCAGCGTGCTCAAGCTGTCCGGCGAGCGCGCCGCCAAGCGCCAGCAGCACTGGCAGGCGATTGCCGTGGCGGCCTGCGAGCAATGCGGGCGCAACCGCGTGCCCTCCGTGCACGCGCCGCTGTCCCTGGCCGACTGGCTGCGCCAGCCCCCTGCCGACGCACTCGCCCCCGACGCGGCGCGCCTGCTGCTGTCGCTGCGCAGCGGCAGCCGCCCGCTGCGGGAAGCCGCGGCCCAGGGCGGCGCCGTCTGGGTGCTGCACGGCCCCGAGGGCGGCCTGACCGCGCAGGAGGAAGACGCCGCGCTGGCCCAGGGCTTTGCGCCGGCCAGCCTGGGCGCGCGCGTGCTGCGGGCGGAAACCGCCTCGGTGGCGGCGCTGGCGCTGCTGGGGCTGGCCTGATGCGCGCACTGGCCCCGGACGACCTGGCGCCACAGGTCGGCGATGACGCGCTGGACAACGGCGTGGGCGCAGGCATGGGCGTAGGCATGGGCGCCATCGCGGACTTCTTTCGCGACGCCTACAGTTTTGACGATACCGCGCAGGACTCCCCGCTGCTGTGGCACCTGTCGCGCCAGCAGCCGCTCACGCAGGCGCTGAGCGGCCTGTTCCACGGCCCCGCGGCGCTGGTGCAGCTGCGCGTGTGGGTGTTCCTGCAGCTGGCGGCGCAGGGCGACGCGCAACTGCCGCGCGAACGCATCGACGAACTCTTTCACGCGCTGCGCCCCGAAGCGCTGGAGACGGTGCTCAAGCGCCTGCGCGACGTGGGCCTGCTCGCCTGGGACGAGACCCAGCGCAGCTACCACCTGCCCGCGCTGGCCCAGCGCGTGGCCGGCCTGCTGGCGCCGCTGACCAGCCCCGCGCCCGAAGACGACAACGCCGACGGCGGCGAACTGGCCGCCCTGCTGGGCCAAGTGGTGGGCGCCAACCAGCTCGGCAGCGTGGATGCGGGCCAGGTGCAGCTGCTGCAGGCGCAACTGGCGCGCCTGCACGGCGAGTTTGCCGACGCCATCGCCAGCGGCTCAGAGTTCCGCCTGCGCGAGGCGCGCAAGCGCTACGACCGCGCAGCCCAGCTCATCGACCGCGCCTCCGATGCCATCACCGCCATCATCGGCAACAGCCACGGCCACCTGCTGCTGGAGCGCGCGGCGCGCGGCCTGGGCCAGGCGCAGTCGCGCCTGCTGGCCATGGCCAGCCAGTTCAACCGTGCGCTGCAGCAGGTGGACCGCCAGCGCGTGACGTTGGGCACCACCGGCATCACCAGCACCGACGTGAAGCGCTGGCTGCAGGCCGCACCGCAGCTGCACCGCCTGCTGGACGGCGCCGTGGCCCAGCCCACGCAACTGGCCACGCTGGCCCCGCACGAGCTGCTGGACGTGGTGGAGGCCGAGTTCGAACGCGACCGCCCCCAGCCCGCGCTGGCCGAGGCCCTGCCCAACGCGCAGAGCGCGCCCGCCGGCACGCTGACCGCCGTGGCCCTGCCGCGCGAGCTGGGCGACCTGAATGCGCTGCTCGCCGAATGGGCCAGCAGCAGCAGCGATGCCGATACCGCCCGCACCGCGGCCGAGGCCCTGCTGGGCCCGCGCCCCGGCGCCACGCGTTACGCGCAGCTGGCCTACAAGGCCCAGCTCATGCCCCTGCTGGGCGATCCGCAGGCCGCCGTGCTGCCGGGCCTGACGGGCGAGCTGGCGCGCCAGCCGTGGCGCATCGAATGGCAGCCGCAGGCCGAGCCGCTGGACCACCACCAGGTGGAGCTGCTCAGCCGTGGCCGGCTGATACCGGCCGAACCCGACAGCCCCCAGGGCACCGAGGAAGTGAAGAATGGATGACGCCGCCCTGCTGATCGCCGAGCTGCTCACGCGCCGCTGGCTGCCCCGCAGCCACCCACGTGTGAAGCGCGCGCTGGTCGATGCCGAACTCTTTGCCCAGGTGGAGCAGCGCCTGGCCCAATCCGGCCTGCGCTGGATGGACAGCATCTACGCCGACCACGTGAGCGTGGCCCTCTTGAGCGCCGCGCAGAACGGGGTGATGGTCGAGTCCGGCCTGAACGCCAACAACAACCTGGAGCTGCCGCGCGACGCGCAGGCGCTGCTCATCGTGCTGTGGGCGCTCATCGTTTTACCGAAGCGCGAGCGCCAGACCAGCCGCGTGCAGGAGGCCGACGCGGGGCAGAACGACTTCTTCCCCGGCGCCAAGCCCCTGCCCCAGGCCAGCGTGGCCAGCCCCGTGCTGTCGTACAAGGCGCTGCTGGAAGACTACGGCCCGCAGCTGGGCAAGAAGCTGCGCCTGGACGCCAACCTCAAGCTGTTGGAGCGCCACGGCTTCATCCTGCGCCGCCAGGACGAGATCGCCGAGGGGCCGCTGCTGGACGTGCTGCTGGACTACGACGTGCTCGCCCCGCGCATCCTGGACGGTGCGCTGGCCGACGTACTGCTGCGCGAGCGCGCTGCTGCGCCGGAATACGAGCCAAATCAGCCTCTAACGCCCGAACAGCAAGCGCCAGAAGCTATGAATAACGAAGCATCCACGGTGCAGGAGAACTGACCGCCATGTTCCACCTGCAAACCCTGGAACTCGTTCACTGGGACTACTGCCAGCGCGTGTCGCTGCCGCTGGACGGCTCCATCATCACGATTGCCGGCCCCAACGGCTCGGGCAAGACCACGCTGCTGGACGCCATGCGCACCCTGCTGGGCCTGCGCTGCTCGGCCCCGCGCGACTACCGCACCTATGCGCGCCACGCCGGCGCGCAGACCGCCTGGCTGCGCGCCGTGGTGGACAACCGGCCGCAGGGCCGGCAAAGCTCCAGCCGCCCATTCGCGCGCCGCCTGCTGTACAGCGACCAGGTCACGCTGGCCTGCCGCATCGACAAGAACGGGGGCGACTGGCAGCGCCGCTACTGCCTGGTCGAGGGTGATGTGTCCATCGAGCAGCTGCTGGACATGCCCGAGAAGGACCTGGGCTTCATGGGCGTGGAGGCCTGGGGCCGCGTGCTGGCCGCCGCCGGCCTGTCGCCGGCGATTGCGCGCGTGCTCTCGCTGGAGCAGGGCCAGACCGACCGGCTGTGCGAATTCAGCCCGCGGGAGCTGCTGCGCCTGGTGTTCGACGTGTTCGGCGACCAGCAGGTGCTGGACGCCTACGACCAGGCGCGCGAGCACCAGCAGCAGCTGGCGCGCGAGATGGCGCAGGCCGAGCGCGAGCTGGACCACAGCCGCGCGCAGCTCTCCGAACTGCACAACCGCGTGACCAACTACAAGACCTGGCAGATGCGCCTGGCCGAGCGCGAGCGCCTGGCCACCGAGGTGCTGCCCGTGCTCGGCTGGTGGGGCGAGCGCGAACAGCTCACCAAACAATCGCGCGAGTTGCGCCGCCAGAAGGCCCAGCACCGCGCGGCCCTGGCGGAGCAGGCGGTGCAGAACAAGCGCCTGCTGCACCTGCTGGAGGAAGGCACGCGCGCGCAACAGCAGGCCGAGCAGCTGCGCGCAGAGCGCGACCAGGCGCGCACGCAGCTGGACGAGGCCACACGCCACGAGGCCCCGCTGGAAAAGCTGGCCCAGCGCGAGCAGGAGCTGCTGGCGCTGGTGGACAAGGGCAGCAATGCCGACGAATTGCAGGCCCACCTGGCCCAGTTGCAGGACCAGGAATCGGCCCTGCAGGACGAGCGCAGCCAACTCACCCAGCGGCGCAAGCTGGCCGCCGCGCAGCTCGCCGCGCTCGAAGGCCAGAGCCTGCCGCCGCTGCCGCCCGAGGTGCTGCGCTTTCGCAAACAGCTGGCCAATGCCGGCATCGGCCACCGCTTCGTCGCCGAAACCGTGGAAGTGCAGGACGAGCGCTGGCGCGCCGCCATCGAGGGTGTGCTGCGCGGCCACCGCTGGGTGGTGCTGCTGGACCAGGCGGACGATCTGACCGAGGCCTGGGAGCTGGGCGAGCGCGAGCGCTACCGCCACTACATCGTCGAGCCGGGCAGCGTGGCGCTGAAGGGCGAGAGCGGCACGCTGCTGGAGCATGTGCGCTTCACCGCGCCCGTGCCGCGCTGGCTGGTGCAGCAACTGCAGAACCTGCGCTGCGTGGCCGACCCGCGCGAGGGCAAGAAGCTGGGCGGCACCTGGATCACGCCCCAGGCCTACATGCACGACGGGCGCGGCGCGCGCTCCATGTGGGTGGAGGCGCATGAGCACCAGTTCGGCGCCAGCGCCGTGCAGGCACGCCGCAGCGCGGCCGAGCGCGACCTGGCCCGCATCGATGCCCAGCTGGCACCCGTCCTGGACCAGCTCATGGCCCTCAAGCGCCAGATCACCGACACCCGCCGCGCCCTGGAAGGCCACAGCGCCGCCGAGGAGCTGGCGCGCCGCTGCGAAGAGTTTGGCCAGGCGCGCGAACAGTTGCCCGCCGCCAAGCAGGCGCGCGTGGCCGCCGCCCAGCTGTGGCAGCGCCTGGAGCAGGAATCCGCCCGCGCCCACGACCGCCACCGCGCCTTCAATGAGGAGCACAAGCGCCTGGAGGCGCAGCTGCAGCGCGCGCGCGGCGACAGCGAGCGCGCCGCGCAGGAGTGGAGCGCGCGCCGCCGCCAGCAACAGGGGGCCGTGGCCCGCAGCCAGGCCCAGCGTGCGCAGTTCCCGGCGCGCTGGATCACGCCCGCCGCCATGGGCGCGCTGGTCGACGAATACGTGAACGACACCCAGGCCAAGCTGCGCCTGCATGCCGTGGAGCAGGAACTGGAGCAAGGCACCTGGGAGCAGGACGCCACCGTGGAAGAACGCCACCGCCGCATGGACGTGACGGTGCGCGAGCAGGCGGCCAGCCTGTCGGACCACCAGGTCAAGAACGCCCAGGCCGCCACGGCGGTGCTGAACGCGCGCGAGAGCTACATCGAGGTGCTGCGCAGCACCGTGCGCCGCTACCGCAAGAACATCCAGGAGCTGGGCCAGCTGGCCGGTGTGGAAGTGGCGGCCGACCTCCCCCTGCTGGAGAACGACGACACCGTGCTCGCCCAGGCGGGCCTGAAGGTGCATTTCGCCTTCGACGGCAAGGGCAGCATCGGGCTGAACGACGGCGAGGCCTCGGGCGGGCAGCAGGTCATCAAGTCGCTGATCCTGCTGGTGGGCCTGCTGAAAGACGAGGAAAGCGGCTCGGGCGGCTTCGTCTTCATCGACGAGCCCTTCGCCCACCTGGACGTGCGCAACATCCAGCTCGTGGGCCACTTCCTGCGCAGCACGCGCGCGCAGTACGTGCTGACCACGCCCATCACGCACAACCTGGAGGTGTTCGAGCCCGCCGAGATCACCCTCGTGACCAGCAAGAAGCCCGCCGGCAGCCGCTGGGCGCCGCCCATCGCCGTGGCCAAGCGGCGCGGCGTGCCGGAGCTCCAACCCATCAGCGCATGATCGCCCTGCGCACGCAACCCAACGGGAACAGGCGCCGTACGCGGCACGGCGCACCGTGGACGAGCCTGCCAACGTTGCGGCCCGCCCAACAGGCCCTTTTGTGCGACTGGCTGCGCGCCGACGCGGCAGAACGCCAATGGCAGTCCCTGTTGGACATTGCGGGCGCGCAGCGGCTGGAAGCGCTGGGCATCGCCCGCTTCGCGCCGCTGTTGTGGCTGGGCGGCTCGCTCACTCTGAATACGCCCGGGGGCTGCATCGATGTGGCGGCTGCCGGCCTGTGCGGCCTGCCCACGCGCCTGTTTGGCGCGCCGGCTAGGGTGCGGGCGCCCCGCCGCTACTGGCTGATCGAGAACCGTGCAAGCTTCGAGCGCCAGGCAGTGGCGGCCGCGCCCGGCACTTGCGTGGTCTGGCTGCCCGGCCAGCCGCCGCAGAGCTGGCGGGAGGCGATGCAGTGGCTGCTACAGCAAGCCCCCGCACCAGCCGATGTGAGCTGCGACCCTGACCCCGCGGGCGTGGCCATCGCGCTGGCCGCAGGTGCGCTGTGGCATGCGGTGGGCCTGCCTTGGCAGGCCCACCGCATGCAGCCGCAAGACTGGGGCGCGGCCCCGCGCCTCCCGCTGAGCGCACACGACCATGCCTGGCTGCAGCGCCTGCAGGCCGACCCCGACCTGCCAGCCACGCTGCGCACCCTGTGCACCACGTTGCAAACCCAAGGCCACAAAGCTGAGCAGGAATTCTGGCTGTAGCGCATCCGGCGCCGCACCGCACAGCGACCGGTACCGCCCGTCAACGCGGTCCCACGACAGGGCATCGGGACAACTCATCGCCCCCCTGGCAGGCCAGACCTCCAGCTCACGGCAACTACCTATTCTCAGACCGCGCGCGGGCCGCCTACAGTCCACACAGCGTGCGCGGTCCGCAGCCCCGCGCCTCTGAGAAAAGGAGCTTGCGGGAACCAGGAGGCCACGGGCCGCCGCGGCCTTGCCCAGCGGACGCTGGATGCACTCATCACGACCGATCCCCATCAGCGCATCCGCCTGGCCATGGCGGGGTTGTCGGCGCTGCTGATGCTGGGCTGCATCGGGGCGATGCACCTGGTGGCCGCCGCCGGCCTGACCTATCCCGTGCCGGTGTACTGGTGGACCCTGGCGTGCGGCGCGGGCATCACCACGGTGTTCGTGCTCATCCGCAGCGGCGCCAGCCGGCGCTTTGCCGACCCGTCGCTCACGCTGTTCCAGATCGTCTATGCGATTGCCTGCAACGCGGCGGCCTATGTGATCGCCGGCCCCGCGCGCGGCATTGCGCCGCCCATTCTCGCGGTCATCATGATGTTCGGCGTCTTCGGGCTCACCCCCCGCCAGATGGTGGGCGTGGCGCTCTACGGGCTGGTGGCCTTTGGTGCAGCGGGCGCCGTGGTGCAGTGGTGGCATCCGGCTTGGCTATCGCCCGACAGCCAGCCCCCGGCGCTGTCGGCGGCCTACCTGGTCATGATCGCGGTGGTGCTGGCCAGCAGCACCTTTCTCGCCACGCGCGTGCACAGCGCGCGGGCCCGCCTGCGCAGCCAACAGCGCGAGCTGGCCGCCGCCGTGGAGCAGATCCGCGAACTGGCCGTCCGCGACGAGCTCACAGGCCTGCCCAACCGCCGCTACATGCTGGAGATGATGCGGCTGGAGCATGCGCGCGCGCAGCGCAGCCGGCAGCCCCTGCTGCTGGCGCAGCTGGACCTGGACCATTTCAAGGCGGTGAACGACACGCACGGCCATGCGGCCGGCGACGTGGCGCTGCAGTCGTTCGCGCAGACGGTGCACGGCTGCGTGCGGGCCAGCGACCTCCTGGCGCGCTGGGGCGGCGAGGAGTTCCTGCTGCTCATGGCCAATACCCACCCGGCGGACGGCACGCGTCTGCTGGAGCGCGTGCGCGCCACCGTGGCCGCCACGCCTGTGGCCCTGCCAGGCGGCACGCAGCTGTCTCTGACGGTGTCGGTCGGGCTGGCGGAACTGGCCCCCGGCGAGAGCACCGCCGCGCTGCTGCAGCGCGCGGACGCGGCCCTCTACGGCGCCAAGCGCCTGGGGCGCAACCGCGTGCTGCTGGCGCATTGACGGCGGGTTTGCTCCTGAAAAAGTAGCTGCTAGCGCTTGCTACACAAGCGCTGCAGGCCGATTTGGCTCAAGCCGCCACGGGCTGCACCCGGCGCACCGGGCAGCGCTGCTCCAGCCACGATTCCAATTGCGCGAACACGGGCGCCGCGTCGCGCTCGTTGAAGATCTCGTGGTACAGCCCCGCAAAGCCCTGGGCATGCACCACGGCCGGGGGCGCCGCTGCCGCGAAGGCACGGCTGCCCGCGGGATTGACGATGCGGTCGTCCTCACCCCACAGCAGCAGCGTAGGAACCGTCCAGCGCGCGGCGCGCGCCAGCGTGGCGGGGCCGGCATCGGCAATGAAGCGAGCCAACCGCGCGCTGATGCGGTCGTGGCAACGCCGGTCGGCCCGGTAGGCGGCCACCACGGCCGGGTCGTGCGACAGGTGTTCGGGGTTCAGGCCGTTGCCCACGCGCAGGTTGGGCACCAGCCGGGGCAGCGTGGCCAGCAGCAGCTTTTGCAGCGGGTTCATGAAAGTGGCCAGCGCGGGCGACGAGAGCACCAGCGCATCCACGGGGCGCACGCCCCGCGCCACGAAGCTCGCCGCCACCAGCCCGCCCATGCTGTGGCCCAGCAGCACCAGCGGCTCGCAGGGCCGCAGCCGCGTGCGTGTGGCGTCCACCAGGTCCGCCAGGTCGGCCAGCAGGCGCAGGTCGCTGGTGAGGCCGCCTCGCGGCCCGCCGGAGTCGCCGTGGCCGTAGTGGTCGTAGCCGCGCACGCTGAAGCCCCAGCCGTTCAGGCGCTGGGCCAGGGCCTCGTAGCGCCCCGCGTGCTCGCCCAGGCCGTGCACCAGCAGCACGGCGCCGCGGCGCTCCTGCGCGGGCAGCGGCCAGTCCTGTACGGCGAGGTTCTCGCCGTCGCTGGCGGTGAAGGGGCGCAGCGTGGGTTCGCTCAGTTCCTGCATGGCCGTGCGCGTTTTCAGGCCGGCATGCTGGCGATCACCTGCGCCACGGCCGCGGTGAGCTTCTTGGCGTAGGGCACGTGCAGGAACTCGTTGGGGCCGTGGGCGTTGCTCTTGGGGCCGAGCACGCCGCAGACCATCATCTGCGCCGTCGGGAAACCGCGGCTCAGCATGTTCATGAGCGGAATCGTGCCGCCCTGGCCGATGTAGCCGCAAGGCGCGCCGAAGTGCGCCTGGCTCGCGGCGTTGAGCGCCTGCTCGAACCACGGCGTGATGGCCGGGGCGTTCCAGCCGCTGGCCGCGCCATCGGGGGCGAAGGTGACCTTGGCCTGGTAGGGTGCGTTGTCCTCCAGCACGGCCTTCATCTCCTGCAGGCAGGCGGCGGCGTCCACCAGCGGCGGCAGGCGCAACGACAGCTTGAAGGCCGTGTAGGGGCGCAGCACGTTGCCCGCGTCCTTGAGGGCGGGGAAGCCCTCGGCCCCCGTCACGCTGAGCGTGGGCTCCCAGGTGCGCTTGAGCAGCGCCTGTACCGGGTCGGTGGTGGTGGGCAGGGCAAACACCGTGCTGCCACCGCAATCGGCATGCGCCCAGGGGAAACGCTTGTAGACCTCGTCGCCCAGGATGGCGGCGGTGGCCCGCGCCTGCGCCAGGCGGTCGGGTGGCACCTCGCAGTGGAAGTGCGCAGGCAGCAGGCGGCCCGTGGCCGAGTCCTCCAGCCGGTCGAGCACCTGGCGCATGATGCGAAACGACGACGGCACCAGACCCGATGAGTCGCCCGAGTGCACCCCCTCGGTGAGGATCTGGACCTTGAGCGTGCCGCTGGCCATGCCGCGCAGGCTGGTGGTGAGCCACAGCTGGTCGTAGTTGCCCGCGCCCGAGTCGAGACAGATCACCAGCGCCACGTCGCCCAGGCGGGTCTTCAGCGCGTCGATGTAAGGCAGCAGGTCGGCGGAGCCGCTCTCCTCGCAGGTCTCGATCAGGCCCACGATGCGCGGGTGCGGCACGTTCTGGCGCTTGAGCTCCTGCACCGCGGCCACGCTGGCGTAGACCGCGTAGCCGTCGTCGGCGCCGCCCCGGCCGTAGAGCTTGCCGTCCTCGTACTTGGGTGTCCACGGGCCCAGGTCGCTGCGCCAGCCCTCGAATTCGGGCTGCTTGTCCAGGTGGCCGTACATCAGCACGGTCTGCGTGGACCGCGGCTGGGTGGCCGCCACCTCGAAGAACAGCACCGGAGTGCGCCCCGGCAGGCGCACGATCTCCAGTTGCAGGCCGGCCACCTTTTGCGCCTCGACCCAGTGCGCGGCATTGCGCAGCACGGTCTCCAGGTGGCCCTGTTCGCGCCAGTCGGGCGCAAAGCCCGGTGACTTGGCGGGAATGCGGATGTAGTCGGTGAGCTGCCGCAGGATGTCTTCGTCCCACACCCGCCCCACGCGTTCCAGCGCGAGTGCGGCATCCAGGGCGGCGGCGGGCAGGCGGTCGTTCATGGCGGAACCTCTGTCGGTGCGCAAAAGGCGCAGGATACGCCAACACCCGCCGCCCGGCGACGGCGATCTGCACGGCGCCCTATTAGGGCCTGTTCACACTATTTTTGCCAGTGCGAATGGCGTGAAAACCGCGCCAATCTAGGCGCGTGACGACGCCAAGGCCGGGGCCTTGGCTAGGAGGGCAACGACGAATGGCGCGGTTTTCACTCCGTTCCCTCCGGGTTGCGATCGAAAAGGGCCATTCGCGGCGTTGCCAAGCCTCGCTGGGGTAGCACCCCAGCTTCGTTTGGCGCCTTGCGCCTGGCCCTTTTTGATCGCAACGCATCTGGCAAAAATAGTGTGAACAGGCCCTAGTCCACCGCCGGTACGGGCGCGGGGCACGGTGCCGCCAGCGCCGTGGACTCCACCCGGTTGCGCCCGGCGAGCTTGGCTGCATACAGCGCCTCGTCGGCCCCCCTGAACGAGCCTGTCCCAGCCATCCGCGGGCTGCAGGGGCCCGCCGCACACGCCGATGCTCACGGTCACCGGTATCTCCTTGCCGCCGCCCACACAGGGCAAGCGCTCCACGGCGCGGCGCAGCGTCTCGGCAAGCTCCAGGGCCCCGCCGAGCGGGGTGTGCGGCAACAGGACCATGAATTCTTCACCCCCGTAGCGACCCACCAGGTCCTGCGCCCGCAGGCGCGTGCGCAGCAGGTCCGCCACATGGCGCAGCACGCTGTCGCCCGCCAGGTGGCCATGGCTGTCGTTGACGGACTTGAAGTGATCGATGTCCACCAGCATCACCGCGTAAGGCTCGCGCAGGCGCACGGCGCGGGCCACATCGCGCTCCAGCGCCATGATGAGCGAACGGCGGCCCACAGGCTGATGCCCTCGCGGCGCCCCGGCCGCACTGCGCCCAGGGATGCCGCCATGGTGAGGGAAGCCGCCGCGGTCATCAGCAGCATGGTGGGCACATCGAGGAACGGCATGGAAACGGCAAGGGCGGGCGCGCCCCGGGCCAGGCGCGCAGCGCGCGAGGATAACCGCCCCGCCCCGGCGAGGCCCGCACTCAGGTAAGCGCGAGGGCCCCCACGCGCAGGTCGGCCACCTCAGCCATTGGCGCGGGTGCATGCGCAGGTGCCGCAATCAGGGACGCGTCGCCCAGGGCCGGCCCCAGCCTGAACACCTGCACGGCCGCGGCCAGGCGCGCCGCCTGCTCGCGCAGGCTGTGCGCGGCGGCGGCGGACTCCTCCACCAGCGCGGCGTTCTGCTGCGTCATCTGGTCCAGCTGGCCCACGGCCTGGTTGACCTGGCCAATGCCGCCGGCCTGCTCGGACGCTGCGGCCGTGATCTCGCCAATGATGTCGCCCACGCGCTGCACGCTGCCCACGATCTCGCCCATGGTGCTGCCGGCGTCCTGCACGAGGCGCGCGCCCGTCTCCACCTTCTCCACCGAGGCCTGGATGAGCTGCTTGATCTCGCGCGCCGCCTCGGCGCTGCGGCCCGCCAGGCTGCGCACCTCGCCCGCCACCACGGCAAAGCCGCGGCCCTGTTCGCCGGCGCGTGCAGCCTCCACGGCGGCGTTCAGCGCCAGGATGTTGGTCTGGAAGGCAATGCCGTCGATCACGCCGATGATGTCGGCGATCTTGCGCGAGCTCTGGTTGATGTCGTCCATGGTGGTCACCACCTCGCCCACCACCTGACCGCCGCGGGCCGCCACGTGCGCGGCGGAGGCCGCGAGCTGGTTGGCCTGGTGGGCCGCATCGGCGGACTGGCGCACGGTGGCCGTGAGCTGGTCCATGCTCTGCGCCGTCTGCGCCAGGCTGCCGGCGGTGGCCTCCGTGCGTGCCGACAGGTCCTGGTTGCCGCTGGCGATCTCGGCGCTGGCGGTGTCGATGCTGTCCACAGCCGTGCGCACCTCTTGCAGCATCTGCACGTAGCGCAGGCGCATGCCTTCCACTTCCCGCACCAGCGTGCCGATCTCGTCGCGCCGCGTGGTCTCGAAGCTCTGCGTCAGGTCGCCCTGCGCGACGAGCGTGATGGCCTGCGTGAGCCCGGTCAGCGGCTGGCTGACGCCGCGGCGCAGCATCACGAACAGACCCACGCCCAGCAAGCCGACGGCCAATGCCATCAATCCCCACACGGCCCAGGTGACGTGGCGCTGGCCGGCCATGGCCTCGGCGTCCGGCACCTCGGCAACCACCCACCATCCGCCCTGTGTCTTGCGCAGCAGCGCCCAAGGGTCCTGCGCGCCGGGCGAATACACCGCCGCCGCGTCGCGCACGAAGCCCTCTGGCGCAGCCACCAACGCCTCGAAGAAGGCCCGTGACTGGGGGAAGGCCTCCAGCACCCGCTGGCCCCGCGCCGTGGGGTGGTACACGAAGCCGGCCTGTTCCAGCCCGGCGCCGGGGTTGATCACGTACACGCCGCCGTGCTCGAAAAAGCGTGTCTGCTCCACCTGCTTTTGCAGCATGGCGTGGAAGATGCTGACGTCATTGCCGATGAACAGCAGCGCCACCACCTTGCCTGCCGTGTCCTTGACCGGCAGGTAGTGGCCCATGTAGGGCTTGCCTGCGACCACGGTGATGCCGGTGTAGGGCTCGCCCTTGGCGACTGCCGCGTAGGCAGGATCGGCACGGTCCAGCGGCGTGCCCTGCTGGCGCTGGCCTTGCGCATCTTTCACCGAGGTGGTGATGCGCACGAAGTCGTCGCCCTTGCGCGCAAACACGGTGGCCACGCCGCCGGTCTCGTTGGCGAACTTGTCCACCGCGCTGTAGTCCTCGTTGACCAGCGCGCCGAAGCTGCGCAGCTCCCCCGCGCCCTCGTCGAGCTGCATGGTGGCCTCGAAGTAGCGGCGAAAGCCGCGCATGGTGGCCTGGACCAGCTCACGGTTGGTGTTGTCCGCCGCATCCAGCGAATGGGCGACGGCCTGGGTGGTGCCGCCAATGCTCTGCACCAGCTGCGCCCGCGTGCTGCGTTCGGTCAGAACCGCCAGGGCCAGCCCCACGCCCACCAGCACCAGGGCCACAAGCCCCAGGGCGGTCAGCGTGACCCGGCGGGCAACGGAATGGTGGGCAAGCGAAACGGCGGCCATGCATGTCTCCAGAAAAAGGGGTGCGCCGGGTCGTCCCGGTCTGTCTGGAAATCTACGGCAGGCCTGCCGTTACATCTATTCACAATATCCCTTACGCGGTCTCACGTACCACGCATCCCGCCCAGAGGCCCGGCATCGGGAACAGAGGAATTTTGGCCTCTAGCGCTTGCCCACCAAGCGCTGATAGCTACATTTTCAATAGTAACAAACCCCGCCGGCGAGAAATGTCCCCTGCGCGCCGGGCTGGACGGTGCGCTTGTATCTTTAAACCAGACCAGCGCGGTAGAGTCTGAACGCCGTTGAGGCGGCCAGACCGGCCCGTGCAGTTTGGTAGGCGCTGGGGTGATAGAGCCCGTGACTGAGTACAGAACGCATGGCCGCCGCGCTGGTCTTCGTGAAGCCCGAACGGTTACGCGCGCCTTGATTGAGCGCGCATGCACAAGCAAGGGATCTGAAGATCATGTCTGTTACCTCAGTGACGGTGGGCATCGACGTGGCCAAGGCGCACGTGGATGTCTGTGTGCTGGGTGCCAAGAGCAGCGCCCAGCGGTTTGACAACGATGCCGAAGGCCACTCGGCGCTGGCGGCTGCCCTGCAGCCCCTGGACGTGGGTCTGGTGGTGATGGAGGCCACCGGCGGCTACGAGGCCGCGTTAGCGTGTGCCCTGCAGGCCACAGGCCTGCCCGTGGCGGTCATCAACCCGCGCCAGGCGCGCGACTTCGCCAAATCCATGGGACGCCTGGCCAAGACCGACGCGGTGGATGCGCGCACGCTGGCCGAGCTGGCAGCGGTGCTGCTGCGCCGCGACGATCTGCAGCGCTTCTTGCGCCCCCTGGCCGATGAGCGCCAGCAGTGGCTCGCGGCCCTGGTCACGCGCAGGCGCCAGTTGCTGACCATGCTCCATTCGGAGCGCCAACGGCTGCAGATCACGCCCAAGAAGCTGCACGCCAGCATCGAGGCCATCGAGGCGGCGATCAAGGCGCAGCTCGATGAGATCGAAGAGCAGATGGTCACGCATGTGCGCGAGCACTTTGGGGAGCTCGACACGCTGCTGCAGTCGGCTGCGGGAGTCGGCCCGGTGGCCAGTGCCACGATGATTGCCGAGCTGCCAGAGCTGGGCCGGCTGAACCGGCGCGAGATCGCTGCATTGGTGGGCGTGGCGCCCATGGCCAATGACTCCGGCGGCAGCAAGGGCAGGCGGCGCGTACAAGGCGGGCGCTTCGAGATCCGCCGCGTGCTGTACATGGCAACGCTCACGGCCACCCGCTACAACCCGGCCATCAAGGCCTTCTACGAGCGTCTGAAGGCCGCTGGCAAGTTGCCCAAGGTCGCCCTGGTCGCTTGCATGCGCAAGTTGCTCACCACGCTCAACGCCATTGTGCGCACTGGAAAACCTTGGGACAAGTCGCTTCATTGCGCTTGACTTCGAAGACGGTTACTCAGTCGTGCTCGAAACGGAACACTGCCGTGCCCGCACGCGCATTGGGCAGCCAGCGCACCTCGCGCCCGTCCTGCAGGCCGAAGGCGTCCAGGATGCGCAGCTTGTTCTTGTGCGCCAGCACCTCGAAGTCCTTGAACGTGCCCACGCGGATGTTGGGCGTGTCGTACCACTGGTAGGGCAGGCGCCGGGTGACGGGCATGCGCCCGCGCAGCACCGACACGCGGTTGGGCCAGTGTGCGAAATTGGGGAAGGCGACGATGCCGCTCTTGCCCACGCGCGCAGTCTCGCGCAGCATCACCTCGGCATTGCGCAGGTGCTGCAGCGTATCGATCTGCAGCACCACGTCGAAGCTGTTGTCGCCGAACATCGCCAGCCCCTCGTCGAGGTTGAGCTGGATCACGTTCACGCCGCGGCGCACGCAGGCGAGCACGTTGGCGTCGGCGATCTCGATGCCGTAGCCGCTGCAGCCGCGTTCGCGCTGCAGGTAGTCCAGCATCGCGCCATCACCGCACCCCAGGTCGAGCACGCGCGCGCCTTCGGGCACCAGGCGCGCAATGGCTTGCATGGTGGCGTGGTCGCTCATGGTTGTCCTCCCTGCAGCCCCTTGGCAACACTATCGAAATAAGAGCGCACCACGCCCATGTAGCGCGGATCATCGAGCAAAAATGCATCATGCCCGTGCGGGGCGTCGATCTCGGCGTAGCTCACGTCGCGGCGGTTCTCCAGCAGCGCGTGCACGATCTCGCGGCTGCGCTGGGGCGAGAAGCGCCAGTCGGTGGTGAAACTCACCAGCAGGAACTTGGCACGCGCCACGGCCAGCGCCTGCGCCAGATTGCCGCCATGCTGGCGCGCAGGGTCGAAGTAATCGAGCGCGCGCGTGATGAGCAGGTAGGTGTTGGCGTCGAAATAGTCGCTGAACTTGTCGCCCTGGTAGCGCAGGTAGCTCTCGATCTGGAACTCGATGTCCTGCGTGCTGTATTTCAGGTCCATGCCCTCGCGCAACTGGCGCCCGAACTTCTCGTTCATCACGTCGTCGCTCAGGTAGGTGATGTGGCCGATCATGCGCGCGATGCGCAGCCCGCGCTTGGGGATCACGCCGTGGCGGTAGAAGTGCCCGCCGTGAAAGTCCGGGTCAGTGACGATGGCCCGGCGCGCCACTTCGTTGAAGGCGATGTTCTCGGCCGTGAGGTTGGGGGCGCTGGCCACGACCACGGCGTGGCGCATGCGTTCGGGGTACTGCAGCGTCCAGGAAAGCGCTTGCATGCCGCCCAGGCTGCCGCCCATTACCGCTGCCAGTTGCGCGATGCCCAGGCGGTCCAGCAGGCGCGCCTGCGCATCGACCCAGTCCTCCACTGTGACGACGGGGAAGTCCGCACCGTAGACCTCGCCCGTGTCCGGGTGGCGGTGCATGGGCCCCGTGGACCCGAAGCACGAGCCCAGGTTGTTGACGCCGATGACGAAGAACTGGTTGGTGTCGACAGACTTGCCCGGCCCAATCATGTTGTCCCACCAGCCCTCGCTCCTGGGCTGGCCTGCGTAGCTGCCTGCGACGTGGTGCGAGGCATTGAGCGCATGGCATACCAGTACGGCGTTGGAGCGGTCGGCGTTGAGCGTGCCGTAGGTCTCGTAGGCCAAGGTGTAGTCGCGGATCGAGGCCCCCGACTGCAGCGGCAGGGGCTCGGCGAAGTGCATGGTTTGCGGTGTGGCGATGAACGACATGAAAAAACCCGGCTTCGCTAAACAACGAGGCCGGGTCCGGGTGCGTGCTGGGGTGGCAGGCGTGTCGATCGGTCACGTCTTTAGCTGGATTTGTAAAGCGCCCGCAAGCGGTGCAAATCGGCGCGTCTGCGGGCCATTATGCCAAAGGCGTCGCATCTCCCGCAAACAGCGCCAGCAGGCCCAAGACCAGGAAGATCAACGCAGACACCAGATGCACCACGCGGATCGGCACCTTCTTCACCAGACGATCCCCCAGCCAGACCACGGGCGCATTGGCCAGCATCATGCCCAGCGTAGTACCCGCCACGACCCAGAAGTAGGCGCTGTACTGCGCAGCCAGCATGACGGTGGCGACCTGCGTCTTGTCGCCCATCTCGGCCAGGAAGAACGCCACCAGCGTCGTGCCGAACACGCCGAAGCGCGGCGCCGCACCGTCACCGTCGTCGTCCAGCTTGTCGGGAATCAGCATCCACACCGCCATGGCAATGAAGGAAAGACCCAGCACCCAGCGCAGCACCTGCGGCCCCAGCACGGTAGTCACCCACGACCCCACCGCGCCTGCCAGCGCGTGGTTGGCCAGCGTGGCCACGAAAATGCCCAGCACGATGGGCCAGGGCTTGCGAAAGCGTGCGGCGAGCACCAGCGACAGCAGCTGGGTCTTGTCACCCATCTCGGCAAGGGTGACGATGGCGGTGGAGACGAGGAAGGCTTCCATGGGGCGGTCGTAATAGGATTTCCGGCCGGAAGTACATCGGACAGCATTGACCACGCTCCGACTCCGGCCTGATGGATCGGTACGCGGTCAATGGTCTCGCCCGACCCGCTGTGGCAGCGGGTCCCATGCACCATGGCGCCCAAGGGCCCCAAGTCTGTTGATGCATGCATCCTCTCGCGTCGCAGTCGCAGCGGACTCGCGCGGGGCAGGCTACTCCCCAAAGACAGCGGGGGATTGTATCCGGTCGAAGAAGGCACCTTTTTGCCCAGCTAGACACAGTAGTTACCCTGGAAAGTGTTGCAGGCGCGCAATTACGACATCCTTGGGGTTATGGCAATGCTTGATAATGGCCGTGCAGTTCTGCCATGCGGAAGTGCACGCTGCGGTGTCTGGTCAGTTTCGCGTCTTTGAAGTCGTCACAGGTTTGTTGATTGCGTCGGGCTCCATCGCATTTCATGTTTTTTCTAGGAGTCCGATCATGGGCAACAAACTCTACGTGGGCAACCTGCCCTATACCTTCCGCGACCAGGATCTGGAGCAGACCTTCAGCCAATTCGGCGCCGTGCAAAGCGCCAAGGTCATGATGGAGCGCGACACCGGCCGCTCCAAGGGTTTCGGCTTTGTCGAAATGGGCAGCGACGCTGAAGCCCAGGCCGCCATCCAGGGCGCGCATGGCCAGAACTACGGCGGCCGCGACCTCGTGGTCAACGAAGCCCGTCCGATGGAACCCCGCCCGCCCCGCAGCGGCGGCGGCTTTGGTGGCGGTGGTGGCTACGGCGGTGGCCGTAGCGGCGGTGGCGGTGGTTATGGCGGCGGCTACGGTGGCGGCCGCTCCAGCTATTGATATTCCGCTGAGTCAAAAAAAGGAGCCTTAGGGCTCCTTTTTTTGCGTCAGATTGACGACACGTGCGTTGAAAACCCCTTGCATCTTTACAAAGGTTCTGGCGCATAATGTTTTGACGAGGCATTGCCTCGTAGAGGTTGCGGTGATCCGTCAGTTTTCGCGCATAGGGCGTCATTGTGATTAACTGGCTGCGGGTTCGGGACTCCGTCGCTCATTCCATTGTTTTTGAGGAGTCCCTTAATGGGCAACAAACTGTACGTCGGCAATCTGCCGTACTCGGTGCGTGACCAAGATCTGGAGCAAGCCTTCAGCCAGTTCGGTGCGGTGACCAGCGCCAAGGTCATGATGGAGCGCGACACCGGCCGCTCCAAAGGCTTTGGCTTCGTGGAAATGGGCAGCGATGCCGAAGCCCAGGAGGCCATCAATGGCATGAACGGCCAGTCCCTCGGCGGCCGCAGCATTGTCGTGAATGAAGCCCGTCCCATGGAAGCGCGCCCCCCCCGCAGCGGTGGCGGCTTTGGTGGTGGTGGTGGCGGCTACGGCGGCGGCCGCAGCGGCGGTGGTGGCGGCTACGGCGGCGGTGGTGGCGGCTACGGCGGCGGTGGTGGCGGCTACGGCGGCGGCGGTGGTGGCCGCAGCGAAGGCGGCTTTCGCAGTCCCTACGGCTCCGGTCCACGTGGCGGCGGCGGTGGCCGTGGCGGCTACGGCGGTGGCGGCAACAACGGATATTGATTTTGGCAGGCGCGGGTAAAAGCGCGCTCCACCATCACAAGGCTCCCTCGGGAGCCTTTTGTCCTTCCAGGCCTCAGGGATTGGAAGATCGGCCCTGCCCCGCGCGATGCTTGCGTGGCCGTCCCGCCAGCAGCCGGTCGAACCACGCATCCGGCAATATGCGCAGCAGTTTGGCCACTACGCCCATCTGCCAGGGAATCACCCGGTATGTCGCCCCCGCCTCAATGGCACGGAACGCGCGGTCCGCAAAAGCCTGCGGCGGCAACAGGAAGGGCATGGCATACCGGTTCTCCCGCGTCAGCGGCGTATCCACATAGCCCGGGCAGATCGTCACCACCTGCACGCCGGTGCCGCGCAACTCCCCCCGCAGGCTCTCGCAGTAGCTGATCACCGCCGCCTTGCTCGCGCAATAAGCTCCATGGCCAGGCAGGCCCCGGATACCCGCCACGCTGCCGATTCCCACCAGCCGGCCGCTGCCACGGCGGACCATCGCATCGATGAACGGATGAAAGGTGGCCGCCATGCCCAGGGTGTTGGTCGCAAAGGTCTGCGCCATGACATCGAGGTCGCCGCGCTGCGCCGTGTCCACCCCGACGCTGATTCCCGCGTTGGCCACCACCACATCGGGCAGCCCTTGGCGCTCCAGACAAGCGTGGCACGCCGCGATGACGCTGTCAGGCTGCGCTACATCTGCGCTATATATTTCATAGCTACCCGCGCTTATCCCTACTGCCATGACCCAGGATTCGATCATATCCACGCGCCGCGCCACAAGGGCCAACCGCCACCCTGCCCGGTGGTAGCGCTCGGCCAGCGCCTGGCCGATGCCGCTGGAGGCTCCAGTGATCAACACCAGCGGGCGGTCTTGCGGAGCCGAACGTGACATCTCGGTCAACGGCGCACGGGTGCGGGCATCAGCGTGCCGCGCACGCGGCCGCGCAGTTGCATGACCTGCTCCAGGTTGTCGTAGTCCATGCTGTCGGCGGTGAACGTGTCGGCGCCGCGCTTGAGTGTCACGGGCTGGTCGGAGCGCACGCGCTCTTCATTCACCCATGCATGCAGGAACTCCCCCTGGAACTCCAGCCGCGGCACTGGCGCGCGGCCTTCGGGGGCAGACGCCTCGCGCGTGACGATGGCATTGCCGTAGAGCTGAACCTCGCTGCCGTCCCCGTTGGACAGGGCACGATTCGCACGGGCGGTGACGACGCGCCCCTCCTCGTTCACCGAGCGCATGCGCGCCTGGTCGATCTCCAGCGTGTCGTTGTCCGCGTAGTGGCGCGCCAGGGTGCCGCGGATCTCGCTCTGCAGTCGGCCCGTGGCATCAAAGCTTTTGACCGCGAAGTCGCGCATGTAGTAGTCGGGCTCGTGGCTCACGGGGCGCTCCTGCGCCGGCTGCTGCGGCCGCGGCGCGTTGCGCACCAGCCACCAGGAGCCCAGCGCCAGCAGCCCCATGAGCAGCACGGGCAGGTAGAGCGACAGGCGTTCCCACGCCAGGTGTAGGCGTGAGGTCATACGGCATGCGCGGCCAACAGACCGGCGTAACGGCCACTGGCGACCAGCAGCAGGTCGCAGAACTCCCGCGCCGCACCCGCGCCACCCGGCGCGGCGGTGACATGGTGGGCGACGGCGCGGGCCTCGATGTGGGCCTGCGCGGGCGCACAGGCGAAGGCCACACGGCGCATCACCGGCAGGTCGGGCCAGTCGTCTCCGATGGCGGCGGCCTGCGGCCACGACAGGCCCAGCTCGGCCAGGATGGACTCAGCCGCCGGGCGCTTGTCCTCGGTGCCGAAACGCGCATGCATCACCCCCAGCGCCTTCAGGCGCAGCCGCAGCGCCGGTGAATCACGCCCCGTGACCACCGCGGGCGTGATGCCCGCCTGCTGCAGCAGCTTGATGCCGTGTCCGTCAAGCGTATGAAAACGCTTGAGGGTCTCGCCCACTTCAGAGAAATACAGGCCGCCGTCGGTCAACACACCATCCACGTCGAAGAAGGCGACGCGCACCGGCTGCGCCAGCAGCAGGAGTTGCGGATCGAACTGCAGGGCCGGTTGCAGGGGGGGCAGCGGCGTGGCGTTGGACGGGGACATCAGATCACCTTGGCTCGCATCAGGTCGCCGATGTGCACCACGCCCACCAGCACGCCGTCGTCGTCCGTGACCAGCACGCTGGTGATCGAGTGATGCTCCATGGCCTGCGCCGCATCGGCCGCAAGGGCATCGGCTGCAATGGTGCGCGGGCTGGCATGCATGACGTCCTGGGCGCGCGTCTCGCGCAGGTCCACGCCGGCCTCGATGCGCCGGCGCAGGTCGCCGTCCGTGAAGATACCCACGGGCCGGCCCGCATCGTCTACCACCGCGGTGGCGCCCACGCCCTTGGCGCTCATCTCGCGCATCAGGGTGCTGAAATTGGCATGGGGCGGTACGTGCGGCACGTCGGCGCCCGCGCGCATGACGTCGCGCACATGGGTCAGCAGCTTGCGGCCCAGCGCACCGCCGGGGTGCGACCGCGCGAAATCCTCGGGGCGAAAGCCGCGCGCGTCGAGCAGCGCCACCGCCAGCGCGTCGCCCATGGCCAGCTGCGCCGTGGTGCTGGTGGTAGGCGCCAGGTTCAGCGGGCAGGCCTCGCGCTGCACGCTGCAGTCCAGCACCAGGTCCGCGTGGCGCGCCAGGGTGGACTGCAGCCCGCCCGTCATCGCGATCAGCGGGACGCCCAGGCGCTTGAGCACCGGTAGCAGCACGGTGATCTCGCTGCTTTCGCCGCTGTTGGAGAGCGCCAGCACCAGGTCGCCGTTGGTCACCATGCCCAGGTCGCCATGGCTGGCCTCGGCAGGGTGCACGAAGAACGCGGGCGTGCCGGTGGAGGCCAAGGTAGCGGCGATCTTGCGCCCCACGTGGCCGCTCTTGCCCATGCCCATGACCACAACGCGGCCCGTGGTTGCCAACACGCGCTGCACCACCTGCACGAAGCCGCCGCCCAGGCGTTCGCCCATGGCATGCAGCGCCTCGGCCTCCGTGCGGACGGTCTCGCGTCCCAGGCGCAGGGCCTGTTCGGCATTGAAAGACGAGGAAGCGGCAGGAGCGACAGGCATGGATGAATTCTATCGGTCGGCCCACCTGCGGCTCGGCTACGATGAAACATGTCCTCTCTCGCCCTGACCCTGCTTTACCTGCTGGCCGCCGTGCTGGGCGTGGTGGCATGCCGCAGCCTGCGGTTGCCGCCGATGATGGGCTATCTGGCGGCGGGCATCCTCATCGGCCCGCATGCCCTGGCCTTGACGCAGAACTCCGAAGGCGTGCGCCACCTGGGCGAATTCGGAGTGGTGTTCCTCATGTTCACCATCGGCCTGGAATTCAACCTGCCCAAGCTGCGTGCCATGCGCCGCCACGTGTTCGGCCTGGGCCTGCTGCAGGTGCTGGCGTGCATGGCGGCCTTCTCCGCATGGTTGCTGCTGCTGGCGCGGCTGACCGGCGGCGTGTGGGACATGGGCTGGCAGACCGCACTGGCGCTGGGCGGAACGCTGGCAATGAGCAGTACAGCGATCGTCGTGAAGCTGATGTCCGAGCGCGGCGAGCTGGAGAGCGAGCATGGGCGCAGGGTGTTGGGTATTTTGCTGTTCCAGGATTTGGCCGTGGTTCCCATGCTGGTGCTGGTGCCTGCGCTGGGGTCCGAGCCCGAGCAACTGCTGACGGCGCTGGCGGTCGCCCTGCTGAAGGCCACAGTACTCGTGGCGGTACTGCTGGTTGGCGGCCAGCGCGTGATGCGCTGGTGGCTCACGCAGGTGGCGCGGCGCAAGAGCGACGAACTGTTCATGCTCAACCTGCTGCTGGTCACGCTGGGGCTGGCCTGGCTGACCGAACTGGCAGGCCTCTCGCTGGCCCTGGGCGCCTTCATCGCCGGCGTGCTGGTGTCCGAGACCGAATACCGGCACCAGGTGGGCACCGATATCCGCCCCTTCCACGACGTGCTGCTGGGGTTGTTCTTCATCACGGTGGGCATGATGCTCGACTGGCACGTGCTGGTGGAGCGTTGGTCGCTGGTGCTCGTGTTGCTGGCCGCGCCGCTGCTGATCAAGACGGCCATCATCGTCGCGCTGGCCCGCGGGTTGGGGACGACAACGGGCGTATCGCTGCGCACCGCGCTGTACGTGGCGCAGGCAGGGGAGTTCAGCTTCGTGCTGCTGTCGCTCATGCAGGTCCACGGCCTGCTGCAGCCCGCACTGATGAACCCGGTGCTGGCGGCCATGGTGCTGTCCATGCTGGCTACGCCATTCCTCATCCAGTACAGCAACCGCATCGTCATGAAGCTGGTGGCCAGCGACTGGCTGCAGCAGTCACTGCAGGTGACCACCATCGCGCGCCAGGCCATCAACACCAGCGGGCACGTGCTGATCTGCGGCTACGGCCGCTCGGGGCAGAATCTGGCACGCATGCTGGAGCGCGAAGGCATCGCCTACATGGCGCTGGACCTGGACCCCGACCGCGTGCGGCAGGCCGCCGCCGCGGGCAACTCGGTCGTGTTCGGCGACGCCACGCGCCTGCAGGCGCTCAAGGCAGCGGGCCTGGCGCGTGCGGCCGCCCTGGTCGTCACCTACCTGGACACTCCCGCCGCGCTCAAGGTGATTCACCATGCGCGCACCCACGCGCCACAGCTCCCCGTGGTCGTGCGCACCCAGGACGACTCTCAACTGGAGAAGTTGCAGGAGGCCGGCGCCACCGAGGTGGTGCCCGAGGCCATCGAGGGCTCGCTGATGCTGGCCAGCCACGCACTGGCGTTGGTGGGCGTGCCCATGCGCCGCGTGCTGCGCCTGGTGCAAGACCAGCGCGATGCACGTTACGGCCTGCTGCGCGGCTACTTCCACGGGGCGGACGACGACACGCCGTCCGAACGCGGCCAGGAGCGGCTGTACTCCCTGTCCCTGCCCGCGGGCGCCGCCGTGGTGGGGAAGCCGCTGGCCGACCTGCCCCTGCATGGCATCGGCGTGCGTCTGGTCAACGTGCGTCGCGCCAGCGGCGCCATGTCCCCGCCCGACGACCGCACGCCCCTGGCCGAAGGCGACACGCTGGTGCTGTCCGGCCATCCCACCGCCCTGGGCCTGGCAGAGGAGAAGCTGCTGCGCGGCTGATTACACTGTGCGCCCTGGCGGTGCCCGGCAGGGTCTGCACATCCGAATCGTTCTCTCTTTTGCCCCACCCATGACAGCCCTTAGCGTCAACGACTACCTGCGCCAGCACATCCGCACCGTCCCTGACTGGCCCGCGCCGGGAGTGCAGTTCCGCGATATCACGCCCCTGCTGCAAAACCCCAAAGTGTTCCGCGTGCTGATCGATGCCTTCGTGCACCGCTACATGGACCGCGCGCTGCGCCCCGACGTGGTGGCCGGACTGGACGCCCGCGGCTTCATCCTGGGCGCGGTGGTGGCCTATGAGTTGAATGTGGGCTTCGTTCCCATCCGCAAGAAGGGCAAGCTGCCTTTCACCACCGTCGAGGAAACCTACGAACTCGAGTACGGCAGCGCGACCGTGGAACTGCACGCGGACGCGGTCCAGCCCGGCGACCGGGTGCTGCTGATCGACGACCTGATCGCCACCGGCGGCACGATGATGGCCGGCAGGAAACTGCTGGAAAAACTGGGCGCGACCGTCATGGAAGGCGCCGCCATCGTGGATTTGCCGGAACTCGGCGGCTCGGAACGCCTGCGTGCCAGCGGACTGCCGCTGTACACGCTGGTGGACTTCAGCGGCCACTAGTGTGGTGTCTCAAAAGTAATCATCAAATAATGGTACTCGCTGCCCGCGCCACAGATGCCAAGATGGTGTCCGCACTTTTATGCCACACGAACGGCTTGGGATCCTCGTTGTGACGATCAATGTATTCCCGTATGGATTGCTCCAGCTGAGCAACGCTGGTGTGGGCGCTGCGCTTGATCCACTGCTCGCTGATCTGGCTAAAGAAACGCTCGACCAGATTGAGCCAGGACGCTGAGGTGGGCGTGAAGTGAACGTGGTAGCGAGGATGGGCTGCTAGCCAGGCCCGCACTGCCTGCGTCTTGTGCGTGCCGTAGTTGTCCATGATCAGGTGGATGTCTTGTTCGCCAGGCACCGCTGCATCGATGGCTTTGAGGAACTGCAGGAATTCCACACTGCGGTGACGGCGCTTGAGCTGTCCTATGACTTTGCCAGTGGCCACATCCAGCGCTGCAAACAGCGACGTTGTGCCATGGCGCTTGTAATCGTGCGTGCGCGTGCTGGGTTTGCCAAACGTCAGTGGTAACCCTGGTTGGGTGCGATCCAGAGCCTGGATCTGGCTCTTCTCGTCCACGCACAGCACCAAGGCGCGATCGGGTGGTGCCATATACAGCCCCACCACATCCCGTACCTTGTCCACGAAATGGGGATCCGTCGATAGCTTGAAGGTTTCTTGCAGGTGCGGCTTCAGCCCAAAGGCATGCCAGATGCGCTGCACCGTCGCGGGCGATACGCCAGCGTGCCGACTCATCTGGCGCACGCTCCAGTGCGTGGCGTTGTCAGGCTTGCTCTGGCGAACCTTGTCCACAATGAGCTGAACCTGCTCGTCGCCCACACTGCGCGGGCGGCCAGCGCGCGGGGCATCGGTCAAACCCGCCAGACGATACGCCCGGTAGCGCCGCCGCCACTTGGAGACAGTTTGCACCGTCGTGCCCAAGCGTTGGGCAATCATGGTGCCCGACTCCCCATCTGCGCAGCCCAGCACGATTCGCATGCGCAGCTTCTCGTCCTCGGGCGCTTTGCGTACGCGCAGTCGCGCATGCAGCTCTGCGCGCTCGGCATCGGTGATCTGCAGCTTCGTGGCGGGGCGGCCAGGGTGGGCCATCAGCGTAGTCTCCTATAAGGAAGCTGATTCGACCAACACCGGTCAAAATAGTTCTATCTATTTTTGAGACACCACACTAGGGCCTGTTCACACTATTTTTGCCAGATGCGTTGCGATCAAAAAGGGCCAGGCGCAAGGCGCCAAACGAAGCTGGGGTGCTACCCCAGCGAGGCTTGGCAACGCCGCGAATGGCCCTTTTTGATCGCAACCCGGAGGGAACGGAGTGAAAACCGCGCCATTCGTCGTTGCCCTCCTAGCCAAGGCCCCGGCCTTGGCGTCGTCACGCGCCTAGATTGGCGCGGTTTTCACGCCATTCGCACTGGCAAAAATAGTGTGAACAGGCCCTAGACCGCTGGGCTGCTGCAGTCCCCGCAGCCGGTTCTTCAGCGCAGGTCGCCGTATTGCGTGGAGCTGAGGTCGGACGACCGGCCGTCCTGCCCCGGCATGACAGTGTCCTCGAACCCCGTGGGCGCGGGGCTTGGCGGCAGCAGCGGGCCGCTGCGCGTGGTAACACCCAGGGCCGGCGCGGCCGCGGGCGCACGCGCCACAGCGCTGGTGAGCGCCTGCTTGAACGCCGCCACCTCGTCGGCCTCGATGGGCTCGAACCGCGGCGCCGCGCGCGCGGGCGCGGGTGGCACCAGCGGCGCTGGACGCGAGGGTAGTGCCGCTCCTTGCGACGCGGCAGCGGCGGGCCGGGGCGTCCCGGAAATGATGGGCGATGCGGGGGTGGCAGAAGCCTGCGGCGCGGGCGCCTGGGCGGCCGGGGTGCGCACCTGCACGCCCGTGCTGATCTGGTCGTTGGTGCGCCAATACACGGCAGTCACCAGGATGTCGAAGCGAGAACGGGCGGTCTGCGTCACCAGGGTTTCGATCTCGCCCAGCCGCGCCATGTCCCGCCCATACTCCGGCGCCAAGTCCATCATCACCAGGAACTGCGCCCCACGCTGGTCCAGCGACAGCACCTTGAACTTGTACCCCGCCGACAGCACGCCGGCACGCACCATGGCGTCACGCACCACGGTGTACAGCAGCTCGCGGCGCTCCATGCGTTCGTTCTTGCGGCCTGTGGCGGGCTCGGGGGCCGCGGCGGGTTGGGGCTCCAGCAGGGGTTTGCCTGCGCGCGCCGGGGCCGCGCCGTTGGTCTGGGCAGCAGCGGCGGGTGCGGGGCGCGCACGCGCGACCGGAGGCTTGGATTTGCGGGTGAACCAGCTGAACAATGACATGCTTGCCTTCGCGAAGAAGCGCTCAAAAAACGTCGGCAAGTGTACTGCGCGCGCCTCGGCCGAGGCGTGACAGTTGCAGGGTCGGCCGCGCCGCGATGGGCGCTGTGGTCACAAAGCGTGGCGCTCGCGCGCCGCGCTCAGGTCGCCGCGATGCGGCGGCGGCGGTTGCCCAGGCGCTTGGCCAGCACGGCGCCGGCCGCCATCGCCAAGTGCAGCGCTACCGCCGGTTGGCGATTGCAAAGTTCCGTAAAGCGCAGAGCCGGCAGGCTCCACAGCTTGCTCGGTGCGCCCGCCTGCACCGTGGCGCTGCGGGGCTGATGGGAAAAGAACGCCCCCTCGCCCACCATCGAGCCGGGGCCGACGATGGCCAGGCGCAGCCGCTGCTTCTCGTCCTCGAAGTGCACGCTGAGCGAGCCGCTTTCCACCAGGTACAAGGTGCGGTCGTTGGTGCCCTTGGCAAACAGCACCTGTCCCGAGGGGATGCTGATGGGCAACAGGTAGGCGGACAGCCAATCCCACTGCTCGGCGGTGAGCACGTTGTTCATGCTGTCGTCCGCCGTCGCGTGGGTGATGGCCTGGATCAGACCCGAAAGGTCGACTTTGGAGGAGGGAGCGGTGATGGCATTCATCGGGCGCGAACGGTAACGCGCCGCCGTCATCTGCACAAGCACTCATTACCCTTACTTACACATGGCGTTGCGCGCCCGCCGAGCCGGCTATTTGCCGATACAGAAGCTGGAGAAGATGACACCGAGCAGATCGTCGGACGTGAACTCGCCCGTGATGGTGTTGAGGGCGTTTTGCGCCAGGCGCAGCTCCTCGGCCAGCAGGTCCAGCGCCGGCCCGTCGCTTTCCAGTTGCGCGGCCGCCTCCATGAGGTGGGCGTCCACGGCGCGCAAGGCTTCGATGTGGCGCGCGCGGGCGATGTACACGCCCTCCGCAGCCGACTGCCAACCCGCGATTTGCAGCAATTGCCGACGCAGCGTATCCAGCCCCTGGCCGGTGCGCGCGGACAGCAGCACCGCCTGGCTCTCACCCTCGCGCGCAGGCGCCGCCGCCTGCGGGGCGGCGTCGGCCTTGTTCCAGACGTCGACCACCGGCACGCCCGCGGGCAGCCGGTTGGAGAGCGTGTGCGCAATGGCGGCGTCGTCGTCCTGGTACTGCGCACTGCCCCAGCGCGTGAGGTCGTGCAGGAACAGCACCGCGTCGGCGCCCGCGATCTCGTCCCAGGCGCGGGCGATGCCGATGCGCTCGACCTCGTCGTCGCTTTCGCGCAGGCCCGCCGTGTCGATCACGTGCAGCGGCACGCCCTCGATCTGGATGGTCTGCTGCACCTTGTCGCGCGTGGTGCCGGCGATCGGCGTGACGATGGCCAGTTCCGCCCCTGCCAGCGCGTTCAGCAGCGAGCTCTTGCCCGCGTTGGGCTGCCCGGCGATCACCACCTTGATACCCTCGCGCAGCAACGCGCCCTGGCTGGCACGCTGCATCACGCGGGCCAGCGATTGCTGCAAATTCGATAGCTGCCCGCGCGCGTCTGCCTTGCGCAGGAAGTCGATTTCCTCTTCAGGAAAGTCCAGCGTCGCCTCCACCAGCATGCGCAGGTGCACCAGCGCGTCGCGCAGCGTGTGGATCTCGCGCGAGAAGTCGCCCGACAGCGAGCGGCTGGCGCCGCGCGCAGCGGCCTCGGTGCTGGCGTCGATCAGGTCGGCGATCGCCTCGGCCTGGGCCAGGTCGATCTTGTTGTTGAGGAAGGCGCGCTCGGTGAACTCGCCGGGCTCGGCCAGCCGCAGGCGGTCCAGCACCCCGCCCGCGGCCGCCTGCAGGCAGCGCGCCAGCAGCAGCTGCAGCACCACGGGGCCGCCATGGGCCTGCAGCTCCAGCACGTCCTCGCCGGTGTAGCTGTGCGGCGCGGGAAAGTACAGCGCCAGCCCCTGGTCGATGGCCTGGCCCGCGGCATCCCGAAACGGCAGGTAGGTGGCCTCGCGCGGCTTGAGCGCGCGGCCGCACAGCGCCTGCACCAGTGCGCCGATCTGCTTGCCCGAGACCCGCACGATGCCCACCGCGCCGCGCCCCGGCGCGGTGGCAATGGCAACGATGGGGTCGGAGTGGCGCGGCAGCATGGGCTTACAGGTGCGGTGGAGAGGGGCAGCGCATGATAGCCGCGCCCCGCCCGGCGCCATGAAGAAGGCCCGCGCGGGGCGGGCCTGGGGCGTGGGTCACGCATATTTGATAGCTGCTTGCGCTTGTCCAACGTCGGTTTCAGGGGTTTTTGTATCTGAAAACCTTTGTAGCCAAGCGCTCGCAGCTATCGTTTTTAAGGCCTTCGGCCTACCGCGATCACTTGATGGTCGTCCACGCGGGCATGGGGCGATCGTCCGCGCGATGCGGCGTGTCCACGTTCTTGCGCATCGCCCAGGGGCGGATCTGGTGGTGCAGCGGCAGGTAGTAGTACTCGTCCTTGACCAGCTTGAGCGCGTCGTTGATCAGCGCGTCGCGCTTGGGGGCATCCATCTCGACCTTGATCTGCTGGATCATGCCGTCGAGCTTGGCGTCGGAAAAGCGCCCGCCGTTGTAGACGCCAGCCGAGGTCTTGCCGTCCTTGGTGGACATCAGCGAGTCCAGCGAATACAGCGCGTCGAACGTGGCCACGCCCCAGCCGAACAGGTAGGCGCTTGTATCTTTAAACCAGACCAGCGCGGTAGAGTCTGAACGCCGTTGAGGCGGCCAGACCGGCCCGTGCAGTTTGGTAGGCGCTGGGGTGATAGAGCCCGTGACTGAGTACAGAACGCATGGCCGCCGCGCTGGTCTTCGTGAAGCCCGAACGGTTACGCGCGCCTTGATTGAGCGCGCATGCACAAGCAAGGGATCTGAAGATCATGTCTGTTACCTCTGTGACGGTGGGCATCGACGTGGCCAAGGCGCACGTGGATGTCTGTGTGCTGGGTGCCAAGAGCAGCGCCCAGCGGTTTGACAACGATGCCGAAGGCCACTCGGCGCTGGCGGCTGCCCTGCAGCCCCTGGACGTGGGTCTGGTGGTGATGGAGGCCACCGGCGGCTACGAGGCCGCGTTAGCGTGTGCCCTGCAGGCCACAGGCCTGCCCGTGGCGGTCATCAACCCGCGCCAGGCGCGCGACTTCGCCAAATCCATGGGACGCCTGGCCAAGACCGACGCGGTGGATGCGCGCACGCTGGCCGAGCTGGCAGCGGTGCTGCTGCGCCGCGACGATCTGCAGCGCTTCTTGCGCCCCCTGGCCGATGAGCGCCAGCAGTGGCTCGCGGCCCTGGTCACGCGCAGGCGCCAGTTGCTGACCATGCTCCATTCGGAGCGCCAACGGCTGCAGATCACGCCCAAGAAGCTGCACGCCAGCATCGAGGCCATCGAGGCGGCGATCAAGGCGCAGCTCGATGAGATCGAAGAGCAGATGGTCACGCATGTGCGCGAGCACTTTGGGGAGCTCGACACGCTGCTGCAGTCGGCTGCGGGAGTCGGCCCGGTGGCCAGTGCCACGATGATTGCCGAGCTGCCAGAGCTGGGCCGGCTGAACCGGCGCGAGATCGCTGCATTGGTGGGCGTGGCGCCCATGGCCAATGACTCCGGCGGCAGCAAGGGCAGGCGGCGCGTACAAGGCGGGCGCTTCGAGATCCGCCGCGTGCTGTACATGGCAACGCTCACGGCCACCCGCTACAACCCGGCCATCAAGGCCTTCTACGAGCGTCTGAAGGCCGCTGGCAAGTTGCCCAAGGTCGCCCTGGTCGCTTGCATGCGCAAGTTGCTCACCACGCTCAACGCCATTGTGCGCACTGGAAAACCTTGGGACAAGTCGCTTCATTGCGCTTGACTTCGAAGACGGTTACTCACGTCGTTGTTCATCACGCGGGTGACGAACTGCGCCATGGGCGCAGTTTGCAGGTTGGTCTTGACGCCGATGCGCGTCCACATGGCGGTAACGGCCTGGCAGATGGCCTCGTCATTCACGTAGCGGTCATTCGGGCAGTCGAGCTTGAGCGAGAAGCCGTTCGGGTAGCCGGCGTCGGCCAGCAGCTTCTTGGCGGCCTCCACGTCGTACTTGGCGGCACGCTCGTCCAGTTGCTTGGTCCAGCCATGCACCATGGGAGCGATCATGGTGCCCGCAGGCACCGACAGGTTGCGCATGGTGCGGCTGTGCAGGCCCGCAGAGTCGATGGCCTGGTACAGCGCCTGGCGCACGCGCTTGTCCTTGAGCGGGTTCTTGCCGGCCGTGCCCGCGCCGGGCAGCTCGTCGCGGAACTGGTCCAGGCCCAGGTAGATGGTGCGGTTCTCGGCCCCTTCGATGAGCTTGATGTCGGGGGTTGGCCTTCATGCGCGCCAGGTCCTGCGGCGGCGGGTCGACCACGAAGTCCACCTGCCCCGAGATCAGCGCGGCCGAGCGCGTGGCGGCCGACTTGATGGGGGTGAACACCACCTCGTCGATGTTGCCCTTGGGCTTGTCCCACCAGTTGGGGTTCTTCTTGAGCGTGACCTTCACGTCCGGCTGCCAGCCCACCATGACGAAGGGGCCCGTGCCGTTGGCGTTGCGCGAGGCGTAGTTCTCTTCCTTGCCCGCGTAGTCTTGCGACTTCACCGAGTTGTGCTTCTCGGCCCAGGCCTTGTTCATGATGCGCGCTTCGGTCAGCTCGCGCAGCAGGATGGGATTGGGGCCCTTGAGGAACACGTCCACCGTGTGCTCGTCCACCTTCTTGACTTCCTTGACGCTCTGCACCGCGGACATCATGTTGGACGGCGCCGTGCCGGCACGCGTGAGCGAGAACACCACGTCATCGGCCGTGAATGGCGCACCATCATGGAATTTCACGCCCTTGCGCAGTTCAAAACGCACCTGTGTGGGGGAGACCTGCGTCCACTTGGTGGCCAGCGCGGGCTCGATCTGGTACTTGTCGTCATAGCGCACCAGGCTCTCGTACACCTGCTGCAGGAAGGCGTGCGTGGTCTGGTGGTTCTGCGCGTGGGGGTCCACGGTGAGGATGTCGTTGGCGCCGGCCCAGCGCATGGCGGCGGCGTGGGCGGTGCCCATGGCCACGAGCACGGCGGCCCCCAGCAAGCCCAGTTTGAAGGTGGTACGTTGAATCATCCGTCTGGCTCCTGTGTGTTGATGGTTACTACCGGATCACGTAGTAGCAATCATCGTACCGAAAACAACAACGGCCGCTGAGCGGCCGTTGCGGGGAGCAGGGGATTGCGGCCGGGAAGGCCGCGCTCCGTCAGCGGAACTTGGGCAGGTTGAACTGCGGCGGCACGCCCATGCGGGTGTTGATGATCCACTGCTGCGCGATCGACAGGATGTTGTTCGTCAGCCAGTACAGCACCAGGCCGGCCGGGAAGAAGAAGAACATCACGCTGAACATCAGCGGCATCAGCCACATCATCTTGGCCTGCATCGGGTCCGGCGGCGCGGGGTTCAGCGCCGTCTGCAGCAGCGACGAGAGCGTCATCAGGAGCGGCAGGATGAAGAATGGATCCGGCGAGGACAGGTCCTTGATCCAGCCGATCCACGGCGCATTGCGCATCTCCACGCTGGACAGCAGCACCCAGTACAGCGCGATGAACACCGGGATCTGGATCATGATGGGCAGGCAGCCGCCCATGGGGTTGACCTTCTCCTCGCGGTAGATGCGCATCATCTCCTGCTGCATCTGCTGGGGCTTGTCCTTCAGGCGCTCGCGCATTTCCATGATGCGCGGGTTGATGGCCTTCATCTTGGCCATGCTGGCGTAGGCCTTGGCGTTAAGCCAGTAGAACGCAATCTTCAGCAGGAACACCAGCGCCACGATGGACCAGCCCCAGTTGGCGATCACCTTGTGCAACTGGTCCAGCAGCCAGTACAGCGGCTTGGCCAGGATGGTCAGCCAGCCATAGTCCTTGACCAGCTCCAGGCCCGGGGCCAGCTTTTCCAGCAGCGTCTCGATCTGCGGGCCGGCGAACAGGCGCGCGTCCACGGCCTTCGACTGGCCGGGGGCGATCTCGCCCAGCGGCGTGATCATGCCCACCGAGTACAGGTTGGTGTCCACCTTGCGCACGAAGTTGTCGCGCTGCACGCCGTCGCCCAGCAGCCACGCGGTGGCGAAGTAGTGCTGCACCATGGCCACGTAGCCGTTGCTGGAAGACTTGTCGATCTCGGCCTTGCCGTTCTCGATGTCCTTGAACTCCACCTTTTGGTACTTCTTCGCCTCGGTGTACACGGCCGGACCGGTGAACGTGGAGTAGAACGACGACTCGCCCGCCGGCTTGTTGCCATCGCGCACCAACTGCAGGTACAGCTGGGGCGATACCGGGGCCGTGCCCGTATTGACCACCTCATGCTTCACGGCCACGTCGTAGGCGCCGCGCTTGAGCGTCCAGGTCTTGACCAGCTTCACGCCGCCCATGTCGGCCGACTCGAAACGCACGGTCAGCTCGTTCTGGCCGTCCTGCAGTTCGCGCGGACCGGGCACGACCGCCATGGGGGTCTTGTGCGTGGGGAAGGCGCCGCCGGCACCGTTGCCGATGAGGCCCGTCTGCGCGACATAGACACGCGAAGCGCTCTCGTCCAGCAGCAGGAAGGGCTTGGTCTTGTCCTCCATCTCGGGATACTGCAGCAGCTCTCCGTGGACCAGCGAACCGCCTTCGGAGTCAAAGCTCAGGCGCAGCACGTCGGTGCTCACCGTCACACGCTCGCGCGGGATGGCGGCAGGCGGCACGCTGGCGCCTGCGGGCGGCTGCGGCGCCGCGCCCGGCGTGGCGCTGGCGGCGGCCACCGGCACGTCGGCAGCGCCAGCGCCGGAGGCCGCTACCGCGGGCGTGCTGGCCGTCTGCGCCGGCGGCGTGGGGAAGAAGGTGGCCTTGTTGCCGTTGTGGATCTGCCACTTGTCCCACAGCAGAACCATGGAAAAGCCAAAGATCACCCACAGGATGGTGCGGCGGATGTCGTTCATGAAGTCTTCTTACGTGAGGAAGAGGGAGTGTCGTCGGAAGGCGTGAGCCGTGAAAACAGGCGCATGCCGCGCGGCAGCTCCTGCGGCACGGGGTCCAGCCCGCCCTCGCACCAGGGATGGCAGCGCGCCAGGCGGCGCACGGTCAGGTAGCTGCCGGCCGCGGCACCATGTTGCTCCAGCGCCTGCAGAGAGTACACCGAGCAGGTGGGCTCGAAGCGACAGGCCGACCCGATCCAGGGACTTAGCAGCAGCCGGTAGCCGCGCACCAGCCCCATGAGCAGCGCGCGCATCATGGTCGCGCCCCTGTCGCGGCCGCCCTACTGCGGCGTTCGGCCGCGGCAAAGAGCTGTTCCAGTTCGGCGCGCACGGCCTGCTTCAAAGCCTCGGAGGTGGCGCTCACGAACTGCTTGCGATCAAAGCCCATGCGCAGGCGCACCACGTGCGCGCCGCTGGGCATGCGCGCCTCGAACCCGCTGGCCACGGCGTAGATCTGGCGCTTGATGGTGTTGCGCGTGACTGCGCGGCGGGCCCAGCGCTTGGGCACCATGGCGCCCAGCCACACGCCGCCCGCCTGCCCCCCCACGAGAAACAGGGCCTGCGATCCCTGCGCCTGCGGCGAGGAATCGGGCCCTGTGGCTGGCGGAACTCCATCGGTTGCCACCGGCGGCAAACCCAGCCGGTGCAGTGCGAAGTGCGCCGTGCGGGAGACGGTGCCTCCCGCCATGGCTGCCTGGAACTGGGGACGCGTTTTCAGCCGATGCATGGGTGCAGCGTCCCCGGCAGGGAACTGGCGGTGCAAACCCGTAAGCGGCCGAAAGCCGAGCGGCCCGGCCTCAGACGGCCAGACGCTTGCGGCCCTTGGCGCGGCGAGCGTTGATGACGGCACGGCCGCCGCGCGTCTTCATGCGCACGAGGAAGCCATGGGTGCGCGCACGGCGCGTCTTGGAAGGCTGGTAAGTACGTTTCATGTTCTCGATCCTTGAAGGTTCAGTTACGGGCGCGGCTTCGATCGGCAGCACCCGCCGGGCCTGCTGCATCCTGCATGGAATGCGCGAAAAGCAGCCGCCCGGGCTTGATCACCCTGAACACCATTCAGGGAAACCGCGGATTATTGCAGGCTCGGTGAATCCTGGCAATGCCTGGGGCGTCTCGGCCTACTTCGCGGTCCGGTGCATGTATCGCCGCGCATGCCCCCCTTACCGCCTCGCTCAGATTGTGGATAACTCCTTGACAAGCTAGAATCGCGGGCCTTGTACCGTTCCTCCTATCCACAACAAGAATCACCTGAA
>NZ_CP053554.1:0-49405 GCF_013154915.1 Diaphorobacter sp. JS3050
GGGCCGACAAGGCCCGGCGCAAGGCCAGGGCCTCATCGGCCGCGCTGGGGCGTAGCGTGCTGGTGCGACCGCTGACGTAGATGATCGTGGCCCCCTTCGCCTCGGCCAGCAGCTCGGCCGTGGAAGCGTCCGGCCGGAACGTGGTGCTGCTGTCGGAGAAGGACACCGAAACAGCGGTCAAGACCGGCTCGCCATAGCTCACGGCCGCCATGCCGGCAGCGCCGGCGGCCATCGCGCCAGGCGCGAAGGCAAGGGACGCCAAGGAGAGGGTCAGAAAAAGGGCTTTGCGCATGGTGCGGACTCCAAATCAGAAGAACAGGTAGCCGGCCTTGCTCATGGGGATGCGGATCAACCACAGAGCGGCCAGGTGCAGCGGGTAATAGGCGTAGAACGCCCAGCGCAGGCGCGGCATGGGCAGATCGACGCGGGAAGCGACCAGGAGCAGCGGCAGCGAGGCCAGCGCCCACAGGTTGCGATTGATGAACCACAGCGCCGCGCAGGCGAGCAGCGCGACGGCCGCGGCGGCCCAGGTGGGCCGCTTGCGGTACGACCACACCGCCAGGCCGAAGGCCACGGCCGGCCACCAGTATTCGACCAGGCCGCCACCGACCAGGAACACCAGGCCGGCGCCGACCAGGTGCAGCGGGCCGCCCTTTTCCACCAGGTAGGCGCACGCCGTCACGACCAGGAGCGTGAACAAGACATTGAGGGGCCACCACCCGGCGGACAGGCCACCCAGGGCGACGAAGGGCACCGAGGCCACAGCGCCGAACACCGCGAGGCGCTTCATCGTGCGCGTGTACGCGCCGCGCTCGAATGCACCAGGTCGAGCCAGGTTGTAGGCCAGCACGAAAACGAAGATCGGCAGCGCCAGGCGGCCGGCCTCGAAGAGAAACGGCAGCGTGCCATTGAACAGGTACTTGTTGACGTGATCGCCGGTCATCAGGGCCAGCGCGAGCCACTTCAACGCTTCGACCGTCCCATCCGGCACGTGCAAGGGCTTCATCCGCGCTTGCCCCCGCGTGAGGCATAGGCGCGCAGCACCAGGAAGATGATGTACAGCGCAGGAAGCGACAGCACGAAGGCAATGGGCTTGCCGATCCATGCCGGCAGCGCCCACAGCAGCAGACCCAGCGCGAAGATCGGGCCGAGGCCCAGCAAGAGCAGATCGAATTGCCCCTTGGCCTGCGATTCGGCCCAGTTGCAATAGGCGGTCAGCACCCGGCCGAAACCGAGCGTGTAGCGCATCATGAAGGCGTGGAATTTGTCCATGTTTTAGCCGCTAAATCGGAAGGCCCGCCCTACTCCGGCGAGCCTTCGCTTCTGTTGTTGAAGGAGATCGAGCGCGGCACGTAGCCGCCCGCGACGTTGATGGATGGAGCTGCTGCCGGCCTGGCCGCCGGCGCGGCCGCTGGGGCCGCTGCCGTGGCCTGCTGGGCGGCTTGCACCGCCGGCGCTGGCCCGGTCGGCATCGAGGGCGTGGCCCCCGCCTTCGTCACGTCCAGCGTGACGAACCGAGCTTCGAGCCAATCCGCCCACTTGGCGGCCTTGCGCATCAGGTCGGCGCGATACACCGCGTTGTACTGCGGCGTGCGTGAGTGGTAATTCGCGGCCTTCGTCCAGAGATCGCCCTTGTCGTTGCGAATGTGCATCCGCAAGCGCCAGGCGGCGAGGTCGAACGAGTAGCAGCCAGCGGCCGCTACATCGTCCGCCGTGATGCCGTAGCGGGCCAGGTCGCGCAGGTAAGCCGTGTTGAACTGCATCGGCCCCACGTCATGAGTGCCGTTCGAGTTGCGCACCCACTGGCCCGGCTTGCCGCCTTCCTTCTCCGCGACGGCCAACACGATGTTGGCCGGCACTTCGTACTTCACGGCCGCCGAAACGGCGCACACGACGCGCTCCTGGAGCTGCGGCGGAAGGTCGGCAGCAAAGGGCATGTCAGTAACCCCCCCAGGAAGCGCGGCGGCGCTCTTCGTCCTCGCGCCGGATGCGTTCGTTGTACTCGGCCAGCGCCCGGTCATAGTCGGCCGCTTCGACCCAATACCCGCCCCTTTCTGGCGTGCCGACATAGCGCGGCTTGGTGCTGCTGAAATCGGTGTAAGCGTGGTTGGTGTAGGCCGCGCAGTAGTCGGGCATCTGGTTGCTGATGTACGTCGTCCCGTCCTCGTAGCCCTGCCAGAACACCAGCGTTTGATTCAGGGCCTGCGCATCGCAACGGCCAGCGCCGCGCGACATGGCCGACACCAGCGCGGACATTTCCGGCGTCTGGTTCGACACCGGGCACAGATCGAGGAAGTTCTTGCGCTTCTTGATCGTGTCGGACATTTTCCGCGCCGTGATGCTGAAATACTTGCGAAGCGACGGCGCGCATTCGCTCGGGCGGGTGCCGCTTGCGAGGCACAGGATCGCCTCGCAAGCCAGGCGGGTGTCGCCGGTCAGCACGTCTTGCGCGCTGGCCGTGCCGACCGAGCAGAGGGCCGCCACAGCGGCCACGATGGAAAGCAACTTCTTCTTCATGATGAACACTCCTTTGGGTTACGCAGATTTGTCGTTGCGGCCGCCGTCACGGAACGCGGCTACTTCGGACTCGGGATCGGCAGAGCTGTCAGCTCCGGCCAGGCTGTTGTCGCCGAAGGTCGGCGAGGGTTGTTGATCGGGCACGTCGATGCTCGTGTCGGCCGAGCTGCCGCCCTGCGCCTTGATCGCGGCCGCGATCTTTCCGCCGGTGGTGTCGGCGATGCGTTCCATCGCCGAGTCGCGCATGCTGGCGGCCTTCGCGGCCGCCACCGCACCTACACCCTTCGCCAAGTTCGCGCCGGCGTCGGCCGTGACGCGGCCGGCCTTGCCAAGCGCGGAAGCGGCCGAGGCCAGCATGCCGGGGCCGGTACTACCAGGTGCGTCCTGCTGGCCGCCCTGCCCCGCTCCCTGGCCCTGGCCGCCACCCTGGCCGGCCTTCGCGCCGCCGGCGTCACCGCCGCCGCTGGCCTTCTGGCCGCCGCCTTCGCCACCCTTCGAGCTGGAGCCGGCCTTATCGCCGCCGGCCTTGTCGCCGCCTTTGTCGCCGCCCTTCGACTCGCCGCCGCTGCTGCCGCCGCCGCCAGAGTCGCCACCGCCGCCACCGAAGCCGGCGGCTTGGCCCAGGGGCGTGCTGGTGCCGGCTTCACCGCCACCACCACCGCCAGAGTCGCCGCCACCACCACCGCCCAGCATGGACATGACATCCGACCCGGACGAGACGTTTTCATTGGCCTTCGAGAACGCGGCCATGACCGCAGAAGCACCGCCGGCGGCCGAGGCCGCGCCGGCCGCCAGAGCAGCGCCGCCGGTTGCCGCTGCTGCGGCCGCCATGCCAGCGGCACCGAGGGCCGCGCCTGCGCCGAAGTTGCCGATGCCGGCACCGCCCACGCTCGCGCCGGTGATGACGCCGGCGATGAGCGCCGGAATCTTGTTGACGAGTGCCAGCAGGATCACGCAGACGATGAGCATCACGCCCATTTCCTTGAGGTTGATCCCCTCGCTCATGCGCGCGTAGTAGTCATCCAGAAAGGTCTTGCCGATGCCGACCAGCAGCACCATTGCCATGAGCTGCGCGGCCACACCCAGCACGGTCTTGTAGTAGTTGATCGCCATGTCGGAAGTCCACCGCGACCCACCGAAGCCGAGGAAGAACACGCCGCCATAGGCGAGCACCCAACCAGACGCCAGGAGAAGAAGCATGTTCACGCCGATGAGCGCGAGCACGATCAAGATGGCAACGGCCATGAGGATGCCGGCCATGCTGTCCACCGGCGACCACACCGAGGACTGATCCATCACCTTGTAGAAGATGGCAAAGCCAATATCGACAATGCCGGAAGGCGACAAGGCTTGACCCAAGCCCGTCGCGTTGCCGGCAATTTGGCGTAGCGACGCATAGATGGTCGAGGCGAAGTTAGGGCCGTTCGTCAGCAACCACCAGAAGAAGCCGGTGAAGATGGTGAAGCGGACAAGCTCCGCGAAGAACTCCCCAATGTCGGCCTTGCGCAAGGCCATCATGCCGAACGTCCAGACCATCGAGATCGTCACCAGCAGCCAGAACAACCAGGATGCGGCGTTGGTGATGACACCGGCCCAGCCGCTGGCGGCGGCGTTGTAGCGGTTCAGAACGTCATCGAAGAGGCCCGAGCTGTTCATTTGGGCGGAAGCGTCCGTAGAAAAGAACGCCAGCCAAACGAGCAGCGGCAGGGCGAGTTTCAAGCTGGCTGGCATTCTCATTCGTCAGTACCTCACCAGGACTTAGGTTCGCTAGGTTTGAACGAGCCGGCCCGCAGGCACTGCGATGAAAACGCCTCTTGCACGCTCTTATCGAGCTTGGCGATGTTCTCGGGTTTGCAGTTCTCGGCATTCACTTCGGGCAGCGTCACCGGCTCGGGCTTTTTCTCGCAGCCGGCCAGCAGGGCCGCCACAAGGGCGGCCGCTGCCAGGATCGAGGGTTTGGATAGGCGCATGTATCCCCCTTACCAATTACGGGCCGGACTGGCCCTGTACTCGCCCTTGCGCAGCGCCTCGCCGGCGGCTTGCTGCTGCGCTTCACGGTCGGCTTCGACCTGCATCCGCGTGGCGATGGCGTTCTGCTGCGCGACCATGAGGCCCCGGATTTGCAGAAGCTGGTTTGCCTGCTGGGCCGCGAGCTGGTTGGCGAAGCCGATGGCCTGCATTTGCCCGTTCGCGCCCTGCGCGGCCGACTGGAGCCGTTCGAGCTGGCGCGCGTCGGACTTCAAGGCGTCCTGCTGGCGATCCAGGCCCTTGAACAAGGCATCGTTGGCCTTCTTCTGGCTCTCGCTCGCCAGGCGGCGGTTCTCGGCCATTGCGGCCTGTTCGGCGGGCGTGCAGCCGCCGGTGCCGTTGAAGCACGGCGAGCTGCGGTAGTAGGCCACGTCCTGGAACTTGCCCAGGTACGAGTCGATGCTGCCGAGCTGGGTCTTGTAGTAGTTCAGCGTATCGACCGCATTCATCAGCCCGTTGATCGTGGACTGCGCCTGATCCCAGATATAGGCCGCCGGCGCGACCGTGTTCTGGATCATGTTTTCGTACTGCTGGAGCTGGGTTTGGTACTGCTCAATTTGCTTGAGCGTCTGCGCCACCGACTCGATGGCCGTCATGACGTTCTGCACCAGGTTCCCGCCGTCGATGACGGGAATGCCGGCCTGCGCGGGCGACATGGTGGTGATCGACCCGGCCATCAGAGTGACGGCGAGAGCGACTTTAGCGGCTAAAAACTTCTGCTTCATTTGCTTTCTCCTGGCGTTAGTAGTCAAACGATTGGTACGGCTTCGAGAACGTCATGTCCTTGGTCACGATGACGTTGAACCGATAGCCGGGGCGGATTTCCAAGGTCGGGGCAATGTTCAGATTCTTGGAAACGAGTTGGGCGATGGTGTTGCCCAGCACTTGCCCAAGTGCTTCGCTCAAAGCATCGCTGGCGCGCTGCTGATTGCCGGTGGAACCGCTGTTGTCCTGGCTCATGCTCACGGCGGCGATGACGCCCGACATGAGGAAGGCCGAGCCGAACACGCGCAGGTAGTGGTTATTCACCTGGTCATTGAAGCCCGCGTACCCGGCGCTATCCGCGCCCGGCATCGTGCCAATGTCCATCGCCTTGCCATCGGGGAACACGATGCGCTGCCAAGCCACAAGCACGCGCGACTGACCGTAGGCAACATCGCTCGAATACGACCCGACCAGGCGCGAGCCTTGCGGAATCAGCAGATGCTTGCCGGTCGGCGTGTCGTACACGTTCTGCGCGACCTGGGCCATGATCTGGCCCGGCAAGTCGGAGTTGATGCCCGAAATGAGCGTGGCCGGCACCACGAAGCCGGCGCGCAGCTCGAAGGGCGAGCGCGGCGCTTCGGGCTGGGAGTCCAGCCGCCAACGGTCGCCCTGGCCGCTTCCCGCGAACTGCGCGTAGTTCTTGCCCTGGCCGCCACCGGCGGTTTGCAAGAGCTGCGGCGCACCACCACCCACGCCGCCGCCGGCCTGCTGGCCGCCGACGCCCGAGGCGCGAAGCTGCGCGAGCCGGGCCTGATAGGCGGCGGTCGGATCGCCCGATGCTTGCGCACCGATTTGCTGCCGCACAGCCGCCAGGCGGGACAGCATTTCGTCGCGCGTCTGCGGCGTGCCCGGCTGCGCGCCCGATGACCCGCTGCTGCGCGGCGCATCGACACGAACGCCCGTCTTGGCCTTGACCGCTTCCTGGAACATTTGCAGCTTCGCCATGCGGATGCGGTCGGCTTCATCGTCATGCACCGGCTGGCCCAGGTTGCCGCTGGGCGGTGGCGGCGGCGCGTCCAGGTCGGGGCGCGCGACAAGCACCGGCGCAGCCTCTGGCCCGGTCGCCAGCTCCGGCGGCTTGAGCGGCGAGGCCGCTTCTACCGTGCCGCCATCCCTGTCGCCGACGATCTCCTTGGCGAACATCGACGTGTTACCCGCCTTCTCGGCCGCGCCTTGCGCCGGTGCGTTCTGCTTCGCAGCGCGATCCGCCGCGACCAGCATCATCACCAGCAGGAAGGCACCCAGCGCGGCCGCAAGGATGTACATCGGCATGTTGTTGACACGCCGCACGCCGGACTTCTTCGATACCGCGCCCGGCGAGGCGTCCGGTGCCATTTGATCGGCTTGGTCACTCATAGGTCACTCCTTGCGCACCCAATACCCAGCCGGCGCAAAGCTGCCGTCTTGCACCAGGTACGGGCGGGTGATGGATTGATGGCCGACCAACAGAGTCAGGCGGTACAGGTTCGAGTCGCCGGCCTGGTCGAGCACGTACCGCAGCGGCAGGGCCGCCGGCGATGCCGGCTCACTGGCCGCCGTGGCCTGCGCCTTCGCGCTGGCCGGGTTGAACTCCAGTAGGGCATAGCCGCGCTCGCGCAACGTCAGCACCAGGGCCTGGCCGAAGGCATCAGGCGTGGCCTGTTGCAGCTCCAGGCGCGTCTTGGCCGGCGGGTACAGCACAGCGAGCTGCTGCACCGCTTCGCGGGCGAGCTGCTGCTGATCGACCGTTGCGGTCGGCGGGACGAAGTTGCCGTATTGGCCGGTGGTCGCGCAGCCGCCCAGGGCGAGGACGAACAGCGCAGCAAAGATGATCTTGCGCATGGTCACTTCCTCCGGGAGATAGTCACGCGGTCTTGGCTTCCACCAACACCGGCAATCAGGATCGCGCGGTCAAACACCGTGTCCACGATGTAGCGATTGCCCTGCACGCGATAGTTCACCATCACGGTTTCCTCGTCGCGGAAGATGCCGCCCTCGCGGCGCACGACCAGGAGCGTCGGCGCTTCGGTTTGCTCCATCGTTCCGGGCATTTCGATGATGGTCTTGCGGCCATCGTTGAACACACGCACCGGCTTCCAGCTCGCCGAGCCGGACAGGTCATAGTCGAACTTGAGATCGCCCAGGTACTCGCCGGTCTGCGGGATGGTGCGGTCGGTGCGTTCTTGCGTTTCGCGGCGCTGGATCGCGTCCCACTTCGCAAGCGCGTCCTCGGGGTAGGTGAACGAGACTTGCGGCATGTACTCGGTGCGATGCGAGCGCAGGCGCAGGTGATAGGCGCGGCGGTTCGTCGTCACGATGAGGCTGGTTTCCAGGCCAACATCCATCGGCTTGATGATGAGGTGCTGCACTTCGTTGGGGCCGCTGCCGGTGATGGCCGGCTCGACCGTCCACCGGGCCGTGTCGCCCAGGTTGATCGAGTTGACTTGCTCGCCTGGCTGCAAGGCCACGTCGCACACCTGGAGCACCGCGCACACGATGCTGGGCTGCTGCGCGCCGAACAGGAACTTGATCGCGCCATTGGAGCCGGCGACGGGCTTCATGCCGGTGGCAGCGCCCGCGTTCCATCGCTTCGCAATGTCGATGGCCGCGCGCTCTTGAGGCGTCAGCGTCGGGTTCTTGCCGGTGAAATACTTGTCGGCCAGGTCATCGGCGGCCAGGGCCAGGGTGGGCGACAGCAGCGCAGCGCCCAAGGCGACAACGGAAAAGATTTTCTTCATGGTGAATGTCCTTGGGTTCATTGAACGCGCGACCAGGAGTAGTCCCGCACGTACACGCTTAGGGGGTTGTTCCGAAGTTGCTCATCCGTGGTTTGCGGCGTGACTTCCGCGACGTACACAGTGACCAGCGCACGCCAGATCGCGGGCTTGCCCTTCGGTGTGCCTTGACGGTCGCGGGCGGTTTCTTCCCACTCGACTTGCCAGGTGTCCGGCGTCTGCGGGATGGCCGTCTTGATCTCGACGTTCACCATTTCCTTTTCAGCGCGACGGAACGGGCTGGCATCCGGGGTGCCGTTCAACCACTCATTCATCTTTGGCGTTGCCGGATCGTTGGGCGACAACTTGGCGTACACGCGGAACACAGAGCGGCGCTGCAAGGCCACGTCCGGCGTGACCGTGCGGGCGTCGGTGATGAACTCGGCGACCGTCGCATGGATGACGCGGGCATCGGCCTTCGAGGCCGCTTGCACCGGGCCGGCGGCCACTGTCTGGCCGAGCTTGTCCACTTCCACCACGTAGGGGATGAACTTCGACTGGCTGCCGATGTGGATCACGCCGCCGACGCCGGCGAGCGCGATCAACAGCGACAAGATGCCGATCACTTGCCAGGTCTGGCGAGACGACACGACGCCGCCCACGTGATCGTTCCAGGTGCGACGAGCGGCCAGATAGGGGTTCTCGGCCTCGCCCTGGCGTCGGCCGCCTTCCAGCGGTTCATCGGTCTGCCGAGGGTCGCGCTTGTCGCGTCCTGCGGCCGTGGCGGGCTTCTTGAAGATCAAGCCCTTGAGGGTGTCGGCAAAGCTCATGCGGCCTCCAGGTAGTCATTGAGATTCAGATTGCGGCCGGCCAGCCAGTGATCGACCCACTCATGGCCGAACTTCGCTTGCAGGCTCTTGATGGCGGCGACCGATTCCTTGTCGGACGCGCCGACGAAGGCCAGGGCCAGCGGCCCCAGGGCGAGGTCATAGAGGCGGCGGCCGTTCTCGGAGACGTTGTAGTACTGCCGCTTCGGAACCGCCGTGGCGAGGATTTCGATTTGCCGCTTGTTGAGGCCCATGCGGCGATAGAGCGCCGCCGTGTCCTCGTCGCGGGCATAGACGTTCGGCAGGAAAATCTTGGTCGCGGTCGATTCCACGATCACATCCAAGATGCCCGAGTTGGCCGCGTCGGAAAGGCTTTGCGTAGCCATGAGCACCAGGCAGTTCGCCTTGCGCAAGACCTTGAGCCATTCCCGAATCTTGGCGCGGAACGCCGGGTGGCCCAGCATCAACCAGGCTTCGTCCAGGATGATGACGGCCGGCTGGCCTTTAACAGGCCGTTGAAAAATCCCCCGCCGACGCCCGCGTTGGCCGCTACGATCTGAAGCCATCGGTGAACGACCCAGACGAGGACGATGAGAGGCAGTCAAGATTTCCAGGGGGCGATGTTCAGCTACATCAGCCTTGAAGAGCGCGTGCCGCAGGCACACCCGCTGCGCAAGTTGCGCGCGGTGGTTGATGCGCTGCTGGCAACCATGAACCGCGAGTTCGAAGCGGTGTACGCCCGCCGTGGCCGCCCATCGGTGCCACCGGAGATGCTGCTCAAGGCCTTGCTGCTGCAGATCCTGTTCTCCATCCGCAGCGAGCGCCAGTTGGTCGAAGCGATCAACTACAACCTGCTGTACCGCTGGTTCGTGGGCCTGAACATCGAAGACAAGGTCTGGGACCACTCCACTTTCAGCGCCAACCGCGAACGTCTGTTCAACGAAGACCTCGCCCGCGCCTTCTTCGAGCGCGTCAAGCTCAGTGCCCAGTGGGGCAAGCTCGCCAGCGACGAGCACTTCAGCGTGGACGGCACGCTCATTGACGCCTGGGCCTCGCACAAGAGCTTCAAGCGCAAAGACGACGACAGCGGCACGCCGCCTGGGCGCAACCCCGAGGTGGACTTCAAGGGGCAGGAGCGCTGCAACGACACCCACGAGAGCACCACGGACGCCGATGCCCGGCTGTTCAAGAAGAGCCAGGGCGACAAATCCCGCCTGTGCCACATGGGGCACATCCTCATGGAGAACCGCAACGGGCTGATCGTGGATGTCGAGATCACCCACGCCAGCGGCACGGCCGAGCGCGAGGCGGCGCTGGCCATGTTGGAGCGTCGGGGCAACAGGAACAAACGGGCCACGGTCGGTGCCGACAAGGGCTACGACAGCAAGGCCTTCATCAAAGGCTGCAGAAAGCTCAAAGTCACGCCCCACGTGGCGGCCAAGGACAAACACTCGGCGGTGGATGCGCGAGTGACACGGCACGAGGGCTACAAGACCAGCCTGAAGGTGCGCAAGCGCATCGAAGAGGCCTTTGGCTGGATCAAGACCGTCGGTGGTCTGGCAAAGACCAAGCTGATCGGTCAGGCCAAGCTCACGGGCCAGGCGCTGCTGTGCTTTGCCACCTACAACCTTGTGCGAATGGGCAGCATCGGCGGCTGGTGGGACGCGCATCATGCGTGAGCCCAGGGATACGTGCGCCCGAAATGGGCGGGAGGGCCTGCAAACCGGCCAGATGGGCCGTTGCAATCGCTGCGCAGACGCGTCTGGGCAGCTCGTGTCTTCGCACTCAGCGTCCCTGATGCGTTCGAAAAGCACTTTTTCAACGGCCTGTTAAGGCCGCGCTCGATGCGGCGGAACAGGTACAGCAGCACCGGCAGCGCGAACTTCTCGCCGAGGTTCATCAGCTCTTCGATCTCGAACACCGTGAAGTCGGAGAGCGACAGGCCATCCTCTTCGGCATCGAGCAGGTGGCCCATCGAGCCGTCCACCGTGTATTGCTTGATGGCCTCGCGGATCGCTTCGTCCTGGATCGTCACCGAGAACTCGGAGAGCGTGCGCGCGCCGCTGGCGTGCATGCTCATGATCGCGTGGCCGATCTCGTTGCGCTGCCCTGGCGTGGTGTCCACGCCGTTGAGCGCAAGGATCGTGTCGATCCACTCCATCGCCCAAGCCCGATCCGCCTTCGTTTCGAGGAACTGGAGCGGGCAGAAGGCCAGGCGGTCATCGTCGGCGGCCACCGTGAAGTGCAGGCCAGTCTTGCCCTTCGAGCCGGCATTGATTGCGGCCGCGAGCGGGTACATCGACATGCCCTTGTCGAAGGCGTAGATCGACATGCCGGCATAGCGCCGGAGCTGCGCGGCGATGATGCCCAGGTGCGTCGATTTGCCCGCGCCGGTCGGGCCGAACATGAAGGTGTGGCCCAGGTCGCGCACGTGCAGGTTCAGCCGGAAGGGCGTAGCGCCGACCGTGACGCAGTGCATGAGCGCCGGGGCCAGCGGCGGGTACATCGGGCACGGCGCGGTGGCGCTGCCCGTCCAGATGGAGCTTGTCGGCAGCAGGTCGGCCAGGTTCATCGTGTTGATGAGCGGCCGGCGCACGTTCTCGACGCCGTGGCCGGGCAAGCTGCCCAGGTAGGCGTCCATCGTGTTGATCGTCTCGATGCGCGCCGCGAAGGCCAGCCGGTTGATGGCCTTCTCGACCGACAGCGCGGCGGCCGCCAGGCGCTCCCGATCCTCATCCATCAACACGACCACGGACGTGAAGTAGCCGGCGGCCACCAGGCCGCTATTGACCTCGGCGATGGCCGCCTCGGCATCGGCCACCATCGTTGCCGCGTCCTGGTTGACGCTGCCGGTGTTGGTGTTGAAAACCTGGTCGAAGAAGCCGCGAATCTTCTGCTTCCACTTCTTGCGGAACTTGTCCAGGTGCTTCAAGGACTCGTGCTGATCCATGAAGATGAAGCGGCTCGACCAGCGGTATTCACTCGGCAGCTCGGCCAGGGCCGACAGCAGGCCAGGCGTTGACTCCAAGGGGAAGCCTTCGAGGGACACCACCTGGATGAACTTGCGGCCGATCTTCGGAACGACGCCGCCCCACAGCTCTTGCCCGCCGATCACGGCGTCCAAGTACATCGGGTTGCTGGGGAGCTGCACCGGGTGATAGTTGCCGGTCACGCAGAACTGCAACCAGCTCAGGAAGTCGTCATGCGTGACTTCCCTGCCCTCTTCCGTGGCGATCTTGTGGCCCTTCAAGCGCGTGAGCTTGACGGCCGAGGACATGCGCGATTCCAGGCTGCGGATTTCGCGCTTGAACTGCTCGATGAGGCCCACGGTGCGGGCCGTGTGGTCGGGCGTCACCGCGTCATCGTCAAACATCAGCTCAACGAACTTGCGCTGGGCCAGCACTGGCGGAAACCAGGTCACGGCGAATACGAAGTGCCCTTCGTACATCGTGCCCAGGCCCTCGAAGAGCCGCCGGCGCTCTTCATCAATGGCGGCCGACACCGGATCGGTGAAGGTGGAGACGCCGCGCTCGGAGTAGTTGGGTGCCGGCCGGCGCACGGCATCGACATGAACCATCCAGCCGCTGCCCAGGCCCGCCAGGGCCTGGTTGATGCGGAAGGACACCATTTCCCGCTGCTCTTCGGTGCTGCTGGCGTTGTCATCCCCTTGGTACAGCCAGGCGGCCATAAAGGAGCCGTTCTTGCCCACGATCACGCCGTCATCGACCACGGCGGCATAGTTGAGCAAGTCGGCCAGGCCCGCGTCCTTCGACCGATGCTTCTTGAGCTTCAGCTCGGCATCGACCTGACGGATACGGGCAAAGAGGATGAGCAACAGAACCGCACCGAGTACAGCAATGCCAATTGCGATTGCTTCGATCATTTGTATTGCTTCCCTTGACTCGGCGTGTTTTCACGGAAGGGCGTGCTGCGAGCCGGGTAGTACGGCTTGTACCGGCGGTGCCGCAGGTACACGTGTCGCAGCTTCGGGTCGGACTTCGCCATGAGGCGCAGCACGAATAACGCGCCGAACCACAAGGCGATGCCGAACACCGTTGCCCTCACTTCTTGGGCGCTGAAAATCAGCGCCCCGGCCAGCAGGCCCGAGAACATCACCAGCTCGCGGTCGCCACCCATGAACAGGTTTTCTCGGTTGCCGGCCCTACGGATGGGGATCGCGCGCAGTGCCATGACTTACCCCGCGATGTGGCCGCGTTCGGCCCAGCGTGCGATGGCTTCACCAGGGAAGCCGGCCATGTCCAGCGCCGCGACCTTGGCCTGGTGCAGCACGCCATCGGTCAGGGCGGCGATTTCCGCGCCACGGCCGAAGAAGGTGCTCATCATGTTCTGCGCGCCGACCAGCAGGGCCATGACCAGGACGATGAAGATCAACGTGCGGAAGAAGCCGTTGAGTTCGCCGCCGAAGATCAAGATGCCGCCGGCGACAACGATGCCGATGATCGACAGCGCGAAGGCCACCGGGCCGGTGACGCTGTTGCGCAGGTTGGTCAACCAGCCTTCATACGGCAGGGAACCGCCGGTGCCTTCGGAGGCGAAAGCGTGCTGGGGGGCCAGCAGGAAGAACGCCAAGAGGGCGAACATGCCCAGGTAGAACACGGCGCGGCTGTCGAAGCGGAACGCGGGAAGGGTCGATTGCATGGGTCTAAGCTCCTTACAGGGTTACAGGGTTACAGGGTTTTGGTTGCGTACTGGCCGTTGGCGTAGCCGGAAACCTCAAGGATTTCCTGGATGCGCCGCGAGCCGTCAGGGGTGCGGGCGATATGAACGACCACGTGAACCGCCTCGCCTATCAGCGGTTCAATGGGTTTGGGTGAATCGGGGTGCATGCTGATGAGCATGGCGAGCCGATCAAGGCCCGCTTTGGCGTTGTTTGCGTGCAGGGTTGCGGCTCCTCCTTCGTGCCCGGTGTTCCAGGCCATCAACAGATCAAGTGCTTCGGGGCCGCGCACTTCGCCGACCAGGATGCGGTCGGGCCGCATGCGCAGCGTGGTCTTGAGCAGCGCCGTCATGGTCACGTCGATGCTGGTGTGGTACTGGACGTAGTTCTCGGCGGCGCACTGGATTTCGCCGGTGTCCTCGATGATGAAAACCCGTTCGGTCGGGTCTTGAAGCACCATCTCGTTGATGATCGCGTTCACCAGCGTGGTCTTGCCCGAGCCGGTGCCGCCGATCACCAGGATGTTCCGGTGGGCACGCACGGCGGCAATCAAGGAATCGCGCTGCTGCGCGGTCATGATTCCGCGCTCGACGTACTGCGCCAGGGTGAAGATGGCGACCGCCTTCTTGCGGATCGCAAAGGTCGGTGCGGGCACGACCGGGGGGAGCTGGCCGGCAAAGCGGCTACCGTCTAGCGGGAACTCGCCTTCCAGGATCGGCCGCTGCCGCGTGACTTCCTTGCCGTGGTAGCCGGCAATGGTTTCGATCATGGCTTGGGCCTGCGCGAAGCGAAGGGTGCCGATGCACTTCATCGGCTCGCCCAGCTTCTCCTGCCAGACTTTGCCGTCCGCGTTGAGCATGATTTCAACGGTCTTGGGATCGTTCAGAGCTGCCAACAGCTCCGGCCCCATGTCGCGTTCGAGCTTCTTCTTCGCCCGTTCCTTGATCGTGTTGTGTTCCAGCTTCTGTTCGGTCATTCCGTGTATCCCATGTATGTGATTTGCGTGCTGCCCTGACCGCACGCATTCTACACAGGTTCATACGATATACCGAAGTCTTTTGACGAGCAAGCAAACGGAATGACGGATTGAGTGTTTTCAATCGTGTCCCGAGCTGATCGCAATAGAAACAACGCGGCGCATGCTCCGTGCGCCTCGCACCGAACCTATGGCTTGCGTTGTGGGTGTTCCGGGGGTTGAGCCACCCCGGCGGGCTTTAGCGGCTAAAAAGTGCTGGCTTCTGCTGGCTCAGTTCCTTGCCGCGTCCCTTCCCTGCTTTCTTTCTTGGCGTCCTACCCCCGGAGCTTCTTGCGGGCGGCCTCGCCCCACTTCTTGACGATGAATGCCTGATGCGACGGTAGCACCGCCGCCACTCGCTCGAAACCGGCAGGAAGGCTCTGCGGAGCCTTGCCGCCGGCCAGGGCATCGAGCGTGTCCTTGTCCAAGTCGGTTGATTCAAGCAGAAGGGGCAACGGCGCATCAAGGGCCTTGGCAATGTCCTGCATGACCTTGAGGGACGGATTGGCCTTGCCCGTAGTGAGATCGGACAGGAAGGAGATCGAAACCCCCGACCTGTCCGATAGCTCCTTTTTCGTCATGTGGCGCTCATCAAGCAGCCGCAGCACGTTCGTGAAGAAGATGTAGTTATACAAAGGCGTCGCCTTGCGCATGGGCGGCTCGAAATTTTAGCCGCTAAAGTTCTTGACCTCGGAATTAGGTTTAGCTAAACTCTAGGCTTCATCACAGCCTGGAGAGCTACGCATGAGCCATAACCAATTCCAGTTTATCGGCAATCTTACCCGTGATACTGATGTTCGCCATAGCGAAAACAGCGCCCGCGCCGTATTCGACCTGGCCGTGAACCGCGTGTGGCGCGACCGCGCCGGCGAGAAGAAAGAGCAAACCGACTTCTTCCGCATCAAGTCGTTTGCCGGCCTGGCAGAGAACGCGGGCAAGTACCTTGGCAAAGGCTCCAAGGTGTTCGTCCAGGGCCGCATCGAGCCGACGAAGTTCGAGAAGGACGGCCAGACCGAGTACGGCTTTGACTTCATCGCCGACGTGATCGAGTACCTGGATACCAAGGAACCAGGCGGCAAATGAGAAACGCGCCCGGCCACAGGCCGGGCGTTATGCTAGGAGGACGAAGATATGCCGGACAGTTTCGACGAGCAGGGCTACCGCCGCAAGCTCATCGACGGCGGGTTGAGTGAGGCCGACGCGACGGCGCTTGCCCGCCGCTACGCGGCCGAGCGCAACGCGCAGGCCGGCACCGCCGGCGGGGCTTTCCGCCCCGCCGGTTCCCTCTTCGAGCTGCCGGACGGGCCGGCAGCGCCGGAGCCACCGCCACCGCCGCCCAGCGCGGCCGTGGCGCGCTCCGAGCGGATGGCGGCCGAGTCGGCCGAGCTGGCGCGGACTATGGGCCTTCCGCCCGAGCCGCGAACCGTGGTCAACACCTTGGCCGAGAAAGTCAGCGGCGTGACCGCCGAACGGAGAACGCAACAGATGGCGACCAAGAAAACGACCGAGAAGCCGGCCAGTGCCACCGGCGAGCTGGCCGAGCAGGTCAGCCAGGCCAAGCAGGCCGCCTTGCTCAAGCACACGAAGCAGCAGATCAAGGACATGCAGCTTTCCTTGTTCGACCTCGCGCCGTGGCCCGACCACATGCGGGCCATGCCCAACGACTTCGGCCGGTCGGCGATCTTCACGACCAGGAACAAGAAGGTGCCCCGCGCCGCCTTGCAGCGCGAGGCGATCTACCACATCAGCAAGGACGTGGAGATCACCTTTACCGGCATCGAGCTACGCGCCGACAGCGACGAGCTGGTGTTTGCCCAGGTGCTCGAATACGCGAAGCGCACGCCGCTGGGCGAGCCGGTCACGTTCACGTTCTACGAGATTTGCCAGGACTTGGGCTGGTCGATCAATGGCCGCTACTACAAGCAGGCCGAGGACTGCCTTTCGCGGCTGCAAGCGTCCGCGATGCAGTTCTCTTCCCAGCGGCTGGGCCGCCTGGAATCCGTGTCGCTGATCCGGCGCTTCCGCATCCTGGATCGCGGCAAGCGCACGTCGCGCTGCCAGGTCGAGATCGACACCGAAATGGTGGTGCTGTTCGCCGGCGACCACTACACGAAATTCGTGTGGGAGAAGTACCGCAAGCTGTCGCCCACCGCGCGGCGGATGTTCGACTACTTTGCCACGCACAAGGAGCCGTACCCGCTCAAGCTGGAGACGTTCCGGCTCATGTGCGGTTCGGATTCCACCCGCGTGAAGAAGTGGCGCGAGCAGGTCAGCGAGGCATGCGACGAGCTGCGCGAAAACGGCCTGGTGGACAGCGCCTGGATCAATGACGACCTGGTGCATTGCAAGCGATGACCGCCGCCCTGCCCCTGGAGAGCCGCCCGAGATCGAGGCGGCTTTTTTTCTCGAGCATCGCCGCTTCTGACGAGGGAGTTCCGGCCACCTGGTCGCGCGCACGTCGAGCTGCAGCATCGTCATTTCCGGCGAGGCTGGCCACGTCCAGGCCACGGTCGACCATCGCCACCTTTGACGATGAACCGAGGGCCCCATCGCCAGTTCCGACGATGACGGCCGACGCCGGCGCTGGATCTCGCATCGCCGCTTCTGACGATGAGATCCACCCTTTGACACTTGAGGGGCCGAGCTGCGGGGGATTCTCCCGGCCGGCGGCCGCGAGAACCGGCTATGTCGTGCTGCGCATCGAGCCAGGCGGCAGAGCCGCCCGTCTCGCCCCTGGCGGGCTTCCAGCGCCTTCCCGACGCTCACCGGGCCGGTGGCCCTCGCCGCTGGGCTTTGCGGCCCTGACGGGCCTTCCTGGCCCGTTTCCGGGGCCTTCCCTGCCCTGCCCCACCGGCGCGGCCGTTGTGGACAGTTTCGGGACAAGTCGGCCGAGGCCGGCCGGCGCAGCCCTGACGTTGACACTTGAGGGGCAGCGGGGCCGGCGCGATGTTGACACTTGGGGGGCAGCGGCCGATTTCGGCCTGGTCGAGCCGTCCAGGCGGCCGCCGAGGCGGCCTAAGTGCCTGATCGGCATGGAGTTATCCACCGAAGTTGTGGATAACCCTGTTAGGAACCCTGCCCCGGTATTGACACTTGAGGGGCGGCCCTACTGACACTTGAGGGGCGCGGTTCTTGACACTTGAGGGGCAGCGTATTGACACATGGGGGGCTTATCCATTGACACTTGAGGGGCGGCCTCTTCGCACTTTTCCTTGGCGTGACAACGGTTTACGCGCGTTTTTCGGTCATGCTAACCAGGTTTTTAACCGTCTTTATAACCTTTTTATATAACCAGGTAGTTTTAACCAGAGGCTGGCGAAAAAAACGGCAACACGGCCCAAGCTGCCGCGCAGCATGACCGGCCGCCGAAGGGGGGAAACCCCCCTTCTCGATCCCACCCGGCCGCAAGCGGCCTCCCATCCCCCCAGGGGCTACGCCCCTCGGCCGCCTTGCGGCCTCACCCCACAATGGAGCGCCTTCGGCGCTACGGCTTAGGAGAGCCAGGCGCAAGCGCCTGGCGGAAGGCAGTAAGTTCGAGAGCTTGCGAGGGGGCAAAGCCCCCTCACACTCCCCAACCAGGTCGCCGCGGTTCGACCGGCCGCGCGATCCTCAAGCATCGCAGCAGCTCCACCGCCGCAGGTTTTACGCCAAGGAAGGGGGTCGGCCAGCTCGGCCGGTGGCGCGGAAAGCGCCCCTCAAGTGTCAATGAAACGTGAGACGCGGGGCCAGGCCCGCGCCGATCACAAGCCGAGTTCGGAGTGAGAGCCGAGGCGCACCAGGCGCAGCGTGTCGGCGTCGGGCTTCTGGTAGATCAGCACCAGGTCGGGCTTGACGTGGCAATCCCGGTGATCCTTCCAGTCCCCGGTCAGCGCGTGGTCGCGGTGCCGAGGTTCCAGCGGCTGGTCGTCGGCGAGCGCGACCAGGACGGGCACCAGGTCGGCGTCGAGCGTGGCCCGGTGCTGCCCTTTCGCCTCGCGCTTGTAGTCGCGCTTGAACTGGCCGGTGCGCTCAATCTGCCGCATGCAGATCGGCCATCAGATCGTTGACGGTGGCGAAGCGCGGCAGCTTGCCCTTGCGGGCTTCCTTCATCGCCTCGATGGTGGTGGCGTTCGGAATCAGCGGCTCGAAGGGCAGCGCCTTGTCCTGGGCCACCTTCGTGAGCAGCAGCCGCACCGCGTCGGACACGGTAAGGCCCATCGCGGCCAGGACGGCCGCCGCTTCTTCCTTGATCGCGCCGTCGATGCGCGTTTGTACGAGCTGGTTTGCAGCCATGATTGGTTCTCCGGTTGGGTTCGTGAATTACATTGTAATGCACGCCAAGGGAAAGGGCAAGGTTTAGCGGCCAAAAAGTTTAGCTAAAGTGCTTGACGATTAGGACATTTTGCCCTAATATAGCACTTGAAGGCCGGGCATTTCGCCCAGGTCAACTACCGGAGAAAGTCCGATGAACACCCAAGAGCAACCCGTTACCGCTTCCCTGGTCGCCGAGGCCCAGCGCCTCGACTTCCTGCCCGCCTACTTCGGCCCGCGTCTGATGATGCGCGGCGAGGCCCTGGTGTATGCCTGGCTTCGCCGGCTCTGCGAACGCTACAGCGGCGCGTATTGGCACTACTACACCTTGTCGGACGGCGGTTTTTACATGGCCCCCGACCTGGCCGACCGCCTGGAGATCGAGGTGGACGGCAACGGCTTCCGAGGCGAGTTGTCGGCCGACGCCGCCGGCATTGTCGCAACCCTGTTCGCGCTGGGCCAGCTCGCGGCCGAGGCCGCCGACACGGACGCCGGCGATGCCCTGATCGACCGCTATCACTTCCTGCGCGGCTTCGCAGCCAGCCACGCCGAGGCGGCCGCGATCTACCGGGCTATTGACTGATGAGGGGCGGCCCCGGCTTCGGCCGGGGCTTCCAGGAGGCGACCATGACCAGGAACAACGCTCCCCAGGCACCGACGAACAGCTACGCGACGGACGGCAAGTGCCACAACGCCGAGCCGGGCACCTACGGCCACGAATGCGGCAAGCCGGCCGCATGGATCGGCACGAACCACAAGGGGTTCAGCTCGGGATTCTGCGACGACTGCAAGCGCCACGGCTACGAAGCCCGCGACGTGATCGCGTGGCGGCGTGCTGACACTTGAGGGGCCGGCCGATGGCGAAGAAACGCAAGACGCCGGCCCAGCCGGGCCAGGACTGGAACGCGCCGGCGGCCGAGCTGCTGGCCGAGCTGCCCACCGAACGCGACGAGCTGCTGGCCGCCGCCGTGGCGGCCGTGGTGGAGATCGACGCGGCGATCATGCGCGGCGACGGTGCGGCCGCCGAGGCGGCCAGCGACCGATACGAGGCCGTCATCTGGAAGATGAACGGCGGAACGCACGTGGGCAGCATGGCCGACCACGACGCGCCCGGCCAGGTCATCGAGCGCCATTGCGCGGCGGTGCCTGGCGACGTGCCCTTGTGGGGCCAGCGCGGCCAGTTCCTGGTCGCGGATGGCGACATGCGCGCCCTGGTGGAGTACGAGGCCGGCTACGGCGGGCCGCTGGGTGCCCACTTCCAGTTCCACGTCATCGACCTGGACAGGCCGTTTATCTCCGAAACGGGCTACCGCTCGCACTTCGACACGGCGCAGGGCTGCATGACGGTGGACGAGGTTGCGCGCGGCATCCTGGCTGCGCAGCGAGCCGAGAAGAAGCGCCCGGTGATGGTCGAGGCCAGCTACCGCGACCGCCTGGCCGATGCTCCCCTGCCCGCTTGGCTGGCCGGCCTGGAGCCGCCGGCGCGGCGCGAACCGGCGACCGTCCTGGTGCCGCCGGGGTTCGTCCTGGTCGATGTGGTGCTGCCCTCGCATCGGGCCTTCATCGCCAGGCGCTGGGCGGCCGAGGCCGCGACCAGGATCAAGGCGGCCAGGGCCGCCGGGTTGGACGCCAAGGGAAAAATCACCGGCGCAGGCCCGGAGCGAGATCCCGCATCGCCAGAAACGACGATGACCTGCAGCATCGTCAAAGCCGACGATGCCGAGCCGGTCGAGGGCGGGCCTGTATCGCCGGAAACGACGATGCCGGGAGCGAGCGCGGCAACCTGCAGCATCGCCAGGAATGGCGATGGAGGCCCGGCCGACCGGGTGGAGTTCAAGCCCGGCCAGCGGTGCGAGATCGTGAGCGTCCATCACCCGGTTTTCGACCGCTACATCGGCAAGCGCATCATCATCGTGAAGGTGCATCCCGACACCCGCCAGGTGTGGGCGCACGACGACAGGCCGGTAACGTACAAGACCAATCGCGCAGGCCGGCGCGTGGTCGATTCAGACCCGAGCTGCATCCAGTCGATCTACGGCTTCGACCAGTTGCGGCTTATCACTTGACCAGGAGAACGAACGAATGACGAACGACGCCAATATCCGGCTGGAGTGCTTGAAGCCGGCCGAACGCTGGGCACAACCGACCGGCGAGGAAGTCCGCGAGGTGCTGCGCCTGGCCGGGTTCAGCGGCAGCAAGGCCGCGAAGGCGCTGGGGCTGGGCGCGAAGGGCGACCGCACGATCCGCCGCTGGATCGGCGAGGACACCCCGATTCCCTATGCGGCATGGGCGATCCTGTGCGACCTGGCCGGGCTGGGCGTGATCTGGAAAGAGGATTGACGCCAAGGGAAAGGTTTTAGCGGCTAAAGTTTAGCCTTCGGATTCCGGTAAAGCGAAAAAAGTTTAGCTAAAGTGCTTGACAGGCTAGGGCATTTTGCCCTAATATAGCACTTGAAGGCCGGGCACATCGCCCAGGTCAACTACCGGAGAAAGTCCGATGAGCGACAACAAGATCATGCCCTGGATTGACGAGCTGGAGGGCGCGGCAGCGACCGACTTCCCGGCCCGCCGTGACGAGATCGCGGCCATGATGGCCGAGGCGGCCGAGCTGGTGCGCAAAGCCGAGGAACTGCGCGGCAAGGCGTACTTCGCCGGATGCTCCCTGGAGGGGCAGGCCAAGGGCCATTGGTCGATGGAAGCCGTCGAGCAGGCCAAGCGCCGGGCCGGCTGGTAAGAGCACATGGCCCGGTCGGCAACGGCCGGGCCTATCGAGGACGCCAAGAAGGGAGTATTGCGTGAGCCGAGGCAAGATCAAGGGCGGCCCCAGGTGGAGGAACGCCCCGGAGTGATCCGGGGCGCTTGGCCTGGTGCTGGCACACCGTAACCATGCTTCCGAGTGGGAGCACCCAGCATTCAACACGTAAGCGCGTGGAGGGTCAAGCTATGTCCAACATCATCAAGTTCCCCAAGGAGATCGAGCAGCCCGCCGCGCCCGCGCCGGTGGAGCCTGCCGCCGCGCCTGCTGCCCCCAACAAGGCCCCCGGTGCTGGCCTGCTGGCCGGCCTGGTCAAGTTCGTATGGGTGGCGACCGTGTTGGTCTGGCCGATCCTCAAGTGGGTGCTGTCGATTGCCACCTTCTTTCAGTTCGTGCGGATGCTCTACCACTGGAACACGCCTGGCGTGTATGCCGGCTGGTCGTTCCTGGTGTACTTCGCGGTGCTGACCGCGATCACCTACTTCGTTTCGATCTACAAGCCGAAGGGGCTTTGACATGAAAAAACAGACCCTGCCCTACCCGCCGGGATTCGTGGAGCCAACCACGGGCCGCGTGGCCGTCCTGGTGCGCGAGTACGCGGCCAGCGATTTGAACGGCGATGCGCCGGCCTATTGGTACAGCGCGCAATCCGAGGAATGGGGCCTTGACCCCTGGCGGCTCGTTGAAGGCGTCGATCCGCATGTGCATGGCGGTTCGTTCGACGTGTGCTTTGCGAGCGGCGGCACGCGCACCGTGGGGCCGTTGATGACGTTCTTCGTGAGCGCCGACCACGCGCAGCAGCTCGCAGTTTCGCGCGCCGCGTCGCAGATGGGGCGCTACGGAATGCGGGTGGTCGAGGTTCAGCAAGGCCCCGACGACCTCAAGCGCCTAGCCGCGCTGTATTCGGATGACGCCAAGAAGGGGTGATTTTTAGCCGCTAAAAGGCTTGACGCGCCCGGCGAGTTTAGCTAAACTTCTGCACATGGTCGGCGGCTGGCACCGCCTTTTGTTCAACAACCGGGTGTGGAGTTTATATGGGTGTTCTCCATGAAGAAACGGCTAACCGAAGCCCAATTCCAGGCGGCGATCAAGGGCCTGGAGATCGGGCAACAGACCATCGACATAGCGCGCGGCGTGCTGGTCGATGGAAGGCCCCAGGCCGAGTTTGTGGCCTCGCTGGGGCTGACCAAGGGGGCGGTATCGCAAGCGGTCAGTCGCGTGTGGGCAGCGGCGGGGGAAGTGCTCCCGCAGGGCTTCGCGCGGGTGACGGCGGTACTGCCGGAGCATCAAGCGTTCATCGTCAAGCGTTGGGAAGCCGACGCCAAGGGAAAGAGGAAACAGGAACCCAACTCATGAAAACACTGGTCACGGCAATTCAGAAAGGCGGACAGGGCAAGACCTTCGCAACCTGCCACCTGGCGTTCGACTTCCAGGAGCGCGGCCTTCGGGTTGCAGTGATCGACCTGGACACCCAGGGCAATGCAAGCTGGACGCTGGCCGGCCACGACTCGGGCTATCCCGCCAGTCGCATGTTCACCGCCGGCGGCGACGAGCTGCGCGCCTGGTTCGCTGGCCGGGAGGATGACGGCCTGGCGCTGATCGCGGCCGATGCCAGCCTGGCCAACCTGGACAAGATGGACTTGGCCCAGGCCGCCGGCGCGCTGCGGGCCAGCATCGCGGCGCTAGGCGAGTTCTTCGACGTGTGCCTGATCGACACCGCCCCTTCCCTTGGCGTTGCCATGACGGCGGCCGTGCTGGCCGCCGACTACATGCTTTCGCCGGTCGAAATGGAGGCGTACAGCTTGCAAGGCATGAAGAAGATGGTTGCCGTCATCGGCAACCTGCGCAAGCAAAACCCGAAGCTGCGCTTTCTCGGCATGGTGCCGAACAAGGTGGACGCGCGGAAGCCGCGCCACGTCAGCAACCTGGCGACCTTGCAGCAGGCATATCCGCAACTGATCTTGCCGTTCAGTGTCGGCGCGCGAGACAGTATCGCGGAGGCGCTGGGCGAGCAGATGCCAGTGTGGAAGATCAAGAAAACCGCTGCGCGCAAGGCCACCCAGGAAGTGCGCGCCCTGGCGGATTACGTGTTCACGAAGATGGAGATCGCGCAATGACCAGCGCCGTAAAGACCAACGCCAAGAAGAAGGCCCCGCAAGCGGCCGCAGAGAAGCCCAAGGGCGGCGGGCTGGGCCTGGATGGCCTCGGCGACCTGTCGAGCTTGCTGGACGAGCCACAGGCCGCGAATGCGGCCCCTGGCGGCCCGCAGGAGCTGCCGCTTGACCTCATCGACGAAGACCCGCACCAGCCGCGCACGGCGGACAACCCCGGCTTCTCGCCGGAGTCCATCGCCGAGATCGGCGAGACGATCAAGCTGCGCGGCGTGAAGTCGCCCATCAGCGTGCGCGAGAACCCGGACGCGCCGGGCCGCTACCTCATCAACCACGGTGCGCGGCGCTACCGTGGCTCGAAATGGGCCGACAAGACCACCATCCCGGCTTTCATCGACAACGACTACAACGAGGCCGACCAGGTAATCGAGAACCTGCAACGCAACGAACTGACGGCCCGCGAGATCGCGGACTTCATCGGCCGCGAGCTGGCGAAGGGCAAGAAGAAGTCGGAGATCGCCAAGGAGATCGGCAAGTCGCCGGCGTTCGTCACACAGCACGTCACGCTGCTGGACTTGCCCGAACCGATTGCCGAGGCGTTCAACACTGGCCGCGCCAAGGATGTGACCGTCATCAACGAGTTGGTGACGGCGTTCAAGAAGAACCCCGAGGAAGTGGGTGCGTGGCTGGCCGACGACAGCCAGGAGCTGACGCGCGGATCGGTCAAGCTGCTGCGCGAGTACCTGGAGGACAAGCGCCACCAGGAAGGCGACCGCGACCCCAACACCGTCGATGCGTTCAGCGGCAAGACGGATGGCGAGGCCGAGGGCGACGGGCAAGGCCCGGAGGATGACGCCAAGAAGAAGGAGCCGAAGGAACCCGACCCGGACAAGCTCAAGAAAGCGATCATCCAGGTCACGCACGACGACCGCCCGGCCCGCCTGATCCTCAACCGCCGGCCGCCGGCCGAGGGCTGGGCCTGGCTCAAGTACGAGGATGACGGCCAGGAGTTCGAGGCCGACCTTGGCAAAGTGCAGCTTGTCGCGCTGCTGGAGGGCTAGACCCCCCCTGCACCAGACCCCGCCGCCCCCGCACCCCTGCGCCCCGCCATCGAGCGGGGCTTTTTTTTGCCTGCGCGCCCAGCGCCGGGCTGGCCCGTTTTAGCCGCTAAAAAAGTTCAGCTAAACACTTGCGCTATGTTGTATGTTGTAGTATGCTACACGCTACAACATACAACACCGGCCGAAAGGAGGCCCGATCATGGCAATCACGAAAGAGCAGATATTTGCGGTCGCCGACGAGCTGGACGCCGCCGGCCAGAACCCGACCCTGGCGAGCGTGCGCAAGCAGCTCGGCGGCGGGAGCTTCACGACCATTTCCGAGGCGATGAACGAATGGCGGGCACGCAAGGCCAGCCAGGCGGCCCCGATCCGCGAGCCGGCACCGGCGGCGATCACCGAGAAGCTGGCCGAGCTGGGCGGCGACTTGTGGGCCGTGGCCTTGGAAATGGCGAACAACCGGCTGGCCGCCGAGCGCGAGGCGCTGGAGGCCGTCCGGCAGGAAATGGAGGCAGCGCGCCAGGAGGCCGCAGAGCTGGCCGACCAGCTCACCGGCGAGCTGGACGAGGCCAAGGGCCGTATCGAGGCCCTGGAGGCCGCAGAGACCGACGCCAAGGGGGAAGCTGGGGCGCTACGCGAGAAGCTGGCAGCGGCCAGCGAGCGGGCGGCCACGGCCGAGGCCAGAGCCGGCGAGCTGCGCACGGAACTGGATCACGCCCACCAGGAGGCCCGCCAAGCCCGAGCGGAGCGCGACAAAGCCCAGGAGAAGGCCGCCGCGAGCGCCGACCAGGCGGAGGCCCTGCGGGCCGACCTGGCGGCCGCGAACAGCCGGGCAACGGAGATCGAGCGCCGGGCCGGCGAGCTGCGCGCCGACCTGGAGCGAGCCAACCAGGCCACCGACCAGGCGCGGGCGGCGCTGGCCGAGCAGCAGAAGGCCACCGAGGCGGCGGCCGGGCAGCTTGACCAGGTGCGGGGCGAGCTGGCAAAGGTGCAGGCCAAGGCCGAAGCCGAGCGCGAGGCGCACCAGGAGCAGCGCAAGGCAGCAGCGGCCGAAGCGCACCGCCAGGCCGAACGCTTGACGGCCACCCAGGCCGAGCGCGATGCCGCGCGCAAGGAGGCCAGCCAGGCCCGCGAGGACGCCGCGACCCTGCGCGGCCGGCTCGAAGCCCTGGAAACCGTCATGGCCCAGGAGAAGGGCAAGACGGGCGGCGCGAAAAAGACCTGATATTTCGGTCGGTTTTCAATAAAATCGAGGGTGTAACCTGGAACTACACATCCGGCCACGAGAGGAAAGCCGGCCTCGCGCATGCCGAGGTCGGCTTTTTTCTTGCTGGACTGGCAAGGAGGCCCATCTATTCCACATTTTGAAATGACCACACCGACGATAAGGAGCGCCCGATGAAACAGCGCCTCTTGGTCATGAACGGCCAACGCATCGTTCAGACCGAGCAAGAAGGGGCATGGGCCAACCAGAAGGTTGACAAGGCTGGCGCATTGAAGCCCGGCATCTACAACCTGTACATGGCCCAGCAGGCCGACAAGAAGCAGACCCATGACGGCGTGATCGTTCACGCCGACAACAACCAGGTGTACCAGCAGGTAGGCAAGAACTTTGTCATGCACGCCCGGTCAGATTTCGATAAAGTACCTGAAATCGGGAGCGCAAAGAGCATCAGCTACAGCGCGCAAGGCAAAGCAACCGTTGCCGCCGAGGCCCCGAAACTCACGCGAGGCCGGTCCCGATAGCTTTTAGCGGCTAAAAGGAGGGCCACGCCTTGAGACGACTCACACCCACCGCCGGCCGGGCAGACGCCCGCCGCATCCAGCCGGCATCCGCCGGCTTCGCAACAAGCACGACCAGCAGAACCGACGCCGCCGGCGACGGCCTGCTGGCCGCTGCCGAAGCCACAGAGGCCGAGCAGCAAGCGGCCCTGGAGGCCGCCCCGCTCGACCAGACCTACCAGGAAGCCCTTGCCCTGTACGTTCAGGCCAAGCACGACCAGGTGGAGCGCATCGAGGATCGGCTTGAAAACCTGATCGACCGTCAGCAGGCGCGCTTGCAGCAGACCCAGGCCAACCAGCCGGGCCTACTGTCCCGGCCTGGCGCGAAACGCGCTTGGCAGAACCAGCAGATGCAGCAGCAGGCGCGCTTGCAGTCCCTGCACGTGCGCCTGGAAGCCGTCCGCGAGATCAAGGAAGGCATGGGCCTGCACTCACCGAAGGTCGAAGAGCTGGCGACCCGCAAGATGCGCGCCGAGAAACCCGAGCTGGCGGCCGATTGGGATGCCATGCGCGAGGCGGCACGCCGGCACCAGGCGCTGCAACGCCGCGAAGAGCAGGAGCGAAAGCAGGCGCAGGCCCTGGAGCGACCAGGCCGGTCGCAGAGCTTGGGCCTCACGCGGCCCGTCTAAAACGAAAGCCCGGCACTGCCGGGCTTTTTCCTCGAGCCTCGCCGTTTCCGGCGATGCAGGCCCGCCGCTGGCGGCATCCTGCAGCACCGTCATTCCCGACGATGCAAGGGGCTGGCCAGCCTCGCCAGTTCCGGCGATGCCGCCGGCGCGGTCGACCATCGCCATTTCTGACGATGAGATCCCGCATCGCCATCTACAGCGATGCCCACAACGCGAGGGCGGCCGCGAAAACCGCCATGCCGGCCGCCACGATGTTCATGTACGACACGCGCCGCGCTTCGCGGATCGGCGCGGCGAGCTGCGCGGCGGCCGCTTCCAGCTCGCGCCGCACCGCCTCGGCGGCGGCCTTGCCGCCGTCCTGCATCCCCTTCGCCATCGCCTCTTTGGAGGCCGCCAGGGCCGCGTTGAGCGTCCTTTCGGCCTTCCCCTTGGCGTCATCCCCCCAACGGTGTGCGATGGCTTCCAGCTCTTCCTTGAAGCGATCCAGGATTTCTTGCTGCGCGGCCTGGCTGTCCTGCATCAGTCGGGTGTTGATCGTCTGGAGGATCAAGATCGGATCGTCGCGGCCAACGGCGATGCCGTGCTTGACCGCGATTTCCCGTATCAGCTCTTCGATCTTGTCATCGCTCGCCATCAGAGCACCGCCGCGTTGTCGAGCTGCTGGAAGAGTTGCGACTTCACGATCTTGAGCCGCTGCCGCGTCATGATCGTGAGCGCCGAGTCGGCCAGGGCCTCATCGAACGTCCGGCGCTCCTGGAGCATTTCCGAGAAGTCGCGGCCGTAGGTTTCTTCCTTGAGCGCCGGAATCTGGATGATGGCCGACACCCGCGCCTTGTTGTCGGTGTACGCCTTCATCTTCTCGAAGCCCTTGCCTTCGTGCTCGATTGGCCCCCAATACGGGTTCAGCCACACCACGAACACGCATTCGGCCGGGAATTGCCGGGCCAGCGTGCTAAAGCCGTTCAGGGTGTCCAGGAAGGCTTGCCCGCCGGTGACGACCGTATGCACCACCAGTTCGTGCCCCATGTCCTGGAGCAGCGCCGGAACCTGGTTGCCGATCAAGTAGCTGGACAGCGGCACGAACGAGCTGGCCCCGTTGTCGATGATGACGTCGCCCTTGGTCGAGGCGATTTGCTCCACCAGGGCATCGAAGTTCCGGGTGTTGATCTCGTCGCCGTCCATGATGTTCAGGCGCTGCACGTTCAGGGCCTTGTAACCCTCAAACGTGCTGTTGACCGGATCGGTGTCGATGCAAAGCGGCGTCTGCCCCTTGCTCGCTTTGTACTGCGCAATGGTGGCCGCGATCATCGACTTGCCGACGCCGCCCTTGCCCTGCAAGACCATGTGAATTTTCGCCATTACAGTAAATCCTCTTTATTCGGTTTCGGGTTGTAGTTGAAGCCGGCGATCCCTGCCGACTCGGGTTTCTTCGGCTCGGGTGCCTTCGGCTTCCTCGCCTTCGACCCCCCTTCCTGTTGCGCCGGCTTCTCCCCTTTGGCCTGGTTGGCCGCCGGGGGAGGCACCGGCGCGGGTGCTGCTGGTGCGGCCTTGATGTACCGCTGGACGTGCTTGCGGAACGTCTCGTAGCTGCACTTGACCCGGCCGATCTCGCGCATGTCCTCGTAGATCGTCGTCACTGCATAGCCAGCATCCATCGCGGCTTTCACGTCCACGCGCACGGCCAGGAATGCAACGGCCGTCGCGTCCTGTCGGCGCTTCTTGGCGGCCCGTTTCTCGATCCGCGCGGCCAGCTCTTGGGGGTAGCTGCTTTCTGCCATCGCCTCGCTTCCGTGGTTTGTAAATAGCCGTCATTTTCATGTATCGACCCGTGGAAAGTCTATGTAAAGCGCGTGGATAGCAGCTTGACACCGCTGCATCTAGCGCGCTTTCCGGGCATTGTACGCCTTCATTCGATATATCCGCCATCTTTTCGCGCTAAATGCAGACAGATGCGAAGGTTTCGGTATAGACTTTCCTTGGTGTTATCAACGCCGTAAGGCGGGCAGGATGTGCGAAGTTAGCTAACCGGCGGGCCGGTTATCTATCTTCGCTGTCCCTTATTCGCGCCTGCGGCACTCAACGGGCATCCTGCTCTGCGAGGCTGCCGGCTACCGCCGGCCAAGAAGCGAGAGACGAACGACATGGGCTACATCAATCCGCTGCTGGAGCTTCCAGCAGGCCGCGAACTCCAGGCGCTTCCGGTTGCCGACCGGCAGCGCCTTGCCCGCGTGCTGCGCGAGCTGCGCACGCAGGCCAACGACGAGGCGGAAAAGGCATGGGCACGCCGCAAGGGGCCGATGGCCGCCTACTGGCGAGCCGTGGCGACCTACGCGCGACACACGGCGCACGCGCTCAAGGGGTAGCGACATGGAAGCCGACGAACAGCCGACCGCGAAGCGGCGGCAGCACCTACGGGTGCCGGTGTTCCCCGACGAGAAGGAACAGATCGAGGCGAACGCCAAGAGGGCCGGGGTCAGCGTGGCGCGCTACCTGCGCGACGTGGGCCAGGGCTACCAGATCAGGGGCGTCATGGATTACGAGTACGTGCGCGAGCTGGTGCGGGTGAATGGCGACCTCGGCCGGCTGGGCGGTTTGCTCAAGCTATGGCTCACCGACGACCCGCGCACGGCCCGCTTCGGAGACGCCACGATCCTTGCCCTGCTGGGCCGGATCGAAGCCACCCAGGACGAAATGAGCCGACTCATGAAGTCCGTGGTGCAGCCGAGGGCCGAGCCTTGAGCTTTTTAGCGGCTAAAAAGCCAGGGGCTGGCCGATGATCGCCAAGCACGTACCCATGCGCTCGCTGGGCAAGTCCGACTTCGCCGGCCTGGTGAACTACGTCACCGACGCGCAGAGCAAGGATCACCGGCTGGGCCAGGTGCAGATCACGAACTGCGATGCCGTGTCCGTGCAGGACGCCATCACCGAGGTTCTGGCGACCCAGCACACGAACACGCGGGCCAAGGGCGACAAGACCTATCACCTGATCGTCAGCTTCCGGGCCGGCGAGCAGCCCAGCGCCGACACCCTGCGGGCGATTGAGGAACGTATCTGCGCCGGGCTGGGTTACGGCGAACACCAGCGCGTCAGTGCCGTTCACAACGACACCGACAACCTGCACATCCACATCGCCATCAACAAGATTCACCCGACCCGGAACACGATGCACGAGCCGTACTACTCGCATCGGGCGCTGGCCGAGCTTTGCACGGCCCTGGAGCGCGACTACGGGCTGGAGCGGGACAACCACGAACCACGCCAGCGCGGTGCCGAGGGCAGGGCGGCCGACATGGAGCAGCACGCGGGCGTGGAAAGCCTGGTCGGCTGGATCAAGCGGGAATGCCTGGACGAGATCAAGGGCGCGCAGTCCTGGCAGGAGCTGCACCAGGTCATGCGCGACAACGGCCTGGAACTGCGCGAGCGTGCGAACGGCCTGGTGATCGAGGCCGGCGACGGAACGATGGTCAAGGCGAGCACCCTAGCCCGCGACCTTTCCAAGCCGAAGCTGGAGGCGCGGCTTGGCCCGTTCGAGGCTTCGCCCGAACGGCAGACACGAACCAAAGCGAAGCGGCAGTACCAGAAAGACCCGATCCGCTTGCGCGTGAACACGGTCGAGCTGTACGCCCGGTACAAGGCCGAGCAGCAGACCTTGACCGCGACACGTGGGCAGGCGCTGGAGCAGGCCCGCCGGCGCAAGGATCGGCTGGTCGAGGCCGCGAAGCGTTCCGGCCGCCTGCGCCGCGCGACGATCAAGGTGATCGGCGAGAGCGGCCCGAACAAGAAGCTGCTGTATGCCCAGGCCAGCAAGGCCCTGCGCGACGAAATCCAGGCGATCAACAAGCAGTACCAGCAAGACCGCCAGGCCCTCTACGACAGCCACAGCCGCCGCACGTGGGCCGACTGGCTCAAGAAGGAAGCGACCCACGGCAACGCGGAGGCGTTGACCGCCCTGCGCGCCCGCGAGGCGGCGCAGGGCTTGAAAGGCAACACCATCCAGGGCCGGGGCGATCCGCGCCCCGGCCATGCCCCGGTGACGGACAACATCACCAAGAAGGGCACCATCATCTTCCGCGCCGGCCTGACGGCCGTTCGGGACGATGGCGACAAGCTGCAAGTCTCGCGCGAGGCCACGCGCGAGGGCTTGCAAGAAGCTCTACGGCTGGCGATGGAACGCTACGGCAGCCGCATCACCGTCAACGGCACCACGCAGTTTCAGGCGCAGATCATTCGCGCGGCCGTTGATTCCCAGCTACCCATCACGTTCGCCGATCCGGCCCTGGAGAGCCGGCGGCTTGCGCTATTGAAGAAGGAGAACACCCATGAGCGACCCGACCGAACCGAGCGAGCCGACCAGCGACCCGCAGAGCATCGAGGACGAGCTGGACGCGGCCCTGGCGGCCCTGGACAGCGCGCCGCTACCCACGACGACGCTGCCCGACCCATCGCCGTCGCCCGAGCAGGCTTCGGGCGACCAGGTGGCGGGCGAGCCGGCACCGCCGGCGTTCACGCCGGAGCCGTCCACCGGAAGCCCGACATTGGACGCATTGGACGAGTCCCGCCGCCCCAAAGCCAGCACCGTTTGCGAACACTGTCCCAACTCGGTGTGGTTCGCATCGCCGGCGGAAGTGAAGTGCTATTGCCGCGTGATGTTCCTCGTCACCTGGAGCAGCAAGGAACCCAACCAGATCACCAACTGCGACGGGATATTTCTCGGCCAGGATCAGGAGTAGCAGCGGCCCCGCCGGGCCTCGCGGCGGCGGATAAATACATCGCCGAACGCGAGTCGAAACGCTCGAAAGGTTTCGATATACCGAAGCACGCGCGATATACTGCCGGTGAAGGTGGCCTTGCTTTCGAGGGTGTCCGCAACATCGAGGGCCAGGCGCTGGCCCTGTTGAAACGAGGCGATGAGGTCATGGTGATGCCCATTGACCAGGCCACGGCCCGGCGCATGTCGCGCATCGCGGTCGGCGATGCCGTGACGATCACGCCAAAAGGCTCCATCAAAACGTCGAAAGGTAGGAGTAGATGAAAATAAAGATGAACAACGCCGTGGGGCCGCAGGTTCGCAGCGCGAAGCCGAAGCCCAGCAAGTTGCTGCCGATCCTCGGCGGGGTGTCCCTGGTCGGCGGCCTCCAGGCCGCGACACAGTTCTTCGCCTACACGTTCCAGTATCACGCGAGCCTCGGGGCCAACCTCGGGCACGTGTACGCGCCCTGGTCGATCCTGAACTGGTCGGCGAAGTGGTACAGCCAGTACCCCGACGAGATCATGCGGGCCGGCAGCATCGGCATGGTGACTGCCACCGTGGGCCTGCTGGGTGTGGCCGTGGCGAAAGTCGTCACGTCCAACAGCTCGAAGGCGAACGAATACCTGCACGGTTCGGCCCGCTGGGCCGAAAAGAAGGACATTCAGGCGGCCGGCCTGCTGCCGCGCGAGCGGAACGTCCTGGAGATCGTGACCGGCAAGGACGCACCCACCGCCACCGGCGTCTATGTCGGCGGCTGGCAGGACAAGGACGGCAATTTCTACTACCTGCGGCACAGCGGCCCCGAGCACGTGCTGACCTACGCGCCGACGCGAAGCGGCAAGGGCGTCGGCCTGGTGGTGCCGACGCTGCTTTCGTGGGGCGCAAGCAGCGTCATCACCGACTTGAAGGGCGAGTTGTGGGCGCTGACCGCCGGCTGGCGGCAGAAGCACGCGAAGAACAAGGTGCTGCGCTTCGAGCCGGCCAGCAGCTCGGGCGGCGTGTGCTGGAACCCGCTGGACGAAATCCGCGTCGGCACCGAGGCCGAAGTCGGCGACGTGCAGAACCTAGCAACTTTGATAGTTGACCCGGACGGCAAGGGCCTGGATTCCCACTGGCAAAAGACCGCCTTCGCGCTCCTGGTCGGCGTCATCCTGCACGCGCTCTACAAGGCCAGGAACGACGGCGGCACGGCCACGCTGCCATCGGTCGATGCCATGCTGGCCGACCCGAACCGGGACATTGGCGAGCTATGGATGGAAATGACCACCTACGGGCACGTGGACGGTCAGAACCACCACGCCATCGGATCGGCCGCCCGCGACATGATGGATCGGCCAGAGGAAGAAGCCGGATCGGTGCTGTCCACGGCCAAATCCTATTTGGCCCTGTACCGCGATCCAGTGGTGGCGCGCAGCGTGAGCCGGTCGGACTTCCGCATCAAAGACCTGATGCACTCCGACGACCCGGTGAGCCTGTACATCGTCACGCAGCCCAACGACAAGGCCCGCCTGCGGCCGCTGGTGCGCGTCATGGTGAACATGATCGTGCGCCTGCTGGCCGACAAGATGGACTTCGAGAACGGCCGGCCGGTGGCCCACTACAAGCACCGGCTGCTGATGATGCTGGACGAGTTCCCGAGCCTCGGGAAGCTCGAAATCATGCAAGAGTCGCTGGCCTTCGTCGCCGGCTACGGCATCAAGTGCTACCTGATTTGCCAGGACATTAACCAGCTCCGAAGCCGCGAGACGGGCTACGGCCACGACGAAAGCATCACGTCGAACTGCCACGTGCAGAACGCCTACCCGCCCAACCGCGTCGAGACAGCCGAACACCTGTCCCGACTGACCGGGCAGACCACCGTGGTGAAGGAGCAGATCACGACCAGCGGCCGCCGCACGGCGGCGATGCTGGGCCAGGTGTCGCGCACCTACCAGGAAGTGCAGCGCCCCTTGCTGACGCCCGATGAATGCCTGCGGATGCCGGGGCCGAAGAAGAACGACAAGGGCGAGATCGAGGAAGCCGGCGACATGGTGATCTACGTCGCGGGCTACCCCGCCATCTACGGCAAGCAGCCGCTGTACTTCAAAGACCCGGTGTTTCAGGCGCGGGCCTCGATCCCCGCGCCGAAGGCCACCGACCGGCTGCGCCAGGTTGTCGAGGCAGGGGAGGGCATCACGATATGAGCCGCATCCTGAAACGCATCACGAAAGGCGTAGCCGTCGCCGGCCTGGCCGCCCTGGTGCTGGCCGCCGGCAGCTATGCCGCCGGTGCCCGCATCAACACCACCAAGAGCATTCCGGTCGGCCTGTACTGGACGAGCAGCGCGCCGGTGGAGCGGGGCGCTTACGTGCTTTGGTGCCCGCCGAAGGTCGGCGTGTTCGATGACGCCAAGGAAAGGGGCTACATCGGGGCCGGGTTCTGCCCAGGCGACTACGGCTACATGATGAAGCGCGTTTTAGCCGCTAAAGACGATGCCGTATCGGTGGCCGATGACGGCGTGCGCGTCAATGGCGAGCTGCTGCCACATAGCAAGCCCATCCAGGCCGACAAGTCCGGTCGGCCCTTGCCGCGCTTCCAGGCCAGCACCTACACGCTGGGCAATGCCGAGCTGCTGCTTATGTCGGACGTGAGCGACACGTCTTTCGACGGCCGCTACTTCGGCCCGATCAATCGTTCTCAAGTTCAGACCGTGATCCGTCCGGTCATCACCTGGTAGGGGAGGAAACCACCATGCGACTGTTCATCGCGGAAAAACCATCCGTCGCAAAAGCCATCGCCGGCGAGCTGGGCATCACCGGCAAGGGCGACGGCTTCATCGAGTGCGGCGGCGACAAAGTGACCTGGTGCTTTGGGCACATGCTGGAGCAGGCCGACCCGGACGAGTACACGCCCGATGACGTGCCGACCGGCAAATCAGGCAAGAAGCTATGGCGCGTCGATGAGCTGCCCATCATCCCGCAGACGTGGGTTCTTCACCCGAAGGACGATGCCAAGAAGCAGCTCGCCGTGATCGGCAAGCTGCTGAAAGAAGCCAAGGAGATCGTCAACGCCGGCGACCCCGACCGTGAAGGCCAGTTGCTGGTCGATGAAGTGCTGGAGCACTTCAAGAGCAGCAAGCCGGCGCGCCGCTTTTGGGTGTCTGCCCAGGATTCGGTTTCCGTCAAGCGCGGCCTGGCCGCCTTGAAGGAAAACACCACGTACAAGGGCTGGGCCGATGCCGCACGCGGGCGGCAGCGGGCCGACTGGCTGATCGGCATGAACCTAAGTCGCGCCTACACCCTGCGGGCGCAGCGCGGCGGTTCGCGCGCCCTGCTGACCGTGGGCCGCGTGCAGACCCCGACGCTCGCGCTTGTTGTCGGCCGCGACCGCGAGATCGAGGCGTTCAAGCCGGTGCCGTACCACACCATCAAGGCCGTGGTCGAGCACGCCGGCGGCAGCTTCGCCGCCGCCTGGAAAGCGAAGGAAGATCAAGCCGGCCTGGACAGCGAAGGCCGCCTTGTTGATACCGCCGTCGCGGATGCCCTGGTGGCCGCCGTCAAGGGCCAGCCGGGCACCATCGCCACCTACAAGCAGGAAGCCAAGAAGAAGAACCAGCCGCTGGCCTTCGCGCTGTCCGACATTACCGCGCTGGCGTCCGCGCGCTACGGGTACAGCGCCGAGGACGTGCTGAACACCTGCCAGGCGCTCTACGAGACGCACAAGCTGACCAGCTACCCGCGCACCGACTGCGCCTACCTGCCGGAGTCGCAGCACGCCGACGCGCCGCGCGTCCTGGAGGCCGTCAAGCACGTGAACCCCGAGCTGGCCGGCCTGGTCGATGCTGCCGACCCGCGCATCAAGTCCAAGACGTGGGACGACTCGAAGATCACCGCCCACCACGGCATCGTGCCGACCATGCAGAAAGGCAGCAAGGCCGGCTTGAGCGAGCGCGAGCGCAACATCTACGAGCTGATCGTCCGCGCCTACCTGGCGCAGTTCTACCCGCTGCACGAGTACATGCAAACCACGGTCGGCGTGGAGATCGCCGGCGAGAACTTCGCCGCGTCCGGCAAGGTGGTCACGCGCAACGGCTGGCGTGACGTGTTCGAGCAGGCCGACGAAGAGGACGCCAAGGAAGGCGACGACGAGAACGGCGCGCAGACCCTGCCACCGATGAAGCAAGGCGACGGTGTGACCTGCACCGAGGCCACCCGACGCGATGCGAAAACCAAGCCGCCGGCGCGCTTCACCGAGGGCACGCTGATTCGCGCGATGGAGAACATCCACAAGTTCGTGAGCGACCCGGAGCACAAGAAGATGCTGCGCGAAGGCGATGGCATCGGCACGTCCGCCACGCGCGCATCCATCATTTCCGAGCTGAAACGCCGCGAGTTCCTGGAAACCAAGGGCAAGCAGATCGTCAGCACGACGCTGGGCCGCAGCGTCATCGACGCGCTGCCCGAGGTGGTGCGAAGCCCGGTGCTGACCGCCCTTTACGAACGCATGTTGAAGGGCGTCGAGCTGGGCACGGCGGCCCTGGACGCCTTCATTACGAAGCAAGAGGCGTTCATCCGCGACCAGGTGGCGAAGGCCAACAGCGGAGCCGTGAGCATCGCCGGCGGCAAGGAAGCCACGCCGGTTTCGTCCCTGCACAAGTGCATGGCTTGCGGCAATGGCTTGTCGCGCAGGCCGGCCAAGCGCAAGGGGCAATTCTGGTGGGGATGCAGCAACTTCCCCACGTGCAAGCAGACCTATCCCGACCTGAAAGGCCGGCCCGACTACAGCAAGGGCCGCAATGGCCCAGCCGAGTAACCACCAAGACGAAGGAGCATGACCATGAACCAGCAAAACACCACCCAGGCCGATGACGTGCTGCCCGAGCTGCCCGCCATTGACGACAACGCGGCCGCCGCCGGCGCGCTGCGCGAGAAGCTGGCCGACGCGGCGACGCCCGGCTACCAGGCCGAGTTCGACCCCGAGGAAGCCGAGCGCGCCGGCGCGTTCGTGGAGGACGCATTGAGCGAGCAGGACGCCGCAGAGAGCGGCGACGACCTGGCGGCCCTGGCCTCGCAGGGCGACGACCAGGCCCCGGCCTTCATCACCGAAGGCGGCCCGAGCGACGACCTTCCGCCCTTCGTCAATACGACCAACATCCGCGAGCTGTACGACTGGAAGCCGGGCGAATCGCTGGACGAGGCCATCGCGCGCAAGAAGGCGCAGGAGGGCTAACCCATGCCGATCAACCAGGCCGAGGCGCAAGCCGTCACCCTGGCGTTCGTCCGAGACTATCCCGGCGCGCTGGAGCTGGCCTATCGGTTCCGCGACAACACCGGCGAGCTGTACGGCCACCGGGCAGCAGAAGTCCCGGCAGACCTCAAGGGCGGCTATGTCCCGAAGGAGACGATCCACAACGGCCGGGCCTACCGTGGCCGCGTGGACGTGCCCCTGGCGAACATGGACGACGCCGCCGACCTGGTGCTGACGCTGCGGCATGAAGTGCTGGGCCACTACGGGGCCAACACCTTCAAGCCGGCCGAGAAACGCGCCCTGCTGGACGGCCTGATCGCCGCCCGCGAGGAACCGAGCCTGAAACCACGCTGGGAGGACATCAACCGCCGCTATGCCGGCGCTTCGATGGACGTGCGCGCGGAAGAGGTTTGGGCGCTGCATTGCGAAAGCATCGCGCCCGGCCAGCACGCGGGCCAGGCCCAGGTGCTGGAGCGCGGCCAGCAGTCATTCATGGAAACCTGCATCGCCCGCGTGCGGCCCATGCAAGTCGCCGACCTGCACAACATCGTGTGCATGGTCGCGGATGGCCTTCACGACCGTTCCAGGACGCAGCAGACCTTTCCGCAGATCAACGAACTATTCCGAAGGGATGAAGCAATGGAACCCAAGAAGCCATTTCATGAAGTCGTTGCCGAAAAACTGATCGAGCAGCTCAAGGCAGGCACCGCGCCGTGGCAACGGCCGTGGGAGCCTGGCGAGCCGAACGCCTACCTGCCGATGAACCCGACCACCGGCAAGCGGTACAAGGGCATCAACGCCATTCACTTGATGGCCCAGGGCCGCAGCGATGGCCGTTGGATGACCTACAAGCAGGCCGCCGCCGTGGGCGCGCAGGTTCGCAAGGGCGAGAAGGGAACGCCTGTCCAATACTGGAAGTTCAGCGAGGAACAGAACAAGGTCGATGAGAGCGGCCGGCCCGTTCTCAACGCGAAGGGCGAGCCGGTCAAGGAAACCGTGCAGCTCGAACGCCCGCGCGTGTTCTTCGCCACGGTGTTCAACGCCGAGCAGATCGACGGCCTGCCGCCGATCCAGAAGAAGGAACAGACCTGGAGCGCCGTCGAGCGCGCCGAGCACATCCTGAAAGCGTCCGGTGCGTCGATCACGCACGCGCCTGGTGATCGCGCGTTCTACCGGCCCGCGACCGACAGCATCCACCTTCCCGACCGGGGCCAGTTCCCCACCGCCGACAACTACTACGCGACCGCCCTGCATGAGCTGGGCCACTGGACGGGCCACCCGTCCCGCCTTGACCGCGACCTGGCCCATCCCTTCGGTTCCGAGGGGTACGCCAAGGAAGAGCTGCGCGCCGAGATCGCTTCCATGATCGTCGGCGACGAGCTGGGCATCGGCCACGATCCGGGCCAGCACGCCGCCTATGTCGGTTCCTGGATCAAGGCCCTGCAAGACGAGCCGCTGGAAGTGTTCCGCGCCGCTGCCGACGCCGAGAAGATTCACGACTACGTGCTGGCCTTCGAGCAGAAGCAGGTTCAGGAACAAGAGCAGGCCCAGGTGCAGCAGCCCGAGCAGCACTACTCCGATTTGACGCTCCAGGCCCTGGTCGAAAAACACGGCTGGGAGGTTGCCTACAGCGGCTTGCAAGAGCCTGGCCGTGTGGATTCCGTCCATCGCACCTTTGAAGGTGTCGGGCCGCTGGGCACCATGACCACCCCGAACGGCGAGCGGCGCTTGTCGGCCGGCTACCACGACGACGCCGAGCGCCGGCGCTACGTCACGTTGAAGCTGGGCGACCAGGTGATCGGCGATGCCGATGGCCGCGACCAGAAGCCGGAAGAGATCGCCCGCCAGATCAACGCCAAGGCCGAGCAGTACGCCGACGAGCGGCGCGTCAAGAACGGCCTGGAGCCGATCTACAGCATCGCCTCGCAGCAGGCCGAGGCCCAGCAGCTCAATGATGAGCTGCGCGAGCACGGCCAGGAGATCGTTTCTCACCTGGACGCGCAATCGCGGTGGGCGGATGGCGAGCGCATCTTTGCCTTCCACGAACAAGACGAACAACCGCACCAGGTCAGAAGCCTGGCCGAGCTGGAGAGCTACGCGCCCGATCAACTGCTGGCCCTGCCGGCGCTGGCCCAGGAGCAAGAGGCAAAGCCCTTGTCCGTGGCCGAACGCACGGCCGAGCAGCACGAGGCCATGAAGGCTGCCGACGATGCTTTCCAGCGCGAGCTGGTGCGCGCCTATGGCGAGAACAACGCCGGCGATGCCCGCTACAAGACCCAGCACGACGATGAGGCCGTGCAGAAGGCCGGCGATGCCTTCGTGGCCGCGTCGAACGCCTGGCGTGAGGCCGTGCGCGATGCCCGTCAAACCGTTGCGAGTCAGGAGGCCACGATGCAAGTACCCCAGCAGACCGACCAGGCCGAAGCCTGGATGTTGAAGCACGTCGAGCTGGGCACGGTGGGCCGTGCGCTCGAAGGCGCGACCCTGGAGCAGATCGACCGCGCCCTGGACGTGCTGGATCGCATGCAGCCGATGAACACGCAAAACGAGTTCTGGACGCGGCACGAGCTGCCCTACGACCTGGAGCCGCTGGAAGCGAAGATCAACGACGCAATAGATCACCTGGTCGAAGAGCGCCGGCCGGATGCCGTAGTCGCTGCAACGCGGCTTGACCTGGCAACCGGCAACACCAATTCACGCGAGCGCGACCGCCAAGCCTTCCACCTGGCGGCCGACGATGCGCTGGGCTTCCCCCTGCCCCACGACTGGACGGGTGAAGTGCGGGTTGTCGGCGTGGTCGAGCGTGACGGCGAGACGCGGGCCGCCGACCTGGCCACGGAGACGCCGGAGGCGTACCACCTGTACGCCCGGAAGGGCGAAGCGCAGTTCGGCGAGGATGCCTTTGCCTACCTCACCGCCACCCGCACGCTGGGCGAGGCCGACGAGCTGGCCGACCGCCTGGCGCTGATCGACGCCAATTCGCAGACGGACGAGTACGAGAAGGCGACCCGGCTTGCCCGCGTGCAAGAGGATCGCGTCCGCCGCGACCCGAACAGCACCGACGAGGACATTTCAGCGGCTAAAGAAGCCCGGAAGGCGCTGGAGGCCAAAGCGTTCGTCGCGGCCGAGGAAGCCAAGAACTCCCAGCGGGTCGATGACGAGCGCGGCGACTCCGTGGAGCACCAGGCACCGCAGGAACAGCGCGTGGCTGCGGCCGACCAGCAGCCGGCCCAGGCCAGCCAGGCAACCGAACGGCAGTACATCAGCGTGCCGTTCAAAGAGAAGGACGAGGCCAAGCAGCTCGGAGCGCGCTGGGATCGCAAGGAACAGTCCTGGTACGTGCCGGCGGGAGTGGATGCGGCCCCCTTCGCCAAATGGTCGCAGGGAGCCGCTACGCCGGCCGTAGAGGCCAAGCCGACCCAGCAGGCACCCGAGGCCCAGGACGGCGGCCAGAAGGCCGCACAGGCCGTCCAGCAGGCCCGGCAGTACCTTGCCGTGCCCTACGAGCAGCGCAACGCCGCCAAGGCCGCCGGCGCGCTTTGGGACAAGGCCGCGAAGTCCTGGTATGCCGGCCCTCGCGCCGACATGGCGAAGCTGGAACAGTGGAAGCCCGAGAACGTGCAGGCCCAGCAGGGGCCAGCGATGACGCCAAGGGAAGAGTTCGCCGAGGCCATGCGCAGCGCCGGCCTGTTCACCGGCAGCAACGCCCAGGGCGATCACCCGATCATGGACGGCAAGCGGCATCGCGTGCCGGTCGAGGGCGGCAAGAAGGGCACGCTCGATGGCTTCTATGTCGGCCACCTGGACGGCCACCCGGCCGGCCGGATCATCAACAACAAGACCGGCACGGACATTACCTGGAAGAGCAAGGGCTACGCCTTGAGCGACCAGGAGAAGGCCAAGCTCCAGGCCGAGGCGGCCGAGAAGCTGGCCCAGCGTGCCGCCGAGCAAGACAAGCTCCAGGAAGCCACCGCGCAGCGCGTCGGCCGCCAGATGCCCGACCTGGTGCCGGTCGAGCAGCCGACGCCCTACCTGCAAGCCAAGGGCATCGAGGCCCACGCCGGCGTGTTCACCGACCGCGAGGGCCAGAAAACCTACATCCCCGCCTTCGACGTGGACGGCAAGCAGTGGACGATGCAGTACATCCAGGAGGACGGCACCAAGCGGTTCGCCAAGGACAGCAAGAAGGAAGGATGCTTCCACCCGGTCGGCGGCATGGATGCGCTGGCCGCAGCGCCGGCGCTGGTGATCGCCGAGGGCTATGCCACGGCCGCGAGCCTGGCCGAAGGGCTGGGGCATGCCACCGTGGCCGCGTTCGACTCGGGCAACCTGCCGCACGTGGCCCGCGCCCTGCGCGAGAAGTTCCCCGACAAGCCCATCGTGATCGCCGGCGACGACGACAAGGCCCAGGAGATCGAGCGCGGCCACAACCCCGGCCGCGCCAAGGCCGAGGAAGCCGCGAAGGCCGTAGGCGGCAAGGCCATCTTCCCGATCTTCGCGCCGGGCGAGCAGCAGGCGAACCCCAAGGGCTTCACCGACTTCAACGACCTGGCGAACAAGAGCGAGCTGGGCCGCGACGGCCTCAAGCGCCAGGTCGGCGCAGCCGTGGGCCAGGTGCTGATCGAGGAAGGCCGCCGACAGCAGCAGGAGCAGCGCCAGGAGCGTGCGGAGAAGCAACAGCAGCAGCCGGAACGCCCGCGCCGCGCGGCACGCATCGGCTAAAGTCCCGGAGGGCTGCAACCACACGCGCGGTTTCCTCCCTCCCTGGCCGCCGGCAGTCATCGCCGCCTCGCACCCCGAGGCGGCTTTTTTTTGCTCGAGCATCGCCGCATCCGACGATGCCACCAGGCCCGCGCACGTCGAGCTGCAGCATCGCCATTTCCGGCGATGCACGCCGGCGCGGTCGACCATCGCCAGTTCCGACGATGGCGGCCGCCCTGCCCGCCTGGATCTCGCATCGCCATTTCGGGGTCTCCTCGTTTTCAGTGCAATAAGTGACGGTACGCAAAGCTAGCACTGGCGCGGGGGTGGTCTGGGTAGACCGTTGATTTCATTGACTTTCCTGTTCGCTTTGTAAACGGGTATGGTGGCCTCCCACTTTTGAGGTTCACGATGCAGGGTTGGCACACAACGTTTTTGGGGATGCGTGGGCTCCCCCGCGATATCAGCGACTTCGAGATGAAGGCATTTTTCACCTTCGATGGTGCCGAGCGCGACGCAATCAATGCACGCCGAGGTGATTCCCACAAGCTTGGTCTGGCGCTCCATATTGGTTTCCTGCGCATGAGTGGGCGTTTGCTCGGTGCCTTTCGGGTAATTCCAGTAGCCTTGTGGCGCCACCTTGGCAACGAGCTTGGCATTGCAGCACCAGAAGTCGCCTCGCTGAGAGCCATGTATGAACGCGGGCGCACGCTATTCGATCACCAACAAGTAGCCTGCACGGTCCTTGGATTCCAGTGGATGAGCGAGCACCAGCGCCGCTCACTGGTACGTGAACTGCGCGACGAAGTGGCGCGCTGCGCCGACCGCGATCAGCTACTCGTGCGGGCGCGTCAATGGCTGTACAAGAACAAGCTGGTGATCGTGCACGAGCGGGCAATTCGGACACTGATTGCGGCGGCACTTGCCCAGCTTGAAGTTGAAACAGGCACCGCCATCGCCGCCAGCGTTGATCCAGCAACACTTGATCGCTGGCGAGCCTCAGTTTCAGAGCTGCGCCCAGATGGACAAACCCAGCAGAGTTGGCTATGGGCTGCACCGGCGAAACACTCAACCCGCCAAATCAGCGAGGTACTGGAGCGCATCGACCTGCTTTACACGCTGGACGTTCATAAGCACCTGGCAGACATCCCCGATCTCATCTTGCGCCGCTACGCGCGCCGACTTGTCTCCAGGCCGCCCTCAGCCGGAGCCAAGATCAAAGAGCCAGCGCGCACCGTGGAGGTCGCATGCTTTCTTCGGTATTGCCTGTTCACCACCACAGACCAGTTGATCCTTATGGTGCAGCGCCGGATCGCCGATCTGTGGCGTCAGGCTGCCGCCGATGTCCCCGCTACCGTCAATTGGGCCGCAATGTACAAAACGCTGCTCGGCGAACTTGTTGCCTTGAGCGCGCAAGGTGCGGTGCCAGATGCTGAGTTGCGTGCCCGTCTTGAAGCCTTGATCACCGAAACCCAGAAACGCAAACCACCGAGCAGGGCCTCCCTGGTCCGCGAGGGATTGATTGATGGAATTCGCCCCGTGCGGTCGTTGCTCGTCGCCATTGCAAAGCTGCCCTGGCAGGCCACCGGCGAGCATCCTGCCATCGAGTACCTTGCCAAGCTGCAAGCTTTATATCTCAAAGGATCCAGAAAGCTGCCAGTTGAAGTGGTGGCACCAAGTCTGGGAATGATCTGGCAGGTTTCGATCTCCAGCCCAGACCGGGAACGGGCGTTTCAGGCGTTGGAGGTGGCCACCCTGTTTGCCCTGCGCCGCGCGGTGCGCAATGGCTCGGTCTGGATTGAGCACAGCCTGAGCTTTCGGGGTCGTGCGCGCTTGTTCTTCACGGACGAGCGTTGGCAGGCAGAGTCCAAGAAACACTATGCCCGTCTATCGTTACCCAGCAAGGCTGCCACTTTCTTGAAGCCTTTGCTGGCCAGAGTAACTGCCGGTGTCGATGCGGTGGCCGCTGCAGCCCGCAGTGGCGTACTGCGCGTGGATGATGAACTCCATTTGTCGCCATTGCCCGCAGAGGACGAAGACCCAGAAGTGACCAAGCTGCGCGCGGCTTTGGATCACCGCATCGGTGAGGTTCAATTGCCGGAAGTGATTCTGGCCGTTGACGCCCAGGTGCGCTTTAGCTGGATCATGCTCGGACGTGAGCCGCGCTCTACCGACGAGCTGCTGATGGTCTATGCCGGCATCATGGCCCACGGCACCAGTCTGACTGCGGTCGAATGCGCGCGCATGATTCCGCAATTGTCTGCCACCAGCATTCGCCAGGCCATGCGCTGGGCGCGGGACGAACGGCGTCTGAGCCAGGCCTGCCAGGCTGTGCTGGAATTCATGCAGCGACACCCGATTGCCGCCACCTGGGGGCGGTCCGATTTGGCATCTTCTGACATGATGAGCATGGAGACCACCAAACGGGTGTGGCAAGCCCGGCTTGATCCTCGGCGCAACACACCTTCCATTGGAATCTACTCCCATGTAAAAGACCGGTGGGGCATCTTCCATGCGCAGCCCTTTGTGCTCAATGAGCGCCAGGCGGGCGTGGCCATTGAAGGTGTCATCCGCCAAGAAAAGCTGGAGACCAGCCAGCTTGCTGTGGATACCCATGGCTACACCGACTTTGCCATGTCACATGCCCGTTTGCTTGGTTTTGATCTTTGCCCGCGGTTGAAGGAACTCAAACAGCGCCACCTCTTTGTGCCACGCGGCACCAAAGTGCCCGCAGAAATCGCTGCGGTGTGCGAAGCCAATGTCGACGTCGCTTTGATCGAAAAGCATTGGGATAGTCTGGTGCACCTGGCAGCCTCGGTCATGAGCGGACATGCCAGTGCGGTGGCAGCTCTTGCGCGGTTCGGTTCTGCCGCCCAGGGCGATCCAATCTATGAGGCTGGCGTGCAATTGGGGCGGTTGCTGCGTACGGCGTTTTTGGCTGACTACTTTGTCAAGGACGCTTTCAGGAACGAGTTGCGCCGGGTGCTCAATCGGGGCGAGGCTGTTAACGCCCTCAAGCGCGCCATTTATACCGGCCGGATCAGCCCGGCGCAGGCCAAACGTGTCGATGAAATGCAGGCTGTGGCCGATGCGTTGAGCCTGATGGCCAACATCGTGATGGCGTGGAATACCTCACAGATGCAGGCGGTCCTGGATCGCTGGTCGAACCGCCGCCAGGTCATTCCACCGGAACTGATCGGGAAGATTGCGCCCACCAGGCTGGAGAGCATCAACTTGCGGGGTGTGTTTCGCTTCCCGGTTGACCGCTATGCTGACCAAATCCTGCCTTCGCGGCCAAATGCATCGATAACTGGCACCAATGGATGAAACCGACCACGGTTTGACGCCACGAATCGCAGATTTGAAAGTGAACAGGAAAGTCAATGAAATCAACGATCTACCAACACCACCTCCGCGCCAGTGCTAGCTTTTCGTACCGTCACTTATTGCACTGAAAACGAGGAGACCCCGATGCCAACGAGCCCTCCCGCCGTCACTTGGACGATCACATAGCTCTGCTTGTGCACCGTGGTGAACGACATCTGCAACGGGCGACGTGTCGGGACGTCGACGATCGTTGTGCTGATGGCCTCGATCTTCATGCGTGCTCCCGGGGTCGTTCGATGACGAAGTCGATGGCCATCACCTGCGCGCCGCCCTCGGTCTTTACCGGCATGACCAGCTCCGGTGCGACACCCTTGCAGCAGTCGCTGTCGACCCAGTCGCCGCCTTCGAAGTAGTACTGCGTGGTCAGCGGCACGAACCCGTCCTTGCGCACCTTGAAGTGCACGTGCGCGGGACGCCACGTATGGCTTCCCATCATTTCAAGCAGCACGCCGGTCGGTCCCTTGGTCGGGATCTGGTACGGGGCGGGCATGGTGGTGCGCACGGCGTACTTGCCCTGCGCATCGGCCACGACCTTGCCGCGGTACAAGTCGGTCGGGATCTGGTCATGAACGCCGCTGTACTTGCCGTCGGGCGTGGAGTGCCACACGTCGATCACGGCTCCCGCGGCTGGCGCGCCATCGTCCGTGCGCACGGTGCCGCGGATCACGAGCGGGTGATGCGAGTCATCCTCGTAGGTCTTCAGGGCGCCGGCGACCACCGGGGCGCCTTCCAGGAAATACGGGCCCTGGATCGCGGGCCTGGATCCGCGCGTGGCCTGGGCTTTGAGGTCGACGATCGTGTGGCTGAAGAACGTGTCCAGCAGGACAGCCATTTCCTTGGCCTCGGCCAGTTTCATCATGTAGTCGATGCCCGCGCGCCACTCTTCTTCCGTCACGCGTTGCTCCGTGAGGGTCTTCTGGATCGCATCCACCAATGCGGACGCAACCTGCTTCACTCGTTCGTTCATCCCGGTCTCCTTTGTCGGTTTGCCCGGTCCGGATTGACGCGGGACGAGTGAATGCTAGGCAGCGCCGGCCATGCCGTCCAATACCAAATTAGTCAGCCATCGTTACGGTTTGCGTAATATAGGCACATCACCAACTCGGAAAGCGCGCCATGGAATTCCGGCAGCTCAAGTATTTCATCGCCGTCGCGGAAGCAGGGAACATGGCTGCAGCAGCCAAGCGCCTGCACGTCTCACAGCCCCCCATCACGCGGCAGATGCAAGCCCTGGAAGCGGACTTGGGCGTCGTGCTTCTGGAGCGAAGCCACCGCGGGATCGAACTCACCGCCGCAGGTCACGCTTTCCTGGAGGATGCGCGCCGCATCCTGGAGTTGGCAGGCCGTTCGGGTGATCGCTCCCGCGCCGCCGCGCGGGGCGACGTGGACGAGTTGAGCGTGGCGTATTTCGGAACGCCCATCTACCGCAGCCTGCCCCTTTTGCTGCGCGCTTTCCTTACGTCCACGCCTACGGCGACGGTATCCCTCACGCACATGACCAAGGACGAGCAGGTGGAGGGCCTGCTCGCGGGGACCATCCACGTGGGCTTCAGCCGCTTCTTTCCCCGGCATCCCGGGATCGAGATCGTCAACATCGCGCAAGAGGATCTCTACCTCGCGGTGCACCGCTCCCAGTCGGGGAAGTTCGGCAAGACCTGCAAGCTCGCGGACCTGCGCGCGGTGGAACTCACACTGTTTCCGCGCGGCGGCCGGCCGAGCTTCGCCGATGAGGTGATCGGCCTGTTCAAGCACGCGGGTATCGAGCCCCGCATCGCCCGAGTCGTGGAGGACGCCACGGCCGCGCTCGCCCTGACCATGGCCGGTGCGGCGTCGAGCATCGTCCCTGCGTCTGTCGCAGCGATCCGTTGGCCGGATATCGCGTTCGCGCGGATCGTCGGGACACGGGTCAAGGTGCCCATCAGCTGCACCTTCCGCAAGGAGAAACAGCCGCCCATCCTGGCAAGGTTCGTGGAACACGTGCGGCGATCCGCGAAGGACTGAGGCAAATGGTTATTCGCTCAACCACGTTTGAGTTCGCAAGGTCCGATCGTCACGCTGGACAGGGATCGCGTTGCGGTCGCAAGCTACGAGTTCGTAGCCCAGCCTTCATCGCCCAGCCCGCCGTCACAGATGCAAAAGAGTCAGAAAGGTTGCAGTTCTGATGGCAAGCATTCGTAGCTACCGTCAAGCAAGCTTATCGGATCACTTGAGGTGGGCTCGATTGACTCGCTCGATGGTCTGCGAGGGTAGTTCCCCAAACTCGAGTCGGTACTCTTGAGAGAAACGCCCCAGGTGATGCAGTGCGCATTCTCCAGCCACCTCCGTGACGGAAGCGCGAGCTTGCGTCGATTCGAGCATCTTTCTAGCCTGCGTCAATCGGTGGAGGCGCAGGTACGCCATAGGACTCGTATTTCGAAATCGCCTGAAATTTATACAAAGGCAGCGCTTAGTTACTCCGGCGGCTGACGCAACCTCGGCCAGCGTAATCGCTTCCCGAAAGTTCTCGCGCATGAAGGCTTCCGCTTTTTGCACATGGAACGGCACGGCGCCCAAGCAACGTCGACCTGATTCGGCCGGAAGATAACGAATCATCAGGTCAACCATCAGATCGGCCATCCGCTCGGACGTGCGCGAGCTCGCAAGTACCGGATCGTGAGACTCAATCGCCGTGCAGACGGCATTTATCAAATCGAAAAGCATGGGAGCCTTGTCGATCCTGAGAGGAGACGGAAAGAAACGTAGATTGCCCGCAAAATCGGACAGAGTGCTTGCTGCGATTGCGTTCACCTGGCAAGCGTTAAAGCAAAACAGCAACTGCTCGGCGTCTTGGCTCAGAACCTTCGTGAAGGGCTCGCCGACGTTTAGCGCGGTCACCATCCCCGACTCCATGACGACATTACTGTTCTTGTAGATGGTGTCTGATCGGCCGGATAGGAGCACCTGCAGGATGTACTTATCTCGCAGTCCCGGGATGTCCATCAGAACGGGTGCGCCATATCGGATGCGGTGCACGGAAAAGTGCGGAAGTATGGCTCAGGCCAAGCGGGCCGAGGAAATGCAGGCGGTGGCTGACGCCTTGAGTCTGTTGGCCAACATCATCATGGCCTGGAACACAACCCAGATGCAGGCCGTTCTGGACCGCTGGGCCAACCGGCGTCAGGTCATCCCGGCGGAGCTCACGGGGAAAATTGCGCCGACGCGGCTGCAAGGTATCAATTTGAGGGGCGTATTCCGCTTTCCAGTGGAGCGTTATGCCAGTGAAATCCTGCCGTCACAGACCACGCCGAAAACCGGGACCGGCGGTTGAAACCGAGCACGCTTTTGCGCCCTCAAACGGCGATCAAAAAAATCAACAGGAAACCCAATGAAATCAATGGCTTGGCAGGCCACCCCTACGCCAGTGCTCGATCTCCTACCGTCACTTTTGACAACGAAAACAAATCGACCCCTGTCAAGGAAAACGGGCCTGCAGCATCGCCAGGAACGGCGATGGAGGCCCGCTAGGGGACGCCAGCAGCGCAGTTAAAACGTCGCGTCTTTCAGCGAGATCGAACACCCGTTGTAGTCGTAGCTCACGTCCGACACGACACCCGACACCCGAGCGGTTTTCCCGGTTGAAAGCTGGGTGACGTTGAGCTTGTTGTCTGTACCGGCATGCACCGAAACCTGGCCGGAGCGCAGGAACACCCGATAGCGAGGCTGGAAGCCTTCGGTGACGGAGCGCACTTCACCGCTGACCGCAAGGCCCTTGTTGGCATAGAGGCCGTTTGCTCGCACCTGGTTGTCTTTCGCGGCCTGGCAGATTTGCGGCAGGGATTCCGTGAGCATCACCGGGGCGGTGGCCTTCTGCACATCCTTGGCGACTTGATCCAACGCAGCGCAGCCCGCGAGGGCGAGCAATGGAATAACGAGGGCTAGACACTTCTTGGTTGATTGCATAGACACGACCTTGAGGGTTGGTTAGGAAATTGGGTGTCGGGATGCCCCCGACTGCTCACCACTAGGCAGGTGACGCAGCCGCTAGACCGAAGCGAGCGGCTTTTAGTACGTAGGCACGTAGATGACTTCAATGTCCACGCGCTGGTTCTGGTGCCGCCCTTCTGGCGTCGAGTTGTCGGCCACGAAGTCGGATGCCGAAGCGAAGTTCACCATGATCTTGAGCGGCGACACGCCGCGCGCAATCAGGTACTGGC